>NZ_JASITE010000052.1 GCF_030767025.1 Nocardia sp. CC227C | reverse complement strand
GATCAGCACGCGCCACATACGCGGTCGCGAGCTGATCACCCGCCAGATACAACTCACCCGCAACACCCACCGGAACCGGCCGCAACCGCGAATCCAACACGTACACCTGAGTGTTGAACACCGGCGCGCCGATCGGCACGGTCTGCACGTCGGCATCGGTGACCTCGTGGTAGGTCACGTCGACCGCGGCCTCGGTCGGGCCGTACAGGTTGTGCAGGCGCGCACCGGTCAGGGCGCGCAGCCGCTGCGCCGTCGGACCCGGCAGCGCCTCACCGGAGGCGAACACCTGGGTCAGGCTGGTGGCGCGCGCGGCGGCGGGTTCGGCC
>NZ_JASITE010000051.1 GCF_030767025.1 Nocardia sp. CC227C | reverse complement strand
AATCAGCACGCGCCACATACGCGGTCGCGAGCTGATCACCCGCCAGATACAACTCACCCGCAACACCCACCGGAACCGGCCGCAACCGCGAATCCAACACGTACACCCGAGTGTTGAACACCGGGCGGCCGATGGCCACCGTCTCGGTGTCGGCGGCGGTGACCCGGTGGTAGGTGACGTCGACCGCGGCCTCGGTGGGGCCGTACAGGTTGTGCAACTCCGCACCGGTCAGCTCGCGCAAACGGTGCGCGGGCTTGGGCGCGAGCGCCTCACCGGACGCGAAGACCATCCGCAGGCTGGTGGCCTGCGCGGCCGCCGCCTCGGCG
>NZ_JASITE010000050.1 GCF_030767025.1 Nocardia sp. CC227C | reverse complement strand
ACGCGAGGCGGTGATACCGCGGCCGGTTTGTCGGCGGCGATGGACACCCTGCTCGCGACCGATCTCACCGGACTGTCGGATTCGGCTCTCGTGGATGTGATGCGGGAGGTGGAGTCGGTGCGGTGTCGGATGGCGGCGTTGTCGCATCGGATGATCGCCGAGGTGGAGGGCAGGCATCTGTGGGAACGCGCGGGCGCGAAGGGCGTGCGTGGGTTTTTGATCGATGTGCTGCGCCTGTCGGCGGCCGAGGCCGGGGCGCGGGTACGCGCGTCGGTGCCGTTGCGGCCCCGCTCCTTCTGTGGGGTGGAAGGCCCAGCGTTGTTGCCGACCACCGCCGCCTTGCAGGCCGAGGGCGCGGTGTCGCCCGAGCACGCGCGGGTGATCATGCGGGTGATGGAGCGTATCCCGA
>NZ_JASITE010000049.1 GCF_030767025.1 Nocardia sp. CC227C | reverse complement strand
TGGTCACCGCGTGATCCGAATGGCGGTCAGGCGGTGAGTTCTGTGGGCGCGGTGTCCTCCTGTTCGTCTGTGGTGGTGAGCCCGCGGGAGCGGGTCAGGACGTCGAGGCCGAGATAGCGGCGGCCTTCGATCCATTCGTCGTGCTGTTCGGCCAGCACGGCTCCGACCAGGCGGATGATCGAGTTCCGGTCGGGAAAGATGCCGACGACATCGGTGCGGCGGCGGATCTCCTTGTTCAACCGCTCTTGGGGATTGTTGCTCCAGATCTGACGCCAGATCTGCTTCGGGAAGCCGGTGAACGCGAGCAGGTCCGCGCGGGCGGCGTCGAGGTGATCGGCGACCTTCGGCAGCTTCTCGGCGAGCGCGTCGAGCATCCGATCGTATTGGGCGGCAACCGATTCAGCGTCGGCTTGGTCGAACACCGAATGCAGCAGGGTGCGGACCCACGGCCAGGACGACTTCGGGCA
>NZ_JASITE010000048.1 GCF_030767025.1 Nocardia sp. CC227C | reverse complement strand
GCATCCGGGATCGACATCACCGACCCCGACCCGGTGCGGGCGTACCCCGACCCCGACTGCAACTCCGCCAGGCTCAACGTCAGGACCACCGACACCGGCACACCCCGATGACTACCCAGGTTCTCCGGACCACCCCCAGCGGCGAGAAACGCCTTGACCGCGTCATGATTACGCTGCCCCGCACTGCGCCGATCCCGCCCCGCCGCCGCTTCGACGGTGTCTTGGTCGATCGTGCCGGGTCCCATACGGGGACTGTCGGGGTCTTCGGGATTGCACATCCCCGGGCGTGCCCACTTGGCCAGCACCACATCCAACAACGCCCGCAGCTGCGGGTCGAGCACACCCCGGATCTCGCTCATGCCATCGACACGCTGCTTACCCAACAGCAGTTCCCGGCGTCGAGCACGGTCGTCGTCGCTGGTGAGCACCCCATCAGGGTCCAGGCAGGTCAACAGCACCTGTCCGACCTTGCCCACATACTCCGGCGGCATCTCGGTGGCCGCCCGCGCGAGCTGCTGCTCGGCCTCGACCTTCGACTCTTCGGCGACCGCGT
>NZ_JASITE010000047.1 GCF_030767025.1 Nocardia sp. CC227C | reverse complement strand
GGTTGCGTCCGTCAGAGTGGTGTAGCAGCTCGCCGATCAATCCGGTGAGTGTCGAATCCCGGACATGAGGGTGGTCACCGCGTGATCCTTCAACAGACCTACCAAGTCACTTGAAGGAAGAAGTCCACGCGATGACCGATATTCAGCGTATCGACCCGAGCCAGCTGTTGGGTGACCAATTGGCAGCTGCCAGCCCCGACCTGCTGCGCAACCTGCTCTCGACGTTCGTCCAGACCCTGATGGGCGCCGACGCCGACGCCGCGTGCGGTGCCGGCTACGGCGAACGCAGCAACGACCGCGTCAACCACCGCAACGGCTACCGCCACCGCGACTTCGACACCCGCGTCGGCACGATCGACCTCGCCATTCCCAAACTCCGGTCCGGGTCGTATTTCCCGGACTGGCTCCTCGAACGCCGCAAACGCGCCGAACGCGCGCTGACCAGCGTGGTCGCGACCTGCTACCTGCTCGGCGTCTCCACCCGCCGGATGGAGAAACTGGTCGAATCCCTGGGTATCACCGCGCTGTCGAAGTCCCAGGTGTCGATCATGGCCCGTGATCTCGACGCCCAGGTCGAAGCGTTCCGTACCCGTCCTTTGGACCAGGGTCCGTACACGTTCGTCGC
>NZ_JASITE010000046.1 GCF_030767025.1 Nocardia sp. CC227C | reverse complement strand
GAATTCGTCACCGAGTCGGTGGCTTTCGATCACCCCCTGTGGGTGCTGTACTCCTCGGGCACCACCGGCAAACCCAAAGGCATCGTCCACGGCCACGGCGGCGTGCTGCTCGAACACCTCAAAGCCATCGCCCTGCACACCGACATCGGCCCCACCGACACCTTCTTCTGGTACACCAGCCCCTCCTGGATGATGTGGAACTTCCAGATCGCCGGACTCCTCGTCGGCGCCACCATCGTCTGCTACGACGGCAGCCCCACCCACCCGGGCACCGACACCCTGTTCCACCTCGCCGCCACCACCGCCACCACCGTGCTCGGCACCAGCCCCGGCTACATCCTGGCCTGCGCCAAAGCCGACACCCACCCCGGGCGCGACCACGACCTGACCACCCTGCGCAGCATCGGCATCACCGGCTCGGCCCTACCACCGTCCTCCGCACTGTGGCTACGCGACCACCTCGGCGACCACATCCCCGTCACCTCCATCAGCGGCGGCACCGACGTCGTCTCCGCCTTCCTCGGCGGCGTACCCACTGTCCCGGTCTGGCCCGGCGAACTATCGGTGCCCTACCTCGGCGCCGCCGTCGCCGCCTACGACGACCACGGCCACCCCGTCCACGGCGAGGTCGGCGAACTCGTCATCACCGCACCCATGCCCTCGATGCCCGTCCGGTTCTGGAACGACCCCGACGGCTCGCGCTACCACGACGCCTACTTCACCACCTACCCCGGCATCTGGCGCCACGGCGACTGGATCACCATCACCGACCACGGCAGCACCATCGTCCACGGCCGCTCCGACTCCACCCTCAACCGCCACGGCATCCGCATGGGCTCCGCCGACATCTACCAAGCCGTCGAAGCCCTCCCCGAGATCACCGAATCCCTCGTCCTGGGCATCGAACAACCCGACGGCGGCTACTGGATGCCCCTGTTCGTCGTCCTCACCCACGGCACCGACCTCGACGACGACCTCGAACACCGCATCAACACCGCCATACGCGAACACCTCTCCCCCCGACACATACCCGACGAGATCATCGCCGCCCCCGCCATCCCCCACACCCGCACCGGCAAGAAACTCGAAGT
>NZ_JASITE010000045.1 GCF_030767025.1 Nocardia sp. CC227C | reverse complement strand
CGGCATCATCGACCCCGAGGTGCTGTGGTCGTGTACGACCTGTGGTGCGTGTGTGGAGCAGTGCCCGGTCGATATCGAGCATGTGGATCACATCATCGATATGCGCCGCTACCAGGTGCTCATCGAATCGGAGTTCCCCTCCGAGCTGGCGGGGTTGTTCAAGAATCTGGAGAACAAGGGCAATCCGTGGGGCCAGAACGCCAAGGACCGGCTCAACTGGATCAACGAGATGGACTTCGACATCCCGGTCTTCGGGAAGGATGCCGAGTCTTTCGACGGGTACGAGTACCTGTTCTGGGTGGGGTGTGCGGGCGCGTATGAGGACCGCGCCAAGAAGACCACCAAGGCCGTCGCCGAGCTGCTGGCCACGGCGGGGGTGAAGTTCATGGTGCTGGGTCAGGAGGAGACCTGCACCGGCGACTCGGCGCGCCGCGCGGGTAACGAGTTCTTGTTCCAGCAGCTGGCGATGCAGAACATCGAGGTGTTGAACTCGGTGTTCGAGGGTGTGGAGCAGGCCCGCAAGAAGATCGTGGTGACCTGTGCGCACTGTTTCAACGCGCTCAACAACGAGTACCCGCAGGTGGGTGGCAGCTACGAGGTGGTGCATCACACGCAGTTGCTGAACCGGTTGGTGCGGGGCAAGCAGTTGATCCCGGTGTCGCCGGTGGCGCAGAACGTGACCTATCACGATCCGTGTTATCTGGGTCGGCACAACAAGATCTACAACGCGCCGCGTGAGTTGATGGAGGCGTCGGGTTCGTCGTTGGTGGAGATGCCGCGCCACGGGGAGCGGTCGATGTGTTGTGGTGCCGGTGGTGCGCGGATGTGGATGGAGGAGCAGCTCGGTAAGCGGATCAATGTCGATCGGGTGGACGAGGCCCTGGATACGTTGCAGGGTGGGAACGAGCCGTCGATGATCGCGACGGGGTGCCCGTTCTGTCGGGTGATGCTGACCGATGGTGTGACCGCGCGCAAGGATGGTGGCGAGGTCGGGCAGGGTGTCGAGGTGGTGGATGTGGCGCAGTTGATGCTGCAGGCCATCGATCGGGTCGAGCCCGCGACGCTGTCGGAGAATCTGAGGGTGGTGCAGGAGCCGAAGCAGGCGCCCGCGCCGGAGCCGGTCGCCGAGCCCGAGCCGGTCGAGGCTGCCGCCCCGGCGGCGGCTGCTCCCGCGGCCGAGCCCGCCGGTGGCGGGTTGGGGATGAAGGGTGGTGCGAAGGCGCCCGGCGGCAAGGGCCTGGCCATGAAGGGCGGCCTGAAAGCACCGGGCGCG
>NZ_JASITE010000044.1 GCF_030767025.1 Nocardia sp. CC227C | reverse complement strand
CGCTGGCGCGCAGCATGTCCTCGCGTTCGACGACCTTGACGCGTTCGCGGCCTTCGGGCTCGCCGAGGGCGCGTTCGTGGGCGTCGAGGCGGTACCAGCCGGCCCAGGTGGTGAACGGGATGCCCTTGCCGTCGAGGAACGCGGTCACGGCCTCGGGGTCGGGGTTCGCGGCCGGGGTGAAGGTCGCGGCGTCGTCGAGCAGGCAGGCGATGGTTTCGTTGGCGTCGCCCTTGGTGTGGCCGATGAGTCCGACCGGGCCGCGTTTGATCCAGCCGGTGACATAGGTTTGGGGCAGGTAGCGGGCCGCGCCGTCGGCGTCCTCGTCGACGAGCACGCGCCCGGCCTCGTTGGGCACGGTCCCGGCCTGGTCGTCGAAGGGCAGCGCGGGGATGTTCTGCGACAGATACCCCACCGCCCGGTACACCGCCTGGATGTCCCAGTCGGTGTACTCGCCGGTGCCCTTGCAGTTGCCGGTGCCGTCGAGCTGGGTGCGTTCGGTGCGCAACCCCACGACCTTGCCGTCCTCACCGAGGATCTCGGCGGGGGATTCGAAGAAGTGCAGGAACAGTTTGTGCGGGCGGTCACCGACATCGCGGATGGCCCACTGCTCGAGGGTGTTGCAGATCATGTCGACCTGCTTGGAATGCCGGCGTGCGGCCTCGGAGCCCTCGTCGTAGTCGATGTCGGCGGGATCGACGATGACCTCGATGGTCGGGGAGTGGTCGAGCTCGCGCAGTTCCAGGGGGGTGAACTTGGCCTGGGCGGGGCCGCGGCGGCCGAAGACGTGGACCTCGAGGGCCTGGTTGGCCCGCAGGCCCTCGTAGACGTTGGGCGGGATCTCGGTCGGCAGTAGTTCGTCGCCGGTCTTGGCCAGCACGCGGGCGACGTCGAGGGCGACGTTGCCGACCCCGAGCACGGCGACCTTGCGCGCGTGCAGGGGCCAGGTGCGGGGTACGTCGGGGTGGCCGTCGTACCAGGAGACGAAGTCCGCGGCGCCGTAGGAGCCGTCGAGGTCGATGCCGGGGATGTCGAGGGCGCGGTCGGCGTTGGCGCCGGTGGAGAAGATGACCGCGTCGTAGAAGCCGCGGAGGTCTTCGAGGGTGATGTCGATGCCGTAGTCGATATTGCCCAGCAGGCGGACCTGGGGCTTGTCGAGGACCTTGTGCAGGGCGGTGATGATGCCCTTGATGCGGGGGTGGTCGGGGGCGACGCCGTAGCGGATCAGGCCGAAGGGGGCGGGCATGCGCTCGTAGAGATCGATGCTCACCCCGTCGAACCCGGCGGGGGCATCGGATTTCATCAGCGCGTCGGCCGCATAGATACCAGCCGGGCC
>NZ_JASITE010000043.1 GCF_030767025.1 Nocardia sp. CC227C | reverse complement strand
CTGAATCCCCCGAGGTTTTCTGCCGCTCCTATACGGGTTGCGGCTCTCGGTTGAGAGCAGCGTAGTGGTTGTCCTCGAACTCGGCCGGTGGGATCATTCCGAGGCTGCCGTGCAGGCGTCGGTTGTTCCACCAGTCGACCCAGCCGGCGGTGGCGTACTCGACGTCGGCGAGGGTCTTGTACGGGCCGTCGTGGAAGACCTCGGTGCGGATGCATTCGGTCTTGTAGAGCCCGTTGATCGTTTCCATCAACGCGTTGTCATAGGCATCGGCAACACTGCCTATCGATGGCGAAATTCGTTCCAGTGCAAGCCTTTCAGTGAGTTTTATGGACGTGTACTGCGACCCGGCATCGCTGTGATGAATCAACTCGCCCGGAGTGACCGGGCGGCCTTCGCGGTCGCGTTGCCACAACGCGATCCGCAGCGGGGTCATGACCAGGTCGGTCACCTTCGAGGTGGCCGCGTGCCAGGCCACGATCTTTTGCGAGAACACGTCGACGATGAACGCCACATACACCATCCCCGCCCACGTCCGCACATGCGTGAAATCGGTCACCCACACCCGATTCGGTTGCGGCGCAGTAAAATTCCTATCCAGAAGATCACCGGCACGGCGGCCGTCGCGACCGGGCACGGTGGTGCGCACCGCCTTGCCGCGCCGCACTCCGGACAACCCGAGCGCACGCATCGCACGGTCCACCGCGCCGGGCGTCACCTCGGGCATGCTGGTTCTTCGCAGATACGACAGCATCTTCGCGCGCCCGTAAAGCCCTTCGGGGGTCCGTATGCGGCGCCCGTCGGCGCCGGTGGCGTAGGCGGCCTCGCGGACCGCGTCCACGGCGTGGGCATCGCTGACGGTGCGTGCGGCGGGAGCGGCCTGTTTCCAGGACCGGTAGGTGCGTGCGGCGATCGTGCAGCCCTGTGCTGTCAGCACTCTGCAGATCGACTCGACCGTATGCCCCTGTTCTCGCATGGCGTCGATGAAACCCTCGATCAACGGCCGCGGGGGTCGAGCTCCCCCGCGAAGAAAGTCGCTGCCGCTTTCAGGATCGCGACATCCTCACGCAGCCTTCTATTTTCAGCCCGCAGCCGCTTCAGCTCCTCCGATTCCTCGGTGGTCACACCCTCTCGCTGACCGTCGTCGATCTGCGCCTGGCGCAGCCAGCGACGCACGCTTTCCTTGCTCACCCCGACCTGTCGCGCCACCGCCTCGACCGCGAGGGTCAACGACGGGTACTCGTTTCGGTGCTCGTTCACCAGGCGCACCGCACGGGCCCTGATCTCCGGATCGATCTTCTGGGGCATGCTGCTCATCCTTCCTGACTCAAAGGAGAGCGGCATCAAACCTGGGGGGATTCA
>NZ_JASITE010000042.1 GCF_030767025.1 Nocardia sp. CC227C | reverse complement strand
GTGTCCAGCATGATGACCGCCGATGTCCGCAATGGGATCGATTACAAGGTGGCGGACCTGTCACTGGCCGAGTTCGGCCGCAAGGAGATCCGCCTGGCCGAGCACGAGATGCCGGGCCTGATGGCGTTGCGTCGCGAGTACGCCGATGTGCAGCCGTTGCGGGGTGCGCGGATCTCCGGTTCGCTGCACATGACCGTGCAGACCGCGGTGCTGATCGAGACCCTGGTCGATCTGGGTGCGCGGGTGCGTTGGGCGTCGTGCAATATCTTCTCCACCCAGGACCACGCCGCCGCGGCGGTGGTGGTCGGCCCGCACGGCAGCGTGGACGAGCCCAAGGGCACCCCGGTCTTCGCCTGGAAGGGCGAGACCTTGCAGGAGTACTGGTGGGCCGCCGAGCAGATGCTCACCTGGCCCGACGAGCCCGCCAACATGATCCTCGACGACGGCGGTGACGCGACCATGCTGGTGCTGCGTGGGGCGCAGTTCGAGAAGGCCGGGGTCGTCCCGCCGGCCGAGGAGGACCATTCCGCGGAGTACACGGTGTTTTTGAACCTGCTGCGGGAGCGGTTCGAGACCGACAAGGGCAAGTGGACCGCCATCGCCGAGTCGGTGCGCGGGGTCACCGAGGAGACCACCACCGGTGTGCTGCGGCTGTACCAGTTCGCCGCCGCGGGTGAGTTGGCGTTCCCGGCGATCAATGTCAACGACTCGGTCACCAAGTCCAAGTTCGACAACAAGTACGGCACCCGGCATTCCCTCATCGATGGCATCAACCGCGGCACCGATGTGCTCATCGGCGGTAAGAAGGTGCTGATCTGCGGGTACGGCGATGTCGGCAAGGGCTGCGCGGAGTCGCTCGCGGGTCAGGGCGCGCGGGTGCAGGTCACCGAGATCGACCCGATCAACGCGTTGCAGGCGCTGATGGACGGTTTCGACGTGGTCACCGTGGAGCGGGCCATCGGCGAGGCCGATATCGTCATCACCTCCACGGGCAACAAGGACATCATCCTGCTCGACCACATGAAGGCGATGAAGGATCAGGCCATCCTGGGCAATATCGGTCATTTCGACAACGAGATCGATATGGCCGCTCTGGAGCGTTCCGGCGCGGCCCGGCTCAATATCAAGCCGCAGGTCGATCTGTGGACGTTCCCGGAGTCGGGCAAGTCGATCATCGTGTTGTCCGAGGGGCGTCTGCTCAACCTGGGCAATGCCACCGGCCATCCCTCGTTCGTCATGTCGAACAGCTTCTCCAACCAGGTCATCGCGCAGATCGAGCTGTGGACCAAGCCGCAGGAGTACGACAACGAGGTCTACCGTCTGCCCAAGGTGCTCGACGAGAAGGTCGCCAAGATCCATGTCGAGGCGCTCGGCGGCACCCTGACCAAGCTCACCAAGGACCAGGCCGAATACATCGGCGTGGACGTGGAGGGCCCGTTCAAACCCGAACACTACCGCTACTGAGCC
>NZ_JASITE010000041.1 GCF_030767025.1 Nocardia sp. CC227C | reverse complement strand
CGCGCCGTTCGCGAAGTGGTTCGTCGATGGCACGCTGAACGTCGCCTACAACTGCGTGGACCGGCACGTGCACACCGGACACGGGGAGCAGGTCGCCATCCACTGGGAGGGCGAGCCCGGCGACTCCCGCGACATCACCTACGCCCAGCTGCTGGCGGAGGTGTCACGCGCGGCCAACTATCTGACCGAACTCGGACTGCGGGCCGGGGACCGGGTGGCCATCTACATGCCGATGGTGCCCGAGGCCATCGTGTCCATGCTGGCCTGCGCCCGCCTGGGACTGACCCACTCGGTGGTGTTCGCGGGCTTCTCCCCCACCGCCCTGCGTTCCCGCGTCGACGACGCCGCCGCCAAACTGGTGATCACCACCGACGGCCAGTGGCGACGCGGCACCGCCGCCCCCCTCAAGGCCGCCGTGGACGAAGCCCTCGCCGCCGACGGCGGCGCGGCCAGCGTCGAACACGTCCTCGTCGTCCGCCGCACCGGCATCGACGTCCCCTGGACCGCGGACCGCGACCTGTGGTGGCACGACACCGTCACCCACGCCTCCCCCGAACACGAAGCGCAGCCCTTCGACGCCGAACACCCCCTGTTCATCCTCTACACCTCCGGCACCACCGGAAAACCCAAGGGCATCCTGCACACCAGCGGCGGCTACCTCACCCAAGCCTCCTACACCCACCACTACGTCTTCGACCACAAACCCGGCCAGGACGTGTACTGGTGCACCGCCGACATCGGCTGGGTCACCGGACACTCCTACATCGTCTACGGACCGCTGTCCAACCGCGCCACCCAGGTCGTCTACGAGGGCACCCCGAACTTCCCCGACGAGCACCGCCACTGGCAGATCGTCGAGAAGTACGGCGTCTCCATCTACTACACCGCCCCCACCCTGGTGCGCACCTTCATGAAGTGGGGCCGCGACATCCCCGACGCCCACAACCTGAGCTCCCTGCGACTGCTCGGCTCGGTCGGCGAACCCATCAACCCCGAAGCCTGGCGCTGGTACCGCGAGGTCATCGGCGGCAACACCACCCCCATCGTCGACACCTGGTGGCAGACCGAAACCGGCGCCATCATGATCTCCCCGCTGCCCGGCGTCACCACCACCAAACCCGGCGCGGCCATGCGACCCCTGCCCGGCATCTCGGCCACAGTCGTCGACGAGGACGGCAAACCCGTCCAACTCGGCGACACCGAAGCCAACGGCTACCTGGTCCTCGACCAACCCTGGCCGTCCATGCTGCGCGGCATCTGGGGCGACGACGAGCGCTACCGCGACACCTACTGGGCCCGCTACCGCGACCAGGGCTGGTACTTCGCCGGGGACGGCGCGAAACTCGACACCGACGGCGACCTGTGGGTCCTGGGCCGCGTCGACGACGTCATGAACGTCTCCGGCCACCGCATCTCCACCGCCGAGGTCGAATCCGCCCTCGTCGCCCACGCCGATGTCGCCGAAGCCGCCGTCGTCGGGGCCTCCGACGCCACCACCGGCCAAGGCATCGTCGCCTTCGTCATCCTCACCGCCGAAGCCACCGACACCGGCGCAGACCTCATCACCGAACTCACAACCACCGTCTCCCGCGAGATCTCCCCCATCGCCAAACCCCGCGAGATCCACGTCGTGCCCGAACTGCCCAAGACCCGCTCCGGCAAGATCATGCGCCGCCTGCTGCGCGACGTCGCCGAGGGCCGCGAACTCGGCGACACCTCCACCCTGGTGGACCC
>NZ_JASITE010000040.1 GCF_030767025.1 Nocardia sp. CC227C | reverse complement strand
AAAGCCACCCCGGCCGAAAGCGCCGCTCCCGCCGAGGCTTCCGAAGCCCCCGCCGCACCCGCCAAGGGCCTGGCCATGAAGGGGCCGGCCAAGGCACCGGGCAAGGGCCTCCAGATGAAGGGCGGACTGAAGGCTCCCGGCGCGAAGGCCACCCCGGCCGAATCCGCCGAGACCGCCGAAGCCGCCCCCGCCGCGGAAGCTTCCACCCCGGCCGCCAAGCCGGGCGGGCTCGCCATGAAGGGCGGGCTCAAGGCACCGGGCGGCAAGGGTCTGGCCATGAAGGGCGCAGCCAAGGCACCGGGCGCCAAGCCCGCCGCCGAAGCCGCCGCGCCGGAACCGGCCGCGGACGCCGAGACGGCCGCGCCCGCGGGTGGAGAGGTCAAGCCGACCGTCGCAGCCAAGGGCTTGGCGATGAAGTCCGGGCTGAAGCGCCCCGGACCCAAGGCTCCCGGCAAGCCCACCCCCTCGGAAGACACTGCCGCACCCGCCGATTCCGCTTCGGCGGAGCCCGCCCAGGCGGAGTCGGCGAGCACGGCCGCCCCGGCGGCTCCGACGGAGGCCAAGCCCTCCATCGCACCCAAGGGTCTGGCTATGAAGTCCGGCCTGAAGCGGCCCGGACCGAAGGCTCCGGGTGCCAAGGCTCCGGGTGCCAAGGCTCCGGGTGCCAAGGCTCCGGCCGCCGAAGCGTCCGCGGCTCCGGCTGATTCGGCTCCGGAGGCTCCGGCGGAAGCCGACGCTCCGGCCGCCGCGTCCACGGAGCCGAAGGCCGCCGAGAGCGGTTCCGGCGGCAATGGCGCCGCGAAGCCGCCGACCGCCAAGCCGGGCGGCCTGGGCTTCAAGTCCAATGCGAAGGCCCCCGGCCGCAAGAGCTGATCACCGCTCGTGAATGAGCCCGGATCCCTTGAGATCCGGGCTCTTCTCGTTCGAAATGTTTGCTGGCCGGCAAACCTTCATGGCTGAACTGGGACATGCCCTTGACCGAAGGGTTGCCAGAACTTACCTTTTAGAGCACGCTTTTGCTTCAAAGTGGTCTGGATCACATCACAGATCCGTTGCAGGACAGCATGCCGGCCTCCGCTGCCCTCTTGTCTCACAAGGAGATTCAGGTGGTACGTAGCAGAGTGCTGTCCACGGTCGGGGTTCTCGCCGGAATCACGCCGATAATCGTCGCGGTCATGCCCGCCGGCGTCGCCCACGCCCACGGGTATGTGTCGTCCCCGGCCAGCAGGCAGGCACAGTGCGCCCAGGGGGCCGTCGACTGCGGGGATATCAGGTACGAGCCGCAAAGTGTGGAGGGCCCGAAGGGCTTACGCGGTTGCAGCGGCGGTGTCGGCCGCTTCGCGGAGTTGGACGACGACGACAAGGGCTGGCGGGTGCACGCGGTCGGGCGGACGGTGTCCTTCACCTGGAAGGTCACGGCTCAGCACCGAACAGCCAACTGGGAGTACTACATCGGCGACACCCGGGTCGGATTCGTGGACGGCGGCAACGAGCTGCCGCCGCAGACCTTCTCGCACAGCGTCGATCTGGGGGATTTCACCGGCCGGCAGCGGCTGCTCGCCATCTGGAATATCGGGGACACCGCGAATGCGTTCTACTCCTGCATCGACCTGGATATCAGCGGCGGCGGATCCCCCACCAGCCCAACGCATCCCACGCCCACCACGACACCGACCCCCACCACGACACCGACCCCCACTACGACCCCGACGACTACGACGCCGCGCCCACCCACCACGACCACTCCGCCGCATCAGCACCCCACCACCGATCGGCCCACCGCCGAGCCCTGGCAACAGGGTGCCACCTACCACATAGGTGATGTGGTGTCCTACAACGGAGTCCGCTACAGCTGCCGCCAAGCCCACACCGTCCACGACCCCAACTGGACCCCGCCGAACACCCCGGCCCTCTGGCAGCGCCTGTAGTTCCGGCCACGGAGGTGCTCGAGCGCCGCGCAGCTCACCGTGCTCGAACGCCGCGCAGCCGACGGTGC
>NZ_JASITE010000039.1 GCF_030767025.1 Nocardia sp. CC227C | reverse complement strand
GGAGTTGTAACGATTCAACTTGGCGATACGTGGTCCTCGTCCGGGGCGATATGAGTGAAGATCTCTGCCGCCGTGGCGAATTGGCGTTTCGATGGGTGGTGACGAAGCCGTCGTGTTCGAGCAACGGCGCGACGTCGTCGATGGCGTTGCGGATGGTGCCGCGGCTGACGCCGAACAACTCGGCGAGGGTGTGCTGGTCGCATAGTTCTCGCCTTGCCAGCACGGTGGTCAGGATCCGGTCGGCGTCGGTGATCTTTTGGCGGAACATGCCGCCGCGGGTGACCAGGACGGCGGTCGCCGCCGCGTTGATGATGGCGGCGGCGTTGGATCGCTGCGTGGTAGGGCGACGAGATCCCATCGATCAGGGCTTGGAGGTCCTCGCGGGACATGCCGGTCAATTCGGGGTCGGATAGCGTCTGTGATGCTTCGAGTTGTGCTGCGGTAGTGTCATTTTGAGCCATCGCCGCAGTTCTTGGACGTCGGAGAAGTAGCGGGAGATCTGGGATATGGCGATCTGCTGTTCGTTGAGCAAGGTTCGGGTTTCCTTGATCATCTGACCGATGGTGTTCGGGTTGATTTCCAGCAGTTCGACCAGGACTTTCTAGGGGCAGACCCGTCGTAGATAGGCGACGGTGATCAGCACTTTGTCGGCCGGAGTCAGTAGTGGCCTGCCGTGATCTCCGCGTTGTTTGCGGCGCGCCCCGCCGCGTTGCAGATACTTGCGTTGTTCGGCCACGGCTGCTTGCGCCGGCGCCAATCGGTCGCAGAGTTGCCGCAGTTCGTGGTTGGGCATGCTGGTGACCTTCGGGTCGGCGAGCGGCGTGAGAGCATGCGCTCGAGCGGCGTCCCGGTCGCCGGTGGTGAGGATCCCGCCTTGCGGTCCGGCCGGGGAAATCGTGTAGTTCCAGGTGCCACTCTGGCGATGGGGTGTGACGGGCAGCGATCGGAAATGTTCGCGGCTGACCGAGATTCCGGTCGGATAGGTGCCGGTGTCGAGTTCAGCGTGAACACGTGGACCGGTGCGGGTGCGGGTGGCCGCGATGCTGTTGACGACGACCTCGTGACCGGTCAGCGGCCTGCCACGCCAATTCATGGTGATGTGGGAGAACAGCCGGTGCTCGATCTTGTTCCATTTCGATGTGCCCGGCGGGAAATGGCAGACGGTCACCCTCAGACCCGTTTCGGCGGCGAACACCGCCAACTCGGCCTTCCATAGCCGATATCGGTAGCTGTTGGAGCCCCCGCAGTCGGCGGTGATCATCATGCGATCGGCGTCCGGATGGTCCAGGCATCCGCGCGATCGCCACCAGCGTCGAATCGATTCGACCGCGAAGACCGAGGTGTCGTGGTCAGGTCCCACATTCACCCAGCCGCTGTCGTTGGCGATGTCATAGACCCCGAACGGAATCGCCACCTCGACCTCGGGTCCGACGAAGTAGAAGCTGTGGTCCTCGACCTCGACCGGTTGGCCTTTGGGCCGCCACTGCCGCCCGGCGTTGGGCAACTGGCCGAGCTGCTCCTTCTTCTTGGCATCGACACTGATCACCGGCTGCCCGGCGGCGTGATGCGCCTTGACCTGCTCGTTGATATAGCGAAACTGGGCGTCGCGGTCCGGATGCTGGGTTCCTTCAAGGGTTTTGGCGTTAGCTTGCAGGCTGAAACCCTGTTCCTTCAACAACCGGCCCATCGTCGGCGCAGACGCCGGATGCCCGGCCTGGGTCAGTTGCCCGGCCAGATTCCGCAGCGACTTGACCGTCCAGCGCAGCGGCGACATCGGATCACCACGCTCGTCCGGCTCCACCAGCGCCAGCAACGCCGGAACCAGGCCTGGATCCAATTCCTCGGCGGACTTGCGACCACCGCCGGGTCGTCGCACACGCCCGTCGGGCAGCGGCTCTTCGCCTGCCTCGAGCTCGAATATGCCTCTGCGTACGGTAGTTTCGCTGACTTGGGCCACCCGCGCCACCGCCCGCACTCCACCATGCCCCAACGATCTCGCCTCGCTGGCCAAGGCCAACCGTCGCTGCCGCTCGTTCAAGTGCGGAAACAGGGCCGCGAACCGTGCGGCCATCACCGCCACGGCACCGCTCACCACCGCCATAACACACCGGAAACCATTGGAGCCCAGAACAACACGCTATTACCTTACGGCTCCACTACACGGTCAACCTGTTGAGCCTC
>NZ_JASITE010000038.1 GCF_030767025.1 Nocardia sp. CC227C | reverse complement strand
TCCTCCGGGCTCAGCTGCGATTCCACGATCTCGCGGTATTCGGTGCAGTCGCGCAGCAGTCGGTCGTGGGTGCCCAGGCCGACGATCTCGCCGTCCTCCAGCACCACGATCTGGTCGGCCTCGCGCACGGTCGAAATCCGTTGCGCCACGGTGATCACGGCCGCGTTCGCGATCTCCGGTTTCAGCGCCTCGCGGACCCGGGCGTCGGTGGCCACGTCCAGGGCCGAGAAGCAGTCGTCGAACAGGTAGACGCGCGGCTTGCGCACCAGGGCGCGGGCGATGGCGAGCCGCTGGCGCTGGCCGCCCGACACCGTCGTACCGCCCTGTGCCACCGGCGTTTCCAGCCCCTGCGGCATATCGCGCACGAAGTCGGCCGCCTGTGCGATCTCCAGGGCGTGCCAGAGTTCGGCGTCGGTGGCGTCGGGTTTGCCGTACCGCAGGTTCGACGCGATCGTCCCGGAGAACAGGTACGCCTTCTGCGGCACCAGGCCGATCTGCGAGCGCAACTGCTCGAGGTCGAGATGCCGCACGTCGGTGCCGCCCACGTAGACCGCCCCGTCGGTGACGTCGATGAGCCGCGGAATCAGATTGATCAGCGTGGTCTTGCCGGAGCCGGTCGACCCCACCACCGCGGTGGTGGTCCCCGGGTCCACCCGGAACCGGATGGCCCGCAGCACCGGCTTCTCCGCACCCGGGAACTTGAATTCGGCGAAGGCGAAGTCCACCGAGCCCGGATCGGATTCGAACGGCCGCGGCAGCGGCGGCGGCAGCACCGAGGATTCGGTGTCCAGCACCGCCCCGATGCGCTCACCCGACACCGCGGCGCGCGGGGCCATCATGGCCAGGAAGGAGGCCATCATGACCGCCGTCAGGATCTGCATGATGTAGGACAGCATGGCGGTGAGCGAACCGATCTGCATGGTGCCGTCGTCCACATGGTGGCCGCCGAACCAGATCACGCCCACCGCGGTCACATTGGAGATCAGCATGACCAGCGGGAACATCAGCGCCATATAGCGGCCGACGAACAGCGCCTGTTCGGTCAGCTCGGAGTTGGCGACGCCGAAGCGCCAGGTCTCCTGCCGCTCCCGCACGAAGGCCCGCACCACCCGGATGCCGGTGATCTGCTCGCGCAGCACCCGGTTCACCGCGTCGATGCGCTCCTGCATGCGCCGGAAGCCGGGCACCATGCGGGTGATGATGAAGGCCATCGACAGGCCCAGCGCGGGCACCGCGATGAGCAGCAGCCAGGACAGGCCCAGATCCTCGCGCAGCGCCATGATGATGCCGCCGACGCACATGATCGGGGCCATCACCAGGATGGTGGCGCTCATCAGGACGAGCAGCTGCACCTGGTTCACGTCATTGGTGTTGCGGGTGATCAGCGACGGCGCGCCGAACATGCCCACCTCGCGCGCGGAGAAGGTGCCCACGCGGTGCAGCAGGGCCGCGCGCATATCGCGTCCCGCGCCCATGGCCGCCTGCGCGCCCAGATACACCGAGGAAGCCTGCGCCACGATCTGCACTCCCGTGACGAGCAGCATCCACAGGCCGGTGTTCCAGATATAGGCGATATCGCCCCTGGTCACTCCGTAGTCGATGATGTCGGCGTTGAGCCTGGGCAGGTACAGCATGGCGAGGACCGAGATCAGCTGAAGCACAACGACGCCGACCAGCTGTGACCGGTAGGGCGCCAGGAAGGTGCGGAGAAGTCTGATCAACATGATGCTCGCAGGCTACCCCCGATGCGGCGCACCCGTCCCCGGGAATCATGGGGGCGGCGCACCGACCCCCGAGAAAGTGAAACAAAGGCTTCCGTAGGGGTCAGATATCCGGCCGGTCCAGGTCGCGCCACGCGCCGAGCGGGCCAGCGTCCGGGTCACGCCATTCTCCGTGCGGCGCGGCATCCACCGGGCGCGGGCGCCGGGTCCAGGCATCGGGATCGCGCAGCAGCTCGTCCGTGAAGGTCGGCAGCAGATCGTTGCCGATATCGGCGATGCTCACCCGTTCCAGCACCGAGCGGATATTCACCCGCAGCGCGATCCACACCCGCTGCAACGGCTCGGCCACCCCGGGGTACACCACATCCTCGGGCCGCTGCCCGCGCACCGAGGCCAAGGGCCCCTCCACCGCGCGAATCACATCGGCGACGCTGATCTCGCCGGCGGGCCGTGCCAGCCGGTAACCGCCGTCGGGGCCGCGGCGGCTGGTGACCAGCCCGGCCTTGCGCAATTCGGCGACCACCGACTCCAGCACCTTCGGCGGAATCTCCTGGGCGGCCACGATCACGTCGGCCTTCACCGATTGCGATTGCGCCCGGGCGATCTCGACGAGTATCCGCACCGCGTAGTCGACTTTCGCGGTGATGTGCACAAAGGGCTCCTGAGTTCGGTCCGGCGGAAGAAGAATCTAGCGCGCCGGGAGCAGAACTCCGAGCGCCGCGTCCAGGAGCACGCGTTCGACCATGTCCGGATCGGCGTCGGGAGCGATGTCCTGGGACAGCAGAGCGGTCTTGACGATCTCCAGGGCGGCACTGGCGCGCAACAGCGCCTCCGGATCGGGCTCGGGTCCGGCCAGCCAGCGGCACAGCTCGCGGTGCATGGCGATCATTTCCTCGTAATTGTGGCCGATCGCGTTGCCGACCGCGACACCGTCGTTCACGAACATCTGACCGATGGGGCGGTGGGCGAGCATGGTGTGCAGCTGGTGGGTGAGGATGTCGCGGACGGCGTCGCGGCTGTATGCCAGCTCGTCGATCTCGGCGGCCATGGCGCGCATGTCCTCGAAGACCGGTTCGATCACGGCCAGCAGCAGATCTTGCTTCGAGGAGTAATGATAGTAGAGGGACGCCTTTGTGATTCCCACCTCATCGGCGACCTCCCGCAGGCTCGTCTGCTCGAAACCCTTGGTGGAGAACAGCCGAAGTGCCACATCCCTGATGACGTCCTTGGTGCCCCTACCTGCGGCAATGTCTACAGCAGGCTCTCGTCCGGTCATGGGATGATCCTCTCACTACTAGTCTGTACTGCGAGCAGCGCCACCGGAATCGAGGTTGTTCCTCCGCTTAGGCGCTGGGTAGTCTACCTACCGCACGGTAGGCAGAAAACGTCAGTCTGGAGGCGGAGTGCGCACGCGGCACCCGCAGAGAGTGCTGTCTACGAGTAGCTCGACACCAGCACACGCACAGCCAATCGCCAGGAGACCCTCGTGTCCGTATACCTCTACCGCTGGGGAAGGTTCGCCTTCCGCAGAAAGTGGACCGTCATACCGGTGTGGTTGACCCTGCTGATACTGCTCGGCGGTATCGGCGGCGCGATCGCCAAACCGTTCCAGGACCAGTTCACCATGCCCGGCCTGCCGTCCGAGCGGGCCACCGCAATCCTCGACGAGCACTTCCCCGGCATGTCGGCCGCCTTCGACATGAATGTGGTCACCGGCACCTACGTGATCGGCGCACCCGAGGGCGAGAAGCTCACCGATCCGCAGAACGCGGCCGCGTTGCAGGCGTTCGTGAACAAGCTGTCCGCGCTGGACATCGTCGACAAGAACGAGCCGGTCGTCGATCCGATAACCGCGACCGAGGAGATCGGCAAACCCGCGGACATCAACTGCCTCACCGGCGACCGCGACGCCCCCGGCTTCACCGCCGTCTGCGCCAGCGCGCCGCTGAACGTGCTGAGCGAGACCGTGCCGGACTCGGTGGCGACCGTCGAGGTCAAGTACTCGATTCCGAGTTTCGCCGATGTCACCCCCGCCGACCGGGAGAAGGCCCACGACGTCGCCGCGGACGCGCGGGCGGCCGGACTCGAGGTGTACCTGACCGGCAGCATCGCCCAGGAGCCGGAAACCGGCGGCGCGGCCGAGCTCATCGGTATCGCGGTGGCGCTGGTGGTGATGGCGGTGGCCTTCGGCGCCATCGTGGCCGCCTTCGTGCCGGTGCTGACGGCCCTCATCGGCCTGGGCACGGCGATCTCGGTGATCCTGTTCGGCACCCACTGGCTCACCCTGCCCACCTTCACGCCGATCCTGGCGTCCATGATCGGCCTGGCGCTGTCCATCGACTACGCCATGTTCATCGTCTCGCGGTACAAACATGAGCTGAGCGTGGCGGATTCACCCGAGGAAGCCGCCGGAACCGCGGTCGGCACCGCCGGTTCCGCGGTCATCTTCGCGGGCCTGACCGTCGTCATCGCGCTGGCCGCGCTGAGTGTCGTCGGCGTCGGATTCCTCACCTACATGGGTATCTTCGGTGCGGTCGCGGCGGCATTCGCGGTGCTGGTGGCCGTGACCCTGCTGCCCGCGCTGCTGGGCGCGTTCGGCAAGCACCTGTTCAAGCCGAAGCTGCCGCTGGTCGCCAAGCACGATCCCGAGGACGACACCGCCGTCACCAACGGCATGCGGGTCGCCCGCCTGATCGCCAAGGCTCCGGTGCTGGCGCTGGCAGCCGGTGTGGTGGTGCTCGGACTGCTGGCCGCGCCCGCCGCGAATATGCAGCTGGGCCTGCCCGGCGGCGACTCGTACCCCGAGGGCAATCCGATGCGCGAGGCCTACGAGTTGCAGACCAAGGGCTTCGGCG
>NZ_JASITE010000037.1 GCF_030767025.1 Nocardia sp. CC227C | reverse complement strand
TTCCTTTGTGGGAGGGGTTGGTTGAGAGTCTTCAACGGAGAGTTTGATCCTGGCTCAGGACGAACGCTGGCGGCGTGCTTAACACATGCAAGTCGAGCGGTAAGGCCCTTCGGGGTACACGAGCGGCGAACGGGTGAGTAACACGTGGGTGATCTGCCTCGCACTCTGGGATAAGCCTGGGAAACTGGGTCTAATACCGGATATGACCGCGAATCGCATGGTTTGTGGTGGAAAGGTTTACTGGTGCGAGATGGGCCCGCGGCCTATCAGCTTGTTGGTGGGGTAACGGCCTACCAAGGCGACGACGGGTAGCCGGCCTGAGAGGGCGACCGGCCACACTGGGACTGAGACACGGCCCAGACTCCTACGGGAGGCAGCAGTGGGGAATATTGCACAATGGGCGAAAGCCTGATGCAGCGACGCCGCGTGCGGGATGACGGCCTTCGGGTTGTAAACCGCTTTCGACAGGGACGAAGCGCAAGTGACGGTACCTGTAGAAGAAGCACCGGCCAACTACGTGCCAGCAGCCGCGGTAATACGTAGGGTGCGAGCGTTGTCCGGAATTACTGGGCGTAAAGAGCTTGTAGGCGGTTCGTCGCGTCGATCGTGAAAACTTGCAGCTCAACTGCGAGCTTGCGGTCGATACGGGCGGACTAGAGTACTGCAGGGGAGACTGGAATTCCTGGTGTAGCGGTGAAATGCGCAGATATCAGGAGGAACACCGGTGGCGAAGGCGGGTCTCTGGGCAGTAACTGACGCTGAGAAGCGAAAGCGTGGGTAGCGAACAGGATTAGATACCCTGGTAGTCCACGCCGTAAACGGTGGGCGCTAGGTGTGGGTTTCCTTCCACGGGATCCGTGCCGTAGCTAACGCATTAAGCGCCCCGCCTGGGGAGTACGGCCGCAAGGCTAAAACTCAAAGGAATTGACGGGGGCCCGCACAAGCGGCGGAGCATGTGGATTAATTCGATGCAACGCGAAGAACCTTACCTGGGTTTGACATACACCAGAAAGCGGCAGAGATGTCGCCCCCCTTGTGGTTGGTGTACAGGTGGTGCATGGCTGTCGTCAGCTCGTGTCGTGAGATGTTGGGTTAAGTCCCGCAACGAGCGCAACCCTTATCTTATGTTGCCAGCGCGTTATGGCGGGGACTCGTGAGAGACTGCCGGGGTCAACTCGGAGGAAGGTGGGGACGACGTCAAGTCATCATGCCCCTTATGTCCAGGGCTTCACACATGCTACAATGGCCGGTACAGAGGGCTGCGATACCGTGAGGTGGAGCGAATCCCTTAAAGCCGGTCTCAGTTCGGATCGGGGTCTGCAACTCGACCCCGTGAAGTTGGAGTCGCTAGTAATCGCAGATCAGCAACGCTGCGGTGAATACGTTCCCGGGCCTTGTACACACCGCCCGTCACGTCATGAAAGTCGGTAACACCCGAAGCCGGTGGCCTAACCCCTTGTGGGAGGGAGCTGTCGAAGGTGGGATCGGCGATTGGGACGAAGTCGTAACAAGGTAGCCGTACCGGAAGGTGCGGCTGGATCACCTCCTTTCTAAGGAGCATCTGCTCAGGCGCCTCGAAGAGTCGAGAGTGACTGTGCCAGAGCCGTTTCGGACTCACATGTAGTCCGGCGGAGCTCATGGGTGGAACGCTGACAACCTCACCGCATCAGCGAGGAGTGCATGCTCCGAGCGTGGTGATATATCGACACACTGTTGGGTCCTGAAAGAACAGACGTTCTTTCCAGGCAAGAAGACGATCCACTCGGATCTTCGTTGGTACCGCCGGGCGTGCTCGGGACTGGCTTCGAAATTCAGGTTTGGGTGGGTGTGTTGTTTGAGAACTGCACAGTGGACGCGAGCATCTTTGTTTGTAAGTGTGTAAGAGCGTACGGTGGATGCCTTGGCACCAGGAGCCGATGAAGGACGTAGGAGGCTGCGATAAGCCTCGGGGAGCTGTCAACCGAGCTGAGATCCGAGGATGTCCGAATGGGGAAACCCGGCACGAGTGATGTCGTGTCACCCACGCCTGAATATATAGGGTGTGTGGAGGGAACGTGGGGAAGTGAAACATCTCAGTACCCACAGGAAGAGAAAACAATTGTGATTCCGTGAGTAGTGGCGAGCGAAAGCGGATGAGGCTAAACCGTGTAGATGTGATAGACGGCAGTCGTTGTCTGTGCGGGGTTGTGGGAACATTCTTCTCAGTTCTGCCGAGCTGAGCGACAGTCAGAAAAGATCGCGTTAGCTGAATTGGTCTGGGATGGCCAACCGTAGACGGTGAGAGTCCGGTAGGCGAAAACGTGTTCTCTGTTGTGGATGTCTCCCGAGTAGCAGCGGGCCCGTGAAATCTGCTGTGAATCTGCCGGGACCACCCGGTAAGCCTGAATACTACCTGGTGACCGATAGCGGACTAGTACCGTGAGGGAAAGGTGAAAAGTACCCCGGGAGGGGAGTGAAATAGTACCTGAAACCGTGCGCTTACAATCCGTCAGAGCCTTCCCTTTGGGGTGGGGTGATGGCGTGCCTTTTGAAGAATGAGCCTGCGAGTCATCGGTATGTGGCGAGGTTAACCCGTGTGGGGTAGCCGTAGCGAAAGCGAGTCCGAATAGGGCGTCTGAGTCGCATGCTATGGACCCGAAGCGGAGTGATCTACCCATGGCCAGGGTGAAGCGACGGTAAGACGTCGTGGAGGCCCGAACCCACTTAGGTTGAAAACTGAGGGGATGAGCTGTGGGTAGGGGTGAAAGGCCAATCAAACTCCGTGATAGCTGGTTCTCCCCGAAATGCATTTAGGTGCAGCGTCACGTGTTTCACGCCGGAGGTAGAGCTACTGGATGGCCTAGGGGGCCTACCAGCTTACCGAAGTCAGCCAAACTCCGAATGCCGGTGTGTGAGAGCGTGGCAGTGAGACTGCGGGGGATAAGCTTCGTAGTCGAGAGGGAAACAGCCCAGATCGCCGGCTAAGGCCCCTAAGCGTGTACTAAGTGGAAAAGGATGTGGGGTCGCAGAGACAACCAGGAGGTTGGCTTAGAAGCAGCCATCCTTGAAAGAGTGCGTAATAGCTCACTGGTCAAGTGATCCTGCGCCGACAATGTAGCGGGGCTCAAGTACACCGCCGAAGCCGCGGCACTCAGACATTAATTCTGCTTTCGAGCCAGGAGTCTGGGTGGGTAGGGGAGCGTCGTGTAGCCAGGGAAGCGGCAGGGTGACCTAGTCGTGGAGGCTGCGCGAGTGAGAATGCAGGCATGAGTAGCGAAAGACGAGTGAGAAACTCGTCCGCCGAATGACCAAGGGTTCCTGGGCCAGGTTAATCCGCCCAGGGTGAGTCGGGACCTAAGACGAGGCCGACAGGCGTAGCCGATGGACAACGGGTTGATATTCCCGTACCCGTGTATCCGCGCCCAATGGCGAATCAGTTGTGCTAAGTGCCCAAATCCCGAAAGACCACCTTCGGGTGGCTGGAGGGGGCTGCGCACGACCCTGATTGTAGTAGTCAAGCGATGGGGTGACGCAGGAAGGTAGCTGGGCCAGGTGATGGAATACCTGGTGTAAGCCGGTAGGGCGAGACGTAGGTAAATCCGCGTCTCATATGGCCTGAGAGGTGATGCGTAGCCGATTGAGGCGAATTCAGTGATCCTATGCTGCCGAGAAAAGCCTCTAGTGAGTTGGTACACGGCCCGTACCCCAAACCGACACAGGTGGTCAGGTAGAGAATACCGAGGCGATCGAGAGAACTGTGGTTAAGGAACTCGGCAAAATGCCCCCGTAACTTCGGGAGAAGGGGGACCACGGCTGGTGACGGCTCTTGCAGCTTGAGCTGGTGGTGGTCGCAGAGACCAGAGAGAAGCGACTGTTTACTAAAAACACAGGTCCGTGCGAAGTCGTAAGACGATGTATACGGACTGACGCCTGCCCGGTGCCGGAAGGTTAAGAGGACCGGTTAGCGCAGTAATGCGCGAAGCTGAGAATTTAAGCCCCGGTAAACGGCGGTGGTAACTATAACCATCCTAAGGTAGCGAAATTCCTTGTCGGGTAAGTTCCGACCTGCACGAATGGCGTAACGACTTCTCTGCTGTCTCAACCACAGACTCGGCGAAATTGCATTACGAGTAAAGATGCTCGTTACGCGCGGCAGGACGAAAAGACCCCGGGACCTTCACTATAGCTTGGTATTGGTGTTCGGTACGGTTTGTGTAGGATAGGTGGGAGACTGTGAAAGCGGCACGCTAGTGTTGTGGGAGTCGTCGTTGAAATACCACTCTGATCGTATTGGACTTCTAACCTCGGACCCTGATCGGGTTCAGGGACAGTGCCTGGTGGGTAGTTTAACTGGGGCGGTTGCCTCCCAAAATGTAACGGAGGCGCCCAAAGGTTCCCTCAGCCTGGTTGGCAATCAGGTGTCGAGTGCAAGTGCACAAGGGAGCTTGACTGTGAGACAGACATGTCGAGCAGGGACGAAAGTCGGGACTAGTGATCCGGCACCGGCATGTGGAAGCGGTGTCGCTCAACGGATAAAAGGTACCCCGGGGATAACAGGCTGATCTTCCCCAAGAGTCCATATCGACGGGATGGTTTGGCACCTCGATGTCGGCTCGTCGCATCCTGGGGCTGGAGTAGGTCCCAAGGGTTGGGCTGTTCGCCCATTAAAGCGGCACGCGAGCTGGGTTTAGAACGTCGTGAGACAGTTCGGTCTCTATCCGCCGCGCGCGTTAGAAACTTGAGGAAGGCTGTCCCTAGTACGAGAGGACCGGGACGGACGAACCTCTGGTGTGCCAGTTGTTCCGCCAGGAGCATGGCTGGTTGGCCACGTTCGGAAGGGATAACCGCTGAAAGCATCTAAGCGGGAAGCCTGTTCCAAGATGAGGTTTCTCACCCCTTCGAGGGGGTAAGGCCCCCAACAGACCATTGGGTTGATAGGCCAGAACTGGAAGCGCGGTAACGTGTGGAGGTGACTGGTACTAATAGGCCGAGGACTTACCAACAACGATGTTACGCGTCCACTGTGCGGTATCTGAAACAACACACACACGCTCGAACCCCTGTGTGGGGTGTTCGTGGTGTGGACAGTTTCATAGAGTTACGGCGGCTATAGCGGTGGGGAAACGCCCGGTCCCATTCCGAACCCGGAAGCTAAGGCCACCTGCGCCGATGGTACTGCACTCGACAGGGTGTGGGAGAGTAGGACACCGCCGGAACATCCTTCGCGAA
>NZ_JASITE010000036.1 GCF_030767025.1 Nocardia sp. CC227C | reverse complement strand
CCCCTAGTTACACCACGCCCCGGGACTTGACCTGAGGCCGTCGATACGGTACCCACCGATGATGCGCTGCTGCAGGTTCTGATTCGCATGCAGATCTGCGCGGCCACGTAGCCGTCGTGTGTCGCAGCTTCGCATCGTTAGGGGTTGCTGCCAGCTAACACCCTAGCTCACAGTACCTATAGCGCACCCTTCGAAATAGGCACGGCATGATGGTCTTTCGCCAAGTACGGCTGCGAGGAAAGGCTGGTCGTGTCCGGCGTGAACGAGGTCAGACTGCGATGGTGGTAGTCGCTCATGATCTGCCGGTATCGCCACCTACGCGGGTGGTCCCGGGCGGGTGTTTGCCGTACGGGATATTGCACGTCCACCCCACCGGAAGGACCGTGTTCGTGCAGCCGCTCCGCACCATAACAATCTGAACACGCGCCCATCTCATGTTCTGTGTACGGATTCCGCATGTGCCGGGAATCGCCCTGAGCCGGAATGGTTCAGGTGGCGCCATCGGGTGAATGTGATCACCGCCGCATCGAGTGCTCGCAGTGGCGGACATCTCAATCATCTGGCGTCGAGCGTGGAGCCCATGTCAGCCTAGCGTCGATTTGCTGAACATTTACTGAGCTTGGATGGGTTCGGTGGGAACGATTCGACCGAGGACCGCTGCCGGTGCTGGTCTCCTGGCCACCGTGTTGATAACGGGTCCGTGGGTGGCAGGTTCCGCTGGCGCCGATCTGGTAGCTGACAAATATCGACAGACCGTTACCGACGACGGGTGGACGCTGGAGGTCACCAAGACCAATGAGAGCTTGGATCGTTGGCCCGCACTCAGCAGCT
Organism: Nocardia sp. CC227C; assembly: GCF_030767025.1. Taxonomy (GTDB): domain Bacteria; phylum Actinomycetota; class Actinomycetes; order Mycobacteriales; family Mycobacteriaceae; genus Nocardia. Next base: position 7,530 of record NZ_JASITE010000036.1, on the reverse strand, counting down.
CGCCTGTCAGTCGGGAGGGATTCGTCAGCGTGAAGGCGATCGCGGAGGTGAGTGGCGGCGGTAGCCAGCCGGTCACCTCGGGTACGGTCACCCTCGGTTATCAAATTGGGTGCGCGGTGGATGTGTCCAACGGTGTCACCCTCGGACTCGGGTTGTCGATCGGCCCTAATGCGAGTGTGACCATCTCGCAGTTCCCGGGGGTGACGATCGGCGGACAGGCAGCAGTCACTCCGAACATCTCCACCACTCTCAAGCCCGGCGCCATCGCCACCATCACGTTCGGATCCAAACCTCTCACCGGAGCACGGGCGTCGATCACCGCCGAACAGGTCGAGATCAAGGTTGACGCATGCGCCGGTCCCGTGACCATCAGGTCCTTCGCCACCGCCGCGATCTCCACCCCGGCCGCCGACAACACCATCTCCGTATACGGCGACTCTATTTGGCTGTGAAACACGCAGCGTTCCAACGCTTTACAGTCCACCCGCATTTCGACTTCGCCAAAAGGCTGACATCAAATGACTGATACCAACACCGCGACCGATACTCTCGCGTCACCGCGCGCCGACGCCGCGCCGCAACCGGGGAATCCGACCATCGTTGCGGGCGGCGGGCTTGTACTGGGGCTGCTGCTACTCGTCGTCGCGTTCGCGAACCTGAACCGCATGCCCAGCTGGGCCGACGACTACGGCGCGGTCCTCGTCTATCTGGCATTCTTCTTGTACATGTCCATCGCCGGACGACTCACTTGGTGGGCCATCGACACCCTGCGAAACCAAGCCAGCAACCGCTGGGGGCGCCGATGAGAACCCGCCAGGGGAGGCACGTCGCGCTTGCCCTTGCCGCAGGCGCTCTCGGCGTTGGGGCCATGGCCCTGTCTGGAGCGCCAACGGCGACCGCGCAAGGATATGTACCGTGTGAGCAGTGGCAGGCCATGCATCCAGGCTGGCCATGTATTGACACCCCGACGCCGCCATCGGTCCCACCCGGCGGCCCGCCAACGGTGTCGACACCGCCGCCGCTGCCGTCAGAGGCCCCAGGTATTCCGAGCCAGCCCGGCGGTGGTGGCGGGATCGGTGCGGGCGCGCTTACCCCGCCACCGATCGCGCCTGGTAACGGCACCCCGATCGTGCCGGTGCCAGGAGGCGAGACTCCGACACTGCCTGGCAACGAATCTCCTAAACCACCCCCGCCCAGACAAACCGCACCCTCAGCTCCTGCCGAACCCGGGCCGGTACCGTCGGCTCCGGTGCCGACCGACGAGCCGATGGCGCGATCACCACATTCGTCAGCCGCGCTGCCGACGAACCCCGCCGCGCCGTCCCTCGATACGACGACTATCGAAGCCGTCATTGCGCCGAGCTCTGATGATCAGAGCTTTGACCAGCGGATCGTCTTTCTGCTTATCGCCGGCGCCGCAGCCTTCGCCGCAGCTGGCTGGTCGTTGTCGCGACGTCCCACCGGCGCTGGAGTTACCGCTGCCGGGGGGCTTGTCCCCGACCGACAGTTCGTTAACGGCCCTGCAAGCTACCCACCCGGACCATCGACATACGACGGCCTCCCCGGCATGCCGCCACCGGGACGGTGGCTGCCTGAGGGCACGCCACGACTGACAGACCGCTTCTCCATCACTCGTCTGTATCCGGGTGTTTACGCGCCCCCCGGCTGGAGTTCTCGCGACTTCGACGAGAACCCGGGGATCACCGGAGTGTACGGAGTGGGACAGGGGCCCTACAGCGGATACGGCGATACGATTCCGATCGATCCCGACACCACTCCGGGCGCGACCGGACCATGGTCCGGCAACGTCCTGACACCGGACCCGATCACCGGCAAGACCGGCATCTCCATTCCTACCGGTAACAAGGGACCAAACGACCAGAACAACTCGCTAGACATCGATATCACCAAGAAGGTCCAGCTACGGATCGTGGGTCTCAAACCGGTGCTGGCGTCATCGTTCGATCTCAACGGCAATCCTGTTTTGGCCGTCACCTACGAGCCTGTCTACCAGGTTCGGACCCTCTACTACGGAGGCGGCACCACAGTCGTTCGAGAACCGACGGCATGGACCAATGTCTCGATCGATCAGGTACAGCAATTGGAGAGGATGGGAGCCTTTGTCCCGGTCATACCCGCCACATAGCCGATCCGCAGTCAGGCGCCGCATCACGGCTTCACGCCGGTCACGATTCCAGTGGGGTGTGATGGCGATGGCGGTGCTGTGCGCGCTGGCACCGATCGCGGGCTGCGCATCGAGTGACGATGAACAGCCGCCGTCACCCGTGCTGACCCAGGTGGACGCCCGCCAGCGTATCGAGGCGTATCTAACCGAGACCTTGAACGCGCTACCGACCGGCGTGCGGCTCACCCTCTCTCCCGAAAGACTGCCCGCCGAGGGCCCTTCGGCCGACGAGTTCCCACCACCAATGGCCGCGGCGCCGTGCGACGGCGACATGAACGACACGGCTGGCCCGGTGAAAGCTCAGGTCCTGTACTACCTGTCGGGCATCCCATCCGGGCAGGCGAACCAGTACTACACGAAGGTGATGAAGTACTGGGTCAGCCGACTATGGAATGTCACTGAGACCGAGCTGACCATCCAGGCTATGGCCGCTACCGATGACGGCTACCAACTCGTCGTCCGTCACGGCAATGCGGCCGAGGACGGGGTGGGTGAGGACGTGCTGATCCTCGCCGGTACATCCCCATGCTTCCCCCGTACCGCCACCGCCGAGTCCACCGTGCCGCTGCCGGCGAGGGTCGAGCAGGGGTGACCTGCTCTCACTCACGATTGGAAAGGAGAGTCGAATAGATGTGGCTGGTCCTCGGCGTTCTCCTCGTCGCCTTCTTCGGCTCATTGCTGCTCATGGCATTGCGGTGGCGCAAGATCAAGCATTACGGGATCGGCGGTGGTGAACTCAGTCCACCGTTCGCCGACATCGGAGACGGAGGATTCGTGCCGGGCACCGTCATCCAGGAGGACTTCGGTGGCACGACCACCGTGCAGTCCACGTCAGCCTCCAGCTCGGACCCCCTCGACGGGTAACGATGGGTTATCCCCGACCAGCGAAATCAGCTAGGCCCAGACTGAACAAAACCCACCACAGAAAAGGGGGCTGCTGCAGGGGGGTCACACTGTCACCCGTTCCTGCAGCAGCCCCAGGCCGACTTGCTCTCAGTGTCCTCGACGGCAGAAGCGTCGCTACCCCCAAGTACACCAACGGGATCCTGACCAGCGCCAGCTACGGCAACGGCTCATCGGTTGCGATCGGCTACAACGACGCTTCGACGTTGACGAAACCGGATTGGACAACCGGTGGCTCGACCGTCAGCGACACCGTTACCCGCACTCGCGACCAGCGGATCGTCGACGACATCATCGCCGATTCCGCTGGTGGAACCTTCACGTCAGCCTACGCCTACGACGGAGTCGGACGGCTGATCGCGGCGAAGGTCCCGCACCACGAACTGACCTATTCCTACGACGCCGACAACGGCTGCGGGCCGAACACGAAGGCAGGGCTCAACTCCAACCGCACCCGCTCCACCGACAGCTTCAACGGCGGACAGGCGCAGACCACCGTCTACTGCTACGACCACGCCGACCGCATCCTGTCCACCAAGGGAGCCCTTGAGCTCGGCTTCACCGACGACGCATACGGCAACGCCACCAAGGTGGGAGCCGATTCCCTCGGCTACGACTCCACGCGTCGGCACGTATCCACCACCACGAGTGACGGAGTCGCGGTCCGCTACACCCCTCGATGTCAACGACCGCATCATGATGCGGCAGGTCCAAGGCAACAACACCTCGGTCACCACCGGAATGACCCGCTACGGGTTCACCAGCGGCAGCAGCGGGATGGAGTTCGTCCTCGACGGCAGCGGAGCACTGCTGCAGAGGATCGTGTCGTTGCCCGGTGGGGTGGTGCTCACCAAGAACTACAGCAGCAGCCAGAGCAGCAACTGGTCCTATCCCAACATCCACGGTGACATCCTGTTCACCGCCGGAGACGACGGAGTTCGTACCGGGAAGCTGCATCTGTATGACCCGTTCGGGCAGAACATCGACCCCGACACCGGCAAGATCGGCGACATCCCATCCCCGAAACGGCCCAAGGCGGCCTCGACTTCGGATACCTCGGACAACACACCGTCCCCATCGAGCATATCGCCGGACAACAAGCACTGGAAATGGGTGTCCGCGCCTACCTCCCAGCCCTTGGCCGCTTCCTGCAAACCGACCCGGTGCTGGCTGGATCCGCCAACGCCTATGACTACTGCAACGGCGACCCCATCAACAGCCTGGATCTGACCGGGCGAAACCCTGCCGCGGGTGCCGCTGGCGGATTCGCTGTCGGCGGACCGCTGGGAGCTCTCGTCGGCGCCGCTGCTGGCACAGCGCTTCTATATGGTGCTGCCTTCTTGGCCGACCAAGCCGCCGAAGCCACTGTCAATCACCAAAACAACGACCGCGACACCTCAGAATCAGCCGACTCGACCGGTGAACGGAGCATCGATTGGGAACACATCAGTAGCCGGCATCGTGAGGGCGGGAGCGAAGTTGACGACGACGCCAGCCGCTGGACAGTCAAGGACAAGGAAAACGGAAAACTCATCGATAGAGCACTAAAGACCAACGGGCGGAATAACACGCCAGATAAGGATGGTAATCCCCGACCTGGTAAGATCTACGAATGGGACGCTGGGAAGAAGGTCGGAGAGTCTGGTCCCGCACGTGGACGCGAGGATCTTACTGGTATCAGAGCGTTGTCGACGAGAAGGGGAACGTAGTAACTGCCTTTCCCGTCTAGGTCGGTTCGTTTGCGGGTCGTGGTTTCCCCTCCTTGAGTCCTATTTCCGTCCCTTGGCCACGCTTGACCGGCAATAGATGACGAGTTCTCCTTGGGTATCCCTCCTCAATTAAGGCTGTGTGCGTTATGGAAATAAAGTCGGTTACATTGAAATGGAATCTTACTGGGCGTGGCTGGGCAACTTGCTCGCTACGCCTGGGTGATGACGTTGTCGACGTGTCGACTTCCTTTTTGGGCGATGCGCTGGATAGCTTGCTGAAGTCTGCTACTGACCTCGGTCTGGGATCTTCGTCCACTTTTGCGCACTTGGCCCAGGAGCCAGGGTGCACCCGAATGTTCTTATCGGGAGCACGTTTCGAGGGTGTCGATCGTGTCTATCTCCAGATCGTTCGTTTTGGGGGCCATCGGGGGGATGATAACTCATGGGAGGAGGGTCGCGTACTTTGGCAGGGCATCGTGTCACTCGACGAGTTTGTATCCTCAGTGCGACTCGCAGCACAGGCAGTGCTTGACACCCATGGAGAAGAGGGGTATCGGCGGCAGTGGGGGAAGCCGTTTCCTCGAGGGACATTTGATGCTCTGAATCAAGTTCTGGAGTCCGGGTCCATTTAAATTGGGATGAGGTTTGCGGTGGGCCGTCTCACCGCAAATGATGTCGACACGGGGTCAGGTTGAGAAATTCAAGTCCGATACGCTTGACTATAGGGAGGTGCGTAAATAATGGAGCAATGTAGAATCCATAATTGCTGACGATCGGATCGTGCCGTATGGCCTCATCTGATTGTCGGGTGTCCTCCGGTCAATGACGCCAGCAAGTTAGGTGGCGTGCGCGTAATGTCACAACGCCGAGGAATAAGCCAGTGAAAGTGCACCTGCCCAAGAAATGAACGAGAAGGTCGAACACTTCCTCCTGTACGAGCTGACGGATGATTGGATGCCAATCGGAGCTTTTGATGCCATTATTTCGACGGTTTCTCCGGAAGCCTATTCGAGAATGAGAGTACTTGAGGCTATTAGGGAGCTAGCGGAGCGTGAGTTTATACGATTCGGCGCCTTTCCGGGAGGTGGGCGCACTTGGGAACCCTGGGATGTCTCACTGGACGAGGCAATTGACCGTATTGCATATGGGTACAACAATGTTCCTGGATATCTAGCTGTTCCATATTGCGAGATTTCTTCGAACGAGGTATTCCGGGCGGATCTCCTTGAGAAAGGCGAACGGCGTCTAGTCGAACTGGGAAACCCCTATGATCGATATGGGGATCCATGGAAAAATGTGTAGCTCGCTGGTTGTCACTCGTCGCAGATTGGACAGAGTAGCAGCCGTTCTGCCAGGTGACTAGCAACCCACCTTGTGGACAGGGCCGCAAATTACCTCCTTGGTTACGAGTGGTCGGTCGCGATTGCGCCGGGCTTCGGCCCGGCGCAATCGCTTGGGGTGAGCAGTGCTCGGTCTAATACGACGCTTGCACGGCAATTTCGACTAGAAGCAGGGGTGATGACCTCATTCCCAGATAGGGGGCGGGTTCGTTGGCCGATCTGGGTCCCTCTTCTTGAGTCACAATTGCGTTACCACGACCCAGCGGGCAGCGGAAGCACGCATTAATTGGAAGAATGCCCTCCCCTTCCCGATGGAGCCGGAATGGAATTTGCACACGCGTGTCACAGGTTTATCTTGTCCTGGCCTTCTCTTTCGCTCAGGGCTGGCGGTAGGTGATGCTTCAGACGGGTCAAGATCACCGGTTGGCCGGTGGGCCAGGCGGCGGCCAGGGCGGTCGTGCTCACCCCGGTTCGCTCGTGTGTCCCTGCGACTGCGATCAGCATCGCGACCACCTCCTCTTCATCTGCTCGATCATGATGTTGCCGTGCCGGTTTCGGCTCGTCGGTTGTCACAGATGGGTTATCGCGGTGATCACCGCGCCGTCGTCGGCGGTGGTGGTTGAAATCCGCTTCCGCCATAGGCGTTCGACTCCACCAGGGTGGGCTTCGCGGATCTCGACCTTGTGCAACCCGGCAGCCAGGGTCGTGATGGTGGCGCAGTAGGTGGTGCCTGCGGGCAGCGAGTCGATCCCCGCCCGGATACCGGCGGGCGACGTCGACGACGTCGCGCTCGGTCACCAGACGCACCTGACGTGGAATCCCAAGCAGGACTGGGTGTTCTCCGACCAGCCCGCACACGAACCGCTGATCGGCAAAGGCACCTTCGAACAGGTCGCTGTTCGACTCGCGAGCCGCGGACCGCAGTCGACGGGGCGCACCACGGTGCGCCGCCAGCACCCGTACGCCTACAAGGGTCTGATCTTCCACGAAGAATGCGGACGCAGAATGCAGGGCAACTGGAACGACGGCAGGCCGCACTACCGCTGCCGCTACCCGGCCGAGTACGCCATCGCCAACAAGCTCAACCGCTCACCGTCTACCTGCGCGAAGATCAGCTCACCGGTCCGGTCGATCTCTGGTTGGCCGAGATATTCCACCCCGACAGCATCGAGCACTCGCTGTCCCAACTCGAAGCAGCACAGACACAACGCACACACCCCGTGCTGGATACCGCGCGACAGAATCTGCTCGACTGCGATCGAAAGCTGGCCCGGCACCGCGCCGCTCTCGAAGCCGGAGCCGACCCCGCCCTCATCGCCACCTGGTCGCTCGAGGTACAACGCGAATGCGACACGGCGATATCCCAAATCGCTGCCCTGGAAGACCGGAGCGG
>NZ_JASITE010000035.1 GCF_030767025.1 Nocardia sp. CC227C | reverse complement strand
GAGCGCACCGGCGACCAGCTGGTGGCCTACCTGGTCCCGAACGGTGAGATCGACCTGGAGGCCGTGAAAGCCGAGCTGTCCCAGCAGCTTCCGGCCTACATGGTGCCCGCCGCCTTCATGGTGCTGGACGCCTTCCCGCTCAATGCCTCCGGCAAGCTGGACCGCAAGGCGCTGCCCGCCCCCACCTTCGCCGCCAAGGTCTACCGCGCCCCGGCCACCCCGGTGCAGCAGACCGTGGCGGGCACCATCGCCGAGGTGCTCGGCGTGGAACGCGTCGGCCTGGACGACGACTTCTTCGAACTGGGCGGCAACTCGCTCATCGCCACCCAGGTGGCCGCCCGCCTGTCGGCCGCGCTCGAGGCCGACATCCCGGTGCGCACCCTGTTCGAGGCGTCCACCGTGACGGCGCTCGCCGCGCAATTGGAATCGCGCGTCGGCACCGGCGCGCGGCTGCCGCTGACGCCGCAGGAGCGGCCCGCCCCGGTGACCCTGGACACCGGTGAGTCGGCGCGGCTGGTGCCGCTCTCGCCCGCGCAGCAGCGCATATGGTTCCTCAACCGCTTCGACAACCGCACCGCCGTCAACAACATCCCGGTGGCGCTGCGGCTCACCGGTGAGGTCGACGCCGCCGCCCTGGCGGCCGCCATCGGCGACCTGCTGGTCCGCCACGAGGCCCTGCGCACGCTGTACCCCGAGGTGGAGGGCAACGGCTACCAGCGCGTGCTGTCGCCCGGCGAGGTCTCCTTCGACCTGGACGCCGAGGAGATCGACGCGGACGACCTGATCGCCCGCGTCACCGCGGTGGCCGGCGTGCACTTCGATGTCACGCGCGAACTGCCGTTCCGGGCGACCCTGCTCACCGTCGGCCCGCGCGAGCACGTGCTCGTGCTGGTGCTGCACCACATCAGCGGTGACGGCTTCTCGCTGCGCCCGCTGCTGCGCGATGTGGTGGCCGCCTACCTGGACCGCAGCCGGGGTGAGGCACCGAACTGGGCTCCGCTGCCGGTGCAGTACGCCGACTACGCGCTGTGGCAGCGCGCCGTGCTCGGGTCCGAGGACGATCCGGAGTCGGCCGCGGCGCGACAGCTCGCCTACTGGACCGAACAGCTGCGCGACCTACCGGATCAGATCGAGCTGCCCGCCGACCGGCCGCGGCCCGAGGTGGCCACCAATGCCGGTGGGACGCACGACTTCTCGATCGACGCGGAGGTGCATCGGGCGCTGGCGGGTGTGGCCCGCGATCACGACGTGACCCTGTTCATGGTCGTGCACGCCGCCTTGGCCGCGTGGGCGTCGCGCCTGTCGCGCGGCACCGATATCGCCATCGGCACGCCGATCGCCGGGCGCGGTGACCGCGCCCTGGACGATCTGGTCGGCATGTTCGTCAACACCCTGGTGCTGCGCACCCGGGTGCGCTCGGACGCGGCCTTCGCCGATCTGCTCGCCGAGGTGCGCCGCACCGACCTGGCCGCCTTCGCACACGCCGATGTGCCGTTCGAGCGGCTCGTCGATGTGCTCAGCCCGCAGCGTTCGCAGGCGCACCACCCGCTGTTCCAGGTGGCGCTGACCTTCGAGGCCGCCTCGGCCAAGGACGCGGGCTCGGTGTCGCTGCCGGGTCTGGATGTCGATGTCGTCGAATTCGACCCCGGCACGGCGAAATTCGATGTGCAGCTGACCGTGGGCGAGCGCGCCGACGGCTCACTGGGCCTGTCCTGGAACTACGCCACCGAACTGTTCGATCCCGAGACCGTGGCCGCCTTCGCCGACCGCCTGGTGCGCATCCTGCGCACGGTGGCCGAGGACCCGGCCGCCGTCATCGGCGATATCGACCTGCTCGGCGAGGCCGAACGCCACGATGTGGCCGAACGCTGGGTCTCCGCGGGGGTGGACGCCGTGGAACTCGCGACGCGCCCGGAGGCAGCCGCGAGTTCCGCCGTCGGACACGGCGGCGGGTTGTTCAGCGACCCGGCCGCCACGCTGTCGGGGCTGTTCGATGCCGCGGTGGCCGCCCATCCCAAGCGGGTGGCGGTGCGCTTCGGCGACGACGAGCTGACCTACTCGGATCTGGACCGGCGCGCGAATGTACTGGCCCGTCGCCTCATCGCGGAGGGGGCCGGACCGGAGTCGCTGGTCGCGGTGATCCTGCCGCGCTCGCTGGACCTGGTGGTCGCGCTGCTCGCGGTGATCAAGACCGGTGCGGGGTACGTGCCGGTCGACCCGACCTCCCCGGCCGATCGCATCGCCTTCCTGCTCGCGGATTCGGCTCCGACCGGCGTGGTGGTCGACTCCACCGTGCAGGTGGAACTGCCCGCCGGACTGCCGACCGTGGTGCTCGACGGCTACACCGTCGAGGCGGGCGACATCGAGGACGCCGACGACGCGCCCGTGACCGACGCCGAGCGGCTTCGCCCGCTGCGGCCCGAGCACGTCGCCTACGTCATCTACACCTCCGGCTCCACCGGCCGCCCCAAGGGCGTGGCCGTGTCGCACGCCAATGTGGTGCGGCTGTTCGCCAATACCGATCGCGAATTCGGTTTCGGCGCGGCGGATGTGTGGACGCTGTTCCACTCCTACGCCTTCGACTTCTCGGTGTGGGAGCTGTGGGGACCGCTGCTCTACGGCGGCAAGCTGGTCGTGGTCGACTACTACACCTCGCGCTCGCCCGAACAGTTCCTGGAAATGCTGCGCCGCGAACGGGTCACGGTGCTCAACCAGACCCCGTCGGCCTTCTACCAGCTGGCCGAGGCGGATCGCATCGCCTCGGTGGCCAGCCGGGAATCGGGCACCGCCGTCGCGCCGCTGGCACTGCGCTACGTGGTGTTCGGCGGTGAGGCTCTCGAACTCCGCCGCCTCGGCGACTGGATCGCGCGCCACGGTGACACCGCGCCGGTGCTGGTGAACATGTACGGCATCACCGAGACCACGGTGCACGTCTCGCACCGCGCGCTCGACGCCGCCACCATCGCCGCCGCCACCGGTAGCATCGTCGGCCGCGCCATCGCGGGCCTGCGGGTGTACGTGCTCGACGACCGCCTGCATCCGGTGCCGGTCGGCGTCGCGGGAGAAATGTACGTGGCCGGGCCGCAATTGGCGCGCGGCTATCTGGGCCGCCCGGACCTGTCCGCCACCCGCTTCGTGGCCGCCCCGTTCGGGGTGCCCGGCGAGCGGCTGTACCGCTCCGGCGACGTCGCCCGCTGGAACCGCTTCGGCGAACTCGAATACCTCGGCCGCGCCGACGATCAGGTCAAGGTGCGCGGCTTCCGCATCGAACTCGGCGAGATCGAGGCCGCCGTGCTCGCGCAGCCCGGTATCGCGCAGGCCGCGGTCATCGTGCGCGAGGATCAGCCCGGCGATCAGCGCATCGTCGCCTACGTGGTGGCCGAGGAGGGCGCCGCGCCCGATCTCGACACCGTGCGTGCGGGCGCGGGGGAGCGGCTGCCGTCCTACATGGTGCCCTCGGCGCTGGTGGTGCTCGATCGAATTCCGTTGACGGTCAACGGAAAACTGGATCGCCGCGCGCTGCCCGCACCGGCGGTGCAGGCTCGGGCGTTCCGCGCGCCGGAGACCCCGGTGCAGGAGACCGTCGCGGCCGTCTTCGCCGACGTGCTCGAGCTGCCGCGCGTCGGGCTCGACGACGACTTCTTCGATCTGGGGGGTAATTCGCTCATCGCCACCCGCGTGGTCTCGCGCATCGGGTCCGCCCTCGACACCTCCGTCGCGGTGCGCACGCTGTTCGAGGCATCCACCGTGGAAGCCCTGGCGGCCCGCATCGAATCGCATGCCGACGGCGTCTCGCGCGCCAAGCTGGTCGCCCGCCAGCGCGGCGCCACCGAACTGGTGCCGCTGTCGTTCGCGCAGCAGCGCATGTGGTTCCTCAACCAGTACGACACCGGCTCCTCGGCCTACAACCTGCCGCTGGCGATCCGCCTCACCGGTGAACTCGACACCGCCGCACTGGAACTCGCCGTCGCGGACGTGGTGCGCCGCCACGAGTCGCTGCGCACCCGCTATCCGGAGCACGGCGGCACCCCCATGCAGGTGGTCGTCCCGGCCGACGAGGTCCGTCTGGACCTGCACCCGGTCGAGGTGACCGCCGCCGAGCTGACCACCCGCGTCACGGAGTTCGCGACCGCCGGATTCAATGTGGCCGAACAAGTTCCGCTGCGCGCCCGGCTGTACCGGGTGGTGGCGGAGCCGCAGGCCGACGATGCGGCCGCGCTCCCGCCGGCCGACGGTGTCGGGTCGGGGGCCGCCGAGTCGGGCCGTAATGGCGCCGAACCGGTGGACTCGCGCGAGCACGTGCTGGTCGTGGTGGTGCACCACATCGCCGGCGACGGCTTCTCCATGGGGCCGCTGACCCGCGATGTGATGACCGCCTACACCGCGCGCACCCAGGGCGCGGTTCCCGGCTGGTCCCCGCTGCCGGTGCAGTACGCGGACTTCGCCATCTGGCAGCGCGAAGTGCTCGGCTCCGAGGAGGACGCCGGATCGCTGCTCGCCCGCCAGGTGGGGTACTGGCAGCGGACCCTGGACGGCATTCCGGACGAGCTGACCCTGCCCGCGGATCGCCCGCGTCCCGCCGTGGCCTCGCATCGCGGCGCGACCCTGCACCGGACGCTCGCGCCGGAACTCGTCACGGCGCTGGAAGACGTTGCCCGCCAGCGTGGTTCGTCGCTGTTCATGGTCATGCACAGCGCGCTGAGCGTGCTGCTGTCGCGGCTGTCGGGCACCGACGACATCACCATCGGCACCCCGGTCGCGGGGCGTGGCGAACAGGCGCTCGACGATCTGGTCGGCATGTTCGTCAACACGCTGGTGCTGCGCACCGCCATCGATCCGGCGGAGCACTTCACCGATCTGCTGGAGCGGGTGCGCCGCACCGACCTGGACGCCTTCGGCAATGCCGACGTGCCGTTCGAGCGGCTGGTCGAGCTGCTCGCCCCCGAGCGGTCGCAGGCTCGCAACCCGCTGTTCCAGGTGGTGCTGGCCTTCCAGAACCTCGACCGCACCAGCCTGGAGCTGCCCGGTCTGACCGTCTCGGCGCTGGATCTCGAGGAGAACGTCGCCCGCTTCGACCTCCAGTTCACGCTGTCGGAGCACGGCGCCGACGGCATGGCGCTGGCTCTGACCTACGCCACCGATCTGTTCGACGCCGACACCGCCGCCGCCTTCGCGCAGCGCTGGGAGCGGGTGCTGACGGCCATCGCCGGTGATCCCGAGATCGCCGTGGGCGGCATCGACATTCTCGACGCCGCCGAACGCGCCGACCTGATCGCCCGCACCGGTGCGCCCGCCGAACCCGCGCGCACCCTGCCGGAACTCATGGCCGACGCCGTCGAGCGGAACCCGGACGGTCTCGCGGTCATCTATCCCGGCCGCCCCGGCGAGGACCGTGTCGAGCTCACCTACGCCGAACTCGACGCGCGCTCCAATCGCCTGGCCCGCCTGCTCATCGAGCGCGGGATCGGCGCCGAGGATCTGGTCGCGGTGGCCGTGCCGCGTTCGGCCGACTCCTATCTGGCCGAATGGGCGGTGTCCAAGACCGGTGCCGCCTTCGTGCCGGTGGACCCGACCTATCCGGCCGACCGCATCGCCCACATGGTCACCGACTCCGGCTCGCCGGTCGGCCTGACCGTGGCATCGGTGCGCGACGGCCTGCCGGAATCGGCGCGGTGGCTGGTGCTCGACGAGCTCGAGGTGGACGGCTACGACAGCGCGCCGGTCACCGCGGACGAGCGGGTGCGCCCGCTGCGGCCGGAGCATCCGGCGTACGTCATCTACACCTCCGGCTCCACCGGCCTGCCCAAGGGCGTCGTGGTCACCCACGCCGGTACGGCCAACTTCAGCGCCGAGCAGATCGAGCGCTACCACCTCGACACCGATTCGCGCGCACTGCATTTCGCGTCGCCGTCGTTCGACGCGTCCATGCTGGAATTCCTGCTCGCGGTCGGACCGGCGGGCACGCTCGTGGTGGTGCCGCCGGGCGTCTACGGCGGCGAGGAACTCTCCGCGCTGATTCGCGCCGAGCGGGCCACGCACGCCTTCATCACCCCGGCGGCCATCGCCACCTTCGACCCGACCGGGCTCGACAGCCTGCGCATGCTGTGCGCCGGTGGCGAGGCGGTGCCGCCGGAGCTGGTGGCCAAGTGGGCGATTCCATTGGCGGACGGCACCGTTCGCGCCTTCCACAATGGCTACGGTCCCACCGAGACCACCATCATGACCAATATCAGCGGGCCCCTGACGCCGGGGGAGACCGTCACCATCGGCGGACCCATCCGGGGCATGCAGTCGCTGATCCTCGACGACCGGCTGCGGCCGGTGCCCGAGGGCGTCGCGGGTGAGCTGTATCTGTCGGGTATTCAGCTGGCGCGCGGCTACCACGCGCGGCCGGGCCTGACCGCCGACCGTTTCGTGGCGAACCCGTATGTGCCGGGCGCGCGAATGTACCGCACCGGTGACGTGGTGCGATGGAGCCGCGGTGAGGTCGAGTACGTGGGCCGCTCCGACTTCCAGGTGAAGGTGCGCGGCTTCCGTATCGAACTCGGTGAGATCGACGCCGCGCTGGCCTCGCACGACACCGTGGACTTCGCCGTCACCATCGGCCACCGCAATGCCGCCGGCGCGGTGTCGCTGGTGTCGTACGTGGTCGCGGCGTCGGGGCATGTCATCGACGTGCCGACGCTGACCGCGCATGTGGAACAGCGCCTGCCCGCCTACATGGTGCCGTCGTCGATCATGACCATCGACCGGGTGCCGCTCACCCCGGTCGGCAAGCTGGATCGCAAGGCGCTGCCGGAGCCGGTGTTCACCACCGAGGCCGCCTTCCGCGCGCCGCGCAATCCGGTGGAGCACAGCATCGCCGAGGTCTTCGCCGAGGTGCTGGGCCTGGACCGGGTCGGCATCGACGACTCGTTCTTCGCGCTGGGCGGCGACTCCATCGTCTCCATTCAGCTGGTGTCGCGGGCCAAGGCGCGCGGCGTGGTGTTCAGCCCGCGCGACGTGTTCGAACAGCGCACCGTGGCCGGACTGGCCGCCGTCGCCGAAACCGCTGCCGCGCTGGGTGATACCGCGCCGAAGCTGGAGGAGCTGCCCGGCGGCGGGGTCGGCGAGCTGCCGCTCACGCCGGTCGTGCGGTTCATGGCGGAGCGGCGGGGCTCGTTCGACCGCTTCAACCAGACCATGGCCCTGGAACTGCCGGTCGGCATCGACCGCGCCGGTATCGCGGCCACCGTCGCGGCCGTCATCGACCGCCACGACATGCTGCGGGCGCGCCTGTACCGCACCGAGTCCGGTGAGTGGGCGGTCGAGACCGCCGCGCCGGGCACCGTGGACGTGGACGCGCTCATCGACCACACCGTGTTCGACGCCGCGCTCGATGACAAGGCGCTGTTCGACACGGCCTCGGCCGCACTGGATGCCACCCTGGACCGGCTCGATCCGGCCGCGGGCGTGGTGATCCGGTTCGTGTGGCTGGAGCCGTCCCCGGCGTCCGACGGCGAGCCGGTCCGCGCCGGTCGCCTGATCGTCGCCGCCCACCACCTGGTGGTCGACGGCGTGACCTGGCGCATTCTGGTGCCCGACTTCGTCACCGCCTGGGGACAGCTGTCCTCCGGCCAGACGCCGGAACTCGCCGCGCCCGCCACCAGCATGCGCACCTGGGCGCACGCGCTGGAGCGGGAAGCCCGCAGCGACAAGCGGATCGCCGAGCTGGAGTACTGGCGCGGCGTGGTCGACGGCCCCGACCCGCTGCTCACCGCACGGCCGATGGATCCGGCCGTGGACGTCACCGAGGTCGTGACCAAGCACCACGTCGAGGTGTCCGCCGAGGTCACCCGCTCGCTGCTCACCACCGTGCCCGCGCTGTTCCACGGCGGCGTCAACGACGGTCTGCTGACCGCGCTGGCGCTGGCCGTCGCGAAGTGGCGCGCGGACAAGGGGCTCGCGCCCACCGGCGACGCGGGGGAGAGGTCTGCCCTTATCCGCCTGGAAGGCCACGGCCGTGAGGAAGAGGTCGTGCCGGGTGCCGACCTGTCCCGCACCGTCGGCTGGTTCACCGCCATCTTCCCGGTGCGCTTCGACCTGTCCGAGATCGACGTCGACGCCGCCCTCGCCGGTGGCCCGGCCATGGGCCGCGCCATCAAGGCCGTCAAGGAGCAGCTGCTCGCGGTGCCCGACAAGGGCCTCGGCTACGGCCTGCTGCGCTACCTCAATCCGGAGACCGCCGCCCAGCTGCCCGCCGAACTGCCGGGCCAGGTCAGCTTCAACTACCTGGGCCGGGTCAGCGAGGGCGATGTGCCCGAGGCGCTGCGCGGATTCGGCTGGATTCCGGCCGCCGAACTGGGTGATCTCGGCGGCGCGTACGACGCCGACATGCCCGCCATGGCCCCGATCGACATCAATGCCATCGTGGCGGGCGACAAGCTCACCGCCAATATCGGATACCCGAGCACCCTGCTCGACGCCGCGGATGTCGCCGCCTTCGGACGGCTGTGGACCTCGGCGCTGGAAGCCGTTGCCCGGCATGCCGATACGGCCGACGCGGGCGGGCACACCCCGTCCGACTTCGGTCTGGTACGGGTCACCCAGCGCGATATCGACGGCTGGGAGCGCCGCTTCCCCGGCCTCGACCAGGTGTGGCCGCTGTCGGCCCTGCAAGCGGGTCTGCTCTTCCACGCGCAGCTGGCCGCCACCTCGGTGGACGTCTACACCGCGCAGGCGGTGCTGACGCTCGCCGGCCGGGTGGACGCCGACCGTCTGCGCGCGGCGGCCCAGGCTCTGATCGACCGGCACGAGATCCTGCGCACCGCGTACCTGAACGACGCGGCGGGCAATCCGGTGCAGCTGGTGCTCGACAGCGTGCGGGTGGCGTGGACCGACCACGACCTGACCGCGAGCCATGCCGACGCCGACGCGCGGCTGGCCGCGGCCGATGAGATCATCGCCGCCGATCGGATGCGGCGCTTCGACCTGACCCAGCCGCCGCTCATTCGCTTCACGCTGGTGCGCACCGGCGCCGACAGCTGGCAGCTGGCCGTGGCCAACCACCACATCCTGCTCGACGGCTGGTCCATGCCGCTGCTCATGCAGGACCTGCTGGTGCTGTACGCGACCCGCGCCGACAGCGGCGCGATGCCGCCGGTCCGCTCCTACCGCAACTTCCTGGAATGGGTTGCGCGGCAGGACCGTCCGGCCTCGCTCGCGGCCTGGCAGCGGGCGCTGCGCGGAGTGTCCGAGCCCACCCTGCTCACCCGGCCGGATGCCAGCCGGGAGATCACGGCGCTGTCCGGCGAATACTTCTTCGACCTGGACGAGGCCGCCACCGCACGCCTGACCAACCTGGCCGCGCAGCTCGGCGTCACGCCGAATACGGTGCTCCAGACCGCGTGGGGCATGCTGCTCGGTCGCCTCACCGGCCGCGACGACGTGCTGTTCGGCACCACGGTGTCGGGCCGCCCGGCGCAGCTGGCCGGGGTGGAATCCATGGTCGGCCTGTTCATCAACACCGTTCCGGTGCGCATCGCCTTCGATCCGGCCGAGACGGTGCGCGCGCTGCTCACCCGCACCCAGGGTGAGCAGGCGGATCTGCTGGACCACCACTACATCGGGCTGGCCGACATCCAGTCGGCGGCGGGCGTGGGCGGACTGTTCGACACCCTGGTGGTGTTCGAGTCGTACCCCGTCGACGCGGACGGCCTGCGGGCGCAGGCCGCCGATATCGACGGCATGGCCGTCACCAGCCTGGACGCCGCCGATGCCACCCACTACCCGCTGACGCTGATCGCACAGCTCGACAGCCGCCTGCGGATTCGCGCGGGCTACCTGCGGGACCTGTTCGACGAGAACACCGTTCGCCGCATCGCCGACCGCCTGGTGCGGGTGCTGCACGCCATCACCGCCGAACCCGGTGCGGCCGTGGGCGATATCGAACTGCTCGACGACGCCGAACGCGCGCTGGTGGTGGAGCAGTGGAACGACACCACCGTCGACCTGGACTTCGACCTGTCGATTCTGGTGTCGAACCCGGGCGGGGCCGATGTGGCCGCCATCAACGGCGATATCGTGCGCACCGCCGACGGCGACGCCGCCGCCACCCTGCCTGCGCTCTTCGAGGCACAGGCCGCCCGCACCCCGGACACGACCGCCGTGTCCTTCGAAGGGACGCAACCGGTCCGGTCGTCGCACGACCAGCAGCCCACACCGAACCGGGAATCCCTGACCTATGCCGAGTTCGGTGCGCGGGTGCACCGCCTGGCCCGCTGGCTCGTCGAGCGTGGCGTCGGCGCGGAAACCTGTGTGGCCCTGGGTATGCGTCGTTCCATCGATCTGGTGGTCGGCATGTACGCCGTGGTCGCCGCCGGTGGCGCGTACGTGCCGCTGGACCCCGACCACCCGGCCGAGCGCATCGAGTACATCCTCGACACCGCGGACCCGGTCACCGTGCTGACCTCCGGCGAGGATCTCGATATCGACACCGCGCAGGTGCGCATCGATCTGCTCGACCTGAGCAGCTACCCCGCTACTCCGTTGCGTGACGCGGACCGGCTGGTGCCGCTGCGGCCGGACAACACCGCGTACGTGATCTTCACCTCCGGTTCCACCGGCCGCCCCAAGGGTGTGGCCGTGTCGCACGGTGCGATCGTCAACCGCCTGGTGTGGATGCAGGACGCCTACAACCTCACCGGCAAGGACGTGGTGTTGCAGAAGACGCCGTCCACG
>NZ_JASITE010000034.1 GCF_030767025.1 Nocardia sp. CC227C | reverse complement strand
GCCCGGCCGGCGCGGGGGCTGACCGCCCTGCGGCGGCATCGGCCCGCGGCCCGGCTGCGGCGGGCGGGGCGGCGGATAGCCACCCGGGCCAGGCTGCGGTGCCCGTCGAGTCGGGTCGCCGTTCGGCCCCGGACGACCGGCGCCCGGCGGACGCGCACCCGGCGGGGGTCCCGCCGGCCGGGGCGGCGGATAGCCGCCGGGGCCGGGAGTGGAACCGCCACGCTGGGGGCGGCCGCGGGGCGGTCCGTCGTCATAGGGCGAATTCACAGCCTGGATCTCCAATAACTCTGATCGGGTTGCTCGGGCGGGTATGCCCGCGGGCGTTCGGTGTCCCTACAGGACCTCGGTACACACGGGCTCCGCGTTTCAGCGGTCGGTGTGGCCTTTCATTCGGCGGCGGTCCGGCGGGTTCCCGCACGGCGGCGGCGGGCCGGTGTCGGGGCGTTGCCCAGCACGTAGGACTGCACCAGATGGTTCCAACTGCACGTCCGGCACACCTCGACGACGTGTACCGAGAATTCCTCACGGCTCTCGGCCATCCGAACCAATTCCTCCGGGGTGCGGGCCGAACCCGCGACCGGCCCCAGCCCGTCGCCGAACACCCACGATACGAGAGTGAGCTGCTCTTTCCGGCAGATCGGGCATGTGACCTCGCTCCCGCGTCCGTGAAACTTGGCCGCACGCAACAGGTACGGATTCGCATCACACACTTCGGCGACACCGACGCGGCCCGCGTAGACGTCGGCCAGCAGCGACCGGCGCCGGAGCGCGTAGTCCACTACCTGCCGCTGTATTCGCACGGCACCAGAGTACTTGCTCCGACCCACACCTCGCCGGGCCGATCTGAGACTCTCCACACTCTCCCCACTCGCTCGACGGCCGTCCGTCCGCGGCCACTCGCACCCGCGAGAACGCCCCGATCCCGTCGCGGCAACCTATCTGTTCGGGGTGAACAGGGCCGCGAACCGCCGCAGCGAAGCGGATGCAATCAGACACAGATGTATCGGTGCGATATAGTTTGGAATCGCATCCATCGGTTAGGTCTGAAGAGAACAGTCAGGAGGGGGTGAGGCCCGGTGCTCGAGTTGGCAATCCTCGGGCTGCTCCTCGAATCGCCCATGCACGGCTACGAGCTGCGCAAGCGATTGACAGGTCTGCTGGGTCCGTTCCGGGCCTTCTCCTACGGGTCGCTGTATCCGACCCTGCGGCGTATGCAGGCCGACGGTCTCATCGCGGAGCAGAGTCCCCAGGGGCTCGCCACGCGACGGGCCCGCAGGGTTTACAACCTGACCGAGACCGGCCGGGAGCGGTTCAGCGAACTGCTGGCCGACACCGGTCCGCAGAACTACACCGACGACGGCTTCGGCGTTCATCTCGCCTTCTTCAGCCGCACCCCCGCGGAGGCGCGGATGCGAATTCTGGAGGGGCGGCGCAGGCAAGTCGAGGAGCGCCGAGAAGGACTGCGGGAGGCGATCAAGCGTGCCAGTGGGCAGCTCGACCGCTACACCCGCCAGCTCCATCAACTCGGTCTCGAATCAAGCGAGCGCGAGGTGCGCTGGCTCAACGAGTTGATCGCCGCGGAGCAATCGACCAAGGCGGCACCACAGAAAGAGGGAAATATCGGCCATGACTGACATCAATACGGCTGGGGGCGCCACCGAAGTTCGCGTGGCCATCGTAGGTGTGGGCAACTGCGCGTCCTCCCTGGTGCAGGGTGTGCAGTACTACAAGGACGCGGACGAGTCGTCGACCGTTCCGGGTCTCATGCACGTCAAGTTCGGCCCCTATCACATCCGCGACGTGAAGTTCGTCGCCGCGTTCGACGTCGACGCCAAGAAGGTCGGTTTCGACCTGTCCGACGCGATCTTCGCGAGCGAGAACAACACCATCAAGATCTCCGATGTGCCGCCGACCGGTGTCACCGTGCAGCGCGGCCCGACCCTGGACGGCATCGGCAAGTACTACGCCGAGACCATCGAGCTCTCCGAGGCCGACCCGGTCGACGTGGTCAAGGCCCTGAAGGACGCCGAGGTCGACGTGCTGGTGTCCTACCTGCCGGTGGGCTCCGAGGAGGCCGACAAGTTCTACGCGCAGTGCGCCATCGACGCGAACGTGGCGTTCGTCAACGCGCTGCCGGTCTTCATCGCCTCCGATCCGGTGTGGGCGCGGAAATTCACCGACGCGGGCGTCCCGATCGTCGGCGACGACATCAAGTCGCAGGTCGGCGCGACCATCACGCACCGCGTGATGGCCAAGCTGTTCGAGGACCGCGGTGTGCAGCTCGACCGCACCATGCAGCTGAACGTCGGCGGCAACATGGACTTCAAGAACATGCTCGAGCGGGATCGCCTGGAGTCCAAGAAGATCTCCAAGACCCAGGCCGTCACCAGCAACCTGAAGAAGGAGATGGGCGCGAACGACGTGCACATCGGCCCGTCCGACCACGTGGGCTGGCTGGACGACCGCAAGTGGGCGTACGTGCGCCTGGAGGGCCGCGCCTTCGGTGATGTGCCGCTGAACCTGGAGTACAAGCTCGAGGTGTGGGACTCGCCGAACTCGGCGGGCATCATCATCGACGCCGTGCGCGCCGCCAAGATCGCCAAGGACCGCGGCATCGGCGGACCGGTCATCCCGGCCTCCGCCTACCTGATGAAGTCCCCGCCGCAGCAGCTGGCCGACGATGTCGCCCGCGCGCAGCTGGAGGCGTTCATCATCGGCGCGGACTAGCGCCCCGCTCGCATCCCGTAACTGAACGAAGCCCCGGTCGGATCCGTCCGGCCGGGGCTTCGGCTCGTCCGGCCCGGCGATCCGATCGCGGGGCCGAACCCGGTGCTCGATGCGGCCCGCTCCCTCAGTCGAGCGAGACGTACACCTCCACCGACGCCGGGCCGGTGTAGCGCTCGACCTCCGCGGTGTGCGAGCGCGTGATCTTGCCGGCGCTCTCCGCCTTGGCGACCTTGGCCCAGGCGGTGCGGAGCAGATCGTACGGCTTGTCGGTCACCACGAATTTGGCGTAGCGGCCGGACGGGATGCGGGTCAGCACGTCGCCGACGTCGAGCTGGTCGAGATCGGTGAGTTCGTAGCCCAACACCGCCACGGCGTGATCGTTCTGCCCGATGTAGGCCGCCACGCGGTCGGCACGCTTCTCCCGGGACAGATAGCGGTCCCAGGTGAAGTTCACCAGATCGAGGTCGCGTGCGGTGACCTCGCGTCCGGCCAGCGGCACCGTCAGCCCGCCGATGAGTGCCTCGTCCAGGATGACGATTTCGAAGTCCACGGTCATCCCCCTACGCCTTGTCCCGGCCGTCGGCCGAGTTCGGATCGAGCGCCACGAACACCTCCACGGTGTGCATATCCGGATAGTGCTCGAAATCCCCGGTGTACGCGCGGGTGATGGCGCCGCTCGCCTCCAGGTCCCACACCGCCCGCCAGATCGACACGATGGTGTCGCCCAGATTGTCCCCGCTGCGGGTGAACCGCGCGAAGACGCCGGCCGGGATGCGAGCCATGACGTCGCCCGGCTCCAGGTCGGCGAGGGTCTCGCAGCGGTAGCCGACGATATGGGTCAGATACGAGCCGATCTCGGGCGCGTGGTCGACATACGCGGTGGCCGGAGGTCCGGGCAGGTTGCGGGAGAGGTTGCGCTTCCACGCCTCCTCGACCTTCGCGCGGCGCGGTCCCTCGACCGCGAGCGCCGGACTGCGTAGCACCGTTCCGGCTACCAGCGTTTCGTGGCGTTCAACGACATTGAATTCCACCGGCGTCGCCCCTATGTCTCGTGCTGTATCCCACCCGCGTCTACTCCACCCGCATCCTGCCACCGCCCGTTCCGGCGGTTGGCACCGGTGGCGGTTTCCACCATATCGGGGGGTTGGTCCGAATGGGTCCGCTAACCGTTTTCCATGATCAACACCTGTGTCCACATCAGCCGGGTACCGGGATGCTGAGGCCCGGGAATATCTCGACCTGCCGCGGTGGCGGCGCGGGCGGGATGACCACGACCGGTGCCTGTTGTGCGCCCTGCTGCGGATCGAGTATGTCGAATCCGCTCGACTCTGACGAGTCTTCATAGGGCACCGGGTGGGGAAATTGTTCCACCGGTGTACCGACCAGCGCCCCGTCCATGGTCTGCTTCCAGATATCCGCGGGCAGTCCGGACCCGTAGACGGCCGCACCCCCCGCTGTCCGAATAGGCTGGGATTGTTCGGTTCCCACCCACACCGCGGTGGACAGCGACGGCGTGAAGCCGACCATCCAGGCATCCTTGTTCTGCCCGGTCTCCCCCAACTGCGTGGTGCCGGTCTTGGCCGCCGAGGGCCGCCCGCCGGCGAGGGCGTGGCCATTGGAGTAGGCGGCGATGGGCAGCATGGCCTGGGCGGTGGTGTCGGCCACGGAGGCCTGGAAACGCTGTTGCGGCGGCGCCGCGCCGTCCTCGCGGTCCAGCAGCACCCGACCGTCGCCGGTGATCACCCGCTGCACGAAATATGGTGTGCGATAAGCGCCGTGCGCCGCGATGGTCGCGTACGCCGACGCCATGTCGATGGGCCGCACCGAATACGCCCCGAGCACGATGGCGGGCAGCGGCGGACCGCCGTTCTCCGACAGGGTCTTACCGGGCACCCCGGGAATCTCCTGTGGGATACCGGCCTGGTGCGCGGCGTCGGCAATGGCCTTCGGCCCCGCGAACAGTGCCTGCGACAGCCGGTAGAAGCTGGTGTTGAGCGAGCGTTTGAACGCCTCGGCCATCGAACAGGTGCCGCAGCTCTCGTCGCCGACGTTGTGGACCTTCTCCCCGTTCACGGTGATGGGCGAGCTGTCGATCTTGTAGCCCAGCGTGATGCCCTGCTGTAGCGCCGCCAGCACCGCGAAAGTCTTGAAGGCCGAACCGGTTTGCAGCGGGGCCTGCGCGAAATCGAAGCCGGTCCCGTCCGCGCCGCCGTAGTAGGCGCGCACCGCGCCGCTGCGCGGATCGATGGAGACCACCGCGGTGCGCAGTTCCGCGGGCTGTCCGCCGAGTGCATCCCCGACCGCCGCCAGCGCCGCCTGCTGGGCACGGGCGTCGATGGTCGTGACGATCTGCAGCGCACCGGTATTGAGTTCGTGCTCGCTGATCCCGGCGGCGCGCAGCTCGCGCAGCACCTGGGCCCGGATGAGCCCCTCCGGACCGCGCGCGGAATTGTCGTCGACCAATCGGGTGACGGGCACGATGTCCGGGAACCGCACCGCCGCGCGCTCGGCGCTCGGCAGCACCCCCATTTCCACCATGCCGTCGAGCACATAGGCCCAGCGGTACTTCAGATCGTCGAGATGGGTCTCAGGGTCCAGGATCGAGGGGGTGCGCACCAGCGCGGCCAGCACCGCGCTCTCGGCGAGGGTGAGTTCGGGGACCGGCTTCTCGAAGTACGCCTTGGCGGCGGCGGCGATTCCGTACGCGCCGCGCCCGTAATAGATGGTGTTCAGATAGGCGGCGAGAATGTCGTCCTTGGTCCACTGGCGGGCCATTTTGGCGGAGATGATGAGTTCGCGCATTTTGCGGTTCAGGGTCCGCTCGGAGCTCAGGAAGGCGTTCTTCACGTACTGCTGGGTAATGGTCGAGCCACCACCCGCGTCCTCGCGTCCGGTGAGATTGTCGCGTGCGGCGCGCACGAAGGCCGACAGCGAATAGCCCGGATTGGTGTAGAAGTCGCGGTCCTCGGCCGAGAGCATGGCCAAGCGCATGTGCTCCGGCACGTCGGCGAGCGGGATCGGCAGCCGATTGCCCTCCGGTGGCACCACCTTCGCGATGACCGAGGTGCCGTCGGCGGCGAGGATGGTGGCGATCTGATTGGTCTGCACCGCGTTCGGATCGGGAATCTCGGCGCTCCAGTACGCCAGCCCGAACAGCAGCGCCGGCACCGCCACGAAGATCATGAACAGCGACAGCAGCACCCGCAGGATCCGCTGCCCGCGCGTCCGGCGCGGTCGCCGCGCTCCGCCCTCGGCCGGTGCCCGCCGCCGCGGCCGCGCACTCCGGTGCTGTGCCTGCCGTCGCGAGGTGACCGTCGCCAGTTCGTTCCATCCGGCCATACTGGAATACGGCGGCGGCTCCGGATTGCGGCCGCGCGGACGGAACGAGCTCACGAGCATCTCCTTCCGGAGCGTCGACAAAGCCTGCGTACGGGAGAAGCGCCGCGGCCCAGCGTGCGGCGCGACCCATGCTAGTGGACGCGACCCGGATCCGGGCTCAGCTCTTGACGCCGCCCGCGGTGAGACCGGAGATGATGCGGCGCTGGAACATCAGGACCATGATCACCAGCGGAATGGTGACGATGGTGCCCGCCGCCATGATCGCCGCGTAGGGCTGGACCTGCGGATCGTTACCGGAGAACCGGGCCACCGCGACCGTCACCGGCTCGGTCTTGTCCGAGGAGAGCAGCCGCGCCAGCAGGTACTCGTTGACCGCCGCGATGAAGGCCAGGATGGCCGTGGTGAATACGGCCGGCGCGGCCAGCGGCAGCATGATCAGGCGGAACGCCTGGAAGCGTGACGCGCCGTCGATGCGCGCGGCCTCCTCCAGCTCCCAGGGCAGGTCACTGAAGAACGACGCCAGGATGTACACCGTCATGGGCAGCACGAACGAGATGTTCGGGATGATCATGGCCTGGTACTGCCCGATCCACCCGATATCGGTGAACAGCTGGAACAGCGGGGTCACCAGCACCACCACCGGGAACATGGACGCCGACAGGATCAGCCCCGCCACCAGGTACTTGCCCTTGAACGCCAGCCGCGCCAGCGCGTACGCCGCCATGACGCCGACGACGAGCGCGATGACCGTGGTGACCGACCCGATGATGACGCTGTTGACCAGCGCCCGCCCGAAGTCGTTGCCGCGACTGGTGTCGAAGGCGTTGCGGAAGTTCTCGAAGGTCACATGGGTGGGCCACGGCGTGTTGTCGAAGGTGTAGGCCGGATCGCGCAGCGCCGTGACGACCATCCAGTAGAACGGCCCCAGCCCCCAGATCAGGATGATCAGCGCGCCCAGATAGACCCGGCCGTTGGTGAGCCGCTTGACCCACGGGGTCGTCTGCCGCACCCGCGGTGTAGCGGTGGCCGTCGTCATCAGTGCGCCTCCCGCTGCTCTTCCTGGGTGCGAACCGCATTGGCCCCCAGGAACTTCACCAGCACGAACGCCACCGCGAATATCAACAGGAAGGTGATCATCGACAGCGCCGCCGCGCTATTGGGCCCCTGTCGCACCTGATCCACCACCAGCATGGAGATGGTGCGGGTATTGGGGTTGTTCATGGTCATGATGGCGGGCAGGTCGTACATGCGCAGCGCGTCCATGGTGCGGAACAGGATCGCCACCATGAGCGCGGGCTTGAGCAGCGGCAGCGTGATGTGCACGAACCGCTGCCACGCCGACGCGCCGTCCACGCGGGCCGCCTCGTACACCCCGTCCGGAATCACCTGGAGTCCGGCCAGGATGAGCAGCGCCATGAACGGAGCGGTCTTCCACACGTCGGCCGCGATGACCGCGAACCGCGACGGCCACTCCTCCGCGGTCCACAGGATGCTGGTGCCGAGCACGCGGTTGACCACGCCGTCGTACTGGAACATGAACTCCCACAGCCGCGCGGTGACGGCGGTGGGGATGGCCCACGGAATGAGCACCGCCGCGCGCAGCAGGCCGCGCCCGGCGAAGGTCTTGCCCATGATCATGGCCATGCCCAGGCCGACCAGCACCTCCAGGCTCACGGTGACCACGGTGAAGAACAGCGTGACGCCGATGGCCAGCCAGAACGCCGAACCCAGGTTGCCGGTGGGGCAGGAGACGGTGTTGCCGAGCGAATCGCGGCACTGCTGGAGCAGCCAGTGCGTGTAGTTCTCCAGCCCGGCGCTGCCGCCCTCGACGAACATGCCGGTGGACGGGTCCAGGCCGGAGTCCTTCTGGAAGGACATGATCACGGCCTGGACCACCGGGTAGCCGATCACGACGGCCAGGGTGATCAGCACCGGTGCGACGAACAGCCAGGCCCGGCCCGAGCCGGCGAAGACATTGCGGCTGGACCGCTTCCTCTGCACCGGTTCGGTGGCTGGTTCTTTCGGGCTGGGCGTCGCGACATCGGTCGCTCCCGAAGGACGTGACACCGTATTTCTCTCCTACGGGACTGACTCGGTTAGCTACGGGACAGCGCGGTGGACTCCAACACCGCCGAATCGGTTACGACCCGGCGGTCTCGATGCCCTGCTGCATCCCCGTAATCGCCTCGTCGACGGTCTTGCGTCCCTCCAGGGCAGCATAAGCGTTGTCCTGCACGGCCTTCGAGACGGCCGGGTAGAACGGCGTCACCGGACGCGGCACCGCCGAGGCGATGGATTCCTTGAGCGCGGGCAGGTACGGCATCTTGGCGATGAGTGCCGGATCGTCGTACATGGAGGCCCGCACCGACGGCAGCGCGCCGGAGGCGACGATGTGCTGGGCGTCCTCGCTGATCAGGAAGCGCAGGAAGTCGAGCGCGGTGGCCTTGTTCTCGGAGTAGGCGCTGATGGCGGCGTTGTAGCCACCGAGGGTGGAAGCGCCGACGCCGTCCTTGCCGGGCAGCGGGGCCACCCCGTACTTGCCGATCACCGCGGAGCCCTCGCCGCCGGCGATGCCGTAGAACGACGGCCAGGTGCGCAGGAACATCAGGTTGCCCTGGGCGAACGCGTTCTGCGACTCGGTCTCGGTGAAGGAGATGGCCTCCTTCGGGATGTCACCGTTCTTGTAGGCGTCCACCAGCACCGACAGACCGGCGCGCGACTCCGCGCTGTCGACGGTCGGGGTCTTGCCGTCCGGGCCGACGAAGGTGCCGCCGTAGGCGTTGATCACCTCGGCGGTGTTCACGGTCAGACCTTCGTAGGGCGCGAGCTGACCGGCGTAGCAGCCGATATTGTTCTCCCGCGCGACCGGGCACATGGACAGCATCTCCGACCAGGTCTTGGGCGGGTTGGGCACCAGGTCGGTGCGGTAGAACAGCAGGCCGCCGTTGGTATTGCGCGGCGCGGCGTACAGGGTGCCGTTGTAGGTGGCGCTCGCGACCGGCGGGGACAGCAGCGTCGAGGTGTCGATGGCGAAGGAGTCCTGCAGCGGCTGGATCCAGCCCTTCGCGGCGAACTCGGCGGTCCACGGCACGTCCAGGGCGACCACGTCGTAGTCCGCGGACTTGGCCTGCAGATGCTGCTTGAGGTCGTCGTACTGCTGGGAGGCGTCGTTCGACTGCTCCTTGAACGTCACCAGCTCATCCGGGTGCGCGGCGTTCCAGCGGTCGATGAGCTGCTTGACCGCACCGGTGTCGGTGGTGTCCTTGCCCTCGACGTAGGTGATCGGTCCGCGCCCGGTGAGGTTCTCCGAGGCGGCATCACTACCGCTGTCGCTCGAGCAGCCGGTGGCGAATGTCGCCGTCAGCAACGCCGCACCCGCGGCCGCCAATGCGGCTCGTGGCATGAGCGACTTACGTAGGGACGACACCTTCTTCAAAGCCATCGCGGTAACTCCAGGGGTTCGAGACGTGAGCGGCGGCACACTCAGCCGTTTGCACAAGGGAAGATACATGGTCGGGTGATCTCGCGCCGGAACTACCTCACGCATTCCAGGGCCGATCGCTGTCGATACCGCCAGCTAGGCTGGGCCCGATGTCTTCCCAGGACAAGATGCTGACCAGGATCGGGGGGCTGCTCCGCCAGGCGGAGTCCACCGAGAACGAGCACGAGGCGGAAGCCTTCATGGCGGCCGCGCAGCGGCTGGCGACCCGCTCGTCGATCGATCTCGCGGTGGCGCGCTCACATGTGGCGAGCCGGGAGCGCCGACCGACGCCGGTGCAGCGGGTGATCCCCATCGGCGAGCCCGGCAAGCGGGGACTGCGCACGTACGTACAGCTTTTCGTGGCCATCGCGGCCGCCAACGACGTGCGCTGCGATGTGGCCCGCACCTCCACCCAGGTGTACGCCTACGGTTTCGACGGCGATATCGACACCTGCGAGGCGCTGTACGCCAGTCTGCTCATCCAGATGGTGCGGGCATCGGACCAGTACATCAAGTCGGGGGCGTACAAATCCGGGACCGTCGAGAAGGTGGTCACCGAGAAACGCTTCGGGCGCACGGTGCGCACGCGGGTGCGGGCCCCGGTGGCGGCGGTGACCGCGCGGCTGAACTTCCAGATGGCCTTCGCCGCCCGCATCGGCCGTCGCCTCGCCGAGGTGAAATCCGAGGTGGAGACGGAGGCGGTGCGCTCCGACGTGGTGAGAGACGCCGCCGGGGGCGACAGCGCGGCCGGTGACGGCGCGGCGAGTGCCGCCGCTGGGACCGCCAACGGCACCGCACTCGCCTTGCGCGACAAGGAGATCGCCCTGACGGACTTCTACCGGCAGACCTCCGAGGCGCGCGGTACCTGGCGTGGCCCGGAGGCGTCGGCGGGCTACTCCTCCGCGGCGCGGCGGGCGGGCGATCGCGCCGGGCGGGCCGCGCGACTGGGCACCGCACCCGAATTGGGCGCGGCGCGTGGGGAACTGCCCGGCGGCGGATCGTGACCCGCGACTTCCAGCGCGCCCGGGTCTACGACGCCGAAGCCATGGTGCGCGGCATGTTCGAGCGCTCGGAGGGATTCGGCGCGCGCACGGTGGAGTTGCACGGCTCCCAGCTGACCCTGCCCGTGGAGCGGAAATTCGCCTCGGTGGAATCGGTGCAGGATTACGTGGATCGGGTGCTGGCCCTGAACTGGGTGCGTGCGCGGTGGCCGCGAGCCGCCACACCGGTCACGGTGCGTGCGCGCGCCGGCTCCAAGGCCGCGCATTACGAGATGGCGGGAGCAGTGCTGGCGGTGCCCCTGCACGCGCACGGAAGTGCCTGGGCACTGCGCGAATTGGTGATCCTGCACGAACTAGCCCACCATCTCGAATCCGATCCGGAGAAATGCGCGCCGCACGGCCCGGAATTCTGCGACCGCTATCTGGAATTGATCGACGGTGTGATCGGACCGGAGGCCGCATTGCTCATGCGCACCACCATGCTCGGCTGCGGTGTGCGTCTCTGACGGTTGCCAGCCGCCGATCCGCTGTCATGGTCGGACGATGACCTCCTGCTCTCGAAAGGCGTACGACGCCTTCGCGCGGTGAACCCGCGCGAGTCCCGCGGATGTCTCATTCCCGCGGGATTCACCTGGTAGAACCTGTCGATGCCGCATTCCGATTACGGGACGAATGGTTGCGTTGTGGGTTGTCCACGGCACCGTCGGACCGGGCGGCAGCCGAAGCCGCCATCGGTGAGTTGCATCGTTTGCTGGGCGAGCCGCCACCGGAATTCGCGTGGGTGCCATCGCCTTCCGCCACGGCGGAGTCATCGCTGATACTGCGCGATGGCCCCGACGTTATCTCGCTTTGAAACACCGGCTGCGGCAACGGCTGTCGAACCGTATGGGCGTCGAAAGCCGACGAGCCGGAGATCGGCCGACGCAGCGGACGCCAATGCCGAACGCCATGCCGCGTCGGGGCGCCGCCGCACCGTCCTGGTCGCGGACTGAGCGATCGCGCTTGACCTGAACCGAGGTTGAGCTCCTAGCGTCGGAACCGACGAAAGGAGACGACATGACGACCTTGGTGACGGGCGCTACCGGCAATACCGGACGCCACGTGGTGGCGGAACTGGTGCGCCGGGGCGAGCAGGTGCGGGCGCTCACCCGCGATCCGCGCGCGGCGGCCGAAAAGCTGCCGCCCGCCGTGGAATTGGTGCGGGGCACGCATACCGAACCGGACTCTTTGCAGGCGGCTCTCGGCGGGGTGAGCCGCCTGCACCTCACGGTGACCGACGGTCTCGCGGCGGTCGGCCCCGAACTGGTCGCGCGGGCGGTGGCGGCGGGCGTGCGCCGGATCACCGTCGTCTGGGGCGGCATGGTGGGACCCGCGGAGCAGGCGGTGGCGGAATCCGGGGTGGAGTGGACCCGGCTGGAGCCGCAGGAATTCATGTCCAACACGCTGACCTGGGTCGATTCGATTCGCGCGGAAGGCGTGGTGCGGGAACCCTACGACCATCCGAGCGCCCTGGTACACGAGGCCGATATCGGGGCCGTCGCGGCGCTCGCCCTGCTCGAGGATGGGCACTCCGGCCGCGCCTACAACCTCACCGGACCCCGGGCGCTGACCATCGCCGAGCGGCTGCGCATCCTCTCCGACGCGGTCGGGCGCGAGCTCACCCTAGACCGCATCACCCACGAGCAGGCCGTCGAGCGGCTCATGGGCACCGGGGTGTCGCGCGCGGACGCGGAGTACGTGATCGGTTGGTACGCATCGCCGCCCAGCGAAGGCACCACCGTGGACGACACCGTCGAGCGCCTGCTCGGCCGCCCGGCCCGCACCTTCGAACAGTGGGTCGCCGAACACTCCGACCGCTTCCGACTCGAAGCGGTCGGGAGTCGCTGACAGCGCGGCGCGGGGATCGGCGGCAGGCCGATCCCGGCGCCGGGCGGTCGCGCTGGGCCGGGTGCTCGGTGCTCGGTGGCGTGGATGCTGCTCAATCCAGCAGTCGGCGCACCCGGTCCAGGCGGGCGTGCCACCAGGCGGTGCGGTCGGGGTCCGGGTGGCGGTAGCGCTCCAGCAGTCGCGGGTCCGGAGTCGGTGGGGTGCGGGGGACCGGGAGGTAGCCGTCCTCCGGGCGCACCGGGTCGGTCACCAGATCGCCGGTGAGGAGCGCGAGTGTGCCCAGGCCGCAGGCGAATTCGAGGTTCGGCAGGGCTCCGGCCAAGGCGAGCTGGGCGGAGAGCCCGATACTGGTCTCCAGGGCGGAGGACACCACGGTCGGCAGTCCGGCCGCCTCGGCCACCTGGAGGGCGCGGCTCACACCACCGAGGGGAGTGCACTTGAGCACGGCCACGTCGGCGGCCCCGGCCACCGCCACCTTCATGGGATCCTCGGCGCGCCTGATGGATTCGTCGGCGGCAATGCGCACATCGACGCGGCGGCGCACGGCCGCCAGTTCCTCGATGGTGCGGCAGGGCTGCTCGACATACTCCAATCCGCCTGCCGCACGGTCGATCTGCTTGATTTGCGCCACGGCGGTGTCCACATCCCACACCGCATTGGCGTCGACCCGGATGGCGCCCTCCGTGCCGAGCGCCTCCCGCACCGCCGCCACCCGGTCCAGATCCTCGGCGAGCGAATCGGGGTGATCGGCCACCTTCACCTTGGCGGTACGGCATCCCGACCCCGCCACGATCTCCCGGGCCCGTTCGGCATCCACCGCGGGCACCGTGCAGTTGACCGGCACCCGATCCCGCACCGGCTGCGGCCAGCCCACCGTCATCTGCTCCACGGCCGTGGCCAGCCACCCCGCCGCTTCCCGATCGTCGTACTCGGGAAACGCGCAGAACTCGCCCCACCCGCGCGGACCCGGGATGACCATCCCCTCGCGAACCGTGATCCCGCGGAAGCGAGTTCGCATGGGAATGGCGTAGACGACCGCGGCGTCGCAGTCCGGTGCACTCGGGTGCTCGTTCACCACCGGCAGCCTACTCACCACGGCGCGCGCGCCCGCGTGCGTCCTGCCACCGCCGGTCTGTGGCACTTCGACCGTGCCTTGCGCGCAGTCGGGCCGTGGAACTCGACCGTGTCCTGCGCGTCGTCAGTTTGCGCAACTCGTTCGCGTCCCGCGCGCCGTTGGTCTGTGGTGTTCGCTGGCGTCTCGGTCGCCGTCCCCGCACGGAACTCGATCACGCCTGCTCACCACCGGGCCGTGGAACCGTCCGCGCCGAGGGAATCGGAGTGGCGGTGCGGGCGCGCGCCGACAACAATGCGGAAGGTATACGTTCCACAACCGGGGGAGCCCGCCATGTCCGCGCCAGACGAACCGCGCCATCCCGGCCCGGACACTCCGCGACCACATCCCGGCCCCGGCGCGCCCCGGCATCCGGGCAGGCCGCCGCAGGGTCCACGTCAGCCGGGCGGGCCGGTGAGCCGGGAACCGGGACGGCCGCCGGAGCCGTGGGAGCCGGGTGCCGGGAGCTCGAACGCCAACCCCGTGCAGCCGACGCAGTCGCCGATTCTCCCGTTGCCGCCGCGCGGACCCGCCCCGTACCGCTCCGGTGATCCGGGTGTACCGATAGGTGGTCCAAACGGAACGCGAAAGGGTCCGGAAGGAACTCGAGGGCATCCATACGGGGGTGTTGAAGGTCTGGACGGACCTCACGGCACTCCGGGCGGGCCGCCGCCGAGTCCAAGCGAATTGCCGAAAGGTCCGAACGGGGTTGATTCACATCCGAATGGATGGTCCGCGAGTCCGAATGGACCTCTGAAGAGGCCGTCTCGACGCCCTTCGGGTCCAGGTGGACCCCTTTCAAGTCCGAGTGGACCTGCCAGTACTCCGTTCGGACCTGTTCTAGGTGCTGCTCCCGGTAGCCCGGGACGTTCGGGAGAACCGCGACCCCAGGGCCCGTCCCGGATGTTCCGCGACGCCCCACAGCAATCCGCGAGCGCGGGGGCGAGCCCAGACCTCGGACGACCTCCCGGCGGGGCGCGGCAGGGCACGGACTCCTCCGATCCGGCATCGGCAGACCACGACTCGGCGACCCGGAAGCTCGGCGCCGCAGCGGATTCCGACGTGCCGAGGCCGCTGCGGAGGAAGGATGTGCTGCTCGCGACGGCCGTCTACGCGGTCGGGGTGGTGGTCGCCCTCTTCTGGGCCTACGACCTCTTCGGCAAGGCATTCGACCTGATCCGCAACCGCTGCACCGCGCAGCGCGATTTCTCGGTGCAGTGCACCGTGATTCGGCCACCGGCGCAAGCGCTGGTCGGTTTCGTGATCGCCGGAGGCGGAATCACCCTCGCCCTCGGCTGCGCCCTGGTGCTTGCCGCGGTGGCGGCGATGACCCGGCGCAGCGCCTGGCTCTGGCCCGCCATCGCCCTGCCGGTGATCGTGATATCCGGTGCGGCCGGACATTTCCTGGTCGGCGGCGCGATCGGCTGAGCCGGGCTCAGACCAGCAGCTCTCCCGGGCGTGGATCCGCCGCGGCGGCGGAGGGCGGCTGCTTCACGACGCCGACGATCTGGCCGGAGCTGATGGTGCGCTGCTTCTCGTAGACGCCGTCGACCCCGTCCGGTCCGGTGGTGTTGCCTTCGATGGTGTAGATCGTGTCGCCTTCCCTGGCGACCACGATTCCGACGTGGTCGGGCTTGCCGCCGTCCCAGTTGAAGACGATCATGTCGCCGGGCTCGGCGTCGTAGGGGGATGCCGCCAGCCCCATGCTCTGCGCATCGTTCCAGATAGCGGGTACGTAGTTCTTGTTCGTCCAGTCGACCTGATGACCGGCTTGGTCCCACACCCAGTCGGCGTACGACGCGCACCAGGCGTCGTTGATGTTGTACGGGGCGTT
This sequence comes from Nocardia sp. CC227C, assembly GCF_030767025.1. Classification (GTDB taxonomy): domain Bacteria; phylum Actinomycetota; class Actinomycetes; order Mycobacteriales; family Mycobacteriaceae; genus Nocardia. The sequence goes on along the minus strand of NZ_JASITE010000034.1, from coordinate 6,052 downwards.
CACGGAGTTGTTGCCGAATTCGCGGACGCCGAGTTGACTCCGCGCCGCGGCGAGGGCGCGGGCCGCGGGATCGGTGACGTCGGACGCCACGTAGCTCGCGTTGGTCGGCGTCCAGGGAGTGGTCCCGTTGTAGGAGGGCGCCACGGGCATGACGGGAGACGGATAGCTCATCGGTGCGGGATTCGAGCGGTCGATGTCGTCGGCGTGATTCCGGCTCTCCGTCGACGCGTTCTCCACCGCGGCGTGGACATCGGAGACCGCGTTCAGCACCAGGCGCAGCGCCTGCATGTTCTGCGCGGCGGTCAGCGGCAGGTATTCGCCGGTATTCCCGTCGGAGTCCACGTCGTGGGTATCCGTGCGTTCGGTGATGCTCCGGAGTTCGGTGTCGAGCTGTTCGATTCGCTCCTTGATCGACACGTAGGTCGAATTCGACAGGTCGAAGGTCGCGAACGCCGAGTCGCGGACCGCGTCGCCCTGCTCGTCGATCTGCCTCTTCTCCTCGTCGACCTCCCCCTGGCGGGTGGAGTAGTCCTCGGCCATCACCGCCTCGCCCGGCGGCGCGGACAAACCCTCGTCGCTGAGCAACCGCCGTTCGTCCATCCAGTTCACCAGGTCGGGTTGCCGGGCACCGTCCCCGGAGGCGAACAGCAGGATCGCGGTTTCGAAGTACTCCTCGGCGGCCTCGATGGTCGATCTCACGAAGCCGCCGGCGATCTTGGGAACATACAGATCGATGAACCCGACCAGATCCTCACGACTGGTCATGGCAGCACCGGACCCGCACTCGATCCGGCACGACGCGGTATCGGCTGGTTTGCGCACACCATCGGTTACCTCGTTCACCCATGGGCATCGGTGGTCTATCGCCGAGTATCGGGCATTCCCGGCCTTGGGAATTCCACGATCGGTCATGCTGGGTGCATGGCGCAGTCGGGGCAGCCGCCGGTGCGCTGGACGGATCGCCTTGCCACCGTGGTGATCTACGCGCTCGCGTGTGCCACGGCGGTCTTCGCGGCGAAAACCGTTCCGGTGTACGAGGTAGCGACGCATGAATCTGGCGACACCAGCTACCTCCCCCTGTCCTATGCCGTGGCCTGGTTCGGCATCGCCACCTCACTCATGCTGGTAGCCCTGTGGATAGCGCGCGCCATCCGCTGGAGAATGCCCGCCTGGCCCGTAGCCCTGATCGCCATCCCCCTCATCGCCGGTTCCTGGGTGCTCGGCTTCCTCATCGCCGTCATCTCGGCCTGACCGCATCGACCTGCGCGTTTCGGTCATTCCAGACCCTGCCTGCTATGGTTTCCGCCGCACCGCTCACCGGTGCACGCGCCATTAGCTCAATTGGCAGAGCAGCTGACTCTTAATCAGCGGGTTCGGGGTTCGAGTCCCTGATGGCGCACAGAAATCAGCCCCTGACCTGGCAGTACCGGTCAGGGGCTGTGGTCGTTTCTTCAGGCGAATCGGACCGTTCCCAAAAATATCCCAAAAATTCGCGCGCCCACCGCGTTCGTCACCCGGTTCCGCCGAAACCCCGTTCCAGCACCGCTGATGAGTCCGGCGCTTGCTCGGGTGAGGCGATGTAGTGCCGCTCGGTGATCCCCTCCCGGGAGTGCCCCAACTGCTTGGCGGCCGTCTTCGCATCTGACGCCTCCGCGATCAGTGTCGCGACCGTCTTCCGGAACGTGTACTGCGTGACATCGTTGTACAGCGTGCCCCGCGCCGCCCGCCATGTCCGGTTGAAGTTGTGCGGATCGCGCAGTACCCCGCCACGGCCGGGAAATACCAACGGAACCTTGACTTCCACCTCGACCACGCTGCCAGCCACCTCTCGCAGCGCCTTCACCGCGCACATCCCGCCGTACTCCGGATCGTCGCGCAGCCGCTTCAACATGCGCGTCGTGAACTCCGGCAGCGCGACGATCCGGTGCCCGGCATCGGTTTTCACCCACTCCTGGCGGAACAGCCCCTTCCCGGCGAGCCTGACGACCGTCGCCGTCGCCGGGACAGCATCGAGGTCGAACTGGTCCCACGATGCTGCCAGCGCTTCGCCCGGCCGCGCGCCCGAGCCGAGAATCAGATCGGCGACATCACGAGCGGATCCCGCTTCGGCCCATGCGTATAGGCGGGGGTTCCGGGAAGCTCCTTCCCGGCCAACCACTCCCGCAGTTGCGCGCGCAAGCCGTCCAGACGGTCCCGTTCGATGGTGTGGGGCTGGGTCTTGCGTCTGCGTAGCCGGGCGGTATCGCGAACCGGGTTCTCCGCGAGCGCGCCATAGCGGACAGCGACCCCCATGACGCCGGTCAGGATGACCTTGTGCAGCCGCGCCTTCGACTTCAATCCGGCCGCGACGAGAGACTGAATATGCTCGTCGAGCCGACCGGTATCGGCCTCCCAGACCCGGAGACTGCCGAGGGCGGGACGCAGCTTGACCGTATTTTCGCGGTCGATTGTTGAGTCGGTCGGCGATGGCGTCCAGTTCGGCTTGGCCATAGGCGGCGAGATCCGTCTTCTTCGGCAAGTATTGCCGTATCAGCTTGTTCGTGTTCTCGTTGGTCCCTCGCTGCCAAGGTCTGCGCGGGGCAGCGAAGAACACGTCGATGTCCGCGGCGGCGGCGAGCCGAGCGTGATCAGCCAACTCCATGCCCCGGTCCCAGGTCAGGGTGCGGCATAGCGTTTCTGGCATGGCGGCGTAGCGGCTGATCAGGGCGCCGACGACGGTTTCGGTGCGCCGGTCCGCGAGCTGCACGATGGTCAGAAAGCGTGTTTTGCGGTCCACGAGGGTGGCGACCTGACTGATCTTGCTGCCGAGAATCAGATCGCCCTCTAGATGTCCTGCGGCACTGCGTGTTTCGGCTTCCCGCGGTCGCTCCTCGATGGGACGCGCGCCGATGATCTGTGACCGCCATTGCCCTTTCACGCTGTGATGTTTGTTCTTGCGGATCGGTCTTCTGGTCCTCAGCGCCGTCTCCGCCAGATGCTTCGGTATCAGCTTCCATCTGGTGGTGTAGACGCTGCGGTAGATGGTCTCGTGGCTGATCCGCATGTCGGGATCGTCGGCGTGGTCCAGGAGCAGCCGTCGAGCGATCTGATCCGGCGACCACTCCAGTTCCAGCTTCTCCACGACATGGTCCCGCAAACGAGTATTGCGTTCCAGCAGAAGCTGTTTCGGTCGGCCCCGACGATATCGCCGAAACCGCTGGCACCGAAGCCCCTGAGGGTCAACGGTTTTCGCTCACCCGGATGGCACGGTTGCTGAAGGTCTCCACCTCCGGCTACTACCAGCACATCAAGCGCCGCGCGGCAACGGTTCTGACGCCTCGCCAGCAGCGGCGCGCGGATCTGGAAGTGAAGATCACCGAGGTCCACACCGATTCCCGTGGCATCTACGGGGCGCCACGGATCACCGCCGAGTTACGCGCCCAAGGTGAACGGGTCACCGAGAAGACCGTCGCCAAGATCATGGCCTCGATCGGGCTCGAGGGCATCAGCCCACGCACGTTCAAGGTGCGCACGACCGTGGTCGATCCGGATGCGTCGTTCCCACCGGATCTGGTTGACCGGGCCTTCGACCAGGGCCGCCTGGACGCGGCGTGGTTCACCGACATCACCTATCTCACCTGCGGGCAGGGTGAGATGTTCTTGTGCGCGATCCGTGACGGGCATTCCCGGAAAGTGCTGGGCTATGCCATCGCCGACCACATCGGCGCCGACATGGTCACCGAAGCCATCGATTCTGCGGTCGTGACGCGGAATGGGCGCTGCCGCTGCACGATCCTGCACTCCGATCGTGGCGGTGAGTTCACCGCTCACCTGACCGCGAAAGCCTGTTTCCGCCATGGGTTACGGCGATCCGTGGGCGCGACTGGGATTTGCTGGGACAACAGTCCCGCCGAATCGTTCTGGTCGAGCTTCAAGCACGAGGAATACTACCGGCACGTCTATGCAACGAAGGCCGAACTCGTTGCCGCAGTTGACAACTGGATCAATTTCTACAACACTGCCCGACGGCACTCCGCGCTCGGGATGCAAAGTCCCGACACCTTCGAGCGGTCACTGCGCGCTGTTGCTGCCTGAAAACTCGTAACCCCCTGTCCACCATTAGGGGGGAACCTCAACCATCGCAGGCCGTTCCCGTCCGCTCGACGAGCTGACCCGCCAGGCGCTGCGCGAGTGGCTCGACCACCGGCGCGCCCGGTGGCCGCACACCGCCAACCCACACCTGCTCATCAGCAAGGAAAGCGCGCTGCGCACCGGACCGGTCAGCACCACCTTCCTGATGAACCTGCGCGGCCTCACGGCCACGCTCGAGCGATTGCGCATCGACCGCCAACTCGACGAAGCCCTCGCCAGCGGCGGCGACCCACTGCACCTGAGCGCCGTATTCGGCATCGCCGACACCACCGCGATCCGCTGGGCCATCAACGCCCGAAAACTGCTCGACAGCGGCCACTGAAGGTCCCCCGTGCACAGCCAGCTACGGGTTCCCCATGGGCAGCAACTCGCGGACATCTGGCACACCGCCAGCACCCCACCCGTACATACGCTCACGCCGAATGCAGGATGTCCGTCAGCTGTCTCGAGCCGCGTTTCAGGGTCTGCAGGCCCTGGACACAGCCCGCCTCTGCGGCAGCCGCCGCCTACCTCAGGTGAGCCGGGTGTCGGCGAAGACCATCATCGCGTCGCGGTAGTACGTCGCAAGCCCAGCAGCGATACGGTCGAAATTCTCGGCGTAGGCCGGATCGTCATATGTACGAGCCAGCGCCTTGAACGCACGAGCGTCCGGCTCCCAGCTCGCGCGCATGAGCTGGTACGCCGTCTCGATCTCTGCCTGTACTGACGGGTCACTGACCGCTGTGTTGGATGCCATGAATTCGGCCATCCGAATCATCGCTGCGGTCGTTTCGCGCTGCATCCGCTCGATGTCCTCAGCGCTGAGCGAGTCGATGAACTGTTGCGACCGCTGCTGGACCTGTTCCTGATCAGGCCAATCGTCGCTTTGTACCGCCTCGTACTGGCTCGGGTCGAAGCCTTCGAAAAGGTTTTCCGGCCTGTTGATTTCGGTCACAGCTCCTGCTTCCTTCTGTATCTCGAGTTCCTCGATGGTGCGAGCAAGCGTCTGTGCCACCTGAGCGAGACGATCACGCTTGCGGGTCACCCTCGCGTGGTGCTCACGCAACGCCCGCAGGTGGTCGGTCTGCCCGTCGAGAACTGCCGCGATGTCATCGAGCGGCATGTCCAACTCCCGCAACACGAGAATCTGCTGCAATCGCAGCAGTTGTTCCTGCTCGTAGACGCGGTAACCGTTGCTACGAATACCGGCGGGCGAGAGCAGTCCAATCTCGTCGTAGTACCGCAGCGTGCGCGGCGTCACGCCGGACATGCGGGCAATCTCGGCAACAGACCAGGACACGCCCCATCCTCCTGCTCGGAACTCGGCCGGCCGATCCGGCACCTCGACGCTAAACATGCACGCAACGTGAACCTCAAGACATGCACGCAACGGTGAACGGTTGCGTCCGTCAGAGTGGTGTAGCAGCTCGCCGATCAATCCGGTGAGTGTCGAATCCCGGACATAGGGGTGGTCACCGCGTGATCCTTCAAACAGTGGTCCCGGTGCCGAGAGGCCAATTATCCTGGCTGACAACGCATTTTCTCGGCAACCGCACGCACCGGCCGCGCCCCGCTGCGCGCCGCCGGACGCCTCGGCGAGACCCCAGTGTAGTCGGGCCCCGACTCGTTCGCCTATGACCCCGCCGACCCACTCCGTCGGTGGGCGGGTTGATGCTGTTGGGCGAGACCCACGGCCAAGACAACCGCGACATCGAAGCCCGGCCTGACGTTCTGGTGTACACCGGCGAACGCCTCGACCGCGATCTCGATGTCATCGGCGGAGGTCAGCGCCACCACCACACACCTCGCCCAAACGTGCCGCGAGCGGTCACGAGCCTGCCCACTGCGGTCAGGCCGGACTACATCGGTGCATCGCGTAGCCGAGCGCGTTCGCGCACGCTGGTACGTCGTTGTGGTGGTGACGAATTGACGCGCGGCGGGG
>NZ_JASITE010000033.1 GCF_030767025.1 Nocardia sp. CC227C | reverse complement strand
GCCACTGAAGAAACTGCTCCAGGGAGCCGACGTGTCACGCGTGGTCTCACCCACCGCGATCGACGCCCCGGAGCTGCTGGACTGGTACGCCGCGCAGCGGCCCGCCGGGTCCTGAGCCCACCTCCGCTCAGCGCACCTTCGCGAAGAAGGCGCGGATGTCGGCGGTGTGCATCTCGGGCAGTTCCATGGCCACGAAGTGGTTGCCGGTATTGCCCTCGGGCCAGTGCGTGATGAGGTTGTCCCGTTCGGCGAGTCGGCGCATGAGGGCCGAGCCGCCGCCGTAGACGCCCATCGGCACCGACCGCTGGCCCTTCGGCCACGCGAAGCCGTCGTCACCGAGGCCGTTGTACATGGGCCAGCTGGAGGTGGCGGCGGTATTCGTGAACCAGTACAGGCTGATATCGGTGAGCAGGTGATCGCGTTCGACGGCCTCCTCGAGATGGTCGGCCAGCGGCGCGAATTCGGCGAACTTGTGCACCAGCCACGCCATCAGCCCGACCGGGGAATCCGTCCACGCCGCGGCGAAGGTCTCCGGGGCGTCGTGCAGCAGGACGTGGTGGTCCACACCCGTCATCCACTTCTGCATCATGTCCCACTCGGCGCGTTCCTCGGCGTTCATGGTCGGCACATCCGCTTCGGTGGGCATGCCGACACCGCCGTCGATGTGCACGCCGACCACGTGATCCGGTGCGGCGATGGCCATCTCCTGCACCACGTACACGCCCAGATCGCCGCCTTGGACGCCGTAGCGGTCGTAGCCGAGCCGGTCCATGAGCGCGACCCACATCTCGGCCACCTCGCGGGGTGACATGCCGAGTTCCCGGGGCGCGTCGGAGAAGGCGAAGCCGGGGACCGACGGGATCACCACATGGAACGCCTGGGCCGGATCGCCACCGTGACGCTGCGGATCGGTCAGCATGCCGATGGATTTGGTGAACTCCACGAAGGTGTTCGGCCAGCCGTGGGTCAGGATGAGCGGCAGCGCGTCCGGTTCGGGTGAGCGCACGTGCAGGAAGTGCACGTCCAGGCCGTCGATTTCGGTGATGAACTGCGGGAATTCATTGAGCGCGGCTTCCTGTGCGCGCCAGTCGAACTCGGTGCGCCAGTACGCGGCCAGCTCCTTCAGGTAGGAGACCGGCACGCCCTTGTCCCAGTCCCGTCCCGGCAGCGGCGCGGACCAGCGGGCGCGGGCGAGCCGCTGGTTCAGGTCGTCGATATCGGCCTGTGGAATGGCGATGCGGAAGGGGCGGATCTCGTCGGTCATTGCCGGCTCCTGTGTCGTTCGGGCGATGTGACCACCACGCTATGGGCCATATAGGACTATTTCGGTCCTAGATCAGCGGCACAATGAAAATATGACGGACACACCGGCGCGACTGCTGCGGCTGCTCTCGCTCCTACAGACTCCCCGTGACTGGCCGGGGAGCGAACTGGCCGAACGACTCGGCGTCACCGACCGGACGGTGCGCCGCGATATCGAGCGCCTGCGCGAGCTCGGCTACCCCGTCGAGGCCACCCTGGGCGCGGCCGGGGGATACCGCCTGGTCGCGGGCGCGGCCCTGCCGCCGCTGCTGCTGGACGACGAGGAAGCGGTCGCCATCGCCGTCGGTCTGCGCTCGGCCGCGGGCGCTGCGGTCGCGGGCATCGAGGAGGCGTCCGTTCGCGCGCTGACCAAGCTCGAACAGGTGCTCCCCGCCGCACTGCGCCGCCGCGTCCGCGTCCTGGCCACCGCCACCGCCACACCGGCTTCCGGACGCACGCCGGTGGATCCGGAGATCCTCACCGCCCTGGCCGCCGCCGTCACCAACCGCGAACGCGTCCGCTTCGCCTACCGCTCGGCCGCCGGAACCGAAACCCGCCGCCACGCCGAACCCGTCGGGCTCGTCTCCGCCCGCCACCGCTGGTACCTGGTCGGCTACGACCTCGACCGGGACGCCTGGCGCTCCTTCCGCGTCGACCGCGTCACCCGGCCGCATCCCACCGCCGCCCGCTTCACTCCCCGCCCGCTGCCGGCGGACAGCCCCGCCGCCTACGTGGCGGGCGAGCGAACCGACTGGGGCACACCGACACTCCATGTCCGCGCCACCATCCACGCCCCCGCCCACCGCGTCACCGGTCGACTGGGCGACCTGCCCGGTGACATCGTCGCGCTCGACGACCGCAGCTGCCGCCTCGACGCCCACCGCGACGACTCCCCGGAATGGCTGGCCCACCGCCTGCTGGACCTCGGCGTCGACTTCGAACTCCACGATCCCCCCGAGTTGGCGGCCGAACTCCGCGCCGTGCGGTCCCGCATCGACCGCGCCCTGCCCTCCTGAATCGGACGCCGTCGGTCCACCGGTTTGCCGACCGCGTCTTCGGCGGACGCAGGATCGCGCTGGCTCCGGATGCGCCGGGAGACCGCCGGTGCGGGAATCGGAACGCCTTCGTGGTTCGCGCCCCGGTCGTGCGCGCCATATGGCATGCTGCCGTCCGATCCGAACAGGAAGAAGGTCGATGACTCCGCTGTCTCGCAGGTCCGCTCTCGTATCCGCCGCCGTCGCCGTGGGGGCCGTCGCGTTCGGCACTCGAACCGCCGCCGCACACGGCCACAATCCCGCCGTGTTCTTCGACATCACCATTGGTGAGCAGCCGGTCGGACGGCTTGTCATGGAACTGTTCGCGGACGCGGTGCCGCGCACCGCCGAGAACTTCCGGGCGCTGTGCACGGGGGAGAAGGGCACCAGCCCCGGTGGCGCGGCGCTGCACTACAAGGGCTGCGCCTTCCACCGGGTGATCCCCGGATTCATGGCCCAGGGCGGCGATTTCACCGCCGGTGACGGCACCGGCGGCGAGAGCATCTACGGCGGCAAGTTCGCCGACGAGAACTTCACCCGCACCCACACCGGCCCGGGCGTCCTGTCCATGGCCAATTCCGGCCCCGGCACCAACGGCTCCCAGTTCTTCATCACCTTCGCCGAAACCCCCTGGCTGGACGCCCGCCACGTGGTCTTCGGCCAGGTCACCGAGGGCCTGCCCCTCCTCGACGCGATAGCCCGCGTCGGCACCGACTCCGGCGCCACCACCGCCCCCGTCCGCATCGCCGACTGCGGCCAGCTCTGACCTGACAGTCGATCACGGGGAACCGGTGGCGGCATCGGCCGAGAGGGCGCCGCCACCAGTTCCCTGTCGCGGAGTTATCCACAGGGGAGTGGCGCGGGGTGGGGGAGGGGTATGGGGGTGTTGGAGGGGCCGTTTCCGGGGGCGTGGGCGCGGGCGGCGGGAGTGGTGACGCGGTGGGAGTTACGGCACGACTTCGTGCGCGTGTTTCCGGATGTGTACCTGCGGCGCGGCGTGGTGCTCGACGCCGCCGGGGTCGCTCGGGCGGCGGCACATTGGGCCAAGGGCAGTGCGGTGGTCATGGGCTGTTCGGCTGCCGCTCTGCACGGGACGCGTTGGTTGGAGCCGACGCGGCCCGCCGAGCTGGCGCGACCGGAGCATGCCAAGCCGCCGCCGGGGATCCACGTCACCAGGACAACGTTGGCGGCGCACGAGTGTTGTGAGATCGACGGATTCCGGGTGACCACTCCCGCCCGCACCGCCTTCGATATCGGGCGCCGTCTGCCTCGGGAGCAGGCACTGCCGATCGTGGACGCCCTCTGCGCCGCAACGGGACTGGCGCCGAGCGAGATCGCCGCGGTGGTGCGATGCCATCCGGGGGTGCGGGGCGTGCGCCGTCTGGCGGACCTGCTCCCGTTGGTGGACGGCGGAGCGGAGTCGCCGCCCGAATCGCTCACCCGGCTGCTGCTCATCGACGGCGGCCTACCGGCCCCGACCACCCAACTCGTGGTCCGCGACCACTACGGCACCTTCGTGGCCCGCCTGGATATGGGCTGGAGACAATGGCGCATCGGCGTCGAATACGACGGTGTCCAACACTGGACCGACCCCGCCCAACGCACCAAGGACATCGACCGCACAGCCACCCTGGAATCCCTCGGCTGGCGCATCATCCGAGTAAACGCCACCCTCCTGCACCGCCGCCCCCACACCATCCTCGACCGCGTCCACGCCGCCCTCCGCGCCCACGGGTTCTCATGATCATGGGGAACTGGTGGCGGCATCGGTCGAGAGGGCGACGCCACCAATTCCCCGTCGGTCAGTCCGACAGGTCGAAGGCGGCGATGACCTTGGTGGGGCGAAGGCGGACCACCAGTTCGCCGGGGACGCCGTTGCGTTTGCCGAACTCGTCGGCGCGGTCTCGTCCCATGTAGCGGCCGCCGATGGCGGTGGCGGTGCGTACGAGTTCGCCGAGGTCCTCGGACGTGGTGGCCTCACCTTGCACCTGCACGAAGCCGAAGGGCGGCTCCTCCAGGTCGACGCAGAGCGCGAGGCGGTTGTCGCGGGCGAGGGCCTTGCCCTTGGCGGAGGTCTTGCCGGTGTTGAAGACCAGTTCGTCGCCCTCGACGATGAACCAGATCGGCGTCACCACGGGACGCCCGTCGGAGGCGGTGAAGGCCAGCTTGCCGGTGCGGGTACCCGCCGAGAGGAAGTCGCGCACTTCGGGGTCGGAGAGGGAAGCCATGGCCCCACGGTACGGATGACGCCGGACGATCCACGCCAATCGGACGCGGGACACGCCTCCGCGTTCTATAGCAGATTCCGATTGTTCTTAGAATGGCCGCGTGGAGGACATCGGCGCCATCGGCGTATTGCAGGATCCCGTTCGGCGGCGGCTCTACGAGTACGTGGCCGGTCGCGGCGAGCCGGTGAGCCGCAACGAGGCCGCGGAAGCGGTCGGGATACAACGCCCCTTGGCCGCACATCATCTCGACAGGATGGTGGCGGCCGGACTGCTGGAAACAGAGAGTCGGCGACTGTCCGGGCGGTCAGGGCCGGGCGCGGGGCGACCGGCGAAGCTCTACCGGCGGACGACGACGGAGCGTCAGATCTCCTTGCCGCCGCGTGACTATCGGACCGCCGCGGACCTGCTGGCGCAGGTGGCCGAGGAGGCGCGGCTCGACGTCGAACTGGCGGCGGCGGCCCGCAGGCGGGGTGCGGCGCTGCGGGGCGATCGCGAGCCGGTGCGCGATCTCGAGACGGCCGCGGCGGTCCTGGCCGCCCGGGGATACGAGCCGTTCGACGCGGACGGTGTGCTGCGCATGCGCAACTGCCCCTTTCACGCCCTGGCGGAGGCGTATCCGCCGCTGGTCTGCGGTATGAATCTCGCCCTGCTCGAGGGCTGCCTGGGCGACTCCGACCGGGTTCGGGTGCGCATCGACCCGCGACCGGGCCTGTGCTGCGTCGCGGTCGAGGCTTCTAAAACAAATGAGAATTGACATAGAAGCGGGGGCCGTGGTGAGGTGAGCCCATGACCGGCCATCACCTCGCCCAGCTCAACCTGGCCATCCTCGAGTACCCCCTCGACGATCCGCGCATGGTGGACTTCACCTCGAATCTCGAGCCCATCAACGCACTCGCCGAGAGTTCACCCGGCTTCGTCTGGCGACTCGTGGACGATTCCGGCAAGGACGCCACCACCATGCGGCCGTTCGGCGACGACGTGATCATCAACCTGTCGGTCTGGGAGAGTCGAGAGGCGTTGTGGGACTACGTCTACCGCAGCGGTCACCTGGAATTCCTGCGCCGGCGCGGCGACTGGTTCAAGCGCCCGCGCCAAGACATGATCGTGCTGTGGTGGATCCCGGCCGGCCACACCCCGACCCTCGAGGAAGCCGTCGAACGCCTGACGATGCTGCGCTCCAACGGTCCGTCACCCCGGGCCTTCTCGCTGCGGGAGAACTACTCCGCCGTGGACGCCCAGACGCCGGCGTGAACCGTCACGCCACCCAGCGCCGCAGGGCGTCGACGGCGAACACGGCAACCCGCCGAATACACGGCTTCGCGACGCGACGCAGGGGCGATGTGGAAGGCCGAAGCGGTGGTGTTGCTCGGCGACTTCTCGACCTGGCCCGGTCCGCAGCGCGATATCATCTGGCAGCGTTTTCTCGGCGTGGATACCGGGCGGGTGAGGTTGGTGCCCGAGAGTGCGGCGGCGGCCTCGGCGGCGCAGTGCGTCGGCTGTCTGCGCGGTGCGCAGGCCGAACCGCATTCCGGCCAGATCCGGGCCTCCACCAAGACCATCGAGCATCCCGAACTGGGCCGCCTGACCCTCGACTGCGATGCCCTCGAGGTTCCGGATGCCGATCAGACGGTGGTGGTGTACTCGGCCGCGCCGGGCACGCCCGAGGCCACGACGCTGGAGCTGTTGCGGGTCACCGGAACCCAGCGGCTCACCCGGTGATCAGATCGCGCCGTGCTCGCGCGCCCGCGCCACCGCCGAGGTGCGCGACTTCACCCCGAGCTTGGCGTAGATGTGCACCAGGTGGGATTTGACGGTGGTCTCGCTGAGGAACAGCCGCCGTCCGATGTCACGGTTGGACAGGCCGTCGGCGACCAGGCGCAGCACCTCGATCTCCCTGGGGCTCAACGTGGTATCGGGTTTGCGGACGCGGGTCATGAGCTTCGAGGCGACCGACGGCGACAGCACGCTCTCGCCCGCGGCGGCCGACTGCACCGCGGCCAGCAGTTCGGACGGCGGCGTGTCCTTCAGGATGTAGCCGACCGCCCCCGCCTCGATCGCGCCGAGGATATCGGCGTCGGTGTCGTAGTTGGTCACCACCAGCACATTCGGCGGATCGGGCAGGGCGCGCACCGCCGCAGTGGCGTCGGCACCCGACTTGCCGGGACCGAAGCGCAGATCCATCAGCACCAGGTCCACCGGGGTGGTGGCGCAGAAGGCGACCGCCTCATCCGCCGTCGTCACCTCGCCGACCACCTCGATGTCGTAATCGGCCTGCGCCGCACCGGAACCCAGCAGGGCGCGCAGACCCGCCCGGACGATGGCGTGGTCGTCGGCCAGCAGGATCCTGATCATTGCCGATCCTCCAGGGGGAAGGCGATGGTGACGGCGGTGTGGCCGGGTTCGGATTCCACCTCCATGGTGCCGCCCTGCTGCTCCACCCGGCTGCGCATGGCGGTGAGACCGAAAGTGCCGGAGGGCGGGTGGGCCAGCACGGTCGCGGGAATCCCGACCCCGTCGTCCACCACATCCAGGTGCACGGCGTCGTCGGCGTAGGTCAGGGTGATGCGCATCCGTTCGGCTTCCGCGTGCCGCACCACATTCGAGACCGCGCCCTGGGCGATGCGCACCAGCGCGGCCTCCATCGGCATGGGCAGCCCGTGCGGGGTGCCCTCGACCAGCATCTCGGTCTCCAGGCCCGGCGTGGCCGCGCGCTGGGCGATGCGTTCCAGCGCCTGCGTCAGCGACTGCCCCTCCAGCGCCGCGGGCGTGAGTTCGGCGATGAGCTGGCGGGTTTCGACCAGGCTGTCGGCGGCGGTCTCGCGTGCCAGCCGAATCTGTTGCAGCGCCGGGTGATCGGGGGCAGCTCGTTCGGCGGCGTGCAGCAGCAGCTGAATACTGCTGAGGCCCTGGGCCACCGTGTCGTGGATCTCCTGGGCCAGACGCTCGCGCTCGGCGATTTTGCCCGCGGTGCGTTCGCGCTCGGCGAGAGTCTCACGGGTGGCGAGCAATTCGTCGATGAGACGCTGACGGTCGGCGGCCTCGCGATACAGCGCCGAGTACCCGAGCCCGATGGCCACCGCCACCACCGCACCCAGGATCGGGCCGACCACCGCGCCCACCGACCAGCCCCGGTGCATGGCGAATCCGAACACCGACAGCGCGGTGGTCGCCACCACCGCCAGCAGCCCCCAGTAGCGCGGCAGCAGGTGCAGGTAGAGGAAGAACAGGCCGAAGACCAGGTACACCGCGTCCGGGGCGAGCATGACCAGGCCGAGCCAGAGCGCCGTGAGCACCAGCAGCCAGACCCGCGCCGCCGTCGGACGGCTCTTGAACAGCGCCCCCGCGAAGTAGACGCCCAGGAACGCCCCCGCGATCACCAGCACCGCGGCGGGGTGGGAGTTCGACACCAGATTGCGTGCCGCCACGAACACCGTCAGCGTCACCACCAGGGCGTGCAGGCCGAGCTGGAGGGCGGCGAAGACGGGGGTAAGGGGCGATCGGTGCACGCCAGACAGCTTATGCCCGGCTATCGGGGCGGCATCCATCGAAAGTAGGAAACGTCGCCCCACCGTTCGCTGGTCGGCGTTTCATTCCGCGGCGCGATGGCCCGGACCCGGATCGGCGACAGGGTGGAGGCATGTTCGTCGCGCTCCGAGATCTGCGCGCCGCCCGCGGCCGCTTTCTGCTCATCATCCTCGTGGTCGCCATGGTGGCGTTGCTCGTGAGCTTCCTCAGCGGCCTCACCTCCGGCCTGGCGCACCAGAATATCTCCGCCGTGCAGTCGCTGCGGACCGATACCGTGGTGTTCGCCGACACCGGGGGCGGGCCGTCGTTCGACACCTCGACGCTGACCGCCGAGCAGGTGGACGCGTGGCAGCGCACCGGCGGCACGGTGGACCCGATCGGCATCAGCCGCACCCGCGCCAGCGCGGCGGGGGCGCCGCCGACCCAGGTGGCATTGTTCGGGGTCGGCGGCACGCCATTCGGCAATCGAGTGGCTACCGCGTCGGGCGAGGTGGTGCTCAGCAGCGCGGCGGCCGAGCGGCTGCACGCGAACGCCGGAGACACGGTCGAACTCGGTTCGGGCGCGTTCACCGTTCGCGGCGTGACCGCTGACGACTGGTACGCGCATACGCCGGTGGTGTGGATGACGCTGCCGGACTGGCGGGCGGTGAGTCCCGGATCCGGTGCGGCCACCATTCTGGCGGTGTCGGGCGTCTCCGACCTCGCGGCCGCCGACGCCGCCGCGCACACCATCACCACCTCCACCGAGGATTCGCCCTCGGCGATGAGTTCGTACGAGGCCGAGAACGGTTCGCTCACCCTCATGACGGTCATGCTCTTCGTCATCTCCGCACTGGTGATCGGCGCGTTCTTCACGGTGTGGACGATTCAGCGGACCGCGGATATCGCGACGCTGAAAGCCCTTGGCGCGATGACCGGTTCGCTGGTGCGGGACGCGCTGGGGCAGGCGCTGGTGGTGTTGCTCGTCGGGGTGGGGCTCGGGGTCGGCGGCACGGCGCTGGCGAGCCTGTTCCTCGGCGACGCACTGCCTTTCGTGCTCAGTGTGTCCACGACCCTGGTCCCCGCCGTCGCGCTGATCGTTCTCGGCCTGCTCGGCGCGGCCTTCGCCCTGCGCTTCCTCGTCACCACCGATCCGCTCACCGCACTCAACCAGGCCCGCTGACAATGGCTGCCGCACAGGAGTTCTCGATGACAACCGCACTCACCGTCACCGACCTGACCCTCACCTACCCGGACGGGGACGACCGCATCACCGCGCTGGATCGGGTCGCGCTGTCCGTGCGCGGCGGCGAGATCGCGGCCGTCACCGGACCGTCCGGCTCCGGCAAGTCCAGCCTGCTGGCCGTGGTGTCCACGCTCATCCGCCCGGACTCCGGCCGCGTGGCACTCGACACCGGATCCGGTGCGATCGACCTCGCCCGGCTGCACCGCCGCGAGGCCGCCGCCCTGCGGCGCGAGCAGATCGGCATCGTCTTCCAGCAGCCCAATCTCATCCCCGCGCTCACCGCCCTGGAACAGCTGGAGGCCATGGCCCACCTGGGCCAGCGCCTGCTGGTCTCGCCCGCCCGCCGCCGCGCCACCCGCGCCCGCGCCCGCGATCTCCTCGCCGCCGTCGGCCTCGCCGACCACGCCCACAAGCGCCCCGCCCAACTCTCCGGCGGCCAGCGTCAGCGGGTGAACATCGCCCGCGCCCTCATGAACGACCCCGCGCTGCTTGTCATCGACGAGCCCACCAGCGCCCTGGACCAGGAACGCGGCGCGGCCGTCATCGACCTCATCGTCCAGGTGGCCCACACCCACCACCCCGCCACCCTCCTGGTCACCCACGACCCCACCCACCTGCACCACATGACCACCGTCCACACCATGCTCGACGGCCGCCTCACCCCCACCCGCCCCGCCCCCCTGGCGGCTTGATCACCGACGGGGAACCGGTGGCGGACTCTTCTCGACCGACGCCGCCAACGGTTCCCCGTCGCGACTCCATACACTCGCGGGGGTGACGGTGCACTTTATCGGGGCGGGGCCGGGGGCGGCGGATCTGCTGACGGTTCGGGCGGTGCGGGTGCTGGCGGCCGCGCCGGTGGTGCTGTACGCCGGGACGTATCTGGATCCCGAGGTGCTGGGGCACTGCGCGCCGGGGGCCGAGCTGGTCGATACGCAGGGCTTGGATCTGGATCAGATCGTGGCGCACTGTGCGCGGGCCACCCGGGAGGGCAAGGATGTGGCCCGGTTGTGTTCGGGGGATCCGTCCTTGTATTCGGCGCTGGCCGAGCAGACGCGGCGGCTCGACGCGCTCGGCATTCCGTGGGACGTGACGCCGGGGGTGCCCGCGTACGCCGCCGCGGCGGCGCTGCTGGGGACCGAGCTGACGGTGCCGGAGTTGGTGCAGTCCGTGGTGTTGACCCGGACGCGGGCGCGGTCGACGGTCATGCCGGAGTCGGAGGCGCTGGGGAACTTCGCGCGCACGCGGGCCACCCTGGTGCTGCATCTGGCGATCACCCGGATCCGGTCCTTGGCGCAGGAGCTGGTGCCCGAGTACGGGGCGGACTGTCCGGTGGCGGTGGTGTACCGGGCCAGTCAGCCCGAGCAGGTGATACTGCGGGGCACGCTCGCCGATATCGCCGACCGGGTGGAGGGGGCGGGCCTGCGGCAGGCGGCGGTGATTCTGGTCGGGCGGGCGCTGGCCGATTCGGTGTCCTGCGCGCAGTCGCACCTCTACGATCCGGGACGGGACCGGCATCATATTACATCCCACGAATGTTGAAATGCCCTGATAGCTAAGGGCTATGACCCTTCTTGGTCCTGTGGCCACTCCGGGCGGTAGATTGGTTCGGTGGTCAGCAGCAAGGTTCCGAAAACGGCCGTTTTCCGGCCCGCGAGTGTGGTCGTGCCCATGTAACGAGATCGCACGGCGGGATGGATAGCCCTTGTGAACATTTTTGTCTGATTGATATCGAAGTGAACCCCGAACAGGACGCCGCTGGCACCGCCGCGCGTCCTGTCCGGGTGTCGGCGGGGAGCGCTGCTGTGGTGTTCCGGAAGCGAGGTTTGGGTTGGACCGGCTGGATTTCGGCGGCAACGGCGAAGCTAGCGGGGAAGTGACGCCCGATTCGGGGGAGCTTTTTCCGCTGTCTCCGGCGCAGCTCGGCATCTGGTACGCCCAGCACCTGGACCCCCAGGTGCCGATCAATATCGCCCAGTACGTCGAGTTGCGCGGTGAGCTGGACATTCCACTGCTCGAGCAGGCCATGGTCGACGGCTCGCTGGAGGTCGGCTCGGGCTTCCTGCGCATCGTCGAGCGCGACGGCGAGCCCATGCAGATGGTCGACACGACGCTGGACCGCACCATCTACCAGGTAGACCTGCGCGACGAGGCCGATCCGGAGGCCGCCGCCCAGGCGTGGATGCGCGCCGACTACAGCCGCCCGCTGAACATCGTCGAGGACCGGCTCATCCGCACGGCCATGCTGCGGCTGGGTGACGATCATTACTTCTGGTACGCCCGCATCCATCACATCGCGCTCGACGGCCTCGGCGCCGTGACCTATATGACACGGGTCGCCGAGATCTACACCGCCTACGTGCGCGGCGAGCAGCCGACGCCGTCCAAGGCCACCGATCTGCGCACCCTGGTCGAGCAGGAATTCGCCTACCGCGACTCCAAGCGCTTCATCAGCGACAAGGAGTACTGGGCCGAGCGGGTGGCGGGTCTGGAGGAGGGCTCCAGCCTGGCCGGTCGCTCCGCGCCGCCCGCGCCGCTCAACCGGGTGGCCAGCGCCGCCCTGTCCGATGACAAGAGCAGTCTGCTCGACGCCGCCGCGGCCCGCTACGACACCACGCCCGCTGGCCTGCTCATCGCCGGGTTCGCCACCTACCTCGCGCAGTGGACCGGCACCGAGGACGTCATCCTCAGCCTGCCGGTGACCGCCCGCACCACCGCGGCCATGCGCCGCTCCGGCGGCGCGACCTCCAATATCGTGCCGCTGCGCCTGCACGTCGGCCACGACACCACCGTCACCGACCTGCTCGGCCAGGTGACCGTGGCGGTCGCGGGCGCGCTGCGCCACCAGCGCTACCGCCACGAGGACATTCGCCGCGACGCGGCGGGCGACGGCGTGGTGACCCGCGAGTTCTTCGGGCCGTGGGTCAACATCATGCTGTTCCACAACGAGGTCGTGCTCGGCGACGTGGTGGGCGAGTACAGCGTGCTGTCCACCGGTTCCATCGAGGATCTGGGCGTCAACTTCTACCAGTCGGTCAAGGGCACCCGGAATCACATCGATTTCGAGACCAACCCGAACCTCTACACCGAAGCCGAAGCGCGCGGCCATCATTCGCGCTTCCTCGAGTTCTTCGACCGCTTCCTGGCGGCCGATGCCGAGCAGGCGGTGTGGACCCTGCCCGTCACCACCGCCGCCGAACGCACCAAGACGCTGGTGGAGTGGAACGACGCGGGCCACGAGGTTCCCGACACCACGCTGCCCGCGCTGCTGGACGCGCAGATTCCGCTGACGCCGGACAATATCGCGCTGGACTTCGAGGGCGAGACCCTGACCTACGCCGAGTTCGGCGCGCGGGTCAACCGCCTGGCGCGCTTCCTCATCGCCGACGGCGTCGGCCCGGAATCGCTGGTGGCGCTGGGGATGCGGCGGTCGCCGGAGCTGGTCGTCGGCATGCACGCGGTGCTGCGGGCCGGTGGCGCGTACGTGCCGATCGACCCGGACCATCCGGCCGATCGCACCGCCTACATCCTCGAGTCCGCGGCTCCGGTCTGCGTATTGACCACCGCCCGTGACGATCTCGACCTTCCGCAGACGGTGCGCCGGGTCGAACTCGACACCCTCGACACCTCGGTCTACTCCGACGCGCCGGTCACCGACGCGGATCGCCTCGCGCCGCTGCGCAGCTCGAACACCGCCTACGTCATCTACACCTCGGGCTCCACCGGCCGCCCGAAGGGTGTGGCGGTGACCCACCACGCCATCGTCAACCAAGAGCTGTGGATGCTGCACGAGTATCCGATGACGGCCGACGACGTGTACCTGCAGAAGACGGCCACCACCTTCGACGTGTCGCTGTGGGGCTACTTCATGCCCCTGCTGGTCGGCGCGAAACTCGTGGTCGCGACGCCGGACGGGCACCGCGATCCGGTGTACGTGGCGGAGATGATCGAGCGGCACCGGGTCACGGTCACCGACTTCGTGCCGTCCATGCTGACGGTGTTCGTGGCGCACGCCTCCGCGGCGCAATGCGCCTCGCTGAAGTACGTCTTCGTCATCGGTGAGGCGCTGCCGCCGGAGACCGGCGCGGGCTTCCGGCGGATCACGAACGCGGGCCTGCACAACCTGTACGGCCCCACCGAGGCGGCCGTGTCGGTCACCTACTGGGAGAACACCGCCGCCGACACCGTCACGGTGCCGATCGGTGTGCCCGAGTGGAATGTCGAAGTCTACGTGCTGGATTCGCGGCTGCGCCCCGCCCCCGTGGGGGCCGCGGGTGAGCTGTATCTGGCGGGTCGCCAGCTGGCGCGCGGCTACAAGGGCCGCCCGGATCTGACCTCGGACCGGTTCGTGGCCAACCCGTTCGCGGGCGGTGGCGAGCGCATGTACCGCACCGGTGACCTGGTGCGCTGGGCCACCGTCGCGAGCGGCGCATCGGATGCCGTCGCGAGCGGCGCATCGGATGCCGTCGCGAGCGGCGCATCGGATGCCGTCGGCGTGCTGGAGTACATCGGCCGCACCGACTTCCAGGTGAAGTTCCGCGGTCAGCGCATCGAGCTCGGCGAGATCGAGACCGATCTGCTCGCCCACCCGTCGGTGTCGCAGGCCGTGGTGCTGGTGATGGACACCGCCACCGGCCAGCAGCTGGTCGCCTATGTGGTGCCGGGTCCGGGCCAGTCCGTGGAGCCCGCGGAGCTGACTCGATTCGTGGCCGAGAAGCTGCCCGGCTACATGGTTCCGGCGTCGATCATGGTGCTGGACGCCTTCCCGCTCAACACTTCCGGCAAGCTGGACCGCAAGGCGCTGCCGGAGCCGGTGTTCAGCGTCGATGTGGCCGGATTCCGCGCGCCGCGCACCGCGGCCGAGGAGATCGTGGCGGGCATCTTCGCCGATGTGCTCGGTCACGGACGGGTCGGCGTGGACGACAACTTCTTCGATCTGGGCGGCAACTCGCTCGTCGCCACGCAGGTCGTCTCGCGCATCTCGGCCGCCTTCGGGGCGCGCCTCGGCGTGCGCGCGCTGTTCGAGACACCCACCGTCGCCGGTATCGCCGCGCGGGTGGAAACCACCGCGCCGGAGGATGTTTCGCGTCCGCCGCTGGTCGCCCAGCCGCGCCCGGAGCGGGTGCCGCTGTCGCTGGCCCAGCAGCGCATGTGGTTCCTCAACCAGTTCGATCCCACCGTGCCCACCTACAACCTGCCGTTCGTGGTGCGGTTGCAGGGCGAGGTCGACATCGACGCGCTCCAGCTCGCGCTGACCGACGTGGTGGCGCGGCAGGAGTCGCTGCGCACCCTGTTCCCCGAATCCGGGGACGGCGGCTACCAGCTGGTGTTGCCCATGTCGCAGGTGGATCTCGGTATCGAGGTCCACGATATCGACGAGGCCGAACTGCCCAGGGCGTTGGCGGATTTCGCCTCCGTCGGCTTCGACGTCTCGCAGGAGCTGCCCATTCGGGTGCGGGTGTTCCGCGTCGCCTCCGCCGCTGCGAGCCTCGCCGCCTCCGCCGCCGCGGGCACCGATCTGGCCGTCGCCTTCGTGGTGCACCACATCGCCGCGGACGGTTTCTCGTTCGGTCCGCTCTCGCGCGATATGACCGCCGCCTACCTGGCGCGCACGGCCGGGGAGCAGCCCGCGTGGACGCCGCTGCCGGTGCAGTACCAGGACTTCAGCATCTGGCAGCGCGAGCTGCTCGGCTCGGAATCCGATCCGGAGTCCATGGCCGCCAAGCAGATCGCCTACTGGCGTGACGCCCTGGCGGGCCTGCCCGATCAGCTCGACCTGCCCGCCGATCGGCCCCGCCCGGTGGTGCAGTCCTTCCGGGGCAGCCGGGTCACCTTCGACATCGATCCCGAACTGCATGCCGCGCTGACGAACCTGGCCCGCACCCAGGGTGTTTCGCTGTTCATGGTGATGCACAGCGCGCTGGCCGTGCTGCTGGCGCGGCTGTCGGGCACCACCGACATCGCCATCGGCACCCCGGTGGCCGGTCGTGGTGAGCAGGCGCTCGACGACCTCATCGGCATGTTCGTCAACACCCTGGTGTTGCGCTCGGAGGTCGACGGCTCACAGAGCTTCACCGACTTCCTGTCCCGCACCCGGGAAACCGATCTCGCGGCCTTCGCCAATACCGATGTGCCGTTCGAGCGCCTGGTGGAGGTGCTCAACCCGACCCGTTCGCAGGCGCGGCATCCGCTGTTCCAGGTCATGCTGTCGTTCCAGGAGATGTCGCACGGCACCATGGAGCTGCCGAGCCTGACCGTCTCCGCGGACGAGCTCGAGGTCGACATCGCCAAGTTCGACCTGCAGTGGACCATGACCGAGCAGCGCGGGCTGCGCGGTGAGCCCGCGGGCCTGTCGGTGGTGCTGTCCTATGCCACCGATCTGTTCGACACCGCGACCGTGGCCGCTTTCGGCCGCCGGTACCTGCGTGTCCTCGAAACCGCCGTCGCCGCACCGGATATCGTGGTGCGCGATATCGACGTGCTCGAGGCCGATGAGCGCGCCACCGTGCTGCGCGCCTGGAACGACACCGCGCACGCGGTGCCGACGGCGGCCTCGTTGGGCCTGGCGGAGGCGGCTCGCGCAACCACGGAGGGTCCCGTGGCCGCCGCGTCGGACCGAGCGGTCACCGTGGTGGATCTGTTCGAGCGCCAGGTGCGGCAGCGGCCGCACGCCACCGCGCTCATCTTCGATCCGGGTGAGCGCAGCGGCGGCATGTTCGGTCCCGCCGTCGAGCTGAGCTACGCGGAGTTCTCCGCGCGGGTGAACCGCTTGGCGCGCAAACTCATCGCCGCGGGCGTCGGCCCGGAATCCCTGGTGGCGGTGGGTATTCGCCGCTCGGTCGACATGCTGGTCGCCATCTACGCCACCCACGCGGCGGGCGGCGGCTACGTGCCGATCGATCCGGACCACCCGGCCGAGCGCACCGAGTACGTGCTGGCCAGCTCGCGGCCGGTGGTCCTGCTGACGACCACCGACGACGATGTGGACTCCCGGGACTGCCAGGTCCTGCGCCTGGACACCCTCGACCTCGCCGAGTTCGACGACGCCCCGGTCACCGACACCGAACGGCGTGCGCCGCTGCGGAGTTCGAATACCGCGTACGTGCTCTACACCTCGGGTTCGACCGGCCGCCCCAAGGGCGTGGCCGTCTCGCACGCCTCGGTGCTGAACCAGATCGCCTGGATCACCGCCGAATACGGCATGGACGACACCGATGTGATCCTGCAGAAGACGCCGGTCACCTTCGACGTGTCGGTGTGGGAGCTGTTCGGCACCGTGGCCGTCGGTGCGCGGCTGGTCATCGCCGCGCCCGACGGGCATCGCGACCCCATGTACCTGTCCGAGGTCATCGGCCGCCACCGCGTCACCATGACCTCCTTCGTGCCGTCCATGCTGAGCGTGTTCGCGGGCAGCGCCTCGGCGGCCGAATGCCTGTCGCTGCGTGCGGTTCTGGTCGCCGGTGAGGCGCTGCCGCCCGCCACCGTCACCGCCTTCCGGCGCTTCTCCACCGCTGCCGTGCACAACCTGTACGGCCCCACCGAGTTCACCGTCCACGCCACCTACGCGCCCATCACCGCGCCGACCCCGACCTCGGTGCCGATCGGCCGTCCGGTGTGGAACGCGCAGACCTACGTGCTCGACGAGGGTCTGCGGCCGGTGCCCGCGGGCGTGCCGGGTGAGCTGTATCTGGGCGGCGCCCAGGTGGCGCGCGGCTACTTCGGCCGTCCGGAGCTGACCGCGGAACGCTTCGTGGCCGACCCCTTCGGGGAGCCGGGTTCGCGCCTGTACCGCACCGGTGACCTGGTGCGCTGGAATCAGAACGAGCCGGGTGTCATCGACTACATCGGCCGCACCGACTTCCAGGTGAAGTTCCGCGGCCAACGCATCGAACTCGGCGAGATCGAGACCGCGCTGCTCGCGCACCCGTCGGTCAACCAGGCCGTGGTGCTGGTCATCGACACCGTCGCCGGTGATCAGCTGGTCGCCTACGTGGTGGCCAAGGGACCGATCGACCTCGACGGCGTGAAGGCGGCGCTGCACCGGACCCTGCCCGCGTACATGGTGCCGGGCGCGTTCGTGGTGCTGGACGCCTTCCCGCTCAACGCCTCCGGCAAGCTGGACCGCAAGGCGCTGCCCGCGCCGGTGTTCGAGGTGCGCGAATTCCGCGCACCCACCACGCCGATCGAGGAGATCGTCGCGCAGATCTTCGGCGAGGTGCTCGGCATCGCCCGCGTCGGCGTGGACGACGACTTCTTCGAACTGGGCGGCAATTCGCTCATCGCCACCCAGGTCGCCTCGCGCCTGGGCATCGCGCTCGACACCCGCGTGCCGGTGCGCATGCTGTTCGAGGCCAGCACCGTCGCCGCGCTGGCGGCGCGGGTGGAGTCGCACGCCGGTGACGGCGCACGCAAGGCACTGGTGGCGCGGGAGCGGCCCGCCGACATCCCGCTGTCGCTGGCGCAGCAGCGCATGTGGTTCCTCAACCGCTTCGACACCGCGTCGGCGGTCAACAACATCCCGGTCGCCATCCGGCTCTCCGGTGAACTCGACGTGGCCGCCTTGCAGGTCGCCGTCATCGACGTCATCGACCGGCACGAATCGCTGCGCACGGTCTTCCCGGAGACCGGCAACGGCCCGGTGCAGCGGGTGCTGGACGCCGCGCAGATCGTGCCCGACCTGACCCCGGTGCCGGTCACCGAGTCCAATCTGGTCGAGCACCTCATCGAGCTGGCGTCCATGGCCTTCGACGTCACCAGCGAAGTGCCGCTGCACGCCCGGCTTTTCGAGATCAGCGAATCCGAGTACGTGCTCGGCATGGTCGTGCACCACATCTCCGCCGACGGCTGGTCCATGGGCCCGCTGGCCCGCGATGTCATGGTGGCCTACGCGGCCCGCACCTCGTGGGAGGCCCCGGCCTGGGCGGAACTGCCGGTGCAGTACGCCGACTACGCGCTGTGGCAGCGCGAGGTGCTGGGTGCCGAGGACGATCCGGAATCGCTGATCTCCAAGCAGATTCAGTACTGGACCCGGGCGCTCGCCGGCCTGCCCGACGAACTGGTGCTGCCCGCCGATCGGCAGCGGCCCGCGGTGGCCAGCTACCGCGGCGGCACCTACCCGTTCGTCATCTCCGCCGAAACCCAGCAGCTGCTGGTCGATCTGGGCCGCCAGCACAACGCGTCGCTGTTCATGGTGCTGCACAGCGCGCTGGCCGTGCTGCTGGCGCGCCTGTCCGGCACCGGCGATATCGCCATCGGCACCCCGGTGGCCGGTCGCGGTGAGGCCGCGCTCGACGACCTCATCGGCATGTTCGTCAACACCCTGGTGCTGCGCACCGAGGTGGACGGGCAGGCCAGCTTCGCCGATCTGCTCGCCACCGCCCGCGATACCGACCTGCACGCGTTCGCGCACGCCGACGTGCCGTTCGAGCGGCTGGTCGAGGTGCTCAACCCGGCCCGCTCGCAGGCCCGGCACCCGCTGTTCCAGGTCATGCTGACCTTCCAGAACACCCGTCAGACCAGCCTGGAGCTGCCCGGTCTGCGGGTCAACGGCATCGACTACGACGCCGGGCTGGCGAAGTTCGACCTCCAGCTCACATTGCAGGAGGCGCAGGACGCGCACGGGGAGCACGCCGGCATGTCGGCCGAATTCTCCTATGCCCTGGATCTTTTCGACGAGCCGACGGTGGCCGCCTTCGCGCGGCGGCTGCACACCATCCTGGACGCGGTCACGGCCGATCCGCGGCGGCCCATCGGCGATATCGAGCTGCTCGACGCCGAGGAGAAGCGGCGGGCGCTGACCGAGTGGAACGCCACCGGCTTCGACCTGGCCTCGGTACTGCCCGCGCTGCCGGAAGGCATTGCGCCGACCCTGGTCTCGCTGTTCGAGGCGCAGGTGCTGACCAGCCCGGACGCGACCGCCCTGGAGTTCGAGGGGACGTCGCTGGCCCATCCGTCGCCCGACGACCACCCCTCATCGAGTCACCTTGTGACGCTGACGTATTCCGAGTTCGCCGGACGGGTGCATCGCCTGGCCCGCAAACTCATCGCGACCGGCGTCGGCCCCGAAACCCATGTGGCGCTGGCCATCCGGCGCTCGACGGAGCTGCTGGTCGCCATGTACGCCGTGCTGGAGGCCGGCGGCGCGTACGTGCCGCTGGATCCGGACCAGCCCGCCGAGCGCATCGACTACGTGCTCGACACCGCGCGCCCGGCCGCCATCCTGACCACCGGCCGCGACGACTTCGTGACCGGCCGCAATGTGCCGGTGCTCGAGGTGGATACGCTGCGCCTGGACGGTTACGCGGACACCCCGGTCACCGATGCCGAACGGACGCGGCCGCTGCGGCCGGAGCACACCGCCTACGTCATCTTCACCTCGGGTTCGACCGGTCGCCCCAAGGGCGTGGCCGTCGAGCACGCCGCCATCGTGAACCGCCTGCTGTGGATGCAGCGCGAGTACCCGATCGGCGCGGACGACGCGGTTCTCCAGAAGACCCCGGCCACCTTCGACGTGTCGGTGTGGGAGTTCTTCTGGCCCTTGCAGACCGGCGCGCGCCTGGTGATCGCCAAGCCGGACGGTCACCGCGATCCGGTGTACCTGGCGCAGCTCATCGCCGAGCGGGGCGTCACCACGGTCCACTTCGTGCCGTCGATGCTCTCGGTGTTCGTCTCCGCGCTGGATGCCACCGACGGCGACTCTCCGTTGGTTACCGGGACCTCCAGCGCCGCGAACCCGCCCGGAGCGCAGCGGAGGGCAATCGGACTCCGCCAGGTCTTCGCCTCCGGCGAGGCGCTGCCCGCGCCGACCGCACACAAGCTGCGCGAGCTGACCGGCGCGCGGTTGCACAACCTCTACGGCCCCACCGAGGCCGCGGTCGACGTGACCTATCACGAGGTCACCGATGCCGACGAGATCGCCGTGCCGATCGGCCGTCCGGTGTGGAACACCGAGGTCTACGTGCTCGACGCCCGCCTGCATCCGGTCGCCCCGGGTGTCGCGGGTGAGCTGTATCTGGCGGGCGATCAGCTGGCCCGCGGCTACCTCGGCCGTCCGGACCTGTCCTCGGACCGCTTCGTGGCCAATCCCTTCGGCAGCGGTGAGCGCATGTACCGGACCGGTGACCTGGTCACCTGGACCGCCGACGGCGAGCTGGAGTACCTGGGCCGCACCGACTTCCAGGTGAAGCTGCGCGGTCTGCGCATCGAACTCGGCGAGATCGAGGCCGCGCTGCTGGCGCAGCCGGGCGTCGCCCAGTCGGTGGTGGTGGTGCGCGCCGACGCCCACGCCGGTGATCAGCTGGTGGGCTACGTGGTGCGCGACACCGACGCCGCCGTCGACGTGGACGCGGTGAAGGCCGCGCTGGCGCAGTCGCTTCCGGCCTACATGGTGCCCGCGGCGCTGGTGGTGCTGGACGAGTTCCCGTTGAACGCCTCCGGCAAGCTGGACCGCAAGGCGCTGCCCGCCCCGGTGTTCGAGGCCAAGCGCTTCCGCGCGCCCGCCACGCCGATCGAGGAGATCGTGGCGCAGATCTTCGCCGATCTGCTCGGCATGCCGCGGGTCGGCGTGGACGACGACTTCTTCGAGCTGGGCGGCAACTCGCTGGTCGCCACCCAGGTCGTCGCGCGGCTGAGCGCCGCGCTGAACGCCGAGATCGGCGTGCGCGTGCTGTTCGAGGCCCCGACCGTGGCGGCGCTGGCCGCGCGGGTGGAGTCGCATGCGGGAACCGGTGTGCGCCAAGCCCTCACCGCCCGCACCCGCCCCGAGCACCCGCCGCTGTCGCTGGCACAGCAGCGCATGTGGTTCCTCAACCGCTTCGACACCGATTCGGCCGCCAACAATATTCCGGCCGCCGTCCGGCTGACCGGCGCGGTCGATCTGGACGCGCTGCGCAGCGCGGTCGCCGACGTGGTGGCACGCCACGAATCGCTGCGGACGGTGTACCCGTCCTCCGACGGCGTCGCCTACCAGAAGGTACTGCCCGCCGCCCGTGCCATCCCCGCGGTGGACGTGGTCGCCGTTGCCGAGACCGAACTCCTCGGTGCCATCGGTGAATTCGTGACCCAGGGCTTCGACGTCACCGCCGAGCCGCCGCTACGCCTGCGCGTCTACCGGCTGTCCGCAGTATCCGATGCGGCGGTCGCGGGCCCCGCCGCGGACCGCCCGTCTTCCACCACCGCCCTCGACGGGCACCCTGCCGGCTGGCTGGAATCGACTTCGGCTGCCGCCTCCGGGCCTGACGCGACCGCCGACGACCACGTGCTGGTGCTCGTCGCCCATCACATCGCCGCCGACGGTTTCTCGATGAATCCGCTGGTGCGCGATCTCATCACGGCATATGTGGCGCGCAGCGACGGCGAGGCCCCGGGCTGGGCCGAACTGCCGGTGCAGTACGCCGATTACGCGCTGTGGCAGCGCGAGACCCTCGGCTCCGAGGACGACCCGCGCTCGCTCATCACCGAGCAGCTCGACTACTGGCGCGACACCCTGGCCGGACTGCCGGACGAACTGCGGCTGTCCACCGCGGCGCGGCCCGCCGTCGCCTCCTACCGGGCCGGGACGCACCGCTTCCAGCTGCCGGGTGAGCTGGTGACCGCGCTCAACCGGGTCGCCCAGACCCACGGCACCACCCTGTTCATGGTGGTGCACAGCGCCTTCGCCGCCCTGCTGTCGCGCCTGAGCGGCAGTGACGATGTGGCCGTAGGCATTCCGGTGGCCGGTCGTGGTGAGCAGGCCCTGGACGATCTGGTCGGCATGTTCGTCAACACCCTGGTGCTGCGCTCGCAGGTCGACACCGGGGAGAGTTTCGCGGAACTGCTGACGCGGGTCCGCGAGCGCGACCTGCAAGCCTTCGCGCACGCCGACGTGCCGTTCGAGCGGCTGGTCGAGGTGCTCAACCCGGCCCGCTCGCAGGCCCGGCACCCGCTGTTCCAGGTCATGCTGTCGTTCCAGAACCTCGGCCGCACGACCCTGGAACTGCCCGGACTCACCGTGGCACAGCTGGACATCGACCAGCAGACCGCCAAATTCGACCTCCAGCTCACGCTGAGCGAGGTCGCCGCCGACGCCGACGTCACGGCCATGGACGCCGAACTCGTCTACGCCACCGACCTTTTCGACGGCGCGTACGCCGACACCTTCGCCGAGCGGTTCGTGCGGGTGCTGTCGGCCGTTGCCGCCGACCCGACCGTGCGCGTGGGCGATCTGGAACTGCTCAGCGCCGCCGAGCGCACCCGAGTGCTCGACTCCTGGAACGCCACCGGCTTCGACCTGGCCGCCGCCCTGCCGGAGGTCTCCGAAGGCGCCGCCGCCACCCTGGTCTCCCTGTTCGAGGCCCAGGTCGAGCGCACCCCGGACTCGCCCGCGGTCTCGTTCGAGGGGACAACTCTGTCCTACGACGAGTTCGCCGCACGGGCCAGGAAGCTCGCCCGCTTCCTGATCGCCGAGGGCGTCGGCCCGGAAACTCATGTGGCCCTGGGCATGCGCCGCTCCCTGGACCTGCTGGTCGGCATGTACGCCGTCACCCTCGCCGGTGGCGCGTACGTCCCGCTGGACCCGGACCACCCGGCCGAACGCACCGAGTACATCCTCGAAACCGCCCAGCCCGTATGCGTTCTCACCACATCCGACATCCCCACCCCCGACGCCCCCGACGGCGACCCCGCCACCCCCGACGGCAACCCCCCGTCGGTTCGCGGCGCGTCCCGGTTCTGGACTGACGGAGCGGGGGAGCGAAGCGGAGGAGCGGAGGAGGGAAGAACCGGGACTTCCAGCGCCGCGAACCCGCCCGGAGCGCAGCGAAGGGCAAAAACATACAGCATCGATGAGCTCGATCTCTCCGGCTTCGCCGACGGTCCGGTGACCGATGCCGACCGGCGCGCCCCGCTGCGCCCCGGCAATACCGCCTACGTCATCTTCACGTCCGGCTCGACCGGCCGCCCCAAGGGCGTCGCCGTCTCGCACGCCGCCATCGTCAACCGCCTGGTGTGGATGCACGCCCAGTACGGGCTGGCCGCCTACGACGTGGTGTTGCAGAAGACGCCGTCCACT
>NZ_JASITE010000032.1 GCF_030767025.1 Nocardia sp. CC227C | reverse complement strand
ACCACTGAAGAAACTACTCCAGGGAGCCGATCCCGCGACCGTCGTGGCCCGCACCGCCATCGACGACCCGGCACTGCTGGACTGGTACGCGGCTATCCCGCGATATGCGCGATGACCTGCTCGATGTAGTCGCCGAACAGCGCACCCATATCGACGGCCTCGGGCTCGAGCAGCCACTGCTGCTGTAGTCCGTCCATCATCGCGAACACCTGCCGCGCAACGGCTTTGGTGTCGATATCGGCGCGTACCGTGCCCTCGGCGATGCCCTCGTCGAGGGCTCCCGCCAATCCCGCCTCCAACCGGCGGTAACGATCCGCCGCCCAGGCGTGCGCCGGGTGGTCGTCGGTCACCGACTCCCCCGTCACCACCGTGAACAGCTGCACCAGTCCCGGCACGTGCGTATTGTGTTCGACCAGCCGGGCCAGGCGGCGCAGTGCGTCGGGACCGTGCAGCGCCGCACCGAATTCCAGCCGCTCGGCATCGAGCCGGTCCCGGTATTCCAGCACCGCCGCCAGCAGTGCCGCCTTCGTCGGGAAGTAGTGCAGTAGTCCGGGCTGGGACAGCCCGCACAGCTCGGCGATCTCGGCGATCGAGGAACCACGGAACCCGTTCTCGGCAAAGGATTTCAGGGCCACGTCCAGAATCAGCTCCCGACGCGCCTCGCCCCGTGGGCGACTGCGGCGTTGCGCCATGACCTCCTCCTTCCGCCCGCCTCGCAGAGCCGACAGTAGCGGCGGACGTGTCACCCATCCGCATCGGCCACTCCCACCACAATATCTCAGATTCATAACATTACCGAGTGCTCACTCGGTTAGCGGCGAATGCGCTGGCACACTCGACCTCATGAGCCAGCCCGCCGACGCCCCCACCGATATCGTTCCCCTCACCCTCGACGGCGGGTACGGAACCCTCGCGGCCTGGGAAGCGGTGCCGCCGCCCGGCGTCGACGCCCGCGGCACGGTCGTCCTGGTGCCGGGATTCACCGGGTCCAAGGAGGATTTCACCGGCATGCTGCCGCTGCTGGCGGCGGCCGGATATCGCGCGGTGGCCTACGACCAGCGCGGACAGTGGCAGTCCGACGGACCCGACCAGATCGACGGCTACCGCATGGACGACTTCTGCGGCGATCTGCTGAAGGTCGTGGACCAAGTGTCCGGCCAGGAGCCGGTACATCTGGTCGGCCACTCCTTCGGCGGGTATGTCGCGCGCGTCGCGGTGGTCGCCCGGCCCGAGCGCTTCCGAACGCTCACCCTGCTGGCCTCCGGCCCGTCCTCGGTGTCGGACATCAACTTCCCGCCGCCCAGCCTGGTCGCCCAGGCCGTCGAGGCGGGCGGGCAGGAGTTCATCTGGCAGCAGCTGAGCACTGCCCTCTTCGCCGCCGGATCGGCCGATCCGGACCGAGTCGACTTCCTCCACCAGCGCATTCTGGCTACCAAGAAGGCCAATATCCTCGGCATCCTGCGCGTGATGGAGGTGCCGCCGCTGGCCGATCCGTCCGTACTCCGCGCGGCGGGCGTGCCCATTCTGGTGGCCTACGGCGATACCGGCGATCTCTGGAATCCCGAGGTACACGAGCGGTTCGCGGCCGCCCTGGGCGCACGCCGAGCGGTCTATCCCGGCGTCGGCCATCTGCCCAACGAGGACCGGCCCGCCCAGGTGTGCACCGATCTGGTGGCGTTCTGGGACCACCCCACTACTCAGTAGCCTGATATTCGCCGACCATCGAGAGAGGGAACGGGACATCCGCATGGACGACCGCATCGAGGACCTGCTCGCGAAACTCGACCTACCCGCCAAGCTGCGCCTGATCTCGGGCGCGGGCATGTTCCGCTTCGCCGGCGACCCCGACATCGGGCTGGCCGAGATGCCGGTCTCCGACGGACCGTCGGGCGTGCGCGGCGAATACTGGGACGAACGCGATCCCTCGGTGAGCCTGCCGTCCGGCACCGCCGTCGCCGCCTCCTGGGATCCCGAACTGCTCACCGAGATCGGCGCGCTCATCGCCCACGAGGCACGCCGCAAGGACGTCTACGCGGTCCTCGGCCCCACCATCAATCTGCACCGATCGCCCTTGGGCGGGCGGCATTTCGAATGCTTCTCCGAGGATCCGTTGCTCACCGCGGAAGTGGCCGCGGCCTACGTGCGCGGCGTCCAGCGGCACGGGGTGAGCGCGTGTCCGAAACACTACGTGGCCAACGACTCAGAGACCGACCGTTTCACCGTCGACGTGCGCGTCGACGACCGGGCATTGCGCGAGCTCTACCTGTACCCGTTCGAGCGGTGCGTCGACGCGGGCGCGTGGATGATCATGGACTCCTACAACTCGGTCCACGGGGTCACCATGACCGAGAACCGGCTGCTGGACGAACCACTCAAGGGCAGTTGGGGTTTCGACGGTGTCGTGGTCTCGGACTGGACGGCGGTGCGCACCACCGCCGGCGCCGCCGAGGGCACCGATATCGCCATGCCCGGACCGCCCATGCTCTGGGGCGCTCCGCTCGAGGAGGCGGTGCGCACGGGCGAGGTACCCGAATCCGCGATCGACGAGAAGGTGCGGCGCATCCTGCGCTTCGCCCAACGAGTGGGCGCGCTCGACGGAACACCCAAGGCCACACCGGAATTCAGCGATGCGCAGGCTCAAGCACTGGTGCGGCGCGCCGCCGCCGCGGGCATGGTGCTGGTGCGCAACGACGGCGTGCTGCCGCTCGCGCCGGACACCACGGTCGCACTGCTCGGACCGCACGCCGATCTGCCGCGCTTCATGGGCGGTGGCAGCGCCACCGTCATCCCCGCGCACACCACCACACCCGCCGAGGGCCTCGAAGACGTGTTCGCCGTGCGGCACACGCCCGGCGTGCGACTCGAGGAGAAGCTGATCCCGGTGCCGCTGGAGTTGGTCACCGATCCCGACACCGGGACACCCGGGGTGAGCCTGCGCTACCTCGACGGTGACACCGTCATCGACACCCAGCACCGCACCGCGGGCAACCTCATGCTCTTCGGCGACCGCAAGGCCGCCGACGCGACGACCCTGGAGATCCGGGCCCGATTGCGCGCCGATGTCGCCGGAGAGTGGCAGATCGGGGTCGGCACGCTCGGACAGGCCCGGCTGGAACTCGACGGCGCGACCGCACTCGACGAGACCATCACCTTCGAGGGCACCGATCCGGTCGGCGCGATCCTCTACCCGCCCCAGCGCGCGGTCACCCGCACCCTCGCCGAGGGACAGGAGATCGACGTCCGCATCACGGTCGGCACACCGCCCGCCATTCCGGGGCTCGGCGTCATCCTCGGCCTCACCTTCGGCATCACGCGCCCGCAGCGGCCCGCGGCGGAGGAATTCGCGGCCGCCGTGGAACTGGCGCGCACCTGCGATGTGGCGGTGGTCGTGGTCGGCACCACCGAGCAGATCGAATCCGAGGGCTTCGACCGCACCGATCTGCGCTTGCCCGGACGCCAGGACGAACTGGTCGCGGCCGTCGCCGCCGCCAACCCGCGCACCGTCGTGGTGGTCAATTCCGGAGCACCCGTGGAGATGCCGTGGCGTGACGAGGTCGCGGCGGTGCTGCTGTCCTGGTTCCCCGGGCAGGAATTCGGCGCGGCCCTGGCCGATGTGCTCACCGGCACGGCCGAACCGGGCGGGCGACTGCCCACCACCTGGCCCGCCCGCATGGCCGACGTACCGGTGCTCTCGACCCGGCCCGACGCCGACGGGACGCTCCCCTACACCGAGGGCATCCACGTCGGCTACCGCGCCTGGCTGAAATCCGGTGCGACCCCGGCCTATCCGTTCGGCCACGGACTCGGCTACACCACCTGGTCGCTCGGCGACCTCACGGTGGACGGCCGCACCGCCACGGTGACCGTGACCAATACCGGCGACCGCGCGGGCAAGCAGGTGGTGCAGGCGTACCTGTCCCGGGAGCACAGCGGCGTCGACCGCCCGGTGCGCTGGCTGGCCGGATTCGCCACCGTCACGGTCCCGGCCGGAGCGTCCAGCACCGTGCGCATCGACCTGCCGCAGCGGGCCTTCGAGCATTGGACCGACGCGGGTTGGGCAACCGAACCCGGTGCGTTCACCCTCCATATCGGCACCTCGGTAGCCGATCTCCCGCTCACCGCCGAAATCGGCTGAGCCCAACGGATTCCGGCCGGGTCGGGCGCGTCGAGACCGCGCACCCGACCCGGCTTCTGCTTGTCGAACCCGCTCCTGGCATGCCGTGGACGGTACATGGAAAGCATGTTCGGAGGCATGACTCACACAGGAAACATATCTAGGTGCGCATATCCGAGTATCGGGATATGCGCCGTCTGGACAACGCCCGACCGGTTGTCCTGGACGGCTGCGGCCACACCACAAACCAACGCCTGTACCCGAGCACTCGGCGACGCGCACCTCATCGACCTGGCACGCCCCCGACACCGTGTGCCCCGCCGACCGCGACCCTTCAGCTGACCAGAGGGGCCCGGTCCTCACCTCCACGCGCTGGTCGGCGGCGTCGCGAAGCCTGGCTCGGTCGGCAAACCGCTGTCGGGGGAACCGGTCGCGGCAAGGCCCGAGAGGATGCCGCCACCGGTTCCCCCTCGCCGCTACTTCTTCCGTTCGCGCTTCTCGCGCACTCGGATATTCACTCGGACGGGGGAACCGTCGAAGTTGAATTCCTCACGGAGGCGGCGTTCCAGGAAGCGGCGGTAGCCCGCCTCGAGGAAGCCGGTGGTGAAGAGGACGAAGGTCGGCGGGCGGGTGGACGCCTGGGTGGCGAAGAGGACGCGTGGGAGGCGGCCGCCGCGCATGGGGGGCGGGGTCGCGGCGACGACTTCCTTGAGCCAGGCGTTCAGGCGGCCCGTCGAGATGCGCTTGTCCCAGGATTCCAGGGCGGTTTCCATGGCGGGCACCAACTTCTGGACGGCGCGGCCGGTGTGGGCGGAGATATTGACGCGCAGCGCCCACTGCACCTGCACCATCTCCCGCTCGATCTCGCGTTCCAGCGCCAGACGGCGGTCCTCGTCGACCAGATCCCACTTGTTGTAGGCGATCACGAGGGCGCGACCGGCGTCGGCGACCATGCTGATGACGCGCAGATCCTGCTCGGTGATCGGCTGCGAGGCGTCGACGAGCATGACCGCGACCTCGGCGGCCTCCAGGGCCGACTTGGTGCGCAGCGAGGCGTAGAACTCGTGGCCGCTGGCATTGCCGACCTTGCGGCGCAGGCCCGCGGTGTCGACGAAACGCCACGGCTTGCCGCCCAATTCGACCAGGGAGTCGACCGGATCGACGGTGGTGCCCGCCACGTCGTGCACCACAGACCGCTCGAAGCCCGACAGTTTGTTGATCAGACTCGACTTGCCGACATTCGGTTTGCCGATGAGCGCCACGCGACGCGGGCCGCCGGTGCCGCCGATGCCTTCGCGCGGGGTTTCCGGCAGCGCCACGAGCAGATCGTCGAGCAGATCGCCGGTGCCGCGGCCGTGCGCGGCCGACACCATGTGCGGTTCGCCCAGCCCCAGCGACCACAGCGACGCCGCCTCGGCCTCACCCTTCTGGTCGTCCACCTTGTTGGCGACCAGAATGACCGGAGTCTTGCTGCGGCGCAGCGTCTTCGCGACGGCCTCGTCGGTGGCGGTCGCACCGACCGTGGCATCCACCACCAGGAGAATCGCGTCGGCGGTCTGCATGGCGATCTCGGCCTGGCGGGCCACCGACTGCTGCAGGCCCTTGGCGTCGGGCTCCCAGCCACCGGTGTCCTGCACCAGGAATTTGCGCCCGGCCCAGTTGGCCTCGTAGCTGATGCGGTCGCGGGTCACGCCCGGCACATCCTCGACCACCGCTTCGCGGCGGCCCAGAATCCGGTTCACCAGCGTGGATTTGCCGACGTTCGGGCGGCCGACAATGGCCACCGTCGGCATGGGCACCTGCTCGGCCTCGTCGTGCTCACCGGCCAGCTCGGCCAGCTCCCAATCGGTTTCGTCGGACCAGACGCCATCTCCGGTGAAAGTGTCCTGCGTCACCGCGCACCTCCTGCCGAAATCTGCTGCCGCACCACGCGATACAGCTCGTCGATGACCTCGTCCATATTCAGCTCACTGGTGTCCACCAGCACCGCGTCCTCGGCGGGCCGCAGCGGCGACACCTTGCGGGTGGAATCGAGGTTGTCGCGGCGCTGCACATCGGCCAGCACCGCCGCGAAATCGTCACCGCGGCCCTCGGCGATGTTCTGCGCATTGCGCCGCGTGGCCCGCGCCTCCGCGGAGGCGGTCAGGTAGATCTTCACATCGGCGGCGGGCAGCACCACGGTGCCGATATCGCGACCCTCCACCACGATGCGCCCCTCGGTGGCGGTGATATCGCGCTGCAGGGCGACCAGCTGGTCGCGCACCTCCGGCACCGCGGACACCGCGGACACCGCCTTCGTGACCGCATTGCCGCGGATCTCGGCGGAGACATCCTCACCGTCGAGTTCGATGACCTCACGGCTGGGATCGGTGCCGATGGACAGCGGCAGCTCCTTCACCGCCACCACGATGGCGGCTCCGTCGGTGAGTTCGACACCGCTGCGCAGCACGCGCAGGGTCGCCACCCGGTACATCGCGCCGGTGTCCAGGTAGCGGGCGCCGAGGCGGGTGGCCAGGCGGCGCGACACGCTCGACTTGCCGGTGCCGGACGGGCCGTCCATGGCGACGACCAGCGGGCCCGTACCCGTCAGCGCATCCTCGGCCACCATCGCACTCCTCACACCGTTCACAACGACACCGCCTCGTAGAGCTTCCCGATTTCGTCCCGACCCAGTACCCGCAGCGTGCCCGGACGCTGATCGCCCAGTGCGACGGGTCCGATATTGGTGCGCACCAGCGCGGTCACCGGATGACCGACCGCGGCCAGCAGGCGGCGCACGATATGTTTGCGGCCCTCGTGCAGGACCACCTTCACCAACGACCTACCCTCGCCGACCTCGAGTACCTGGAAGCGGTCGGCCTTGGCCGGACCGTCCTCCAGTTCGATGCCGTCGCGCAGCCGCTTGCCGACCTCGCGGCCGTGGATCTCACCGGCGACGGTGGCGAGATAGGTCTTGGAGACCTCGAAGGAGGGGTGCATGAGGCGGTGCGCGAGGTCACCGTCATTGGTGAGCAGCAGCAGACCCTCGGTGTCGGCGTCCAGGCGGCCGACGTGGAACAGACGCTGACCGGCCACCACCCGCTCGGCGACGATATCGCCGACGCAGGGGCGGTTCATCTCGTCGGCCATGGTGGACTGCCAGCCCTTGGGCTTGTTCAGCGCCAGGTAGACCTGCTCGTCGCGAACCACGACCCGGACACCGTCCACCCGCACCACGGCGTGATCGGGATCGATGCGCAGGCCCTGCTCGCGCACGATCGAACCGTCCACCTCGACGCGGCCCTGGTCGATGAGTTCCTCGGCGGCGCGGCGGGAGGCGACACCGGCCTTGGCGAGCACCTTCTGCAGGCGTTCACCCTCACCCCACGGCAGTTTCTTCGGCCCCTGCGCTTCGGGCTCGACATGCTGGCGGCGGGCCGGTTTGGCATTGTTCAGCACCGGGCCGGCGACCACGATGCGCTGCGGCTTCGGCTTCTTCGGCTTCTTCGGCTTGCCGGTGGTCGGCGCGGCATTGGCCTTCGCGCCAGGGGCGGTGGTTGGGGCGAACGGGCGGCCGCCGCCGATCCGGCCACGGCTGCCACCGATATGGTGATCGCCCTGACCACGGGACCCCGCGCCGCGGAAGCCGCTCGCGGGAGCCGAACCGCGTCCGCCGCCGCGCGGACTCGCGCCACGGTTCCCGTCGCGCGACCACTCGGCACCGCGATCCCGATCCCCGCCACGCCCGCTGCCGCCACGACTCTGACCGCCGCCACGATTCCATTCGCTACCACGCGAACCGCCACTCCGGTTCCACTCACCGCCTCGGGTACCGCCGCCGGTGTTCCATTCGGCGCGGTCCCCGCCTCTGGAGCCGCCTACCCCACGGCCAGTCCGGGAACCGCCGCGCGAACGGTCGGCACCTCGGTCGTGGTCATGTCCGCTGTCGCCGTGGCCGCGATCGGCGCTACTCCGATTCCACTCCCCGCCTCGGGAGCCGCCGCTCGCGTTCCACTCGGTGCGGCCAGCCCCGCTACGGGAGCCACCGACCCCACGGCCGGTCTGGGAGCCGCCGCGCGCACCGCCGCCGCGGGAGTCGTCGTTCGACCAGGAGTTTCGGGAGTCGCCACCGTATGTGCGGTCGCCGCGGACATCCGCTCCGCGCGAGGGGGTTCCGCGACCGGCCGGGCCGCGACCCTGGCCCGTGCCGCGCGCCTCCCACTGCGCGCCGCGGCCGGAGCCGCCTCCGGAATCCCACGACTGGTTGCCGCGGGTGCTGCCACCGCGGGTCGGCTGGGCGCCGCGGGGGGATTCACCGCGGCCGCGTGCCGAACCGCCGCGGGGCGGTTCGAAACCACGTTTCCTACGATCCGGTGTGCCATCTCGGCGAGCGGGTGTATTCACGTTGTCCTAATTTCGTTTCATTCTTCGGTACCGAGGTCGATATCCGACTCGGTCGGTTTTCTCAGCCTGGTGTACCGGGGATCGGTCTCCAGGCTCTCGTTGATCTCGTCGATCAGATCCACCCCCGGGAGCAGGGGGGCCAACGGCGGCAGATCGGTCAGCGACGCGAGTCCGATACGCTCCAGGAACAGCTCGGTGGTGACGTACAGGGTGCCGTTGGTCTCCGGGTCGGCCCCGGCCTCCGAGATCAGACCCCGCGCCAGCAAGGTCCGGATCACGCCGTCCACGTTCACGCCCCGTACGGCGCTCACCCGCGCTCGGGTAACCGGTTGACGATAGGCGATGACGGCCAGGGTTTCCAAAGCGGCGCGAGTGAGCTTGGAGCGGGCGCCGTCCAACAGCATACGTTCCACGTACGGCGCGAACTCGGTCCGCGTGTAGTAACGCCACCCGTCGCCCACGAATCTGAGATCCATGCCACTGCGCCGCGCGGTCAGCTCCGCCGACATCTCCCGCAGGGCTCGCTCCACCCGCTCGACCCGGTCGTCCAGCGCGGACGCCAGCATGTCCACCGCCGCCGGCGCGTCCACCACCAGCAGCATCGCCTCCAGCGCCGACCGGAACTCCGCCTCGTCGAGCCGCTCGCGCTCCTCGGGCTCCTCGAAAAGCGCACCATCGGGAAACTCAACCGAACTCGGCGCTGCGCCCGCACCGTCCGGAACCCCGTTCGCGCTCGGCGCTCCGCCGGAGTGATCAGCATCTCTCGTCGCGGAGCCGTTCGGTCCCCCGCTCCCGGCGGTGACGCTCGAATCACCGACGCGCCCCGACTCCTGGCCGGCAGGGATCTGCTCGTGGATGTCGCCGGAGCCCGCTGACCCGCTGGATCGATCAGCGACCGAGGCCGTGTCGGCGGCCGCCACCTGCTCCGGAGAGGCTGCGGTTCGCCCGGTATCGGCGGAGTCCGTACCCGGATCGGGTTCCCGGGTGCCGGGTACGTCCGCATCCGGTGCGGGGGTGGCGGCCGATTGTGCGCCGGTGGGGTCTGTCACCTCGGTCACCCGTACTCCTCGTCGCTGATGGTCTCGTATATCGCGCCGCCGGTCTCCTCGGCCGCGCTGGGTTCGCCGGTCCAGCTGACCCGCAGCGGGCCGAGCGGATCGGGTTGCTCGAATTCGATATTCCTGCCGCGGTAGAGCTCGAGCAGCGCCAGGAAGCGGGCCACGATCTGGACCGGGGCCTCGCAGTCGACGATCAGTTCGTGGAAAGTCGTCCAGCCGCCCGCGCCCTTGGCCTTCAGCAACTCCAGGATGACGGCCGCCTGTTCGGCGACCGAGACGGCGTGCTGGTGGATGTGGTCGATCCCGACCTTGGGCACCGGCCGGGGCCGGAAGGCCGCCGCGGCGACCTCGGCGAATCCGGCCGCGTCAACACCCAGGGTAACCTCCGGCAACAGGTCGAGGTAGCGCTCCTCGAGGGAGACCGCGCGCGGGTAGCGCTGGAGCGCGGCGGCTTCCAGCTCGGCGAACAGTTCGGCGACCTGCTTGAAGGCTCGATATTGCAGCAGGCGGGCGAAGAGCAGATCGCGGGCCTCCAGGAGTTCCAGATCCTCCTCATCGGTGACCTCGCCGGAGGGCAGCAAACGGGCGGCCTTCAGATCCAGCAATGTCGCAGCCACCACCAGGAATTCGGTGGTCTGGTCGAGCACCTTGTCCGCGCGCAGCCCACTGGCCTCGGCCTGTGCGGTCAACGCCTTGGTGTAGGCGATGAACTCGTCGGTCACCTTGTGCAGGGCGACCTCGGTGACATCGAGGCGGCGCGAGCTGATCAGCTGTAGCAGCAGATCGAACGGTCCCTCGAAATTGCTCAGCCGCAGATGAAACTTGCCGGACTTGTCTGAGTTGTCCGGAGCTGCCGTATCATCCGAAACCGCCGGGGTATCGGGCGATCCGGCACCGGGCGCGGCCGACGCCGCGATATCGGACACCACGGCGGTACCC
Organism: Nocardia sp. CC227C; assembly: GCF_030767025.1. Lineage (GTDB taxonomy): Bacteria > Actinomycetota > Actinomycetes > Mycobacteriales > Mycobacteriaceae > Nocardia. The sequence goes on along the minus strand of NZ_JASITE010000032.1, from coordinate 16,706 downwards.
GAATCACCGGCGATGTCGTCGATCACCGATGCCGCACCGTCGCGCTCCTCGGGCAGCCCTCCTGCGGCACCGGATGCGTCGACACCGTAGGCAGCCTCGGGTGCGCCCGCGATATCGGCGACCACCGTCCCCAGCGGCTCATCGGCACGCGGCACGGCGGTATCCGCACCCGGCGTAACCTGCCCGGGCGCTGTCTCGGGGGAATCGTTCAACGGCCCGACCGGTGTATGACTTCCCGTGCCATGGCCCGATACGCTTCCGCGCCACCGGATTTCGGCGCCCAGGTGGTAATGGGTTCACCGGCGACGCTGGCGTCGGGGAACCGCACGGTGCGCGAGATCACGGTGTCGTAGACGAGGTCGCCGAACACCTCGACCACACGCGTCATGACCTGACGCGAATGCAGCAGACGGGCATCGAACATGGTGACAACGATGCCGTACAGGCTCAGCGCCGGGTTCAGCCGGTCCCGCACCTTCTCCACGGTGTCGTTGAGCAGGGCCAGCCCGCGCAGCGAGAAATACTCGCACTCCATGGGAATGATCACGCCGTCGGAGCAGGCCAGGGCGTTCACCGTGAGCAGGCCCAGGGAGGGCTGGCAGTCGATGAGGACGTAGTCGTAGCGGTTGCGCAGCGGGGCGAGCGCCCGCCCCAGGGTCTGCTCGCGGCCGACCTCGTTGACGAGCTGGATCTCCGCGGCGGACAGGTCGATATTGCTGGGCAGCAGATCCATACCCTCGACCTTGGTCCGCATCAGCACATCGTCCACGCCGATCTTGCCATTGCCGACCAGCAGGTTGTGCACGGTGTGGTCCAGATCGTGGTGCGCCACACCGAGTCCCGCCGACAGCGCGCCCTGCGGATCCAGATCGACCAGCAGCACCCGGCGGCCGTATTCGGCCAGCGCCGCCCCCAGATTGATGGTCGAGGTGGTCTTGCCGACCCCGCCCTTCTGATTGCACATGGCGACTATGAGCGCGTCACCGTGATGGTTGACGGGCGGAGGCTCCGGAATATCGCGCAGGGGCCGACCGGTCGGTCCTAGTTCCGCGTTATCCGGTTGCACGTCCGGCGCCTCCCACAATGTCTGCGCGGCGGTTTCGATCCGCTGGCCCGCACCACCGGCTTTCGTCACGTCCGCTGCTCCTTCGACGTTCATGCCCTAACCCCGCCGCCAGTGCGGCACGGTCCCTAATAGACGCTACCGCCTGTCCGCGCAAGACCCCGGCTCGGACACGCACCCTAAAGCTGCACTTCAGACTGGTTACCGGGCCCGGGGATGGGCTGTCGCCCATACCTCGTGCAGCGTTCCGACGGTGACCAGAGTGTAGATCTGGGTGGTGGTCACCGAGGCGTGACCGAGAAGCTCTTGCACCACCCGCACATCCGCCCCACCATCGAGCAAATGCGTGGCGAACGAATGGCGCAGGGTGTGCGGCGACACCTGGGCCGCGATTCCGGCGCGTTCGGCCGCGGCGTGCAGCACCTGCCAGGCGCTCTGGCGCGATAGTCGGCCACCCCGGTGATTGAGGAACAGCGCCGGATTTCCCTTGCCACGCCGGGCGAGTGCGGGGCGTCCGCGCACCAGGTAGGCGTCCACGGCGGCCAGCGCCGGGCGGCCGATGGGCACCATCCGCTGTTTACCGCCCTTGCCGCGCAGCACCACCGCGCGCTCCCCGGTGTCGATATCGTCGACGTCCAAGGCGATGATCTCCGAGATGCGCGCCCCGGTGGAGTACAGCAACTCCAGCAGGGCGCGATCGCGCAATCCGCGCGGCCCATCTGCGACATCGCCGCCGGCCGCGTCCAGCAGCCGGGAAATCTGCTCGTACGGCAGCGCTTTCGGCAGGCGGCGGGCGGGGGCCGGGGGTTTCACCGGATGCGCCACATCGGCGGTGGTCATCCCCTCCGCCGCGGCGAACCGGTGCAGCCCGCGCACGGCCACCAGCGCCCGCGCCGCCGAACTGGCCGCCAGCGCGGGCCGTTCGGCATCGCCGGAGCGCAGCGCCACCATGAAGTCCCCGATATCGTTCTCCGACACCGCCGCCAACCCGGTGACACCCCTGGCCGCCAGGAACTCCCGATAGCGTCCGAGATCACGGCGGTAGGCGGCGAGGGTATTGCGCGCGGCCCCCTTCTCGACGGTGAGATGGTCGAGATAGGCGTCGATCTCCCGCCGCAGCGCATCGCGATCCCGGTTCTCGGCGGTGGTCGCGGCGGCAGTCACGGCCCCATCATGGCAGTCCCCACCGACGGATTCGGCAGCGACGCCACCCAGACCAGACCGTTCGGTGCTGAAAGGAGATGCGCACGAGTCGGCGGCGCTGTCGGGCCGGGGCGGCGCGACAGCAGACCGCTCGCTATTCTTCGCTGGACTCGGCGGATTTGCGATTCAGGAAGGCGGTCGGCATCTCCGGCCACGGCGCGTCGGCCGGACGCAGCGGCGCACCGGTCGCCCGCGCGGTCACCAGCGCCAGCAATCCGGCTACGGCGGTGGCATTGGTGATCTCCCCCGCCAGGGCCGCCCGCACGGCCGCGTCCAGCGGCATGCGGACGATCTCGATATCCGCCTCTTCCAATTCCGGCTCGGGCCGCTCGGTCTCGTACAGGCCGGTGGCCAGGTAGACGCGCAGCGCCTCATCGGTGAACCCCGGCGAGAGCGCCACGTCCACCAGCACCGACCACTCCCGCGCCGCCAGACCGGTCTCCTCGGTCAACTCGCGCCGCGCCGCCTCCAGCGGATCCTCACCCGGCTGATCGAGCAGCCCGGCGGGCAGTTCCAGCAGACGCCGCCCGATCGGATGCCGGTACTGGTTGATCAGTACCACGGTGTCGTCACCCTCGAGCGCCACCACCGCCACCGCGGGATGGTGCTCGATGACCTCGCGCTGGGCGACCCGTCCACCCGGCATGGCCACCTCGTCCAGCCGCAGCGCGAGGATCGCGCCGGAGTACGCGGTGCGACTGTCGACGATGTCGAAGTCGTGGGTGCCGGGGGCCGAGTCGCCGTGCGCGGAGGTCATTTCGCTACTTTCTCACCCGCTTCGGCGGGCGCGGTATCCGGGATCTCCACCGGAAGCCGTTCGGCCGCCTTGTATTTCAGGGCCGCCGAGATGAGCGCCGCGAACAGCGGATGCGGCCGGGTGGGCCGGGACTTCAGTTCCGGGTGCGCCTGGGTGGCCACGAAGAACGGGTGCTTGTCCTGCGGCAGTTCGACGAATTCGACCAGATGCCCATCGGGCGAGGTGCCGCTGAACTTCAGGCCGCTCTTGGCGATCTTGTCGCGGTAGGTGTTGTTGACCTCGAAGCGGTGCCGGTGCCGCTCGGACACCTCGGTCTCGCCGTACGCCTGCGCGACCACCGAACCCGGCTCCAGGACCGCGGGGTACGCGCCGAGGCGCATGGTGCCGCCCAGATCGGCCTCACCGGCCACTGCCTGTTCCTGATCGGCCATGGTGGAGATGACCGGGTACTTGGTGTCGGGTTCGAACTCCGCCGAGTTGGCGTCCTTCATCCCCGCGGTGCGCGCCGCCTCGATCACCACGCACTGCAGGCCCAGGCACAGGCCCAGCAGCGGAATGCCGTGCGTGCGGGCGTAGCGGATGGCCCCGACCTTGCCCTCGATGCCGCGAATGCCGAAACCGCCGGGAATCAGCACGCCGTCCACATCGGACAGATGCTGCTGCGCGCCCGCCTCGGTCTCGCATTCGTCGGACTGCACCCAGCGGATGTTCACCTTGGCCTTGGCGGCGAATCCGCCCGCGCGCAGCGCCTCGGTGACCGACAGATAGGCGTCCGGCAGGTCCACGTACTTGCCGACCAGCGCCACGGTGACGTGTTCACGCGGGTTGTGCACCCGGTCCAGCAGATCGCCCCACACCGTCCAGTCCACGTCGCGGAACGGCAGGCCCAGCTTGCGCACCACATAGGCGTCCAGGCCCTCGCGGTGCAGCACCTTGGGAATGTCGTAGATGGACGGCGCGTCCGGGGTGGACACGCAGGCGTCCACTTCCACGTCGCACATGAGCGCGATCTTGTTCTTGAGCGGCTCCGGCACATCGCGGTCGCAGCGCAGAATGAGCGCGTCGGGCTGGATGCCGATATTGCGCAGCGCGGCCACCGAGTGCTGGGTCGGCTTGGTCTTGAGTTCGCCGGACGGGCCCAGGTACGGCACCAGCGTCACATGCAGGAAGAAGCAGTTGTCGCGGCCCACCTCGTGCCGGATCTGGCGCGCCGCCTCCAGGAAGGGCTGCGACTCGATATCGCCGACGGTGCCGCCGATCTCGGTGATGACCACATCCGGGATCTGCCCCTGGCGATCCGGACCCGCCATGGCGGTGATGCGGCTCTTGATCTCGTCGGTGATGTGCGGGATGACCTGCACGGTGTCACCGAGGTATTCGCCGCGGCGTTCCTTGGCGATGACCGACGAATAGATCTGGCCGGTGGTGACATTGGCGTACCCCGACAGATCGCGGTCGAGGAAGCGTTCGTAATGCCCGACGTCCAGGTCCGTCTCCGCGCCGTCCTCGGTCACGAACACCTCACCGTGCTGGAAGGGGTTCATGGTGCCGGGATCGACATTGAGATACGGATCCAGCTTCTGCATGGTGACGCGCAAACCACGCGCCGTCAGCAACTGTCCGAGGCTGGAGGCGGTCAGGCCCTTACCGAGTGATGAGGCGACGCCGCCGGAGACGAAAATGTGTTTCGTGGCCGTCGTGTTATGAGCGGAGCGCGCCGGAATCCGTGATTGACCCACGGGACTCCACGGTAACACGGATCCGCCGGGCTGTTCACACGCCGCGCGGGCCGATCACCACCGATTAGCTATCAGGTCAGCGTGGCATGGCCGCGACTGTGAGCGAGGTCGCCCGGTCGCCGGTGCCGTATCGCCCGGTGCCGCCGCTCAACTGCTCGGTCAGCCCCAGCGCGGTGGTGAGGCGGCCGATCTCGTGGTCCACATTGTCGACGGTGGTGACCGTTGCCAAGGGGGCTTCGTCACGCACCACCGCGATGGGTCCCGCCCCGGCGGCCGCACCCGCGCGGCCCGCCAGCACCACACCCGCCCCGCGCGCCTTCAGGCCACCGGCGAAGCGGGCGATGATGGTGCCGCGCTGGTTCTCGTCGGCGTGGACGCCGTCACCGGTGACGACCACCGCGAGATCGGCGGGGCGCACCTCCCCGGCCGGGGCGAGGAAGCCGCCGCCACGCAGGGTCTCCAGCGCCAGTCCGCGTTCCTGATCGCTGCCGCGCGGCTGGCGGTCGGCCGGATCGGTGAGCAGCAGCAGGCCGAGCAGGTCGCCGCCGAGGCTGCCCTGGTCGGTCGCGCCGGTGCCGAGCTGCGCGCCCGCGGGGACCAGATTGGCCACGGCGGTGCGCAGCCGGTCGCCCTCGCCGGAATCGGTGAAGGCGTTGGTGAGCGCGATCTGTCCGGTGACCGTCGCCCCGGCGGTGGTGAGCGATTTCGTGACCGCGTCCACATCCGCGAGATCGGCGTCGGGCGTGGTGAAGACGATGACGCCGCGATCGGTCAGGCTGCCCGCCAACAGTTTCGGTGACGCACCGGCGAGGAAGGCGTCGGCGGCCCGCAATTGCTCGGTGAGCCTGGTGTTCTCGGCACGCAGGTCGGCGGCCTGCCCGCCGCCCTCGCCCATTCCGGGTAGCAGACCGTCGTTCCCGCGGGCGCCGAGCACCACGCCGACGGCGAGGGCCAGGAAGACCGCGGCGATCGACACGGCGTGGTAGCGAAGCGAAATCATGGGTCCCCTAGCTGCTTCGGTCGAGAAGGCCGCGAACCCAGAGTTCGAAGCGGTTCCAGGCGTCGATACCGGAATCGATCACCTCGTTGCCCAGGTGCGTGGCCAGCAGCGCCACGATCAGCGCCACCAGCGCGGCGAGCACCACCAGCGCGACCGCCCAGCCGGAGCCGCGCTGACGGTACAGCGTGGCAACGGCTTTGGCGTCCATGAGCTTGGTGCCGATCTTCAGGCGGGTGAGGAAGGTGGCGGGATTCGAATCACGGCGGCCGCGGTCGAAGAAGTCGTCCAGCGAGGCCGCGGCACCGCAGGTGACGATGAGCGACGCCCCGTGGTGATTCGCCAGCAGCAGCGCGAGATCGGCGGCCGCCCCCGAGGACGGGAAGGTGGTCGCGCCGATGCCCAGATCCTGGATGCGCTCCAAACCCTTGGCGTGCCCGTCGGTATCGGCGGGCAGGATCACCTCGGCACCGCATTTGAGAGTGGTGGCGGTGATCTCCTCCGGATCGCCGACAATGAGGTCGGGGCGATATCCGTTGCGGGTCAGCGTGTCCGCGCCGCGACCCACGCCGACCAGAATGGGCGCGTACTCCTTGATGAACGGTTTGATGCGCTTGAGGTCCTCGGCGTGGTCGGAACCGTCGGCCACCACCACCACGTGGCGCTTGCGCATGTCGAGCTCGAGTTCGGGCACGCCGATGCCGTCGATGAGCAGGCCACTCTCGGTGCGGATGAACTCGATGGTGTTGCCCGCGAACGCCTCCAGGTGGTCGGCCAGTCCGTTGCGGGCCTCGATCATGCGCTCGGCGATGGAGGATTCGGTGAGCTCGACGCACTCGACGAGGACCTCGGGATCCTTCTTGGTCAGCTTGTCGCTGTAGACGACGCCGTCGTCGACGCGGACCTTCGCGCCGTCCTTGATGCGTTTGAAGACATCGGTGGTGACGGTATCCAGCAACAGGATCCCATTGGCCACCAACACTTCCGGGCCCAGGTTCGGATAGCGGCCGGAGATGGACGGCGAGGCGTTGATCACCACCGCCACCCCGGCCTCCACGAGGCGATCGGCGGTGAGGCGGTCGAGATCCATCTCGTCCAGCACCACCACGTCACCGGGGCCCACGCGCTGGAGCAGGCGCCGGGTATTGCGGTCGACCCGGGCGATCCCGGACAGGCCCGGCAGCGTCTCGGTGGGTTTCGACAACAGTCCCAGCATCTTCATAACGCCCGATGGTTACAGGAAAGTCTCAACCATTGGTGGAGGCGCGCCGCACCATCAATCACATTCGTCACTGTGATGCCACCGAGCCTCCGCCAATCATGGCCGAAAGCCACAGCGCCCGTGACCACGGGTACCGATATGCTCCGGACGTAGCTGTGCCGGACATTCAGGGGATTCGGATGGCAGCTCGAACGAAGGAGACAATGCCGTCATGGCCAGCACCACCGTCGACACCGTGATCGCCGCCCCGCGGGAGGTCGTCTACCGGCTCTTCGCCGATCGGGACGCGATGGCAGCCTACCTGCCCATCCAGATCTCGCTCATTCAGCCCGGCGCGGGCAGCCCGTCCGGTGTGGGCGCGCGCTACAAGCTCGGACTCGGCCCGGTCGGCGTGACGGAGGAGACCCTCGAACTGGTGCCCAATGAGCGCATGGTCTACCAGATCATCGCGGGCGCACCCGTGAAGCGGCACGTCGGCACCGTCACCTTCGCCGACGCGCCCGGCGGCACCCGCGTGGTCTACACCATGGAATCCGAGCCCAGCCTGCCCGTCCCGGCCAAGGTGCTGGAGCTGGGGCTGAAGGGCCTGATCAACGCCCTTCTCAGCGGCGCGCGCAAAGCGGTGAAGTAGGGGGCGGCCCGCCTCCGTTTCGGAGGCGGGCCTCGCCATTCCGGCTCAGGACTCGGTGCGAGCCGCCACCGGGTCGCGGCCGTGTACGTGGTACTCGATGGGTATCGACGCAACGGGGTCGCGGTGAGTGTCGCGGGCTGGCCGGGCCGGGCTGCTGCCGATTCGATCGCCCGGTGCGCCGACAGCGGCGGTATCGCACCGCGCGGGCGAACTCGGTGCGGCCACCGGCGCGCGCACCCGCCCGCGGCGACGCCGCGTCCGTCCGACCACGAATCAGTCCGCCGCGCCGACCTTCTCGGCGTGCGCGGTGGTGAGCAGCTCCCAGGCGTGGGCGCGGCCGGTTTCGGTGTCGCCGAGACCGGCCAGCATGCGGGCCAGTTCCGCGACGCGCTCGTCCTGCGTGAGGGCGCGGACGCCGGATTTGACGCCCTTGCCGTCGTCCACCTTGTCCACCACCAGGTGAGTGTCGGCGAAGGCCGCCACCTGCGGTAGGTGGGTCACCACGATGACCTGGTGGGTGCGCGCCAATCTGGCCAGGCGGCGGCCGATCTCGACGGCCGCGCGACCACCGACCCCGGCGTCCACCTCGTCGAAGACCATGGTGGTGCCGTGCTCGGAACTCGCCAGCACCACCTCGAGGGCGAGCATGACGCGCGAGAGCTCACCGCCGGAGGCGCTCTTGCTCAACGGCAGCGGCTGCGCGCCGGAATGCGCGGCGAGCCGGAATTCCACCTCGTCCACACCGGTGGAACCGGCGTGCAGTTCCGAACCGTCCACCTTCAGCGGCGCGGAGTCCTGGGCGGCGGCCGGGAGCGGCCGCACCACGACCTCGAGCTTGGCGCGGCCCATGGCCAGGCCGGACAGTTCGGCACTCACCGCGGTCGCCAGCTTGCTCGCCGCCTTGGTGCGCGCGGCGGTGAGCTTGCGCGCCGCCTCGCGCACCTTCTCCGCCGCGCTGTCGACCTCCGCGGACAGCGCCGACAGCGCCTCCTCGGAGACATCCAGGGATTCCAGGCGGGTGCGCGCCTCGTTCGCCCAGGCGATCACGCCGTCGATATCGGGGGCGTACTTCCGGGTCAGCGTTTTCAGTTCGGCCTGCCGGGTCAGCATGGTGTCGAGCGCACCGGGGTCCGAGGGCAGATCCGACAGATAGGAGCTGAGCTCGGTGGTCAGGTCGACGACCACCGAGATGGCGTCGCCGAGGCGGGGGGCCAGCCCCGCCAGCGCCGGATCCTCTGCCGTGTCGATGCGGGCGCGGGCGGTGCCCAGCAGATCCAGCGCGCCGCCGCCCTCGCCGGGGGTGTCGGCCGGTCCGGCCAGCGCGTCGTGCGCGGTGGCGGCCGCCTCCCGCAGCGAATCCAGATCCGAGAGCCGCCGCACCTCGGCGACCAGGTGCTCGTCCTCACCGGGTTGCGGTGCGATGGCGTCGATTTCGGTCAGCGATTGCTTGAGCCGGTCGGCCTCGAGCGCCAGTTCCCTACTGCGCGCGGTGCGTTCGAGCAGTTCGGTGCGGGCGTCGAGCCACTTGCGCCGCTCCTTCTGATACTTGCGCAGCAGCGGGCCGACGGTGTCGGAGGCGAACTGGTCCAGGGCGTGCAGCTGCTGATCGGGCCGTTGCAGCCGCAGCTGGTCGTTCTGGCCGTGCACGGTGAGCAACGGTGTCGTGAAATCCGAGAGCACCGCGGCCGGAACGCTGCGGCCGCCCAGGTGCGCGCGGGAGCGGCCGTCGCTGCCCACGGTGCGCACGGCAATGACGGAGCCGTCGTCATCACGTTCGGCACCGGCGGATTCCAGCACCCCGTCCACTGCGGCGACGGCCCCCTCGTGGACCTCGTCGACGGTGAAGCGGCCCTCCACCACCGCCCGCGACGCACCCAACCGGACTCTGCCGGGGTCGGCGCGCGCACCGCTCAGCAGGTGCAGGCTCGTCACCACCATCGTCTTGCCCGCGCCCGTCTCACCGGTCAAACAGGTCAAACCCTCATGGAATTGCGCTGTGGCGGTGGATATGACGCCCAGACCGTCAATCCTGATCTCTGTCAGCACTCGTGCTCTCCGTTCGGCGGTGTTCGACGTCGCCTGCTCGGGGTCGCTGCGTGGTTACGCGGGCTTCCTCCTCCGCGCCCATCCGTGCAGACGAGCGGCCCCGCCAGCCTGTCACGGGCAACTGGAATTTGCGCACCATCCGATCCGCGAAGGGTGCGGAATCCAGCCGCACCAGCAGTACCGGTTCGGTCCCGCGGACCGCCTCGACCCGGCCGCCTCGCGGCAGTGCGAGGGTGCGTCGGCCGTCGAGGAAAACTATCGCATCGTGCCCCGTCGCAACGGTTTCCACCGCTATGCGCGAATCCGGGCTGGCTACCAGGGGCCGCGCGAACAGGGCGTGGGCATTGCTCGGAATCACCAGCAGCGCCTCGAGTTCCGGCCACACCACCGGACCGCCCGCGGAGAACGCGTAGGCGGTGGAACCGGTGGGGGTGGCGACGAGCACGCCGTCGCAGCCGAACGACGAGACCGGACGGCCGTCCACCTCGAGGACGACCTCCAGCACGCCCATGCGCGCCGAATTCTCGATACTGGCCTCGTTGAGCGCCCACCCGCGTTCGGTGACCGTATCGTCCACGCGCACGGTGACATCGATGGTCATGCGCCGCTCGATGCGGTAGTCGCGGCGCACCACCTGAGCGAGGGCCTCGTCCAGATTCTCGGCCTCGGCCTCGGTGAGGAAGCCGATGCGGCCCAGGTTGATGCCCAGCACCGGCACATTGGCCTCGCGGGCCAGTTCCGCCGCCCGCAGGAAGGTGCCGTCACCGCCGAGGGCGAGCACCATCTCACAGCCGATGGCCGCCTCGGGTCCGTGCTCCATCACACGCACCGGATACCCGTCGGGGCGGCCCTGCTCGTCGGTGTCGAACCGGGTGCTGTACGCCTCGTCCGCCAGGACCCGCAGGCCGATCCCGAACTCCTCGAAGATCTTGGCCACCCGGTGCGCGGTCTCGGTGAGTTCGGCGCGGCCGGGATGGGCGACCAGCAGGATTTCCCGGACCTTCGCGCTGTGCAACCGACCGCTCTCCCCACTCACTGCGGACCCTCCTCCACCGCACGCTGGATCAGCGCCGCCACCCGTTCCTCCTCGACCGCATCGTAGGCGGGGACACCGACAGCCGCCGACTCGGGCGCGGTCGGGAGATCGGTTCCCGCATCGCCTTCCGGCGCGGGCCGAGTCGCCGCGTGCGCATCCGGGGACGAGTTCGCCCCGACGCCGCCGATATCCCCGGCCGCGCGGTCGGCTCCGGTCGGCTCCGACTCCTTACGCAGCCAGAGGAAGTACTCCACATTCCCCGACGGTCCGGGCAGCGGGCTGGCGACCACGCCGTGGGTTCGCAGCCCCAGACGTGCGGCGGCCGCGGCCACGTCACGCACCGCCGCCGCGCGCAGCGTCGGATCGCGCACCACGCCGCCGGATCCCACGCGCTCCTTGCCCACCTCGAACTGCGGCTTCACCATCGGCAGCAGATCCGCGCCCGGCGCGCAGCACTGCGCCAGCGCGGGCAGTACCAGGCCGAGGGAGATGAAGGACAGGTCCGCCACCACCAATTCGACTGTGCCGCCGATGAGTTCCGGGGTCAGGGCGCGCACATTGGTGCGGTCGTGCACGTGGACGCGATCGTCGCTGCGCAGCCGCCAGACGAGTTGGCCGTAGCCGACATCGGCGGCCACCACCGCGGCGGCTCCCTTCGACAGCAGCACATCGGTGAAGCCGCCGGTGGACGCGCCCCCGTCCAGACAGCGCTTGCCCGCGACGGTGAGCCCATGCGGTTCGAACGCCGCGAGTGCGCCCAGCAGTTTGTGCGCACCGCGCGAGGCCCACCGCACCTCGTCGGGCTCCTCCCGCACCAGCAGCGGGGTCGCGGTCTCCACCCCCGTGGCCGGTTTGGTGGCGACCGTTCCATTGATCAGGACGCGACCCGCCGAGATCAGTTCGACCGCGTGCTCCCGCGACCGCGCCAATCCGCGGCGAACCAGTTCCGCGTCCACTCGTGCGCGCCTGGCCACCTCAGATCTTGTCCACCGTTGCCAGGGCCTGCACCAATACCTCGTGCGCCTGCTCGAGAATGCGGGACCGCCGCGCGATATCCGTCCCCTCGCCGCTCGAATCCCGCGCACCCGCGCGCAATTCCGCCAGCAACTCGTCGACCTCCGCGCGCACCCGATCCGGGTCGGCGAAGTCCGCTTGATTCGCGCCCGGCAGATGCTGACCGGGCAATGGCGCCCCGGTGCGGGGGCCGGGCACGGGCGCATGCGGGCGTGGCGTGGGCGTAGTCATCGTGGCGACAACGCTACCGGAACTCACATTCGAACACACGTACCGCATCCCTCCGATCCGGCCGCCGACCGGGCGCGCCGCGAAAATCGCTTGCCACGGTCCGCGAGGATCGGCGGCTATGGGATGTGACTTCGACGAACTCGTGACCGAAGCCGAGTCGGTATCGGTGGACGGCTGGGATTTCTCCTGGCTGGACGGTCGCGCCAGCGAGGAACGGCCGTCGTGGGGGTATCAGAAACAGCAGGCGCGGCGGTTGGCGCGGGCGCGGGCCGCGCTGGATATCCAGACCGGCGGCGGTGAGGTGCTGGCCGAGGCACCGACCTATCCGCCGACCATGGTCGCCACCGAATCGTGGCCGCCGAACCTGGCGAAGGCCACGCGACTGCTGCACCCGCGTGGCGTCGTGGTGGTCGCCGATCCCGACGAACCGCCGCTGCCCTTCGCGGACGCCGCCTTCGATCTGGTGACGAGCCGGCATCCGGCCACCATCTGGTGGGCGGAGATCGCGCGGGTACTGGAACCCGGCGGCACCTACTTCGCCCAGCACGTCGGCCCGGCCAGCGTGTTCGAACTCGTCGAGTACTTCCTCGGGCCGCAGCCGCGGGCGCGCACCCGACGCCACCCCGACGCCGAGACCGCCGAGGCGCGCACGGCGGGGCTGGAGATCGTGCGGTGCGAGCCCGAGCGGCTGCGCATGGAGTTCCACGACATCGGCGCGGTGATCTACTTCCTGCGCAAGGTCATCTGGATGGTGCCCGGCTTCACCGTGGACGCCTATCGCGAGCGGCTGCGCGAACTGCACGAGCACATCGAACGGAAGGGACCGTTCATCGCGCACTCGGCGCGCACACTGGTCGAGGCCCGCAAACCGGCGGCGAGCCAGGGTCCGCCTCGGCGGGGTCCGCCTCGGCGGGCCACCGGGTGCGCCGGAGCGGCGCGCGACTCAGCCCCGTGAACCAAGCGGGCTCGACCGGTGGGTCAGGCGTCGCGGGGTGTCGGTGGAGTGGATATCGAGATCGCCCGGCCGGGATGCCGCGACAGCAGTTCGGCAATGCGGTCGGCGAGGTCTCCGTCTCCTTCGGTGATCGGACCGTGTTCGGCCACGGGATGATTCAGGGCGTCGAGGGATTCGGCGATATAGGTGGGGAGCCGGTCCGGTCGCCCGTTCAGATCGGCGAGCGTGCTGACGCCGGTGAGCACCATGAGCGATTCCAGGCCGGCGGTGAGCGCGCCGTCGATATCGGTGTCGAGCCGGTCGCCGACGACCAGGGCGGCGCGTGTTCCGGCGCGCGCCAGCGCGTCCTCCATGAGCGGGGCGTACGGCTTGCCCGCCACCATAGGCTCGCGATCGGAGGCGGTGCGCAGGGCGGCGACCATGGAACCGTTGCCCGGGGCCAATCCACGCTCATTGGGGAGGGTGGCGTCGGTATTGGCGGCCACCCACAGCGCACCCGCGCGCAACGCGTAGGCGGCCTCGGCGAGATCCGCCCAGGCGGTGTGTGGCGAATGACCCTGCACCACGGCGGCGGGCGCGATGCCGTTGAAGCGCCGGACCGGTTGCAGGCCGACATCTTCCACCTCGGCCACCAGGTCGTCGGTGCCGACCACGAGCACGGTGGACCCCGGCGGCAACCGGGTGGCCAGCAGGTGCGCGGCCGCCTGGGCGCTGGTGACCACCTCGTCTTCGGTTGCGGTGAAACCGAGTTCGCGCAGATGCCGGGCGACGCCGGCACCCGAGCGACTCGCGTTGTTGGTCACGTACATCAACCGCTGCGTCGCGCCGCCGCTCGAAAGCGCCTCCGACGCACCGGGAATCGGATCATGACCGCGAAACAGCGTGCCATCCAGATCCAACAGCAGCGCACCGAACCGATCCCGTAGCCGCATCCCGCCGCTCCCTCTCTCGTTGTCCTGCCACCCGCGCCGCGGGCTCCGACAGGTATCGGACGAACACCCCGCCCGCACCCGCCGCACCGTGCCGCCCGCCAGCGACGGCGGACGCCAGCCCGAGCATACGAGCAGTCTCCACCACATCCCGACGGGCGGGGCCGTAGGGCGACCGAGCCCTCCACCCCGTGCGCGGTGGTGCGCTACCGTCGCTCACGGTCATGGGCGGGCTGAGGCGGGGAGCCGCCGCACATGCGGGTGCGGCGGCTCTCTCAGGTCCTCGACCTCAGCCGCGGTCGTCCGGCTTGGTGTCGTCGCCGAAGTCGGCGGCCAGGGCGTCCGCCGCCGCCTCGGCATCGGCGACGGCATCGGCCAGTGCGGCGGAGTCGTCGTTATCGCCGGTACCGGGCTCGGCCGGGGCCTTCCCCGCAGCGGGTGCGGTAGCGGAATCCGCGGCGCGCGAGTCCGCTTCGGTACCGCCGTCGGCCGCAGCGGCGGAGCTCGCGGTCCCGATGTCCGTACTCGCAGACGCGGTGTCCGTGCTCGCAGACCCGATGTCCGTGCCCGGGGTCCCGGTGTCCGTGCTCGGGGTCCCGGTTTCCGTGCTCGCGGCACCGATGTCGGTGCTCGCCGTCCCGGTTTCCGTGCTCGCGGCATCGGTGTCGGTGGCATCGCCCGCTGCGTCGGCCTCGTCGTCGGTGGTCTCGGCCTCGTCGCCCTCGGCGAAGGCGGCGTTGCTGGCCCATTCGACCGAGTTCGGGTCGGCCAGGTCGGCGGCGCGCTCCTCGGCGTCGGTCTCACCGTCGAGGTCGGCGGACGCCGCGTTCATGAACCAGGTCAGGGCCTCTTCGCCGCGGCCGGCGGCGAGGAGTGCCTCGGCGTAGGCGTAGTCGAGGCGGGCGGCGGCCGAACCGGTGCGGCTCGGGTCCAGGTCGGGAGTCTGGAGTGTGACGACGGCCTGGTCGTACTGGCCGAGGTCCATGCGGGCGCCCGCGACCACGATGCGCAGTTCGGTGGCCTCGTCGCCCTTCAGCTGCCGGGCCTCATCGCTGCGGCCCAGCTCGATGGCGCGTTCGGGGCGGCCGAGGCCGCGCTCGCAGTCGGCCATGACCGCCAGCAGGCCCGCACCGCCGGACATGCGGCGTGCGGTCCGCAGCTCGGACAGCGCCTCCGCCCACTCCCCCGCGTGATAGGCGGCGACACCGGCGGTTTCGCGTACCACCGCGATCCGGCCGGCGCGCTGCCGCGCCGCCCGCGCGTGTTCCAGCGCCTGCTCCGGATCCTCGTCCAGCAGACGGGCGACCATCACCAGGTGTCGGGCCACGGTCTCGGCATTGCTCTTGTCCAAGCTCAGCAGATCGCGGCGCACCGCACCGTCGAGGTCGCTCGGCTGCACGTCCTCCGGCAGCGCGGGCTCATCCGGACGCGCCGGACGCCGATCGCTTCCGCGGCCACCCGCGGCGGCAGCACCCTCGCCGCCACGCCGACGATCCGCGCTGTCCCGGTGCGCATTCCGGCCGCCCTCGTCCTCGCGCCCGGCACCGCGACGCTCATCACCGGCGCGCCCGAAACCACCGCGACCCTCGTGCCCGGCCCCGCGGCGATCCTCGTCGCGGCCGCCGAAGCCACGCCGCTCGTCACCGCCGCGCCGCTCCTCGTCCCGGCCGACGCCGCGACGGTCATCGCGTCCGGAGCCGCGCCGGTCGTCATCGCGGCCGAAACCTCGGCGCTCGTCATCGCGGCCGGAGTTCCGCCGTTCACCGCCGAAGCCGCCGCGCCGCTCCTCGCGCCCCGCGGAGTCGCGGCCCTTGTAGCCGCCGTGGTCGCGCTTGTCGCCGCCGAATCCACCGCGCCCGAAGTCTTCTCGATCCCCCCGCCGCTCGTGTCCACGGCCGGAACCCGCACCGCGGCCGGCATTGTCGCGACCGAAACCCCGACCGCCGTCCCGCCCGGAGTTGTCGCGCGAGAAGCCGCCGTCCCGGCCGCCACCGCGGTATCCGCCCCGGTCGTCATCACGACGGGGGCCGCGCGCGTCGTCACGGCGGAAACCGCGGTCATCGTCGCGACGGCCACCGCGGTCATCGTCGCGACGGCCACCGCGGTCGTCATCGCGGCGGAAACCACCACGCTCATCGCCGCCGGATCCGCTGCGGTCATCGCCGCGACGGAAACCACCGCGGTCGTTCCCACGCCGGAAACCGCCGCGGTCATCACCGCGCGAGCCGCCGCGATCGTCGTCACGACGGAAACCACCCCGATCGTCGCCGCGTCCGTAACCCCCGCGCTGGTTGTCACCGCGCGAGCCGCCACGGTCGTCGTCACGACGGAAGCCCCGGTCGTTCTCGCGTCGGAAACCACCACGGTCCTCGCCGCGTGAACCACCACGGTCACCACCCCGGAAGCCGCCGCGGTCGTCGCCGCCGGATCCGCCTCGGTCGTCGCCGCTACGGAAACCTCGATCGTCGTCACGACGGTAGCCACGATCGTCATCGCGACGGTGGCCACCGCGTTCGCCCTCGCGGCGGAAGCCGCCGCGGTTCTCGCCGCGGCCGGAGCTGTCGCGGTTGCCGCCCTCGCGGCGCGGACCCGAGGTGCGGTCCTGGTCTCGTCGATCGCCCGTCGCGTCATCACGTCCCGAACGGTGGAAACCGCCCTGGCCCGATCCGCTGCTACGGCGGAACGGCTTCCTGCCGTCGTTCTGCTCCGACACGGTGATCCCTCTCTAGTCCTGTTGTGCCTGCCGTACCCGGCCGCGGCGCTACGCTGCGCGTGAGGGCTGACGGGAGGAACCCGCCAACTCGAATTCAATCACGCGCCGTCGAGCGGCTTCGCGGCACCGGGTGGTGAAACGCCGAAAGGGGACCCAGTGTTGGGTCCCCT
>NZ_JASITE010000031.1 GCF_030767025.1 Nocardia sp. CC227C | reverse complement strand
CTCACCACCCGGTGCCGCCACCGGTGAAAGACCCGCCGAATTCCGCTGCCCCCTGGCATTTCTCGCCGGGTCCGGGCACTAGAGTGATCCCGGTGCGCCTCGTGATTGCTCGCTGCCAAGTGGACTACGTCGGCCGTCTCACCGCCCACCTTCCGATGGCTCGTCGCCTGCTGCTCATGAAGGCGGACGGCTCGGTGCTGGTGCACTCCGACGGCGGTTCGTACAAGCCGTTGAACTGGATGAGCCCGCCGTGCCGGCTGGAGGAGCGCGACAGCGAGACGGAGGCGGCCAAGCTCTGGGTGGTCACCAACAAGGCGGGCGAGGAGCTGCGCATCACCGTCGCCGAGATCGAGCACGATTCCTCGCACGAGCTGGGTGTGGATCCGGGTCTGGTGAAGGACGGCGTGGAGGCGCATCTGCAAGAGCTGCTCGCCGAGCACATCGACACCCTCGGCGCGGGTTACACACTCATTCGTCGCGAGTACATGACCGCCATCGGCCCGGTGGACATCCTGTGCCGCGACGCCGACGGCGCGACGGTGGCGGTGGAGATCAAGCGCCGCGGCGAGATCGACGGCGTGGAGCAGCTGACCCGCTACCTGGAGCTGCTCAACCGCGATCCGCTGCTGGCCCCGGTCACCGGCGTCTTCGCCGCCCAGCAGATCAAGCCGCAGGCCAAGACCCTCGCAACCGACCGCGGGATCCGCTGCCTGACGCTGGATTACGACGCCCTGCGTGGCACCGAGAGCGACGAATTCCGGCTGTTCTAACCTCGGATCATGCCCCGCCGCAAGCCGAGACCCCAGCAGGCGGCGCGGTCCCACCCGGAACCGCGCCCGCTGGGTGATGTCTTCGGCCGCAACGAGGAGGGGCCGGACGGGGAGATGTATGTCGTCCGCACCGTGCCCGGCACCCGCGCCGTCAAACGCTACCGCTGCCCCGGCTGCGATCAGGAGATCATGCCCGGTGTCCCGCACATTGTCGCCTGGCCCGCCTACGGGGGTGAGGACGACCGCCGCCACTGGCACACCGGCTGCTGGAAAGGCCGTCATACCAGGCGAATTACTCGCCGCTGGTCGTAGTCGCGGAAGTGCTCGACAGGTCCGCCCGTGGAAATCCGGCCGGTGGAAATCCGGTCGGTGGAAATAGGAGAGGCCGCCCCCGGTGGGGGGCGGCCTCGGAATGGATGGGTGTCGCCCGGTCGGCGTCGAATATGAGGGACTAGCTGGAGACCTCGGCGTTTTCACGCTGTTCTTCGTCGACGTTCTGCTCTTCCTCGGACTCGGACTTGGAGTCCTGGATGGCCTTGCGACCGGACTGCTTGCTCTGCAGCGAGCGGGGCTCCGGGGTGCCGTCGAGCAGTTCGCTCTCGCGGTTGACCGCGGCCAGCATGGCCGGGACCGAGTCGAGCTGACCGCGAATGCCCAAGAGCTGAGCCAGCACTCGTCCACGCAGCACCCGCATCTCCTCGGCCAGTTCCTTGGCGTGCGCGATCTTGCGGTCGGCCGAGTTGGTGGCGTTGGTGATGAGGCGGTTGGACTCGTCGGTGGCGTCCTTGATGCGCTGGGCGGCCTCGGCGCGGGAGGTGGCCTCGAGCTCCTCCATGGCGCGGGTGAGCTTGGTGCGGCGCTCGGCCATGGTGACCTCGAAGTCCTGCTGCGCGGCCTTGCGCTTGGCCTCGGACTCCTTGGTGATGCGGTCGGCCTCGGCATTGGCGGCGTCGATGATCTTCGCGGCCTCGGCGCGGGCATTGGCGAGGGTCTGCTCGAACTCGACCTCGAGCGCTTCGCGCTTCTCCTTGGTCTCGGAGAGCAGCGATTCGTACTTTCCGCGCATCTCGGCCGCCTGCTGTTCGGCGATCGAGATCATCTCCGCGGCCTCGGCCTGAGCCTGGGCGCGCACCTCGGATGCCTCGTCGGAGGCCAGGCGCAGCATGCGGGAGATGCGGTCGGACATACCTTCCGCGGTGGTCGGCGGCACGGAGAGCCGGTCGACCTCCTTGCGCAGCTCATCGATCTCGTCGCGCGCGTCTTCCAACTGCGCGGCCAGGTTGCGGGCCTGGGCGGCAGCGGCGTCGCGATCGGTAGCGGTTACCCTTAGCTCGGCGTCGAATCGGTCGAAGTAGTTGCGCACCTCATCACGGTCATACCCCTTCCGCACTACGGTAAAGGGCAGAGCGACGAAGCGATTACGATCGGGCTCAGTGGACGACATGCCCCACAAACTACAGCCTGTCGACCACTGATGGTGACCCGACCGCGAATGTTGTTACAGCCTCTTTCCCGTCGTGGATGTCGGTACTAGTGAGTAGTTTTCGCGGCGGGCTCGACGAGTTCGACCAGCACACCGCCAGCATCCTTCGGGTGGATGAAATTGATGCGTGAACCCGCTGTTCCACCGCGCGGGGCCTCGTACAGCAAACGCAAGCCCCGTGTACGCAGATACTCGGAGACGGCGTCGATATCCGTGACCCGGTATGCGAGCTGCTGCAGGCCGGGACCGTTTCGGTCGATGAACTTGGCAATGGTGGAGTCCGCGTTCAGGGGAGCCAGCAACTGGAGGGCACTCGAGCCGCCGGGCGCGCCCGCGCACGACAGCATGGCCTCGTGCACGCCCTGGGCCTCGTTGATCTCCCGATGCGTCTCGACCATGCCGAGATTCTCGGCGTACCAGGCGACGGCGGTATCGAGATCGGGAACGGCGATGCCGACGTGGTCGACGGCGGTCACATATTCCGCGGGGATGAATTCGGGCTTTTCGGTGTTGCTCACGTACCGAACGGTAGCGCGCACCTGAGGAAGGGAGGCGGGAGACAGCGGGTTACCTTTGAGTAGGGCCTCGACTGTGGCAGGGGGCCCGACCATCCGACGTAAGCGAGGGCTCATCGTGACCACCACCGTCATCGTCTCCGGCGCCCGCACCCCGGTGGGGCGGCTGCTGGGATCGCTGAAGGACTTCAGCGGCTCCGATCTGGGCGGCATCGCCATCAAGGCGGCGCTGGAGCAGGGCGGTGTGACGCCCGAGCAGGTCGACTACGTGATCATGGGCCAGGTGCTGACCGCGGGCGCGGGGCAGATTCCGGCGCGGCAGGCGGCCGTGGCGGCCGGCATTCCGATGGATGTGCCCGCGCTGACCGTCAACAAGGTCTGTCTGTCCGGTATCAACGCCATCGCGCTGGCCGATCAGCTGATTCGCGCCGGTGAGTACGAGATCGTGGTGGCGGGCGGCATGGAGTCCATGTCCCAGGCCCCGCACCTGTTGGAGAAGAGCCGCGAGGGCTTCAAGTACGGCGATGTGACGCTGCGTGACCACATGGCCCACGACGGCCTGCACGACATCTTCACCGATCAGCCCATGGGCGCGCTCACCGAGCAGCGCAACGACACCGACAAGATCAGCCGCGAGGACCAGGACGCCTTCGCCGCCGCCTCGCACCAGAAGGCCGCCGCCGCCTGGAAGAACGGCGTCTTCGCCGACGAGGTCGTGCCGGTCTCCATTCCGCAGCGCAAGGGCGATCCCATTGTGTTCGCCGAGGACGAGGGCATTCGCGCCGACACCACCGCCGAATCGCTGGCCAAGCTGCGTCCCGCCTTCCGTAAGGACGGCTCCATCACCGCCGGCACCGCCTCGCAGATCTCCGACGGCGCGGCCGCGGCGGTCGTCATGTCCAAGACCAAGGCGCAGGAACTGGGTCTGAGCTGGATCGCCGAGATCGGCGCGGCCGGTGTGGTCGCGGGCCCGGACTCCACCCTCCAGGACCAGCCCGCCAACGCCATCCTGAAAGCCTGTGAGCGGGAGGGCATCTCGCCCGCCGATCTGGACCTGGTGGAGATCAACGAGGCGTTCGCCGCCGTCGGCGTCGCGTCCACCCGCAAGCTCGGCATCGACCCGGAGAAGGTCAATGTCAACGGTGGCGCCATCGCCATCGGCCACCCGCTCGGCATGTCCGGCGCCCGCATCCTGCTGCACCTGGCCTACGAGCTGAAGCGTCGCGGCGGCGGCGTCGGCGCGGCCGCGCTGTGCGGTGGCGGCGGCCAGGGCGATGCCCTGATCGTCCGCGTCTGACGCCGGCGCCCGTGCCCCGCCCCCGGATCCGGACGGAATCGGGGGCGGTGTCGTCTGTGCCGAGCCGTCTGTGACCACCTCCACTACGTGATGTCGTAGGCATGGATGCACAATAGAGCGCATGGGCAATCTCCTGGACCTGAGCACCGTGGCCAAACGTTTCCGATTTGTCGCGTTTTTGGAGGCGGTGTCGTGGGCCTTCCTGATCGTCGGCATGGTGTTCAAGCGGCTGCCGGAGCCGGTGTTGTGGCCGGTCAAGGTGTTCGGCATGTTCCACGGCGTGGTGTTCATCATCTTCGTGCTGACCGCGATCATGGCGGCGCGGGAACTGGCGTGGAACTGGAAGACCACCGTACTGGCGCTGGTGTCCAGCATTCCGCCGTTCTTCACGGTGCTGTTCGAGATGTGGGCCGTGCGCGCCGGTCACCTCGCGGAGCTGAGCCGGGGCGCTTCGGCGGAAGGCGCCGACCCGACTCCGGCGCGTTCGTGACAGACTGGATGTCGTGACTCGACCTGCACGACGACCTTCTGCCGCCGCAGTCGCCGCTATGTCCGGTGCGGTGGACCTGTCCGCATTGAAGCAGCCCCCGGCGAGCGGGGACGCCCCCCAGGGGCACGCCGTCACCGAGGCCGACTTCGAGACCAAGGTGCTGCGCCGCTCCACCCAGGTGCCGGTGGTGGTGGCGCTGTACTCCCAGCGCAGCCCCGGCAGCATCGAACTGGTGCGACTGCTGGAGAAGCTGGCCGCCGAAACCACCGACTGGGAACTCGCCAGCATCGAGGCCGAGGCCAATATGCGCATCGCGCAGGCATTCGGGGTGCAGGGCATTCCGACGGTGGTCGCGGTGGCCGCGGGGCAGCCGCTCGCCGACTTCACCGGGAATCAGCCCGAAGCGCAGGTGCGGCAGTGGATCTCCGCCGTCGTCGACGCCGTGCGCGGCAAGCTGCCCGGTGTCGGCGAAGGCGGCGAGGAGGAGCCGCAAGCGCCGGAGGACCCGCGTTTCGTGGCGGCCGAAGAGGCTTTGGAGCGTGGGGATTTCGCCACCGCCGAGGCCGCGTACCAGGCCATCCTCAATGCCGAGCCCGGCAATGCCGATGCCAAGGCCGCGCTGCGCCAGGTGCAGTTCGTGGCCCGTGTCCAGGAGCTTGACCCGAGTTCGGTCGCCAAGGCCGACGCCGATCCGGCGGATCTCGACGCGGCCCTGGCCGCCGCCGACCTGGAGATGTTCAACCAGCAGCCGGAGCAGGCGTTCGAGCGGCTCATCGCGCTGGTGAAGCGCACCGCGGGCGATGACCGCACGCGCGCCCGCACCCACCTGCTGGAACTGTTCGAACTGTTCGATCCGGCCGAGCCCATCGTGGTGGCGGCCCGGCGCAAGTTGGCCGCCGCGCTCTACTGACTCGGGTGCCGACTCGGACGGCGGCGAATCCCCCGACCGGAACACCGGTTCCCCATTCCGCGCGGAGTGGGGAACCGGCTGTTTGTCAGGCGTCCGGCGTGGTGCCCGTGCCGGCGCTCATGGTGCTGAGCGATTTGATCACGTCGACCAGGGCCGAGGATGAGCCGGTGCCGCTCGGGTCGGGTTCGCCGGGGGCGACGACCGGCGCGACGGTGACCGGGACATCGGCGGCGCCCATGCCGGCGCCCGCGCCCAGGAATCCGGCCGCGGCGGCGGCGATGAACATGGCGGTACCCAGCTTCTTCATGTAGATCTGTTCCTATCGGTTTGTATCGCTTGTCGGATGCGACGCCGCAGGGTCAAATCCACTACACGCCAAGCGATCTCGGCAGACCCTAATGTCCGTGCCCCTACTTTCCGGGGCCGGCGACCGGCACCTTCTCCTCACCGGTCGGGGTGCGGCGCGGCCGCGGGGGTGAGCCACAGCGCGCTGTTGGGGGCCACCGTGACCGCGGCGGAGACCGGGCGGCCGTGCCAGGGTTCGCCGTCGGCGTCGACACCGCCCAGATTCCCGATTCCGCTGCCGCCGTAGACCGTCGCATCGGTATTGAGGATCTCCCGCCAGCGCCCGCCGCACGGCAGTCCGACACGGTGGCCCGAGGCTTCGGAACCGGAGAGGTTGTACACGCACGCGATGATCGAGCCGTCGCTGCCGTAACGCAGGAACGACAGCATGTTCCGGTCGCGGTCGTCGGCGTCGATCCACGAGTACCCGCCGGGCGAGGTGTCCTGGCTCCACAGCGCGGGGTGGCCGGTGTAGAGCTCGTTGAGGTCGCGCACCAGGCTTTGGATGCCCCGGTGCAGCGGATTGTCCAACTCGTACCAGTCCAGGCCGCGGTCGTGGTCCCACTCCCGGAACTGGCCGAATTCCTGTCCCATGAACAGCAATTGCTTGCCCGGATGCGACCACATGTACGCCAGCAGGGCGCGCACGCCGCTCGCCTTGGCGAAATCGTCGCCGGGCATACGCGTCCACAGGGTGCCCTTGCCGTGTACGACCTCGTCGTGGCTGATGGGCAGCACGTAGTTCTCGCTCCAGGCGTAGGTGAGCGAGAAGGTGATCTCGTTGTGGTGCCAGGTGCGGTGCACCGGATCGTGGCCGAGGTACCCGAGCGTGTCGTGCATCCAGCCCATATTCCACTTCATGGTGAAGCCCAGCCCGCCCACCTCGGTGGAGCGGGTGACGCCGGGCCAGCTGGTGGACTCCTCGGCGACGGTGAGCACGCCCGGATGGCGGCCGTGCACGGAGGCGTTCATCTCCTGGAGGAAGGCGACGGCCTCCAGGTTCTCGCGGCCGCCGTGCACATTGGGCTCCCAGCTGCCCTCGGGACGCGAGTAGTCCAGATACAGCATGGAGGCGACGGCGTCCACGCGCAGGCCGTCGATGTGGAACTCCTCGATCCAGAAGCGGGCATTGGCGACCAGGAAATTGCGCACCTCGTTGCGGCCGAAGTCGAAAACGTAGGTGCCCCAGTCGAGTTGCTCACCGCGCCGCGGGTCGGGGTGCTCGTACAGGGCGGTGCCGTCGAAGCGGGCCAGCGCCCATTCGTCGCGTGGGAAATGGGCGGGCACCCAGTCCAGGATGACGCCGATGCCGCTGCGGTGCAGGTGGTCCACGAACCAGCGGAAGTCGTCGGGGGAGCCGAAGCGTGCGGTGGGGGCGTAGTAGGAGGTGACCTGGTAGCCCCAGGAGCCGCCGAAGGGATGTTCGGACACCGGCAGCAGCTCCACATGGGTGAATCCCTGGGCGGCGACGTAGTCGGCCAATCGCTCGGCCAGCGCCCGGTAGCCGAGGCCGGGCCGCCAGGAGCCGAGGTGCACCTCGTAGACGCTGATCGGCGCGCGGGCCGGATCGAGCCGGGCGCGCTCGCGCAGCCAGCGGTCGTCACCCCATTCGAAGGCGCTCGCGGTGATCACCGAGGCGGTGGCGGGCGGCGGCTCGGTGGCGAAGGCCAGCGGGTCGGCGTGGTCGACGACCCGGCCGTCGGCGCCGTGCACGCGGTATTTGTACTTGTCGCCCGGACCGAGCCCCGGCACGAACAGCTCCCAGACGCCGGAGTCGCCGAGCCGCCGCATGGGCGCGGTGTGGCCGCTCCACCCGTCGAAGTCGCCGATCACCGCCACCCCGCGCGCGTGCGGGGCCCAGACCGCGAAGGAGGTGCCGAGCACCTCACCGTCCAGCGTGGTGTAGCGGCGCGGATGCGCGCCCAGCGCCTCCCACAGCCGCTCGTGCCGTCCCTCGCCGAGCAGGTGCAGGTCCAGTTCGCCGAGTGTGGGCAGGAAGCGGTAGCCGTCGGCGTCCACCGTGGTGCGCCCGCCCGGATACGAGGTGACCAGACGGTAGTCCCACAGCTCCGGGAACGGGATCACGCCTTCGAACACCCCGTGCTCGACGTGCGCGAGCGGGTGGTCGACACCGCCGACCCGGGCCGCGACCGTATCGGCGTGCGGGCGCAGCGCCCGCACCACCGTGCCGCCGGGGTGCGGATGCGCGCCCAGCACCGTATGCGGGTCCGGATGGGTGCCCGCCGCCAACAGCATCAGGTCACGACGGTTCATGCGGGGCATTCCGGGCGAACGGGCTCACGGGTGGCGCACACACCTGCCAACTTACTGCGCCGTCCACGCCACCCCGGCCTCGAACCGGCGAGCCGGGGCGACCGGATGCCGTACCCGCGACGCCGAGCCGGGGGCGGGTGCTACGGCGGGCGGGCGGCGGCGTTTACGATCGAGGGTGGATACGGAACGCTCGAACCACGCTCGGGTAGGAGCGCTGATGTGTCGATTGTTCGGATTGTCGGCCGCGCCGCAGCGGGTGAAGGCCACCTTCTGGCTGCTGGACGCGCCGGACAGCCTGGCGCGGCAGAGTCGGCGGGAGCCGGACGGGGTGGGTCTGGGCGCCTTCGCCGCCGACGGCAACCCGCTGGTCGAGAAGCAGCCGCTCGCAGCCTACGAGGATGCCCGGTTCGGCCGGGAGGCCCGGGAGCGGGCGTCGGCCACCTTCGTCGCCCATGTGCGCTACGCCTCCACCGGGGCGGTGGAGCCGCGCAACACCCACCCGTTCCAACAGTTCAAACGCCTGTTCGCGCACAATGGGGTATTGCACGGGCTGTCCGAGCTCGATGCCGAACTCGGCGCGTATCGCGAACTGGTGCAGGGGGATACCGATTCCGAGCGGTTCTTCGCGCTGATCACCAAGCGCATCGACAAGTACGACGGCGACGTCACCGCGGGCATTGCCGACGCCGTCGCCTGGATCGCGGAGCGGCTGCCGGTGTACGCGCTCAACCTGGTGCTGACCACCGCGACCGAGCTGTGGGCGCTGCGCTATCCGGCCACCCACGAGCTGTACGTGCTGGAGCGGGCGGCGGGCGGAGCCGGTGGCCGCCGGCACCTCGACCACGCCGGTCGCAATGGAATCCGAGCGCGCAGCGGGCATCTCGCGCGGCATCCGGCCGTGGTGGTGGCCAGTGAGCGGATGGACGAGGATCCGGGCTGGCGGCTGCTGCGGCCGGGCGAGCTGCTGCACGTCGACGAGCGGCTGCGGGTGCGCTCCACCCGGGTGCTGAACCGCCCGCCGCGTCACCCGCTGTCGCTGGCGCAGCTGGAACCGGCCGCCGCCGCCTCGCAGACCGGAGCCTGAACGCCCGCGTTCAGTGGAAGGTGCGCCGGTAGGCCAGTTCCTGGCGGGCGTGGGTCGGCACCGGGGGCAGGTTCAGGATGTGCGCCACCGCGCGGGCGGGGTCCAATCGCACGTAATTGGTTTGGCCCCAGTGGTATTCCTCGCCGCTGACCTCGTCGTACACCACCGGCCGGTCGTGCCACTCGCGGCCGATGGCGGGCAGGTCCAGCGACACCATGCCCTGCTCGGCCCCGAACGGGTTGAGGTTCACCACGATGAGCACCGCATCCCCGGTGGTGGGGTCGAATTTGGAGTAGGCCAGCAGCGCGTCGTTGTCGGTGTGGTGGAAGTGGATGCACCGCAGCTGCTGCAGCGCCGGGTGCGCGCGGCGGATCTCGTTGAGCCGGGTTATCCACGGCTCCAACGACTCTCCACGCGCGGCCGCCTCGGCGAAGCGGCGCGGGCGCAGTTCGTACTTCTCCGAGTCGAGATACTCCTCGCTGCCCGCGTGCACGGCCTGATGCTCGAACAGCTCGAATCCGGAGTACACGCCCCAGCTGGGCGCGAGGGTGGCGGCCAGCACCGCGCGAATGGCGAACATGCCGGGGCCGCCGTGCTGGAGGCTCTCGTGCAGGATGTCGGGGGTGTTCACGAACAGGTTGGGCCGCGCCTCGTCGGCCTTGGCGGCCAGTTCCCTACCGAACTCGATGAAATCCCATGTGGTGGTGCGCCAGGTGAAATAGGTGTAGGACTGGCTGAATCCGCGTCGAGCCAGGCCGTAGAGGCGCGCCGGGCGGGTGAACGCCTCGGACAGGAAGATCACGTCCGGGTGCTCGCGGTGCACCTGGCCGATCAGCCACTCCCAGAAATCGGCCGGTTTGGTGTGCGGGTTGTCGACCCGGAAGATCTTCACGCCCAAGCCGATCCAGTGCTGCACCACCCGCAGCACCTCGGCGTACAACCCGTCCGGATCGTTGTCGAAATCGACCGGGTAGATGTCCTGGTACTTCTTCGGCGGATTCTCGGCGAAGGCGATGGTGCCGTCGGGCAGGGTGGTGAACCACTCCGGATGCGACGCCACCCACGGATGGTCCGGGGCGCACTGCAACGCCAGGTCCAGCGCCACCTCCATGCCCAATTCCGCCGCGGCGGTGACGAAGTCGGTGAAGTCGGACTCGGTGCCCAGCGCCGGGTGGATGGCATCGTGCCCGCCCTCGTCGGAGCCGATGGCCCACGGCGACCCCACATCGCCGGGCTCGGCGGTGAGGGAGTTGTTGCGGCCCTTGCGGTTCACCCTGCCGATGGGGTGGATGGGCGGCAGGTACACCACGTCGAAACCCATGGCGGCGATGCGGGGCAGCTCCTCGGCGGCGGTGGCGAAGGTGCCGTGCACCGGCTTGCCCTCGGCGTCCCAACCGCCCGTGGAGCGCGGGAAGAATTCGTACCAGGCGCCGACCAGCGCCCGCTGCCGCTCCACCAGCACGGTGTGCTGCGGACCGCGCGTCACCATGTCGCGCAGCGGGGTGGCGCGCAGGATCTCGCTCACCTCGGTGCTGAAGGCCGGGGCCACCCGCGCGGGCAGCTGCACGTCACTGCGCAGGGCCGCGGCCGCCGCCCGCAGCGTCTCCCACTGCTTCTTCGGCACCGCCTGGGCGGCGCGGTCCAGCAGCCGCGCCCCGATCTCCAGGTCGTTGGCCAGATCGGCCGCGCTCTGTCCGACCGCGAGTTTGGCCTCCACCGCCGCGCGCCAGGTGGCGACGGGATCGCTCCAGCCCTCGATGCGGAAGGTCCACCGGCCGGGCGAGGTCGGCGTGAACACGCCATTGAACACGTCGGGCTGGTAGTCCGGCGTCATGCGGATCCGCCGGGGCCGCGAGGAGCCGGGCGCGCGCACCGACAGTGTCGCCGACACCGCGGCGTGCCCCTCGCGCCAGACCACCGCCCGCACCGGAAATACCTCGCCGACCACGGCTTTCGCCGGTCGGCCGCCGGGAATCGCAGGGGCGGTGTCATCGATGGCGATGCGGCCGGTCACGCCCCGAACTTACCTTTCGCGGGTCCGGACGGTGTCGCGGGGCGCGCTACGCCTGTCCGGGCTTCAGGACGATGAACAGGCCGTTGGCCTCGGCGCACAGCCGGTCGCCGTCCTTCAGGGTGGCCCGGACGTACACCTTGCGGCCGTCCACACGCTCCACCCGGCCGTGCACCCGCAGCTCGGTGTCGAGCGGGGTGATGGAGCGGTAGTCGACGGTGAGCGAGGCGGTGCGGGTGACCTGTCCGGTGTGCACGGCGGCGGTCATGCCGAGCAGATCGTCGAAGGCGAGGGCGATGTGCCCGCCGTGAGCGGCGGCGTTGCCGCCCAGATGGAAGGTGCGGAAGGTGAGACGGGCGTCCACGCCGTCACGCGCCGCGCGGTCGATCCAGAACGGGGGCAGGGTGATATTGCCGCGCGAGGGCAGGTCGTGCCGCCGCCAGGTCGGGGCGGACCACTCGTCCACCACGGCCTCGTCGAGCCGGTCGTTGAGCTGTTTCAACATGGCGATGGCGTCCAGGGCCACGTCATCGCTCGGTGCGCACAGCCGCGCCTTGTCCATGAGCTCGCGGACCTGCTCGATCAGCTCCCCGTAGTGCGGTCCGCCCGCGGAGTTGTCCCGCGCGATTTCCGCCATCGGCCGAAAGCCGCCTTCGTGGTGCTCGGCGGTCGGAACCGACTCGACCTGCTGCTCAGTCATGAGAACACGTTATCGGTTGCTCACGAGAAGCTCGTGCCGAGGGCCGATCGCGCGGTGTGCGCGGGGCCGTCGGCCGCTCGCGGCCCCGCGGCCACCCGGTAGGGTCGAGCGGGTGAAGGCACTGCGTCGATTCACCGTTCGCGCCCACCTGCCCGAGCGGCTGTCCGCGCTGACCGAGCTGGCGACCAACCTGCGGTGGTCCTGGCACGGGCCGACACAGGATCTGTTCGCCGCACTCGACCCGGAGCTGTGGGTGGCCCTCGGGCGGGACCCGGTACGCATGCTGGGCGAGGTGCCCGCGGCGCGACTCGACGAGTTCGCCGCCGCCGACGACTACGTGCGCCGGGTGGACGCGGGAGCGGCCGATCTGCGCGACTACCTGACCCGCCCGCGCTGGTTCCAGCGGCAGCCCGAACACGACCGCCCGCGCGGCATCGCGTACTTCTCCATGGAGTTCGGTGTCACCGAGGTGCTGCCCAATTACTCCGGCGGTCTCGGCATTCTGGCCGGTGACCACCTCAAGGCCGCCTCCGACCTCGGGCTGCCGCTCGTCGGGGTCGGATTGCTGTACCGCTCCGGCTATTTCCGGCAGTCGTTGTCCGCCGACGGCTGGCAGACCGAGCACTACCCGGCCCTGGACCCGCAGGGCCTGCCGCTGCGCCTGCTCACCGACGCCGGCGCGCCCGTCCTGCTGCACGTCCCCATGCCGGAGGGCCGGGTGCTGCGGGCCCGGGTCTGGATCGCCCAGGTGGGCCGAATCCCGTTGCTGCTCTTGGACTCCGATATCGCCGACAACGACGCGGAACTGCGCGCGGTGACCGACCGGCTCTACGGCGGCGATCAGGACCATCGCATCAAGCAGGAGATCCTGGCGGGCGTCGGCGGTGTGCGCGCGGTGCGCGCCTTCACTCGTGCGCACCGGCTGCCCGATCCGGATGTCTTCCACATGAACGAGGGCCACGCCGGGTTCCTCGGTGTCGAGCGCATCCGCGAATTCATGTCCACCGGAATGGATTTCGACTCCGCACTGACCGCGGTGCGGGCCGGGACGGTGTTCACCACGCACACCCCCGTGCCCGCCGGGATCGACCGGTTCGCGGCCGGGCTGGTGCGCCGCTACTTCGGCGGCTCGCACGGGGAACGGGAATCGGTGCTGCTGCCCGGGGTTTCGGTGGATCGCATCCTGGCCCTGGGGCGTGAGCACGATCCGTCGGTGTTCAACATGGCCCATCTCGGCCTGCGGCTCGCGCAGCGCGCCAACGGCGTCTCACGCCTGCACGGCGAGGTCAGCCGCGGCATGTTCAACCCGCTGTGGCCGGGGTTCGACACCGCGGAGGTGCCCATCGGCTCGGTCACCAACGGCGTGCACGCCCCCACCTGGGCCGCCCGCGAATGGATCGACAAGGCCCGCGAACTCATCGGTGACGAACTGGTGGAGGAGGCGCGCGGCTGGGAGCAGCTCAGCGATGTCGATCTCGGCGAACTGTGGTCGACCCGCAATGCGCTGCGCCGCGTCCTGGTGGCCGAGGTACGCCGCCGAGTGCGCGCCTCCTGGTTGGAGCGCGGGGCGGCGTCGGCCGAACTCGGTTGGGTGGAAGAGGTTTTCGACCCGGACGTGCTCACCGTCGGCTTCGCCCGCCGGGTGCCGACCTACAAGCGGCTCACCCTCATGCTGCGCGATCCGGACCGGCTGCGGTCGCTGCTGCTGGATCCGGAGCGCCCGGTGCAGTTGGTGGTGGCGGGCAAATCCCATCCGGCCGACGACGGCGGCAAGGCGCTCATCCAGCAGATCGTGCGCTTCGCCGACGATCCGGCGGTGCGCCACCGCATCGTCTTCCTGCCCGACTACGACATGTCCATGGCCCGGTACCTGTACTGGGGATGCGATGTGTGGCTGAACAATCCGCTGCGCCCGCTGGAGGCGTGCGGCACCTCGGGCATGAAGTCCGCGCTCAACGGCGGGCTGAACCTCTCCATCCGGGACGGCTGGTGGGACGAGATGTACGACGGCGAGAACGGCTGGGCCATCCCCACCGCCGACGGCGTCCGCGACGAGCACCGCCGCGACGACCTGGAGGCCGCCGCCCTGTACGAACTCCTGGAACGCTCGGTGCTGCCGCGCTTCTACGATCGCGATCCCGGCGGCATGCCGGTGCGGTGGATGGAGATGGTGCGCCACACCCTCCAAACGCTGGGGCCGAAGGTGCTTGCGTCCCGCATGGTGCGCGATTACGCGGTGGACTACTACCGCCCCGCCGCCGCGGCCTACGCCGCGGTCGCGCGCGACGATTTCGGCGGAGCCCGCGCGCTGGCCGAGTACCGCCGCCGCATCGAGGCCGCCTGGCCCGCGGTGAAGGTCGTCCAGGTGGACAGTTCCGGCCTGCCCGACACCCCGGTCATCGGCGCGACCCTGGCGCTGCGCGCCCGCATCGACCTCGGCGGCCTCGCTCCGGTCGACGTCACGGTGCAGGCGGTGCTGGGCCGGGTCTCGACCACCGACGAGCTGTCCGATGTCGTGACCGTGCCGATGGACCACGTCGGATCGGAGTCGGGCACCGAGCTGTTCGAGGTGCGGACCCCGGTCCCGCTGTCCGGCGCGGTCGGCTACACCATTCGGGTGCTGCCGGAGCATCCGCTGCTCGCCGGGTCGTCCGAACCCGGATTGGTCGCCACGCCGAGTCCGTAGCGGGCTGCGCGCCCCGGCTGATAATTTGCCCACTATTCGCCGGGTCGGATGCGGTCGTCCGGTATGCGAGCGGCTAACGTGCCAGCGGGGCACTCCCGCACCAACCGGTCCGACTGGAGCAGAACACCACATGACCACCGACGTCCTGTCACGCGCCAAGGGTCGCATCGACGAGTATCTCGGCGTCAGCCGCCACGGCTCGACCATGAAGCGTGAGCTCATGGCGGGCACCGTCACCTTCCTGGCGATGTCCTATGTCCTCGCGGTCAATCCGACGGTGCTCGGCGACGGCGGTCCGCTGGGCGAGGCGGGCATGCCCATGCAGGCGGTCTTCACGGCCACCGCCGTGGCCGCCGTGGTCGGCACCCTGGTGATGGGCCTGTGGGCGCGCTATCCGGTCGCGCTGGCCCCGGGGATGGGCCTCAACGCGTTCTTCGCGTACACGGTCGTGCTGAGCATGGGCATTCCGTGGGAGGAGGCGCTGTCGGGCACCCTGCTGTCCGGCATCATCTTCTTCGTCCTCGCGGTCACCAAGGTGCGCGAGAAGATCATCGACGCCATCCCCATGCAGATGAAGCTGGCCGTGGGCGCGGGCATCGGCCTGTTCGTGGCCTTCCTCGGCTTCAAGAACGCGGGCATCGTGGTCGCCAGCGAGGCCACCCTGGTGCATCTGGGCGATTTCCATCAGGGCACCACGCTGCTGGCGTTGCTCGGACTGCTGCTGACGGTCGTGTTCATGGTGCTGCGCTGGAAGGGCGCGGTGCTCTACGGCATTCTGATCACCGCCGTCGTCGGCATGGTCTCGGGTCTGGTGGAACTGCCGAGCGCGGTGGTCGACCTGCCGCACGGACTGAACGAGACCTTCGGCCAGGCCATCGTCAATCTGCCGAACGTCTTCACCAACGAGCAGATGATCATCGTCGTGCTGACGATGCTGTTCGTCGACTTCTTCGACTCCTCGGGCACCCTGATCGGCGTCGCGCACCAGGCGGGCATGCTCACCAAGGACGGCAAGCTCGAGCGGGCCGGGCGGGCGCTGGCCGCCGACTCCATCGGCACCGCGGCGGGCGCGATCATCGGCACCTCCACCACCACCGCGTACGTGGAATCCACCGCCGGTGTCTCGGCGGGCGGGCGGACCGGGCTCACGGCGGTCGCCACGGCCTTCTGGTTCCTGGTCGCCATGTTCTTCTTCCCGCTGTTCGCGGTCGTGGCGGGCGTTCCGGCGGTGACCGCCCCCGCGCTCATCGTGGTCGGCGTGCTCATGTCCCGGGCGCTGGGGGAAATCGAATGGGACAAGCTGGAATACGCGGTCCCGGCCTTCATCACGGTGGTCATGATGCCGTTGACCTTCTCCATCGCGAATGGCATCGCCATGGGGCTGCTGTTCTATCCGCTGATCATGGTGGCGAAACGCCGCGGGCGCGAAGTGCATCCGGTCATGTGGGCGCTGCTGTTGATATTCCTGGCGTACTTCTTCTTCCTCGCCGAATAGCGCGTTCCTCTCGTCGCCGCGTCGGTGTAACGGGGATTACACCCAATTTCGGACGATCCGGAATAGGCTCCGGTGCTCGTAGGTTGGCTACCACTGAACGCGAACCGGACCACGGTCCGGATAATTCGCCGAAGTAACGACCAGACGTCGACAGATGAGGAAAGAGACCGATGACCGCACCCGCCACCGGCACCACAGGTTCGACCCGCTCGCTATTCGCCGCCCGGGACGGCGTGGACGCCACCGCCATCGATATCGGCCTGCTGATCGCCCGCGTCGGATTCGGCGGCCTGTTCGCCGTGCACGGCAGTCAGAAGCTCTTCGGCTGGTTCAACGGCTACGGCCTCGAGGCCACCCATGCCGGCTTCGACCAGATGGGCTACAGCCCCGGTTCGTTCTTCGGCACCCTCGCGGGGCTGAGTGAACTCGGCGGCGGCCTGCTCCTGCTGCTGGGTCTGTTCACGCCGCTGGCCGCCGCCATCGTGCTCGGCACCACGGTCAATATCGTCAACGCCACCTGGTCGGACGGCTTCGCCATGTGGGAGATGGGCGTGCTGTTCGCCCTCGCGGCCGCGGCGCTCGCCTTCACCGGTCCGGGCCGGTTCTCGCTCGATCACGGTCGCCCGTGGGCCCGGCAGGGTGTGGTGTGGGGTGTCGCCGCGGTGGCGCTGGCCATTGTGGCGGGCGTGCTCACCCTGATTCTGAAGGCGGTTCTCTAAGGATTGTGTGTCCCCGCGCCGCGTGCAGGGCTTGGCGCGGGGACCGTGGATACTTCGATGTGGGAATTGGGGGTCATCGGAGTACCGCACGCCAATTTACTTCTGTCCGGAAGTATAGCGACGCCGGTGTGAGTGGTTTCACACCGGCGTCTTTCGTCGATAAGTTTATTTCGAGGTGGTCGCGGGTGCGCCGGTCAGCCGTCGCAAAGCCTGGGCAACCACCTCGGGGTCGGAAGTCTCCCAATACGGCGGCAACGAGGCGCGCAGATATCCGCCGTAACGTGCGGTGGCCACACGGGAATCGAGAATCGCGATAACCCCGCGATCGTCGACGCTGCGCAACAGGCGGCCGGTGCCCTGCGCCAGCAACAGCGCCGCGTGATTGGCCGCCACCGACAGGAAACCATTGCCGCCCCGCGATTCCACCGCGCGCTGCCGCGCCACCAACAGCGGATCGTCCGGGCGTGGGAACGGAATGCGGTCCAGGATCACCAGACTCAGCGACGGACCGGGGACGTCCACCCCCTGCCACAGCGACAGCGTGCCGAACAGCGAGGTCTCCGGATCGTCGGCGAATGTGCGCACCAGTGCGCCGGTGGCGTCCTCACCCTGGCACAGCACCGGGGTGTCCAGCCGTTCGCGCAGGATCTCGGTGGCCGCCTTGGCAGCCCGCATGGAGGAGAACAGGCCCAGGGTGCGCCCGCCCGCCGCCGTCACCAGGCGCTCGATCTCGTCCAGGTAGGCGGGCGGCAGGCCGTCGCGCCCCGGGGCCGGGAGATGCTTTGCCACATAGAGGATTCCGGCCTTGGCATGATCGAACGGGGAACCCACGTCCAGGGAGCTCCAGCGCACCTTCTCCGCGTCCGAGGGAGCCTGCGCGCCGTTCGCCAGCGCGGCGTCCACCCGTCCGGGGGACTGCGGCGGCAGCCCCCAGGTGACGGCGAGATTGTCGAAGGAGCCGCCCACCTGGAGGGTGGCCGACGTCAGCACCACGGTGGCGGTGCCGAACAGGCGGCTGCGCAGCAACCCGCCCACCGACAGCGGGGCCATGTGCAGGGCGCGGCGCGCGACCCCGCGCATCTCGTCCACGGCCAGCCAGACCACATCCCGGTGCGCGGCCGGGTCGGACTCCTCGAACGTCTCCAGCACCCGCACCGCGGCGTCGTGCACCTCCTCCACCGCGGCGAGCGCCTGATTGCGGGTGGCGGCGGTCTCCGGATCACCCTGCGGCGCGGCGGAACCCTGCGGATTGAGCGCGGTGCGGGCGTTCCACGCGGCATCGCGCACCAGCGCCAACACCGGGGCAGCGCCCTCGGGCAGGGTGTCCCAGCGGCCCGCGGGCAGCTCGTCCAGGAAGGCGTGCCACGCCTCGGCGGCGCTCTCCAGCCGGTCGACCTCCCGCTCGTCGACGAGTTTGGCGCAGCGCTTGGCGGCGGCGCTGATGGCGGCGGTGGACAGTTCCGCGGTCGCCACCCCGGTCACCCGGTCCACCAGTTCGTGCGCCTCGTCCACGATGACCACATCGTGTTCGGGCAGCACCTGGATGCCGCTGATGGCGTCGATGGCCAGCAGCGCGTGATTGGTGACCACCACATCGGCCTGGCCGGATTCGGCGCGGGCCTTCTCCGCGAAGCAGTCCACACCGAACTGGCAGCGAGACTTGCCCAGGCATTCGCGGGAGGAGACGCTGACCTGCCGCCAGGCGCGGTCGCTCACCCCGGGCGCGAGTTCGTCGCGGTCGCCGGTCTCGGTGTCGGAGGCCCAGTCGTTGAGCCGCTGCACCTCGCGGCCCAGCCGGGAGATGGCGAAGGCGTCGAACAGCTCGGCCTCGGCGGGCTCGTCCGGAATGGCGCTGTTGATCTTGTTGAGGCACAGATAGTTGTTGCGGCCCTTGAGGATCGCGTACTGCGGCACCCGGCCCAGGGGCTTGGCCAGCGCCTCCGACAGCCGCGGCAGATCGCGGTCGACCAGCTGCCGCTGCAGGGCGATGGTGGCGGTGGAGACCACCACCGTGCGCCCGGTGCGCACCGCGTGGCGCAGACTCGGCACCAGATAGGCCAGTGACTTGCCGGTGCCCGTCCCGGCCTGCACGGCCAGATGCTCCCCGGTGTCGATGGCGTGCGCGACCGCCGCCGCCATGGTCTGCTGTCCCTTGCGTTCCTTCCCGCCGAGAGCCTCGACGGCGGTGGACAACAGTTTCGGCACGGGTGGGAGTTCGGGCACGGCCGTCAGCGTACTGACTCCGGCCGACAAGCCGACGGTCCGTGCGAGACCGATCGGTCGGCGGCGTGGTCGTGTCGGGGTATCGCGGATGACCGAATCGGGCGGCGCTGGGAGGATATGTGAATGGGGAAGGTTCTCATCATCGGCGACCTGCACGGCAATACCGATCACGCGCTGTCGCTTCTGCGCGAGGCGACGGCGCGGGGGTGCGATCGGGTCTTCTCGCTCGGCGACTTCGGGGCCTGGGAACACGTGCCTTCGGGGCGGCGGTACTTCGACGTGGTGAACAAGGCCGCCCGGCGAGCGGATCTCACCGTGTACTTCCTGGACGGCAATCACGACAAGTCCTCGCTGGTGCACGAGCTGTACGGCGAGAAGCTCGACGACGAGGGCTTTCTGCGGTGCCGCAGCAATCTGCGCTACGCGCCGCGTGGACACCGGTGGACGTGGTCGGACACTCGGTTCGCGGCCTTCGGCGGGGCCTACTCGGTGGACAAGCAGCGCCGCCTGCTGTGGGAGGCGCAGCGGGCGGCCTCCGGCGAGCGGCGGCGCGCCCGCGGTTCCCGCCGCGTCCGCGATACCGCCGGAACGCTGTGGTTTCCCGAGGAGCAGATGACCGACGCCGAACTCGACGCCCTGCTCGCCGCCGACCGCACACCGGTCGACGTGCTGCTCACCCACGACAAGCCCCGCGCCGCCGAACCGGATTTCGACCGCAAGAAACACCCGGACTGCCTGCCCAACCAGGACCGCATCCAGCGCGCGGTCGAAGCCCTGCGCCCCGCGGTCCTGTTCCACGGCCATTTCCACTACCGCTACACCGACCGGATCGCCATCGGTGACGACGAGTGGACCCGCGTCGAGGGCCTGGCGGCCGACCCGGACGCCTCCCCACGCCCGGACTACCACCGCGACGACTCCTGGTTCGTGCTGCCGCTGCCGCACGCGCGCGAGGAGCCTTCCCGCGCGGCGAGCTGACCGGCCCGCCGCACGGGAAGACTGCTCGCGGCGCGGGAAGGCTGCTCGCGCGGCGCGGTGGCGTCGCTCAGTTCTCCAGCGTGCCAGCCAGTTCCACGCCCGCGGCGCGCAGCTGCTCCAGCGCGGCGTCCGCGGTCCGCGGCGAGACCGCGGCGGTGAGACCGAGCAGCACGCGGGTGTCGAAACCCGCGGCGCGGGCGTCCAGGGCGGTGGCGCGGACACAGTGGTCGGTGGCGATCCCGCACACGTCCACGGTGTCGATGCCGTGGTCGCGCAGCCAGTCCGCGAGGGAGGTGCCGTCCTCGGCATTGCCCTCGAAACCCGAGTAGGCGGCGCTGTACGCGCCCTTGGAGAACACCTGCTGAACGCGGCTGGTGTCGAGATTGGCGTGGAAGTGCGCGCCCGGCGTGTCGGCGCGGCAGTGCGGCGGCCAGGTGTCGAGGTAGTCGGGGGTGTCGGAGAAATGCGCTCCGGGGTCGATGTGGAAGTCGCGGGTGGCCACGACGGCGGCGTAGTCGGAGACACCGAGGTACTCGGTGATCCGCTCCGCCACCGCCGCCCCACCCGCGACGGCCAGCGATCCGCCCTCGCAGAAATCGTTCTGCACATCGACGACGATCAGGGCTCGGCTCATGGGGGCGACCTCCCGGTTGAACTTCGGCGGTGCTGCCTGCGTATTGCATTCTGCCGCCCGGACCGGCAGGGGTCCATGCGGAGTACCCCCGGAGCAGGATTCGACGCGGTGCGCGGACGCGTGTCGGTGCTGACCGCCATCGTCGGGATCGTGACCGCGGTCGGGGCGTGGAGCGGAGGCGGCGACGCGGTCAGCGGACGAAGGTCGTCGGAATCGCCGGATCGCCGACCGACAGTTTCAGGCCCTCCCACGGCAGGCTGACCAGTGCGCGGGCCAGCCGGTCCCGGCTCTCGGGCAGGGTGGGCGGATCGGCGACCACCGCGCCGCCGCGCACCAGCGGCGTCTGCAGATCGCGCACCTCGAAACCGTTGGGGGCCGGGCGTTCTCCGGCCGCCGGGTAGACGATCTCCTCCACCATGGTTCCGGTGCGCCGGGACAGCCGCACCGCGCTCTTGGTGCCGCCCCGGGATTCCTTGTGCGAGCTGCGTTTCGCCACCGGCACGCCCTCGACCTCCACCAGTTTGTAGACCATGCCCGCGGTGGGCGCGCCGGAGCCGGTGACCAGCGAGGTGCCCACACCGTAGGCGTCGACGGGTTCGGCGCGCAGCGCCGCGATGGCGTACTCGTCCAGATCCCCCGACACCACGATCTTGGTGCGGGTCGCGCCGAGCGCGTCGAGCTGATCGCGCACCTGCCGCGCCAGCACCCCGAGATCACCGGAATCGATACGCACACCGCCCAACTCGGGCCCGGCCACCTCGATGGCGGTGGCCACGCCGCGGGTGATGTCGAAGGTGTCCACCAGCAGCGTGGTGCCGACCCCGAGCGCCGCCACCTGGCTGCGGAAGGCCGCCGCCTCGTGCGCGCCGTCGGCCCCGCTGTGCAGCAGCGTGAAGGCGTGCGCGCTGGTGCCCGCACTGGGCACGCCGAAGGCGCGGGCGGCCTCCAGATTCGAGGTGGCGTCGAATCCGGCCAGGTAGGCGGCGCGGGCGCTGGCGGGTGCGGCGAGTTCGTGGGTGCGCCGCGAGCCCATCTCGATCAGGGTGCGGCCCCCGGCGGCGCTCACCATGCGGGCGGCGGCCGCGGCGATGGCGCTGTCGTGGTTGTAGATCGACAGGATGAGCGTTTCCAGCACGACGCATTCGGCGAAGCTGCCGCGCACGGTGAGGATGGGGGAGCCGGGGAAGAACAGCTCGCCCTCCGGATAGCCGTCGATATCGCCGCCGAAGCGGTAGTCGCGCAGCCAGGCGAGCGTGGCCGGGTCCAGGAACCGCTCGACCACCGCGAGTTCCGCCTCGCCGAAGCGGAAGTCGCGCAGCGCGTCAAGCAGCCGCCCGGTGCCCGCGACCACGCCGTAGCGCCGCCCGTGTGGCA
The DNA here is from genome assembly GCF_030767025.1 of Nocardia sp. CC227C. Taxonomy (GTDB): domain Bacteria; phylum Actinomycetota; class Actinomycetes; order Mycobacteriales; family Mycobacteriaceae; genus Nocardia. The sequence goes on along the minus strand of NZ_JASITE010000031.1, from coordinate 17,011 downwards.
AGCGCCGGGCGAATACCTCGAAGGTGCAGCGCCGATGCGCGGAACCGTCGGCCAGTGCCGCCGCCAGCATGGTCAGCTCGTACTGGTCGGTCAGCAGCGCGGTGCTCGATATCTGGTCAGCGATCACCCGGCCCATTTTGCTGCACATGCCGTGCCCGCACTTGTACCCTGTATTGGTTCGCGGCTTCCAGCGCCGCGAACCCGCCGTAGCGAAGCGGAGGCAATCGAGCACAGCCGCGTCGACTGTTGTTTCCCGGGTGTCAAGTCGTACCCTGGGTGTTATGGGTCTGTGCATAGAAGACGCTGTCCGGATCGCCGCCGGTCCGGTCGGCGCGAACCTGACATCGTCGGCGGCGCAGGCGACCCCCGAGGCGGTCGAGTACACCGAGATCCTGGAGGCCGAGGACCGGCCGTGGGTGACCGTGGTCTGGGACGATCCGGTCAATCTCATGCACTACGTCACTTACATCTTCCAGAAGCTGTTCGGTTACAGCAAAGGCAAGGCAACCGAGCTGATGCTGAAGGTGCACAACGAGGGCAAGGCCGTGGTGTCCTCCGGGTCGCGGGACAAGATGGAACACGACGTACAGCGCCTGCACGCGGCCGGACTGTGGGCGACCATGCAGCGTGACGACTGATCCGGACGACTACGGTAGGCCCGTGCGGAAGTGGAGCAGGAAGAACTCCCTGAGCGGGCCGAAACTACGCTCGGAAATGGACGCCCACGAGGCGGAGGTATTGCGTTCCCTCGTCGGCGCGGTCACCGGACTGCTGACCGACCGGTCGCGGGAGGCCCCCGAGGATGATCTCGCGGCCCTCACCGGGTTACAGATGGGCAATGCCGCCCCGCCGGACGATCCCCGGCTGCGCCGCCTGCTGCCCGACTTCCACCGCCCCGAACCCGGCTCCCCCGACGCCGACCGCGCCGATCTCAACAGCGCCCTGCGCAGCCTGCACGAACCCGACATCATCGAGGCCAAGGTCGCGGCCGGGCAGGTGGTCCTCGATACCGTTCCGGCGGAGGGCGGGAAGATCAACATCTCGCCGGAGCAGGCCGATGCCTGGCTGACCTCCCTCAACGATGTCCGGCTGGCGCTCGGCACCGCCCTGGGCATCGACGCCGACACGCCCGACATGCTGGACCCGGACGATCCGCGTGCGCCGCACCTGGACGTCTACCACTGGCTGACCTGGATGCAGGACTCGCTGCTGCAGGCGCTGGCGCCCTGAACGCGGACGCCATTACCGTCGAGTCCGTGAACACGGCTGCTGGACCGCGCGATTCGCTCACCGATGTGACCGGCCTGCTGGTGGGCCACCACCACGTGCTCGACGCCGCCGCCACCCTCGGCTCCGGCGCCGCGACCGGCTGCACCGTGGTGCGCGCGCCGGGCGGGGCGATCGCGGCCGTGGACGTGCGCGGCGGCGGGCCGGGCACGCGGGAAACCGATCTGCTCGATCCGTCCAATACCGTGCGCCAGGCCAACGCGATCCTGCTCACCGGCGGCAGCGCCTACGGTCTGGCCGCCGCCGACGGTGTGATGCGCTGGCACGAGGAACACGGCGAGGGCATTCCGATGGATCCCGCCGACCCGAGCCGCGTGGTGCCCATCGTGCCGAGTGCGGTGATCTTCGATCTTCCGGTGGGGGCGTGGGATATCCGGCCCACCGCCGACTTCGGCTTTCTGGCCTGCGCGGCGGCCGCCGTGGATTTCGCACGCGGCTCGGTGGGGGCGGGCGTCGGCGCGCGCGCCGGATCGATCAAGGGCGGAATCGGCACCGCCAGTGTGCGTTTCACCGACGGACCGGCGGCCGGGGTCACCGTTGGCGCACTCGTGGTCGCCAACCCGGTGGGTTCGGTCTTCGACCCGCGCACCGGATTGCCCTGGGGCACCGGCACGGACGGCCCCGAATTCTTCGGTCTGCGGCCCGCCACCGCCGAACAGCTCGCCGCGGCCAACGCGCTGCCGGTCAAGGGCACTGTGCTCAATACCACCCTCGGTGTCGTCGCCACCGACGCCGCCCTCGATCCGGCCGCCTGCCGCCGCCTCGCCACCACCGGTCACGACGGCCTGGCCCGCGCCATCCGCCCGGTGCACTCCCCGCTGGACGGCGACACCCTCTTCGCCCTCGCCACCGGTACCGTGCGGGCCGCCGACCAGGGCGTTCGCCTGCCGCCCGCCTTCGGGGCGGAACTGCTGATCCTGGATCAGCTCTGCACTGCCGCGGCCGTCTGCGTCGAACGGGCGGTGGTCGACGCCATCCGCAGCGCCACCGCCGTCGCGGGTGTTCCGGCCTACGCCGACCTGTTCCCGGGCTGACCCGCTCGCGCCGCCCGGTTCCGGCTCGTCGGGAATAGCCGCATATTCTCGACTGTTGAGGGCCGGTGAGCGGAAGGATGCGACAGTGCTGGTGATCAAGGCCGACCTCGTCGACAAGATGGTGGCGCACGCGCGCGACGATCACCCCGATGAGGCGTGCGGTGTCATCGCCGGGCCGGAGGGCTCGGACCGTCCCGAGCGGTTCGTCGCCATGGTCAACGCCGAACGCTCGCCCACCTTCTACCGGTTCGACTCCGCCGAGCAGCTGAAGGTGTGGCGCGAGATGGACGACCGCGACGAGGAACCCGTGGTCATCTACCACTCGCACACCGCCACCGAGGCGTACCCGAGCCGCACCGACATCTCGTACGCCTCCGAGCCCAACGCCCATTACGTGCTGGTCTCCACCCGCGACCCCGAACAGCACGAACTGCGCAGCTACCGCATCATCGACGGCCGGGTGACCGAGGAACCGGTCCGGGTCGTCGCCGACTACGCGGTGGACGCCTGAGACCTCCCCGCGCGACCACGCCAGCAGGAAACGAGCAAGGAGCACCCATGCCGGTCACCGTGTCCATCCCCACCATCATGCGACCCCTCACCAAGGGGGAGAAGCGGGTGCAGGCGCAGGGCGCGACCCTCGCCGCGGTCATCGACGATCTGGACTCGAACTACCCGGGACTCAAGGATCGGCTGCTCTCCGATGGCAAGCTGAACCGCTTCGTCAACATCTACGTCGACGACGAGGACGTGCGCTTCGAGGGCGGGCTCGCGGCCGAGGTCGCCGACGGCGGCACCGTCACCATCCTCCCGGCCGTCGCGGGCGGCGCGTAATACCGTGGCACGCTACGAGTCGCTGATCGAGACGCTCGGCAACACTCCGCTGGTCGGGCTGCGGAAGCTGTCCCCGCGCTGGGACGGCGACGAGCACGTGCGGCTGTGGGCCAAGCTCGAGGACCGCAATCCGACCGGGTCCATCAAGGACCGCCCGGCGCTGCGGATGATCGAGCAGGCCGAGGCCGAGGGCACGCTCACCCCGGGCTGCACGATTCTCGAGCCCACCAGCGGCAATACCGGCATCTCACTCGCCATGGCGGCCAAGCTCAAGGGCTACCGGCTGGTGTGCGTCATGCCGGAGAACACCTCGGTGGAGCGGCGGCAGCTGCTCACCATGTTCGGCGCGGAGATCATCGACTCCCCGGCGGCGGGCGGCTCCAACCAGGCGGTGGCGCGGGCCAAGCAGATCGCCGCCGAGAACCCGGACTGGGTGATGCTCTACCAGTACGGCAATCCGGCCAACGCGCTCGCGCACTACGAGACCACCGGCCCGGAGATCCTGGCCGATCTGCCGGAGATCACGCACTTCGTGGCGGGTCTCGGCACCACCGGAACCCTGATGGGCACCGGCCGCTTCCTGCGCGAGAAGCTGCCCGAGATCGATATCGTCGCCGCCGAACCGCGCTACGGCGAACTGGTCTACGGGCTGCGCAATCTCGACGAGGGATTCGTGCCCGAACTCTACGACGAGTCCGTGCTGACCTCCCGTTTCTCGGTCGGCCCCTACGACGCCGTGCGCCGCACCCGGGAACTGGTGCTGGAGGAGGGCATCTTCGCGGGCATCTCCACCGGCGCGATCCTGCACGCCGCCCTCGGGGTCGGCCGGAAGGCGCTGCGCGCGGGCAAGCGCGCCGATATCGCCTTCGTGGTGGCCGACGCCGGCTGGAAGTACCTGTCCACCGGCGCGTACGACGGCACCCTCGAAGAGGCGGAGGAGCGGCTCGACGGTCAGCTCTGGGCCTAGCACGCCCGGTACGCTCGAAGGTACGAGCGTTCTAGGAGGTCGGCGTGAGTGGTCGGGCGCGAAGGAGGCAGCGCGGCGTCACCACGCAGCGCCCCGCTCACGTCGGAAAGGACACGGCATGAGCGGCATGGGTGCGTCGTTCGATCCGGACCGGATCGGGCGGCTGCGTGGACAGCTGACCGATCGCGAGACCGGCACGCGCGGATCCGGTGCGTTGAAACTGTTGTGGCAGCGCGCCATTGCGATAATTCTTGCGTTTACCGCGTTGCTCTACGGGGTAGAGGGCGTGGATTCGGTGACGGGGCACAATCTCGATTACGAGGGTGTGCGCCCGCGCACCGACGACGGCCTGGCCGGCATTCTGTTCGCACCCGTGCTGCACGCCAATTGGGAACACCTATTCGGCAATACGGTGCCGGTGCTGGTACTCGGCCTGCTCACGCTGCTCAGCGGAATCGGGCGCGGGTTGGCGGCGACGGCCATCATCTGGGTGATCGGCGGATTCGGCACCTGGCTCACCGGGGATGTGAATTCGGTGCACATCGGCGCTTCGGTGCTGGTTTTCGGCTGGCTCACCTATCTGATTTCCCGCGGCTTCTTCGCCCGCAACGCCACTCAGATCACGATCGGCGTGGTGGTGGGGTTGCTGTACGGGTCCATCCTGCTGGGCGTGCTGCCGGGACAGGACGGAATCTCTTGGCAAGGGCATCTTTTCGGGGCGATGGGTGGCCTGGTTGCCGGATGGGTACTCTCTGGTGATGCACGTCGTCATCGTCGCGGGGCTAACGCCGGCCGTCTCGCGTCGTCGGGGTGACAGCGGATCCGGTCGGCGATATGGGGGATCCCTCCTTGAACGAGACAGCAGCGTGGCAGCATGGGGGAATGCGCCTCACAGTCGTCGGGTGTTCGGGCAGCGTGTCCGGCCCGGATTCACCGGCGTCGGGATATCTGCTCACCGGCCCGGATATGACGCCCACCGTCATCGATTTCGGACCGGGCGTGCTGGGCGCGCTGCAGAAGTATCTGGATCCGGGTGAGGTCGATATCTTCCTCACGCATCTGCACGCCGACCATTGTCTGGATCTGCCCGGGCTGCTGGTGTGGCGTCGGTATCACCCCAATCCGCCGTCCGGCCGAGCGGTCGTGTACGGGCCGTCCGACACCTCATTGCGGATCGGCAATGCCTCCGCCGAAATCGGCGGCGAATGCGACGACTGGTCCGATGTCATCGATATGCGGCAGTGGGCGGTCGGCGCGCCCATTCCCTTCGGTCCCGGCCACAGTGTCCAGGCCCGCCGCATGTTCCACCCGCCGGAGTCCTACGGCCTGCGCATCACCACCGCCGCCGGGCGCACCCTCGTCTACACCGGCGACACCGCTCTCTGCGACGAGGTGTACGAGCTGGCCCGCGGGGCGGACATCCTGCTCTCCGAAGCCTCCTGGACCCACGACCCCGCCAATCGCCCACCCGGCATTCACCTTTCGGGCACCGAGGCGGGCATGATCGCCGCCGAGGCCGGCGTCGGCGAACTGCTCCTCACCCACATTCCCCCGTGGACCTCCCGTGAAGACGTGATCGCCGAGGCCAAGGCCGTTTTCGCCGGCCCCGTCCACGCCGTGTCCCCCGGCGAGACCTTCGACATCTGACCCGTTGGGTCACCGATTCCGCCGCGCATTACGCTGAGTGCGTGTCGAAACGAGCCGATGGCAGGGCGGACGACGAGCTCCGCGACGTACGCATCACCCGGGGGTTCACCACGCATCCGGCGGGATCGGTGCTGGTGGAGTTCGGTCAGACGCGGGTGATGTGCACCGCGAGCGTGACCGACGGCGTGCCCCCGTGGCGGCGCGACTCCGGCCTCGGGTGGCTCACCGCCGAATACGCGATGCTGCCCGCCGCCACCCACACCCGCAGCGGCCGGGAGTCGGTGAAGGGCAAGGTCGGCGGCCGCACCCAGGAGATCTCCCGCCTCATCGGCCGCTCGCTGCGCGCCTGCATCGACCTGTCCACCATCGGTGAGAACACCATCGCCATCGACTGCGATGTGCTGCAGGCCGACGGCGGCACCCGCACCGCCGCCATCACCGGCGCGTACGTGGCGCTCTCGGATGCCGTCACCTATCTGGCGGCGGCCGGTCAGCTCACCGATCCGCAGCCCATCTCCTGTGCCATCGCGGCGGTCAGCGTCGGCGTGGTGGACGGCCGGGTGCGGCTGGACCTGCCGTACGAGGAGGATTCGCGCGCCGAGGTCGATATGAACGTGGTGGCCACCGATACCGGCACCCTGGTCGAGATCCAGGGCACCGGCGAGGGCGCGACCTTCCCGCGCTCCACCCTCGACAAACTGCTCGATGCCGCGCTGGCGGGTTGTGAGCAGATCTTCGCCATCCAGAAGGAGGCGCTCGCGCTGCCGTATCCGGGTGTGCTGCCGGAGCCGGGGGAGAAGAAGAAGTGAGCCGCCGCGTGCTGGTGGCCAGCCGCAATGCCAAGAAACTCGCGGAGTTGCGCCGCATTCTCGACGAGGCGGGCATCGCGGGCCTCGAGATCGTCGGCCTGAACGACGTGCCGCCCTACGACGAGGCTCCCGAGACCGGCGCGACCTTCGAGTGCAACGCCCTCGCGAAGGCCCGCGACGGTTTCGCCGCCACCGGATTGCCCTGTGTCGCGGACGATTCCGGTATCGCGGTGGACGCGCTGAACGGTATGCCGGGTGTGCTGTCGGCCCGCTGGTCCGGTGCGCACGGCGATGACGAGGCCAACAACCGGCTGCTGTTGGCCCAGCTCGGCGACGTCCCCGACGAGCGGCGCGGCGCGCGCTTCGTGTCCGCCTGCGCCCTGGTCGCCGACGGCGTGGAAGAGGTGGTGCGCGGCGAGTGGCCCGGCGTCATCAACCGAAAGCCGCTGGGCGCCGGCGGCTTCGGCTACGACCCGCTGTTCGTCCCGGACGGCGGTACGGTCAGCGCGGCCGAACTCACCCCCGCCGAGAAGGACGCCGCCTCGCACCGCGGCCGTGCGCTGCGGCAGCTCCTTCCCGCCCTGGCGGCCCTGGCCCAGCCCTGAGCCCGTTGATAGCCGCGCCCCGCCGGGATTCCCGGCCGGGCGCGCTGGTCTGCGGCGGCTCAGAGGCCGAACTCAGAGGCCGAAGGTGGTCTTCACCTCTTGCGTGCGCTTGTGCTCGAAGACGAAGGAGAGGAAGGGGACGGTGCCCGCGAGCGCGGTGGCGAAGGTGGTCATGGGCTGCCAGCGGGCCTTGATACCGAGGTCGATGGTGAAGACCAGGTAGAGCATGTAGAAGATGCCGTGGATCTGGCCGATGTAGAACAGCCAGTCGGGGGCGGTGCCGGAGTCCTCGAGCAGCACGTACTTGTAGATCATCTCGCCGGTGAGGACCAGCAGCCAGAGACCGGTGATCCAGGCCAGAACCCGGTAGCGCAGCAGCGCGCCGCGGATCTTCTCGGGGGCCGCTGCTCCGGCGGGACGGGACGCCAGGGTGGGGGTGTCGGCGGAGTTGTCGCGGGTGCTCACCCGGCGCTCCTCTCGGTGTCGGGGCGGATGCCCGCGCCGCGGAATTGCTCCTCGATGTCGCGGGCGTGCAGATCGGCCAGGTACTGGTTGTATTCGGCGAGGACGGGGTCCTCGTCGCGGGCGGCGGTGGGCCGTTCCGGCAGCAGGCCCGCCGGAATCTCGCGCGGTCCGGACTTCCCGGCGCGCCACGACGCGAGTACACCCCGGACACCGCCGCGCTCGTCGGTGGGCTCGTTCGGTGCTGTCGGCTCGGCCCGGTCGGCGGCATCGGCCTCGGCTTCGGCGTCGCGTTCCAACCGCACGAAGCGGAAGTACGCCCACAGCGCGAACCCGGCGAACAGCGGCCATTGCAGGGCGTAGCCGAGATTCTGCGCGGTGCCGTTGCCGGATTCGAACCGCGTCCACTGCCAGTAGCCGAGCCCCAGACAGGCCGCGGCCGTCACGACCACCAGGATGATGAGCGCCGGGCGGCGGTGGGGAGCGGACACGCCCTCCACGGTACCTGCCTACTACGCACCCCGTAGTAGGCAGGTGGCGCGGCGAACACCGCGTTCGGGGATCAGAACTTGTAGGTGACGCCGGTGCGGCGCTCGGACTCCTCCCACAGGCGCTTCCAGAGCTCCCGGTTCTGCGACAGGCGGCTGGAGGAGGAGGGCTCGACCGGCCCCTGGCTGCCGAACAGGCGGGTCGGACCCCAGTAGACGGTGGGGTCGGCGTCGGGCATGGTGGCCGCGAAGAGGGAGGAGTGCGCGGCGTGGGCGGGCGAGTGGCCGATCATCCGGACGAAGGGTTTGGAGATCTTGTCCAAGGGGGTCTCGGTGCGGGCGAACAGATCGGTGGCCGAGACACCGGGGTGCACGCCGTAGGAGCGCTTGGCGGAGCCGGATTCGCTCAGGCGGCGTTGCAGTTCGCGGGCGAACATGAGGTTCGCCAGCTTGGACTGCGCGTAGGCGAGGTTGCGCTGGTAGCGGCGGTGCTCGTAGTCGAGGTCGTCGATCCACAGCTTGGGGGTCTGCCGGTGCGCGACGGAGGCCAGTGTGACCACCCGGTCGCCGATCCGGTCCAGCAGCAGCCCGGTGAGCGCGAAGTGTCCGAGATGGTTGACGCCCCACTGGGTTTCGAAGCCGTCCTTGGTGCGTGAGAACGGGATGTTCATCAGGCCCGCGTTATTGATGAGCACGTCGAAATCGCCACTGCTGTCGGCGAATCGGCGCACCGAACTCAGGTCGGCGAGGTCCAGTTCGGCCACCCGCACATCGCCGGGTATGCGGTCGGCGATCTCCTGCGCCTTGGCGGTATTGCGGCAGGCCATGATGACTGTGGCACCCTTGCTCGCGAGGACCGTGGTGGTCTGCTCGCCGATGCCGCCGTTGGCTCCGGTGATCACGACAGTGCGTCCGGACTGGTCCGGGATCTCGCTGGGCTTCCACGCCATGGGGCAGACCTCACTGGTTCCGGTTCGGTGCGGGGCCGCGGGCGACGGCCCCGCACTCGACCTTACTCCAGAGTAAGTTCCATGGGTAGACGATACCCGCCAACTTCGGCGCGGCGGCCCGTAGCCATGACGCGGTCACAAGTGGATCGCCGAGTGCGCCGTGCGCGTGGACCGACCCCGCCGCGCGGTTGCCGTGTCGTTGCTGTGGATCGGTCGAGCCGCCTCGGATACTGGGCCGATGACCGGTGTCAGGGTGGCCGCGCCCCCGTCCGTGAGCCGAGCCGGTGTGAACGTCGTCTTCGCGACGGTGGTGCTCGGCATGCTGATGGCGGCGCTGGACCAGACCATCGTGTCCACCGCCCTGCCCACCATCGTCGCAGACCTGGGCGGTGCCGGGCATATGGCCTGGGTGGTGACCGCCTACCTGGTCACCGAGGCCATCGCGACCGCGCTCGCGGGCAAGTTCGGCGACCTGTTCGGCCGCAAGCTGGTGTTCCAGGTGAGCGGCGCGATCTTCATCCTCGGCTCGATAATCGCCGGCATGGCGCAGGACATGACCCTGCTCATCGTGGCGCGCGGCATCCAGGGCGTCGGCGCGGGCGGGCTCATGGTCACGTCCATGGCCCTCATCGCCGATGTGATCCCGCTGCGCGAACGCGGCAAGTACCAGGGCGCGCTGGGTGCGGTGTTCGGCATCACCACGGTGCTCGGCCCGACCCTGGGCGGCCTGTTCACCGATCATCTGAGCTGGCGGTGGTGCTTCTATGTGAACGTGCCGCTGGCGGTGATCATGATCCTGATGGCCGCGCGCTTCATTCCGAAGCTGCGCGCCGATGTGCGGCCGATCGTCGACTACTTCGGTATCACCCTGGTCGCCATCGGCGTCACCTGCCTGATCCTCGGATTGGAATGGGGCGGACAGGAATACCCGTGGAGCTCGCCCACCGTCATCGGCCTCTTCCTCGGCGCGGCGGTGGCGCTGGCGGCCTTCGTGGTGGTGGAGCTGCGGGCCGAGGAGCCGATGCTGCCCATGCACCTGTTCCGCGGCAATGTCTTCACCGTCTGCTCGGTGCTGAGCTTCATCGTCGGTTTCGCCATGCTCGGCGCGATGACCTTCCTGCCCGCCTTCCTCCAGTACGTCATGGGGGTGTCGGCCACCGCATCCGGATTGCGCACCCTCCCACTGGTGGTCGGCCTCTTCGCCACCTCGATCTGCTCCGGCGTGGTGGTCGGGCGCACCGGCAAGTACAAGATCTTCCCCATCCTCGGCACCGCCGTCATGGCCGTCGGCCTGTTCCTCATGTCGACCATGGACGAGAACACCGGGTTCTGGGAGCAGTCGGCGTACATGATGATCCTGGGACTCGGCATCGGCCTGACCATGCAGGTGCTCACCATCGTCGTGCAGAACACCGTGCCGTACGCCGATCTGGGCACCGCCACCTCCGGCGTGACCTTCTTCCGGACCATCGGCAGCGCATTCGGCACCACGGTGTTCGGCACCCTCTACACCAACCAGCTCACCCCGAACCTGGCGACGGCGCTGGACGAGACGGAGGTCGTTTCGCCGCAGGTCGCTTCGAATCCGGAAGCGCTGTGGCGGCTGCCGTTCACCGAGATCGCGCCGATCGTGCACGCCTACGCCGAAGCCATCGGCCACGTCTTCCGGTGGGTGGTGCCGGTGGCGGTGCTCGGCTTTCTGGTCGCCTGGTTCCTCAAACAGGTGCCGCTGCGCGACAGCGTGCGCGCGGAGGCATCGGATGTGGGCGGCGGCTTCTCGGTGCCGGATTCCCCGGATCGCCTGGTGCAGTTGGAGAACGCCGTCGCGCGGGTGATTCGCGGGCTGCGCGAGGACGCCGTGCCCGCGCCGGAGATCGCGGCCGCGGCGGGCAGTTCGCTCACCCGCGACGAGGCGTGGGCGCTGGGGCAGGTGCGCCTGTACGAGCGGCTGCGCGGGGTGGCGACACTCACGGATATCGCTCGCACGCACTGGATCCCGCCGGAACTCATCGCCCCCGTGTACGAGCGGGCGCGGCGGCACGGCCTGGTCGGGCTGGACGGTGACCGGGTGACTCTCACCGACGCCGGTCGCGCCGAGGCCGATCGGCTCAAGGCGGCGTGGCGCGGGTGGCTCGACACCCAGTTGGTGGACTGGGATCTCAGCGACGCCGAGGACCGGGCCCTGTTGGATCGGGCGTTGGACAATATCGCCGCCACATTGCTGGACGAAGCCGATCGGCCGGACGTCCTGCCGGTCAAGGGTTGACGCATCGCGGCCGTGCCCCGCCTGGAAAGGCACGGCCGCAACGCTTTCGGGGGTCGCGCCCCGGATCGTCAGGCGGTCGCCGCGACGGGACGCACCGGTGCGTCCCAGTCGATCCGGAAGCGCTGTTCCGGACCGATGGTCTTCTCCGGATCCATCATCTTCACCATGAGCGGCAGCAACAGGTACATGGCCCGGCGGGCGATCGGCCCCGCCGCCTTGGTCCGGTTCATCCGCGCCACCCGGGCCGCCACGCCCTCCACCCGGGGGCGGCGCATGGCCTCGTAGGTGGCGAAAGCCGTTGTCGGATCGTCGATGTCGCGCAGGCAGCGGGCCAGTTCGAGCGCGCTCTCGATGGCCAGCGACGCACCCTGCCCGGAGGTGTTGCTCGGCGCGTGTACGGCGTCTCCGGTGAGCACCATCCGGCCGCGGTGCCAGCGCGGCACCGGCGGCATGACGTGCAGCGCGCCGACGACCGTCAGCTCCCCGGCCCGGGTGCCGGCCGCCAGCTCCGCGCCCGGGGTGTCCTCGGCGTAGGTCTCCCGCAGAATGCGCAGCCACTCCGCGGTGGGCACCCGGCGGGCCTCGGCGAGTGACAGGTACCGGTCGTAGGGCAGGTTCGCGCCCCAGCCCACGCGTCCGTCCGGCAGCGCCCAGTACAGGTAGTACGCCTTGGTGCCGAAGGCGAAAACCATGCTCTCGGGCGGGATCTCGACCGAGCACTCGGCGATGCCGCCGAAGCCGAGCATATTCAGGAAAGTCGGCCCGGGCGCGGCCGGGTCGACGATGCCGCGGACGGTGGAGCGAATGCCGTCCGCCCCGATGAGCACATCGGCGGTCGCGGTGTCGCCGTCGGCGAAGACGGCGGTCACGCCGTCGGCGTGCTCCTCGACCCGGACCAGCCGCTTGTCGTAGTCGATCGGGACGCCGGCCGCCACCGCGTGGTCGTGCAGCACCCGATGCAGGTCGGCGCGGTCGATCTGGCGCAGCGGTTCGACATCGGCGAGCGACGGCGCGGTCACCCGCCTGCCGCCGACGCTCATCACCTGCTGCCGCATGGGCAGGGCGCGGGCGCGTACGGCGTCGCCCGCCCCGATGATGTCGAGTGCGGCCACCCCGTTCGGGGCCAGGCCCAGGGTGGAGCCGATGCCGTCGGCCGGACCCGGATACGCCTCGTAGACGTGGGCGTCGATACCGGCCTTGCGCAGGGCGGTCCCGGCTACCGGTCCGGCGATGCCGCCGCCGATGACGAGGGCGGTGCGAATGGTGGACATGTTTGTTCTCCTCGGGTGTGCATACCCGAACCACCGCGCGCGAGGGGAACGTGGTTATCCTTCGGTTGCCAGCACTCGGATCCGAGTTCGCCTGCACGGAGTCGGTTCGAGACGGTGGTTACCCGGGCCCCGGCGCAGGTGTTGCCGCACCTCGTCGGGGACCGGTCCGCAGGCGGGGCGGTGCCCCGCGGGTCGGTCAATCCGTGTCGGGGGTGTTCGGTGCTCCCTTCTGCATGCGGGCCTGCACTTCGGCCATGATGTCGGCGGGCGGTGTGTTCGCGCTGTGCCAGCGCCGCCAGAGCTCCACGTCGGGGAAGCTGCCGTCGGCGAAGGAGTCGCGCAGGGCGCGCACCCAGGCCGCCTCCGCCTCCAGCATGGCCAGCTCGAAATCGTTCTCGACCAGGAACAGTCGCGGCAGTGCCGCGTCGACGGCGGCCAATCGCGCACGGCCGGAGGTGATCTCGGCCTCCAGCTCGGCGAGGCGCCGGCCCAGCAGTTCGATCACCTCGTCCGGGGCCAGCCCCGACATGACGGAGAGCCCCGCCACGAAGCGGCGCGGTTCGGGCTGCGGTTCGGCGATGAGCTCGCGGGTCCAGTCGGCGAGTTCGGCGCGCCCGGCGTCGGTGATGCGGTAGATGACGCGTTCGGGGCGGGCACCGTCGCGCTCGCTGCCCACGACCTCGAGGAAGCCGTGCTTCTCCAGATTCCCGACGACGGTGTACAGCGATCCCCATTTGATCGCCATATCCCGGTCCTTGCCGCGGGCCTCGAGCGTGGCGGCGATCTCGTACCGGTGCATGGGGCGTTCGATCAGCACCGACAGCACGCCGAGGGCGAGCAGATTGCCGACCTTGCGTGTGCGGGCCATCCGGGCCACCTCCTTACTCGCATACGAATATACGTCCGCAATTATTCGTCCGCAATCACTCGCTGGCGATCGCTGGTCGGCAACCACTGATCGATTCCGCTTTCCCGGCTGCGCGCGCCCCCGCTCCGGTAGCCTGCGAAGGCATGGTTGACGTGCAGCGATCCGGATCCACCCTCCGCATCACCATGAACCGCCCGGCCAGGCGCAACGCGCTGTCCCACCAGCATCTGGAGGAGCTGCTGGCGGCCTTCCGGGAGGCGGGCGAGTCGGATGCCACCGGTATCGTGCTGGCCGCCGAGGGCCCGGTGTTCTCGGCCGGACACGATTTCGCGGATGTGGCGACGCGCGATCTCGCGGGCGTGCGGGACCTGCTCGATCTGTGCACCGAACTCATGCGCACCGTGCAGAGCGTCCCCCAGGTGGTGATCGCCCGGGTGCATGCGCTGGCCACCGCGGCGGGCTGCCAACTGGTGGCCTCCTGCGACCTCGCCATCGCCGCCGACACCGCCGCCTTCGCACTGCCCGGCGGCAAGGGCGGCTGGTTCTGCCATACCCCGGCGGTACCGGTCGCCCGCTCGGTCGGCCGCAAGCGGCTGATGGAACTGGTCCTCACCGGCGACCCCGTCGACGCCGCCACCGCCGCCGAGTGGGGTCTGATCAACCGCGCGGTGCCGCTCGAGCAGCTGGACGCCGCCGTGGACGAGCTGCTGGCCCGCGCGACCCGGGGCAGCCGGGCCAGCAAGGCGCTGGGCAAGCGCACGGTCTACGCGCAGCTGGACCGCCCCGAGTCCGATGCCTACGACATCGCCCGCGAGGTCATGGCGGAGGCGTCGCAGACCGCGGCCGCCAAGGAGGGCATGGCGGCGTTCCTGGAGAAGCGCGCGCCGATCTGGCCGGAGTGATCACCTGCTTCACCTGTCCCCTAGGGTCGGTGACATGCGCATCTTCCTGGCGGGCGCGACCGGCGTCCTCGGCAGTCGACTGGTGCCGTTGCTCATCGCGGCGGGATACCAGGTAGCGGGTATGACGCGGTCGGCGGACAAGGCGGCCGAGTTGACTGCGGCGGGCGCGCGATCGGTGGTCTGCGATGTCTACGATGCCGCGGCGCTGACCGATGCCGTGGCCGCATACGCTCCGGACCTGGTCATGCATCAGCTCACCGACCTGCCCGACGATCCCGCGCGGATCGCCGAAGGGCGCGGCGCGAACGCGCGGATTCGCATCGAGGGCACCCGTAACCTGCTGGCGGCCGCCGCTGCGGCCGGATCTCCGCGCGTCATCGCCCAGAGTGTGGCGTGGGAGCTGGGCGGGGAGGGGCAGCGGGCGGCCGAGTTCCTGGAGGAATCGGTGTTGGCGGTTGACGGCGTCGTGCTGCGGTACGGACAGTTCTACGGCCCCGGAACCTACTACCCCGACGGAATGCCGGACGATCCACGCATCCACGTCGCCGAGGCCGCCGCCCGCACCCTGCTCGCGCTCGATCTGACGCCGGGCGTCTACCGCCTGGTGGACGGCTCCGCCCGCGATATCGAACCTGTCGAGTAGATCTCGGCACCCGGATCGCGGCACCGTCGCCGAAGATCCCACGCGACTGGGGCCCGTACCAGGGCCGGATTCGTCGGCCGGGTTTCGGCTACCCCGCGAGTTCGGCTGCGGCGCGCGCGAATTCGCGGACCGCGGCGTTCTCGCCGGTGGTGCGCCACAGCAGCGCCCAGCGCACCGGCGGTGCGTCGCGAACGGGGACGAACGCCACGTCGGGCCGGGCGTTGTAGCGCCGCGCGTGCGCCCCGATCGGGAAGACGCCCTGACCGGCGGCCACCAGGGTGAGCAGTTCGCTGTAGGTCGCGGCGGTGGGTCCGGCCGGAATCGGACGGCCTTCGGGAGTGGCCGGGGGAGTGCGGATGTCGCGAATGGCCGCGGGGATCTCGGGCGGCAGCCGCAACATGGTGACCCGGGCCAGATCGGCGCGGGTGATCGCGGTGCGCCGGGCGAAGGGGTGGGCGGTCGGCACCGCCAGCAGGCACGCCTCGGTGACCAGGTCGGGTCCGGCGGTGATGCCCTCCGCCGGGAACGGCACCATATCCAGCGCCATATCGATCTCACCCTCGTGCAGCCACGGGATCACCTGTGCCGGTTGGGCTTCGCGCAGCCGCACCGCCACACCGGGGAGGCGCTCGCGGAACAGTTCGGCGGCGCGCACCAGCAGCTGTCCGGTCGCCGCGTCCACGAAGGCGACCTCCAGGGTGCCGGCGCGGCCGCGGCCGGTGTCCATGGTGCGGCGCACGGCGGCGGTGACGCGATCCCAGGCCGGGCGCAGCTCGGCGTACAGCTCCCGCCCGGCCGGCGTGGTCCGCACCCGGCGACTGCTGCGCTCGAACAGCGGAACCCCCAGTCGCCGTTCCATTCTCGCGATGGTCTGGCTCACCCGCGCGGTGGAGACGCGCAGCCGTTCGGCGGTGCGGCCGAAGTGCAACTCCTCGGCGAGTGCGAGGAAGGCCTCGAGTTCGTGCCGCTCCAGCATGCGGGCCGGTCCTCTCGATCGTTAACCAAGGCTTGATGGTCGTTGCGTAGGTGGTCATTGTTCCCGACCCCGAAGCGCGCGAGGTTGTAGGTGTTCGACAATCCGATCCACCAGGAGAAATCATGTACGTCACCGAGAATCGCGCACTCGCCTCCGACACCGCCGAGGACGTCGTTCGTGAACTCGCCGACCGGGCCGAGATCCTGGATGCGCTGTACAGATTCGGACTCGGTCAGGATCTCCAGGACAAGGAGCTGTTCGCCTCCGCCTTCGCCGCGGACGCCGAACTCGACTTCCAGCCGGCCGCCTCGGCGTGGGGCGGCGTCACCCCGCTCATGTCCGGCCGCGACGCCATCGTCACCACCATCCTCGACGGTTTCGTCGGCCGCGTGGACACTACCCATCAGGTCACCAATCCGCGCATCGTGGTCGACGGCGACATCGCCCGCCTCACCGCCCTGGTGGAGGCGCAGCATCTGCTGACCGTCGAGCGCGACACCTTCGCCCTGCTGAAGAACCTGTACGACGTCGAGTTGGTGCGGGATGCCGGTCGCTGGCTGCTGCGGCGCATCCGAATCGACAACGTCTGGTACCAGGGTGATCCGAGCGCGATCTTCGGTGCGTGAGCCTCGAGTGCCATTGCGCTAATTTTCAGCAAGCAACTGCAATAGATACTCAGCTGGAATATTAGCGTTGGGATCGGTTGTCACTGCCGGGCAGCAAATCTGTGTACCGTCTGGCGTAGGAGCTTTTCGGATCGCTGGAGTAGATGCTCGGAACCGAGGGAGTCTCAGCAATGGCAGGCGGCACGCGGGGGCGCGGCACCGGGGAGACCGACGGCATGCTCGGCATGTCCGCCAATGGCGAGGTGCCGCCGCGTGCCGTGGCGCTCATGGTCGCGGCGGCGCTGGTGCTCACCTTCGCCGTACTCGGTGGCAATCCGCTGACCTGGTTCGAGGGCAGCCACGGCCGGAGCGAGGAGAGCCCCGTGTCCCCGGCGTC
>NZ_JASITE010000030.1 GCF_030767025.1 Nocardia sp. CC227C | reverse complement strand
AGGGCCGGGGCGAGCAGATTCTCCGTGGTGTCGGTGCTTCGAAAACCGGTCAGCCGGATGCGGCGGAATCCCGGTACGGTGGCGCGGAACGACGGATGCGGGAGGCGCTATGACCACGGTGGTGCGGGCCGGGGTGGTGCCGCGCGGGCGCGCGGCCACGTACGGGTCGGCGGGGGCGCTCACGCTGCTGGCGATCTGCGGAGCGACCGTGGCGGGCTTCGGGATGAACCGGGTCTTCACCGGCATCGCGGTGGGTGCCGTCGCGGCCGTCGCCCTGCTGCTGGCGCTGTTCAAACGCGACGGGGTGGTGCTCGGCGAGGACGCCATCGTGCGGCGGACGCCGTGGTCGGCCGAGACCATCGCCTGGGATCGGGTGGTGGCGGGGCGTTTCGCGCTCGACGACCACGGACGCTGGGCGCTGGCACTGGATCTCAACGGCGGCGAGGAGCCGCACGGCGAACTGGTGTTGCTATCGATTCCCCCGGTGGTGCGACCGATCGCCAGCGCCTACGACATGCGCAAACGCGAGCAGGTCGGCGAGATTCGAACCATGCTGCGGCACAAGCGCATTCCGGTGACCGTGCTGCCCGAGATCGCCGACGCGCTGACCCGGCACTGGAAGTTGGCCCCGCCCGCGCACTGAGCCGCCGACGCTCCCTAAGCTGGTTCGGGTGATTCGCACCGCTGCCCTGGCTCATATCCGCGATCGCCGTCTCATCCAGGCCCGATCGGTCGGCAAGGACGTCTTCTACATGGCGGGCGGCAAGATCGATCCGGGCGAGACGCCGGAGGCCGCGCTGCATCGCGAGGTTCGCGAGGAACTCGGTGTTGGCGTGACGGCGGTGAGCGAACTCGGCGTCTTCCACGCGGAGGCGTACGGCCATACGCCGGGCACCCGGCTGCACATGACCTGCTTCACCGCCGAACTCACCGACGATCCGCGGCCCAGCAGCGAGATCGCCGAGATCCGCTACTTCACGGTCGCCGAATACGCCGCCATGCCGCATGTCGCCCCCGGCTCCCTGATGGTCTTCCACCGCCTGCGCGACCTCGACCTCATCGACTGACCGCGGTCGCGGGCGGCACCACTGCTCCACGACTCGCCACCGCCTCGGCGCGAGTCATCCGACCCCTCCCATCGGCTGACGCCCGATTACTCGGGATCAGCATCGCGCCCACCGTCGATCGCCCCGTGCACAGTCCGATCCGAACCGCCCCGGCGGTATCGCGCGCCACCCCGCTCGGCGGCACCGCCCGACGCGTCCGCCTCCCCCTCGGCTGGCGCCACCCGGTGTGACAGCGACGTCTCCTCGGCTGGCGCCCCGACGTGAGCGTGGCACCCTTCGGAATACCGCCCGAAGCGTCAGACGCTCCCCTCCGGGGCACCGCCCGTCGGGTCAGCCGCTCTCCTCTCGGCGGCACCACCCGACGCGTCAGCCTCCCCCCTCGGGAGCACCACCCAACGCGTCAGCCTCCCCCCTCGGGAGCACCACCCGACGCGTCAGCCTCCCCCTCAGGTGCACCGCCCGCCGCATCGGCCGCTCCGCTCGCGGTGGTACCGCCCGATGTCTCCGCGACACCGCCCGGCGCGGCGCGGTTCGGCGGGTCCGCGTCTTTCTCGGTGCCGCGCTGTTTCCGGGCGGGTGTCCGGTGCGGGATCAGGGTGGCGGCGGCCAGGCCGAGCAGGAGGAAGATCGCGGCGGCGAGCAGGGTGGTGCGGGTGGCATCGGTGAAACCGTGGAGCAGAGCGTCCAGGACCGCGGTGACGCCTTCGTGTTCGCGCACGCCCGCGATGGCCCCGCCCGCGGACTCCCGGGTGGCGGTGGCGATGGTGTCGGCGGCCTCCTCGGGCAGGTCCGGCACGGCGGCCAGCCGTTCGGCCAGGTCGTGGCCGAGCGCCACCGACAGCAGTCCACCCACCACGGCCGTGCCGAAGGCCGAGCCGACCTGGCGCACCGTGCTCTGGGTGGCGGACCCCTGCCCGGAGTCCTCCGGCGGCACCTCCCCCAGCACCGTCCCGGTGAGCTGCGCCGACGCCATGCCGAGCCCGATGCCGTAGACGGCGAGCATGCCCGCCAGCCACCACGGCGAGATATCGGGCGTCACGAACAGCGCGGTCGCCGCCACCGCGACGGCCTCCAGCGCCAGCCCGAGCTGCACCACCCGCACCGGCCCGTACTTGCGCACCAGCCCTTCGGCGATTCCGGCCGCCAGGAACGCACCGGCCGCCATACCCGCGAGCACATAACCGGCCTGCAGCGTGGACAGCCCCAGCACATTCACCATGAACAGCGGCAGGACGAACAACAGACCGAACTCCCCCAGCGCCACCGCGAAGGCGGCGACATTGCCCCACCGGAAACTCGGGATCCGGAACAACGCCGGGTCCAGCAGCGCCGAACGGCCGATCAGGATGCGGTGCCGCTCCCAGCGCACGAACAGCACCAGCGCCAGCACGCCCAGGGCGAGCAGCACCGGGACCGGCGATATCGGCGCATCGCCCGACCAGGTGAACCCCAGCAGCGGGAAGTCCCGCAGCGGCTGCCACCACCCGTAGCTCTGCCCTTCGATGAGGGCGAACACCACGAGCGCGAAGCCCGCTGCGCTGAGCAGGAATCCGTCGACATCGAGACCGGGCGCGGCCTTGCCCATCCGGGTCTCGGGCACGAACAGCAGCAGTCCGGCCAGCACGACGGCCCCGAACGGAATATTGACCAGGAAGATCCACGGCCAGGTGTAGCTGGTGGTCAGCCAGCCGCCGAGCAACGGTCCGATGGCGGCCACCCCGGATATGACCGACCCCCAGACCGCGAACGCGATCACGCGATCCCGCCCCCGGAAAATGGCGTTCATGGTGGCGAGGGTTCCGGGCAGCACCGCCGCCGCACCGACGCCCTGCACGATGCGACCCCAGATGAGCGGCCCGGCACTGGTCGCGGCGGCGGCGAGCAGACTGCCCGCCACGAAGACCACCACGCCGAGGGCGAAGAGCCGACGACGACCGAGCCGGTCGCCGAGCCGGCCTCCGGTGATCAGCAGGGCGGCCAGCACCACCGCGTAGACGCTGGTGATCCATTGCGCCTGAGTGAAATTCAGGTGCAGGTCGGCGATGATCACCGGCAGCGAGACCGCCACGATGGTGCCGTCCAGCACCACCATGGACAGTCCGAGCGCCAGCACCGCCAGCGCCAGCCATTTCCTCGCACCCGCCGGCGCCGCGGCCTCCAGCTCCACTTCCGACATTCGTCGCTCCCCAGGGTCGGGCAAGTCGTGTAGTCGCGCTGACAGTTCGCCGCCTCCCTCCGGACGGCGGCGGAACCCGGTCCAGTGTAGCGGCGAAAAGTCCCATTAAAGAGCTTTGATAGCGATACCGACTGATCCGTGCTGTGCATTTGCCAGAACACCCACCGACGGGTCGGAAGGGTGCCGGACGGTTGCGCTCGACTTCTCCAGGGACAGCGCACCGGTCGATCGGATACGTTGAGAGACGTGTCGATGATGAAGGGCGCCAATGTTCCGGTGCCGAGTTCCGCGGTCCGCGTGGAGTTGGGGTGGCAGTCGGGTCCCGGGGTACCGGATGCCGACGCGTCGGCCCTGCTCCTGATGCCATCGGGCAAGGTGCGCTCCGATGCCGATTTCGTGTTCTACAACCAGCGGCAGCATCCGTCGGGGGCGGTCAGCCACGAGGGCAAGCAGCAGGGCCCGCAGGTCACCGATGTGCTCTCGGTGCGGCTGACCCAGGTGGAGGCGCAGATCGAGAAGATCGTGATCGCCGCCTCCTCCGACGGGGGCACCTTCTCCCAGCTGCGCGGCCTGCACGTGCGGGTGGTGGACGCCGATTCCGGTGCGGAGGTGGCCCGTTTCGACAGCGCCGACGCCACGTCCGAGACGGCCTTCGTGCTCGGCGAGCTGTACCGCCGCCAGGGCGCGTGGAAGTTCCGCGCGGTCGGACAGGGCTATTCGTCCGGACTCGCCGGTCTGGCAACGGATTTCGGCATCTCCGTCGACGATGCCCCGGCGCACCCGCAACCGGCCCCGGCGCAGCCGCAACCGACCCCCGCGCCGCCGCAACCGACTCCGCCATCCCGGTCCGGCCCGCCCCCGCAGCAGGACCAGTTCAACACCCCACCGCCCCAGCCGTTTACGCCCGCCGCGACACCGGGCTACCCGCCGCCCGGCCAGCAGCCGGTACCGCCGGGCCAGCAGTACCCCCCGCCGCCCGGCCACGGCCAGCAGTACCCGCCACCGCCACCGGGCTACCCCTCCGACCCGCACGGCCAACCCGGCCAGACCACGCCCGGCTATCCGCCGCCCGGTCAGACCGGCTACCCCATGCCACCGGGGCACCATCAGTCCGGCCCGCAGGGCTACCCCATGCCTCCCGGCCAGCCGGGCCACCCCGTACCTCCCGGCCACCCCGTACCACCGGGCCAGCACCAGACCGGCCCGCGGGGCTACCCTGCCCCGCCCGGCCAGTACCCGCCGCCGAATCCCGGTCAGTACCAACAGCCTTCGGGCCAGCCCGCGCCCGCGCCGCCGGTCGATCTGGGCAAGATCTCGTTGACCAAGGAAGCTCCGGCGGTCTCGCTCACCAAGCAGGGCGCGAATTCCGGTGTGATGCGGGTGAATCTGAACTGGACCGTCCCGAACGCGCCGACCGGCCTGTTCGGCCGCCGTCGCGGCGGCAGCGGCGGCCTGGATCTGGACCTGTGCTGCTTCTGGGAGCTCACCGACGGTTCCAAGGGCTGCATCAGCCCGCTCGACACCATGGGCAACCTGCACCGCGCACCGTTCATCGAACTGGATCAGGACGATCGCAGCGGCGCCAGCGCCGGTGGCGAGAACCTGTCCATCAATCTCGACCACACCGCCCAGTTCCGCCGCATCCTGGTGTTCGCCTCGCTCTACGAGGGTGCGAACGACTTCCGCGGCGTGCACGCCACCGCCACCCTCTACCCGGCGGGCTCCCCGCCCATCGAGATGACGGTGGACGGCTGCGTGGACGACTCCCGCGAAATGGTGCTCGCCCTGATCGAGAACGTCAACGGCGAGTTGGTGGTTCGCCGCGAGGGCGTCTTCGTGCGTCCGCCGCAGGGCCGCAAGTACTGGGGCAAGCTGGCGGTGGATCAGGCATACCGCTGGGAGCTCAAGTGGGGCACCTCCAAGGGCAAGTCCTGACTCAGGACTGCTCGACCAGTCCGATGGCGGCGACGCGGACCTCGTCGGCGTCGCCGTGCCAGCCCAGCAGGTGCAGGATGGCGTCGGGGATCAGCCGCTCGGCGTAGGCGGGCGACGCCCCCTCGTCGGAGCGGATGTTGATGACCGATTCGACGAGCCGGAAGGGCAGCAGTTCGCTGCCGGGCACGGCGTCGCCCGATTCCGACACCACCTGCGCCGCCAGTGCCTCGTAGTGGCGGCGCAGCTCGTCGCGGCGTTCCCGGAAGGCCGCGAACCGCTGCGACCGCAGCTCCGGCAGCAGGTACAGCGCCCCCAGATTCCACCGGGCCGCGCACAGCTGTCGCACGTCGAGCCAGGCCAGCGCGTACAGCCGCACCACGGCGGGCTCCGGCCGCTGCGCCAGCCGCTCCGCGAGTTCCAATGCCGCCGTGATGGTTTCGGCCAGCAGTGCGTCCAGGATGTCGTCCTTGGCGGCGAAGTGGTGGTACAGCGACGCCTGCCTGACCCCGACCGCATCGGCGATCCCCCTGGTCGAGGTGCTGCCGTAGCCATTGGTGGTGAACAGCTCGGCGGCGGCGTCGAGGATCTCGGCGCGCGGAGTCGTGCCCTGGCGGCGGCGGGGCTCGAGGCGGGGACGCCCGGGTCCGATATTGGTCACGACTTCATTCTGTCGCACCCGGACTCCTAGCCCATTTCACGAGGTGAGAGTTTTCTGTCATTCGACAGAAATACAGGCAACGCAGAAGTTACCGACGGCCACGAGACGGATACACCGCCGTCACCACCGATGCCATCGCGCGGCGAAAACTTTCAGCCGATAGGTATTCGCCTCGATGAAGGACCGCCGATGGCCGCCCGATCGCTCCCAGAGCCACCCACCCCGTCCTGTGCCGCACCCGCCAGAGGGAGCCGCGCATGATCGTCACCGGTATCGCGATCAGCGTGGTCGCCGTCATCGCCATCGGCCTGTTCGTGGCCCGCAAGGTGGACGGCGACAGCACCAACTTCCTGGTCGCCGGACGCTCCCTGGCGCTACCCCTGGTGGCGGCGGGCCTGATGGGCCAGGCCGTCGATTCCAATGCGACCCTTGGCAATACCGACCTCACGAGTTCCCTGGGCTTCTGGGCCGGAGCCTCGCTGCCACTGGGTCTGGGGCTGTGCCTGCTCATCACCGGCATCTTCTTCGCCGCACCGATGAACCGCATGGGCCTGCTCACCCTGCCCGACTTCTTCCGCATCAAGTACGGCCGCGGCATCGAGTTGACCTCGTCACTGCTGATGATCTTCAGCTTCTGCATTCTGCTGGCGGGCAACCTGGTGGCGGGCGGCTACATCTTCGAGCGGTTCCTCGGCATCCCCTACACCGCGGGCGTGCTGCTCATCGTGACCATCGTGCTGTCCTACACCGTGGTCGGCGGCATGTTCAGCGACGCCTACACCGCGCTGGCGCAGATGCTGATCACCGTGATCGGCTCGCTGGCCCTGCTGATCTGGGTCGGCTCCACCATGGGCATCACCATTCCGGAGGGCATGGGCCCCTTCGATTTCGGCCAGCTGACGAATACCTCCGAAGGTGCGCCGATCAACTGGGCGACCCTGATCTCGCTGGGCATCGGCGATATCGTCGCCATCGACTTCATGCAGCGCATCTTCTCGGCGCGGTCACCGCAGATCGCCCGCCGCGCCTGCTTCGTCGCGGCCGCGGGCACCGCCATCGTCGGCGTGCCGTACGCCATTGTGGCCCTGTCCATCTCGGGTGTGGTCGGCGACGGTGACGGACCGGTCCTGCTGCGCCTGCTGGCCGATCAGGCTCCGGCCGGACTCGCCATCCTGGTGCTGTCGGCCATTGTCGCGGCCTCCTGCTCGACCGCGAACGGAGCGATCCTGGGCACGGCCTCGGTCGCCACCCGCAATGTGGCCGGTCGACGCCGGGCCACCGACGCGGCCGGACACGACACCCTGCTGCGGCACGTGCGCTTCACCATGATCCCGGTGGTCGCGGTGGCGGTGCTGTTCGCGGTGCAGGTGCCGCAGACCGGCATTCTGCTGACGCTGGCCTTCGATCTCATGCTGGCCGGACTGATCGTGCCGTTCGTGGCGGCGCACATCACCGACCGGGTGAGCAGCGCGGCGGCGGCCGCGTCCATCATCGTGGGCCTCGGCACCCGGCTGGTGCTGTTCGTGCTCACCCCGACCGTGTACGGCGCGGATAACACGCTGTGGCATATCGACAACGGCCTCATCACCGCGAGTTTCGACGGGTGGCCGACCTTCATCGCCTTCCTGGCGGCAGTGGTGACCTTCCTGGTGGCCCTGGTGGTCTTCCCGGCCCGCCGGGAGCCGGTGCCCGCGGCGACCGCACCGCATCCGACCGACCCGCGGGTGGCGGACGCGCCACCGGTCGCGGCGGACGCGGGCGCGCGGTCCGCCTCGGTGCCGACGACATGACGCGCGCGACCGCGCCGGGCAGCGCCATGCCGGGCCGCCCCGCCCTCGCCGTCACCGCACCACTGGAACGGCTGCTCGTCCGCACCACCTGATTTCCCATCCCGACCCGCGAAGGAGCCGATATGACAGGCACCGCATCCACCACCGAGGCACGGGCACACGCCAGATCGCAGGCGGCGAGCGCGGACACGGCCGGGCCCGACCTGCCGGAAGGAATCGACGACGCGAAAGTCACCTTCGCCACGCGTATCCCACCGGGCGGCTACGCGAATGCGGTGCTCGGCAGGGGCACCCGCCTGCGACTGACCGACCCGGTCGGCGCGGCCTGCGCCCATCTGTTCCTGCTGCGCGCCGAATCGCCGTGGGAGCGACTGAATGTGGCGGACACCGTGAAGGTGCCATGGCAGGCGTACCTGGGTCCGGGACATCCGCTGCTCTCGGATCAGGGGCGAATCCTGGCGACGGTCGTGGCCGACAGCTCGGGTCACCACGACACACTGTGCGGGCCGAATTCCGAAGCCCGGCAGCTACTGCGCCTGGCCGCCGCCAAGCACGGCCTGTCCCCGCGCGATATCGGCCCCACGGTGTCGTTCTTCCGGGGCGCGCGGGTGGCGGCCGACGGCGCGTTGACCCCCACCGGCAACGCGGGCGCGGGCGCGGCCGTCGACCTGCTCGTCCACCTGCCGGTCACCGTGCTGATCGCCGATGCCGCACATCCGCTGGACGACACCCCGGTCACCGCCCTGGATGTCGTCGCCTGGTCGGCCCCCGGCGAGCTGCCCCGCGTCCACAACACCGATCCGGAATACCGGCGCGCGGTGGAGAACACCGAAACCGCTTGGCGCGCCATGCACCCGCTGGAGGCGATCGCGTGAGCGGCCGGGCCCGCGAACACCGGCGCGGTGCGACCGCGCAGCGCCCCGATCATGTGCGAAAGGACACCGCATGAGCATCCTCGAACGCACCATCGTCCTGGACGAGACCGTGCCCGCCCGCGTCGGCTGGTCCACGGTGGTACGCGCGGGCGAGCGGCTCGACATCATCGATCTGCACGGCAATCAGGCGGTCGACTGCCTGCTCTACTCGGCGGCCGATCACAGCGAGCGCTACAGCGCACAGGCGACCATCGTCGCCCAGCGGAATATCTTCCTCACCACCGGCAGCGCCCTGCGCACCGATTCCGGCACCACGCTCATGACCGTGGTCGCCGACGAGGTGGGCAATCACGATACGGTGGCGGGCGCCTGCTCGCAGGAGTCCAATACCCTGCGCTACGGCCACCACACCCGCCACCAGCACGCCTGCGTGGAGAACTTCCTCGCCGAGGGCATGAAGTGGGGCCTGGGCAAGCGCGACCTGGTCTCGAATATCAACTGGTTCATGAACGTTCCGGTGGAGCCCGACGGCACGCTGGGCATCGTGGACGGGCGCTCCGCGCCGGGCAAGAAGATCAGCCTGCGCGCCGAGCTCGACACCCTGGTGCTGGTCTCGAACTGCCCGCAGATCAACAACCCCTGCAATGGATTCGATCCCACCCCGGTGCGCATGGTGGTGAGCCGATGACGGCGGCGGTGGCCCGCGAGACGGCCGCGGCGGTGGCCCGCGAGACGGCCGCGCCGACGGCATCCGGGCACCCCGGCGGCCCGGCGGATTCAGCACCGGCGCAGCCGGATTCGCGGTCCGGCGCGAGTACGGCGACAGTGCTGCGCCCCGGCATGCAATCCACGGTGCAGGACTGGCCGGGCCGGGTGGGCTACTGGCATGTGGGCGTACCGCCCTCGGGGCCCATGGACGACCTGTCGTTCCGCCTGGGCAACCGGGCACTGGGCAATCCCGAGGGCGCGGCCGGATTGGAGTGCACCCTCCGCGGGCCCGCACTGCGCTTCGACACACCGACCTGGGTGTGCGTCACCGGCGCACCGGTGCCGGTGACCGTGAACGGTCGGCCGGTCCGGCAGTGGCGCAGCGTTCTGGTGCCCGCCGGGGGCGTCCTGGACGTCGGTGCGGTGCGCGGGCCGGGCATGCGCGGATATCTGCTCATCGCGGGCGGCATCGAGGCACCCGAATACCTGGGCAGCCGTGCGACGTTCACGCTCGGCAGGTTCGGCGGACCGCGGGGCCGCGCGCTCGAGGCGGGTGATGTGCTCACCTTCGGCGCACCGACCGGGCGTGTGAGCTCGGGCGTGCCCGGCGAGCGGCAGCCGGTGCTCACCCACCGCTGGGAGCTCGCGGTCACCGAGGGGCCGCACGGTGCGCCGGAATTCTTCACCCGCGCCGATGTCGACACCATCCTCGGCACCGACTACGAGGTGCATTTCAACTCCGACCGCACCGGCGTGCGCCTCGTCGGCCCCCAACCTCGGTGGGCCCGCCTGGACGGCGGCGAGGCCGGGCTGCATCCGTCGAATATCCACGACACCGCCTATTCCGTCGGCGCCCTCGACTTCACCGGCGACACCCCGATCCTGCTCGGCCCCGACGGCCCGAGCCTGGGCGGCTTCGTCTGCCCGGTGACCGTGGTGGCCGCCGACCGCTGGAAGCTGGGTCAGCTCGCCCCGGGCGACACCGTGCGCTTCGTCCCGGTGCGGGCGGATCGGGCCGCTTCACTGCACGCGACCGGGCCGGACCGCCGCGCCGACTGGCCCATGGTGCTCTCCGGCGGCGGCGACGGCGACGACGGCGTACTGGCGCGGCGGGAGACCGAGGACGGCACGGCCGTCACCTACCGGCGCGCCGGAAACGACGGCGTGCTCATCGAATACGGCGAGATGACCTTGGATCTCGGTCTGCGGGCGCGGGTGCACGCGCTCCACGAACACCTGCTCGCACGTGCCGAACCCGGGATCACCGAACTGACTCCCGGGGTCCGCTCCCTCCAGGTGCGCACGGACCCGGACCGCCTGCCCGCGGCCGCGCTCCTGGACCTGCTCGCCGAGGCGCAGACGGCGCTGCCCGCCGCCGAGGAACTCGTGGTGCCCAGCCGCACCGTGCACATGCCGCTGTCCTGGGACGATCCCGCCACCCGCGAGGCCATCACCCGGTACACGCACGGCGTGCGCGCCGACGCCCCCTGGTGCCCGTGGAATATCGAATTCATCCGCCGCATGAACGGATTGGCCTCGGTGGACGAGGTTTTCGACACGGTCTTCGCGGCGGAGTACCTGGTGCTCGGTCTGGGTGACGTCTATCTGGGCGCGCCCGTGGCCACCCCGACCGATCCGCGCCACCGCCTGGTCACCACCAAGTACAACCCGGCCCGCACCTGGACACCGGAGAACGCCGTCGGCATCGGCGGTGCGTACCTGTGCGTCTACGGCATGGAGGGGCCGGGCGGCTACCAGTTCGTCGGCCGCACCACCCAGGTGTGGAATCACGCCTCGTCGGGCATCGGCGAGGAGCCCTGGCTGCTGCGGTTCTTCGACCGCATTCGCTGGT
This sequence comes from Nocardia sp. CC227C, assembly GCF_030767025.1. Lineage (GTDB taxonomy): Bacteria > Actinomycetota > Actinomycetes > Mycobacteriales > Mycobacteriaceae > Nocardia. The sequence goes on along the minus strand of NZ_JASITE010000030.1, from coordinate 28,166 downwards.
ATCCGGTCTCGGCGGCGGAACTACTCGACCTGCGTGCGGATTTCGCGGCCGGACGCGGTGAACTGCGCACCGACGACGGTGAGTTCCGGCTCGCCGACCATCGCGCGTTCCTGGCCGAGAATGCCGATTCCATCGCGGCTTTCCGTGCCCGGCAGTCCGAGGCATTCGCGACCGAACGCGAATCCTGGCGTGCGGCCGGTGAATTCGCACGAGTACGGGAGGCCGCCGGATAACGGTGTGGATTCCCCGGCGCACCGAGCACGCGATCGCCGCCGCCCTCGTGGCGGACGGCCCGCTGCGCGCTGGGCCGGTCCGCTGCGCGCTGGGCCGCGCTATCGGTTGGCGGCCCTGGGCACCGCACCGTGCCGCCCGCACCCGGCGTGACCCGCCTGCCCGAGGGCGAGGCGGGTGTCGCGGTGGCGGGTGGACGCTGGCTGCTCGCACCCGCCACGCTGGGCCTCGGCTCCCTGCGCGGCGCGGTGGGCTGCGGGCGAGCCGTCACCGCAGGCCGCGGAAGAACTCTCGGATGTCGTCGGTCAGCAGCTGCGGCTCCTCCATGGCGGCGAAGTGCCCGCCGCGATCCTCGACGTCCACCCAGTGCGTGATCGTGTGCTCGGCCTCCGCGTACTCGCGGATGCCGATATCGTGCGCGAAGACGATCACGCCGGTGGGCACGCCGGAGTCGACCGCCTGCTGACCCCACGCCCGGTCCTGCGCGTACCCGACGTACGCCGCCGACCCCGCGGTGCCGGTCAGCCAGTAGATCATCACATTGGTGAGCAGCCGATCCCGGTCGATGATCTTGTCCGGCGCCACGGCCCGCGGATACGTCCACTCGCGGAACTTGTCCATGATCCAGGCCAGCTGTCCCACCGGGGAGTCCACCAGTCCGTAGGCCAGTGCCTGCGGCCGCGTGGACTGGATCGCGATATAGCCGAACTCCTCCCGCATGAATGCCTCGATCCGGTGGATGCGATCGCGCTCGAGATCGGTGAGCGAAGCCATCTCCGCCTCCGGCAGCGGCAGTTCCGGAATCGGCCCGGGGCCGTTCATGTGCACGCCGATCACGTGCCCGGTCGCCACCCGGCCGACCTCGGGGCTCACCGCCGCGCCGATATCGCCGCCCTGGACGCCGAAGCGGTCGTAGCCGAGGCGTCGCATGAGTTCTGCCCAGGTGCGCGCGATGCGCTCGACATTCCACCCGGAATCGGCCACCGGACCGGAGAATCCGAAGCCCGGCAGCGACGGAATCACCAGGTGGAAGGCGTCTTCGGGATTCCCGCCGTGGGCGCGCGGATCGGTGAGCGGGCCGATGACGTCCAGGAATTCGACGATCGACCCGGGCCAGCCGTGCGTCATGAGCAGCGGCACCGCGTCCGGTTCGGGCGAGCGCACGTGCAGGAAGTGGATGCGCTGTCCGTCGATCTCGGTGGTGAACTGCGGGTGCCGGTTGATCCGCTCCTCGGCGGCGCGCCAGTCGTATTCGCTGCGCCAGTAGTCGACCAGCTCGCGCAGCCAGTGCGTGGGCACACCGGTGTCCCAGTCGTCGCCGGGCAGCGGTGCGGGCAGGCGGGCCGCGTCGAGTCGGGCGCGCAGATCGTCGAGCTGCCGCTGCGGAATCTCGATCCGGAAGGGGGTGATGTCGGTGCTCTGGTGGCTCATGAGAACTACGCTACGAGCCACCTAGGACAGCTTTCGCCCTAGCTGTACGGCAGAATCCGGAATGTGTTGGAAACTTCCGCGCGACTGCTGCGACTGCTGTCGCTGCTCCAGACACCGCGCGACTGGACGGGTTCCGAGCTGGCGGAACGCCTCGAGGTGGATGTGCGCACGGTCCGCCGCGATATCGACAAGCTGCGCACCCTCGGCTATCCGGTGGACGCCGTCGCGGGCGCGGCCGGATATCGGCTGGGCGCGGGCGCGAAGCTGCCACCGCTGCTGCTCGACGACGACGAGGCCATCGCGGTTGCCGTCGGGCTCCGCACCGCGGCCGGCGGCACCATCGCCGGTATCGAGGAGAGTTCGCTGCGCGCCCTCGCCAAACTCGAACGGGTGCTGCCGTCACGACTGCGGCATCGGGTGGCGGCGCTGGAGGCGGCCACGGTCACCGTGCCCGCCGGGTCCGCCCGTGTCGACCCGGACGTGCTCACCACGCTGGCCGCCGTCATCCGCGATCACGAGCGCCTGCGCTTCGACTATCGCACCCATCAGGGCACCGAGAGCCGTCGCACCGTCGAACCGCACCGACTGGTCCACACCGGGCGGCACTGGTATCTGCTCGGCTGGGATATCGACCGCGACGACTGGCGCACCTACCGGGTGGACCGCCTCACCCCGCGTGTCCCGACCGGCCCGCGCTTCGCTCCGCGCGACGCACCGGAGGTCGATCCGGCGGGATTCGTCTCACGCGGCGTGAGCACCGACCCGTATCGCTACCGGGCGCGCGTCACGCTGTACGTACCCGCGGAGGTGGCCGCCGACCGCATCGCGCCGACGGTCGGCGTGATCGAGGCGGTCGACGCGGAAACCTGTGTCCTGCACACCGGTTCCGACTCCCTCGACGAATTGGCGATCTACGTAGGCGTTTTCGGCTTCGACTGCCGGATCCACGAACCACCGGAGCTCGTCGACCACATCCGAACCCTCACCGCCCGGCTCGCGGCGGCCACCGGCTAGCGCGACCCGTCCGAGGTCTGGGCGGCGTCTGGGTGCACGGCGTCCCGGATCACCCGCAACCCCGCCACCATGGCATCGAGCTGCTCGGCGCTGAGCCGCCCGATGAACCACTCGTCCACCGCGTCGAGGTAGGCGGGCAGCACCCGGGCCACCCGGGTCGCCCCGGCGGCCGTCAGCACCGCGTAGAAGCTGCGGCGATCCCCCGGCGCGGATTCCCGTCGCACGAATCCATTGCGCTCCAACCGGTCAACGAGCCGGGTGACGCCACTGGTCGAGAGCCCCGTCTGCGCGGCCAGATCGGTCATGCGCAGCTTGCGCCCCGGCGACCGGCTCAGCCGCATGAGCGCGTTGAGATCCAGTCCGGAGAGCCCGTTCTTCTTCGAGATCGGTTCGAGCTTCGCCAGCAGGCCCTCGTGCACCTCGAGGAACAGTCCGATGGTGGTGAGTCGCGAGTCCTCGAAGAGGCGTTTGGGGTCCACGGCCGCAGAGCCTAACCGCGAGGCTGTAGCGCGGATAGTTGACACGCGGAACACTCGTCGGGTCTGTCTGCCGCAGCAATGTTCCGCACGGCAATTACCCGCCGAGGCGGTTCAGGGCAGTCTGGGACCGGCGGCCTGACACTGTTTCAGGCCGCTCGTCCACAGGTCGTCGGCGATATCGCGGCCGAGCCGCACGCCGCCGATATTGCGGGACAGGTCCATTCCGCCGCCCGGCCCGGTGACGAAGGCGTCGAAGGACCAGTGCACGCCCAGGTACACGCGGCTGCGGCCGTTCTCCTCCATCATCTGCCAGAGGCCGCCCGGGAAGCGGCGGATGTGCCGGGGGCGGACCACGCCGTCATTGTCGGTGGTGTGACCGTCGAGTTCGCCGGAGACGAAACCCATGCCGTCGGTGAGGGTGTCGGGGCCGTCGACGTCGACGCCGTAGCAGCGGCGAAGCATCTGGAAGGCGGCCGCGCCGAAGGTGGCGTGACCGGAAGGGTAGGCCGGGAACGGCGGGCTGAAATTGAAGGCGACCTCATTGCTGCGCGGCGCACCGTAGGGCCGCCAGCAGGGATCGCAGTCGGCGTCCAGTGCCTGTCCCGGCGAGCCGTCCGACCCCATGGACGGATCCAACTCGCGGATGCCGAGGATCGGACGCCACAGGTTGTGCCGGTACTTGTCGTCCCAGGCCAGGATTCCGGCATCGGCGAGCGCGGTGTTGACCAGCGCGAACAGCCGGGCGTTCTGATCGGCGGTATTGTTCCGCGCCGCCGCCAGCGCGCGCACGATCTGGTTGTAGAAGCGCGGCGGGGTGCCGAGTCCCTTGGCCCCGTCGTGGGCCCAGAACAGGCCGACCAGTGTTTCGGCGGCCGTGCGCGCAGCGATGCCGGTCGGCAGCGTGGCGGCGGCCTCGGGCGCGATGCCCTTCCCCCCGCACCTCGCGCAGCGCCTCGAGGTAGCGCGGGTCGTTCCCCTTCGGCGGCGGGTCCAGGGTGTAGCGGGTGCCCACCGCGAAACACCGTGAGCGAGCGCCGTAGTCGGGCGCGTAATACCCCTGCGCCGGATTCACCGGGTCCGGGCGGTGATTGGGCGGGGCGGTATCGGGCAGGTAGTTCTTGTCGTCGGTCCCCGGATCGCCCTTGCGGGCCCGCAGCACCGCGCGGGCGACGGCCTGCCCGTGCGCGGTGCCGCGACCGATGCCGGGGCCGGGCAGCTCGGCCTCCCGCAGCGCCCGGTCCAAACGCAGCGTCTGCGCCGGATACAGCGCCGCGAGGGTGGTGTGGGCGGCCGCGGCCACGGCCGCCGCCACCGCTGCGCCGTTGGCCGCCACCGGCGGCGCGGTGAGCCAGGTGCCGTGCGGCGCGCCGACGATGGAGAAGTACGCGTCGTGCATGGCCAGGTGCACGATGGCGGACGCCCGTGAACTGCCGATCGGACCGCGGACTCCGCGCTCGGCCTGCTTCGGTTCGGTATGCGCGACACGGTCCGATTCGAGGGTCACCGCGTTCCAATACAGGATCTGGTCCACTTGTCTTGCCTCCCAGGGAAGTCGACTGCGACGAGCGGGCGGAAACGGGATTTCTCGCCCGGCGCCGTCAGCCTGCGCTGATTTCCCGCGAATCTCGGCAGTAGTCGGCTACCCGAATCCGCGGCGGTGGACGCGGCGGCAATCCGAGTAGCCCGCGCGCACTCGGGCGGCGCGGCCGGGTCAGCGGGGTTTGACCTCGGCGAGCAGCTCCGGACCGCGCGCCTCCAACCGCTTGGCCGCCAACGAGACGCCCAACAGCCCGGAACCGATCCCGATCGCGATCCCCACCGGCAGCGCCGACCAGAGCAGGAACGGATTATCAAGGCTCGCACCGATTCCCAGCAGTGCGATCACCGGCAGCGAGACCACCAGCTGACCCAGCCCGACCGCCAACTGCATGAGGATCTTGAAGCAGCCCGGATTGCCGGAGGACGCGAAGGGATTGCCCCGATTCGGCGGCATCGGATAGGGGGCGTAGGTGGACAAGAAGATCACCGCGGCCGCGCCGACCCCCAGCAGCACCGGCAGCGTGGACAGCGCCCAGGGGTACAGCCGCGATTGCCCGACCGCGCCCGGCAGCACCACGGCGGCGACCACGGCTACCGGCGCGACCAGCAACAACCAGGCCAGCACCCGGCCGCGCACATCCGCGCGCGCCGCATCCGGGGTGACCAGGGTCTGCCAGAGGGCGGTGCCGTCGAAGCCGTACAGGTTGGTCCCCGACATGGCGGCCAGCCACACCACGAACGCGCCCGCGAACGGCACGAAGGTGGTGCTCCCGTTCTGAATCGCCAGGAAGACCGGCAGTGCGAAACCGATGAGCAGCAGGGGCAGCAGGGTAGCCCGGCGGCGACCGTCGCGCCACCAGGTGCGCAGTTCCTTGCGCACCACGGCACCGGTCGGGCTGACGGGCAGCAGGCGGTCCAGCAATCCGGCGCGCCCGCCCGCACGTACCTCCTCGGCGGGTGCGGGCGGGGTGGTGAGGCGGCGGCCGAGCAGCCACGCCCACGCCTCCCACAGCAGCAGCGACAGCACGACCAGTCCGGCCAGCGGCAGCAGCGCCCGCAACCAGTTTCCGGAGGCGGCGGACTCCACCGCGTAGGCGGCCCATCCGGACGGGACCGCGCGCAGCAGATTGCCCACGCCCTCGGGAGCGTCGCGCAGTTTCGGACCGAGACTGCCGATGATCAGGTTGAGCGGGTAGTAGGCCAGGCCGAGCAGGCCGGCCAGCAGCACGCCCAGATCGCGGCCGCGCCGGGACCGCATGGCCGCGCCGATCCAGCCGGTGAGCGCCCGCGACAGCAGCACCACGAAGATCAGTTGCAGTATCGCGCCGACCACGGCCACCAGCACCGCGCCGAGGCCGTACGGCGCTGCGAGCACGGCCAATCCGGAGAAGGCGAGCAGATTCACCAGTACGGCCGGGCCGGCGAAGGCGGCGGCCGCCAGGCCGTAGGCGAGTTGCCGGTCGCTCAACGGCAGCAGGCGGAAGTGCTCGGGTTGCAGCGTCTCGTCGCTGCTGCCGGTGAGAACGGGTCCGCACAGCCAGCCCAGCGTCCAGGCGGTGTACAGGGCGGCGGCGATATTCGTTGCCCCGTAGAGATTGTCGGGCGCGCCGAAGCCGACCAGCAGCAGGGTGATCACGGCGGCGATGACGCCGAAGACGATGCCGAGCCAGAAGCCGATGGCACCGCGCCCGCTGCGCATGCCGCGTGCGGTGAGCCGCAGCCGCATGCGGATCATCACGCCAACCACGACAACCCCTCGTCTCCGGCCACCCGGCCGCCGACCAGGCGCACGAACGCTTCCTCGAGGGTGCCCTCGCCGCGCACCTCGGCGACGCTGCCGCGCGCCACCACCCGGCCGTGGCTGATCACCGTGACCTGATCGCACAGGTTCTCCACCAGCGCCATCACATGACTGGAGAGCACCACCGAACCCCCGGCGGCCACGAAGCGCTGGAGGATGGTGCGGATGGTCGAGGCCGACACCGGGTCCACCGCCTCGAACGGTTCGTCGAGCACCAGCAGTTTCGGTGCGTGCAGCAGCGCGGTGGCGAGCCCGATCTTCTTCCGCATACCGGCCGAATAGTCCACCACCACGGTGTTCTCCGCGCCGTCGAGTTCGAGCACGTGCAGCAGCTCGTCGGTGCGCTCCACCACCGTCGCCTGCGGCATGCCGCGCAGTGATCCGGTGTAGTTCAACAGCTCTCGCCCGGTGAGCCGTTCCGGCAGCGACAGCCCGTCCGGCAGCACCCCGACCATGGTCTTGGCCCGCACCGGATCGGTCCACACATCGGTGCCGAAGATCCGGGCGGCCCCGTGGTCGGGCCGCAACAACCCCACCGCCATCGACAGGGTGGTCGTCTTACCGGCCCCGTTCGGCCCCACCAGTCCGAAGAACGACCCGGGCGGCACGGCCAGGCTCACGCCCTCCACCACCCAGGGCCCACCGAACTTCTTGTACAGCCCGTCCAGTTCGAGCGCCGGTCGCCCGTTCGCCTCCATGGTGCCCCTCTCCCGGGCGCGCCTCGCCCATCACGAATATAGGCGCGACCACCGCGAACGGTAACGATCGCCGCAGTCGGCGGCCCGTGCGCCACGTGGACCGCCCCTCCCCGAGCCAGAGGTGCTCGACCGACCGGTTCGCGTCACAGGTCCGGGCATCGGCGATGCCCGGGGCCGCGGGCTCGCAGAGCCCAGGGCCTGTCGGCCCGCGGCGGCCTCGAGTCTGTGGGCTCGCAGGAGCCACGGGTCCGCGCCACAACGGGTCCGCCGGTGTGGTGCGCTGCGCGCCACACCGGCGGTCGCGGACTAATCGGTCGCCACGATTCGGACCTCGTCGCCCGCGACGGCGGTGTCCTCGCCCGGTGCGGCGAACCAGTGCGTGACCTCTTCCTCGAGATCGGCCTCCGGGCCGTCCTCACCCGGGAGCACCGACAACGCGCCCGCGGTGGCCGCGGTGAGGAATTCGTCCACGGCGGCCGGGCCGGTGGCGGCGGTGGTGTAGAGGGTCGACTCGTAGTCGACCTCGTGCACCTCGCGGAGGCGGTCGGCGCGGTCGAGGGCGTCGGTCTGGGTGAGGGTGGCCCAGGTGCCGTCGGCTTCGCGGATGACGAAGGCCGGGGTGTCCTCGGTGAGCGGGCGAACCCGGTCGGCGTAGGAGACCGGGTGGGCGGGCGCGGCGGCGATATCCGCCCGCACCGCCGGATCGGTGGGGACGAGCCAGCGGATGTTCTTGGCGGCCGGTTCCTCGGCGATGCCGAAACCCGCTCCGGCGGCGAGGATCTCGCCGAAGGAAAGGCCGTCGGCGAACAGTGCCGCGGCACCGGCCTTCTGGATGGCCCACGCCGCCACCACGCTGTCCACCGAGCGCCGCAGGGCGATGGCGACGATATCGCCGGGTCCCGCGCCGCGGTCGATGAGCACCCGCGCCAGCTGCGAGGAGCGGCGGTCGAGTTCGTGGTAGGCGATCTCCTTGCCGTCGGCCAGCAGCGCCGGGGCCTGCGGATCCTCCTCGACGACGGCGGCCAGCGACTTGGCCACCGTGCGATCGCCGAGACGCGTGGCCTCCGGCGCGGACTCCACCGCGGGAGCGGTGCTCTCGGCGAGGATGCGGGCGCGTTCGGTGTCGTCGAGGATGTCGATGTCGCCGATCGGACCGGCCGGATCGCCGAGCAGCGCGTCCAGCACGCGGTTCAGGCGCGCGGCCAGGGTCGCCACCTCGTCGGCGGTGAACCGACTGGTCAGGTACCGCATGGCGATCTCGATGGTCTCCTCGGCCATCACCACCAGCGTCATCGGATAGTGGGTGTTGTCGTTGACGCCCACACCGGTGACCGACATGCCGTCGATGGAGCTGGCCGCGGCGACCGCGTCCTTGTCCATCGGATACGACTCGAACACCATCAGGGTGTCGAACTGGCTGCCGATGCCGGTGGCCCGCTGGATGTCGGTGAGCCCGATGTAGTGGTGGTCGAGCAGGTCGGCCTGCTCGCGCTGCACCTTCTCCAGCATGCCCTCGATGCTCAGGCGGTCGTCGATGCGGATGCGCACCGGCAGGGTGTTGATGAACAGACCCACCATGGTCTCCACCCCGGGCAGATCCGCGGGGCGGCCGGAGACGGTCGCGCCGAACACCACATCGCCGCGGCCGGTGAGCCGGCCGACCAGGATGGCCCACGCGGTCTGCACCACCGTGTTCACCGTGACGCCCAGTTCACCGGCGCGCTTGGTGAGCGCGCGGGTGCGGTCGGCGTCGATCTCGGTGACGTGGCGGCCGATCTCGTAGGTCTCCTCGCCGCGCGGCTGCGGCGCGAGCTGGGTCGGCTCGGTGACCCCGGACAGCGCCTTGGTCCACGCTCGCAGCGAGGCCTCCCGGTCGCGACCGGCCAGCCAGCCCAGGAAGTTCCGGTACGAGGTGACCCGCGGCAGCGCCGAAGTGTCGCCGCGCACCGCGTACAGCACCAGCAGATCCTGCATGAGCAGCGGCATGGACCAGCCGTCCACCAGGATGTGGTGGGTGGTGATCACCAGGTTCCACTGTTCGGAGCCGGTCCGGAACAGGGTGAACCGCATGAGCGGCGGCGCGGTCAGATCGAAGTGCGTGGCGCGGTCGTCCTCGATGAGCTCGCGCATGCGCGAAACCCGCTCGCCCTCCGGCAGATCCGTGAGGTCGACCTCGCGCCACGGCGCTTCGGCCCGATCCAGCACCACCTGCACCGGCTTGCCCTCGGTGTCGGTGACGAAGGCGGTGCGCAGGTTCGGGTACCGGTCCACCACACCCTGTGCGGCGGCGTGCAGCCGCGCCACGTCCACCGTGCCGCCGAGGTCGAGCACGGCCTGCATGGTGTAGACGTCCAGCGTCTGCTGGCTCTGGGCGATCATGGCCTGGAAGAGCAGACCGCCCTGCAGCGGCGACAGCGGCCAGACATCGGCCAGCGCCGGGTAGTCGCGCTCCCACACCTCGATGTCGTTCTGGCCGATCCGCACCAGATTCATATCCGACGGCGTGAAACCACCGGCGTCGGTACGCCGGGCGTGCGTGGCGAGCGCGGTCAGCGCCGCCACGAACAGATCCGCGAACTCCCGCACCCGTTCGGCGCTCAGCAGCCCCGTCGGGAAGGCGAAGGCCGCGCCCAGCTGCGGGCCGTCCTCGCCGTCGGTGACGATGGCGTTGATGTCCAGGGTGGCGTTGGCGGGCATGTCGCGGTCCATGTCCGCGTCCAGCTGCCCGAGGTCGGCCACCGGCACCCAGCCCAGCTCGGCGAGCTGTTCGGGCACCTCACCGGTGGAGACGCGGCCCAGGTAGTTGAAGCTGATCTGGCCGACATCGCGCAGTCGGTCCCGGGTCTCGGGATTGAGGTGGCGCAGCAGACCGAAGCCGAGACCCTTGTCGGGCACGGCGAGCAGCTGCTCCTTCACCGTTTTCACGATGTCGCCCAGGGCTTTTCCGCCCGCGAAGGCATCGTCGAGATCGGCCTCTCCCAGATCCAGGCGAACCGGGTAGGCGCTGGTGAACCAGCCGACGGTGCGCGAGAGGTCCGCGCCCGCCACGACTTCCTCTTCGCGGCCGTGACCCTCCAACTTGATGAGGGCGGCCGAACCCGCACCGCGCCACCGCGATACGGCCATGGCCAGCGCCGACAGCAGACCGTCGTTGACACCGCCCCGGTACAGGCCCGGAATGGCGGTCAGCACCGCATCGGTGACCTCCGCCGGAACGGCGACCTCGACCCGCTCGACCGTGGCGAAGGTGTCCACGGCCGGATCGAAGGCGCGCGCGCCCAACAGCGGATCGGGGGTATCCGTGACACCCTGCCAGAACTCGAGTTCCGCCTCCCGCTCCGGCGCGGACGCCGCGTCCACGAGGGCGTGCGCCCAGCGGCGCATGGAGGTGCCGTTCTCGGGCAGCGCGACCGGCTGCCCGAAGGCCAGCTGCGACCAGGCCGTGGCGAAGTCCGGAATCAGGATGCGCCAGGACACGCCGTCGACCACGAAGTGGTGGGCGGCGATGAGCAGCACATCGCGCCGACGGTGACCGTCGGCGGCGTCCGCCGCGCCCTCCGCGGTTACGCGGGCTGCCGTCTCCGGGCTGGTCGCTCCCGCCGGTTCGAAGGCGAACCACACGAACTGCACCATGGCGGCATTGGCCGGATCGAGCCGGCCCAGCGCACCGTCGAGTTCGGCGGACGCCACCCGCGACAGCTCCGCATCGGAGATGTCGGCGGGCACCATGACCTTCTGCACGAGCGCGTCGACATCCACCGCGCCGCGTTCCAGCGCCTCGAAAGTCCAGCCGTCCGTGCCGTTTCCGCGCAGACGCGCGCGCAGCACATCGTGGTGGTCGAAGACCGCCCCGAGGGTGCCGACCAGGGTCTCCCGGTCGATGCCGTCGGGCAGCCGCAGCGCCATGGACTGCGAGAAGCGCTCGTAGCTCGAACCACTCGACAGAATGGCCGTCATGATCGGCGTCAGCGGAATGTCGCCGACCCCGCCGCCGGGCAGTTCCGCCAGCCGCTGCTGTTCGGCGTCGCCGCCGCGCACGGCGACCTCGGCCAGGCCGGCCACGCTGCGCTGCTCGAACACATCGCGCGGGCTGAACACGATGCCGCGCGCCTTGGCCCGCGACACCAGCTGGATGGACAGGATGGAGTCGCCGCCGAGCGCGAAGAACGAATCGTCCGCGCCGACCTGCTCCACGCCGAGCACCTCGGCGAAGACGGCGGCCAGCTCACTCTCCAGATCGCTGACCGGAGCCCGGAATTCGCGCGGGGCGAGCACCGGCTCCGGCAGCGCACGCCGGTCGAGCTTGCCCGCGCCGGTCAGCGGGATCTCGTCGATGACCGTGATCGCGGTCGGCACCATGTATTCCGGCAGCCGCGCGGCGGCATGCTCGGTGAGCGCCGCGATATCGATGGTCGCACCGGCCACCGGCTTCACATACGAGGCGAGGATGGTGGTCCCGGCCTCGGTCTTGTGGCCGAGGGTGACCGCGAAGTCCACGCTGTCGAAAGCGGTGAGCGCGGCGTCGATCTCGCCGAGTTCGATGCGGAAACCGCGCACCTTCACCTGGAAGTCGTTGCGGCCCACGTACTCCACCACGGCGCGGTCGAGCGCGTCGCGCCGCCAGCGCACCACGTCGCCGGTGCGGTAGAGCCGGTCGCCCGGCGCACCGTACGGATCGGCGACGAAGCGCTGCGCGGTCAGGCCCGGACGCGCGTGGTAGCCGCGCGCCAGCTGCACACCGGCCACGTAGAGCTCACCGGCCACGCCCTCGGGCACCGGGTGCAGGCGGGCGTCGAGCACCATGGCCCGCATACCGCGCACCGGTCCGCCGATGACCACCGGATCACCGGCCGACAGCGGATCGGAGATATTGGTGGCAATGGTCGCCTCGGTGGGGCCGTAGGCGTTGTGGAAGCGCCGCGGCGCGCCCGGATTCTCCGACCACTTGGCCACCAGATCGGCGGAAACCGCCTCGCCGCCGGCGATGATGACCTCCATGCCGGACAGCTGCGCGGGGTCCAGCGAGGCCAGCACCGACGGGGTGATGAGGCCGACCGACACCCGCTCGCGGGAGATCAGCGCGCCGAGTTCCTCGCCGCCGTAGGTGCCCGGGGGCACCACCACGAGCGCACCGGCCGCACCGACCGCGAGCAGCAGTTCCAGCACCGAGGCGTCGAACGACGGCGAGGCGAAGTGCAGTGCGCGCGAACCGGAATCGAGTCCGTAGCGCACCACCTGCTCCAGGCTGAAGTTCGCCAGACCCGCGTGGGTCACCACGACGCCCTTGGGCATGCCGGTGGTGCCGGAGGTGTAGATGACGTACGCGGCATGCTCGGCCCGGATCGGGGCCCAGCGGTCGGCGTCGGTCACCGGATCGGCAGGATAGCCCTCGGCCTGGGCCAGCACCGCGTCGTCGTCGAGGGACAGCCAGCCCGCCAGACTCTTGACCGGCGGCAGCTTCTCGGCTTCGGCGGTGACGGTGAGTCCCAGTACCGCACCGGAATCCGACACCATGTGCGCGATGCGGTCGGCCGGGTAGGCCGGGTCGATCGGCACGAAGGCCGCACCCGACTTGGCCACCGCCCACACCGCCAGCACGGATTCGATCGAGCGCGGAATGGCCACGGCCACCAGCACGTCCGGTCCGGCACCGCGCTCGATGAGCAGTCGCGCCAGACGCGAGGACGCCGCGTCGAGTTCGGCGTAGCCGAGGGTCCGGCCTTCGAACACCACGGCCGCACCGTTCGGATTGCCCTGGGCAGCCGCCGACATCAGCTCCGGCAGGGTGGCCGGGGCGACCGGTGCGCCACCGGTGCGGGCGAGCAGGTCGGTGCGCTCGGCCGCCGCGAGCAGGTCGAGATCGCCGACCGGCCGCTGCGGCTGCGCGGTGAGCTGCTCGAGCAGGCGGGTGAAGCGCTGCGCGAACACCTCCACCGTGGCGTCGTCGAACAGGTCACGCGCGAAGGAGAATTCGGCGTACATGCCCGCTGTACCGGATTCACGGCCCGCCGTGGTGGCACCGTCGGCCGCTTCCCGAATGGTCAGCGACAGATCGAACTTGGCGGTGTCCACGTCGAAGTCGACGGCGGAGACCCGCAGTCCGGGCAGTTCGAAGCTGGTGTCCGGCAGGTTCTCGAACGACAGCACCACCTGGAACAGCGGATGCCGCGAGGTGGAGCGCTCCGGGTTGATCAGCTCGACCAGCCGCTCGAACGGAATGTCGGCGTGTGCGAAGGCCGCCAGATCGGCTTCCTTGGCACGACCGAGCAGCTCGGCGAAACCGCGCTGGGCGTCCACCTCGGTGCGCAGCACCAAGGTATTGACGAACATGCCGATCACGTCGTCGAGCTCGGCCTCGCCGCGGCCCGCGATGGGGGTGCCGATGGCGATGTCCGAGGTGCCCGACAGGCGTGACAGGAATACCGCCAGGGCGGTGTGCACGACCATGAACATGGTCGCGTTCTGCTCCCGCGCGATGCGCTGGAGACCCTGGTGCAGGTCGGCCCCGATCGGGAAGAGCACCCGGCCGCCGCGGAAGGACTGCGTGGTCGGCCGCGGGCGGTCCGCCGGCAGGTTCAGCTCGTCCGGAAGGTCCGCGAGGGTGGTCTTCCAGAAGTCGGCCTGGGCGGAGATGAGGCTCCGCGGGTCGTCCTCGGAGCCGAGCACCTGGCGCTGCCAGATGCTGAAGTCCGCGTACTGCACCGGCATCGGAGCCCAGCCGGGGGCCACACCGGCGGTGCGGGCGGCGTAGGCGATCATCACGTCGCGGGTCAGCGGGCCCATGGACCAGCCGTCGGCGCTGATGTGGTGGGCCACGAAGACGAGCACGTGCTCGACCGTGGGTTCGGCCGCTCGGGTGCCGCCGCCCAGGGTGGCGGTGGCGTCCGCGCCGACCGCGCGCAGGGTGGCGGCTTCGACCGCGTCGACGATGCCGAGGGCGTTGGCCTCGTGCTCGCCCACCTCCTCGGCGGTTTCGACGCGGAACAGCTTGGCGCGCAACGGGACTTCCGTTGTCACGTCGAAGCCGGTCGCGATGACGGCGGCGATGCGGTCGCGGATCTCGGTCGCTTCGACCGGGATCGGGGTCAGGTCCGGGACGGCCTGGGCGGCGGGGACGATGAGCTGGGTCGCGGTGCCGTCGGTCTGGGGGTAGATGGTGCGCAGGGTTTCGTGACGCGCGACCACATCCGCCACCGCCCGACCCAACGCATCCACATCCAGATCACCGGACAAACGCACCGCCACCGGAATGTTGTACGCCGCCGAAGACGTATCGAACTGATTCAAAAACCACATCCGCTGCTGCGCCAACGACAACGGGATCTGTTCCGGACGCTCCTGCGCGGTCAACGCCCTACGATCACCCGCACCGGCATGCCGCTCCACCCGCGCCGCCAAACCCGCGACCGAGGACGCCTCGAACAACACCCGCACCGGAACACGCGCATCCAACGCCGCACCGATCCGCGCCGCCACCTGAGTACCCAGCAGCGAATTACCACCGAGCGCGAAGAAATCATCATCCGCACCCACACGATCGACACCCAACACCTCGGCGAACACACCCGCCACGATCTCCTCGATCGGCGTCGAGGGAGCACGGAAGGCCGTCGACTCGAACTCCGGCTCCGGAAGAGCCCTACGATCCAACTTGCCGTTCACGTTCAACGGCAACCCGTCCAAGACCACGAACGCCGACGGGACCATGTACGACGGCAACGCCGCCGACAACACCGACCGCAACCGGGCCACATCAACACGCGCGGGCTCGGGAACGCCCGGACCAGTTGTCGGGAACGAGTCCGCTTCCAGGGTGCGCGGCTGCGCTTGCCCACCCCGCGCCCCCGGCGCAGACTGCCCAAGCGCGACAGACCGTTCCCGCCCGGAAGACGACTCACCGAACACGTCGTCCCGCTCCTCCAGCGCATCCCGCTGACCGAGCGCATCCCGCTGACCGACTGCGGGGACCACATACGCCACCAGACGATCACCCGTGCGAGCATCCGACTTCGCCAGCACCGCCGCCTGAGCGATCTCCGACAACGACAACAACGCCGCCTCGATCTCACCGAGCTCGATACGGAAACCACGGATCTTCACCTGGAAATCGGTACGACCCCGATACTCCAACTCACCGGCAGCGTTCCACACCACCAGATCACCCGTGCGATACATCCGCTCACCCGAAGCGAACGGGTTCGCCACGAAACGATCCGCCGTCAGATCCGGGCGCGCGAAATAGCCGCGCGCCAACTGCGCGCCCGCGAGGTAGAGCTCACCCGCCACACCATCGGGCACCGGATGCAGACGCGAATCCAGCACATACACCCGGCTGTTCCACTCCGGCACACCAATCGACACCGAACCCGAATCCGCATCCGACACCAAGTGCGAGGTGATCGACACCGCGGCCTCGGTCGGACCATACAGATTGAACAGCCCGGCCTGCGGGTTCGCGGCACGGAAACGCTGAGCGACCACGGCGGGCAACGCCTCACCGATAGCCAACACCCGACGCAGCGACACCGCCAACACCCCACCGGACTCGGTCAACAGCGCATCCAGCATCGACGGCACCACATGCAACGTCGTCACCTGCTCACGAACCATCAACTCGTTCAGATACGCCGGATCACGATGACCATCCGCCGACGCGACCACCAAACGACCACCCGACACCGCCGCCGACCAGAACTCCCACACCGACAAATCAAACGTCGCCGCCGTCTTCAGCAACACCGCATCATCGGCACCCAAACCGAACTCCGCCGTCTTCCACTGCAACTGATTCACAATCGCCGCATGCGACACCGCCACACCCTTGGGGCGACCGGTCGAACCGGAAGTGAAGATGACATACGCCGTGTGCTGCGGGTGCAGCGGGGCGACCCGCTCGGCGGCGGTGACGGCGGCGCCGTCCAGTGCCGACAGGTCCAGCTCGTCCAGCGAGACGAGCGGCGCGACCTCGGTCGTGAATTCCGCTGCCGCGTTGGTGATCACGCACACCGGCGCGGCGGTCTCGAGGATGTAGCCGGTGCGCTCGGCGGGCTGGTCCGGATCCACCGGCACATACGCGCCACCCGCGACCGAGACCGCGTACATGGCCACCACCAGGTCCACCGACCGCCGCAGCGCCAGCGCCACCCGCGCCTCCGGGCCGACGCCCAGCGAGATCAGGTGCCGGGCCAGGCGATTCACCCGCTGGCCGAGTTCGGCGTAGGTCAGAGCCTCGCCGTCGGGGCCGATGAGCGCCACCGCGGTGGGCTTGGCCACTACCGTCGCCTCCAGCATGGAGGCCAGCGTCGCCGCCGTATCGGTGTCGTGCGCGGTGGCATTGCGCGCGGTGAGCGATTCGGCACGCTCGGCCGGGGCCAGCAGCTCGATATCGCCGACCGGGGTGCGGGGCGCGGCGAGGATCTCGCCGAGCAGCCGGGTGAAGCGGTCCACGAAGCCCTGTACCGTATCGCGCTCGAACATATCGGTCGCGTAGGTGAAGAAGCCCGAGATGCCCTCGGGCGCACCGGTTTCGCCGTAGCGGTCGGTGGCGATCAGGTGCAGGTCGAACTGGGACAGCTCGGTGTCGATATCCAGACCCGAGACGGTCAGGCCGGGCAGTTCCAGGCTGGCCTGGGCCAGGTTCTGGAACGACAGGCCGACCTGGAACAACGGGTGCCTGGCGGTGGAACGCACCGGGTTGAGCACCTCGACCAGTCGCTCGAACGGCACGTCGGCGTGCGCGAAGGCCTGGATGTCGGTCTCGCGCTGGCGGCGCAGCAGATCGGTGAACGGCTCGTCGGCCGCCACCCGGGTGCGGAAGACCAGGGTGTTGACGAACATGCCGATGAGGTCGTCCAGGACGGCCTCGCCGCGACCGGCCATCGGCGTGCCGATGGCGATGTCGTCGGTGCCGGACAGCCGGGCCAGCAGCACCGCGAGCGCGGTGTGCACGACCATGAACAGCGTCGCACCCTCGGTGCGCGCCAATTCGACCAGCGCGCGGTGGGTTTCGGCGTCGATATGGATCTCGACGCGGCCACCCTGGAAGGACTGCACGGCCGGGCGCGGCCGGTCCGAGGGCAGATCCAGCTGGTCCGGCAGACCGGCCAGCGCCTGCTTCCAGTAGGCGACCTGCTTGGTGGCCAGCGAGTTCGGATCGTCCTCACTGCCGAGCAGTTCGCGCTGCCAGATGGAGTAGTCGGCGTACTGCACCGCCAGCGGAGCCCACGCGGGCTCGGAGCCCATGGCGCGAGAGGCGTAGGCGGTCATGAGATCCCGGGTCAGCGGGCCGACCGAGGAGCCGTCACCGGAGATGTGGTGCACGACCATGGCGAGCACGTACTCACCGTCGGCGATCTCGAACAGCGCCACCCGCAGCGGCACCTGGGTGGTGACGTCGAAGATGGTGGAGGTCAGCTCCACCACGGCGGCGGCGACATCCTCGATATCGACGCTGCGCAGCTCGAGCTGGGGCACCGCCTGGGCGGGCGGCAGGATGACCTGCACCGGTCCCTGGTCGGTCTGCGGGTAGACGGTGCGCAGGATCTCGTGGCGGGCGACGACATCGGCGACCGCGACGCGCAGCGCCTCCACATCGAGCGCACCGGACAGCCGGACGGCCACGGGCACGTTGTAGGCGGCCGAGGCGGTGTCGAACCGGTTGAGGAACCACATGCGCTGCTGTGCCAGCGACAGCGGAATGCGCTCCGGCCGCGGTCCGGCCGTCAGCGCCTTGCGGCCACCGGCCCCGGCGTCGAGTTCCACCCGCGCCGCCAGTGCGGCCACGGTGGACGCCTCGAACAGCACCCGCACCGGCACCCGGGTGTCGAGCGCCTCGCCGAGGCGGGCGGCCACCTGGGTGGCGAGCAGCGAGTTGCCGCCCCACGCGAAGAAGTCGTCGTCGAGGCCGATGCGGGCGGTGCCCTCCACCCGCAGCACCTCGGTGAACACCGCGGCCACGATCTGCTCGATCGGGGTGACCGGGGCGCGGAAGACCGCCTTCTCGAAGGTGGGCTCCGGCAGCGCCTTGCGATCGAGCTTGCCGTTGGCATTGCGCGGCAGCTCGTCCAGTTGCATGAACACCGACGGCACCATGTACGACGGCAGTTCGGCCGAGAGCGCGGATTGCAGTGCGCGCTTGTCGATCTCGCCGTCGGCGGGAACGACGTAGGCCACCAGGCGATCGCCGATGCTCGGATCGTGGTGCGCCACCACGGCGGCGGAGGCGATGGCGTCCCGGCGCAGCAGCGCGGCCTCGATATCGCCGAGTTCGATGCGGAAGCCGCGGATCTTCACCTGGAAGTCGGTGCGGCCCCGGTATTCCAGCTCACCGTTGTCCGTCCAGGCGACCAGGTCGCCGGTGCGGTACATGCGGGAGCCGTTGTCCTCGAACGGATTCGCCACGAAGCGGTCCGCGGTGAGGTCGGGTCGCGCGAAGTAGCCGCGCGCCAGCTGGTCACCGGCGAGGTACAGCTCACCGGAGACGCCCACCGGCACCGGCCGCAACCGCGCGTCCAGCACGTACACCCGGCTGTTCCATTCCGGCGCACCGATGGAGACCGAGGCGTCGTCGGCGTCGGTGACCCGATGGCTGGTGATGGACACCGCGGCCTCGGTGGGACCGTACAGGTTGAACAGCTCGGTGCGCGGGCAGGCGCGGCGCATGCGCTGGGCGACCGACCCGGGCAGGGCCTCACCGATGGCGAGCACCCGCCACAGCGAATCGGGCATGCCGTCGGTGAGCAGGGCGTCCAGCATGGACGGCACCACATGCAACGTGGTGACCCATTCCCGGGCCATGAGCTCGTTGAGGTACGCCGGATCCTTGTGCCCGTCGGGCAGCGCGATGACGAGTCGGCCACCGCAGGCCGCGGCGGACCAGAACTCCCACACCGACAGGTCGAAGGTGGCGGCGGTCTTGAGCAGCACCGCGTCGGCCGGGTCGAGCCCGAATTCGGTGTTCTTCCACAGCAACTGGTTGACCACCGCACCGTGCGGCACCGCGACGCCCTTGGGGCGGCCGGTGGAGCCGGAGGTGAAGATGACGTAGGCGGTATTGGCGGCGGTCAGCGCCCGCACCCGCTCGTCGTCGGCGATCGGCGCGGCCGAGTGGCCGGACAGGTCGATCTCGTCGATGCGCACCACGTCGGCCACGTCGGTGGTGAAACCGTCACGGCCCGTGGTGAGTACGGCGGCGGGGGCGGCGGTCTCCAGGATGTAGCCGACGCGTTCGGCGGGCTGGTCCGGGTCGACCGGCACGTAGGCGGCGCCGCTCTTGGCGACCGCGTACATGGCGACGACCAGATCCACCGAGCGCCGAATGGCCAGGGCCACCCGGTCTTCGGTGCCGATGCCGCGTTCGATGAGGTGGCGGGCCAGCGTATTGACCCGCGCGTCGAGTTCGGCGTAGGTCAACGTGACGACGCCGTCGGCGGTGTCGGCCACGATGGCGTCCGACTTCGGATCGGCCGCCGCGCTGGCGTCGAGCAGCGACACCAGGGTGGCGTCGCGGTCCACCGCTCGCGCGGTGTCGTTCCACGTCCGCAGGATGCGCTCGCTCTCGGCCGCGTCCAGCAGCTCGATCTCCCCGACCGGCGCCGAGGTGTCGGCGAGCACGGCGTCGAGCACCCGCAGGAACCGGTCGGCGAAGCCGCGCACGGTGGTTTCGTCGAACAGGTCGGTGGCGTAACCGAATTCGGTGAGGATCTCGGCCGGGGTGCCGTCCTCGGCGTACCGGTCGTAGAGCGTCACGTGCAGATCGGTCTTGGCCAGCTGCGATTCGAACTGGACCGGGGCCACGTGCAGGCCGGGCAGCTGGAAGCTGGTCTCGGCCAGGTTCTGGAACGACAGGCCCACCTGGAACAGCGGGTTGCGGGCGGTGGAGCGCACCGGGTTCAGCACCTCGACGAGCCGCTCGAACGGCACGTCGGCATTGGCGAAGGCTTCCAGATCGCGTTCGCGCACCTCGGCCAGCAGCTCGGCGAAGGTCGCGCCGCCGTCCACCTTGGTGCGGAACACCAGGGTGTTGACGAACATGCCGATGAGGTCGTCGAGTTCGCGCTCACCGCGGCCCGCGATCGGGGTGCCGACCGCGATGTCGTCGGTGCCGGACAGCCGCGACAGCAGCACCGCCAGCGCGGCGTGCACGACCATGAACAGGGATGCGTTGTTGGCGCGCGCCAGTTCGTGCAGGCGGGCGTGCCGCTCCGGGTCGATATCGAAGCGCAGCGCCTTGCCGTGGAAGGACTGGGCGGGCGGGCGCGGGCGGTCGGTGGGCAGCTCCAGCTGGTCGGGCAGCTCGGCCAGGGCCTGCTTCCAGTAGGCGACCTGCTGTGCGGCAAGCGATTCGGCGTCGTCCTCGGAGCCGAGCACCGCACGCTGCCACAGCGCGTAGTCGGCGTACTGCACCGGCAGCGGAGCCCAGCTCGGGGCGTCGCCCTCGACGCGTGCCAGGTAGGCCGCCATGACATCGCGTGCCAGCGGTCCCATGGAGGAGCCGTCGGCGGAGACGTGATGGACGGTGAAGGCCAGCACGTGTTCTTCGGCCGGGGCATCGGTGATGCGGAACAGCCGCACCGCGATGGGCACCTCGATGGTGACATCGAAGGTGGTCATGGCGAACTCGACGATCTTGCCCAGGAGGCCCTCCTCACGCACGCCCTCGGGGACGAGCATGAGATCGGTCTGCGAGGCGGGCAGGATCTCCTGGCGCGGTCCGGCCGCACCGCCCGGGTAGATGGTGCGCAGCACCTCGTGGCGGGCGATGACATCCCCGATGGCCTCTTCCAGGGCGGTGAGATCCAGGGTGCCGGTGAGCCGCACCGCGAGCGGGATGTTGTCCACCGCCGAGGTGCTGGTGTCGAACTGGTTGAGGAACCAGTAGCGCTGCTGGGCCGGGGACAGCGGAATCGACTGCGGCCGTTCCCCCGCCACCAGGCGCGGGCGGGCACGTCCGGATCCCGCATTGCGCTCCACCCGGGCGGCCAGGGCCGCGACGGTGGATGCCTCGAACAGGTCGCGCACCGCGAGCCGGGTGTCCAGGGCCGCGCCGATGCGGGCGGTCACCTGGGTGGCGATCAGCGAATTGCCGCCGAGTTCGAAGAAGTCGTCGTCCACGCCGACCCGGCCGAGGCCGAGCACGTCGGAGAAGGTGTTGGCGACGATCTCCTCGATCGGGGTGGCCGGGGCGCGGAACACCTTGGCCTCGAACACCGGCGCGGGCAGCGCCTTGCGGTCCAGCTTGCCGGAGGCATTGAGCGGGAAGGCGTCCAGCACCACGTAGGCGGACGGCACCATGTAGCCGGGCAGTTCCTCGCCCAGGGCCGCGCGCACCGACTCGCTGTCGACGACGTGGCCCGGGGCCGGGATGACATAGCCGACCAGCTGATCGCCGAGGCGGTCGTCGTGGCGCACCACGACCACCGCTTGCGCGATGGCGTCCAGTGCGGTGAGCGCGGATTCGATCTCGCCGAGCTCGATGCGCAGACCGCGCAGCTTCACCTGGAAATCGGTGCGGCCCAGGTACTCCAGCTCACCGGCGCCGGTCCACTTCACCAGGTCGCCGGTGCGGTACATGCGCTCGCCGGGGTGGAACGGATCGGCCACGAAGCGATCCGCGGTCAGATCCGGGCGGCCGACATAGCCGCGCGCCAGCTGCACACCCGCCAGGTAGAGCTCACCCGCGACGCCCGGGGCCACCGGGTGCAGACGCGAATCCAGCACGTACACCCGGGTGTTGAAGACCGGCGCGCCGATCGGCACCGAGCCGGTGTCGGCGTCGGTCACCTCGTGGAAGGTGACATCGACCGCGGCCTCGGTGGGGCCGTACAGGTTGTGCAGCTTCGCGCCGGTCAGTTCGCGCAGCTTCTGCGCGGTCGGCGCGGGCAGCGCCTCACCGGAGGCGAAAACCTTGCTGAGTCCGATTGCGCTCCGCCGCGCTCCGTCGGTCCGGAACCGGGACGCGCCGCGAACCAACGGAGAGTCGCTGTCCTCGAGGAACGCGACGAACACCGACAGCATGGACGGCACGAAGTGTGCGACCGTCACGCCCTCGCGGGCGATGATCTCGGCCAGGTAGGCGGGGTCGCGGTGGCCGTCCGGCTTCGCGACGACCAGGGCCGCGCCGATCTGCAAGGGCCAGAAGAACTCCCACACCGACACGTCGAAGGTGGCCGGGGTCTTCTGGAGCACCACGTCGTCGGGGGTGAGGCCGTAGGCGGCCTGCATCCACACCAGGCGGTTGACGATGGCCTCGTGGCTCACCGCCACGCCCTTGGGGCGACCGGTCGAACCGGAGGTGAAGATCACGTACGCGGTGTTCGACGGCGTCAGCGGCGCGCGGCGGTCCGCATCGGTGAGCGGGGCGTCGCTGTAGGCCGACAGATCCAGGCCGTCGATCTCGAGCGCGGTGAACGCGCCCGCGTCGAAGCCGTCACGCGAGGTGGTCAGCACCGCCACCGGACGCGCGGTGTCGAGCACGTAGTGGGTGCGGTCGGCCGGGTGGTCCGGGTCCAGCGGCACGTACGCGCCACCGGCCACGGTCACGGCGTACATGCCGATGACCAGTTCCGCCGAGCGCCGCATGCCGAGGGCCACCAGGGAATCCGGCCCGACGCCCTGGGCGACGAGGTGGCGGGCCAGACGGTTCACCCGCGCGGTGAACTCGCGATATGTCAGGGTCTCGTGGCGACTCGATGCGGGGTGGTGCTCGGGCGACGGGTGGGCGACAGTTGTCCCCTCGACTACAAGGGCGGTGGCGTCGGGGCTGGTCAGGGCCTGTGCCTCGAACATCGACACCAGGGTCGCGGTGCGGTCGACCGCGGCGTCGGTGGCGTTCCAGTCGTGCAGCACCAGCGCGCGTTCGGACTCGTCGAGCAGGTCGATATCGCCGACGAAGGAGGTCGGCTCGGCCACCACCGCGCTCAGCATCCGCACCAGCCGCTCGGCGAAGCCCGCGACCGTGTCGGCCTCGAACATATCGGTGGCGTAGGCGAATTCGGCGTACATGCCCTCGACCGCGCCGTCGTCGCCGAGGCGTTCGGTGAGGTTGAGGTGCAGGTCGAACTTGGAGGTGACCACGTCCAGCGGCACGCCCGCGACCTCCAGGCCCGGCAGCGTGAAGCTGGCCTCGCCGGTGTTCTGGAACGACAGCATGACCTGGAACAGCGGGTGGCGGGCCTGCGAGCGCGGCGGATTGAGGATCTCCACCAGACGTTCGAACGGCAGGTCCGCGTGGCCGAAGGCGGCCAGGTCGGCGTCCTTGGTGCGGGCCAGCAGTTCGGTGAACTTCTCGCCGGTGTCCACGCCGGTGCGCAGCACCAGGGTGTTGACGAACATACCGATGGCGTCGTCGAGCACCGCTTCGCCGCGGCCCGCGACGGCGGTGCCGATGGCCACGTCGTCGGAGCCGGACAGGCGCGACAGCAGGGCCGCGAAGGCCGCGTGCACGACCATGAAGAGGCTGGCGCCGTGTTCGCGGGCAAGGCGGTTCATGCCGTCGAGCAGGGCGGGGTCGATGCTGAACTCGTGCACGCCACCCTGGTTGGAGGCCACGGCGGGACGCGGGCGGTCCGACGGCAGATCCAGCTGGTCGGGCAGTCCGGCGAGTGCGTCGGACCAGTAGGACACCTGCTGCGAGATCAGCGAGTCCGCGTCGTCCTCGGAGCCGAGCACATCGCGCTGCCACAGCGCGAAGTCGGCGTACTGCACCGGCAGCGGAGCCCAGCCGGGGACCTCGCCGTTGGCGCGCGCCGCGTAGGCGACCATGACATCGCGTGCCAGCGGGCGCACCGACCAGCCGTCACCGGAGATGTGGTGCACCACGAAAACCAGGACGTGCGTGGGCTGTTCGGCATCGGTGACGCGGAACAGCTTGGCGCGCACCGGAACCTCGTCGGTGACGTCGAATCCGGTGAGCACCAGTTCGCTGATGGCGGCGGTGATGTCGGTCTCGGCCACGTCGACCGGCCCCAGGTCCGGGATCCGGTACCCGGCGGGCAGGATGACCTGCACGCCGCGGCCGCGATCGTCGGTCGGGTAGTAGGTGCGCAGCACCTCGTGCCGGTCCACCACATCACCGACGGCGCGCAACAGCGCGTCCACATCGAGATCACCGGACAGCCGCACGGCCATCGGAATGTTGTTGACCGCGGACTGGGCGTCGAAGCGGTTGAGGAACCACATGCGCTGCTGTGCCAGCGACAGCGGAATCTCGGCGGGCCGCTCCCCCGCCACCAGGGCGCGGCGACCGCCGCTGCCGGTCTCGGTCTCCAGGCGCACCGCCAGTGCCGCCACGGTGGGAGCCTCGAACAGCAGACGCACCGGCACCCGGGTGTCCAGGGCCGCGCCGAGGCGGGCGACGACCTGGGTGGCGATGAGCGAGTTGCCGCCGAGTTCGAAGAAGTCGTCGTCGATGCCGATGGCCTGATCGGTGCCCAGCACCTCGGCGAAGACACCGGCGACGGTCTCCTCGATCGGGGTGGCGGGAGCGCGGAATTCGCGCGCCTCGAACTCCGGCTCGGGCAGGGCCTTGCGGTCGAGCTTGCCGTTGGCGTTGAGCGGCATGGCGTCCAGCGCCACCAGGGCGGCCGGAACCATGTAGGACGGCAGGTGCGCCGCCAGGTGGGTGCGCAGCGCATCGGTGTCGACGTCACCGGACGCGGGCACCACATAGCCCACGAGGCGATCGCCGGTCCGGGCGTCGGAGCGCATGACCACCACGGCCTGTGCCACCGATTCGTGTGCGGTGAGCGCGGATTCGATCTCACCCAGTTCGATGCGCAGGCCGCGCAGCTTGACCTGGAAGTCGGTGCGGCCCAGGTACACCAGCTGACCCGCGGTATCCGAGGCATCGTTCGCGGTGGTCCACTTCACCAGGTCGCCGGTGCGGTACATGCGCTCGCCGGGGTGGAACGGGTCGGCCACGAAGCGATCCGCGGTCAGGTCGGCCCGGCCGACATAGCCGCGCGCCACCTGCGCGCCCGCCAGGTACAGCTCACCCGCGACGCCCGGGGCGACCGGGTGCAGACGCGAATCCAGCACGTAGGCGCGGGCATTCCACACCGGCGCGCCGATCGGCACCGCGCCCTGCACGTCGTCGGCGGCCGCCGCATAGGTGGCGTGGACGGTGAATTCGGTGGGGCCGTACAGGTTGTGCAGTTCGGCGGCGTTGATCCGGCGGTACGCCCGCACGGCGTCGGCGGTGAACGCCTCACCGGCCACCAGCAGGGTACGCAGCGAGGTGAGCGCCGCGGGATCGGCGCTGCCCGCGAAGACGGTCAGCATGGACGGCACGAACGAGGTCATGGTGACGCGCTCGGCCGCGATGACGTCGGCGAGGTACTGCGGATCGCGGTGGCCGTCGGGGGTGGCGACGACCATGCGGCCGCCGGTGGTCAGGGGCCCGAACAGCTCCCACACCGACACGTCGAAGGTGGCGGGGGTCTTGAAGAGCACCACGTCGTCGGCGTTCAGCCCGTATTCGGTGGTGATCCAGCGGATCTGGTTCACCGCCGCCGCATGCGACACCGCGACGCCCTTGGGGCGGCCGGTGGAACCGGAGGTGAAGATCACGTACGCGGTATTGGCGGGCCGGATGGGCTGCGCGCGTTCGGCGTCGGTGACCGGGGTGGCGGCATGGCCGGTGAGATCGACGGTGTCGATCTCCACCACGTCGCGGGCGGTCTCGTAGGCGTCGCGGGCGGTGGTCAGCACCAGGGCGGGACGCGCCATCTCGAGCACGTAGTCCAGGCGTTCGGCGGGCTGGTCGAGATCCAGCGGCACGTACGCGCCACCGGCCTCCAGCACGGCGTACATGGCGACCACGAGATCGGCGGAGCGGCGAATCGCCAGGGCCACCAGTGATTCCGGACCGACGCCCCGGTCGATCAGGTGCCGGGCGAGGCGGTGTACCCGTTCGCCGAACTCGCCGTAGGTGAGGGTGCGGCGGCTCGTGGACGGTCCGGTGCCTTCGGCGGACAGACCTGTCCCCTCGAACGTGATCGCGGGCGCGTTCGCGCTGGTCGCGGCCTGCGCCTGGAACAGCGACACCAGGGTGTCGACGGCCCCGTCCGGCATGCCGTCGGCGATGTCGACGACGGTGTCGTTCCAGGTGCCGAGCACCAGCCGCCGCTCGTCGGCGGCGAGCAGGTCGATATCGCCGATCGGCCGCTTCGGTTCGGCGGCAATGGCTTTCAGCAGCGCCTCGAACCGCCGCCCGAACTCGACCATGGTGTCGGCGTCGAACAGGTCGGTGGCGTAGATGAGTTCGGCGGCGATGCCCGACGGCGTCGTGGCTCCGTTGCCGGAGACCTGCGCGGCCGAGTTCGCCTCCTCCAGCACCAGCTGGAGGTCGAACTTGGCGGTGTCGATGGGCATCTCGACGCCGCTGGCGGTGAGGCCGGGCAGCTCCAGCTCGGCCGGTCCGGTGTTCTGGAACGACAGCATGACCTGGAACAGCGGGTGCCGGGCCTGCGAGCGCGCCGGATTGAGGATCTCCACCAGGCGCTCGAACGGCAGGTCGGCATGCCCGAAGGCCGTGATATCGGTGGCGCGCACCGACTCCAGCAGTTCGGTGAAGGAGCTGCCGCCGTCGATCGGCGTCCGCAGCACCAGGGTGTTGACGAACATGCCGATCAGGTCGTCCAGGGCGCGTTCACCGCGGCCCGCCACCGGCGTGCCGATGGCGATGTCCGCCGCACCGGACAGGCGCGACAGCAGTGCCGCCAGCGCCGCGTGCGCGACCATGAACAGCGTCGCGCCGTTGGCGCGGGCCAGCTCCACCAGTCCCGCGTGGGTGTCGGCGTCGATCCGGAAGCTGTGCGTCGCGCCGCGACCGCTTGCCACGGCGGGGCGCGGCCGATCGGAGGGCAGATCCAGCTGTTCGGGCAGACCGCGCAGGGTTTCACCCCAGTACGAGATCTGCTGGGAGATGACCGAATCGGGATCGTCCTCGCGGCCGAGCACCTCGCGCTGCCACAGCGCGAAGTCGGCGTACTGGACCTCCAGCGGCTGCCAGGCCGGTTCGCCGCCCTCGACGCGAGCGCTGTAGGCGGTCATGACGTCCCGGGTCAGCGGCAGCATGGACGCGCCGTCTCCGGAGATGTGGTGCACCACCAGGGCGAGCACATGTTCGGTCGGGGTGATCTCGAACAGGCGGGCCCGGAACGGCACCTCGGCGGTGACGTCGAAGCCGCGCAGCACCAGGTCCGAGAGCGCCTGCGGCAGTCCGGCTTCGGTGACGTCCACCGGTGTCAGGTCCGGAATGACCTGCGCGGTGGGCACGATCTCCTGATGCGCGGTGCCGTCTGTCTCGGGGTAGCGGGTGCGCAGGGATTCGTGGCGCGCCAGCACATCCGCGACGGCGATCTGCAGGGCCTGCCGGTCCAGCAGGCCCGACAGCCGCACGGCGGCAGGGATATTGTCCACGGCCGATTCGGGATCGAACCGGTTGAGGAACCACATGCGCTGCTGAGCCAGTGACAGCGGCACCAGCTCGGGGCGCGGCTGCGGGGTCAGCGCCCGGCGCGCGCCGGTGCCGGTACGGCTCTCGGCGCGATCGGCCAGGGTGTGCACGACCGACGCCTCGAAGATCTCGCGCACGCCGATCTGGGTGTCCAGGGCGGCGGACAGGCGCGCGGCCACCTGGGTGGCGGACAGCGAGTTGCCGCCCAGGGCGAAGAAGTCGTCGTCCAGGCCGACCCGCTCCAGGCCGAGGACCTCGCCGAAGACATCCGCCACGATCTGCTCCACCGGGGTGGTCGGGGCGCGGAAGACCGCGGCCTCGAACACCGGCGCGGGCAGTGCCTTGCGATCCAGCTTGCCGGAGGCATTGAGCGGGAAGGCGTCGAGCACCATCAGCACCGACGGCACCATGTAGGACGGCAGCTGATCGCCCAGTTCGGCGCGCACCGCGTCGGCGTCGACCGTCCGGCCCGGCGCGGCGATGACATAGCCGACCAGCTGGTCACCGGTGTGCTG
>NZ_JASITE010000029.1 GCF_030767025.1 Nocardia sp. CC227C | reverse complement strand
GAACGCGCTCGCGGTGGTGCTGGTGGTGCTGCTCATCACCTACGTCATCCGCGTCGCCCTGACCATCGTGCTCGTGATCGCCGCCCCGCTGGCGATGATGTGCTACGCGCTGCCCGGCACCGATGGCGTGGCGCGCTGGTGGTGGCGGGCGTTCACCGCGTGCCTGGCGATCCAGGTCCTGCAATCGCTGGTTCTGATCACCGGCCTGCAAGTGTGGCTGTCGCCGGGCGGGTGGGGGTTCTTCGGCCCCGACCGCTCCGGGTTGGTCAACGTGCTCGTCGCGATCGCGATGGGCCTGATCCTGATCAAGATCCCGTCCTGGCTGCTGGCCTCGCTCAAACTCGGCCACGGCCGCACCTTGGTCGGGTCGCTGGTGCGTAGTTTCGTGCTCTACAAGGGGATGAGCGCGCTCAAGGGTGTCGACAGGGCCGCCCTCGGGCACCGCCGATCCTCGTCGTCGAAACCGAAGGTTCCGCGCGTCCCGACCCCGAAACCGGCGGCCAGCCCGTACGCGAAAGTCCGCGCGACCAAGAACGGGCAGCTGATGCTGCCGCTGCAGGGAGTCCGGCGCGTCACCCCGCCCGCCGCACCCACCCCGCGTATCCCGGCTGCCTCGACGATTCCGGTAGCCGCACCGCAAGGCCAGCAGTTGATGCTGCCCTTGCCGGCCTTCCACGGCGGGATCAATCTGGGGCCGACGCCGCAGCTGGGCCGAGGCGGCCAATACCAGCTGCCCATTTCCGTCCAGCGGGTGCCGAAACCCGCTGCGGCACCGGTCCCGAGGCCCGCGCCCAGCACTGCTCCCCGCGGCAAGCAGTTGGCCTTCGACTTCACCGCGCCCGCTCCCACTGTCCCGGATCCGTATGCCGGGCTGCGTCCGCTGCGCGGGGGCCAGTACCCGCTGCCGATCGAGGTGCGCCGTTTCCCGACCCCGCCTCGCGCCACTGCGCCGCCGTTGGAGAAGCCGCCCTCGCGGGCGGTGGGGCGGCAGCTGCACCTGCCTATGCCTGATCTGCCCGTCCGCCGTCGTCACCGCCGCACCACTGGAGGTTCGAAATGAACACCGCCCGCATTCCCGCCGACATCGACCGGGCCGACCGGTTGATCGGCCCATTCACCGCCCGCCAGCTCGTCATCCTGGCCGCCACGGCCCTCGGTCTCTATCTGGCGTGGACCGCCACCCGCGCCGTGGTCTCGCCGCCGGTGTTCATGGCGGGCGCGGTCCCGTTCGGGGCGCTGGTGGCCGCGCTGGTGCTCACCCGCCGCGACGGTCTGTCCGGTGATCAGCTGCTCGCCGCCGCGATCGCCCATCGCCTACGCCCGCATCGCCTCGTCTCCGCCCCCCGAAGGGCTCGCCCTGGCACCACGCTGGCTCACCACCCGCGCCACTCGGCGCGCGACAACCGCTATCGCGCAACCCTTGTCGGCAAACCATGCGCGGCTGCCACAGACCGTGCATGCCTGCGGCGGGGAGACCGGGGTGGTCGACCTCGGCGCCGACGGCCTCGCCGTCATCGCTCTGGCCGGTACCGTCAATCTCGGGCTGCGCACCCCCGACGAGCAGGAAGCGCTCGTCGGCCAGCTCGGCGGCTGGCTGCACACGCTGCGCCAGCCCGTGCAGATCCTCGTGCGCGCCACCCGCCTGGATCTGACCGGCCGCATCACCGCGCTGCGCGACAAGGCCGAGCAGATGTGGCCCGAACTCGCCGACGCCGCTCGCGCGCACGCCGCCCACCTGGGCGAGCTCGCCGCGACCGAAGACCTGCTACACCGCCAGGTCCTGTTGATCTGGCGTGAACCGCTGGATCCGGCGACGGCCGCGACCGGCACGCTAGCCGGTCCTTCGGCGCGGGCGATCCTTGCCGCGGTGCTGCCGAGCCGTCGCCGCGCCACCCGCGCCGCGAGTGCCGCCGCGCGTCGCGCGGCCGAGGCCCGGCTGCTGCGCCGCATGAGCGAGGCCGCTGAACTGCTCGCTCCGATCGGGATCACGGTGACCGGGCTCGATGACGAGCAGGCCACCGCGATTCTGACCAGCGCCACCAATCCCGGCTCCCTGGTGCCGCATTCGGCCGACATCGCCACCCCCACCGCCGTCATCACCACCGGCACCGGCGAATTCGCCGACGGCGACGACACCGACGACGAGCAGACCCCGGACACCACCCCCACGCCCCGCCGTGCTCGGCTGCGCCGCAAGAGTTTCCGGGGTGGGAGTGGGTCGCGGTTCGCGCCGCAGTCGCTGACCGTCGGCGCGCGACAGCTTGGCGTCGGTGAGGATTGGGTCGCGACGCTGGCCGTGACCGGGTATCCGCGCGAGGTCGCTGCAGGCTGGCTGGCCCCGCTGCTGGCGCACCCGGGACGCGTGGATGTCGCGGTGCATATCGATCCGGTCGACCCGGTCACCGCCGCCACTCGTCTGCGTCGCCAGATGGCGCGGTTGCAGTCCACTCGCATGCACGACGCCAGCTACGGCCGCTTTCCCGACGAACAGATCCAGGTCGCCGTCGAGGACGCCGCCGACCTGGCCGCCCGCGTCGCCCGCGGCGAGGGCCGCCTGTTCCGTGTCGGACTGTATGTGAGTGTGCACGCGGCCAGCGAAGCCGAACTCTCCGAGGAAGTCGCCGCCGTGCGCACTCTCGCCGCCAGCCTGTTGATCGACACCTGCCACCTCACCTACCGGGCGATCCCCGCGTGGACAGCAACCCTGCCCTTGGGTGTGGACGTAGTAAAGGTGCGGCGCACCTTCGACACCGCCGCGTTGGCTTCGGCGTTCCCATTCACCTCCCCGCAGCTCCCGGCCACCGACCCAGTTGATGCCCACCGACCCGACGGCGTGCTCTACGGGCGTGACGCCGCCGGAGGTCTGCTGTTCTGGGACCGGTTCTCCGCAGAGATCCACAACCACAACGCGGTCGTGCTCGGCCGCTCGGGTGCGGGCAAGTCGTATCTGGTCAAGACCGAGGTCCTGCGCTCGCTGCATCGCGGGATCGAAGCGCTGGTCATCGACCCGGAAAACGAATACAAACCCCTCGCCGAGGCGGTCTCGGGTACCTACATCGCACTCGGTGCGGCCGGGGTGCGGCTCAACCCGTTCGACCTCGACATCCATACCCGCGCCGACGGCCGCCGCACCGCCCCTCCCGACGCACTCACCCGCCGGAAACTGTTCCTACACAGCGTGATCCGCGTGCTCATTGGTGACCAGTCTCCGGCGCAACGGGCGACGCTGGACACCGCGTTGACCGCCACCTACACCGCCGCCGGGATCACCGACGATCCGGCCACCTGGACTCGTCCCACACCCACGCTGAGCATGCTGGTCGAACAGCTGCAGGCGTGCGGCAGCCGGGTCGGTGATGAGGTGGCCGCCGCACTGGGGCCGTTCGTGGCCGGTGGCGCATTCGCCGGGCTCGTCGACGGCCCCACCACCACCGTCCCCGAGGGACCGTTCGTGGTGTTCTCGATGCAGCAACTGCCCGACGAGCTGAAAACCCTGGGAACGCTGCTCGCCCTCGACGTGATCTGGCGGCGGGTGTCCAATCCGGCGTTGCGGCGACCGCGTCTGGTGGTGGTCGAGGAAGCCTGGTGGATGCTGCGCCAGGACGCGGGTAGTGAGTTTCTGTTCAAGGCCGCCAAGAGTTTCCGCAAGTACTGGGCGGGCTTGACGATCGCGACCCAGGACGTCGCCGATGTCCTGGGCACCGAGATGGGCAAGGCGATCGTCGCCAACGCCACCACCCAGATCCTGCTGCGCCAGGCGCCCCAGGAGATCGATGAAGTCGGCGAGGCGTTCGCGCTCTCCGACGGGGAACGCGCCTTCTTACTCTCGGCCGCGCGCGGGCAAGGATTGCTCGCCACCGGCGTGCACCGCGCGGTGTTCGCCTCGGTGGCCTCCGACACCGAAGACGTCCTCATCACCACCAACCCCGCCCACCTCACCGCCACCGGCGAGGACACCGACGCCGGCATCGACCTGCTCGACGCCGACGAAGAAGACGCGCTGCCCCCGCACACCGACGGGGCCAGCGATGGCAGCGAATTCCGGGCGGACCTCGACACGGACGAGCCCGCCGACGATGTGCTGCTCGATGATCCCGAGGCGGCGTGATGGCAGCCCCGGTCGAGCCGGGCCACGGCGGGCTCGCCGAGCTCCTGCTGCGTCCCGGCCAGGTACTGGCGCGGGTCACCAGTTTGGTGGGCTGGCCGCTCACCGGCCAGCAGCTGTTCACGGCGGCCACCGCCGCCGTGGGTGTGCTCGCTGCGGTGGCGGTGGGTCGGCGGTGGCGACGCGCCCGCCTGGCCGTGACGGCCCGGCAGGTGACGATCCTGTGCCCACCCACCGTCGATCCGGGCTCGGCCGCCGCGTGGTGGGCGCACCTGATCGGGCTGCTGCGCCCGGCCTGGAAGCGGATGCTGTGCGGGCAACCGCACCTGGGCTTCGAATACCGCGCCACCGGGCACGAAGGCATCACCCTCGCGGTCTGGGTACCAGCGGCGATCCCGCCGCACCTCATCGAGCGGGCGGTGCACTCGGCCTGGCCCGGCGCGCGCACCACCACCCTCGACACCGCCGACCCGCCCCTTCCGGTTCACACTGCCGCGCAACGCAGAGTGCTCGCCGGTGGGGTGTTGCGGTTGGGTCGTGCCGAAGGGTTTCCGATCCGTAGCGATTACGGCGGCGGGGACCCGGCCCGGGATCTGCTCACCGCCGCCGCCGACCTCGCACCCGGTCACAGCGTGTGCGTGCAGATCCTGGCCCGCCCGGTCACCGGCCGCCGTGTCCGCCGCGCGGTCACCGGCCTCCGCCACGACCTGCGCGCCCGTCTTGCCCGCGCCGCACGCGGCCCGCTGCTCGCGCTGCTGGACCTGCTCACCCCCGGCCCACTCACCCGCCGCCACACCTACATCCGAGGCCAGGCCCAGGCCGTGTCCGGGGACCGGTTCAGCCGTCTCGAAGACAGCGCCCAGGCCCGCGCTGCGGTCACCAAAGCCCGTGGCGGACATTGGGAAACGCTCATCCACTACGCGGCTGCGGTCACCGTCGCGGCCACCGCCTCACCCGCCGAGCGGGCTGCGGCGCGGGCGGTGGCGCGCGGGCGCGCGCATGCCCTCGCCGCGGTGTTCGGCTCCTGCGCCGACCACAACTTCTACCGGCGACGCCGCAGCCTGCGCCTGGCCGCCGCGATGGCGGGCCGATGGCTCGGACGCGGAGATCTGCTGTCGGTACCCGAACTCGCCGGGATCGCCCACCTGCCCCAGGACGCGTCGGTACCCGGCCTGGCCCGCGCCGGAGCCCGCGCCCTGGCCCCAACCACACAGATCCTCGCCGGGGGCACGCACACGAAACCGCTCGGGCTCGCCGACGCCGGGACCGGTGCCCGCCCGGTCGCGCTGCGCGTGGCCGACGCACGCCACCACCTGCATGTGCTGGGCGCGACCGGTGTCGGCAAATCGACCCTGTTGGCGCAGCTGATCCTCGACGACGCCGATGCCGGGCGCGCGGTGGTGGTGATCGACCCCAAAGGCGACCTGATCACCGACGTTCTGGCGCGGCTGCCGCGCACGGCGGCTGGGAAAGTGGTGCTCTTCGACGCCGACGCGAAAACGCCTCCGCCGTGTGTGAATCCACTCGACGCCGCACCGGCCGATCTGGATCTGGCCGTGGAGAATATGGCCTCGATCTTCTCGCGTATCTATTCGCGGTGGTGGGGACCGCGCACCGATGATCTGCTGCGGGCGAGCCTGCGCACCCTGTGCGCGCGGCCGGGCACCCCCACCCTGGTCGACCTCGCCCGGCTGCTGTCGGGCAGCACCCATCTCCACACCCTCACCCGTGACGTGAACGATCCCGTGCTGCAAGGGTTCTGGACCGCCTACACCGGCATGTCCGACGCCTCCCGCGCCCAGATCGTCGCCCCACTGCTGAACAAGCTGCGCGCCTTCCTGTTACGGCCTTTCGTCCGCCAGGCGATCGCGGCCGGCGAGTCCACCGTCGACCTGTCCGACGTACTCGACAACGGCGGCATCTGCCTGGCACGACTCCCGAAAGGGTCGCTCGGTGAGGACACCACCCGCCTCATGGGCTCGCTGCTGGTCGCCCGCGCCTGGCAAGCGACCACCGCCCGCGCCACCGTGGCCGCCTCACAACGTCGCGACGCGTCACTGGTCCTCGACGAAGCACAGAACTTCCTGAACCTGTCCACGCCGGTCGAGGACATGCTCGCCGAAGCCCGCGGCCTGCGCCTATCGCTAGTGCTCGCCCACCAGAACCTCGGCCAACTCTCCCGCGAACTACGCGACGGTATCTCCGCCAACGCCCGCAACAAGATCATTTTCTCGGCGTCGCCCGAGGACGCCCGCGATCTGTCCCGCCACACCGCGCCGTGGCTGTCCGAACACGACCTGACCCACCTCGACGCCTACCACGCCGCCGCGCGAGTGCTGGTCGCCGGGCAGCAAACCCCGCCGTTCACCTTCGTCTCCCGCCCGCTGCCCGACCCGATCCCCGGTCGCGCCCGCGAGATCCGCGCCGCCGCGCACACACCACCCTCGGCACACGCGCACAGCTCGCCGCCAGCACCGACCGTCGAGGCCCCTGTCTCGGGCAGCGACCCTCGCCTGTCCTGACATCCACCACACCCCGTCTGCGCGCTGAAGATGGTGCGTCGCAGCGGTTCTCGACCCCTTCGTGAGGAGATCGCGATGATCCGTCGTCCCACTCGCCAAGTCGGGCTGCGGCCCGCGCGTCGCAGCCCGAACCCCGGCCGTGAGCACGCCCGTCTGGCGGTGTGTCTGACCGGGCGTGACCGCTGGATCCTGCACATGGTCCACGAGCATCGCGTGCTGACCACCACACAGATCTCCGCGCTCGGATTCACCCACCTCGACCTGGCCCGCCGCCGCCTCGCGACCCTGCGCGACTACGGCGTACTCGACCGGTTCCGGCCACTGCGCACCACCGGCAGCGCCCCCTCGCACTGGGTCCTCGCCCCCGGCGGGGCCGCGGTACTCGCCGCCGAAGCCGGCCTCGACGTCCGCGACCTGCACTACCGGCCCGACCGGGCGCTCGCGATCGCACACAGCTTGCACCTGGCCCACACCGTCGGCATCGCCGAATGGTTCACCACCCTCACCGCCGCCTCGCTGTACCGCCCAGACACCTCGGTGCTGTCGTGGTGGTCCCAAACCCGCTGCCACGCCCTGTGGGGCGATCTGGCCCGCCCCGACGCCTACGGCCGCTACACCCGCACCGGAGCCACCCTCGACTTCTTCCTCGAATTCGACCTGGGCACCATGGCCCTGCCCACGGTCGCGACGAAACTACTCGGCTACGCCGACCTCGCCCGCACCACCGGCGTCATCACCCCCGTCCTGGTGTGGACTCCGACCGCCGCCCGCGAAGCCGCCGCACGAAAACTGTTGCACGACACCTGGACCCGGCTACCCGACCCCGACGCCGTGCCGGTCGCCACCGCTGCCGCCGAGCTGCTCGACCCCGCCGCCGCCCGGCCCAGCCCCGCCGACCGCGTCTGGCTGCCCCTCACCACGAGCACCCGGCGCAGCTTGCACGAGCTGCCCGCCGGGTGGCCGCGCGCCACCACCGCACCAGCGACGGTGCCGGTGCCACCGGCCAGCCGCCACGCGCTGCTGGCAGCACCGCCGCCCACCCCGCCCGCACGAGGAGCACGGTGATGTTCGGCAAAGCCCTCGCCGCGGGCAGCGCCGCCGTGGTCTTCACCACGGTGGTCATCGCGGCCACCGTCACCACCCTCGTCGTGGTCGAACACGGTGCTCCACCGGCCCACGCCCCGGGCAACGGCAGCGCGCCGAGTCCCGAAGCGCACGCCGATATCCCCGAGTCCATGCTCGTGCTCTACCAACGAGCCGCCGGAGTCTGCCCCGGCCTGGACTGGTCGATACTCGCCGGCATCGGCAAGATCGAAACCGACCACGGCCGCTCCCCACTACCGGGAGTCAGCTCCGGGGAGAACTTCGCGGGCGCGGGCGGACCCATGCAATTCCTGGCCCCGACCTTCGACGGCGTCATCGCCGCCCACCAACTCCCCGCCGGAGGAGCCACCCCACCGTCGCGCTACAACCCCTCCGACGCTGTGCACGCCGCCGCCTACTACCTGTGCGACTCCGGAGCACCCGGCGACATGTACGCCGCGATCTTCGCCTACAACCACGCCGACTGGTACGTGCGTGACGTGCTCGACCAGGCCGCCCGCTACCGCACCACCGTCCCCGAAGGCAGCGGCGACTGCGCCGACACCGCCGACGCGGGCCGTGCCGCGGCGGTCCTCGCCTTCGCATGCGCGCAGCTGGGACAACCGTATGTGTGGGGCGGCAACGGCCCCGAGGCCAGCGGCGGATGGGACTGCTCCGGGCTGACCAAAGCCGCTTTCGCCGCTGTCGGAGTGAGCTTGCCCCGCGTGGCCGCCGACCAGTACCACGCCGGGCCGGTCGTTCCTGAAAGTTCCCTGCGTCCAGGCGATCTCGTCTTCTACGGCACGGCCGACAACATCCACCACGTCGGGCTGTACCTGGGTGGCGGGAAGATCATCAATGCCCCCACCTTCGACGTCCCCGTGCGGATCCAGGACTATCGCTGGCCTGGCGACGACTTCTACGGCGCGACTCGCCCGCTGTCGGTATCCGGCAACGCAACTCCCAGTAACCCAGCCCCGTGAAATGCCCGATCCGGCAATCTTCTTCGAAAGGTTCGCGCCGATGGCGAAAAACAATCGCGAGACCGTCAGCGCACTCGCGGACTTCAGCTTCCTCTCACCGGGCGCCCGAATGTTCACTCCCTGCATCGAGCAGGTCGAGATCCCCCTCGCCGCCCGCGGCTCCTGCGACCACGAATACACCCTCTGCCCCGACTGCGCCGACCAGTGGCGAGCCGATCACCTGTTCTGTGAACGGCTTCCCTGGGAACGCTCCCCGCGCCGACACTGACGTCGACCTCATGGTGTCGGTCGAGTAGGAGATCCCTCACGCGTTCCGGATGGTCGCTGCCCGCCCTATCGAGGGCTCGTCGCGACGATTCACCAACGCCTCACCACCGACGACCTCAGAAGATAAAGCTGGTGGGCTTGTTCCCAAGGTTTATGGCCTTCATGTGGCGAAGGCATGCGGAGCCTGACACAGCATGAGTCGCGAGTCAAACATTCTCGTGTGCAAGAGAACTCGTGGAGTGACAGCGCTGGCTGATTGCTGTACGAATGCTGGACTCCGAGACGTGGGGATGGATTCCATACAGGCACCCCTCCATGTATGGGTAAACCAACGGATTGCTGAAAGTAGCGAGCAGCCTGGCGGTTCGAGTGAGCACAGTGACTGTGATTACATTTCCATCATGAAATACTAGATGTGATCTGGGGCGTTCCTGATCAAGGCCAGGTTGTCGATGTCGCTGTGCGCTCCCTGCATTCAAGCCTGAAGATTGCCGGATATCGCCTTTGTATGTTTCTCCAAACAGGTTGCGCTGGCCTGGGGTTGTCTCGTCATGGTTTGACGAGTGTTAGCGGGTGGTGATAGTAATTCGCGGCCTCGCTTTCTTGTGTGGTCGCGAACTCGGTTGGGGGACAATTCGAGTCGCGTGGAATCTCACGATTGGTTAATTCCCGATGAACAGAATCCGTACCTTCGGTGCTGCCCTGATTGTGGCGTCCGGTCTGGTTGCCGGGGCCACGGGTGTGGCGTCGGCTACCGAGGCGCCGCCGGAGACACCGAGTACGAGCACGGCGTCGGCGGCGGTGCTGCCCGCGTTGCTGAAGGCGCTGTTGGCGACCGGCAGCTCCGAGATCGCGGACGTGGCCGATGACGATGAGCAGTCCGGGAGTGGTTCCTCGGTGACGGGGTCGTCGGCCAGCTCGGGGTCCTCGGACCCGGGTAAGGGGCTCGGTGGGTTGCTGACCGGGTCGGCCGAGGTCGGTAGTGCCGTGCTAGCGGGTTAGCCGGCCTATCGAAAAGGGGCGCCCCCTGGTCCGGAAACGCCCCTTCATCGCTGCATCTCACCGTTTCGTATTCGAACTGTGGACGCGGTCGCCCGCTGCAACGGGCGACCGCGCGTAATTGTAGGCGCTGTCGTTCGGCGGCGCTCGAGGGGAATCATGCTGTTACGCGTTCGTGGCCGATCGTGGCCGCGTGCTCTCGCGTCACCGTTCGCGCGGCTGGTCGCGCTCGTGGTGATCGTGACACTGGGTGTGTCGTTGGCGCAGGTGGTGTCATCGCCTGCGGCGCAGGCCAAACCGTCCAAGCCGCAACCTGTTCCGGTGCTGGATCCGTCGAAGGGACCGAAGTCACCGCAGCCCGAACCGGAACCGGCGCAGCCGGTGGCGGATTTCACGCCCCTGGCCGGGTTGAAGGTGCCGCCGTCGGGGTTGCAGGACGGTTTCGATCCGAAGACGTCGAAAGAGACGGCGCGGACCGAGAAGTCGGTGACCTACACCAACGCCAACGGGTCGCAGTCGGTGGTGTTGTCGCAGGTGCCGATCAGCGTGCGCGACGAGCGTGGGCAGTGGGTACCCATGGACACCCGGATCGTGGACCCGAAGGCCGCCCAGACCGCTCCCGCCGCCCGCGACGGCGCGAACACCGAGTTCGCGCCGTACGCCGACGACCCGGAGTTGGTGAAGGTCGACACCGGCGGTGCACCAGTCTCGATCGCGCTCGAGGGCGCGAGCAAGACACAGCGGCAGGTGTCGAATTCCTCGGTCCGCTACCCCGAGGCGTTGCCCGGCCAGGACCTGATCTACACCGTCGAGCCCGGCGCGGTGAAAGAAGCGGTGATCATCAAGAACCGCGAATCCGTTAAGGACGGCCGGTGGGTGTTCTCCCTGCGCCTCGGCGACGGGCTGACCCCGAAGGTCGTCGGCGACAGCGTGATCGTCACCGATGCGCGCGGCAACCAGGTCGCGGCCATGCCGCCGATCCAGGTGTGGGACTCGGCCGACAAGAAAGACAAGGACACCCCCGCCGCGCAGACCGGCGGCAAGTACGCCCTGGCCCGCAAGGGCGAGGAGTGGCTGCTGGCGGTCATGGTGGACACCAAGTGGTTGACCGACGACGAGCGGGTCTTCCCGATCACCGTCGACCCCACCTACACCTACGGATTCGGCAACACCGCCGAAACCCGCGCGTTCTCCTCGGGCGGCGCCCCGGCGTGCGTGAACACCTGCGGTATCCAGGTCGGCAACGCTCGAACGGGTGATCAGAATGTGTTCTGGCGCACGGCGTTCCGGTTCGATTTCGCACCCTTGTTCGGCAAGAACATCATCGGTGCTCGTATGGACTTCAAGCGCACCGGCTCCACCGGCACCGCGGCACCGGCGACATCGACGCTGTATCGGGCGACGAGTCCGCTCGGCTACGAGGCCACCGGGCCGGAGTTGGCGTCGGGGACCCTGGGTGATGCCGGGATGATGTTCTCCTCGGAACTGACCAGCTACATCGCCGACCGGATCAACGAACAGGACAACAACGCCTGGTTCCTGCTCTCCGGCGGGGAAAGCGATGAAGCGTCGTTCAAATCGTTGCAGGCCAGCCTGATCGTTGATTACGGTACCCCACCACCACCGACCACACCGGTCGCACCGGCGGACGAGAGCGTGCTGGCCACCGCAACACCGACCCTGAAGGTCAACCCGGTCACCAACCCGTCCGGGGAGAAGACGCTGTACTGCTTCAAGGTCTCGACCGGCTTCGACGGCCGCTCCGGCACGGTCGTGGACTCGGGCTGTTTGAAGGATCCGTCGTGGACTGTCCCGAAGAATGTGCTACGCGATGGCGGGCGCTACACCTGGACCGTGCTGACCGCCCTCGAGGGCGGGGTCACCACGACCACACCGCAGTGGGTGGGGCGATTCAGTATCGACCAGCGCATGGGCGACACGCAGGTGTCCGCGGTGGACGAGGTCGGCCCGCTGTCGGTGAACCTGTTCAACGGCAACCTGCGCACCAATAGCGGTGGCCCGCAGTTCACCTCGGTCGGCGGCGAATCCGGTGTCACTCTCGCCTACAACTCCCGCGCCGGTGAGGCGCACGGTCTGCGGGCGTCGTATTTCAACGATTCCAGCCACACCGGCACCGCCGATGACACACCGGTGCTGGTGCGGACCGAACCGCAGGTGAATCTGGACTGGGGCAACTTCTTCAGCAGCAACAACGACAACCTGCCCTGGAAGCCGAACCCGATTCCCACGGGGTTGAACAAGGACTGGTTCGTCATCCGCTGGGAGGGCTATTTCAAGGCCCCGGTGACCGGTGACTTCCGTTTTGCCGGTGTGCATTCCGAGGGCGCGAAGATCTGGCTGGACAACAAACTCGTCTACGACAACCCGAACTCCTCGGGCCTGGCCAGCGACTTCCACTCCACCAGCGCGAAGCGCCCCGATGAGGTGACGCTGAAGGCCGGGCAACGCGTCCCGCTCAAGGTCGAGCTGTACCACCGCACCGCCTCGGTGCGGCCGGTGATGGTGCTGTGGGCCAAGAGCACCGACAGCAGCGGCTGGTTCGGTTGGCGGAAACACAACTGGGCGCCGCAGGTGGTCAAGACCGAGCGGCTGTACTCCGCGGACCCGGCGCCGCTGCCTGCGGGCTGGACCCTCGGCGTGGCCGGTAGCGCCTACAGCAAGGCCGAGATGCTCGACGGGGCAGTGGTGTTGACCGACGCCACCGGTGCCAAGCACACCTGGGCCAAGACCTCGACCGGCGGATACGCACCGCCGCCCGGTGAGGACGGTGTCCTCGCTGTCGACGCGTTGGGCAAGATCACCGTCACCGAGGGTGACGTGGTGTCGGTGTTCCATTCCGACGGCAACCTGGCCACGGTGGCCTCGGTGCTGGATTCGAAGAAACCGGCTGCGCTGCAATACCTCTACAGCGGCAACCCACCCCGATTGACCCAGATCAAGGACCCGGTCTCGGGTCGCTCGCACACCCTGCACTACAACACCGACAACAGCAACAGCTGCTACGGCGGTGCCTCGAAACCGCAGGGCAAGGTCTACGTCTACGACAGCCACGACCCCGGCGACCCCAACGACGTGAACACCTGGCCGGCTGGCGTCTACATGGACATTATCGCCGATGCCCCGGAACAGATGCTGTGCCGCGTCTCCTACTGGGATGGCACCGAAACTCGGTTGTGGTACTCGCTCGCGGGCACATTGGACCGGGTCGAGAACCCGGGTGGGCACGTTCGTGACTACACCTACGAGAACGAAGCCACAGTTGCGTCCGTTGTCGGCCGGTACGGCATGTACAGCCCGCAAGGCCAGCAGATTATCGAGCGTCTCGGCCCGATGAACCAGCTGCGCGACAGCCTGGCTGCGGACTGGCTCGCTTACAAGGGGTCAGCGCAGGCCACCAACCCCGAGGCATACGCGATCATCTACAACTCGTATCGAGACAGCTTCGCACCGGACAACCCGCCGTCGCTGCGTCCGTCCCAGATCGCGCAGCCGACTCCGATCACCTCCACCGGCGCCAAACCCGCACGCAATCACCACATCTACGGCTACGCGGGTGTCGGCCAGAACCAGGCCTTCGTCAGCTACCCGGGCCTGCTGTGGCACAAGATGAAGACGGTCACCTTCGACCCGGCCGGGCGAACGGTGAAATCGACCGACGCCGACGGTGTGACCACCACGATGGAATGGAACGTCAAGGACAAACCCGTCGCGGTCACTGACGGCACCGGCCGGCGTGTCACCAATATCTACGATCACGCCGACCGACTGACCGACACCTTCGGACCGGCACCGGCCTCCTGCTTCAACGGGCTGATCCCCACCAGCGAGTGCACGGGCACCATGCCGCATTCCCATGTCGGATACGACGAGGGCACCCTCGGCTTGCAGGCCGCACTGTACGACAACCCGTATCTGTCGGGTGTGCCCGAGGTGTGGCAGACCGGTGTGGGTACCAGCGATGGGACGCTGGTCCGCAACTGGGGTGCCACCCCGCCCGTAACCAACGACAACGGCTGGTCGGGCCGGTTCACCGGTGAAGTGCGCCTCCCCGACGCGGGGGAATACCAGCTCGGTTTCACCGTGGTCGACGGCGTCCGGTTGTGGGTCGATGACGTGCTCATCGTCGACAGCTGGAACGACAAACCCGCAACCGCGGTCGCGGGCACCTACACCAACAAGGCTGCGGGCACGTGGCATCGCGTGCGGATCGACTACTACAACCGCAGCGGCGACACCGGCGCGTTGAAATTCGCCTGGACACCCCCGGGCGCCACCGGTGCCGTGGTCATCCCCGGTGAGCATCTCGCACCGCGCTACGGGTACGAGACGAGCAAGGTCGGCTTCAGCAGCTCCGGCGGCGAGGTCGAACGCGCCCCCGCGACCGTGATCACGACCGGCTACTCCGATCCGGC
Source organism: Nocardia sp. CC227C (assembly GCF_030767025.1). Taxonomy (GTDB): domain Bacteria; phylum Actinomycetota; class Actinomycetes; order Mycobacteriales; family Mycobacteriaceae; genus Nocardia. The sequence goes on along the minus strand of NZ_JASITE010000029.1, from coordinate 27,250 downwards.
CAACGGGATCGACCCCGTCTACGGGCTGGTGGTGTCCAAGACCCACGACCCCGGTGGGGAGAATCTGGTCCGGCGCAACAGCTTCGAGCAGCCCGGCGACGGCTACCTGCGCAAACTCGCCCAAGCCCTGCCCGCCGGAGACATCACCAACCCGGACGAGCGCGGCACCTTCACCTACTACGGCGGCACCGATACCCGCAAGAACCCGTGCGAGTCGAACTCCGCCGCGGTCAGCCAGGCCGGGATGGTCAAAACAGTGACCTCGGCACCGAACGCCGACGGCTCACCGAACGTGCTCGAACGCGTCTACGACGGCGCGGGCCGCACCGTCGCGACCCGCATCAACAACGAAGCGTGGGCATGCGTCAGCTACGACGCCCGCGGCCGCATGGTGAAGAAGTCGTTCCCCGCGCAAGGTGACCAGCCCGCGCGCACCATCACCTACGACTACGCCGTGGACGGCAACCCGCTCATCAAACGCGTCAGCGACGAGAGCGGTTCCACCACCACCGGAATCGACCTGCTCGGACGCGTCGTGTCCTACACCGACGCCACCGGCGTGGCCACCACCGTCAAATACGACACCGAAGGACGCACAACCAGCGAAACCACCACCATCAAGGGCGTCACCTCGACCCTGAACTATCAGTGGACCCGCGCCTCACGCCTCACCAGGTTGGACCTGGACGGCACTACCGTCGCCACCCCCACCTACAACGCGGGACTGCTCCAGACGGTGGGCTACGGCAACCAGTCCAACCTCACCATCGGCTACAACGGCGCCGCGATGATCACGGGCGTGGCCTGGAAGACCCCGGACTCGACGGTGACCAACACCGTCACCCGCTCGCGTGACCAGCGCATCACCGACGCCGTCATCACCGACACCGCGAACCCGGAGACCCGATACGACTTCTCCTACACCTACGACCGAGTCGGACGGCTCACCGCCGCCGAGGTGCCCCACCATCGGCTGACCTACGGCTACTCGCCCGACAACGGCTGCGGCCCCAACCGCAAGGCCGGCGCGAACACCAACCGCACCGTCCTCACCGACAGCCGCAACGGCGGCATCCCCACCAGCACCGTCTACTGCTACGACCACGCCGACCGGCTCATCTCCACCGCCGGAGCCACCACACTGTCGTTCGAATACGACACCTACGGCAACGCCATCAAAGTCGGCACCGACACCCTCGGCTACGACTCCACCCGCCGCCACATCACCACAACCACCGCAGCGGGCCAATCGGTGAAATACACCCGCGACGTCACCGACCGCATCGCCGCACGCACCGTCACAAACGGCAATGACCCCGAACAAATCACCCGCTACGGATTCACCTCCAACGCCGGAGGCCCCGACTTCGTCCTCGACGCCTCCGGCACCCTGCGCCAACGCATCCTGAAACTGCCCGGCGGCGGCGTGCTCACCAAGAACTACACCGGAGCCAAGGCCACGAACTGGTCCTACCCCGACGTCCATAACAACATCCTGTTCACCGCCGACGGCACGGGAGCACGCACCAGCGAAATCCGCCTCTACGACCCCTTCGGCCAGAACATCGACCCCGACACCGGCGAATTCGCCGACATCCCCCTCCCGGCCACCGCCGAAGGCGGCATGGACTTCGGCTACCTCGGACAACACACCGTCCCCATCGAACACATCGCCAGCCAACAAGCCCTCGAAATGGGCGCCCGCACCTACCTACCCATCCTCGGCCGATTCCTCCAAACCGACCCCATCTCCGGCGGATCAGCCAACAACTACGACTACTGCAACGCCGACCCCATCAACTACCGCGACCTCACCGGCGAGGTCCCCATCGCAATCCTGGTCGTCCCAGCACTACCGGCGCTGGCCGAAGGGCTTGCCTGGGGAACAGGAATGCTGGCGGGCGCCTACGCCATCGACAAGGCTAACGAGGCCTTAAACGAACCGGCACCGTCGAAAGAAACGCCAGCCGTAGCCTCCCCAAGAGAGCAGGGACAATCAATCGGAGCAGAAGCAGCGGAGTTGCCAAAGGGGTCTGGCCAGGGAGCACATATTGCGCGAGAGGTAACCAAACTTGGGCTCGGTCAACAAGCTGCGGCACAAGCGGCTGAAGCAGCGGCGCAAGAAGCATTTGGTGAGGCTTCGACCGCGAAACTGAAGAATGGAAACATGGTGGTACTTCCCACTCAGACGCAAGTGGGAGCATGGCTTGAGGTTTCACCTGATGGTGAAGTTAGCCCACATAAAGGGAGTATTGGTGTCGGCCCTGAGCATGACCTTGATCTTAGTCAGCTCGATTACTGAAACTGGAGGTGAACCTGATGTCGGACACGCCACTGAATGCAACTGACATTCAGCTATATCTATTGAAGACAATGAAGCCACCCGAGGCGCTCCTCGCCGCCGCTCTGGATCGGATTGACTGTTCACTCCTCGACATGCAACAGCGCTCTCTTGCCGTTGCTCAAGCTTTGAAGCCTGGCTCAGGGTCTGTACAGGAGGTGAGACATGCCCTCGATTCAGTGCTCTCGCCGGAACCTAACGACGTGCAGTTTGCATATTCCACGTACAGGCTTCCTTTATGGCCTGAGTTCGATTTCATCCTCACCTTCAATGAACCAATGCCGCTCATAAAAAGGGCGGAATTTCTCCGCCGGTCCGGCAATGAAACGGGACGCTACCTGACGCCATGGAAGTTCGTTGAGGGCGACATGCATGCCGTCTTGAAGAACGTTCGAGACATCGATGCGTGGGGACACTATCGCAGTTACATCGCTTATGATGCGAGAGATGGGGGGCGCTATTTCTTGAGATTTGGATGGGGCTTGCTGCAAGAGGTCTCAAAACCTGACGCGTAGTTTGTTGCAACGGCAATCGGCGCAGAAGCAATTCGCAATACGTCGATTGCCGCCGACTCTCCGCCGACTGAGCTTGCGATAGTTCGCAAAATTATTGTCCAGTCAGCAATATTGAAACTTGCTGCTGCAATAATGTCGGAAATGTGATGACTGAGATCGACGGGGCCACCAATGGTGGAGCGAGCGGTGGCCCCGCCTTCTTGGGTAGTTCATTATCTCCTCAATTCCTACTGGACAAGCACTAAAGCAAGCTAGCTCGGACTGTGTCTACGCAAGGGATGGAGGCGAAGCTCTGCGCCTAACCTGCTCTAGCTAGAAGCTCTGTAGCCATTGGTTGGCGCTCTACTTTGATAATTTAATTTCAATGTATACAACCCACGGAATAGCAAGGAAGTGGAATGGCGAATATTAATACATATCATCTGATGGCTACTGGTTCGGTGATCCTCACTTCCGCGCTGGGATTATCGGCGTGTGCAGGTGAGGGCGAGTCTGTCGGGCCGCCGCGAACGACGACCGTTTTGAATCTGCCACCGACGCCGACCTCTCAGGTTCTAAACTCCGACCTGCAGAAGGCTTTGGACCCAACCGTCCCGAACGAGGGAAAGTTCGATCTGCTACAAGGTGTGCAGGCCGATCCTGAACTACCGGGCCGCTTGGCCCACGCATTCCGGCAGAACAATGCCACGATCACCGTCACCAGTGTTGCCGACCTCGGATACGGAACTATCACTGCCCAAGCCCAGGCATCGCTCAACAACGGAGAATCGCAGCAGGTCGTGGTGCCCTTCGTGGCCGAGGGCGGCAAGTGGAAAATTCAACTGGAGTGGGTCTGCGGAGCACTTTCCTCCTTTGCGGTCCAGGATTCCCCGGCTTGCCTATAGGACGCTGCGAGTAGCCGCTTGTCCAGTCCCGCGCTGTTGGTAGCGGTGTGGACGGCTGCTCATTGCTGGGAACTAGCGATTGATGCGGACATGTTGACGACGATCGCGATAAAGATACTCGCCTAAGAAATGAGCAATACCTGTGGAGCCACCGAATAAAGACCAATCCAAAACCCCGGACCTCTCTCTGACGACGGGACGTCCGAGTGCGGACAGTGTCCCTGACCAAGCCGGAGGTTTGGTCGACCCGGACCCGACAGAGGTTCTCGCACTACCTACGAGCGCGAGCAGGCGCAGCGATGTGCCGACCTGCGAAGCCGCCGTTGGCGATAACGATCCCGACGATGAGGAAGACCCAGATGGCGACGAGGACGCGGAGGAGGAGCACGACGACCTGTTGACAGAAGCTCAGCGGGGACGGTGGCATTGGCTCACAAGGCATCTCGATGGACGCGACCTGCGGCGTCATCTGCCTTACGCCGCCGCGGTGACCATCGCTGTGGTGAGCCTCGCAGTCGGGGGCGTGATTGCCACGCAATCGCGGGCCGATAACAGCGTGGAGGATACGGCGTCCTCGCAGACCTCCGACACCGACGACTACTCCTGGCCCACCGAGGACTGGCCGGCCTTGACTGCCGAGTTCCCCACCGATCTGCTGACACCGAGCGACATCCCGATTCCGAGCGATCCCTTCCCCACCGACCCCTTCCCGGTCGACACCGGTACCGATATCAGCGAACCGTTCCCGGAGGTCGTCGAGCCGTTCCCGACCGTGGCTCTGCCCACGAACGATCCGTTCGTCCCGGTCGACACCATCGAACCGACACCGACGGACCCATGGACGACCACCCCGGACCCCACCTCACCCACCGCCGCACCTCCCACGAGTATCTCCGTCGGCGCGAACGGCAACTTCGACGTGCGCATCCCGCCGATCACGATCCAGCCACGCCCGGACCCGGTCACCACCACGACCACCGTCACCGTGACCGTCACCCCGACTACAACGCCGTCCAGGCAACCCAACACGACAACGCCGCCCACCACGACCACACGGCCGACACGACCGCAGTGCACCACCACCGCACCCACCACTACGAGGACACGGCCCTCACCCTCCACTACGACCACCGCGTCCCCGTCGACCACGCCGAACACGACATCGGCGACCACACCCTCGTCCCCATCGTCGACGCCAGCACCCACCCGCTCCTGCCGATGACAACGACAGCGAAAGACCTTCCACAACAAGCGGGTTCGAGATGCGCATGAACAGCTCCCGCGACCCCCGCCCGAGCCCCGGTCGATCGCGCGCCACACGATTGCGTCCACTACTCCTCGCGGCCGCGATCACGCTCGCTGGCTGCGGCAGCGTTGAGCACGCTGACGACATCGCCGCGCCCGGAAGGGGTGAGCCTGTGCCGACGATCGTGCTCAACGCCGCAGAACGTGACCTGGATCCGCTGCGTGAATGGGCGCGAGCACGCTCGACCAAGTACGGAATCCCCGAACGCGCGCTGCAAGCCTACGGATACGCCACCGTGGTCATGGCCAAGGCACAACCCGACTGCCACCTGGGATGGACCACGCTGGCGGGAATCGCCCGGGTGGAAAGCAACCACGCCCGACACGGCGGCGCAACCGTCGCAGCCGACGGGCTGGTGCGACCGCCGATCCGCGGCGTTCCGTTGAACGGGACCGGCGGCAACGCCGTCATCCTCGACCACGACGGGATGCGGCGCACCGGGCACACTGTCTACGCGCGGGCGATGGGGCCATTCCAGTTCATCCCCGACACCTGGAAACGCTGGGGCATCCGCGCCAGCAGCGACTACCAAACCCTCGCACCGGCATTGGAGGCCGGCGAGCCAGTGTCCTCCAGGCAGTTGGCGGGCAGTCCCGACAACCTCGACGACGCGGCGCTGGCGGCGGGCCGCTACCTGTGCGCTTCCGGTGGTGACCTGGCCACCGCGGCGGGCTGGCGCAAGGCCGTCTTCGCCTACAACCACTCCGACGACTACGTCGAACTCGTACGACACGTCGCCACCCGCTACGACCAATAGTCGCAGCTCGGACACCGATCCCCCCGAACCAGCTAACGCACCCGTACAGAGGTAAGGAGTATCGATGAAATGGCGCGTGTGGCAGGTGCGCATCGCCGTCACCGCCATGCTCACAGCGATGCCCCTGACGGTCCTGGGGGCGGTCGCGACCGTCTGGACAGCAGAAGCGTCCCTGACTGTCCCCACCTTTCTGCGGGATGTCGCGGGGGCGGTGTTGCTCAATCCTCTGTGGTGGCTGGGTGTCGGGTTCACCTTCTGCGATCCCCTGCTGCGCTGGCGCTCAGCGGCCGCCTGGTACCTCGTCACCCCGGTCGGCGCGCTCGTCGCGGCCACGATCGCCGTCGCGGCCCGCCACGTCTTTGTCCCAGGTACTGTCGTCTGGGCGATCGGCGCCCTGGTCGTCTTCAGCTGCCTGCTGGTCCAATCGTGGATCGTCGTCGACATGCCCGAAACCACCGCCCACCGCAGAACCCGAACACCCCCGCTCCCAGCAGAACGCACGACGGAACGTTCCGGCCTCGTCGCAGACGTAATCCCCTTGAGAACGAACCGAGTTCGCGAACCCAACGCCTTCAGCCGCTGGCGGTAGCGGGTGATATAGGCGCGCCAGCCATCTGACCAGCATCTCGACTGGTTGACATTGCGTTTGGAGATTCTTATCGTCTCCAACCCTCCCGCCTTGGGGCTCTAAGTAATCACCAGGAACCGAGTTGCTCGACACGCCTGCGTAATTCCTGTCGGCGACAGGTCTGTCGACGATTCCGGATACAAAAATTACCACGCTGTAATGCGGTACTGCCGTCTTTTTCAGATTCCGCTTTACACCGCCATCGCCGGTCCGGAGCGTCCATGTACGTGCCACCCCTGGCAGGCCGAGATTCTGCTCACCGAACGGCTGCCCTGTTAACACCGCACCGACGACACCGCCGCGTGACGACCACACCCAGGCCCACGAATTCCGCGCACCAATGTCACCGGCGCGGAAAACCGGTATGACTACACGAATTCCACGGCGGGGAATTCTCCGATGACACAAGACAGCCGTCTTCTTTTCCAATCCGCTTGACATCGCGGGCGGTATCGAGCGTCCATGGACGTGGAATCCCCGGCACACCGGCAGCGCACCGGCGGGGTGACCGTCCCGGCCGGGACATGACCACCGAACCGATTCCCGAGTTCATTCGGCGATTCCCGCGAGGAGACCGTCATGTCCACCAACACCACCACCGCGACCGACACCGGCCGCAGCGCCACCGAAGACGCGCTGTGGGCGGCGCTGGCCACCGAACCCGACGCCACCGCCACCGTGCTGGCCAAAACCGCGTCCATCGGGGCCTCCACCGCACGCAAGATCCTCACCCGCTGGGCCGCCGAGGGACTCGTCACCCGCACCCCCGACCCCAACCCCCGCGCCGCCGACCGCTGGACCCGCACCACACCCGACACCCCCGAGCAGACCACCACCGACGCCACCCAGGCCGAGCAGGTCCCCGCCGATGCCAAGACGGCCGGCCAGGCCCAGGCCGAGCCCACCGACAACACGCCCGCCGCCGAATCCGATCCCACGCCCGCGCCCGCCGAGGCAGGGGCCGAGGTCGAGGTGGCGGCAGTCAGTGACGAACCGGAACCGGCGGCGGTCGGTGAGCAGGCTCCGGCCGGGGACGGGGTGTGCCCGACCTGTGGGCGCGGCGGGCGGCGCAGCAGTTCGGGGACGGCGCTGCCGCCGGGAAGTTTGCGGGGCCTGGTCGAGGACTACCTGCGCGATCACCCGGACGAGGAGTTCACCCCGTGCGCGATCGGCAAGGCCCTCACCCGCTCGAGCGGCGCAGTCTACAACGCCTGCTTCAAACTCACCGAGCTCGGCGTCGCCCACCAGACCTGCGAGCAGCCCAAGCGCTTCGCCCTGCATCCCGACCAGAAGCAGTAGCCCTCCTGCGCCTGAACGCCCCGGTGGCCGGTGCGCGCCTTCCGCGCACCGGCCACCGTGCGTTCGCGGGAGGGTGGCCCGTATGAGCACGCGCGGCGCGTCCGCTGCTCGGTGTGTGGAGTTCATGCGTCGAAATCGCCTCCGGAGCACGCCCTTTCCGTGAGTGGGAGGAAACCGCCTCCCGTCAGGAATCCGCTTCGCTCCTGCCCTCCGGAGGTTCCCATGCCCACCCGTCCCTGCTTCTTCGACCGCGCCGCCGCCGGTGCCCGCCGCCCCGGGCGGGCACCGGCGCGGCTGACCGCCGCTGTCACCGCCACGGCCCTGCTGGCCGCCGTTCCGGCCATCGTCACCGCGACCGCGACCGCCGCCCCGGCCCCCGGGTGCGCGCCCTACACGGCGGTGCTGGTGCCCGGCACCGGCGAAATCAACGCGACCCCGCCGACCCCGCCCACCCGGTCGGGCTGCTGGCCCCCATCGGCACCGGCCTGACCGCCCGCTACGGCACCGGCATCGACGTCCGCTTCCTGCCCTACCCGGCCGCGGTAACCCCGTACACCCACTCTCAGCAGGCCGGAGTCCAGGCATTGTCGGCGCTGCTCGACGGCCTTTGTGAGACCACCCGCGTGGTCCTCACCGGCTACTCCCAAGGCGCCGATGTTGCTGGTGAGATCGCTGCCGACATCGGCAACAACCTCGCAGGATTCCCTGCCGCGCGAGTCGCCGCGGTCGCGTTGATCTCCGACCCGCACCGTAACCCCGCCACCCCGCTACTCGGCGACACCAACGTCGGCGGGCAAGGCGTGGCCGGACCGCGCACCCCCGGGTTCGGAGCACTGACCGACCGAGTCCGCACCGTCTGCGCCTCCGGCGACCTGTATTGCTCGACCTCCCAGGACTCGCCGGCCTGGTCCGCCCTCGGCCACGCCTTCACCGGCACCCCGAACACCACGACAAGCACCTCGTCCCCCGGCACCGGAATCGACGCCGCGAGCGTGACCAAGCAGGTCGTGCTCGTCGCCGGTGGCCTGGCCGAATTCGCCTCCGGCATACCGACATTGCTCGACAGCCTCGCCCGACTGCCCGGCGCGGTCGCCGCCGGGGACATTTCCACAGCGCACCGACTCTCGGGCGCGATCAACACCGCTTTCAGCCCGCTGGTGCGGTTGGCCGACGAAGCCGACCTCGCCCTGGTCGCCCACGCACTCGAACTGGCCGCACCGATGGACACCTCCGGCACCACCGCCATCGCCGCACAAATCGTCGCCATCCTCGCCCGCACCGACATCAGGCGAGTCGCCACCAACATCGGAATCGCGCAGGACATCGCCTGGCGAGCAGCCGAAAAGCTCGCCTTCGGCGACATCCTCGGCGCGGGCATCGAACTCGTCGGGCTGGTACCGGTCGCGGCCGACCTAGCCCTCACCGCAGCAGCGGCACTGAACGGCACCAGCAGCGGCTCGGGCACCTCACTGGCCTCCGCGCTGACCGCCGACCCCGACACCAGCACCATGCTCGCCGACCTCGCCCGCCAGGGCAGCGACGCCGCCCGCTTCTACACCTCCGGCGTCCACCAAACCGGCTACGACACCAGCCTGACCATCGTGCTCGACTGGCTGATCACCCAGATCGGCCCACAGTAACTCTCCGCACGGCCTCCTCGTGACTGCCGCGATCCCCACAACACTACAGAGACACAACATGTTGTCCTGCGCGACGTTGTCACCCACCAGTAGTAGTGTTCTCGGCAAGGCCAGAAGGCGTTCATCGAACGAGCCCCACCCCGGGGCAACCGGCGTGGGGCTCGTTGGTAGGTGCACTTTTCTCAGGGGTGCCCAGGCAACGTACCGCAGACTGGTCTGCCCATCACAGGATGGGGCAGACCGCCGGTTCAGGTTGGCCAGTTAGGAGGAGCCATGGCTCCCAACAATCCCCCGCTCAAGCCCGGAAACAAAGCTCCGCGCTCCGGGCAGTACGAAGAGGTCGGTCCGCGCGGCGGGCGTACTGGTGAGGAAAAGACCGGGGTGAAGGGCAAGACCCTGCCCCCGACCAGCAAGCCGGGAAACCACTACGTTCTCGTCGATCCGACCAAGAACGGCGCGGGCAAGGGTAAATAGCCCCAGAAAGCAGACTGTGCGGCGTACTCCGATCGGGTTCGCCGCACAGCCGTTCCGTGTCGGCCTTCAGGTGTGGTGACAGCAAGCTCGACCATGAGAGCCCAGCTCACGGACCATCCGATCGCGTGAGAGTCTCGCGCAGGGGGCTAGGAACGCGTCAAGCGCGTGAGCGTGCTGCAGATCCACGAGTAGAAGACGATGGTGAGGAACCACGCCTTTACCAGCTTCCCAGGGCTGTCGGAGTCGTCGAAAACGCTCGTCAGGTCCTCGACGTCGGCGTCTCGATCGAGCGCGATGTTCAGTAACGCGACGGCGGCCTCCTGCTCGTCCCGGGTGTATGTCACGTCGGTGTCGATGATGCCTTGCAGGTCGAATGATTTCGGGATCGGATGCTGGATGCGGTCGAACCCGGGACGCGCGGATAGCAACTCTCGGATCGACTGCAGGGTTGACGAAGTTACATACGGCCCTATGCCGAGGGTGAAGAAGACCGTCGTGAGCTCGTGGTCGGAAATGAAGTCGAACACCGACCACGGCTCATCCGGTCGCTCACCGATCCGGGTCAGGCCGTAATGGATGTTGCGGCACAGCTGGTTGGGTTCGGTCCAGGTGCGGCCGTTTTGCGTCCCACTCGCTGCCCCGCCCTCGGCAGTAAACCCTGCCAGCGAATACACGTCCTCCAACGACATGTCGTCGAGGGGAACACCTTTCATTGCGTTGAGGACAAGCCGATCGTCGCGAACTTCCTTGTGGTCCGGAGGGAATATCTCGCAGTCGATTTGGTACGCCTCCTCGGCCATCTCGACGGCCCGAGCCTTCTCCTTCTCATCGCCGGTTTCGAAGAGGACCTGTGCAAGGTGAAGCAGCGGCGCGGCACGGCGCGGTCGGAAGCTTTTAGGGTCTCGCCCGAACACATGCAGTGCGTGTTCGAGATCTTCCCGAGCCTCGCCATGGCGGCCCATATGCACCAGGATCCGACCTCTGATCGCAGCGAGGTCGGCGTAGACAACGGACTCACGAGCGAACCCATGCTCAGAAATCACTGCGGCAGCCTGGGTGAGCTGGTCCCAGGCGAATTCCATTCGGTTGGCGCAGATTGCCGCATCGGCGACCCGCTCGTACTGCTGGATCCGATCCAGCGGGGAAACGTGCATCGAGCCGTTCTCCGGTTCATAGATTTCAGAGATGATCCGTTCGCATCTCAGCGCCTCGAGGACGTTTTCCAGGTCTCTGCTCAGGATGGAAGCCGTCCGATACATCTTCACGGCGAGGACGGGCATGATGGCGTTGCCATGACGTTCGAGGATGTCCCTGGCACTCTCGATCGAGGTTGCTGCCTCGCGCGGCCTGTTCAGCATGCGGAGCAGTCCCGCGTGAGTGACAAGGACGGTCATGCGCGAGGTCGGATCGAGCTCGATCTGCATCAGGCCCTCGACCAAGCGCAACACCGATTCTGCCTTATCGCGTTGGCCGTGGGTGCTTGCGACGGTTTCGGCCGCTGCGGCTACTTCGACGAGCAGTTGCGGGCGGGCCAACCGTTGCCCGAGGACGAGGTTCTCCTCGATCGCGGCGAAGGCGTCGTCGACGCGGCCTGCGACCGAATACGCATGCGCGAGAGAGAATCGGATTTGTGTGGCGGCCAGAAGCCAGCGCCAGTCGCTACTGCTACGCCAGAGATCCTCGGCGGCTGAGATCCCGTGGCTTGCGAAATCGGCAGCTGTCCAGCCCTGATGAGTCGCGGACTCGTCGGGTCCGACCAGCGCGAGACGCTGGGCAACAATGGAGGTCACGAGCAGAGCCGCTGGGCTGGCTGAGCCGTGGTCGTACGCCTCGGCGGTGACGTGGGCCGCTGAGCCCAGATACGGATCGAGAAACGGAGCGGGCTGGTAGAGGGACCAGTCTTGAGAGGGGAGGAATAGGCCGACTCCCGCTTCGATCCACGGTCGCGGATCGGGCGCTCCCGCGCGTGCCACCCTCGCGATCAAGGGGTGGATTGTGAGTCGGCCGCTGTGTGCGGAGACCAGAGATAGCCGGGCCAGCGCTTCGATGGCACGACTGCGAATCGCCTTGTCCCGCAATGTCGCGCGTAGATCGTTGGCGGCGGTCTGGACGGGGTCCTCGGTGTCCTGCACCGGCGGCTCGGACGGAACAGCGTCGGTGCGACGCCGCGAGAACCATCGCCGCTTCCTCGGCTCTGCGTGGTCGTGATCTTGCGCCCCCGCAGGCTGCACCGGACCGATGATGACTGCTGCATCGAACACCGACTCGTCGATCGGGGACGGCCCGAGAAACGCCAGCATCCGGAGCAAGGTGGATGAATCTGATGCCACGGATTGTGCTGCCTCGACGTTGATCCGGATCGCCTCGACCACGTTCGCCTCATGCCCTGCGGCCTCCCCGAGCCGAAGCGTCTCGATGGGCGCCTCACGCAGTCGGGTGATGTAGTCCGAGGCTGTGCAGCCCACCACCGTGAAGTAGTCCACGGCCTGGTTCAATGCCAGCGGATGATCGGACAGTTCATGCCGGAGCCGGTCCCGATCCTCGGTCGCCAGGTCGGGCAGGTGAGTCTGCAGGAACTGAGCACTCTCGTCGCGGTCCCAGGCACCGAGTTCGAGTTCGGAGTAGCCACTGTCGAGGTTCTTGACGTTGGTCGTGATCAACACCCGGCACAGTGACCGACGCGGGATCAGACCTCGGATGTCGGCGGGCTGGACGACACCGTCGAGGACCAGCAGCGTCCGTGAGGACGGCGGCAACGCGGGTGTGACCGGTGTGCGCCTCGGCGATTCCAGAGGCGTCATAGTGTGGCTGTTCACCGCTCAGCTCTTGGAGCGCGGCGAGGATCTCGGCGCGGCTGCCTGCGCTGACGAAGATCGGGCGCACCAGATCGGAGTGCATGGCCACGAACTGTGTTGCGACGCTGGTCTTTCCGCATCCGGTCATGCCACGCAAGACGACCGGGGCCACCGGCGAGGAGCTCCCGAGGTCGAGCCGGGCCGCGATGTCGGCAAGTACCGCGGACCTCCCCACGAACCGGGCGTCGGCTTCCCAACGGAAGCCGATCTCGGGCAGCGCACCCGAGAGCAGGTGGTCGTGCTCACCGAGCAGGATCGATTCCGCTTCCGACGCTGGGAGCAGCCGCGTCGCCAAGGCTGCGGCGTCGCCCGTGTCCAAGCGCGGAAACCAGCTCGTGACGAGGTCCAGTCGCGAGTCCGCCGCGGGTGGGACCGGCTCGGCTTTGCTCAGGTTGAGGATGCGACGCCACAGCGCTTCGAAGCACTGACCGGCGAACTGAGCCGCTCCCGCGCGCTCCCGGCCAGCCAGGAAGCGGCGGGTGGCTTCGGTGCCGCTGGCGAGGATTTCCTTGCGCCGGGGAAAAGGGTCTTCCAGCAGTTCGAGGTCGGCCAGGAACCGTTGCGCGTCGGGCACGGCGATCTTGGCCCTGCGCGCGAACCAGGTTACGAACTCGGCGTCGGGCTCACCCGTGGCGGCGAGGCTGATCTGCGACTTGCGTGCCTGACCGACGATCCCAGCACTCGTCCAGAAGGCCGGCTTGCAGGACTCGCCGGCGGCGGCCCACCATTCGTAGAGTCCGGTGAGTACGTCGTCCTTGTCGAGCTCTGTCGGCCCCCACCCACTGTTGCCTTCGACCCGGTTGGGCTCGCGGTGCTTGATCGAGACGAGTGTGGGCCGTTGACGCTGGTGGAGCACGATCACATCCGAGGAGTGCTGCATGACAACTCCGCAGACATCGCTACCGGCCGCCAGCTCCTGGACCAGCCACAACGCGATGGCGTGCTTTTCGTACTCGTTCCAAGATTCGGTCTGAGGCCCCCTGTTCTTCAAATCCACAGGCATCCGCCGAATCTGACCGAGATCGACCCCCTTGTTGGTCATGCCGCGAAGAATAGCGCTGGCCTATGACAACCATGGCGCACTCAACGGGACCATCCTCGTCGAAGGTGGCACGCGACCAGCGCAGCCCGCCGACCGGGCACACGGCGGCAGACCGTAGCGGCACACCTATCGCCCACGCAGGGGCACCGTACCTCATCCGAACGGCAGCGGGTCCGTAATGCGCCCGGGGCCGCAGACGCGAACAGCGGTGCGGGGGTAGGAAGATTGGCGCGCTTCATCCCACCCCCGCACCGCTGTTTGGTGCCCGCTCACGACCCGGCGGGCCGCCATGCCGGGTTATCGGTCGAGGATGGCGTTGGCGGCGGCGGACGGGTTGTCGAAGATGCGGCCGTTGGGCAGCAGGATTCCGCCTTCGGCGGTGACGATCGCGGTGGTCTGGGGCTCGCCGTCCATCTCGAGTGTGGCTCCCACGGTGAGTGCACCGGCGGCGAGCAGGTCAGCCACGGTTACACGCGCTACACGCGGGAAGGGGAACGGGTCGGCGAATTCGTAGTCCAGTTGCCAGCCGGGCGCGCACTCGGCGCAGATGGTGGTGCCGTCGTGGTGCCCGCAGGCGGTGGGGTCGACCACCTCGAAAGCGACGTGCCGCTCGCGGGTGACACGCTCACCGGTGAGCACGAGGGTGTAGGACTCGTCGAGGCGGGCGGTGATGATCTTGCGCATTGGTCTTCTCCTTCGAATCGGCGGCTTGGCGGTCAGTAGCGCCACATGCAGTCGATCCCGTCCGGGGTGGGGTACAGCATCACTGGCGCGGACCGCACCGGCGCAGGATCGCCGTCGTAAGCCAGCATCAGCTCGGCGATGTCCTTTCGTTGCAGCGCAGGACCAGGCGGCAAGCGACGCTGCGGAATTCGGGATTTGAGAAGCGGCAGAGCCCAGCCTGCTGCTCGCAGCGCGCGCAGGCGCGGCGGCAGGGGCCGCCGTTGTCGAGGCAGGTGAATGCGAACCGCAGACCATCCGCGCGGGAGACGCTGACCTCCATCTCGTGGTGGTGGTCCACGGTGAACTCGTCGTACACGCCAGTAATGAATGACCGGGCCGTCCATGAGGATGATCTCGAATGCGGAGATGAAGCCGTCGGCTTCGTCCTCTGAATCGACGATTTCGAGGATGCGCTCGATGCGGTCCTCACCGAGGGTGTCTCCGACCTTCAGGTCGTCTGCGGCCACGCGGGACCCGATCTCGAAGAACGCCATGGGAATTCGACCTCCAAAGGTTGGGTGGAACGGGTGGGCAGGGTCAGCGGGGCAGGGCGGCGGCCAGGGGCCAGGGCGCGGCGTTGATGCAGATGACGACCTCGGAACCGGTGTGGAGTTTGCGCAGGATGCGCACGGCTCCGGCGGCGTATCCGGCAAGGTCGGCGTGAGGGACCTGGCACACGACCGGGGTCGCGATCCCGGTTGATGTCGAGCGCAGATGGGCCACGGTGTACATCGCGTCGGGGCCGTCGGTGGTGGGGGCGTAGATGAGGAACTGGTCGCCGCTGCCGAAGTGCTTGGCCAGATACACCACGCGCAGCGCGACCGGCGCGGGCACGGCGGCAGGGGTAGCGGGGGTGTGCGGGGTGGTCATTTCGGTTGTCTCCCATCGTGTTCGGCGGCTGGGTGCCCCGCCCCGGGGTGGGGCGGGGCGGGGGGTGGTCAGGCGTCGCGGACGGCCGCTACGGCGGCGCGGGCGATGGCGGCGGCAATGGCGGCGGGGTCGGTGAGGGTGTGCACGGTCGCGCCGGTCAGCGGGGTGGACCGGGGGTGCGGGGTCAGCCACAGCACCGCGCAACCGCTGGCGCGCAACCGGTCCAGGCGTTTTTGGGCGGCGCGGCGCGGGATGTCCTCGAAGTGGCCGTCGGAGATGATGACCAGCAGCCTCGTGTTCTCCGGGCGGGACAGTCCGAGTGCGCCGTCGAGGGCGTCGATGGCGGTGTCGATGGCCTCGTAGTTGTCAGGGGCAGGGAACTCGGTCACCTTGGCCGGGACGGTGCCGGGGTGGGTGATGGGCAGCACCTTGTTCCCGAAGGTGAGGGTGGCGGTGTCGGCGGGCATGGTGGCCAGGTGCGCGGCGGTGGCCAGGATCCAGGCGGCCGAGGCGGTGTCGGCGACGTAGCGGCCCATAGAGCCGGACCGGTCGCAGGCGATGCCGAGGCGCAGCGGCGGGGTCGGAACGGGTTTGCGGGTGGCGCGGGTGAACGGTTGCGCGGTGGGCAAAGCACCGGCGGCACGCTGGGCTTCCCGCGCCATGACCCCGCGCATACGTACCCGGCCGGGCGGCAGCGCGGAGGTGGTCTTGGTGACCGCGCGTTCGCGCTGGCTGGCGGTGGTGAGCGCACGGGCCAGCGCCCGGGCGGCGGTGCGTTCTTCGGTGCGGGGTGTGCGGGTGCGGTGCCCGTGGGTGCCGGGGCGGATGCGGGTGCGGAACACGGAGGCGGCGGTGATGGCGGCGCGGTCGGCGTCACGGGCCTCGCTGCGGGCGGCGTGGTCGGCGTCGGCGGCGGGGTCGGGCGGGAGCCGGTGCTCGGCAACGGCTTTCGCGATGTCGCCGAGGCTGCCGGAGATGGCGGTGCCGAAGATCGAGCCGGGTTGGGGGGTGGTGTGCGGTTCGGGACCGACGAGGGCGAACCAGCGCCGCCCGAGTTCGAGCATGCCTCCGGCGTTGGTGTCGGAGAGCCGGTGCGCGATGCGCCACAGCGTCCGCAGCTGCCGCAGCAGGTCGCGTCCGAGCACGGCTTCGATGGCGGCGGCAGCGGGCGCGGTTTCGGCGGCGGTGAGCACCCCGGCGTCGACGCGGGCGAGCATGAGGGCGGCGGCGTGCGCGGCGGCGTAGCGGGTGGGGGCAAGGTGCTCGGTGTTGGTGAGCCCGCCGGTGTCGGCGAAGACCAGCTCGCGCACAGCCGCGCGCAGCCAGTGCCGGTCGCCCGGGCGGCGGCGCAGGTGGGCTGCTTCGGCGCGGCCTTCCTCGAGAAGCATTGCCGCCCCGGCGGTCTCGGGTTCCGTCGGGCGGGGCGGGGTGGTCCAGCGGGTGTGACGGGCGTGGGCGCATTCGTGGACGAACGCGCCCCAGGTGGGGGCGTAGCGGGTGCGGTCGGCGGGCCGCCACGGGCGGGCGGTGGCGGGGGCGATGCCCAGGTTCGTGCCCTCGATCGCGATGGCGGCGGTGTCGGGGTCGAACCAGGCCAGCGCGCCTGTGCCCGCGCCGGGGGCGATGGTCACGGTGAGATCGTCGCGCCCGGCGATCGTGGGGGCTTCGGCGGTCAGCGCCACGGACAGGGCCTCCCAGCCGGGGTCGGTGGGCGTGGTGCGCGGGCGGGCGGGGCGGGTGGCGGTCACGTGCGGGGCGGTCATGGCGGGCGGTCCCTTCGGGTGTGGTTCGGGGGTGGGGGCCGGTGTCCCCGGGCGGGTGCCCGGGGACACCGGGGCGGGGTCAGAACTTGAGGCGCGCGCCCAGCGACAGCGGCTTGTAGGCGGTGCCGAATTCGGCCTTGACGACCTCGGCGACGATGGCGCGGTCCTCTTCGGGGGCGGTGCCGATGAGGTTGGCGGCGGCGGTGGCGGGGTTGACCGCAGCGGCGATCTTGGCGAATGCCAACAGCTCTCGCAGTTGCGGAGCCCACCCGATCTCCCCGCGCGTCACCCGCACCGCCAGCGCCCGGGCGGTGGCCACGGCCCGGGCGTCCACCCCCAGCCCCTCGGCGAGCTCGTAGTCCGAGGTCACCTCGACCTGGAACGCGAACCGGCTCGCGAGGGCCTCGGACAGGATCGCGCCGTGCACGCCGGGGTTGTGCCCGGCCACCACGAAGAAACCGGGGGCGGCTTTCACGATCTCCCCGCCGTGGGCCTTGATGACGATCTCGCGGCGGCCGTCCATGGCGGGGTACACCACCGCCAGCACGCTCGGCGGGATGAGGGTGGCGTCATCGACGAACAGCACCGCCCCGGCCTTCATCGCCCGCACGAGCGGGCCGTGCACGAACTCGAAGCGCCCGTCCGGGGTTTGGGTGTACTCGCCCACGAGATCGGCGGCGGTGGTGTCGGCGTCCCCGGCCACGGTGTACAGGTCACCGAAGGCGGCTTCCATGAGGCTGGTCTTGCCGGTGCCGGGCGGGCCGTACACCAGCACCGGCACCTCGCTGGCGCGCATCCGGGCCAGGACCTCGACATCGGGCAGCCCGGCCAGCGCGCGTGGGTGGTAGAGCTGCCCGTTGGGCCGCACCACCGGCCCAACGGGCGCGGTGGCCGCCGGGGCCGAGGCGGCCTTCGTGCGGCGCGCTGCGGGCGCGGCGGGGGTGGCCGGTGCCGGGGCGGCGGGTTTGGCCGTGCGGGGGCGTGCGGCGCGTTTGGCGGGCGCGGTCGGTGCCCCGGCGGCGGGCGTGGTGGGTGCGGCGGCGGCGCTGGCGGTCTCGGCGTTGGCGCGGTAGCGGCGCGGGGTCGTCTGGGTCTGTTCGGCCTGCCCGGCGCGCACCAGGGCGTCGAGGGCGTTGCCGATCGCACCGGAGGACCGGCCGGTGATCTTCGCGATGGCGCGGGGGCTGAATTCGGTGGCGGAATCGTCTGCCAACGTTTGCGCCACCATGCGCCGGAGTTCGCCGTTGCCCAATCGGGTGGTGCTCGGTGCGGTCATTTTCCCGTCTCCTTTTCGAAAGCGAACGAATTCCGGGTGCCCCGCCATTCATGCGGGATCGTCGCACAATGCGGGCGCGGCCGTCATTCGAATTCGTTGATGTGTGGAATTCCCCGGGTACCGCTCGAAGCTAGCTCGACCCGACACCGGAATTCAAGCCGTTTCCGAACAATTCCCGCCCCAATCTCCGCAGGTCAACCGTCGAATTCGAGCAAGCAATCCGGACAATGCAACCACTCCAGCACGCCGAGCGCCGACATAAGGGAATCAAGATCAGAAAAGAAAAAGAGAAGACATGGAGCCGGAAATTCAGGGAATTGACCGGAGCAGAACATGATCGAACCAGGCACGACCGCCAGTAGGCGACGACACCACCCCGCACCCCCTCATGTACCGCTACCCCGTTCGGGGGTAGGACCCTGGGCGGCCAGGGCCACCCACGCACGGCCCTGACCGGCAGGAATGTGGCCCGGCGGGTGGTCGGACTTGATCAGGGCACCGATCCGATCCCCGAACAGACCCCCGATTCGACCCCCGACCCGGACCGGCGTCCCCACGGCGCGCCCTTCGCGCGCATCCGTGTTCGTTTCCGGAGCAGGCTCGCTCTCTCATCCGCCGTTACCGCCCGCGTCTGATACCTCGGCGACTCAGATGAGCGCGAAATGCTCGACCGCGCGAACTAAACCGTTCCGATGTTCAGTGCAGCCGTTCCCCGCACCATTCCCAGCGCACGTTGATATTACCGCAGGCTCCAACGTAGGTCAGCGGAGCCATGTAAACAGCATGTTCTTCTATTCTCAATAGGACCGGAAGGTAAATCGCATGCGCGTGTCACAGGATTCTTCTGTTCGGGCCTTTTCTTGCACCCGCGTCATTGTTGCGGGTGCGTGATGGATCAGACAGCTTTCTCATCTCGTTGGTTCATGAGTGTCCGGCAATGTTCTTCGCGGAGGCTTTGTGCGAGGTCGATTGTTTCCGGGCTGGGCTTTTCTCCGATTTCGGCGAGGCGCTGGGTGAGCAGGGCGAGGGTGGTGGGGACCACGAGGTGTTCGCCGAGGCGGGCATGCAGGCGCAGCAGGTCTTGGTAGAGGCGTTCGTTGTAGGGGTCGTTGTCGATCGCGGCTTCGAGCAGGTGCAGGGTCGCGCGCGGGTTGTCAGCGACGAGCAGCTGGGCGAGTGCGCCGACGGCGGTGGTGGTCTCGCGCCGCGCCGCCTCGCGCAACGGGGCGAGCCAGCCGGCATCGAGGTCCGCGGCGAGGACGCCGGGTGTGGCCAGCTCGATGATGGCTGTGCAGGCCGTGCGGCGCTGGGCGTCGGTGTTCGCGCGGCGGCGCTGCTGTACGGCGTCTCGGAACTCGCGGTAGTCGATGGTGGTGACGGCGGGATCGAGGCGGTAGCGGTCGCCCTCGCGTGCCAGCGGCCGGGTCACGGTGTCTTCGGTGGCGGCGGCGATCGCGGCACGCAGTCGCCCCAGGGCGGTGTGCACGGCGCTGGCCGGGTTGCGCGGACAGTGCTCGCCCCACAGCGCCTCGATCAGCTGGGAGCAGCTCAGTCCGTCGGGATGGGTGGCCAGTACCGCGATCAGCTCGCGGGTGCGCGGCTGCAGCCGCGTGGTGATCTCGGTTGAGGTGGCGGGCTGGCCTTCTGGCCCCGACGCGGGCCGCCAGATCACCCGCAGCGGCCCGAACAGCCGCAAGGCCAGCACTCGTGCGGTCTCGATCGTTTCGGCCGGGAGCGTGGCCGACGGCACGGCCACCGGTGCTGGGCGGGAATCGGCGCAGTTGGCGGTGGTGGCCGGCGAGGTCGCCGACTCACCCGGTGAGCTCGGTGCTCGGGTGTGCTGGCCGTTGGTGCACATCGCCGCCAGCGCCTGCGCGAGCGGGACGGTGTCGGGCTGGCCGGTGTGCGGGCTGGTGATCGTGTAGACCCGGGGAGCCGAGCGGGTGGTGCGGAATCGGTTACCGCGAGGCCACCGTGCTCGCCGCGGCACCGGGCGTGCGGTGCCGGTGAGGGCGACGTGCAGGGCTTCGGCAACCGCGTGGGCGGCGGTACCGAAGTCGCTGGCACGCCACTGGTTTCGTCCACCCCACAGGTCGGCGGCCTCGGCGGGCGCGTACGGCAACCAGCCCAGCACCGCGACCGTGGTCTCGGCAGCGTGTTCTGCGGGTTCGGAGCCGATCACCACCATCGCGACGCGGATGCCGTGGGCCGCCGCTTCGCGCACGTTCGGCTCTGAGGCGACTTCCTCGATGTCGCGGGCGCGGGCGACGAGCACGAGCAGGTCGGCGCCTGGTGTCGAGGCTGCGATCGCGGTGGCGGTGCCGCAGTCGGCGAGGATGAGGGGGGCGCGCACCCAGTCACGGCCCGGCCCGGGCCGCAGGGCGAGGGGGTCGAGCACGGTGGCGGTGGCCGGTACGGCGGAGGCGGCGAGGTAGGCGACTCCGGCCCGATGCCATTGCAGATGCTTCGCCAAGTCGAGACCGACCTGCCCGTCTGCGTGTGTGCGGGCGGTGCGGAGGCTGGCCAGCCCGCGCCCGGGGTCGCCGCCGCAGCAGCGGGCCAGGGTGCCGCCGCGTGGATCGGCTTCGGTCAAGATCACCGGTTGGCCGATGGGCCAGGCGGCGGCCAGGGCCAGGGCGGTCGTGCTCACCCCGGTTCGCTCGTGTGTCCCTGCGACTGCGATCAGCATCGCGACCACCTCCTCTTCTGTTCGATCATGGTGTTGCCGTATCGGTTTCGGCTCGTCGGTTCTCAAAGATGGGCTATCGCCGTGATCACCGCGCCCTCGGCAGCGGTGGTGGTCGAAATCTGTTGCCGCCATAGGTGTTCGACTCCGCCGGGGTGGGCTTCGCGGATCTCGACCTCGTGTAGCCCCGCAGCCAGGGTCGTGATGGTGGCGCAGTAGGTGGTGCCTGCGGGCAGCGAGTCGATCCCGGCCTGGATCGCTGCGGGCTCGGGGATCGACGCGGAGGCGGCGACGAGCTGGCGTGCCCGCTCACCGGAACGGGCGAGGTAGTAGGCGGCCTCGAACACTGTGATCGCGTGCGCTCCGTCGGTGGCGCGGAGCCGGTCCGGTCCGGCCACCGCCGCGGCGAGGTCGCCGCGCGGGGTGGTCGTGGCGCAGCCTGGCGCGTTACCGCTGACCACCCGCCGCGCGGACGCAGACGCAGTGGCCGTGGGGCCGCCGCTGGAGGCGGGAGCACCGTCGCGTCCGATCACGACATCGGCACCGGTGACCACCAGCCCGAGCACACCGATGCCCACCATCACCGCGCGCCACGGAGATCGGCGCGGGGCGGGCGCGGGCCGCGAAGGTCGGTCGGTGTCGGCTTCGAGGGTGCTGGTGGTGTGCACGGTCAGCCACCGACGCAGGTCCGCCGGGATGTGGTCGGGTTCGTCGAGCAGGAGCTCGGCGCCCTCACCGGCCCAGTCGCCGTCGTTGCCGTGTGTGGTGGTCATCGGCACCACGCGGGGAGGTGGGCCAGCGCGGCATCGATCACCGCGTGGGCCGGGGGTTCGACGGCGGCGACGACCGGGGCGAGGGCCTGCTCCGCCAGTGGTGTCCACTGCTCGGGCTCGGTTGCCATCTTCTGCACCCAGCCCAGCTCCTCGGTGATCGAGGCTGGCTCGCCGCCGATACCGGTGCCGAGCACGGTCTCGGTCGCGGGGCCGGCGAGTCCGGCCTCGTCCAGCACGGTCGAGGCGTGATCGACGACGATGGTGTTCCAGGCACGCTCGTGGTCACTGATCTGAGTCGGCAGCCAATCCGGAGCCGGGACCACGGCCGCACCGAACCGCAGCTCCGGTCCAGCAGCGTCCTGTGCGGTGACCGACTCTGAAAACAGTCGCGCGGATGGTCCCTGCACCGCACGCGGCGGCACCGACTGCTGCGGAGCGGCCGAGACCGGGCGCGGCTGCTCGGTCGCGGGCTCCGGCACCGCCACCGCGACCGCGCCGGGGGCTGCGCTGTCCGGGGTGGCCGGGCCGGTGTTCGGGGCCGTGACGGTGGCCGGTGGGGCCGCGATCAACCCGGCCTGGCCGTGGGACGGGGGATCGGGCACCAGTCCCGGCTGCCCATCGGCGGGCGTGCCTGTGGCGGGCACCGCGCACACCAGCGTGGCCACGGCCGCGCACGCGGCCATCGCCAGCCGTGCCCGCGCACCCACCGCGCCCCGCCGGACCAGCCTCGGCCGGTGTGCCCCTGCCCGGGCACTGGGGGACACCGCCGGTATCAACCCCGCCAGTGGCCGTCCCCGCAGTGAGGTCCATAGCGCGCCCGCACGCAGGGTCCGCGCATGCACTACACGGACACCGAATCCGTTGGCCGCCAGGAAATCTCCGATCACCACTGCGCGTCCGCAGACCGGATGTGCCAGACGAGTCGGGGCGACCGCGATCACCACCGCCACATCGGCTCCGGGGACGGCATCGCCGGGAATACTCACGGGCACGTCGACATCCAGACGTGTCGACCGCACGCATCGCTGCACTCGGCCCGCGCGCAGCCACACCACCCACAAGCCCACCGCAGCGGCCGAGCCACCAGCTCTGTGCGAGGCGATCGCCATCGCGCTCGATTCGACCGATGCCGTCTTCTTGCTCATCAACCAGTTCATGACCGACCTCCTCGAGAGGTGTCCGGCACACGCGAAGATCACCGGATGGCCCGCAAACGGGTGCAGGAGCATCTGCACGCGTCTACGAGCACCGGATGCACC
Source organism: Nocardia sp. CC227C (assembly GCF_030767025.1). Lineage (GTDB taxonomy): Bacteria > Actinomycetota > Actinomycetes > Mycobacteriales > Mycobacteriaceae > Nocardia. The sequence goes on along the minus strand of NZ_JASITE010000029.1, from coordinate 4,159 downwards.
GCGCGGACGCGGGACACAGGTGTATTGACAGAATTTCGTGAGTGAATCGCGCCAGAACCAAGCCCACCCCCACAACCGGGGGTGAACGCGCTGTGCGCTCATCCAGCAGCTGCCAGCGCAGCCGTGGGAATAATGCTGACCCGCGAGGCGAAGCGAGAACACTTCACCCCGGACGAGCCGAGCAGGTTGTGCATCGACGTTCGCGCCAACCGCCAGACATCAAACTCAATAGCTGGACAATTGCCTCGATGGACCACCCCGGGTTTGAGGGAGACCGTTGGATCTGGAGAGGATCGACGGTATGGCAGGGAACTCGAGATATCCGGCGGAGCTGCGCGAACGCGCGGTGGTGTTGGTCGCGCAGTATGAACGCGAGTTGGCCGGAGGCCGGGGCGCGATCGCCCGGGTGGCGCGTGATCTGGGCGTTCACAAGGAAGCCTTGCGGCACTGGGTGAAGCAGGCCAAGGCCGCCGAGCAGGCCGGTAGCGTGGCCGCGGCGGTGCCGGTGCCGGAATCGGTGGCGGCGAAGAACGCGCGGATTCGTGAGCTGGAGGCCCGGTTGCGGGAGGTCGAGCGGGCGAATCAGGTACTCAAGGCGGCGTCAGCTTTTTTCGCCCGGGAACTGGACCCGCCACCGCCGAAATGGTGAAGTTCATCGACGGGCATCGGGACCGGTTCACGGTCACCGAGCTCTGCGATGTCCTGCAATTCCGCTACCAGACATACTATTCGGCGAAGAACCGGGAGGCGAATCCGTCCGCGCGGAGTGTGCGGGACGCGGAGATCCTCGCGGAAATCGTTGCGCTACGCGAGAAGGACGAGGGTCGGCGCCGTGATTACGGGCACGGAAGATGTGGCGGGAACTTCGCCGGGCCGGTGTCGAGGTGGCGCGGTGCACGGTCGAGCGGGTGATGCGCGGCAACGGGCTGACCGGGCTGGTGCCGGTGCGGCGGCGACCCCGCACGACCATCCCGGGCAGTGCGTCGGATCGACCGAAGGACTTGGTGGACAGAGACTTTCGCGCACCCGCCCCGAACCAATTATGGGTTGCGGACATCACCTACATCGAGCTGTCCGGTGGTCGGTTCTGCTACGCGGCGTTCGTCACCGATGTGTTCTCGCGGGCGATCGTGGGCTGGCAGGTATCGGATTCGTTGAAAACCGATGTGGCCCTGGATGCGTTGGAGATGGCGTTGTGGAAACGGCGCTTGAAATTGAGTCGCGCGTTGGTACATCACGGGGATCGGGGCGTGCAATACACGGCGATTCGCTATGGCGAGCGGCTGGCCGAGGCGGGGATCGCGCAATCGGTTGGCAGTACTGGGGATTCGTATGACAATGCGCTCGCCGAGTCGGTGAATTCGCTGTTCAAGAAGGAGCTGATCGACAAGTACGTGTGGCATGATACGAACGACGTGATTCGGGAGACCGCTGCCTGGATTCGTTGGTACAATCACGAGCGGCTGCATTCCTGGTGTGACTATCGTCCACCGTTGGAGTTCGAGCAGGCCTTCTGGGAAGGCCGGAGCCAGCAGCCCGCGGCAGCATGAGACATTCGTAGTCGGTAGTCAGGTCTCAACCAAAGCCGGGGCGGTCCACCCCATCGCGGGTTTCCAAAGGCCGCGCAGTCGCGTCCGGTCAGACCCGCCTGACCCGGCCTGCCGCCTCGTTCCACGCCAGGCCTGAGAGTCCACCCTGGTGGCACACAACGTCAGGTGAATTCCTGACGACGGGCGGGTATCGCCCAGACCGGTCACCGACATGCCCGGGCGTGCCGCTGTTCCGAGAGTGCACCGGTTCGGACCAGGACGCCGGTGCACTCGCCCACTCCCTCCCCTCCGGGCAGGAAGTCGCACGGGGACCTCACGGCCGACATTCCGTGCCGCCACCCCGGCTGCCAGGTGTGACACCGAGTGCACCCGCGCTCCAGTCCCTCAGCAGTCTTCCGGATCTCCTGCACCGCGATGGCACGTCGCCACGCCGCAGTATTCGGGCAAGGCGATGTCGCGAACCGGGGGTCGCCGCGCAGTCCCGGGGGTATCAGGATCCTTGTGATCACCCACCGCCCCGGGGAGTGACCGATGAACACACCGCGCCGACACCGCATGCCAGCCACACGCACGGCACGCCCGCATCGGGCGCTGTCCGCCACTGCCGACGACATGCCGCATCACGGTCCCCCACCGGCAATTCACGCGCCGCACAGCGCCACCAGAAGTGGTCGAGCGCATTACGTAGTAGCGAGTCTGACGGACACTAGGAATTTCGACACACCTTTACCATAATCGGTCAGCCGGATTGCTTGGTCCACTACCGCAAATACCTCGCTCGGTCGAATATCCCATCTCGTAATGCTCACATACACCCGCGCCAAGGTGACGAGTTCTGCCGTGAATCGGATTTCACAATTCGAAGGCACTTGATATTCCATACACGTTGGAGCGTGAATATCAACGCACGGTTATTATTGCCGATTCCGAATAGCTCGTCGATCGACATCGAATCACCGACAGAAGAAGGTGTACCCATTATGGACGACCCATGTGAACACTGGATGAGCACCGATGAGGTCGCTCAGCACCTGAAGATTCCCCCGAAGACGCTAGCGAATTGGGCCTCACTGGGAAGAGGGCCTCGCTTCGCGCGAATTGGCCGATTTCGCCGTTACAAGCTGAGCGACCTGATTGCTTGGGAGCAAACGTTGCCATATCGGGGCGAGACCCCCTCCCGAGACATCACCGACGATCCCCGAAAAGCCGCCTGATCTGGCGACATACAAGTTAGAAGGGAGGAAGTTGCATGGCACAAGCAGCCCTGGAACCCGGCGCTATGCCGTCGAAAGACAAACTCGTTCCAACAAAAGGCGCAGACGGCATATGGAGGATATCTCAGGTTCGCCACCGCGCCTATAGCGGAGAATACGTTCGCACCAGCGGCAGTGGTAGAACACGTCGAGCATGCTTGGAAGACTGGGAGTGCAACTTCAAAAGGAATGTACATAAAGGTTCGAAGCGTCGGCGCCAATCGAGTACCAGAACACTGTTCTCCCCTACCGACAAGATGAGTAAAATTTTTGCCGAGCTGGATGCAGCTTATAAGGCAAAGGTGCAGGCGGGCAAGATGTCTGAAGACACCTACAACAACTATCGTTGCTGCATCTACCCCCCGACGAAGAATGCGAAGCGCAGCAACAACCCTGACGCATTCAAGCTCGACACTGAGATGGGGAGCCTCAGCATTGCTGAGGCAGCCGATGCTGCGTGGATTGCAGATTTCCTGGACGAGGTGGCCGATAGCGCACCCAGTACCGCCTACCATCAATATCGTCAGTTGTGCTCCGCATTCAAGCTCGCGGTATTGCGCAAGGGCATCGCAGCCAGCGCCAACCCCATGCCGTACGTGCCTCGGCCGACAAGCGACGGTGCGAAGCCTCGGCCGCTCAGCCCCATGGAGCAACGCAGCGTCCTACAGCGGATCGATACATGGCTGGACGATGGTCGCGGTGAGAGCCGTTATCTCCGGCTGTTGTACTTGCTTCTGCGTGGCACGGGGATGCGGCCGGGTGAGGGACTTGCTGTCCGCTGGTGCGACATCACGAAGGAAGACTTCGACGGCGTCGCTGGGTCCGTACTGCGTGTCTGTGGCACGGTCAGATGCAAATCCAAGACCGGTCCGTACCGAAATCCTGGGCGCAAGAGCGGTAACGAATACAGGCTGGTACTCCCCGACTGGCTTGCTGCCGAGCTGGACACCGAGAAGGAGAAGGCCGCCCCCGCCCTCGAGACCCTGCCGATTCTTCGAGGCCCCCGTAGCGCTTCAGGGTCCTGGGTAAGCGTGTCCAACGCCCGCATGGCTGTCTACGCCATGCGGAAGGGCAGCGAGTTCAAGACATTCCGCTTGTCGGATCTGCGAGACACAGTGGCCACGCACGTCGCCACGATGACCGGTGACGACGAACGCGCCAGCGCCCAGCTGGGGCACATGGATGGCAACAAGTCGATGGCTCAGCGTCACTACATCCACCAGGGCATTCGCCGCATGGTGGCGGTCGACAATGCGGCGGTCATGGAACTACTGGATCCGGCCAAAATTACACCAAACTTACATTTTTCGGCCCGTTCCAGCAGCCAGCAAGCCCCTGACCAGCGGAAATAGCTAG
>NZ_JASITE010000028.1 GCF_030767025.1 Nocardia sp. CC227C | reverse complement strand
TCCTTCTTCATCATCTCGTAGATGCGCTTGCACTCCGGGCAGACCGGGGAGCCGGGCTTGGCGGAACGGGTGACCGGGAAGACCTCGCCGCAGAGGGCCACGACGTGGGTGCCCATGACCGCGCTCTCGGCGATCTTGTCCTTCTTCACGTAGTGGAAGTACTTGGGGATATCGCTGTCGGTGGACTCGTCGGTGGTCTCATCGGGGCGTACCAGGGTGTCTGCGCTCACGGCCTCCATTCTGCCAGGAACCCGGTGCGGGACCACCGCCGTGTGCATTCGCGTGGCGGGGGTGGAAGACTCGGGGGTATGCAGCGTGACGGCGAGACCCCTGATGCCGAGCACGACGGCGACGAGGTTCGCCCCGAGTTCGAGTTCCGGCCGGCCGGTTCCATACCCATGCCGCCCCGGCCTTCGCAGGGCTTCTTCAAGGGTGAGCCGGAGAAGCCGGTGCTCATCACCGAGGCGCAGACATCGCTGGAGCAGCAGCACCGGAACCGGGTACGCCGGTACACGATCCTCATGGGCTTCCGGATTCCCTGCCTGATCCTGGCGGCGGTGGCCTACAGCATGTGGGAGAACTGGGTGATCTCGCTGCTGATCATCGGCGTGTCCATTCCACTGCCGTGGATCGCGGTGCTCGTCGCCAACGACCGCCCGCCCCGCCGCAAGGACGAGCCGAGTCGCTGGGACGAGCGCCGCCGCCAGATCGCCCTGGAATCGGGCCACCACCGCGCCATCGACAGCTGACGGCCGCCCGCCGATGACAGGAGAACGCACGATGGTTCGATGGCTCTGGGTGTTCCTGGACCGTCCCGCCGCCGACTTCGATACCGCGGCCGGCTTCTGGACCACCGTCACCGGAACCCGGCTGTCGGACAAGCGCGGTGACAACGGGGAATTCGTCACGCTGCTCCCGGAATCCGGGACACCCAGCGTGAAGATGCAGGCGGTGGAAAGCCATCCGCGGGTGCACATGGACCTCGATGTCGATGACGTTCCCGCCGCCGTGAAACGTGCCCGCGAATTGGGCGCGACGCTGGTTCTGGAACATCCCGACTACACCGTGCTGAAATCCCCGCACGGAATGACGTTCTGCCTCACACCTTTCGACCGTTCCGCGGGTACCGGCGACACACCGGTGGTCACCGCTCCGGACGGCAGCCGCTCTCGGCTCGACCAGGTGTGCCTGGATATCGGGGCCGCGGACTACGAGGCCGAGAGCCGGTTCTGGGTCGATCTCACCGGCTGGACCCACACCCCGGCCACCCGGCCGGAATTCGACCGCCTGCGCCCGCCGGAAGGCCCGCTCGTGCAGTTCCTCCTGCAACGACTCGACGACGACCGCCCCACCTCGGCGCACGTGGATCTGGCCAGCACCGACACCGAAGCCACCGCGGCCTGGCACGAATCGCTCGGCGCCCGGCGCCTCGGCACCGGCAAGGAATGGATCGTCATGGCCGATCCGAGCGGCCAGCCCTACTGCATCACCGGACGCAAGCCCCGGGAGTGACGTTCCGGGGCCGCCGCGCGATGCGCGATGGTCGCGGTGGCAGAGTTTCGGTCATGCCGACGAATCCGACGACAACGTCGTCCCTGCTCGCCGCACTGGCCCCGGACCTGCGCGTCGCCCTCACCCGCGTCGGCTACGACGCCGACACGCTGCTGGACGTGCTCGGCGACGCGGCGCACTCCGCTCTCGGCCGCTCCGAACCGGTACCGGTGCGCCGGGCAGCCCGCGCCGCCGGGGAGCTCGGTGTGCTCATCCGGCTGCTGCTGCTCGGCGATCCGGTACCCGAGCGGGAGGCCGCCGCGGCGCTGCAGCCGGTCGATATCGATGCCGCGGTCGCCGCCGGACTACTCGACCGCGAGGGCGGCGAGGTCTGGGCGGCCCTGGACCTGCGGCCCCTGGACCTGGGTCACGGCACCCGCTGGATCCTGTCCGATCTGGACGACTCCATGCGGCGGCGGGCCCTGGACACCGACCATGTGCTCGGCGTCGGGCAGGCGTCACTGTCGCTGCTGCGCGCCACCCCGACCGAACCGGTCGGCACCGTCCTCGATCTGGGCACCGGATGCGGCGTGCAGGCCGTTCACGCCGCCGGTTACGGCCGCACCGTCACCGGCACCGACGTGAACCAGCGCGCCCTGTGGCTGGCCGACGCCAATGCCGCCCTCAACGACCTGACCGTCGAACTGCTCGAGGGTTCCTGGTTCGACCCCGTGGCGGGCCGCCGCTTCGACCAGGTGGTCGCCAATCCCCCATTCGTGGTCGGCCCGGCCCGGGTCGAGCACACCTACCGTGATTCCGGGCTGGCGCTGGACGGGGCCAGTCAACTCGTCGTCTCGGGTGCCCCCGCCCTGTTGAATCCGGGCGGCACCGCCGCCATGCTGGCCTCCTGGGTCCATGTCGAGGGCGAGGACTGGCGCGGCCGGGTCGCGCGCTGGCTGCCCGATCACGGGGTGGATGCCTGGATCGTGCAGCGCGATGTGGCCGATCCCGCCCTCTATGTCGGCACCTGGCTGCGCGACGCCGGACTGGATCCGCGCGATCCGGCCGCGCAGGCCCGCGCCGAAGCCTGGCTGGACGCCTTCGCGGCGGCCGAGGTGGAGGGCATCGGTTTCGGCTTCGTCTATCTGCGCGCCATCGACGGCCCGACCGAACTGCTGGCCGAGGACCTCACCCACGGTTTCGACGATCCGCTGGGTCCGGAGGCCGCCCGGTACTTCGAGCGCTCGGCGTGGCTGCGCGCGGTGGCCACCGACCCCGAGGTGGCGTGGTCGTCACGGTTCGAGGTGGATGCCGCGACTGCGCTGGAGCGGGTCGCACTGCCGGGTGCGCACGGCTGGGAGCAGCGGGTGGCGCGGCTGCATCGCGGGGACGGCCCGCGCTGGCAGCACGAGATCGACGACGCCATCGCCGCCCTGCTGGCCGGGATGCGGCCGGACGGTCTGCCGCTGGCCGATCTGGTCGAGCTGCTCGCCTTCGGTGAGTCCGGCGACGCGGCAACCCCGGAGTTCCGGACCGCCGCCCTGCGGGTGGTGCTGGACCTGGTCCGGCACGGCCTGATCCGACCGGTTCGGTAGTTCGGCGAAAAGCACACCTCACGGCGGGTGGTCGCGGGCATTCCCGGGGAATGCGCGGTGACCACCCGCCGTTTCACCTATCGGTTGAGCTGCTCCCTCGAGACCCACGCCACACCACGTCCGTCGGGGAGGTTATTCATCGCGGAAAGCGCCTATCCGGGGGCGTATGCGGAAGTTGGGATCCGGTTACGGCAACCACCCGGAAAACGGCGCGGACCCGTCGGGGGCCGCGTTCCCCGGGCGGACCCTTCTCAGGAACTTCTCAGCCGAAGCGTGATGAAACCGCAGCTCAGATGCGGTTTATCAGGCTCACGGCGGGGAACTTTCCGAATGTCGGGTCCGTTGATCGGAGTGAGACACCACCGACAGGAGGCAAGTCATGACAAGCCCCGCCACCACTGACGTGCGCACCAGCGAACAGGACCTCGACGCCCAGAGCCCCGCCGCCGACCTGGTACGCGTGTACCTGAACGGGATCGGCAAGACGGCGCTGCTGACGGCGGCCGACGAGGTCGAGCTGGCCAAGCGCATCGAGGCGGGCCTCTACGCTCAGCATTTGCTGGAGACCGGCAAACGGCTGTCGGCCACGAAGAAGAGGGATCTCGCGATACTGGTTCGCGAAGGTCAGGCCGCGCGCCAGCATCTGCTCGAAGCCAACCTGCGTCTCGTGGTGTCGCTTGCCAAGCGCTACACCGGTCGCGGTATGCCGCTGCTGGACCTCATCCAGGAGGGCAATCTCGGCCTGATCCGAGCCATGGAGAAGTTCGACTACACCAAGGGCTTCAAGTTCTCCACCTACGCCACCTGGTGGATTCGGCAGGCCATCACCCGCGGTATGGCCGATCAGAGCCGCACCATCCGGCTGCCCGTGCACCTGGTCGAGCAGGTGAACAAGCTGGCCCGGATCAAGCGCGAACTGCATCAGCAGCTGGGACGCGAGGCCACCGACGCCGAACTGGCGCGAGAGTCGGGCATTCCGGTCGAGAAGATCGCCGATCTGCTGGACCACAGCCGCGATCCGGTGAGCCTGGACATGCCGGTCGGCAATGACGAGGAAGCCCCGCTGGGCGACTTCATCGAGGACTCCGAGGCCACCTCCGCCGAGAGCGCCGTCATCGCGGGTCTGCTGCACCGCGACGTGCGCACCGTGCTGGCCACCCTGGACGAGCGCGAACAGCAGGTCATCCGCCTGCGCTACGGCCTCGACGACGGCCAGCCGCGCACCTTGGACCAGATCGGCAAGCTGTTCGGCCTGTCCCGCGAGCGGGTTCGCCAGATAGAGCGTGAGGTCATGTCGAAGCTCCGCAAGGGCGAGCGCGCCGACCGCCTGCGCGCCTACGCGAGCTAGACCCCAGATCGTCGGGCCGTCTTCGAGGCGCCGGTCCGACACCACCGCCGGTCGGTTCCCGCTGCCCACCAACCCCTCGGGGACAGCGTGGACCGACCGGCTCTTGTGGTCACGGTGGTCGGACACCCGACGCGATCAGGGGTCCGGCGGTCGGCTGCTCGCCACCCGACTGCAGGTCCAGAATGTCTTGCCGGGTGGGATCGGCGAGCTACCCGGAGTTGCGCAGGGCGGTCGCCAAGCCGTTCATGGTGAGCAGGATGCCGCGCTCCACGAGTTCGGAATCATCCCCGGCACGGCGGCGGCGCAGCAGTTCCACCTGCATCTGGTTCAGCGGCTCCAGGTAGGGGAAGCGGTTGCGGATGGATTCGGCCAGCGCCGGATTGTCGGCGAGCAACTCGTCGCTGCCGGTGATCGCGGCGTACACCCGCACGGTGCGGGCGTACTCGTCCCGGATCATCCCGAATACGGTGTCGCGCAACGCTTCATCGGGCACGAGTTCGGCATAGGTGGCGGCGATGTCCATATCGGCCTTGGCCATCACCTGCGCCAGATTCGACAGCACCGTCTGGAAGAACGGCCAGCGCCGGTACAGGTCCGACAGGGTGGCCAGCCGCTCCGGGTCGTCGCCGATCCACTGCTCGAACGCCGAGCCGGTGCCGTACCAGCCGGGCAGCATCACCCGCGACTGACTCCAGGCCATCACCCACGGAATGGCCCGCAGATCCGACACCGAATTGGTGGGCTTGCGGGAGGCGGGGCGGCTGCCCAGATTGAGGTCGGCGACCTCCGCGATCGGCGTGGAGGCCCGGAAGTACTCCACGAACCCCGGCGTCTCGTGCACCAGCCGGGCGTAGGCCAGGCGTGCGAGTTCGGCCAGCTCATCGAGCAGCTCGTAGGCCGGTTCGGCGTCCGCGCCGAGCCCCTCCACATCCAGCAGCGTGGATTCGAGGGTGCCCGCCACCAGCGCCTCCAGATTGCGGTAGGCGGTGCCGCGATCGGCGTACTTGGTGGAGATGACCTCGCCCTGCTCGGTGAGCCGCAGCGAACCGCGCACGGCTCCGGCGGGCTGGGCCAGGATCGCGTCGTAGCTGCGGCCGCCGCCGCGACCGACCGTGCCGCCGCGACCGTGGAAGAGCCGCAAGCGGATTCCGGTCTTGCGCGCCGCCTCCACCAGGTCCAGTTCGGCCCGGTACAGCGCCCAGTTGGCGGCGAGGTACCCACCGTCCTTGTTGGAGTCGGAGTAGCCGAGCATGATCTCCTGCCGCATCCCGCGCGCCGCGACCAGCCGCTGATAGGCGGGCACCTCGAGTGCGGCCACCAGGATGTCCGCACCGTGGCGCAGATCGTCGATGGTTTCGAACAGCGGCACCACCCCCACCGGGCTCGACGGCGGCGTCTGCGCGTCGCCCGGGTCGAGAATGCCCGCCTCCTTCAGCAGCAGCGCCGCCTCCAGCATGTCGCTGACCGAGGTGCACATGGAGATGATGTAGTTGGGCACGGTATCCGCGCCAAGGTCGTCGAGGGCCGTACGAGCCGCCCGCACCACGCCGAGTTCCTTGGCGGCCAGCTCACTGAGCCGGGCGTTCGAGCCGACCAGCGGACGGCGGGTGGTGAGTTCGGCGGCCAGCAGCTCCACCCGCTGTGCCTCGTCGAGCGCGGCGTAGTCGGAATGCACTCCGGCCCAGGCGAACAACTCGGCCACCACCTGCTCGTGCACTTCCGAGTTCTGCCGCATGTCCAGGCCCTGGAGGTGGAATCCGAAGGTCTCCACCGCGTTTCGCAGCGCGGCGAGGCGGTCGTCGGCGAGCAGCCCGTCGCCGGAGGCGCGCATGGAGGCGTCCACCACGCACAGCTCGTCGAGGAACTCACGCGGCCCGCTGTACGGGCGCGCGCCGACATCGATACCGTCGGTGGGGATTTCGCCGAGCGACCGCTGCGCGGTGGCGCTGAGCCGGGCGCGGATGCCGCGCAGGGCGCGCCGGTAGGGTTCGTCGGCGCGCTGCGGCGAATCGTCGTAGCCCTCGTCGGCGAGCGCGGCCAGGGCCGGGGTGACCGGCACCAGCCGCGCCGATTGCGAGAGCTGCTTCTCCAGATCCACCAGTGCGGTGAGGTAGTTGCCGAAGGCCACCGCTCCCGCGCGATGCGTGGCCCGATGCACCACCTCGGCGGTGACGTTCGGATTGCCGTCCCGGTCGCCGCCGATCCAGGAGCCCGGCCGCAGGATGGGCCGGGTCAGCAGCTCCTGTTCGGGCCAGCGCGCCCGCAGTGCCTGCCGCAGTTCGGCGTTGATGCGCGGGATCACATCGAAGAGGGTGAGGTCATAGTAGCGCAGGCCGACCTCGATCTCGTCCTGAATCCGCAAGCGCGCCAGGCGGATCAGCGCGGTACGCCAGAGCAGCAGCACCTGGCGGCGGATATCGGCCTCGAGGGCGGCGTACTCGGGTTCGGACTCGGCGTAGCGCTGCCGCCGCCGCATGAGTTCGGTGATGCGCGACTGCACATCGAACACGGTGCGGCGCCGGGTCTCGGTGGGGTGCGCGGTGATGACCGGCGAGACCAGCGCGTCGTGCAGCAGTTCGGCGGCCATATCGGCGTCGGGCCGGGCGGCGTCGAGCTTGCGGTAGGTGGCGGCGAGGCTGGAGTCCTGCGGCGGTTCCCCGGCCGCCATGTGCACGGCGCGGCGGCGGTCGCGCTGTAGGTCCTCGGCGAGGTTGGCCAGCAGCAGGAAATGGCTGAAGGCGCGTATGAGCGGTATGGCGGTGTGAATGTCCACATCGCGGACCATGTCGGCGACGGCGCGGCGCTCCACCTCCGAACGCCGGACCCGGAACGCCTCCACCCGCACCCGCTCGATGAGGTCGAAGACATCCGACCCCTCGTGGTCGTGGATGGTGTCGCCGAGGATCCCGCCGAGGAACCGGATGTCGTCGCGCAGCGGCGCGGTGGCAGTTTCGATCCGATCTTCCCGCATGGAATGAATTCTGCCCGTTCTCGCCGCGGGAGGCGGACCGGGCATCCCTTCGGCTATCGCCCGACGTACGCTCTCACGACTCGTCGACCTGCACGTCGTAGTTGACAGTATCGCCGTCGGTGCCGGTCACGGTCACCGTCAACCCGAGCGTGTCGGCACCCGCGGTCAGCGTGCAACGCATGGTGGTGCCCTCCTTCCCGCGCAGGTCGCCGGGGCAGTCGATGGCGTCGGGGGCGACGCCCACCTGGTCGGTGAGCGTATGCTTGATCGAATTCTCGAGTTCGGCCTCCTCTACGACGGGGCTGCCGCCGATCGAGACCGAACACGCGGAAGCGGCGAGAGCGAAGCCGAGGACGAGCGCGGAGGCGGACAGCGCGCGGGCGGATCGACGGCGGGCCGAGAGCAAAACGGGCATGTCGGAAGTATCGCCGCCGACCCCCCTGTCGTTTACGCCAAACGGCGGGGACCGATATCGAATCGGCTCGGCTCCGGACCGATGCGGACCCGGCCGTAGAGCACCGCCGCGCCCTCCGGGGAGGCGAGGACCGGTTCGCACAGCAGCTCCCGCACCTCCGGCAGGTCGTCGCAGAGCGCCGAGATGCGCTGGGCGATCGCGGCGAGGGCGGCGCGGTCGACCGGCTTGTCGATGGTGCGCCCGCCCACGGTGCCCGACAGCAGCGGGGCGGCTCGCGGGGCGTCGATGAGCTCCGCGGACTCGGCCTCGGTGAGCGGCAGCGCCCGGTACACGCGGTCACCGAGCAGGTCGATGATGGTGCCGGACAGGCCGAAGCTGATCACCGACCCGAAGGACGGGTCGTCCTGCACGCGGAAGGTGCAGCCGACGCCCTTGGTGGCCATGCGCTGGATGTGCACCACCGGATTGCCGGAGACCTCCGCGAGGTCGGTGTAGCCGCGCCGCACCGCGTCGGGCCGCCACAGGTCCAGCCGCACTCCGGTGAGGTCGGGCCGGTTGCGCCACAGTTCGCCGGTCGCCTTGGCCGCCACCGGGTAGCCGAGCTCCTCGGCGGCGGCCGCGGCGGCATCGGCGTCGAGCACCTCCCGGAATTCGACGATGCGGATGCCGTAGCAGGCCAGCAGGTCCACGGCTTCCAGATCGGTGAGCCAGCGGCCGTCGTCCGCCGCCATCCACCCGGCCACCAGGTCGCGGGCGCGGGTGGTGTCGAGGCCATCGGGCCGCGCCACCGGGGACACCGGCCGGGCCACCCAGTCGGCGTAGCGCCGCACCCGGGCCAGCGCCCGCGCCGCCCGCTCCGGATCGGCGTAGGACGGGATGGAGCCGCGTTCCACCGAACCGCCCGGCCCTCGGGTGGCGAGCAGATTGGGCATGCCCTGATCGGCGACGAAGGTGGTGAGCACCGGTGTGGCCGGATCGGCTTGCGCACCGGATCGGATGGCCTCGGCGTAGGCGGCGACGCCGGTGGCGACCGGCGGTGAGTAGACGACGATGACCGCGTCCACCTCGCCGTCGCCGACGGCGGCGGCCACGGCGGTGAGATAGTCGGCCGGGCTCGCCTGCGGTCCCAGATCCGTGGGTTCGCCGACCTCGAGGCCCTCGCCGCGGGCGGCGTCGACGGCCAGCCAGGCGAGGGCGGCGCTGTTGCCGATCACCGCGAGCCGCTTCCCCGCGGGCAGCGGCTGATAGCCGAGCAGCATGGCGCAGTCGAACAGTTCGGCGATGGAGTCGACCTGGATGATGCCCGCCTGCGCGAACAGGTTGCGCACCAGCGACCGGTCCAGATCCCGCTCCCCCTCGGCCTGCGCCACATTGCGGCCGCTGTTCACCGCGACCACGGGTTTGCCGCGGGCCACCCGACGGGCGATGCGGGAGAACTTGCGCGGATTGCCGAAGGTTTCCAGATACAGCAGCACCACATCGGTATCCGGGTCGCTGTCCCAGTACTGGAGCAGATCGTTGCCGGAGACGTCGGCGCGGTTGCCGGCCGAGACGAAGGTGGACAGGCCCAGCTGCCGGGCCGCGGCCTCCGCCAGAATGGCCCCGCCGAGTGGACCGGACTGGCAGAAGAACCCGATCCGCCCGCGGCCGGGCAGGACGGGGGCGAGGGTGGCGTTGAGCGCGATGGCCGGATCGGTATTGGCGATGCCGAGGGCGCTCGGGCCGACCACCCGCATACCGTGCGCGCGGGCCGCGTCGACCAGGCTGCGTTCGGCGGCGTAGCCGCGCGGGCCGGTCTCGGAGAATCCGGCGGTCAGCACCACCAGCCCCTTGACGCCCTTGGCCATGCAGTCGTCGAGCACGGAATCGATCTCGGCGGCGGGTACCGCGATCACGGCCAGGTCGACCTCGTCGGGGATATCGCGGACGGTCGCGTACGCCCGCACCCCGCGCACGGCGGCGCGTTGGCGATTGACCGGGAAGACCGGTCCTTGGAAGGCGCTCGACAGCAGATTGGCCAGCACCGCGCCGCCCACCCGCCCGGTGGAGGGTGTCGCGCCGATGACGGCGACGGACCTGGGCGACAGCAGATTGCCCACACTGCGCGCCTCGGAGGCCCGTTCCCGGGAGTCGCGCACCGACAGCAGCGCCTCGGTGGGGTCGATGGCGAATTCCAGGTGCAGGACCGATCCGTCCCGGTTGCGCTGCACCTGGTACCCGGCGTCCCGGAACACCTGCACCATGGCGTTGTTCTCGGCCAGCACCTCGGCCACGAAGATGTCGATGTCGTGTTCGGCCGCCGCGCCCGCCAGATGCTCGAGCAGGATCGACCCGAGTCCGCGCCCCTGATGCCCGTCGGCGACCACGAAGGCCACCTCGGCGGCCCGCGGCGCGCCGCGCCCGGCCAGATACTCGTATCGGCCCACCGCGATGATCTCCTCGCCCAGCTCGATCACCAGCCCGACCCGGTCGTGGTAGTCCACGTGGGTGGTGCGGTACAGATCCTTCGGCGTCATCCGCGGGTACGGCCCGAAGTACCGCAGATAGCGCGTGCGATCCGACAGCCCCGCGTGGAACCGCTGCATGGGCTCCGCGTCCTCGGGGGTGATGGGGCGCAGCCGCACCACGCCGCCGTCGGAGGCGAGCACGTCGGCGAACCAGTGCTCCGGCGGTGGCGGCGGTGTGGCGGGAGTCCCCGGGCTGTCGGGGAACGGCGGCGCGGCGGCGGGCGGCCGTTCGGCCGGTGCCGACGACGCGTCGCCGTCGGCGGGTCTGCCGCTCGCGGCGCGATCGCCCGGCGGTGGCGGTGTCGCCGGATCGGTGGGGTCAGTCACGGGGATCCTCCGGATCCAGGCCGAGCAGTCCGAAAGTCGCTCGGCGTGTTGCCAATACGGATGTGTCGAGGGCGCGACGGGCCCGGTCGACGCGTTCGTCACCGGTCTCCCGGCCGCCGCCGGGGCCGTCCCAGCGTTCGAAGCCGATGTCGGCGCCGTCGCCCATGGTGGCGGGCGGCGCGATATTCGGCGCGTACGCGGCGGCGGCCGCGGCCCACTCGGCGGGGACCGGGGTGGCCGGGTCGATATCGCGGTCCAGGGCGGCGGCCAGCAGGTGCGTCCAGGCGCGCGGCACCACCCGGATCAGCCCGTAGCCGCCCCCGCCGATGGCCAGCCACCGGCCCTCGGCGTAGCGGTCGGCCAGTTCGCGCATGGCCAGGAAGGCCGCCCGCTGCCCGTCCACCGACAGCTCCAGGTCGGCGAGCGGGTCCTCGCGGTGGGTGTCGACCCCGCATTGGCTCACCACGATCTGCGGCCGGAAGGCGGCCAGCGCACCGGGCACCACCGCGTGGAAGCCCCGCAGCCACAGCGCGTCCCGCGTGCCGGGCATGATCGCCAGGTTCACCGCGGTGCCCTCCGCCTTGCCCGCGCCGGTTTCCTCGGCCCAGCCGGTATTCGGCCACAGTGTCGCCGGGTGCTGATGGATGGACACGGTCAGCACGCGCGGGTCGTCGTAGAAGGCCCGCTGCACCCCGTCGCCGTGGTGGACGTCGACGTCCACGTAGGCGATGCGGTCGAAACCGTTGTCCAGCAGCCACGAAATCGCCACCGCCACATCGTTGTACACGCAGAACCCGGCCGCCGAATCCGGCATGGCGTGGTGCATGCCGCCGCCGATGCTCACCGCGCGGCGGGTGCGGCCGGCGGCGATCTCCCGGGCCGCGGCCAGCGTCCCGCCGACGATGACCGAGGCCGCCTCGTGCATATGCGGGAACACCGGGTTGTCGGGGGAACCGAGCCCGTGGGGCGGGGCCAGCGGCTGCCCGTCCGGTTGTCGAGCGTGCTTGACCGCCTCGATGTAGTCGTGGGTGTGCACGCGCAGCAGATCGCCCTCGGTGGCCGCCGCCGGTGCGAGCGCCTCCACCCCGTCGAACAGCCCGAGGCTCTCGGCCAGCGCCATGGTGAACCGCAGCCGCGCCGGACGCATCGGATGCTCCGGCGTCCACATGTAGTCCAGGAAACGGTCGGTCCAGACGACGGTGCCGTCGCTGCGCGGTGGGCCAGGCATACCTGCCACGCTAATGCGTCACGGCGCTTCGTAGGCTCTGGACACCGCGCATCACCGAACCCGCAGGGAACACGCAGCGCGCCCTGGGTGTTGACAGTGCGTTCGCGAAATAAGCTGTCGCCCGGTGCAGCCGCCGCGCATGGGTAGAATTCGTGCACGACGAAGGGGTTAAACAGGTGAAGGATCTGGTCGACACCACGGAGATGTACCTCCGTACCATCTACGACCTCGAGGAGGAGGGCGTCACGCCCTTGCGTGCGCGTATCGCCGAGCGCCTCGAACAGAGCGGGCCCACGGTCAGTCAGACGGTGGCGCGTATGGAGCGCGACGGACTGCTGACCGTCGCGGGTGATCGCCATCTCGAATTGACGGAGAAGGGCCGGGCCATGGCGGTCGCGGTGATGCGCAAGCACCGGCTGGCCGAGCGGCTGCTGGTCGACATCATCGGCCTGGACTGGCAGAACGTGCACGCCGAGGCGTGCCGCTGGGAGCACGTGATGAGCGAGGAGGTGGAGCGCCGCCTGGTCGAGGTGCTCAACCACCCAACCACCTCGCCGTACGGCAACCCGATTCCGGGTCTGGACGAGCTGGGCGTCACCGCCTCCTCGAATGCCGAGGAGAAGCTGGTCCGGCTCTCGGACCTGCCCGCCGGGCAGTCCGCGGCGGTGGTGGTGCGACGGCTCTCCGAGCACATCCAGACCGATCCGGAGATCATCAACCAGCTGCGGGAGGCGGGCGTGGTGCCCGACGCCCGCGTGAATGTCGAGACCAAGCCGGGCGCGGTGGTCATCCTGGTGCCCGGCCACGCCGGTTTCGAGCTCTCCGACGATATGGCCCACGCCGTCCAGGTGAAGTTGGTCTGAGGCGTGAAACTTCTGGTCACGGGCGGCGCGGGCTATGTCGGCGGCGTCTGCGCGCAGGTCCTGCTCGAGGACGGCCACGAGGTGGTCGTGGTGGATGACGTCTCGACCGGCAATGCCGACGGGGTGCCCACCGGCGCCAAGTTCGTGGAGGGCGATATCGCCACGGTCGGCGTGGAGCTGGTCGCCGCCGAGAATTTCGACGGAGTGCTGCATTTCGCGGCGCAGTCGCTGGTCGGCGAATCGGTGCAGCAACCGGAGAAGTACTGGCACGGCAATGTGGTGAAGACCCTCGCCCTGCTGGAGGCCATGCGCGCCGCCGGAACCCCGCGCCTGGTGTTCTCCTCCACCGCCGCCGTGTACGGCGAGCCGGAGCAGGTGCCGATCGTGGAGGATGCGCCGACCCGCCCGACCAACCCCTACGGTGCGTCGAAGCTGTCCATCGACTACGCCATCACCTCCTACGCGGCGGCGCACGGGCTGGCGGCGACCAGCCTGCGGTACTTCAACGTGGCGGGCGCGTACGCGGGTCTGGGCGAGAACCGCGTCGTGGAAACCCATCTCATCCCCCTCGTCCTGCAGACGGCGCTGGGCCACCGCGAATCCATCTCGGTCTTCGGCACCGACTACCCCACCGCCGACGGCACCGCGGTGCGCGACTACATCCACATCCGCGATCTCGCCCAGGCGCATCTGCTGGCGCTGGCCCGGTCGCAATCCGGTGTGCACCGCATCTTCAATCTCGGCAGCGGCACCGGTTTCTCGGTGCGCGAAGTGATTTCGGCCTGCGAGCGCGTCACCGGCCTGCCCATCCGCGCGATCGACGCCCCCCGGCGCGCCGGTGACCCGGCGGTGCTGATCGCCTCCAGCGAACGCGCGGTCACCGAACTCGGCTGGCGTCCGCAACACACCGAGCTGGATGAGATCGTGGCCGACGCCTGGTCCTACATCCGGTCCCTCGGCGACCGCGCGCACAGCGCGCGCCGCTAGCCTGCCTGTTCGCCGACTCCTTCCGTCCCAGCCCCGTCCGCCGCGGGCGGGGCTGCGGCGGCCGTTCACCGGGGCGGTCACGACAGCTCCGGGCCGAGGTCGACACCGAGGATCGCGGCGGCCTCGCGACCGGTCTCGGCGATGCGGCGCAGCTGGGTCGGGCGCAGGCCGTTTCGCAGCGCCGTCTCCAGCAGGCGGGCCATGGTGTGGTCCGGGTCGGAGGCCAGGGCCGCTTCCAGCGCGACCCCGGCCAGCGGACCGTCGCCGCGCACATAGGCGCAGTAACCGAGCAGTGCGGCCGCCTCGGCCCGGTCCGGGTCGGGCAGAGCGCGGGCGAGGTGGATCCACAGTGTTTCGGCGGCAGCGGCGTGGTCACCGGGGGCGAGCGCGAACATGACGTCCCGCACCACCGGATTGCGCAGGGCCACCGCGAGTTCCGCGAGCTCGGCCGGATGCAGTCGCGCGCCGGATTCGATATTCGCGATCTGCCACAGCACCTTGCGCAGCGCGGTGCGCGTGTAGACCTCCGATTCGCCCCGCCGCGCGGCGGCGGCGAGCCGAGCCTGCGCCGCGGCGACCACCGACTCCAGCACCGCCTCGACCGCGGCACGGGCATCGGTGTCGACGGCCACCACGGCGGCCAGTTCGGCGCGTGATCCCCGCAGCGGGCGGCCGTCGAGCACCTGCCGGAAGGTCACCGGCGAATCGGCCGGGGCCCGTTGCGCACCGGTGTCCGCCGGCTCCGGAACGCTCCACCACGGCCGACCGGCTTCGAATCCGGCAATGGCCCACGTGCCGGTCAGCGCGACGCCGGCAGCCGCGAGCCGAGCGGCGAGCAGATCGTTCAGCTCCCGATGCCGCCGTGCGCGCACTCCCCGGTGGCGCGCATCCGGCACGGTGGCGCGGTCGTCCACGATCAGGGCCAGCGCCGCGACGGCCCGCTGCCGCACGCAGATATCGGCGAGTTGATCCAGCACGGCCCGCGCCGCCGCCCGTCCCGCCACATCGGTGTCCACCCGCACCACCACATCCACCGCCGCGGTATCCGCCCGCCCCGCCTCCGCCCGCAGCACCGCCAGCACCAGCGACCGTGCGGGCACGAATCCGAGCATGGCGGGCACCGCCGCGATGAACTCCCCCGGTTCGCGCAGATGCTGCTGCGGCACATCGGCATTCCCGAACGACGCGGCACTTCGCGCCGACGCGGCGCTCGCGGCCGCCGCCGTCGTCTCCGATGCTGTCGTCTCCGATGCTGTTGGCTCCGACGACGACGCCACGGTGGCATCCACGCCGCGCCCGGATGTCTCGCCGCCCTCGACCGGCGGCGGGTCGTCGTCCTCCAGTGGATCCGGTGGTGGCAGCCAGCGTTCCGTACCGAAGTCGTCAGGTGGGAAGGTGTTGCCGCCCGCGCAGGCGCGGCGGCCGCGGTGGCGAGGTATGCGCGCGGGTTCGCAGTAGCGGTAGCGCGGGGCGTCCCCCGGTGGCGGTGTGGGCAGGGGTTCGGTGGAATTCGTCATGTCCTCCACGATGCGCGGCCGTACCGGTCGCGCCGGAATGCCGACCTGGGCTTTCGACAGGTCTGTGAACAACCGCTCCCGGCTGTGTGGAAAGGGCGCGAATCGGCTCGCGCCGACCACTTTTCGTCGGTGCCCACTGCTACCGTTCGATCCCGGCCTCCGGGTGGCGGGCGATCGGCGGCCCAGGATCGCGAAAAATCTGAATGCGTAGCGTTTCATTTTGCCCGACCCGCCGCCGTCGCGCTGTTACAGTCCGCCTCGACACCATCGGCTCGGTGTCGGAAGGAAGAACGCATCAGCAATGAAGAGAAGTACTTTCGGCGGCCTCGCGGTCGCCGTGGCGAGCGCCGCCGTACCGGCGCTGCTGGCACCGACGGCGGCGGCGGACACCGAGAACATCCGCGTCGACGCCCGCGTATCCGGTGAGACCTGCGGGACCTCCGGTGGCTGCATCATCCGCGTCCGAACCGTCGGCGAGAACCGGCTCGACGAGGTCGCCGTCACCGTCAACGGCACCGTCGTCGGGTACGCCTGGCCGGTGCAGGATCAATGGGATCCGCACCGCGGCTCCGCCGAAGTCGTCTGGAATCCCAGCGAACCCGGCAGCTACCACATCGTGGCCCAGCAGGGCGTCTCCTCGGGTGTCATCACCTACGACATCAAGGCCCCGGGCGGCACCGGGTCCTTCGGCGGCTTGCTCCCCTCCGGTTCGGCGGGCTGAAGAAGAGGGATCACATGACGAGAACACGTACCGGGCTCGGCGCGACCACCGCGCTGCTCGCCCTGACCGCACCGTTCGCCCTGGCGGGCTCCGCGGCGGCGGATATCGAGGACATCAGCATCACCGGTGTGGACGAGCGCCCGTGCTCGGTCGCGGCGGGCTGCCTCATCCAGGTGACCGTGACCCAGTTCGAGGCGGTGGACTTCCTCGTCAACAACACGGCCATCGGCACCGCCACACCGCAGCGCACCAACTCCGGCCTGATCACCGCCACGCTGCAGTGGCGGCCGGAAGCCTCGGGCACCTACACGGTGGGCGCGCGGCAGGCCCGGAACACCTCGACCATCGTCTACACCGTCACCCAGCACGCCTCCGGGTGCGGCTGGCTCCCCACCGGCTCGGCCTCCGGGTCGGCTGGCACCGGCTCGGCCTCCGGATCCGTCGATAGCGGCTCGGCCGGAAGCGGTTCCGCGGGTTCGGGTTCCGCGGGCAGCGGCTCGGCCAGCGGTTCGGCCTGCTGACCCGTCAGCCCCTGCGCACCTTGCTCACCGCGGTGGTGAACAGCGAGTCGAGGGCCTCGCCGTCGAGACTGTCGTCGCCGAAGGTCATATAGGTCACATTGATTCGCACATCGCCGACCTGGCCGAGCAGGGTGCGCATGATGCGGGTGGTCCCGGGATCGCCCGCCTCCGATCGGACGGTGCGCCGCAGCGCCACCGTCTCGTCGGCGTCCAGCGGTGGCGGCGGCAGCAGTTCGGTGGTGACGGTGGCCGACGTGCCGCTCTGCGTCGCGCGCACGGTGCCGCAGCGTTCGAGCTGCTGCCGCAGGGTACCCAGGGTGTGGTCGGTGCGCACCAGTTCCACGGTGAGGGTGGCGCGGGTGGCGTCGTCGGTGCCGACCGACACCGCGGGTTCGGACACCGGCGGCACCGGCACGCAGTCCTCCGGATCGACCCGCGCGCCCGGCAGAATTCCGTCGAGGTCGTGCGCGGCCTGCTCGGCGGTGTCCGGCGGCAACTCCACCGCCGCGTACGGCGCGGGAAACTGCGACGGATTCGGCAGCAGCCGTGCCAGTTCCGAGACCGCGGCCGTCGAGTTCGGCCCGGACGAGGACCGCGGGTGCCCGGAGATGGTGGTCCCGCAGGCGGCGAGCGCACAGCCCAGGGCCACGACACCCAGCAGGACACCCAGCAGCGTGGACAGACGGCGCCCGGTCGACGTGCGGCGGCGCACCACGGACACTGGAGGCTGCCGCGGGCACGGCGAATCCGGCACGATCACCCGTCCACTATGCCGAATTTCCGCTGTTCATCCGTGATGCCACGCCGGAAACAGGTGTGACCGCGAGCGGTATGGGAATGCGTTCCACCGTCGGGCGTGTTGCACAGCAGATGCGGGCTCGCACCCACGGGGCGCGGGCACGCGAGGGCATGAGGGACAATGGTGATGGTCCCAGTATCGCCCGTCAGGCGAATGAACCGCGGCACGCGCCGCCGAGTTCCGCCGGACCGGACAGCTGGAGACCATGCAGAAGGGATGAAGCGATGGACTACGAGTCGAGCATGTACGAGTTGGAGTTCCCCGCGCCGCAGTTGTCCTCCGCTGACGGCGCGGGTCCGGTGCTGGTGCACGGGCTGGAGGGTTTCACCGACGCCGGTCACGCCGTCCGCCTGGCCACCACGCATCTGCGGGAGAGCCTGGAGACGGAGTTGGTCGCCTCGTTCGATATGGACGAACTGCTCGACTACCGCTCGCGCCGACCGCTCATGATGTTCAAGACCGACCACTTCTCCGACTACACCGAGCCGGAGCTGAACCTGTGGGCGCTCAAGGACACTCAGGGCACACCGTTCCTGCTGCTGGCCGGTCTGGAGCCGGATCTGCGGTGGGAGAAGTTCGTGACCGCGGTGCGGCTGCTGGCCGAGCAGCTGGGCGTGCGCCGCACCATCGGCCTGAGCGCGATCCCCATGGCGATCCCGCACACCCGCCCACTCGGGATGACCGCGCACGCCAGCGACCGCGACCTCATCGGCGATCATCAGCGCTGGCCGGGCGAGTTGCAGGTGCCGGGCAGCGCCTCGTCGCTGCTGGAGTACCGCATGGCCCAGCACGGCCACGAATCGGTCGGCTTCTCGGTGCACGTGCCGCACTATCTGACCCAGACCGCCTATCCGGAGGCCGCGCAGACGCTGCTGGAGAACGTCGCCGAGAACGCCGGACTGGAGCTGCCCCTGGCGGCGCTCACCGAGCAGGCGGCCCGGGTGCGTGAGCAGGTCAATGAGCACATCGCGGGCAATTCCGAGGTCGAAACCGTGGTGGCGGCCCTGGAACGCCAGTACGACAGCTTCGTCACCGCCCAGGAACGCCAGTCCAGCCTGCTGGCCAGCGAGAGCGACCTGCCCACCGGCGAGGAGCTGGGTGCGGAATTCGAACGCTTCCTCGCCGAACAGTCCGGTTTCGGCGACGACGAGCACGGGCGGCCCTGACTCGCGGGGATGCCGGACAACTACCCGCCGGAGCGAAGCGGAGGCAATCGAACGCAGTAACGTAGGTGGGCGTGCAGCTATCCGAACTCGTCCCCGACCGTGCCGTATCCGACGTCGATACCGAGTGGCTGTATGAGACCTTCGTCGACTGGACCCTCGAGCAGGGTCTGACGCTGTATCCGGCGCAGGAGGAGGCGCTGCTCGAGCTGTTCACCGGCTCGAACGTCATTCTGGCCACCCCCACCGGCTCCGGGAAGTCGATGGTCGCGCTCGGCGCGCACTTCGCCGCGCTCAACCGCGGTCAGCGCAGCTATTACACCGCCCCGATCAAGGCATTGGTCAGCGAGAAGTTCTTCGCGCTGTGCGAGGTGTTCGGGGCGGACCGGGTCGGCATGGTGACCGGGGACGCGGCGGTGAATCCGGATGCGCCGATCATCTGCGCGACGGCGGAGATCCTGGCCAACCTGGCGCTGCGGGAAGGCGCGGACGCTCCGGTGGGCCAGGTCGTCATGGACGAATTCCACTACTACTCCGACCCGGATCGCGGGTGGGCGTGGCAGGTGCCGCTGATCGAGCTGCCCGGGGTCCAGTTCCTGCTGATGTCGGCCACCCTGGGCGAGGTCGACTTCTTCGCCCGGGATCTGAAGCGCCGCACCGGCCGCGACACCGCCGTCGTCTCCGGCTCGGAACGCCCGGTGCCGCTGAGCTTTTCCTACGTGCGCACCCCGATCACCGAAACCCTCGAGGATCTGGTGACCACCAGCCTCGCCCCGGTGTACGTGGTGCATTTCACCCAGGCGGCGGCGATCGAGCGGGCGCAGGCCCTGATGAGCGTGAACTTCGCCAGCAAGGCGGAGAAGGAGGCCATCGCCGCGGCCCTCGGCGATTTCCGGTTCGCCACCGGCTTCGGCAAATCACTGTCCCGCTTCATCCGCCACGGCATCGGCGTCCATCACGCGGGCATGCTGCCCAAGTACCGCCGGCTGGTGGAGAAGCTGGCCCAGGACGGGCTGCTGAAGGTGGTCTGCGGTACCGATACGCTGGGCGTCGGCATCAATGTGCCCATTCGCACCGTGCTGCTGACCGGTCTCACCAAGTACGACGGTGTGCGCACCCGCCGCCTCAACGCCCGCGAGTTCCATCAGATCGCGGGCCGCGCCGGCCGCGCCGGCTACGACACCATGGGCACCGTGGTGGTACAGGCACCCGAGCACGAGGTGGAGAACGCCCGCCTCGTCGCCAAGGCCGGTGACGATCCCAAGAAGCTGAAGAAGGTCCAGAAACGCAAACCGCCGGAGGGTTTCGTGTCCTGGTCGGAGGACACCTTCGACCGCCTGGTCGGGGCCACCCCGGAACCGATGGTGTCGCGTTTCAGCGTCACCAATGCCATGCTGCTGAACGTGATCGCCCGCAAGGGCAACTGCTTCGACGCCATGCGGCATCTGCTGGAGGAGAACCACGAGCCGCGCCCGGCGCAGCGGCGGCACATTCTGCGCGCCATCCGCCTCTACCGCGCGCTGCGGGACGCGGGTGTGGTGCAGCAACTCGACGAACCCGACGAATTCGGCCGCCGCGCCCGCCTCACCGTGGATCTGCAGCGTGATTTCGCCCTCGATCAGCCGCTGTCACCGTTCGCGCTGGCCGCGCTGGAGCTGCTGGACTCCGACTCCCCCACCTACACCCTCGATGTCATCTCGCTCATCGAGGCGACCCTGGAGGACCCGCGCCAGCTGCTCATGGCCCAGCAGCACAAGGCGCGCGGTGCGGCGGTGGCGGAGATGAAGGCCGACGGCATCGAATACGAGGAGCGCATGGAACTCCTGGAGGAGGTGACCTGGCCCAAACCGCTCGCCGACCTGATCGAACCCGCCTTCGAGACCTACAAGGGCGGCCACCCGTGGGTGTCGGAGTTCGAGCCGTCGCCGAAGTCGGTGGTGCGGGAGATGATCGAACGCTCCATGACGTTCGCCGAACTGGTGTCCACCTACGAGCTGGCCCGCTCCGAGGGCGTGGTGCTGCGCTATCTCGCCGACGCCTACCGGGCGCTGCGCCGCACGGTGCCCGAACAGGCCCGCACCGAGGAACTCGACGACATCACCGAATGGCTGGGCGAGCTGGTGCGCCAGGTCGACTCCAGCCTGCTCGACGAGTGGGAGCAACTCACCAATCCGGGGGCGGAGAGCGATACCGAGGAAGTGGCGTTCGGCGCGGAGACACCCCGGCCGATCTCCGCCAACGAGCGCTCCTTCCGGGTGCTGGTGCGCAATGCCATGTTCCGGCGGGTGGAGCTGGCGGCGCTGCGCCGCTGGGACGCCCTCGACGAGCTGGGCGACGGCCTGGACTGGGAGCGCGAACTCGCGCCCTACTACGGCGAGTACGGCGAGATCGGCATCGGGC
Organism: Nocardia sp. CC227C; assembly: GCF_030767025.1. Classification (GTDB taxonomy): domain Bacteria; phylum Actinomycetota; class Actinomycetes; order Mycobacteriales; family Mycobacteriaceae; genus Nocardia. The sequence continues at coordinate 22,236 of NZ_JASITE010000028.1, read as the reverse complement.
CGAACGCGCGCGGCCCGAAGCTGTTCCAGATCGAGCAGCGGCCGGGGTTCTGGCATGTGCGTCAGGTGCTGGACGATCCGGCCGGTGACCACGGGTGGGCGGTCGAGACCGTGGTGGATCTGGCGGAATCGGATGCCGCCGGTGAAGTGGTATTCGACGAAGTCACGATCGCGGCGGGCTGACCGCCGCGCTACCTTCCCGGCGCTTCGCGCTGGCTATTTCTTCATACTCCCGTAAGACGCCGGGACCCGCCGGCCCCTCCGTCCGGCGGTACGGTGACGAAGACGACCCGGTATCCGGTTCGTTTTCTGAGGCCAACCGCGTGTATCGTCGCGCACTGTTGCCCACATCCCGCCACAGCGCCCGATCGAAAAGAGTTCCCTTAGATTGACCGACCGAAACCTGCTCGAATCCCCCCGTCTGGTCATCGACCTGCACCGGGTCCGCGCGAACTACCACGCACTGCGAGCCGCACTGCCCGCGGCACGAATTCGCTTCGCCGTCAAGGCGAGTCCCGTGCCGGAGATCATCCGGCTGCTGAACGACGAGGGCGCCGAGTTCGACGTCGCCAGTATCGGTGAGATCGAACTCTGCATCGCGCAGGGTGTCGATCCGGCCGTCATGTGCTACGGGAATCCCATCAAGAAAGCCGCGCATATCGCCGCCGCCCACGCGGCCGGGGTGCGCCGCTACGCCTTCGACACCGAGGACGATCTGGTTCGCATCGCCGAGCACGCCCCCGGCGCGGAGGTGGAGTGCCGGTTCCTGTCCTCGGCGCCGCAGTCGCAGACGCCGTTCGGCACCAAATTCGGCTGCGATCCCGGTGAGGCGAAGCGGCTGCTGGTGCGGGCGCGCGATCTGGGCCTGCGGGTGGCCGGCCCGTACTTCCACGTGGGCTCGCAGCAGACCGATCCGATCGCCTGGCGCATCGGCATCGAGCAAGCGGGCGCCATCGCGGAAGCGTTGGCCGTCAAGGACATTCCGGTACCGTCGGTGAATATCGGTGGTGGACTGCCGATTTCGTATGCCGACGCCGCGCCGGAGCTGTCCGAGCTGGGCGCGGTGATCGCCGAGGCGTTCGCGGCCCATTTCCCGGAACACACCGAACTGGTGGTGGAGCCCGGTCGCGCCCTGGTGGGCAATACCGGTGTGATTCACGCCGAGGTGGTGAATGTTCGCCAGGCGCCCGACGGGCGGCGCTGGATATACCTCGATATCGGCCGCTACAACGGTATGGCCGAGACCGAGAACGAGTACATCGCCTACCGTTTCGAAACCGATCGGGACGATGACCCGAGAGACGAGGCGGTGGTCGCCGGACCGACCTGCGATGGCGACGATGTACTCTATCAACGCACGCGTGTCCTCCTTCCGACCACGTTGCGAGCCGGTGATCCCGTTCGGATCCTCGATACCGGCGCTTATACGGCGAGCTATTCGTCGGTGTCCTTCAACGGTTTTCCGCCTTTGACTGTTCATGTCATCGGCGCTGAGCGAGAGTGAGTTCGCTTATGACGGCAGAATTCACCGGCTGGCATGTGCTGGCCGAGTTCGGTGGTGTCGACCCGCAGCTGTGCGACGACCTCGAACGACTCGAGAGTGCGCTCCGAAAATCGTTGGTCGCCGCGGGGGTGACCATTTGCGATGTGGTGCACAAGCAGTTCGAGCCGCAGGGGGTCACCATTCTGGCCCTGCTGTCGGAGTCGCACGCCTCCATCCACACGTATCCGGAGTCCGGGGACATCTTCGTCGACGTATTCACCTGCGGCAGTATCGGTTCCGGTGCCACCAAGGCGGTCGAGCTGCTGAAGGAGGAGCTGTCGCCCGGATCGGTCAATATGGAGGTCATCCAGCGCGGGCACACCTCGCGCCGCATCCACGAGCCGGTCGGCGAGGGCCTGACCCGGGTGTGGGACATGTCCGAGGTGATCGTGGACACGAACACCCCGTTCCAGCACATGGTGATCGCCAAGACCGAGCAGGGCGTCAGCCTGTTCTCCGACGACGACCGCCAGTCCACCGAGTACTCGCAGCTCACCTACCACGAGGCCATGTTGGTCCCGGGGTACGCGCTGGCCGAGAAGCTGGACAAGGTGCTCATCATCGGTTCCGGTGAGGGCGTGGCCTCGCAGATGTCGGTGGCGGCCGGCGCCTCGCTGGTCGACCACGTCGATATCGACCAGCTCGAGGTGGAGCTGTGCGCCGAGCATCTGCCCTACGGCTACACGCGGGCGGATCTGGCCGAGGCGGTCGCGCAGACCGGCCCGATCAAGATGCACTACGCCGACGGCTGGGATTTCCTGGCCCGGGCCGAGACCGCGGGCGTACGCTACGACATGATCGTCATCGACCTGCCGGACGAGCGGGTCGAGGACGCCCAGCACAACCGCCTCTACGAGGACGAGTTCCTGCTGCGCTGCAAGGCGCTGCTGGCCGAGGGCGGCGTGCTGGCCGCGCAAGCGGGCTGTCAGACCATGTGGCGCAACGAAACCCTGAAGCGTTCCTGGACTCGCTTCCACAACCTGTTCGACACCGTCGTGCCCTACGTCAGCGACGAACACGAGTGGACCTTCATCTTCGGCACCCCGAAGGCGATCGCCGACCCGGTCGCCAAGATGACGACCACCCTGTCGCAGCTGCCGTACAAGGCGGAGACCATCGACGAGCGGGCGATCGTCCGCGGCGCCATCGAGCCGCACGCCCTGCGCGTCGGCGTCAGCGTCGGCTGAACCAGCCCGAATCATCAACGGCGCCCGCACGGTTCACCGTGCGGGCGCCGTCGTTCCCGCTCCCTGTCACCACCGCGTTCTCCGATCGAGGTGTCGGTCGGCACCGCTACAGTCGCTGCCGACCGTCAGCTCCAAGATGTGGGGGACCATGCTCGACAGCACGACCACACGCACTACCGCCATCGCGGACGAGGATCGATGGGAGGTGCCCGCGCACTGGTGGGCGCGGGCCCTGCCCTCCCGCGGTCTCGGCCCGGCAACGCCCGTGACAATTCTCGATTCGACCGCCATCGATACGACGAATACTGCTGCTACCCAGCGCGATTCGATCATGTCCGCCCTGCGCGCCAGTGCCGCCGCCGGGGCCGGCGAACTGAGTGAGGCAGGGTACGCGGCCCTCTGCGATCCCGCCGCCGCCAGCCCGCTCGGCGCGGCGGTGATCAGCGCCATCGTGGAATCGGCCGCCCGCGTCTCCCGTCCCGACGAAGGCCGGAGCCGCGCCGAAGCGACGGTCGACGCCTGGGTTCGCGGCCGCGGGGTCGGTTTCGCCGCGACGGCGGCCGTCCTACGCTCCGGACTCACCGTCGAGGCCGTATTCGACCGAAGTTCCACGCAACACAGACACACGGTCCGCAGTCTGCCCTCTGACGACCCGGGGAACCCCGAGTTCACCGCTGGCTTGGTTCGTGTGCGCGCACATCTTGCGGTGGCGACGGAGCCGGAGTATCGGTCGGTGGTCGCGCTGCTCGGCGAGTTGCGCTCGCGCGGTGCTTCCGCTTTCCGCGTCGCGACCTCGTTTCTCGCACCCACCGAACGAGATTGGGTCACCGCCGATATCGCCGGTGTCGTCCCGGACCACCGCTACACCAGTCCGTACGCGCTGCTGATCGCTTCGGTCGATACGCGTGCGGAACTGGAGACCCTCATCGAACGGCTCAGCCATTATCCCTTCCTCTACTCCCGGGAGTCCGATCTACTGCTGACGGCGCTCACCCGGCTGGGACCGGAGGGCGCGGAGCCGGTGGGCCGGATGGTGCGCGAGTACCAACTCTCGTCCGAGGCGATGAGCCGACTGACCGACCTCCTGTCCTGGCTGCCGTCCGACGCGGCGTTCACCGCTCTGCTCGCTCGAGCCGATGAGCGGCAGGTACCACAGGCGCTGGCCGCGGCGGCGCAGCGGTTTCCCCATCGCGCCGTGCGGTTGCTGCATCCGGCCATGGGACGGCCCGTTGTGCGGCACGCGTTGCGCACCGTGGCCATCACCCATCCGGAGCTGGTCGCGGCACTGCCCGACGGCTCCGCACTGCTGCCGCCGACGCATCGGACCGTCGTGTCCCCCGAGGAATTGCCCGAGGTGCTGCGGAATCCGCCGTGGCAGCGCGCCCGCAAGAAGGTGCAGACGGTGGTACTCGCCGATGTGGTCGCACCCGTACCGGACGGCCTGGACTGGCGGCCGGGCGAACGGGAGGAATGGGCGGGCACCGAGGTGTGGCTGTGGGAAGCCGGCAAGCACGGGTGGCCGAAACTGGTCGCGAACGCCGTGCGAACGCAGGATCCGATGGACTACCGAGTGCCGAGAATTCTCTCCCTGGCACCGGAGGAGTTGGTGCGGCCGCATCTGGCGCGGCTGAGCCCCGGCCGGTTGTGGAATGCGGAGGCTCCGCTGCGACGGCTGCTGGCTCGGTGCGGTGACGATGCCCTGCCGTACGTACTGCGAGCGGCGCGGGCGAATCCGACAAGTCTCGCGCACGTACTGGCGCCGGTCACCGGCACAGCGGCGGCCCAGCTGATGATGCGCTGGACAGCGGGCAAGACGACGCGGCAGACCGCGCTCGACTGGTTCGACCGCCACGTGAGCTCGGCGCTGCCGATCGTCATCGGGGCGGCGCTGGCCAAGCCCGGGAAAGACCGCACACTCGCCGAGGCCACGCTGCGGGTGCTCGCCGAGCGCGGGCACCGCGAGACGATCGACGCGAGCGCCGCGGCTCTCGGCGAACGCGCGCGCACCGCCGTCGCCGCGGCGCTGGCCGCCGACCCGCTGCACCAGCTCCCGACCCGGATTCCCACACCACCGAAGTGGCTTGTCCCCGAACTGCTTCCGGCCGTGGGACAGCGCGACAGCGCGGCCGTCCTGCCGACGTCGGCGGTCCGGGACATCTGCACCATGCTCGCCCTGTGCGGACCGAACGGCGACTACGCGGGCCTCGCCCAGGTGATCGAATTCGCCGACTCGGACTCGTTGGCCGAATTCGCGTGGTCGCTGTTCGAGCTCTGGCAGCTGGCCGACTATCCGGCCAAGGACGGGTGGGTGCTGCACGCACTCGGGCTGCTCGGCAACGACGAGACCGCGCGGCGGATCGGACCGCTCATCCGCGCCTGGCCTGGGCAGTCGGCCAACGCCCGCGCGGTCAGCGCCCTGAATGTGCTCACCGCCATCGGCACCGACGTAGCGCTCATGCAGCTGCACGGCATCGCGGAGAAGGTGAAGTTCAACCGGCTCAGGTCCGAAGCATGGCGGAAGATCTCCGATATCGCCGACGGCCTCGGGCTGACGCCCGAGCAATTGGCCGACCGCCTGGTTCCCGACTTCGGTCTCGGCGCCGATGGCACACTCGTGCTCGACTACGGCACCAGGGGTTTCGTCGTCGGCTTCGACGAGCAGCTGAAACCCACGGTATCCGACGCGGTGCGCGGCGATGACGGCTGGCAGCCCAGCAAGCCACGCAAGTCACTGCCCAAACCGGGAGCCAAGGACGACGAGGAATTGGCGACCGCCTCCTACAAATCCTTCACAGCCTTGAAGAGGGATGTGAAATTCGCCGCGGCGGAACAGCTTCGGCGTTTCGAGCAGGCCATGGTGCGCGGTCGCCGCTGGACGGCCGCCGAACACCGGCGACTGTTCGTGGAACATCCGCTGCTCTCGCACCCGACCCGCCGCCTGGTATGGGCCACCTTCGATACCGAGGGAGCGGTGACCGGCTCGTTCCGCCTCGCCGAGGATCGCAGCTACGCCGACGCCGACGACAACCCGGTCACGCTGGCGGACGATATCCTGGTCGGCATCGCACACCCGGTGCACCTGGGCGAGGAACTCGCCGCCTGGGGTGAGCTGTTCGCCGACTACGAGATCCTGCAACCGTTCCCGCAGTTACAGCGCGAGGTGCATGTCCTCGGCCCGGAGCAGGCGGCGTCCTGCGAACTCCCCGGCTGGCACCACGCCACAGTGCCCACCGGAAGGGTACTGGGCCTCAGCCGGTTCGGCTGGGAACGCGGTGAGCCCATGGACGGTGGCGTCTCCTGCGATATGTTCCGCGATGTCGGCGACAATCTTCTCGTGGTCATCGATCTCGATCCGGGAATCATCGCCGGGGACGCGCTGGAATGGGGTGAGCAGACCGTCACCGTGCGTCTCATGCACGCCGACGCGTACGGAACCTGGCCCCGTGACGGCAAGAACCCCCGGTTCGCCGACTTGGAACCGGTTGCCGCCTCGGAACTTCTGCGCGAATTGCACCTGCTCACCGCCTGAGCGACCACGCGGCCGGGGTGTCAGCGCGGGATCATCAGCGGACCCTGCGGATGCAACTCGACAATGGCGACGAGGTCACCGTAGGGCACCGCCCCGTGCGCGAATCGGTGCGCCATGCGCGCCAGCGCGGTTCGCGCACCGTACTTGATGCGCATCCCCTCGTGCACCCGTTCGGTTACCCGCGGATCGTTGACGATGTGCGCGGTCCCGTAATGCTGGCGGGATCCCAGGGCGGGGCGGCCGCGCCAGTCGCCGACCTGGATGACCACGCGGCCGTCGTAGGCGAGTTGCTGGGCTTCCTCCCCGTAGGAGGAGAGGACGAATGCCAGTCGCCCCTGTTCGGCGGGGAGCACCAGATGTGGTGCGGTGGCGATACTTCCCGGTGCGACCGGACGCGTCACCAGCACGGATTTCGCATCCCACCACAGCGATCCGTCATGCCATGCGCTCGTGCCGACGGGGACCATCTCGGCCCTCCGGTGCGGTCTCATTGCGGGTGCGGTGTGCGAAACCATAGCCGGTAGAACTCCAAAGTCGTTGTTTTCCAGTACCTTTCACACGCGAGTCAGCGCTGACGCGGGTGAGACGAGCAACGCCCCGCCCGCCGTCTCAGACGAAGAGCGTCGCGATTGTCCCGAAACCGAGGTTAGCGCCGTCCGCGCGGCCGTGCCACGACGCGCCGGGCCGATTCGGTCGGTGTGAAGGCCATCTCAACAAGGGTCTTTCGGCTCTGCCGCGCGAGCCGATCACCCTGTACCTGCGATTCCCGCTACCGGCCCGACAGGCTGCCGGAGCCGTGGCGCGACTGGGACAGCGCGCGGACCGAACAGTTCGATTCAGGCGGTGCGCCGCCGGACGGTGCGTTCGAGAATTCCGAGCGTGGCTTTGAGCGCCGCAGCGGGGACCACCGGGAAGTCGACGCGCCGCCGCCATTCCGCGTCGACCTCCGACCAGTCGTAATACGAGGTGACGAGGGTTCCGCCCACGACGGTCTCCAGCCGGTAGCCGTAGATATGGCGGGCATGCGGCCTGATGCGAGCCTCGACGGTCCACGCGATCTCGGTATCCGGAATCAGTTCGGTGATCACGACTTCGACGTCGTACCGCCCCAGGGGAAGATCGCCCAGCGCCTCCCGGTCCATATGGACGACGAACCGGTCACCCGGACGCGCGACCGTCTCCCCCTCAGCGTCGAGCAGCATTCCCGATGCGTCGATATCGACGTGCCCCTTCGGATCGGTCAGCACCGAGAAGATGTCGGCGGCGGGTGCGGGAATGAGCCTCGAGACCTCGATCCGTTCATTGGTTCCTTCCGTGGCGGGCGTTTCGACAGGGGCGTTCTCGTGTTCGGCCATAGAATCGACGATAACACAAATAATCGATTATCTTGCCGTCTGTCTATGATGCTTCCGTGCCTTCCACTCCGCTCGCCACGGGTAAGCAGATGCTGTCCGAGCAGGTCCACGCCCACCTGCGGACGGCGATCATGCGCGGCGACCACGCTCCCGGCGCCGCCCTCAAACCACAGGATCTCGCCCGGGACCAGGGTGTGAGCCTGGCCGTCGTCCGGGAGGCGCTGGTCCGCCTGGTCGGCGAGGGTTTGGCCGACCGGCTGCCCAACCGGGGCTTCGCCGTCCCGGAGTTCTCCGACCGCCGCTGGCAGGAGATCGCGGAGGCGCGCCGCACCATCGAACCGGTGCTGCTGCGCCTGTCCATCGCGCGCGGCGACGTCGACTGGGAGGCCCGGGTGCGCGCCGCCCACCACCGGCTGGCACGCACACCCGCCTTCGCTCCGGCCGAGGGCGCGTACTACACCGAAGCCTGGTCCGAGGCGCACCGCCGGTTCCACCGCACCCTGCTGGAAGCGTGCGGCAACCCCGTGCTGATGGAGACCTTCGATCGCCTGTGGACCGTCAGCGAGTTGGCCCGCCGCTGGTCGGCGCACCGCAACCCCGATCGGGACGGGGCCGAGGAACACCGGCGGCTGGAGGAGGCGGCGCTGTCCCGCGACGCGGACGCCGCGGCCGCGGTACTCGTCCGACACCTCACGCTCACCGCGGCCGGACTGACCGACCAGCCGTGACGTCCCCGGGCACACTGGAGGCATGGACCCCGTCGCCGCCCTACGCCAGATCGCGTACTGGAAGGACCGCGCCCGCGAGGACACCCGGCGAGTCATGGCCTACCGCAAGGCCGCCGATATCGTCGCGCGGCTGGACGACGCCCAGCGCGAGGTGCTGGGCCGCGCGAACGCCTGGCAGTCGCTGCCCGGCATCGGGCCGAAGACGGCCGCGGTCATCGCCCAGGCATGGTCCGGTCGCGAACCCGACACCTTGATCGAATTGCGCTCGGCGGCACAAGATCTGGGTGGCGGCGAAGTGCGCGCGGCCCTGCGTGGCGATCTGCACCTGCATTCGAACTGGTCCGACGGTTCGGCGCCCATCGCGGAGATGATGGACACCGCCCGCGCCCTCGGCCACGAGTACTGTGCCCTCACCGACCACTCCCCTCGTCTGACGGTGGCCAACGGGCTGTCGGCGCAGCGGCTTCGCGAACAACTCGACGTCATCGACGAACTGCGCGACCGGTTCGCCCCGATGCGCATCCTGACCGGCATCGAGGTCGACATCCTCGACGACGGCTCCCTCGATCAGGACCCGGAGCTGCTCGATCGCCTCGATGTCGTCGTGGCCAGCGTCCACTCCAAACTCCGGATGGAATCGGCCGCCATGACCAGACGTATGATCCGCGCCGTGGCCAACCCTCGCGTCGACGTGCTCGGCCACTGCACCGGCCGCCTGGTGGAGGGCGGCCGCGGCCGCCGTCCCGAATCCGCCTTCGACGCCGAGACCGTCTTCACCGCCTGCCGCGACCACGGCACCGCCGTCGAGATCAATTCCCGCCCCGAGCGCCGCGACCCGCCGACCCGGCTGCTCCGCCTGGCTCGCGATCTGGGCTGCCACTTCTCCATCGACACCGACGCGCACGCCCCCGGCCAACTCGACTTCCTCGGTTACGGAGCCCAACGCGCGCTGGACAACGACATCCCCGTCGAGCGCATCGTCAATACCTGGCCGGTGGACGAACTGCTGGCGTGGACGGCATCCCGCCGCTGAGCATCCGGCAGATGGGCTACCCGACAACCGCGATCCGCCCCGACCGGCCCGAACGCGCCGGTCAGGAGTCGAACGTGTCCGGGGTCGAGGCGGGTGAGGTCGGGGCGGCTGGGGCGCGCCCGTTCGATGAGACGACGATCGGGCCGCCGGCTACTCCACGATCGGGAAGTAGGATTCCCCGTCCTCCGGGGTGTCGTCGATCTGTCCGCGGTGCTGCCGAGTGGGGCGCGGGTCGGCCTCCTCGGCGTTCTCGTAGGTCGTGTCGAGCGGGGAGAACTCCTCGGTGGGCGGTCCCGAGCCCGCATCCCGCTGCGCGCTGGTGTCCGGTTCCTCCGCGGCCAGCCGGTCGGCGTGCGGTTCGCCGAGTCGCTGTTCCCGTTCGGTCATGCCGTATCCGTCCGCCGCGCGCCACTCCTCCGGTGGCGCGACGACGGTGTCGTCACCCTGGTTGCGCACGTTATCAGGGTCCAGGCTCTCCGTCGAACTCAGCGTGTCGCCGGGGCCCATCTCGTCGGCCGGGTCCTGATTTCCGTTCATGCAGCCCGGGTGCCCCGGCCGGCACACCCGAAACACCCGTGCCGGGGGTGAGCTCCCGCACCGGGCCCGTGGTCCTTACTCCCAATCGTGGCTGGCGTTGCAGGAGCGGCATTCGAGGCGCAGATTGGCGAGATCGTTGTAGGCCGCTCTGGCCTCGGCGGCGGTGACGACCGCCGCGTACTTCAGATGGTCACGCCACCGCCGAATGTGCCCCAATTCCACCCCGCTTTCGGACACGCCGTTACGACAGCTCGCACACAGGAAGATGCGGAGCTGACGCTGGGGGTTCCAGGGATCGGCGACGGCGCGGAACTCGTGGTGGGACAGCATCCAGATTCGAGTATCGCGCGCGGCCCGTAGCTGAACGGGATCGGTGTACCACGTCGGTTTGCCCAGCGCATTGACGTACGCGTCGACAACGGCCTGGTCGACCGCCGCATCGGGGGTCCATGTGACATCGAACTCGATGTCCTCGGGCAACGCGATCTCCTGCTGATAACTCGCCCTCATCGGTTCGCTCCTTCCGAAGCACGTCCGTGAAGGGTGGGGCGCCCGCGATCCCACCGTCGATCCATCATACTTGCGCCGCAAGGCAATCCGACCGAAATACGGCATCATGGCCGGCGGTGTTCGCCCCCGGGGGCCCACTTCCCGATGAGCGCGGGCCGCATCCGATACCGCCCGTGCGGGCACAGCCTGCTGCCCAGCAGGGGGAGGGCGCTCGCTCGGGCGTGTCACCGGCGGTGGCTAGAGTCGTCACGACGCACCGGGTACTACGCGGGGGTATCGATGACCGTACGCATGCAGGAATCGGCCGATGGAGAAGGGCGGGTGGCTGACGAGTCGGGGTTCGAGCCGACGGCGAAACAGTTGAAGCAGTTGCTGTTCCGGCGGGACGGGGTGCTGACGGCACCGGCTTGTTCGGTCGACGTGGAGGCCGCAGCGGAGCGGGCGGGGGATTGTCTGCGGTACATCGGGTCGGCGGTGGAGCGGCTCGAGGAACGGGCCGGGGTGGCGGCGGATGAGGTTCCGGAGAGCGTGGGGGAACTGGGGGTGGAGCTGGCGGCGGCGCTGCTGGGCACCCGGGCGGCGACGCCGTACTACCTGACCCCCGGGGAGCGGCGGCGGGCACTGGCGGATGCGGCTGCGCTGCTTGATTATTGGGGGACAGTGCGGGGATGGGGGTTCGCAGCCGAGGTGTTGCTGCGGGCGGTGACCGAGCCGTTGTGGGTACGGCCTTCGCATTGGGACTCGCGGGGTGAGGCGCGGGAGATGCGGGCGGTGTTGGGGGCCTTGCGCAACCGCCTCGCGGGGTGCTCGACGGCGGAGCTGGCACCGGCGCTCGCCGTGCTGGAGCGTTATCGGGGGACGTCGCGGTGGGCACGGGTGGTCACGTCGGTGTTGTTGCCGTCGCGGCGGGAGTGGGTGGCGGCGGATATCGAGGATGCGGTGGCGGCCGAGTCCAAGGGGGACGCACGACTGCTCGTCGACGCGGCCGGTTCGGTGGCGCAGTTGCGGCGGTTGAACTCGCTGTTCACCGGCTACTGGTACGACACCGAGGGATTGGCCTTCGATACGCCCGGCATGGCGATCACCGTGGTCGACGGGGTGGGGTTCGACGCGGTGGCGATGCTGACGCACTGGTTCGACCATCCGGATACGACGCAGGCGCTGCGCACGCCGATCGCGGACGCGCTCGGCGTGATTCCCACGGATGCCGCGTTCGCGGCCTTGGCCGCCCGCACGTTCCGTCCGCCCGCGTTGACCGCGGTACGGGAAGCCGCCGCCCGCTTCCCGATGCGGGCGCTGCGCCTGCTCGACCCCGGCACGCACGGCGACATCCTGCGCGAGCACATTCACGGCCACCCCGAGCTGGCGCGGCGACTGCGGGCCGAACTGCCCACCGCCACAGCGGAACTCATCGCCATCGAAATGGACCGGATGACATCCCGCCCGGCCACCGACGTGGCCGACATCCCTCGGATACTTCGGAATCCGCCGTGGCAGCATCGACAACGCGGCAAGGGCGGCAGGGCCGGCACGGTTCCCGGGCTCGCGGCGCCCACCGACCCCTACTGCGCATGGCTGCCGGGCGAGCGCGAGGAATGGCGGAGCCTGGTACGACCCGACGACTACGCCGATCTCGACAAGACCCTGGAGCGCCGCACCGACGGCTCGCTCACCGAACAGGTGCTGGGCGCGCTGGTGCTCGCGGGCCCCGAGCGCGCCCTGCCGATCCTCGCCACCTCCCGGCTGCGCTGGCTCTACGGCCCGTCACCACAGGTCAAGGCCGCCATCGCGGAATTCGAAACGGCCGCCTATCCGATGGTCGTCGCCGCGGCGCGCGAGTACCCCCGCGATATGGAGGACGCGATCGTTCCGTACGCGGGCACGGAACTGATCGACCTCGCGATCGCCCGGCTGGACCGCCGCACCCTGCGCCCCGGGGCGCTGCGTTATCTCCGCCGCCATGCCCGCCACGTCGCACACGTGCTGATCCCCCGCGCCGTCGGGTCGGCCGCGAAGGACCGCCGCCTCGCCACCCGGGTGCTGCGCCTGCTGGCGGCACACGGCCACGACGGCGACATCCACTCCGCCGCAGCGGAATACGGCGACAAGGCGGCGGCGGCCGTGACGGCGCTGTTGGCGGCCGACCCGCTCACCCTGCTGCCCGCCCGACTCCCGACCGTTCCGGCGTGGGTCAATACGGCCGCACTCCCCCGGGTGCTGACCGCCGACGGCGCGCCCCTCCCGGCCGCCGCGGTGGACAATCTGCTCGTCATGCTCATGCTGGCCGACCCGTTCGAGCCGTATGCCGGTGTGGCGCAGGTGTCGCGGGACTGCGATCCGGCATCGCTGGCCGAACTGGCGTGGGAGCTGTTCTCGCAGTGGCAGCGTGCGGGCGCACCCACCCGGCACAGCTGGGTGTACGACGCCCTCGGCTCCTTCGGCGATGACGAGACGGTGGCGGCGCTGCTCGACCATGTCCGCACCCACCGTTCCGACCTGCGCTCGGTGTCGGCGCTGGACGCCTTCGTCGCCATCGGTTCCGATGCCGCACTGCTGGCACTGCGGCAGATCAGCGAGAAGGTGAAGACCACTCGCGTGCGCGAGGGCGCGAAGGAGCGTATCGAGGCGGTGGCGGAGCGGCTCGGACTCACCGCCGATCAGCTGGCCGATCGCCTGGTGCCGGATCTGGGGCTGCGCGCGGACGGCACCGCGGTCCTCGACTTCGGGCCGCGACGGTTCGTGGTCGGATTCGACGATCAACTGCGTCCGACCGTCGCCACCGCGGACGGCACCCCGCTCAGATCGCTTCCGAAGCCCGGGGCGCGCGACGACGTCGAACGAGCCGCACAGGCGCACAAGGATTTTCGCGCCCTCAAGAAGAACGCCCGAGCGGTCGCAGCCGATCAGATCCGGCGGCTGGAGCGGGCCATGGTGACGGGGCGGCGCTTCACCGTCGCGGAGCTGCGCACCCTGTTCATCGACCATCCGCTGCGCTGGCATGTGACCCGCCGCCTGGTGTGGGGGGTCTACGACGGTGACACGCCGGCGTCCACCTTCCGCATCGCGGAGGATCGCGGCTTCGCCGACAGCTCCGACGACCTGTTCACCCTCGCCGACGATGCGGTCCTCGGCGTCGCCCATCCGCTCGGTTTCCCGGACGAGGTGGCGGCCTGGCGGGACATCTTCGCCGATTACGAACTCCTGCAACCGTTCCCCCAGATCGAGCGGGAGACCTTCGCCCTCCCCGACGAACTGCGCGACCGGGACGCGCTCGGCGACGCGGGTGTGAGGGTCCAGGGACCGCGCTTGCTGGGGCTGGCGTCACGCGGCTGGCTGTCCCCGGAGACCGGGGGCGGCGGCTACATCGACAACTTCGAGAAGCCGCTGCCGCACGGCCGTGTCCTCTACCTGAGCTGCGACCCGGGCCTGCCGACCTGGGATCTGAACGGGTCGCCGGAACAGTCCTTCGAGGCGCGGCTGCATCCGACCCGTTCGACCTCCGGCGGCATCACCTTCGCCGACTTGGACCCCGTCACGGTGTCGGAGATCCTGCGCGATATCGCCTGGCTGCGACATGGGCGCGAGTAGCGAACGGTCATAATCCCCGCATGGGTGACCCGAGGCGCGTCCGGTGACGGCGACGGCGGTGGCGGTGCTGGTCGCGGGAATCTTGATCGCCACGGCCATCGCGGCCTGGCCGCGTACCCGCCGCACCGTGACCACCTCCGCCGAACGCGCGGTGCACAGCACGCTGCACACCGCCTCCCTCGCCGCGAACGCGCTGCGACGGGGCCTCACCGAGGAGTCGGCCGCCGAGGCAGCGCCGTACCTGCGCACCCTCACCGCCGCCGACGGGCTCGGTATCGCCGATCCGGCGGGAGCGCTGCTGGCCTGGGACGGCGGGCACGCCGACCTCGCCGACCGCTTCACCGAGGCGGCCAGGCGCGCGGTGGACGGGGAACGCCGGGTACTCGACGCCGGCCCCGAGAGCGGCGCCTATCCGCGCCGCATCCTCATCGCGCAACCACTGCTCATCGACAGCACCGGACCGGTCGGGGTGCTCGGCGTGGTCACCACCGTACAGCCCGAGCCGGGCATGCTCGGGGCGCTCGCCGAGGTGGCCCGCTATGTGTGCGGGCAGCTGGAGCTGGCCGAACTCGACGCCTCCCGCGCCCGCCTCGACCGCGCCGAGGTCCGTGCCCTGCGCGCCCAGATCAGCCCGCACTTCATCTACAACGCGCTCAACACCATCGCGTCGTTCGTGCGCACCGATCCCGCCCGCGCCCGCGAACTCATTCTCGAATTCGCCGACTTCACCCGCTATTCCTTCCGCGCGGCGGGCGAATTCACGGTGCTCTCCGACGAATTGAGCAATATCGACCGCTATCTGGCTCTCGAACGCGCCCGCTTCGGCGACGCACTCCAGGTGCGCCTCCGGATCGCCCCGGAGGTGCTGGGCGTGGTGCTGCCCTTCCTGGCCCTGCAACCCCTGGTCGAGAACGCCGTGCGGCACGGCCTGGCGCCGCGCCCCGGCGGCGGCACGGTCAGCATCGTCGCCCTCGACGAGGGCACCGACTGCGTGATCAGCGTGGAGGACGACGGCGTCGGCATGGATCCGGAGCTGCTGCGCTCCGGCGCGCTGGACGCCATCGAATCCGGTTCCCGCACCGGTGGTTCCGAGGCGGCTCATGTCGGCCTGGCCAATGTGGACGACCGCCTGCGTGCCGCCTTCGGCAATGACTACGGCCTGGTCGTGGAGACCGCGCCGGGTGCGGGCACCAAGGTCAGCATGAGGGTGCCGAAGTTCCGCGCGGGCATCCGCGCCTGATCGAAGAATCTTGCCTCATCGTCTCAGACAGTTTACCTTGAGGACACCACGAGATGAGACGGGCATGGACGACACAACAGAGCCACAGTACGAGGTCGCGGTCATCGGCGCGGGCCCCGGCGGTATCGCGGCGGGAGTGAAACTGCGCCGCGCCGGAATCCACGATTTCGTGGTGCTCGAACGCGCGGACGAGGTCGGCGGCAGCTGGCACGAGAACCACTATCCCGGTCTGGGCGTGGATATTCCGGCACTGGCCTACCAGTACTCGTTCGCCCGCAAGGCGACCTGGAGCCGGGTCTTCCCGCGCGGCGAGGAGGTCAAGCGCTATCACGTGGAGGTCGCGCACCGCTTCGGCGTCCACGAGCGGGTGCGCTTCGGCGCCGAGGTGCGGTGCGAGCAATGGGATGACGAGGCCGGGCACTGGGCCCTGCGGCTCGCCGACGGCTCCACCGTGACGGCCCGCTTCGTGATCAGTGCCGTCGGCGCGTTCGTCCGCCCCCGTGCGGACGTGGGCATTCCGGGCGCACGGTCGTTCCGGGGAAAGGTGCTGCGCCCCAGCGATTGGGATCACGACTACGACCTGTGCGGCAAACGAGTCGGCGTCATCGGCACCGGCGCGAGCGCGGTGCAGATCATCCCGTCCATCGCGCCCGAGGTCGCGCGGCTGACGGTCTTCCAGCGCACACCGGTCTGGTCGCTCCCCAAACCCGATATCGGGATTCCGGCTCCGGCACAGCGGATACTGGCGATTCCCGGCGTGCAACCCCTGCTGCACGGCACCGCCCTGGTGGCGGTCGATCTGGTGCTGCGCACCGTGGTGGGCGCGCCGAACCGCATCGCCCGACCCGCCATGGACCGCTTCGACGCGGGCTGCCAGGCCCTGTATCGGCGCTATCTGGCGCGCGTGGTTCCGGAGGCAGCCACCCGGGCACGCCTGACCCCGAACTTCGGTGTACTGGCCAAGCGGCCGACCCTCTCGAACGACTATCTGCGGACCTACAACCGCGACAATGTCGCCCTGGTGACCGACCCGATCGACGAGATCACCGCGACCGGGGTCCGCACGGCCGACGGCACCCCGCACCGGCTCGACGCGCTGGTGCTGGCGACCGGGTACGAGGTGTTCTCCGACCCGGAGACCTACCGACCGGGAACCGTAGTGGGCCGCAACGGCTTCGACCTCGCGAAGTTCTACCGCGAGGAGGGCTTGCAGGCGTATCAGAGCGTCTCGGTGCCCGGCCTGCCCAACCGCTGGACACTCGTCGGCCCGTACTCGTGGACCGGTTCGGGCTGGCACGCCTTCGTGGAGATGACCGCCGACCACGCGGTCCGCGCGATCGCCGAGACCCGCCGCCGCGGCGCGATCTGGTGCGAGGTGCGCAAGGACGTCGCCGACGCCTATCACCACGCCATCCACCGCCGTGGCGCCGCGCTGCGCTACTACCTGGCCGATCTCAACGGACACGTGCCCACCTACTACCGGAACTCCCAGGGCGACAGCACCTACGTGCGGCCGTCCGGATTCTTCGAGGCCCGGCGCGGCAACCGCCGTTTCCCACTCGACGACTACCGGTACGGCGGGTCCACGGCGCGCGCCGCGACGGACTGACCGCCGTCGGGCGGTCCGGCACGGCCGACTCCACCCGTGGTGCCGGATTCGCGGGGTTCGCCCGTGATGCCCGACCGGTGGCCTACGATGACCCGATTGTGACCTCGACCAGCGACAGCGGACCGGGCGCGCTACGCGTGCTGGCCGTCGACGATGAGCAACCGGCCCTGGATGAGCTGGTCTACCTGCTGCGCGCCCAGCCGGATGTGGGCGAGATCCATCGGGCGGGCGATGCCACCACGGCGCTGCGGCTGCTGCGCGCGAACCCGGTGGACGCGGTCTTCCTCGACATCAATATGCCCGGACTGGACGGGATGGAGCTGGCGGGCATCCTGTCGGCCTTCGCCGACCCGCCCGCGGTGGTGTTCGTGACGGCGCACGACGACCGCGCGGTGGCCGCATTCGATATCGGGGCGACGGACTACCTGCTCAAGCCGCTGCGCGAGGCACGACTCGGTGAGGCGGTGCGGCGCATCGCGGCGACGCGGGCGGATCGGCCTCCACAGACCGATCCGGACGAGGTGTTGCCGGTCGAGCTCGGCGGGGTCACCCGGCTGGTGGAGCGGTCCACCGTGAGCTGGGTGGAGGCCGAGGGCGACTATGCGCGGCTGCACACCGCCAGCGGGTCGCACCTGATCCGCATCCCGCTCTCGGAACTCGAGGCACGCTGGCGCGAAGCCGGTTTCGTACGGATTCACCGGTCGTATCTGATCGCGCTGCGCATGGTGACCGGCCTGCGCACGGTCGGCACGGGCACCGTGGTGTGCCTGCGCGCGGAGGGTTCCGCCCCCGCCGCCGAGCTGCCGGTGAGCCGCCGCCAGGTGCGTGATCTCAAGCAACGGCTCATCCGCCCGCGAAGGCCCGCCCGATGACCGGCCCACTGCGGCCGGTGCGGCAGCGGGTGGTGCTGGCGCAGCGGCGCGGGGCACGCATGGTGCGGACGCGGGTGGAGGTGGCCGAGCAGACCGAGATCGGCGCGGCCATGATCGACGGGCTGATTCGGGCGCAGTTCGGGCTCGCGGTGCGGACGGGCCTGGTCGTGGTGGCGGTGCTGGGCGCACTGCCGGTGCTGTTCACGCTCGGCGTGGGTTCCACCGTGGTGCTGGGCATCCGGCTGCCGTGGCTGCTGCTCGGTGTGCTGTCCACGCCGCTGCTGTACGTGGCCGGACGGGTCTACCTGCGGCTGGCCGACCGCAACGACCAGGACTTCGCCGAATTGGCCGAGGACTGAGGGTGGACGCCGTCCCGGCCTCCGGACTCACCCTCGCCGCGCTGGTGCTGGTGGCGGCCGCCACGGTGGCCATCGGTGCGCTCGGCGTCCGGCTGGCCCGCACCACCTCCGACTTCCTGGTCGCCTCGCGCGGAGTGGGATCGCGGCTCAACGCCGCCGCCATCTCCGGCGAATACCTCTCCGCCGCATCCTTTCTCGGCGTCGCGGGACTGATCGCCAAGTTCGGGGCCGACGCCCTGTGGTATCCGGTGGGATTCACCGCCGGATATCTGGGCCTGCTGCTGTTCGTGGCCGCGCCGCTGCGCCGCTCCGGCTCCTACACGGTGCCCGACTTCGCCGAGTTCCGGCTCGGCTCGCTGCGCCTGCGGCGACTGGCGGCGCTGGTCGTGGTGCTGGTGTGCGCGCTCTACCTGATCCCCCAATTCCAGGGCGCGGGACTGACTTTGCGCATTCTGCTCGGTGTCCCGGGCTGGGTGGGCGCGGCCGCGGTCGGCGTGATCGTGATCGCGAATGTGACCGCGGGCGGGATGCGCTCGATCACCTTCGTCCAGGCGTTCCAGTACTGGCTCAAACTCACCGCGCTGGCCATCCCCACGCTGGTCCTGCTGGTGCACTTCCTCGGCGACGACCGCGAATTCGGCACGCCCGCACCACCCGCGGTCAGCCAGCGCACCACCGTGGACGTCACCACCGCGGTCACCGTGCGCATGGCCACCGACGCACCGCAGGTGACCTCGATCCACGGCACCCTGGACGGACGCGCCGTACACGGCCTCGTCACCCTCACCCCGGGTGAGCACACCCTCGGCGCGGGCACCACGGTCGTACTCGAGTCCGGCGATGCCGTGCCGGTCGTGGTCGGCGCACCCGCCGACGGCGCGGACTGGGTGCGGGCGGGTGGCGGCTTCGGCGGCCCGCATCCGCTGTACGCGGTGTACTCGCTGATCATCGCATTGTTCCTGGGCGCCATGGGATTACCGCATGTGCTGGTGCGCTTCTACACCAATCCCGACGGTCGCGCCGCCCGCGCCACCGCGCTCGCCGTCATCGCCCTCGTCGGCGTGTTCTATCTGTTCCCGGTGCTGCTCGGCGCACTGGCGCGGCTGTACGTCCCGCAGCTGCTGCTCACCGGCACCTCCGACGCGGCGGTGCTGCTGCTGCCCGGCGCGGTGCTGTCCGGACTGCCCGGAAAGCTGTTGGCCGCCTTGGCCGCCGCCGGTGCGGTGGCGGCCTTCCTGTCGACGTCGTCCGGGCTGCTGGTGAGTATCGCGGGCGTGCTGAGCACCGACGTGCTGCGCGGGCGCATCCGGGACTTCCGGGTGGCCGCGCTGATCGGCGGCGCGGTGCCGCTGGGCCTGTCGTTCGGTGTCGCGACCCTCGATGTCTCCCGCACGGTGGGGCTGGCCTTCTCGCTGGCGGCGTCGACGCTGTGCCCGCTGCTGGTGCTGGGCATCTGGTGGCGCGGCCTCACGGCCACGGGCGCGGCGGCCGGGCTGGTTGTCGGCGGCCTCACCGCGGGCGGCGCGACCGCGGTCTCGGTGCTGGGCGGCATCGGCGATACGGCGGCGAACGGCTGGCCCGCCGCCATCCTGGGATATCCGGCCGCCGTGAGCGTTCCGCTCGCCTTCCTCACGATGATGCTGGGCAGCAAGCTGACTCGCGGCCAGTCGGCCCGCGAGGTGGCCCGCATCTTCGTCCGCATGCACGCCCCCGAACGCCTCGGCATGGGCGCGGACCGCGAGCGCGGCCTGCACTCGGCCTGATCGTTTCGCGCCGCTGCGCGCCCCGCAACGCCGACCGCTCGTCGCGACACAGCGACCGCTCACCGCACGATCGCGCGGGTTCACCGAGTGACCCACACCACACCGTGTTCCAGCTCTCGGCCGCTCGTTACGGTTCTGCGAAGTAAGCCACATCACACGCTAGGACTCCCTCCATGAGCAGTACCGATCTCGACGACGGCACGCGGCCCGGCCGGGTGCCCACCGCCGAGGACTTCGTCGCCGCCCAGGCCAGCCCCGAATTCCAGGAGTTGCGAACTCGACTGCGGCGCTACGTTTTTCCCATGACGGCGCTGTTCCTCACCTGGTACCTGGTGTACGTGCTGCTGGGCGCCTACGCGCACGACTTCATGGCCACCGAGGTCTTCGGCAATGTCAATCTCGGCCTGTTGCTCGGCCTCGGCCAGTTCGTGTCGACCTTCCTGATCACCGGCCTGTACGTGCGCTTCGCCAACCGCGAACTCGACCCGCGCGCCGCCGCCATCCGCAACGAACTCGAGGGAGGCCCGGCGTGACCAGCTATCTCGCCGCCACGACGGTCGGCAATCCGGCCGCCAATATCGCGATCTTCGGCCTGTTCGTGGCCGTGACCATGATCGTGGTGATCCGCGCCAGCCGCAACAATGCCACCGCAGCCGACTACTTCACCGGCGGCCGCGGCTTCTCCGGCCCGCAGAACGGCATCGCCATCGCCGGTGACTACCTGTCGGCGGCCAGCTTCCTCGGTATCGCGGGCGCCATCGCCGTCTACGGCTACGACGGCTTCCTCTACTCCATCGGCTTCCTGGTGGCCTGGCTGGTCGCCCTGCTGCTGGTGGCCGAAATGCTCAGGAACACCGGCAAATTCACCATGGCCGACGTGCTGAGCTTCCGGCTCGCGCAGGGGCCGGTGCGCACCGCGGCGGCGCTGTCCACCCTGACCGTGTCGCTGTTCTACCTGCTGGCGCAGATGGCCGGGGCGGGTGGCCTGGTCGCACTGCTGCTGGATATCACCTCCGAAGCGGGCCAGGCCGTGGTGATCGCCGTGGTCGGCATTCTCATGATCGTGTACGTGCTGGTCGGCGGCATGAAGGGCACCACCTGGGTGCAGATCATCAAGGCGATGCTGCTGATCAGCGGCGCGGCGTTCATGACCGTGCTGGTGTTCGCGAAGTTCGGATTCAACCTCTCCGACATCCTGGGTTCCGCGCAGCGCACCGTCTCCGAATCCACCAATGCGGGTGTGGCGGCGCGCGATGTGCTCGCCCCCGGCGCGCAGTACGGCGGCAGTGAGCTGTCCAAGCTGAACTTCCTGTCGCTGGGTCTGGCCCTGGTGCTGGGCACCGCCGGCCTGCCGCATGTGCTCATGCGCTTCTACACGGTGCCGACCGCCAAGGAGGCGCGGCGCTCGGTGGTGTGGGCCATCGCCCTGATCGGCGCGTTCTACCTGTTCACCCTGGTGCTCGGCTACGGCGCGGCGGCGATCGTCGGCCCGGACAAGATCCTCGGCGCGGCCGGCGGCCAGAACTCGGCGGCTCCGCTGCTCGCCTTCGAACTCGGCGGCGTGCTGCTGCTGGGCATCATCTCCGCGGTCGCCTTCGCCACCATTCTCGCGGTGGTCGCGGGCCTGACGATCACCGCGTCGGCGTCCTTCGCCCACGACATCTACGCCGGTGTCATCAAGCGCGGCAATGTCGACGAGAAGAAACAGGTTCGGGTATCGCGGATCACGGCCGTGATCATCGGCCTGCTCGCCATCGGCCTCGGCATCCTCGCCAACGGTCAGAACATCGCCTTCCTGGTGGCGCTGGCCTTCGCGGTGGCGGCCTCGGCGAACCTGCCGACCATCGTGTACTCGCTGTTCTGGAAGCGCTTCAACACCACCGGCGCGCTGTGGAGCATGTACGGCGGCCTGATCTCCACCATCGTGCTGATCGTGTTCTCCCCCGCCGTCTCCGGTTCCAAGTCGGCCATGCTGCCGTCGATGAACTTCGACTGGTTCCCGCTGTCCAACCCGGGCATCGTGTCCATTCCGCTGGCCTTCGCACTCGGCATCGTCGGCACCTTCGCGGGCCGCGACAAGGAGGATCCGGTCAAGGCCGCCGAGATGGAGGTGCGCTCGCTCACCGGTGTCGGCGCCGAGAAGGCCGTCGTGCACTGATCGCCCGTCCCCGGGCTCGCTCGCTCGTCATGTCAAGGAGTATCGAATTGTCCAGCAGTGTCACCCATTCCGAGGTCTACCCGCCCAGCGCGGAGTTCGCCGGCGCGGCCAATGCCGACGCCTCGCTCTACCAGCGGGCCGCGGCCGACCGGCTCGGCTTCTGGGCCGAGCAGGCGCGGCGCCTGCACTGGGATCAACCGTTCGGCCGCGTACTGGATTGGGATGA
>NZ_JASITE010000027.1 GCF_030767025.1 Nocardia sp. CC227C | reverse complement strand
AGGGTAGGCGCTCTGCCAGCTGCGCTCGTTTCGAATAGTGCTGGTAAACAGCGGTTTAGGTATTGCATCCGCACGCACCTGCGCGCAACACTTAGTGTGCAGTTAGTGTGTAGCGCCTGTCAAGGGCCGGATGCCGGAGGGCCGCAGATGCCACAGCCGAGGAAGACTACCCCCAAGGAGCCCCACCGCCGCCGCCCTCGCGGCACCGGCGGGCTGTCCCAGCGCAAGTCCGGCAAGGACAAGGGGCTGTGGATCGGGACCTACAGCTACGAGGACGAGTACGGGGAGATGCGGCGCGCATCGGTGTCCTCGCGCGATTTCCAGATCGCCAACCGGAAGCTCCGCGATCTCATCACCGAGGTCGAAAGCGGGGAGTACTCCCCGCGGGCGCGGATGACGGTGAAAAAGTGGATGGATTACTGGGTCGAGGAGATCGTCAAACCGCACACCGAGCCGAAGACCTACCGCGGCTACAAAGGGATCATCGACAACCAGATCATCGAATACATCGGTGAGAAGCAGCAGCTGCCTGTAACTCCGGCGAAGATCCGCGGGAACCTCAAATTCGTCGGCGAGAAGTGGTCGGGGCGGATGGTGCAGCTCACGCATTTCGTCTGGCGCAAGTCCATGGAGGACGCGGTCAAGGAGCGCGTCATCAGGCGCAACCCCGCTGAGCACATCCCGAAGCCGAAAGCCGTCTCCCAGGCGGGCAAGGCGCTCAAGTCCGATGAGGCGCGCAGGGTGCTTATGGCGGCGATGGAGGTCGAGGACCCGATGGTGACTCGGTGGGCGGCGGCGTTCATGCTGGGCGCGCGCCAGGGCGAGCTGCTCGGCCTGGAGTGGGACCGGGTGGACCTGGAGAACATGACAGTGGATCTGTCCTGGCAGCTCCAGTCCATGCGTACCAAGCCGGGTGCATCGCTCGACGACCCGGACAGATTCGACGTGCCGGCGGGCTACGAGATCCGACCCTTGTATCGGCGATTCGCGTTGAAGCGCCCGAAGAGCGAGCGGTCCAAGCGGCTCACTCCCCTGCCGGTGCCGCTGGCCGCCGTTCTCAAGGTGTACAAGTCAACGGCCGAGCCCAACGACTACGGGCTGGTCTGGGCGACGGAGAAGGGTAGGCCGATCCCGAACAAGTACGACAACCAGGCATGGCATGACGCGCTGGCACGCGCGAAAGTTCCCGACGTCCGGCTCCACGATGCGCGGCACACGACAGCGACACTGCTTCAGGAGATGGGCGTAGAGGAGGCGGTACGGATGCAGATCATGGGTCATTCCACCGTTGCGGCGCAGCGGATCTACGCGCATGTCGACTTGTCGCTGGCGCGCAAGGCGCTCGGGAATCTGGACGGGTTGCTGGAGCTGTCAGAGAATGCAGCGGAAACGAGGTGATCGCCGCTTGGCTATTCCGCTGTGCGGGATCGCAGGCTCTCGGCGGCGTGGACCAACCCGACCGCGCCGCTGAGCGACAGTAGCGCGAGCCCGACGATCGCCCATGGCGCCATGACGTCCAGGGCGTGCGCTCGCAGCGTGTCGATGCCGCCGATCGCGGCTACCGCGGCAGCGGTAGCCGAGTATCCGATGCCACACGTGCCGATGCCGAGCATCACCCACAGCGCCCGACGGGGAGCTCGGGGGGCGCGCAGGTGAGTGGCGGCTGCCGCGACGACGAGGATGCCTCCCACGAACGCCCATCCGCCGTACATGATGGCGAGCGCCCGGGTGCCGGTGTCGTTCAACTCGAGCACGTCTTCGACCTCTGTGTGCGGGAGCTCGCTCACCGCGAACACGGACACAACGGCGGCGGCCGTGATGGCGTTGACGGCAGTCCACAGCCGTAACGCCGTTTCGTGCCTAGGCCCGCCTATGAGCGATTGGAGTCGTCGCACCCAGCTGCGGATCTGGGTGTCCCGCTTGAGCACGCGAAGCGCGAGAATCCCCAGCACCCACCACGCCGCCAGTGTGTGCAGGACGTGCCCGAGGTCGGAAAGATTGGCCCAACCGATACGATCGGCGAGGACTGGGTCGATGGCTCTGTCGACGGCCGGTAGGTAGAGCACGAAGCCGAGCGCGATTGCGCACAGTCCTCCGGTCATCCATCGGCGAGCGGTGCGACGGTGTGGCTCTTCGTCGGGCAACCATCTCGCGCGAAGAAAGATGAGACGGGCCAGGCAGACTGCGATCAGGAGGGTGAGAAAGCCGACGAGCACGAGCAACATGATCGGATCGTACGATTCGGCACCGACAGCTGCGGCCGATTTGGATTGATACATCACAGACCGAGAATGTCGCGCCATTCATCGACTCCGGTCGGGCTCGGATAGTCGCCCGCCTTCCACCGTTTCCTGGCCTGCGCGAAAAATGTTGTGGGAGAAATGTTTAGGATCTCGGCAACATCGAAGATATCGCTGGGCGACATGCTGCGGTCACCGGCCTCGGTCCGCTTGTACGTGCCACGACGCCACCGCAGCGCCGCCCACATCTGGTCAATCGTTAGCCCAGCTTCCTGTCGGCGAACGCGTAGCTCGTAGCCAAAGGCCCTGTCGAGGCTTCCCCGATCCATGGTCTAGAGGTTATCCCGAGACCGTATTGTCAGGTCAAGATTTTGACCGTAGGGTCTGTATCGGACGGACCCTGATGTGAGGTTCCGTACACCAGGTCTCAGCGACCCCAGTGGGCAGGGGAGCGTGTTTGCTGCGGGAGGATCAAAGTGAACAATAGGGTGCCAGAAGGGAATTCGGATGGCCGACCATTGCGCGAAGCGCTTCCGATGGGTCGGCGACTGTTTCGAAGCTCCTCGCCTGGCCTGTTCCCCGACAGTGCACCGACCATGCCGCGGCAGGGCAGCGCGGCGGACGTGGTGCAGACCGGCCGAGTCGCCGAGGATCTATCGGACCTGATCGTGGCCGCGAGGCACATGTCAGCCAGTCGGTTCATCCTGGCCGTCGCGGCGCGCGGGCATGATCCCGCCAAGGTGCTGAAAGCGCTAACCTCCGAAGCCCTTGGCCTGTAGCTCGCTCGCTCGCTGCATGATGTCGGGCAGTTCGAGGCCGAGCGCGGTCGCGATCTTGAACATTTGCGGCATCTGCAGCGACGACTCCCCTCGCTCGATACGGCCGATGGTGCGCTTGCTGATATGCGAGCGGTAGGCGAGATCGTCCTGGCTCCAGCGTCGCTCCAGCCGCAATATGCGGATTGCCTCGCCGAGCGCTAAGTCCAGCTTGCGCGCTGCGGCGTCCATCTCGTCGTCGTCCTGGTAGTCAGGATCGGCAGGCGATGTCGTCATGCTGTCCATTCTGGGGTCAAATCTGACCATTCGGCAAGAGGCGCACCAGCGCCAGCGCCTTGTCCTCGCGGTTGCCGAGTGGTGACTGAACCGTCCCCTAGAGGGACTAGCAAGTCTTGCAAAGGGACAGATTTGTCCCTAATGTGGTCGATATGTTCCCCATCAACACGGCGACCGCAGAAGCGGTCCGTGACGCAATCGCACGGACCGAGCTGACTGCGGCATCTGTCGCCCAGGGCGCGCATATCACCCCCACTGCCTGGCGACGCCGGATGCGCGGCCAGACCGCCTTCACCATGAACGAGCTGAGCCGAATCGCCGCTGTAATCGGCGTCCAGATCGGCCGCCTGATCGATCTGATCACGGAGAAACTGCGGATGACCTCGACAGATGAACTGCGTCTCTACACCCTGAGCGAGACCGCCGAGCGGCTCCACGTCACTGAGGACTGGCTGAAGAAACGCGTCCGCTCGGGGCGGATACCAGGCCGCAAGAGCGGTCGGGTTTGGACGTTCGCGCCAGACGACATCCGGGCCGCTATCGCTGCCATGGCGCCGACCTCGGCGGCCGACGCCAATCGCCATCTGCAAGGCGAGGGCGGTGCCGTATGAGCGTGCATCTCTCCTTGGAACACGGGGCGAACGTTCGGATTCGCTACACGCGCGCCGAAGCCGCACACATGCTCTCCATCTCCTTACGTCAGCTCGACACCCTCCGCGAGCGGCGCGAGATCGTCGGCCGCCGTGACGGCAAGCAGGTGTTCTTCGACCACGACGAACTCTTCTCCTACGCCAAGTCCCGCACTCCCGAGGGGGTCGAGTGAACGTCGTCGAGACCATCAACTTCCACGGCGACGACCTGCTGGTCGTCCTGGAGGACGGCAAGCCGCACGTCGTGCTGAAGCGGGCTTTCGAGCTGATCGGCTTGGACGCTGACCGGCAGATCGCCAACGTTCAGGAGCGGCATTGGGCCTGCACTGCTGTAACGGCAGTGCAGCTCCCCGGAGAGACGCAGCGGCGCAACGTTGTTGTCGCGGACATCCGGACCTTCCTGATGCATCTGGCGACGATCCCGCTGTCCCGGGTGGCGGAGCATGTCCGCCCGAAGCTGGCCGACTACCAGCGTGAGGTGGCCGATGTGATCGAGGCGCACTTCACCGGCAATCGAGAGAAGGTGTTCCAGCCGACGACGGTCACGTGGACCGAGCTGGCGGCGCTGATTCGGCAGCGGTACGGCATCCCCCTCGAGGTCGTGGATATCACGCGGGCACTTCGGGATGGCGGCGTGCTGATGCAGGACTGCTGCAAGCCGAAAAAGGCGTACCGGCAATGGTTTTGGTTCACCGGTTCCGCCTGGACGATCCACCCTCACGTGCTGCCGGAGCTGACGCGGAAGCTGGTGGACACGCGGCGTTCGCTGGGCGACATCCAGTCGCAGTTGCAACTGGACCTCGCGCTGGACGAGCAGCTGCGCCGCGAGATCGGCGGCAAGGGCGGTGCGTCATGACCCGTCTGCGTGCCTATGTCGTTGATGCCTGGTCGATCGTCCGCATAACGGTGTGGCTGGCGGTGCTGGCGATCCTGTCGGGCTGGGTGCTGTTCCTGTCGACGGTGATCGGCGCTGACGCGCTGGTGGCCGTGGTGCGGGTCGCGCTGGCCACGTTGGGGTTCGCGGTGGCGGGCGCGGTCGCGTTCGTGCTGGCGGCGCTGGCGCGGGCCGCGGTTCGGGGGCGGCGATGAGCACGCTCCTGGCTGTCCTCGCGGTGTGGTCGCTGCTGGCGGTCCCGGCCGCTCTGCTCCTGGCCCGGATGTTCCGTCGCCCGCCGCCCGTGTCGGTGCCGAAGGACGACGTCCTCGAATCGCGAGTGCCTGACCTGAATCCGTGGGCTGGCGTCGCGGTGATGGCGCTGCATTCCCATACGGCTGCTGAGCCGTGCGATGACCGCTGCACGGAGTACGCCGACCCGAAGTCTTCCTCTGCGCCGGTGAAGCGTCCCGGTGTGGAGGCCGTAGGCCCCGGTCTCGAGCCGGGGCCTACTTCCCAAGCGTCCCCGTGAGGGGATTCGGCCGCCCGAGACGTGACCTCGGACGGCCGACCTAACAGAAGAACGCAAGAAGAG
This sequence comes from Nocardia sp. CC227C, assembly GCF_030767025.1. Lineage (GTDB taxonomy): Bacteria > Actinomycetota > Actinomycetes > Mycobacteriales > Mycobacteriaceae > Nocardia. The sequence continues at coordinate 57,178 of NZ_JASITE010000027.1, read as the reverse complement.
AGCATACCAATGGCTGTCCATTCACCTGCGTGTCAGCGTTACCTCGATGAGCTGATGCACGCCCCGGAGGGGACTCCGGAACACACGTTGGCCGAGCACTTCTCGGCGTTGGATGACGCACAGATCCGGGACGAGGTCATCGAGTACGTGACCGAGTATCCGGCTGCGACACCGCATGTGCGGGTCGGACTGCACTTGTGGGCGGTGATGGCGGAGGACTTCCGTGCCGAGGTGGTCGCGATCGACGATGCCCGGGAGGCCGCGTTCGCGGTGCTGCGGGAAGCGAACGAGCGCGGGCTGACGGGTGCCGGTGCCGAGGCGATGTCGGCGGCGATGGCCGATGTCGATGCCCGGTGCGAAGTCCTGCGGCGCAAGTACTTCCCGCAGTGGAAGGAACTCACTGTCGCGCTCGGGGCGGTATCGGTGGTCGACGCGCATGGCCGAGTCGAGTGGGTGTGTGTTCGCCCCGCCGGTGAGGCGGTGCAGCGATGAACCTGCGCGCCTTCCTGGAAGTCCTGTTGGACGAGCAGTTCCCGCAACCGGCTGGTGTGCGTGAGGTCGCTGAGCATGTGGTGGGGATGACGCATGGCCCGTCGCGGGTCGCGTATTTGGAGCGGGTGATGGCCGCGAATCCGGGCACGGCTCGGGTGGCTGAGGTGGCGTATGACCTGTGGCTCGGTGTGACCGGTGGGTGGGACGAGGGGGCGGAGTCGTGAGCCGCCCGCATCTTCCCCCGTATCTGGCTGACCGGTTCACGCACGCCTTCGTAGTGGCGCTGGCCGTGGCTCTGCACCGCAGCGAGTCCCATGACCCGCCCGCCCGGACCGCACCGCCCGCCAACGACTGGCCGGAGTGGAGCTGGGCAGAGAAGGGAGGAAAGCACTGATGGCTATCCGTTTCGTGACCGAGCTGCCAGTGTCGTCGCCGATAGCCGACTTCGCCGCAGCGCTGCGGGAACGCCCGGGCGTGTGGGCGCAGTGGCCGACGCCGATCAGCGCGCTGTCGGCGAAGACGTACACGTCGAAGATCCATCGGGGTGTGATTCCCGCGTTCCGGCGCGGGGAGTTCCAGGCGCGGTCCGCTGCGGGCGTTCTGTATGTCCGCTACATCGGCGAGGTGCGGTCATGACCGGCACCATCGGCCACGCCTACCGCACCGACGTGCGCCCGTTCTGGGGCGGGTCTCCGTTCCTTGACCGCGGGGCTGCGGTCTACGTGCTGGAGCCGCCGCTGCTGTGGCAGGTGGGCGTCACCTCGAGCGTGATCGTCGCCTGTAACCGGCGTACTGGGGTGACGGAGGTGTTCGCGGCTTACGACACCGGTGATCTGGTGAGTCCGGCGGTGTTGATGCACGGCTCGAATCACATGTCCGCGTTGAACGGTCTCGGCTACGAGGTGGTGCACCATGCTGGCCGGGCGTGAGCAGCGAGAAGCGTTGGCGCAGACCCTGTCCAAGATCCCTACCGTCTGCCCGGCCGTCATGCACGGATGGGTGACGCAGGGGTTCCGCGACGACGTCACCGCTGATGGTGAGGACTTCCGCAATCCGGTGCCGGACACCTCGAGCGGCGCTGTGTGCGCGGTGGAGGCGGCCGAGCACAAGCACGGCTGCTGCTGGTGCGGGAAGTTTCGAGCCGGGCTGGAGGTGACCGATGGCCGGGCGTGAATGGTGGGTGGCCCCGCAGGCCGCGCATGACCGGGGCGCGCGGATGCACACCGGCAACCGCCCGGGTGCCGCGCGGTGGGTGAAGGCCATGGGTCCGTGTCCGTGCGCGGATTGTCTCGGTCCGACATCGGCGAATCAGCCCTTCGACCTCGAGGAGGCGCGGCGGTGACCCCGGCGTGGTGGGACGTGCTCGGGCGGGGCTGGCAGTTGATGGCTGCGGGGTTTCTGTTGTGGGCGCTGGTCGGGATCGTGGCCGGGCCGGGCGAGGAGTACTCGTGCGCCCCAGCCGATCCCGACGACGAGGACGACGCCGACGATCTGGTCGGGGATGCGTGGGACCGCGGGCATGACCGGTGGGTCGCCGACCGGGACGGAGTCCTGTGATGGCCCGGAAACCGCCGCTCTCGGACGAGCAGGTGCTGGAGATCGTGCGCCTGCACGACCGCGGCGTCCAGCCTGCGCGGATCGCTGAGCAGTTCGGGCGATGCAAGGACACGATCCGGTCGATCGTCCTCGGCAGAACGTACCGCGGAGTGACCTGCCCTGATCACAAGCCCGGCCCCGCGTGTGAGTGCCGAACCTGCCGGATCTATCGGCGGCACGAGGAGAACCAGAAACTCGCTCTCGCCGTCTCGACAGCGTTCCGGTGCGTCGTCTGCAACGCCCCGGTCTCGCGGCGCGTGGTCGTGGTGCAGCGCGCCCGCGGGCTGGTCCGGTGCAACGACTGCGACAGGAGGCGCAAGTGAGCGAGTGGGAGGAGCGGGCCGCATGTAGCGGCAGTGCGTGCCCGGAGATTTGGTTCAGCTATACCCGCAGCGAAGTCGAGGCCGCCCAGGCGATCTGCGAAGGCTGCCCGGTTCGCCGTGACTGCGGCGAGGCAGCGGTCAAGCGCGACGAGAGGTTCGGTATCCGCGCGGGTTTCGACCTGGAGGACGTCCGTCAACGGCGCGCGTTGGCCCGCTGGCTGGAAGGCGTCCAGGTGCTGGGTCGGGCCACCAAGATCTGCGCCGAGTGCGGTGGCTGGTTCGAGACCAAGCACGCGAACGCGACGCGGTGCCGCCCGTGCACGCACGGCCTGGTGGATTCCGGTCCGGTGGTGGAGCACCTGAAGCGGCTGCACGAGTTCATGACCTATCCCGAGATCAGCGATCAGGTGTTGGTCGCGCCGCAGACCTTGGGCAGCATCGCGAAGGGCCGGTACCCGCACATCAAACGCGCCAACGCCGAACGCATCCTCGCGATCCCGCTGCGGACGGGGGTGAGGTCGTGACGCTGACCGAGGTCACCGTGGGCCGCGATATCCCGACGACGTACGGGATCATCGCGGCCGGGCAGAAGCGGTACGCGACCCCGTCGGGTGATGGCCGGTGGCTGCTGTTTCTGTGGTTGCCGTCCGGGCCGCGCAGGGCCCGGGCGGTACTCGCCCCGCCGCAGTGGGTGAAGCACGGGACGAAGCGGCTGCAAACGGTGGAGCGGGAGGCCGCGATCCACGCCGACTACGAGCATGCCCGCTTCAACATGGGCATGGACAACGATGATGCGTTGCGTTGGATCGCCAATGGGTATGGCGGCCTGTCGTGGATGACGTTGCGCCGGTTGGGGTTCAACACTTACAGCCTGGAGCGGCAGGAACGTGAGGCTAGGGCGCTGAGGAAGCAGGCCGCCTCATGACCGCGCTCGTGTTCGCCGACGGCTTCTCCCGGCTGGTGCTGGAGCGCGACCCCGACGGCCGCCTCCGCATCAGCGTCCACGACTCCGAGCGTCCGGGCTTCACCTACACGGTGAACAACGCTGCCGATCGCGGCGAGATCTCCGAGTTCGTCAGGGGGCCAACGTGACCAACGCCCTGTGCTGGATGACCGACTACTTCGTTCCCGAGTGCTGGCTACGTGCCTGCATCCACTCGGACAGCCCTCTCCTCCCGTGCCGATCCCGGGAGGACATCACCGACAAGGAGACATCTCGTGCCGATCGACACTGACCAGGCACCGACCGTACCGGGTCTGTACGAGGACATCCCGGAAGCGATTTACCACGGCGACAAGAACAGCCTGTCGTCCTCCGGGATGCGCACCCTGCTCCGCGAAGGTGGGCCCGCAACGTTCAAGGCCGCAGTGCCCGTGTTCTGCGACGAGTTCGACGAGGGCACCGCCGCGCACACCCTGCTGCTCGGTACCGGAGCGCCGGTGGTGGAGGTCGAGACCGACACCTGGACCCCGAAGGCGAAGGCCGAACGGGACAAGGCACGTTCTCGAGGCGAGATCGCGCTGAAGACCAAGCAGTTCCAGATGGTGCACGACATGGCCGAGGTGGCGCGCAATCAGTCCGCCGTCGCCGAGTTGCTGTCCATGCCGGGCCGCGCGGAGACGTCGGCCTACGCGATGGACCCGACCCGTTTGGTAATGCTGCGGGCCCGCACCGACTTCCTTGTCCTGGAAGGCGATCGGGCGCTGGTCGTGGACTACAAGACCACCCGCAACGCGGCACCGCGCTCGTTCCGCAAGTCCGCCGCCGAGTACGGCTACCACATCCAGGATGCCGCCTACCGGCGCGTGCTGCGCGAACTGGGCATCGAGGTGGAGCAGTGCATCTTCATCGCGCAGGAGAAGACCCCGCCATATCTGGTGTCGCTGCACGAGTGGGACACCACCGCGCTGGCTGAAGCGGACCGGCAGGTGGACAAGGCGATCGCAATCTACGCCGAGTGCCGGGACGCCGACTACTGGCCCGGCTATGGCGACCACATCCATCCGATGAGCCTGCCCGACTGGGCATTTGGGGAGTGAGCATGGGCGACCAGAAGTTCAACAACGGCGACTACGTGGAGGTCGCAGAGCGGATCCGGGAATTCCGACAGGCCCACCCGGACGGCGCACTGCGCCCGGTCGACCCGGCCGTCCCGTATCGGATCGAGACGCTCGGGGACCAGACGTTCATCGTGGTCGTGGCCGCCGCCTACCGGGATGCCAACGACCAGAACCCCGGCATCGGGATGGCCTGGGAGCGCTTCCCCGGCAAGACCAACTTCACCCGTGATTCCGAGCTGATGAATGCCGAGACCAGTGCCTGGGGTCGTGCGATCGTCGCGGCCCTGGCCGCGGACACCAAGCGGGGCGTGGCCTCGGCGGACGAGGTACGGGCGCGCGCCGCCCGGGCCGCGGCGGGGCTCCCGGCCGCTGATTTCGCCCGCGCCAAGCTGATGCGGCTGTGCAACGCCCGCGGCATCGACCCCAACAGGGTGGCTGCGGAGTTCAAGCGGGAGCACGGCATCGAGCTGCGGACCGCCACCGACGACGCAGCTATCGAGGCGCTGCTGCACCGATACCAGGAGACCGCATGACGATTCTCGCTGAGTGCGCGCGGGCTGTTGGTGAGCCGATGACGTGGTGGCAAGCGCTGCTGGTCACGCTGGCGTGCTTCGCCGTGGCTACCGCGATAGCCCTTCTCGTGTTCAGGGGGCGGCAGTGACTATCCAGCGGAAGCCGAAGTACATCGCGGCGCACATGCTGCAACGCCTGGCGAAACGTCAGCCGCGCACGCCGAAGCCGAAGAACCCGGGCATGACAGCCACCCGCAAGCTGGTAGCGGAGCGTTCGGGTGGCTGGTGCGAGATCTGCGGGGTGATGCGGGCGGAGTCGATTCACCACCGCCGCAACCAATCCCAGGGCGGTCCGTGGACGGCATCGAACTGTGTCCATGCCTGCGGTGACGGCACCCGCAAATGCCATGGCTGGGTGACGATGCATCCGAAGGACGCGGCGGCCGAGGGCTGGCATCTGGAGGCGGGCGACGACCCGCTGAAAGTGCCGATCATCTCCGGTCTGCACGGTGTCGTGCGGCTCGCTGATGACGGCAGCATCACACCGGTCGGCGGTGCGGCATGACCACGGATGTGCTCTGGCTTCCCGGCTCGTTCCAGCACTGGCGGACGTGGGGCGGCGCGGTGGCGTACGCCCGCGGCTACCTCCTCGACTCTCGCCACACGCTCGACTACGTCCGGCACGGGCACGCCCAGGCGCTCGCCGACACCGTGAACCGGGAGGTGGCGCCTTGACCGTCTACTACGCCGACGACGCGGTAACGATTCACGCGGGCGACTGTGTCGTGGTCCTTCGCGAGATGGCCAGCGCCTCGGTGGATTCCGTCGTGACCGACCCTCCTTACGGCTTGGAATTCATGGGTCAGGAGTGGGATTCGTTCAAGCCCGCGTCGGCTCGGTTCCGCACTCGTGAGGATGGGCGCACCAACCCGGCGGCCGGGAAGTCGACCGTCACCACGCCCGAGGCGTACATCGCTGGGCGGCCGTTCCAGGAATGGTGCGGGACCTGGGTTGCTGAATGTCTCCGGGTGCTCAAGCCGGGCGGCTATTTGCTGGCCTTCGGCGGCTCACGAACCTGGCATCGGCTCGTAGTGGCAGTCGAGGACGCTGGATTCGAGATCCGGGATTCGATCGCGTGGCTGCACGGGCAGGGCTTCCCGAAGGGGGCAGCGTTCCTGAAACCCGCGTTCGAACCTGTCGTTGTGGCGCGTAAGCCTCTGGCGGGGACGGTCGCTGAGAACGTCGCACGATACGGGACGGGCGGACTCGATATCGACGGCTGTCGAGTCAATGACCGGTGGCCTCCCAACGTCGTGTTGGACGAGAAGACCGCAGCCGATCTGGACCGGCAGACCGGCCAGCGGCGGCCCGGCGCCGCGACGATAGCCCGTCGATCGGGGATCGGGTTCTCGGGCGGGAGCGCCGGAACCGCAGCCGGTGAACGTGTCCTGCACGAGGGCGGATCCGCGAGCGCGTTTTTCCCTGTGTTCCGGTACGCGTCCAAGGCGCGCGGTAGCGAGCGCCTGAGCGTGAACAGTGTCCGGCATCCCACAGTGAAGCCGCTCGGGTTGATGCGCTGGCTGGTGCGTTTGGTCACTCCGTCGGGCGGGCTCGTGCTGGATCCGTTCGCGGGCTCGGGCACGACAGCAGAGGCGTGTGCACTGGAGGGCTTGCGCTGTGCCGCGATCGAGCGGGAGCCGGACTATCTGCCGCTGATCAAGGCGCGGTTGTCCAAGCCGATGGAGATCGGTTTCGACTTCGAGGAGGGGTTGTCGTGACCGGGCACGCCCAGGCACTCGCCGAAGTGATCAATCAGGAGGTGGTGCCCGATGGGGCGTGAGAGCACCGACCTGCGGGCGATCATGGCCCGTGACGAGCGCCGCCGCCGCATGCTCAACGACCCCGACCTCACCGGGGACGTGCTGTTGTTCGCACTCGCCTTGGATGAGCTGCTCGCCACCCGCAAGGAGCAGGGCCGCCGCAGCTTGAAGAACTGGGTCGCGGAGGTGGCCGAGCTGGCGCACGGCACCGACGACTACTACCAGCGGTATTGGGGCAAGAAGGTCATCCGCGACGACTTCCCCCGCTACGAGGTCATCGACCGTAACCCTGGTCGGCCTCGATGTGTGGCACCGATGGTGCGCCGTGAGGGCGTGTGTGGCCGGTCCTCGCAGGTGTGGTTCGTCGACCCCGATCCAGAGACCGGCGAAGGCCGATACGTCGGCTTGTGTAGGCGGCACCGCCCGGGCTTGGAGGGCTACTACGAGCGACGCCGGGAGCAGTGGCGGCGCAACGGGAAACCGCGCCCGCCCGCGAACACCGGTGGCGTGCTGCGCCGCTACTTCAACGCGGACTGGGACGCCATCTATCAGTGGGCGCGGCCGGGTGTGGAGCCGATGGAGGGCGGGCGTGAGGCGACCCCGCCGCGGCCGAAGCTGCGACTGATCCCCGGCGGCGAATCCGATGACATCCAGGAGGTGCCCGATGGGGCGTGAACTTGCCCAGATTCCTACGCGCCTTCATCGCGAGCCCGCGTTCCATGCACTCACGGCCGCGCAGCAGCACACGCTTCTCATGCTGTGCCTCCGGCCCGAACTCAACGCACTGGGCATCATGAACTTCTTGCCCGGTCGCATCGCCTCTCTCACATCAGATCTCGACGCTGGGGCTGTTGAGAAGAACATGCGCGACCTCGCCCACCGCGGGTGGATTGTGATCGACGACGACGAGTTCGAGATCTTCATCTGCCGGTACATGGAGTTCAACGGAGTCGGCAAGAACCCGAACCGCCTGCGCCGCGCTATCGAGGAAGCAGACAAGACCCGTTCGCTGCCCATCAAGGCGGCCGCGGCCCGAGCGCTCGCCGCCATGACGCGCCTCGATGCGCGGAAGGCGGCGAAGCGCCTGAGCCGTCCGGCGATCTCACGGTTCGTTCGCCAGGAGGTGTACGAGCGCGACAGCTGGCGCTGCGTCTACTGCGGGTACGCCTTCGATCCTGTCGACGAGGGCGCACCCGAGGACCAGGAGGCCGGCATCTGGCTGGAGCTCGATCACGTCAAGCCGTTCCTCGTCGGCGGTGAGGACACGGTCGAGAACCTGCGTGCCGCGTGCTCTACCTGCAATCGCCAGCGCGGCGTTGATGACGCCGATCTGTGGGCCGACCGGATCGGTGGTGCGTGATGGTGTGGTTCAACGTCGACGACACTCTTGCGTTTCATCCGAAGGCGATCCAGGCCGGGAACGCGGCCCTGGGGCTGTGGGTCCGGGCGGGTTCGTGGTCGGCTCAGACGCTCTCGGATGGCTTCGTTCCGCGTCAGATCGCGCGCAGTTTGGGCACTGTCGGACAGTGTAAAGCGCTCGTAGTCGCGGGTCTGTGGCATGAGGTGGATGGCGGCTACAGGTTCCACGAGTGGGAGCAGCGGCAGCAGACCAAGGAAGATGTCGAATCGCGACGCGAAATGGAGCGTAAGCGGAAGGCTGATCAGCGCAGACGTAAGAATGTCCCACCAGGACAACCGCCGGACAGTCAGCCGGACAACCCCCAGGACTCCCGCCGGGATTCCCCTGGGGAGTCACAGCAGGAGTCCGCACAGGAGTCCAGCCGGGAGTCCGCGGACCCTATCCCTTCCTATCCCTTCCCTTCCTCTTTTAGTGGTGCTGTTAGGGGGGATAGTCCGGTAGGTAGCGCGCGCGAGAAGCAGCCCCCCAGAGACCATCCCGGCCATCCGAGATTCGTCGAAGGCTGCGCCGACTGCGAGCGCATCCACGCCGACTACGAGGACTGGGTTTTCGAACGCCTCGATCACCCGCCCCGGGCGCACTGCCCAGCCCACCCGGGTGGCACGTCGGAGCCGTGCGGTGGATGCCGTGAGGCGCGGCGTGACCGCGAGCGCTGGGAGCGCGCCCGCGCTCGGGCCGAGGCGCGCAAGCGGTCCGACGCGGTTCACCGAGCCGCCGAGGATCGTGCTCGCGCCGCGGCCAACTGCGGCCTGTGCGATGAGCGTGGCTACGTCGGGATGGTGTTGTGCGATCACGACCCTGAGACCGCTGAGCGCGCGCGCCGCGGCCTTGCTCGCGCCCGGATCGCTGCGTGCCGCATGTGCGACGCGGACGGGTTGCGTGCTGACGGCTCGGAGTGTGATCACAAGCCGCCCCGCCGGACCGAGTCCCCGCGTGCCGCCCCGTCGTCCGCCAGGGATGCGCCTGGCCCCCCGGAATCCACATCCCAACCTGACCCCACCCTCACCGAAGAAAGCCGTGCCCATGCCTGACCTGAACATCCCTGTCCTGCGCCGCCTGCTCGCCGCTGAGGTGCCCGATCTGCTGCCCCTCAAGGTGGACCGCGCTGTCCGGTGCGAGGACCAGACCGCCGATACCGGGTTCTTCGTGTGCGACCGCAACGGGTTGGCGTGGGCGTCGGTGCGCAACGAAGACCGACCCACGTGCGAGCTGGTCGCCGCCGCGGTGAACAACCTCGGCGCGTTGCTGGATCGGCTCTCCGAGCTGGAGCAGGTCACCCAGTACGCGACCGAACGCGCACTGGCGGCCGAAGCCGAAGATCGCCTGGCTTCGTGCCGAATTCCCCGACATGCCCGAATACGAGGTGCCCCATGCCTGAGTTGTCCCGCACGCATCTGGATCACTTCGCGGGGGCGCCGCATCTCGCGGACCCGTGGGAGGTGGCAGCGATGGCGAAGGAGCTGATCGAAGCCCGCGAACGCCTGGCAGTCGCGCCCGCCGGCCACCTGCCCTCCGCCGCCGAGATCGCTGAGCTGCGCCAGGCTGTCCTCGACGACTACGAGGCACCCGACCCCGACCGGGTGTGGGTGTCCGGGTGGGCCGAGCGGGTGCATGGCCGGCCGGATGGCGGGTTGGTGGACGTGATCGACACCCTCGCTGCTGCCTGCGCCCGCATCACCGAGTTGGAGCAGAACTCCCTCGGTTACGTCATCGTGCTCAGGAACGACGAGGGCGAACTCACCTGCTGCGATGCCGTTTTCGATGCCGATGGCGCACGGACTGCCGAAGGGATCAGATCCGGATACGCACCCACAGGCGAAGCGGTCCTCATCGCCGAGCTGCGGGAGGTGAGCGACCGTGCCTGATCGTGACCTCATCACCGAAGGGCGGCGGCTCTTGGCTGAAGCTGGACTGGCTCCTTGGGTAGTCGGATCTGCCCGGCCGTCCGGCGGACACTACATCGGCACCGCGCCAGCCGATCCCGGCGATGCCGAGCTGATCGGCGAGACGGCCCATGCCGAGCTGATCGTGCACATGCGCAACACATACGGGCAGCTGCTCACCGAGCTGGAGCAGGCCCGTGACTCCCTCGCCAGCATGGACGTCATCCACGACGACGTGATCTCGGAGCTGGCGGATGTGCGCTCCACCCTGGACGAGGTCGCCGCCGCACTCGGAGTGTCCGGCGAGGGGCAGGGGGAGATCCTCGCTCGGCTGCGGGCTGCTCTCGCTGGCCGGGAGCGTCCCACGATCGACGACCCCCGCAACCCGAGCCGGGAGGCGCGGCCATGAGCGACCGGCTCACCGCGCTGGACGAGATCCAGTCGATCCGTGAGGCGCTGACTGATGCCGGGTTCGACGTGTACGCCGTCCACGGCCAGCAGCTGAACTACCAAGCCCCTGGCGGCGACCTCTTCAAGGTCGTCGTCACCAAGTACCGGAATCGCTGACGAGGAAAACATATGGCTGACAACGAGATTCCCGAGGCCGAGCTGCTGAGCCTCGCCCGGATCGCCTGGAACCGGGAGAACGAGGACGCGCAAGCCCCGGCTGGCGCGGGGTACCTCTGGGAAGAAGTCGACCGCGCGGTCCGCGACGGGCTGAAGGAGGGCGTGCGCGCGACAATCGCCGAGCTGCTGCGCCGGGGCTGGCGTCCTCCCACCCGGGTGATCGAGACCTACCCCGATCTCGAAGCCCTGCCGGTCGGCGCGGTCGTGATCGAAGCCGACCCGGGCTGGGAAACAAACCCGTACCCGGCCGTGTACGTACGGATCGCCTTAGAGGACGGCTTACTGCGGTGGAGCTATCCGGGCGACGATTGGGACCGCATCAGCGAGAAGATCACCCTTCCAGTGCGCCTGCTGTGGGAGCCCAAGGAGGAGGGGACCGGTGGGGACTTCCGCGAGGGCTGCCCCTTCTGCGAGCGTATCGCGGCCTTCGATTTCGAGCAGGCGTATGACGGCGCCGTCAGCCTCGAGCCACTGAACCCCGTCACGCCGGGCCACATGCTTTTCGTCCCGGCTTGGCACTCCGAGCATCCGAGCGGGGAAGGGGTCCGAGTGGCTATGAGCGCCGCCGAGGTCTATGCCAGCCGTGAGGGCTGCGACTTCAACCTGATCACCTCATCGGGAGTGGCTGCCACGCAAACGATTCCACACATTCACGTGCACTACGTACCCCGCCGGGAGGGTGACGGGCTGCACCTGCCATGGACCGGGCAGAAGCGGGAGGGCGACCGGTGAGCGGGTTCGTCACCTTCGAGCAGCTGCACGACTGGATCGGCCACGCGAAGTACCCGGATCTCGATGACGCCCGCGCCATGGCGGACGAACTGCTCCGGCTCCGCGAACTCATCGAGGAGTTCACCGATTCCGGTGACTGCTGGTTCGACCACAACGGCAACTGTCAAGCGCACGGCTTTTTCGGTCTGGAGCCGGGTGAGTTGTGTCCGCATGCGGAAGCGAAGCAGCTTCTCGCTGAATGGAAGGAGGGCGAACGATGACCCGCCTGGAGGACGCGCTCATCGCGGGCAAGCTCCATGTCAACGGACAGCCCGTGGTGGATTGGCAGTCTGATCCCAAGACCGGCCGAGTGGAGCTATTCCTCGCCGCAGAGTGGGAGCCCGAGGAGGGCGGCACCCGATGAACGCCAACGAGATCCGCCACGAGTTGGCGGCTGCCCTGGGGCGTGCTTTCTGGGCGGCCCAAGATCCCAGGCCGAACTGGCTGTTGCTCGCTGACGCTGTCCTGGCCGAGTTCCTGGTGGTGCCGCGCAGCGAGGTCGACGGCTTCGAGTACGGGTGGAGGGCGCGGCCTGGCGATCGAGTCCACCCGCGAGATGACCGGGACGCCGCGCTGCTCACCGCGCAGCGTCGCGGCGGTGAAGGGGTTGAGCGCGCCGCCCTCGCCTGGACACCACTGCCCGACAAGCTGTGCGACGGATGCGGATCTACTGAAACGCGTTGCCTCGCTGCGCCTGCCAGGGGAGCGATCAAGTGCTGCCCGGACTGCGACCACCGGCCGCCACTAGCCGAGGAGGCGGGCGATGGCCCTTGATCGCACCGGGGAGCCGGTCGAGAGGCAGCCACTCCCTCCGTGTGGGCGGCCGGGCTGCCGTGGTTTCACCGGCTACGACGACGAACTCCGGCCCATCCCCTGCTACGTGTGCCGCCCGCATTTACGCCGTACCAGCAGTGACAACGACTTCGCGGAGTCGACACCGTCGGCCCGCGCCCAAGCAGCAATCGATCGAGACAACGCAAAGGAATCCTGACGTGGGAATGAGCCTGAGTGCGGACGTTTTCTGGGGCTTCGACCTCGGATACGACGACGACATCGACGACGAAGCAATGCCGCAATGGCGGCAGGACGGTGGGGACTGGGAAGAGGTTCTCGCGCGCAAACTCGGCTGGAACGAAGTGCCCTACCCGACCGGCGGATTTACAGGCGAGGACTATCGCAACTCACCTGAGTATCGAGCGTGGTCCGCGAGCCGCGACGAAATGTACGCGCTGGTCAAGGCGTGTGGCGTAGAGATCGACGGCTACGGATACGAATGCGGCGGAAACGCGGTGCGCGTCAAGGCATCCGTCCAGAGCTGCCTCTACGGCGCCGAACCGCTGAAGCCCCTCGACGTCGCAACAGATTGGGCCGATCAAATTAGCCGCTTCTGCGAACTGCTCGAGATCCCGATTCCCGACGAAGGCCCGGGATGGCACGTCTGCGCGACATGGGCCTGACAGCAACGCATTTCATCGACCGAGACAACCAGGAGAACTCCGCATGACCACCTACCGCCGATTCATCGAAACCAACGACCACGAGGGCGAGACCTGGAACTTCTGGCTCCAGGTCGACGGCAACATGACCGCCCTCGCCATCCTCGGCGATCACCTCGACAAGGTAAATGACGAGCTTGGCGAGTTCGACGACCCGGCGTTCGTGCTGGAGGTCGACGAGATCCAAGGCCACGAGGTCGACTTGCTGGTGCGCTTCGGCGAGTCCCTGTACATGCACCAGCACAACAAGGTCGACGGGTCGATGCGCTTGCCGAAGGATTTCACCAGCGGCGACCTGGAGGCCACGACCGACTGGCTGTACAAGGGCGGCATCAAGAAGTTCTTCACCGAGGCGGGTGCTTGATGCCTCAGAAGCCGAGAGCCGCCCAACCGGTCCATCCACCCCGCCTCACCCCCGCTGGAGCGTCCACGGGCCACACAGCTCCGGATCCGGGCGTCCTGGAGGCGGGTCTGGAAGCGCTCACCGACGAGGTACGCCGCCGCCTCAACCACGGCCGCCCGCTGTGGTTCGACTCCACCGGTACCGCGCCGTACAGCGCCGCGCCGGAGCCGCCGCGGTCACTGCTGCGGACCGAACCCCCGATCCGGGCCACTCCCGCGGGGCTCGTGGCCGCGGCGTTGGGTGTGCTGTCCCGGATCGGTGGGGCAGCCAAGACCGTACTGGGGGTGTGGCGGTGACGTGGCGCAGCGAAGCCATCGAACGGATGGCCAAGGCCCTGCATTGGCGCGACGAGTTGTCGTCCCTGCCCGGCGATCCGCCCGCCGACCACTGGGAACTACTCGATGCGGCGACCCGGGTGAAGTACCGCGAAGAGGTGTCGCTCCATGTCGACGCCCTCGGCGATCTGGAGCCGGTCGAACGGGAGGGAGCGCGGACCGAGATCGTCAACCAGCACGGTCTCGTGGTCACGCGCGGCCCGTGGCAGCACCGCTACGTCACCGCCTGGACCGAAGCCTAACCCCTGCAAGGAGATTCCTGATGACCACTGCCGAGTTCCCGACTGCCCGTCACGCTCTGCCGGGCCGTGACCCTGCCCGAGACCTGCTCGTCACCCGCCTCGCTCGGGCGGCGTTCCCGGTGCATGATCCGGAGTGCCCGGACGGGTGGGCCACCCTGACGAATGTGGCTTTTCCGTTGGTGGCTCCGTGGGTGGATGCCGCGCTGGCGGACGGGCGACTGACACTCACCCTCACCGAGGAGACCGCGTGACCTGGAATCCGTTGCGTGTCCGCCGTCTCAGGGCCGAGCGTCGCCTCGCCGCCGTCCTCCTCGCCCTGCCCGCCGACCGGCATTACGGCTGGCCCCTCACCCGCCAGGCGGGGATCTCCTCCGGGACCATGTACCCGGCCTTGCTGCGCATGCAGCGCGACGGCTGGCTGACCGACGGCTGGGAGCCCGAACCAGACGGGCGACCGGCGCGGCGCTGGTACAAGCTGACCGAGCTGGGGCGCCGGGAGCTGGCCCTGCTGCTGAGAGGAGCGGGCGCGTGAGCCGTGAGGTTGTGTCGGATCTGGTTGATGTGGTGGTGGCTGTGGTGGTGGCCGCCGCCTGGCTGGCATGGCTGAGAGGAGGCAAGGCGTGAACGCGGCAACCAAGTTCGAAAACCTCACGGCTACCGCTCATTTCGACGCGGGGGTTATTCGCTGGCGTTAAAGGGTGTAGTGCATTACAGTCTCCCTCGTACAGCAACCCAGTGGGCGGGCCGGATTCGATCGGTTATCCCATTCAAGGAGGAGGTTGCGGGTTCGAATCCCGCCGAGAGCTTGCTCTCGTAGCTCAATTGGATAGAGCTCCTAATCCCCGGTCGGAGCACCACGACCGCCCACTCGGATTGCAGGGCAATGAGAACGGGCCGAAGCTGATCGGTTATCGGTTAACAGGTTCGAATCCTGCTGGCGCCCCCAGGAAACTGGTTCGACGCCTGCCCGGCCCCCTCGGGTCGGAAAAACCCGGTCGGCACACCACGACCGTTCTCGCTCACAGAGTGTATGGAAGCGGGCCGGACGCCAGTCGGTTATCACTGCGGATGATCATCCCGGCAGGCACTGACACGCCCGCTTCCCCCACTCAAAAGCATTGAAGGACAACTGAAGACGGGCCGGAGACGATCGGTTATCTTGTCTCACACACAAGGGCGAAGCGGGTTCGATTCCCGCGAGGGTTGGTTCCAGCCTCAACCCCGGTCGGCATCACACGCCCGTCTTCCCTTCCACGCCCCGAAGGGGGCCGAAACGAGGTAGGCATGGACGTTCTGGCAGGCATCAACACCCGCAAGACTTCTCAGTCCGAGCAGGCCGACCCGCGCCAGGTCCGCAACAACGCCGGCGGGTTCACCTTCGAGGTCAGCCCCGAGGTTCGCCTGCGCCGGTTCCTCGTGCTCGGCACCGAGGGCGGCACCTACTACGTCGGCGCGAAGGACCTCACCAAGGACAACGCCACGGTCGTGCTGGACTTCGCACGGAACCGTACCGCGGACCTCGTGCGTGAGGTTGTCGAGATCTCCACCTCCGGCCGGGCACCGAAGCAGAACCCGGCGCTGCTGGCCCTCGCCGCGGCGGCATCACTCGGCGACGAGGACGGCCGCCGCACCGCGCTCAACGCCCTGCCGCTGGTGGCGCGCACCGGCACCCACCTGTTCCTGTTCGCCCGCTACATCGAGCAGTTCCGTGGCTGGGGCCGCAGCCTGCGCCGCGCCGTCGGCGCCTGGTACACCGACAAGACCATCGACGATCTGGCCTATCAGCTGGTGAAGTACCGGCAGCGTGAGGGCTGGACCCATCGGGACCTGCTGCGCCTGTCGCACCCGGCCACCGACGAGGACGCACGCCGTCGCCTGTTCGACTGGGTGTGCGGTCGCGGCGCGTCCCTCGACGGCCTGCGCCTGGTGGAAGGCTTCCAGCGCGCCCAGGCCGCGCCGGTCGGTGAGATCCCCGACCTGATCCGCGAGTACCGGCTGTCGTGGGAGATGCTGCCCGACACGGCGATGAACGACGCCGCGGTGTGGGAGGCGCTGCTGGACAACGGGGTTCCGCAGACCGCGCTCATGCGGCAGCTGCCGCGTCTGACGAAGCTGGGCCTGCTGTCCCCCCTGGGCAGCCGTGCCCGGATGGTCGCCGACCAGCTCGCGAACCCGGAGCGGCTGCGCAAGGCTCGTGTGCATCCGGTGAACGTGCTTGTCGCGCTGCGCACCTACGCCGGTGGCCGTGGCGCCCGGGGTGGCGGTGAGTGGTCGCCGTCGCGGCCGATCATCGACGCGCTCGACGCCGCGTTCTACGCGTCGTTCGCGGCGGTGGATCCGACCGGCAAGCGGCACCTGCTCGCATTGGACGTGTCGGGCTCGATGACGTGGCATCCGATCGCGGGCATGCCGATCACGCCTCGGGAGGCCAGCGCCGCCATGGCGTTGGTGACCGCGGCGCGTGAGCCCGCGCACGAGATCGTCGCGTTCAGCGGCAAACTGCGCTCGATCCCGCTCAGCCCGCGCCAGCGCCTGGACGACGCCATCCGCACCATCGAGTCGATGCGCGCGGGAAGCACCGACTGCTCGCTGCCGATGCTGCACGCCCTGGACGCCGGGCTCGAGGTCGATGTGTTCGTCGTCTACACCGACAACGAGACATGGTCGGGGAAGATGCACCCGCATCAGGCGCTGCGCCGGTACCGCGAGCGTGTCAACCCGAACGCGAAACTGGTGGTGTGCGGGATGACCGCGACGAACTTCTCGATCGCGGATCCTGCCGATGCTGGCATGTTGGATCTCGTGGGCTTCGACTCGGCGGCCCCTCAGCTGCTGAGCGATTTCGCTCGTGGTCTCTGACGCTCGAGCCCAACAGGCGCGCGAGCACCACCACGCTAGTCAGGGTGCCGAGCGTCTGGCCGATCAGCACCGGTCCGCCCGCAACGCGTTGGTACGCGCGTTGCGGGCGGAAGACCCGGAGCGGTGGACCTACCGGGCACTGGCGCGTGCGGTCGGCTGCACGGAGGAGCTGATCGCCGCGATCGTGAAAGGGCGAGTGCCGTAGGTGGGCGGTGAGCTACTGAGGCGATTCGCCTTCCTTGCCGGGGCGACGCACGTCTGAGAGGTACTTCCCGGGCGGCAACGCGTTCTCGTCGAGATCAAATCGCAGGGCTGCTCGATACGAACCGTCACGCGACCGCCCGGAAGCGGTACGAGAATCCAGTCCGCACGCCTCTGCGAACTCCCAGATATCGAGGTTGCTGTCGCGATGCAAGAGCACCTGCGAGACCACGGAGACCACATTCTTCTTCAGAAAGTCCGTCTCGCGCGCCGTCAACGTCTCGTCAGGCGCTTTGGAGTCCATTGAGCGGCGGTGACCCGCGCGATCCCAGCGGTACGGGGCATCCGACCAGTCATGCAGTCTGATCTCATCCGCGAATTCCTGGGCCAAACGGCTGAGTGCCATAACAATCTCTCTTCCCCCGCCTCCGCCGATAGGAGGTCGGTTGGTAGAAGGCGTCCCCCGACGGGACAGCCTGTGGTTCTAGCGTAGTGGTTGTGGCGGCGATGCTCACCCCCAGTTTTCGCCCTGTCGCGCAATCGAGCCAGCGCGCGGCGGCTCGAGATCGACGCCGTAAATCCCTATCGTGTAACCCATGGGCAACCAGCAGTGTGGTGCGTGCGAGCGGGCGACGGACATGTTCCTCTGCTGGGACTGCTGCCGGGAGCTACGCAACCGCCTCGAGACCGTCGCCTGGCTCGCTGGGGAACTCGAAACCACCCTGACCCGCCAAGACCGCATCGCAGCCCCCGGAGGCCGCGTCTCGGGCAGCGTGGACAAGCCCCTGCCGTTCCATACCGCCGCCTCCGAAGCCGCCTGGGTCCTGCGCAACACCATCACCACGTGGGTGCGGGACCTGTGCGAAACCCGAGCAATCGACTACGTGCCCCTGGGGTTCGTGGACAGCCTCTTCGTCGGGCCTTTGCGGCCGGGCGAGAAGTACGTGCCCCGCGGCTATGTCGAGACGACCGTCGGCGCGGCCCGCTGGCTGGCCCACCACGCCACCTCCATCGCCCTGTCCGAGAGTGCCGCCGAAGCGTTCGACGAGATCACTGACGCGATGCGCGCGGGCATGCGGGTCATCGACCGGCCCCCGGGACGGATGTTCGTCGGCCCTTGTGGCGCACCCCTTCCCGGCGGTGCGGAATGCGGGGCCGACATCTATGTGTCGATGGGCAAGGACCAAGCACGTTGTCCGGAGTGCGGCACAACGCATTCGGTGGCTGAGCGCCGCGAGCAGCTGCAACAGCAGATCCGCGGACTGCTCGGTACAGCGGCGGAGTTGGCGCGGCTGCTGCCGTGGATTATGGACGCCCCGATCACTCGCAAGCGGATCACGTATTACGCGAATCGGGGCATGATTTCCCGGCGTGAGCATCGCGGGGAAACGGTGTATCAGATCGGTGAGGTGATCGACGCGCATATTCAATGCGAATCGCGACGCGCCGCATAGCATCACAGCGTTGCGTGACCATTGAGTATCCACGCGAATGTTACGCTCAGCGCGTGGCGCGTGATCTGTCCGCGCCGGGGATTCATTCTGAATCTCCCTGATCGTGCAGCGCGCAGAGCCGACCTCCCCGCTGTCGGTCCGGTAGTCCCGCGAGCCTCCCCGCCCTGGATGGCTCGGTCCACTCTCCCCCGATGGATGTGACTGCCGCGCGCTGCACCCCAACCCCGAATGATCGCCAAACTCGGCCAAATCTTGGCGATAGGAGGCCCCGATGATCACCGATACCTATGTCGATTTGCGGTCTCCTCTTGAGAAGGCGGCCGCCCAGGTTCGGTACATGGAGAAGCGCCTGGAGCGCGCCCGGGATCAACTCGTAGACGCCAAGTCGGAAGTAAATTCCGCTGAACTGGCGCTCGAGGAAGTGCGAACCGACTTATTGCGCATAGCCGAGGAGAGTCGCTGATGTCCTGTCTCGAATCCTGGGTGCGCTCCCTGCTCCACCAGCCGGTGATCCGGTCCCTGGAGCAGCGGTACGACACCCCGATCGGCTACTGGACGTGGTGATGGAACCGGTCATCGTGCGGGCGGCAGATCTCGACTTGCCCCCGCCTAACCCGGCCATCGCCATCCAGCAGGCCGCAGTGCATGCTTACCAACGCCAGGACGCACTGACGATGGGCGAGTTGATCGCGGGCGCGGACCGAGTTTTCGAAGGCCGCGACGGTTCGGTATGGGTCCTGGAGAACGATCCAGGGCCGGGTGTGGAACTGCGGGGCTGGCCGATATGGCCGTGATGCGTAGGCGACTGGCAGGGGCGCTCATTCGCCTCGCTCACCGCATCTACCGGCCCACGGTCACCGAGACCACGTTCAACGTGCGCGGCATGGACTCGGAGGCCGCTGCCGCTGCGGTGCGGCGTGTGATGGAGCGCCGCGAGTCCCGGGGCTGGAACTGATGGCCGAACCCGCTGAACTCACTGACGAGGAACGTGAACTCGTGAAGGGCATGCCACCCGCCGTCGCGGCAGGGTTTATCGCTGCTCGCCGTGCCGACGACAGCTCTCGCCGGTGGCAAGACCTTGTCGACAGGGGCGCCCACATCATGGATTCCTGGCGCTCCTGATGGCCGACATCTGCACCACGATCGGTGAACGCCTCGCCGCCGACCGCGCCGCCGCCCGGGCCCGCTCCTGCGACGACACCCTCGAAGAGGCCCGCGCTGAGATCGTGGGCGACATTCTCGAGGCTGCCGAGGAGTGGGCGGATAAGGCCGAAGGCTGGGACGGGGCAGAGCAGTACTGCAACTGGCGGGCGTCGGTTTATCAGCGGATTCTCGAGCTCCTGGACGAAGGACTCTACGGAGAGGGCGCCTGATGGCTGAGACCGTGGCCCATATCAAGGCCGACGTGCTGCTCCGCTTGCACGGCTTCGACGGCGACCCGTACGAGGTCGCCACCATGGAGATCCCGCTGCTGTCGGAGGTCGTGGCGGACGGGCGGGTCAAGACGTGGATCGACACGAGCGTGCTGGCGGAGTTGGGGCCAGCGCTGGCGGAAGCGTTCCGGGCGGCCCAGCGTGATTGACCTCTTGGACCGGCTGCACTGCTGGGCGGTGCGGTTGCTGGTCCGCCGCATGACACACCGATAGAGACACGCCGTAGCGCCCCGCGAAGGGTGCTCCATAGACGCAGCTCGCACCCGAAACGCGGTTTGTTCTGTCCGATTCATTAGAAGGAGATCTCCATGCTCGCCAGCCTGTCCGCCGCCGTGTCCACCCTTCCCTGGGAGCTGATCGGCCGCCTCGCTCTCGCCGTCCTGGAGACCCTGTTCTGATGCTGTTCGACCTCCTGGCCCCGCTGTGGCCGGACGTCCTGGCAGCCTGGCAGCACCAGCAGGCCAATGCCTGAGCAAGATCGCCGGTTCAGCTACGACTATTTGCGAGCTGGCAGCTACGGCTGGCGCACGGTAGAAGAGCGGCTGTGCGAGACGTTCCAGGAGCTTGCCGACCAGCTTGAGGACGTCTTGCCTAGCGGGCGGGAAGCGGCGTTGGCGATGACCAAGCTCGAGGAGGCATTCCTCTGGGCAGCTGCGTGTTTGGCCCGTAACCGACCACTGGATGACGATGCCTGAGCCCGACGACCTCCAAGAAGTCCGGTTCCGCAACCATCAGCCCCGGGAGAAGGCCCCGCCGCCCGGCTACGAGGCCATGGGCGACACCTTCATCAAGCCGGAGTACCGGGCGTTCATCAAAGCCGCGATGGAGGGCCGCCTCCCCGATCTGGGCGAGCTGCCCGAACCCGACCCGGAGGTCGTGCAGCTCACCGCCGAGTTGCAGATCCTCCACCTCCCGGAGTGGCGGGCGGCGAACGGCCGCAAGATCGCCGAACCGACCGTCAAGCAGATCCCCGGCGCGCCACGAGTCGCGGACTGGCTCGTCCAACGCGGCTGGCGCTGGCATCCCGAGCACGAGACGGTGCGCTGGTTTCCCACGCCTGGTGTCGCCGCAACCTCGGGAGACCCGGGGAAGTTCGCGTACCGCCACGAGGACGGCAGCTGGCCGGACCCGCCGGATCTGGAAGCGTTCTGGGATGTCGACGAGATCGAATGCCACCAGCTCGAGGATGGCCGCTGGGCCGCGGTACACCCACGCGGGATTCAGTGCACCGACGCGTCGAAGGCGGAAGCGCTCGGCATGTGTATCGACCGGGTGCGCGCCAAGATCGCTGAGCTGAGGGAGAATTCGTGATCCGTGTCAACGACCGCCAGGACCCGCAGCAGCCCTCCGTGCCCGTACCGGGCGCGGAGATCATCGACTACGCCGGTGACACCCGCCGCTTCCTGGTCCCCATGGACTCCGAGTTGGCCGCCCGCTTGAACGGCACCCCGAACCCGGAGTCCCGCTTCAATGTGGCGCTCGGAGACCCGGCTGACGCGGTGGAGGGCGAGGAGCCGCCGATCTGGTACGGCGTCATCCAAGCCTGGCAGCCATCGGGCTCCAAGATCATGGTGACGTGCCGGGCGGCGCGCACGATCGAGGAAGGCGTCCACACCAGCCCGGACAGCTCCACCCTGTCGGTGCCGCCGTTCCCGCGGTCCTGGTGAGCGGGCAGCGCGCCACCATTACCGTCGGGTGCGAGGTCACCACGAAGACGTACTTCGATCCGGCGGCCGCAGCCTCCGAGGTCGCTTGGTATCAGGCGCTCCCTGAGTGGGCGGCCCCGAAGCTGGTGGACGCCGACCCGGACGCCGGGAGGCTCGTCATCGCGACCCATCCACCGGCCGACGACGATTACCGGCCCGTGGAAGCGCTGGCGGAGCTGCTGCGGGCCCTCGAGGTCGGCCATGTCCACCACCGTGACATCCACCCCGGGAATCTCGTCCAGGGCCCGGACGGGCCGCTGCTGATCGACTGGGAGACCGCGGTACTCGCCGCCCGCCCCTCCTACGACCTTCACGGCCCGGAAGTGTCCGGGGTGCCGGTCCCGGAGATTCATACGGCGCTGCGGTCACGGAACTCTCCGGACGGCTACGTCATGTGGTGGGGTGCCGCGCACCGTCATTCGATCCGAGAAAGGTGGGGCGTCGATGTCCCGATACCAGCCTGAATGGGTGAACGGCCGTGAGGTCGGTACCGGCCGCCGGGACGCCGCTGGCCGCTACAAGGCCATCGCCGACTACCTCGGTGACGACATGCGCGGCTTCCACGTCCTGGACCTCGGGGCCTACAACGGCTACTTCTCCCGCCGCCTCGCTGAGGACTTCGGCGCGCACTGTGTCGCGGCGGACGACTACGTCGGGCTGACGGACGCCCCTGGCGTGAAGGCGGTCAGGAAACGGCTCTCGATGCCGGAGCTGACCAGCCTCGGCTCGTTCGACGTGGTCCTGTGCCTGTCGGTGCTGCATCACCTACCGGACTGGCGGGCCTACCTGGATGCCCTGGTGTCCATGGCGCCGCTGGTGTTCATCGAGACCGCTCATCCCGATGAGGTGTTGCCTAAGGCGAAGGCTCACGGCCAGTCTCGGGAGATCGAGGCCGCTGTGGACGCGTTGGCTGGGGCGCACGGGACGATGCTGGCGTTCACGCCCGGGCATGACGCGCGGCACGCTCGCCCGCTATGGGTGATCGACCGCCGCACCAAGTCCGACCCGGAACCCGCGCCCGAGCCCGCTGCGGAGCCGGAGGAGAAGCCGAAGCCGGTGAAGCGGCCCCGTCGCCGCGCCAGCAAGCCCGTGGGAGACGCGCAGTGACAACCACCGAGCGGTTTACTGCCGCGTCCGCCTGCCCAGCCTGCAAGACGGTCGCAGTCCATGCGTTGCGTACCCCGCGTGACGATTACGCAGACCGATTGGCTGCATGGGAAAACGACGTTGAGGTACAGGAGGACGCGGTGTGGGCGTGGGGCGGGGAGGTCGTTCGCCGCATCGTGACGCCGCCCGCACCGGTCGACGAGACGCAGTTCGAGGTGATTCGAATCTGCCAGTGCGGCCACGAGTGGGGCCAGGAGCCGATCCGCTGATGGACCTGGCCGTCTGCACGAGCTGCTGGGGCGACTACGGCCAGTACCTGCCCGCGTGGGCGTCCAGCATCGCCGACCAGACCGTCAAGCCCGCCCAGGCCGTCATCGCCGATCTGGGGATCACGAACCGCCAGCACCTCCGAGACGCCGTCGACATCCTCACCGCCGCAGGCATCACCACCCTCACGGCGACCGACAGCTACCGAGGTATGGGCGCGGCCCGGAACTACGCTGTCCGCCACTCCACCGCGGAGTGGGTGATGCACCTGGACGCCGACGACGTACTCCTCCCGCACGCCGTCGCCGACACCGCCGCCCTGGCCGCCGAAGCGGACGTGGTAGCTCTGGGCGCGGTCCTGGGCGATGGGGAGCGCTGCTTCCCACACGTCACCCGGGAGCTGATCCTGGGCCGCGGATTCGGCTGCTACTCGTGCAGCCCGTTCCGACGCTCGCTGTGGGAGCGGCGGCCGTGGCACACCCGCAACGACTGGATCGACTCCGTGTTCTGGGTCGGCCTGGCGCATCTCGGGGCGCGGTTCCGCGGTACGGTCCGGCCGGGGTTCATCTACCGGCAGCACCCGGGCAGCTTCAGCCACCGCCTGAGCCCGGTGCAGCGCCGCGCCGCCGCGCAGCAGTGGAAAGCCGCCTGCCGACAATGGAGCCTCACATGAGAGGGATGCGCTCGTGCCTGAGCTAGCGAAGTCCGTCGTTGTGGACTTGCACTACAAAAAGCTGTACATCGATGGCATCGAATTCCGTATGCGCTTTCGGAGCAGGGGCCATCGGTCGAGGATTTCGGTGACGAGGACTTCTCACGAGTGACGGTCACCATCCTCGCCGAGGACGTTGACACGATCGGAAAGAAGTCTGTGGCGGAGGTTCGTGCGGAGCTCCAGCTTGAGCAAGCGCATAAACGGTCGTGGGCACTCCTTCAGCGGTCAGGTGTCGAGACTTGGCGATCAGAGGACGTCAGCAATGAGGTCCGCCACGCTCAGGCTGCCCTAGATCGTGCGCGGCAGGAATCGATGCATGCCGCCGACCGGGCGCGCGCCGAACTTCGATCTCCGTGATCTGCGCGGTCGTTGGCCACCCGGCTCGTATCGTCCAGGCCACCGACCTCGCCCGCTCTATCGGTGGCGTTCTGGCCCTCGATGACGGCCGCGGTCCTGAAGCGAACCACCTCGCAGCTTGGCACGCCACCGCCCACCGTCCAGCGTCCTGGAGTTGCGTCCTCGAAGACGACGCCCTCCCCGTCACCGGATTCACCGAGCAAGCCGAGATCGCACTCGCCGCCGCCCCGACACCGGTGGTCTCGTTTTACCTCGGCAAGGGCATGCCGCCCCGCTGGCAGCACCGCATCCACGGCGCTCTCCAGCTCGCCGACCGTGAGACCGCCCACTGGATCACCACCAGCCACGTCCTGCACGCCGTCGCCGTCGCCATCCGCACAGAGCTGGTGGCCGACTGGCTCGACTGGGCACCAGACTCCAAGCTCCCCGCCGACGAACGACTATCGGCGTGGTGCAAGACCCGCGGGCATCGTGTCGCCTACACGGTGCCGTCCCTGGTGGAGCACGCGGACGGGCCGACGGTCATGCGGCACCGAGACCAGCAGCCCCGCACCGTGCCCCGCATCGCATGGCGTACCGGCACCCGCGAGACCTGGAACAGCAAGGCGGTGAGCATGTGATGCCCCGCGCTCCCCGTAAGTGCCCGAAACCCGGCTGCGAGAACCGCATCACCGGCACCGCCTACTGCCCGGACCACACCACCCACAACTGGGTGAGCGGTGGGCCCAGCCGCACCAGCACACCCGAGCATCGCGCCTTCCGCGCCGCGGTCCTGCGCCGCGACGACTACACCTGCCGACAGTGCGGGCACCACGACCGGACCGGTCGCACCCTGCAAGCAGACGAGATCATCCCCGCATCCCAAGGTGGTGCACCCACCATCGGCAACGGACAGGCCCTCTGCATCCCCTGCCACAAGATCAAGATCCAGCGAGAAGCAGCAGCCGGGCGCGCACGCGGCAAGCGCACACCCACCCTCCCGTTCTGACCGACCCCCCCACCCAAACGACCCCCCCTCCCGACAGACCACCCCCCTTCGACCCGGGAGCATGCCGGGACCGGACGGGGTGCGACACCACACCACACCGCGACAGACCGAGGCCGTCGGCGCACGCCTCGCCGACAGGCAGCCACCCGAGCGCCAAGCCACCCCGGCGGCCACCCGGCCGGCACCACCCGATCCACACCCCAGTGCACGCCGACTGGTCAACGGACGCAGGCCACACCACCGGCCACCGTCACCGCACCGTGCACCCGGCCACCCGCACCGCCACCGCCCGCACCCCTGCCACCACCATCGGTTGACCACCACCGACGGTCTCACCGCACCCGACACCCGACCGGCCACCCCGATACCCAGTCCCATGGCCAGGCTGCACCACAGCCACAGGCCACAGCATCAGCCATCAGCGAACCCGTCGACTCCACGACTGTCGTGCACCTCACAGCTCACCGATCGCAGGAGGCTGGACATCGCACACGTGTCCCGACCCAACCACCCGACCCGACAGCCCCACAGACCGCGACACCGTAGCCACCCGGGCAGGGCGGGCCACCGCACCGCCAACCCCCGACACCCACCCGGCGTAGCCGGTGGCACAACGCCCACCACTCCAGCGCCACCCCGACCGCTGGCACCCACCCGGCGACACCCGCCCCGCACCCACCACCCCTACGTGACCACCACCACCCACGACACCCATCAGCCCGCAGAACACCTGCGAGCGCGAACGAGCCTGTGAGCGGGTGACGCACGCCACGCGCGCCCGCGCCTATATACGTGTACACGCACACACACATACATACACACATGGGGAGAACCCCTCCCCTCCCTCGCCGGGGCCCACGAGTAGGCACTGCTGAATCCGCTCGGTACGTTTCGCTCGGATTCGGTCTGGTGGCTACAGCTGTCACGTGAGCCCCAAAACATACCGTCGTTTTCGGTGTGACCTGCGATTTCTTCGCACCCTCCCTGCGTGGCCGAAACGGCCTGCGCATATCCATCCCATCCCGAAACGGGGTCCCGCTATGCCACGCCAGAAGAAACACCCGAGCATGCGCCGGCGCACTAACCTCGCCTCCACCGCCGCGGTCCTGACCGACGGCCGGGCGGTGATCCGCCCCGATCTGCCGAAGCGGGAAGAGCCGTGGCACCCGCAGACATTGGACTGGTGGAACGATCTGTGGTCTGCGCCGATGGCTGCGGAGTACCACGAGTCCGACCGGCACGCCCTGTATCTGCTGGCGGTGCTGATGGATCAGTTCTGGCAGGAGCCGAGTCAGAAGCTCGCCGCGGAGATCCGCCTGCAACGCCAGGCGTTCGGCCTGACCCCGTACGACCGTCGGCGCCTGGAGTGGACGATCGAGACCGCGGAGCAGGCGAAGGAACGCGGGGAGGCGCGACAGGCGTCGAAGCGGCCGTCGCCGCAGCCGAAGGCGGGCGACGACCCACGCCTGGCACTCGTGCAGTAGCCCGCCGTGGCGGTCCTGATCGTTCCGCCGCTGGACCTGACCTTCCCCACTCTGGGGCCGGTGCTCGCCGATTTCATCGAGGAGCTGTGCGTCTTCGGTCCCGGCTCGCTGGCGGGACAGCCGGCGGTCCTGGACAAGGAGAAGCGGGCAGCTCTGTACCGGCTCTACGAGGTGTTCCCGCAAGGGCATCCCCTCGCGGGGCGGCGCCGGTTTCAGCGGGGCGGGATCGAGTGGCGCAAGGGCACGGCGAAGACAGAGTTCGCGGCATGGGTCGCGTTCTGCGAGCTCCATCCGGACGCCCCTGTCCGGTGTGACGGGTTCGACGCGAACGGCGACCCGGTGGGCCGGCCGGTGCGGTTCCCGTACATCCCGATGATGGCGGTCACCGAGGAGCAGGTATCCGAACTCGCGTACGGCGTCTTGAAGTACGTGTGCGAGCACTCCCCGGACGCGGACCTGTTCGACGCGGGCCTGGAGCGGATCCTGCGCAAGGGGCCGGACGGGGCTGCCGACGGCCAGGCAGTGCCGGTGTCCAACGCGCCCGGCGCCCGCGATGGTGCGCTGACGACGTTCCAGCACTTCGACGAACCGCACCGCCTGTACCTGCCCAACGCCAAGGCCGCGCACGAGACGATGGTGCAGAACCTCGGCAAGCGCGCCCTCGAAGACCCGTGGGGGCTCTACACCTCTACCGCAGGGAAACCGGGCCAAGGCTCGATCGAGGAAGATCTCCGGCAGGAAGCCGAGGCCATCGCTCGCGGCGAGGACGACGACCCGACCATGTTCTTCTTCGCTCGCTGGGCGGGCCCGGAACACGACGATCTGTCGACCGTGGACAACCGGGTCGCGGCGATCGCGGAGGCTACGGGTCCGGTGGGCGAGTACGGGCCGGGCCAGTTCCTTCGGATCGCGAAGGACTGGGACCGCAAGGGCTGTGACCGCGCCTACTGGGAGCGGGTGTTCCTGAACCGGTGGCGCAAGTCCGGCGACCGAGCGTTCGACGCCAACCGGATTACAGACCTGAGCGAGGACCAGCGGATTCCGGACGGGGCGTTCGTGACCCTCGGGTTCGACGGCGCCCGGTTCCGGGACTGCACCGCGCTGGTGGTCACCGACATCGCGACCGGGCTCCAGCAGTGCGTCGGATCCTGGCAGCGACCGTTGGACGCCGCGGGCTGGGAAGTGCCCGAGCATGAGGTCACCGAACTTGTCGAAGACGTCATGGGCCGGTTCGAGGTGTGGCGGGCCTACTGCGATCCACCGCACTGGACCGAAACCGTGGGGGCGTGGGCGGCGCGCTGGCCGAACCAGGTCGAAGAGTGGTGGACCAACCGACCCAAGTACATGGCGTACGCGATCCGCGAGTACATCGAGGCCATGGACGCGGGACTGGTCACCTTCGGCGGCACGCCCGCGCAGTTGGCGGACCTCGTCGATCACCTGGAGAACGCGGGCCGTAAGGACCTGAACCTGCTCGATGACGAAGGCGTCCCGCTGTTCGTGCTGTGCAAGCCCGACGGACGCAACGACATGAAGATCGACCGCGCCATGGCGGCGGTCTTGTCCTGGAAAGCATGCCTGGACGCCCGCAAGGCGGGCGCCAAGCCGAGACCGAAGGTCCGCGCACCGCGGCGTCTCTATTGACGGGAGGGCATGTGGCGACCACGCCCGAGGAATGGCTCCCGATCCTCACCAAACGACTCGATGCGGACCGGCCGCGGCTGCGGCTGCTGCGCCGGTATGTCGACGGCGACGCTCCGCTGCCGGAGATGGGTGCCAACGTGCGCGCCTCGTGGCAGAAATTCCAGAAGGAATCCCGCACGAACTGGGGCTTCCTGATCCGGGAGTCGGTGGCGGATCGGATTGTGCCCAACGGCATCCAGGTGAACGGCGACCTCGACCATCCGGTGGCGAAGCAGGCACAGCGGATCTGGCGGGACAACCGCATGGATCTGGTGTTCAAGGACGCTGTCCGGCACATGCTCGACTTCCGCATCGGCTACCTCACCGCCTGGGAGCGCGACGGGCAAGCGGTCATCACCGCAGACTCGCCGGAAACCATGTACGCCGCGACGAATCCCTTGCAGCCGTGGCGGGTTCGCGCCGCGCTGCGCTGGTGGCGTGACGATGACGACGAGAAGGACTACGCCGTCGTCTGGGTCGACGGCGGGTGGCAGCTGTTCTCCCGCCCGGTGTACGTCACCCCCAACAGCTCGAAGATGCACTACCGGGCAGCGTCGGACACGTGGACGCCCGAACAGGAGATGACCGTCACCAACGCACCGCCGCCGGTGGTGGTGATGGAGAACCCCGACAAGGTGGGCGAGTTCGAAACCCACCTGGACCTGATCAACCGCATCAACCGCGGAATTCTCCAGCGGTTGACCACTGCGGCGATGCAGGCGTACCGCCAGCGCGCCTTGAGGGCCAAGGAAGGCTCTCCGGGGCTGCCGGACAAGGACGAGCAAGGCAATGACATCGACTGGGCGAAGGTGTTCGAACCCGCGCCCGGTGCCCTGTGGGATCTACCTCCCGGTATCGATATCTGGGAGTCGCAGCAGACCGACATCCGGCCCATGCTGGAAGGCTCGATGAGCGATATCCGGCAGCTCGCCGCGGTCACCCGCACCCCGGTGTCGGTGCTGATTCCCGACAGCGCCAACCAGGCTGCTGCCGGTGCGGAGTTCGCCAAGGAGGGGCTGGTCTTCAAGACCAAGGACCGTCTGGAAGTCGCGAAGATCGCCGCCGCCGCGGTGCTGCTCAAGGGCCTGGAGATCGAAGAGGTCAGCGTGGACGACACCCTCGAGGTGCTGTTCGAGCCCCCGCACGCGGTGTCGATGTCGGAGAAGTACGACGCCGCGACGAAAGCGAAATCCGCTGGAGAATCGTGGAAGTCGATCGCCCGCAACATCCTCGGCTACAGCCCGGAGCAGATCGCGCAGGACGCTCTCGATCGGGCGGAGGAGCAGCTCGCCACCGCGGCGCTGCTCGGCCCGGCACCGGACGGTGCCGGGCCGGGCGAGGACTCGAAGGATATGAAGGCCCGGTTCGACGCGCTGGGAGTCGCGGTACGCGCCGGCGTGGATCCGATCGCGGCGGCCGAGCAGCTGGGCCTGGACGGGCTGGTGTTCACCGGCGCTATCCCGGTGGCGTTGCGCCCGCCGGAGTCTCAGGCACGTGAGCTGGAAGAGAAGTGACGGCGCCGACCCCGGACCGGGCGGTGGCGGCCTACCAGTCCACCGTGTCGTTGCTGCGGTCGCGCATCCTGCACTTGTCTCGACAGTCGTGGGACACCCTCGGCTCCTATCGCGACAGCGACATCGATCGCCTGATCGCGTTGCTGGTGCCGCGAGTACAGGCAGCGCAACTGCAGATCGCGAACCTCACCAGCAACTACCTGGTATCGCTGCTCACCGCCGAGGGTATCGAGGCCGAACCCGCTCCGGTGGATCGAGACGAGATCTTGCAGGCGCGCGGAGTGCCCGCCGGGCAGGTGTATCGGCGCCCGGCGATCGAGGTGTACAGCGCACTGGCGGAAGGCAAGACGGTCACCGCGGCGATAGCGGCCGGGCGGACGCGGCTGATGTCGCTGGTGTCCACCGACCTGCAGATGGCTAAGGTCCGCCAGTCTCGCTCGAGCTTGGCGCGGTCGCGGGCGAAGTACTTCCGGCGGGTGTTGAAGGGGTCGGAGAACTGCGCGAAGTGCATCATCACCTCCACCCGCCGGTACACGAAAAGCTCACTGTTGCCGATCCATCCGGGCTGTGACTGCGACGTCGCGCCGATCCGCGAGTCCGACCCGCCGCTGGCACTGGACCGGAAGTTGCTCGACGCCACCCACGAACAGGTGCAGGCATTCGCGGACATCGAGAACGCGGCCGCCGAGGGATACCAGGACTTGATCGTCGAACACGAACACGGCGAAATCGGGCCGGTCCTGGGCTGGCGGCATCAGAAGTTCACTGGCCCCGCCGACATCTGACTTCCCCGCTCCAGCGGCGGGGTTTCGCGCGCAACGCGCACCCCTCATACGAAACGTAGGAGATGCATGTCCGAGACACCGATCGACCAGCCTGCCGCCGACGAACCGGAAACCCCGGTCGCCGACACGCCACAGGAACCAGTCGAGACGGCCACCGAAACGGAGCCGGATCTCGCGGCAGAGGTCGCCAAGTGGAAAGCGCTGAGCAAGAAGAACGAGCAGCGCGCCAAGGAGAACGCCGACAAGGCCAAGCGGTTCGACGAACTCGAAGAAGCCAACAAGACCGAGCTGCAGAAGCTGCTCGATCGCGCGGAGAAGGCCGAAAGGGCCGCTGAGGAAGCGCGCATCGGGAAGCTGCGTAGCGACGTCGCCCGGGAGACCGGTGTCCCCGCCGAACTCATCCACGGTGGCACCGAGGAAGAGATGCGGGCCGCCGCCGAGGTCGCCCTGGCATTCAAGGGCAACGCGAAACCGTCTCCGGCCGCCCCGGCCAAGATCGTCACCTCCAACGGCGACACCACGAGGGCGAAGCAGATCACGTCTCGTGACGAACTGAAATCCATGACCCCCCAGCAGATTCTGGCCGCCCAAAAAGAGGGCCGCCTCGACGAGCTGATGGGCAAATCCACCTAGGAGTGACAGATGGCTATCACCAACTTCATCCCGGAGCTGTGGTCAGCCCAGCTCCTGGATCGATGGATCCAGATGGCGGTGTTCCCGCAGCTGGTCAACCGCGAATACGAGGGCCTCGCCTCGCGCGGCAACACCGTCCACATCACTGGTGTGGTCGCGCCGGCGGTGAAGGACTACAAGGCCGCCGGCCGAACCACGTCCGCGGACGCGATCTCCGATACGCAGGTCGATCTGCTCATCGACCAGGAGAAGAACTTCGACTTCTACGTCGATGACATCGACCGCGTGCAGGCCGCGGGTTCGCTGGAGGCGTACACCACCGCCGCAGGCGATTCGCTGGTGGAGGACTCGGACAAGTTCCTCGCCCAGCTGCTGGTCGACAACGGCACCGACCTGTCGGGGACGAGCCCGACCACCGGTGACGCGGCGTTCAACCTGATCCGCGATGCCCGTAAGGCGCTGAACAAGAACAACGCCCCGTCGGCGGGTCGTGTGCTGGCCTGCAACGCCGAGTTCGAGGCGCTGCTGCTGGGCGCGGACTCGAAGCTCACCAGCTTCGATACCTCCGGTGATAACGCCGGTCTGCGGCAGGCCACTGTCGGTTCCCTGCTCGGGTTCCGCATCATCACCACCAACAACCTGCCCGCGTCCGACGACCCTCAGTTCGTCGCGTGGGCACCGCGCGCCGGCGCCTATGTGTCGCAGATCGACGAGATCGAGGCCATGCGGGCGGAGAACAAGTTCGCTGACCGCGTGCGCGGCCTGCACGTCTACGGCGGCAAGGTCGTCAAGCCCGAAGGCGTGGTCGTGTTCGGAGCGAACGCGTCCTGACATGGTGGCACTGGCAGCTGACACCGACGTCGAAACCCAGCTCGGTCGGTCACTGACGACCGCGGAGCAGGACAAGGTCGGTGACGTCCTCGCCAAGGCATCGGATCTGTTCCGAAGGGAAGCGGAACAGGACTTCACCCCTGGCGAATCGACGGTGCGGCTCAAGGTCGAAGGCGGACGTGTCCGGCTCCCGCAAGCTCCCGCAACGGAAGTCACTGCGGTAGTCGACGACGACGGCGCCGATATCGACCACGAACTGTCGGGGCAGTGGCTGACGGTGACGCGCGATGGCACACCTATGGTGTCGCACGAGTTCGTCACCGTCACGTACTCCCACGGCGGGGCGGTGCCGGACCTGGTGCGCATCACCATCGCCGAGATCGCCGCGAAGGTGCTCCGTGCCCCGGCCCAAGCCCAGGCCGGGATCGTCACCCAGCAGCGGAGTGCGGGCGGCTTCCAGGAAACCAACACCTACGCCGCATGGGCGCTCGGTGGAGGCACCACCTTGTCCCCGGAGGACCGAGCCGTGGCTCGGTCATTCCGCTATCGAGGGACGAAAGTCATTGTCTGCCAGCCTTGAGTGGCCCACTCCGATCACGGTCGGCCACCACGTCTACAGCAGCGGCACCCGGGACGCCCATAACCGGGTGGTCGCGGTGTACACGCCGCCACTGGATCAGCCCGGCGTGCAGGTGGCCGTGATCGGTATCGAGACCCCGAAGTCTCTCGAGCCGCACGTCACCGGCCACACGAACCGGGTGGAGCGCACGGCGAAGCTGTTCACCTTGCCCGGGTTCAAGCCCGCGGACCGGGACGTCATCGACTTACCCGAGCTCGGCCAGTGGGAGGTCGTCGGCATCCCGGAATCCTCGGATGGCAACCCGTTCGGGTGGGTGCCGGGCAACACCATCAACCTGCGCCGCATAACCGGATAGGGGCACCGATGTTGACCGTCACCACCACGGCCACGACCGAAACGTTCGAGGCCGTCACCAGATTCGCCACCGACGAAGCCAACAACCTGATGGTGTTCGCCGGCAACGAACTCGTCGCCCTCTACGCAGCTGAACAGTGGGTGTCGGTGCGCAAAGACCCGGAAACCGCGTCCCTGCAGAAGGAGGAGTGATGCCGATCCGAGTCAGGCACAACATCGCCGGCTACTACGCGCTGCGCTCCGAGCCCGGCGTCGTCGCCGACCTCGAGGCACGCGGACAGCGGGTCCTCGCCGCTGCGGGCGGTGAGGCCGCCGGATACGGGATGGATTCACGGCAGGGAGCGAAACGCCCCCAAGGCCGCTGGCGCGTCTCGGTCGTCACCAACACCCCCGAAGCGATGCTCGACAACGCCGAGAACAACACGCTCCTGCGTGCCATGGGTGCCGCGCGATGACAATCCCCATCGCTCACCCCGCGGTCACGGTCGCCATCGCCTTGCTGGAGGCGAAACTTCCCCTGGTGACAGCGAACCCGATCTTCGTCTCCGGAGCGTTCGAAGACGGCCACGACCGGCTGGTGCGGGTGGACCGCATGCACACCGGCATGGTCAACATGGTCACCGACGAACCGTTCATGCTGTTCGAATGCTGGGTCGCTGACCGGCCCGGCGTCTACAACGGCTCCACTGAAGCGGAGATCCTCGCCAACCAGGTGCGCGCCGTGCTCACCGCTGCCCGCTCGGAAACCTTCGCGGGCTGCTTCGTTCGCTACTGGCACGACGCGGGCTGTTCACCGCACCCGGACCCGAAACGGCCGTCCATGGTGCGCTGGCAGGTCATCGGCAGTCTCGGTCTCGCCGTCAGTAGATAGCTCTCGCAACACTTTTCAACCCTTTCAGGCCCGGATCGCAACGCCTTCGAAAGGGGCACTCTCATGGCCGATTCGGCTAACGTTTTTGTCGCGAGCCCGCGCCCTGGAGGCGTTGGCGTCTTCTCCCGCGCGCCGCTGGGCACCGCGCTGCCCACTGACGCCGCGACCGCTCTCGCCGTGGACTACCTCGATCACGGGTACCTCGGCGAAGAGGGCCTGGTCATCACGACCACCCGAGACACCACCGACCACAAGGCGTTCGGCGGCGACACCGTGGCGACCACTCAGGACAACTACGACTGGATGGTCAAGGTCATCCTCCTCGAGGACGGCAACCTCAACGTCCTCAAGACCACCTTCGGCGACGACAACGTCACCGACAGCGGCGGCCTGATCACGGTCAAGCACAACCGCATCCGCCTGCCGCGGTCGGTGTTCGTGCTCGACACCATCGGCGACAACGGCGTCCTCAAGCGCCAGGTCATCCCCGTCGGCCAGGTCGTGTCCGTCGGTGACATCACCCTCGTCCACACCGACCTGGTCCGCTACGAGCTCGATGTGAAGGCGTACCCGAACACCGCGGGTGACAACGTCATCGAGTACATCGAGGAAACCGGCTCGTAATCCCCTGATCCGCCCCGGCGGGGTTGTTTCTGTACCCCTTGATCCGGGCCTGCCCTGCCGGGGCGGGCCTTCGGGCCCGGATCACCTCCGTCACGAAAGGCTCGGATCACATGGCACCTATCCGTATCGCTGGCGCGCACAACCCGTGCAACCAGGTCGAATTCGAGATCGAACTCACCGATGGTGAGGTCCTGCCGCTCACAGTTCCCAAGGCGCAGTACATCGCGAAGCCGATCATGGACAAGTACGAGCCATGGCTTCGCGAGTGGGAGCGCAAAGTGACCTCCCCTGACACCGACCCGGCCGAGCGAGCCACCATGCACGAGTACGACCCGATGCTCAAGCTGTTCGAGCTGATATTGCCCAAGGCCACCTACAACAAGATCGCGAAGCTGACCAAGGGTGAGCTGATGGCTCTCGACAAGGAATGGCTCAACGCCTCGGACATGTCGGTGGGGGAATCTTCGGCCTCCGACAAGTCCTAGACAACGGACCGCACTCGGGGGCCATCCACACCGATCTACTCGAACGTCTCGGACTGCACGCCGAGAATATCGGCGAATGGATCTCCTGGATCCAGTTCCGGGACTGGCTCGAAAACCTGCCGCCGGCGGGGGAGTCAGCCTATTTCCGGGCCCGCTACCCCTACGACTGGTGGTATGACATGCCCACCCGCCTCCAGTCGTGGCAGCTGTTCGCCATGCAGGGCGCGAACTGGCAGCGCGGCGGCGGGAAGGGTAAGAAGCCGACGATCTTCGAACCGGCCTATCCGAAACCGCAGCGAGTCAAGCCGCAGAACGTCATACCGATCGAGCAGATCAAGGACCAGCTCGCAGAGCGGCGAGCCAGGGCGCAATCGCGAGTTCAGGGACAGTAGACCGCTTTCGCGGCCTCGAAATACACGCGGCGATTGTCTGGGTCCGGGACCATCTGCTTGACCCCGAAATGCTCGTTCACGAGTTGGTCCACGGGCCACTCGCACACCGTGTCACCGCTGCTACCCCTTGCGGGATACGCCAATTCGAATCCGGTCTCGCCCTGCCACTTTGGGCTGTCCGCGTCGATGAGGGTCAGGAACTCCACGTCCTTGGCCGTCGGTCCGGGTGCCTGCAACAAGCCCGTATCCCAGTTCCCGCGCGCGGCCATCGGCCCATCGTTCTCTACGGAAGTGCTGGCGGCCGAACGGGTTTCTGAGGTGTCGTCTGCTGCTCCCCCACATCCTGCAACAAAGGTTGCACATGCGATGGCGGCAGTTACGAAAGCGGCGCATCGGCGCATCTGATTTCTCCATCGATACAGGCAGTCCCCGGATCTCGACGCCCACGTGGTCGATGACGGTACCTGCCTGGCTCATCGCCCGGTAGCCCTTGCGCATAACAACACAATGGAGGTGATCCCTTGGCGGTCGAACTTGCCGTTGGCTACATCTCCCTCGTTACCGACGCGTCCCAGATCCCGGGCGAGATCGACCGCCAGCTCGGGCGCGCTGGGCGAAATGCGGACCAGGCGGGACGTGGAATCGGCCAGCGACTCGCCACAGGGCTGGGCGCGACATTCAGGGTCGGAGCCGCTGCCGCCGCGACGGCCGCGACGGCCGCCATCGGCACCGCCCTGACGAAAGGCTTCGGTCGGCTCGCCGCGATCGACGACGCGCAGGGCAAGCTGCGCGGCCTGGGGCATGACGCGGCAGCGATCCAGAAGATCATGGACTCCGCGCTGGCGTCGGTGAAGGGGACCGCGTTCGGACTCGGCGACGCCGCGACGGTCGCGGCTACCGCTGTGGCGGCCGGGATCAAGCCCGGCGAGCAGCTGACGGGCTACCTCAAGCTGATCGCCGATACAGCGACCATCGCCGGTTCGAGCCTGGGCGAGATGGGCTCGGTCATCAACCAAACCACCACCGGCGGAATCGTTTTCACCGATACCCTGAACCAACTCGCGGACCGGGGTCTGCCGGTCTTCACGTGGTTGCAGGACGAGTTCAAGCTCTCGGGCAAAGAGTTCCGCAAGATGGTCGAAGACGGCAAGCTCGATGCCCAGACCTTCCAGCGGGTCCTCACTGAGCATCTCGCCGGCGCCGCGCTCGAATCCGGCAAGACCGTGCGAGGGTCGCTGGCCAACGTCGGCGCGGCGCTCGGCCGCCTGGGTGCTTCCGCGCTCGGCCCGACATTCGCCCGCCTCACTGGGTGGTTTGGGCAGATCACCGAGGGGCTCGATCAAGTCAACAACCGGCTCAAGCCGTTCGCTGAGCGGCTGGACGCGATCTTGTTCGGGCAGATTGTGCCGAAGGTTGCCGAGATGTGGCGCAGCTTCACCAACAGTGAAGCTGCGGCGTTTCTGTCGAGATTCGCCGATGACGTGACCGGAATGCTGTCGGGGCTGGCCAGCGGCGCGCAGCAGGCCGCCTCGGCAACCAGTGAAATGGCGAAGTCTCTCACCAGCGCGGGTGGCGCGGTCGCGGCAGGCGCGTGGACGGCTTTCTCGGCAGCCTTGAAGGCTGCGGGAGACATTGCGGGCGGAGTACTCGCGCCCGCGCTGTCCGGCCTCGGCGGCGTGATGGCGAATAACCAGACGCTGGTTACGGCGCTGATCGCTGGCTGGCTGGCGTGGAAGCTGATCCCGCCGCGACTGCAGGCCGTCGGCGCTGCGATGACCGGGCTACAAGGGCGAGCTACGACCGCCGCGACCGGACTGCACGCGATCGCCACGGCGACAGGGCGCGTGATCCATACAGCTGGTGGAGTTACCTATCCTTTGGGCCGGTTCGGCTCGGCGATCAACCAGCTCGGCACCCACGTTCCCGTGATCGCACGGATGCAGCAAGCGTTCGCTGAAACATCCAGGTCCGCCGCGTGGTTTGCTCGCACCCAGGGGACCGTGGCCGCCGCTACGGTCGGGCTGCGGTCGGCTGCATCGAGCCTGACGAACTTCCTCGGTGGCCCATGGGGGGTCGCGTTCGCCGTGGCCACCATCGCCGTGGTCGGAGTCTCCAACGAACTCCGGAAGGCATCCCAGCAGCAAAACATTCTGCGAGAGTCGACTACGCAGCTGGCAGTGGCACAGCGCGAGATGGCGAAGGCATTCCAGAAGTCTGAGGGCGCGGTCTCGGATGAGGTGTTCACCTCGGTATCCGACCAGATCGAACGAACTCTTTCCGACGTCGAACGGCTCGGTGACACCAAGCCTGGACTCTTCGCGCCGCTAGCGGCTCAGTGGAAAGACCTCACGGGCCTGCTGGAAGGAGAGGCACTCGCAGGCACCCGCGCCAAGAACATCCAGACAGATGCCTGGCAGGAAGCCGATGCGGCCCGCACGAGCTTCCGCGAGCTGGGCCTGTCCGCGAAGGAGATGTCCGAGCAGGTCACCGGCAGCAGCGGCTCGTTCGTGGCTCTGGTCGGGCGGTTGCGGGAAACCAGCAACGGCGGACAAGAGGCGATCGCTCGGATCACGGAGATTCGCGAGGCGTTTCTACGAGCGCAGGACGTAGCCAAGACCACCACTCCCGGGTTCTTCGCGTTGAGCGACGCGATCAAGGTCCTGGCCGACGAAACAGCAACGGCGACCGATCGCGTCAACGCGATGAAGACGGCACTCGACATCATGGGCGGCAAGCCGGTATCCGCACAGGAGGCTGTCGCGCAGTACAACGAGCAGGTCCGCCGGACAGCGCAGGCCGCGCAGGAAGCATGGGATGCCAGCAAGGGCTTCGGCGAGCAGCTGGTCAAACAGAACGGCGAGGTGAACACCGGCACCGAGAATGGCGG
This sequence comes from Nocardia sp. CC227C, assembly GCF_030767025.1. Taxonomy (GTDB): domain Bacteria; phylum Actinomycetota; class Actinomycetes; order Mycobacteriales; family Mycobacteriaceae; genus Nocardia. The sequence continues at coordinate 18,987 of NZ_JASITE010000027.1, read as the reverse complement.
TCGCCTCTATCAGACGCTGCTCGACATCAAGAACGCCACAGCACAGGTCGCCGCGACCGGCGATATGGAAGCCGTCAACGCGACGCTGATCCAGAACGAGCAGCAGTACGCGAATCTGGCGAACGCTGCTGGGCTGACCACCGCGCAGGTGCGCGAGATGGCAGCCCAGATGAACCTCATTCCTCAGAACGTGACGACCCTGGCCGAGCTCAAGGGCGCCGATACGGTGGAGCAGAAGCTGACAGCCATCGGCGGTCTGCTGAAAGCCAATTCAGGCGACGTCACGATCCCGCTGGACGTCAAGGGCGATGCGGAGGTCATCAACGCGCTCGAGCTGGCCGGCATCAAGGTCGATACGCTCAACGCCAAGAACGGCCAGGTGCACATCAGCGCACCCGACGTACAGAAGGTTCTCAACGAGCTCCAGCAGATTATCGACACGAAGCTGCCGGACAAGGTCCAGAACGTCTCGCTGAGTGTCGAGACCCTGAAGAAGCTGCATGAAGCCGACGGCGGCGTGGTCGTTCCGCGCGCCGAGGGGGCGATCGACGGCCCGCTGCCCAGCCAGGCGAGGATCCAGCAGCCGCGACCGAATTTAGTGCAGTGGGCGGAGCCGGAAACCGGTGGGGAAGCCTTCATTCCGCTCGCGTCGTCGAAACGCTCCCGGTCGACGGCGATCCTGGCCCGTGTGGCCGACATGTTCGGCTACCGGCTGCAAGCTTTCGCCGAGGGCGGGTTCACCGACGGCAGGGTGCCGCGCGGTGTCGCGAAGGCGATCAGCGCCGCGAAGAACGTTTCCGGCAATAAGTACCAGTGGGGCGGCACCGGGCCGACGAACTTCGACTGCTCGGGCCTGGTCGGCTGGATCCAGCAGATCCTCATGGGCGTCACTGGCTCCACAAGGCGTCTGTACACCACCATGAGCTTGCTGGACGGTGCGACTGCGGGGCTGGAGTCCGGCCTCGGGCCGTCGGGCACCTACTTCAAGGTGGGCGTGAACTCCCAGCACATGGCCGCCACATTGAATGGCAAGCCGCTGGAAGCCGGTGGTGCACACGGCACTTCCCAGTTGGGGTCGCCTGCGGTAGGGGCCAACGATGGCCAGTTCACCGCGCATTTCCATCTGCCCAACAAGTTGATCGCGGGAATCGACGAAGCTGGGGTGCGCACCAAGGACGGCAAGAACAAGAAGACCAAGGAGTGGACCGAGGCTGATGAGCTGAGGCTCGAGGGCGCCCGCCTCGATGTCGATGAGGCAAAGGCCAACCGCGCCGAGGTGTATGAGGACGAGGACTCCACCGAACTCGATAAGCGGCGAGCGGACCTGCAGGTGCGGCAGGCCGAGCAGGATCTGGTCGATCTGCAGGCCGAGAAGGATGAGCGCGGTCAGGACGCTCTCGGCGATGACGAATATGTCCCGGAGGCTCCTGCGCTCGAGGGCCGCATGTCCGATGACGAGATCGCTTGGGAATCCGCAGTTCTCGATCGGGACGAGGCCAGGGATCGCCGCGATGAGGTGTACGCGGACGAGGAGTCGACGGATCGGGACCTCCGCCGCGCGGATCTGGCGTTGCAGTCGGCGGAGAACAAGCTCGATGAGCTGCGGGGAAAGCAGTTCAAGGACTCGTTTGCGGGCAAGTCGCTGGAGTTGCTGAAGAAGACCGGCTTCGAGCTGCTCAACGTCGCGTTTGGCGCGATCAGCGAGAATCTGCCGTTCGGGTTCGGGGACCTGTTCAGTGTCCGGGTCAACACTCCCAGCGACGAGGACTTGCAGAAGCTCGGCATCCAGTTCCCGTTCTCGGTCGGTTCGTTCTCGCAGGAGGAGATCGACCGCCAGCTGCCGGTGACCATCCCGACGGGCGAGGACGCCCGCAAACTCCTCAAGCCCTACATCCAGAACGCCCCGGAGAAGGTCAAGGACCGCTACATGCTGCGGACCAAGATCTACGACCAGGGCGGGTGGCTCAAGCCCGGCGAGGCGGCGATCAACCTGTCCCGCCGGCCGGAGCCGATCTTCAACAGCCCGCAGCAACTGCAGCAGTTTGTCGGCGCCGCGGATCTAGCCCCCGCCCAGCCCACGGGCGGAGGCGATACCTACGCCCCCACGTTCAACGGCATGGACCCCCACTCCTCCGCTCGCGCTATGGAACGCATTTACCGACGTAAGACGCTCGCTAGCCAGGTGAGGGGAGGTTTCGGGCGATGACCATGGACGAGTTCGCTGACGTCACAGGGATCGAGGACCCGAACGCGTTCGAGGTATTCGCCGAGGAACTCGCCGCCCGCAAGACGCTGGCCTCGCAGACCGCCGATCTCGCTGACGGGCTCCGGCGAATCGGTATCGAGGAGGACGGTGTGCTGCAGGCCGTGACGTTGCTGGCACGGGAGCGCGGCCAGTGAGCCTCAACGATCAAATCAAAATCGTGTGGGTAGGGCCGTCGGGGCGGTCCTGGCATCTCGCCGGGCCGGGCCGCGGAGCAGAGGGCGTCATGCTGCTCTCCGACCCGAAAGCGCTGTTCTTCCCGCCGCATCAGCTGCTGTTCGACGAGGGTGCCCGCCAGGACGGCGCGACGTTCCGGCGCAGCGTCACCGACAAGAAGGAAACCGACTTCAACATCAGCATCGGCAACCAGGCCGGCTTGCACATCAGGGACATGCGGCACTGGCAGCAAGTGCATGACCTGTGGTGGCGCGACTGGTCGGAGGATGTACCCGGCCACATGTGCGTCTGGACGCGCTCAAAGGGGTGGCGGAAGGAGCCGATGCACCTCGGCGACGCACCCGAGCCGCAGTCAGGCATGGACCCCAGCGTGAACCTGAACGAGATCTACACCATGTCCGCCGTCGGGGCGGATCCGTTCTGGTCATCGCTGGAACGGTACGTCTCCTGGTTGAATTCAACCGGAGCCAACGAGGGTGTTCTCCGGATGCGCAACGACGGCTCCAGGAAGGCGTGGCCGCGCTACACCCTCAAGGGGCCGGGCAGATGGTTCATCGAGGATCCGCAGGCCGACCCCGAAGGGGATTTGCGGCTGGTGACCTTGCCGCCCATCGACGCTGGCGACACCATTCGCATCGACACCCATCCACGCCACCGGACGGCACGCCTGTACAACGCTGGCGGCGAGTACATCCGCAATGTGTGGGCGCAGATGGCCGGCCGCCGTTGGTTGCGGGCGATGGAACCCTGGGGCACAACAGAAATCACGGTACGCATCGAGGGCGGGGACCTCACCAGTGAAGCGATAGGCACGCTGACCCCACTGAATGCGAGGCCGATGTGAGCCAGCCATGGGACGGGCCTACTGAGGTCCGACGGATGGACCTACTCCGCAAGCAGGAGCAGGACGATTGGCGCGACCAGGACGTTGTCGTCCGCTACTACGACAAATGGATGCAGGAGATCGGTGAGGAGCACCGCTACACCTACCTGCAGTTCTCGCACGTTGCGAACGCCCCTGGTGGGCTGAAGATGATTTGCCCGCCGGATATCGTGCACTACGACCATTTCTTCAGGAATCCGGACGGCGCTGACGCAACCATCCCGATCACGGTCTCCACCAGGGGGCAGAGGTGGGACGGATTCGTCACCCGCGCTGCGGAAGTCGTGGACGAGAATGGCCTCAAGACGATCGAGATCGAGGCCATTCACTGCTGGCAGCATATTGCGACAACGGTTTGCTGGGCCAATCCCTTCGCACCACTTTTCGCTATGTGGCCGAGGCACTGGTACATGTTCGGCGGCGTCCGATCCATCATTCACCTCACGCTGATCGCCAATTACTTGAGGCGGCAAGCTTTTTGGAGTGCCGACCAGTGGCGGGGCGCGCCGGACTGGGCCGAGGTCGGCTCTATCGCATGGCCGATCGCGGTCGGCGGCATCAACGTCCTGACCGACACCTCGCCGTTCCGGGGGGTGTCGCTGCGTTTCGAGCACGCCGACCACGCATTCCTACCGCTGGTGAAGGATACCGGCGTGTTCATCACCGCCGAGTTCTATCTGCCTGACCTGGATGATGAACAGCCGGACCCGGAATGGATGTACCTCGACAGGCCGACCGTGTTCATCACCACCGTCGACAAGAGCAACGTCGTCGGTGCGACGGGCACCATGCTCGATGGCATATCCCGGCTGTTCGAAGAGTTCTTCGAGGACGGCACCAGCTCCATCCGCTACCCGGACCTCTCGGCCGCCGGTGACTACGAAATCGCATACGCCACCACCCCATTCGGCAACAAGCGCTACTTCCCGTGGATCTGGTACATGGAGGGCGAGTACTCCGGCATAGGCACCTCCGATATCAGCATCCACAAGCCTCTCGCGGTGAATGTTCTGGTCGGCGGAAAGAGCCCCGGGTGGGTGAACGCGGCGATCGAAATCGCGATCAAAAACGCATTGGCGTGGCTCGGGTTGCTCATCGGCGTGCCAGGGTTGGACAGCTTGTATATGGGCCAGTTGGACCACGTATTCCTGGCGTTCGCGCAGTACACCGATCAAGGCCGACTGCAAAGGGCCGGCCCTTTCGCCTTCAATGAGCATTTCGTCACCGGCAGTGACAAGGCATTCACCATCGACGGGCTCATGGCGGGCCTGCAGGGCCTGCACGACACCCGCGGCTACACCAGCAAGAAGGTCACCGTCCACGACAACGCCCCCTACATCCTCGGTCCACGCGCGGATTTCTGGCTCGGCGACCAGATCGGGTTCCAGGTCGGGGATTTGCTGTTCGTCGACTATGTCACCGAGGCGACGTTTACCGATGACCGGACAACTCCGGGCCGGTGGGAAATCGTGGTTGGCGATGGCGCGGACGAGGAAGACAGCGTCGTGAAGGCGTGGCAGCGTCTCGGCACTGTCGCCAACGCGATCAAGCAGATCTTCATGGACGTGGGCGCGGACTTGGACCTGATCATCTTCTGAGGAGGACCATGGCTGACGTCACCTTCCCCGCACATATCACCCTCACCTCCGAGGCAGACCTCGATGGCCTGCCGATCCTCACAGCCGAGGTCACCCTCGCTCCGACCGCCGCGGCGCTGCCGCTGCCCGTCGGCCCGGAGGGTGACCTCGGCCCGCCTGGTGTGCCGATCCCGCCGTTCATCAAGATGGGCGAGATCGCCGATGAGGCGGCGCGGCCGGCAGGGCTGACCGAGGCCGACCGGAGCAAGTGGTGGCATCGCCTCGATGACGACTCGATGGACTTCTGGGACGGCACCGACTGGGTGAACCTCCCGAACGCTGTTGGGCCACAAGGTCCCATCGCGCCAGCGAACGAGCTGACACCGCTGGACGTCATCTCTGATGAGAAGGTCACCATCCCGGCGGTGGAGATCAAGCCGGTCAACTCCTCGGTGCAGACCATCCAGCTGACCGTGCCTGCCGGGGATCGCGGTGCGCAGGGAGATCCGGGAGCGTCCGGAACGATCAGCACGTCCCCGGACTTCGACGGTGCGCAAGGACCGGTGAAGCGCAGTACGTTCGCGTTCTCTCGGGTGCCGCGCCGGTTCAAGCCCACCCCGCCGGTGTGCGGGTACGGGCCGTGGCATTGGTCCTCGAGCGACTTCCCCGCGGACACCAGCTACACCACCAACACGGTGATCCTGACCGCGAACCTGCCTGCGCTGCCGTTCGATTGGCGGCCCCAGGTACATGGCGCGGTGCAACTGATGAACGAGGGTGATTCCGCGACGATCTGGTTCGCATACGCGCGGCTGTGGAATTCGAACGGTGTCGGCGTGGGGATCACGGTGTGCCCCTGGTCGGGATTCTGGGATCTCTGTGACATCACCGAGCACTACGGCAACCCGAATTCTATTGGCATGTCGCCGAATTCGGACTACGCGGTCGTGAAAGCGGGTTACGCGTCGCAGATCGTGGTGAGCCTGGAGCGGCAGAACGGGTCAGGGCAGGTGTCCTTCAGGCAGTCCGGAGCAGCATTGACCGTGTACGCGATGCCGGTGAAGCTGTGATCAGCGCCGGGGAATACTTCGACGCCACTCTCTTCCAGGGCATCAACGAGGGCTCCGGCCCGGGAGTGGTGACCTCGCTGGAGGGCACGCCGCGCGACGGCTCGTACGAGATGCTGCACGGCGAGCAAGGATCGGAAGGCCCGGAAGGACCGGCGGGAACACCGTTCCGTTGGCAGGGCGACGTGTCCGACCACGCTGCCCTGACTGCGATCATCCCCACCCTGAACTCGGCGATGTTCGGTTTCGCGTTCCGGGTGCTGTCGGACAACTCCGTGATGTTCTGGGATGGAACGAAGTTCGTTGCCTTCCTCGATGCGTTCGGTGGCATCGGGCTCACCGGCGAGGTCAACACGTTGTCGATCGGCACCGTCACCACCGGCAACGTCGGCGACCCGCTGGTGGTGTCGATCACCGGCACCCCGCCGAACCAGACGTTGAATCTCACGGTGCCGCGGGGACCGCAGGGGCAGAAGGGGTTGGACGGTCCACCGGGGCCGCTGGTCGACTCCACCGACTGGGACGACTCGGTGACGTTGGTCGACGGCATGGTCCCGCTCTGGAGCGAGGACACCAGCCTGTGGACGCCGACTCAGTGGCCTGGATTCCGTGGACCCTGGAGCGTGGTTGAGGGCCAGTCCTGGGACAACCCGACCTCCGGGTTCATCGCAGATCAGACGAACATCGGCACCAACCCGCTGACCCTGGCCACGATCAACATCCCCGCGCAGCCGATCAGGTGGCGACCGTATGTCGCCGGTGGCGTCACCCTGCGCAGTGTGCCTACCGACTTCAACACGAGAGTCGATGTCGAAGTCCGGATCGGGTCGGCGGCCGGCGACCTGGTGGGTCGGGGGGTCGGCTCCTCGGTGTACATCGACCGATACCGGCGGCTGCGCCCATTCTTCGCGTCCAGCTTCTCCGCTGGATCCACGACAGGGACGATCGCCCCGGACACTGCGACCACCTTGTATGTGGTCGCCCGCCGTAACCAGGGCTCCGGCAACTACAGCTACACGCGCTCCAACGCGCAGATCATCGTCTGGGCGCACCCCTCGGAGGCACCGTGAGCATCGTGTTCGACGCCGACGTGCAGGTCACCATGGCCGGTGTTGTGGAGAGCGAGATCCTGCCGTCTACGGTGCATTCACTCGAGATCGCCGACGGCGCGGCCCGGCTCGAGATGCGGTCCGGACCGAAAGGTGATGCGGGTCCGCAGGGTCCGCCGTCGTACGCGTTCACCCTGGTCGGCTGGGTCGCCGATCAAGCCGCCCTGGACGCGATCACCGTGACTGCGGCCGACGCGGGGAAAGCCTGGTGGGTAGTCGCCACCAACCAAATCAGGCTGTGGCAGGGCCGCTACTGGATTCCGTTCGACCTGGCGATGCAGGGCACCGGACATCAAGGCCCGCCCAATGTGCTCACCGGCGCTGCGGAGATCGGCGGTACGGGCACCGACGCCGACGCGACGCTGACCGGCAGCTCCCCGAACCAGATCCTCACGATCACAGTCCCCAAGGGCACCACTGGTGTGCAGGGTGATCCTGGTCAGCCGGGTCGCATCCAGGACGCCGCCGACGTGGACACCACCACGGTGGCGGGGTTGTCGGATCGCATGACCCTGCAATGGAACGCGAGCCTGTCGAAGTTCGTGCCCGCCCCGAATCCGACCTGGGGCGGGCCGTGGACCATCGGCGGGAACCGGTTCGCTGCGGCCTCCAACGCCGCCGAGGCACCGCGCACGATCGCGGTGATCACCGTTCCGGCGCAGGCATATCCGTGGCGGCCCTACATCATCGGGCGTCTACCCATGCGCGGGCATACGCCCACGGTGGGTGGGACGCGTGTGGATGTGGAGGTGCGGGCGGGCACCGAGGACGGCCCGATCGTCGCCTGGTCGCTGGGCTTTCCGGCGGAGAACTGGGCGTGGCACTACATCGTCCCGAAGTTCGAGCAGGTAGTCAGCCCGGCGTCGACCGATATCTCGGTGATTCAGCCCGGCCAGACCACCACGCTTTACGTGCGGATCATCCGGCCCGTGGGATCCGGCAACTATTCGACGGTCAGCGATATCGCCTTTCTCCAGGTGTACGCGTTGCCGATGTTCCAGTAGCTCCAGGAGGTAGGCCCATGGGATGGACCGGTGACCCGATCTGGCTCGCGGATGTGTTGCGCGCCGAGGGTTTGAAGGTGATCGAACACGACGGTTGGCGTCAGCGCGGGCACGGCGACTTCCGCGACATCCGCGGCGTGCTCTGCCACCACACCGGCGGCGGCAGCAGCAACGACTGGCAGGTGGTGCTCAACGGCCGCCCCGACCTGAAAGGGCCACTCGCACAACTCGTCTTGGAGCGGGACGGCACCTATCGGATCATCGCGGTCGGTGTCTGCTGGCATGCGGGCCGCGGTTCGTGGCCCGGCTGGCCGACCAACAACGCGAACTATCACGTCATCGGTATCGAGGCAGTCTCGCGCGGCGACGGAACCGACTGGACCCCAGAACAACTCGACGCCTACAAGCGCGGCTGCGCGGCGATCCTGCGGCGTATCGGTCGGACATCCACCGACTGCGTTGGACATCGCGAGTACTCCAGCGAGGGAAAGATCGACCCGGCCGGGATCGACATGAACGCCTTCCGCCGCGACGTCCAAACCCTCATCGACGGCAAACCCACCCCACCGCAAGGAGGCACCATGTCGTGGCTCGATGAACAGATCATCAACTGGGCCAGCAAATCGGTCACCGTCCGCACGATGCTGTCGTATATCGACCGCTACAACGGGCTGATCCTGGACCAGCTGCTCGGCCCCGGCAGCCGCGAGCGCGGCGGCGAACCCGCGCGGTGGGAGATGCTGGGCGACCGGACCCTCGTCGAAGCGCTCGCCCGCATCGGCGAGGAGCTGAAGATCCCCGGGTTCAAGGCACCGAAGTAATGGGACGAGACAACCTCCGTGACGACGCATCCCAAGTGCGGTATCCGTGGCGCGCGACCGTGCGCACGGTGTTTCAGCTGGTCGTCGGCGTGGCCACGGCGATGCCCGCGATCATCGCCGCGTCCGGACTTCCCGAGACCGCCGCCGGCGTCGGTGTCGCACTCGCCGTTTCCGCGGCGATCACCCGGGTGATGGCCATCCCCGCCGTTGACACGGCGTTGCGGGTGTGGGCGCCGTGGCTTGCCGCGGAACCGAAGGAGTGACTGCGATGACCGTAATCAACCCCTACGAGCTGGAGGGCGACGTGACCCTATCGGATGTGGCCACCGCCCTCGGCGGCCTAGGTGTCGGCGGCCTAGGCGTCGCCCTGGTGACCGGTGTTTTCGGCCGCAAGAAGAGCAAAGCTGACGCGGTCGCGGTGCTCACCGAGGCCGCGGCGGCGATGGTGGAGCCGCTGCGCAAGGAGCTGGCGGTGGTGCGCAAGGAACTTGAGGATCACAAGGAAGCCGACCGGACGCGTCAATCCAAGCAGATCGTGGCCGCCGCCCGCCACACCGCGTGGGACAACCAGGTGCGGGAAAGCTTGCGCGCCAACGGGATCGAGGTGGCCGCGCCGCCGCCGCTGGAGGTGACATAGTGACCAACCCCCTCGAGCCGCTGGTCTACGGCAAGGTCGTCGGCCGCCTGCTGTCCAACGTCATCGATGGCCCCGACGTAGGCGAGATCCCTGACTTCGCCCCGCTGGAGGGGCGCGTCATCTTCAAGGCTGCGGTGCCGAAATTCCTTGTCCAGGATGCGGACCCGCCCGCCACGGTCGTGCCGTTGACGCACGAGTACTACACGTGCGTACTCGATTCTGAGGGGTTCCTGACCTGGAGAGGCAAGCGAGGCGTCTACTTGGCCGCGCCGGTCGAAGGCACCATGAACCCGTGGGGGTGGACGTGGCAGGTCAGCTTCGATCTCAAGTACCTCGGTACTCCAGTGCCGATCGCGTCGTTCTCCATCGAAGTGCCCGAGTATGTGCCCGGACCCGACTCGGAAGATCCGGACGACGGATCGACCGGGTTGGTGGACCTCACCTTGGTGTCGCCGGTCCCGTCGGATCTGGGTACGCCGGTGGTGCGGGGACTGTCGGTGGTGACCGTCTCGATAGACGGCAACGACCTGGTGTTCGGCCTGGACAACGGGACGTTCCTGCCGTCGGTGACCGTGCCCGCGATCGAGGACGCCACCAACGCCGCGGCGGCGGCGGCCTCGAGCGCGTCCGACGCCGCCGATTCAGCGACCGACGCGCAGAACGCGGTCAACAGCTTCGACCTCGATGTGGTCAACGTGACCACCCTGTCGCCGGGATCGCCCGCGACAGCGACGGTGTACGGTGGCCCGCCTGCTTGGTCGGTGGACTTCGGTATCCCGCAAGGCGATACCGGCGACCCGGGCCCGGCCGCGCCGGACGCCGACGCCACCACGAAGGGCATCCTGCAGCTGGCGGGCGACCTCGCCGGTACGGCCGCCTCACCGGCGGTGGCGGACAATGCGATCACGACCGCGAAGCTCGCCGATGGTTCAGCGACGGTGGCCAAGCTCGGCGCGGACGTCACCCCCGCCATGGAGGACTTGATCGACAACCGGCCGTCGGTCACCTCGAAGTACACGCTGCCCGGTGGCGGCCTGCCCGCTGCGGATCTCGCCACCGACGCGGTCACCACAGCCAAGATCCAGGACGACGCGGTTACCTCGGCGAAGATCGCGGACGGCGCCATCACCGACGGCAATGTCAACGCCTCCGCGGCGATCGCGATCAGCAAACTCGCCACCGGCCGGGTCGACGCGCAGAGCGGGTCGCCCGCGGCAGCGACGACCGTGACGCTCTGGTTCGGTACCGAGGCGGACTACAACACCGAGACCAGCAGCGGCGCCTCCGAAGACCCCAACACGATCTACTTCAGGTCGGCATAGATGGGCACGATCAGCGGCCTGGGACTCGGGGAGATCGAGACCATCTCCGGCCTCGGACTCGGGGAGATCCAGAAGATCTCCGGTTTGGGTCTCGGCCTGATCTGGGAGGCAGTGACCTTCCTGCCGTCGGGTATGGACAAGTCCGGCAGCACCTACAACATCAACACGTCCTATGGCACCGTCACCGGCTGGGTCGCGGACACCACCAACTATCCCGGCTCCACCCTGTCGGGGAATGGCCTTGTCGTGCAGGGTGGGAAGTCGCCCGCCACGGTGGAGGCCAGCCTGCGGGTGTCCAACGGCAACGCATCCTCGGTGAACTGCACGCTGCGTCTGATCTTGAACGCGAACACGGGCAGCCCGCTGGTCACCGGCTCTGCGGTCGCGGTGCCCGGGTTCAGTGCCGCCAACGTCACCGTGTCCACCAGCTCGGCCACCCTCGCCGACGGCGACGTCCTCACCGTCCAAGCCGTCGCGGGATTCAGCGGGCTATCGACCACCGCGCACGCCAACTCCTGGCTCCACATCACCTGACCCTGCTCTGCCGCAACGTGAATCGCCCCAGCCGAATCCCGGCTGGGGCGGTTTTCGCGTACTACGGCTACTTGAACTGCGGGCAATAGGCGGACTGCGCGGCACCGACAATGAATCCGGCGTGATACAGCGAGAACCCCTTCTTGGAGATCTCCAACCCGATCGCCGTCTCGGAGTTGCCCGCCTCCAGCGCTTCGCAGACTGCGTGCCCCAGGTCGATCACGGCCTGGTTGGAGCTGAACGGGACGTCCTTGGATTTGAGCGTCGCGATGTAGGCGAGGTCGTTGACTTCCTCGTCGCTGAACCCCGGGCTGGCCGTGGTGGTGCGCGCGGCAGTGATGGGCGCGGTGGCTGCGGGCCGCGTCGTGGTCGTCCGGTCTGAACTGCTGGATGAGTCGCCGATGCTACCGATGACGTTGACGAAACATCCGCCGCACAGCAGCAGAATCCCGCCGAAGATGATCAGCAGCACGATCGCGGTGTTGTTCTTCTTCGGCGGCCGGGGCGGCTGTCCGTAGGGCTGCCCCATCGGCTGCTGGGGATAGGGCGGGTTTTGCGGAGGAATCGGCGGATGCGCCATGAGTTGTCCCGGGGTCGAAATAGTTGACGGGCGATCGACGCAGAAGCAGCCTCGTGGCTGTGGCTCCCCCGACAGGAGTCGTCGCGGAACGCAATCATCCACGCGGCCACCGACATCCCGCTAGCGACCGGCCAGCGTCTGGCACGAAAAGTCAGACCTCCCGCCCTCGCCCTCGTGCTTCCCGTTCGCGGGCTTCCCGCTCCCGCGCCCGGACCGCTTCGGCTTCTTGCCGTTCATGCTCGGCGAGCTCGGGTGCCCGTGGTGGGGGCTGCGCGGGCACGGTCTTGGCCATGTGCACGATCGCTCGCGGGTCGTAGTTGCGTTCGGCCAGGCGCGCGACCTCGGCTGCGATGCGTTCGGGCTGATCCATCGGCACCCGCACCTCCCGGCCGTCGATGCTCACGATCCAGCGTTGCGTCTGCGCGTCGAAGGTGGCCGCACCGGTCTTGAACGCGGTGTACAGGCGGGGGTCCATCTCGCGGGCCTGCTCACGCCGCAACGCCAGCGCGCCCGCCGCGCGACGGACTTCCTCGGCGGCGGCGTGGCGGGCTTCCTCGGAGACGTCGCGGGCCACCTCGCCGGGTGCGGGACGTCCCGCCTGCCACGCCTGTCGCGAGTGTCCGTGGGGGTCGCGGATCTTCGCCAGCGAGGTATCGGTGACCCGACGCACCGCGGCGTTGTGCTCGTCGATGATGCGCGCCATCTCGCGTTCGTTCGTGCGCTGGCGGGTTTCACTCTTCGCGCGGTCGATCCCTCGGATGATTGCCTGATCCCGGTCGTCGCGGCCACGATCGAGACCCTTCTGGATCTCCTCGATATGGTCGGGCTGCAGCCCCTCTCGCTGCAGCGCGTCGCGTTCGGCGTCGCGCTCGATCGACCGGATCATCTCCAGCCGGTACTCGACTTCCCGCTGCCGCCGCACCAGGTCGCTGTCGGACAGCTGCGGTGTCTCCTGCTCGAGTACGCGCGCCTTGTTCAGCAGCTGTGTCCGGTCGCGGGATTGGTCGGGGCGGGCGTGTTCGGCGACTTCGGTAGCGGCGCGGTCGATCTCGCGGTAGACCGGCTCGAGTCCGCCGATCAGGCGTTGGTGGCGTTCCTCGCGGGATTGGGCCTGGAATTTCTCGATCAACAGCGCTTGCCGGATCGGGATCTGCTCGCGCCGCAGCGCGATATCGTCGCGCTCGTGAGCGATCCGGGCATCCGCGCGCACCAGCTCGTGTAAGTCCTCGCGGGCCTGGATGAGCACCCGCAACGGGATCGACTGCCCCGCCTGCCGCGCGGTCGAGATCTCCTGTGCGAAGCGGGTGATGGCGTCGCGGGCCACCTCCAACTCGGGGGCGTGGCGGACAAGCTCGATCGCGTCCATCATGCGGGCCAGTGCCCGTTGCTGCACGATCACCCGCCCGGCCGCGACGGCGCGTTCGAATTCCTCGGGGCCGACGATCTCGAGAGCGAACCGGCCGGGGAACATCTGCTCCAGCTGGTGGGCTTTCTCGAGGACTTCCTCGGGCAGGTCTTCGATCGAGCGGACCGTCAATGCCGATGTTCCTGCGAGGCCCCGTCGTAGCAGCCACTCCTCTTTGCGGAGCTGCTGCAGTGTCTCCTCCGGCGGTGTCCACCCGGCCTTGTACTCGTTCGACTCCAGCACCCGCAGCGGTTTGCCTGGCTCGCGGATGAACACGGCCGCGTCGAGGCGGCGGTCCCCGTACGGGGTGTGGATGACCTTCTCGTACTCCCACCCGTCCTCGGGGGTGCGGCCCAGCAAGGCTTGGCGGCCGTAGACGAACGCGTCGTGCAGCTCGATGCGGTTGGCCCACCGGTCGAGTTCGTTGCGCCAGTCGATCGGGTTGCGGATGCTGTGCAGCTCGATCTGTTTGGCGAGCTTGGCGAAGGCGTAGGAGGCGTGGCCGCGGTCTCCGGCGGGGGTGATGCCGTGATCGCCGATCGGTGGCTCGCTCATGCCAGCACCACCGTCGGCAGCGACTGATCAGCGGCGGCGGAACCAGCTCTCAGGGTCCGGGCGTCCCGCCTGCTCCCACGCACGGAACTCGCCGATAGTGAAATCGACCGCGTCCAACAAGGGGGTGTCGGTGCCGCAGGAGATGCTGAACCCCAGCGGCGGGAACGGCTGGAACGTCCAACTAGACCAGGCCCCGATCTCCACCATCGGTACGGCGGGCTCGGGTTTGCCCTCGCTGAGCATGGGCACGCGATACACCCAGCGGCCCTCGCACGCGGTGGCGACAACGTGGCCGATACCGCGCCACATGCGATTGAGGGTGTCGAGCCGATCTGGGTCGGCTGCGGCGAACTCCTCCGTGGGGAAACGGCGGATCGCGGCCTGTGCGATGACCTGTACCCCCTCCCGTGTCCACGGGTCCGGCAACCGGCCCAGGTCAGGAGCATCGTCTCGGACGAGGGTGTCGAGGTCGGTGTCCATGCGGGCCAGCCACGCCTGGAACTCGGGGTCGTCGTCGTGGTCGGCGGTGAGCAGCAGCTCTTGCTGGTACTGGACGCCTTCGAGATCCTCGAGGTCTTCCATCGCGGTCTCCTCTGCTCAGTCGAGTGGAGTGCTGCCATTGTGCCGTACCCGGTGCTCATCGCTCACCGTTCTCCTGTTGGTTCAGTTGTCACGCCGGGTCACGACGTGTGTGTATCTCGGCGGGTTGCTTCCGCCAGCCGCGCGAACACGGTTCCGGGGTCCAACCCCATCTCTGCGAGTTCCCGGGTCGGGATGGCGGCCGGATCACGCAGCATGTGCAGCAGCAGGTGCTCGGCGCCCATGCGGGAGGCTCCTTCAGCGGCGGCCATCTGCAGGCCGTGGTGGAGCAGCTCCCAGAGGCGGTGTCCGCATTCGACGGCACCCGCGACGCGGTCGCTCTCCATCTCGTAGTAGCGGCGGACGCGGTCGCGGCGGGCCTGCTCCCATTCCTCGTCGGTCATGCGCGGCTCCGCCCCGAGTCCGGCACGATCTTCCCGGCGTCGACGAGCACCTTCCACGCGGCGGCTTTCGTCTCGCAGGTGTCGGGGTGGCACTCGCGGTGGACCTGCATAGCGAGGCCGGGGCGGCGGCGTCCCCATTCGCGGTTGTCGTGGCGCAGGCATTCGAAGCTCATGACGGCCACCCCCGCAACGGCAGGTAGGTGCGCCGCATCTCGCCCTCCAGGCGGGCCTGTAGTTCCGCGAAGGGCAGGCCGTGGCGGTGGCGCGGTGGCTGGTGGACGAAGGTGGCGAGGAGGGCAAGCACGCCCGCGACGAACAGGACGTTGGCGAGGAGGTTCATGGTCAGACTCCCGCCGGGACGTCCAGGAGGGCGCGGCCTCGGCTGGTGTCGGCGAAGGCGCGGCCTCGGCGGCTGAGCGTCCAGGCGTCGCGCCGCAGGCCGGTGCCGGTCATGATCAAGCCGGTCTTGGCGAGTGCCTTGATGGCGCGGTCGGCTGCTCTCGCGGTGATGTCTGCGCTGTCAGCGATCTGGGCGGCGGTCAACTGGCCGCCGGGCGCGAGGGTGGCGAGGACGCGCGCCTCGGTCGTGTTCATACCGGTTCCTCCGGTGTGCCGTGGCAGGTAGCGGAGTGGCTGCCCGGTGCCGGGGTGGGCTTCCCGGCACCGGGGCCACATCTGTGACACTAGGCACACCAGGAGGTTTGAAGTTTCCAAGAAGTTTCCATAGATGTTCCCTTGGAACCCTGCCCGGCTGTAGCGTGAAACACATGCACGAACACGACGCCGTCGGCGCGCGTATCGCCAAGTACCGCAAGCTACGCGGATACACCCAATCCCAGCTCGCCCGGGAAGCGGGCGTCAGCAAGGGGATGCTCGCCAAGGTCGAGACAGGCCACGCTGTCGCATCGGCAGTCTGGGTCGGAGCCGTCGCCCGGGCGCTCGGCGTCGATGCCTCGATCTTGTTCGGCACCGAAGAAGAGACCGAGCAGCTCGACAGAATTGTGCCCACCGTCCGCCGGGTGCTGGCGACGGTCGACATCTTCCCCGATATCGACCCCGAGCCGTTGGACCGTCTTCGCCCCCTCGTGGATCAAATCGGGGAATGGCGCCACGCTGCGGCGTACGGAAAGATCGCGGACCTTCTGCCGGACCTCGTCGACCAGCTGCTCGTGGCCACGAAGCGCGATGGAGCGCCCGCGTTCGAACTGCTCCTGACAGCATTCCGTGCCGGAAACACGTTGGCCCACAAGATGGGTCACTACGACCTGTCTATGCTCGCCACTGATCGGATGGTGTGGGCGGCCTCGAACTCGGATGACCCGCTGCTGCTCGCTACCGCGCAGTATGTGAAGTCCGCCGCGTTGGCACGGGTCGGTGCCACGAAACAGGCGGTGCAGCTGACCGATCGAACGATCGCCGAGGTGGAGCCGCTGTCGTCGAACGACGAGGTGGGTGCAGCGGTGCTGTGTGCGCTGCACATGCGCCGCGCGGGACTCGCTGCGGTCGGCTCCGACGCAGACACGACAGACACCCATTTCGCGGAGGCTCGCGTCCTCGGACAGCGAGTCGGCGACCGGCAGGTGCACGGGACAGTGGTCGGACCGACGAACGTCAATCTCTTCGAGTTGGCCGCGGCCGTCGATCTTGGCCGCCTGCACAAGGCGATGCAGCTGGCGGATGCGACGCGGCTGCCCGCCAAGTACCCGAAGGAGCGGCAAGCGCACTACTGGCTGGATCGCGCCCGTGCGTTCCTCGGCGCTGGCGATCCCGATGCGGCTGTCGACGCGTTGCAGAGCGCGAAAGAGGCCGCGCCGGAGTACTTCCGGCAGTCGCGGGCAGTGAAGACCGCTATCAAGACGGCTGCCGAGCAACAACGCCGCGCGTCCTCGGGCCTGCGTTCGCTGGCTACGTATGCAGGAGTGCGCGACTGATGACCCTCCCGACGAAACCAGGTGCCTACGTCGACGCACGCGGCGACATCTGGCTGCTTCACGTCGACGGTCGCTGGCAGCATGTGGAGCGGCGCCTGAGCGACGGAAGTGGGTATCCAGTGCGTGACTACAGTCCGGTGCCACCGGACGTGCTGGAGGAGCTGGCGCAGGAGCCCAATGTGGCGGTGTTGCCGTTGACGCCAGTGCAGGTGCCCGACTGTCCTCCGGACGAAAGCTGACCCGTATCGCGTGCGACGGCTAGTAGCGATCGTCTGTGCCCGGCGGCAGCTCGTCTATGTCCTGCCCGTCCAGCTGCGATTCGATCAGGTCGAGGATGCGCGCGATGACGATGTCCGCGGACTCGCCCCGCTGGTGGTTCACGGCCTCCAGCTCGAGTATCCGGATCGCGGTCGTGATCACGTCGCTGGGCGGCGGGGTCTTCATGGCCGACCGCACGGCTGCATGGATGTTGGTGGCGCCCGCGTTGCGTGCCGCGATCACGAGGCGCAGCACCGTTTGCTGTTCGTGTGACATCAAGTCGCTGTCGTCCACGCTTCCCCTATCGTGCCGCGCGTCCGTCGAACGCGGTGTGGTCGCAGCGGCGCGTGGCCGGAGGCCACATGACCGTGCCGCCGCATTCCAGGCACGTCCACGACAGATGGGTACCGCCGACGGCCAGGCATGCCTGCTGCCCGACAATAGCCTTCTTGGGTCCGAGGGGATGGCCGGCGGGACACGCATCGGGCGCGGGCTGCTCCCACCTCCCACCGCTGGTTTGCCAGAGCTTGCCAGGGTCGGCGACGGTCCCGTCCGCCAGCACCCACCGCACGCCATCCGTCGCACCCACGTTCGAATACTATTCGGTCTGTGCTAGAGGATGCGACGGACAGAATGTGCGGGCTGTGCCGTGAACGGCAGGTCGGGCCAGGTGGACAGATGTGCCCCGAGTGCAGGGTCCGGATCGAAACGCAGAACCGGGACAACCCGTACCCGAACCGTCGCTAACTGGACGTGAACCTCCAGCCACCCAGATCCGCCGGCGGCTCGCCCCCGCCGGACACCGCGGAATCGTCCTGCCCGTGCACACCGCCGTACATGTTCGTGTGCGGTACCTGAGTGCTGGTGAAGCTGCCCTGCAGCACGGGCATCCACGGCATGGTCGATACGTATGCCGTGTAGGTGTTGCCGGAGGCCCGCAACGTGATGCGGGTGCCGTCGGGCCACTTCCACGGGTTCGAGGTGTAGGCGGCCGTGCCCGCAGCGGGCGTGAATGTGGTGCCGTTCCAATCCAGCATCGCGATGCCCATGAGATTGGCGGTGAACCAGAAATGAACGCCCGCATGGTGTGAGTCGGGGTCGGCGCGCAGCGCTACCGACATCGCGGAATGTCCGGGGTTGCGGCCGTTCCAGTGGACGGTGGCCGAGACTTCCTGGGCGGCGCTGTCGGCGGGGGTGGTGTGGAACGCGAACGACACCGGCTCACTGGGCGTGCCGACCGCGGACAGGCGGCCGTTGTCGATATAGAGCGTGCCGCCGCCATGCGTGGTCCAGGACGGACCGAGTGCCGTCCGGTTGAAGTCGTCGGAGATCATGACGGCGCCGTGCGCTGTGGCGGCCCCGCAAATCAGGCCGAGCACAGTCACGAAAGCGGCGAGAACGAAGCGAATTCGATTCATCACTGCCGCCCCCGCAATGCGCGAGCGACCTTGATGGCGCGCAGAATAGATTCCGCGAGCCGTTCGGCCTCGTCGGGATTCAAGTCCGTCTCGCCGAGGGAGATGACCGCGCCCGTCGAAAAGACATTCACGTCCAGCGGGCCGTGTTCATGAAATGGCTGGGCGTGCCGTGGTTCTCGAGGGTGGTCCAGGCGGCGCGGGCAGAAGACGCACGAGTGATCGGCGGGGCCATCGAGTGCCCAGTCATGCGTGGGCGTTTCGACGACGGAGGTGTGGTTGGGTGTCTGCCCGCCCACTGGGGCGGGGGCATCAACGACGGGAGTAGTTCGCTGCGCTAAGTGTGCAGCGTAGTGTGTAGTGCCCATCGGCCGGGATTCCTATCCCGAGCGTTTGGGCTGGTAGATCGCCTTTTGGTGGCTCCCCCATCTGGACTCGAACCAGAAACCTGCCGATTAACAGTCGG
>NZ_JASITE010000026.1 GCF_030767025.1 Nocardia sp. CC227C | reverse complement strand
TTGACGGGTTTTCGCAGGTCACACGGCCTGGGTGGCGGCATTACAAGATCAATAACGGGTCAAAGTGTCACTCAAGTGTCACTTTGAACGGATTCAGCAATTCCAGCACTTCGCAGTTGTCCACCACGACCTGACGGCGGATGCCCTTGTGGATGTAGTGCCGCTGCGCCATCGACCGGTTGCCATCCGCATGCCCGAGCTGAGCGCTCGCGCAATCGTCACTGCCGGTGACCAACGCGACATGCGTCGCGACAGTGTCCCGCAGATCCGACAACCGGAAGTCGTCGTAATCGCTGCCCGCCCGCATCGCCTGCACAGCCTCACGCGCGGTGGCCGGGCTGATCCAGGCGTCGTCACTGCGCGGACCCTGAATCAGCGGTGAATCGTCGGTCTTCGGCCGCACTCGGTCGACCTCGGCATCCCACACGGTCGACAGCCAGTCGGGCAGGACAACCTGATATGGATTTCCGCTCTTGCGCCCCTCCTTCCGATACGGCGCAACACCGGGACGTGCCGACACCGTCGCGCTCACCTTCAGGACTCGTCGCACGCTGCCGTCGAGGTCGAGATACACGGCATCGCACGGACGGATCGCCAAGCCTTCGCCGGGCCGCATGCCTGTGCCGAGCAACAGCAGATAGAGGAATCTCAGGTAGCGGCTCTCGCCACGCCCGTCCTCGAGCCATTCGTCGATCCTTCGCAGAACACCGACCCGCGCGTCAATGTCCAACGGTCTCGGCGGTGCCTGCCCGATCGCCGGCCGTTCCACATAGGGCATCGGATTGTCCCCCGGTGGCAATCCCTGCCCCTGCACAATTATCTTGAACGCCATGCTCAACACGCGATGTTGCATGTAGGCGGTGCTCGATGCGATCTCGGTGGCCTCGTCGATGTAGTCGGCGATATAGCCGACCGACGCCGCTTCGCGGATGGTCAGGCCGCCCATCTCTGCCTCGAGTTTGAGGGCGTCGGGATTCGGTGAGCGGGCGGGATTCTTGTCGGGCTTGTAGATCACGCGGTGATAGTTGTTCCATGTATCCGCCGACAATGTGCCCGCGTCGACACGGGCCTCCCACCGCGTGTCGAGTTCTGCGAACACGTCGCTCATCTTGTCGGTGGGGGACCATTGGCGCCGCCGGGTGGTTTGCCGACGCTTGGACCCCTTGAGAACGTTCACGGCGAAGTTACGATGCCATTCCTCGAGGCATTCCCTGCGGGTGCGTCCGGTCGCACTGGTGCGGACGTACTGACCGCTTTGCGCTCGATGCCTGACGCGGTCCAAGTGGTAGAGACCGTCGCTGCCTTTCACCGGGTTGAGCTTCTCCTTGGGAGGCAGCGCACCCGGTTCCATCGCTGGATTCGGCACGGTCAGGCGACCCGCCGCTCAGTGACGTCGGTCTGCTCGGCCTCCCATGCGATGACGTCGTCGAGGCGATAGCGGACGCGGTTACCGAAACGCGTGAACCGCGGCCCCTTCGGGGGATGCTGCGCGGCCCAGTTCGCGAGAGTCTTGGGGGAGAGTTTGGTGCGGGTTGAGAGTTCGGGTCGTGTCAGCCATATGGTGTTGTTGGACATGCGATCTCCTGGGGGGTGGCGTTCCCGCTGGTTCTGGTCAAGTCCCGCCAGCTCATCGTGGAGTGTTGATTGTAGTCAATAATGTTGATTGAACGCAACGTTAGGGTGGTTTTGGTAGGACCACACGTCGCGCGCGGAATCGGGCGCGCGCGGTGCGTGGTCGCGTGCCTGCGGGTGTCGGTGCGGCGTGTCGTCGGGTGTCGGGTGTCGGCGAGCGCGGTGTGCGCGAATCCGAGGTGCTGTTGAGCATTCGCGCGGAATGACTTTGCAGATGCATCTGCATTTTGAGCGGGGACGACGATGCCTTGCGATTGCGCAGTGGTAACTGCTTCGCCAAGCTATGCTTTCGGTCGGATCCCGTATGCTCCGTGGGATCGTTTCCGTGAGCCGTGGGCGAAAAAGTGCATGCACGCAGTCATGACGTCATGCATTCATTCCACAATTCCGCAAAGTTGGTATGTCACGTCCCGGTCGGTTGAGCCGATACATCGAATGCCGAGCAGTCGCCAGGACGGCCCGGTCTCGATGCTGCCTCGGGTCTAGTGCGGCGTGTGATCGAACCGCGGCTGGCGCTCCCTGCCGTCGCGGGAAGTGGCTGCCTCGCCGTGTTCTCGTGGTGGAGGTGTGGGGCAACTTGTGTGAGGGGGTGGAACACGCGGTCGCTAGATCCGGACGCCGGTCGCGCGGCGCGGTAGTATTCGCACGTGTGTTCGAGGTCGCCTCCGCTGAGTGTAAGGTCGCGGCCAGTGCTGTGGTTCGGCCTGGTGAGGGCTGCGCGTGTGTGCCCGGTCGGGGCGATGGCCCGCCTGTCGCGTGGCTTGACTCTGGCTGCGTTGGTGGGCGTGGCTGGCGCGCGGCGTGTCGCGCGTGAGCGGTGGCGAAGCTGCTACAGTGCGCGTCGGGGGAGTGGGGCGATCGGTTTCCCAGTATGTTGGCACGCCATGTCATGAATTGGCCTGTCATGTCATGTGCACATGGTTGGGAATTGTGCTCGCCAAATCAGAGTGACTATTGCTAAAAGTTAGCCAGATCGGCGATCTCGGGTGTCGCCGCGTGAGTAAAGGTCGCACCCACAACAAGTGCGAAACATTTAAAGGAGCAGAGTGAGACAAACCACGCGGAATGGATTAGAGTCAGCGCCATGCCACACCGGAGTAGCGCAATTGGGTCATCCGACCCGTCATGCGACACCCGCCGTGGCGATGGCCCAAAACTCGCTGACGCCGCGATTCGGGCCTCGCGGGAGCGCTACGACGACACCCCAGTCCTTGCCCCGCCACATCACCCGAATCCCGTGACACCGAGCACCGCAACGAGTTAGAGGTCGACGCGTCACCCAGCACGAGGACATCACGATGCCACCACGAGAGCCAGAGTATGAGGCCGTCACCAGCATCACGGGGCATGCTGTCGACGATCTGCGCTCATTGGGATTCGAAACACTGCCGCCGGATGGTGTGCCCACTTACTGGCGCGACCCCGTCGGCGGTGCCTGGGTCAAGGAGATCGGCCGCATCTACGTCTGGGACTCTGGGCACCTCGAAGTTCAGCCCTACTGTGACCTGACTGAGCGCGACATGGGCGCTCTGTTCGGAAACTGCTGGCAGGTATGGGCTACGCGACCGCGCCAGCGAGCCCATAAAGACTGGTACCGCGGTCGAACCAAGATGCGCGGCGGCTACTACGAATGCGTCATCGTCGTCCAAGGGCTGGACCGCGCCGACCCGTTGGTCCGTAGTTTCCGTCAACCGCGCTCGAAGCAGGGTATGCAAACGGCCGCGTTTCAACGGCGTCTCGATCGAGGCCGTACCTATGGCATCAACTTCGACCAGGCGGTCTGAGCGGAACCAATTGAGGTGGGTCGAAAGTCAGTCGCGGCGGGGTAGAGCCCGTCGCGTTTTGACTGTCTTGGGAGGCTGATCGGCCGCCGGGTGCGACGTGGTCGGTTCGTGGGCGGCGTTGTCCGCCGCTTGCCTCTCCAGCGCGCGGAGACGGTCGAGTCGCTCGCGTAGCGTCTGGATCAGTTCCGCATCGGTCAGTGGGTCGATCCGGTCCGCGGACATGCCCAACTCTTCGGCTGTGGCGTATCCGGCCTTGATGAGTACTTCGGAGATGGGGCGGCCGAACTTCTCGGCGATCGCGCGAACCGCCTTGCGGTCGGGTGTTCGACCGGCATCGTTGAACCACAGCGTGATGGTCGATGGATTGAGGCCGATCTCCGCTGCCATCTGACGCTGAGACAGCTCGTGCAGTTCCATGAGGGCGTTGATGTATCGCGGCCACTGTCCGGCAGTGACCTCGTTACTGGTCGTCCTGGGAGACACGGAAGACACCCTTCGAGTGGCGTGTGGCCCTAATCGGGCGTGCTGGCGGTTCTCTGGTGCCTCTGATGGTATCGGTTGTTGACTTGACTGGAAACCTGCCGCGTTGACTCGATGAGGGTCATCGATTCGGCTATCTGACGATTTCCGCAGTTCAGAGGCGGTCTCCGCCGTGAGATCACGGTGAGTCGAATCAATCCTTCAACGACGTTGTTGCGATCGCGTCATCCACTGGGTAGTGTGTTGATTTGAATCAACACGGATGACTGTAGTCGGAACTCGGTTGGTTCTCTGGGAAACAAGAATGCCCGCCCCCACTGGCATGGGGACGGGCTGAACAACCACGGCAACCCCAAAGCGATGAAAGGAACCCGTGGCATGTCCATGCCTCAACATACACCCGACCCCCCCGACACCAACGCCTTCCGCGGCTGCCTCTACACCCTCGCCGCCTACTTCATCGTCATCACCTTCGGCGTCTTCCTGGGCGCACTGGCTTGGCTACTCGACTGGAGCTGCTTCCTGTGACGAATTCGGCCCTGTACCAGGAGCTTCCACCCACCGAACACGGCAGTCCCGCATGGCTCGAAGCGCGCCTTGCCGGGATCGGCTCCAGTGAAGTGTCCGGTCTGCTCGGCCTCGTCGACTGGGACAGCGCCTGGTCGATCTGGCTGCGGAAAACCCGCCGCGTCCCCGCCGACGCAGGTGTCGACACCGAATCCATGTTCTGGGGACGTGCTCTCGAACCGATCATCCGAGACGTCGCCTGCAAGCGACTCGGGCTCACCGTCGACACGCCCGGCACACTGCGCTCGGCGCAACGCCCGCACATGCTGTACTCCCCGGACGGACTGCTGTCCGACGGTGGCCTCCTGGAATGCAAGAACACGGCCTGGTTCATGGCGAACCGGTGGACCGGCCAGATCCCCGACCACGCCGAGCTGCAACTCCACCACGGCATGTACGTCACCGGCGCCACCCACGCCTACGCCGCCGGGTTGATCGGCGGCAACCGGCTCGAACTGGTCCGTGTCGACCGCAACGAGCGCCTGGTCGAGCTGGTGGTCGACGCCTGCGACCGGTTCTGGCGCGACCACGTCCTCGCCGACGTCGAACCACCCATCACCGGCACCACCGCCGACCGCGACGCCATCGACCAGCTGCACCCGTTCACCGGGGGAGATCTGCACGTTACCCGCGACGAGATCGCCGCCCTGCACACCGAATACAAGCTCGCGCAGCAGGCGGAATCCGACGCGGCGAAACGGAAAGACGCCGCGGGCAACAAGATCCGAGCACTGCTGGGCGGCCACGCGCGGCTGCTCGTCGGCGACACCGTGTGGGTCGCGACCAAGGCCGGACCGTTCAAATCGGCGGTCTTCCGAGATAGCGAACCCGAGCTGTACGCCGAATACCTCACCCGCGCCAGCCTCGACATCGACGAACTGCGCGAAGACCACCCCGACGTCTACGCCCGTTACCGGGCGATCTCCCTCGATTTGAAAGAGGTGGCCTGATGGCCCGCAATCTTGTCGACCGCATCGAAGCCAACCAGCAGCTCGCCGACGATCAACCGCCGTCGCTTCAGAAGCAGATCCGCAACATGGAGCAGCAGTTCGCGCTGGCGATGCCGCGCGGCAGCGAAGCCGCACAGCTCGTGCGAGACGCACTCACCTGCCTCAAGCAGACCCCGCAGCTTGCGCAATGCGACCCGGCGAGCGTGCTCGGTGGGCTCATGAGCTGCGCGCAGCTCGGGTTGCGACCCGGTGTGCTCGGGCACGCCTGGTTGGTGCCATTTTGGGACAGCAAGTACGAGTGGACCGATGGCGGCGGCCGAACCCGCAAAGGCGCGCACCGCGCTCAACTCATTGTCGGCTACCAGGGCCTGGTCGACCTCGCACACCGCTCCGGCAAGATCGCCTCCCTCATCGCGCGCACCGTCTACGAAAACGATGTCTTCGACGTCGACTACGGCCTCGCCGACTCGCTCGTGCACAAACCGAACCTCAAGGGCAGTCGCGGCGACACCATCGCCTTTTACGCCATCGCGAAGTTCACCACCGGCGGGCACGCGTTCCTCGTCATGACCTACGACGAGATGGTCGAGTACTGCAAGACGCACACGAAGTCCAAGGGCAAGTACGGGCCGTGGCACGACAACTTCGAATCCATGGCCCACAAGACGTGTGTACGACAGCTGTCGAAGTGGATGCCGAAGTCCACGGAATTCGCGCGCGCCATCGAACACGACGAAGCCGTCCGCGTGGACCTCACCGCCGACGCCATCGACCGACCCATCCACATCGAACCCGACGTTATCGAGGCCGAACCTGTTGAAGCGGACGATGCCCACGTCACGGGCGAGCAGTTCGACGGCGGCATGTTCCCGCCCGACCCGGAGGCGTAACCGATGGTCGTGCGGCTCGACGACGGGGTATGGCTCGCCTACCCCGAAGCGGGGGAGCGCGACGGCGAAGGCGGCGACTGCTACGCGGTCGCCTACTTCGGCGACGACGAACTCACCGCCCTCCGCTACGCCAACAACCACCCCGGCTATCGCGCCGTCCTCATCAAACGCGGCCAAACCCTCCTCGACGCAGTGAAGGCACAACGTGACTAGCTGGACCGAACGGCCACTCGCCTGCGCCGACCTCGAGACAACCGGGATCGTCATCGGCACCGACCGAGTCGTCACGGCCTACAACGGCCGCATCAACGGCGCGGACGTGACACCGCGCCGCTGGCTCGCCGATCCCGGCATCGACATACCAGCCGCAGCGACCGAAGTGCACGGCATCACCACCGAATACGCGCGCAAACACGGCCGCCCCCACACCGACGTCATCGCCGAAGTTGTCGACGACCTGTACCAGATCTGGGATGCCGGACATGTGATCGCCGTATTCAACGGCGGATTCGACTTCTCGATGCTCGCCTCCCACCATCCCGGCTTCGAGATCCGCGGCCCGATCTTCGACGCCTACGTCGTCGACAAGCACTTCGACAAGTGGCGCAAAGGCCGCCGCAAACTCGTCGACGTCGGCGCCCACTACGGAGTGCGCCCCGAAACCGCGCACGACGCCGAAGGCGACGCACTCGTCGCTGCACGACTCGCCTGGAAGATGCCGCGCGTCTACCCCGAACTCGCCCGCTACACCCCGGACGAGCTGATGACCGCGCAGACCGATTGGTACCGCGAGCAGGCATACAGCTTCATCGACTACCTCCGCCGCCACAACAAACCGTTCACCGACGTACAGACTTCGTGGCCCCTCTACACACCGAAAGTCCACGCCGCATGACCACCGCCAGCACCCAACACCTCGTCTCCCGCGGCTTCGTCGACGCCGCACCCGTCCGTAAACGGATCCGCGAATTCCTCGACGCCGACTACTCCCTCTACCAGCTGCACAAACTGACGGGCGTCAACACCACCACTCTCGGGCGAATCGTCAACGGCACCAGCACATTCGCCGACCCCGACATCGCCGCGATCATCACCCGTACGACCGTCGAGGACGCCGACGCCGTCTACAAGCCAGCCATCGACCCGGTGCACCTCGAACGCATCCTCAACGGCGAGCCCTGCGCACCGCCGCGGTCGAAGGACAAACCCGCCTACGCCCGCACCCTGCACCGCACCTACGGATGGGGCAGCGGCCGAATCGCCACCGCCCTCAGCATGTCCGGCACCGCCGTCAACAAAGCCATCAGCGAGGAGGCATGACGACGCTGCCCCTGGCGCGGACACACGCCGGCACCCCAGCCAGCACCGTCCCGAAGCTCGGTGCTTACCGCCGCAACAAGGTCCGTAAGCTGCGTGAGATACGAGGCATTCCGCACATGGTGCCGTCCGGCCGCCCCCACGCGCACACAGAATGGCTCTTGGATCTCGGCTTCACCTATCACTCGATCGCGGCCGCAGCCGAAGTCGGAGTCACCACAGTCCGGCAGATTCACCAACAGCGGTTTCACACCACCCACATCGAAATCGCGAGCAGGATTCTCGCCGTCACCCACAAGCCCACACAGGCCCAAGCAGGGTTCTCCGTGCCCGCTCTCGGTGCCGTCAGGCGTATCCACGCTCTCCAAGCTCTCGCCTGGACCCAGAAGGATATCGGCGCACGACTGCACGTCACGGCCAGCGCTGTCGGGGCGGTCACGCGTCGGCACAGCATCACCTTCGAAGTGTGGGACGCCGTCCGCAGCGTCTTCGAGCAATTGTCCGGCAGCCCAGGTGAATCCGGCCTTACCCGATCGCGTGCTCTCGCCCGTGGATTCCATCCGCCATTGGCGTGGGAAGGGCTCGACATAGACCACCCCGACCACGAGCCGACAGCGGACACCGACCTCGACGACGACGCCGACATCGACCCTGTACTCCTGCGACGCATCCTGGACGGGCAGCATCGCGGCAAAGTGCCGAAACCGGAGCGGGCCGCCGTCCTCGACCTCGCCGTCGGCAAGGGGTGGAGCGGGACCGACATCGTGCCATTGCTGAACCTCACACAGGCCGCCGCCGACCAGGCGCTCGTCCGCCGCCGACGCGAACTGCGAAAGCAGGCCGCCGTATGAACGGTCTCACCGCCCGCGCCCGCCAGCAAAAGCTGTACCGGTGGCGCCGAGCCAACAACATTCAGGTCTTCACCGACCCCCAGCCCGTGCGTGACCACATCGAACTACTCATGAGTTGGGGCATGACAATCGGGATGATCGGGCAAGCCGCTGGCTGCTCCGGACAAGCCATCGCCTACATCGCCCGAGCCGCTTTCCCGCGCGTCACCACTGATCTCGCCCGGCGGATTCGCGCGGTCGGCCACCACCCGCGGCCCGGCCAGTGCTTCGCCCTCGCGATCGGTGCACGCCGACGTATCGAAGCCCTGAACACGCTCGGCTGGCAGTCGGAATACCTCGCCGAACGACTCGACGTCTACGGGCGGGTCCGCCTCCAACACATGATCAAACAACCCCGCATCCGGTACACGACCTGGGCGGCGATCCGCGACCTCTACGACGAACTGTCCGGCACGCCCGGACCCGGCCACAACACCATGGTCCGCGCCCGCAACCGCGGACTCGCGCCACCGCTCGCCTGGTACGGCCGCGACATCGACCACCCCGACACGCGACCACGGCGCACCGCCGACAAGCCGCCGCGCCGCCGTGGAATCGCGAGATCGGAATAGCCATGGTCACCAACCGCGGATCACCCTGGACAGCACCGATAGCGTGAATTCGATTGGGTCGCACCTTTGTTCGGCCCCGATAAACGCATTCGGCGCGCCCCACCTGACCAGTTAGGCGCGCCGTACGCGTCGTACGCGATATCGCGTACGCAGCCGGGTAACCATTCCGACCCCGGCCCGCAAATTGTAACGCCCGGAGGGCGATTCACCAATGATGATCACCCACTCTTCACCCAGCCGTGCGATGGGCGCCTCGGATCGACCAGGTGTCGCATGAGCTGGCAGGCAAGCGAATGGGCCGCGCAAAGGGTCTACACCGACGGCACCTCGAAATGCGTTCTGCTCGTCATGGCCGAAGCCGCCGATGAGCGCGGCTGCGGCGTGTGGCTGTCGCAGACCACGATCGCGGAACGGACGGGATTCACCGACCGCACCGTCCGCACCGCCCTCGGCAAGCTCGAAGCCCAAGGGCTCATCCGGTTGGGCAACGCGGCTCTGGTCGGGCATCTTCCGCCCAGCCAGCAGCCGACCGTATGGAACCTGAACTTGCGTGTCGTCCACGACGCGCCACCCGCCAAGAAGAAGTCCACACGGGCGAAGAAACCCCCGGAAACTCCTTCCAGCACACCCCCGGAAACAAATTCCACCCCCGGAAACTCTTTCCACGACCCCCGGAAGCTCTTTCCTGCACCCCCGGAAACTCCTTCCGCGACCCCCGGAAAGAGCTTCCGACAAACCGCCCATGAACCGCCATATGAACCGCCAGTAGAACCACACGCGCACACACGCGAGGACAACCCGGCGGCACCCAGCCACCCCGAAACCCTCGACGACCACATCGACGCGCTCTGCGAAAAACTCCGAAGCCGAGTCGAAGCCAACAACCTCACCCCCGACCCGCCACACATCACCCGCGGCTGGCGCAACGCCGCCCGCGCGCTCCTGCAACTCGACAACCGCGAGTTCCAGAAAGTCACGAACCTCATCGACTGGTGCCAAGACCACCACTTCTGGCGCACCGTCGTCCACGACATGCCCAGCTTCCACCGCCACTACAAGCGCATCCACCAACAAGCCGTCAACGACTGGCGCACCAAGAAAGCCGAAGCCCACGCCGACATCCCCCTCGCCGACCGACGCTTCCGCGACCTCATCGAACAAGGCCAACGCCTCCAACGACTCGCCGCCACCCAAAACCCGGCGTCCTCACCAGAACTCGCCAACACCGGATTCTTCGCACCCCTGCGCGAACTCGAAGCCAACCCGCCCGACATCTGGGAGATCCCCGCAGCATGAGCACCCAGTACTACATCAACACCGCCACCACCATCTTCGCCTACATCCGCGGCCGAATCCTCTGGTTCCCAGTCCCCGGCGACACCACCATCCTCGCCTGGGCCGCCGACTTCGAAGAATCCCGACTCACCCACGAAGACCTCCTCGACGGCGCCCGCCACGCCTACCGCACCAGCGACAGCGACTTCCGGCCCACACCCATCAGCATCATCCGCGCCGCCCGCGAAGCCCGCAGCAAGAAACTCGCCGACCTGCCCAAAGCGCAACGCGACCTCATGAACGAAGCCAACTACCTGCTCCAAGACATGGACTTCACCCCCAACCAGGCCGCCCGCATCGCCCAAGCATGGACCCTCGACCAAGGATCACCCATCGCGATGTCACCCGAGCAGTACAACGAGTTCCTGCGCCGCATGGAAGCGAAGAAGCAAGACCTCGCCGCCCGACAGCCCCGCGAACTCGAATCCATCTGGAACGTCCTGCGCACCTGGGACCCCACCACCGAGGAAGGGCGCCAACCGCGCCGCGCCTTCCATCGCCCGTCCCAGCACGACGAGGACGTCGCAGCATGAACCGCGCCGACACCGCCCAGATCCTCGCCTACATCGCCGAATACGACCACCGCGCCATCGACGCCGACACCATCACCCACTGGCACGACCGCATCGGCCACCTCGACACCGCAGTAGCGCGAGAAGCCATCGCCATCCACCACAAGCTCAACCCATGGAAATGCACCCCCGAATCCGTGCTCGACATCGCCAACCAAATCCCCACCCGCACAACCACACAACACCCCATGCGACGAGCACGCACCGGCGCCTACACCGTCACAGGCGCACTCAACGACCCCTGCACCGAATGCGGAGCACCCGCCGGCGAATTCTGCACCGACCGCGACGGCCAGCAGAAAGCCGCACCACACATCAGCCGACTCCTCGGCCGACCCATCGCCCACCCACCCCACCGACGCAACGGCCGGAGAACCGCATGAACAACCCTAAACGGACCACGGTCCGGATAGCTGCGACGCAGTCCGGCCCGACCCTCTGTGTATTTGCTGGCGGTGTCGCCGTTCGCGGGATGCCCGTAGTGGTGGCTGGTTTGGTCGCTGAGCGTCGTTTGCTGGGTTTGCGAGGGTTGGTATCGGTTCGACGGTTTCGAACGCTTGTGCGGGCGTCTGGCGTCAGGGGTGTCGGATGGTAACCACGGCGGTTGTCGTGTGCGGGTGCGGCAAGACCGCTACACCTCCCCGGCGGGGTATGTGCAAGGCATGCTACGAGAAGCGCAGGATTCGGCAGACCGCGTACGGACGGTGGGCGCCGGATCGGGTGGACGCCGGACCGGTGCGGGCTCATGTCGAGGAGTTGATCGCGGCGGGCATGAGTCGTCGGCAGATCTGCGCGGCGGCGGGCCTGGACCGAAAGGCGCTCGTGGTGATAATGCGAGGGAAGCCAAGCCGCGAACCGGCCGCTTTCGTGACCAGGGCGACCGCGGACGCGTTCATGGCGGTGCTACTCCCGGCGGTTCGGTACGAGGCTATGGCACCCCATGCGCTCGTTCCGGCGATCGGGGCGCAGCGGCGTCTTCGTGCGCTGGTGTCTGCGGGCTGGACGATGACGTTTCTGGCGGGGGAGTTGGGGCTAGCAGTCAAGAACTTCTCCACGATGCTGCACCATCAGGAGCAGGTGACGGCGCGTCGGCATCGGCAGGTGTGCGTCTTGTTCGCGCGGTTGCAGATGCAGCCGGGTCCGTCCAGACGAGCGCGGGACTATGGTCGAAAGCGTCGGTGGCCGTTGCCGTTTCAGTGGGACGAGGGGGTTCTGGACGATCCAGCCGCTGCACCATCGAGCAAGGCCCGACGCGAGTCCTACAAACCTCGCTCGTCCGCCGCGTGACCTCTGCGGGAGTTGTCTACGAGTGTCATAGAGTTTTCCCGTCGGCGATCGGGACGGGTCCAATTCGATGGAGGTAGCTCAGTGGATGCACGGCGAGTTAGCAACGGGTCGGGCTCATCGGGTGATCCGCGCACAGAATCGGCTGACGTCGAAATCGCCATGGGCTATCGCGCTGAGCTGGAAAGACTGGAGAAGAAGCGAGACGACCTTAGGGACAAGCTGATTCAGCTCGAGGCTCGAAGCGCGCGCGATGAGGCATTAGCGCTCATCAAGCAGACGAAGCGGTCGCGGCGGGTAGCAGTCGCTATCGCCGTGGTCGGCGTAAGCGTAGCCGCCGCAGTGTCGTGGGCAACGTCATGGCACCTTGGACCGTGGTTCGCCGCCGGTATCGGACTTGTTGGGGTGTACAACTGGCTGAGGGCGGGCGAGCTGATCGACCGCGGTGAACTTGTCGTTGCGCGAGCTGAAGTCCATGCAGCTCTCGGGGACATCCACGGGCCGAATGATCTTCTTGGCCTGATGAAGCTGAACCGTCGGCAAATGGACGCCTACGATGTTTCAGCAAGGCGGCAGGGCAGCGCCTCTCACTGGGCGAGCATCGCCGCAATGGCAGTCGGGCTCGGGGTGATCGGTGTCGGGCTCTGGATTGCCGTGACCGCTGAGCAGGATGCAGCGAAGTACGCTGCGGCACTAATCGCCGCAGCAGGAATTGCGACTGGCGGCTACATTGCACAGACCTTCATCCGTGTGCACTCAACGACACAGGAGCAGGTGCGCTTCTACTTCGAGCAGCCGCTCGTCCAGAGCTACATGCTGATGGCAGAACGGTTCATAGCCCAGATGCCGGAATCCGAGCGCCCGGCGCAGTTCGCTAAACTCGTCGATTCGGCAGTCGCACAGGCGGCGATGGTGCCCCAACATCGCATCGGCGTGCAGCCGATTCAGGAGCCGCCCGCTGCGACACCGCCTGAGGCAACTGCCGAACCCGCGTCCTAGTCGGAGGTACGCTTGTTGCCAGGTAGCGATTTCCCAGCAACGAGACGGAGTGGTCATGGCAGGGAAGTTCGAGATCTTCAGCGACGCCGCCAACAAATACCGGTGGCGACTCAAAGCAGGCAACGGCGAAGTCATCGCCCAAAGCCAAGCCTATGCCAGCAAAGACGCCGCCAAGAAAGGCATCGCGTCCGTGCAAACCAACGCCGCGGGCGCCACCATCGTCGACCTCGCCGACGCCACCACCTAACCCGACCGTCTGTATCGCCGATGCGGCAACAGCATCGGCGATACGATCGTGCCCGGCCTCCCTTTCGGTGGTCGATGTTCGGGCCGGCGGGGTCTCTCACATGCGGGCTTCGGCCTCGCCCCGCCGGCCAGTTCTCACCGCGGCGGGAACTCCACCCCATCGACGGTCTTGTCGACCCGCAGCCCCCGCCAGCTCGGATGCCGCAGGCTGCCGCCCGTGAACTCTCGATACTCCACCGTGCCCACCAGCCGCGGCGTGACCCAGCGTGCCAGCGAGGCAACCGGACGCGGGATCGGTCCCGTAACCGGTGCCTGGCTGACGGCGAGTTCGTCGAGGTGCAGGCGCAGAGACCGTCGGACCGCGTCGGTGAACCCCGTCCCGACAGCGCCGATGAACACCAGGTCACCAGTCTCGTCGCGGCCCGCCAGCAGCAGGGAACCGAACGTGCCCGCGACCCTGCCCGAGCCGGGGAGCCATCCGATGACGACGGCGTCGACTTCATGCCGCAGCACCGTCTTGATCCACGCGCGCGACCGCCCCGGCGTGTAGGCGGAATCGAGGCGTTTGGACACGATCCCTTCGAGGCCGTGCTCCGCGCTCACCTGCAATAACTGTCGGGCTGGCATGTCGTGCCAGTAGGGCGGGGTGTGGAGTGGGGGAGTGTCGAGTTTGAGATGGTCGAGTAGTTCCCGACGCTCACGGTAGGGGAGCGCGGTGGTGGGTTCCCCGTCGACGGCCAGGACGTCGAAGACGAACAACTGGACCGGGACGGTGCGTACGAGTTCCGTGCTCGGGTTGGCGATGTGCAGACGTTGCTGAAGTAGCCCGAACGAGGGTGCGCCGGAGGGGAGTTGGGCGACGATTTCGCCGTCGATGGTCATGTCA
The DNA here is from genome assembly GCF_030767025.1 of Nocardia sp. CC227C. GTDB lineage: Bacteria > Actinomycetota > Actinomycetes > Mycobacteriales > Mycobacteriaceae > Nocardia. Next base: position 73,593 of record NZ_JASITE010000026.1, on the reverse strand, counting down.
CGTCCACGGCACTGCTCCGTCAGGGCGCCGACGATCTCGGGGTAGGCGCTGGTGTGGTCGCGCTGGTTGCGGCTGTAGAGGCGGGGCGTGCCGTTGTGGATGGTGGCGATGATGCGGGCGCCGTCCCATTTCATTTCGATGGCCCAGCCGGGGTTGTCGGGTGGTTGGCCGGCGGTGGCGAGCATGGGGGTGGGCGGCGGCATGCGGTGAGCGTATGGGTGGGTGTGGGGTGTTGATCTACCGAAAACGTTACGACCGGTCTGCTTTTTCATCGTGGGCAGCACACGCACCGCAACAACACGGCAACCCCGCCAGGCGCACCCGCATCACCAGCCACCGAAACCGCCTTTGACACCGCCTCGAGAATCAACACAGGCGCGCGAGCAAACGACTCGCCGCGAACGGAGACCACACCATGCCAGGCGGCTTCTACCTCACCCTCGGACTGCTCGGAGCCCTCGTGTTCGTCACCCTCTTCGCCCCCACCGTCGAAGCTCGACGCTGGGCCGCACGCACCACCGCGGGCGGCATCCTCCCTGTAGCCGAGCTGATCGCATGACCGTCCCCGCCGACGTCCGAGACATGCTCGCGGTCGCACTGACCAAGCACTCGCTGTTCAAATCGCATCACGGGGGCTTCTTCTGCACGTCCTGCATCGACCACCCCGGTGTCGGCAACCTCCAGGAGTTCGACGATTTCGATGACTGGGTGAAGCACACCGCGGTCGCGGTACTCGCGGACACGGTTCTCGTGGACGCGATCTGCGAATACCGGGCACATCAACTCAACGACACCACCGAAGCAGGATCGCATGGCTGACCAGCTACTGCCTGAACTCGACGACGCAGCCCTCACCGCTGCCGACATGGCGTTCATCGACTCGCCCGCTACCGACACCGCGGGCCGTGTCCGCGACGCGATCCGCGCCTACCTGTACATGATCGAGAACGCCGAACGGCACGAAGTACGTCGCTTCGGCGCCGACGAACCCGTACGCGAACACACCCACTACCCGCGCTGGCCGGAGGTGCGGAAAGCGTTGGGATGGAACGAATGACGATCGCAGTGTTCATCAATGCCCGGCTCACCGAGCGGGAACAGCTCGCGCGCGACGCAACCGAACTCCCAGCCGTCACACCGAAGTACCCGGCGAAGAAGCCGCCATGGGAGCCGGAGCAGTGGCGGGTCGACAGCTTCGGGGACGTGGTGACAGTCAACGGCGCATCGAATCCGCTGCACGCCGACTGCGGTGGCGGCCCGCGCAGCGAGGCAGTCGCGCAGCTGATCGCAGCGAACGACCCGGCGGCGGTACTGCGGGAGGTTGCCTTCCAGCGTGGCGTACTCGGATCGCATGCGTCATTCGACGGGCAGTGGTGCAATCGGTGTTCGCCGATGGAGCATTACCCGTGCCCGGAGTTACGGGGCCTCGCCGCGATCTGGCGCGAGCACGCCGACTACCGGCCGGAGTGGGCTAATGATCGTTCAGCGACTGCGTCGAACTCTGGGGGATGAGACTGAGCTGGATTTCTGAGAGTCGCCATTTCGACCAGGCCCGCGATCTATGCTCCCTAGCTATGAACCCGGCGACGATCAGAATCTGCGAGAACGGCCACACCGGACACTACCCACCCGACCTTGAAGACCTGGCGCATGAGCGAGGCATCGACATCGGCTTCTGTACCCAGTGTGCCTGCGGGGTAGTCGCTTTCGCGATCATTTGGGGAGATGGTCTTCGGCTTATGGAACGCGGCGATTTCGATCTGTTCGAGAACTTCGAAGCCAGCGGATGGCCGGAGATCGAGTTCCATGACCCGAACGGGACCTTCTACTGTCGCGAAGTGCCGCCGCTCGGCTACCGCCAATTCGCAACGGCGCGACAGACGAAAGCGCTGAGAATGCAATGAATGACGCACATGCGCGACGAACCGAGTACAACTGGGACCGCGCGATCGGCGACGACTACGAGATACTGCCCGACGGGCGCATCCCAGTATGGGTGATGGGCGTCGTCGGCGACCAGGCCCGCGCGGTCACACCGTGGAACCGGCACGACAACCCAGCCATGCTCTCCGCCACCGAGATCGCCCGCGACTGCGAACTCCCCAATCCCGGCGAAGTCGTCGGCCGCGAATTCACCGCGGACGGCGACGAGAACAGCCTCCGGAACTTCCGGCTCGTACACGACCCGCGGCTGTAGGTAACCCTGCCCGAATGACACGCTCAACTTATGCTGGCCGACTGAACGATTCGGTCATCGGCTACTGTGCTGTGAGACCGGATGAGTATGTTTTCCCTCACCCATGCCCAGCGATTCCCATCTGGTTGCGAGTTCGATTGGCCCATAGGTGGCGGTCACGATCTCGGCCCAGTCGGTAACAGGCGCAACACCCCATCGGATTTGTTGGCCGTCCTCGTAGTCGATTTCGTCGTCGACTCTGGTTGTGTACCACTGATCGCGGAAACGAACCGCGACGAACGTGTACACGCGCCGCGTCTCCTCCCAGCCAAACTGGGCGGAATGTTGAACGGAGAATCGGACTACCGAAGCCTCAGGAGGTTCAGGTGGAACCGATTCCCCGGCTCGTCCTTTGATGAATTCGGTTGCCACGCTGTGACTCTAGTCAATTGCTAGTGGAACCCGCTCGGATACCGCGAGGATCGAGATTTTTCCTTTGACCAGCCCGACACAATAGGTGTGTGAGTGAATCCGGCAGCCGCGACATAGTCGACGAAATCGACGCGCTCGTCGACTGGCAGCTCGCCAAATACGAGCAGCGCAGCGGCTACGACCACAATGTGAACCAGGCGAAATGCCCACACGCATGGTGCGACGCCGACTTCCACGGGCTCCCGATCACCACACGCATGCGGTTGATGCGCCGCAGCGGCCGGATGGACCCCGAATACCGGTACGACCAAGACAACTCGCGCATCATCTGCCCAGGCTCCACATTCGACGGCGAATTCGAACCACCTGCGGCAGCCGCCGACGACTACCTTCGCGTAGCCCACGGGCTGCTCGACAACATGGCGGCGGTCGCCGGCCTGCCGCCCCTCAGCCACTATGACGTGTCGAGCAATGAACGGCGCCTGGCCGCACTCGATGACTCACCTGGCCCGCGCTGGTGGCGCTGCGACGACGTCCGGCGACGACGCATCGACTTGCGCGACAGCAGCTCCTACGACACTCGATGGTCAGATAGCCCGCTGGCTGGCCTGCCCTTCCGGCGCCGCGACGTCTTGTACATCGACGGCCGGGAGATCCCGTTGCTCGTCGATCGGACCGTCAACATGAGCGCCCGCATAGGGTTCAGCGACAACGGCGCCCGCTGGATGGAAGTCCATTGCGAGGAACGGCCACCCGGCGACGGCTGGTACCTCCGCGACGATTCAGCGATCCTCAGCCTGCACGAGTTGCAGCAGTTGCAGAACCTGCGTGTCTCCGTGGCCGTGGCGAATGGGGTTACCGTCGAACAACAAGACCTAGACCCCCACCACCTCGATTACTTCCGCAGTCAGGTGCGCGAGTGGCGGCCTGAAATCGGGGTGTCGAGCGCCGACATTCTGGTTCGCAGGGTCGGTCGCTCCCGAGACCTCGGCCAGCCTGCGACACGCTTCGAACTGCGATGGCAACAGCCGAACTCCGACACAATCGAGTTCCGAGGCGGACCCGCGCACGGGCAGACACGACACGGTATCGACATTGCTCGATTCGACGAGATCCGTGTCCCGCAGCCTGCTCGGCTCTCCTTCCGCGACTTCGATGGGCCGGTCACACCCACTGTCGACACCGTCGAGTACGTGCGGTCAGGATGGAACACGGTCACCAATGCGTGGGTGTTCGAACCGAAAGACGCGCATCGCAATGGGGGAGTGCCAGGCTGGGCGGTGCCGACCGTCGGCTGGACGCACGGCGTGTGCTCGTACTGCGAGCAGCACACGCGCGTGAACTTCCACTCCCTGTGCTGGCGCTGCCAACACGAGTTGCGCGCCGAATGGGACACCGCGGCCGACTCCGTCCGCCACATCATCATCGCCAGCCGCGACGCGGACGCTCGACGGTACGCGCGCCGCCACAGCATCACGCACCCGATCATCGTTGACCTGGACGACCCCGTCCCGGATGCCGTCTTGCGCGGCATCGGAAGTCTCGACGGCTACCGAGTGCAAGATATCGCTGGCGGACTCGTCCCGCCACATGTCTTGGAACGCCTGCGGATGCTCGCCCAGCTCGCAGGTCGACCACTCGAGTCGTTCTACACCTCAACAACATCAGAGGAAGCCGCATGAGCGATGTCATCAACCACCCTGTCCACTACACGCAGTCACGGTTCACGTGCGAATGCATCGACATCACAAGGCATCTCACCTTCAACGCCGGCAACGCGTTCAAGTACGTGTGGCGGCATCAGGAGAAGAACGGTGTCGAAGACCTTCGCAAAGCCGCTGTATACCTACGGTGGGCGAGCGACGACTACGCGGCGTTGTCCCGCCGGGCGGTCCTGGAAGGGGTCGACGGGCTCGTACTCACCCTGATGCGCGAGTACGTAGTCCCGTTCGCGGCTGGCCCGTACGCGGCGCTGATCGACATCGTCAACTCGAACTTCGCCGCCGCGCTGAACCGCGTCGAATCCGCAATCCGAGCCTACGAGGCCGCCGCATGACCGATTGGGTTGATGACCTGCCCGGCGAAGCGCCCACGCTCGCGGAACCCGTACGGCAGCCGCGCCGTTTCGTCCGGGTCGATGAGAAGGTCTGCGACGAATGCGGTACGCAAGTCGCGGACCCGCGGAAGCATGAAGCGTTCCACCAGACGCTCGACTCGTTCGCGACCGACGTCCATGAAGTGCTCGACACCATCGTGAAGGCGACCTCGCAGCGAGCCCGTTTCCGGACGGCGGCGGCCGATTCGACCGCCGCCACCTGGCAAGCACCGCCGGAAAGGTGAGCCGGCGAACCGCGCAGCCTGGTTTGCGTCCGGAGCTGCAAAGGACGCCGCACTCACCTACATCGTGACCCGAGTGAACAGGGCACGATAACCCATTCGGCCAGGGTGTCGTAGGAGCGATGCCCTGGCCTCCATCACTTCCTTGCAACCGAGAGTGCAACTCTCGGTTCGGTCAGAGCGACGTAGGAGCGGTGGATGCCACCGCTGACCCGCCTAGCGCTGCTCTGACCACGAAGAGTGTACGTCTCGAGATCGGGGCAGCGGGACGGAACCGGAGACAACAATGACAACAGGGAGACGACGCGGCATGAGCCGGGTATCGGTCACCGTCCACATCGACGGCGCCAGCCATCGACGAGCACTCGACCTGACCCTCAGCGACGACTGGCATATCGGCAACCCCCGATTCATCCCGCACGAATTCGCCGACCTCGCCGCACTACTCGCCAACAAGATCGAAGAACACCTCGCCGCCGAATATGGCGACGTCCGAGAGCGGAACACATGACCGGGATCTGGTTCACCTCCGACCTGCACGTCGGCGGCCACACCAAAGTCGCTGAAATTCGCGGTTTCACCAGCACCGACGAGCACGACACCGAACTCGCCCGATGCTGGGACGCCGTCATCCGCCCGCACGACCAGGTGTGGGTGCTCGGTGACGTCACCGGCCGCCGCGGCACTGAACCCGCCGGACTCGAATGGATCGCCAACCGGCCCGACACCAAACACCTGATCGCCGGCAACCACGACCCCGTCCACGGCATGCACACCAGCGCGCACAAGGCGATGCGCGCCTACCTCGACGTGTTCGCCACCGTCATGCAGACCGCGACCCGCAAAATCGGTGGCGCCCGCGTCCTGCTGTCCCACTTCCCATACGCGAACGACCCCGACGGCGACCACACCGAAGTGCTGCGGCACAACGAATGGCGCCCCAACGATGTCGGCGGCTGGCTCCTTCACGGACACACCCACTCACCCATACGGCAGCGCGGGCGACAGCTGCACGTCGGAGTCGACGCCCACGACCTAGCGCCCGTAGCGCTGGCGTGGGTGGAGGAACGCATCGCCGCGGGCGTGCCGACAGCTCTGACCGCCCCGATGCACGTGCAGCGGACCGGCCGCAAGATCACCGTGGAGGCACTGGAGGCGATGCGGGACAGGGGCAACTACCCGCCGAAGACGATGGAGGCGGTGAGGGAGCGCATGCGGCAATGACGTTCAGGAAACCGGCCAGTTCCGGCCCGCACGGAAACTATCCATTGCCCGAACACCTCGGAGGACCCGTGACCGACCTCCCCGCATGGTTTGCACGCCACCTATGTGCGGTCGGTGTCGAGAGCTGTGGACTTGATCAACGAGATCTGGTGTGACCGGCGGACTGTCAGCCCCCTTCCTGCACGTGCTACTCGCTGGATGCTGACATCCGTTCGGCGTTGCGGGTGAGCTCAAGGAAGATGTCTCTCGCCCGCTTGAACAGATCGGGATCGGTCTCAGCAATCACCCACAGCGATTGCGCTGGCGTCTGCCTTACTCCTGCGGAAGCAAGCTGCCCGACGCGTTGGAAAGTTGTGCCGACCAGTTGTGCGATCTCACGCATGGGAACGTTCTCGGCTGTGAGTTCAGCTGTCAGTGCTTGTGTTTCCTGGCGGACATCGTCCTCAAGCTGCTCGATGAGTTTCCGTGCCGCTTTGATGAAGCTGGATCGCTCCTGAAGATTGCGCACTTCACCGAAATCATCTATGACCACCTCGATTTCGACTGTGGAGGGCGCTACGTCGAGGGTGACAGAGATGTAGTCGCGTGCTTCTTCTTCCACGTCGGAGAGCTTGCGCGCCTGTGTGAGTGCGTCTTCGCCCAGCGCGGGGATTGTGACCGCCCACCAGCGGCCGTCACGGCCGGTGACGTGTGCTTCGTACTTCACAGCTGCTCCTCCTGATCGCACGAACAATCCTCGATAGCCTTGTCCACGTTGCGTACCACACCCGCGCTTATGGCTCCGTGCCCGACGGGGATGGTCACAGGGTGCTTGCCGCTAGGGCAACTCCAGACCACATGGCTTCCCTTGCCGTTCCTCTTGAAGGACCATCCCGCTTTGGAGAGGGTTCGGAGGACGACCCGGGAGGGTTGTTCGGTGACCATAGCATAAGTCTAACGCCTAGACGGAATCAAGTCAAATCGCTAGACAAATCGCACGGGAAGCGTGCATTGCCGATTGGCGGGCTGAGTGCTGCCAGGTGGCGCTACTCGTTGAGCGCCCAGCCCCAGTGTTCGCGGTTGTACGCCTCGATCTTCGCCTGACACTCCGGGCACAACATCCACCGATCAGCGTCCAGCTTGCCGCCGCACTTGGTGCATAGTCTCGCGTCATCATCAGCCACAGCGTGATAGTAGCCAGCGAAGGTGACACGTCACCGAAGGCGCTCAACCAGCGGACGACCGCATGTCCGCACGATGTCCACGATGACGCCCCTGCCGCGGGCGCCCGCGATCAGCGACAATAGGAACCGGCCGGGAACATGCTCCCCGTCAGGCTTTGCCGACGGTGTTCCCGGGACCCGCATCGAGGCCGGATGTGCGACGCGCCGACGTCAGGCTTTGCCGACGCCGGACACCCTTCATACACGCCAGCGCACCCGCAAGATGGTGCGTTCTACGGGTGCGCGTCAAGCATCGAGGAGCACACGATGAGCAAAGGCACTCCCATGGACCGCGAAGCGGCCGACCGCATCAACGCCGCGGCCGAACGAGACCCGGAATCCGACACCGCGACGAGCGGGTTCGCTGACCGTGCGGACGCGGCAGCCGACCGCAACGACACCGACGATGACGACTAGATAGATCGCGCTGGTGGGTGGCAGGTCTACGTTCCTGCCGCCCACTCGCGGTGCGTGATGGCCCGCGGCGGAACCCGGTCCGGCGGCCACACGTCCTAGACGATATGGACCAGCACCGGCGTCGCGAGCTTCGCGAAATGGGTTACGACCCAGACGATCAGAGCGTCCAGTTGGATCTGGCGTGGATCAGCTACCTGCTGTGGCGGGAGATCACCAACCGCGGCGGAGACCCCAGAATGCTCCGAAGACGCCGACCTGGGCCTGAACAGCCCAAACGGCAGTAGGACTCGCAATGGCCCTGTTCACCTACGACCAGCATGGCAACTACTGGACGGTGAACCAGGCCGCCATCGAGATCGGTCAGCGCAAGGAGCAGGATGAAGCGCGCGAGCGACGGGAACACTACAAGCAGGTTCGAGATGCAGCCTACGAATATCACGCTGCCCGCCGGGCCGCACGCAGAGCCGAACGTAGAGCACGACGGGGACAGCCGCGAAACCGAAGCTGGACCGTGCCGAGGGACTCGCTGCGAGTTCGCCCGCTGCTCTCCGTGCTGGCGGTAGCGTTCCTGCTCTTTGCCGTGGTGCTGGCCCGCTCACTATCCGTCATCGATCAAACCGAATTGATGACGCTTCGACTCGTAGTGGGGACCGTAGGGTGCGCCCTCACCGCTGGCGCCGGATGGTGGGTATGGAGGAGACAATCGACGGCAGGCGGCAGGGGACCGAGGATGCTAGAGCATCATCTATGGAATTGCGACAGTAGGCACTGGCCGTCCCGCTAGCTCCGCAACGCATTCGCCACGACGAGCACTCCTCCGAGCAGAAGCAGCACCGCTGAGCCGCCGACCAGCCATAGTAGAACGCCCCACTCCGCAAGCCACTTGCGAATGTTGGGTCGTGGCCGGAGATACCAAACGGCCGCCAGGATCGCGGTCACTGCCAGTGCGCCCCAGATAGGCGCGAGGCCGTCCCACGTGGGGGCCAGCTCACGGCAGAGTTGATTTCCCGTTCGCTCGCTAGTGCGGCACTCCTGCTCTGGGATGTATGCCTCGCCAATCAGGGTGGTGATGCCTGCGGCGAGCAGAAGAAGAGCTACGAGCCCGCCGCCGATCATCCCGAACCTCTCCGGATTGACGTCCACGTGTCGTTTCAAATCGGATCGATGCGGAGAGGCCGTACCACTCTGGTGTTGCCCTTTCAACGGGAGACTTCCCCAGGCGAGATACGCGAGCCATGGGACCTCGAAAACGATGCCGGTTACGACTGTCGGTGTGGATCTGGGAGGAGCGTTGAAGCCTTCGCTCGCGACCCAGCTTCCGAGCAGGTACGGCCAGATGAACGGAAGCAGGATCAGTAACCCGACCGTCAGCATGTAGAACCACGCGATGAGCAGGGCAAGTCCACGTTCCATCCGGGAGACGCTAGCGCAAAAGCGCTGTGCGCCAGAGGGTTCGGTGGCTACTGGGTGGGTTCATCACTCCGAGGGCTTCATCTTGTAAGGTTTGATCGTCAACCACGCTGATGCGATCAGCACGGTCCGACTACCCCCGAACGAGCCCCGCGCCGACGCAGAGACCGGCACGGGGCTCGATTGGCGTTAACTGCCGCCCTGAGCCGCCTGCCGCTTCTCGGCACGATCCAGCATCCGCATCAAAAGGCTCGCTAGCGCCAGCATCTCGCGCGCCTCATCCTCCGGAGTCTCCAAGGGGGCACCATGGCCGCGGGGATTCCGTAGTCCCTGCGATGCGCCCATGAACAGAAACTTGAAGCCCTCCAACTCGTCGCTACGTTGACTTCCTGCGGCCTTGTCGGACGTCGTATCGAGTTGCGGCCTCTGCTCGTTGAACACCGACGTCATCAGCGGCTTCCCGCTCTGTTTGCTGCCAGTCAGCGACTGGACACGATGCTCGACTGCCTTGAATGCTTCGAAGACCGCCGCATCGTGGTGCGCCTGCGCAAACTTCGACCCACTGACGGCCGAGACGCTGGGATGCAGGCCAGGGATGTCGACCTTCTGCGGCTTCCTGGTGGCCCTTTTCGGATCGACGACTTCATAGCGTGCTGATGTGTGGTCGAGCGCTCCTGCGCCGATGATTCCTTGGTTCGGATCCTGCATGACGTCGACCGACAGCAGCTCGATCGTGCGAGCCTTCCCGTTCGGGAGCTGCCAATATAGCTGGTCTCCAACCTCGACATCGGCATCGACGGCGAAGGTTACGAGCCCGTCAGAGAGGTCGCAGCCCTCGATCTGGAACTCCACGACGTTTCCGTCGTCTTCAATGCGCCGCAACGTCATGGTCTTGGTAGCAATATTCATGCCACGAAACATCCGATCGAGTCCTTCTACTTCGCGGGCTATTACCCCGCCACGCTACTCGAGGGCTCCGGCACAAACTGGCAACACACCTCCGACGGCGTAACGAATTTCGGTCCAACCTGATAACTGAGACGAAGCCCCGACATGGAATCCCCTGTGCGCCGCGGCTTCGCGTACCCGGTGACATCAGCAACCCTGCGGCGCATACTTGACCGAGAAGCCCCAGCGATCCCCCTTCATGCTGGGGCTTCGCCACGACGCGAACGACTACGCCGCAGCTGCGATCGACGCACCAAACGCTCCGATCGCCTCGAAATCGTCGCCATCCAGCCCAACCGCAGGATCGACGAAGCGCAGCAATGCCGCCGCAGGATGATGGCGTTCCACATACCGTCGGTCCCGCTCCGTGATGTCGTCGTCGACCCACACGAACGGGCGGCCCGCGGCATGCTCAACGAGTTCCGCGGTCTTGAAGAAAGTTCCGTCCGGGCCGAACCGCTCCGTCGTCTGCCACTCCACGACCGGCAGTTCGGGTAGCCCGATGTTCGGGCCGATGTAGGTGTTCGCGTCATGCTCCCACGTCGTCGCCCACACCAGGTCGAACCGGTCGGCCAGCGTCAGCAACGCTGGGCCGTGCGTCGGATTCAGCCACACCCGCAGCGGCTTCACCCGACCCATGCCCTCACGCTGCGCGATCCACGACGGTGGCAGCATACGATGTGTCTCATAGCCTTCCGGGCGCCGATTGGGGTTCGCCGCGTACGGGTTCAGCGGGCCATCAACGTCGAGGTACAGCAGAGGACGGCTAGCCATCGGTGCCGCCGACCTCGAAGAACGGTGCGTACAGGGCCATCTCCTCAGGACGGGACCAGCCGCCATTCGTGCGTATCCACGTCAGACCGTCTTCGGTGTAGCCGTGCCGCTTCGTCCAGATGTCGCCGTCGCGATCGGACACGACCGTGCCGACTGGTGCGCGCTGCAAAGCCAGCACCCATTCCGTTGTCGTCGTTGGCGTGACGACCATGGTCAACGGCAGGTATCTATTCATCTCGCTTCCGTCGTTTCTGCTCGAAGTTTTTGCCCGCCAGCCCTTCACACGCCCGGCAGTATCGTTCGCCGAGAGTGGTTGTGCCCCACTGTTCGAGCGTTGCCGGACTGCTCATCGTCAACGCTCCACACAACGCGACCAGGTCGCCGCTGTCGCTGAGGTGATACGTCCACGTGCTGTGCCGCGACTCGACCACTTGCAGGTCAGCCATCACGCTTCTCCTGATCCTGCTCGTGTTTCGGTTTCCGCTGGTACTGCTTCCCGGACGGGATCGGCTGCGCCGCAGTCGACTTCCGCAGTTCATGGCGGCGCCGCCACGCAGCCAAGTCCGGGCGGTCAGGCTTGTCTCTGGGTTTCATCGGTCGGCCAGTAGATGCCGTTGGCGAAGTCGAGGAAATCGTCCAACCTGGCTTGCGCCTGCGCGATCTCTGCCGTGAGCCGTTCCCCGACCGCCAGCTCCTTCGTCTCTGCGAGGCATTCCTTGAGCCAGCCGATCCGGGAAGACTGCTCTGCGACGAACTCTGCGGGAGTCATACGGTCTTGATCCACACGCGAGCGAAGTCGGCCAGGTCATACAGTTCGTTCAAGTGGTAGTCGAAGCAGCGGGTGTCATCGGCCTCCGACAGACCCTCCACGACTTCGTTCAACGGGTCGCCGTAGTCGCGGCCGTCGCGCGCGTACCAGCGCGACGCCTTGACCTTGGCGACGACCGCGTCTCGAATCTCTTCGAACGACATGTCGCCGTGGTGGAAGACATCCGAGACGTCGATGGTCTCTTCCCAGATCGGGCGGCCCTGGCGGCGGCGATCCGCGGCGAGCTGGTGTGTCGCCACGATGTGGTCGATAGTGCAGGGCATGAGGTGATCCTTCCTGCTTTGGGCGGGTAGGGGAGCGGTGAATCGGGGAAGCGGTCGTCGTGGAATGTCCCTCACCCGTAAGGGTCCACGCGTGCTGTGTCGTCGACTGCGCCGATCCGGTCCAGGATCGCGACTACATCCGTGAGGTGGGTCGGCTGCTCGGCGGCCAGCGCGGCGAAGAACTCCGGGACTTCAGTGAACGCCCGATAGGCGTCGTCGAACATCCGCAGCACCGTCGTCCGGCGTGTGTTCAGTCGGCCATCTTCGATGCTGAACTCCCAGTGCACGCCGCCGCCTTGAGCGGATGAATGCACGTAGACGGCGTCGGGCATGTCGCTGCCGTTCTGCTTCAGCGCGGGCGCGTACCAGGCTTCGTGCCGAAGGGTGTAAGTGAGGGTGGCGTCGTCGGCCAGCGTGGGCATGTCTCGGTCCTTCCGAGTGTCGGTTTGGGGTGGGCCGGTTCGGCGCTGGGACCTCGTTGTCCCGCTCGGCACGCCGTTGTGCCGTGAACCGGCCCACGATCTAGCGGTCAACACCACGCCCGGAATTGCCGGGCACGACGCAAACGGCTAGAGGTAGTAGCGGGCTTTGGTGACGGCGCGCTCGTAGCTGGCGTTCTCCCAGATGCGGATGACGGTTTCCTGCCGCCCCGACCGGTGAGTGACTACGCGCTCATGCACCTTGTGCACGAATCCTTGCCGCGTCAGCAGCGCGTCGGCCTCGTCGTGAGTCATCCGTCGTCCACGCCGCTGTTCCGGCAGGGTGACTATCACGTCGCGGTTGGTGTCCATCCGACTCTCCGTAGTGGTCAGCGGTCGCTGCATCCGCAGCGGCAGCGGGGCGGTTCGAAGTTCGCGGGCACGCACGGGGCGCGGTAGACGTCGTGGTGCGCGCAGTCCTCGCAGCGGTTCAGGAGACGCCGGACGACTTTCACCTCGCGGGCGAGGATCCGTCGAGCCGTGGCCCAGTCGGCCGGGATGCGGCTGATGGGCTCCGTGCAGCAACCGCAGATCATCGACGTCACCAGGTCGCTCATCGGAATCTCCTGTGCTGATTGCGGTCTGGTAGGGGAGTGCCGAATCCCGCGGGGGCGCTCGGCTGGTCAGCCCTCGGGAAGGTGGTCGATGTCGCACACGCCGCCGTGCCAGTCGACGTACCGGCGGGCGGCGAGGATGGCGCTCACCTTGCGGGGCGTGGCGGGCGCGAGGAGTTCGTCGCTCTCGTCGAGCGCGTAGTACAGGCGACCGTCAGGCGTGTCCCAGGCTTCGACCGTGGCCCACCCGTGTTCCGTGGCGTAGGCGTCGGTGATGCGGACGGCGTCCATCTCGAAGCCGCGGGGGACCGCGTGCTGGATCGTGTTGAACATCCGAGTCATCTCCTCGCCTGGGGTGGTTGACGCGTTCTACACTACATCTAGTGGTGATTTGAATCAACACCTTTGACTGAAGGGTGCTGTGCGGATTCTTGTGGCTATTAGCTGCTTAAATCGGACATTCTGCGATGGTGTAACGATTGGATCACGCCGGATTCAAACCCTCTTGTGGTGATCGCGATCAACACTATAGAGTCAAGTCATCAAGACCGGCTGGCACCGGTTCAACCCGAAAGCGAACCTTCATGAAGAACCCCGGATACGACGCCCTCTACGAGGCGCGCTGCGACGCCATCGACGCCGGACAGCCCCTCTGCGGACACGACGAATGCGCCACCGCCGCGTGCGAATTCACCTACACCCACACCGATTTCGACCTGGAGACCGCCGCATGAGCACCAACGACACCCTCACCGTGCGCCGCCTCCTCGAAATCCCGGAGTGGATGCCGAACTTCACCGGCAACGTCGACCGTGACGCCCACCAGTTCCGCGGCACCGCATGCGACGAATGCGACCAGCCCGCCGCCGTCTACATCGAGTACACCGTCGACGAACCGGGGGAGGGATGGGTCGCGACCGACACCAGCTTGTGCGGCGACTGCGCCACCGACGGAGTCCGCGCGATCCTCGACCGCGCCGACCGGTCCACCGACCACGACACCACCGTCACCATCAACTACTGGTGGAGCATCTACGCCGCCCCGACCGCGAAGGCGGCGGCATGAACATCAACATCGCACGCGACCTGCTCGGTGTGCCCGACGATCCGAAGTTCTCTGTCGAAATCGACTGGGACGACGCCATATTCGCGGAGTCTGTATGCTGCCACATCGGCGACGCGCACGCGGCCTCTGTGCACATCGACTGGTGGAGCATCGACTACGACCGCGACACCGACGCGCCCCGATGGGGTGGGCTCGATCAGGCGGCGTTCTGTTGGGAACACGCCCGCGAAGCGATTACTGAGATATCGGACGAGTCGGCATGGGTCGACTGGGAGGACGGCGGTAAACCGTTCGACGTCGACGACACCGAACCGATGGTGAAAGTTGTCGTCCACGGCGCTGCCCTGCGAGCACGAATCCAGGTGCCCGCATGATCACCCGCGAGGACGGTGTCGACCAGGTCGTCTACTACGGTGCCGCGCCCGTCGTCGACCCACACGGCTACACCATCGAAATCGGCGACCCCATCATCGAACGCCGCTTCGGCCGACGCGTCCGCGACATCTGCCAAGTCCGGGTAGCGACCGACGCGAGGGGCCGCGCCGCGAAACTCCGCGTCGACCTCCCCGCGACCGGCGTCCGCGAAGTCGTCGCACGCCTCATCGAATGGGAAGCCGACCACGACCCAACGTTCCTGCGCACCCTCACCCTCCGGTTCATCGAGTGGCTGCGTCGCAACGACCCCACCTACTTCCAGGGCCTCACCGCCTACATGCAGTCCTGCCTCAACGAAGGAACACGCCGATGAGACTCCCCTCCGACTGGACCGCTGAACGTGCCCCCGGCTGGTTCGAAGTTCATCACCTCACGCACGAACCGTGCGGCTTCACCACCGGCATGGCCTACGACCTGTGGGGCACCGGACCGTTCGGTGAATCGGCCGCCCGCGCCGTCGTCTACGGCCACACCTGCGATAGCGAGGACTGAGCGATGACCGAGAACGCCTCGCAGGCAACGCGCTACGCGATCCGGCTGCCCAACGGGAAGCTGTGCGACTACATACCGTGCCGCGAACCCATGTACGGCACACTCGAAACCCTGCCCGACGGCACCAATGCCTACCTGTGGACCGCCCAAGACGACGCCTACGCACAGATCAACACCATCGCGTTCGACCTGCGTGACTACGGGCTACGGGACGTATTCCCGACGCTGGCGAAAGTCGTCGAAGTCCGGATCAGTTGCGAACTGACGGACCTCGCCGACGACGGCATCGCGGACGTGCCGGTCGTAGAAGCCGACGTCGCGGGCGTGACAGAACCACGCACTTGGAGCAGCGTTGCCGATATCCCGGTCGGCGCCCGATTCCATGGCGCGTTGTCGATGGGCGCCTACGAACGTCGCGAGAACGACTGCCTTCACCTGGACAGCGGCTTCATGTACCGGCTCAACAGCTTCGGTGCCGCATTGCACGGCTTCGTAGAGGTTCTGCCCGAGGAGCCTCAGCCGCGCACCTGGCAGTCGGCGGCTGATATCCCGGAAGGCGTTCAGTTTCAGGCCGTTCCGTGCGAAGGCTACGTCTGGATTCGGAGGGGCGCGAACGCTTCCCCGATCGACAACGACAACTGGTGGGCGTCAACGCGGGACCTGGACAACGACCACCCGCACGGCTTCGTTGAGGTGCTGTCGTGAGCGCGCGGTGCTGGGACTACGCCAGCGAAGTGCCGAACGGCATCCGGTTCCGGCAGGGCGGGCGCACGTCCGACGCGACGTTCATTCGGTTCGCCGCAGACTGCGTCGTCGACGACTACCCCGACAACCCCGCCATCTACACCACCAGCGAAGTCGACCGCTACTGGCGCAACGAACACGGCTGGGTGGAGGTGCACGATGCTGCCTGATCCGCTTGATCCGCTAGAGCCTTGGGCCGACATGAGCCCCGCCGAACGGCTCGAGCAGCTGCACCTCGAGACGTGGGAGAAGTACCAGATGCTGCGGCGACTCGTCGAGGAATATGCCCGCGCGCACGACAGCAAGCAGGTCGAACGCGACCTACTCGACATCACCGCGACCGTCGACCGGACCAACCCATAGACCTTCCCGACTGACCGCAGCGACCCAACAGTGCCCGCGCTGACGGCAGCGAGAAGGAGGGCGCGGCGGCCCGAGACCGGACACACCTCCCGGGCCGCCGCCCCTTCCAACCATCAGCACACACCGACCACCTGAAAGAAGGACAGCTCATGGGGATGAGCCTGAGCGCAGACGTCTTCTGGGGTTTCGACCTCGGATACGACGACGACATCGACGACGAAGCGATGCCGCAATGGTGGCAGAACGGCGAGGACTGGAAGGAAGTCCTCGCACGCAAACTCGGCTGGAACGAAGTGCCCTACCCGACCGGCGGATTCACGGGCGAGAACTACCGCAACTCGCCCGAGTACCAGGCGTGGTCTGCCAGCCGCGCCGAAATGCACGCGCTGGTCAAGGCATGCGGTGTGGAGATCGACGGCTACGGATACGAATACGGCGGAAACGCCGTGCGCGTCAAGGCGTCCGTTCAAGGCTGCGACTACGGCGCCGGGACTCTGATGCCCCTCGGGGTCAACGCGGATTGGGCCGACCAGATCGGCCGTTTCTGCGAGCTGCTGGAGATCCCGATCCCGGAGACCGGGCCTGGCTGGCATTTCTGCGCGACGTGGGCTTGACGCTCCCGTCAAGAAGACCCTTCAACACTGAAACCTGGTGACCCCCAATGGAACACAACATCCCCCTCATGGCCTGCATCCTCGACCAGATCACCCGCGAGCCCGACAGCCACGACCAATCCAAGTGGTGCAACTGCATCGCCGGCTGGGCAATCCGGTTCACCGGCGGCTACGCGTTCAAGCGGGAACCCGGCAGCCTCCGCGACGCGATCTACGTCGTCAACCTCTCCACCGGAGAAACCGAAGCCGTCGACGACGTCGCAGCACGCCTGCTCGGGCTGTGGGAAGAAGAAGCCGACGGACTGTTCGCCTCCACCAACACTGACGCCGCGGCCTGGCTGGAAGACATCATCGTCACCCACCAGACGAAAGTCCTCGACCAGCTCGCCCGACGTGTCGATGAGGCGGTCGCGGCATGAGCACCTATGGCGGATACACCCACCGCGACTACGAAGCCGTCGAAGTGTTCGCCGAACGGCTCCAGTACGCGCCCAAGAACGCGTACGAAGCCGAACTCGCCGACTACCTCCAGGC
Organism: Nocardia sp. CC227C; assembly: GCF_030767025.1. Lineage (GTDB taxonomy): Bacteria > Actinomycetota > Actinomycetes > Mycobacteriales > Mycobacteriaceae > Nocardia. The sequence continues at coordinate 56,300 of NZ_JASITE010000026.1, read as the reverse complement.
ACTCAACGCGATCACAGCACGCCGGACCGAAGTCGAAGCACCGCGGCTCGCAGCCGAGAAGAAGCGGAAGGAGCTGAAGAAGGTGAGCCGGGCGATGCGGGCTGCCACGAAGATGCCGCGTCGCCGGGCGCCCCGTAAACGGAAGCCGTACAAGCGCCGCACCTACGCCAAAGCCGCCTAACCCTCAGGAGAGCCCACATGTACGAGACCTTCTTGGCCGCCGACAGCAATATCGAAGCCTTCGTGAGCCTCGCGAAATTCACCGTCGGTTGGTCGGCAGCGGTCGCCATCTGCTGGTTCCTCGTCCGCCAGAAGTAGCCGACACCGGGCATTCGCCTGCGGTGTTGAAGGGCAACACCGCACGGGCGCACCAGATTCCACCGTTTGAAAGCGAGCCGCCATGATCCACACCACTTCCCAGGGGACGACCGTCGACGTCCAACCTGCGACCGACGGAGCTGCCCTGCTGATCGGATTGCCGGTCATCGGCGAGATCCGCGTGCCACTCACCCGCGACCAGCTGCGCACCCTCATCGGCGACTGCGTGCAGGTATGGGGCGACCTGGGGGAGCGCGCCAAGCAGCACGCCAGCAAGGAGGCCAACGATGCGTAACCGCCTCGCGCGCCTGGTCGGCCTGCTCGCCGCTGTCCCGATCGTCCTCGTCGGCTCGCTCGTCGCCCCCATCATCGCCGCGGTGAAGCCATGACCGCGCGTGCACACGACCCGTGGGACGGGGCGAAATGCCGTGAACCGCAGTGGTGGGAGTGGGCGCGGCAGCATCGCGGCTCCTACTGGGACGCCAAAGTCGACGGCGAAACCGCCGCCCAGCAGAAAGACCGGCACTTCAAAGCCACCGGGATCTGCTTCTCCTGCGACCTGCGTGCGGCCTGCCGGGAACGGCACGAACAGCTCACGCACGCGACGGGGGAGCGGGTGCCGGGCGTGTGGGGCGGGAAGGTGTTCGCCGAATACTCGCCAGCCAACGACAACACCGACTATCTGCCGTTCGCGGCGTGAAAGGAACATGTCAATGTCGATATTCGCATTTGACGATGAGCACGGCGCGTCGGGCGGAGGCCGCAGACTGCCGAGTGCTGGCGGCTACATACCGACCGCCAATGAGGTGCACGAGCTGAGCGCGGTGTCGGCGTACAGCTATCAGGCCGGTGAGTTGCCGGAATCGATTGCGAGTGAATGGGTTCGCGACATCGTCACGCAGCCTGACGGCGGGCTGCTGAATGTGATCGCTGTGCTCGCCGATGCGCGGAACGCTCTCGACAAGCTCCAGAGTGACACGCAGGTGGGTTATGCGGCCATCGCGGCGAAGCAGCAGCGGTACGCCCGCGACCACGACCTCTATCGGGGCGCGCTCCGTGATTCTGCCCGCATGTTCGCTGATCTCGGAGTGACGAACCTGCCACCGCGGTTTGTGGCCGCTCTGGAGTTGGAGGTGATCCCGCGATGACCGAGATCCATCCCGACGCCCCGACCGTCGTGCTGTACACGAGACCGGGCTGTGGTCAGTGTGTGGTCACTGCGAAAGCGCTTGAGGATCGGAGGATTCCGTTTGTCAAGCGTGACGTGACGGGTGACGCGAACGCTGCCGCCCGCCTACGTGATCTCGGGTTCCAGTCGCTGCCCGTGATCGTGGTTGGCGACGCGGCTTGGGTCTTTCAGCCTGTGATCGTCGTCGGTGACATGCATTGGTCGGGTTTCCAGCTCGACAAGATCAAGCAACTCGAAGCAGCGCTGAAGAACTGGACACCCAGCGCACCCATTCCCGAACACGACGGAGGCGACCATGCCTGAGCTGACCCCTGAACGCCTGGAGCGGTTCGTCTCTGCACCGCACCTCTCGGACCCTTGGGAGGTGGCAGCGATGGCACGCGAGCTGATCACCGCCCGCGCCCGCATCACGGAGTTGGAGGCCGAAGCGCGCGAGTGCAAGCGGCTCAGCGTGGAAGCGCACTACCAATTCGAAGACGTGCTGTTCGAGCGCGACCAGGCCGCCGAACGCGTGGCCGAGCTGGAGGACCCCGACCACTGGGTTGCCGGTCGTGACACCGACGGCAACATTCGCCTCTGCGGCGGGCACGGGCTTCTGGTCGCTCATGCGTCCGACACTCGTTCAGAGATTCAGGGCTGGTTCGACCGGTGTGACCACTCCCGCTATCGCCGCCAGTACCTCGCAGCGCTGGAACTGCTCGATGCTGAGGAGGCGAGCCGTGGCTGACAACGAGACCCGCTGGGCGACACGCACCGAACGGCACGCCGGTGTCGATATCACCGTGCACGCTCCCCGATCGGACGCCGAAGCCTCGCTTGGCGGCACCTTGCTCCGTGTCCTCGAACAGCGCTTGGGTATGCCCCTGGACCTGAAGGTGCCGACCGACCTGCTCGCGGCGCTGCTACGCGAAGCGGTCACATTCGCGGGCTGGCGTCCTCCCGCCCGGGTGGTCGAGACCGCCGAAGCAGCCGATGCGCTCCCGAGCTGTTCGGTTCTGCTGGTGCTGAGCCCCGTGCCGCGAGCCTTCGCCAAGGACGCCGCTGGCTGGTACGCCGCCGGCCCGATCCGGGAAAGGCTCACTGCCGCTGAGGTTCTGGGCAGCGATACAGCGCTGCTGCTGTGGGAGCCCAAGGAGGACGCCCGATGAGTGACTTCCGTGTGATCGTGACCGGCTCCCGCGCATACCCGTGCGAGGACGACGTATGGGAAGCCCTCGCCATGGCCATCGCTGAGCACTGCGACGTCGGCGACACGTTCACCGTTGTCCACGGTGCCTGCCCGACAGGGGCGGACGCGGCGGTGGTGACGTGGTTCGCGCTGCCGGACGGCGGATCAGGCGTGAAGCTGGTGGAGGAGCCCCACCCGGCGTACTGGGAAACGAACTGCCTCCCCGACTGCCACCACCAGCCGCGCCGCAACCGGGCCGGTCGCCTCTACTGTCCGGCCGCGGGCACGCGCCGCAACGCTGAGATGGTCGCGCTCGGAGCCGATCTTGTACTCGCCTTCCCTCTCGAAGGGCCGCGTGCCCGGTCCCGTGGGACGTGGGATTGCGTGGACCGGGCGCGGGCGGCCGAGATTCCGGTGGAGATTCAGACACCGTCGTACCGGCCGCGGATGACCCTGTGGGAGGTCGCCGACGCGATCGACGCGGTGGACAAGGCGGTGCGCGGTGAGTGAATACCTGCGGTACCTTCTCGCCTCGCACGTCGATTGCAGCGTGGTCTGTGACCGCTACTGCTCGTGCGGTGTCCAGCATCCCGACGGGTACGCCGCACATCTCGCGGAAGTGATCGACCAGTTCGTGTTGGTGGTGCCGCGCGGGGAGGTCGACGGCGTCGAGTACGGGTGGAGGGCGCGGCCTGGCGATCGAGTCCACCCGCGAGATGACCGGGGCGCCGCGCTGCTCACCGCGCAGCGTCGCGGCGGTGAAGGGGTTGAGCGCGCCGCCCTCGCCTGGACACCACTGCCCGAGGAGACAGGCGATGACTGACTTGCACCGTCTCGCTGAAGTCCGAAAGACCAGCGGGAACAGCGTCACTGCCTACTGCCTGTGTGGATGGCACACCAGCCACCACGAACGCGGCACAGCCGTAGCGCTCGTCTACAAGCACACCATCGACCGCGCACACCCCTGCCCCACACCCTCGAAAACGCGGTACGGCACCAGATTCGAAGCCGAGAACGCTATCCGGAACTTCTGGCGCACACCCTCCCCAGGACCGCGGCCGATCCGCGCCTACCGGTGCCCGTCCGGACAGCACTGGCACACCACCAAACACGCCTACCGTGAAAGGCGGGCCGCATGACCACAGCCGTCGCGCCCGACATCGAAATCCTTGAGCATCTCGTACCTGAGATCCGCTGCTCGAACGACAAACACGGCGACACCATTCCACGCGCTGACTGGTGGTACGACCAACATGGATGCGCCGACCGACTGTTCTGCAACGCATGCGTCGAGAAGATCCGCGCTCGATTCGAGCGGTGCCTTGGCTCTGGACTCTTTCGCGCCCTCGAATGTGGCATCTGCCGCCAGGACTTCACCTCGATCGACGATCTGTATCGGGTGGTGCCGTTATGACCGCCGTTCCGGGCGTTCGACGACTGGGCCACGGCGGAGCCGCTGCGACCGTCAATTTCGGGGGCGTCGTCGGCCTCGACATCTCCCTCACCGCAACAGGATTCGCCAGCACCCACCCCGGCAACCCGCGCGTATGGACCGAACTCATCGAATCCAAAGGCTCACGCACCGACACGTGGGACGACCGCTGGAAACGTCTCAACCACCTCGTCGCGCAGATCATCAGCCTCATCCCCGAAGACGACTACCCACTCATCATCACCGAAGCACCTGCCTACTCGTCCACCACCGGCTCCGCCATGGACCGGCACGGACTGTGGTGGCTCACCTACGACGCCCTCACGAGTGAGGGCTACTGGATCGTCCCTGTCCCACCCAACACCCTCAAGAAATACGTCACCGGCACCGGTAACGCGCACAAAGACGCAGTCCTCGCCGCCACGGTCCGGCAGTTCCCGGACCTCGACATCAACGACAACAACATCGCCGACGCCGTGGGACTCGCGCGCATCGGCTGCCGACTTCTCGGAGCACCCATCGATGATCCGCATCCCGCACTTCGCGTTTCCGCCCTGGACAGGCTCGCCCTCCCCGAAGGGTTCGCCGATGCCGTCGCGTGACGACATTCCGCGCAGCAGTCTCGCCGAATGGCGCATCACCTACCGGACCCCCGGCGCCGACGACGCCTACACGACCCGCACCCGCGGCAGCGACTGGGAAGAACAGCGGTACGCGCTTTACAAGGCCGGATACCACGTCACCACCGAAGCGCGCGCCGACGCTGACAGCCCGTGGAAGGTCATCGACGTCATGGGAGCCGCCGCATGAGCACAGCTGTCCATTGCGACCGAGGCGACTGCGACACCTGGGCGCGCACCAAAACCGACCTCGCTGGCTGGCTGATCCTCCGCTTCCCCGGCTGGGACGACGAACACCACTTCTGCTCCATGCCCTGCCTCGCCGAATGGGCGGTACAGCACAACCGCGGCATTGAGACCTTCGAGATAGGAGACCGCACGTGAGCAGACTCGTCATCATCGAATCGCCATACGCAGGGGACATCGACGCGAACCTGCGATACGCCCGAGAGGCGCTGCTCGACTCGCTCAACCGCGGGGAGTTCCCAATCGCGTCACATCTGCTGTACACGCAAGTCCTGGACGATCTCGATCCTGTGATGCGCCGACAAGGGATCGAAGCCGGGCTCGCCTGGGGCAGTCACGCCGACCTAACCGTCATCTATGCCGACCTGGGTGTTTCGGAAGGTATGCGGTACGGCATCGAGCGGGCGGAATCGGAAGGGCGAGAAGTGGAATGGCGGTTCATTCGTTGAAGCGGCCATCATGACCAGCCAGAAAGAAGCACGGGAACTCATCGCCCGCGCACAGGCAGTCGGGTGGGAATACCTCGGTCGATCCGGCACCTCCCATCATCGGGTCAGGTGGCCGGCGACCGGACAGGTATTGACGGTGCCGTCGTCACCGAGCTTCCCCCTGATCAACACCGAATCCGACCTGGCCCGTATCTCCGGGCCGCTGCGCCCGAAACCGGGGGAAGGGACGCAGCAAATCCGAGCGGGCCGCCGCCCGTAAACGCCGCCAGGCCAGACGCCCGCTGGTCGTGCCTGCGGATAACCCGCCGCTAGCGCCGCCGACGTGGCGAGACCAGTTGGCCGACATCAAATCCCGTCTTGAGGACAGTGACAACGATGGATGAGATCACCCCGTATCAGGCACGCCTGTACAACGCCGTGCTGTTCGGTGAGCGGCACGCCCGGACCCGCGCGAACAAGGTGCTGCGAGTCGTGTGGAGTTCGCGGCGCTGGTGGCAGGGTCGCGCGCTCGACAGCGAATCCGAGCTGGGCGCTATCAAGAAGCGGCGCGACGCCAACCGCAACGCGCGCGTGAAACAGTCGAAGGTAATTCGGCGCCTGTGGGATTCGCGCAGACACTGGCAGACGCGAGCCCTCCACGCGGAGGACCGGTTGAAGCTGATCGAAGACCTGTGCCTCTACGAACAGGCCAAGAATCGCGCCGTGGTCGTCCAGATGAGCAGTGACGTCATCACCTACGCGATCGACCCGGACTTTTTCAACAAGCCCGCCGGATGGGACGGGAAGATCGCGACCCTGAAGCGGGCCTCGAACCGCGGCGGACCCGACGGCATCTCTGTCTGACCGCGACTGATTGGCTATTCCTGAATTCTGGTGACTCCTTTTCGCCTTTGACGCTGTCGATACTCTGAGTTCAAACGCGGCAAGGAGTCAGCAAATGCCCGAATCTGATTCGAATCCGGAGCGTCCACCCTCCGACGACTACAGCCCGTGGGAATTCCTGGAGGAGGACGAACCCGATGAACCGGATTGCGATTAGTGTCGCCGCCGTTCTCGCACTGGTGGCGGCATACGTTGGGGCGCTTACTGCGATGGCTCGCACAGTTCGTCAGGCCGGAGACATCAACGATGCCTAAACCGACCGTGCCGAAAGTCATCACCTGCGTCGCGTACGGGTGCGAAATCTGGAACGGGCCACTACCCGCCGACGACGACATCCGCGCCCTCATGCACGCGCACGCGCTCGTGCACTACAACCGGCCCATCACCATCGCCAACCTCTTCGGCGAAGACACAGGGAGTTCCGAGGAATGACAGCCGTCGACGCCGTCACGCTGATCCTGCTGGCCGCCATACTGGCGTGCGGCGCCGCGACCGTCTGGTACCTGAGGCGGGCAGATCACGAACGGACGAGAACCATTACTGCACAAGCGGTGACGGTGAAGGCGAAGCGTCCGCTGGAAGAAATCGACGCGGAGTTCGGGAAGCTGCGGACGGCATTCGGGAGCGGATTCGGCGGGCGTCGATGATGCGACTGAACCCCTGGCGGAAACGTAACCGCGAACACCGCACCAAACCGGCACCGTTCGACGTAGGCGGGATCCGTGGCGGATGGTTCCCCGCCGTGTTGCGGCCAGACGAATGCGTCTTCGACCGCCAAACACGCTGCATCCGGGAAGAACACGACCACGGAGCTACCCCCGATGAGTGACCGCACGATCTATGCCTACGACACCGAATTCCTCGAGGACGGCCGGACGATCGAGCTGATCTCCATCGGCATCGTCTCCGACACCGGCCGCGAGTACTACGCGGTGAACTCCGATATGCCAGTTGACCGGATCAAAGCAGATCCCTGGCTGTTGCAGAACGTGTGGTCGCAGCTTCCGCTGAGAGGCCACAAGTCCAGGCTTCAGTACACCGGCCAGGGCGACAGCAAGCACGGGGTGCGCCTGACCGCACCTGGCGTGCTCGATACGTCCTCGGTGCTGGTGAAGCCGAAATGGGTGATAGCCAACGAGGTGCGTGAATTCCTCCTCGCCGAGGGCACGCCGTCGCTGTGGGCCGACTACGGCGCATACGACCATGTTGTCCTCGCACAGCTGTGGGGCCGCATGATCCGTCTGCCCAAGGGGCTGCCGATGTTCACCAACGAGCTTCAGCAGGCCCTGGAGAAGGCTCCGGAGGAATTCACACCACCCGAACAAACCGAAGGCATCCACAACGCTCTGGAAGACGCCCGCCACACCATGCGGGTGCTCAAAGCGCTGCTGAAGGCGACATCGCATGGGTGAAGTCGTTGAACTAGTACACGGCGCGCACGCTGCCCTCACCGACGCCGTCCACGCACTCGTCGGCCTGCGCCCCGACACCATCCAACGAGACGACGGCCCCGAAGCGATCGTCCGCGAAAGCCTCTACACCGAACTGCTCGAGGCGCGGCATGGTGAGGACAACGGCGATACTTTCGTCCGATCGGCGCCCGCATCTTCGGTACCGGGTTGGACCGATGCACTGTCCCTGCAAGTCCGCATCGACATGCGCACCGCCACCTGGTGGCCCGCCACGCCCGCGGAACCAGCAAGCCAACCCGTCACCGTGCGGCGCCTGTACGCGCTGTCGGATCACCCGTGGCGGCCGGAAGATGTCGCCCTGCTGCGGACGATGACTCGCGAAATCGACGCATGGGTCGAACGAGCCCGCACGCTCCTGCCCACCGAAATTGCCCACACCTACGAACTACGTGCCGCCTGCCCCGCCTGCGGAGAAACCACCATGCTCGTCGACGGGGGAGCGGGGGAGCTGGTACGCCGGTACGTACTGCAAGCGACCCAAACCGCTGCCTGGTGCATAGCCTGCGAAACCAGCTGGCCCCCAGCACAGTTCGCGCTACTCGGGCGACTGATCGGCGCACCACCCATCACCGCTACCCAGCAGGAGGCGGCGTGAGCTACATCGATGACGACGAGGATTACACGATGACAGGTAGGGCGCTGAAAGAGCTGTTGAGGATCGCGTACATGGCGGGCGTCAACGCCTTCGACGACTGGGCCGACGCCTTCGAAATCGACGTGATCGAGAGTGAGCCGTCTGATGAATCCCGGTGATCGCGTTCGCGCCTTGGTCGGTCGCCGCATGGTCGAAGCTGTGACCAGCTGGCGGTCAATCCAACGGTCGATCCGTGGCCGAATCTGGATCGACTACATGGGCATGCCAAGCCGCGGGCGATGGCGCTACTACCTGTTCCCATGGTTTGGCGGCGACGAGTACCACCGGAAGACGCTCGTCCTCCCGGCCGGGCTCCACATAGTCGTCATCGCGCTCTGGGAGCACCGCGACCGCGCCGAACCAGGCTGCGATCCATACGTCAGCGACCCGATCTGGATGCGCTGGAAGGCTGTCCGTGCTCACGGAAGGCTCGAACGATGACCGACTGGGACGGGCTCAATCCCGAACGGCTCGCGTTCGTCGGCGATTGGCACGCGAACCAGCACCATGCGCGCCGCGCGATCCGCTACGCCGCTGAAGAAGGCGCACAAGCGATCCTGCATGTCGGCGACTTCGCGTTCGACATGCGACCGAACTTCTTCAAAGCCGTCCAGACGGAGCTGAAGAAGACCGGCCTCATGCTCGGCTGGGTCGACGGCAACCATGACCATCATGATCGACTCCGCGACCTTGTCGCCGAACACGGCTGCACTGCGATCCCGCTGCGCCCCAACATCTTCTACCTACCCCGCACATACCGGTGGGAATGGTCAGGTGTGCGGTTCCTGGCGCTCGGTGGCGCCCACTCCGTCGACCGGCCCTGGCGCACACCAGGTCGCGAATGGTGGCCCGGCGAAACCATCAGCATCGCTCAAGCACAAAAAGCGTCCGACGACGGACGTATTGATGTGATGCTCTGCCACGACGTGCCCGCGGGCGTGCGCATCCCCTGCATCGAAGGCAACCCACTCGGCTTCCCCCAGCAAGAGATCGACACCGCCGAACGGCATCGCGAACTCCTGCGCCGGGTCGTCGACCAGACCATGCCCCGAAGGCTGTTCGCCGGCCACTACCACTGCCGCCTCACCGCGGAACTGGACCGCGGCCACTACCGGACCGTCGTCGACATCCTCGCCGACGACTCCGCACCAGTCAGCGACAACACCACCCTCGTCGACCTCACCGACCTGTAGGAGGCTCCCTTGCCGACATGCACTGAATGCGGGCAGCTGCTGTCCATCGACGGACCCGTGACCGCCGACCAGATGGAAGAACATCGGCTGTGGCGGCATCCCACCGACACCGACATCGCTGTCGTCATGCACGAAATCCAGGCGCTCGGGCAGCAAGTCCAGGTCGCCTACGACGCCCGGGATTGGCTCTCCACCTACATGCTGCTCGAAGACCTGCACGACAAGGTGTCGCGGGCGAGAGCGTACACGCGCGGACACGCGGACGAAGGAATCGCGGCATGACCACAATCTTCAGCGACGTCGCCTCCTTCAACCGCGCCTGCGGTGTTGCCCTGCGCGACGAACCCGGCTGGCCCAGCGACGAAGAACTTGCACTGGCATTGCGGCTCATCAGCGAAGAAGTCGACGAACTCCGGGGAGCGCTCGAAGCCCGCGACATGATCGCCACCGCCGATGGCATCGCCGACGTCCTCTACGTGACCGCCGGCCTTGCCCTCCGGGTCGGTGTCGCGCGTCAGCTGGAAGGCGAGACATCCGTCCTGCGGGACGTGATCTTTTCGCCGTCGTGGGACACCTACGACCGCGAAGCGCCGAACTCGTGGCCGCGTCGCTTCGACCTCTACCGCAACCGTCTCGCCGCGGCTGTCGACGATCGCAATCTTCGGCTCACGACCGCCTACCTCGACGTGCTGATCAGCGCGACCGCGGCGTTGGGGGCGTTGCTGCACCTACCGATGAAGTCGGTGTGGGAAGCGGTTCAAACCTCGAACCTCGCGAAACTGGTGGACGGCAAGGTGATTCGACGCGACGACGGCAAGATCATCAAACCCGACGGATGGCAGCCACCCGACATCGCTGGTGCTCTCGGCAGCTACGGATGGAAGACGGCGGCGTGAAGGCCAAAGTTGTGTACGTCCTGTTTTCGCGCTTCCCGATCGACACATGCGGCTGCCACTACTGCCATGAGGAATGGCGGCGGGCAGTCGCGGCCCTCGACCCGGACGCGAGCGAGTTGCGCTTCATGCCGTTCATCGTGTGCCCGGACTGCGGCAACAAACGGTGCCCGCGCGCCGCCTACCACGACCACGAATGCACCCGCAGCAACGAACCCGGCCAAGAAGGCTCGGTGTACGGCGGATTCACCGGGGAGTGTGGCGCTTAATAACCCGCAGGATCGAACGAGATCAAATCGTTATAATCGACGGCGAGATGCGACCAGCGGTTTTGCTACTTTTTTCAGCGGAGCCTCATGCCCAAGGTAAGAAACGCCTCCGGCACTCTCCCCACAACTTCATAACGGTATCCCCGCTAGCTCAACGGCAGAGCAGCCGCGTAATCGGCAGGAACCGCGTTCGACTCGCGGACGGGGAGCAAAGCACAGCCTAGCTAGCTGTGCTGGTGGTGACAGAGTGAGCGGCTACCTGCGTGGTCGGGCCGCGAATGTGTGCGATGTCGGGAACCTGACGGCCAAGTGGCTGGTACGGGAAGGCTCAGCGGCCGGAAACCGATGCCTCAGCGGGCAAATCGCAGCACCGGGAACTACATGCCTTACGGCCCGTGCCCCGGTCGGAGCCTAGGAAACTCCCCACCCTCAGCTTCGCCGCAACCCCTAGGTTGCGGAAGTGACCCGGCAGCCACCCGGACGGTTGGCGAGCCGGGATTCGCGTAACCGCACGTCGGAAAATCAGTTGCAGCACTTCAGCGCTCCTGCGAATCTAGTTGCACCGCACGCTGAAACGGCGGCGGTGATGGAAGGTTCCGGCCTGTGGAGGCCAGCCGGTTTCGAAAGCCGGAGGCGGGCATTGAGTCCCGGGGGTTCGACTCCTCAGCTTTCCGCGCTATGAACGGTTCCGCTCTTCGAGTCCAGGGCCGTTCTTCAGTGGAAGACAAATCGGCCATGGAGGTCGAGCCGCGTTGCTAGCGCGTTCGTGCTCGTTTGGGCATGGGGTTCGAGTCCTCTGTCTTCCGCAGCGTTTCGCCGCACGGCGGAACCGAATGGGCGTAGCTCAGTGGCAGAGCAGCGGTCTCCAAAACCGCGTGTCGGGAGTTCGATTCTCTCCGCCCGTGCGAGCGCAGTCCGGCGCATGTCGGCTGCGTCGTTGCGGTGTAGTGCAGTTCGGTCGCACGCCAGCCTCATAAGCTGGAATGACGTCGGTTCAAATCCGACCACCGCATCGATCGTTTGGCCCGAACTCGCGCGTGGGAGCGGGCCGGATAATCCGGTTGAGCACATGGTGTGCACGGAGGCTGTAACCCTCCCGCCCTCGGGCACAGGTGGTTCGATTCCATCCAGCCGGACGATGGCGTAGTTGCTCTGTCGGTATGGGCAGCCTGACTTTCAATCAGGACCCTCGTCGGTTCGACTCCGATCTACGTCACTGCGACTTCGTGCTGTGCTGGTTCGGCACCCTGACTCTCACTCAGGGCGACGTGGGTTCGATTCCCACCGAGGTCACGAAGCCTCCGTAGCTCAGTTGGCAGCAGCAGCCGCCTTTTAAGCGGCGGGTCGTCCGTTCGAGCCGGACCGGGGGCACGCCTTCGTAGCTCAGTGGGAGAGCTGCCGCCTCTTAAGCGGTAGGTCGCTGGTTCAATCCCAGCCGAGGGCACGAGATGCCTTTGTAGCTCAGTGGTGAGAGCACCGCCCTGATAAGGCGGGGGTCGGAAGTTCGATTCTTCCTGAAGGCACTGTGGTCGAAGCCGAAGCGGTCGAGGCACCGGGTTGTGATCCCGGAGGAAACGGGTTCAAGACCCGTCGATCACCCCAATGGCTCGTAGCTCAGTCGGCAGAGCACCCGCCTGTTAAGCGGGGGAGCGCAGGTTCGAACCCTGCCGAGCCAGCAAACGATCCGTAGCTTAATCGGCTAGAGCACCGCCCTGTCACGGCGGAAGATGCGGGTTCGACTCCCGTCGGGTCGACGATGGGTCTTGCACTAGGTAAGAGCGGTCGCAGGGTCAGGAAACCGGGCACGCCCGGAAGTACCCAGTGGAGTGACTAGACCGGGCCGCCACCCCATACCAAGCGGCGAAGCGGAAATGTGCGCACATTTCTTCCGTGGAGCGACCCCCGCCAAGGCTCGAGCACCAGCTTCCTCAAATCGGCGGGGCTTTCGGTCTGTAGCTCAGCGGTGAGAGCGCTGCCCTGATAAGGCAGAGGCCGCAGGTTCAAATCCTGCTGGACCGACAACCCGCCCGTTGCCTTCGGCTTCGGGCTTAACTCGTCCGGATGGATGTTCCGGCACCACTTTTCAGGAGCATCCATGCGCAACATCAACATTGAACGCTACGAGCATTCGTCCATCACGAAGGACTGGTCCGGGCTGATCGAGGGCATCCGCGACGACGGCACCTCCTGGATTCTGTTCCTCAACGCGGATGGCTCCCCGGAACTGTTCTGGGGGCGACGTGACGAGGGCGGCGGCGTGATCGGCGAACCGACCGTGCTGACATAGCCACCGAGGAGTATCCCGTTGATCCGTCCGGAATCCTTCTCGGCAGAGGTTCGGGCCGTCGCTGACCGTCTCAGCGCATGTCTCGGCATGCCGTCTTTCGCCGACGCGGTGGACGCAGCGCTGTGGCCCGTCTACGAGGACGCCACTGCGGCACTATTCTTTGCGATGCATCCGGAAGTGCCCAACAAGTGACGCCCTGACCTGCGGGTTTCTATTTGCGATGTAAATGGCGGTGCGTATGGCGATGATGGTTCGCTCGAACTGCCGGTACGGATGCTGCCACCCTGATCCGCATCGGGCGGTACGCGCGCGCGAGAAGCGATCGTTGCGTGACTGGGCCGACGAGTACGAGAACCGTCCCGAGGACGAGGCGCGTGGCTGTCCCAAAGGCGGGCTCGAATGCCGCTGTCACCTCAACGACGAACCCGAGGTCGGCGACCTTCCGGATGAGGGGGTGTACAGCCTTGGTTGACCCCGACGGAAAGACCGGCGCGAGTCGAGAACTCAACGAGTACTGGACCAAAGGCGAAGGTCTCGCCAAATGGGCCAACTCCGAGCATCCCTTCCGGACTCTGCAAACACTGCTGCTGCAACACATGTCGCTACGCGAAGCGTCAGGGCTCGCTGCCCGCTACTACCGCATGGTGTTCGGCCGCTGGCCAGGCGGTGGTACACGCAAATCTTGACCACCAAGCCAGGGAGAACGAATTGCCCAGGGACCTTCCCGACTGCGCTGACATCGAGATCATCGAGCCCACACAGAACGAAAGCCGTGACGGCGCGAACGGAATCGTGATCCCGCGCGAAGTCCGCATCAACGGCAAGCCCGTCCTGATGCCGAAGGACCATCCACCGAAGTTCCACGAGATCGAAATCGGCTCCGGTTCACCGGTGCTCGTCACCTTGACCGTGTTCGCGCGCTCGGTGGTCATCCGCCACGAACATGAACCCTACGACGACGATACGCGCGAGAAGCGCTGGTCGGTATGGGATCTCACCGACAGCACGATGGTGGCGACGCTCTCCGCCCGCGAGAACCCATTCGAGTCCGTCCCGTGCACCGACTATCTCGCAGGACAGCTGCTCAAGGCGGACGACCCGGGCACCTACATGCTGACCGAGGACGACGGACCGGCACGGGTCAACTACAGCCTCGGGTCCTACACGGTCGAGAACACACCAGACGGCAAGCAGATGAAGCTTGTGTGGGCACCGATGTAGCGCATCAAGTCCAGTCTTAACTGCGCGTATCGCGTAGTGCGACCTCGATATTCGAGGTAACGCAAGTGGTAGTGGCGGTGCTGCCCAGAGAACACCTACCGCACAAGTTTCGCCACCACCCTCGTGCCCCATTCGCACCAGGGGCCGCCCGATCTCACGCGGGTCAGAGGGCATCTAGGTGGCGTCCGGTCGCGCAGCAGCCCTCGTGTGCGCCGCGACCCCAGCCCGCCGCGCCCCGGCCCTCGCTACCTCCCGGGCGCGCGGCGGGCTCACAAATTTCCCCCTATTAGTTCGGCCTGCCAGGAGGCCCCCATGTCCCGTCGTCTCCGTGCAGGCGCACTCACCGTCTCCGCTATCGGTGTCGTCTACCTCGGCCCGCTCGGCTTCCCCGCCGCCACACCCGTAGCATCCGCTGAACCAGATTGCCGCCCTTACGTTCTCGGCATCGGCGGCACCGGACAGCGCGCCGCCGAACAAACCGCCCAGCCGACCATGCTCGGTGACCACCTCGCCGCCTACGGCGACGGCTACCGCACCGAATCGCTCGACTACCCGTCCTCCATCTGGCCGACCGGCCCTTACACCAAGGACGAAAGCGTCCGCGACGGCCAGACCGCAGCGACAGCGAAGATCGCCGCCTACCGCGCCGAATGCCCGACCGGGCACGTGACCGTCCTCGGGCATTCTCTCGGTGCCGAAGTCGCCGGCAACATCCAGGACCAGGCCGATCACACCATCCTCTACGGTGACCCGCGCGCCGAAGGTGGCATCTACGACGCCCTGCCCGGCATCATCCCAGGCATCTCCTCGCCCGGCGAACGCGAACTCGGCCCGAACACGGTCAGCGTGTGCCACGAATACGACGTCGTGTGTGACGCTCCCGCCCCGTGGGTGGACCCTGTTCACTTCGTGCTCGCGGTGCAGGGCTACCTGACCGGCTGGCACGGGTACGCGCCCGGCGAAGCCAACGGCTTGGCGCCCGGCCAGCATCTCGTGGAAACACCGTCGCCGAATCCCGCGCTGCCCGAGCACACCCCGACCGGTCTACCACCGATCGAACAGACGTTGCCGCTGCCGGAGTGGACGCCCGGCCCGCTGCCATCTCTCCAAGACTTCGACAACGCCGTCGCTGCCCTCGACCCCGGCCCGTACGTGCCGACACCTGTCGCCGCGTATGTGCCCGACGAGCTGGAGCAGTACATCCCGCCCGAGGCGTTGGCGTACGTTCCGCCGCCGCTGCCCGAGATTATCCTCCCACCACTGCCCGACCTGGGGATTCGCCTGCCTTGACCTCGACACCAGAGATCACCGTCTACTCGCGCCCCAACTGTCAGCCGTGCAAGGCAACCATCAAGAAACTCGAACTTCTCGGCACGGCATACAAGAAGGTGGATGTCACCGAAGACGACCAGGCACGTGAACAGATGCTCGAACTGGGCTACAAGACAGCACCGGTCGTCGTTGTCGGCGACGTGCACTGGGGCGGATTCTCGCCCGACAAGCTCGAATGGGCCGCACAGCATGTCGCGGACGCCTGAGCAAATCGCGGCCGACAATGCCCTCACCGAAGCGATCGACGCGGTATGGCGCGCCTACGACGACGACCCTGACCCCGGCTTGCTGCTCGACTACACGATCGTCGCCACACGCCGCGGCATCGACAACGACGGCGACACCTGGACTTCGGTGGGCGCGTTCTCCCGCGACGACAGGGTGCCCGTCCATGTCCAGATGGGGTTACTGCTGCAACGCCTCACCCGCCTGAAGCAACAACTCGCCGACGAGGACTGATCGGCGCTCGACCTGGAGTGACACATGAAATTTCGACTGAAACTCTGGGTATTCGAGATCGCCATCGAGACCCCCGAACCGGTGCAGGTGTCTCCGTCGGATGTCGCTGCCGCGATGTGGTCGGCTATGACCAACACGGGAATGGTGGAGCACGTCATGGTTGTCGACGGCGACGACAGCGACGAATAACGAGTCCCCCCATGCGATCCCGCATCAAAGCGTGGCATCTGTGGCTGTTCGTCGGTGCCGCGGTCGTTGTCGCGGAGGTCGTTGCCCCCGAAGGCGAACTGCTGTCGGAGGGCGTCGACAAAGCGATGGAACACCATCCGGTCCTCACGCGCGCCGCCATCGAGATCACCGCACGGCACCTCACCAACGACCTGCCCGCCAACCTCGACCCGTTCACCTGGATCGCGCGCCTAGCGACCAGCCTCGCCCGCACATAACCCCCGCACTATCGGAGGTCAGGCCATGGCCCTCACGGTCGGCGACATCGTCACCCGCCCAGGCACCGAGACCCCATACCGAATCGCCGCGATCCGGCAAGGCCGGGCGCTGATTCTGCCGCTCACCGGCAGCGGGGCACGCGTCGTCCCTCTCAATCGGCTCGCCCAGGTGGCAGCCGACCCCATCACCACCTGATCGCGGACCGGCCAGGAGCCGCCGTGTATGGAGGTTCCGCCCAATGGCACGCAAGAAATCCAAGCCCGTCGAAGAATCGCTCGAGGTTCAACAGCGCCGCAAACGCGCCCTCGAACTACGCCTCGCCGGCAAGAAACAGTACGAAATCGCAGAGATCATGGGCCTGCACAAGTCCACCATCTCCAGCTACATCCAAGACGCGCTCGCCGACGTCACCCGCGAAAAGGCCGAGGAGTACCTAGAACTCGAACTCCAGCGCCTCGACGCGATGCTCGCCGCGATCTGGCCCGACATCGTCTCAGGTGAGCGGGGCGCGGAATGGAAAATCGACCGGGCGTTGGCGATCATGGACCAGCGCGCGAAACTCACCGGCACCTATAAGGCCGCCGAACTCAAGGCCATCGCCGATGCCAGAGGCACTGTGTCGACGGAGACCTCGTCGATGGTCGGCCGATTCTTCGACCTTCTCGAGAAAGCCTACGACGTCGACGAAGCCAGCGCGGACGCAGGCGACGACGAGTGAACCTCGACGCGCTCCCGCTCTCGCGCAAGCAGATCGCCTCCATCGTCGAATCCAGCCGACACCGCATCAGCATCTGGTCCGGCGCCGTCCGCTCCGGCAAGACCATCGCCTCGATCCTTGCCTTCTATGTGGCCGTGGTCGAAGCACCCAACACCGGGCTCATTCTGATCTGCGGACGCACCCTGCAAACCATCGAGAGAAACATCCTCGAACCCATGCAGGACGAGGCCGTGTTCGGTCCCTGGGCGCGCGAAGTCCACCACACCCGCGGCTCCAACATCGCCGTCATCTTCGGCCGCACCGTCCACTTGATCGGTGCCTCCGACGTTCGCGCGGAAGGCAAACTCCGCGGCCTCACTGCTTGCTTGGCGCTCGTCGACGAAGCGACGCTGCTGCCGGAAAATTTCTGGAACCAGCTCCTCGCCCGCCTGTCTGTTCCCGGCGCCCGCTGTCTAGCGACGACGAACCCGGACAACCCGCAGCACTATCTGAAGGTCAACTTCATCGACCGCGCGGGCGAGGCCGACATGCGGTTGGGTGCCTGGGACTTCACCCTGGACGACAACCCGTCACTACATCCGGATTATGTCGCGTCGCTGAAGGCTGAAAACCAGGGCCTGTTTTACCTCCGCAACATCCTGGGTCAATGGGTCGCCGCCGACGGCGCCGTCTACGACTGCTTCGACCAGTCCCGTCACGTCGTTCCGTGGGCGGATCTGCCGGAGATGCAGTGGTACATCGGTGTCGGCGTCGACCACGGCACCACCAACCCGACCGCGGCGACAATGCTGGGGCTCGGTGTCGACAACGTGCTGTACGCGGTCGACGAATGGCGGTACGAGCCATCGAATCGGGAAGCCCGCCGCACCAACGTGCAACTCTCGGAGGGGCTGCGTGAGTGGCTGGCTGGCCCGCACCACCCCAGCGAAGACCCCAGCAACCCGCCACGTGTGACCTGTCCCGTCGCCGTCGACCCGGCCGCCGCCGACTACCGCGTCCAACTGAAGCAGGACGGACTCAGCACTGTCCCGGCCATGAACGACGTGCTCTACGGAATCCGCACGGTATCAGCGCTTTTCAGCGTCGACAAACTCAAGATCGCCGACCGGTGCACGACCTTGTTGAGAGAGATCCCCGGCTACGTGTGGGACACCAAAGCCACCGAAGAGGGCAAAGACCAGCCGATCAAGCTCAACGACCACTCCTGCGACAGCCTCCGCTACAGCATCACCACGACCGAACGGAAGTGGCGACGCCGCATAAAACTCGCCGGAACATCGAAAGCGGATCTGGTCGCGGCATGATCAGCTGAATCGTCTTTGACCACCAGCAATACGATAGTTACTAGGCACAATGATCTAGGAGACGATCGTATGTCCCTCGCCGAAGACCTTATTCACGCTGAACAGGACGACAACGCAGCCCGACCCTGCAAGACAGCGCTGTGGCTGCAAACCCTCAGCAGTGAGGATCGTGCCGCGTTCGACGCTTATGTGGGCGCCGGCAAGCCGATCGCCATCCTGCATCGTGCCGCGATCCGTAACGGCTGCCCCGCAGCCGAGACCCGCTTCCGGCTGCACTGCCGTCACCGCTGCTCCTGCTACGGTGCTGCCGCACCCTCCAGCTTGGAGTCCGCCGCGTGAGCCTCGCTGACGACCTCGCACAGCAGCCGACCGCAACCGAGGCCGAATACCAGCCGCGCACCGAGTTCGACGGCACCGCCGGCTACGTACAAACCGGCCCACTCGACGAGCCCCCTGCCTCCTACACCGAGCTGCTGCGGCAATTCGGGTACGACCCGGATGAGGTGCAAATCGTCGGGAACCCGCGGGTCAGTCGGTGGCAGACCTACGATGAGCGCTGGTTGGCGGCGTACAGGTTCCGGATCGCGCCCCGCCGCGCCGAAGCGAACACCGACGACCTTCTCGCGCGCATCGACACCTGGCAGGCACATCAGCCGGCCGCGGCTGCCGGTCCGCACGTGTTCAACCTCCAATGCTCGGACCTCCAGATCGCCAAGGTCGACAACGGCGGCACCGACACGATCATCGACAAGTTCCTCGACACCGTCGACCGCGCAGTCCGCGAGTATCGGGTCCTCCAGATCCGCGGCGTTGCGGGCGTACACGTCTTGTTCCCCGGTGACTGCATCGAAGGCAACCAGTCCCAGGACGGTCGCAACTGGTGGCGCACCGAATACGGCGTCACCACCCAAACCCGCATCCTGCGCCGCCTGATGCTGCACACCATCGAACAGTTCGCGCCCCTCACCGACCGAATGTGGCTGTCGGTCGTCAACGGCAACCACGACCAGGCGCAGCGTTTCCAGAACACCAACCCCGGCGACGGGTGGGCCACCGAATGCGCCATCAGCGTCGCCGACGCGTTGAAAATGAACGAGGCCGCGTTCGGGCACGTCCGCGTCGAAGTGCCCGACCCTGAGCAAGGGTTCATGACCGTCGCCCGCGGCGACACCGTCTTCACCATCGCCCACGGCCACCAGTGGAAGGGCGGCGCTACCGCTAAACACTCCCACGCGTTCACCTGGTGGTCGGATCAAGCGTTCCATCAACAGAATCCGGCGGGCTCGCACATCCTCGCGCACGGGCACTTCCATTCGTGGGCGGTCGAAACCGCGAAGACCCGCACTCGTATCTGCTCACCGACCTTCGACGGCGGCAGCAACTACTACCGAGACCTCACCGGCGCCGAAGCGAAACGCGGCGGCCTGGTTTACCTCACCCGCACGGGCGAAATCTCCGCGATGAGCCTGGTTTAGCCATACGACCGCGAGGCCGTCAGCTTCCAGACCTGGCTCTGCAACTCCGGCGGAACCGGGATCTCGTATCGCTCGGAGAGCATCGCCACCGTCTTCATGATCTTCGTTCGCGTGATCGCCAGTAGAACCTCTGCCTCGGCAGGCTCAGTCTCTGGTGCGCGGAAGTCCTCGACCTGGACCTCTGCCATGAACTTCCGAGCAGCGCTCGTGATTCGACGAAGCTCCTGCTTCAGGCGATCATCGTCCTGGACGTCCTTCAACGAGGCAGTCACCTCGTCACGAAGCTGCCCGAACGCCTTCCTGACCTGCCACCACGTTTCAAGGTCGGGGTACTCGTGGAGTGAACGCTTATTCGCCAGTAGCTCGAACACGTGCTGGACGACATCAGCGTTCTGTGTTTGCGACAGGAGCTTCGTCAATACCGACTTGCGTCGGCTGGTAAGAAGTTCGCGGACCTGCCGGGTGTGTGCCGTCTTCCAGGATCTCAAGAGTTCGGCAGAATAGCCCGGCCCGCCATTGCTGTCGATGAGCTTGTGGCAGACCCGGCACAGGAGTAGCGCATTGTCGGGGCTCGCGCGTTGCTCGTCGGTCAAGGTTTCGTCATAGCGAGCCGAATTCAGCCTGCGTCCACTGATATGGGCGAATTCGCCGATGTTGGTGGACAGGTACTCCTCCGTCTCGTCGAGGAGGCCGGTGACCTCCGGCCCCACAACGAGCCTGTTGCAGTCCGGATTCGTGCACATGTAGCCAGCTCTTGCCGCGACGAGAGCCTTTGTCGCTGAACTGAACTCGCCGTTGGCCACGCTTTCCCCTATCTCGGCTGGATGTCCATGGGAATGGTAGCGGTGTCGGTGCTCGATCCTGTCGAGCGACGGGCTCGGGTTCATCAATCTCCCAAGGAGTCGAACGTGCCGCTGCCCGAGTACAGGGGCGAATGGCCACCCAAGCCACATGATGTCGCCTACGACGACTTCGCCACCTACAGCGCCTGGTGGTCCGGCGACACCGCCGCCCTGCAATCGATCTACAGCGGTAGCCGCTACCAGCTCCCCACTCCCCGTTCCTCGCAGTTACGGGGCGGGATCGTCGGCATGCTCAGCCGCCTGTGGTGGGGCCGCCCGGTCTTCCAGGACACCAAACGCCTGCACGTTCCCGCGCCCGCAGACATCGCCACCACATCAGCGGATCTGCTGTTCGGGCAGCCGCCGACCTGGCTGCTCACCGAAGGTGACGCCCGCGACGTAGACGGTGCGCAGCAGCGGCTGAACGAACTGCTCGACGACGCCGACAGCGTTGCCGCGTTCCTGGAAGCCGCCGAAATCCAAGCCGCGCTGGGCGGGGTCTTCCTGCGCCTGTGGTGGGACAAAGAAGCCGCCGACAAGGTGATGCTGTCCCCGGTCAGCCCGGACTGCGCTATCCCGCAGTGGCGGTATGGGCGGCTGTCTGCGGTCACGTTCTGGACGATCGTCGCCGAAGACAAGCAAGGCGTGTGGCGGCACCTGGAGCATCACGAACCGAGTTTCATCGAGCACGCCCTTTACCTGGGCGATGAGGGATCGATCGGGCGGCGTATGCCGTTGGATAGTCTCGACGCCACGGCATGGGCTGCGGAGTTGGTGGACGAGAACTCCTCTGTCGAGACCGGTGTCGACGGGTTGACGGCGGCGTATGTGCCGAATGTGCGGCCTGCCCGTAAGTGGCGCAATGTGCCGCAGTTGTCGGCGTTGGGGCGCAGCGATTTCGAGGGCGTGGAGCCGCTGTTCGACTCGCTCGATGAGGCGTGGTCGTCGTGGATGCGCGATCTCGATCTCGCGAAGGCCCGCCTGTTCGTTGCACAAGAACTTCTCGAGGACCAAGGCCCCGGTAAGGGTGCGTCTTTCGACCCGGAACAGGCCATCTTCACGCCTGTGCCGTCGGACAGCATGGGCATGACCGACGAGCACGGTGCTCGACTGGTGCAGCCGCAACAGTTCGCGATCCGCGTCGAGGAACACGCCAAGACCTGCGAGAAGCTCCTCAAGCAGATCCTGCGCGCCTGCGGATATTCCGCTGCGGACTTCGACGATTCGGATGCGGTGACGATGACCGCGACCGAGGTGTCGGCGCGTAAGGACAAGTCCAATCAGACCAGGAACCGGAAGGTCCTGTACTGGCAGGCAAGCGCCCAGCCGCTGGCCCGCACGATGCTCGAGCTCGACCATGTCGTGTTCGGTGGACCCGACTTCGGAGTGACCGCCGACCCGGAAATGGACTTCCCGATCCGTGTGGACCAAGACCCAGTCGCCTTGTCCACGGCGATCGCGAACCTGCGAGCGGCGCAGGCGCTGTCGGTGGAAACCGCCGTCCGGATGTACCACCCGAACTGGTCCAACCCCGAGGTCGACGAGGAAGTGGCCCGCATCCTAGACGAGAACCGGATCGACGACATCCCCGACGAATTCGGCAACAGCGGATCCGATGCGCCCGTGGGGCTGAAGGATGCCGCTTAAACCCACCTTCGGTGACCAGCTCGCCCGCCCGGTCGTCGCCCGCTACGAAGCAGCCGAGCAATCGGTGCTGAAGTGGCTCGCCCGCATCCTCGCGCCCATCCCTGGCGCCTACTGGCTGGTCAAGATGCTCGCGCGGCTGCTGCGCCTACGCCGCGGTATCGCGAAGGTCATCGAGTCGCTCACTCGCGACGCCCGCCCCTTGGTCGACGACGCAGTCTCCCAAGCATGGGAGTATGGGCACGCGAACGCGCTCACCGACCTCCATATCGACGCGAGAGACGCGGATTCCGGGCGGGCACGTGACATCGCCGACGACGTGTACGCACGTGTCGCTGCGACGCACCCGCGGATCGCCCGCTGGGCTGAAGAGGCGTTTCGTCGTGCCGTCGACGCTGCTCGCGACCCCGCGTTCACCGACGCTGAACGCGCCGCGGCGATCCAACGATCACTCAGCGGTGACGCTGCGCGAGGTGTCACCGGGTATGTGAGCGCGTCGGGCCGCCACTATTCGCTGACGTCGTATGTGGAGACCGCGATCCGGGCATCGGTCACCTACGCCGAAGTCGAGGCATACACCCAGACGCTCGCCGCGCAAGGCCACGACTTGGTCGTCGTCTCCGACGTCCCGCAAGCGTGCGTGCTGTGTACGCCGTTCGAAGGTAGGGTGCTGTCGATCACCGGGCAGACGCGTGGAACCTATACGGCGACAAACAGAGTCGGGCAGGAAGTCGCCGTGCGGGTGTTTGCCTCGATCGCCGACTCCCGCCGCGACGGACTGTGGCATCACGGCTGCCGCCACGTCGTCTCCGTGTGGACCCCGGATTCCCCGCTCCCACCAGCCGACAGCGTGCCCGACCGCGAGGGCTACCGAGACAGCCAACGGCGCCGCGCCCGCGAACGGCGCGTGCGCGCCCAAGAACGGGTCGCCGCCGTAGCACCGTCGACCACGGCGCAGCGCACAGCACGCCGCGAACTCGTCGCCGCCACCGCACGCCGGCACGACAGTGACTCCGATCGCAGCCAGCTCAGTTTCATGGCCGGCGGCGACCGCGGTTCTGGTCAACCACCCGATCAGCCGAAGCAACCGGCGCCGATTCCGCCGTCCCCGTTCGACGCTGCCACCAGCCCTCAGGAAGTCGCGGACATCCTGAGCAGTCGTTACGGGCTCAACACGGTCGGATTCGACCTTCCCGGCGTCGACCTCGAAGCCGCTCGAGAGTACGGCCGCGCCCTCCATGACATGCTCGCCAAGTACCCCGACATCGACCTCCGCACTGTCGGCATTCGCGACATCACCGAATTCCTGGCACCCGATGACGACCCCGCGGACGTGTATGCCGTCACCAAGGGGGCACGTCGCCGCAGCGACGGACATGAGTACGCGAAGGCTATCTGGCTCAACGTCATCTACGCGACCGACGCCGAACGGATGCGTGAGGCATGGGCCGGCAGTATCGCGTCGGGCAAACATCCGAAAGTCTTCGCGGCGCGCCCCTACTATGCGGCGATCGTGCACGAGTTCGGTCATGCCATCGAACACGCGGGCAAACGCCACGCCCGCGAGGTCGCCGAACAGACACTCGTCGACTACTGGCACCCCCGCAACCCTCTCGAACCGGGGGAGCGTGACGCGCAGCGGATGCTGCGATACCTGCAATGGCGGGCACGCCTGAGCTTGTACAGCTTCGAGGACGGCCCGTTCGGCAAGCTCAACCCCGCGGAGGCGCTCGCGAACGCGTTCGCGGAAGTCGAGATCGGTGGTGACCGAGCATCCGAACCCGCTAAGGTCCTGCATCAACTGCTGCTGCGGATGTCGACACCAGGAGGCGGACGGTGAGACGGTCCCAACCCAGCCTCGACCGGCTGCGCGCCATCTTCGACGCCATGCTCGCCGCGGCGCTACAGGGCGAGCCGCCCCACTCCGACAGCGGCCTGACCTCCGAGGTGGAAGATCTTCTCTTCGAACTCGCGGACGCGGCCCCGGCAGAGAAGGCTGCGCTGATCGACCGCGCTCGGGCACGGTTTGCCGAGCAGGTCCACGATCGTGAGCATCCGCCGACCGAAGAAGATGCGATCGCCTACGTGTCGCAGTTCTTTCCCGACCGGGAACAGCCCTAACAGCCCTACCTACAAGGGTCCGACCCTGTCGGACGGACTGAATAACTGATACTTCCGCGCAAGCGGATTCATAAACCCCCAGTTCTGGCCCCGTGGCCCTGGGGGTCTCGTCATATCAACACCTCGTCTGGCCAGGTCGCCGACGGGTGTTTCTCCGTGTCCAGGAGGCACATTCATGCCCGACGAAGGCACACCCCAGGAAACCACAACTGAACCCGCCGTCGAAACCACTGCTCCCGCGCAGCCGGAATCGAACGGAGCCACGGATATCGGTGGCGATGTACAGGTCACCGAAACCGAAAAAACCTCCGGCGACACCGATTCCACCAAGGAATCTGACAAGCCAGCCGAGAAGACGTACGACGAAAAGTACGTCAAGAAACTGCGCGACGAAGCCGCCGCCGCCCGAGTCAAAGGCAAAGAAGCCGCCGAACAGGCAGCGAAGGAAGCAGCGGAGAAGGCGCAGCGGGAGCTGTCCGAGCAGATCGGCCGAGCGCTCGGTTTGATCCAGGATGACACCCCTCCTGACCCGGCTGAGCTGCTGAAGCAAGCGCAGGACCGGGAAACTCAGCTGGCTTCCGAACGTGATGCCGCGGCCCAGGAGCTTCGTGCGCTGCGCATCGAGAAAGCGCTCAACGTGGCCGCCGACAAATGCGACGGCGACACCAGCATCCTCGCCCCCTACCTCGCCGGTACTGGGGCGCTCAAGAACCTCGACCCGTCTGCCGACGATTTCGCCTCCCAGGTGGAGCAAATCGTTTCTGCGGCAGTCGAATCCAATCCAAAGCTGAAGAAGATCGCCGACCGGGTGTCGGCACCTCGTAGCGGCGGTGACCTCACCGGCGGCAACGCGGCCCCTAAGCCGAACGCCGCCAAGTCGATCGATGACATTCGTGCCGAGATGCGCGCAAAGCGCGAGCGCGAACGCATCTGACGCTCACTAGGAGCACGCCCACATGGCAAACACTCTTCTCACCCCCGATGTCATCGCCAAGCAGGCGCTGGCGAACCTGTACGAAAAGCTGTGCATGGTGCCGTTGGTCTACACCGACGTCAGCCAGGAATGGCGCGGACAGAAGGTCGGTGCCACCGTCACCATCCGGCAGCCCGCGACGTTCACCGCGCAGGATTTCGATCGCCAGAACCCCGGCATCACCATCCAGAACGCCTCCGAGACCGGTATCCCGGTCACCCTCGACACTCACAAGGACGTGTCGTTCCAGGTCACCGCAGAGGATCTGACTCTGCACCTGGAGGACTTCGACAGCCAGTTCCTGACCCCGGCGGCGGAAGCTATCGCTCAGGCCGTCGACCGGTCGATTATCGCGCAGGCGAAGACTGACTTCACCCAGGTCGCGGGCACACAGACCGGGTACGAGTGGAACAAACCGGAGGTGCTGATCGAGGCCGACCGCCAGCTGAACATCCAGAATGTTCCGGCGTCGGAGCGGTCGGCGGTCATCGGCCCCAGCACTCGCGCGCCGTGGCTGAACACCGACATGCTGAAGCATGCCGACAAGTCCGGCTCCACCGAGGCGCTGCGCAAGGGCTCGCTGGGCCGCGACATCTTCGGCTTCGAAACGTTCATGACCCAGAACATCGTCCAGCCCGCGGGCAGCCCGGCCTCGGGCCAGCCCACCACCGAGGTCGGTTTGGCCTTCCACAAGACCGCTGTCGCGTTCGCGTCGGCGACTCTGGCACTGCCCACCGACAACACCTGGGCGACCGTCGTGTCCTACAAGGGCCTGTCGCTGCGTCTGGTCAAGCAGTACGACATGCAGGAAAAGGCCGAGGTCATGTCTCTGGACATCCTGTACGGCACCAAGACCCTCGACGCTGACCGCGGCGTCCTGCTGCGCGGCGCTCTGGCCCCGTAGTCACTGCACCGGTATTCGGCAGCCGTTCACTGGCTGCCGGATACCGGTAGTGCTTCAACCACTTTCGGAGACACGTGCACTATTACAAGTACCTGCATTCGGACTGGGTGATCGCCTCCGAGACCCCGCGCCCAGACCTCTTGGAGTGGGCGTACTGGACCGAGATTCCCGAATCCGAAGTGCCTCAGCCGGAACCGCACGAACACGTGCACCTAGCGGCTACGAGCGAGCCGGAACCCGAGCCGGAGCCGGAAGCTAAGCCCGCGACCAAGGCGGCTCGTCGCCCGCGCACCCGCAAGGAGTGATGAGCAGTGCTGGTCTACGCCGTCCCGGATGATCTGGCTGACTGGCTCACCGACCTCCCCACCACGGCCGCGGCCACCCATCTCATCAAATTCGCGTCCCAGCTCGTGCGCTCCGCGACCCGCTGCGACCTCTACGACACCGACCCGGCAGGGCTCCCAGTAGACCTGGACATCGCTCACGCGATGCGAGACGCCACGTGCGCGCAGGCCGCGCAATGGCACCTCGCCGGCATCGACCCCGTCGCAGGCACTGTCGGGCGTGAAGTCGCGATCAAGACCCAAACCGCCGACGGCGGCTCGGTCACCTACGCGGACGCGCCCAGCGCTCAGGAAATCGACGCCTCGCTCAAGACGCTGTCGTCGTCGGCGCTGCTCATCCTCCGCAACGCAGGGCTCGCCTCCACGAGGCCACGCACATGGTGAACTATCAGCCGCCCAGCTACCCGCAGGGCACGATGTTGACCGTGGTGCGCCGCGGCGCGGCGAACGCCAAGGACTGGCAGGGCGATCCGATCGGGCCGGAAGCAACGCATCAGATCGGTCCGTGTGACCTGAAGTGGGTGACCGATTCCGAGGACAACACCAGCGGTGAACTGCTGGTGTTGGTCGCTCAGGTGACCGCCCCCGCTGGCTCGGATGTCATTGCCTCCGACCGGATTCGGCTGCCGAACGGCAACGAGTTCGTCATCGACGGCCAAGTCCGCGACACCCCGAACAGCTTCACTGGCTGGAGCAGCGGGGTCCGCTTCCGTATCGCGAAGGACGGCGGCAGTGGAATACGACGGAACTGACAACGACCTCGACAGGCTTCTACGCGAAAGCCCTGAGCTACGCGAGTTCTTGCAGGAAGTCGCCGAACAAGGCTCCGACCGGTGGGCGCTGCGCTCGAAGTGGAGGACCGGTTTCAACGCCACCCACGTGGAAGCCGACGTCATGCCCGGTGCGGGCGGTGTCCAGGAAGGCATCGTCTACGCCTCCGGCCACTACGCGCGCTTCCGTGAACACGGCACCCGCTGGAACAAGGCTGAGCATGTCATGCACGACTTCATCCAGGACGTGAGCGACTGATGGCACTGCCGCCGTATCCCGAAT
The DNA here is from genome assembly GCF_030767025.1 of Nocardia sp. CC227C. Lineage (GTDB taxonomy): Bacteria > Actinomycetota > Actinomycetes > Mycobacteriales > Mycobacteriaceae > Nocardia. The sequence continues at coordinate 28,411 of NZ_JASITE010000026.1, read as the reverse complement.
TCGACGACGTCATGCGCGCCCTGCTCGAGGACATCGCCCCGGTGGTGACGTTCGAAAGCGACGAGATCGACCCGCCCTACATCTACGTCACCCGCGTCGGCGGCACCGAAGACGGCGTCACCGACAACCCGGTCATCGACGTCGAATACGTCCACAACACGCGTGCCGAATCCAAGACGTTGAAAACCGCTGGGCAGGAACGCATCCGCGCCGCAGGCAACACCGCACCGGGCGGCTACCTGATCGACACAGCCGAGGAACGCACCGGCGGCCAATACATTCCGCCCGTCCAACGCGACGCTCGCGGCGTCACCGCCACGGTCCGGCTGTCCTACCGCCGACCACGCGCCTAACACCTCTTCACCTCTCGCACACCACCCGCCGCCCATTGCTGGCAGCGGGTCTCTGGGTGTGCCTGAACCAAGGACATCTACATGCCTGCTGTCACTTTCGACCAGGTCGCGGACTGGAAGCCGTCGCTCATTCGCCGCCCGAACAAGGGCTTCGTGCTCATCGGCGACATGTCGGCCGCCATCCCTCCCGCGTTCACCTCCGGCGTCAGCGCCGAATTCCAGGCCCTCACCGGCTTCGACTCGCTCGGCTTCACCGCCAAGGACGCCCCACCGTCCTTCTCGCCCGAAATCGAATCGAGCGACGTGGAAGCCTGGGGTGCGCTCGAACCCCCGCGCACCGACATCATCTCCCGCAAGGTCACCGTCACCACGACCCTGCTGGAGACTCGCCGCCGCGCGCTCGAGCTGTACTCGGGTATCGACTTGTCCGCGATCACCGCGGACCCGACGACCTCCGAGATCCAGTACGCCGACCCGACCGCCCCCGAAACCCGCTACCACCGCCTCATTTTCGGCATGGTCGACGGCTCGGGCGCGGACCAGATCTGGATTCTGCGGATTCTGCCGCGCGCCACCGTCACCCAGGTCGGTGAACAGACCTGGTCGCAGGACGGCAGCCTGTCCTACAACCTCACCTGGTCGGCGAAGATCGACGAAGACCTCGGCTACTCGCTGAAGAACGTCATCTGTGGCCCCGGCGTCAGCGCGTTGCTCGCCGACATGGGCTTCACCGCCACCGCGTCCGCCCCGACCATCACCTCGTTCGATCCTGCTACGGCGGCGATTGCCGGTGGCGAAATCATCGAGATCTCCGGCCAGCACTTCACGGGCACGACCGATGTCACGATCGCCGGTGGCTCGGTGGCGTTCAACGTCATCTCCGACACCACTCTGACGATGGTGTCGTCCGCGCAGTCGGCCGGCTCCTACCCGGTGGTCGTCACCAACGCGACCGGCGCCTCGGCCCCGGTCAACCTCACCTACGCCTAACCCGCGTACCTGAGCAGCCGCCCCGCGCGTGTTCCTGGCCGCGCGCGGGGCAGGCTCCACTTCCTCGTTCACAGCCAGGCCAGGAGAGACCTCATGGCATTCACTCCCGTCCGCATGGTCGCCCCCGACGGCCGCGAATACACCGCCGGCTCCGCGACCGAACGCGAGCAACTGCGCGCCCAGGGCTACCGGATCGCGCCCGCGCGGACAGCGCCCAAGCCCGCCCCCAAGGCCGTCGACCGGCCCGTACTGGGCGACAAGAAACCCACCAGCAAGTAGCCCCCGTCCGCCAGGAGGACCACCATCATGGCTGCCGCCAAGAAGACCGCACCCGTCGAGGTCGAAGCGCCGAAGAAGTCGCGTTGGGCCACCCTGCGCGACGAGGCACGCGCCCAGCACAAGCCCAAGGCCCCCTACATTTTCGACGGCTGCGAACCGCCCGTGGAGATCACCGCCCCCGACAGCATCGAACGGTTGACCGCGCTGCTGGAGCTGGTTGACCGCAAGGGCGAGGTCGATCCCACTCGCATGCGTGATTTGGTGCGCACTGTCCTCGGTGACGCCTTCGACCGCGTGTGGGCGGTCATCAAAGACGAACCGGCGGAAGTGCTGCTGCCGTTCATCGGCGACATCAGCGATCACTTCGACGCCGATCCCGGTGAGGAAGCGGGCGCGCTGCCGGGGGGCGCGTAGCCCTCGTACTCCTCATCGAGGAGTACGGGGCCGAAATCGAATCCGACCTGTGGACGCACGGCCACGGGTGGGACCTGCTGGACTTCTTCCGCGGTCGCCACCCGTGGCCGCAGCTGTACCGGTTCCTTGCTCAGCTGAAGCTGCACTCGAAGTATCAGTCGGCGCTGGCGATGGACGAAGACCTCGGCCGCGAGCGCGCGAAACAGCCGCTGCCCGAGCAGCATCCGCCGTTGTCGCCGGAAGGCTACTCGCTGGAAGTGCTGCTGCTGTTGCGGCAGATCGACTTGCTGAAGGAGCTGATGCGGGTCATTCCCGCGTCGCTCTCGGGCAAGTTGCCGCCGCCGTTCCCGCCCGAACCGCGCCCGCAAACCGCTGAACAACGGTTCCGCGACCTGCAAGACACCCGCAACGTCCTCGAAGCCCTCCGCACCTTGGGCATCACCCCGTGACATCTGAATAAGGCGGTGCCACATGGCGACTTGGCCGCCCTACAAGGCAGGTTCAGCCTATCTCGCACTGAAACCGCGCCTACCCGCCACGTTCAAAACAGACGTCCGAACCCTTCTTGCGCCGATCAAGGAATCGCTGAAGGTCACGGCCACGCCCACACTGGAACGCGGTTTCAAAACCAACCTCAAGCAGGCCGTGAAAACGGCGTCCGAGGGCGTCGGCGTCAAGGTACCGGTAGAGCCGAACACTCGAGGCTTCAAAACCGCACTGAAGACCGACGTGAGGACCGCCGCCGAGGGCGTCACCGTCAAGGTGCCCGTCGAAGCGAAGATCCGCGGGCTCAGAACCGACCTGAGAAGCAAGGTCAAGACCGCCGCGACGGGCATCACGGTCACAGTCCCCGTCTCGCCCGACCTCGCCGCTGGGTTCAAGACCACTTTGACTACCGCCGTCGACGCGGTCCTGGCCGAGGTCAACCCGCATATCGAGTTCAGGCCAGGATTGCGGCAGGGGTTCACGGCGGACCTGAAGCTCGCGTTGGGTGGCGTGCTATCGAAGGTTAGGTCGCAGACTGCGATTGAGTTTCGGCCCACGCTTGCCCGCGGATTTCGGAATGATCTTCGAACCAAGCTGACCACTTCGACAGGTGGCATCAAGCCGAAAGTTCCTGTCGACGTCGACCTGACCGCTGCGACCGAACAACTCACCGCGTGGCGGGCTGCGCAGCACGCGATCCCGCTCACGCTCAATGTGAATGTAGACGCCGCGGCAGCTACAGCGCAGCTCCTCGCACTGCGCTCGCTGGTCGGCAGCCTCAACGGAGACCTCGACCGAGCCGGACGAGGATTCGGAGGGCTCGGAGGCGGCAGCGGTAGCCGTCGCCGCGGAAACATCTTCACCCGCCCCTACTACCGCATCCGCCTGCAAGTCCAACTCGACCGCGAATCCCTCGCCCGCGCGGAAGCCGACCTCGCCCAATCGCAACAGCGCGCCCAACAGGCGCGGCGCCGCGAAGAAGACGCCAGCAACCGCCGCACCCTCGCACAGTTGCGGTTCGACGAGGTCATGGCGCGCGCCAACGCGTCCGTGGCGCAACGTACCGCCGCCACACAAGCGCTCACCCGCGCGCACCGCGACTACGCCGACGCCGTCGAACGCGCCTCCCGCGCCGACACCGAAGCCAACAACGCACGGCGCCGCCGCGACGAATCCCGCGCCAACCAGGGCGGGTTCCGGCGCCTATTCCGTGCCGGACTCGCAGGTTTCGGCTCCGCTCTAGGCGACTCCATCCGCAACCTCGCGTCGAACATGCTGTCGTTCAGCAACATCGTCAACGTCGCCCTGGTCGGCTTGCTCGCGTTGGCGGCAGTGAGCCTCGTTCCACTCATCGGGCAACTCGTGCAAGCCGCCGGCGTGGTCGCGCTGCTGCCTGCCGCTCTAGCCGGCGCTGTCAGCGTGTTCGCGACCGTGAAGTTCGCCGTCGGCGGTATCGGTGACGCGTTCTCCGCGGCGTCGAAGGCCAGCGAGCAGTCCGGCCAGCAGATGGAGCAGAAAGCCAAAGCGGTCGCGTCCGCGCAGAAGCAGGCCGCCGCCGCAGCGAAGTCGGTGGTGCAGGCCGAACGCGGCATCGTCACGGCCGAGCGCGGTGTGCGTGACGCGCAGCAGGATTCGTTGGACGCGCAGAAGGACCTGACCAAGGCCCGCAAGTCCGCAGCCCGGTCGATCGACGAGATGAACCGCAGCCTGCGCCGGTCGCGGCTGGACGAGGAAGGCGCGGCGCTCAGCGTCGCCGAAGCCTACAAGACGCTCCACGAGGTTTTTGCCGACCCGGACGCGGACGGCATCGACCGGGCGCGGGCGCAGCACAACCTGAAGCAGGCGCTGGTCGATCAAGAAGACACGATCGCCCGCACCAAACAACTCGCCGAAGACACCGCTGAAACGAACGCCAAGGGCATCGAAGGGGCCGACGAAGTCGTCTCCGCCCAGGAACGCATCACCGCGGCAGCAGAAGCCGAAGCCGACGCCCAGCAAGCGTTGGTCGACGCGCACGCGACCCTCGCCGACGCGCAAGCGAACCTGGTCGAAGCCCAACAGGCCGTCTTTGAGGCGATGAACGATTCCGGCAGTGCCGCAAACGAATTCGAGAAGGCGCTCGGGAAACTTTCGCCGTCCGCTCAGGACTTCGTAAGCAAGATCCTCGCACTGAAACCAGCGTGGGAGGACTTCAAGCAGTCCGTCCAGGAACAGTTCTTCCGGGGACTTGGCGACGACATCAGTAGGCTGACGAACAACTCGCTGCCGACGCTGGAAACCGGGCTGTCTCGCATCGCGGTCGCGATCAACAAGAGCCTGCGCGGCGCGCTCGCCGACCTCGACACCGACGCGACCCGCACCAAACTCGCCCGAATCTTCCACAACGTCGAAATGTCGATCGACGGCATCATCCGCGGCCTATCCGACATCTTGCAGGGCATGCTGTCCCTCGCCGGAGTCGGCAGCGACTTCTTCCCCGGCATGTCCGACGGATTCGCCGACATGGCACGCCGGTTCCGCGAATGGGCCGAAAGCCCAGAGGGACAGAACAGCTTCCGCGAATACCTTCGCGACTCCCTCGAAACGCTCGGCAACGTCATCGAGCTGCTCAAGCAGATCGGCCGCGTCATCGGCGCGATCTTCAAGGGCAGCGACAGCCTCGGTGAGGATTGGCTGTCCGACATCACCGACAGCGCGAAACGCCTCGCCGACCACCTCAACACCCCCGAAGGCCAGCAGGGCGTCAAAGACTTCTTCACCGATGTCAAGGACGCCGCTGAAGCTGTCATCAAGGCGGTCAAGTGGACCATCAAGCTCCTGGACCGGTTGGAGGGGTACGGCAAGAGATTCGACGAGTCGCCTCTTGGCGGGCTCCTCGGATTGACCGATGACGAGAAGTCGGGCGGCGATAAGATCACCGGCCTCGGCAAGGGCCTGCTCGGAGCGTCCCCGATCGCACAGGTCGGCAAGTGGAGCTGGGACAACTTCGGCAAGCCGCAGTGGGACGCCTACAGCGGTTGGGTGACCGACGCGATGGAGGGCATCGGTCAAAGCCTGGCCGAGAAAGTGCCCGGCATCGTCTCGTGGATGGCGCAAGCCCGAAATAGTTTCTCCGACTTCGCGTCTTCCGCCAGCGAGAGTCTGACGACCGGCGTCGGTGGTGCCCTGACGGGGTTGGCGCAGAACGTTCCCGGCGTCAGCTCCGCGATCGAGTTGTTCCAGAAGGACAGCGGCACCGCGCTCGAAACCTTCAAGGCCGGCGCGACATCCGTTTTCGACTTCCTCACCAGCAGCGAGGGCTTCTCACGCCTGTCCACGAGCTTCGGCGGTGTGGTCGGCGCGATCACCGGCGAAGGCGGGCTCGGCAAACTACGGTCAGCGTTCGATTCCTTACCCGGCTATTTCAAGGGCATCGTCGGCGGGATCGGTGCGAATTGGGGCGAACTCGGGTCGAAACTGGCTGGCCCGATTAACACCGTGATCGACCTGCTGAACTCTGGTATCGGCAGCATCTGGAACAAGATCGACGATCTGCTCGGGCTCGGGAAACCGTGGACCGACATCCAGAAGATCAGCACCAGCGTCGGACAGCGAACCGACCTCGGCACCAAACCCCTGCAACGCGCCATGGGCGGCCCCATCCACGGACCCGGCGGACCCACCGCCGACAAAGTCCCCGCATGGCTGTCCAACGGCGAACATGTCTGGACCGCAGCGGAAGTGGAGGCCGCTGGCGGACACCAAGCGATGCAGCAGATGCGGCGCGCGGTGCTGACGCGTGGTGGGCAGCAGTCTCCGGACGCTAACTTCGCCATCGGCGGCGGGGTCCAATTCGGTTCCGATATCGACCGCTGGATGGCGTCCGCCATCCAGGGAGCGTTCGACAATGCCACGATCACCAGCGCCTACCGGCCCGGACATTCCGGGTTCCACGGCAAAGGCCAAGCTGTCGATATCGTCGGCCCGTACCAGCAGATCGCAGACTACATCTTCTCCGCCTATCCGCAATCAGCGCAGCTGATCTGGGGGCCGGGGCCGCTGCTGTACAACGTCGGCGGCACCGCGATCGACCCGGCCAATCAGGCGGCGCTACGTGGCGTGTACGCAGGTGACCTCGCCGGTCACTACGACCACGTCCACTGGGCGGCGAACGCGATCATGGGCAACCTGTCCGACGAGGACCGCAAGAGCCTGTTCGACCGCATCCGTTCCGGCATCGGCGGCGTCGCTTCTGGTGGCCGCGGTATTGCGGCGGACCTCATCGCCCGCCCCCTGCGAGCACTCGTCGACAAGGTCCCAACCCTCGACGGCTTCGGCGCATTCGGTGCCGTACCGCGAGCGCTCGCCGGCAAGGTCGTCGAAGCGATCATCTCGAAGATCCGCGGCGCGGCCGGGGCCAGCTCCGGGACGGCCGACTTCAACCCGTCCGCTGGCGCTGAGCAGTGGCGGCAGATGATGATCGACGCCTACCGGAATCAGGGTTACGAGCCGACTCCGGAGAAGATCGACGCCTGGGTCCGCCAGATCGATACCGAGTCCGGTGGCGATCCGGACATTGCGCAGCAGATCGTCGACGTCAACGGCACCGGCGAATCAGCCGGTGTCGGCCTTGGCCAGATGATCCCCTCCACCTGGCAGGCGTACCGGGACCCGTCACTGCCCGACGACCGGCGTGACCCGTGGGCGATGACCAACGCCATGGTGCGTTACGGCGAGCAGAAGTACGGCGATCGGCTCCTTGACGTGATCGGTCGCGGCCACGGCTACGACCAAGGCGGCATCTGGCCGCACGGCACAGCGGGATGGAACCTCTCGGGTCTGCCCGAAGCGGTTCTGACTAATCCGCAGTGGCAGCTGTTGCGGCAGCTCGCCCAGCAGCTGGGGTTCATGCCGCAGGAGGTTCAACCGCTCCCGCAGCAGACCGACACAGGCACCGACCCGTCGTTCACGATGCCGAACGTCGGGCAACAGACCCCGCACGATGCGGGCGTCGACACCCCGGAATCGTTGTGGAGCAAAACGCAAGATCGGTTCAAGAATGTCTGGGAGACCGGGCTCAACGACCTGATCGACTCCAACCTCGGAGCGCTCGGCATCCCGGACCCGCGTGACATCCCTGCCGTCACCGCAGTGCAGGGCTACGCCTCGGATCTCGATACGTGGGCGAAAGCGAAAGCCGCGACCGCGCAAGCCACTCAAGCCGCGCAACAAGCGACGATTCAAGCACAAACCGCCGGTACCCCAGTAACCGCATCCAACGTCATCACATCCGACGGCACGGGCAATCTGACGAGCAACAACGACACGATGATCGTCAACATTTACCCCGCCGATCAACAGGACGCGTACCGCAAGATGCAGCAAATCGCTGACCTGCGGTCGCTGACGAAAACGGCAAGGAAATAGGCCAATTGCGTGAGTCCGCCACGGTGGAAATCTTCGGCGTCGACGACTCGCATCACGTGGTCAACGGACCCGGCGCGTCCAATCGCCTGTACCTCGCCACCGAGGTCAAAGGTATCTATGACGCGCCGGTCACCACGCGATACAAGTCGTCTGCGTTCCAACGAGGCTCCACCTATCAAGGGAAGAAATACGAGCAACGCGACATCACCTTCGCCGTCAACCTGAAAGGCGAGACGCCGGAGGACTGGGAAGATCTCGACTCGCAGTGGCGTTCAGCGTGGGATTTCGAACCTGACCCATGGGACCCGGCGTCCACGCTGACCAAGATGTCGGTCACGACACCTCGTTCCGGCACACGGTCACTGTATGTGGCGTTGTCGGATTCGATCGTCTTCGAGTCGAAACACGATCCGCACCTGAGGAAATCGTCGGTCGTGCCGATGGCTGTCACGGCGGCGCAACCATTCTGGTTCGAAGATGCCTACGAGAATGCGCCCTACGACTACTTCGATACTGGGGCATCGGGCACATCCGAGGGGTTCGTCACTGTCTACAACCCCACTGACCAGCCCCTGTTTTTAAAGTGGGTGGTGACGCGCGGGAAGTGGACGTTGCCCGACTTCTCCTGGACCGGTAAACGCTATCAGCGTACCCCGGGCGGTGATTGGGCGAACAGGAAGATCACACTGCCTGAGCTGACAGAGGTCGAAGGTGGCGCGCGGATTGACCTCGATCCGATGAAGCTGCAAATCCGTGACTTCAACGACACCAACCTGATCGGCCGTATGAACGGCATCTGGTTTATGCACAAGATTCCGCCCTACACGCCGGAAACCGATCTTCCCGTGAAGGTGGAGTTGGCACCAGCCGGGGGAGCGCGGGTCGAAGTGTACTGTCCGCGCCGATGGTCGCGTCCATGGGGGATGTTCTAGATGACCGACATCACCACGCTCTCGTTGCAGGAGCAATGCGAAGCGATCTGGGCCGCCACGACAGCCCGAGAAGAGGCTGAAGCGCGGAAACGGCTCGAACCTCCGAAGGTCCGTATCTGGTCCGGTGACTGGGATTTGGCGGGTGTGCTCTCCACCGAGTACACGGCCGAATTCTCCTGGATCGACAACGAGACCGGTCCGGGCCTCACCGAGATTCCCTTGGCTGACCCTCTCGCGAAGTGGATTTGGCAGGTCAAGGATCGTGTGGAGGCGGGAGCAAAGCGTAACATCTACATCACTGTCGATAAAGACGGGGCGCGCTGGTCCGGTCGTCTCCACGACCACACCATCGAGAAGCGGGAAGACGGCGCCAGGGTTCTGGTGGTGCGATGGCTGCACGACTTCGACATGCTCAAGTACTACCTCGTCTGGTGCAACCCGTTCCTTCCCGACTTCGTGCAGTTTCCGCGCGTGTTTTTTCTTGCAGGGCCATCGATTTGGGGTTTGAAGACGGCTCTGTTCCTGAACGTCATGCGGGAGCAGGAGAGCCTCTGGGAGTTGCCTGACGACCCCATGGATCAAGGCGCGGTCGGCATGTCGAACTGGTCGGTCGTCGTCAAACCGACAACGTTCCTCGACGACCTGAACGCTGGCACCATTTGGTCGATCCCCAACAGCCGGTTCAAGTATTGGACCGACATGAGCAAAGACATCCTCGAGGATGCTCAACTGTCGGTCGTCTGCCGACGTTTCCTCGTCGACGACGACCCTCAACCCATTGCGGGTGAAACGCTCCGCAACGGCTGTCTCGTCATCGATATCGTCGATAAGTCGGGCTACTACACCGACACCTCCAACGGCGGCGACCCGTTCCTCGGTTTGAAACGCACCTTCGCGCAGTTCGCGGAGGATTTCATCGACGAAGTCGTCGAGGACGTTATCGATCCCGCTGTGCCGGACTCCTACAAAGTCCCTGGGCTCAAACTCACCGACAAGACGACGCCCTACGTCGTGTACATGGAGGGCGACGAAACCGGCATCGAATCGTCGAAGTTCACCTTCACGCCATCGACAGCGATCCAGGTAGTCGCGGGCGGCCATTCGATGCCGTTCGTCAACGAACTCATCTCCGCCGCAATCCAAACAGCGGGCGACCTGATCGCGATGATGATCGGCATCCCACCCGTTGGCGGTGCCGCGGATGCGGTGCTTCAGCCTCTCTATTGGGACACGCTGCTCGCCTGGATGCATTTCCGAAGTCCTGGCCGCGTCACGAATTCGGGGTGGTCGAGACCTTTCGAGTACATCGCTAGTTCCGGTGACCGCGCGTACACACTCGAAGCGCTCTTGTCGCTGCGTGAAGGTTTCCACGAGACTCGTTCTTGGTTCTCCCACGAGGTGCTGATCCGTGACGGCGCGCCGTGGTTCATCGGCGACAACGGTCACGGCCATTTCTTTCTCGGCGACCGTATCGGTGCGCAAGTGCTTGGTGATTTCGCGGCCCAGTTCGGGTTCGCCGACCACAAGATCTACGTCGACCGCGTGCGTGAACTCACCCTCGCCTGGGATCGAGATTCCTTCGCTGAATGGAAATGCACCATCGGTGAGAAGGAGAAGAACAAGGACCGCGGCCAACGAGCCCTCAGCTTGATCTCCGACCTGTTCAGTGTCGTCCGCCAGCTCGGCGTGACCGGCAAGTAGTCCAGGAGCTACCCCGTTGCCTGATCCCGAACATCCTGCCGTCGAGGTGGACACCTCACCGTGGCTGCCCGACGGCGCGTTCCCCACCCAAAACAACACGAACCCGAACTGTCCCGAGGAAGCATTCCTGTGGCAGTACGCGGGCCTGCCAGGGATGCGCGGTGCACCGTTGCCGTTCCCGATCGACTACCTGAAGATGGTGTCGCGACGCCAATGGGACTGCGGCGCACGACCGATGGGTTCGGTGATCCCGCCCGCGCAGACGATCAAGTATCAGAAGCCGAAGACCACCGATCCACACTGGCTGACCTCTCCCGGTGTGTGGGTCGACATCGACGAGCCCGACCGTGACCAGTTCGACGTCAAGGAGTTCATCGGCAGCCTGCCGCAGGACGCCAAACGGCAGCTGGCGGAAGCGCTCGGCTTCGACCCCGCCGCCGCGGTTCCCGCCGACGACCAGATCATCGCCGGATACGAGGGAGCGGCGCCGGGGCGGAAGTACGGGCGACCGTCCCGTGATGGTGCCACGGTCTCGAACGAGCCGCTGCCTTTCGATCCTGTGCGCAAGACCGTCGCCGAAGTGCTGGCCTATCTGCGTGACGCCGATCCCGACGAACGAGACCGCGTCGTGTCGATCGAACGGCACCTGGGCCAGGCACGGGCCGGGATTCTGAAGCGTTTCAAGGAGGTCGGTCTATGAGATTGATCGACCATGCCGCAGGCCGTGTCGGCGCAGATGCCTGCCGTGCAGCCGGATACGACGGTGCGATCCGGTATCTGGCGAACTCGGCGGACCGTGGTCTGCCGAACAAGATCCTGATTCCGGAGGAAGCCGCGCGCTACCTGGAACTCGGCATGCCATTGGTGTCCAATTACCAGCGCACGAAGGCTGATTGGCAGGCTGGGTTCGACGGTGGGGTCGCGGATGCGAAAGCGGCACTCGCGCAACATGTCGCGTGCGGTGGCCCGCGCAATCGGCCTATCTACTTCAGCGTCGATGGAGACGTTGATCTCGCCACCTGGAACGGTCAGGTTTTGCCCTACCTGAACGGCGCGGCCTCTGTATTGGGGCGCGAGTGGGTCGGCGTGTACGGCGGTCAGCGCTCGATGTGGTGGGCGGCTGAGGATGGCTTCCGGTGGCGGTGGCAGACGCGGTCCTGGTCGCGCTACGACTCCAACGGCCGCTGGAATGCGTCCCTGCCGGTGCAGTGGGTGGAGGGCTGCCAGATTCGTCAGGAACGCATCGACGAGGACTGGATCAATGGCATCGGCATCGATGTCAACACGACGTGGGCTGACGACTTCGGCCATTGGCAAGCCGCGCCCGCCACGACCCCCGAGGAACCCCGAGTGGATCGTCCAGAATTCCGCGAGCACTTCAGCTTCGGCGCCTCCAGCTCTCAACGCTGGGGTGCCCGTGTCCGCAATACCCTGTGGCACACCCAGGAGGGCGGCAACGCCGACGGCTCCGGCGTGTGGGGGCTCGCGGGCTATCTGAAGAACACCGCCAACGGCGTCTCGTATCACACGGTGATCGGTAACGGCGATGTCGTGCATGTGGTTGCGCTGGATCGCGCGTCCTGGTCGGTGCTCGACGCGAACCCCTACACCAACAATATCTGCTTCGCGGGTAGTCGGGCTGGATGGTCGCGGGACCAGTGGCTTGCCCGCGAACACGACATCAAGATCGCCTGCTGGCTGTCGGTGCAATACGCCCGCGAAACCGGCCACGCCATCGACGTCATCGCACCCCCGTATTCCGTACGTGACGGCATCTCCGACCACGCGTATGTGACCCGCGCGCTCAAGATCGGCACACACACCGATGTCGGCCCGAACTTCCCGTGGGATGTCGCCCGCCGCTACGTCGACATGTACGCGCGCGGCGGCGCCCCCGCCCCGCCTGTGAACATGATCGATCAGGAGTACGAGCACGCGAAGGCGTGGATCGGTGCCCGTCGTACCGAAGGCGAGTTGGTCGCTCCCGATGGCGAAGGTCGCTATGCCGAATTCGAGCACGGCTACATCTACTGGCATCCCCGTGTCGGCGCGCACGCCGTGCCGCTCAATGTGTTCGGCAAGTGGGCCGAACTCGGCTGGGAGGCCGGCCCCGTCGGTTACCCGGTCGGCGACCACACTGTCCTGAAGGACGCTGACGGCACACCTGTCGGCGACGTGCAGGGTTTCGAGAACGGCGCGATCTACCGCCGCTACGGGCAGCCGGGCGCGTGGGTGCACGGCGAGATCCGCAACCGGTGGAACCGCTCCGGATTCGAGAACGGTCCGTGGGGGTGGCCCACCTCCGACGAGGTTCCGTTCGACACCGGCGCATTCCAGGAGTTCGAGCACGGCCGCATCTATTGGACGCCGAAGCAGACGCTCGGCCTGATCAACGGTGACGGCGCGGACACGCCCGTCTCCGATGTCGCCGCCTGATTCGCGGCGAACCCATTTCGACTACCCATCGAGGTATCCCATGTCTTTTGACACTCTTCGTGACCTGTCCGCCGACGTACGCGGCCGTCTCTATGCACTCCTCGCACCCGTGCAGGTGCTGCTGGTCACCTTCGGCCTGCTCAACGATTCCGCTGCCGCTCTCTGGATTTCGGTCGCGACCGCTGTCCTCGGCTTCACGATGGCGGGCGCGAATTCCACCGCGACCTGGCGGACGTGGCTGTACGGCATCATCGGTGCCGCCCAGCCAGTGCTGATCGCATACGGCGTCTGGACCGATTCTCAGGTCTCTGCTGTCGTGGCGGTCGTGTCCGCTGCGCTCGGCCTGGGGGTGGCTGCGGCGAAGACCCCTTCGATCGGATAGGTCATGTGGGAAGCCCTTATCGGGGCAGCGAGCGGGTTCTGTGTCGCGGTTCTCGGCTATTTCGCGACGCGGACCCGCAGCTTGGATTCGCAGCGTGAGGATTTCAAGGTCACCTCGGATCTGTTGATGAAGCAGTTGACCGACCTGTTGTCGCGGGTCGACAAGCTGGAGCAGCAGCACGACGAGGATGAGCGGCGGATCGCTGTTCTGGAGGAGCAGCATCGCGCGGACACGAAGCAGCATCTGCGGGACGTGCGCCGTATCGACGCTCTCGCTGCCTATGTGCGGGAGCTGTTGGCGTTCATTCGCCAGCATGTGCCCAGCCCCGAGCCGCCGCCGATCCCGTACGAGTTCTCCGACGATATTTGATCTGGGGGTGCGCTCGTGACTGCACCGAATCAGGGAACACCAGACGGTTCGCTCGGCCCCGGTGATTTCCGGCCGCTCCAGACCGCGACCGAGCAAGACGCCAAGGACTCCATGAAGTCGGGGGCGCTCGGTGCGTTCGGCGGGGCGCAGAACACGCACAAGACCGAGGTCCGTGATCGGATCACGACCGTGGAGGGGTCTGCGGATCTCGCAGTGACGACAGCGCAGGCCGCTGCGAATACGGCGGCGACCGCAGAGTCCACGGCGGCCAGTGCTTCCGAACGGGCCTCCTATTGGGAAGCCGAGTTCGTTGTAGCTTCGGCGGCGGTCGTGCTCGGGGTGAACGAGCTTCTGATCGGCCTGGTGCAGAACGTGCCGGGCGGGCTCACTCGCACGATCACCGACATGCATGTCGCATTGCTGACCCAGCCGAACGGTATGGAGTTCGAGCTGAAGAAATGGGACGCCACCGGCACCAGCGACAGTGTCCTGGACACCTACACGCTGGCCGCGAACGTGACCCGCGCCAACTGGGCTGGCCTGAACTTCGTGATGTCGTCCCGTGAGCGCGTGTTTCTCAATGTCACATCCGTGACGGGGTCGGTTGCGCCGGTTGTGTTGCAGGTCTTGCTGTTTGGAGTGATGGAATGAGGTATTTCGAGACCCGGTACGGGGCTGGTGTCGGCATGGAAGAGGTGCGGATCGAGCCACACTATGAAGCATTGTGGGCTGCTGCTTTCGATGTCGATGACATCGGGCTGATCTTCGATCTCGACACTCCCGCACGGGCTATCCCGAAGCTGGATGCAGCGATTGCCCGATTCAACCATGACCCGGATGCGTTGCGGCCGTTGCTGCCGGAGGGGGATCGGCGGGGCTTGGTCGCGCACCGGCGTGTGATCGAGCAGATGCGATCGACGCTGGCGGACCACGCGGACGCCTCCTTGAGTGGAGTACTGGAGCGGTAGGAGATTCATGAGTTTCCTGCTGCGCCGTAACCTGCCCCTGGCGTGGGCCGGCTGGTACGACAACTTCGAACGCGACCCCGAGGACCCGGTCCAGAAACCGTGGCTTCATCTCGGTGACGGCAGCCCTGCGGACATCAACGGCCTCGGTGAGCTGCACATCCCGTCAAATTATTCGTCTACGGATGGTGGCGGAGAATCGTATGCCTACCAGCCATTCACCCCGAATTGGGGTATCGAGATGGAGCTTTGGTATCCAGTCGAAGGGTTAGCGGCGCAACACTTTCTTGTCTACTTCTCAGACAGTTGGACTCGAATTGGTGCGGCATTCGTTGATATGTGTGGGATTTGGCTACGCCACGCGCCATTGGCTGGAGGTGACGATATCAATGTTGGTGAACATGCAAACCCATACACGCCTGGCACCTCTATCGCGGCGTGGGACAGTCCAGTCAGCTTCTACGGTCAAACCCTGACTCTTCGCATCTGGATCGATAATGACGAATGGCTACGGGTGTGGCTCAACAATATCTATGTCGGCTCGTGCGTCATCAGGCCAGGTTTCAAGTTCGGCCCGGATCGCCGCTGTGTACGCTTTTTCAACAATGCGTTGTGTGATGTGTGGATGCGGTGGGTCGACCACTATGACCGGACCTCCAGCATCCCGCCGAAAACTGTGTGGACCTCAACGGTTTTCGCCGATGACTTCGACCGCGCGAACGGCGCGGTCGGCAACGGCTGGACACAAATCGGGTCGAACGCCGAAATCGTCAACAACTCGTGGTCGACAATCGGCACCACCAACGGGTCCCGTGGACTCATCCGCGATACTGGCGTAACTTCCGGCCGCATCCGAGTCGAAGCCACCGTCGGCGGGAACATCGGCCCGTCCAGCACCTCCGACTCCAGTTTGGTCATCCTGTCGAACTCCGCAGGAACCGAAGGGCTCGCCGGCCGGATTCTGTCGGGCCGACTCTACATCAGCCGCTACTCAACCGCACTGTCGGACGATCCGCCGACCTTCCACGACCTCGACACCCAAACCGACGGCGTAGCAGTCGCTTCCGGCGACAAGGTCAGTTTCTCTCTCTACGGCAACGCCCTCTGGATCGAGATCAACGACACCCCGAAGCTATACGCGCACACCACCTTCGCCACCGTGCCCGTGACCAATAGCTGGGCAGGGCTGCGAGTTGGTCGGCTGTCCGGCTCCGACTCGAACAGTTGGAACGACGTCACCATCCACCAAGGCGTCTAGCCGCACTCGCGGCACATGCCTATTTCCCCGATGGCGATACGCCCGCGGCTGAATCGTGGGCGCTCGAAATCTAGGACCTCCCATGACCATCGGCAATATCCCCATCGTCGACACGCTGCTGTTGGTGCCCGGCCAAGACCTGCTACACGAAATCCAGCCCGCGATCGGCGACCAAATCCCACCCGCCACGACCATCGACCTGGTCATCTACGACACCACCGACACCGTCCTAGCGACCTGGCCCGCGCAGGTCACCACGCAGGCTGCCCGCTGGAACGTCGCCAGCGAACTCACCGACACCATCCCGATCCCCGCCAGCTTCCGCATCTACGTCCACTACAGCGACGGCGTCGACCAGTGCTGGTTCCGCGGCCACGTTACCCGCGAGGAGTAAACATCCCATGGCAATCTCTGTACCCGCCACTCGGCAAGCCCTGGCCGATCATTTCAAGACCCTCGGTGTCACCAGCACCGACACCGTGTACGTCAGCCTGCACACCGCCGACCCCGACAGCACCGGCGCCGACGAAGCGACTGGCGGCTCGTATGCGCGCCAACTCGGCACCTGGACATCCGGCAGCGGCGGAACCCTGTCTATGGCGAAGCTGACCTTCTCAGGCATGCTGGCAGGCACCTACACCCACGCCGGACTGTGGAAAGTGTCCGCAGGCGGCACCAGCGCCGACTTCGTCGCCGGTGAAGCCTTGAACCCGAGCATCACTCTCGGTGGGACCGGCCCGATTGACGTCACCCCGTCGTTCACGATCTCGTGACCGCGTCCGCCACCCTGTGGCGGGCCAGCACTCCTGGCGTCCCGAGTCGTGTCGTACCGCTTCCGGTGGGTTCTCGGCGTCGGCTGCCGGGCGGCATCATGCACACTCCGCCGCCCGGTGGTGTCGCAGACTTCGCCGCGACCGGTGTCCTCACCATGGCCGCCACGCCTGCGGCAACCGTCGAGTTCACCGCCGACGCCACGCTCACCGCTTCCGGGATCGCCAGCACGGCACTCGATCTCACCTCGACGGGTGTCTTCCAGTTCGCGACCGCTGGTGCGGTCACCGACTTCACCGCCGTCGGGACGCTCGCCCTCGATGCGGTACCGGGTGTCACCGAGGCGATCTCGTCGATCGGTGCGCTCGCGTTCACCGCCACTCCGCACGCCACGGTCGAATTCACCAGCAGCGGTCTGCTCGCTGCACCGGCTGTCGCGGCAGCCACCGCACCGTTCACCAGTACCGGCACACTCGCTGCCGCGGCGACCTCGTTCGCGCCGTCCGGTATGACGAAGTCCGGCAGCAACTACAACATCCCGTCCTCTGCCACCGAAGTCCCGACCTGGACTGCGGACACCAGCGGATATCCGGGCTCGACATTGTCGGGCAACGGGCTCGTCGCCAATGGCAGCAAGACGTCAGCGTCGCTATCTTCTTCATGCTCGATCACCAACACCCAGGCGATCGGCGTGACCGTGACCCTGTACCTGTGGGTCAACGGTGTCCTGGTCAAGACCGGGACCGGTGCCAGCATCGCCGCGTTCTCGTCCGGAACCGCCACCGTCAGCCACACCATGGACATCTCCAGCGGTGACGTCGTCACCCTGCGTGCATCGGCGTCGGTCGCGAACTACTGCCGGATCAACACCGGCGCCAGTTCCTACGTGCGTATCACGTAGAGGGGGACAGGAATTGACCAGCCGAAGCATTGCACCGCTGCCCCATGGATCGGTGTTCCAGCTGCCGCGACGCGCGGTGTACCAGCCACCTGCGTTGCTCGAATACTCCGGCACCGGCACGCTCGGATTCGCGGTATCACCGTCCACCACAGTCGAATTCACCACCACCGGCATACTCGCCGCCCAGTCGACGCCAGGCGCGGCACCCGCGTTCACCGGTAGCGGCACAGTGGGCGCCGCAGCGGTCGCCGGGGTGTCGTTCAACGACAGCTTCACGCGCGCCTCACTCGGCTCCAACTGGACTGTCGGCGCCGATGCGCCGGTCATCGCCAGTAACCAAGTCCGGGCCGGGACGACCGGCCCGAACAGCGCCACCACCTACTACCCAGCGCTGTGGGCCACCACCCATACAACCGACGGGCAGGAATCGGTGATCGTGCTGGTCGCACCCGCCAGTGATAGCGACCTGAGCTTGGGTGGTGGAGTGATCGTCCGCGGCAATGCGGCCACCCTCGATCGGGTCGAGTTGATCGCTACCGCCACGAGCATGACCATCTACACGGTCATCGGCGGGACCCGTACGCAGCGGGCCACTGCCAGCGTGACCGTGAATAACCTTGTGACGATCCGCCTGTCCGCCGTCGACAACGTGTATCGCGGCTATCTCGGTGGTTCCGCGACGACACCTTCGGTTACCTGGACTGATGGCGGTGGTCTCATCCCGATCGACAGCACTACCCGCCGCACCGGCATCGTCGCCGTCTCCGCCAAGGATAGTGGAGGCGCAGCCACCTACGGGTGGGAGCTGGACGACTGGATCGGCCGCAACATCTGAAATAGCCCTCTGTGCCTCAACGAAACCCGCCCCGACCCCACTTCATGGGTCGGGGCGGGTTTCGCTGTTCCGGCGTCAGTATTGCGGTGGTATTGGCGGTGTGGGGGAGCCGCCACCGGTGGGTTGGGTGAATTCCGTCCATTGGCGGCCGTCGAACCATCGCAGTGCCCCAGCTCTGTCTGGATACCAGCCGGGCGGTGGGGAGGCGGTGATTGGCGTCGCCATGATGATGGGCGGTGGACGTTTGTCCCCGACGCGTTTCAGTGCGCGCACGACAAGGTAGACCAGTCCTACTGTGCCGAGTGCCAGGAACATCAGCGCGAGTTCGAACGAGCCGTACCCGGCGGACGCGGCCATCGCTACGAAAAGAACTCCGCCGGCGGCGTAGGCCCAGACTGGTGTGCCTTGCTGGTAGGGCGGAACGGGACGTGCGGACTGCGCGGCCGTTGGTGTTCGTACGGGCGGTGATTGCCCGGACTGTGCACCGTGAGGCGTGGGCAGTGGTTGTCCTGCGGGATAGGGCTGGCCTGGCGGCAGTGGGTGGTTCACGGGTACCCCTGGGCACGATCGACGGTATGCCAGACGATCGGCGGGGTGTCGGGTTGCCGTTACGTCGCTGGCTTTCGCGCAGCGTAACCGACCGCGACACCGGTTGAGGAGGGCCGAAGGTCGGCTTCCGCTATTCACGGTGGGAAGTTGGCACAGAACGTCAGTGCGTGCGCTATGCCCGCCATCGCAGGCAGCGGAACGCTTCGGCGAACCTGTGCCCGCTTTGCGCCCCACGCACCGCGGCGAGCCCACGCAACGCTTCTTCGGAACGGGTGTGTGGATGAGGCCGCCACTGGCTCGTGTGTAGGCGGAGTCCGTCGATCTTCCGGTCGAGGTCCATGGTGGTGAGACCGACGAAGAAGTTCACGGTCGGGTGGGTGGAGTGCCCAGTCCACGGGTCGCCGACTTCTTCGTAGGCGAGGACGAGGTCGGGTTGGTGGCGGTAGGTGCCGGGGCCGGGTCGTAGGGCGCTCACGGCGGCGGCACCGACGGCCGCGTGGTCTTGGTTGTAGCTGCTCGGGTCGGGGATCACGACGACGGTCGGTTCGAGCGCGGTCACAGTGAGGGGATGATCGCCGCGTTCGAGCAGGTCGACGAGTTCAGTGTCGGGCACGGTATCCAGGCGCAGGTTGTATCGATCGCCCGGAAGCGCGAGATGGGAGCCGTCCAGCGGCCAGAACGCGGCGGCGTTCGCCATCTCGCTTCTGCGCTGGTCAGCGGTGGACAGGCCCGCGGCGGAGTAGTCGCGGATATCGGCGATAGTCATCCACAGCACGAACACCTGCCCGCCGTCATGTTTGACGCGGCTGATCAACCCTCCGCACCCGATCGCTTCGTCGTCAGGGTGCGGAGCGATGACCAGCAGCCGGTGGTGGGACCAGTTCACGGCATAGTCGCCTGATAGGCCGCCCAGGCGTCGCCGATGATGTCGGCCAGGTCGGGGCGCTGCGGTTTCCAGCCGAGCACGGTGGCGGCTTTGTGGGCGGCAGCGACGGACACTATGGCGTCGCCGGGGCGGCGTCCGGCTTCGGCGACGGGGAACCGTGCGCCGGTGACCTGTTGGACGGCGTTGATGACTTCGCGGTTGGTGTAGCCGTTGCCGTTGCCGAGGTTGAAGACGTCGTAGCGGCCTGGCTGGATGTTGTCGAGTGCGGCGAGGTGGGCGGCGGCGAGGTCGGCGACGTGGATGTAGTCGCGGACGCAGGTGCCGTCGGGGGTCTCTGTGTAGTCGGTGCCGTAGAGGGTGAAGGTGTCGCGGGTGCCTGCGGCGCATTGCAGCAGAATCGGGATGAGATGAGTTTCGGGGTCGTGACGTTCGGCCAGCCAGCGGCCGTCGCTGGTTTGGACGGCTCCGGCGGCGTTGAAGTAGCGCAGTACCGCGGCACCGAGGGGTGTGTCGGGGCGTCCGCATTCGCCGGCGATCATCATGTCGATCGCGTATTTGGTGACCGCGTACGGGTTTTGAGGGACGATCAACGATTCTTCGGTGAACGGTGGCGTTCCGGAGTAGAGGCTACCGGTGGAGGAGAACACGAGCCGGGGTGTGCGGGCGGCGCGGATCGCGTCGAACAGGGCGAGCGTGCCGCGAATGTTGTTGTCCCAGAATCGTTCCGGGTGGGCTACGGAGTCGGCGACTTCGATTTTGGCGGCGAAGTGCAGTACGGCGTCGAAGCCTGCGTCCGGGGTGAGGATCTGGGCGACGTCGTGCAATGGCTTCTGGGCCAGGTCTGCGGTGGTGGGGACGTTGTCGGCGTGGCCGGAGGACAGGTCGTCGAGGACGGTCACGTCGTGGCCTGCGTCGACGAGTTGCTGGGCGACGACGGAGCCGATGTATCCGGCGCCGCCGGTGACGAGTGCGCGCATGTGTTGGTCCCCTTCGGTTAGTCGTTGTCGGTGTCTGCGGCGCATCGGAAGCCG
This sequence comes from Nocardia sp. CC227C, assembly GCF_030767025.1. Taxonomy (GTDB): domain Bacteria; phylum Actinomycetota; class Actinomycetes; order Mycobacteriales; family Mycobacteriaceae; genus Nocardia. Next base: position 7,467 of record NZ_JASITE010000026.1, on the reverse strand, counting down.
AGGTCGAAGCATGAATAGTCGGGTGTGCACGCGATGCGTTCGGTGGTGCGGACCTGCCAGCGCAGATGCTTCCAACTGCCGCCGCGTACCACGCGGTAGCCGTGGAGCATAGCAGCGGCCAGTGCCGGGTCGTAGGTCGCTGACGGGTCGTAGGGGCGGTAGCTGCTGGCGGTCCATTCGGCGACGTTGCCGGCTATGTCGGCGACCTCGAACATGGAGTCGCCGCCGGGGGAGTAGGCGCCGACCGGGGTGGTGCCGGGTGTGCAGCCGTGCTGGTCGTAGCGTTCATGCCACCATGCCCGCCACTGGTCGAGGGTCTGGATGTGGCCGGCCCATTGTTCGACACTGTTGACCAGCAGCGGGTTCCAGTCCGATCCCCACGGGTAGGGCGTCCATGCGGGTCCGTGGGCGGCGTATTCCCATTCGGCTTCGCTGGGTAGTCGCTTGCCTGCCCAGGTGGCGTAGGCGGTGGCGTCGGCGTGGTTGACGTGCACGACGGGGTGGTCGGGCCGGTCGGTGACGGCGTCGACGCGGGGGGCGGGGGTGTGCCAGCACACGCCGGGTTCGCTCTGCCAGTAGGCGTGCCCGTAAACGAGCCCGAACCCGCGCTGTTCGGCGGCGGTGGCGTAGCCGGTGGCGTCGACGAAGTCGGCGTAGTCGCGGTTGGTGACGGGTGTGCGGTCGATCTGGAAGGTTGGGATGTCGAGAAGATGTTGGGGGCCTTCGTCTTCGAACCAGGCGCGGTCGTAGGGCTGCTGCGCGGCGATGGTGTCTAGGTGGTGGTCGGGGGCGCCGATCTCGACCGTGCCCGCCGGGATGGTGATCATGTCGCGCATGGTCAGCCTCCCATGAGGGCGGCGAGGATCTGGATGTCGCTGCCGGGATGCGTGATCGGGGTGTCGAGACCGTGGAGGGTGCGCACGTCGGTGTGGTTGAGGCACACCAGCGCCCACGGCGCGATTCCGTTGTCGGTCATGAACCGTTTCCGCAACGGCGGGTAGCGGTCGCAGAACCAGGTGAGCGCTTCACCGACTGTCGCTGCCTCGCAGGACAGTTCGGTCATGGAGGCTTCGGTGTTCCAGCTGGGTGGCACGGTGAACGCGACGGTGGTCATCGCGCGGCCTGCCCGGTGACCGACAGGATTTCGCGCATCCAGTCGAGGGTGAGACCGATTCCGTCGCGCAGAGATGTGCTGGCTTGCCAGCCGAGCATGTCGCGGGCGCGGCTGGTATCGGGGCGTCGTACCGCGACCTCGGCGGCGCGGGCGGGCACGATCTCGAGGTTGCCGGAGCCGGCGAGTTCGACGACGAGTTCGGCGAGTTCGGCGATCGTCACTTCGTCGTCGTTGCCGATGTTCACCGGCCCGAACGCGTCGTGTTCGAGGGCGCAGAACAGGGCGTCGACGAAGTCGTCGATGTAGATCAGTGACCGGGTCTGTTTCCCGCCGCCGGCGATGTGCAGGGTCTGGTGGGTCAGGGCAGCCGCGCAGAACGAGGCGACGACGCGTCCGTCGTCGGGCCACATGCCGGGGCCGTACACGTTGAACGGGCGCACGACGGCGACGTTGGTGCCTTGACGGTGGTGGGCGGCGCAGGCGGCTTCGAGGACGCGTTTGCCTTCGGTGTAGGCGCTGAACGGGCCGATGGGATCGCAGTTGCCGCGGTAGGTTTCGGTCTGGGGGTGTTCGAGCGGGTCGCCGTAGATTTCGGAACTGGACGCGCACACGATGCGGGCGTCGGAGCGGGCCGCGAGGTCGAGCATGGTGAGGGTGCCTACGGAGCTGGCGAGGATGGTGTCCAGCGGCATGCGCGTGTTGGCTTTGGGGCTGGCCGGGCAGGCGAGGTGCACGATGTGGGTGACGCCGACGAGGTCGGCGACCGCGACCGGTTGGGTGATGTCGGCGCGCCGGAAGGTGAACGACGGGTTCTCGCGCAGCGGTTGGATGTTGGCGTAGTTGCCGGTCGACAGGTTGTCGATGGCTGTGACGGTGTGGCCGTCGGCGAGGGCTTCACGGCAGACGTGGTGGCCGATGAATCCGGCGCCGCCGGTGACGACGATGTGTTTCCTGGTCATTGTTGTTCCTCGATCGGTGCTAGGGGTTAGAGGCGTTCGATGTGTGGTGCGGGGGTCAGGGCAGCGCACGCGTCGAAGACACGCGATGCGGTGCGGATCAGTGGATAGTCGAGGCCGCGGTGCGCGACGAGCAGCGCCAGCAGGTCGGTGTGGGCGACCATGTCGGGCGTCAGATCGGTGAGGACGCCGGGATGGTGTCCGAGGAGTGGGTCGACGACGGTCACGTCGGCGCCGCGGCTGCGCAGAATGTCGGTGACCTTGAGGGCGGCGGAGTCGCGGACGTCGGCGACGTCGGGTTTGTAGGTGGCTCCGACGACAACGATGCGCGGCGGATCGGCGGTCGGCGTGCAGGTGGTGAGGATGCGGTCGGCGACGTAGCCGGGCTGGGCGGTGTTGATCGCCATGGCGGTGTCGATGAGCTGGCAGGTGCGCGCGTCTTCGTGTAGCCGCCACGACAGGTAGGCGGTATCGGAGGGCAGGCAGTGCCCGCCGGCTCCGACGCTGGGCCGAAACTCCATGTACCCGTACGGTTTCGTGGCGGCCAGGCTCAACGCTGCCCAGACGTCGACACCGAGATGGCGGGCGTGTTGGGCGAGTTCGTTGACGAACGAGATGTTGAGTAGCCGGAAGGCGTTCTCGATGAGTTTGGCGACTTCGGCGGTGCGGATGTCGGGTGCGGGGACGACGGTGTCGATGAGCCCCTGCCAGAACTCGGTGACCGCGTGCAGGGACTCGCTATCGATGCCAGCGACGATCTTCGGTATCCGGGCGATGCTCGCGATCCCGGAGCCGGGGTTGAGCCGTTCGGGTGCGTAGCCGAGGTGGAAGTCTCGGCCCGCCCGTAGTCCCGAGGTTTCGAGGATCGGCGCGAATACTGTTTCGGTGGTGCCGGGGTAGCTGGTGGACTCCAACGCGACGAGGCATCCGGGGCGCAGGTACGGGGCGAGGGCTTTCGCTGCGGCTTCCACACAGGACAGGTCGGGTTTGTCGCCGATGACGGGTGTGGGGACGGCGACGAGCGCGACGTCGAACTTGTCGAGGGCGTCCGTGTCGCTGGTGGGCCAGTAGCGTCCGGATTCCTGCGCTTGGCGCAGCAGGTGGGAGGGGACGTCGCTGATATAGGAGTCGCCGGACCGCAATCGGGTGATCCGGTCGGGGTCGGTGTCGAATCCGACGACGAGGTGTCCGGCTTGCTGGGCGAGCATCGCCGCCGGTAAGCCCACGAATCCCTGCCCGATGACGGCGACTCTGCGGTGACCGGAGGTGCGTGCTCGTGTCGAGGAGGCGCTGTTCATTGTGGCTACTCGGTGCTCTCGGTGCGGGCGTGGTCGGCCAGGCGCGCCAGCAGGTCCACGGGGTCGAATCCCATGGCGCGCAGCTGGCTCGCGGGGAATGTGGCGGGGTTGTTGTGCCAGACGAGGAACAGGTGTTCGGGTCCGACGAGGCGTGTGCCTGCGGCGGCGGCGAGTTCGACGGCTGCCTGGAACAGGTGTTGCAGTTCCGGGTTGGGGGTCGAGATCTCGGAGGTGTTGTCCTCGTTGGTCATTGGGCGGGGTTCCTTTCGTGGGTGTCGCATTGGGTGTGGGGGAGTCGGCGCCAGCCGCGGGCGACGTCGTCGGTGAGGTCGCTGTAGGCGTTTTCGAGTTCGGCTAGGCGGGTCCAGGCGGCGTGGACGGTGTCGCTGCCGGGGTCGCAGGTCATCAGGACGTGGAAGGCGGTGGCTGCGGCGGCGGCCATGCGGTCGATGAGCGTTCCGACGGTTTCGGTGTGCGCGCGGGCTTGTGGGTGTGGGGGTGGGGTGTGGGTGGCGACCCAGCAGTCGACGGCGGTGACGAGTTCGCCGCGCAGGCTGTCGATTTCGGCCCGTCGGTGCGGATGTTCTTGGCGGCGGCGATGTAGTTCGGCGAGCTGTGTGGCGGCGTCACTGAGTGGGGTCTCGTCGCGGTCGCTGCGGTGGAACGCTTCGAGTAGCTCGTCTTTGCTGGGGAACCGGTTCGCCGCTGCTCGTGAGCCCTCTACGAGCAGCGGGCGTGTGCGGCGTTCGTCGAGCAGGCACATGGCTCTAGCCGCTGGTGTTGGAGCAGCGGGCCAGGGCGGTGGCGTATTGGCGGCACCGTGGGCCGTGATCGGCGTGTTCAGTCAGACTGTGCACATTCATTGACGACGATGTGTCCACGACGCGCCTCCGTTGGGCGGTGGGTAGGTGCAGCACCCGAGCATCGTTTCGCCCGGCAGGGGTTCCGGTCGGTGACGTGTCCCGCGATGAGGGAAGGACGGGAATGTCCGGTGCTCGGGTGCTGACTTCCACCTTGGTAGCGATCACCAGCGGAAAGAAGTGACTGGCGGTGTACTGCGCGAGTACTCTGCGGTACACCGAGTCGGCTTGCAGGGGTACCGATGAGCACATGCGCGCGGTGGACCGGTGTTGAAACGAAAGCGTTCAGGGAAGCGCTGCGTATGCACCAAGGGCCATTCGCTGAGTACGTCGGGGCGTCACTGGACGCTGTCAAGAAGTGGGAGGTGCGAGGCGAGACAATCCGGCTGAGTGGCCCGTACGCAGCGAGGATGGATGAGAAGCTAGCTTCTGCGGACAGCGCTGTGGTGCAACGCTTCTGGTCGATTCTGAAGTCACCAGCTACCGTGAGCCTGAGCGCGCCTGACCCTGTTCAGGCATCGCTGGAGGTGGACGCTGAGGATTGCGTCGTGGTGTCGGCGCGCACCCTCTCGGGAGAGGTGGTCTTGGTGTCGATTCCACGGCGCAGCTTCGTCCTCGGTGTCGGCGCTGGTGTGGTCAGTGCCGCAGCATCGAGCCGGGGTGTGACCGGCAAGCCGTCGCCAGGCAAAGCGATGGCTGCAATGTTCGCCGACTCGACCGTCGATCACGTCGGTCATTTCGACAACCTTCGAATGGTCCTCATCGAATCCGACAACGTGTACGGGGCCGCGGAAACGCTGCCCCATGTGCTCAGCGCACTGGATCTGCTCAAGCATTTGTCTTCCGCTAAGGTCGGTGATGCGCAGGGCCTTCTACGAATGAAGGCTATGTTCGCGGAGACTGCTGCCTGGCAGTACCAGGACCAGAGAGACTTCGAGCGCGCTCAATTCTGGGCAGCGAAGGCATTGCAGTGGTCCCATCAGCTCGCCGACGACTACTACGTCGGTCTCTCGCTGGTTCGCATGAGTCAGCTCGCCTGCGACCAAGGTGACGCCGATGAGGCAGAGCAGTTGGCGAGCGCAGCTCACCGCAGCGCTCCACACGACTCGTTGTTCGCTGCTGCTGCGCTGACGTTCCGCGCTCATGCGTTGGCGTTGGCGGATGATCGAGGCGGTTCAGGGCGTATCTACGATGAGGCGCGGGAGGTTGTTGATCGCGCTGATCATGATCCCAAATGGGGCATGTTTCTCGACCATTCCTACATCGACGCCCATCAAGCACACACGTTTAGTGAAACTGGGCAGTACGGCCGGGCCACAACGCAATTTGTAGATGCGATGGCGCGGATGCAGCCTGGATACCCTCGCGATAAGGGGGTGTATCTGGCTCGGACCGCTGTGGCCTACATGGCTGCGGGGGAGATCGAGCCGGCCGCGGCGTTGGGGAAGCGAGCGCTGGAGATCGGTGCTGGAACGCGGTCGGCACGCATCCTTCACAAGGTGACAAAGTTGTCGGGCATGATCGATCCTGCCAGTACGCAACCAGGCGTCGCGGAGTTCCGTGACGCGTTCTCACAGTGGGAGGCTCAGGAGTGCCCCGACCGTACGTAGCCCTCTCGGTCGCCGTCAGCCTTGACGGCTACATCGATGACACCGTCCCAGAACGCCTATATCTGTCCAACGACCGCGACTTTGACGGCGTCGATGCCCTGCGGGCGGGGTGCGACGCGATCCTTGTCGGTGCTGAGACGGTACGCCGGGACAACCCGCGGCTATGGCTCCGCAGCGCGGAGCGGCGCCAGGCACGCGTCGCTGCGGGTAAACCTGCAAACCTTCTGAAAGTCACGGTGACCCGTTCCGGCGATATCGACCCTGATGCGCGGATGTTCCATCACTACGTCGAGGCGGGTAAACCCTTGGTGTACACCACGATGGAGGGCGCGGAGAAGATCGGTTCTCGGCTCGATGCCGTAGGCGAGGTTGTGGGTATCGCCGACCCAGACTTCTGGGGGACGCTGCTGGAAGACCTTGGTCGGCGAGGAGTTGAACGCCTCATCGTCGAAGGCGGTACGCATATCCATACCGCGTTCCTCGAGGCGGGCTTGGCGGACGAGCTGCGATACGCGGTCGCGCCTCTACTGATCGGCCAGAGCGATGCCCCCCGATTCGTCAACCCTGCCGATTTCCCGGGGGGATCGCGTCGTCGGCTCGAATTCGTGGACGCGACTGTTCTTGACGATGTCGCCGTGCTGCGCTACCTGCCTAAGAACACGAGCCGGACCGCTCCAGGTCAGTAGCGGTCGTCTTCGAGCTGCCGTGTGCGTTCGTCAGCATCGACCCCTTCGTCATCCAACTCCGCGAGAAGGTTCCATGTCCGCGTGGCGAGGTCATCGCGAGGGATTCTGACGTATGCGCCGTGGTCGCCCGCAGCGATGCCGTCGACGAGTGGATGGGTGAGGACGTCGAAAACGGCGGACACTTCCTCCGTGGTAGGCGGCGGATCGATCAGCGGTCGGGCGGCTCGGGTGATGTCGAGGGCGGTGAAGGCGCCGTCGCAGTCGTCGAGGATGTCGAGGACGAGCCCGAGCACAGCGTCGGCGCGGTTGGCGGTCACAGGCTGTCCTCGCGGGGGCTGAGCGCGGATTCGGGGAACCATTGGCGCAGGGTCAGTTTTTCGCGGCCGTTGCCGGTGGTGAGGGTGACTTGGACGAAGCCGAGCCAGCCGCCGGTGCTGGTGCGTGCCCAGGCGTAGAGGAGGCCGGGGTGTAGGCCGGACAGGTCGAGTCCTTCAGCGCGGACGCGCAGGGGCAGGCTGTTGGCGGCGAAGCGGGTGCCGCCGGAGGGGAGGGCTTTGCTGATGTCGACGGTGACGGGGCGGGGTGGGTCGACATGGCGGCGCAGGGTGAGATCTCCGGTCGTGCCGTTGTCGAACATAGGTTCGAACTATAGCGCGAGGTTGATCGTGTCCGCGAGTGGCTGCGCGTTAGCTGGTGTGGTGATCGGTGAGTGGTGTCGCGCCGGTTGGTTGGGTGCCGTGGTCGGTGGTAGTGCGGGATACAGCGGGTTTTCGCGTGAGAAGTTGGGTGTCATGATGACACTCGAATCTGCGGGATAGAGCGGGAAAATGCGTGAGAGCAGGAGAAATGCAGGGAGAGCATAATTCCAGCTCAGGCCATCTCTTGTCCGCGTCATCCCTGCTCAGGAGGCATTTCGGCGCATCTACGAGATGATGAAGAAGGA
>NZ_JASITE010000025.1 GCF_030767025.1 Nocardia sp. CC227C | reverse complement strand
AGCCGGATAAAATCGCCAACTGACCTGGGCTGATCCACCAGGCGGACAAGGTTTTCCGCACTTGTCACCAATGTGAGGCATGCTGATCACGTGTTCGATGCCCATGTCCACATCATCGATCCGCGGTTCCCGCTGATCGAGAACGAGGGCTACCTGCCCGACCCGTACACCATCGCCGATTACAAGCGGCGGATGTCCCGCTTCGACATCGACGGTGGTGCCGTGGTCAGCGGGTCCTTCCAGGGCACCGACGAGACGTATCTGCGGGCGGCGCTGGCCGAGCTGGGCGACGGCTGGGTCGGCGTCATCAACCTGCACGTGGACGCCACGGACGAGGAGATCGTCTCACTCGACCGGGCCGGGGTGCGGGCGCTGCGGTTCAATCTCAAGCGCGCGGGCGGGGATATCGTCGGGCTGACCATGCTGGCGCTGCGCGCCTACGAGCTGGTCGGCTGGCATGTGGAGCTGTACATCGACGGGTCCATGCTGGGATCGCTGGAACCGGTGATCAACAAGCTGCCGCTGCTGTCCATCGACCACATGGGCATGTCCGACGACTGCCTGCCCTACCTGCTGAACCTGGTGGACCGCGGGGCCAAGGTGAAGGCGTCCGGTTTCGGCCGGGTGGCCATGGATGTCGGCCGGGCGCTGCGCCGGATCCACGCGGTGAATCCGGAGGCGCTCATGTTCGGCTCCGATCTGCCCGGCACTCGCGCGGGGCGACCCTTCCTCGACTCCGATATCGCGCTCATCACCGAAGCGGTCGGCACCGACCTGCACCGGGTGCTGGAGGACAATGCCCGCGCCTTCTATCGCCTGCCAGCCAAGGAGCGCGATGTCGCGGACCCCGCGCCGACGCTGCCGCTGTTCGGCCCGGAATCGCCGACCCTGCGCCTGAAGCGCTCGGAACTTCCGAAACCCGCACCCGGAGATACGATTCCGCTGCCGATCATCGAGTAGCGGGGCGGCTAGACGACGACGGCGGCGACCACCCACACCCCGGTCGCCAGCAGCGCGCCGAACAGCTCGACGAGAATCGACAGCCCGACCCCCTTCAGGGCGTGCTGTGTCGACACCCATGCCGTGCGCTGTGCTCGCAGCCGCTGCAACTCCGAAAGATAAACCCCCAGTACGAATCCCAGGAACAGCCCGATCACCGGCACCACGAAGAAGCCGATGATGCCGAGCACCGCTCCGATGAACAGCGTCCGGTTCGGCACGCCGGCGTATTTGAGCTTGCGGCCGGGCCAGGTGTACTTGATCACCCCGCTGATCACGAGAAACGCCGTGCAGACGGCGAATACGACCCAGGCCGCGGTTCCCCCGGTCATGAAGGCCCACACCGCGATCGCCGCGAAGATCAGCAGTACCCCCGGCAGGATCGGTACGACTATGCCGACCAGCCCCACCACGATCGCGAGGCCGACCAGGACCTCACCCGCTACACCCACGCCAGTTCCTCCCGCCTCGTCGCTGCCAGCATTCTGCCCCGACCGCAGCGCCCATGGGTGTTCACCGCGAACCGCGGCGGCGGGTGGGGCGGGTGAGGGTGAGTTCGGTGGGTGAGAAGGCCAGGGTGTCGCTGGAACCCGCGGGCCGGACGTGCAGGAAGTCCGGTTCCGCGGGGTCGGCGACGGCGACCACCTTGCCGGATCGGCCCTCCTCGATGCCGACGGCGTCGGCGGTGAACCACACGGTGGGTGAGCGGCCCGCGTCCACGGCGGCGGTTAACTGCCGAATATCGCTGTCGGACAATGAGTTCTTGGCGGATCGGCGAGACGGCATGGTGCGCTCCGGCGGGACGTGCTGAACGGTCGGGCACCGGAGAGCATGCCTGAGAACACCGACATCGCGCACATCGTCACCCGGGAGCAGAGCCGGAACACCGTTATTGTCATACTGTCAACACCGGCACGGCGCGCCGGTACGCAGGATTCGACGATGAACCGAGGTAAGGCGTGAGCACTCCATCCACCGCCGCACAGGGCCCGCTCGCGGGCATTCGGGTTGTTGAGCTGGCCGGTATCGGCCCCGGTCCGCACGCGGCACTGCTGCTCGCGGACCTCGGCGCGGATGTGGTTCGCGTCCAGCGGCCGGGCCAGCTGCCGGGCTTCATGGAGCGACCGCAGTGGCGCGGGCGCACCATTGTCGAGGCCAACCTGAAGGATCCGGCCGATATCGAGAAGGTGCTCGGTCTCGTCGAGAAGGCCGACGTGCTGCTCGAGGGGTTCCGGCCGGGCGTCACCGAGCGCATGGGCCTGGGCCCCGATGTCGCGCTGGAGCGCAATCCGCGCCTGGTCTACGGCCGCATGACCGGCTGGGGGCAGGACGGCCCGCTGGCGGACCGCGCCGGCCACGACATCAACTACATCTCGCTGACCGGCGTGCTCAATGCCATCGGCCGCAAGGGCGAGCGCCCCGTGCCGCCGCTTAACATGGTCGGCGACTTCGGCGGCGGCTCCATGTTCCTGGTCTTCGGCGTGCTCGCCGCACTGGTGGAACGCCAGCGCTCCGGCCGGGGGCAGGTCATCGACTCCGCCATGATCGATGGCGCGCTTGCTCTTTCACACATGATCTGGGGTATGCGCGGGGTGGGCCTGTGGTCCGATGAGCGCGGCACCAACCTGCTCGACACCGGCATGGCGTTCTACGACACCTACGAGACCGCCGACGGCAAGTACATGGCGGTCGGCTGCATCGAGCCGCAGTTCTACGCGGAATTCCTGAAGGGGCTGGAGATCGACCCGGCAGGGCTGCCGCAGCAGCTCGACCCCACCGCGCAGGACGAGCTGCGCAAACTGTTCGCCGAGAAGTTCAAGACCAAGACCCGCGACGAGTGGTGGGCGATCTTCGAGCATACCGACGCCTGCACTACCCCGGTCCTCACCCTCACCGAGGCCACCCAGAACCCACACATCCAGGCCCGCAGCGGTCTCGTGGAGATCGACGGCGTGGTGCAGCACGCACCCGCCCCGCGCTTCTCCCGCACCCCGGGGGCCATCCCGACACCCCCGCCCACCGAGGGCACCCCGATCGAACAGGTCTGGGCGGACTGAATCCGGCCGGTACTTGGGCGATGTACGTGCGTACAGGCAACACTGTTGCGTGCGAACTACACAAACGATGACGTCCGCGACGTACACTCTTGGTGTCACGAAAGTGATGGAGGCCAGGGCATCGCTCCTATCGACACCCTGGCCGAATGGGTTATCGTGCCCTGTTGACTCGGGTCACGATGTAGATGAGTGCGGCGGCCGCAGCAGCTCCGGCTGCAATCCAGGCTGCGCGGTTCGCCGGCTCACCTTTCCGGCGGTGCTTGCCAACCATCTCCCATTCACCTCCTCTCCCTGACGGCGGACGGCCGGGTCAGCCGTCCGTCGTTCGGGGGCGGAAGCGATCGAGCGATATCCGGACCACTCGGCGCACACGCCGATAATCCTCGGATTCATCCGTGTCGCCACCCAGTTCGTTTGCGCTGCTCACGAACGGCGGGCGCACTACAGTTGTCACATGGCTCGGAATTGGCCGATGGTCGAGCGCGTCGGCGAACTCGAAACCATCCGGGCGGCACTGACGGGCGACGAGTTCGTCGGAGCCGTTCTGACGGGGGACGCGGGGGTAGGCAAGACCACGCTGGCGCGGCAGGCCGCCGCCGCAGTCGGCGGCAATGTCCGGTGGGTGGCGGGCACCGAATCCGCCCGCAGTATTCCGCTGGGCGTCTTCGCCCACATGGTCGGCGTGTACACCGCGCACGACCCGGTGACGTTCATGGCGGCCGCGCGGGAAGCGCTGCTCGCGGACGGGCACACCATAATCGGCGTCGACGACGCGCATCTGCTGGACCAGCTCTCCGCCACCCTGCTGCTGCAACTGGCCATCGACAAGGCCGCCCACATCGTGGCCACCGTGCGCAGCGGGGTGCCGGTGCCCGACGCGGTGACCTCGCTGTGGAAGGACGGGCATCTACAGCGCGTGGATCTGCGGCCGTTCACCCAGCGACAGAGCGTGGCGCTGGTGGAGTCCATGCTGGGCGGGCAGTTGGAGGGGTTCACCGCCAACCTCATGTGGGAATCCTCCGGCGGCAACGCGCTTTTCCTGCGCCACCTGGTGGAGGGCGCACTGGAGGCGGGCACGCTGCGACAGGTCAACGGGGTGTGGCAGTTGCGCGGGCGCGCGGCGGTCACCTCGGAACTGGCCGCGCTGCTGGAGGATCGGGTGGAGCAGCTACCCGAGGACGTGCTGAAGGTGCTGGAACTGCTCACCTTCTGCGAACCCATCGACCTGGACGTGCTGGCCGAACTCGCGGGCGAGGAGGCGGTGGAGGCCGCCGAATCACGCGGCGTCATCAGGATTGTCGAGAACACCCACCAGCTGCTGGTGCGCTACAACCATCCGCTGTTCGGCGAGGTGATCCGGCGGCGGCTGGGCATCGCGTCGGCGCGGCGGCTGCGGGGACGGCTGTACTCGTCGCTGAAGGAGCGGCCGGTCAATTCCGCGTCGGATCGCATTCGCCTGGCCGAATTGGCTTTGGACAGCGACAAATCGGCGGATCTGGAGCTGTTCGAGGCGGCTGCCGCCGACGCCATCGGGTTGGCGAACATCCCGCTGGGGGAACGGTTCGCGCGAGCGGCGGTGGAGCGGCGCGGCGGTGTGGAGGCCGCGGACCTGCTGGCCCGGGCGCTGCTGTGGCAGGGCCATCGCATCGAGGCCGAACGCACCCTCGCCAGCTTCGATCCGGACCAGTTGAACGAGGTGCAACTGGCCCGCTGGGGCAGCACCCGGGTGTCGAATCTGCTGTGGGCCATGGGCGATGCCGACCGCGCCGACGGGGTGCTGCGCCTGGTGCGCGGCCGGGTGCGGCATCCCAAGATCGTCGCCACCCTGGACGGGCTGGCGTCGGCCTGCGCGGTCAACGAGAACAAGCTCGACGAGGCGTTCGCGCTCGCCGAACCCGTGATGACCAATGCCGACGCGCCGCCCTGGGCGGTGTGGTGGGCGGCCTTCGGCGGCGGACTCGCCCTGGCGCTCATGGGTCGCGGCGAGGCGGCGCGCGAATACGCCGCGCGTGGACACGAAGTCGAACGGCATATCGACGGGCTGAACCGTTTCATGTCCACCCACGCGGAGGTGCTCGCCCTCACCTTCACCGGTGATCTCGAGGCCGCACGCCGCTGCGCCGGGGGGTATTTCGGCTACTCCTCCCCCGGCCAGTACCTGGCCTGGGGCATGTCGAAGATCTTGCAGGGCACCGTGGACGTGGCACAGGGGCATTTCCCGGCTGCCGTCGACAATCTCGAGCAGGCGCTCGCCGCACTGGCCATGGAGGGCGCGGCGGCGTGGATGTTCCCCGCGAGATTGCGTCTGGCCGAAGCCTATTCGGCCCTGGGCCGGGCGGCCGAGGCCGCCGAGAGCATCGAGGCCGCCGTGGCCAGGGGCGGGCGGCACAGCGCCGTCTACGAACCGCAGCTGGCGCTGGCCCGCGCCTGGCAGGCCGCCGCCGAGGGCACCGCCAGCCCCGCCGTCCGGCACGCGCTCGCGGCCGCCGACGCCGCCGCGCGCTCGCATCAGCACGCCATCGAGGCCATGGCGCTGCACACCGCCGCCCGGTTCGGCGACCATGCGGTGGCGGGGCGGCTCGCGGATCTCGCCGCCCGCGTGGACGGGCGTCTGGTGCAGACCCAGGCCCGGCACGCGGTGGCGGTCGCCGCCCACGACGGCGACGGATTGGACGCCGCCGCCGCGGAATTCGAATCCCTGGGGGTGCTGCTGTCCGCCGCCGACGCCGCCGCGCAGGCGGCCTCGGCGCACGAGCGGGCCGGAGACCGCAGGCGGCTGCTGGAATCCGCCGCCACCGCCAACCGGCTCGCGGCTGCCTGCGGCGGGGCCAGCACGCCCGCGCTGCGGCAGTCGGCGCAACCGCTGCCGCTGACCGCGCGGGAGCGGGAGATCGCCAATCTGGTGGCGGCAGGTTTGTCGAACCGGCAGATCGCGGACCGGCTGACGGTTTCGGTGCGGACGGTGGAGGGGCATCTGTACCGCGCCTGCATCAAACTCGATGTCACCGATCGCGAGGCATTGGCGGAGTTGATGCTCGGGTCATCTTCCGGCAAATCCGAGAGCTGACCGGCGCGACAAGGCGATTCAGACTTCAAGCAGTCATTTTTCGGTGATCTACCTGCACAGTTGCGACTCTGTGCGGCATCTCACAACGAGTTGCTATTCATAGCTTTTATTCAGCTAACATCCCAGCGCAGGTGACCAGCCAGGTTCCCGCCCGATATCCGCTCCCGAAAGGGGTGCGGGAACCACATTGTCCGTGCCCCCGGAGTTCTCCGCTCCGAATGCACGATCAACAGGAAACGACGGCGCTCGCCGCGCGACACCGCCACCGCTTCCTGATCGCAACAGAATCAAGACCCTGATGAAGGTGGTGTGTTCGACGTGGCTCGTCGGCATGGACAACTGAAGACCGGCGCGCGCCGTCGCGCACTCGTGGTGGGCGCGATCCCGCTGGCCCTGGCCGTCGGCTGCGCCACCACCGATCAGAACGCCGCGGCCCCGAACGCACCGGCCGCCGCAGGCTCGCAGGACTCCCCGCGAACGGCCCCCCGGGACGGAACCGCCGGGGGACCGCAGACGGCGCGGACGCCCGCCGCGAACCCGCCGAACGCCGACTCCGACCGGTCCCCCGGCGACGCCGCACCCCAACCCGGCCTCGCCGGTGGCGACACCCCGCGCGCCGCCACCAGCCCGGTTCAGCCCGGCGTCACCGCCCCCGCGACCGACCGTCCGGTCGGCCACACCCCGGGGCCGATCCAGCCGGGTGTCACCACCCCGCCGACGCCCGCCCCCGCGCCGAACTACCTCGTGCCCCCGAACTACCGCCCCATCCCAGCTCCCGAGGCGGCCCCCGCCATCGATCTGGGCACCCTGCACGCCCCGGTCCCGGTGGAACCGGTCGCCCCCATCGCCCCGCCCCCGCGCACCCTGCGCGTCGGCGCGTTCACCACCCCCGTCCCCGACGACATCCCCGATGCGGTCCTGAACCCGGTCAACGGCGGCGCGGCCGCCGTCGAAGCGGGCATCGCCACCGGCCTGAACTCGGTCGGCATCCACGCCAGCCGCTCCGACAAGATCGCCGCCGGAACCATGGCGGGCACCGTCGTCGGAGCCGGGGCGGGCGCACTCGCGGCGGGCCTCCCGGCCGCCGCCATCGGCGCGGTACCCGGCGCGGTCATCGGCACCGGCGTGGGCGCGGCCACCGGCGCGGTCATCGGCGGGATCGCGGCTGGCCTTCCCACCAGCGGCGCGGCCTCACCAGCGGGTGCCGGTGCGGGCGCGCTGATCGGTGCCGGTGTCGGCGCGGCGGCCGGTGCCGCCGTGGGCGCGGCGGCCTTGGGCATTCCGGCCGCGGTCGTCGGCGGCGTCGCCGGCGGTGCCCTCGGTTTCGGCATCGGCAGCGCCTACGGCGCGGTCGTCTGATTCCCCCCGTCGTCCCCTCGCACCAACGGACAAGAACCACAGAGGAACACGAATGAGAGCAACACTTCGCTCGGTCGCGGTCGCGGCAACGATCGCCGCGGCTGGCCTTCTGAACATGCAGACGGCCGCCGCCACCCCTCCCGTGCCGACCCCGGAGCCGGGTGGCGTCATCCGGATGGATACCGCCCCGGGCGAGTGGTGGCAGTGCACCGGTTGGAGCCTGCAACCACCGTTCTTCTATCAGGCCCCGGGCATCATGCAGTACTCGCTCGGCCCCGAGCCGATCTACCTGCGATTCGCACCGGGAGCCGATGTTTGGGTCCAGTGCAACGGCACCGGCCTACCGATCTTCCATCACGGACCGATCGTCAAGGCCGGCTGGTGATCCCGATGGCGGTCAGCTGATCTGTCCGCTCCCACGAAAAGGCGTCCGCACCATTGACCTCGGTGCGGACGCCTTTTCCGTTCGCTCAGCTCAGGCGAACTGCGGCTCCCGGGTGATTCGCACCGCCCGCCGGGTGGGCAGGAGGCTGGCGGCCAGCAGGGAGATCCAGCCCCAGGCCAAGAAGGAGACGGCGGCGAAGACCATGCTCACCTGAGCGGGCAGGGCGGCGGGCAGGACCATGAAGGCCGCCGTGATGGCAACCGTGATGGCGGCCATGGCCTTCCGGTCAGCGCGGAGATAGCGCCGGGTGAGGATGATGTTCGCGGCCACCAGGGCGAACCCGGAGAGGGTAGCGGCGGCCCCGTGCGCCATGCCGTGCCAGGTGAGCGCGTCGGGCTCGCCCACGGGGTACCCCTTGACCGGATCGCAGACGAAGACACCGGCGGCGATCAGGCCCGCACCGAAGACGGCGACGAGGCGGGGAATCCAGATATGCCCGATGCCGTCGGTAAGGGCCCGGCGCAGGCCGAGCGCCCCGAGCACGAAGAGCACACCGGTGCCGACGAAGTTGACGATCTGCAACCAGCCGAGGTCACCGAGGGCGAGCTGGCTGATCATGTGCCGACTCAGATCGAAGCCATCACGGGTGAACGCCTGCGCCAGGGCGATCGCGAAGAACACGGGGGTGGCGAGAACGCCTGCGGTGAGCAGCTTTTCGGTCTTCATCAGGTCTTTCCTCGGTAGTTCGGTCGGCGGTGGTGCCGTCGGGGGTCCAGACGGTCCGGGGAGCGACAACTCATCGGATGACATTCTGGACACTGTCCAGATGGACCGTACACAGCTTTCTGGACGCTGTCCAGATATATGCGGGAGAATTCTGGACGACGTCCAGATATGGTGGGGCGAACCGAAGGAGAGCACATGGGCGAGACGGGCGCGAAGCGCACGACCTACCGGCACGGCGCACTGGAGGAGGCGCTACTGGCGGCGGGCGTGGCCATGGCGCGCGAGGGTGGCGGTCCGCAGGCGATCGTGCTGCGGGAGGCGGCCCGCCGAGCGGGCGTCGCGCCGAACGCCGCGTACACGCACTTCGCCAACAAGGACGCCCTGGTACAGGCGGTGGCCCGGGTCGCGCTCGCCGAACTGGCGGCCGCCATGACCGCCGCCCAGGACGCCGTTGCGCCCATGGACGACCCCGCGGCGGCGGCGCGGGCCCGGTTCCACGCGGTCGGTGCGGGATACCTGCGGTTCGCCCGGGAACAGCCGGGACTGTTCCTGACCGCCTTCACCACTCAGCGCGACGTGAGCGCGGTAGCCGAACCGGCGGCGGCCGGACCCACCGGCCGCTCGGCCATCGAGATTCTCGGCGATGCCCTGGACGGCCTGGTCGAGACCGGGCTATTGCCACGGGAACGCCGCCCGGGTGCCGAGTTCCTGGCCTGGCCGACCGTGCACGGGCTCGCCTATCTCGCCGTGGACGGTCCGTTCCGCTTCCTGGAACCGGAGCAGCTCGACCACCTCTCCGAGCAACTGCTCGACATGATCGACCGGGGGATCTGACACCGCCGTCAGAACAGGGTCGGTTCTCCGAAGCCCGGGGTGCGCTCGATCTCCAGCAGTCGCTGTTTGGTGGTGAGTCCGCCGTGGGCGGAGAAGCCGTGCAGCGCGTGGTCGGCGGCGAGCACCCGGTGGCAGGGAATGATGAGCGGAATCGGGTTGCGGCCCATGGCCTGTCCGACCGCCTGGGAGGCGTTGGGCATGCCGACGCGGGCGGCCACCTCGCCGTAGCTGAGGGTGCGGCCGGGGGCGATGGCGCGGGTGACGGTGTAGACGGCGCGGTGGAACTCCGGAATCGTGGTGGTGTCCAAGGGAATCCAGCGCAGGTCGTCGAGGTCACCGGCGAGATGGGCCTGAATGCGGGCGATGGCCTTGCCGATGTCGAAGGTCGGCTCGGCGGGCGCGACCGGTTCGCCGCGATAGGGCCGGGTGATGCGGGCCAGCGTGGCCTCCGCGCCGTCCTCGGGCAGTTGGAAGCGCAGCACGCCGACGGCGCTCCAGGCGATGGCGCAGGGGCCTATCGCGGTATCGAAGAGCGCCGCGGCGAGCGGACGTTCCGGGTAGGGCATAGTGCCAGTGTGCACAGGGTGACCGACATATCCATGTCGACCATCAGAGTTGCGAGCATGCCAGTTTTTTAAGACTGGACTGCCGACTCATGGCGCGTCCGCGCGGTATCCAGATCGACGAACTGCCGCTGATCGTCATAGTCACCGGCCGACCAGTCCGCCATCGGGGCATGCGGCCGATACCGCGTGAGCAGGCGATCCCAGCGTTCACCGGGGGCGGGGGCGAAGTGGTAGGCGAGCCAGCAGAACAGGCCGACCACCGCGATCGAGAACAGCAACGAGGTCATGGCCCAAGAATG
Source organism: Nocardia sp. CC227C (assembly GCF_030767025.1). Lineage (GTDB taxonomy): Bacteria > Actinomycetota > Actinomycetes > Mycobacteriales > Mycobacteriaceae > Nocardia. The sequence goes on along the minus strand of NZ_JASITE010000025.1, from coordinate 82,158 downwards.
AAGCCAGTTGCACTTGAATCAAATATCCACTACCCGGATACTGGCCTGTATGGCGACACGAGTGATCGGCGCGGCCAGCCTGGCGCGAGACCTGGGACGGTGGCGGCAGGACGAACCCGGAGCACGGGGCGCGGAGGGCGACGGCCCGGCCGAGCCCCGGCCCGGCGGCGAGGCCGACACCGTCCGCCGTTCGCCCCGGCCCGCGTATCTGGCACTGGCCGAAGGGATTCGGCTGCTCATCCACGACGGCCGCGCGCCGCTCGGCATCGCGCTGCCCAGTGAACGCGATCTGGCGACCACGCTCGGTGTCAGCCGCACCACCGTCACCTCCGCCTACGCCCTGCTGCGCGAGCACGGCTACCTCATCAGCCGCCAGGGGTCGCGCAGCACCGTGGCACTGCCGCCGACCGTGGTGCATGACGGCACCAAACCGGCGCGCAGCCTGCTGGCCATGATGGCGCAGCCGGAACTGCCCACCATCGACATGACCTACGCGGCCATGTCCGCGCCGCAGGAGATGAAGGACGCGTATTCCTTTGCCTTGCAAGGGCTGCCCACCTACCTGGGCACCCACGGCATGGATCCGGTCGGCATGCTCATGCTGCGCGAGGCCCTGGCGCGCCGCTACACCGAACGCGGGCTGCCCACCGACCCCGAGCAGATCCTGGTCACCCTCGGCGCGCAGCACGGACTGCGACTACTGCTGAACGTGCTGACCACCCCGGCGGAGCGGGTGCTCATCGAACACCCCACCTATCCCAACGCCATCGAGGCCATTCGTGATGTCGGGGCGCGCCCGGTGCCGGTGCCGCTGCTGCCCGACGGCTGGGATCTGGATGGAATCCGCAGTGCGGCAAGGCAGACCGCCGCCAGCGTGGCGTATCTGGTGCCCGACTTCAACAATCCGACCGGGCTGCGGCTGGACGAGGCGGGCCGCACCGAACTGGCCGCCATCGCCCGCGACACCCGGATGACCGTGATCGTCGACGAATCCATGGTCGACCTGGACCTCACCGGCGGCGAGCCGATGCCGCCCGCGGCCGCCTTCGCCCGCGGCGCGGAAATCGTCACCATCGGCTCGGCGTCCAAATCCTTCTGGGGCGGCCTGCGCGTCGGCTGGGTGCGCGCCAACCAGTCGCTCGTCACCAAACTGCTGGGCACCCGCTCCACCGTCGACCTGGGCACCCCCGTGATGGATCAGCTGGCCACCGTGCACCTGCTCCAGAACGCGGATGCCATTCTCACGCAACGCCGTGAGCAGCTGCGCGCCCGCCGCGCGACCCTGCTGGAAGCGCTCACCGAGGAACTGCCCGACTGGCGGCCCACCACCGAGGGCGCGGGCGGCATGTCGCTGTGGGTGCAACTGCCGACCCCGGTCTCCACCGCCCTCGCCGCGACCGCCCCCACCCACGGCGTACTGCTCGCCGCCGGACCGCGTTTCGGCGTCCAGGGCGCTTTCGAGCGCTTCCTCCGGCTGCCATACACCCAGGAGGAAACGGACCTGCGTATGGCCGTGAAATCGATCGCCGCGGCCTACTCGGCGCTGACGCCGCACGCCGCCGACCCGCTCGCACCGCTGACCCCGCTGTACTGAACGCAGGCGGAACTCGGCCGTTTCCTTCCGCGCACCACCGGGTCGCGGGGCACAGCGGTCGAACCGGAACAGCGCCCGCCGCGGACGGCGGCGGGCGCTGTTCGGAAATTCGACGCGGCTCGGTCAGCCCAGCACGTCGTGGCGGACGATGGTCTGCTCGCGGCCGGGGCCGACGCCGATGCAGGAGACGCGCGCTCCCGAAAGCTCCTCCAGGCGCAGCACGTACGCCTGGGCGTTGGCCGGTAGCTCCTCGAAGGTGCGGGCCCCCGAGATGTCCTCCCACCAGCCGGGCATCTCCTCGTAGATGGGCTTGGCGTGGTGGAATTCGGTCTGCGTGGTGGGCATCTGCTCGACCCGTTCGCCGTCGATCTCGTACGCCACGCAGATCGGGATGGTGTCCAGGCTGGAGAGCACGTCGAGCTTGGTGAGGAAGTAGTCGGTGATGCCGTTGACGCGGGTGGCGTAGCGGCCGATCACCGCGTCGAACCAGCCGGTGCGGCGGGCGCGGCCGGTGGTCACGCCGACCTCACCGCCGGTCTTGGCCAGGTACGCGCCGGACTCGTCGAACAGCTCGGTCGGGAACGGGCCGGAGCCGACGCGGGTGGTGTACGCCTTGAGGATGCCCAGCACCGCGCCGATCTTGTTCGGGCCGATGCCGGAACCCACCGCCGCGCCGCCGGAGGTCGGGTTGGAGGAGGTGACATACGGGTAGGTGCCGTGATCGACGTCGAGCAGGGTGCCCTGTGAACCCTCCAGTAGCACGGTCTCGTCGTTCTCCAGCGCCTGGTTGAGCAGCAGGCGGGTGTCGGCGATGCGGTGTTTGAAGCCGTCGGCCTGCTCCAGCACCTCGTCCACCACCTGCTGCGGGTCCAGCGCGCGGCGGTTGTAGATCTTCACCAGCACCTGGTTCTTGAATTCCAGTGCGGCCTCGACCTTCTGGGTGAGGATCTTCTCGTCCAGCACATCGGCGACGCGCACGCCCACCCGCGCCACCTTGTCCTGGTAGCAGGGGCCGATGCCGCGGCCGGTGGTGCCGATCTTCTTGTTGCCGAGGAAGCGCTCGGTGACCTTATCGATGGCCACGTGGTAGGGCATGATCAGGTGCGCGTCGGCCGAGAGCAGCAGGCGGGAGGTGTCCACGCCGCGCTCTTCCAGACCGGCCAGCTCCGCCAGCAGCACACCCGGGTCGACAACCACGCCGTTGCCGATGACGTTGGTCACACCCGGGGTGAGGATGCCGGACGGGATCAGATGCAGCGCGAAATTGTCGCCGTTGGGCAGTACCACGGTGTGACCGGCATTATTGCCGCCCTGGTAGCGCACAACCCACTGCACCCTGCCGCCGAGCAGATCGGTTGCTTTGCCTTTGCCCTCGTCGCCCCACTGGGCGCCGATCAGCACGATTGCCGGCATCAGGAGTCTCCTACGGGATCGACACGCAGCGTCGGTGACACTGCAGCTACCCGCCGTCACAAGGCGGTGGCCGGACGCACAGTCTAGTGGATACGGGCATACCCCCAGGTTCCCGCCCCGCCCGCCGTGACGAGGAGCGAAGCGGAGGCAACTGAACAGGACTATGGTGGCATCGGTGCGGACCGGCAGGCGCTCGGTCCGAGACGCGGCGAGGCGAGGCGAATTGTCAGGTCCGAGGAGGGTGTACGGCAGTTGAGTACCCATGTTCTCCGCTGCAACGGTGCACCGGTACCGATCGCATTGGCGTCGCTGCCCATGGTGCAGACCGCCGCCATTCCCGATCCCACCGCCCTGGACGAGATGCTGCCGGTGCTGGCCGCCGACAGCCTGCCCCGCCTGATCGTGCTCGGCGAGGACGCCGGACTGGCCGCCGTGCTCACCCATCTCATGCGCACCGAACGGCTGCATGTGGAGATCGGCTACGTGCCGGTGGACCGCACCTACGGCTCGCGCGCCTACCAGACCGGCACCGGCAACACCGCCGCCAAGAAGGCGCTCGAGGGCTCCGCGCGCGAGACCCCGCTCATTCGCGACGACACCGGCAGGGTGCTCATCGGCCGCGCCAGCATCGTGGGCCCCAGCGGTGAGAAGCTGGAGGGCGAAGCGTACGTGGACGACACCCGCCTGTTCACCGGCAAGGTTGCGGCGCTGCACGTTTCGCCCATGCTGGAGATGCCCGGACTGCATGCCACCGTGCAGCGGGGGCTGCGCAAGCGCCGGTGGGTGACCGGCCGCGCCATGCAGTTGGGCACCCGCGGCGCGCTGGTCGTCCGGGACGGCGTGAGCAGCGACAAGACCGTGCGGCGGTCCACCTTCTACCGGCACCACGAGCCGTGGCTGCTGGTGCGCTAGGAGTGCGATGAACTATCCGCAGTCGGTGGGACGGATGTCGGGGTCGGTACGACCGAGCCCGGTGTTCCTGCTGTTCGTGGGCGTGACCGTGCTGGGCGGGGTGCTGGCGTGGAACGGGGACGCCTCGTCGGTGCAAGCTCGGCTCGGCGTGTTCGTCCTGGTGGTGGCGGGCTGGATCGTGTCGGTGTGCCTGCACGAGTTCGGCCACGCGTACACCGCGTGGCGGGCGGGCGACCGGGAGGTCGAGCTGCGCGGCTACCTCACCCTGAACCCGTTGAAGTACAGCCACCCGCTGCTGTCCATCGTGCTGCCGCTGATCTTCATCGCCATCGGCGGATTCGCGCTGCCCGGCGGTGCGGTGTACGTGCACTCGCACAACTTCAGTCCGCGCACGCAGCGGATTCTCAGCGGCGCCGGTCCGGCGGTGAACCTGGTGTGCGCGGTGGTGCTGCTGCTGGTGATCCGCCTGTTCGGCAGCACCGATTCGCACGAGGCGTTCTGGTACGGGCTGAGTTTCCTGGCCTTCCTGCAGATCTTCGCGACGGTGCTCAATCTGCTGCCGGTGCCGGGCACCGACGGCTACGGGATTCTGGAACCCTCGCTGAGCTACCAGACGCGCCGCTCGCTCGACCAGATCAAGCCGTACGGCATTCTGCTGCTGGTGGCCATGCTGTTCGTGCCGCAGATCGGCGCGGTGTTCTTCGGCACGGTGCGGACGCTGTTCGAACTCTCCGGCATTCCCGCCTACTGGGCGGGCAACGGGTTCTCGCTGACCCGCTTCTGGACGTAGGGTGGGCCGCACCACCCCTCGAGGTACGGCCCACTGCGAACCCTAGGAACGGGCGGCGACATCCACACGAGTAGCCGACTACTCGAAGATCATCGGCGGCGGCCCGCGGCCGGGTGCGTAGGCCACGCGCGAGCGGGTGATGTCAATCGACCGGCGTCACATAGGGATTCGTCACGGTGGGCGGCAGCAGGGCGATGGCCGACAGCCGCTTCATGCCGCAGACCTCCATGAGATCCACCACGATCGAACGGATCTGCGCGAACACCACATGCGCGGAGATGCCGGCGTCGGCCACCAGATCCTTGGTCGCACCCTTGGCCACGGAGCGCAGCACCCGGGTGGCCTCGGCCGGATCGGGTTGTTCGCCCGGATCGGCGAGCACCATGCGGCGCACCACGTCCACCGCCTCGCCGAGCTTCTCCACCTCGGTGACCAGCCGCGGGTCCAGGATCTCGTCGTCGCGCACCGAACTCAGGGCGCGGCGCAGCAGCACACGGGTATTGCGGACGGCATTGTCGAGCGGGTCGGCGGCGGTGCGCAACTGCTCGAGGCGCGGTTTGGCGTTCCAGTACAGCGGCGACAGCCGGATGACCTCCTCACTGCCCTTCAGGGTGTCGCGCAGGCTGTCGATCTGCGGCTGGGTGCCGCGCACCGCCTGTAACGCCTCCTTCACCTTGGCGGCATCGTGCTCGAGCAGGCCGGCGCCGCAGTCCATCAGGCTGGTGTGCATCACCTCGAGGATGTCGGCGGCCTGCTGTCTGGCCCGGCGCACCGGATGCAGCGGAATCGCCGCCACCACAACGATTCCCACCAGACCGCCGACCAGGGCGTCGATCATGCGCAGCGAACTGCCGCCGGTGTGCGGGGGCAGCAGGGTCGCCACCAGGACCGCGGAACTGGCCGCCTGCGCGGTGATGATGCTGCCGCTGTCGAGGAAGACCGCCGCCGTCATGGCGACAGCGACCACCAGGGCGATCTGCCAGACGCCGGTGCCCACCCAGGAGATGAACAGGTCACCGATGCCGATGCCGACCGCGACGCCCACCATGAGCTCCATCGCCCGCCGCATGCGCGCACCGAAGGAGACGCCGGTGGAGATGATCGCGGCCATCGGCGCGAAGAAGGGCTGCGTATGGCCGATCACATTGTGGGAGATGAACCAGGCCAGTCCGGCGGCCACCGCGCACTGCACGATCGGCAGCCACGAACTGCGCACCCGCTTGGTGGCGTTGCGCAGTTGCGTGGCGCTCGACTCGCGCGCGGTGGTGAGCTTGCCGCCCAGTGCACTGCTCAAATCGACGTCAGTCCAGGCCGAGTTCCGCCGCGGCCCGCGGGTCGCAGTCTTCCAGCAGGTCCAGGCAGCGGGCGTACTCGTCGGATTCGCCGATGGCGCGGGCGGCGCGGGCGAGAGCGCCGACCGCGCGCAGGAAGCCCTGATTCGGTTCGTGGTTCCACGGCACCGGGCCGAAGCCCTTCCAGCCATTGCGGCGCAGCAGGTCCAGACCGCGGTGGTAGCCGGTGCGGGCGAAGGCGTAGGCGGCGATGACATCGGCGTTGACCGTGTCACCGTCGGGATCGGTCACCGATTCGCCGCGTTGCAGGGCGTCCTCGGCGAGCTGTGCCCACGCGAGGGAGACGGTCGGATGCGCCGCCGCGACCCGGACCGGGTCCTGGCCGTCGAGCAGCGCCTCCTCCACATCGGAGTTATCCGGGAGTAACACCGGCTGGGGCCCGAGCAGATCACCGAAGGAGGTCATGCCGATCATTGTGCACCGCCGGTCGGATTGCTCAGTAGGCTGACCTCGAATCACCGTTCCGCCAAAGCGAGGGGTAGCGCGTGTCCGACTCGAACGCCGACAAGCAACCACAGGGCCAGGGATCCGACTCCCGCCCGGAGAGCACCGGTAGCGGCGCGGGCACATCTGCGCAGCGCGGCGCGGGCGCGCGGGGTGGGGCGACGGCGAACCCGGGCAGCGCGGACCAGACCGCCCGGACCGATGCGGGCGAGCGCGGACGAGGCGACACGGAGCAGCGCGGCCAGGCTGACGGTGGCCGACACGACACCGATCAGCGCGGCCAGGACGGCCGCAGCCAGCACGACACCGATCAACGCGGCCAGGGGCACCCGGGCCAGCGCCCGCAGGACGGCGGCGAACAGCGCACCCCCGGGAATGCGGATCGGCGTGACCGGCCGAATGCCGGTCAGGGCGCGCCGGACCTCGCCGAGCAGCGCGTTCGGGACGCGGCCGGACCGCGCGGCGGGGGCAGCGCCGACCGTGGCGGCGCGGGTGACTCGGGCCGGGGCGGCCGGACCGACGCCGACCCGGGCGGGCGGGGCGGCGACGGTGGGAGCGAGGCCCGGCCGGATGGCTCCGAATCCTCCGACGTCCGGACCGAGGCCATGCGGCGCGGTGAAACCCCCGCCGCCGTCGGCGGTTCCGCCGCGAACCCGGGCGACAACCGGCCCGCCGGTCCGCCCCCGGGCCGCCCCCTTGGTGCGCCGACCGATCGCCCCGGCATGCCGCCCGGCCGACCCGGGCCGCGACCGTCCTTCGCCACCATCCACTACGACGAGCCCTCCCGGCCCGACGGTCCCCCGCCGCGGCCCGGCCGCCCCGGCGGCCGACCGCCACAGCAGGGAATGCCGGGGAGCGCCCCCGGCGGCCAGGCGCGGCCGGGCGGTCCCGGAAACGCGCCGGTCGGCACCGGCGGTCCGGCCCCCGCGGCCGACGCCACCATGCAGTACCGCGCCATGCCACCCAACCCACCCCACCAGGGCCGGAGCCACACCGGCGGCCCGGGGACCCCGAACCGGCCACCCGCGCCCGGCGGACAGCCCGGTCCACGCGGCGGGAATCCGAATCCGGCTGGCGGACAACCGCATCCGCGCGACGGGGAATATCCGCGCGGCGCACAACCACACCCGCGCGGCGGACAGCCGGACCCACGTAGCGGCCAACCCGAACCACGCGGCAGCCAACCGGACCCACGTAGCGGACAGCCGGACCCACGCGGCCGATCGGACTCACGCAGCGGCCAATCGGACTCACGTGGCTACCAACCGGACTCACGCGGCGGCCAACCGGACCCACGTAGCGGCCAACCGGACCCACGTAGCGGCCAACCCGAACCACGTGCCGGACAGCAGAATCCGCGTGGCGGGCAACAGGAGCCGCCGGGAGGTCGCCCCGGTGGGCCGGGCGACCGACCCGGTAGGCGGGACGCCGCACCGGTTCGCCCCGGCGGCCCGGCCGGTTCTCCGCTCGCCGGAATCGCCCAACCGCTGGTCTCCGCGTCGGATCCACAGCCGCACGGTGCGTCCGAACCCGCCGACCCCGGCGATCGGGCCGATCCACGACGCCCCGACGCGAACCGGCCGGATCCCGCCGGAAGCGCCACCTCTCACGCCGACCCGGCACCGGCCGGGTCACCACGCGGATCGGTGCGGGGCTCCGCACCCGGTGATGCCCCGGAGCGTGATTCCGCGCGCGGTGTTCCCGCACAGGACGATTCGGCAGGTGAGGCCGGTGCGCAGCCAGGTTCGGCACAGCCGGGCTCCCCGCACGACGGCCCCGGCACGATCGGTTCCACATCCGGCGGCCCGGCGTCCAACGCCGGTCCACACGACACGACACCGCCGCACCCCGAAGGGCACGGCATCGCGCAGGGCGCTCCGGCACCACACGATCCGGAGCGAGGCGGTACCGCCCGGGGCGGCGCGGCACCGCGTGGCCAGGTAGGCGGTCCCGCGCAACGTGATTCGATGCGGGGCGCGCCCGTACCCGGCGGCCCCGGACGGCGCGCGGACGCGCCCGTCGGCTCGGCGCACGGCGCTTCCCGGCCGAGCGTCGATGCGGAAGACGCTCCCACACAGCGCGAACCGATCCGAGGTGACGGCGCGGGGCAGGGCGGTCCCGGTGCCCCGGCAGCATCCGCGCGGGGCGACGCCGCACCGAACGATCCGCCACGGCGTGACACCGCCGCGGACGGGGCGCACGACGCTGCCGCCCGATATGATTCCGGATCCGAGAGCCCGACGGAGCGGGTGACGATGCCGAGCGAGTCCGACCGGACCGATGCCGGGCCGTATGGGACCCAGCACGACGCGCCGGAGAGCGAGAGCCCGACGGTGCGGTTCGCGCAGGACGGTCCCCAGCCGGGGGCCGATGCGGAAACCATTGCCATCCAGCAGGTTCCGGAAGCGGCCGAGGACAAGACCACGGCGATGCCGACGGTGCCCCGAGACCAGGCGGTCACCGAGAAGATCCAGACGGGGCGGCCGGGTCCGCTGAGCAAGCCGAGTACGCCGCGGGGGAATGCGGGGCCGCGGAATGCGGGACCGCGCGGCGCCGCCGGACCGGTGCCGGGCACCGAGCACGTGGAGGACACGCGGCCGACGCCGCCGCATCGGCAGCCGCCCGTCCCGCCGCGGAAGGCGAGCGCGCCGTCACCCGCGGACTTCCAGCCGACCATGCCGGGGCGACCGATGAACGCGCCCCGGGCGACCGCTCCCGGCGGTCCGCGGCCGCCGCGTCCGGTGGCTCCGCCGCAGCGCATCCCCGCGGCCGGTGAGCGGGTGGACACCACGAAACAGGCGGCTCCGCCGCAGCGCGTGCCCGCCCCGGACGGCACGCCCGATGCCGGCACGCCACCGCAGCGCGCGGCGACGGGCGGACCGGTCGAAGCCGGTACCCCACCCCCGGGCACGGCCGGCGGGAAGACCGAGACGGGCGCGAACCCGGTGGCGGCTCCGCAGCGGGTGCCAGCCGCGACCGCGCCGGGCACGTCGGGCGCGCCCGCGCGGGGCAAGCGCTGGTGGCTGCTGGCGGGTGCGGCGGCAGTGCTGGTGGTAGCCCTGCTCGCGGTGGTGATCGCACTGGTGGGCGGTGGCACCGACAATTCGCCCGAGGCGCAGGTGAAGCGGGCCATCGGGACCTACACCGATGCGCTGGCGGACGGTGATCTGGAGCAGTTGCGCGCCATCACCTGCGGTTCCCAGCACGACTTCTACCAGAACATCTCCCCCGAGCAGTTCGCCGGCGTGTACCAGACCTCCAAGGAGCAGCAGGCGATTCCGGTGATCGACTCGATCGACGCCGTCCGCATCACCGACGACACCGCCTTGGCGCAGGCCACCGTCTACACCGACGCCGATCCGAGCGAGCGCACCGAGCGCACCTTCGATCTGCAGAACACCGACGGCGGCTGGAAGGTCTGCGATCCGCCGAGCTCCCCGAACTGACCCGCCGACAACTCGACCGACCTCGACACCTCGAACAGCGCAGCGCCGCCGGAGTGGCTCCGGCGGCGCTGCGCTGTTCGCTCCGCGGCTGTTCGCTCCGCGGCTGTTCGCTCCGCGGCTGTTCGCTCCGCGGCTGTTCGCTCCGCGGCTGTTCGCTCCGCGGCTGTTCGCTCCGCGGCTGTTCGCTCCGCGGCTGTTCGCTCCGCGGCCGTTCACCCACAGCCGTTCACCCTGCGGCTGTTCCCTCCCACTGCCAGCGCGCAGCGGCCCGCACCGGGCATATCGCAATCGGGTTCACGGCCGCGATGAACGTCACAAACACCTGGTCGCCGGACCAACCCACCGGTAGCATGGCCCGGATTGTCTGGGGCCAGCTTCGACGGCGACATCGTCCGGCCCGCCAGGATTTCAGATGTACAGGGAGTTGGTTTTTCATGCCGGAAACGGCAGAGGCGGCCACCGCCACCGCACTGGTCGGCCGGCACTTCCGGGTACGCGACCACTACGAGGTCGGCCGGGAGAAGGTCCGCGAATTCGCGCGGGCCGTGCGCAACGACCATCCGGCGCACCACCACGAGGTCGACGCCCGCGAACTGGGCTACGAGGGCCTGCTGGCCCCCGCCACCTTCTCCTCGGTCATCGGGGCGGCCACCACCCGCTCGCTGATCGGCACGGTGCTCACCGAGTACGACCTGTCGCAGGTCCTGCAGACCGATCAGGTCTTCGAGTACCTCCGCCCGATCCTGGCCGGTGACCGGCTGTCGGTGGACGTGGTCATCGATTCCATCCGCCAGTTCGGCGACAACGACTTCATCGTCGTCAAGGTGACGCTCAGCGACGCCCTCGGCCTGCCGGTGCTGATCTCCAACACCACCATCGTGGCGCGTCGGGGCGCGGATATCGACCCGGCTATCGCCGACGCCGTGGCGGGTCTGGTCATGCACGGCCATGTCGAGGATCCGGACTCGGGCACGACCGACCCCGGCGGTCTGGTGCTGCTGGACCCCGACGAGTTCGAGGCGTTCCCGGCCCCGGCCGAACCGCTGCCGGTGCACACCGTTCCGACCGCCGCCACGCTCACCCCCGGTACCGAGCTGCCCGCCGCCAAGGTGCCGGTGACCCGCGGCGACCTGGTCAACTACGCGGGTGTCTCCGGCGACCCGAACCCGATCCACTTCAGCGATGCCGCCGCCACCATGGCCGGGCTGCCGACGGTCATCGCGCACGGCATGCTCACCATGGGTCTGCTTGCCGGACAACTGGAGTCGTGGCTGGGCGATCCGGCGGCGCTCGCCAGGTTCAGCGTGCGGCTGTCGGGCTTCGTCCCGGTCGAGCCGACCTCCCCGGCCATTGTCGAGTTCAGCGGCAAGGTGAAGTCGGTCGACGCCGACAACCGCACCGCCACCCTGATGCTCGGCGCGACCTGCGAGGGCAAGAAGCTGTTCGGTCGCGCCATCGCCGAGGTGCGGCTGCGCTGAGTCGCCGCCCGGGGCGTTCACCGCATGCGCGCGTGCATGAGGTAGACGTTGTAGTCGTTCCAGGTGGTCAGGGTGAAGTACAGGTCCTCGCCGGTGGACCAGGGGTGGATGAATCCGCCGTACAGCTCCGGATATTGGAGCACCGTCGCCATCGGAGTGCTCGGCGACCAGACCCCCTGCGGTGAATCCGCCTCGCGCACCACGATGGCCGCCTTGGCGGTGTCGAGGTAGCTCATCTGCCACACCGCGCGCGCCGCGTCGTAGCGCACCGACAGCTCACCGGCGGGAGCATCGACAATCGGTGTGGCGGAAGCGAATCCGCCCACCGGGGTCCAGGAGCCGTCCCGCCAGTACTGGTAGGCGGTGGTGTTGAGCACCTGATCCTTGGGCACCCGCGCCAGCCCGACCGCGCCGAGGCGGGTATTGGGGGTGCCGAACATGTAGACATGGTCACCCTGCGGAACCATCGCCGTCACTTGGAAATTCGACACTCCGAAGATGTTGTCCCAGCGGGCGTGCGGATCCTTGGTCCAGGTTTCGCCGTGGTCGTCGGAGTAGGCGATACCGCCGTGGTTGGTGTGGAAGGTGCCGGGCACGGCATTCCAGGTGCGGATGGACATGTAGCTCATGTACTGCCGCTCCCCCAGGGCGAAACCCGAGGTGGGAATGGTCGTCATCTCGATATTGTCGAGTTTCTTGCTGCTCAGCAGTTCGGCGGCGTGGCAGCGCGAGTCCATGACCATGCGGTCGAAGGTGAGTCCGTCGGACAGGTCGGTGTCGGTGCTGAAGGCGAGCACATTGCTGCGCCAGTCCTCACCGAAGCCGCCCGGCGGATGGAAGTCGCGTCCGACGGTGTCGCCGAACGCGATGGCGATCTCCCCCGGCGCGCTCTCCCACATGATGCCCAGGTCGGTGCCCTGCACCTGCCAGCGCTTGTCGGTGCGGTTGATGGAGGACGCCCCGGTCAGCTTGGCGACCTCGCGGACCTCCGCCACGGCGGGCGCGGGGCGGGGCGGGGCCGGCGGGGCGGCCTCGATCACCGGGGTCACCGGCTCGGGGCCGGGTGGCGGCGGCGGAGTATCCGGGTTCGGGAAGGCGAAGTGGAAGGGCTGCGGCCGCAGCCGCAGCTCCGGAATACCCAACTGCTCCAGCAGATTCGGCGGATCGACCGGTCCGTCGGTGAGATCCGGGCACGGATTGACGCACGGATCGGCGGGCAACTCCATCCGCACCCGGGTCCGGTTCTCCTCCGGCGGCCCGGGGTCCACGGTGACCACCGGATACGGAATCGGCACCTCGACCGTCTTCCCCAGCAGCCCTTCGTGTGTCGCCTTCGGATCGGTCACACACGGCCCGGTGCCGACCACCGGCCCCGGTGGCAACGCCTCCGCCGCGGGCCGATCGGCCCACACCAGCACCCCGGCCCCGCACACCATCGCCCCCACGGCCGCCAGCATCCGCTTGGCCATGCACCACCCTCTCGACATTCAGGTCATTTCGGGCACGAACAACTGCGGAGCAGAGTAATACAGTCGGCGGCTGTGTACGCGGAGACATCACCGCCACGTGATCCCTGACGGCGGGACTCGCCGAGACGGTGGCCGACAGCGTGAGCGGCTGTACCGCACGTGTGACCATCAGCTGCCACGGCCGGAGCGTGCACTCTCGGGGCTGCCCTGAGCCTGGGCGGAGCTGGACATCCACGCCGGCGACACGATCACGGTCACGTCCGGGAGCAACCCGTCCCCCGCCGCACCCCGGAGGACCGCCGCGCTTTGAGCGCCATCGTCACGGCTCCGAGAGGCGAGCGCACCCAGGAAATGGGTCCCGCAGCGGGCGGTATGGCTACGGCGCTGTAGTCAAACCCGAAACTATCCCGGCCCAATGCTGCCACCAGGCCCTTTGCAGCACGAACAACGCGGGCTTTTCAACAAATTCCGCTGCGCGGCAAGCGAATAGCAATTCACCCAGCACCAATTGCCACTATGAAGAATGCGCGTTCCACAGGTACAGTGCGGTGCCGTACCTGGTCTACTACCGCCAGGTCGGTTCGCAAAGGAGAAATTATGCGTAGGCTCGCTGTCGGCATCATGTTCGCCGCAGCTACGATTCTGGGGGCATCAGCCTGCGGAACCGATGATCTCGCCGTTACCAAGGCAGCCGCGCAAGAGCGCGACGACGTACAGATGACGGCGCACCCGGCGCCGTTCGTGCCCAGTGTGCTGCACGACGGCTCGCCCGCCACCGCCGTGACGGTGATGGTCACCAACACGAGCCCGGACAAGGCGCTCGACGTGAACCCGCTGAACTTCTCGATCACCGATGCCGAGGGTATGAAGCACACCGTCGATCTCGGCTCGGCAGCTGATCAGCTTGCCGTCACCGAGCTGCAGCCCGGCGAGTCCGTGCAGGGTGTGATCGCGGCGGAGGGCGAGTTCGTCCCGGCGAAGGTGACGTTCTCCAAGATGCTCGGGGGGTCGCTGATCGTGGACGTCACTCCGGCCTGATCACGGCGGAAACGGATCACGGCGGAAACGCCGAAAGCGGCCGGGTGCTCGCGAGTATTCGCGAGCACCCGGCCGCTGGATTCACGCCGGAAGGTCTATTCCACGTCCTCGAGGACGAAGTCGTCCCATTCGGTGCCGTAGGTGTGATCGCCGAAGAAGTCCGCCTTCGATTCCGCGAACATGCCACCGTGACGGCGACCGACGCCGGGCGGGTACTCGGCCGCCGAGTCGGTCCAGGACGCGACGACAACGGCGGTATTGTCCGGATCCCGGATCAGGCGATAAGTGTTGTCCTGCGCGACGAATTCAACCGTTTCGCCAGCCTGAATGGAATTCGTCTGCGCCGTGACGCGGCGCTTGAAGGCACCGTCGATCACGGTCCAGATACCGGTGCTGCCGAACGCTGTCGACACAATGGCGATCACCATGTGCTGGAAGTCCTGCGCCGCCCGCACGATGATGCCGGAGCGCAAGGAGTTCGGTGCCGTCGCGGCGACCGCGCGCACGGAATGGTCATCACCGTGGGCATGCCCCGCGACGTACAGCGCGGCGCACTGGTTGCTCTGCCCGGCAGCGCTGTCTCCGGATCGGAACCGGCCGCCGGCGATGACCGGCACGACCGAGGTGTCGGCGGTGCCGTACCCCTTGGTCGCCCAGTTCGGTCCGAGCGAGCCGTCGGCGCGATCGAAGTCGTCCCGGTGGCTCGTCCGGATCAGTGCGCTGTCGGCGGCGAGCGTGCCGGCGACGGTCAGATCGGCATCCGCACGCACTCCGGACACGCGCAGCCGGGCCACGGAGTCCAAGTCGGCGAGCGACGACGGCCGGGGAGCCGCGAACAGCGTGCTCGGAGCGGAGAAGTCGGCGACAGCGACGAGCCGCTCGGTGGTCACGGTCAGCGCTCCCTCGGCGGACAGGCGTACTCGGCCGCCCGGCACCGTCTCGTGCACCAGCCCCGGCGGCAGTCGTGCGACGGTTGCGCCGGGTGGTGCCACCGTGCCGGACGAACGGCCCGGTGGCCGCCCCATCGTGACGGTGCGGCCGGGCAAGGTTTGTCGCTGGTATCGGTCGGCCACAGTGAACACCCCTCGATTCTCAGGTGACGGTGAACCGCGGCGTCACCGCGATGACGCCCGGTCCGCTCAGAGTGACCTCCGGAGTGAGCGGTGCGCCGTCCAGGAACTGGCCGCCGCTCGCGGCCGTCCACAGGCCGACGTGAGTGAATGTGCCCGCTGGAACATCGAACTCCGTAGCGGCCATGGACAGCACCCCGCCGGAACCGGACACCCAGGTTCCGGTACGGCGCGCGTACTCGCCGCCCGATACTTCGCCCTCGCCCGTGGACAAGGGGTCGTCGGTGTGCAGTGAGATGTACACCTCGGTACCGGTCGGACCGAGCGCCGCGTAGGCGTCGGCGAGCGCCTGGCGCGTGGTGTCGACGGAAATCGCCATGTGATTGCCTTTCTGGTTCAGTGGTATCGGTACACCGGACCGGCGTACCAGCACTGTGTGGTGTCGTCCGGGTAGTCGACATAGATGCGGAATCGCGCACCCGGCGAGGTGATCTGGTCGGTCTGCTCGGAGGTCACCGTCCACCGGACGCGGTCGGTGTCGACACTCGCCGGCCAGGTCGCGAGCTGGGTCGCCTCGGTCCGGTCGTAGATGACGAGCTTGACGGCGGTGCCCACCTCCAACCGGGAATCGGCGGGCAGCCGGATCTCGTGCAGGAGATCCTGTCCAGCGACCAGGATCAGCCGGTCGTGGATGGGGACGTTCCCGATGGTCATCGCGGGCCTCCCGGTTCGGTCGGCCGCTGGCCGGAGACGGTGTAGCCGCCCAGTGCCTGCAGCGCCAACCAGTGCGCGCCGTCGATCTGCTCGTCGGTGACCGGATCGAAGTGCAGGGTGAACGATCCGGGTGCGGCCATGACCGAGCGCGTTGCGCACGCGCCGGACGAGGTTGCGGGCACCACGTTCACCTCGGGCATCTGATGCGCGTAACCGCGTTGCACCCAGATCGTCACGAACGGTGCCGGAGCGCCATTGATAACCGGGACCGGGTCCAGCCGATAGCAGCGTGCCGGACCGGCGTACCCGCCGAGATCGGCGATATGCAGTGTCGCCGTTGCCATAGTCAATCCTCCTGAAAGAACTCGATGATCGTCACTGCCCCGGCAGCTCCGGGTGCGGCGGCGCCGCCCCCGCCGGCCGGGAATCCGCCGGGGAGACCGGCTGATCCACCGCCGCCGGACTGGCGGGCCTGCCACAGGGGCGGCCGGGCTCCGTCGGCCGCGACCATGCCGGAAGCACCGCCGACCGAGCCGGATCCGCCACCGCCGCCACCGCCCGCGAGCAGGCGCACCACGCCCGAGGTCACCGTCTCGCCCGGCTTGCCGGCGGCCCCGCCCTGCCCGCCGCGCATGAACGACAGCCCGCCGGAACCTCCATTCGCGCCGGACATTCCGCCCGCGGCCACCATGAGGGAGCCGCCGAACGACGACTCGCCGCCGTCGGCTCCGGCAGCTCCGCCGCCGCCAACCACGACGGCCGCGCTGTCCGGTAGCTCCAGTGCCGAAATCCGCCGGTGCGTATTCGTCACGGCCGCGCCGCCACCACCGCCGTGGTCGTCACCGCCACCGCCGCCACCGCCGCGAACAACGAGTTCGACGGCTTTCAATCCCGGTGGTTTGGTCCAGACGTCATTGGTCGTGAACACGAGCAACCGTGTCGTGGTGGCCATCAGGTGGTCCGTTCGATGACGTAGCAGATGCCGGTCGCACCCGCTCCGCCGGTCGTGGCGCCGTTGGTCGCACAGGCGCTGCCGCCGCCACCGCCGCCGGGAAATCCGCCCGAGCCGCCGCCGTAGTTGCCGCTATGTCCGCCACCGCCGCCACCACCGCCGGTGGCGACGATCTGCGACGGTGAGCGGCCCGCCCGGCCGGGATTGGCGGCCGCGCCGCCGGGTGAGATGCCACCGGCCGCGCCCGCCGTACCGGCCCACACGGGCGACCCACCCGAGCCGCCGCCCCCGCCGCCGCCGTACAGTGCGTAGGCCGACACCGACGGCGTCGGCGCGGTACCCCGCGAGTTGCCCACCCCGCCGCGACCACCGTTGCCGCCGGGAATCATCCCGACGCCGCCCTGCGCGACCGGTCCCGGCGACCCCCACTGGCCCCCTTGACCACCGCCGCCGAGCAACCACTCCCGATCGTCGCTGCCGACCTCCGGACCGAACAGCGAATCCGCGCCGCTCGCTCCATAGTTCCGGTCCTGACTCGCACCCGCGCCGCCGGATCCGATCTCGATGCGAATCGGCTTGAAGGTGCCGTCGTCGTTCGTCGCCAGCAGACTCGCCGGGATGGAGGTGTGCGTCTCGCCCCCACCCCCGCCACCGCCGCCGGACCGTACGCCCTCCACGAGGGCGTCGTAGCTGCCGGAACTGCCGCCGCCGCCCGCCCCGATGATGATCACCTCCACCGACAGGATGTCGGGCGAGGGCGTGTAACTCGAGTTGCGGGTGAATACGATCGCTCGACCCTGCAACACCAACTGCTCGAACGCGTTTCGCAGTTCGGTAATGGAGTTGGCGTGATCGTCGATGCGGTTGTTGTACGCGCCGTGCGCCACGCCCTGTGCACTCTCGAAGGACGACACCACGCCGCCCTTCATGATCGCCTTCGCGGATTCCTCGGTGAGGTTCTGGCCGTATCGGCCGCCGACGACGAAAGCGCCGTCGGGGGCTCCCTGCCCCGGAGTGGTCATGGTTCGCCCTCCGTGGACGCCTCGGCCTGTCCGACCACGGACCGCAGATTCGTCGTCTCCGCGACGCTGCGTGGCGTCGCGGGTTCCTCGATGCGGCCGAGCTGTTTGAGCTGGTTGATGACGTGCTCCTGCTCGTGCACGGTCATGGCCGACATATCCGGCAGCACAACCGGATCGGGCTCGACCTCGTCTATCGAGACCCAGCGAGCCGATCCGTTGAGCATGTGCTGCTGCCCGCGATGCGGGAGTTGCAGCTTCTTCTCCTGCAATTCCGGGTGATGCCGGAAACCACACTCGTACAAGTGTTTCGACATCACCCGGGCGATCGATTCCTGCAACAGCATGGGCTGAGTGCGCGACATCGGCACCTGCGCGAGCGCCCAGAGCAGATGCTGCGCGGGATCGCCCATATCGCATTGGTTTTGGGTAGGAAAGCGCACGACTACATGACTCCTAGATTTTGGGCGATGCCGAACAATTCCTGAATCTGCTCCAGCGCCTTGGCGACCGGGTCCTCCGGTTCACGCTGCCCGATGGTGATCGCCCACGTCGGCGCGGTATCGCGACTCCACGACAGGGTCGCCTCGGAGACGCGGTCGACGTAGATCTTGCCCTTGGGCGCGCCTTTGACCGTGGACCCGATCCGGTCGCCGACGTAGAAGTGCCCCTTGCCGCGCTGCCCGACCAACCACGGTGCGCCGTCGGCGATGTCGAGCCGGTGCGCGATCTGCTCACGGGTGGCCCACAGCTTGGCACGCAGGGTGATGATCGACGACAGCGTGTACGCCTGATCGGAGGCGCTGCCCAGACCCTCGTGGTAATGCGACCACCCGAGCTGCTGCGCTCGCGCGGGCGATTTCCACGCCATCCACGCCAGGATGGTGTCCTCGTACAGCGGTTGCAGTAGCGCGTCCGCCGCGCCGCCGACCGGGGGAATCCCGATCATGGCGGCAATCAGGTCGCCCGCCATCTGGATCGAGGCGCTGATCAACTCGTTCACACCGGGCATGCTGTGCCCGCCGGTCACCACCTGGACGTCGGTGGCGGGACGGCTGACGAAGCCGGAGGAGACGATGCCGTTGCGTTTGGTCTCCCGGTACACGATGCCGGGCGCGGACGGCATGGTGCCCTTCCATCCCGGCTGGTAGTACTCGTCGGGGAACGCGGGATCGTCGATGACATCGACGTTCTCGGTGTAGCCGTCGGAGGCGATATTGGTCACCGCCCGCACCAGTCCGGTGAAAAGGTTTCCCCCGAAGGAGGTTTCACTCGTCCACCCGGACTTGTCCTCGATGTCGATGACCAAGCAGCCGTGCCGCAGATTCGCACCGGGCCACGGCGGTTCGTCACCGTCGAGATAGCGCCGGAACGTCGGGGTCAGCTGCCCGTCGGCCAGAATGTTCTTGGCGACGGTGTGAAAATCCCTGAATCGCGAGTACACCACCGCGAAGGGCGAATTGTCGTCCTCGATCTTCAGTGGTTTGACCACCATCGACCAGGTGGACTGGTCGAAGTTGAACCACTGCGTGGGGTCCATGGGATCGTCGGGCAGCATCCACGCCGACGACTCCAACCGCATGATGTTCACCAGCAGCGTGAGTTTCAACGCCCACTTGGCCGGACCGAACATCAACCACAGGCGCGGGAACTGTACCTCGGCGGGCAGGAAGGGATTGCTCCAGCAGACAATATGCTTGAACTCCTCGTAGTCGTGCTTGAAGAGCACCCGCACCAGCGTCAAGCCCTCGGGATTCTTCTCGATCTCGTAGGACTCCATCCGCCCCGACCAGCGCACCCCGTCCTTGTCGACCGTGACGTGGATGTTCTTGTTCGGCCGACTGTCGTGATCGATGATCCAGCGCGACAGGTAGTAGTCCTCGGGCAGCTCGAGTTTGCCGATGCCGGTCTCGGCGTCCACCTCTTGGAAGGACGCCGAATAGGTGTGCGCGACCTGGCCGCGCAGTATCCAGTCGCCGTCCCAGAGCCGCACCAGCGGCGGCCGGGTCCGCGCCAGCCGGTTGGCCTCCAGCCGCGCCACGATGGCCGCGTACTCGCGGTCGAAGTCGATGGTCGCCACCGCATTCATCGCCGACACCTCATTCCAGCCCCCACGGCCGCGTCCACGGCCGCGGACAGCGCACCTGCACCCCGGCGCCCGCCGGAGCGCCGCTCACCACCACGGGCAGTTCGGTGTCCGGGGTGTAGGGCGGAATCGGGTAGAGGAACATCTTGCCGTTCATCCGCTGGTAGACGGCGGTGTCCAGCGACGAGTTGACCTGACCCTCCAGCCCCATCTCGTCGGTGTCCACGCGCACGTGTTCACCGTCGAGCAGCTCGGGCATGGCGATCATGCGGTCGGCGTCGGCGTCCGCCCGGTCGAAACGGTCGTCGCCGAACGAGAAGTCGGGCAGGGTCCAGCGAATTCCGCTGCTGCCCTGGATCATCCACTTCAGCCAGATCTCGGTGTCGGTCGGATTCGACACCACCACCGAACCCATCTCGGTGGACCCGTCGGTGGTGTCGGTGGCGGCCACGAACTCATCGGTGGCCTCGACCTCCAGCCAGCGCGGATAGGCCGCCGCCAGCGGCAGCAACACCAGACCGTACTGCTGGCCGTTCGGATCGAAACCGACCTTGAGCCGCGGATTCGACACCAGCTGCACGTCCAGCCAGCGCCGGGAATCGTCCACCTGCACCCACAGCTTGGAACGTTTCTCGTAGGAGAAGGCTTTGCGCAGGGCGGAATCGTTGTAGCGCCAGGGGTTCGCGGCGGTTTCGGTCACGTGGAAGGCGAGGGTGAAGTCGTACTTGTCCTCGCGAATACCACCGTAGGTGGCGCCGAGTTGGAAGGCGGTCGAGTTCCAGATCGTCGTCACCGGCGCGTCGTACAGTCCCGCGAACTCGGTGCCGTCGTTCTCCGAGGCCAGGTGCACGCCGCGGTCGCCCGCACCGGTACCGGCCACCGTGAACCACTCGCCGTTGTGGCCCTCCACCTCGATCAATGCTTCATTCATGGTTCATCCTTCGAATCGAAAGGAACGTCGTCATCGGCGCACGAACCCCAGCGAACGTTCCTTCTGAATGAGGTTCAGCTCCCGTCGCAACTCCGCGGCCGTCATCCCGGTGTGCAGGTTCTCGATGGTGAGCGAGTTGTCGGTCGTGCCGCCGGGCTGCGCGAGTTCCGACAGCTGCGACCACTGCTGCGGGTTGAACACCGGCTCCGGTTTACCGGTCTTGTTCTCCACCAGGGACAGGCCCGGCTGCAACCAGCCGCCATTGTCGTAGCGGCTCGGAACCAGGTACTTCAGGAACGAATTCGCGAGCCTGCCGGGAAGGTCGAGGAACTGCTCCGGACCACGATTCGGGTCGTAGATGATCGGAGCGTCCAGTCCCGCCGGAGTGCGGCCGTTCTCCGCTTCCCACTCCGCCTGCTCGGTCCGATAGTCGTTGAAATCGGTGACCGACTGATTCCATGCGGCGGCGGCCTTGAACAACGGGGTTTCGTCGAGGCTCGGCGCTCCGAAGACGTTCCGGATATCGCTCAGCTGCCCATCGACGAACGAGTCTCCGGCGTTCTGGAAGTTCGAGACGATATCGTCGAACAGAGCGGCCTCGCGCTGCTGTGCCGGGGAGAGGTCGCTATCACCGGAATCGACGTTCTGGTTGGGTGATTCGCCTCCGGTCGTCGGCGGCTGCGACGCGGGACTCTGCTCGCTGACGGTGTCGAAGACGAAATGGGCGTGGTTGGTGTACGCCGGGGCGTTCGCACCGACCGCGGTACCGCCGTACTGTCCATTGCCGGACTTGCCGCCCATCTCGAAGTTCACGCCGTTCGGCAAGGTCGCCGAGGTGTGGCCGCCGTACGGGCCGCCGGTGAACCAGCCGATCCGCAGGCTGCCGGAGGGGCCGAGCCCGGACTCGAATCCGCGCTGGGCGAGCGCTTCGGCCTGATTGCCCGTCCAGAATCGGGTATCGAACGGAGGCCGTCCGGCAACGTAGTTCGCGAGGGCCGACACCGCACCGGAACAGTCGCCCCAGTTGGTTCCGCCCCATTCGTAGGGCTTGCCGTCCACCTGCTTGGCGAGTTCGATCAGGCCGCTCTTGGTGACGAAGCCGCCGGTGGCGTAGCCGGGGACGGCACCGTTGTTGATCGCTTCCAGCAGTGGGCGGTTGCGTCGGGTGGAGGCGGCGTTGATGACGAATTCGCCGTTGGAGAGGCGGGCCAGGATGGAGTCACTGGTGCCGGTGCCGGGGCCGGAAATATAGCCGCCGGAGGCTTTGCCCCCCACCCAAGGCAGCGCATTTGTCGCGTCGAGCGCATTCGCAGCGCCCTCGAGCGCGCTCGCAAGCGGTCCTGGGATCTCGATGGAGTTCCACAAGTCCGAGATCTTGTTGATGATCTCCTCGATCGTCGTGCGAAGACCTTCGAACCACCCTTTTCCGGTCTCGATCGCGTTCTTGATCGTGTCCCAACCGGTTTGGAACGCGGTCTGGAAGGTGTCCCATGCAGGCTTGATGTATTCCTCCCACATCGACCGGAAGGCAGCGCCGACGGTGTGCAGGGCCGCCTGAAACCCATCCCAGACCGGCTTGATCCCATTCCACACGGAGGAGATGCGTTCGCCGATGAGCCCGATCACGGGCTGCACGACCGTCTCCCACAGCCAGTTCAGCACCGCGCCCACCATCTCGAGCGCGGCGGTAAAGGCATTCCAGATCGGCTGCACGTAGTAGTTCCACCACAGCGAGATCGCCTCGGCGATGAGGCCGATCACCGGCTGCACCACCGATTCCCACAGCCAATTCAGCACCCCGCCCACCACCTCGAGCGCGGCGGTGAAAGCACTCCAAATCGGCTGCACGTAACCGTTCCACCACAGTTGGAACGCCGCGCCAATGAGCGCGAACACCGGCTGCACGACCTCGGTCCACAGCCAGTTCAGCATCTCCCCGACCCTGCCCAGCGCGCCCAGGAATCCGTTCCAGATCGGTTGGATGAACTCCCACGCGGTGGCCATGGCCGACTGAATGCCGGACCACACCGTCGCCCAGATCTGCTTTCCGCTCTCGGTCTGGGTGAAGAACCAGGTCAGCGCCCCGACCACCGCTGTGATGGCGGTGAGGATCAGGCCCAGTGGATTCGCCCGCAAGGCGGTGTTGAATGCCCGTGCCGCGACCGCAGCGCCCTTCTTCGCGGTCGCCCATACCGTCGTGGCCTTGGCCGAAGCCGTGGTCGCCAGGGTCATGGCTTTGGTTCCGGCTGCGGCGGCCATGGCCCGGGTCTTCACGGCGAGCAGCCTGGGATCGAGCTTGCCCAGACTGCCCGCAAGATTCGCTCCCTGGTCGAAAGCACCCTTCAGCGCATTGTTCAGCGTTCCCCGAACACTGCCGAAGGCATTGTCGACGACGCCCTTGATGGTGCCGGTGGCCTCGGCGAACACGCTCTCCAGTGCGGTGTTCACCGTGCCCTGCGCCGAGGCGAACGCGTCAAGCAGGACACCATTCACCGCCTCCTGCGTAGAACCGAACACCGCGTCCATCGCGGTGTTCAAGGCCTCGGGTGAGGAGCCGAAAACGCTCGCCCACGCACCGTTCACGGTGTCGGAAGCAGTGCCGAACACCCCCTCCAGGGCGCTGTTCACCGTGTCGTGTGTTTGGTCGAACGCATCGTTCAGAGTGTTGTTCGCCGTCTCCGAAACACCACCGAACGCGGCGTCCAGCGCCGTGTCCACGGCTGTGGAGGCGTCGGCGAACACCGCGTCCAGCGCCGTGTTCAGGGCACCGGCGGTCGGTTCGAAGGCGGCGTCGACTGCGGCGCTCAGCCGCTGTGGCGCCGTCACGAACGCGGCGTCCAGCGCGCTGTTCACCGCCCCGGGAGCCGCGTGGAAGGCGTCGGCGACCGCCGTCCGCACCGCAGCCGGCGCCGACTGGAAGACATCGCGCACGGCATCGGCCACCTGCTGCGGCGATGCGCCGAGCAGTCCGTCCACGGCACCGGCCAGCGCGCTCTGCGGCCCATCCGTCATCAAACCCACGAGGGCACCGTTCAATGAATCCGAAGCCCTGGCAAAGGCGGCGTTCAGCGCGGTGTCGAGCACGGCCGGGGCGGACTCGAACACGCTCAGCAGCGCGTCGTCGACCGCCCCCGAGGCCCTCGAGAACGCACCCTCCAGGGCAGTGTTCACCGCGCCTTCGGCGGAGGCGAACGTATTGAGCAACAGCGAGTTCACCGCTTCGGGAGACGAACCGAAAGCCCGTTCCCACCCGTCGTTCACCGCGCCGCTGGCACCAGCGAATACCTGGTGGATGGCGTTGTTCACCGTGGGAGACGCCGTATTGAAAGCATTCTCGAAGGCGGTGTTCACCGCGTCCGACGTGCCGTCGAACGCGTCGTCCAATGCCGAGTGCACGACACCGGACGCACCGTTGAAGCTCTGTCGCAGAGCGGCGTTCAGCGCCCCCGGAGCCGAAGCGAACAGCTGGTCCATGCCCCTGTCCACCGCACCTGACGCCTCATCGAACGCCATTGTCAGCGCTCGTTCCAAGGTGACCGCGACGTCGATGCCGAAGTCACGTACTGCTTCGATGGCCATGACACCTCTGTTCAGTTCGTGGGTCCGCCCCGAGATTCACGGGGTGACGGGCCGAGCAGACCGAATACTGCTCGGATTCGAGTGATTACGCCGACGTCGCCTGCTCCGGTGACGCCGGTTCGCGGGCCCGGACGGCGGCCAGCCTGGCCCGTACCTGGTCCATGGGGATCGCCGTGCCGCGTACCCGTCGTTTGGTCTTGTCCTCCACCCCCGGGCGCGGGTACGGCGAGGGACGGTTGCGGTTGCGACTGCCGTCCTTGGTCTTGCTCCACAGGAGCAGGTTCGCCACATCCACCAGATCGGCCAGCAGATGCTCGACCTGCCCCCACCGGTACCGATCGGGATGCATGGCCCGGAACAGGGCGCTGTCGGAGGAGGATTCGCGAATCAGGACGGCGAAATCGCGCCAGGTGAAACGGTTCGAGCCGACGTCGCGCAAGCGGACACCGGCTCGGATGAGATCGGCTTCGACAGCCTCCCCGTGCTGTTCGTACAGCTCTAGGAGGCTGAGGATTCCCCCAGTTCGACCGCCGACTCGCGCTGCCAGGCGGTCATCACCTCACGCACCTCGGCTTGGCTCATCGCGTCGATCACCGTCAGATCCTTCGCGCTGCACACTCCTTCGATGAGCCCGAAGAACTGCTCGGTCTCACCCTCCTTGCGGAGCTTGCGGATCACGCCGAACGGAATGTTGTCGAAGCGCGGCAGGGTGATCTTCTTGCCGTTGCGGGCGGTGTAGGTGAACTTCTCCATCATGGGACCGGACCTTTCGATGCATCGTTGTGATTGAAAAGATTGGGGGACCGGGCTTTTCGAGGCCCGCCCGGTGAGGGCAGGCCCGGTCCATGGGTCGATGTGACCTCACCGGGCGGTACGGGTGCTACGAGTCGCGCGTGGGCGCGACCGTCAGGCGGCGGTCTTGTTGATGAACTCGTAGATGTTGTTGCCGCTGGCGTCCTCGAAGCACTCCATGGTGACCGTGTACATGATCGCGTCGGTGTGCACCTTCACGATGTCCTCGACGGCGGTGATCTGGCCGTCCGGAATGTAGGTCCGGATGGAGCCGACCGCGTCGTCGACGGTGTCGATGACCCACGAATTGTGCGGCAGCGCCTTCTTGTTCTTCTCGACGGTGATGGCGCCGGTGGTGCCGTCGACGGTGACATTGTCATCGCCGAACACCGCCTTGAGCACATCGGCATTGGTCGACTCGAGGAAGGCGAACTTCAGGGTCGCGGTGTAGTCGGTCTGCAGGACCTTCACCGTGGAGCCGCCGAAAGCCTTCTTCTTCTCGGTCTCTCGGGTATTCGACTCGGTGAAGCCCTCTTCGCCGATGTAACCGCAGTCGACGAACGCGGCGTCCAGCGCATCGGTGGCGCTGGTCGGACCCGCGGTGGCGAGCGGTGCGCGCAGCACCGCTCCGGTCGCCTTCGGCATGGCCGCGTAGACGTTGTTGACAGTGCTTGCCATAGTTGTGCCCCTTTCAGGCATTGTGGACCGGGCCTGAGAACTGTGTGGAAATGGCGCGGAGCCCTATCGGGCTTGCCCGCGCACCAGGAAGGAGAGGGTGAACTGGTAGTTCGGGCGATAGGGATCGGGCTCGGGCAACCGATCCGAAGGCCGGTCGACCGCCACCACGTCACGGACGCTCGGCATCGATGGATCGTGCCGCGCACCGCGCAGGATCGCGAAACACAACTCGGCCAAGTCCGCCGCATCGGCACTGGTCGCGTCCGTGCATTGGACGGTGACGAATCGCGACGCCAGCGCCCGCCCGGTGTCCTCACCCCAGAAGCTGGTGAGCCTGATCAGTCGGGCGGGCGGGTCCGCGGGTGCTGTTCGCGCAATGGGGGTGTTGTCACCGCGATCGGCCAGCTGCGCCGAAAGATACGTCTCGACAAGCGATTCGATATCGGGAAAGACTACGATCTCGACCACTGACTACCTCCTTTCTCATTGAGTAACTCCGGTCCCGAGAACGATCTGAAATTCACAGAACCTCCGGTATCGCGAACCGGACGAAAACAGCATCCCAAGAGCCGAGAGTCATTCGAATTACGGCTTGCGGCGTCGAAAGACTTGGAAGTCGAGACAGGCCTGCCGCGTGGTTGATCCCGAACGCCATTGGCCGACAGGTGCTTTCGGTCGCACTGCGATAGGCTCGCAGGAGCCTCCGGTTCCTGGTGACCGAGTAGGCCGGAACCGGCTCCATCGGTTCCTCATGTGCACACGAGGAGGAGAACACCCATGACCACTGCCCGTCGTCTCACGACAGCGCTAGTTGTCACCGCGGCCACCGCTATCGCCGCATGCGGAACCGACTCCGGCCAAGAAACAGCGACAGCTACCGAGTCAACAAGCGCGACGCCGTCAGCATCAACAACCGAAACGGCCACGGAGAACACCGATCCAGCCGCCCCAGCGACCTTCGAAACAATCACCGAGCGCGAACTGAAACTCATCGCGAAGAACCCCGGCGACCACACGGACCGGGCAATCATCGTGTACGGCAGGGTCCTCCAAACACTGACACCCAGCACCGGCGATGTCGACATTTCCCAGCTACTCTGCGGCGCTTCTCCGGATCCAAATACGTGGGATACTCGGATAATGATCGGCACTAACAGCGACCGACTGAAGAATATCGTGGAGGGCGATGTCGTGCGCGCGCAAATTAGGTCGACTGGTCAGACTTCCAGTTACACGAGTGCCTTGGGGAAGATATCAAACCCTGCGTTCTGGGTGTTCGACATCAGCCTTCTCGACAGTTGAGGCCACAATGCCTCCGAAGTTCTCGTCACCGAACGGGAACTGAAACTCATCGCGAAGAACCCTGCGGATCATAAGGACCGCGCGATTATCGTGTACGGGAGGGTCACACAGACGATGAAGGACGAGATAAATGGTGCTGATATCGCTCAGCTGCTTTGTGGCACGTCACCGGATTCGGCTACTTGGGATACACAGGTAATGATCGGTACTGAGAGCGATGTGCTGAAGAACATCGTGGAAGACGATCGAGTGCGTGCGGAGCTGAGGTCGACCGGTCGAACCTCCAGTTATACGAGCGCTATCGGCGAGATATCGAACCCTTCGTTCTGGGTCAGCGGAATCAGCCTGCTGGACAGCTGAGACCGATGTCGCATGCGGCCACCGAATTACATACAACCGAATTCGGTCGGCCGCCCGGTTCAGTCACGTCGTGACAACGTCGGATACGAAATCCATGCTGACTCCTTGGTTCGGTGATCGCCGCACATCCTCTTACAACGAAACCCCCGAATCCAGTAGCGGATCGAGGGCTTCTCACATGCGGTACGGCGTGCGATCGTAATCGCTTGCTTAAGAGATGATTTCCCGACATTTTCGGGATGAGGGCGCAGCTCTGGCGCTGCACATAGTCTCACCTAAGCCGCGGATATTGTCAACACCCAACGTCGAGAAACACCAAAACCGCAGGTAGACACCGGTCCATCGACTCACCCGCCCGCGCAGCCCACCGCCACCGCACCCTTGGCCTAACGACGCCGCTCGGCACCGCACCCACCGAAACAGCCACGCCGACAAGCGTTCCGAGTACCTCCGCGATACGGTCACAGGGCCGGGGCCACCACCCGGAGACCGGAACCGGTTCGCCCGGTTCCGAATGCTCATGCAAGGAGGACAATGCCCATGCCCGCCGCCCGCCGCCTCACCGCCGCAGTCACCATCGCCGCCGCCACCGCCGGACTCACCGCATGCGGCTCCGAAACCACCACGGACACGACGACAGCCACGACATCGACCACCGCCGTGGAGGTACCCGCAGACACTGAAACAGCGCCGAGTGGAGCCGACACCGCACCGATCGCTTTCGAAACGATCACCGAACGCGACCTGAAACTGATCGCGAAGAACCCCGCCGACCACAAAGATCGCGCGATCGTCGTCTATGGACGAGTTGAGCAGTCCATGAAGGACGAGGCCGAGGACGACATCATTCGAGTTGTTGGCGGGGCCACTCCAGACCCCACGACGTGGGATGTCGACCTCATGTTGGGTACCAGAGGCGACGAGCTGAGGAATATCGTGGAAGACGACGAGTTCCGTGCGGAGGTGACAACGACCGGCGAAACCCTAACCTATACGAGCATTGTCGGAATCGAGTTCACGAATCCGGCGTTCATCGTGCGCGGCATCAGCTTGCTGGAAAGCTGAACCGGACAGCTCCTAACCCGATGCGGATAGCATCCCCCATCGGACAGCGCCCCGACAGTATCGTTCGCCTCGTTGGTCGGTGACGAATCACGACACCAGTGCACGCCCGGCCGTCTGTCACCGCCATAGGCCAGCCGTGGCGAAAGATACTTCACGGTAAACGATTCGAAACTCGGAACGCTACGATCTCAACCATTGACTGCCTCCTTTTCTCATCGAGTACCTGCAGACTGGACAACGATCCGATATTCACAGAACCTCCGGTACGGCGGATCTGCTGGAAACGAAACTTCTCGGGCCGAGAGTTATTCGAACTGCGGCCGACTGCAACGCAAGACGGGAGGCCATAGGCATGTCCGCTGCGTACTTGTGCCGAAATCCCGGTGCCAACAGGCACTTTCGGCCGCCCCGCGATAGGGTCGCGGGGGCCTCCGGTTCCCGGTGACCCGCTAGGCCGGAACCGGCTTCATCGGTTCCGCATGTGCACGCGAGGAGGAGAACATCCATGACCGCAGTCCGCCGTCTCACAGTGGCGCTAGCCATCGCCGCCACCACCGGTGTCGCCGCCTGTGGGACCGACTCCGGCCAAAAAGCGGCAACAGCCAACGAACCGACGACAACGATCTCAGCATCGATCTCAGCATCAAAGACAACCGAACCGGCCACGCCGATGACCGAGCCGACCGCCCCGACCACTTTCGAAACGATCACAGACCGCGAACTGAAACTCATCGCGAAGACCCCAGCCGACCACAAGGACCGCGCGATCGTCGTCTACGGGCGGGTGGCCGAGACGCTGAGAGACCCCGACCTGGGAGCGGAACTCGCTCGGCTCGTCTGCGGCGCAACGCCGGACCAAGCCACGTGGGAGACCGAGATCATGATCGGTACCACGGAGGACCAGCTGCGGGATGTCGTCGAGGGCGATGAGGTACGCGTCGAGGTCACGTCAACGGGTCGACGGGCCACCTACACGAGTGTCCTCGGCGTGGAGATGTCGAACCCTTCGTTCTGGGTCAGCGGAATCAGCCTGTTGGACAGCTGAGGCCGCTGTAAAATGCGGCCACTGACTTCCGCATAACCGGATTTCAGGTGGCCGCCCGATTCGGTCATGTTGTGACAGCGGCGGATACGAAATCCATGGCGGCTCCTTGGTTCGGTGATCGCCGCACATGCCCTTACAACGAAAACCCCGAATCCAGTAGCGGATCGAGGGCTTCTCACATGCAGCACGGCGTGCGATCGGAAAGACGGCTCGAATCGCGATGTGGCTCAGCGGGAGGGCAAGAGGGTGAAGGCGTCGATGTGACGTGGTCGGACCACGGAGAAATGGCGTCGATCCGTGGTGGCGATGTATGTCAGGTTCCGGCGTTCGGCTGCGGCGATTACCGAGGCGTCAGCAGTTCCCAGTGGCAGGTCTCGGTATTTCGCGACGAGTTCGGCGATGCGGAGCCAATCCGCCGCGTGGACGGGCTCGATCACGAACAGACCCTCGGCCAAGTCTCCGAGGAAGCGCACCTCGGCCTCGGTTCCGAGTCGGCTGGCGATGAGGTATGCGGCTTCGGTGATGACGAGGGTCGGGACGACGAGGGGGCCGCGGTGTGTTTGGAGCAGTTCGAGGCAGGCTTCGTGGTGTGCGTCGTCGGCGTCGACGTAGGCGTACAACGGTCCGGCGTCGACGATCAGGGCGCTTATCGGTCCCACTCTCGGCTGAGGATTTCATCGATCCGGGCCGACACGTCCGAGCGCCCGCTGCGCCCCGCCGCTGCCGCGCCGAACCGTCGCCGCGCACCGGTGGGTGCGCATAGATACTGGGTGATCGCCTCGCGCGTCAGTTCGGCGACCGTGATACCGCGCCGCGCCGCCTCATGGCGCAGGCGCTCGTCAAGCTCGTCGGGTAGCTTCACGGTTGTCCGCTTCATGGTATGCCAGCATACCTGTGAACGTTAGTGGCGCTGACGCCGCCTCGCGTGGAAATCAGCGGAAATCCGTCTGGGGCAGCAGCATCAATTGCTGGACAGCTGAGCCGAGCTCCCCTACCGCGCTGCCTGGAACACCAACACCGTAGACCCGATGCGGATGGCGTCACCGTCGGACAGCACCGTGGCGCTGTCGATGACCTCGTCGTTGATGTAGACGCCGTTGGCCGAGTGCAGGTCCTTGATGAGGAGGCCGGCGCGGCTGGGGGTGATGTGGGCGTGGTAGCGGCTGGCCTTGGGGTCGTCGAGGATCAGGTCGTTGTCGGTCATGCGGCCGATCTTGAGGCCGGAGGCGGCGACGGGGACGGTGCGGCCGTCGGCGAGGCGGAGGTGGCCGCTGCGGACGGCGCGGGGGGTTTCGGTGACCGTTTCGGTCATGGCCTTGGCCATGCGCTCGACATCGACGATCTCCATGGTGTCCAGGGGTTCCTGGCGCAGCACCCGCTGTTCCAGGGCGACCAGGGCGGGGCCGGGGTCGATGCCGAGTTCGTCGGCCAGCACGGTGCGCACCCGGCGGCAGGCGTCCAGGGCGTCGGCCTGGCGGCCGGACAGGTACAGGGCGGTGATGAGCTGCGCCCACAGCGGTTCCCGCAGCGGATGCGCCTGGGTCATGGCGACCAACTCGCCCACCACCGAAGACGCTCGCTTGCAGGCGATTTCGGCGTCGATGCGGGCGGAGGCGGCCAGCAGCCGCTCCTCGTCCATGGCGGTGGCGAAGCTGTCGGCGAAGGACAGTCCGCTCAGATCGTCGAGGGCGCGCCCGCTCCACTGCTCCAGCGCGGCCGCGTACAGCCGGGCCGCGGATTCGGGGTCACCCGCCGCCGCGGCCTCGGCGGCGCTGCGGCGAATGGTTTCGAACCGGCCCAGGTCGCATTGGTCGTCGGGGATCTCCAGGCGGTAGCCGGAGGATTCGGTGCGCAGCACGGCGGCCGCGTCCAGCCCGGCCTGGCGCAGCGTCTTGCGGATATTCGACACGAACACCTGCAGGCTGGCCTGGTAGGAGTCCGGCGGCTCGTCGTTCCACACGATGTCGGCCAGCGCCTGCGAGGACACCGCGCGCCGCCGGTTCACGATCAGCGCGGCGAGCAGTGCGCGCGGTTTCGGCCCGCCGACCGGCAGCATCCGGCCGCCGACCAGCAGTTGCACAGGTCCGAGGACCCGCACCTCGAGAGTCATGCCGTGCACCTCGGATTACGTCAGAGCAACTTATATCAGAGCAACGAAAACGGCCGCGGCGGTGCGGACACCGCCGCGGCACGCGCGTCGCTCACCTCGTTCGGATTTCCGCTCGCGGATTACCTTACTTGGCGCTGATGGAGCGACCGGCCGACTTCAGGTCGTTGCACGCCTCCACGACGCGGGCGGTCATATTGGCCTCGGCCTTCTTCAGGTAGGAGCGCGGGTCGTAGACCTTCTTGTTGCCGACCTCGCCGTCCACCTTCAGCACACCGTCGTAGTTGCTGAACATGTGGGCGGCCACCGGCCGGGTGAAGGCGTACTGGGTGTCGGTGTCGACATTCATCTTGACCACGCCGTAGCGCAGGGAATCCTCGATCTCCGACTTCAGCGAGCCCGAACCGCCGTGGAAGACGAAGTCGAACGGCTGCGCGTCCGCGCCCAGGCCCAGCTTGGCGGCGGCCACCCGCTGGCCCTGCGCCAGCACCTCGGGCTTGAGCTTCACATTGCCCGGCTTGTAGACGCCGTGCACATTGCCGAAGGTGGCGGCCAGCAGGTACTTGCCGTTCTCGCCCGCGCCGAGCGCGTCGATGGTCTTCTCGAAGTCCTCGGGCGAGGTGTAGAGCTTGTCGTTGATGGCGTTCTCGACGCCGTCCTCTTCACCGCCGACGACGCCGATCTCCACCTCGAGGATGATGTTGGCGGCGTGGGCCTGCTCGAGCAGTTCCTTGGCGATCTCGAGGTTCTCGTCGATCGGGATCGCGGAACCGTCCCACATATGCGACTGGAACAGCGGGTTCTGGCCACTCTTGACGCGCTCGGCCGAGATGGCCAGCAGCGGGCGCACGAAGGTGTCGAGCTTGTCCTTCGGGCAGTGGTCGGTGTGCAGCGCGATGGTGACGTCGTACTTCGCGGCGATCACGGTGGCGAACTCGGCGAGCGCGACCGCGCCGGTGACCATGTCCTTCACACCCAGGCCGGAGCCGAATTCGGCACCGCCGGTGGAGAACTGGATGATGCCGTCGCTACCCGCGTCGGCGAAGCCCTTGATGGCCGCGTTGATGGTCTCCGACGACGTGCAGTTGATAGCAGGAAACGCGAAGGAGTTCTCTTTGGCCCGAGCAATCATCTCGGCGTAGATCTCCGGAGTCGCGATGGGCACAGTGACCTCCGTTGTGTGTGCTGCGTACAACAAATTCTGTCAGGCCACACCATAGGACAGGCGGCTTTCGCAGCACCGGCTGGCCTCACAACCGGAGATAAGTCTGTGATGTCGCTTCGACATTCGGTGTGATGTGCGAATCACCGGTACTGTGGTGGCCGTGACCTTGCTGGCCGCTGCTGACACCGTGACGACCCTGGCGATGCCCCAGTTCTTGGATCCCATGTACCTCCTCACGGAGTCGTGGTTGAAGAACGCGGTGCTGCCGGCCATTCTGGCGATCGTCTTCATCGAGACCGGGCTGTTGTTCCCGCTACTGCCGGGCGACTCGCTGTTGTTCACCGGCGGCTTGCTCGCGGCGCAGCCGAACCCGCCGGTGTCGATCTGGATTCTGGCTCCCGCCATCGCGGTGACCGCGTTCCTGGGCGACCAGTGCGCCTATTGGATCGGCCGCAAGGGCTTCGGTCCGGCGCTGTATCACCGTCCCGACGGGCGTTTCCTCAAGAAGAAGTACATCACCGAGGCGCACGACTTCTTCGAGAAGTGGGGTCCGGCGGCCATCATCCTGGCCCGATTCGTCCCGATCGCCCGCACCTTCGTGCCGGTGCTGGCGGGTGTCTCGGCCATGAGCTACCGCAAGTACGTGCCCTTCGACATCGTCGGCGCGATCCTTTGGGGCGGCGGCGTCACGGTGCTCGGCTACTTCCTGGGCAACGTGGCCTTCATCCGGGACAACATCGAGGCCATCTTCCTGATCATCGTGTTCGTCTCGGTGCTGCCGATGGTGGGGTCGGTGGCGCGGGCTTTGCTGGGCCGTCGCTCGACCGAGGCCGAGGTCGTCGCCGACGTCGAACCCGCCCGTACCAACGAGCCCACCCACTGAACCCTTGTCCACCACCCCGCTGAACCTTGCGATGGGCGGTTTCGATCCCCTCGAGACAGCCGGGCCGCTGCTCGTCTGGACGGTGGTGCTGACCTTCGTCTTCCTGGAGTGCGCGCTCATCATCGGACTGTTCCTGCCCGGCGATTCCATGCTCATCACCGCCGGTGTGGTGCTGGCCGCGCACGCCACCGGAGAGGCGCAGGTCTGGGCGCTGTCGGTGGGGGCCATGATCGCGGCCATCGCCGGTAACCAGGTCGGCTACGTCGTCGGCCAACGCACCGGACACCATCTGGTGGCCCGGAAGAACGGCAAGTACATCAACACCCACAACCTCGCGCGGGTGTCGGCCCTGCTGCACCGGCACGGCTTCTTCGCGGTGCTGGTGGCGCGGTGGATCCCGTGGGTGCGCACGCTGTGCCCGCTGGTGGCGGGCGCGGGCGGAATGGACCACCGCAAGTACACCATCGCCTCCACCATCGGCGCGATCATCTGGGCGCCGGTGCTGCTGCTCATCGGGTACTACGCGGGCAGCTTCCTGGAGGACATGTCCTGGCTGATGCCCGCGGTCATCTGCACGCTGGTGGTGGGGCTGATCCTGGGCACACTGCTGGGCATCCGGCAGTACCGGCTGGAGATGGCGCGGCCCGCCGAGGACTTCGATGTGGACGACGCGACGGACACCCCGGCCGTCGCCGACCGGCCCGGCATCTGAGCGGGTCGGGTCCCGCCGCTCAGAGTCCCGCCGCGGTGACGGTGTGCGCGGCCTCCATCAGCTTCCACCCCGAAAGCTGAACCGACAGATCACGTTCCGGGGTGCGGGAGGCGGTCACCGAGCCATTGGCGGTGAGGTAGCCCGCACCCGCGATTCCGGGTAATCGGGCCGGTTCGCGCCAGTCGGGCCCGAAGAGCGGCTCGCCCTCCACCTCGAGCCGATTCTCCCAGGCCGCGACGGCGGAATTGCGGACGATATCGGCGGCGGTGCGGCGGGCCTTGGTGTGCGCGGCGTCCGCGCCGGGCAGCATGACGGCGACCAGCGCCAGGTAGCGGATGAGGATGCCGTTGAACAGGCCGCCGTCGCCGCCACCGCCGCCGTCGACCACGCCGCCGCTGGTCATATGCTCCTCGACGGCCGCCAGCAGGGCCAGCACCCGTTCCGCGTGCCGGGGTTCGCCGGTGT
Source organism: Nocardia sp. CC227C (assembly GCF_030767025.1). Lineage (GTDB taxonomy): Bacteria > Actinomycetota > Actinomycetes > Mycobacteriales > Mycobacteriaceae > Nocardia. The sequence goes on along the minus strand of NZ_JASITE010000025.1, from coordinate 47,297 downwards.
GCACCGCCAGGTCGGTTTCCAGGCCGAGCACCACACCCTGGCAGTAGCTGTAGACCGGACGCTCGATCACACCGGAGGGCAGGTGAATGCCGTCGAGGATCAGCCCGGTTTCCTTGTCGCGCAGGGTGGCGTCGAGCCAGTCGGCGATCTCCCGGGCGCGGTCGTAGCGGCCGAGCCTGGCCATGGCGATACCGGCCGGACCGTTGGCTGGCGCGTTGTAGAAATCCGAGCCCTTGCGCCACGGAATGCCGCCGCCCACCTCAGGCGACCACGCGGTCACCAGCTCGCGTTCCAGCGTCCGCAGCGCGTACCGCATATCGTCGATGCCCAGGGTGCGGTCGGCGCGTTCCAGGGATATGGCCAACCAGGCCATGTCGTCGTAGTAGTTGTTGGTCCAGCCGGTGATATTGCGCAGCCGCAGCCCGCGCGCCACGGTGCGGATGCGCCGCAGCCGCGCGGGCGTGGGCTCCCGGTTGGCGGCGTCGATGGCGCAGTCGATGAGATGGGCCTGCCACCAGTAGTGCCAGGATACGAAGAGGCGGTCGCGCCGGGTCGCGGGCCAGCCGACCACGCCGAGGGTGGTCCCGGGAATTCCCCACAGCGCGCGCAGATGCCGTGACACGATGGCGGATTCGGCCATATCGGCGCGCTCGGACCAGAGCGCAGCACTGGGCTCGACAGGTCGCCCGGTCCGCGAAGTCATAGGACATATGGTGCCAGTCGGGCACCTGATCATGTGGCTGATTTCGTTATGCAACCGTGTCTGAACTGATCTTGGCAGGACCGCCTCCGGCCGTCGACCGGGATTCACCAGGCGGCCGACAGATCCGCGTGCTGCCGCACCCACGCGTGCATGGCGATCCCCGCCGCGACCCCGGCGTTGATACTGCGCGTCGAACCGAACTGCGCGATGGAGACGGTGAGCCGCGCCCCCGCCTTGGCGTCGGCGGTGACCCCCGGCCCCTCCTGCCCGAACAGCAGCAGGCATTCGCGCGGCAGTCGCACCGTCTCCAGGGGCACCGCGCCGGGCACATTGTCGACGGCCACCACCGTCAGCCCCGCTGCCGCCGCGTACTCCAGCAGCGCCGCCGTATCGGCGTGATGCTCGATGTGCTGATAGCGGTCGGTGACCATGGCCCCGCGCCGATTCCACCGCTTGCGCCCCACGATGTGCACGGCCGCCGCCGCGAACGCATTGGCGGTGCGCACCACCGTGCCGATATTGGCGTCGTGCCCGAAGTTCTCGATGGCGACATGGAACGGGTGCCGCCGCCGGTCGATATCGGCCACGATGGCCTCGCGGGTCCAGTACCGGTACGCGTCCACCACATTGCGGCGGTCACCGTGTGCGAGCAGCTCCGGATCCAGGCGTGGATCCGCGGGCGGCTCGGTCCCGAACTCCGCGCGCCACGGTCCGACGCCGTGCGGATGCTCGCCCCATTCGGTGGGGCCGGGCAGCGATTCGTCGGTCGGGGCGTGATTCACTCCGAATATCGTAATGAGGCCACGCTGCCGTGAGCGCGGTAGCCGTGAGCGCGGTAGCCGTGAGCTCAGTAGCTGCTGCTCGTACCGGCGACCACCACGCCGATCGCGAAGAGCAGGATGTAGCCCACCACGACCAGCAGCATCAGACCGGTGGCGACGATGCCGCAGACATAGCCCGCGGTCACGCTGCTGCGCCCGCCCAAGGTGCCGCCGGAGGCGTCGATCTCGCGGCGGGCCTTGCTGCCCATGATCCAGGCCACCGGCCCGAGCAGTTGGCAGAGCACCAGCCCCAGGATGCCGAGCACCAGAATGGTGGTCGCCTGCGGATGGTCGGGCGTCGGACCGTAGCCGTAGGCCGGGTAACCGTAGGAGGGGTAGCTCACCGGGCCATCGTATTTCGCCGGCGGCACTCCCGCGCGCGTCAGCTGGTGGAAGCGAACGTGCCCAGGCCGAGCAACAGGACGAAGGCGACGATGGCGAGGATGATCAGGACCGATGCGATGATGCCGCAGACGTAACCAGCCAGCACCATGCCGCGCCCGCCGACCGCGCCGCCGGAGGAGTCGATCTCCCGCAACGCGCTGCGGCCCATCACCCAGGCGACCGGCCCGAGCAGCTGACAGAGAATGAGGCTCAGAATGCCGAGCACCAGAATCACCACGGCCTGCGGATGATCGCGCTGCGGGTACTGGCCGGGCGGCGGAGGCTGCTGATAGCTCATAGGCATGATGGTAGGGGGTAGTGCTGACACCACCACGGAACCTCGGGTCAGCGCCATCGAGTTCCGAACCCGAGCCGACCACGATGAAACCATGACGGAGATGCCCGCCGAACCCACCCTCGTCCTGCCGACACCCGACCCCGAACCGTCCGGGCCCGAGCCCGCCCGCACCGGCCCGGCCCCGTGGCTGGTCTTCCTGCGCGCCCCGTTCACCGCGCGCACCTGGAAGGAGTTCGCCTACCTGCTCGTCGCGCTGCTGCTCGGCGGCATCGCGACGCTGTATCTGTTCATCGCCATCGGCGGCGGGCTGTACCTGTCCATATTCCTGTTCGGCATTCCGATCCTGGCGGCCGTGCTGCTCGGCGGGCGGCTGTGGGGGCGGGTGTACCGCGCGGTCATCGGCACGCTGCTCGATACCCGGCTGCCCGAACCGCCGCCGTTCGCGCCCCGCCCCGGTTTCCTGGGCTGGCTGCGTGGGGCCTTCACCGACCGCACCTCCTGGCGGGCGCTGCTGTTCCTGCTCGCGCAGACGGTGCTGGGGGTGGCGGTGGGCTACGTGGTGCTGATGGTCGGCGTCATGTCGGTCTTCGTGGTGCTCTCACCGATCTTCTGGGTGATCGACCATCCGATCAATGTCGACGAGAACGGCGTGGAGCACCATTCGCTGGCGCAGTTCGGTGACTTCTATGTCGAAACCTGGCCTCGGGTCATCGGTTTCGCTCTGCTCGGGGTGATCGCCTGCCTGCTCATGCCGTGGGTGATGCGCGGTGTCTGCTGGCTGCACCGGTTACTGGCCGTGCTGCTGCTGACTCCGACCGCGCGGGATCGCCAGCTGGCCGAGTTACAGGCCAGCCGCCGGGTGGCGGTGGAGGATTCCGCGGCGACGCTGCGGCGGCTGGAACGCGACCTGCACGACGGCACCCAGGCGCGGCTGGTGAGCATCGCCATGACGCTGGCCCGCGCCGAGGAGCGGATGGCCGCCGGGGGCGACCCCGCCGAGCTGATCGCCCAGGCCCGGTCCGGTTCCAAGGAGGCGCTGACCGAACTGCGCGAGCTGGTGCGCGGAATCCATCCGCCCGCACTGGAACTCGGCCTGGAACCGGCGCTGGAGACGCTGGTCGCGCGCTGCGCGCTGCCGGTGGAGCTGCGGGTGCTGCTGCCGGTGCGGCCCGATCCCGCCATCGAGGCCATCGCGTACTTCTCGGTGGCCGAGCTCCTCACCAATGTGGTCAAGCACGCCGGGGCGACACAGATCTGGGTGTCGGCGCTGCCGCAGGGCGCGGACCGGTTCGCGATCTCGGTGCGCGACAACGGCGTCGGTGGGGTGCTCCAACCCGCCGCGGGCAATGGCGAGTCCGGTGTCGGCGGCGGGCTCGCGGGTCTGGCGGCGCGGGCGCGCACCGTGGACGGCGAGCTCGCCGTGGACAGCCCGCTCGGCGGCCCTACCGTGGTCACCATGCTGCTTCCGCTCACGGTGCCGCGATGAGCGCGCCGCTGCGCATTGTCATCGCCGAGGACAACGCCATCCTGCGGGACGGGCTGACCGGCCTGCTCACCGAGCGCGGCCACGAGGTGGTGGCCGCCGTCGGCGACGCCACCACGCTGAGCGACGTGGTGGCGCACCACCGCCCCGACGTCGCGGTGGTGGACGTGCGGATGCCGCCGACCTTCACCGACGAGGGGCTGATCGCGGCGCTCGCCCTGCGCCGCGGCCATCCCGGAACCGGGGTGCTGGTGTTCTCGCAGTGGATCGAAACACGTTATGCTACAGAACTTCTCGCCTCCGGCGCGGGTGGCGTCGGCTACCTGCTCAAGGATCGCGTCGCCGACGTGCGCGAGTTCACCGACGCCCTGACGCGGGTCGCCGCCGGCGGCACCGCCCTCGACCCGGAAGTGGTGAGCCAATTGATGGGTGCCACGCGCCAGCAGGACGCGCTGTCCCGCCTCACCCCGCGCGAGCGCGAGGTGCTGGAGCTCATGGCCCAGGGATTGACCAATGCCGCCATCGCCGCCGCGCTCACCGTCACCGAGCGGGCGGTGGAGAAGCACATCGGCAATATCTTCCTGAAACTGGATCTGCCGCCCTCGGACACCCATCACCGCCGGGTCATGGCGGTGCTGCGCCTGCGCGGATGACCGGCGGCGCGGCCGCCGCGGGAAACGATGCCGGGTGGTTGCCGGGCGTGGAAGACTGGAACCATGCGGCGGTCGAGATCCGCGGAAGCGGTGAAAATGGTTGAGGCGTGGCCGGATCACCTATTGACGATCGACGAGTGGGCTTCGCTGCGCACGGGTGACCTGTTCTGCGAACTGGTCGAGGGGGTGCCCGTGGTCGCGCCGCAGCCGCCGCGGCACCAGTTGGCGGTGTGGCGCTTGGCGGCCCAGCTGGAACCGGCGCTGCCCGCTCCGCTGGCGGCCCTGGCGCGGATCGAGTTGGTGGTGGAGGAGCGGTTTCCGGCCACGGTGCGGATTCCGGATGTGCTGGTGGTGGGTGGCGCGGCCGGTGCCGCGCACGCCACGCGGGTGCTGCCGTCGGATGTGCTGGCGGCCGTGGAGATCGCCGCGCCGGGGTCGCGGCGGGTGGATCGGGTACTCAAGTACGCCGAATACGAGTCGGTCGGTATCGAGCACTACTGGCTGCTCGACGTGGAGGGGCCGGTGCGGCTGCACGCCTTCGCCTCGCGAGCCGGACGGTACGAACCGGTCGGTGAGTACTCCGGGCAGGTCACCCTGGAACTCGCGGGCCATCGCCTCGCGCTCGATCTCGACGCGCTCACCGCCCTGCGCTCACTGTCCTGACCCGGCCGAATCCGCGCCGACTCGGCCACACGGCGACCCCGCCGCGCCTATCCTGGAAGTCCGAAGCGCTGGTGGAGGTCGTTATGAACCACGCGCGGGTGCTGCATACGATTCTGGGCGTCGTGGCCCTGTACCTGCTGACCCTCGTCATCTGGCTGGCCTGGATCGCGCGTCTCGCGCCGCCGGGAACGGCGCCGATGCAGATTTTCATGCTGGTCGGCCTGTTCGGAAGCTTCCTCGGGGTCGGCATGCTCCTCGCTCAGCGCCCATCGCGGGCCGACCGCCGCCTGCTCCGCAGCGGATACGAGGGCTGGGCCACCATCGAAGGCGTCCATCCGCTCCGGCGCACCGCGCACCACACCGAACTCACCGAACTCGACCTGGAGCTCGTCGTCCCCGGCTCGCCGCCCTACCACGGCACCGTCGTCTACGACATGCAGCCGGTCGACCAGCCGAAACTCGCGGTGGGCGAGACGATTTCGATTCGCGTCGACCCGGAGAACCGCGACCGCATCATCATCTGCCTGTAGTGACCGTGCATCGGCGCGGCGGCCACCAGGCGCGTCCCTCGGATACCGACGAGTCGCGTTCTAGGCTTTGCGGGTGACAATTGCCGGAATTTCGCCCGATGCGCGGGAAGCACCGCTGCTGCTGGACACCGAGCCGCCCCGCACGCTCGGCTTCACCGACCAGGCGGCGTTCTGGGGCAATATCGGCGTCAGCCTCATCGGATTCAGCGGGGCCGCGTATGTGCTGTACCCGACCGGACATCCGCCGCTGCCGCTGCTCGGCGCGCTGCTCGCCACCCTGCTCGGCACCCTGGTCGGCACCGCCATGGTGGCCGGGACGGGAGCGGTGGGCACCCGTACCGGCGCACCCGCCATGGTGGTGCTGCGCGGACTGTTCGGCACCCGGCTGTCCTTCGTGCCGACCGTCGCCAATGTGGTCCAGTGCGTCGGCTGGGGCGTCTACGAACTGACCGTCATCGCGCTGGGCGTGGCCGCCATGACCCAGGACCGGGTGCCGCACGCGCTGGTCATCGTGGCGGCCGGGGTGCTGTCCACGGTCATGGCCATCTGGCCGCTGCGCGTGGTGCACCTGCTGCGCAAGTACGTGACCGTCGCCGTCGGAATCGCCATGGTGTATTTCACCGTCGCGCTGCTGCGCAGCGAGGTCCCGGCCCCCACCGAGACCAGTTGGAGCGGATTCTTCCCGGCCGTGGACACCACCCTCGCGGTCTCGGTGTCGTTCGTGCCGCTGGCGGCCGACTACGCCCGGCACTCGCGCACCGTGCGCGACTCGGCCGGGGCCACGATTCTCGGCTACTCCGCCGCCCAGATCTGGTGCTACGTCCTCGGCACCATCGCCATCCTGCAGGCCGGCGGCGACGCCACCAAGGTGTTCGACACCTTCCTCGGCGTCACCGCCGGCTGGGCCTTCTTCGCGGTATTGGTGCTGCGCGAGGCGGATCAATCCTTCGCGAACGTCTACTCCACAGCCATGTCCCTGCAGAATCTGCTGCCCCGGGTGGACCGGCGCCTGCTCGCCGCCGCCGTCGGCGCGGTGGTGACGCTGCTGGCCCTGCCGGTGCGCGACTTCAGCAGCTACGCCAATTTCCTGTACCTCATCGGCTCGGTCTTCGTCCCGTTGAGCGCGGTGCTGATGGTGGACTTCTTCCTCGGCCGGGGCCGCCGCTCCTGGAATCTGGCGCAGAACGCACCGGCCCGCCCACTCATGCTGCTGCCGTGGGCGATCGGCTTCGTGACCTACCAGCTGTTCAATCCGGGTTCCATCGGCTGGTGGGCAGACTTCTGGCGAACCGTGCAGGACGCCACCGGAATCCACCCCGGCTGGTGGTCCTCGGCCTCGCTGTTCTCATTCCTGGCGGCCGCGGTGGTGACCGCGGCCGTGGTACTCGTCCAGCGTCGGAGGGCATGAGCGGATGACCGATGAGCGCGTCTACGGCATGGGAGTCGATCGACTGGTCGAACCCGATTGGCCGCCACCGACTTCCGCGGAGATCGCGGAAGTGCTCGGCACCGAGGCGGTCGTCGACTGGCACAGTCCGCGACCGCTCTCGGCCACCGCGCGGGCGCGCACCGCGGACGGGCGGGCGGTCATCGTGAAGCGGCTGCCGCTGGCGCTGCGCTCCCCCGCCGCCCTCGACGAGGAACACCGGTTCATGGATCACCTACGGGCACGAGGGATCCCGGTTCCAGCCGTGCTCGACACCCGCCGGATCGGCGAATTCACCTACGAAGTACAGGAATGCGGCGTGGGCGTGGACCGATACCAGGGCGTCTTCTCCTGGTCGCCGTATCTGTCCTCCGCCGATGCCGCCGCGGCCGGACGCGCGCTGGCCCGCTTGCACACCGCCGCCGCGGATTACGACGCACCGCACCGGCCACCGCATCCGCTCCAGGCCAGCTTCACCATCTTCGCCTCCGCCGATCCCATCGGCGCGCTGGAACGCCAGGCCGCCGTCCGGCCCGCACTGGGCATCTTCCTGTCCGACCAGCCCTGGCGCACCGATGTGGAACGCGTGCACATGCCCGTCCACGCACGCCTGTTCCGCACCCTCGCCGACCTGGAACCGCTGTGGACACACAATGATTGGCACGGCAGCAATCTGCTGTGGCACGACGGCGAGGTGTCCTCGGTCATCGACTTCGGACTGGCCGACCGCACCACCAGCGTCCACGACCTGGCGATCGCCATCGAACGCAGCGCGGTGGACTGGCTGGCGCTGCGCGACGGCGATCCGGTGGACGTGCGCCTCGGCCAGGTGCGCGCCCTGCTCGACGGCTACGAATCGCTGCGCCCGCTCGATGATGTGGAGCGCCGGGCACTACCCGAGCTACTACCCCTGGTGCACTGCGAATACGAACTCTCGGAGATCGACTACTTCATGGGCGTCGTCCCGGGCGGCAATCAGGCCAATGCCGAGATCGCCTACCACGACTACTTTCTCGGCCACACCCGCTGGTGGGAGGAGTCCGCCGACGGGCAGGCGCTGCTGGACATGCTGCGCTCGCGATGACTACCGATGTGCCCGCGGATCGGCCAGCAGGTACTGCGCTCCCGCGTAGGTCGCCAGGATGACGCCCTCGGTCACCCGGCGTGACCGGCTGCCGCGAGCGAAGATGCGGCGCAACACGATCAGCCCGTCCGACAGCGTGAACAGCAGCGCACCCACCCCCAGCCGACTGCGCGGATCCGTGTTCGGGACATTGAGCCCCGCGATGTTCTTCGCGCCCGGCGCGAGCCCCGGGTCCGAGGCCAGCACGGCGGCGGCGCCGAGGGTCGCCCCGTAGGCGGTGAGCGGCAGCGCCACAGTGGGAGCCTTGGCCCGCATGAGCGCGGCGGCCCCCAGCCAGGCGCCAACCCGAGGCGCGGCCACCGCGGCCCGCGGCCGGGCCCCGTGCCGCCGCCACAGTGTCGCGTACCCGGTCTGCATGACCGCGAAAGACGATGCGCCCGCGATCAATCGGCGATCGTCGTCGGGGTCGATGAGCAGTACGTCACCGACCGTGGCCGCCGCCAGCGAACCCAGCAGCAGCGTCCGGTCGGTGTCGGCGAGTTTCGGATCGCGCGCCACCTCCGCCGCCAGCAGCGGCATCATCAGCGGCTTGGCCGCCCACTGCAATCGGTCCCGACCGGTGACGGCACCGAACACCGTCACCGCCGCGGCTGCCAGAAATCCGGTGCGGAATATGCTCCCCATCAATCGGATTCGCCGACGGAGAAGCTGGGCTCGGCCGGGGCCGGGGGCAGCGTGACGACCTGGCCCGCGTAGGACAGCCCCGCGCCGAAGCCGAGCAGCAGCGCCAGCTGGCCGCCCTTGGCCTTGCCGGTCACCAGCATCTCCTCCATGGCCAGCGGAATCGACGCCGCGGAGGTGTTGCCGGTGTTCTCGATGTCGTTGGCCATCGGGATGTCGTCGGCCAGACCGAGATTCTTCTTCATGAGCTCGTTGATGCGGGCATTGGCCTGGTGCGGCACGAAGACCTCGATGTCCTCCTTGTCCACCCCCGACACCGCGATGGCGTCGGCCAGCGCCCGCGGCAGCGTGACCGCCGCCCAGCGGAAGACCTTGGGACCCTCCATGCGCAGCGACATGCGGCCGACGGGCTCGACCGCCGGATCGGTGCCCTGCATGGCCTGCGCCTTGTGCATGTACTCCAGGAAGTCGACGTCCTGCATGATGGCCGAGGCGTTCTCGCCGTCGCTGCCCCACACCGTGGGCGAGATGCCGTTCTCCTCGCTCGGGCCGACCACCACCGCGCCCGCGCCGTCACCGAAGATCATGGCGGTGCCGCGATCGGTCGGGTCCAGGCCGACCGTCATCGTCTCCGCGCCGATCACCAGCACGTACTCGGCGGAGCCCGCGCGGATCAGATCCGCGGCCACGCCGAGCGCGTAGCCGAAGCCGCCGCAGCCGGAGGTCAGGTCGAAGGCAGCGATGCCGTTCAGCCCCAGGTCGTAGGCGACCTGGGGAGCGCCGTGCGGGGTCAGTGTGAGCCAGCTGGAGGTGGCCAGCACCAGCGTGCCGATCTTGGACCGGTCGACGCCGCTGTTGACGATGGCGCGCTCACCTGCGGCGGCGGCCAAGGTGCGCAGCGTCTCGTCACCGCTGATCCACCGGCGGTTCTTGATGCCGGTGCGCTCGAAGATCCACTCCGGCGTGGAGTCCAGGACCTCGCACACCTCGGCATTGCTCACCAGTCGCTGTGGCCGGTAGGCACCGATGCCGAGCATGGCAACGTTCCGGTGGCCCTTATTCAGTGCGATGTTCGCCACAGGTGACTCACACGACCCTTCACCATCGAAAGACATGAACAGCGTTCAGGCTATCCCAGAGCAATGGTCTAGCCCAGTGCCAGATCTTTGAGACCGAGAATCGATCGGTACTCCAGTCCCTCGGCGGCGATGATCTCGTCCGCACCGGTCTCCCGGTCCACCACGGTCGCGACGCCCACCACGATCGCGCCCGCCTCGCGCAGCGCGCGCACGGCGGTCAGCGGCGAATTGCCGGTGGTGGTGGTGTCCTCCACCACCAGCACGCGTTTGCCCACCACATCCGGGCCCTCGATCTGCCGCTGCATACCGTGGGTCTTGGCGGCCTTGCGCACCACGAAGGCGTCGATCGGACGGCCCGGCGCGTGCATGACGGCCGCGGCCACCGGATCCGCGCCCATGGTCAGGCCGCCGACGGAATCGAACTCCCAGTCCGCGACCAGTTCGCGCAGCAGTTTGCCGATCAGCGGCGCGGCCTCGTGGTGCAGGGTGGCGCGGCGCAGATCCACGTAGTAGTCCGCTTCCTTGCCCGAGGACAGCGTGACCCGGCCGTGCACCACGGCGAGTTGGCGCACCAGATCCGCGAGTCTGTCCCGGTCGGTCGTCGTTACCTGCATGTCTGTGTTCATGTCCTTCCGCGTGCGTTGAACAGGCCCCGATTCAGCCGGGCCGCGAGGGATCGCGGCAAGAGTCCGGCCACCGCGGTGACGGCTTTGTACTGCAAACCGGGCACGCTGATCACCCGGTCCTTCTCCAGATCACTCAGCGAACCGGCCACCACCTCGTCCACGCTGAGCCACAGTGGCCGCGGCAGTCGACCCAGATCGATACCGGCTCGCTCGTGGAATTCGGTGCGGACGAGGCCGGGGCACAGTGCCTGCACCCGAACGCCGGTCCCGGCCAGCCCACCGGCCAGCCCTTCGGAAAAGGATACGACGTACGCCTTGGAGGCCGAGTAGGTCGAACCCCTCCCCGGCACGAGTCCCGCCACACTGGCCACATTCACCACACAGCCCTTGGCCGCGGCCAGCATCGGGGGCAGTGCGGCCCGGGTCGACCGCATCACCGCGGTGACATTCACATCCAGCTGCTGTTGCAGTACCTCCGGATCGACCTGCCAGAACTCCCGCGAGAGCCCGAAACCGGCATTGTTGACCAGGAATTCGACGCCGTCCGCGAGCCGCGCTTCCACCCGCGACCGGCCCTCCTCGGTCGCCAGATCGGCGGGCAGCGCCCGCGCCCGAGCCCCGAACCGCGATTCCAGCTCCCCGGCCAGCGCGGTGAGTCGCGCCTCATCGCGCGCCACCAGCACCAGGTCGTACCCGAGCGAGGCCAGCCGCACGGCATACCCCCGCCCGATCCCGGAGGTCGGCCCCGTGATCAAGGCCACGGGACGCACAGCGCCGGGCAGGCGCGCGGCGGGTGAAGTCTCGGTCATCGACTACCTAACACTCGGTCGGATGAAGACGACGGGCACCAGGGTAGAAACCAGCGCCACGGGTGAAAAGAGCACAACGTCCCCACCGCCGACACCGCCCGACGAGGGCGGTCCCCCTCCGGGGCGACCACTCCGCCGCGACCGCGCGGGAGGACGGCCGACCGCGCCCGATTCCGCGAAAGGCGCGGCGACGGAGACAGCGTACGCCGCGCGGGGAACGGGCGGTGGCCGGACGTCCCAACACCGGGGTCATCGGCGGTAGGCGCGAATCGGCAGCCGGGACAACCCATTCGATGCCGACACCGAACCGGTGCGACGGCCCCGGAAGCCAGCGCGACAGCGAAGCGGACCCAGCCCGGGAGGTGACGCGGACCCAGCCCCGGGAGGCGACGCGCACCCAGCCCCGGCGGCGACGCGCACCCAGCCCCGGCGGCGACGCGCACCCAGCCCCGGCGGCGACGCGCACCCAGCCCCGGCGGCGACGTGGATTCGGCCCCGCGAGGATTGCTCGCGGGGCGGCCGTGTCACCGGGGCGCGGGACCCTGGTACGGGCGGAAGCCCGGGTGGAACGGGCCGCCCGGCGGCTCGTTCCGGTCGTCGCGGTAGTCCTCGCGCGGTTCCTCGTCGGCGTACTGTGCGCGCGCGTCGTCCTCGCGCCATTCGGGGTCGCGGTCGTCGTCGCGCCACTCGCGGGCCCGGGCGAGGTCGTCCGCGCGCCACTCGCCGTCCTGATCCGGATCGTCCGCGCGCGGGTCGCGGGCGTCGCGATCGTCGTCGCGCCAGTCCTCGTCCCACTCGTCGTCGGCGTCCGGATCGCGGCGGGGGGCCGGATCCTCGTCGTTCCACTCCGGTTCCTCGGGAGCGGGGGGCCAGTTGCGGCGGACACGGCCGCGCGGGTCCGGAACCACCTTCAGGGCGGGTCGCCAGCCCTCGGCTCCGGGTTCCGGTTCGCTTTCTCCGGCAATGTCTTTCACCAGCGGCGCGTAGTCGTCGGCGGCCTCGTCCTCGGGGAAGGGCAGCGGGTCGCCCGCGCGCGGGGGCAGGTGGCGGGTGGCCGGTTCACGCGGTTCGGGATCGCCGAAATCGCCGTACTCGTCGTGCCCGTCGTAGTCGTCGTCCTCGTCGTCGACCACGGCCGTCCCGCCGCGCTGCGAGCGCCCGCCCTCGCGGGCCTCGGGCGCGGGCGCGCGGCCGCCGCGATGCTCGGCGGCGTTCACCACCGGCGGCAGCACGTGCAGCAGACCGGACAGGCGCAGCACCGCGTCGATGGCCATCTCCCAGTCACGGGAGCCCGCCCCGACGGGCAGCATGCCGAGGGTCCAGTTGCCCTCGCTCCACAGCATCTGCACGGTGTCGGGCAGCGATTCGATGAAGGCCACCATGCGCTGGTCGACGGCGTGGCGCGCGATATCGGGATTGGTGGCGAAGACCACGCGGCCACCGATCGCCCCGAGCAGTTCGAGATCGTGATCCTTCGGCGGCGCGGCCGTCTTCAGCCGCAGGTCGATATCGATGTCGGACCCGATCTGGCGGCGCACCGCGACCAGGGTGGCGGCGTCCTCCAGATCGAAGAGCACGAACTTCTCACCCTTGCGGTTGCCCGACACCACGTCGACCGCCGACAGGTACCCGAGTTTGGCCATGGCACCGCGCCGCCAGGTATTGGCGAGCGCCGGTTCCACCGAAACATAGGTGTAGCCCTGGGATTTCGCCCAGACCTGCCGGATGTGACCGGTGCGCTGTCGCTGCTGCCGATCGAAGAACAGCAGCACGATCGCGCCCACCAGCGCGATCGCCGCCAACCCGAACCATATCGCCGTCATCGCCGCCTACCATATCCAGCTGGGTTCGAACCCACCCAGCATGCCTGACACGTTGCCGTTCATCGGGTTCCGCCGGGCAGTGCCGTACTGATGATGATCGTCGCGGTGACCGAGCCGTCGGCCGCCTTGTCGCCCTGCACCATCACCATCTCACCGACCGGAAGGTCCTCCACCGTCATACTGCCGAGCGAGATCACCTGGGTCCGATCGTCGGTGTGCACGGTGACCGTCGGACCGGACATGGTCGCGATGGTGAGGGTGGAGCCGTCGTTGCTGGCGATGGTGCCCATGGTCGCGCCGAGCTCGTCGATCTCCCCCAGACCCGGGATCTGCGGCACCCCGCTGGGCGGCGACTGCGCCGTCTCGCTCGGGAAGGTCGGGATCAGCACCTGCTGGGTGCGCGACGTGGTGGACGCGGTATTCGCCGTATCCCGATCCGCCATCAGCGTTCCCACCACGACCCCGGCCAGCGCGACCAGCGCCAGCACGGCCAGGCCGAGCCCGATCCACAGTCCGGTCCTGCGTTGCGGCGGCTGCGGACCGCCGCCCGGATAACCCGGCTGGTAGCCGCCCGGCGGCACCGGCCCCCCGGGGCCACCCGGCACGGGCGGATACGGCGCGGGGCCGGAGCCCGGGTAGCCCCCGCCCTGGTAGCCGCCGCTCGGATAACCCGGAGCCTGGTATCCGGAAGCGGTGTAGGTCGCCGTCGGCGGATACGCGCTGGGCGCGCCGCTCTCGTAACCACCCCACTGATCGTCGTGCGGCGGCAGCACCCGCGTGGCCTCGGGCCCCGGCTGCTGCGCGAAATAGTCGTACGCGGTGGTGGGGTCGGAATCCGAGGTGTGCCCGGTCGGCCCGGCGGCGGGCGACACCTGCTCGGTCGGCCCGTCCACCGATCCCGACTCGGGTCGCCGCGACCACGGATCGCTCGGATTCGTCATAACCTCCAGCCTAGGCGGGCTGTGTTTGATTTGCCTGCGCTCCACTCCGGCGGTTCGCTGTGTTGAATTGCCTCCGCTTCGCTCCCCCGCTCCGGTCGGTCCGGACCGGGGCGGGCCGCGAACGACCAGTTGACCTGCCGGGTGGGGCGGGCACGGGATGGCCCCGGAGGCTGTGCCTCCGGGGCCGGGGGTGGGTCAGCGGCCGACGATCAGGGCGTCGCTGTCGGGGCTGACGTTGACCTTCACCGTGTCGCCGTCCTGCACCTCTCCGGCCAGCAGTTCCTTGGCGAGGGTGTCGCCGATGGCCTGCTGGATGAGGCGGCGCAGGGGGCGGGCGCCGTAGGCCGGGTCGTAGCCGCGCACGGCCAGCCAGAAGCGGGCCGAATCGCTGACGTCCAGCTTCAGGCGGCGCTGCGCGAGGCGGCGCTGCAACTGGTCGAGCTGGATGTCGACGATGTGCTCGAGCTGTTCCTCGTCGAGCGGGTGGAACATGACCACGTCGTCGAGGCGGTTGAGGAACTCCGGCTTGAAGGCCGAGCGCACCGCCGCCATGACGAAGTCGCGCTCGCCGCCCGCACCCAGATTCGAGGTGAGAATCAGGATGGTGTTGCGGAAGTCGACCGTGCGGCCCTGGCTGTCGGTGAGGCGACCCTCGTCGAGCACCTGCAGCAGGATGTCGAACACGTCCGGGTGCGCCTTCTCGATCTCGTCGAAGAGCACCACGGTGTACGGCCGCCGCCGCACCGCTTCGGTGAGCTGACCGCCCTGGTCGTAGCCGACATAGCCGGGGGGCGCGCCGACGAGCCGAGCCACCGAGTGCTTCTCGCTGTACTCGCTCATGTCGATGCGCACCATGGCGCGCTCGTCGTCGAACAGGAAGTCCGCGAGGGCCTTCGCCAGCTCGGTCTTGCCGACACCGGTCGGTCCGACGAACATGAACGAACCCGTGGGTCGGTTGGGGTCGGCCACCCCGGCCCGGGCGCGGCGCACCGCGTCGGACACCGCCCGCACGGCCTCGGTCTGCCCGACCACGCGGCGGCCCAGCTCCTCCTCCATGCGGAGCAGCTTCTGGGTCTCGCCCTCGAGCATCTTGCCCACCGGAATCCCGGTCCACGACGACACCACCTCGGCGATATCGTCCGGCCCGACCTCCTCCTTGAGCATGACCTCACCGTCGGCCGCGCCCTTGGCCTTCTGCTCGGCCTCTGCGAGCTGCTTCTCCAACTGTGGAATGCGGCCGTAGCGCAGTTCGGCGGCACGCGCGTAGTCGCTGTCGCGTTCGGCGCGTTCGGATTCGCCGCGCAGCGACTCCAGTTCCTCCTTGACGAGGCGCACCGAGTCGATGGCCTGCTTCTCGTTCTGCCAGCGGGTCATCAGCTGGTTGAGCTTCTCGCGCAGGTCCGCCAGTTCCGAGCGCAGCTTCTCCAGCCGCTGCTTGGACGCCTCGTCGGTCTCCTTGGCGAGCGCGACCTCCTCGATCTCCAGGCGGCGCACCTGCCGTTCCACCTCGTCGATCTCGACGGGGCGGGAGTCGATCTCCATGCGCAGCCGCGACGCCGACTCGTCCACCAGGTCGATGGCCTTGTCCGGCAGGAAGCGCATGGTGATGTAGCGGTCCGACAGGGTGGCGGCGGCCACCAGCGCGGAGTCGGTGATGCGCACGCCGTGGTGCACCTCGTAGCGCTCTTTGAGGCCGCGCAGGATGCCGACGGTGTCCTCCACCGAGGGCTCGCCGACCAGCACCTGCTGGAAGCGGCGTTCCAGGGCCGCGTCCTTCTCGATGTGCTGGCGGTATTCATCGAGCGTGGTCGCGCCGACCAGCCGCAGCTCACCGCGCGCCAGCATGGGCTTGATCATGTTCCCGGCGTCCATGGCCGATTCACCGGTCGCGCCCGCGCCCACGATGGTGTGCAGCTCGTCGATGAAGGTGATGATCTGTCCCGCACTGGATTTGATCTCCTCGAGCACGGCCTTGAGCCGCTCCTCGAATTCACCGCGGTACTTCGCGCCCGCGACCATCGCGCCCAGGTCGAGCGAGATGAGCCGCTTGCCGCGCAGCGATTCCGGCACGTCCCCGGCGATGATGCGCTGGGCCAGGCCCTCCACGATGGCGGTCTTGCCGACGCCGGGCTCGCCGATGAGCACCGGGTTGTTCTTGGTGCGGCGGCTGAGCACCTGCACCACGCGCCGGATCTCGGTGTCGCGCCCGATGACCGGGTCGAGCTTGCCGTCGCGGGCGGCGGCGGTGAGGTCGGTGGAGTACTTCTCCAACGCCTGGTAGCTGCCCTCCGGATCGGGATTGGTGACGCGGGTGTTGCCGCGCACCTGGGTGAACGCCTCGCGCAGCCCGTCGGCGGTGGCGCCGTACTTCAGCAGCAGTTGCGAGACATCGGAGTCACCGGCGGCCAGTCCGACCATGAGGTGTTCGGTGGAGACGTACTCGTCTCCCATCTCGGTGGCCAGGCGCTGGGCGGCGGTGATGGCGGCGAGTGCCTCGCGGCCGAGCTGCGGCTGGGTGGTCGCGCCGGTGGCGCGCGGCAGCCGGTCGACGATGTCCTGGGCCTCGCGTCGAATCGTCGCGGAATCGACGGCGACGGCTTTGAGCAGCGGGGCGGCGATGCCGTCGGTCTGATCCAGCAACGCCACCAGCAAGTGCGCCGGACGGATCTCCGGATTGCCCGCGGCGGATGCCGCCTGCAGTGCGGCGGTCAGGGCCGCCTGGGTCTTGGTGGTGGGATTGAACGAGTCCACGAGTCCCCTTTCCTACTGGTCGCTGCCTAATCCAACGCGACCGGAGTTGAGTCTGTTCCGCTCAAGTCTGACGAATTTTCGGGCACCGCCACCAGAGGCGTAGGTCACATATCACGCTACGCGCGACCCTGGAAACCGACTGCTCTGAATCCCCCCGGGCGGTTCGTGTCCGCGCCTACGATGACCGAGGTCGTTCGTTGACGCATCACCAGCTCGTCCATCGGACCGAATGGAGACCCCATGCGCGCGATCGTGGTACGAGGGTTCGGCGGCGCTCCGGAGCCCGCGGATATGCCCGTTCCGGAGCCCGGCCCGGGAGAGATCCGGATTCGACTGGATGCCGCCGGGGTGAATCCGTTCGACCGCAAGATCATCGACGGCGCTCTGGACGGCCGACTGCCGCACGACTTCCCGCTGATCCCGGGCATGGACGGCGCGGGCACCGTATCGGATCTCGGGGACGATGTGCCGGATTTCGCCGTCGGCGACCGCGTGGTGGGAAAATGGCTGGTGCCGCCGGTCGGACACGGCACCTTCGCCGAATACATCGTCGTGCCCCGCGACGGCGTCATCGCGCGGCTCCCCGACGAGGTCACCGCGCTCGCGGCGGCCGCACTGCCCACCGCCGGGCTCACCGCCCTCGACCTCCTCGACGGCGCGGCGGTCGGTGCGGGCCGGACGGTCCTGATCACGGGCGCGGCCGGGGGCGTCGGCTCCTTCCTGGTGCAGCTGGCCGCCGCGGCGGGCGCGCGGGTCATCGCCACCGCCCGGCCCGACGACGCCGACCGCATGACCCGGTTGGGCGCGACCGAAGTGATCGACTACAGCCGCACGGTGCCCCTCTCCGACTCCCCCGAACCCGCGCTCCACCAGCCCACCATCGCCGAATCGGTTCGCATGGCCCACCCGGACGGCATCGACGCGCTGCTCGATCTGGTCAGCCCGCCCGCGGCGCTGCGCGAACTCGCCACGCTGGTGCGACCGGGCGGCGCGGTGTTCAGCACCATCGGATCGGTGGATACGGCGGATCTGCAAACCCGCGGCATCGAGGGCGGCAATATCAACTCCCAGGGCAGCGCCGCGGGCTTGGCCCGGCTGCTGGCCGCGGCCGCGGCGGGTGACCTCGTCGTTCCGGTCGGTCACGCGGTGCCGCTGGCGGAGGCGGCGAACGTCATCGGAGCCTCCGGCGCACGGGGTAAAACAGTGCTGGTCATCTGATGTGAGGCGGGATTCACCGCGGCTGTGTCCGGGCAGCCTCGGCCATATCCGTGCGACCTTGTGTTTTTCAGGGATACTTGACGCGGAGGACCGCTGGAAAACCCGGTGTGTCCGGGGTAACAGCTCAGGAAAGGAAAGTTCGCCGTCGTGGATGCGCGTACTGCAGCGCTGGTCCGCGCAAACTTTCGGACAGTCGTCGAGGCCCCGAGTGGGCCGGAACGGCTGATCAGCGCGTTCTACGGCCACCTCTTCGCGGAGATTCCGGCTCTGCGTGAGCTGTTTCCCCCCGCCATGGATATGCAACCCAAGCGGCTGGTCACCGCCATCCAGTTCGTCCTGGACCATCTGGAGAACTGGGATCGCGCCCAGCGCTTCCTGGAACAACTGGCCCGCGACCATCGCAAGTACGGGGTGGAGGCGGCGCACTACGACATCGCCGGACGGGCGCTGCACGCGGCCTTCCGCACCTACAACGGCGTGCACTGGAATCGCGGGCTCGAGGAGGGCTGGCGCGATATCACCATCCTGATCTCGGCGTCCATGGCCATCGGCGCGAACTCCGACAAATCGCAGCCGTACTGGGAGGCGACGGTGGTCGGACACCGCCGCGTGGTGGACGATCTGGCGATCGTGCGGCTGCAATCGGATACGCCGATCCCGTATCTGGCCGGCCAGTACGTGCCGGTCGCCATCCCGCAGCGGCCCAAGATGTGGCGCTACCTATCCCCGGCCATCCCGACCAACCCCTACGGCGAGATCGAATTCCACGTGCGCAAGGTGCGCACCGGCTGGGTGAGCCCGGCCATCGTGAACGAGACCCAGATCGGTGACCGCTGGATGATCGCGGCCCCGCTCGGCGGGCTGCACGTCGACCTGCAGAGCGGCAAGGACGTGCTCATGATCGGCTCCGGCACCGGTATCGCGCCGCTGCGCGCACAGCTGATCGAAATGGGCAGGCGCGGTATCAATCCCCGCGTACACCTGTTCATGGGCGGGCGCTACCCGTGCGATCTCTACGATGTGGAGAACATGTGGCAACTCTCGCAATCCAATCCGTGGCTCACGGTGGTTCCGGTGTGCGAGAACGAATCCAACCCGTGGTGGCATCCGTATCCGCCCGCCGAGACCCCGTACGGCATGCACCGGCGGCTCATCGGCAATCTGGGCGCGGTGGTGGCGAGCTTCGGCGCGTGGTCCGACCGCCAGATCCAGATCGCGGGTTCGGCCCGCATGATCGCCGACACCAGGCGCGCCCTGCTCGCGGTCGGCACCCCCGAGTGGGTCATCGCGTCGGATCCGGTGTGAGCGCGCGATTCCCGGTTGTGATTCGTTGTTTTCCGTAGTGAGGAGTGTGCGGTGACCCTGGGCCCCGACGACACCGGCGCGCTGGCGCTCGATACCGAGGAGCGGGCGGCGACCGTGGTGGGCGCGCACCGGCTGCGCGCGGACTGGACCGTGATCCGGCTCATCGGCGAGTTCGTGCCCTTCGCGCCCGGACAGTCGGTCGCCGTGCGGGTTCCGCAGCACCCCAATATGATCCGTCGCCTCTACCCCGCGCTGCCGCCGTCGCTGGACGGCAAGCTGGAGTTCCACGTGCGCACGGTGCCGGGCGGATGGTGCAGCGGGTCGATCGTGTCGGACACCCGCACCGGTGACGAGTGGCGGATCAGCGCGCCCGAGGGCTGGCTGGCCGTGGATCCGGAGGCCACCGAGGTGGTGATGGTCGCCGAAGGGCCGGGGCTGGCCCCCATGCGGTCGCTCATCCTGGATCTCGCCCGGCGGCCCGAGCCGCCGCGCACCCATCTGTTCGTCGGCGCGCGCAGTCCGCGTGATCTCTACGCCTCGGATATGTTGTATCTGCTCACCGGCGAATTGCCGTGGCTGACGGTGCTTCCCGTGGTCCAGACCGATGAGGACCCGGACTGGGTCGACGAATGGCACGAGGCGTGCCGGGTGGATATCGGCTTCCAGCTCGAGGAGATGCTCTCGGGCAGCCTGGCCGATGTGGTGGGCCGCTTCGGGCCACTGGATCAGCAGCAGATCCTGGTGTGCGGCAACGCTGCTCCGGTCCAGCAGGTGGTGGAAGCGCTGCTCGCCACCGGCACACCGCCGGAGCACATCCGCTACGAAGGGTTCTGACGGCCCGGCGCGTCAGAACAGCGGATCGTGCCGGATATTGGCGGTCGGGGTGCCCGCCGCCATGAGACGGAACTTGGTGGTCTGCACCATCGAGGGCGAGCCCACGATCTGGACGTCGCGATCGGCCCAGGATCCGTATCCGGCGACGATCTTGCCGATCTGACCGACGCGTCGCGGCTGCAGGCCGGGGTGCTCCGGCTCCGCCTTCTCGGTGTCACCGAACACCCACCACGGGTTCTCCTCGCTCTCGGTGACCGGAATGACATTGAGCCACTTGTTCTCCCGGGCCAACTGGCCGAGCGTCTCGAGATCGTAGAGGTCGCAGGGGTAGTGCCCGCCCACGAACAGATCCACCTTGGGATTGGATCTTCGCTGCGTCATGGCCATGAGTTGCGCGCGCAGCGGGGCGATGCCGGTTCCGCAGCCGACCATGAGCATCTTGCGGCGGGTGTTGCGCGGCACCCCGAGACCACCCAGCGGTGAGCCGATGAGCCACTGTTCCCCGACCTTGGTGTGCCCGACCATGGCCGGGCTCACCCACCCGCCGGTGACCCCCCGAATGTGGAATTCGATCTCGCCCTGGGGATTCGCGGGCACCGCGGGGGACAGATACCGCCACATGCGCGGACGCGACGGGATCTGCACGCTCAGGTACTGTCCGGCCGCGTACCGCATGGGCTGGTCCAGCCGCAGCCGCACGATGGCCAGATTGCGCAGTACCTCACGGTGTTCGACAACGGTGCCGGTCCATACCGGCGGGGTGCTCTCCTGTTCGGCCGCGCCGATCATGGTCTCGGCGATGACACCGAGCCCGGTGTCCCAGGCCCGCTCCACCTCGTCGGTCCACAGCTCGGTGCCCGCGTACGCCTGCATGGCGGACTTCAGCGAACTGGCCACGGCCGCATAGTGTTCGGCGACCACGCCGTACTTGCGGTGGTCGCGCCCGAGCTGGGCGAGGAAGGGCAGCAGCTTGTCGGGTTCCTCGAGCCGGTCGACGGCGTAGGCGATCGCCTTGACGAGGCGGTCGCGTTGGGCGTCGAGGGCGGCCGGGAAGAAGTCACGAACTTGCGGATGCTCGGTGAAGAGAATGGCGTAGAACGAGCGGGCGAGTTTCTCGGGGCCACCGTCTTCCGCAGCAACCGCCTTGAACGTCGTTCTAATCAATGCGACGGTCCGCGAATCCATATGTGTCACAACCCCATTTCGCACTCGAAACGCAGGCCGCACGGCCGAGTGCTGGTGCTGCGGACCACTCGACAGCAGCCGATGCCTAGCAAGTGTAGGCGAGGGTTGCCAGCAACGGAATGGCTCGTTTCAATAACACGCCCAAGTTTCCGTTAAAACAAGTGATAACCACCCAAATGCCGCACAAAACAGACCGCTCACCTGGGACACGCCGGGCGTGTCAGACTGGGCCTCACCGATTTTGCGCGAATCATTTTGCAAGGCTCGGCAATGGAGCGATCGCCCCGCAACCGCGCTGGCAACGCAATTACTCTGCGGCATACCGACATAACTCACGAATCGCCACAATAAACAACCGGCCGGTTTGAATTGTTTTCACAGGCGATCCGGATCGTTCCCACCGCCGCCGACGAGAATCCGCCAGCACACCACCCGCAACGAAAAAGCAGCGCCCCGGAATCCGGGACGCTGCTCGATTCGGACGTCGAGGTTACCGCTGCCGTCTATTGCGCGGCTGCCACACCACCAGGGCCGTACTGCGCTGCGGCGGCGTTAGCTGATCGGGCCGGTATCCGGACCGCAGCCGCTCCACCTCCGCCGTCAGTTCGGACACCCGCTGCTGCAACTCCTCGACCTGATTGGTGAGTTCGATGATCCGTTTGATGCCGGCGAGATTGACGCCCTCGTCCTGGGACAGCCGCTGCACCTCGCGCAGCAGCTGCACGTCCCGGTCGGAGTAACGCCGCCCGCCGCCCGAAGTGCGTTGCGGCGAAACCAGACCCAGCCGGTCATAGGTGCGCAGCGTCTGGGCGTGCATGCCCGCCAGCTGTGCCGCCACCGAGATCAGGAAGTACTGGGTCTCGGAGCCCTTCTTCGGATCGGAACTCATCACGCACCTGCCCATCCTGCACGTGGATCGAAGCCACTGGTCTTCTCCGCCTCCGCATAGCGCCGCAGCGCCTCGGTGGCGTTGTCGTCCAGCTTCTGCGGGATCGCGACCTTCACCGTGACCAGCAGGTCACCCGCGCCGCCGGCACGCTTGGGCACGCCGCGCCCGCGCACGCGCAGGGTACGCCCGTCGGCGGTGCCCGGCGGCACCTTCACGCCCACCCGGCCGTCCAGCGTCGGCACCGAAACGGTTGTTCCGAGCACCAATTCGCTGTAGCTGACCGGCAGCACCAGGGTGAGGTCGTCGCCGTTGCGGCCGAAGACCTTGTCCCCGCTGACGTGCACGGTGACGTACAGGTCGCCCGGGGGTGCGCCCCGCAGACCCGCTTCACCCTGGCCCGCCAAGCGAATTCGCTGACCGTCGCGCACACCCGGGGGGATGCGCACGGTGATGGTGCGGGTGCGGTTCTGGATGCCGGTGCCCCGGCAGTCGACGCACGGATCGTCGATGATCGACCCGGTGCCCCGGCAGTCGTCACACGGTTCGCTGAATCCGAACGCACCCTGGTTGCGGCTGATGACGCCGGTTCCGTTGCAGTGCGGGCAGACCCGCGGACTGGTGCCGGGTTTGGCACCGCTGCCGTGACAGGTGGTGCACGGCGAGGGGCTGGTCATACGTAGGGGAACCGTGACGCCCTGCGCCGCCTCGCGGAAGCCGAGCGTCGTCTCGGTCTCCACATCGCTGCCGCGCCGCGGCCGCGAGGACGCGCGAGCGCCGCCGCCCCGATTGAACAGCCCACCCAGGATGTCGCCGAGGCCACCGTCGGGTCCGGTCCCGGCGGTCGCGCCGCCGAAGATATCGCCCAGATTGAACTCGGCGCCGCTGAATCCGCCGGTGCCACCGTAGCCGCCGCTCGGCGCGAAACCGCCACGGCCGAAACCGCCGCTGGCGAACAGCCGCCGCGCCTCGTCGTACTCCTTGCGCTTCGCCGGATCCGACAGCACCGTATGCGCTTCGCTGACGGCCTTGAACCGCTCCTCGGCCTTGATATCGCCCGGATTCTTGTCCGGATGCAGATCACGTGCCAGCTTGCGATAGGCCTTCTTGACCTCGTCCTGGGTGGCGCTGGAGGAAATACCCAGCTCTTTGTAGAAGTCCTTCTCCAGCCACTCCCGGTTCACCGGGCATCTCCTCCTTCCCGCTTCTTACCCGTTGTTACTGGCATCCGCGCCAGCGTTCGTCGGATCCGCCTGCGCCGCAGCGCCGTTCGCCGGACCGTCGGTCACCCCGACCAGCGCGTGCCGCAGCACCCGCTCGCCGAACCGGTAACCCTTGCGCATAACCATGCCGATCACCGGCTCACTGCCGGAGCCCTCGTGCTGCACGGCCTCGTGCAGGGTCGGGTCGAAGGGCTCACCCTCCGCACCGAATTCCTCGAGGCCCTGCTTCTGCAGGGCGTCGGCCAGCTTGTCGGCGACGCTCTTGAGCGGTCCGGCCTCCAGGTCACCGTGGGCGCGGGCTCGATCGAGATCGTCGAGCACGCCGAGCAGTTCGGCGACCACCGCCGCCTTGGCGGAGTCGATGGTGGCCTTGCGGTCGCGTTCGACGCGACGCCGGTAATTGGCGTACTCGGCGGTCAGCCGCTGTAGATCGGCGGTGCGCTCGGCCAGCTCGGCGGTGATGGTGTCGGCGAGCGCGTCGGCGCTGGCCGCGGTCGCGCCGTCGGGCCCAGCGGCCGCGGCGGATTCCTCCGCCGCGGCCTCGAGCACCTCACCCGCGGCCGGATCGTCGACGATCGGCTCTTTCTCCGGGTGGTCCGTCACTTCTTCTCAGGCTCCTCGACAACCTCGGCGTCAACGACGGTGTCATCGGAATCCGGCGCACCCTGGCCGTTTCCGGACTGGGCGGCATCCGCGGCCGAGGCCTCGTAGATGGCCTGGCCCAGCGCCTGCGACTCGGTCGCCAGCTTCTCCACCGCGGTCTTGACGGCCGCGATGTCGGTGCCCTTCAGCGCCTCCTTGGCCTCGGAGATGGCCTCCTCGACCTTGGACTTGACGTCCGCGGGGACCTTGTCCTCGTTCTCCTTGATGAACTTCTCGGTCTGGTGGACGAGCGACTCGGCCTGGTTGCGGGTCTCCGCCTCCTCGCGCCGCGCCTTGTCCTCGGCGGCGTGCGCCTCGGCGTCCTTGACCATCCGGTCGATCTCCTCCTTGGACAGGCCGGAGCCGTCCTGGATCTTGATCGTGTTCTCCTTGCCGGTGCCCTTGTCCTTGGCCGTCACGTGGACGATGCCGTTGGCGTCGATGTCGAAGGTGACCTCGATCTGCGGCACGCCGCGCGGGGCCGGCGGGATACCGGTCAGCTCGAACGAGCCGAGCAGCTTGTTGTGCGAGGCGATCTCGCGCTCACCCTGGAACACCTGGATCTGCACCGACGGCTGGTTGTCGTCGGCCGTGGTGAAGGTCTCCGAGCGCTTGGTCGGAATGGTGGTGTTGCGCTCGATGAGCTTGGTCATCACGCCGCCCTTGGTCTCGATACCCAGCGACAGCGGGGTCACATCGAGCAGCAGGACGTCCTTGACCTCACCCTTGAGCACACCGGCCTGCAGGGCGGCGCCGATGGCGACGACCTCGTCCGGGTTCACGCCCTTGTTCGGCTCCTTGCCGCCGGTCAGCTCCTTGACCAGCTCGGAGACGGCGGGCATGCGGGTGGAACCGCCGACCAGCACCACGTGGTCGATGTCGCCGACGGAGATGCCGGCGTCCTTGATCACGGACTGGAACGGCTTGCGGGTGCGGTCCAGCAGATCCGAGGTGATCTTCTGGAACTCCGAACGGGTCAGCTGCTCGTCGAGGAACAGCGGGTTCTTGTCCGCGTCCACGGTGATGTAGGGCAGGTTGATCGAGGTCGACTGCGAGGACGACAGTTCGATCTTGGCCTTCTCGGCGGCCTCACGCAGCCGCTGCATCGCCATCTTGTCCTTGGTCAGGTCGATGCCCGAGGTGCCCTTGAACTTGTCGACCAGCCATCCCACGATACGCTCGTCCCAGTCGTCACCACCGAGGTGGTTGTCACCGGAGGTCGCGCGGACCTCGACGACGCCCTCGCCGATTTCCAGCAGCGAGACGTCGAAGGTGCCGCCACCGAGGTCGAAGACCAGGATGGTCTGTTCCTTGTCGCCCTTGTCCAGGCCGTACGCCAGCGCGGCGGCCGTCGGCTCGTTGACGATGCGGAGCACGTTCAGGCCCGCGATCTGACCGGCCTCCTTGGTGGCCTGGCGCTGCGCGTCCTCGAAGTAGGCGGGGACGGTGATGACCGCGTCGGTGATCTCCTCACCGAGGTAGGACTCGGCGTCGCGCTTCAGCTTCATCAGCGTGCGCGCGGAGATTTCCTGCGGGGTGTACTTCTTGGCGTCGATCTCGACGGTCCAGTCCTCGCCCATGTGGCGCTTGACCGACCGGATGGTGCGATCGACATTGGTGACCGCCTGGTTCTTGGCGGGCTGACCGACGAGCACCTCGCCGTTCTTCGCGAACGCGACGATCGACGGAGTGGTGCGCGAGCCTTCCGAATTGGCGACGACGACCGGCTCACCGCCTTCGAGAACAGCGATGACCGAGTTCGTGGTCCCGAGGTCGATACCGACCGCACGAGCCATGGTGAATCCTCCTAGTTGACGTACCTGCCTGGCGCGGGAGCATGGGCTCCCAGCAACACTGAGCGTGGTCGACTCAATCCTGCCCCCGTATCGCTCGGGGCGCAAATTTAACTTGAGCCTAACTCACTCAACCTTGTCGAACAGGACCAACCTGGATCCCAGGTCATCTATTCCCCCGGGCACGCAGAATTTTTTCGATCAGTCCTCGGCCGGATGGACCGCGAGCACCTCACCCGCGAGGGTCAGCTTCAGATCGCGTTGTCCATCTCGACGAATATGTTGCTGATGACGCCGCGCTCTTCGTTCAGGCGAGCGGGAGCCTCGGTCAGCGCCCGGCCCAGCGCGGTGAGCTCGTCGACCCGGCTGTCGCCGAACTTGGCGCGGTAGGTGTCACGGAAGTGCGTGATGCCTTCCACCGTCAGCAGATTCGGGGTGGGGACAACCTTCGGTTCGATGACGCCGAGGTCCACCGACGGCGGCCTACCACCGTCGATAGGTGCCGAATAGTGTTCTGGTCGATGACGGACCAGCGCTTCGACCGCGCGATGGATCCTGTTAAGGTGCTAGGTACTACAAATCAGGGACGTCCTCATCGAGGACGTGCGAGCCAGTCAGCCTGGTGCCCGCCAGCCCGAATGGGAAGCCATGACGCTGCCTACTCCTGAAGATCCGCACAGTGCACCGGTCTGGGAGAACTACCTCGTGGCGCAGTTGACGCACGCTGCGCTCGGCCTTCTTCCTGAACGAGCGGTTGCACTGGGGGTCCAGGTCGAAAACTACGACGTAACCGTCCATTGTCAACTGAGCTCCGTGACGGCGGCCGACCAGGAGGATCTGGCCGAAATCGCTGGCGAGCTGGCAACGCTCGTGGGCGATGACGTCAACATTCGGATCGTCTACGAGGTGCGGCAACAACCGATGCTTTCCCCGCGTGACGGTGTGCGTTGGGTTTACGCAGCACGCGCTGAGGGGTGAGGGCGGAATACTCGGCGCCGTCGAGCGTTACCGGGCAGTGCTCAGGACCTCGCGGGCGAGATCGCGGTCGAGGGTGACGCGGACCAGGGCCGCCGCCAGGTCGGCGTCGTGGCCGGGCGGGCTGAGGCGGTCGAGGGCGGTGGAGTCGGTCGGGAGGCCGAGGCGGCTCGCGCCCCGGCGGGCACGCTCGTCGAAGTAGGGGCGGACCCAGGTCCAAGTGTCCTGGACCTCGCGGAGGAAGATCTCCGCGCCGACCGGGCCGATGCCCTGGAACTGCTGCAGCAGGCTCGCCAGCCGTCCCGGATCGTGCCCGGCTTCCGCGGCGAGTCGGCGCAGGTCACCGTGGTAGCGGTCGAGGAGCAGCGCCGCGTTCGCGCCGAGGCGGGTGGCGGTGGATTCGTCGTAGCGGCGATAGTGGCCGCGGCCGAGCGCGTCGACGAGTTCCTGCCAGTCGGCATCGGCCACCCGCTGCGGGGTGCGGTATCCGCTGCCGACCAGTTCGCGGGCGGCGGCGACGGCGATATCGGCCGAGATCCGGGTACTGAGCAGCTGCGCCAGCATCAGTAGCTGGAACAGCGGCGCGGGGGTGTCGGCCAGCCGGATCCCGGCCTCGGCCGCATAACTCGTCCCCGCCCGATCCAACAGTGCCCGCACAATGTCCTGTCGCTTCATGACGCACCTGCCTCTCCGACACCCTGCGCGTACCCGCCGCGTCGACATCCACACCTGACGGCAGTGTCCCCGCAATCCGTGGCGGTATGGGACGCCAGAACAGCTGTCAGCCACCCTGTCGATTCAGCCTGCCGCAGTTCCAGCCGCTACGCGCCCTGCTGGGCACCTCGCCGCCGACCAGAACTGCTCTGCGCAGGCCGAAGCAGAGTCGCCACAGGCCACCTCCGATGTTGCCCGGGATAACAGGATGGTGATCCTTGATCACACCGTTTCGACACGGACACAGCTGGTTTCGCTGGAAGTATCGATACTGACCGGCAAACCTGCGGAGGCGAGAACTCCGAGGATCGCGAGCTGCATATGCCGCGTGACTTCACGGTGATGGACGATGCTCGGTGGGAGGGGCAAAGTCAGCCGGGCAAGATTCCGGGCGGCATGGTGTAGCGCCTCCGTGTCCGGCGGCACCTGCTCGGAAGGGAGCAACATGGACGCGTAGTGGAGGCCGGGATCTGTAACCCAAACGGCACTGATGCCGCCATCCTCGAAATCGTCGACGATGACCTCCACACCGGATATCAACTCCAGTCCACTGTCGTCATCAGCTTCTGGCTGACGCCCGTAAACGACCAGATGAGACGGGAGTCCGGCCCACTGTAGTTCAGCAACTACTCGCCGAGCGCGCCTCAAACGGGTGTTGAATTCCTCCCGAGTTATCTGAGGCAACGGATCAGCGGTTCATTTCCGAGGCATCGTTCATGATCGTTGAATACAATCCGTGTCGGCTGACTGCAATCGCACCATGGGTGCCATCGGCATTCTCCTCGGTGAGTTCCGCGCTTCGGGCACGGAGTATCTCCACAGGTGGGAGATCTTCCGGTCGGTCAGTCGGGAACGCCAGCACCCCGTCAGCGGCTTTCCACACTGGTGCGCCGAGCCTGCCGGAATGCGATCGCCCCGGGTTACGCGCGGTGGCGGGGAATGCGGGCGAGCGGGGTTGTCGGTGGATCGTTGAGGACGTCGAGCAGGCCCTCGGCGCTGCGGGCGGCGGTGAGGCAGGCCGTCGCCGTGGCCTGATCGGCCAGCGGATGACCGGCGCGCGATCGCCATTTGCGCACGGCCGCCAGGGCGTGTTCGCGCTGGGTGGTGAGATCGGTATCGGCGGGCAGGCCGAGACGCAGATGGGGGGCCACACCGGAACCGCCGATGAGGCGCTGCAATTCGGCGATATCGGTTTCCGGCAGCGGCAGCTCGTCGGAGCGGAGACGGCCGAGCAGGCGCAGCTCCGCGAAACCGTGCACATCGGCGAGCAACGTGCGGACGCGCGGGAGCAGCGCGTCGGCGGAGGTGCCCGGGTAGGCGGCCAGAATGCGGGCCAGCGCGGTGAGCGCGGAGTGTGCCTTCAATTCCTCGGCGCGCTGGGCGAATTGCACATCCAGCACGGAACGCAGTTCGTCGAGCCCACTGCGGTCGGTGAGTTCGGCCGCCAGGCTCGCGGAGTCGCGCACGCCCAGCCGAATCAGGGTGACGGACAGGCGGATTCCGAACAGTCCGAAACGGGCCACCAGGTGTGCGCGCAGCTCCGGCGGCACCGGGAGCGGCAGGTCGGGACGGGCGAAGCGGTCCGCCGACAGCAGGGCCGCGGTGAGTTCCTCGGTCGGCACCGTCGCCAGCGCCTCGAACGCCGCGTACTCGCGCTGGCGCAGGGTGGCGGCGGCGAAGGCCAGCAGCCCCGCCACCGGAACCACGGACTGGCACAGTCCGGTGCGTTCGAGTTCCGCGGCGAACCGGGACGCCACCTCGCGGGCGGAGTGCAGAGCGTCGATGCGGCCCGCGCCGATCTCGTCCGCACGCGACACCACGCCGATCGCGCCGAGCGGAGCGGTGTCGGCGGAACCCGCGGCCACGGCTCCAGGCCCGGATGCACCGATACCGGACGGCCCTCCGCCGGTGTCGGCGTAGCCGGGCCCACGTCCGCCCCGATCGGCGGCCCGGCCGGATCCGGTGCCCGCGCCGATGCTCTCGAGGAAGCTCACATCCGCGGCGTCCAGGCGGCGCAGCAGGTAGACCACGGCATCCGCGCCGGGCAGCACCACACCGGCCGAATCGGCGGCCGGGGTGAGCAGACGCGCCGTGCGCGCCGACACCTCCCGCGACATGGAGGAGATGCCGGGCGAGTCGATGATCGTGGTGCGCGCCAACTCCTCCGAGGGCCACTGCACGTCGAGGTGGTCCACCTCGCGCGGACCGGACGCGTTCCACCGCAGCGCCGACAGGTCGAAGTGCAACCCGTGCGGCGTGGCCAACCCGTCGGCCCCGCGATCGCGGCGCACGCCCACGTCGGCGTGCGCCCCGTCGCGTGCGAAGGCGGTCACCCGCGGCGTCGGACCGTGCCGATACCAGGTGACCAGCCGGGTGCACTCGGTCGCGTCTGTGGGCGCGATGTCCTGCCCGACCAACGCGTTCAACAGTGTCGACTTACCGGCCTTGAGCTGACCCGCCAACGCCACCCGCAGCGGTTCGTCCAGGCGGCGCGCGCAGTCGGCGAGCAGCGCGCTCACCCGCGCCTGCCCCGCATACGCCTGCCGCGCCACATCGATCAACCGCCGCGCCTCGGGCACGATCCCGGCCACTGCACCCGGGGCATCGAAAACCATTCACACACGGTAGCGGGACCCGCCGGTCCGCTCGCGACTACCCATGCCCCGCCGAACACACGGCAGGGACGCCCGGCCGCGCGAAGCCGCCGACCCGACCCGTTCGGGAGGGTGACGCCCGACCGCGGCGGACCGAGCCGTCGTGGAACTCCGCCGGTTCGGCGGCACCGCACACGCAGAGTCGAGCCGCCGCGGTCACGCATATGCCGAGTCGGGTCGTCGCGGTTACGACGTCGGCAGGGCGGGCGGGCCGCCGGGGGCGGAAGGAGGAAGCGCCGAGGCGGCCGGGCGTGCCTCGAGCGAGAGCAGCGCGTCGGCGTGGCGGCGCAATTCGGCCACGACGCGGAGTTGGCGCTCGAGTTCGACGGCGCGTTCGGTGCGACGGGACGTTTCCAGCGAGGCGGCTTCCTCGGCGGCGCGCAGGGATTCGTCCAGGGAGCGCAGCGAGCGGTCGGCGACGCCGGTGAAGTGGTCGCGCAGCAGGCGGTGGATGCGGTGCAGCCGGTCCTTGGTCTCCTTGCCGGAGTGGAACGCCACATCGTCGACGTAACGGCGCACGGCGGCCTTGGCCTCGACCCGGCGCTTGGCCAGCCGGGCCTGTTTGTCGTCCCGGAACGCCTTGCCGCCCAGGATGACTCCCGCACCGATGGAGAGCGGGTTGATGATCGCCATCCCGGCCAGGGTGCCCGCCAGCCCGACCATCACCACGCCGCCGTAGGAGCCGCGCACCCCCACCAGCAGTTTGTGCGTGAGGCCGAGATCGGGTTCCAGATCGGCGAGGGTGCAGGAGCCGACGCGGGAACCGTCGGGGTCCAGGCTGTTCGCCAGCTCCGGCAGGTCCACCGCGCCGAGTTCGGCGAAGTGTCCGGCGATCCGTTCGGCCAGCCGGATGGCGCGGGTGCGCGTCCACAGCAGATTGTCACCGACCGCCGTGCCCACGGTGCCGGTCAGCCACTCTTCGATGGTGTCCCAGTGCCGCCCGGGATCATTGGCGTCGATCCACTCCTCGCCCTCGCGCGCGATGTCGCGCAGCCGGTTGCGCAGATCGTGGTCGATGTCCCCGGCCAGATCGGTGATGCCGTCGGCGAGGGTCTGCTGCCACGCGGCGGTGTTTCGGCGCAGCCGCTCGGCGGCCGCCTTGGCCGAACGCAGTTCCACGATGGCGGCGGCTCCGCGTTCGGGATCGCGCAGCGCCACCAGTTCGCTGCTCAGCGTCAGCGCCAGATGTTCGGCCGCCGAACCGATGTCGACGCCGACCGCCTGGCGGGTGGCGGCCTGATCCCGGGCCACGACCTGGTCGCGCAGGAACTGGAACACCTGCCCGAAACCGGATTCGCGGCCCAGCTGTTCGTCGCGCAGCCGCATGGCGTGGGTGCGCAGGACGGCGGAGACGGGAATCAGCGGCACCTCGAGTCCCGCAGTCTCGAGGTGCCGCTGATTCGCGTCGTGGACCTGCCTCCAGTGCGGATACAGGTCGATCTTGGTGAGCAGTACCGCCACGGCGGGGCTCAGTTCCCGCACCTGCCGCAGGAATTCCACCTCCGGCACGGTGAGCTCGGTGGAGGCGTCGCTGAGCAGCAACACCGCGTCGGCGCCCGGGATGGTGGCGTAAACGCCTGCCGCGCCGGGATTTCCGTGCGCACCGAGGCCGGGGGTGTCCACGACCACGATGCCGTCGGCGAGCAGCGGATTGGCGGCTTCCACCTCCACCCGCAGCACCGGTCGCGCCCGCACGGCAGGTTCGATCGCGCCCAGATTCTCGAAAGGCACGGGGACACGGGTGGATTCGGCTTCCCCACCACCGGGCCCGGCCAGCACGGCGGCGGCGCGGGACTCCCGGCCGTGGGCCAGGGTTACCGTGGCGGTGGTGGTCGTATCGTCGCCCACCGCACAGACATTCAGGTTGAGCAGCGCGTTCACGAACTGGCTCTTGCCCTGATTGCCCAACCCGGCCACCACGATGCGCCGTCGCGGATCGCGGATCCGCTGGGCGACAGTCTCCAATCGCCCTACCAGGTCGCCCCGTTCGGCCGCACGCGCGACCGCGATGGTGTCACCCAGTATCGACAGCAGCGGCCGAGCCACCACGGTTCCCGTCACAGCCTTACCTCCGAATCACGAGTGCATGATGTCGTCGACGATGCCGCCACCGGCGACGCCGCCCACCTCGGCCCCACCGCCGAGGCCCGCGTCCCCGAACAGCGAGGTCTCGGTGCCGCCGGTGAGGTCGCCCGCACCGCCGCCTTGCACCCCGGCTCCGAACGCCTGTGAAACATCCAGTCCCGCCCAGGGATTCGAGCTCACACCGGCATCCAGTCCCGACTCCGCCCCCAGCGCGGCGTCGACACCACCACCGACCTGCGCCCCGGTGTCCACGGCCCCGCCGACCGTCCCACCGAGTTCCGCACCCGCCTGCGCACCGGCATCCACCGCACCGCCGACACCGGTCGACAGCCCGGCCTCCAGCCCACTGCCGAGCTCCGCACCCGCATCCACGGCACCGCCGACACCGGTCGACAGCCCGGCCTCCAATCCGCTGCCGAGCTCCGCACCGGCGCCCACCGCGCCGTCGACGGCAGCGCCCGCACCGGCGCCGAGACCGGCTCCGGCGTCGACGGCACCGCCCACCGCGCCACCGAGATCCGCACCCGCCTGCGTCCCGGCATCCACCGCACCCGACAACCCGGACTCGAGGCCGCCACCCAGCTGCGCACCCGCATCCACCGCACCGCCGACACCGGTCGACAGCCCGGTCTCCAACCCGCTACCGAGTTCCGCACCGGCACCCACCGCGCCGTCCACCGCGCCTTCGACGCCCGCGCCCAGCTGCGTGCCCGCATCGACGGCACCGCCGATGCCGGTCGACAAACCGGTCTCCAGCCCACCACCCAGTTCAGCTCCGGCGTCCAGCGCGCCGTCGACGGCACCGCCCACACCGGCGGCGAGGCCAGATCCGGCGGTCACCGCGCCGTCCAACGCGCCACCGAGATCCGCGCCCACTTGGGCGCCGGTATCCACCGCACCCGACAGCCCGGACTCGAGGCCGCCGCCCAGTTGCGTCCCGGCGTCCACGACACCGCCGACACCGGTGGCCAGCCCGGCTTCCAGACCACCGCCCACCTCGGCACCGGCATCGAGAACGCCGTCGACACCCGTGGCGAGCCCGGTCTCCAGACCACCGCCGACCTGGGTACCGGCATCCACGACGCCGTCGAGCGCCGCGTCGAGGCCCGCGCCCAGATCGGCTCCGACCTCGGCGCCGGCGGCCACGGCGCCACCCAGACCGGCGGAGAGACCCGCGCCGAGATCGGTGCTCACCTGCGTACCCAGTCCGGCGGCCGCGTCGATCGCGCCGTTCAGTCCGGTCTCCAGGCCCGCGCCGAGCTGGCCGCCGAGATCGGTGGCCGCGCCGAGGGCGCCGTCGAGGCCCGCGCCCAGCTGGCCGCCCGCGTTCACGAGTCCGCCGAGTCCGGCGTCGACCGCCGCGCCCACCTGGGTGGCGGCGTCGACCGCGCCCTGGAGTCCGGCACTCAGGTCCGCACCGCCGCCCACGGCGGTGGAGAGATCGGCGGCGAGATCGGCCGCCGCACCCAGACCGGCATCCAGGCCCAGGTCGATGCCGGTTTCGGCCTGGCCGCCGAGATTCACCTCGGCCGCGGTGGCGGCGGTGGCGGCGGCCGCGACTCCGGTCGTCCCCGCCGCCGCCGCGCCGATCGACGCCCCGCCGTTCACCACTCCGTTGACCGCACCGGCCGCCGCGGTCTCCAATCCGCCCGCGGCGACAATGGCCGACAGTGCCGAACCACCCGCCACCAGCGCCGATTCCGCGACCATGGGGGCGACCGCGGCGATATCCTCCGGCGTCACCGCCGCCAACCCGGCGTCCACCAGCGCCTGTCCGGGATTGGCGCAGTAGGCGGCGGCAGCCTCGCTGTCCCGCAGCAGGCTGAGGATGAACTCGAGAATCGCATTGGGACTCATGGCAAATCGCCTCCTTCGGCGGACCCCTGCGGCCCGCGGTTGTCGAATTGCCTTTCACGCTAGGAAGCTCACGCGTTACTCCGGAACGGGGTGAACTCCCCTGTTGCCGGACCCCGAACCATTGGGGGCGGGGTGGGGATTAGGGGAATTTCCCCGTACCCACCCCGCAAGCGGTAACGACGAACCCCCAGCAACCGACAGCTCACATGTGGCCCCCGGGCCACAACCCAAGCCTTAGTACATATCGGACTGATCGACTTTCGAAACGGCACACCGGGCAGGGTGTGTTTGTAGAACAGGGGTTCTCGAATGAGTCAGGGTCAGGCGCTCGGCATTACGGTCGGGTCGCTGCACACAGTCGCCGTGACGACTTCGGGGGGACAACGCGAACTACACGCCCGTCCAAGTCTGCTCGGCTCGGCGGCGGAGGTCACGGAGAGCATTCTGGCCCGAGTCGGGGATCCCGTGGCCATCCGCATCGGGGACGGAACCGCTGTTCGCGCGGCTGATCTCGTCGCTGGCGCGGTGCAGCGCGCGGTGGCCGACACCGGCTCCACGGCGGCCACGGTCGCCTGCTATCCGGCCTGGTGGACGCAGCACACCGTGGAGGTGCAGCGGTCCGCGCTCGACGCCACCGGACTGGACGGCGTGGCATTGGTGCCGGAGCCGACGGCGGCCATGCGGTGGCTGCGCGAGGTGCACGGAACCGAGCACGACGGCGCGATGGCCGTATATGATCTCGGCGCAACCGGTTTGACCATTTCGGTGGTGCGTACCGGTCCGCTGTCGGGTCTACTCGGAGAACCGGTGCACTCGACCATGGTGGCGGGTACGGAATTCGATCTGCTGGCCATGCGTTACGTTCTGGCTAATGCGGTGGGGGAAAACGATTTCGATCCGTTCGACCCGATCGTCGAACAAGAATTGGCGGCGCTGCGCGGCCGCTGCAGAATTGCGAAGGAAGAGCTTTCCAAAAAGACGGCGGCGGTGGTGCCGGTCCGGCTGCCCGCGTTCGGCATGGACGTGCGGCTGGTGCGCGACGAGCTGGAAGAACTGCTGCGCGGCCCCCTGCTCGGATCGATGGACCTGCTGCGCGAGGCGGTGCGGCGCGCCGGAGTGCGGGTCACCGAACTGGACGGCGTCCTGCTCACCGGCGGTGGTGCGGCCATTCCGCTCGTCACCGAACTGATCTCCACCGAATTCGGCATCCCGGTGGCCGCGGCGGCCGACCCGGCGCACATCAGCGCCCACGGGGCGGCCCTGCTGGCCGCCGACCTGCTCGCCGACACCACCGCGACCGAACCCCACCCGGTCCTCACCGCGCCCACCGCGCCGGTGCACCGCGCCATCCGACCGGGCGGCGACGGCGATACCACCGCCATCGCCTTCGACTCGAATCCGGTGCGCGCGGGCGACGCGCCGCCACCCGGTGCGCGCGGTGCGGGTGGCACGACCCCGGCGACCGGAGCGGATCCGGGGCGCGATGCGTACGACGAGCACCACCCGCACGGCGCGCAGCCGCCGGTCGACGCGGATATGGCGCACACCGAGCCGCCGCTCGACGACGAGCACCCGTCCGCGCGGGGCCGCGGCGGTGCGTCCGTCGGTGCCGCGGCGGCGACGCCCACGCTGCCGGAGACCGAACCGGACCCGGCTCCACGCAATCGGAAGCGCTTGGCGGTGATCGGCGTCGCCACCCTGGCGGTCGCCGCACTCGCCACCGGCACGCTCGCGATCGGCACCGGTATGCAGTCCGGCCCGTCCTCCACCTCCACACCCGGACAGCCGTCGACGAGTGTGGCGGCGGACCCCGCCGTATCCGAGGCGGGCCGGCTCGAGGGTGCTCCGGGCAGCCCGGAAGCGCCCGCCCTCACGAACGCGCCCGGAGTACCGGGGCAACCGCATACGCCCGGTGCGCCCGCCACCGCGCAGCAGGTCGCCACGGCGGGAACCCCGTCGCCCGCGGCCGGTGCCCCGTCGCCCGCGCCCGGCACCGCGCCCGCGCAGTCCCCCGCGCCGGAGCCCGGCGCGCCCGCGCCGCAGCCGCAGCCCGAGCCCGCACCGCAACCCGCGCCACAGCCGACCACACAGCCGCAGCCCGCGCCACAGCCGCCGCAGGCGCCCTCCGTCCCCATCCTGCCGGAGGTCATCGATGGGGTGGACGACACCGTCGGCTCGGTGCTGGACGCGCCGAAGCAAATCCTCCCCAACACGGGCGGCTAGGGGTTGATTGTCGTGGCCGGAAACGTACCCATAGCGCTCGACTCGCTGCCCTGCACGCGAGATCTGTTCCGGGAACTGGATTCCGAGGAATCCATTCCCCTGCTGTACCTGATCCGGGGCCGCTCGGGCACCGGGAAGTCCATGCTGCTGGCGGCGATCCGCAATCGGCTGCGGACGCGGGGCACCATCCCGTCGGACAATCCGAACGACGGCCGGGGCGGCGGGTCGCCCGCCGCCGCAACCCATCCCGGATCGGTCCGGACCGTCCGCACCGCCCTCGTCGTGGACGATGCGCACACGCTGTCCGATTCGGCTTTCGAATCCCTGTGCGCCGCAGCGGAATCGGGGCATCGCACGGTGGTCATCGCCACCCGCCCACGTCCGCACGACGCCCGCCTGCGCGCACTCACCGATCTGGTGTCGCGGCGCGGCCGCGTCGTCGACCTGCGCGCCCTCACGGTGGCCGAGATCGCGCCTTTCGCAAGGGAACTCGGCATGATGGTGCCGCGCGGCATCGCCCAGCACATCCACCGCCAGACCGGTGGCATCCACGGCGGCGTGGTGGCGGCCCTGACCGCCGCCTGCGCGACCCGCCTGGACGCCGGCATGGGCGCGGTGGACGGCGCCGTCACGGCGTGGGCGCGCGCCCGGCTCGACGACACCGATCCGGAACTGCTCGACACCCTGGTGGTGGCGGCCATCGGCGCGGGCCTGGACGCCAGCGAACTCGCCGAGGTGCTGGAGG
The DNA here is from genome assembly GCF_030767025.1 of Nocardia sp. CC227C. GTDB lineage: Bacteria > Actinomycetota > Actinomycetes > Mycobacteriales > Mycobacteriaceae > Nocardia. The sequence goes on along the minus strand of NZ_JASITE010000025.1, from coordinate 10,203 downwards.
TGAAGCTCGGGACCGCACAGGATCTCGTGGACCGCGCCCGCGCCAGCGCCCTCATCACCGACGCGGATCTGCTGCTGGCTCCCGCCGTGACCCCGCTGCGCACGCTGGTCGGCGACCGCCGCTTCCTGGGGGTGCAGCGCGGCCTGCTCCGGGCCCGCCTGGACGCCGGGCTGCTGCGCGACCACACCGCGCTGCTGCTGGCCGAATCCGGGGTGCGCGATCCGCGGCTCGCCGAATTCCTCTGCGCCGCGGCCGATAAGGCGGGCGACGAGGCGACGCGCTACTACGCGGCCGTCGCGGCGGCCGGAGCCGATCCGGACACCATCGCCGTGCGCTGGGCCGATGCCGCCGCCCGCGCCGGCGACCACGACACCGCCCTGCGGCTGGCCGAACCCGCGCTGGCCCGTGACGGTATCGCGCCCGCGGAACTGGCCGCCGCCGTGCGCATCTGCGCGGGGGTCTGGAGCCGCCGCGGCCTCATCTCCCGCGCCGCCCAGCTCTACACCTGGCTCGGCCCGCACCGCATCGGCGCGGACTGGGCCGTCGGCGCGACGGTGCTCTACCTCGCGGGCGACCCGGCCGTGGCCCGCGCCCTCTCCGCCTCCGCCGACCGCTGGCCCCCCACCGCGGCCACCGCCCGCGCCGCGACCATCGCCACGGCCCTGGCGAAATCGGTCGAACCCGGCCCGCCCGCCTCGCGGGTCGCGACGCGACCGGCACGCGATTCCCACGGCGATCCAGAGGCCGGAGCATCCCCGGCGGCGGCCCTCCCCGAGAGTTCGGTGTCGCCCGGGGATGCGACGGCGGCGGACCGCCACGCAGCCCGGCGCTCGCCTGCCACCGAATCCGACCGGGCAGCAGCGCATCTCCACGACGATTCGACACGACGGCACTCCGATGGCGGGTCACTGTCCGCTGGCGCCACCTCCGCTGGCACCGTGTCCGGCGCGGGGTCCGTGCGCACACACTCCACGAGCGGCGGCGACGCGATGACCGCACGCCCGGTATCGAGCACGGGCTCCGTGTCCGCAACCAACGACCGCGCCCCCGCGACGCCGGAGCGGGCCGGGCCCGCCGAGGCACCGCCGGGCAGCACCGTGACACGATCGTTCCTCGACGCCGGAACCACCGCGGCACCCGGGCGGGCTGCCGCAGCCGCCGAGACCACACGGACCGTCGGACCGTTCACGACCGCACAGCCCAGCACACCGCCCACGGTTGCCGGGTGGCCGGATGCCACCGGCGGCGGGTCACCGCGGGGCTCCTCGGCAGGCGGCGCGCCCGCGGCACCGGTTCGGCCGCCCGGGGCATCCGGGTATGCCCGCACCGAACCCGCGGACCTCGCCGGATCGGAGACCGCGGCCCTGGGTTTCCCGCAGGTGCACGCCGACGCACGGCGTGCGGCGGCGATGGCCGCGGCGTCGGCGCTCATCCACGCGGCGCACTCCGGTCTCGCGCCCTCCGAGGCGGGCGGGGATCGGTTCCTGCCCTGTTCGGCGGTGTCCATCGCCACCCTGCTGTGCCTGAGCATCGGGGAGCCCCGGCGGGCGGCCGATGCGCTGCGCGGCGGCACGACCGATCCACAGCGGCGGGTGCTGGCGGCGTGGGTGGCAATGCTGGGCGGGGACGAGCGGGCGGCGGCCGAGGCGGTCGACCAGCTCGATATCGCCGCGCTCGACCCCCGGGACCGGCTGCTGGCCCACGCGGTGATCGTGGGCCTGGCGCGGCGCGGCGGCGACCACAGCGCGCTCACCCTGGCCTGGCAGTCCGCCGCACCGCTGTTCGACGAGGTGGGCGCGGACCTGTTGACCCTGCTGCCGATCGGCGAACTGTGGCTGGCCGGAATCCGGTTGCGGGACGAGAGCCGGGTGGCCGCGCTGGTCGACGACGCCCGGCGGCTGCTGCGCCGCCTCGGCGACCCGCCCGCCTGGGCGAACTCCTTTCACTGGTACGCCATCCAGGCCGCCATCGCGCATGAGCGCCCCGACCGGCTGCTGCCGCACGCGCACCGGCTGAAGGCGGCCGCGGAGGCGGGCGACCCCCAGGCCGCAGCCCTGGCCGACGCGGGCCGCACCTGGGTGCTGGTGTTGCGCGGCCAGGTGGAGCGCGTCCCCGTGGAGGCCGCGGTGCGGCGGCTCGCGGGCCTGGGTCTCAGTTGGGACGCCGCCCGGCTCGCCAGTGAGGCGGCGCTGACGGCCGACGACTCCGCCACCGCGACGGCCCTGCTGAAATTGGCCCGGACCGTCCGGGTGCAGTCCCGGCCGCCGGAACAGCCCTTCCGCCCGGTGCCCGCCGCTCCGGCCCCGCGCCCCGACCCGGTGCCGAACGCCGTGCTCAGCGAGCGGGAACGCGAGGTGGCCGAACTGGTCCTGCTCGGTCTCACCTACCGCGAGATCGGTGCTCGCCTCTACATCTCGGCCAAGACGGTGGAGCACCATGTGGCGCGGATACGACGTCGAATCGGTGCCGGGTCGCGATCGGAGTTATTGTCAATGCTCCGCGCCATGGGCCACGGATCCCTACTCGTGTGAGCCTCGGGGCGCGGACGCCAGACCCGCACGCACCGAGTGAGGTAACGAGGATGGCCACTGGGGTGGGCCTGCGGATCGCGGACGACGAATGCGTCGCCGCGATCGTGACCGGGGACGATGCCACCCTCCCGGTGCACTACATCGTCCGCGAGTCGCGCTTGCACATGTCCGACGACGGTGACGCCGAACTGGGCGGAGAGCAGCCGGAAGGCCATACGCACTCCATCGGCGGATTCGCCGCGGCCGTCGGCGACCCGGCGGGCATCCCGGTCGACGACGGTGAGGCGTATCGCGCCGAGGATCTGTGGGCCACCGCCGCGTTCTGCCTGATCAACCTGACCGCCGAATATCTCGAGGGTCCCGCGGAGTTCTACGCCACCCACCCGACCGCCTGGCCGGAGGAGAACGTCCGCGCCGTCCGCGAAGCGCTGGACTATCTGGGCTTGAAATCGGTGGTGTTGGTCAGCGAGCGCGACCTACCCACGCCCGACTCCGACACCGGTAAATCCTTCGCCTACCAGGCCGCGCGAGCCGCCCTCGCCGCCGTCCTCTCCACCCCGGCGGGTGTCACCCCGCCCGATCCCACGGTCACCGAGAACTACTCCGACGTCACCGAGGTGCTGCCCACCATTCCGGTGCCGGACCCGCCCGCGCAGGCGTACTCGGTCGCCATTCCCGCGTCCACCACCACCGAGCCGGCCGTGGACGCGGAGTCCGAGGAGCAGGCCCCGGAGCCGCCCGCCCGCAATCGCGGACCGCTGCTGATCGCCGTGGCGGCTGCCCTGGTCGGTTTGCTCCTGGGTGGCCTGGGTGTCGCCGCGATGTTGCGTCCGGACGAGGAGAAGCCGGGCCCACCGCGCGGCGAGGTGCGGTCGGAACCCTTCGCCACCGCCGGCGCGGTGCCGCCGGAACCGACACCGGCCGAGGAGTCCCCGCTCCCCGCCCCACCGCCCGCCGTCGAAGCGCCCACGCCGACAACGGAACCCGAGCCGCCTCCGCCCCCGACGCCGGAACCGCCGCCCACCACCACCGAGCCGCCGCCGAGTTCCACCACGACACGCCCGTCGACCACCACCCGGGTGCCGCCGTATATCTACCGACCGCCGGAGCTGCCCACACTGGAGATCCCGCCGCCGCCCATTTTCAACGATCCCTGGCTGCGGGACGAGAACTGATACAAGTGGCGACCTTCTGTGCGCTATGGCATAAAGTGATGCGCTGACCGGTGTAACCCTCACCATGGGGCTTCGCGGTCTGCTGGTGCACTATGAAGGGACTCCATGCGCAAGTTCTTGGCGCGTCGCGCCGCGGTTCGAGCAGCCACCATCGCTTTCACCTCGACCGTTCTAGTCGGCCCCCTGTTCGCTGCGGCACCCGCGCTCGCCGATGAGGCGGTATCGCCGCGGATCACGGCCGACCAGTTGCCCCCGGAACTGGCGCAGGCCATTCAGCGTGACCTCGGTATGACACCGGCCGAGTATCTGGATCGCTCGGCGCGCGCCCAGGAATTGCGGGACTACGCACGGGATTTCCGGACCGAGCGGCCGAAGGAATACGCGGGCGCGTGGCTCGGCCAGGACGGCAAACCCGTCGTGGCGGTCACCTCGGTCGACGCCGCCAAGACCGCGGCCGATGCCGGGTATCAGACCCGGTTGGCCCCGGTCAGCGCGGACAATCTGGAATTCGCCATGGGCCAGCTGAATTCGTGGATCGCCGAACTGCCCATGGATCTGTCCTCGGCCATCAATTCGGTGGCCATCGACTTCCTCAACAGCCAGCTGGTGCTGTCGGTCGCCAATACCCCGGTCGGCCACCTGCTGAATCTGCCGACGCTCATCGCGAATATCAAAGTGATTCTCTCCCCGGGCAGCGGCGGTCCGGTGGAGCGTCGTCCCATGGGCGGCGACACCTATATCAGCGCCCCGACCTCGCTGGGCGACACCTCGCTGCAGAGCGTGGACGTGTGCTCCTTCGGCTTCAACGCCACCGACGCGGGCGGCAATGCCCTCAACATCACTGCCGGACACTGCAATCCGAATTTCGGCAAGGCCGATCAGCAGGCCGATGTGTACCTGCCGAACGTGCGGGATCTGGCGGCCAGCCCGCAGGTCGGCACCTTCGTGAGTTCGCAGCTGGGCGGGCGCAGCTCGCTCGACTACTCGGTCATCAAGCTGAACGACGCGGCCGTGCGCAACGGCATGGACCAGCCGTCGGTGCGCGGCTCGAACGGCACCACGCTCACCATCACCGGAGTGGCGGATCCGATCGTCGGCGCGCCGGTCTGCAAGTCGGGCCAATCCTCCACGTTCACTTGCGGTTTCGTGGTGGCCGACCGGGTGGAGACGCAGCTCTACACCGCCGAGGGCGACTCCAAGATCATTCGTGGCTTCGCCAGCAGCGCGTGCACGCTGGGCGGTGACTCCGGTGGCGCCATCGTCTCCGGCACGCTGGCCCTGGGTATCACCAGTGGTTCGAATGCCGCCGACGCGCCGAACTGCAACGAGGCCAACACGGCGCTGGCGCAGTACGGTGGAACAGCCACCCTGGGCATTCCGATCCGCTCCATTCTGGCCGATATCGACGCCAATTCCGGCGGCGGACTGGGCAGTGGCATCCAGGTGCGCACCCGCTCGCACGTCGGGTGAATGCGACACGCTGTGATCTTGAAGCCGACACGCCGCTCGTTAGCCTGCGGAATACCGAAACGTCACCCCGAGATAAGTAGGCATAACGGGCTCGACACCATATAGTCGGCTCATGCTCCTGCCACGTATGCGTTTTTCGCCTGCCGCGGGCCGACCGCGCGCCCTCGTCCGTACTGCAGCGATCGCGGCCACCGCGCTGCTGACAGCCGGGCCCCTGGCGGCGAGTGCCCATGCGGAACCGGCGGCGAACCTGCCGCAGGAACTGATCAACGCCGTCCAGCGTGACCTGAGGATCTCTCCGCAGGAGTACCTGGATCGCGCCGAACTGGCCCAGCAGGTGGCGGCGTTCGCCACCACCGCGCAGCGGCAGTTCCCGCAGGTGTTCGGCGGCGCCTGGCTCAACGAGGTCGGGCAGGGCGTCGTCGCGCTGGCGCAGGGCGAGAACTTCGACGCCGCCCGCCAGGCCGCCACCGACGCGGGCTTCGAGGTGCGCGACGTGGCCAAGAGCGAATCCGTGCTGCGCGGCGAGAAGAACGCCTTCCAGCGCTGGCTGGACGAGCAGCCGGAGGCGGTGTCGAAGCTGGTGCGCGGCGTGGCCATCGACACCGTGAACAACAGCATCGCGGTGCGGGCGGACACCTCCGACCTGCCGCTGCCGAGCTTCGTGGATCCGGCGCGCGTCATCGTGATGCCCGCGCCGCCGGTGTCGGGTGAAGAGGCCGATGTGCGCACGGCCGGGGAGATCGCCGACGCCACGGGCGGACCGCTGGCCGCCGGTGACGGCTACGCCTCGGTGGCGGGCCGCATGTCGCTGCGCTGCTCGCTGGGCTTCAACGGCACCGACAGCGCGGGCCGGACCGTGAACATCACCGCGGGCCACTGCAACCCGAACATCCCGGCCACCGGCGGCGCGAACTCGCCCGGCGCGTACGAGCTGCTGCCGGGCGACAACCCGGGCGCGAAGCTGGGCACCTTCCAGAAGTCGGTGCTGGGCAACCAGGACTACTCGATCCTGTCCGTCGACGATCGGGTGCGGGATCGTTTCGACAACAACCTGGTGCGGGTTCCGGGCAACAACCCGATCGCCGTCACGGGCGTGGCGATTCCGGTCGTCGGCGCCCCGGTCTGCAAGTCCGGATCGCGCACCGGCTTCAGCTGCGGCGTGGTGAACGCGATCGACCAGGTGGTGCAGGTCGGCGACCGACAGCTCACGCAGAGCTTCTCCGCCAATATCTGCGCCCTCCCGGGTGATTCCGGCGGTCCGATCGTCACCGGCACCCTGGCCCTTGGCATCTCCTCGGCCTCCTCGGTCGCCGACTACCCGATCTGCGAGATCCCCAACCTGATCGGCCTGCTGACCGGCAACACCCCGCAGCTGTTCGCCCAGCCGGTGAGTGTCGTCCTCTCCGACAACCCGGGGCTGCGCGTCCGCACCTGATCTCCACACCCTCGAAAAGGCCGGTAGCTCTTGCGCTACCGGCCTTTCGCGTACCTGGCGAGGGCGATGCCGCTGCCGACCGGTGGCAGCGCAGAGGCGGTGCCCCGGGGCGCATCTGCCCGGTCGGGCGGTATGCCCGGCCAGTCGTCGTGCGGCATGCTGGGGTTATGTGTTTGGTATTGGTCGGGTGGCGGGCGCATCCGGAGTACCGGTTGATCGTGGCCGCGAATCGGGACGAGTTCTACACGCGGGCAACCGAAGCGCTGCGGTGGTGGCCGGAGGACCCGGAACTGCTGGCGGGCCGCGACCTCGGCGCCGGGGGTGCGATCCCCGGCACCTGGCTCGGCGTGGCCCCGGGGACACGGCGGTTCGCGACGGTGACGAATGTGCGGCGGCCCGGTGAGAATCGCGCCGATGCCCGTTCCCGCGGCGCGCTGCTGCTCGATTTCCTGCGCGGCGCGACCGATCCGGAGAAGACGGTGCGCACGCTGGCCGCCGAGCCGGACGACTACAACGGCTACAACCTGGTGGTTTCGGATCTGGAGACACTGTGGTGGCACAGCAACCGCAGCGCGTCCGCGCCCCGGGAACTCGCCCCCGGCTTCCACGGCATCTCCAATGGCGCGGTGGTGGGTTCGACCGGACCCGATTCCCACCACATCCGCACCGGCACCGACCAACCCGCCTGGCCCAAGGTCCGCGACGGTGTGCGGGCACTGCGCGCGGTGGTCGAGTCCGCACCCGGAGATATCGAGGGGTATCTCCGGGTGCTGGCCGACCGCACCCGCGCCCTCGACACCGAACTCCCCGACACCGGTCTGAGCCGCCGCATGGAACGCACCGCCTCCGCCCGTTTCATCGCCCACACCCTGCACGGCACCCGGAGCAGCACGGTGCTGCTGGTGCGCGAGGACGGTGGCTTCGACATGGTCGAACGCAGCTTCGGCCGCTTCGGCCGCGAACGGGGCACACGGAGTTACAGCGGCCGCATCGGTCTCGATGCGAACTAGGCGAAAACACGAATTCTAGGTAAGGTACCGAATTGCTGGCGCTGCACGCGTCAGAGCCATTTGCACACACGAACTTTCGAGGTACCTCATGCTCTTCATCGCAGGCGATACCGGTGTCGCCGGAATGCTGCTCAAGCTCATTCAGTCCATGTGCACCATTTCGGCGGGCAACGCCGCGGGTTCCTGCAACTGGGGCGCGTAGCCTCAACCCGACCACGGGGAGTACCCCTCATGGTTTGCGACCTCCGCAGATCATGAGGGGTTTCGTCTGTTCTGGGCGTTCGACCGCACGGCAGGTGTGATACGCGTACGGCCCCGCCTCCTTGTGGAGGCGGGGCCGTACGCATCACGGTGTGTCGTAGGTCAGTTGGCCCACTTGGTGGTGCCCGGGGGCGCCTGCAGGGTCTGGATGAGCTCCAGGCCCGCAGCGATCAGGGTCGGCCCGCCCACCGCGATGGTGCCGAGAATGCCGCCGATGCCCGCGCCCGCGACCAGGCCGGGAACGCACATGGCCGGGATGGTCACGATGCAGCCGATGATGGCCCCGATGGCAGTGCCGACGAAGCCGCCGATGGCGGTGGCCATGCCGAACTGGCTCGAGAAGCTGTTCATCGCGCGCTGATCCTCCATCGGCGACGCGATGGGCTGCACGGCGAGCGGCTGGGTGCCGGGCTGGAAGTCGGCCGGGGCCTCCGGAACGACCTCGAGCACCGAGTCCTCGTTCTCGAGCTTCGACTTCACCTCGACCTCGGACCCGGCGACATCGAAGGCGAGCGGGAAGGCGATCAGGGTGGCGCCCTGGGTGTCCTTGACGTTCACCACCGTTTGCTTGTCTTCGGGTTCCCCACCCTCGACCGCGACCTCGGTGAGCTCGAACGTGCCGTTCTTCAGCGTGGCGACAATGGTCTTGTCGACGAGCTTGACGGAGTAGCTCACATCCTGGGGCGCGGGCGCCTCTTCGGCATGCGCGACGGTGGAACCGGCGGTCAGTGCGCCGATCGCCAGGGCAGCCGCCGCAATGGTGCCGCGAAACTTCATTCGGTTATCCAATCGATCATCAGGTCTCCGCTGCCGCATCGTCACCGCGAGAGCTCACGCTTCCCTCGTGACACGTTCGCGCGTGGGGCGCGAATGTCAGCGAGAACCTCCCCGAGCAGTGTGAAGATGCGCACAGCACAACGGACAGCGTGAGCTTAGTCCAACAGGTGGTGATATGCGACATTCGTTTCCCGGCGGCGCTTGTGAGCTGTGCAAGTTAGCCGACCCTTGGTTGGGCTCCGGATTTGTCGCGATTTACAGTGCGGGAAAGCTCTGGACGGATAAGTTACCGGCGGGTAACTTACTGTTCGTTAAGATACGTGCACACCGGAGTTGGAGCAGGCCAACCCCGCGCAGGCTCGTAGCCCGAAGAAAGGTCGCGACATGAATGCCCTGACAGTGACGCTGGGCGCGATCGGAGCGACGCTCAGTCTTTTGTGTTGGGCGTCGTTCGTCGGCGGTGTGGCGAGAATCGCACGCACCGTCATGGTCGGCCAGCCCGCACCCGATCGCTGGCGGCCGTTCTTCCCGCGCTTCAAACAGATGCTCATCGAGTTCCTGGCCCACACGCGGATGAACAAATTCCGCACCGTCGGCTGGGCGCACTGGCTGGTGATGATCGGCTTCCTCGGCGGTTTCATCCTCTTCTTCGAGGCGTACGGACAAACGTTCAACCCCGAATTCCACTGGCCGATCTTCGGCAACTGGGCGATCTACCACCTGTGGGACGAGATCCTCGGCATCGGCACCGTCGTCGGCATCATCACGCTGATCGTCATTCGCCAGCTGAACCACCCGCGCATGCCGGAGCGGCTGTCGCGCTTCAGCGGTTCGAAGTTCGGCCCGGCGTACACCATCGAGGCCATCGTCCTGCTCGAGGGTCTGGGCATGGTCTTCGTCAAGGCGGGCAAGATCGCGACCTACGGACACGCGAACCCGGCCACCGACTTCTTCACCATGCGGGTCGCCGAACTGCTGCCCGCCAGCCCGGTCATGATCTCCATGTTCGCGTTCGTGAAGCTGATGTCCGGCAGCCTCTTCCTGCTGCTGGTCGGCCGCAACCTGACGTGGGGCGTGGCCTGGCACCGGTTCGCCGCCTTCCCGAACATCTACTTCAAGCGTGAGGACGACGGCGACGTCGCCCTGGGCGCGGCCAAGCCCATGATGTCCGCCGGCTTGGCCATCGATATGGAGACCGCCGATCCCGACAACGACACCTTCGGCGTCGGCAAGTTCGAGGACCTCAGCTGGAAGGGCATCCTCGACGTCACCACCTGTACCGAATGCGGTCGCTGCCAGTCACAGTGCCCGGCCTGGAACACCGGCAAGCCTCTCTCCCCCAAGCTGCTGATCATGTCGCTGCGCGACCACGGCTACGCCAAGGCGCCGTACCTGCTCGCGGGCGGCCGCAAAGATATGGGCGGCGACGAGATCGGCTTGGTCGACGCCGAGGGCAAGCCGGACGAGGCCAAGCTCGCCAAGATCTCCGAGGCCGCGCGCGCCGAGGCCGAGCGGCCGCTGGTCGGCGGCGAGGACGTACA
>NZ_JASITE010000024.1 GCF_030767025.1 Nocardia sp. CC227C | reverse complement strand
GGCACCAACGATCGCGATGCGGAGCGGGCGGGTCGCTGCACTCTGTTCGGTCATCTCTTACGCGCACCCTTACGAGTCGAAATACAATCTTGCGGTCAGTCCTAGCCGTCGTTCTTAGCTTAGGCTAAGTTGACGCCCGGGCTCGAATCTCCCCGAGGCCCCCGACGCTGCAGCGTTGCTGCGCCGTACTGCTATTCCCCCCGCGCGGGCGGAGAATTCAGACGATTCTATCGGTGGGGTGGACGGCGGCCCGCCGGGGTGCGGTGAACTGGGCGGATGCCCACTGCGTCGGGTACCCGGTGTCGAGGCTCCTACACCCCCGGCTACCAGGCATGATCTACCCCATGAGTGATCGAAGCGAGCGGCCGGAGAACGCGGCCGAGCGATCGGAGAACACGGCCGATGAGGAGGCCCGACCGATCCCGATCGACCAGACCGGGACCAGGTCGATGCTGCCGTTCCTGGCCGCCGCGGGCATTATCGCGCTGGTCGTGGTGGGAATCGTGATCGCGGGCCTGGTATCCCCGGCTGAGAAGAATGTCACAGATTCCGATCGGCTGGCGGTGGCCGCCCGCAACCTCGTCGGCGCGCTGGCCGCGGACGATCCGCTGAACGGGCGCATCGTCTGCGCGGGCTTCGACGACGACCGCTCTCCGGTGCGGATCGAATCCGACGACGCCGCACCGGCTCTGGAATTCGTGCGCCTCACCGACGCCCGCGTGGACGGCGACCGCGCCACCGCCACCGTCACCGTGCGGCTCGACGGGAACGAGAGCACCTCGACCTGGAACTTCACCCGTGCCGACGACCGCTGGGTGGTCTGCGACAGCTGACCGTCCCACTACTCGGACACATGCGTTTGACAGTCGGGCGGTGGTCCGGGCAATCTCAGATCCAGGTCATGAGTACCAGCGCCAAGCCCCGGCTGGCTGGTCGGCAACCCTCCTCCGCGGTGGGGTGCTCCGGGTGACGACCTGGCCACGCACCTCGGTGCGGCAAGTGCGGATTCACAGGAGGTTTCAAGCAATGAGCTATGCGGGTGACATCACGCCACGGCAGGCGTGGGAGCTGTTGCGCGACAATCCGGAGGCGGTGCTGGTCGACGTGCGCACCGAGGCCGAATGGCGGTTCGTCGGCGTACCCGACACCGGCGGCATCGGACGGCCGACCGTGCTCATCGAATGGGTGGACGTCACCGGCTCGCCCAATACCCGGTTCACCGATCAGCTCGAGCAGGCGCTGGCCGAGCGGGACCCGAACGGCGACGCGCCCGTGATCTTCATCTGCCGGTCCGGACAGCGCTCCATCGGCGCGGCCACGGCGGCCACGGCGGTCGGCTTCACGCCCGCGTTCAACGTGGTCGATGGCTTCGAGGGCGCGCTGGACGCGCAGGGCCACCGCGGCGGCTCCGGCTGGCGCGCCGAGGGTCTGCCGTGGCGGCAGTCATGACCCGACCGATAGCGGATTCGTGTGGCGCGCCGCCGGTGCTGTGTCGGATTGCGACAGTCATGACCCGACAGGTCGATGGGAGGCAGCTGTGATCACCGGAGGCGCTTTCGACAAGCCCCTGCCCGAAGGGGTGGGCCCCGCGACCCTGGGCGTACGGGGTGGCTTGCGCCGCAGCGGTTTCGAGGAGACCTCGGAGGCGCTGTACCTGAGTTCGGGATTCGTCTACGAGAGCGCCGAGGCGGCCGAGGCGTCGTTCACCGGCGATATCGAGCACTACGTGTACTCGCGCTACGGCAACCCGACCGTCGCCATGTTCGAGGAGCGGCTGCGCCTGATCGACGGCGGCGAAGCGTGTTTCGCCACCGCGTCCGGGATGTCGGCGGTGTTCACCGCGCTGGGCGCGCTGCTCGGCGCGGGTGACCGGCTGGTCGCCGCGCGCAGCCTGTTCGGCTCGTGTTTCGTGGTGGCCAACGAGATTCTGCCGCGCTGGGGCGTGGAGACCGTCTTCGTCGACGGTGAGGACATCGACCAGTGGGAGCGGGCGCTGTCGGTGCCCACCCAGGCCGTGTTCTTCGAAACGCCGTCCAATCCGATGCAGTCGCTGGTGGATGTGCGCCGCGTGGTCGAGCTGTCGCACGCCGCGGGCGCGAAGGTGGTGCTGGACAACGTCTTCGCCACGCCGCTGCTGCAACGCGGATTCGATCTCGGCGCGGATGTGCTGGTCTATTCCGGCACCAAGCACATCGACGGCCAGGGCCGTGTGCTCGGCGGAGCCATTCTCGGGTCCAAGGACTACATCGACGGTCCCGTGAAAACCCTGATGCGCCATACCGGTCCGGCGCTGAGCCCCTTCAATGCCTGGACGCTGCTCAAGGGGCTGGAGACCATGCCGCTGCGGGTGCGCCAGGCCAATTCCTCGGCGCAGCGCATCGCGGAGTTCCTGGCGGGCAAGGATTCGGTGGCCTGGGTGAAGTACCCGTTCCTGGCCTCGCATCCGCAGTACGAGCTGGCCAAGAGTCAGATGTCGGGCGGCGGTACCGTGGTCACCTTCGAGCTGAAGGCCGGTGCCGGCGAGGCCAAGAAGCGCGCCTTCGAGGTGCTCAACCGGCTGCGCATCATCGACATCTCGAACAACCTCGGCGACGCCAAGACCCTGATCACCCATCCGGCCACCACCACGCACCGGGCCATGGGGCCGGAAGGCCGTGCGGCCGTTGGCATTACCGACGGCGTGGTCCGCGTCTCGGTGGGCCTCGAGGATGTGGAGGATCTGCTCGGCGATCTGGACCATGCGCTGAGCTGACCGTTCGGCAGCGCGCGAAACCCCGGCCGCTCGACGGGCCGGGGTTTTTCGTACTCCCGCCATTGACAGCATTCTGTCAAATATGACAGGATGCTGTCATGATGAGAACAGTGCACACGGCCGTTTACGACACCTTCGCGGATTGGGAGGTCGGCCACGCCACCGCGCACATCAACCGCGCCGCGTGGCACCGGGAGCCGGGCACCTGGCAGGTGCGCACGGTGGGGATCGGCAGCGAGGCGGTCACCTCGGCCGGTGGCATGCGGGTGGTGCCGGATGTGACGCTGGCGGAGCTGTCCCCGGCCGACAGCGCCATGCTCGTCCTGCCGGGCGCGGACACCTGGGAAACGGGTGCGCTGACCCCCTTCGCGGACAAGGCGCGCGAATTCCTGGCGGCGGGCGTGCCGGTGGCGGGCATCTGCGGGGCCACCTTCGGTTTGGCGGCGGCCGGGCTGCTGGACGAGCGGGCGCACACCAGCAATGCGGCGGAATACCTTGCCTACAGTGGTTATTCGGGCGCGGACCGGTTCGTGTACGAGCCCGCGGTCACCGACGGGGATCTGATCACGGCCACCGGCACCAGGCCGGTCGAGTTCGCGCGGGCGATCCTCGCCCGGCTCGATATCTACGAGCCGCACATTCTCGACGCCTGGTACAAGCTCTACGGCGACAACGATCCGGCCGGATTCTTCGCCCTCGCCGAGTACGAACAGAGCCGGTCGGCCGAGGCGACGGCGTGACACAGCCCCGCTCCACCGGGCGGGCGGGCGGCGAGACCCGGCGCGAACAGGAACTGTTCAGCACGGCGGCGATCACCTCGTTCAAGCTCAACGGCCAATTCCTCGCCATCGCCGAGGAGTTGGCCCGTCCGGCGGGGCTCACCGCGGCCTGGTGGCAGGTGCTGGGCGCGGTGCTGCGGGAGCCGCTGCCCGTGGCCGGGATCGCACGCGCGATGGGCATCACCCGGCAGAGCGTGCAGCGGATCGCGGACCTGCTGGTCGACAAGGGCCTCGCCGAATACCGGCCGAACCCGGCCCACCGCCGCGCCAAACTCGTCGCCCCCACGGCCGCGGGCTACGCGGCCGTCCAGCGCATCGACCCCCAGCACGCGGACATCTCGGCCCGCCTCACCGAACACCTCGGCATCGAGGAGTTCACCCGCGTGGTCGACGCGCTCACCACCCTCACGGCCGCGCTCGACGCACTCGAGCGCGAGTGAATCTCACCGGCGCGGTCGGCGATGTCCGGCAGCGATGCCCTATGAAGGTGTCGGCCACTCCTGCGGCGGCGTGCGACAACTATGCCCGGTGGATTACACCGGGAACGGCGCGCCGATGCGTGTCGGAGGATCGGCGCGATGCACTTGGACGAGTACCGGGTGGCGTTCTCGGCCGTGGCGTACCCCGGATGATCGGTATCGCGAGGTCCGCCCGAGAGCTGGTCGATCCCGACCGCCGGCAGATACCGAACAGCTGATAGCGCCGCCGCACTGTGGTGCCACAACAGGTTCGGCGCGACCGGGCGTGAACCCAGCCCCGCCCCCGCTGGACCGCTGCGGGTCGGTGCCGGGGTGCGCTGCGAGTGCCGTGCGTCAGGCCGCCGAGAACGGGTCGCGCGTGCGGCCGACCAGATCGGCGACGGAGTCGAGAATGAGGGTCGGCCGGAAGGGGAAGTCCTCCGCGGTGGCCCGGCCGGAGATGCCCGTGGTCACCAGGATGGTGCGCAGCCCGGCCTCCAGTCCGGAGATCACGTCGGTGTCCATGCGGTCGCCGATCATGACGGTGGACTGCGAATGCGCGCCGATGCGCCGCAGCGCCGAGCGCATCATGAGCGGATTGGGCTTGCCCACGTAGTAGGGCTCCTTGCCGGTGGCGCGCGTGATCAGGGCCGCGACCGAGCCGGTGGCGGGCAGTACGCCCTCACGTGACGGACCGGTGGCGTCCGGATTGGTGGCGATGAACCGCGCACCCGCCAGGATCAGCCGAATGGCGGTGGTGATGGCCTCGAACGAATAGGTGCGGGTCTCGCCGAGCACCACATAGTCCGGATCGCTGTCGGTGAGCACGTACCCGATCTCGTGCAGGGCCGTGGTGAGCCCGGATTCACCCACCACATAGGCCGTGCCATTGGGCCGCTGCTCATTGAGGAAGGTCGCCGTCGCCAGCGCCGAGGTCCAGATCGACTCCACCGGAATGTCGAGCCCGGAGTGCCGCAGCCGCGCCTGCAGATCGCGCGCGGTGTAGATGGAGTTGTTGGTGAGCACCAGGTAGGGCATGCCATTGGTGCTCAGCTCCGCCAGGAATTTGTCGGCCCCCGGCACGAGATGGTTCTCGTGCACGAGCACACCGTCCATATCGGTCAGGTAGGACAGGATCGGCTCAGCATTGGTGGTCACGAGCCAATTGTCCGCTATCGGGAGCGAATCGGCGATCAGCGCGGTGGTTACCGGGCAGTCGGGGCCGCCGTAAGCTGGAGGTATGGGTCGGTTGCTGTTCCTTGTTCTGGTCTTGGCCGTCGTGGGCCTGGCCATCTGGTGGATCTCGCGGGAGTGGTCCGGGAACGTGGAGCGGGTGGCCGATGCGAAAGCGGAGGTGAATCGGCACCTGGACCGCATGTCCGGGGAGCTGGCCCAGCTGGATCCGGAGAACGACGAGGCGCTGCGGGCCATGTCCGAGGCCGTGGACCGGCTCAATATCGCCAGGACACAGGTGGTGAAGGCCACCACGCTGGGGCAGGTGCGCGTCGCCAAGGAAACCGTGCGCGGCGGGCTGTACTTCATCCGCAAGGCCCGCGAGGCCATGGGCTTGGACCCGGGTCCGCCGCTGCCGCGGTAGCCGGAGCCCGGGCGTCGGAGCCCGCGCTGCCCGTGGCGGCGGTCGCCGAGGAGGCGCTCGGAATACCCGTTCGGGCGCGTCGGTTCGTCTCGACGGATGCGACCCTCGCCACCTCGCCGCCCATTTCTGACCTAGGGTGCGAAGTAGGCCGTTCGCGCGCCGCCACAGCCAGCGCGCCCGAGCGGCCCCGCGGGCCGAGAGAACCCGCACACACAGCGCAATACAGGCGACAGGAGTGGCGCAGGTGAAGAACCTAAAGCTCGGATACAAGGCGTCGGCGGAGCAGTTCGGCCCGCGGGAACTGGTGGAGATCGCGGTGCTGGCCGAGGAGCACGGCATGGACAGCGCCACCGTGAGCGACCACTTCCAGCCGTGGCGGCACAATGGCGGCCACGCGCCGTTCTCGCTGGCGTGGATGGCCGCCGTCGGCGAGCGCACCCGGCGCATCCAGCTCGGCACCTCGGTGCTGACCCCGACCTTCCGCTACAACCCGGCCGTCATCGCGCAGGCGTTCGCCACCATGGGCTGCCTGTACCCGGATCGCGTCATGCTCGGCGTCGGCACCGGTGAGGCGCTCAATGAGATCGCCACCGGCTACTCCGGCGAATGGCCGGAATTCAAGGAGCGTTTCGCGCGGCTGCGCGAGGCCGTGGACCTCATGCGCGCGCTGTGGACCGGTGACCGCGTGGACTTCGAGGGCCAGCACTACACCACCGTCGGCGCGTCCATCTACGACGTGCCCAAGGGCGGCATCCCGATCTACATCGCCGCGGGCGGCCCGCTGGTGGCCCGGTACGCGGGCCGCGCGGGTGACGGCTTCATCTGCACCTCCGGCAAGGGCATGGAGCTCTACACCGAGAAGCTCATGCCCGCGGTGGCCGAGGGCGCGGCCAAGGTGGGCCGAACCGCCGAGGACATCGACCGGATGATCGAGATCAAGATCTCCTACGACACCGACCCCGAACTGGCGCTGGAGAATACGCGCTTCTGGGCCCCGCTCTCGCTGACCGCCGAGCAGAAGCACTCCATCACCGACCCGATCGAGATGGAGGCCGCCGCCGACGCGCTGCCCATCGAGCAGATCGCCAAGCGATGGATCGTGGCCAGCGATCCCGACCAGGCGGTCGAGCAGATCAGGCAGTACACCGACGCGGGCCTGAACCATCTGGTCTTCCACGCTCCGGGCCACGACCAGAAGCGCTTCCTGGAGCTGTTCGAGCGTGACCTCGCCCCGCGCCTGCGCGCCCTGAGCTGAGCGCCAGCGTGGCCGACACGTCGCCTTCACACCCGCACGGCTTCGATCGGCGACAGCTGCCACGCACCACCCCCGGTCAACTCCAGCCGGTGGGTGTGATGCCGGTCCACCGTGCTGCGGTGCGCCACGCTGACCAGCACGGTATCCGGCGTCTCGGTGCGCACCAGGTGGTAGAGCGTGTACTCGAGCCCCTCGTCGACGGCCGACGTCGCCTCGTCCAGGAACGCCACCTCGGGCCGCAGCAACAGGATTCGCGCGAACGCCACCCGCTGTTGTTCACCGGGTGAGAGGGTGGACGCCCAATCGGTCTCCTCGTCCAGGCGGTCGGTGAGGTGGCCGAGGTTCACGGTGATCAGCGTCGCCCGCAGCGTCTCGTCGTCCACTAGATCGGGGGCCGCCGGATAGGTGATGGCGGTGCGCAGATCGCCCAACGGCAGATACGGCCGCTGTGACAGGAACAGCGCGGCATCGCCCAGCGGACGGCTCACCTGCCCCTCGGTATACGGCCAGAGCTGGCCGATACTGCGCAGCAGCGTCGTCTTGCCCACCCCGGAACCGCCCTTCACCACCAGCGCGTCACCGGGCTCGAGCCGCAGGTTCAGATCGGTGATCAGCGGCGTCCCATCGGGTTTGCGCACCTGCACGGCGGTGAGTTCGAGCCCGGCCGCCACCTCGCGGGTGCCGACCACCGGCAGCGCCCGCGCCTTCCGGTCCGCCTCGCGCAGCCCGTCCAGGCGGATCAGCGTGGCCCGGTAGTAGGTGAACGCCGCATACGAGGACTGCGGCATCGACAGCGCGTCCTGCACCTGCCCGAAAGCGCTGGTGGCCTGTTGGAGATCGCCCAGGGTGGCGGTGCCCGCCAGCACCCGCGGCCCCACCAGCAGCACCGTGAACACGCCGCCGACCTGCTTGGTGGTCAGATTCCAGCCGAAGAACCGCAGCAGCCGGTACACCCGCGCCCACATATTGGCGATCACCGCCGCGAACCGGCGGTCCAGACCGCCCCGTTCCTCGCGTTCGCCGTTGTAGAAGGCGACGTTCTCGGCGTTCTCCCGCAGCCGCACCAGCGCGAAACGGTAGTCGGCCGTGCGGCGTTGGAACCAGAAGTTGAGTTTGATCAGCGGATGGGCGATCCAGAAGGCCACCGCCGTCGCGAAGGCCACCCACGCGAACGCCGCGAAGACCAGCGCCCTGGGCACGGTGACGCCGAAGACGTCCAGCGGGCCGGAGATGCGCCACAGAATGGGCGTGAACGACACCAGTGACAGCCCGGCCCCGATCACGCCGTTGCCGCTGATGCTGTACGGCCCGACATTGCCGCCGAAGCACAGCGCGTACGACCCCTCCACGAAGTCGTACACATCCTGCTGAATGCGCTGATCGGCATTGTCGACGGTCTCGTCGATGAACCGGCCGCGGTAATACGCCTTGCCGTCCAGCCAGTCGTCCAGAAAGCGGGTGTTCAGCCAGGTCCACCAGTGGATGTGGAAGGCCTGCTGCAACCAGTAGGACACCACGCCCATCACGACCAGGATCACCGACAGCACCCCGAAGACGCCAAGGCTCTGCCAGAACAGCGCGGCCGCCCGCTCGCTCTCCGGACTGCCCGCGCCGTCCACCAGCGCCTGCACGCCGAGCTGCAACGCGGTGAACGAGTCGTTGTAGAAGTAGGTGAACAGCACCGTCATGCGCACGCTGTAGACGGCCAGCAGCAGGACCACGGCGAACAGCGCCCAGGCGGGCCAGCTCTCCCGACCGGTGAAGTAGCCGCCGGTGATGCGCCAGAACATGCGCCCCCAGTCGGTGCACCGCACGATGGCGGTCGCGCCGAGCAGGAAGATCAGTGCGGTGATGGTGAAGGCTTTGGCGATCCAGAAGAGGCTGTGGAAAGTCTCGTGTCCCCAATCGAGACCGGAGGCGCCGATCATGGGCGCGAGCCTAACCGCTACGGTCCGGCGAACGGCGGCGTGAAACGCTGGCCGCTAAGCTCGTGATCATGGCCGCTTCCGCCCCGTCCACCGTGTACATCGCAGCCCCAGAGGGCGATACCGGAAAGTCGACCATCGCGCTCGGCGTGCTGCAGATGCTGGCCGCCACCACCCCGCGGGTCGGCGTGTTCCGGCCCATCACCCGGTCGGCCACCGAACGCGACTACATCCTCGAACTGCTGCTCGAGCACTCCACCGCCGACGACGACTACGACTCCTCCATCGGCGTCACCTACGAGCAGGTGCACGCCGACCCGGACGCCGCCATCAGCGAGATCGTCATGCGCTTCCACGAGATGGCCCGGCACTGCGACGCCGTGCTCATTCTGGGCAGCGATTACACCGATGTGGCCAGCCCCAGTGAGCTGCGCTTCAATGCCCGCATCGCGGTGAACCTGGGCGCGCCGGTGCTGCTGGTGGTGCGGGGCGCGGGTCGCACCTCCGCCGAACTGGGCCAGGTGGTGGAGCTGTGCGACGGGGAGCTGAAGGCCGAGCACGCGCGGCTGGTGGCGGTCATCGCCAACCGCTGCGACCCCGAGCAGCTCGAGGCCGACGCCGCCGCGCTGAAGGTGTGCGATGTGCCGTCCTGGGCGCTGCCGGAGGTGCCGTTGCTCACCGCGCCGACGGTGGAGGAGCTGTGCGGGGCCATCGACGGTGAGATCTACAGCGGCGACCCGGAACTCATGCAGCGCGAGGCGCTGCGGGTGATCGTCGGCAGTATGACCACCGAGCACATCCTGGAACGGCTCGAGGACGGCATCGCCGTCATCACGCCCGGCGACCGCTCCGACGTGCTACTCGCCCTGGTGAACGCCCATGAGGCGGCGGGCTTTCCGTCGCTGGCGGGCATCATCATGAACGGCGGCATGCTGCCCGAGCCGACCATCGCGCGCCTGATCGCGGGCATGAAACCGAAGCTGCCCATCATCAGCACGCAGCTGGGCACCTTCGAGACGGCCAAGGCGGTCTCGCTGACCCGCGGCCGGGTGTCGTTGTCGAGCATCCGCAAGGTGGACACCGCGCTGGCGCTCATGGAGGAGCGGGTCGACGGCGCGGAACTGTTGCGGCAGATCGAGGTTCGCACGCCGGGGGTGATCACCCCGCAGATGTTCGAATACCGGCTCATCGAGCGGGCGCGCGCCGACCGCAAGCGCATCGTGCTGCCCGAGGGCGACGACGACCGCATCCTGCGCGCCGCCGGTCGCGTACTCCAGCGCAAGATCGCCGATCTCACCATTCTGGGCGACGAGACCGCCGTGCGCGGGCGCGCCGCCGAACTGGGCGTGGACATCGATGCCGCCGAGGTGCTCGATCCGCGCACCTGCCCGCTGCGTGAGGAATTCGCCGAGGAGTACGCGCGGCTGCGCGCCCACAAGGGCATGACGGTGGAGCGGGCGCGCGAATTCATGACCGACATCTCGTATTTCGGCACCATGATGGTGCAGATGGGGGTCGCCGACGGCATGGTGTCGGGCGCGGCGCACACCACCGCGCACACCATCCGCCCGTCCTTCGAGATCATCAAGACCGAGCCGGGCGTGTCCACCGTGTCGAGCGTGTTCCTCATGTGCCTGGCGGATCGGGTGCTGGTGTACGGCGACTGCGCCGTGGTGCCGGATCCGACGTCCGAACAGCTGGCCGATATCGCCGTATCCTCGGCCCGCACCGCCACCCAGTTCGGCATCGACCCGCGCATCGCCATGCTGTCGTACTCGACCGGCGAATCCGGTTCCGGCGCGGATGTGGACAAGGTGCGCGCCGCCACCAAGCTGGTGCAGGAGCGCACGCCGGAACTGCTGGTGGAGGGGCCGATCCAGTACGACGCCGCCATCGAGCCGACGGTGGCGAGCACCAAGCTGCCGAATTCCGAGGTGGCCGGGCGGGCCACGGTCTTCATCTTCCCGGACCTCAATACGGGCAACAACACCTACAAGGCGGTGCAGCGCAGCGCGGGCGCGGTGGCCATCGGCCCGGTGTTGCAGGGGCTGCGCAAGCCGGTCAACGACCTGTCGCGCGGCGCGCTGGTCGCCGACATCGTGAATACGGTGGCCATCACCGCCATCCAGGCCCAGCGGGAGGCGTAGTCGTGAAGGTGCTGGTGATCAACTCTGGGTCCTCCTCGATCAAATACCAGCTGCTGGAACCGGATACGGCCACCGTGGTGGCCTCCGGCGTGGTGCAGCGCATCGGGGAGCAGGTGGGCGATGGCGCGCCCACCATCGAACACAGCTGTGACGGCAGGACATTCGAGCACGACGGACCCATCGCCGATCACGCCGCGGGGCTGCGGCTGGTCTTCGAGCTGTTCACCGAGAGCGGCCACGATCTCGCCGCCGAGGAGCTGGGCGCGGTCGGGCACCGGGTGGTGCACGGCGGTGAGGTGTTCTACGAACCCACCCTCGTCACCGACGAGGTGGTGCGGGCCATCGCCGACCTGTCCACGCTCGCGCCGCTGCACAATCCGGCCAATGTCACCGGCATCGAGAGCGCGCGGGCGCTGCTGCCGGACGTGCCGCAGGTGGCGGTCTTCGACACCGCCTTCTTCCATCAGCTGCCCGCCGCCGCCAAGACCTACGCCATCGACGCCAAAACCGCTGCCGCGCACGGTATCCGCAAGTACGGGTTCCACGGCACCTCGCACGACTACGTCTCGCACCGGGTGGCGGAGGTGCTGGGGCGCGACTACGCCGAGATCAATCAGATCGTGCTGCACCTGGGCAACGGTGCGTCGGCGTCGGCGGTGCGCGGTGGGCACGCGGTGGACACCACCATGGGCCTGACGCCGCTGGAGGGCCTGGTCATGGGCACCCGCTCCGGGGATCTGGATCCGGGCATCATCTTCCATCTGATCAGGGCCGCCGGGATGGACGTGGGTGAGGTCGACGACCTGCTCAACCGCGATTCCGGGCTCAAGGGCCTGTCCGGGGTGAACGACTTCCGCGAACTCGGCCGCCTCATCGACGCGGGCGACGCCGCCGCGAAGCTGGCCTACGACGTGTACGTCCACCGGCTGCGGCGCTATATCGGCGCGTACCTGGTGGAACTGGGCCGGGTGGACGCCATCGCCTTCACCGCCGGGGTGGGTGAGAACGACGCCGGGGTGCGGGCCGACGCGCTCGCGGGGCTGGCCGGTTTCGGCATCGAGGTCGACCCGGAGCGCAATGCGGTTCGCGACCGCTCCGCCCGCCGCATCTCCCCGGACGGCGCACCGGTGGCGGTGCTGGTGGTGCCGACCAATGAGGAGCTTGCCATCGCCCGCGCCAGCGCCGCACTGGTCGGCTGAAACCTGCTTCACCAGTTCTGAACTGGGTCTTAACGAAACTCTCAGCATTCGATCGGCATAGTGGTCACCGAGCCGGAACACAGCTGTCCGGCCGCGCCAGAGCCCGTGTCGTGCAAGCACAACCGCGGTCGGGCCGGAGCCATCCCTCGCCGGTTCCGCCCACATTCGATCGGCTGCCCCCGATCGGAGCCGCCCGCGACACGGGCTCTGTTGGTGCCCGGAGTTGATGCCCCGAGTTGATGCCCGGACGGGATCAGATCCAGGATTTCGCGCGGATCGCGTTCGCCAGATCCACCAGCGCGTAACGGTGGGTGCGCCCGGGTGCGGAACGGGCCAGGGCGCGCAGATCCGCTTCGATGCCGCGGCGCAGCTCGCGTTCGGTGAACGGGGCGCGGAAGATCTCGGCGTCCGGCGACTTCGGTGTGCGGCCCGCCTGGAGCCAGCCCAGGGCGGTGCCGAGCACCAGCACCCGCAGCTGGCCGGTGCGGCTCTCGCCCGGCGGCAGCGCCTGGACGCGGGCGGCCGCGATATGCAGTGTGGTCTCGTCCAACTCGTCGACGGGGGCGGAGGTCAGCAGCATGAGGATGGCGGTCATGCGGGCGTCGGCGTAGTAGCGGGAAGCCGGGGGCACCTGGTCCAGGGCGCCGACGGCGGCGGCGATGTCACCGGCGGCGGCGAGCTGGCGGGCCAGGCCGAAGGCGGCGGCCACCACGCCCCGGTCGGTGCGCCAGACGGTGGCGTAGTACCGCTCCGCGAATTCGCGCCACTGCTCGGGATCATCGGAATCCCAGTGCTGCAGAATCAGTTCCGCGGTGGCGGCCAGGGCCAGCTTGGGCGCGATCTCGCCCGGCAGCGCTTGGAGCACCGCGTCGAAGCGCCCGAAGGCGCGCTCGTAGTCCAGGTCCAGCAGTTCAGCGACGCCGAGATACCAGTCGACGCGCCAGTCCGAGGCGGGCGGCGCCGCGGTGTCGCCGAGCCGGTCCAGCAGCAGGCGGGCGGCGGCCGGTTCGCCGAGATCCAGGTGCGCCCGCGCTTCGGCCAGGGTCACCTCCAGTTCGAAACTGGCCGGCGCCCCGCCGGGTTCGGCTCCGGCGCGCTGGCGGGCGTGGCGCAGTTCGTCGAGGGCGTGCCGGGGCTCGGGGTGCGCCGCACCCGCCAGCAGCGGCGCGGAGGGGTCGGCCGGATCGATCAACGGCACCTGCAATGCCGCCGCCACATCCCGGGCGCGCAGCAGGGTGTCGCGTTCCAGACCGTCCACCAGCCCGTCGGTCTGCGCCACGTATTCCGCCGTGCCGAAACAGGTCCGGGGCGGGCTGAACAGGGTGGACAGCTGCGGATGCTCGGTGCCGGTCTCGACGGCCAGGATCTCGCGAAGCACCCCGGTGAGCTGATTGGCGAAGACGCGTGCGGTGGGGAAGCGGCGCGCGGGATCGGGGTCGGTGGCGCGCAGCAGCAGCCGGTGGAAGAACTCGTGGCGGGCCAGCACCGGCTGCTCGTCCGGGCTCGGGACGCCGTCGCAGTACGCGCCCTGCTGCATGGGCACGTTCAGGGTGAGCACCGCGAGCGTGCGGCCCACCGTGTAGATGTCCGAGGCCACCGTTGGGCCGGTGCGGGCAATCTCCGGAGCCTGGAAACCCCTGGTGCCGTACAGGTTTCCGTAGGACTCGAACGCGGCGACCGCGCCCAGGTCGATGAGTTCCACCCGGTCCTCGGTCACCATGATGTTGTCGGGCTTGAGGTCGTTGTACGCCAGGCCGAGCGAATGCAGGTAGTCCAGGGCCGGAAGCACCTCCAGCACATAGGCGATGGCCTCGGTGACCGGCATGCGCTCCGGGGCGGGGTGCGCGTCGAGCATATTGCGCAGCGAGCGCCCGCCGACGTACTCCATCACGATGTAGCCGACCGGATTGCCGTCCCGCCCCGGATGTTCCACGAAGTTGTGGATCTTGACGATGCTCGGGTGCACCACCTCGGCCAGGAACTGCCGCTCCGCCATCGCCACCGCCTGCGCCTCGGTGTCACCGGCGTGCAACAGGCCCTTGAGCACCACCCAGCGGTCGCTGACATTGCGGTCGATGGCGAGGTAGATCCAGCCCAGCCCGCCGTGGGCGAGGCAGCCCTGGATCTCGTACTGGCCCGCCACCCGGTCGCCGGGGTGCAGTCCGGGCCGGAAATCGTAAGGCGCACCGCAGGTCTCGCAGGTGCCCTCGGTGGTGGACGGCCTGGTCGGGGTGGCCCGGCCCACGGGTTTGCCGCAGCGCCAGCAGAAGCGGCGGCCCTCCGCGACCACCGGATCCTGCATGACCACCGCGGCCGGATCCACCGGTTCCACGGTCGGAATGGTCACCAGCCCGGCCCCGAGCCGCCGCACGGTGGGCCGGGGCCGGGTCATCCGGCCGCTGCGCTGCGAGGGCCGCGTCGGCACCCGGGGTTCGGTGTGGGATCGGTCGTGGGTGGCGTCGGCGGTCTCGACACCGTCCCAGCCTTCCGGCGTCCGGCCGACCGCCACGGTGCCGGGCGACGCCGCGGGATCGCCACCGGGCGTCGGCCGTGGCGTGAGTTCGGTGCCCTCACCGGCCTCGTCCGCGCGGTTCCCACGCCGCACGAATTCGGTGTCACCGTCTGGTTCGCCGGAGGGTGCTCGGCGGGCGGTGTATTCGGTATCGCCGCCGTGTTCCTCGGAAGGTGTCCGGCGGGCGGTGTATTCGGTATCGCCGCCGTGTTCCTCGGAGGGGGCTCGGCGGGCGGCGAGTTCGGTATTGCCGCCCGGTTCGCCGGAAGGCGTGCGCCGGGCGGCTGGTTCGGTGCCGTCGCCGGGTTCGTCGGATCGGCGTGGGCGGGCGGTGTATTCGGTCGCACCCGCCTCGGCGTCGCCGGAGCGCTCCGGTGCGCCGTCGCTGCCCCGCTGGCGTTCGGACGGTTCGCTCATGGCTCAGTCCCGGTATCTCGGCGGCGGGGGGACGGCGGCGGTGCCGAGTTGCGGGGCCAGCCAGCGCTGGTAGAGGCGGTCCCAGGTGCCGTCGCCGCGAATGCGTTCCAGGGTGCCGTTGACGAAGCGCACCAGATCGTCGCGATCCTTCGGAATGCCGATGCCGTACTGCTCGGTACTGAGGTCCTCCCCGGTCACGACCGTGAGCGGATCCTGCACCGCCAGCCCGGCCAGAATGGTGTCGTCGGTGCTGATGGCGTCCACCTGCCGCTGCTGGAGTACCACCAGGCAGTCGGCCCAACTCGGCACGGTGAGAATGGACGCGGCGGGCTGCTGGCGGCGAATCCGGTCCAGCGAAGTGGTGCCGCCCACCACGCACACCCGCCGCCCCGCCAGATCGGCCAGCCCGCCGATGCCGGAGTCGCGCACGGTCAGCACCCGCTGGTGCGCCTGTAGATACGAGGTCGAGAACGACACCCGCTCTCGCCGTTCACAGGTGATGGTCATGGTCTTCACCACCACGTCCACGGTGTGCTCGGTCAGCGCCTGCTCGCGGTCGGCCGAGCCCAGGATGCGGTACTCGATCTTCTCCGGATCGCCCAGCAGATCCCGGGCGATCTCCCGGGCGATGCCCACGTCGAAGCCGGACAGGGTGCCGGTGGCGGGATCGCGGAAGCTGAACAGATTGCTGCCCGGATCGAGTCCGACGAGCAGGCGTCCGCGGGCGCGGATGGCGTCCACGGCGGGGCCGCCGCGCCCGTCCGGGCGCAGGCTGGCGGTCGGGTCGGGGCAGCTGACCTGCTCCGGCGGCGGTGACGAATGCGGCTGGGCGGCAACGGCTCCCGACGGCAACGGCGGATCGGTGAAGCTGGGTACGCGGGTTGGCGGCGGCGCTGCGCTGTCCTCGCCGTGGCATCCGGCGGCCACCAGCGCCGCGAGGACGAGCAGGAGCAGTCGGCGTCTCATCGGTACTCCCGTAGTCGAGGCCACAGGCCGACCGCCACCAGCACGGCCGCCGCGGTGGCCAGCACGAGCGCGCCCGGGGCCAGCAGATCGAGCACCCGGGCGGCGTGTGCGGTGTCCTGGCGCAATGCGTTCCGGGTGGCGGCGATGCCGTCGGCCAGCGCCCGGTCCAGCGCCGCCACCTGCGCGCCCGCCTCATCGGCTCCCGGCCCGATGGCCACCGCCCCCGCGCCGATGAAGTCGCCGCGCCCCAGCGCCTCGTTCATCCGCTGATGTGCCGCGCGCCAGCGGTCCAGCGCGCCGACGGCATGGGTGATCTCGGCGGCGGCGGGCGCGTGCGACGGATAGCCGGTGAGTAGCTCGTGCAGCCGGTTCATGGCCGCGTCGTAGGTGCGGTCGTAGTCGCTGCCGGCGTCGCGGCGCACCAGTTTGAGGGTTTCGGCGGTGCGGGCCTGCTGCGCCAGGATGCGGCTCTCGGTGAGCGTCGCGGTCGGCCCGGAGCCGTTGTCGCGGGCATCGGTGGTCGCGACCGCGGAGATGCCGCCCGCCACCACCGTCCAGGCCAGCAGGATCACCATGGTGCAGGTGGCCAGCAGCAGCCCGGGATTGAGGACCCGGTTCCAATGCCGGGCCAGGAACAGCTGCGCCGCGATGAGCGCCGCCACCGCCAGCAGCGGCAGTGCGATGGCCGGCCACGGCGGGCGCACATGGGTGCGCTGGATCTCGCTGATGGCGGCCGCGCGGTTCTCCTGCAACCGCTGGGCCATGGGCAGCAGCGTGGCCTGCATGAGATGCGACGCCTCGCTGAGGTAGGCGGGCCCCACCGGCTGACCGGCACGGTTGTTGGCCCGCGCGGTCTCGATGAGCCCCGTGTACACGGGCAGCCCGCTCGCGATGCCGGTGCGCAGTTGCGTGTCGTCGGCGCTGGAGTAGTTGGAGTGGGTCACCAGTTCCGCGGCCGCCTCCCCGATGGCCCGGTTGTACTGTTCGCGCACCGGCTTCGGTTCCAGCCCGCCGGAAATGAAGGCGGTCCCGGCCGAGGCGTCGGCCACCGACAGCGCGGTGTAGAGCCGCTGCGCCGAATTCGCATCCGGTTCGGCCTGGTCGAGCAGGGCGTCGAGGGCCTGCTGCCGGTCGTTCACGCTGGTCGCGGTGACCGCGCCCGCCGCCACGCACAAACCCAGCAGCAGCAATCCGATGGCGATCAGCTTGGCGGGGGAGGAGCGGGCGAAGGCACGCAGCTCGGTGGTGTCGAGCCGTTCCCGCACCAGGGCGGCCGCCGCGCGCGGCGACAGCTCGTCGAGCCGCTGCTGCTCGATGCGAGCCATGCTCACCTCCCACTGGCCGGAAACGATCGCTCGACCGCTATCGGTCGATTGAGCATATTGTGGTCCTACCGGTGCCGCGGCGCGGCGAACACCCTTCCGTGGGTCGCCGCCCGTGGCGTGGAGCAGGTGGAGGATGTGACGAATGCGTGGTGACGGCGACGGCTGGGCGGACAGCCCCGACGGCACCCGCCAATGGGGCCGATTCGGTGCTGCCGGACTGTTGCTGCGCGCCCCGCTGGCGGGCGGAGGTGCGGCGGTGCTGCTCCAGCACCGCGCGGCCTGGAGCCATCAGGGCGGCACCTGGGCGCTGCCCGGCGGTGCTCGCGACAGTCACGAGACCACCGTGCACGCCGCCGTCCGGGAGGCCGAGGAGGAGGCGGGCATCCGGGCCGCGTCCATTCGGGTGCGCGGCTGCCGGGTCACCGCGACCGCACCCGGCGGCTGGACCTACACCACGGTCGTCGCCGATGCCGCCGAACCCCTGCGGACCCGCGGGAACGCCGAGAGTACGGCACTGGCCTGGGTCCCCGAGGACGAGGTGATGGCGCGCCCGCTGCACCCCGGTTTCGCCGCCGCCTGGCCGACCCTGCGCGCCGCGCCGAAGCGGGTGGCCTTCACCGGGCTGAACGATGCCCCGGCGGTTGCCGCGGCGCTGCCCCGCACCCTCGATCTGGCCGATCACGGGTTCGTCTGGCTGCATACCGAGGGCGACGGCGAGCCGGCCGCTCGAATCAGTGAATCCATACCGGCGGCCTCGAATCTGGCCGGAAATGTGTTGTTGCTCACGCTGGCGCAGGTGTTGTCTCGAGAGGGTGAGCAGCACCCGTGAGATTGCCACCTTCTGCCGGATCTGCGAACCGCTCCGCGGGCTGATCGCCACCGTCGAGGACGGGCGGCTGGTCCGGCTGCGCGCCGACGAGCGGCATCCGCTCTCCCGCGGCTTCGCCTGTCCCAAGGACATCGCGTTCAGCGCGATCCAGAACGATCCGGATCGCGTGCTGTATCCGTTGCGGCGCACCGCGTCCGGGGATTTCGAGCGGGTGTCGTGGGATACCGCGCTCGACGCGCCGGGGCGGTGTGAGCCTGAGCATGCTGCGCCGACATCCGCACGGGGTGGTGCTTGCCGACCACATCGACACCGGGGTGCTGGGGGAAATGGTGCGACACAAGGGCGGTCGGGTGCGGCTGGCTCCCGCGCCGATCATCGCCGAGCTGCGGGAACTCACGACACCCGCCGCCGATCCCGACTACCCGCTGCGGGTCATCGGCATGCGCGAGCTGAAATCCCACAACTCGTGGATGCACAATGTGGAAGCGCTCATGCGCGGGGATCGCGAGCATGCCGCCCGGATCAATCCCAAAGACGCTGCCGCGGCGGGGATCTCCGACGGTGAGCGGTGCCGGGTCAGCTCCGCGCACGGCTCCATCGAGGTGATCGCCCGGCTCAGCGAGGATATGACCGAGGGGGCGGTGGCGATTCCGCACGGGTGGGGGCATCACGGCGGCTGGCGGCGGGCCAATGCCGCGGGTGGGGCCAATGTCAACGACCTGATGTCGACCGAGGTGTCGGATGTGGAGCGGCTGGCGGGGATGTCGCACCTCAATGGCGTCCCCATTCGGCTGGAGCCGGTCGGGTAGGCGACTTCACCGCCCCCGTTCATTAGAGCTACGTCATGTAACAGATACCATCCAGTACGTGGCAAAGCTGAAGGTCTCCGTAGACGTCCCCATCGCGCCCGAGCTGGCCTGGGCCCGCGCCTCCGACCTGCCCGAACTCGACAAGTGGCTGACCCTGCACGAGGGCTGGCGCGGCACCGTGCCCGACGACCTCACCCCCGGTACCCGGCTGGTCGGCGTGGCCACCGTCAAGGGCTTCCGCAACCGCGTCACCTGGGTCGTCAAAGACGCCGAACCGCCGAACCGCCTGGTGCTCACCGGTTCGGGCATCGGCGGCACCAAATTCGGCATCCAGCTCGATGTGGCAGCGGCCGGGTCCGGCTCCAAGGTCACCGCCAATTTCGAACTCGGGGGCGCACCGCTGTTCGGTCCGATCGGATCGGTGGTCGCCAAGGCCCTACGCGGCGATATCGAACGGTCCCTGGACCGGTTCGTCGAACTCTACGGCTGAGTGCTCAGCGGGCGGCGTTGTCGAGCAGCCGCTGCTTCAGGGCGCGCGCGGCCGCTTCCGGATCGTCGGCCCGGGTGATGGCGCGGACGACGACCACACGGGTCGCACCGGCCTCGAGCACCTCCGGCAGCCGCTGATCGTCGATGCCGCCGATGGCGAACCACGGCCGCGTCGGATGGGCCTCGGCGGTGGAGCGGATCAGATCCAGGCCGGAGGCGGTGCGGCCGGGCTTGGTGGGGGTGTCCCAGACCGGGCCGGTGCAGAAGTAGTCGATGTGCTCGTCGATGGCGGCGAGTCCGGCCTGGGCGCGATTGTGCGTGGAGCGGCCGATCACCACATCCGGGCCGAGAATATGACGGGCGTACCAGGGCGGCAGATCGTGCTGTCCCAGATGCAGCACATCCGCCCCCGCCGCGAAGGCCACGTCGGCGCGGTCGTTCACCGCCACCAGCGCCCCGTGCCGCCGCGCGGCCGCCTTCAGCTCGGCCAGCGCGCCCAGCTCGGCCTTGGCCTCCAGGGTGCCGAACTGCTTCTCCCCGGCCGACCCCTTGTCCCGCAGCTGAATGATGTCTACGCCCCCGGCCAGCGCCGCCTCGGCGAACGCCGCCAGATCCCCGGTATCCCGGCGCGCGTCGGTGCACAGGTACAGGCGCGCACTCGCCAGGCGCTCCCGGGGAGGCAGGGGCCGGTTCGGATGGGAGGGTTGCACCCGTTCGACGGTAGTCGCACGCCCGAGGGCTGCCAATTCGACAATTCCGGCCGTGCCGCCGCCGGGCACGATGCGGGCGTTGGGGCCCGCGTGCGGATGGGGGTGTGCCGGATGTGCGGGTGGGCGGCGTGTGCCGGTCCGCCGCCGGTGCCGGACGGCTGGTGGGCGCGGGGTTCGTGCGGGGGTGGGTGGGTCTCGCGCTACCGTGGGTGGTCGAGAAATGAGGCGGCGCGAGTCGCGGGTGACCGTGACGGAATTCCGGACCCGGACCGCGCCGAGTAGGTGGCCCCGATGCGGGGCCGAGTGAGGTGGATCTGGTGCGGACCCTGGCCGTCGTCGGTGGCGGCGTGATCGGGCTGTCGGTGGCGTGGCGGGCGGCCGAATCCGGCTGGCGGGTCACGCTGTACGACCCCGCCGTCGGCTCGGGCGCCTCCTGGGTCGCGGGCGGCATGCTCGCCCCGCTCTCCGAGGGCTGGCCCGGCGAGGCCGCCCCGCTCGAATTCGGAGCCGCTTCCCTGGCCCGCTGGCCCGATTTCGCGGCCCGCCTGCATTCCGTCACCGGCACGGAGGTCTTCACCGCCGCCGAAACCCTGACCGTGGCCCTCGACGCCGCCGACGCCGCGGACCTGCGGACCATCGCCGACTGGGTGAACGCGAAACTCGCGGGGCTCGCCGAGAGCGGCCCGGCCGCGGCAGCCGATCAGCGCGCGGACTCCGACGCGACGGCAGCGGGTGCGAATCCGAGTGCGGGTCGCGCACTGCGCCTGCTCGACCGAGCGGGTGTGCGGGCGGCGGAACCCGGATTGGATCGTCGGGTGCGGGCGGGCCTGCTCTCGCCCGCCGAACCCGCGGTGGACAACCGCGCGCTCGTGACCGCCCTGCGGGAAGCGTGTGCCGTCGCCGGGGTCGAGATGCGGGCCGAGGAGGTGACGGCGCTGCGGGAGCTGCCGCAGGACCGCATCGTGCTCGCGACCGGAGCGTCCGCGCGGCTGTGGCCGGACCTGCCGGTGCGTCCGGTGAAGGGCGAGATCCTGCGCCTGCGCCGCCGCCCCAGCGCCCCGCCGCCGCCGACGCGTGTGGTGCGCGCCCGCGTGCACGGCCGCCCCATCTACCTGGTGCCGCGTCCGGACGGCATCGTGCTCGGCGCGACACAGTACGAGGCCGGATTCGACACCGTGGTCACGGTCGGGGGCGTCCGCGACCTGATCATCGACGCCGAGGCGGTCTTCCCGGGGGTGGGCGAGTACGAATTCGCCGAGGCCACAGCGGGTTCCCGCCCCGGCACCCCGGACAATCTGCCGCTGATCGGCTACCTGGACGAGCGGGTGATCGCCGCACTCGGCCACGGCCGCAATGGAATTCTGGGCGTCCCGGTCACCGCGGATGCCGTGCTGGCCTTGCTCGCCGACACCGAGCTGCCCGCGGCGCGCGCCGCCTCACCCACACGTTTCCGGGTGCCCGAGCCCCACTTCGCTGGAGGTAAGCAATGACCGCGATTCCCATCGGTGTCACCGTGAACGGTTCCGATCACACCTTCCCGGAACCGATTTCGCTGCGCGCCCTGCTGGAGACGTTGAATCTGCCCTGCCAGGGTGTGGCCGTCGCGGTGGACGGCGCGCTGTTCCCCAAGTCCCGCTGGGACGAGCCGGTCGGCCGCGGCTGGGAGATCGAGGTCCTGACGGCGGTGCAGGGTGGCTAGCCCGGTCGCGCCGCTGGAGATCGCGGGCCGCACCTTCGGCTCGCGGCTGATCATGGGCACCGGCGGTGCCGAGAACCTCACCGTGCTGGAGGAGGCGCTGCTGGCCTCGGGCACCGAACTCACCACGGTGGCCATGCGCCGCGTCGACGCCGCGGGCGGCACCGGCGTGCTCGACCTGCTCGAGCGCCTCGAGATCGCCCCGCTGCCCAATACGGCGGGCTGCCGCACCGCCGCCGAGGCGGTGCTCACCGCCCAGCTCGCCCGCGAGGCCCTCGA
This sequence comes from Nocardia sp. CC227C, assembly GCF_030767025.1. Classification (GTDB taxonomy): domain Bacteria; phylum Actinomycetota; class Actinomycetes; order Mycobacteriales; family Mycobacteriaceae; genus Nocardia. The sequence continues at coordinate 71,104 of NZ_JASITE010000024.1, read as the reverse complement.
AACCGACTGGGTGAAGCTGGAAGTCATCGCCGACGAACGCACCCTGCTCCCCGACGCCATCGAACTGGTCACCGCCGCCGAGCAATTGGTCGACGCCGGTTTCACCGTCCTGCCCTACACCACCGACGACCCGGTGCTGGCCCGCCGTCTCGAGGACGCCGGCTGCGCCGCCGTCATGCCGCTCGGTTCCCCCATCGGCACCGGCCTGGGCATCTCCAACCCGCACAACATCGAGATGATCGTCGCCGCCGCGGGCGTCCCCGTCATCCTCGACGCGGGCATCGGCACCGCCAGCGACGCCGCCCTGGCCATGGAACTAGGCTGCTCCGCCGTCCTGCTGGCCACCGCCGTCACCCGAGCCCACCACCCCGCCCGCATGGCCACCGCCATGAAATACGCCGTCGAAGCCGGTTGGCTCGCCCGAGAAGCAGGCCGCATCCCCAAACGCTTCTGGGCCCAGGCCTCCTCCCCGACCCGCTGAGCCACACCACCCGTGGTTCGTGCCCCTTGCGGTGCGTGCCTCAGGTGCCGCCAGCAGCTCGCGCGGGCACACTGGGCGAATGAGCTTCGAGGGTCGGTCGCGCGCGCTGATGTCGCTGCGGGGCCTGGCGGTGGGGGACTACGAAGTCCGCGCCGTGATCGAGGCGATGATTACGAGGCCGGTAGGGCACACCGTTGCGCGCTTGGCCACTTGACCCGCTCCGGCCACAACCAGACGGGAGCGTTCGGGCTGGTAGTGCTTTCGCGCCGAGCTCAGGGTCCCCCTCATCCGGCAGGATGATCGGACGCGCGACCTCCGGTCGATAGTGCTGGCTCGAATCTTCGGGAAGACTGGACGCCATGATCGAACTGAGGGGCCTGACGAAACACTACGGGCAGACCGTCGCGGTGTCGGACCTGTCTTTCTCGGTCCGGCCGGGGCAGGTGACCGGCTTTCTGGGCCCGAACGGGGCCGGGAAGTCGACGACCATGCGGATGATCCTGGGGCTGGACACGCCGACCTCCGGTACCGCCCTGATCGACGGGAAGCGGTATCGCGACCTGAAGCGGCCGCTGACCGAGGTCGGTGCGCTGCTGGATGCCAAGTGGGTGCATCCGAACCGGTCGGCCCGGTCGCATCTGCGCTGGATGGCCGCGTCCAATGGCATTCCCGCCTCCCGGGTGGAGGAGGTGTTGCGGCTGGTCGGCCTGTCCGAGGTGGCGGACAAGAACGCGGGCGGCTTCTCGCTCGGCATGTCGCAGCGGCTCGGACTGGCGGGTGCGCTGCTCGGCGATCCCAAGGTGCTGCTGTTCGACGAGCCGGTGAACGGCCTGGACCCGGAGGGCATCCTCTGGATCCGCCGCTTCATGCAGCGGCTCGCGAAGACGGAGGGCCGCACCGTGCTGGTGTCGAGCCACCTGCTGTCGGAGATGGCGCAGACCGCCGACCATCTGGTGGTCATCGGCCGCGGCCGCCTCATCGCCGACACCACCACCAAGGAGTTCATCGAGCGCGCCTCGGAATCGTCGGTGCGGGTGCGCAGCCCGCAGCTGGATCAGCTGCGCAGCCTGCTCACCTCCAATGGCATGACCATCCGCGAGGACGGCGCCGACCCGGCCAGCCCGGCGCTGGTGGTCGCCAACGCGACCAGCGACGCGGTCGGAAAGCTGGCCGGAGCCAACGACATCACGCTCTACGAGCTGGCCCCGCAGCGGGCGTCGCTGGAGGAGGCGTTCATGCAGATGACCGGCAACGCGGTGGAGTACCACGGCGCGAACGCCGGATTCGACGAGGTCATGGGAGGTGCGCTCTGATGGGAGTGCTTGCGGCGGAACGGATCAAACTCACCTCGACAAGGTCGCCCTGGTGGTGTTCGGCGGTCGTGGTCGCACTGGGACTCGGTCTGGCGGCGCTCATCGCGGTGATCGCCCGCACGGCGCAGGACTCGGCCGACGCGGTGCCGATGGATGTGGCCGTCGCGGTGGGCGGGGTCAGCGGCTTCGGCGTCATGGTGCTCATGATCATGGCCACCCTCTCGGTGACCAGTGAGTATCGATTCGGCATCATTCGCAACACATTCCTGGCCACCCCGCAGCGCAGCACCGTGATCGTCGTGAAGACCGCGCTGCTCGCCGTGTACGGCGCGCTGTTGACCGCGGTGCTCTGCGTGGGCGCGCTGCTGATCTCCCGGGCCATCTACGGGACGTCGCCGGCCATGGACCTGTCCACCGGCGCGCAGTGGCGGGCGCTGCTGGGTGTCCCGGTGTACGCCCTGCTCAGCATTGTGCTGGCGATCGGTGTGGGCGTACTGGTGCGGCAGTCCGCGGCGGCCATCTCGATCATCGTGCTGTGGCCGCTGATCCTGGAACCGCTGCTGAGCGCGTTCGGCAGCTTCGGCCGCAATGTGGGCCCGCTGCTGCCCTTCTCCAACGGGCAGCGCTTCTTCTCGCTGACCGAGTCCAACGCGAACTGGCACTGGGGCCCGTGGGGAAGCCTGGTGTATTTCGCAGCATTTGTCACAATTGTGTTCGGGGCTGCTTTGGTCACGCTGAACAAGCGCGACGCCTAGCCCGCCCCGCAGAGACCCTGCCCGGGACCGTCGGCCACTGCCCGGCCGACGGATACATCGGCCCGACGCGAACTCCGCGTCGGGCCGATGCTGTGTTGGATTGCCCTCCGCTTCGCTGCGGGCGGGGTTCGCGGCGCTGGAGGTCTCGGTTCTTCCCTCCTCCGCTCCTCCGCTTCGCTCCCCCGCTCCGTCAGTCCAGAACCGAGACGCGCCGCGAACCAGGGGGCTGTGCTGCGTGGGTGGTTGGGGTTGTGCGGTGGGGTTGTGGGGGTGGGATGGCGGGTATGAAAACGGTCTGTGAACAGTCTCGCTTCCACCCGGAAAGGGCTGGTTCTCGTCCTGACCGCCCGGTAGCATCGCAACAGCAACCACGCCATTCGCACCATCGGGCGGGCCCGACGAAGTGGCCGCTCGCACCGATAGGGAGGTGACCGGTGGCAGCCATCCAGCCATGGGTGACAGATGTCGACTCATCCACCACGGAGCCGATGCTGGGCTACGCTCGGGACGTGAGCGAACGACCCTCCGGCGGCAGTGAATCCGCGCCCGGCGCGGACCGTGCGGACGGCAAGGGTAAGGGTCGCCCCCGGTCCTCGGAGGGCCTCGGGGAGCCGTCGCGCGTCCGGAGGCCGCGTATCGACCCCGACGTCGTGATTCCCTTGACCCCCACCGACGGTGCGGAACCGGACCGACGGCCCATGGCCCGGCTCTCCGGCCAACTCTCGGCACTCGTCTCCGCGGCCAATCAGCGGGGAGATCTCATCGGTGTGATTCGCAAGGCGCGCGAGAATCTGCCCGGTGACCCGGCTTTCGGTGATCCGCTGTCGGTCTCCGGACCGGGCGGGGTGCGCGCGGTGGCACGCGCCGCGGACAAGCTGGTCGGCGATTCGCCCAGCGCCGCACGCGAACTCGGCCTCGGCGCGCTCCAGGTCTGGCAGGCCGTGCTGGAGCGAATGGGCAAGGGGCGCGGCACCGCGGAGATCACCATCATGTTCACCGACCTGGTGGCCTTCTCCAGTTGGTCGCTCTCGGCCGGTGACGAGCAGACCCTGGAACTGCTGCGCCGCGTCGCCAAGGCCATCGAGCCGCCGATCGGCGAGCGCGGCGGCCACGTGGTCAAACGCATGGGTGACGGCGTCATGGCCGTGTTCCCGTCTCCGGACCGGGCGGTCCGCGCCGCGGTGGCGGCCAAACGGAACCTGGCCCGCGTCGAGGTGGACGGCTACACGCCGCAGATGCGCGTCGGCCTGCACACCGGCACCCCGCGGGAGCTGGGCGGCGACTGGCTGGGCGTGGACGTCACCATCGCGGCGCGGGTCATGGAGGCGGGCGGCAACGGCAACACCATGCTCTCGCACGCCACGCTGGCGGCCCTGGAGCCCGAAACCCTGGCGGAGCTGGGTTACGTGCCGAAGCCCTACCGGCGCAGCTTCTTCGCCGCGCCGCTGAGCGGCGTGCCGGAGGATCTGCGCATCTACCGGCTCGATCCCGAATAGAGCACCCGCTTCTCCACCGCCACAGCGCGCGTTCGAGCGCCGACCGGTCGGCGATCACTCCATCCAGAGAATCGCCCCGGCCACGGCCAATGCCGCGCACACGCCCAGGGCGATGGCCAGCGGCCGGGCGGTCTTCCAGGTGCTGTAGACGCCGCCGAGCAGGAATCCGGCGAGAGCGAGCAGGAGAATCGAGGCCACGCGCCCAGTGTGCCCTGCCGACCGCCCGGTTCCGCACGGACCCCCTCAGCATCCTGCTGGCAAACGCGGAGATGAATGCTGCCGATTAACAAGCGGGCGTGCTTGATTTTTTATGGATCGAATGTGACCCTGTAACGGACCGCAGCGGCGAGGCTGTGGCGATACGCGCACAGGAGGGCCCGCGATGAGTCAGCTCGCGGCCGATCCGGAGCTCATCCGCATCGGCAACTGTTCCGGTTTCTACGGCGATCGGCTCGGTGCCATGCGGGAGATGCTCGAGGGCGGTGAGCTCGACGTCCTCACCGGCGACTACCTGGCGGAGCTGACCATGCTCATTCTCGGCCGCGACCGGATGAAGGATGCGAACCTCGGCTACGCCAAGACCTTCGTCAAACAGCTGAAGGACTGTCTCGGGCTCGCGCTGGAGAAGGGCGTCAAGATCGTCGCCAATGCCGGCGGGCTCAACCCCGCCGGGCTGGCCCGGGCGATCGGCGAACTGGCCGAACAACAGGGCCTCGACGTCGCGGTCGCCCATGTGACCGGGGACGATCTGCTGCCCCGCGCCGGGGAACTCGGTCTCGGCGCGCCGTTGACCGCCAATGCCTATCTGGGCGCATGGGGCATCGCCGAATGCCTGCAGGCCGGAGCCGATGTGGTGGTGACCGGCCGGGTCACCGACGCGGCGCTGGTGGTGGGCCCGGCGGCGGCGCATTTCGGTTGGGGACGAGACGATTTCGACGCGCTCGCCGGAGCCGTGGCGGCCGGACACGTCATCGAATGCTCGACCCAGGCGACCGGCGGCAACTTCGCCTTCTTCACCGAGATCGCGGATATGGGCCGCCCCGGCTTCCCGCTGGCCGAGGTGCGCCGCGACGGCAGCAGTGTGATCACCAAACATCCCGGCACCGGCGGCGCGGTCACCGTGGATACGGTGGCGGCCCAGCTCATGTACGAGATCCAGGGCGCGCGCTACGCCGGGCCGGATGTGACCACCCGCCTGGACACCGTCGCGCTCACCCAGGAGGGGCCGGACCGCGTCCTCATCTCCGGGGTGCGCGGTGAGGCCCCGCCGCCACGGCTCAAGGTCTCCCTCAACACCATCGGCGGCTTCCGCAACGAGATGACCTTCATCCTCACCGGCCTGGACATCGAGGCCAAAGCCCAACTGGCGCAACGGCAACTGGAGTCGTGGTTGACCGTGCGCCCGACCGAGCTGGAATGGACGCTTTCGCGCCTGGACCGCCCCGACGCCGACACCGAGGAACAGGCCAGCGCCCTGCTGAAGTGCGTGGTGCGGGATCCGGACCCCGACCGCGTCGGCCGTGGCTTCTCCAGCGTCGCCGTGGAACTGGCACTGGCCAGCTATCCGGGCTTCTCGCTCACCGCACCGCCCGGAAACGGTTCGCCCTACGGCGTTTTCACCCCCGGCTATGTGGACGCGACCGAGGTGGCGCACACGGCGGTGCTGCCGGACGGATCGCAGCTGGCGATCGCGCCCGCCGCGCAGACCCTCGAGCTGGCCGAGGTGCCCGAACCCGCACTGCCGCAGCCGCTTCCGCCGGGCGATACGCGTCGCGTCCCGCTCGGCACCATCGCGCTGGCTCGCTCCGGCGACAAGGGCGGCAATGCCAATATCGGCGTCTGGGTGCGCACCGAGGAGCAGTGGCGCTGGCTGGTGCACGCGCTCACCGTCGACGAACTGCGCCTGCTGCTGCCCGAGACCGCCAAGCTGCCCGTCACCCGGCACGTGCTGCCGAATCTGCGGGCCGTGAACTTCATCGTCGAGGGTCTGCTCGGGCAGGGCGTGGCCTATCAGGCCCGCTTCGATCCGCAGGCCAAGGGGCTCGGGGAATGGCTCCGCGCCCGGCATATCGAAATCCCCATGGAGCTGCTCCCATGACCTACGTGAACCCCTGGACCACCCCGGAGCGGCGTGAATTGCGCGCCACCGTGCGCGGTTTCGCCGAACGCGAGGTGCTGCCGTGCCTGGACGACTGGGAGCGCGCCGGTGAGATCCCGCGCGAACTGCACAAGAAGGCCGGTGCGCTGGGCCTGCTCGGCATCCAGTTCCCGGAGGCCGTCGGCGGTTCCGGCGGAGACGGCATCGACGCCGCCATCGTCTGCGAGGAGCTGCACTACGCGGGCTGTTCCGGCGGGCTGTTCGCCTCCCTGTTCACCTGCGGTATCGCGGTGCCGCACATCGTCGCCTCCGGCAATGCCGAGCAGATCGAGCGCTGGGTGCGGCCGACCCTGGCGGGCGAGAAGATCGGCTCGCTGGCCATCACCGAACCCGGCGGCGGTTCGGACGTGGGCCACCTCACCACCTCCGCGGTGCGCGACGGCGACGAATTCGTTGTCAATGGAGCCAAGACGTTCATCACCTCCGGCGTGCGCGCCGACTACGTCGTGACGGCCGTGCGCACCGGCGGCCCCGGCGCGGCCGGTGTCTCACTGCTCGTGGTGGAGAAGGGCACGCCCGGTTTCACGGTGAGCCGCAAGCTGGAGAAGATGGGCTGGCTGGCCTCCGACACCGCCGAGCTGTCCTATGTGGACGTGCGGGTGCCGGTCTCGAACCTGGTCGGCGCGGAGAACTCCGGATTCGCCCAGATCGCACAGGCTTTCGTGAGCGAGCGGGTCGGGCTGGCCGCGCAGGCTTACGGGCACGCGCAGCGCTGCCTGGACCTGACCCTGCAATGGTGCCGCGACCGCGAGACCTTCGGCCGCCCGCTGATCAGCCGCCAGGCCGTGCAGAACACCCTGTCGGAGATGGCACGCCGCATCGACGTCGCCCGCGTGTACACCCGCCAGGTGGTGGAACGCGCGGCGCACGGCGAGACCGACCTCATCGCCGAGGTCTGCTTCGCCAAGAACACCGCCGTGGAAACCGCCGAATGGGTTGCCCACCAAGCGGTTCAGCTCTTCGGCGGACTCGGCTACATGCGCGAGTCCGAGGTGGAGCGCCATTACCGCGATGTCCGCATCCTGGGCATCGGCGGTGGCACCAACGAGATCCTGACCAGCCTCGCGGCCAAGCGATTGGGGTTCCAGTCTTGAGCACACTGCGCACCGCCGTAGATCCGAATTCGGCGGACTTCCGGGCCGCCGCCGCGGCCATGAGCGACAAGCTGGCCGAGGTGGAGGCCGAGTACGCCAAGAACATCGCGGGCGGCGGCCCCGACAAGATGGCGCGACACCGCAAGCGCGGCAAGCTGACCGCGCGCGAACGCATCGAACTGCTCATCGACGAGGACTCGCCCTTCCTGGAGCTGGCCCCGCTGGCCGCCTGGGGCAGTGAGTTCCATGTCGGCGGCAGCGTCATCGCGGGCATCGGCATCGTCGAGGGCGTCGAATGCATGATCGTGGCACCCGATCCCACGGTGCGCGGCGGCACCTCGAACCCGTGGACGCTGCGCAAGAACCTGCGCATGAACGACATCGCGCTGGAGAACCGCCTGCCGGTCATCGGCCTGGTGGAGTCCGGCGGCGCGGACCTGCCCACGCAGAAGGAGGTCTTCGTACCGGGCGGGCGCATGTTCCGCGATCTGACCCGGCTGTCGGCGGCGGGAATCCCCACCATCGCACTGGTTTTCGGCAACTCCACCGCCGGTGGCGCGTACATCCCCGGCATGTCCGACTACACGGTCATGATCAAGGAGCGCTCCAAGGTGTTCCTGGGCGGGCCGCCGCTGGTCAAGATGGCCACCGGTGAGGAGTCCGACGACGAATCGCTCGGCGGCGCGGATATGCACGCCCGCGTCTCGGGCCTGGCCGACTATCTGGCCGCGGACGAGCAGGACGCCATCCGGCTGGGCCGCTCCATCGTGAAACGGCTCAACTGGCACAAGCAGGGCCCGGCCCCGCGCCCGCGCGCCGAGATCATCGAACCGCTCTACGACGCCGAGGAACTGCTGGGCATCGTGCCCACCGACCTCAGGATCCCGTTCGACCCGCGCGAGGTCATCGCCCGCGTGGTGGACGGCTCCGATTTCGACGAGTTCAAACCGCTCTACGGCTCCAGCCTGGTCACCGGTTGGGCGGAGCTGCACGGCTACCCGGTCGGCATTCTCGCCAATGCGCGCGGCGTGCTGTTCTCCGAGGAGGCGCAGAAGGCGGCGCAGTTCATCCAGCTGGCGAATCAGTCGAATACGCCATTGCTGTTCCTGCACAACACCACCGGTTACATGGTGGGCAAGGAGTACGAGCAGAAGGGCATCATCAAACACGGCGCGATGATGATCAATGCCGTCTCCAACTCCAAGGTGCCGCACATCTCGGTGCTCATGGGCGCGTCCTACGGTGCGGGCCACTACGGCATGTGTGGCCGCGCCTACGATCCGCGCTTCGTCTTCGCCTGGCCCAGCGCCAAATCCGCCGTCATGGGCGGTGCGCAGCTGGCGGGCGTCATCTCCATCGTGGGCCGGGCCGCCGCCGAGGCCAAGGGCATGCCGTTCGACGAGGCCGCCGACGCCGGGATGCGCGCCATGATCGAGGCGCAGATCGAGGCCGAATCGCTGCCCATGTTCATGTCGGGCCGCCTCTACGACGACGGCGTCATCGATCCCCGCGATACCCGCACGGTGCTGGGAATGGCCCTGTCCGCCATTCACAATGCCCCGATCAAGGGCGCCGACGGCTTCGGCGTCTTCCGGATGTGAGGCCAGGTATGGAAATCCGCAATGTACTGGTCGCCAACCGCGGCGAGATCGCGCGCCGGGTCTTCGCCACCTGCCGCCGCATGGGCATCGCGACCACCGCCGTCTACTCCGACGCCGATGCCGCATCGCCGCATGTGGCCGAAGCCGATGCGGCGGTGCGCCTTCCGGGCAACACCCCCGGTGAGACCTACCTGCGCGGCGAGCTGATCATCGAGGCCGCGCTCTCGGCCGGTGCCGACGCCATCCACCCCGGGTACGGATTCCTCTCCGAGAACGCCGAATTCGCCGAGGCCGTGCAGGCGGCCGGGCTGGTGTGGATCGGTCCGCCGGTCTCCGCCATCGAGCAGATGGGCTCCAAGGTCGAGTCCAAGAAGATGATGGACGCCGCCGGGGTGCCGGTGCTGAAGCAACTGGACCCGGCCGAGGTCACCGCCGAGATGCTGCCGGTGCTGATCAAGGCGTCCGCCGGTGGCGGCGGGCGCGGTATGCGCGTGGTCCGCGACCTCGCCGAGCTGACCGGCCAGATCGAGGCGGCCCAGCGCGAGGCCGCGTCGGCCTTCGGCGATCCGACGGTGTTCTGCGAGCGCTACCTGGAGACCGGCCGCCATATCGAGGTGCAGGTCATGGCCGATACCCACGGCACGGTGTGGGCGGTGGGCGAGCGCGAGTGCTCGATTCAGCGGCGGCATCAGAAGGTGGTGGAGGAGGCCCCCTCCCCGCTGGTGGAGAAGATCGACCGCCTGCTCGGATCAGACCCGGAGGCGGCAGCGGAGCGTAACCATGGAGGGTCCGCGAGCGGGCGAGATGGGCGCAGCATGCGGGCGCGGCTGTTCGAGGCGGCTCGGTTGGCGTCCGAGGCCATCGGCTACGAGGGTGCGGGCACCGTCGAATTCCTGGCCGACGAGAAGGGCGAGTTCTTCTTCCTGGAGATGAACACCCGTCTCCAGGTGGAACATCCGGTCACCGAGCAGACCACCGGCCTGGATCTGGTGCGCTTGCAGTTGCAGGTGGCTGCCGGACGCCCGCTGCCCGCCCGGCAGCCCGCCACGCGCGGCCACTCCATCGAGGTGCGCCTCTACGCCGAGGACCCGGCGCAGGACTGGCAGCCGCAGAGCGGCACCGTGCACAAACTCGACATCCCCGGCACCGTGGGCGAATTCGCCGTGCTCACCGAACCCGGTGTGCGCCTGGACAGTGGCGTGGTGGACGGGTCGGTGGTGGGCGTGCACTACGACCCCATGCTCGCCAAGGTGATCTCCTACGCCGAGACCCGGGACGAGGCGGCGCATCTGCTCGCTTCGGCCTTGCAGCGCGCCAAGATTCACGGCCTGGTGACCAACCGCGATCTGCTGGTGCGGGTGCTGCGGCATCCGGCCTTCCTGGCCGGTGACACCGATACCGCCTTCTTCGCCACCCACGGCCTGGACGTGCTCGCCGCGCCGCTGGCCTCGGAAAGCGCCGAGACCCTGTCGATCACCGCGGCCGCCCTGGCCGATGCCGCCGCCAATCGCGCCGCGGCGCGGGTGGGCGGCGGGTTGCCCAGCGGCTGGCGCAATCTGCCGTCGCAGCCGCAGTCCAAGTCCTACGCGAGCCGGGGCACCGGCAAGCACGAGGTGCGCTACCGCCTGACCCGCGCGGGTCTCGAGGTGGACGGGCTGCCCGGCCTGGAACTGGTGGACCTCACCCCGGACGCGGTGGTGCTGTGTGTTCCCGGCGAGCGCGGCGCGGTGCGGCGGCGCTTCGAGGTGGCCCGCTACGGCGATCTGGTCGCCGTCGATTCCCCGCTCGGCCCGGTGACCGTGCGGCGGCTGCCGCGCTTCGAGGATCCGGCCGACCAGGTGGCCGAGGGCTCGCTGCTCGCACCCATGCCCGGTGCGGTCATCCGCCTCGGTGCGGAGGTCGGCGCACAGGTGGAGAAGGGCCAGCCCATTCTGTGGCTGGAGGCCATGAAGATGGAACACACCATCGCCGCCCCCACCGCCGGTACCCTCACCGAACTGAACGTCGCGGTCGGTCAGCAGGTCGACGTCGGCGCTGTGCTCGCCGTCGTGCACAACGAAAACCAGGAGTAGGCAATGAGCTTCATCGAAACCGACGAACAGAAGGCGCTGCGCGCGGCGGTGGCCCAACTGGCGGCCAAGTACAACTACCGCGACTACGTGCGCGCCAAGGCGTTGCGGAACGAGCCGCTCACCGAACTCTGGGACGAGGCGGGCGAACTCGGCTTCCTCGGCGTGAACCTGCCGGAGGAGTACGGCGGTGGCGGCGCGGGCATCTACGAGCTCGCGCTGGTGCAGGAGGAGCTGTCCGCGGCCGGTGCGGGCCTGCTGCTCATGGTGGTCTCGCCCGCCATCTGCGGCACCATCGTCACCAAGTTCGGCACCGAGGAGCAGAAGCGGAACTGGCTGCCGCGCCTGGCCGACGGCACCGCCAAGATGGTCTTCGGCATCACCGAGCCCGATGCGGGCTCCAACTCGCACAAGATCACCACCACCGCCCGGCGCGACGGCGGCGACTGGATCCTCAACGGCCGCAAGATCTTCATCTCCGGTGTGGACCAGGCCGAGGCCGTGCTCATCGTGGCCCGCACCGAGGACGCCAAGACCGGCAACCTCAAACCCGCGCTGTTCATCGTGCCGGTCGACACCCCCGGCTTCGTGAAGAACCGGCAGGAGATGGACATCATCGAGCCGGACAGCCAGTACACGCTGTTCCTCGACGACGTGCGGCTGCCCGCCGACGCCCTGGTGGGCCAGGAGGACGCGGCCATCGCGCAGCTGTTCGCGGGCCTGAACCCGGAGCGCATCATGGGTGCCGCCATGGCGGTCGGGATGGGCCGCTACGCCATCGACCGGGCCGTGGAGTACGCCAAGGAGCGCCAGGTGTGGAAGACGCCCATCGGCGCGCACCAGGGCATCTCACATCCGCTGGCGCAGGTGAAGATCGAACTGGAGCTGGCCAAGGTCATGATGCAGAAGGCCGCCGTGCTCTACGACTCCGGTGACGACTTCGGGGCCGCCGAAGCCGCCAATATGGCGAAATACGCTGCCGCCGAGGCCAGTATCAAGGCGCTCGATCAGGCCATCCAGACCCACGGCGGCTCCGGACTCACCTCCGATGTGGGCCTGGCGGGCATGCTCGCCGCCTCGCGCATCGCCCGGGTCGCGCCGGTCAGCCGGGAAATGATCCTGAACTTCGTCGCCCAGCACTCGCTGGGCCTGCCGAGGTCGTACTGAGATGACCGATACCGAACCCACCCCGGAATCCACGCCGGTCGTCCGCTACGAGGTGCGCGACGGCTTCGCGGTGCTCACCCTGGACTCCCCGCACAACCGCAATGCCATGTCCTCGCGGCTGGTGGCCGAACTCCTGGACGGTCTGGAGCGGGCGGGTGCCGACAAGGCCGTGCGCGGTGTCGTCCTCACCCACACCGGGACCACCTTCTGCGCCGGCGCGGATCTGAAGGAAGCCCTCGACGCCGACCCCGCGGCGGCCGCCGACATCCGCACCCGCTGGGCGGTCCAGGTGCTGCGGCGCATCCTCGAACTGCCCAAACCGGTGGTGGCGCGGATCGACGGCAATGTGCGCGCGGGCGGGATGGGCATCGTCGCGGCCTGCGATATCGTCGTCGCCGGTCGCGGCAGCAGCTTCGCCCTCACCGAGGCGCGGCTGGGCCTGGCCCCGTTCATCATCTCGCTCACCCTGCTGCCGCGGATGACCTCGCGGGCGGCGGCGCGGTACTTCCAGACCGGCGAGACGTTCGACGCCGACACCGCCGAGCGCATCGGCCTCGTCACCATCGCCGCCGACGACGCGGCGGCGGAGGTGGCGCGGCTGTGCGGTGAGCTGCGCAAGGGCTCCCCGCAGGGGCTGGCCGAGAGCAAGCGGCTCACCACCGCCCACATCCTGGCCGAATTCGATCGCAGCGCCGACGACCTGGCCAAGCGCTCGGGCAACTGCTTCGGAACACCCGACGTGATCGAGGGCATGACGGCCTTCTTTCAGCGTCGTCCACCGAGCTGGGCAGAATAGCGGCCATGGCGACACCCCACGAACCCAAGCAGGACCGCAGTCGGGCCACCCGGCAGCGGCTGCTGGAGGCGACTATCGACTGCCTGGCCGAGCTGGGCTGGGCGGCCGCCACCGTGGCCGTGGTGGCCGAACGCGCCGGGGTGTCGCGCGGGGCGGCGCAGCATCATTTCCCCACCCGGGAGGATCTGATCACCGCGGCCCTGGAGTACATGTTCGAGTCGCGGATGACGCAGTCGAAGAGCGAGGCCCTCGCCCTCGGCGAGGTCGCCGAGGGTGCGGGCCGCACCCAGGCCGTGGTCGCTTCCCTGGTCGAGTCCTACACCAGCCCGCTGTTCAAGGCGGCGCTCCAGGTCTGGACGCATGCCGCCGCCGATCCGGCGCTGCGGGAGCGCATCGTCCCCATGGAGGCACGTTTCGGCCGCATCTCCCACCGCATGGCCGTCGAGGCCCTCGGCGTCGACGACTCCGACCCGGTCACCCACCACCTGGTCCAGGCCACCCTGGACCTGGCCCGCGGCCTCGGCCTCGCCGACGTGCTCACCGACGACTCGTTGCGCCGCAAGGAGATCGTGCAGCAGTGGGCCGCCACTCTGCACAACACCCTGCATCCGGATTCCTGACGGCGCCGACGGCTCACCAGCCGAAAACCTCGGCGATCTCGATGGATTCGTCGTCCCAGCGCTGTTCGATGGCTTCCCGATCCCGCTCCGGGAGCGTCGGGGTCCACCCCGACCGACGCCAGAAGGATTCGCGGTGTTCGTCGCTGAGCGGCAGCGGGCGCTGGGGCAGGGGGCAGGTCATGGCGACATTCCCGAAATCGCTGGTGCAGTGCTGAATTCAGGGTAGATGTGCTGCGCGTTCGACCGCGCGGGAATCAACCCGGGTGAACGCGACGCCGCCCCCGCCGGGCGGTCGATCCTGGACTGGACTTCAGGCTTCGTGCAGCCGCCACAGCGGCGACACCGGGCCGTGCCCCGCGCCCAGATCGTAGGCCGCCGCCAGGCACCGTCGCGTCCACTCCTTGGCGAAGGCGGCCGCGTCCGGCACCGGGTAACCGTGGGCCAGGGCGCAGGCCAGGGCGGCCGCCAGGGTGTCGCCGCCGCCGTGGTCGTTGCCGGTGGCGATGCGCTCGGCGGTGAGTTCGTGGAAGTTCTCGCCGTCGAACAGCAGGTCGGTGCTGTAGGCGGAGCTGCGCAGGTGGCCGCCCTTCACGATCGCCCAGCGGGGGCCGAGCGCGTGCAGCGCCTCGGCGGCGCGGCGGGCGCTGCGGTCGTCGACGACCTCGACGCCGGTCAGCAGTCGCACCTCGTCGAGATTGGGGGTGACCACGGTGGCCAGCGGGAACAGGGTGTTGCGCACCGCGTCCAGGGCCTCGGCGTGCAGCAGCGGATCGCCGTGCATGGAGGCCGCCACCGGATCCACGACCAGGGGGATGTCGCCGTCGCCGTCGCCGCCGATGCCGACCTCGCGGCACACCCCGGCCACCGCCTCGATGATGGCGGTGGAGGCGAGCATGCCGGTCTTGGCCGCGCCGACGCCGATATCGCTCACCACGGTTCGCACCTGATCGGCCACGATGTGCGGCGGAATCTCGTGAAAACCGCTGACGCCCACGGTGTTCTGCACCGTCACCGCGGCCACCGCCACGCAGGCGTGCACCCCGCACAGGGCCATGGTGCGGCTGTCGGCCTGGATGCCGGCGCCGCCGCCGGAGTCGGTTCCGGCAATGGTCAGCACACGAACCGGAGTCTTGCCATTGGGCGTGAGCGGTAGCAGTTCCACGCCGCTGACCCTACGCGGAACCGGGTGCGCGGTGGGTCCGGCCGTGGGGTGCCGCGCAACCGTAAATGAAAACCGTTATCATTAAGCGGTGACCTCAGCCCAGACCATCCGCCCCCTGCCCGTGACCGTGCTCTCCGGCTTCCTCGGAGCCGGGAAGACCACCCTGCTCAACCACATCCTCGCCAACCGCGAGGGCCGCCGCGTGGCCGTCATCGTCAACGACATGAGCGAGGTGAATATCGACGCCGCCCTGGTGGCGGGCCAGGGCCACCTGGACCGCACCCAGGAGAAGCTGGTCGAACTCACCAACGGCTGCATCTGCTGCACGCTGCGCGAGGACCTCATCGAATCGGTCGGCAAACTCGCCCGCGAGGGCCGCTTCGACCAGTTGGTCATCGAATCCACCGGCATCTCCGAACCCATGCCGGTGGCGGCGACCTTCGAATGGGAGTTCTCCGACGGCTTCAAGCTCGGCGATATCGCGCGCCTGGACACCATGGTGACCGTGGTCGACGCCTCCACCTTCCTGCCCGAGGTGGTGCGCGGCGAATCCCTCGAGCAGCGGGATATGCGGGCCGGGGAGGGGGATGCGCGCACCATCTCCGATCTGCTGGTGGATCAGGTGGAATTCGCCGACGTGCTGATCATCTCCAAAACCGATCTGGTGAGCGCCAATGCCGTCGGCAGCGTGGAGGCCACCATTCGCCGCCTCAACCCCAAGGCCAGGATCCTGCGCGCGGTCAAGGGCTCCGTCGATCTCGCCGAGGTGCTCGACACCGGCCTGTACAACCCCGACCTGGCCGCCGAGACCGCGGGCTGGGACGAGGAATTGGCGGGCGGGCACACTCCCGAGACCGAGGAGTACGGCATCCGCAGCCTCACCTACACCGCTGACCGCCCCTTCCATCCCGAGCGCTTGGACGCCGTGCTGACGCGGTTGCGGGGCCTGTTGCGCAGCAAGGGATTCTGCTGGATCGCCAGCCGTCCGGACTTGGTCGCCATCTGGTCGCAGGCGGGACCGAACCTCACCTTCGAACCGGCCGCCTTCTGGTCCTCGCTCGATGAGCAGCCCGGCTCGGAGATCGTGCTCATCGGTGTGAAACTGGACCGCGAGCGGGTGCGCGCCCTGCTGGACGCGGCCCTGCTCACCGACGCGGAATTGGCTGCCGGACAGCGGGTATGGGTGAACTACGCCGATCCGTTCCCGGCCTGGGGTGAACTGCACTCACACACCTGAGCGTCGGCGGGGGAGCGGTGAGCTGGTGGGCGTCCATCAGGGAAGCCCCGGCCTGTCGGCGGGCAGTCGCGACAGGCGCGGGGTTTCGACCGAAGGTTATGGTGCGGGTACCATAACCGTATGGGTTTGAAGAAGACGACGGTCATGGTGGACGAAGCCGACCTCGAGCTGGTGAAAAAGGCCGCAGCGCGCGAGGGGCGGCCGGAGTCCGAGTACTTTCGTGAAGCCTTTCATCTGGCCGCGATACGTACTCGGCGATGGGATGAGGTGTGGGATATCCCGGTTCTCGACTACGGGCATGCCGTGACGGCGGATGAGATCGACAGCGTTGTGCGAGAAGCGATCACCGATACCGAAGCCGATGCCGGATGATAGTGATCGGCGATACCTCGGGCCTGATCGCCGCATTCAACTCGGCTGATCCTGAGCACGCGGACGCGCGCGCCGCGCTGCAGCAGGCCGCGCTGACCATCGTCTCACCACTCGTCTTGCTCGAAGTCGAGCACATTACCACTCGCAATCTCAATCGCCGGGCCGCTTATGCGGTCAATGACTGGTTGTTGGCGCAAGAGCGCACCGGACGCATCGAAGTGCCCACGGTTTCCGCGGACCTGTTGCGGGTCGCGCGCAAGGTGCAGGACAGGTACCTGTCCCTGCACCTGGATCTCACCGACGCCACCAATGTCTCGTTGGCGGAACGGTACGAAACGGTGGAGGTGCTGACGCTCGACCGTCGCGATTTCCGGGCGGTCACCCCGCTGACCGACCATAGCGCCTTTCGCCTGTTGCCCGACGACCTCTGAGGATGTGCCGTGCCCGCGAGGCCGCTCGCCGCCGCGTGCGCTCAAACGGATTCGGCCCGCACCCGTGTGGGTGCGGGCCGGGAATCGCTCGGCTCAGCGGTACTGCGCGAAGAACTCGGTGATCTCGCCGGACATCAGCTCCGGGGCGGCATGGTGCAGGTAGTGGCTGAACACGTCGTGGGTCTGCCAGGACACGATGTTGTGGTCGCGGTCGGCGAAGCGGCGGATGCCGTGGAAGTCGCCGTTCGAGCCGCTCAGCGCCATCGGCACGGTGGTCGGCTCGGTCGGCTGCTCGGCGCGCGCGTTCTCGAAGTAGATGCGGGTGGCCGAACCGGCGGTGCCGGTGAACCAGTGGATGGCGATATGGGTGAGCACGAAATCGTCGTCCAGATCCGGACCGAGCAGCTGCCCGAGCCAGCCCGCCAGACCGGCCGGCGAATCCATGATGGCGTGCGCCAGCGTCTGCGGCTGCTGGCTGTGCAGGATATTGAAGCTCATCTTGTTCTTGGCGAACCAGTCCAGCGTCTCGAGCGCCTGCGCCTCGCTCTCGGTGAGATCCGCCAGCTCCGCCGGATCGCCCGACGGGAACGAATACACCTGCGCCACATGTGATCCCACCATGTGCTCGGCGTCCACCCGGCCCAGCTCGGCGGAGATCTGGGAGCCGGCGTCATTGCCGACCGCGCCGTAGCGCCGGTATCCGAGCCGCCGCATGAGTTCGGCCCACGCGGTCGCGATGCGGGTGTTGTTCCAGCCCGCCTCGGTGGTCGGGCCGGAGAATCCGAAACCCGGGATGGAGGGGATGACCAGATCGAAACCCGCCGCGGTGAGCGGTTCGATGACGCCGAGGAATTCCACGAAGGTGCCCGGCCAGCCGTGGGTCAGGATGAGCGGGAAGGCGTTCTCCCGTTCCGAGCGCACGTGCAGGAAATGAATCGTCTGCCCGTCGATCTCGGTGATGAACTGCGGGTGGGCATTGAGCCGCTCCTCGACCTTGCGCCAGTCGAATCCGCCCTGCCAGTAGTCGACCAGGTGCCGCACCCGGTCGACACTCACCCCGTAGGTGTCGCCGGAGCCCGGGACCTGGTCGGCCCAGCGGGTGCGGGCCAGGCGGTCCCGCAGCTCGTCCAGATCGGCCTGCGGGATCTCGATGCGGAAGGGGCGGATGGCGTCGGCGGCGTTCATGATTCTCTCCTGATGTGGAACGGAATGTTTCGTTCTGTTCTAACTATAGCGGAACGGAGCATTCCGTTTCAAGTGTTATTCTGAAGTCATGACCGAGACCACCGAAACCCCAGCTCGGCGCGCACTGCCCGGCCGCAAGGCGCAGGCCGCCCGCAATGACGAGCTCATCCTGCGGGCCGCCCGCGAGGTCTTCCTCGCCGACGCCGGCGCACCGATCGCCGCGGTGGCGGAACGCGCGGGCGTGGGCATCAGCGCCCTGTACCGCCGCTACGCCAACAAGGAGGCGCTGCTGCGCACCCTCTGTCACGAGGGGCTGCGCCGCTACAACGCCGAAGCCGAGGCGGCATTGGCGGGTGCCGACGGCTGGCGGGAGCTGATCGGGTTCCTGGAACGTGTGGTGGACGCGGATGTGCACTCGCTGACCGTGCACCTGGCGGGCACCTTCACTCCGGACGACTCGATGCTCCCGGATATCCGGCGGTCCGGGGAGCTCAACGAGGAGCTGATCCGCCGGGCGCACGCGTCAGGTACCTTGCGCGCGGACGCGACCGTGGCCGATCTCGGCCTGATCCTCGAGGCGTGCGCCGCCATCTCGCTGCCGGACCCGGACCGCACCGCGCAACTGCGCCGCCGCGTCCTGGCCATGCTCGTGGACGGGCTCGCCGCCTCGGGAAAACTCCCCGGCCCGGCACCGCGGCCGGGCGAATTCGCACAGCGCTGGCAGCCGAAGCACTGATCTCCGGACATCGGACACACCGAATCGAGCGGGAACGACCACTTTCACCCGCCCGTCACGTCCATAGTGGTGACAGCTGTCCGCCCCGCAGGAAGGCTCGAGCCATGAACTGGACCCTCGAGGTCGTGATCGTCCCGGTATCGGATGTGGATCGCGCCCTGGACTTCTACGCCCGCCAACTGGGCTTCACCGTCGACCACGACACGCACATCGCCGAGGGGATGCGGGTCGTGCAGTTGACCCCGCCCGGCTCCGGCTGCTCCATCGTGATCGGCGAGGGCGTGGTGCCCCATATGGAGCCGGGCTGCCTCAAGGGCCTGCAACTGGTGGTGCCCGACCTGAAGCGCGCCCACGCCGAACTGGTGGAGCGCGGCGTCCCGG
Source organism: Nocardia sp. CC227C (assembly GCF_030767025.1). Taxonomy (GTDB): domain Bacteria; phylum Actinomycetota; class Actinomycetes; order Mycobacteriales; family Mycobacteriaceae; genus Nocardia. Next base: position 52,050 of record NZ_JASITE010000024.1, on the reverse strand, counting down.
TCAGCGATATCGAGGTGGTCGGCGTGAATCCGTCCCCCACCGCCGACCCGCTCGACAATGTCGGCTTCATCTACTTCGACGACCCGGACGGCAACAGCTGGGGCGTCCAGCAGATCTCCGCGCGCGCCTGAGCACGGTGGTCCGCACCGACGGGTGCGGACCACCGTGCCGGGACTACGAGACGACCGGCAGGTACACCTGTTTGCCGCTGGCCGTGAATTCGGCGGACTTCTCGGCCATGCCCGCCTCGATGGCCGCCACATCGGTGAGGCCCTGCTTCTCGGCGTACTCGCGGACATCCGCGGAGATGCGCATGGAGCAGAACTTCGGGCCGCACATGGAGCAGAAGTGCGCGGTCTTGGCGGGTTCGGCGGGCAGCGTCTCGTCGTGGTACTCCCGCGCGGTGTCGGGGTCCAGCGACAGCGCGAACTGGTCGCGCCAGCGGAACTCGAAACGCGCCTTGGACAGCGCGTCGTCGCGCGCCTGCGCGCCCGGGTGGCCCTTGGCGAGGTCGGCGGAGTGGGCGGCGATCTTGTAGGTGATCACGCCGACCTTCACGTCGTCGCGGTTGGGCAGGCCCAGATGCTCCTTGGGCGTCACATAGCAGAGCATGGCGGTGCCGGCCTGGGCGATGATGGCCGCGCCGATGGCCGAGGTGATGTGGTCGTAGGCCGGTGCGATATCGGTGGCGAGCGGGCCCAGCGTGTAGAACGGAGCCTCCTCGCACAGTTCCTCTTCCAGGCGAACGTTCTCCACGATCTTGTGCATGGGCACGTGGCCCGGGCCCTCGATCATCACCTGCACGCCGTGGGACTTCGCGATCTTCGTCAGCTCGCCCAGGGTCCGGAGTTCGGCGAACTGCGCCTCGTCGTTGGCGTCGGCGATGGAGCCGGGCCGCAGGCCGTCGCCGAGCGAGAAGGTGATGTCGTACTTCGCCAGGATCTCGCACAACTCGGCGAAATTCGTGTACAGGAACGACTCCTGGTGATGGGCCAGACACCACGCCGCCATGATCGAGCCGCCGCGCGAGACGATGCCGGTGACGCGCTTGGCGGTGAGCGGGATGTAGCGCAGCAGCACGCCCGCGTGCACGGTCATGTAGTCCACGCCCTGCTCGGCCTGCTCGATGACGGTGTCGCGATAGATCTCCCAGGTGAGCTGGGTGGGATCGCCGTTCACCTTCTCCAGGGCCTGGTAGATCGGCACGGTGCCGACCGGGACCGGGGAGTTGCGCAGAATCCACTCGCGGGTCTCGTGGATGTTCTTGCCGGTGGACAGGTCCATGATGGTGTCCGCGCCCCAGCGGGTGGCCCACACCATCTTCTCCACCTCCTCGGCGATGGAGGACGAGACGGCCGAGTTGCCGATATTGGCGTTGATCTTCACCGCGAACTTCTTGCCGATGATCATCGGTTCGGATTCGGGGTGGTTGTGATTGGCCGGAATGACCGCCCGCCCCGCCGCGACCTCGTCGCGCACGAGTTCGGGGGAGACGCCCTCGCGGGCCGCGATGTAGCGCATCTCCTTGGTGATGACGCCCGCGCGCGCCCAGGCCAGCTGGGTGCGCGGTCCCGGCACCTCCGGCTTGGCCCAGGCGTCGCGCAGCTTGGGCAGGCCCGCCTCCACGTCGATGCTCGCGCTGGAGTCGGTGTACGGGCCGGAGGTGTCGTACACGTCGAAATGCTCACCATTGGTGAGGTTGATGCGTCGCACCGGAATGCGCAGTGTCGTGCCGTCGGCCTCGACCTGCTGGTAGTGCTTGACGCTGCCTTCGATAGGACCGGTGGTCACCGTGTCCACGGGCGCGGACTTGCCGTTCGTGGACGCGACTCGATCAGGTGACATTGTGAATCCTCCCTACGCCGGCATTACCCGGTCAGGTTCATACGGTCGACGGCCCACTAGCCGTCCTCTCAGCCCGCTGGTGCGAGCCCCCGTTGGCATGCGAATAGATAACGCTGCCGACCATACCGGTCCACCGTGAGTCGCGTCACGAGACCGCCGCGGGCGGCGGATACCCGCGTGCGCGCACTCGGGCCCCGACCGCTCCGGTTGCGGTCGGGACCCGAGTCACAGGGGCTGAGCGAGAAGGTTTCTCAGCGCTCCTGAGGTCCGATGGGCCAACCCAGCGCGCCGAAGGTGGCGTTGAGGTTGATCTCGGTCTGCATCAGGATGTCCTGGAGGTCGAAGAACAGCGACAGGTGGTTCTCCGTCCGGCAGCCCACCTGATCGGGCGCGCCGGGGGCCAGGCGGCCGCGCAGCCAGTTGAAGGCGTCGCCCATGCCCAGGGTGGGCAGGGTCAGATGCTCGCTGAGGTGGTCGCGCTTGTAGAGCACCGACGTGCCGCCCGCGCACCACTTGGGTACGAGCGCGTCATTGTCGAAGACCGGCACGGCTTCGTCGAAGACGCCCTGGTAGAGCATGATCGGCGTGGTCGGCGCGTGGTTGCCGAGCACCGTCGCGTCGAACACCTCGCGGACTTCCGGCAGCGCCAGGTACTCCGCGATGGGGATGGTCAGCATTTTCTGATAGTCGATGAACATCATGGTCAGCGCGTTGCGCGGCAGGCACTGGTCGTTGGTGCGGTGCATCAGCGCCCGCCCCTCGGGGGTGAGCACGCGCTCGGTCGCGGCGGCGAACTCCGGGTAGGCGTTCATGAGCGACGCGATGCCGATGCCGATGAGGCTGGAGAACATGGAGCCGTTCACGTGCAGCAGTGATTCCACGTCCGAGACCGGTGCGCCGATGGCAGCGCCCTCGATGTTCAGCTCCGGCGCGTAGGTGGGATGCATCTCCGCGGCCCAGCCGCTGGCCATGCCGCCGCCGGAGTACCCCCACAGCGCCACCGGCGTGTTCGTGCCGTCCAGGCCGAGCGGTTCGAAGCGTTGGGCGGCGCGAATGCTGTCGAGCACCATGTAGCCGGGTTCCTTGGCGACCGCCAGGTGCCCGTTCAGGCCCTCGTAGTCGGGCACGTTGATGGCGTAGCCCTGGCTGATGGAGGCCGCGAGTTCCAGGTACTCCACATTGGAGTGGATGCCCTCGACACCCGCCAGGCCGCCGCCCTGCTGCAACAGGAACGAGGGCGCGCAGTGCGGTGCGGCGCTGTCGTAGAAGAACTGGTGCGAGACCAGCGGTCTGCTGCGAGAGGTGTTGGCCCCCATGGGAACCGCCACCGTGGTCGCCGCCACCGTGGGCTGCTCGAACAGGTCGGTGGTGCGATACAGCAACTGCCAGGCGCGAACTCGCACCGGGAGCACCGTCAGCACCGCCAACTGCACTTCGCGCGACCGCAGAATGTCGCCCGGCGCGGCGGATTCGAAGCCCTCGGGCGCTTGATAGAACGGGTCCGTATCCACCGGCTGCGGTGCCGCGGCGGCCGTGCCCGCCGGGCCAGCCAGCAGTGCCGTGGTGGTCATGGCCACCGCCGTGCTCATTACCGCCGCGGTCGCGAGCACGGCCGCGGTGAAACGCCGCCACCCCCGCCTTCGGCGATCCCCATTGATCCCTGCCACGTCTGTTCCCTTCCTCATCGACGTGACGACGATTACAACACGCTATCCTGTTATCAACAAGAATTCTTTTTCGAAAGGACGCGGCTAAGGTTTGCCTATGACCCGCAGCAAATCCGCCGCGCGGCCCGACCCCGCACCGGCGCGGCGTCGGATCCGTGGCATGGACGCCGAGGAGCGCAGTGCGCAGCGGCGTCGTCAGCTCCTCGCGGCGGCGACCGAACTCTTTGCCCAGCAGAGCTATTCGGGCACCTCGATCGAGCAGATCTGTCAGCACGCCTATGTCGGCACCAAAGGCTTCTACGACCACTTCGACAGCAAGGAAGCCTGTTACCGCGCCCTGCTGGAGCAAATCACCGTGCAGTTCCAGACCCGGGTGGCGCAGGTGGCCGCGGAGACCGCCGAACTGCCGTGGCAGCAGCGGCTGCGCGCCCTCGTCGCGGCCTTCGTGCACGCCATCGCCGACGACGCGCGGCTGGCCAAGGTGACCTTCGGCGAGGCGGGCGGCATCTCACCCGCCGTGGAGAAACAGCGCCGCGGCAACCGCCGCTGGGCCGCGGCCTTCCTCGACACCCAGTGGCCTGAAGCGGACATGGACGAAAGGCGCAGTCTCGCCGTGAGTTTGGCGGCCATCGGCGGCATGTTCGAACTGGTCGCCGACTGGCTGCACCATCACGACGACGGCGGTGCGCCGGATTCGGTGGACAGCCTCATCGCGGACCTCACGCACTTCCTCACGGTCATGGAGCTGGGTCGCCGGGCGAGCGCGGAGCCGGGGCGGTAGCGTCCGCGCCTCGCCTTCGGCAGGCGGCCGGTCAGGAGCCGAGCTTCTGGAGGGCCGGCGCGGGCCGCTCCGGCTCCGCGCCCTCCTCTTCCAGTCCGATCCGCTTGTGCAGCGCCGCAAGGGGTTTCGGAGCCCACCAGTTGGCGGTGCTCATCAGCCGCATCAGCGCCGGGGCCAGCAGGCCGCGGATCACCGTGGCATCGGCCACGATCGCCAGGGCCAGGCCGATGCCGAAGAGTTTCATGGCCGCCACCTGGGAGGTGGCCACCGCCAGCAGCACCACCGCCATCAGGCCCGCCGCGGCGGTGAAGATGCGGCCGGTGCGGGCCACGCCCAGCGCCACCGAGCGGGCGTTCGCGTCGGCGCTGCGATCCGAGGCCAGCCACTCCTCCCGAATGCGGGAGAGCAGGAAGACCTCGTAGTCCATGGACATGCCGAAGGCCAGGCAGAACATCAGGATCGGCATGAACAGGTCGATGGTGCCGGTCGGGGTGAAACCGAGCAGGCCGGACAGATGCCCGTCCTGGAAGATCCAGATCATCGCCCCGAAGGTGGCGGTCACCGAGAGCAGATTCAGCAGCAGCGCCTTCACCGGCAGCACCACGCTGCCGGTGAACAGGAACAACAGGATCAGGGTGATCACCGCGATGAGCCCGACGGCCAGCGGCAGCCGTTGGATCACCGAATCCATGGTGTCCTCGTCCAGCGCCGCCGCGCCGCCGAACAGCACCTCGCCGGGTGCGGGCACCTCGCGCAGGGTGGCCAGCTGCTCCTTGCCCTCCACCGACGCGGGCGCGAGCCGGGTGCCCACCGACAGGTAGGTGCCCGCCGGTCCGGCCATCTCGGGCAGTCCGGCCGCCATCTTCGTACCGTCGACGTAGACGCCCGCACTCGACATCACCGCGGGCACGTCCGGCACCTTCGACAACGCGGCGGCGTAGGTGCCGATCTGCTCCCCGGTGCCCTGGAATTCCGGTAGCACCACCACGGCACTGGACGCCATATCGGCGGTGAAATCCTCGCGCAGCGCGTCGCCGACCTGGCGGCTGGAGGCGAAATCGCCGATCACCCGATCGTCCGGGCTGCCGAAATGCGCGCCGAGGAACGGTGATCCGAGCGCCAGCAGCACCGCGCCGGTCACCACGGCGACCGGGACGGACCGCCGCATGACCCACATGACCAGCCGGTACCAGCCACTGTCCTCGGGTCGCTGCGGCGTGGGCTCGGGCCGGCCGAGCGCGCGCCGCAGCGGTTTCCGCAGATCCAGGGCATTGATCCGATCGCCGAGCAGCACCAGCGCGGCCGGGAGCAGCAGCACCGCCGCGCCGACCGCCGCGGCCACCACCGCCACCCCGGCGTAGGCGAAGGATTTGAAGAACGGTTGCGGGAACACCGCCAGCGCCGCCAGCGCCAGCGCCACGGTCAGGCCCGAGAACACCACCGTGCGGCCCGCCGTCTGCACCGCGCGCAGAATGGCGGCGCGGGTGTCGCGGCCCGCCGCGAGTTCCTCGCGGTAGCGGCTGACGAGGAACAGGCTGTAGTCGATGGCCAGGGCCAGACCCAGCGCGCTGGTCATGTTCAACGCGAAGATCGACACGTCCATGACCGTGGTGAGCGCGCGCAGGATGCCGAGCGTGGCGACGATGGCGAACAGGCCGACGCCGATCGGCAGCGCCGCGGCCACCAGGGAGCCGAACACCAGCACCAGCAGCAGGCCCGAGATGGGAATGGCGATGGCCTCGGCCAGGATCAGATCCTTCTCCACCTGGTGGTTGATATCGGCGAAGGTGCCCGCCATACCGCCCACCCGCACCTGGACGCCGTCGCGGTCGCCACTGAGATCGCCGGTGAGTTCGGCGGCGCGGTTCTGGATCTCGGTGTCGGTGCCGAGCAGGGTGGCCATGACGAGGCCGCGCTTGCTGTCCTTGCTGCGCAGCGCGGTCGCCAGATCCGAGCGCTCGGTCACGGTGGTCCAGTACGACCGCACCCCGGTGATGCTCGAATCGGCGCGCAGCTCATCGGTGATGCGCTGTGCCTCGCCGCGCGCCTCCGGGCTGTTCACCCCGCCCTCGGCGGTGATCATGACAATGAGGTTCGGGTTGCCGCCGGGGAAGTTGTCCTCGATGAAGTCGTTGGCGCGCACCGACTCCAGTTCGGAGGTGAGGTAGCCGCCGCCGACCATGTGCGATTTCACGGTCGCGCCGAAGCCACCGCAGATGATCATCAGCAACAACGCGGCCACCAGCACGGCGCGCGGCCGTGCCATGGCGAAGCGGGCGAGATTGGTAAGCATCGACGCACTGCCCTCCGGAGTTTCCCAACTTCGGCACGGTAGCCGTCCACCTCCCGCCATAGCGATCGGCTGTGACCATGGTCATGGGCATGCCGATCGGCTATCGGATGGCGATCGCGGCGCTTCCGGAGGTCAGGGGCGTGCGGGCCGGACCGAGCCCCGGACCTCGCCGAGCGTGAGCCGTCCGCCGTCCACCGCCGGGGCCGACGCCGTGATCACCACCTCGTCGCCGTCCTCCAGATACGTCCGCTTCGCGCCGCCCACATCCACGGGTTCGGTGCCGCCCCAGCTCAATTCCAGCAGCGAGCCGCGCTCGTGGCGCTGCGGTCCGGAAACGGTGCCCGACGCGAACAGGTCGCCGGTGCGCACCGAGGCCCCGTTGACCGTCATATGGGCGAGCATCTGCGCCGGAGACCAGTACATGCGCGCGTACGGGGGAGTGGCGACGAGCTGCCCGTTCCACTCCACCCGCAGTTCGATGTCGAGACCCCACGGCGCGCTGTCGCGCAGGTAGGGCAGCGGTCGCGGCTCCTGCTCGGGCAGCGGGATCCGCGCCTCCCGCAGTGCGTCCAAGGGGGTCACCCAGGCCGCCAGCGATGTCGCGAACGACTTGCCGAGGAAGGGGCCCAGCGGCTGCGCCTCCCACGCCTGGATGTCACGGGCGGACCAGTCGTTGACCAGCGCCACCCCGAAGACGTGATCGGCGAACGCGCCGGTATCGACGGCGGTGCCGCGCTCGGAGTCCGCGCCGACCACGAAGCCCAGTTCCGCCTCGATGTCGAGCCGCTGCGTCGGACCGAAATCCGGTGCGCCCGAAGCGCCGCGGCGCTGGCCGCAGGGGCGGACCACCTCGGTTCCGGAGACCACCACGGTGCCCGCGCGACCGTGGTAGCCCACCGGCAGGTGCCGCCAATTCGGCAGCAGCGGTTCGGAATCCGGCCGGAAGATGCGACCGGCGTTGGTGGCGTGGTCGATGCTGGCGTAGAAGTCGACGTAGTCGCCGACCTCCACCGGCAACAGCAGCCGCACGGCCGAGACGGAATGGACGGCGGCGGCGGGGAATTCCCCCTCGGCCGCCGCCTGCAGCCGCTCGCGCACCTCCCGCCAGATGGCCGGACCCTGCGCCATGAAGGCATTGAGGCTGGGCCGGGCGAACATCGGATCATCCAGTGCCACCGCCAGATCCACCACGCAGTCGCCCAACCGCGCCCCCACGCGCGGTTCGCCACCGCTGGGTTGGAACACCCCGTAGGGCAGATGCCCCGGCCCGAATCCGGAATCCGCCGGCACCTCGATGCGCACTCGACTGTTCACCGTATCTCCTCCGAGCAGGCGGGACGGGCCCGCACCATCGTGCGGGCGGGGATGTCCCGCATTCACCGAATTCCCGGCCCGCGGCCGGACCAGGTCCACGCGTATTCGGGATCCTCGCAGGCCAGCGCGCCCTCACCGAGTCCGAGCGGCCGGAAGGTGTCGACCATGACCGCCAGCTCGTCGAAGAACTCCGCGCCGATGCTGCGCTCGTATGCCCCCGGCTGCGGACCGTGCGCGTAGCCGCCCGGATGCACCGACACCGAGCCCTGCGCGATACCCGAGCCCCGGCGCGCCTCGTAATTGCCGCCGCAGTAGAACATGATCTCGTCGGAGTCCACATTGGAGTGGTAGTAGGGCACCGGAATCGAGAGCGGGTGGTAGTCCACCTTGCGCGGCACGAAGTTGCACACCACGAAGTTGGAGCCCTCGAACGCCTGATGCGCGGGCGGCGGTTGGTGCACGCGGCCGGTGATCGGCTCGAAGTCGGCGATATCGAAGGTGAACGGGTACAGGCAGCCGTCCCAGCCCACCACATCGAACGGGTGTGTCGCGTAAATCAGTCGGGTGCCGACGATCTCACCGGCCGGGCGGTGCTTCACCAGCACCTCGACGTCCTCCCCGTCCGCCAGCAGCGGTTCGGCGGGGCCGTGCAGATCCCGCTCGCAGTACGGCGAATGCTCCAGGAACTGGCCGTATTTCGACAGGTAGCGCTTGGGCGGGGTGATATGGCCCGACGCCTCGATCACATAGGCCCGCAGCGGTTCCGGACCCTCCGGCAGCCAGCGGTGCGTGGTGGCGCGCGGCAGCAGCACCTGGTGGCCCTGGCGCACCGGCAGCGCGCCGAAGACCGTCTCCACCCGGCCAGCGCCGGACTCGATGTACACCAGCTCGTCGCCGACGGCATTGCGGTACAGCGGCGACGGCCGCGCCGCCGCCACGTACGAGATGCGCACATCGGCGTTGCCCAGCAGCAGCCGCCGCCCCGTCACCACGTCGGTGCCGTCCGGCTTGTCGCCTCCGAACAGCTCGTGCAGCCGCAGATGCCGGTGTTGCAGTGGATGATTCGGGAAGGTGCGCTGATCGGGCACCAGCCAGACCTCGCTGTCCACGATGGCCGGTGGCAGGCCGCGGTGGTAGAGCAGCGACGAATCGCCGGAGAAGCCCTCCTCGCCCATCAACTCCTCGTAGTAGAGCTTGCCGTGGGCATCACGGTGTTGGGTGTGCCGTTTGGGCGGCACCGTTCCCACCTGCCGATAAAACGCCATGACCGGACCTTCCGTCAGACCGCCTGTCCGACTCCCCTCGGCGTATATCGTAGCCACGGGCTCACGGCCCGCGTGGCAGATTGTCGTGAGCAATACGCACTATTTGTGCATCTGCTGTGGATTTTCATTGCGTTTCCGACGAGGTGGATCGAACAATCGCGACAGAAAGTGCAAGGTGGTTATGTCAGCTGGTGATTCGCAGGGTGTGGTGTTTCCGCTGGTCGACGGGGTGCGGTCGGCGTCGTCCGCCGGACGGGCCATCCTCGCGGCGGCGGTGCGCGACGCCGATCCCGGGCGTGCGGCACGGATCGAGAACGCCGCGTCCTGGCATACGGACTACCGCGAGCACTTCGTCGCGGCGACCGCCTTGGGGGCGCACGCGCCCGCCGACACCCTGCGCACCGCCGTGGCCGGACTCGACGCCGCCCGCCGGGTGCTGCGCTATCGCATCGGCGCCGAGGAGACCGCCATCGCGGATCGCACCTGGCCGGATACGGTGACCCACAAGGCCGTCACCATCCACGGCGACCGGCAGCCCGGCACCGTCCTCTCCGTGCCCTACGGGGGCACCCGCCTGTCCGGTGCGGCGCTGCGCGATCAACTGCACCGCTGGCACGAGCGGGGCATCGTGGAATACGGCTTCGTCACCGCGCTGGAGCGCGCCATCGTCGACCCGTCGGTGCTGCGCGTGCCCGGTCGGCAGATCGCGCTGCTCGGGGCCGCCGCAGCGCTGGGTCCCCTGGAACCGCTGTGCGAATGGGGCGCGCAGGTGCTCGCCGTCGACGTGCCGACACCGGCGGTCGCCGACCGGATCGGGGAGATCGCCCGGCGCGGGGCGGGCGCGGTCACCGTGCCGCATCGCGAGGGGGCCGCCGGCATGGATGTCACCGCCGCCGTGCCCGAGGTCACGGCCTGGCTGCTGGCCACCGCCGCCGCCGACCGGGACCTGGTGGTCGGCATGTACGGGTACGCGCACGGCGCGCGACACGTCGCGCTCACGGCCGCCGCCGACGCCGTAGCCGCGCAGCTGATGTGGCTGCGTCCCGGGACCGGGGTCGCCTACCTGAGCACGCCCACCGACGCCTACCTGGTGCCGGACCGCGTGGTCGACCACGCACGGCGCGGCTGGGCGGCGCGCGGGCGGATCATGCGCGTCGTGCAGGGTGGACTGCGGCTGGCCAGCGGTGGAGAGCTCTGTCGGCGCGGTTATTCCACCGAACACGCGGCCGCCGACGGGACGCGCTGGGGCGTGGCCGACCTGCTGCTGCCCATGCAGGGACCCAATTACGCGCTGGCCAAACGCATCCAGCGGTGGCGCGGACTAGTGGCGGCGGCGGACGGAAATCCGGTGTCGCTCAGTGTGGCTCCGGCCTCGTGGACCCGTTCGGTCACCGCCAACCGGGTGTTCCGGTACGCGTACGCCGGTGCGTCGCGGTTCGGGGTCGAGGTCTTCGACGCCCGGACCACGCGCTACCTGATGGCCGCGAAACTCGCCGTGGACCTGGCCGATCCGGTGCCGCCCACCGAACACCCGGAAGCGCTGCTGTACGCCGACGCCAATCACGGCGGGTTCTGGCGACAGCCCTTCGACCCGAAATCCGTGCTGCCGCTGGCCGCCCTGTTCGGCGCGCTCGGCACGCGCCGCGATCAGACCCGGGCGCGAATGAACTTGTAGGCCACCAGCAGGATGACCGCGCCGATGATCGCGCCGATGAAGGAGTGCTCCACCGGTGGCCGGAAGTCGAACTCGTGCGGTGCGAACACCAGGCTGCCGAGCGTGCCGCCGACGTACCCGCCCGCGATTCCGAGCAGGATGGTGGCGATCCAGCCCATATCCTCCTTGCCCGGAACGAGCAGGCGGGCAATGGCACCCGCGATGAGACCGATGATGATCATGACGATGATGCCCATGGCGGAGCTCCTTGTCACGTGCCGTTGACGCATGTCGACGGTAGCGCTGTCGCACTACAAAACCGGAGTGTCCCGGCAACTCGGGCGTGTAGGGCAGGCGAATTCTCCGGGTATCTGTTCCCCGGCTGCGCGGCCCCGGCGCACGAGCGTCACTGGTCAGGCGTGGCGCAGTGCGCGGTACACGGCCGCGCCGACGAATTCGCCCAGGGTGTCGGGGGTCCACTCGCCCGCGCCGGACAGCAGGGTGCGGACCGCGCCCTCGCCCGCGGAGACCCAGAGTTCCACCAGCGCGGGAAGTTTGCGGTCGGCGTCCGCGGTGCCCCAGGCGCGCAGGGTGGGCCGGAGGCGGCGGGTGCAGCGTTCCACCGCGAGTTGGCGGCCGCGGCCGAAGGAGTCGGCGACGGCCGGGTCGGGGTTGCCGTAGAGGAGTCGCCAGCTCTCCGGACGGTTGGCGACCACATGCAGCAGGGCGCGGAAGCCCTCCACGAACACCGCCTCGTCGGCCTCCACCCGGCGGCGCGGCAGCACATCGAGAATGCCGCGCAGCAGGTAGTCCTCCTCACGGCGCATGAGCGCCTCGATGAGTTCCACGCGATCGGCGTAGCAGGCGTAGACGACCGGGCGGGTGACCTTCATGCGGTCGGCCACGGCGGCGATGGTCACGGCCGCGATGCCGCTCTCCACCGCGATCTCCAGCGCGGTGTCCAGCACTTGCGGGCGGCGGCGCTCGGGCCCGAGATGCTGTGCGCGCTGGCGCGGCCGGACAGCCGGTTCGGTACCCATGGGCACCGACGATAGCAGCGCCCGCGTCGCGGTGATCAGCTGGTCACAGGGTTTCACACGATTGTTTCCTGCATTGGCGAATGATAATGCTACATTCACGAATGAAATCGACCGGATCGTCCCGCGCGCCGCCGCCCGGGGGCGGAGGAGCCGACCATGAGCGACACCCTGTTCAACCCGAAGACCTGCGAGTTCGCCGAGTTCGACGCGGAGACCCGCCGCCTGCTGCGCGCCACCGTGGACTGGTTCGAGCGCAAGGGCAAGGCGCGGCTGCTCGCCGACAGCCGCGACCGCGTCTGGTACTCCGACTTCCTGGATTTCGTGAAGAGCGAGAAGGTGTTCGCCACTTTCCTGACTCCCGCCGCGCAGGCCGACGGCGATCCGAACAAACGCTGGGACACCGCCCGCATCGCCATGCTGTCGAAGATCCTCGGCTTCTACGGCATGCAGTACTGGTACGTCTGGCAGGTCACCATTCTCGGCCTGGGACCCATCTGGCAGAGCCGCAACGAGGCCGCGAAGGCCCGGGCCGCGGCCGCTCTGGACTCCGGTGAGATCTTCGCCTTCGGCCTCTCCGAGCAGGCGCACGGCGCGGACATCTACGCCACCGACATGATCCTCGAGCCGAAGGCGCGCGGCGGCTTCACCGCCACCGGCGGCAAGTACTACATCGGCAACGGCAATGCGGCGGCAATGGTTTCGGTGTTCGGCCGCCGCGCCGACAGGCCGATCATCGACTCGGCCGACTTCCTGCGGAAGATGACCGACGAGGAGTACTCGGGCTACCTGTTCTTCGCCGCCGACTCCCGGCACCAGAACTACAAGCTGCGCAAGAACGTGGTGGACTCCCAGATGTACGTCGCCGCTTTCGATCTCGACAGGTATCCGGTGCGCGAGGAGGACATCCTGCACACCGGACGCGACGCGTTCGACGCCGCCATGAACACCGTGAACGTCGGCAAGTTCAATCTCGGCTTCGGCGCGGTGGGCGCGTGCGAGCACGCCATGTACGAGGCCGTCACCCACGCCGAGAACCGAATCCTGTTCGGGCACAAGGTGACCGAGTTCCCACAGGTGCGCGCGCTGCTGGCGGACAACTACGCGCGCCTGATCGGCATGAAGCTCTACAGCGAACGCGCCATCGACTACATGCGTTCGGCGCACGCGGACGACCGCCGCTATCTGCTGTTCAACGCCATCGAGAAGATGTCGGTGACCCGGCAGGGGCAGCGGCTCTACGAGGACATCGCCGATGTGATCGCCGCCCGCGGCTTCGAGAACGACATGTACTTCCCGATGGCCATGATCGGCATGTTCGGCCTGCCGCGCCTGGAGGGCACGGTGCACGTGAACCTGGCCCTGTCACTGAAGTTCATGCCCGCCTACATGTTCCACCCCGCCGACGCGGGCCTGGCCGCCCTGCGCTACCTCCCCGGCACGGCTCTCGCGCCGAAGGGAGCCGTACGCGCCCTCTCCGAAGCGTTGAGCTGGGCCAGCCGCCGCGTTGCCACCCCGGCGAGCAAAGCGGTGCCCAAGCTGCGGACCGAATTCGCCCGCGCCGCACACCCTCCCGTCCCCACCCGCCGCGACCCCGCCGACGACGAATTCCTCTTCCACCAGGGCCCCAGCAAGGGCCTGGGCCGCATCCGCTTCGCCGACTGGCGCCCGATCTTCGAGCAGCACGCCCATATCCCCAACGTAGCCGTCTTCCTCGACCAGGCCCGCGCCTTCCAAACCCTCCTCGCCGCCGCCACCCCCACCCCCGCCCAACAACAGGACGTCGACTTCCTCTTCGCCCTGGGCGAGCTGTTCACGATGCTCCCGTACGCCCAACTCATCCTGGAACAAGCCGCCATCGAAGGCACCGACCCAGTAATCCTCGACCAACTCTTCGACCTGTTCGTGCGCGACTTCTCGAAGCACGCCGTCACGCTGAACGGAAAGCCCTCCGCGACCAGGGCGCAGCAGGTGCGGGCCCTGGATCTGGTTCGTCGACCGGTGGCCGACGCGGAACGGTTCGAGCAGCTGCTCGATCGGGTTCGTGAGCTGGCCGGCGCTTACGCCATGACCGCGTAGGGAGTCATGGCCCGAGCAGAGCCAGGGGGATGACGGCGATGCCGTCGCCGCGCCGGTAAGCGTACTTTCCGGCGTAGATGACCGCCGAGTCGATGAGATCGCTTCCGATGCGGTCGCCGAGCCAATGCAAGTGTTTGACGTCGGCATCGGAAACGCGATCGGAGAGCTTGATCTCGAAGGCGACTATCCTCCCGTCCGGACGCTGTACCACCAAATCGACCTCGTGGTCGCCGTTTCGGGTGCGCAAGTGCCCGAGGCGCGCTTCTGCGGCCTCAGCGTAGGTGTGGATGCTGAGCGCCGTCAGGTGCTCGAAGAGGCTGCCGAGAATGGTGCCCTCCGTGAGTTTCGTACTGCCCTGCTCGGCGCGCAGCAGTGCCGCCGAATCCAAGCCGAGCAGGCGGGCGGCTAGAGCGGGATCGGCGAGCTGGTGCTTGGGAGACTGCCCCAGCCGGTCCAGGTGATTTCGGCTCGGAATCCACGCGGGGATCGGATCGAGCAGCCACAGCGACGACAACGCGTCTCGGTATGCGATGGTCGTTTCCTTCGCCGGCTTGCTGGACAGCCCGGCGGTCGCGGCATCGAGGACCTTCGAGTATGCCGCGGTGGTCGAAGTCGCGGCGGCATACGCCGCGAGCCAGGCGCGCAGAACTTCGGGTTTCCGGACCGGGTATCCCTGCTCCGGGAACTCTCGTTGAACGACGTTGGTGAGATAGGCATCGAGTTCTGCACGACGTACGCGCGGGGGCAGCACGCGGATCCCGGGAAAACCGGACGTCGTGATCTCTTCGACGTAGTCGGGCAGTCGAATCGAAGTGTGACCCGTGACCTCTCGCTGTCCGTCGAGCAAGGCGGCCAGTCGGACGGACGGTGTTTCGATGCCACGTTCGGCGATGCTCAGCGGTCGCATGCGCATAGGTACGATTCGGCCGGCACCGGAGTGGACGATTGCGCCACGAGGTGCGGAACTACCGGCGATGATGAAGTGACCTGCCGGCGATCCGGCATCAACGGCGTGGCGTACCTGGTCCCAGACCTCGGGAAACCGCTGCCACTCATCAATGAGCACGGGTCCGGGGGCGTCGGTCAGGATCGCGGCATCGGCCCCGACCAGTTCACGCTGTGCCGGCACACTCAGATCGAAAACCGTTCGAGCTCGCTGCAGGGCGGTCGCGGTCTTTCCGACACCCTTGGGACCAAAGATCGCCAGCGCCCGAAGCTGCGGTTGCAGCTCATCGAGCGTCGTATCGATGATGCGTCGACAGTACTCGGCCATTGCCGTAATCTACCGATCGCATAGCATCTAGTCTACTAATCGCATGACCAGTAATCGACTGTTCGCAGAGAGCAGCCATCCTCCCCTACGCCCAACTCATCCTGGAGCAAGCAGATCCGGACGTTCCGAACTGGATTGGTCCAAACCGCCGGGGCACGGTCCACATTCGGCATACGGTCTGTTCCGCGAAGGTGCTTGTTCCTGTTCCGAAATGCGGAGGACGCCGATATGAACAGTGACGAGGAACCGTTATCTCACCGCTAGTCCCGAAAGAATCGGCGACATTGCCGCACACATCCTCACCCATTTCGAACATGGCCGACACCGATGAAAGTCGCTGAGATCACCTCATTGAGGTCATCTCGGCGTCCTTCATTCCCGCCGGCGAGTGTGGTGCGCCTGGGTCGATTCTCGCCGACATGCGGCTGTGTGTGGCGTGCCTCTATCCCGGCTGACGAATCCGGCCGGGTGGTGTTTGCGAGTGGGTTGTGCCGCGGCGCGGCCTAGTGGCGTAGGTGGTCGCCCCGGGCTGTTCCGGGCTGTGGGCCGTGGTGGTTTGTGAGCCATTGCCGGGGGTGGTGGTGCAGGTTCACGCGGGGAGCGCGGGCGGGGTGGATACGGGTCGGGGGCGCCCACACGACACGGCCGGGATACCGGCCGCTACCGATGCCGGTGCTGCTGGCGTCGACACCGAACCCGCCGCTACCGCCACCGCCGCTGCTGCTGCCGCTGCTGCCGCCGCCGCTGCTGCCGCCGCCGCTGCCGCTGCTGCCGCTACCGCTACCGCTGCCGCCGGGGCTGCCGGTGCTGCTTCCGTTGCTGCCGGTGGCGGTGCCGCTGCTGCTGCTGCGGCGGCGGCGGCTGCTTTTGTTGGTGTTGGTGTTGGTGAGGCTGGTGCTGCCGTTGCGTCCGAGGGTGGCCCAGCCGGTCGGGTCCTCGGCGTCTTCGGGGATCTGGGCGTGGCAGCGGTCGCAGACCAGGGTGAGGTTGTCGATGTCGGTGCGGCCACCGCGCAGCCACGGGATCATGTGGTGTACCGCGCACATCGTGGCCGGGGCTTCGCAGCCGGGGCGGGTGCAGCCTCGGTCGGTGGCGATACACGCCAACCGCTGCCACGGTGAGGCGAGCCGGTACTTGCCGCGCCCCAGATGCAGCGGCAACCCTTTCCCGTCGAACAGCATCAACAACGGGTAGGAGCCTTCGGCCATGCGCAGGGCGTCGGGGATCGACATCACCGACCCGGACGCGGTGTGGGCGTAGCCCGACCCTGATTGCAGGTCGGTCAGGCTCAACGTCAGGACCACCGACACCGGCACGCCGCGATGGGTACCGAGTTGCTCGGGTCCTCCTCCGGCGGCCAGGAAGGCTTTGAGCGCATCGTGATTGCGTTGCCCGGCACTGCGCCGGTCCCGCCGCGCCGCCCCCTCCATGGTGTCCTTGTCGATCACACCGGGTCCCATGCGGGGGCTGTCGGGGTCTTCGGGATTACACATCCCCGGACGCGCCCACTTGGCCAGCACCACATCCAGCAGTGCTCGCAGTTGGGGGTCGAGGACGCCTTTGATCTCGCTCATGCCGTCGATGCGTTGCTTGCCCAGCACCAACTCCCGGTGTCGGGCGCGGTCGTCGTCGTTGGTGAGGACCCCGTCCGGGTCCAAACAGGTCAGTAGCACGTGTCCGACCTTGGTGACGTACTCCGGCGGCATCTGTGTGGCGGCCTCGGCGAGGTGTCGTTCGGCCTCGACCTTGCGCTCGGCGGGGACCGCGTTGGGGATACGGTCCATCACCCGCATGATCACCCGGGCGTGCTCGGGCGACACCACTCCTTCGGCCTGCAACCCGGCGGTGGTCGGCAACAGGGCGGGCGTTTCCTCCCCGCAGAAGGAGCGGGGCCGCAACGGGACCGAGGCACGCACCCGCGCTCCCGCCTCAGCCGCCGACAGGCGCAGCACATCGATCAGATACCCGCGCATGCCCTTGGCTCCGGCGCGTTCCCACAGATGCCTGCCCTCGACCTCGGCGATCATCCGATGCGACAGTGCCGCCATCCGGCACCGCACCGACTCGACCTCCCGCATCACATCCACGAGATCGGTGTCGGACAACCCGGTGAGGTCGGTGGCGAGCAGGGTGTCCATCGCCGCCGTCAATCCGGCCGCGGTATCACCGCCTCGCGTTTCCCCCTCCGGATTCATGCATTGATTCTATCGCGAATTCCGTTGCGGCAGAACGGTAATAGTCATGTGATATCGACATTTTCAGTGCGGTGATCTCGACGATTTCCGGTGAGTCGCCGATGTGCGATCTGGTCGCCTTTCCGCTGGTCGTCTTCTCTGGCGTGGTGGTCGGCGGCGGACACTTCGCCGTCTCACAGCGGTCCCACGCTGGTGTTGTCCCCAAGGGGATGGGACACCTGCACCGGTGGCCTTTCGAACGGCGAGTCGGATCATTCCGTCTGAGCGTTTTCGAGATTGCCTCGGCCTCGGCTCGTCGCCACGCTGCGTCGGGTTTGCCGGGATGCTTGTGCGCGATCTCTCAACAGGCGTCGCCGCGTCGATATGGCAAATATCTGGCAATCAAGGTGGGGCAGGTGCACGTGCTCGATGTGGTGTGTCGCCCGGTGACTCGCTCGGAGAGGTTCGAGCAGGTGCTTGGTCGGTCGAGTGCGCTGGCCGGGGCTTGTGTCCTGAGCTCATGGAACACGTTCCATAGGGTCGGCTATCTTCGGGCGCGCCCCGGTCTGGACCCTATGCGCCTGGTTGCACAAGAACCTACGGTTGCGTAATGGGACAAACGTACGGCAACCTCCAGTTATTCGATCATCGATGGCTTAGGAGGCCGGGCCCGTGACGCACTACAAGGCGAACCTGCGTGATATCGAGTTCAACTTGTTCGAAGTGCTAGGCATCGGGGCGCTGCTGGACGGCGGCGCCTACGGCGATCTGGACAGTGAGACGGCGCGGGCCATGCTGTCGGAGGCGGAGCGACTGGCGACGGGGCCGATCGCGGCCTCCTTCGTCGACGCGGATCGCAACCCGGTGGAGTTCCGTCCCGAGACCTACGACATCACCGTCCCCGAATCGTTGAAGAAGACCGTGGCGGCGGTGAACGAGGCGGGCTACTCCGGGCTCGGCATGCCCGAGGAGATGGGCGGCGTATCCGCCCCCAACGCCCTCATCTGGGGCATCCAGGAAATGCTGGTCGCCGCCAACAACTCCGCGAGCTTCTTCAATATGGGTCCGCTCATGCACCAGGTGATCTTCACCGAGGGCACCGACGAGCAGAAGCGCTGGGCCGCGCACGCCTGGGAGAACCGCTGGGGCGGCACCATGGTGCTCACCGAACCCGACGCCGGCTCCGACGTCGGCATGGGCCGCACCAAGGCCACCGAACAGCCCGACGGCAGCTGGCACATCTCCGGCGTCAAGCGCTTCATCTCCGGCGGCGACGTGGGCGACACCGCCGACAACATCTTCCACCTCGTGCTCGCCCGCCCCGAGGGCGCGGGACCGGGCACCAAGGGCCTATCCCTGTTCATCGTGCCGAAGTTCCTGTTCGACACCGAGACCATGGAAATCGGCGAGCGCAACGGCGCGTACGTGACCGGCGTCGAGCACAAGATGGGCATCAAGTCCTCGCCCACCTGCGAGATCACCTTCGGCGGCGAGAAGCCCGCCGTCGGCTACCTGGTCGGCGATGTGCACAACGGCATCGCGCAGATGTTCCGGGTCATCGAGAACGCGCGCATGATGGTGGGCACCAAGGCCACCGGCACGCTGTCCACCGGCTACCTGAACGCCCTCGAATACGCCAAGCAGCGTGTGCAGGGCGCGGACCTCACCCAGATGACCGACAAGACCGCGCCGCGCGTCACCATCACCCACCACCCGGATGTGCGCCGCTCGCTGGCCGCGCAGAAGGCGTACGCGGAGGGCCTGCGCGCGCTGTACATGTACTGCGCCGCCTACCAGAACGCCGATGTGGCGCAGGCGAACTTCGGCGCGGACGCCGAACTCGCCGAGCGCGTCAACGATTTGCTGCTGCCCATCGTGAAGGGCTGCGGCTCGGACCGCGCCTACGAGATGCTCACCGAATCGCTGCAGACCCTCGGCGGCTCCGGCTTCCTGCAGGACTACCCGATCGAGCAGTACATCCGCGACTCGAAGATCGACTCGCTGTACGAGGGCACCACCGCCATCCAGGCGCAGGACTTCTTCTTCCGCAAGATCGTCCGCGACAAGGGCGTGGCGCTGGCGCACGTCGCCGGGCTCATCCAGAAGTTCGTCGATCAGGGCACCGGCCTGGACGCCGAGCGCAAGCTGCTCGGCGCGGCCCTGGCCGACGTGCAGGCCATGGCCGCCGCCCTCAGCGGGTACCTGATGGCCGCCCAGCAGAACCCCGAGGAGATCTACAAGGTCGGCCTCGGCTCGGTCCGATTCCTCTACGCCACCGGCGATCTCGTCATCGCCTGGCGGCTGTTGGAACAGGCGAAGACCGCCCAGGCCGCCCTGGAGGCCGGAGCCGCCGACAAGGACAAGGCGTTCTACACCGGCAAGATCGGCGTCGCCTCCTGGTTCGCCAAGAACCAGCTCCCGCTGCTGAGCGGCGTCCGCACCGTCATCGAGAACATCGACAACGACATCATGCACCTGGACGAAGCGGCGTTCTGAGTGGCGGCGGGGGCTGAGCCCCCCCGCACCCATGAGATGGCAGCGGCCCGGCGACGCTCGATGCGTCGCCGGGCCTTGCTGTTCGAGGCCCCGGCCCGCCTCGCCGAACCCCGCCCTCCTCGCCCGGCCGCCCGGCGCTTCGGCGGCCAGCCCGACAGCGCCGAACGGCCGCACCGCAAGGAGCCGGCCGCGTATTTCGCGCCACGCCGGGCGGACACGCCCGAATTGCGTGCGACCTGCCGTGTTGTCGCGGACGTACCGGGTACAACTACCGCATGGTGTTCCCGGTGACCTTCGGCTGGATTCAGATCCTGCTCATCGTGCTCGGCGTCGCGGCACTGGCGCTGTTGGTGACCGCTGTCCTCAAGGCCCGCAAGGTCGGGTGGCGGGTGCTCGCGGGGCGCGGCTCGGCCGCCATCTCGCTCGTCCTGATCGCGGTGGTCATCCTCTGGGTGACAACGCTTTTGCAGACCTTCCTCGGCCTCACCGGAGAGGTGAAGGCGGCGCACATCGTCGCCACGCCGGTGGCGGGGGAGGAGCACATGATGAATGTGGAACTCACCCTGTTCGGGGACGAGGGGCACGAGGACCAGCACCTGAACTACCAAGTGGAGGGCGACCTCTGGGTGTTGCAGGCCAATATCGTCGAACTCGAGCCGTGGGTCAACGCGCTCGGCTTCAACTCCGGCTACAAGGTCACCCGGCTCTACGGCCAGCGCCTGGACGGCGTCGCCACCAAGCAGAACCACATCTTCCTCAACGGCGGCGACGGCGACTTCTTCGACGATATGAAGTCCCAGAGCTGGTACACCGACCCGTTCGTCCGCTCGGCCTACGGCAACGCCGTCATCGCCACCCCGGGGACCTACAACGTGTTCATCTCCCGCGACGCCATCAAAACCCGCCCCGCCGAATAACTTCCGGCGGGATAGGGGGCGTATCGGCGTGATCCGCGCCGACGAAGGACGGATCAGTCTCCCAGATCGGCGACGACGGGCGCGTGATCACTCGCGCCCTTGCCCTTGCGCTCCTCGCGGTCCACGTTCGCGTCGGTCACCCGCGCCGACAGCGCGGGGGAGCCGAGGATGAAGTCGATGCGCATGCCCTCCTTGCGCGGGAAGCGCAACTGCGTGTAGTCCCAGTAGGTGTAGACGCCCGGCCCTGGGTGGAAAGGCCGCATCACATCGGTGAACCCGGCGGTGTCGAAGGCGTGGAACGCGTCCCGTTCCGGCTGTGACACATGGGTTTTGCCCTCGAAGAACTCCGGCGACCAGACATCGGCGTCGGTGGGCGCGATATTCCAGTCGCCCATCAGCGCGATCTGCGCCGATGGATCGGCGGTGAGCCAGTCGGTGCCCGCGGCACGCAGCGCCGCCAGCCACTCCAGCTTGTACGCGTAGTGCGGATCGGTCAGCGTGCGGCCGTTGGGCACGTACAGGCTCCACACCCGCACCCCGCCGCAGGTCGCGCCGAGCGCACGCGCCTCGACCACCGGCGTGCTCAGCAGCGCCTCGTCGGCGTTCTTGTCGAAGCCGGGCTGGCGCGGGAAACCGATCTCGACATCGTCGAGACCCACCCGGGAGGCGATGGCCACGCCGTTCCACTGGCTGTGCCCCACATGCGCGACCTCGTACCCCGCCGCCTCGAACCGCTCGAACGGGAACTGCTCGTCCTTGCATTTGGTCTCCTGCATGGCCAGCACGTCCACATCGGCGCGATCCAGCCAGGACAGCACCCGATCCACACGGGAGCGAATCGAATTCACGTTCCAGCTCGCGAGCCGCACGAAAAACCTTTCGATCGAATATCGGCACGGTCGGGCGTCGCCCGCCGGTGACGGATCAGGGCGCCGCGTACCGGTACCGGTGGTGGTCGATGAAGCCCAGCTGCCCGTACATGGCCAGGGCCGCCGCGTTCTCGACCGCCACCTGCACGTAGGCGTGGGTCGCGCCGCGGGCCTGTCCCCAGCGGATCAGCTCCGCGCACACCAGTGTGCCCAGTCCGTGCCGACGATGCTCGGCGGCCACCCCCACGCACGTCAGGCCGATCCATCGGCGACCGTCGGGGGCGGTGGTGATCGCGCCGCGGCCGACGGCCAGCGGCGTCGGCAAACCCAGCGCGGCGAAACCCAGTTCACCCTCCCGGATGGCGGTCAGCACCTCCGTGTCGGGTGTGGTCTCGGCGTCGCCGCGGTGGGCCTCCAACCAGGCGTCGCTGGGCATGGGGTCGATCCGCACCATCGAAGGCCCCTGCGGCAGCACCATATTCGCGATGTCGACGGCCAGGACCGCGGTCTCGTTCCACGTGCGCCAATCGGGCGGCACCGGGGCGAGGCGATCCGGCAGCGACAGCCGCAGCGGCAGCCCGTGTGCGGCATACCACTCGCCGATGCGATGGAGGGTCTCCGCGGACGCCGCCGCGGGTTGGCCCGTACTGCCCAGCGGTACGGCCGAATTCGCGCGATTGGTGTAGTCCGCACCGGCCCGTACCAGCCAGCCGTCGATCCAGGTGCGCTGCAAGCCGGGCCAGCCGTCGGCGGCCGCCCCCTCCAGCGCGCGGATCTCCTTGGTACGAATCGGCCGCGCGCCCAGCGCCTTCCATGCCACCACGCGGTCGGGTGCGATCTGCGTCACCTCGCCGTCCGCGGTGCGCACGGTCACCGGGTCGACCGCGAGCAGTTCGCCGATCACATCGGTCAGCGGCTGCGGATAGCCCTCGGGCAGGCGGTAGCGCACCACCACCCGGCGGCCGACCTCGGGCGTGCCGGGATCAGTCGTCATGTCCGAACGGGTCCGGGACCGTGCCCGGAACCCAGGTCAAACCCGGTGTGCCCCAACCATTGCGCTTGATGGCCTTCTTGGCCGCGCGGGCATTGCGGCCGATCAGCACGTCCACGTACAGGAAGCCGTCCAGGTGTCCGGTCTCGTGCTGGAGCATGCGGGCGAAGAAGCCCTTGCCCTCGATGTCCACCGGTTCGCCGTGCTCGTCGACGCCGGTGACGCGCGCCCACTCGGCACGGCCGGTGGGGAACTGCTCGCCCGGCACGGACAGACAGCCCTCCTCGTCGTCGTCCGGGTCCGGCATGGTCTCCGGGAGCGCGGAAGTCTCCAGGACGGGATTGATCACGCAGCCGCGGCGGCGCTTGACGGTGCCGTCCGGGAACTCGTCCGGGCAGTCGTAGACGAACAGCCGCTTGGCCACCCCTACCTGATTGGCGGCCAAACCCACGCCATTGGCGGCGTCCATGGTCTCGTACATGTCCGCGATCAGGGTCGCCAATTCCTCCGGGGACTCGGTCACCGGGGCCGTCGGGCTGTGGAGAACCGGGTCGCCGACGATCACGATCGGGAGGATAGCCATGGTCGAGAGCCTACTGGGTGCGCTCCGGCAGTAGTGCGCTGACCTGCGCGCGGTGCTTCTGAAGTGTTGATTGTTCAACTCCAACACGCCGGGCCTTCGTGTCGCGAACACGCCGAGCGGTACGCACTGACAAGTCTGCGTCGCGTGGTTGAATGATCGGCGAGGAGACAAGCACCATTTTCGTCTGGTGACAACTCGGCGAGGGAGCATCATGGACGGCGCAGCGGCACGGAACATCTCCGCAAGCGAGGACAGCCCTTCCGCGAGCGATGAGATCGCGGTGAACGCCGCGCAGCCCGACGAGGATGGGGCCCATGGCCTTTCCCGCCGGGAGCTCGAGATTCTCGGGTTCGAGCGGCAGTGGTGGAAGTACGCCGGTGTCAAGGAAGAGGCCATTCGCGAGCTGTTCGGTCTCTCGCCCACCCGGTACTACCAGGTATTGAACGCCGTGGTGGACAAGCCCGAAGCCCTGGCGGCCGACCCCATGCTGGTCAAGCGCCTGCGGCGGCTGCGGGCCAGTCGGCAGAAGCAGCGGGCGGCGCGCCGCCTCGGCTTCCAGATCTGACGCGACCGGTATGCGCGCGATATCCGCGACCCAGGGATTTTCGGGTGTTTCGGCACTCAATCGCGGTGTGATACGGCATCGCAGCGGCGCGTGGGATTAGGCTCGGGGCCGTGAGTAACCCGAATTCGCCGTCCGGCGGCCCGCCGCTGCGGGCGCTGGCCATGGTGCTGATCGCGCTGGCCATCGTATTCGCGGGCCTCGGCGCGATGTCGTTGTCGAGTTCGGATTCGGAGGGCACGGACACCGCGTCCGGCCCGGAGACCACGACGACCACGAGTGTTGTGGCGACACAGGCGAATACGCCGCCGCCCGCCACCAGCACGACCGCCGACGCGCCGACCACCACCCCGGCGCCGACCACGACCACCACCACGACGACCACGGCCGCCGTCGACAAGTCGGTTCCGGTGCGGGTGTACAACAACAGCGATATCCAGGGTCTGGCCGCGACCACCGCGAGCCAGCTCCGCGAGAGCGGCTGGAGCATTGCCGAAACCGGCAACTACGCCGCCGGTGTGATCCCGAAAACCACGGTGTACTACGGCAGTTCGGCGGGCGAGCGGGCGGCGGCCACGGCCATCGCGACCGAGCTCGGCGTGACCGCCGAACCGCGTTTCCCCGGCATCGCCGACTCCCCGGCGGGAGTCATCGTCATCGTGACCCGCAACTGAACGACCGCCCGGCCCCTGCACGGGACAACACCATGTCTCTGGCATCATCTTGTCCGGTACGAAACCTGTCCGCAGTGCTGTACCCGTAAACTCGGTACACGATAAGGAGTTCCCCGATGGCCCCGTCCACAACTCGTCGCCCGTCCTGGCGGACTGTGACCCCGGTGCTGGCCGTCGCGGCCTTCGGCCTGGTGGCCTGCACCAACAGCCAGGAGTCGAGCGACGCCCAGGGGACCACGCCGCCGGTGTTCACCAGCTCACCCGCCCCGGCGGGCGGCACCGACACCGGACACGGAACCGACACCCCGCCCAGCGAATCGGTCAGCGCGCAGCTGAAGGATGTCAACGGCAACACCGTCGGCACCGCCACCTTCGGCAAGACGGGCAACCACCTCGAACTCACCGTCGAGGCGCACGGACTCGAGCCCGGCTTCCACGGCATGCACATCCACCAGTTCGGCAAGTGCGAGCCCAACTCCACCGCGCCCACCGGCGGCCCCGCCGGCGCGTTCCTCTCGGCCGGCGGACACCTCCAGGTCGGCGACCAGAACGCCCGCCCCATGAGCGGTGACCTGACCTCGCTCGAGGTGCTCGCGGACGGCAGCGCCAAGCTCGTCACCACCACCGACAAGGTCACCCTGGACGACATCGAGGGCAAGGCCCTGATGATCCACGCCGGAGCCGACAACTTCGGCAACATCCCCGGCCGCTACAACCACCCGGGCGGCAGCGGACCGGACGCCGAGACGCTGGCGACCGGCGACGCGGGCGGCCGGGTCGCCTGCGGCGTCATCGGATAGCTACAGGAGAGCCATGGGCGGGGCAGATATCGCGAAGGTTCCCTTCAACTCATCGCCCCGGCCCACGCTCGGCGTGGAATGGGAGGTCGCGCTCGTCGACAAGCACACGCGCGACCTCTCCAGCAAAGCCGCGGCGGTCTTCGACGCCTGCGGGGATATGCGCGCCTGGGACGGCACCCCGCAGATCACCAAGGAACTGCTGCGCAATACGGTCGAGATCGTCAGCGGCAAGCACGACACCGTCGGCGAGGTGGTGGACGAGCTGTCCGACACCATGACCGCCGTGCGCCGGGCCGCCGATCCGCTCGGGGTCGACCTGTTCTGCGCCGGCACCCACCCCTTCGCGCAGTGGTCCAGCCAGCAGCTCACCCGCACCCCCCACTACGACGAGCTCATCGAACGCACCCAGTGGTGGGGACGCCAGATGCTCATCTGGGGCGTGCACGTGCACGTGGGCGTCTCGCATCCGGACAAGGTCTTCCCGATCCTCAACACGCTGCTGCTGTCGTATCCGCATCTGCTGGCCCTCTCCGCGTCCTCGCCCATGTGGGCCGGGGTCGACACCGGCTACGCCAGCAACCGGGCGCTCATGTTCCAGCAGCTGCCCACCGCCGGACTGCCCTTCCAGTTCGAGAACTGGCGGCAGTTCGAGGGATTCGTGCACGACCAGATGAAGACCGGCGTGTTCGAACAGCTCGGCGGAATGCACTGGGATATCCGGCCCGCCCCGAAATGGGGCACCATCGAGGTGCGGGTCTGCGACGGCACCCCCACCCGCACCGAACTGGCGGCGCTGGTGTCGCTCATCCACTGTCTCGTCGTCGACCTGGACCGCCGCGTCGAATCCGGCGAGATCCTGCCCACCATTCCGCCGTGGCACGTGCAGGAGAACAAATGGCGCGCCGCCCGCTACGGGCTCGACGCCATCATCATCACCGATGCCGACAGCAATGAACGCCTCATCACCGACGACCTGACCGAACTGCTGAACCGGCTCGAACCGACCGCCAAGAGCCTCGGCTGCGAGAACGAGCTGGCCATGGTCGCGGAGATCCCGAAGCGGGGAGCCTCCTATCAGCGGCAGCGCCGGGTGGCCGCCGCCGCGCAGGGCGACCTGGTCGCGGTGGTGGACTCGCTGGTCGAGGAACTCGATCAGTAGCGCGTCAGCGCCTGCCGGTTCGACTTGCCCGGAGTCCCGTTGCTCGCCCGGCGTTCAACTGCCTCGCGGGCCGCGTTCATGCGATGTTTACTATGGTCGTCGTGCTACTCGACGATCCGCGCCCCGATTCGACATATCCGGGGCGCGGGAGTCGGGACCGGACCTCCGTCCGCCGCATCGCACCGGGCGCGGCCATCGCCGCCGTCCCCGTCCTGCTGATCGTCTTGCAGGCGGCCGCCAGCCACCGGGGATTCGAAGGGCCGCTCGCGAGCCTGTGGCGCGACTACGTCGGGACGCCCAAATCCATCTCCGTGCCGTGGGCGGGACTGGCCCTGGCGCTGGTCGGCCTGAACTGGAAATGGCGCGGCATCGCGCTCGGATCCGCCATCGCGATCGACGTCGTCTTCGCCGCCGCGCGCCTGCTGGGCGACGGGCCGTTCGCCCTCGGCAACGGGCCTACCATCGTGCTCACCCTCATGGGCGTCGGCGCGGTCCGGGGCTGGCGACGGGCGCGCCGGGACGGCGCCGACACCACGCCGTTCACCACCGCCGTGCGCGCGACCGCGCTGGGCGCACTGCTGATCCTCGCCACCAAGGTCGGCGACGTCTGGCTGCACATCACCATCCTGGCCGGGCCGAATGTGCTCGACCCCTACCTGGTGCTGGCCGATCACGCCCTCGGCGACCCGTCCTGGGTGCTGGGCCGGGTGGTGGAGGCGCTCGGACCGGTCGGCTACGCGGTGCTGCACTGGGTGTACATCGAACTGCCGGTGGCCGCCATGGCGGTCGCGGTCTGGCAGTTGCGCGGCGTGGTGACCGAGCGGGCGTGGCCCCGGCACTACCTGGTGCGCACCTTCCTGGTGCTGGGCCTGGTGGGGCCCGTCGTCTACGTGTTCTTCCCGGTGGTCGGGCCGATGTTCGTCTACGGACCCGACGGCGACGGACTGCAACTGGGCAACTACTGGCCGCAGCTGGTGCCGCCCATCGACCCGACCCCCGCGGCACTGCCGTTCGACGAGGTGACGCCTCGCAACTGCATGCCCTCCATGCACACGGCCTGGGCGCTGGCGGTATTCCTGCACTCGCGCCGGGACGCCGACGGTGCGCCCGCGCCACGATGGCTGCGCTGGGGCGGCACCTTCTGGCTGGTCGCCACGCTCACCGCGACGCTCGGCTTCGGCTACCACTACGGGGTCGATCTGATCGCCGGTGCCGTGCTGTGCCTGACCGTCGAATCCGCGCTGCGCGCGCCCGAGCGGGGCTGGGGCAGGTTCCGTATCCGGCTCGTCGGCGGCGGTGCGGTGCTGCTGATAGCACTGCTGCTGAGCTACCGGTATCTGGCCGCCGCCATGGCCGAGCACCCGGTGGCGGCGGGCGCGGTGCTGCTCGGCCTGTTCGCCGCCTACGTCACCGCCTTCTACCGCACCTGGTTCGGCTCGGCGGGGCCGTCCGAACCCTCCTCGCCCGCATCGGAATCCGCGACCGCGCGCTCGTAGACCGGACGGCTGCGGCACAGCAGCAGCCAACCCAGCAGACAGCCCGCCGCGATGACGAAGGCCGTCCACGCCGGGGCGGAGGTGTCCTGGGTTGTCACCGTGCACAGCACCGGATCGTCCGGACTCTCCCGCAGCGCGTAATGCCCGCGGGAGACGTAGTCGCGCAGACCGAGCACCGCCGAGGGCACATAGAGCATGACCGTGCCCAGCACCCGGTTGGGCACATAACGCGGTGCGGCCGAGGCCAGACCGTAGCCGCTGGCCCACGCCAGCACGGTGGTGCCGGTCATGATCAACAGCGAACTCTCGGTATTGGCGGTGGCCGCCGTGAACACCGCCAGCGCCAACAGGATCACCAGACAGATCGTCGGCGCGGCTCGGCGCGAGCCCGCGTACAGGCCCAGCGCCGTCACGATCACCAGCAGTGGAATCGACCAGGCGGGCACCGATGCCGCGATGGCGGCGCTGCCCACCGCGCTGATCGCCACCGCCACCAGCACCAGGGCGCCGTCCCGGCCCGGCAGGAGCATGGCGGCGATGACCGCGCCGCCCAGCACCGCCACCACCGCGACGCCGATATCGGCGATGCTGCCGCCGTGACGGGCCAGCCATTCCGCGCTGAACAGGAACACCAGCACCAGCACCACGCCCGCCAGGATCGGGGTCATGGGCAATTCGATCGACGGCCGATCCGCCGGTCGGCGTTTGCGATTGGCCAGCATGCTCATGGTCACCAGTGCCACCGCCACCACGATCATCCAGGTGGGTGGCATATCCATCGATTGCCAATTCGCCGACGGTATGGATTCGTTCAACAATCCGCCCACATTCGGGAGCGGATTCACCGAGCCGAGCAGAATGCTGGCGAGTGCGCCGAGCGTCCACCCGTAAGCCGGCAGCCGATGGTGCAGCACCGCCGCGCCGAGTGCGCCCAACGCCACCCCGCCCGCCAGGGAATCGATGAAATTCATGGTGGACAGCGAGGCCGCCCCGGAGTTGCTCTGCCCGACGGTGTGATTGGCCAGCAGCACCAGCAGCCCCGCCAGCGCGGTGGCCCACGCGGTGACGATGCTGCTCAGCGTGGTGATGAGCACCGCCGTGATCAGGGCCGCGAGCGCGCCCGCCGCGGTCGCCCGGGGCAGACTGTAGAAGAGCAGATCCAGTTCCAGCGCCGAGGTCTGTGAGGTCCAGGCGAAGTCGATAGGCATAGCCAGCGACAGTCCGGCAACCATTGCCGCCACCAGCGCAGTGATAGTTTCGGCCGCTATCTGATACGCCTTCACCAGGCTGAAATTACCTTTGTGCGGGCTACTCGCCACTCCGACTCGCCCTGACGAAATTGTTAGCTGGATGAATTCCACCGCGGTGACTCGGCGGCTGTATAGCGTTCAACCGCATTATCCGTGCGGGGTCGCCGCGGATTTTCGGGGCGTGTCCCCGCGGCTGTTCAGCGCTGCCGCCCGCCCGCCGATGGGGGTTTTCCCAGCCCGGGTCCTGCGTGCTCCAAGCGGTCGCGACCGTGAGCGTGCTGGCCGGGAAGTGCCGGGCCGTGGCCGCTGGCCGAGAGCGCTGCGTCTCAGCCCGCGGAGGCGCGCTGGGCCGCGAATCGGCGTAGCGACTCCACCTGGAGCGGATCCAGCGACGGCCGCACCGCCGCCCGCGCGGCCATGACGTCGGCCGAGGTCACATCGGCGGCCAGCACATCGCGGCGCATGGCGGCCAGCGCCGCCTCCCGCAGCAGCGCCGCGCAGTCGGCGGCGGAGTAGCCGTCCAGTTCGGCGGCCAGGGTGCGCAGGTCGACACCGGGTGCCAGCGGTACGGATTTGGCCGCGGTGCGCAGGATCTCGGCGCGGGCGGCGGCGTCCGGCGGCGGCACGAACACCAGCTTCTCCAGGCGGCCGGGCCGGGTGAGCGCCGGATCGATGAGGTCCGGGCGGTTGGTCGCGCCGACCACCACCACGTCGCGCAGCGGTTCCACCCCGTCCATCTCGGTGAGCAGCGCCGCCACCACCCGGTCGGTCACGCCCGAATCGCTGCTCTGGCCGCGCCGGGGCGCGAGGGAATCGATCTCGTCCAGGAAGATGAGTGCCGGGGCGGAGTCGCGGGCGCGCTGGAACAGTTCCCGCACGGCGCGCTCGGAGGAGCCGACCCACTTGTCCATGAGTTCGGCGCCCTTCACCGCCTGCACGCTCAGCTGGCCGGTTCCGGCCAGCGCGCGGACGAGGAAGGTCTTGCCGCAGCCGGGCGGCCCGTACAGCAGCACCCCGCGCGGCGGGTCGATGCCGAGGCGGGCGAAGGAATCCGGATGCCGCAGCGGCCACAGCACCGCCTCGGTGAGCGCCTGCTTGGTCTCCTTCATATCGCCCACATCGTCGAGGCTCAGGCTGCCGATGGCCAATTCCTCCGCGCCCGAGCGCGACAGCGGCCGGATCACCTCCAGCGCACCGGCCAGATCGTCCTGGACCAGCACCGGGTCGGATTGCTCGCGGCTGGCCCGCGACGCCGCCCGCAGCGCCGCCTCGCGCACCAGCGCGGCCAGGTCCGCCACCACGAATCCGGGTGTGCGCGCGGCGATCTCGTCCAGCTTCAGTCCGTCGGTCGGCACCTTGCGCAGCAGTTGTTCGAGCAGGGCGGTGCGCACCGCGGCGGTCGGCAGCGGCAGTGCCAGCTCGCGATCGCACAGATCGGGTGCCCGCAGCCGCGCGTCCACGCCGCCCGGATGGGCCGTGGTCGCCAGCAGCGCCACCGCGGGCGCGGCCACCGCCGCCCGCAGCTGGTCGAGAATCAGGGTGGCGACCGGTTCCGCATCGGCGGGCAGCAGCGCGTCGATATCGCTGATGAGCAGCACGCCGCCCGCGCCCGAACAGAGTTCGGCGACCGCCATGCCCACCTCGCGCAGCCGGGTGCCGCTCTCGGTCGCTCCGACCGACGGGCCGTCCAACTCCACCACCCGCCGCTGCGCGCACACCGCCCGCGCCAGCGCCGATTTGCCCACCCCGGCGGGACCCGAGATGAGGACACCGAGATGCGCTGGGGCCCCGAGTGTTTTGAGCAGCTCCGGCTCGTCCAGGGCGAGATTCAGCCATTCGGTGAGCTTGGCCGCCTGGGTCTGCACCCCGGCCAGATCGGCCACCGGGATCACCGGGGCCGGACCGGTCTGCGGTACGCGCCCGTAGTCCGCGCCGCCGTCGCTGATGGACAGCGGCCGGTCGGTGGCCGCCACTCCCGGTCCCCACACCACCGCGCTGTTGGGTTGCACGCTCACCGGCCCCGGTGACGGATCGGTGGCGGTCACCGTCAGCAGCTCGGAGGTCCAGGCCACCCCGAACGTGCGCGAGAGCGCCTGTGTCGCAGCCGAAGTGCTGGTTCCCGGCCCCAGGTCGCGGGGCAGCAGCGACACCGTGTCCCCGACCGTCACCACCTTCCCCAGCAGCGCCTGCCGCAGTGTCGTTTCGGGAATGGTGCCCGCCGCCAGTGCCGACCCCATGACCGAGATCTGCTTGGCCCCGTACACGGTCACCGGTGAGATCACCACCGTCGCGCTCTCCCGCACCCCCGCGTTCGACAGCGTCACGTCATCGAGCAGCGCCACCCCCGCGGGCGTACCCGCCGGTGCCACGGCCACCACCGCGGCCGTGCGCCGCGCCCCCATCAACGCGATCCCGTCCCACTCCCGCAATCCCAGCGCCGCCAGTGCCTCGGCATGCAATCGCACCAATCCCCGGCGCGCATCCGCGGCAGACGTATTGAGGCGAGCGGTCAAAGCGAGTTCAGGCACGCCCCCCATTGTGCCTGCCGCGCCTCGCCCCGCGACCGCCACCGAAATTCCGCACCTCTTCCGTAATTCCCGCACGGCCTTCCAGGACCGGTCCGCCTTCGGGCCGCGTTACCCCGTGCGGGACCGATCGGTGACCGTCGCCGACGATCCCGGGAACCGCTGCTCCCAATCGTCGATGCGCCCTGGCTGCGCCGCTCCAACCCGTACTGCCGCCGCCGGGGCGACCGACTTCGCCGCCGCGCCGCTGGTCCGCGCCACGCTCGGTCGCGTGTTCGTCACTGGGGTGCGTGCCGACCGGATCAGAGACGACGAAGCCGCGCGGTATCGCCTACCGCGCGGCTCCGGTCCGGTTTCGATCGGAGGTGACTCAGTGCTTGATGTCCTCCGGGTAGCGCTGGCGGGTGCCCGGGCGGCGCAGGCGCAGCCGAGCCGAGGAGACGCGGCCGGTGGGGCGGGTGCGGCGCTGGGCCTTGCGCTGGGCCCGGCGCTCGGCGGGCTTGTGGTGCCACGTCTCCGGGCGCGCGGCCACCCAGCGGGCCGAACGCACCGCGAACGGGATGTGCGCGAGGTAGATGGTGACCAGGCCCATCATGAGGATGAGCGGGTAGGTGACCAGCAGGGCGGCGGCCAGGGCCACCAGCACCAGCAGGATCGGCGCGGTCCGCGGGGCGACCGACACCGATTTGATCGCCAGCGTCGGCAGCGTGCTCACGCACAGCAGGCCGGTGATGACCGTCCACACCGCCACCGCCGGGAAACTCACCCACCAGCCGTCGCCGAACTGCTCCGCCAGCGCGATGGGCAGCAGCACGATGAGCGCACCCGCCGGTGCGGGCACGCCGGTGAAGTACTCCCGCTGCCAGTCCGGACGATTGTCGTCGTCCATCAGCGTGTTGAACCGCGCCAGCCGCAGCACCATGCACACCGCGAACATGAGCGCCAGAATCCAGCCCACGCTGTCGGCGTGCAGGAAGGTCACGTACAGCACCAGTGCGGGCGCGACGCCGAAGGCGATGGCGTCGGACAGCGAATCCAGTTCCGCGCCCATCTTGGTGGTGGCGTCCAGCATGCGGGCGATGCGGCCGTCCAGCATGTCGAAGATGGCGGCCGCGCCGACCAGCGCGAGCGCGATGCCGAGTTTGCCCTCGATGCCGAACTTCACCGCCGACAGACCCGAGCACAGTCCGAGAATGGTGACCATCGACGGCAGCAGCCGGACGGTGCGGCGGCGGCGATCCTTCTCGGGCGCGGGCGCGAGCTGCTCCATCACGAATCCAGTTCGGCCAGCACCGTTTCCGCACCGATGGTGCGTTGGCCCGGAGTGACCAGCGGGCGCGTCCCGGCGGGGAAGTAGGTGTCCACGCGGGAGCCGAAGCGGATCAGTCCGTAGGTGTCACCGATATTCAGCTTGTCGCCGGCCCTGGCCTCGCACACGATGCGCCGCGCCAGCAGTCCGGCGATCTGCACGACCACGAGCCGCTGACCGTTCTCGGTCTCGAGCACCATGGAGTTGCGCTCGTTGGCGTCGCTGGCCTCGGGCAGATCGGCGGAGCGGAATTCGCCCTTCTGGTAGGCGATCTCGGTGACCACGCCGCTGACCGGCACCCGTTGCACATGCACGTCCAGCACCGACAGGAAGATGCTCACCCGGGGCAGCGGCGCATCGCCCAGCCCCAGTTCGGCGGGCGGCACGGCGGTGTCGACCAGTGCGACCTCACCGTCGGCGGGGGCGACGACCACCCCGGCCCGGTTCGGCGGCACCCGGTGCGGGTGGCGGAAGAAGGTGGCGCAGGCCGCGGCGGCCGCGAGTCCCGTGCGGCGCACCCACTTCTTGCGGTATCCGAGCGCGGCTACCGCCAGCGGGGCCGCCACGAACGGCAGTCCGGCGGGGTGCAGCGGCGGAATCGCGGCGCGCACCAGATCGGCCACGTGGGCGAGGCCGGTGCGTTCGGGGGTGCCGGGCGGGGTGGGACGGCGGGCCACAAGCTCCTCTTTCATGCGCGGATGGGTGCGGTCAGGGACCGCGCTCACACCTTACGGGAACGTGGCTCACCGCCGGCGTCCTCGGGCGGGTACGGGCCGGAAATCGCATGGCGTTCCGCGATCGTCCGCGTTTCGGGGACGTGCGAGGGCACCGGTGCGGCCCGAGGCCGCCCGGTGCCCTGTGAGGTCCGGACCTCAGACTCCGGCGCGGCGGCCGGTTACCAGGCTCACCAGCCAGAGCAGGAGGACCGCGCCGCCGAGGCAGGTGAGGAAGCTGAAGATCAACCCGGCGCCCTCCACGTCCACGCCGAAGAGCTTGAGAATGAAGCCGCCGAGCAGACCGCCGATCACGCCAACGACGATATTGAGCAGAATGCCCTGTTGAGCATCGGTCTTCATGATCTTGCTGGCGATCCATCCGGCGAGGCCGCCGATGATGATCCAGCCGATGATGCCGAGGCCGAGCATGCTGTCCTCCCTTGTCCGAGGAACGGTGTGAGCCCCGCCGACTTTCGGCGAGACGCACTTGGCAATACCCCTCGATTGTGAGAATACGCACTCGCGGAGGACTATGTTCCGATTAATATGAGGAAGCCTCATGTCTACGGCGTCGTGTAGGCCATGACCGTGGGGGACCGGATGAAGGACAGCTCGACGCGCAGTACAAAGGGGAAGAATATGGCGGCCCGACTTGCCTCGATTCGAGGGGCGGAGCACACCGCGATCCTTGGGCTCGGCGTCTATCGCCCGGCTCGGGTCGTCACCAACGACGAGGTCGCGGGACCGATCGACTCCAGTGACGACTGGATTCGCACCCGCTCGGGCATCAAGACCCGCCGTTTCGCCGGGGATGACGAGACGGTCAAGAGCATGAGCGTGGCGGCCGGCCGCGACGCCATCGAGGCCGCCGAGATCGAGGCCGCCGAGATCGACTGCGTCATCGTCGCCACCTCCACCTGGCTGCTGCTCACCCCGGCCGCCGCCCCGCAGGTCGCCACCGAACTCGGCATCACCGGGGCCGCCGCCTTCGACGTCTCCGCCGGATGCGCCGGGTTCTGCCACGCACTGGCCATGGCGTCGGATCTGGTCAAGGGCGGTACCGCGCGGCACGTGCTGGTGGTCGGCGTCGAGAAGCTCACCGACACCGTCAACCCCAAGGATCGGGGCACCGCCTTCCTGTTCGCCGACGGCGCGGGCGCGGTGGTGGTCGGTCCGTCCGAGGAGCCCGGCATCGCGCCCACGATCTGGGGTTCGGACGGCACCCAGCACCACGCCATCCGCCAGGACAAGGACTGGATCGAGTTCTTCCGCGAGATCGACGAGCAGGGCACCGACGCGGTGCGCCCGTACCTCGCGATGGAGGGGACGGCCGTGTTCCGCTGGGCCGCGCACTCCCTGGAGAAGGTGTGCCGCGACGCGGTGGAGGCCGCCGGAATCACCGTCGACGAACTGGACGCCATGATCCCGCACCAGGCCAACGGCCGGATCATCGAGATCATGGCGCGGGTGCTGAAGCTGCCGGAGAGCTGCGCGCTGGCCAATGACATCTCCGAGACCGGCAATACCTCGGCCGCCTCGATCCCGCTGGCCATGGAGCAGCTGTTGCGCAACGGCGACGCCAAGCCGGGCGGCACCGCCCTGCTCATCGCCTTCGGCGCGGGCCTGTCCTACGCCGCGCAGGTCGTGACGCTGCCCGACTGGAAATAGGAGTGTTCGGGTGCCCCGCACCCGAACCCCCGGCGGCAGGTTCCCTCGCGGTCGACTCCGCGGTGGATCGGATTCGGGCCTACTTCAGGTTCCAGGTGACGTTCACGGTGAACGTCACCGTCTGCTGGCCCGGTTCCAGGCTGAATTCCGGCGACGCCGCATCCGCCCGCATCGGTCCCGGCGGGTAGTTGGCGCTGCTGTCCTCGGTGATCGTCTCGACGTCGCCGAGTTTCAGTCCGGCCAGGTCGGCGTACTGCTGGGCGCGGGATTTGGCGTCGGCGAACGCGCGGGCCCGGGCGTCCTCGAGCAGTTCGGTGTTGTCCGACAGATCGAACGACACATTGCTGATGCGAGTGTCGTTGCCCCCGGCATCGACCCCCGCGTCGAGCACGGCCGAGGCCTTGTCGAGGTCGCGCACCACGACGTGCACGGAATTGGTGGCGCGGTATCCGGTGATGACGCGGCCTTCGGATCCGTACTCCGGCTGTACCGACAGCTCGCTGGTCTGGATGTCCTCGCGTGCCACCCCCGCTTCCACCATGGCGTCGGTCATGGCCTTCGCCTTGGCGTTCACGCCGTCCACGGCGGCGGAGACGTCGCCCGCCTTCACCTGCGCGCCGAGATCGGCGTTCAGCACGTCGGGCGCGCCGCGAACCTGCCCGGTACCCACGACCGTGACGTCGCGGTCGTGGTCGGATCCCGCGCTGCCGCAGCCGGTGAGCAGCAGCGCGACGCCGGTGGCCGCGGCGCAGATGCCTGTCATTCGTCGCATGGCAGCGAACCTACGCATCGCGCGGCCGTCGCGCCGGTAGAAACGCGACTGTCAGCGCTCGACAGTGTTCTTGATTTTGCCGAGGGTTTCGTTCATGCCGCGCACCAGCGCCTCCTCGAAAGGCTGTTCACCGCCCATGGCGGCATTGATGGAGGTGCGGGAGAACCAGGTGGTGCCGTTCGGGCAGTCGCGCCGCTGGACGAGCCGGGTGCCGGTGTCGGTGGGTTCGAGGGTGAAGCTCCAGATGGTGCGGTTCTCGTTGACCTTGAAGGCGATGGCGCGATTCGGCTCGTAGCGGACCACCCGGGAGGTGGTCGGCCAGAACTTGTTGCCGTCCCGATTGATATTGATGGTCCAGGTGCCGGTCTTGATCCCGCCGATCGGCTGCATGCGCACGCACTGCGGGCTGAACTCCGGCATCCGCTTCAGATCCGAGACGACGGCCCAGACCGTGTCCGGTGACGCGGCGATGTCGATGGTGGCTTCGAGATTCTTCGGCAACGCTGCCTCCGGGAGATGTAACGAGGGGTATCAGCAATCCTAGAGCCCGATGCTGTGGCGAACGCAATCGAACATGTGGCCGAACACTGAAAATCAACTAGATCACATTCCGGTGCGGTGGCGGCGACACCCGTAATAGCCAGCGCACAATGTCCTATAGACGAAGCAAGACACTGCCTCCAGCTTCCCGAACGAAACGTGAGGTGATCGGCCGTGAATCTGCGCTCGCTTCTTCATCGCAGGCAGGCACACAAGGGGGTCCCCCTGCTTCCCAACCCCGACGACGAACAAGCGCGATCCGCGCCCGCGCCCCGGTCCAAGCCGCCGAACGAGGAGCGACTGGAACGACTGCTCACCCAGTCCGAGCTGGATCTCGTGCATCAGCACCGGATTTGAGCCCGTGGTGAACAACTCGGCCGTATTCGACCGTGCCATCCATACTCGTTAGGTGACCTCACCTGCTGCCGTGAAACCGGCCATTCTCAGCGTGGACGACGATCCGGGCGTCTCGCGCGCGGTGGTTCGCGATCTGCGTCGCCGCTACGGGGCGGAGTACCGGATCCTGCGGGCGGAGTCGGGGGCGGCCGCGCTCGACGCGCTGCGGGAGATGAAGCTGCGCGGTCAGCCGGTCGCCGTCCTCATCGCCGACTACCGCATGCCGGGTATGGACGGCATCGAATTCCTCGAGCAGGCCATGGACCTGCATCCGCACGCTCGGCGCGTGCTGCTCACCGCCTACGCCGACACCAATGCCGCCATCGAAGCCATCAATGTGGTCGATCTCGACCACTACCTGCTCAAGCCCTGGGATCCACCGGAGGAGAAGCTCTACCCGGTGATCGACGCCCTGCTGGAGGCGTGGCGCGGCGACATCCACCGGCCGGTCACCGAGACCAAGGTGGTCGGCCACCGCTGGTCGGCGCGCTGTTCGCAGGTGCGGGAGTTCCTGGCGCGCAATCAGCTGCCGTATCGCTGGTATCTGGCCGACGAACCGGAGGGGTCGCGCCTGCTGGCGGCGGCCGGGGCCACCGAGGACCAGTGCCCGGTCGTCATCAATCCGGCCGGTGAGGCGCTGCTGGAACCGAGCGACGCGCAGCTGGCAGCGAGCGTGGGCCTGAATACCGACCCATCCGGCGAGTTCTACGACCTCATCGTGGTCGGCGGCGGCCCGGCCGGTCTCGGCGCGGCCGTCTACGGCGCGTCCGAGGGCCTGCGCACGGTGCTGGTGGAGCGCACCGCCACCGGCGGCCAGGCCGGACAGAGCTCGCGCATCGAGAACTACCTGGGCTTCCCGGACGGACTCTCGGGCGCGCAGCTGGCCGATCGGGCGCGACGGCAGGCCGTCAAGTTCGGCGCCGAACTGGTGACCGCCCGTGAGGTGCACTCGCTGGAGGCCTGCGGTTCGGCGCGGGTGGTGAAGTTCGCCGACGGCGGGCACATCGCCGGGCACGCGGTGCTCATCGCCACGGGCGTGAACTACCGGCACCATCCCGCCCCCGGCGTGGACGACTTCACCGGCCGCGGCGTGTACTACGGCTCGGCCATGACCGAGGCGGCCGACTGCGCCGACCGCGACGTCTACATCGTGGGCGGCGCGAATTCGGCGGGCCAGGCGGCGGTGTTCCTGGCACGCAACGCCCGCACCGTGCACATCCTGGTGCGGGCGGCGTCGCTGGAGGCGTCCATGTCGCACTACCTGATCCAGCAGATCGAGCAGATCCCGAATATCAGGGTGCACACCCGCACCGAGGTGGTGTCCGCCGACGGCGACGACCACCTGGAACGGATCGTGCTGCGCGACAACACCACCGGGGTGGAGGAGAAGGTCGACGCGGAACGGCTGTTCCTGTTCATCGGCGCCGCACCGGAAACCGATTGGCTCGACGGCACCGTCACCCGCGACACCGCCGGTTACGTGGTGGCCGGACCCGACCTGATGGTGGAAGGCGAACGGCCCGCGGGATGGGAGCTACCCCGTCCCCCAGGGCATTTGGAGACCAGCGTGCCCGGGGTGTTCGTCGCCGGCGACGTGCGGTCGGAGTCGGCGAAGCGGGTGGCCTCGGCGGTGGGCGAGGGCGCGATGGCCGTCATGCTGGTCCACCGCTACCTGGCGAAACAGTAGGAGGCCGCGATGGGTGACCGATTGATCTGCGACCCCGACGAATTGAAGGAGCTGTTCCTCTTCGAGAAGCTCGACGACGAACAGCTGGCGTGGCTGTGCCGAGACGGCCGGGTAGAACGCTTCGAACCGGGGCTGGTGTTCCGCGAGGGCGATCCGGCCACCTGCTTCTACGTCCTCATGGAGGGCGAGGTCGTGCTGACCAAGATGTCGGGCGGCGAGGAGATCGAGTTGGTGCGCACCGACCACCACGGCTCCTACGCGGGCGCGTGGTCGGCGTACATGGGCGACAAGGTCGACCAGAACTACACCGGCTCCTTCTATGTCACCCGGCCGTCGACCTTCTTCGTGCTGGA
Source organism: Nocardia sp. CC227C (assembly GCF_030767025.1). Taxonomy (GTDB): domain Bacteria; phylum Actinomycetota; class Actinomycetes; order Mycobacteriales; family Mycobacteriaceae; genus Nocardia. The sequence continues at coordinate 12,905 of NZ_JASITE010000024.1, read as the reverse complement.
CGCGGGCACCTTCGCGCGCATGGTCCAGACCTGGTTCCCCATGGCGCTGCACCTGCTCGAGGGCGTGTTCTTCGGCAACCGCAATGCCAACGAGCGGGTGGGCCAGCGGGAGCGGCTGCTCGCCCTCGGCTCGCTGTCGGCGGGGCTGACCCACGAGCTGAACAATCCCGCCGCGGCGGCCGTGCGGGCCACCTCCTCGCTGCGGGAGCGGGTGGCCGGGATGCGGCACAAGCTGAAGATGATGGCGCACGGCAAATTCGACTCCCAGACGCTCGAGTCGCTGGTGCAGTTGCAGGAGGAGGCGGCCGCGCAGGTCGGCAAGGCTCCCACCCTGACCCCACTGGAGGCCGCCGACCGCGAGGACGAACTCGGTGACTGGCTGGCGGACCACGGCATCGCCGACGGCTGGGATATCGCCCCCACCTTCGTGCAGGCCGGATTCGACATCGACTGGCTGGAGAAGGTGCACGGCACCCTGACCGAATGCTCCGACGGCGTGTTCGAGGGCGCGATCCGCTGGCTCAACTACACGGTCGAGACCGAGCTGCTCATGAACGAGATCGCCGATTCCACCACGCGCATCTCGTCGCTGGTGAACGCCGCCAAGCAGTACTCGCAGATGGACCGCGCCCCGTTCCAGGTGGTCGACATCCACGAACTGCTCGACAGCACGCTGGTCATGCTGGGCCGCAAGATCGGCGACCACATCGAGGTGGTCAAGGAGTACGACCATGCCCTGCCGCCGGTGCCCTGCTACGCCGCCGAACTGAATCAGGTGTGGACCAACCTGATCGACAACGCCATCGCCGCCATGCGGGGGCGGGGCACGCTCACGGTGCGGACATATCGTGAGAACGATTGCGCCGTAGTGGAAATCGGCGACACCGGGCCGGGGGTGCCGGATGAGATCAAGCACCGGATCTTCGAACCGTTCTTCACCACCAAACCGGTGGGCGAGGGCACCGGCCTGGGCTTGGACATCTCCTTCCGCATCGTGGTGAACAAGCACGGCGGCGATATCCGCGTCGTATCCGAACCCGGCGACACCCGTTTCATCGTCCGTCTGCCGCTGACGCCGCCCACGGGTGCGGAGGTCGCCGCGGCACAACCCGAAACCGGAGGTGAGTGATGTCGGAGCAGATCCAGGGCATCGATCCCGCGGTCGCCCCCAGCGGCCCCGGCTGCGTGGAATGCGATGCGGCGCAGGGCTGGTGGGTGCATCTGCGGCGCTGTGCCCAGTGCGGTCACGTCGGTTGTTGCGACAGTTCGCCGTCGCGGCACGCCACCGCGCACTACCGGTCGACCGGCCACCCGTTCGTGCAGAGCTACGAACCGGGCGAGGACTGGTACTGGAATTACGCCACCGGTGAGATGTACGGCGAGGGTCCGGAACTGGCCGCGCCGACACACCATCCGGCGGATCAGCCGGTGCCGGGCCCCCGCGACCGTGTGCCCGCGGACTGGCGGAGCCGGTTGAACTGAGACATCCCGAGGAACGACAGCCGAGGAACCGAGGAGTCTCCCGCTCGCGGTCTCGGCGGGCGGGACCGCGTGTCACAGGTGTGGACAACGTCGTCCGGCGGGTGCGACAGGCGGTCCCCGGGGGGTTGCCCGCGACATTCGTATCCGAGCAGCGAGCGGGAGTCTTTCCTCACCAGCCAGCAAAGGAGCCGGTTTCGCAACCCTAGATCGACCGCGCGAACGATAATCGACCGTGCGCGCCCAGTATTGGGCCCACAGTGCACGATCGGCCGGTGGCGGTGTGGACCGCCACGCTCGTTCGCGGAGGTTCACCGTGGTAGTGCTGCTCGACACCGACGGCATAGAGCCGGACCAGCGGGTGGAGAGGGCGAGGGAGACGGTGCGGGCCATCGCCGGTCCGCAAGACGTGCTGCCCGAACAGTCCGACGGACCGATGTCCGCATATCTGGAGGCATGGGAGCTGGGCGGTATCGGGCTGTATCAGGCGCGCAGCTCCGCGCTGCGGCTGGTGCGCACCGAGCGGCACGTTCGCTGTGAGCCGGCCCCGACGTTGGGTTTCGTCGTGGGGCAGGCCGCCATCGAACATCGCTGCGACACGACGACAGAGGTGGTTTCCGAGGGCGCACTGTGCCTCTTGGATCTCAATGCCCCCTACGAACTGGCCTGGCGGGAGCGCGGGTTGACGGCTCTGCTGCTGCCGCTGGATGCGCTGGCCCTGCCGTTCGAGGTGATCCGCACCGCCATGCGCCGGGCTCCGGCCAGTCCGCTCTATCCGCTGGTCCGCGCACACACCATGATGCTGGCGGCTTCCGCCGAGGCGCTCGCGGCCGATCTGGCGGTGCGGGAAACCGCCAGTGCCACAGTGGAGTTGGCCCGCGCGCTGCTGACCTCGGCGGCCGGTGTCACCGCCGGTGACGGGGGTGCGGTACCGGCCGCGCTCCTGCTCGGCCGCATCCGCGAGTACGTGCGAGATCATCTGGCCGATCCGCTGTTGGGCGCGGAATCCATCGCCCGGGCGCACAGTATCTCGGTGCGCTACCTGTACAAGCTGTGTGCCGGAGCGGATCTCAGCCTGGAGCAGTGGATCATCGCGGAGCGGCTGGAGCGGGTGCGCGCCGATCTCGCGCGACCCGAGTACGCGCATCGGTCGATCGGTCTCGTCGCGAGTGCGTGGGGCTTCCGGGACGCGTCGCATTTCGCGCGCCGGTTCCGCGCGGCGTACGGCATGACGCCGCGGGAATGGCGGCGGTCGGCGGCGGGCTCCTGTTCGCCGGCGAATGGCCGGTGACCTGTAGCGACCGTCCTGTTCGCTGGTCCCCTCCCGGGCGGAGCGTCCACCCGGTACGCTGCTGCGAGCGTCGGGCAGGTCCGGCGTTCTGAACTGCACTCGGAGAGCTCGGAAAGCACGGTATGAAGCGAATGTCGGTTGTCGCCTGCGTGTTCGGCGCGCTGGCGCTGGGACTATCCGGCTGTGGGTCGGATGAATCGAGTGATGTGAGCGGACTCGGCCGAGCGGCGACGTCCACCACGACCGCGGCCGAGACGACCGCGGCACCCACCACTACCTCCTTCACCTACGTGGAACCGCCCGCGACCGCACCCACCGCCCCGGCCGCGGCCAAGCAGAGCACCGCCGACGGTGCGCACACCACCTGCGGCCAGTTCCGCGACCTCACCGACGACACCCAGAAAGAGGTCATCGACCAGGTCCTCGCCGCCCATCCCGGCTCCCAGCTGGAGGGCAGCCCCAACATGGCCCTCGGCACCGCCAAACTCGCCTGCCTCGCCAGCTCCTACACCGACACCCCGGTCGCCGTTGCCATCCGGGTCGCCGCGGAGTAACCGCCCGCGCGGGGGTGTTGCCCGGTCGCGCCGGTAGGACTTCGGCCGACCTGCCCATCCGCCGTCGGCATCGCACGCCGGGCGGGTCGCTGTGCACCCGTGCGTCCCGGCACCGGTGGCGAGGCGGCATCCTTCGTCGGCGTCCGCGCCGGGTGGCGAGTACGCCCCGGCGGTCGCTTCGGGACGCGTCCGCGTCGACCGAATCGAGGTACCGCGGCGGGACGCACCCGGCGGCGGTCCCGGTCCCGTGGTGCGGCGGGCGCGTTCCGGCCGCGGCCGTGCGGCTGGGCGTAATGTCCGGATGCGATCGATGATGTGAGGTGGGTGGTCGCGTGGACGCCGAAGGGCTGGCGGAGTTCGAGCGGCAGCGCGGGCGGCTGTTCGCGCTCGCGTACCGCATGCTGGGGTCGGCGAGCGAGGCCGAGGACGCGGTGCAGGAGACGTATCTGCGCTGGGACGCCGCCGATCGCACCGCCGTCCGCGCCGCCGAGGCGTGGCTCACCACCGTGGTGGTGAACCTGTGCCGCACCTGGCTGGATTCGGCACGGGCCCGCCGCGAGACCTACGTGGGTCCGTGGATTCCCGAGCCGGTGCACACCGGGGGCGGGGAACTCGGTCCGCTGGAGTCGGCGGAGCAGCGCGAGCTGGTATCGCTGGCCTTCCTCACCATGTTGGAGCGGTTGACGCCCGCCGAGCGCGCGGTCTTCGTGCTGCGGGAGGCGTTCGGCTATCCGCACCGCGAGATCGCCGAGATGCTCGAGCTCACCGAAGCCAACTCGCAGCAGCTCTACCGGCGCGCCGCCCAGCGGGTGCGGGAGCAGCGGCCGCGCTTCGCCGCCGCCCCCGGTCAGGTGCGAGAGTTGTTGTCCCGCTTCCTCGCCGCGGCCCGCTCCGGTGACGTGGCCGCCCTGGAGAGCCTGTTCGCCGCCGATATCGTGTCGGTGGCCGACGGCGGCGGCAAGGTCAGCGCCGCGCGCCGGCCGATCGTGGGCGCATCGCGGGTGGCCCGCTACATCCTCGGCCTGATGGCCCAGGAGATCGAGGGCCTGACGATCGGCATCGAGGAGGTGAACGGCATCGCGGCCGTGGTGGTTCGGGTCGACGGCGTGGTGCTGCTGGTGCTCGGGGCGGATGTGTCCGAGGAGCGGATCCATGCCCTTCGTCTCGTGCTGAACCCCGACAAGCTGGCGTATTTCCGGCGTGCGGATCCGGTGTCGCCCTAGCCGAGGCACGTGACGCGGCACACGGTCCGGGACTGTCAGGGATCGCGCCGCTATCCGGTCTGGAGGGTGTCGGCCCTTCGAAAGGAGTCACCCTCATGACCGGAACACATCGCATCGTCGTACTCGGCGCGGGCTACGCGGGGCTGTCCGCGGCCAAGCGGGCGGCGCGCATCCGCGCCGCGCGGGTCACGGTGATCGACCCCCGCGCCGAATTCGTGGAACGCGTCCGCCTGCACCAGCTGCTGGCGGGCCAGGCGGTGCCGCGCTGGGAGCTGCGGGAACGGCTGGAGCGCAAGGGCATCGAGTTCCTGCGGGCCCGCGCCACGACGATCGACGCCGACGCCCGGACGGTGCGTGTGGACACCGGCGCGGAGATCGCTTACGACTCGCTGATCTACGCCCTCGGCAGCGTCGCCGACACCCGCACCGTGCCCGGCGTCGCCGAGTATGCCCACACCGTGGCGACACCCGAGGACACCGCCCGCATACCCGCGCTCACCGGCCGGGTGGCCGTGGTGGGTGGCGGTTCCACCGGTATCGAGGTGGCCGCCGAACTGGCCGAGGCGAATCCGGATCTCGACCTCACGCTGGTGTCGGCCGAGGAGCCCGCCGCATGGCTCTCCGACCGCGCCCGGACCCATGTGGCGGCGGTCCTGGATCGGCTCGGCGTCCGGGTCCGTTCCGGCGTCAAGGTCGTCGCGGTCACCGGCACCGGCCTGGAGCTGGCCGACGGCGAGCGCCTCGATGCCGAAACCGTGTTGTGGACAACCGGTTTCGCGGTCCCCGACCTGGCCGCCGCCTCCGGTCTGGCCGTCGATCCCCGGGGCCGCGTCCGGACCGACGCCACCCTGCGCTCACGCTCGCACCCGGGCGTCTACGCCGCGGGCGATGCCGCCGTCATCGCGGGCCCGGGTGACCGCGATCTCCGCATGGCCTGCGCCACCGCCCTCCCGACGGGCAAGCACGCCGCCGCCTCGGTCGCGGCCGCGATCGCCGGAAACACCCCCGCGCCCTTGAAATTCCGCTATCAGCTCCAATGCCTGAGCCTCGGCCGCCGAGACGGCGTCATCCAATTCCTCGACCCCGACGACACTCCCGCCCGCCGCGTCCTCACCGGCCGCCTCGCCGCCCGCGTCAAGGAATCGATCGTCCGCTTCGCCGCCTCCGCCGCCCGCCCGTAACCGCGAACGGCACCCGCGGGGCGACGGCGACCCCGAGCCGGGCGATCGGCCGGGACCCGCCACCAGTGCCCGCCGCTCCCGGATTCGGTCACGCCTCCGGTGAGCAGGCGGGCGGTGCCGGACCGCACCGCGAGAACATCGCCGATGGCAGCGGAGCGTTCGCCATCGACGAAATCGTCAACGATTGGTTGACTGACTCGGTTGAGTCAACCTATCGTTGACGCATGACGCACTCGCTCCGCCTCGATGATCTGATCGACGGCATCAAGAAGGCCCGCCCCGACAATGTGCTGGAACAGCTCACCGACGCGGTCGTCGTCGGCGGGCATCTCGACGAACTCGCCGATCACCTGATCGGTCACTTCGTGGATCAGGCCCGCCGCTCCGGCGCATCCTGGACCGATATCGGCGCCAGTATGGGCGTCACCAAACAGGCCGCTCAGAAACGCTTCGTCCCCAAGGCTCCCGGCGACCCGGCCGACGCCGCGACCATGGACCCCAATGCGGGCTTCGCCAAGTTCACCCCCCGCGCTCGCGCCGTGGTGGTGGCCGCGCAGGAGGAGGCTCGCGCCCGCGGCAATGCCGAGATCACCACCGCGCATCTGCTGCTGGGCCTGCTCAGCGAGCCGGACGGACTCGCGGTGCAGGCGATCATCGCCAAGGGCGTCTCGGTGGACGCCGTGCGCCGGGTGGCCGAGGGCGCGGTGCCGACGCCGTCGGGCGCGGAGGTGCCCGCGCTGGTGCCCTTCGACGCGCAGGCCAAGAAGTCGCTGGAGCTGACCTTCCGGCAGGCGCTGCGCATGGGGCACAACTACATCGGCACCGAACACATCCTGCTGGCGATGCTGGAGCTTGAGGACGGGTCGGGTCTGCTGTCCGGCCTCGGCCTGGACAAGGAGTCCATCGAGGCGGATATCACCGCCCTGCTCGAATCGATCATGGCGACGAAGAAATAGGTACCGACCAGGTTCGGCGGCAGGCCGGGTAGGCTTGCCGACGGGCCGTGACTGGCGCGCTGGGATGGGAACGACCATCGGGGAGCGGCCTGTGAACGAAGTGCCGTGCGCCTGGGCCACGGTGACCGTTCCCACCCGACCCGGAGGCCCTCATGACCCAGCAGCCCGTTTCCCCGGAATCCCCGTCCCCGGAGTCCCTGTCGCCGGAGTCCACGGCGTACCGCGCCGCACTGGACGTCATCCGCGCCGTCGAGCCGCGCGTCGCCGACGCCATCGGCCAGGAACTCCACGATCAGCGCGAGATGCTCAAGCTCATCGCGTCGGAGAACTACGCCTCCCCGGCCACCCTGCTGGCGATGGGCAACTGGTTCAGCGACAAGTACGCCGAGGGCACCATCGGCCGCCGCTTCTACGCGGGCTGCCGCAATGTGGACACCGTCGAGTCACTGGCCGCCGAGCACGCCAAGGAACTCTTCGGCGCGCGGCACGCCTATGTGCAGCCGCATTCCGGAATCGACGCCAATCTGGTCGCCTTCTGGTCGATTCTGGCGCAGCGGGTGGAGGCTCCCGCGCTGGAACGGGTGGGTGTGCGGCAGGTCAACGACCTGTCCGAGGCCGATTGGGCCGCATTGCGCGGGGCGTTCGGCAATCAGCGCATGCTCGGCATGTCGCTGGACGCGGGCGGGCATCTCACTCACGGTTTCCGCCCGAACATCTCGGGCAAGATGTTCGAACAGCGCTCCTACGGCACCGATCCGGCCACCGGCCTGCTCGACTACGAGGCGGTGCGCGCCACCGCCCGCGAGTTCCGGCCGCTGATCATCGTGGCGGGCTACTCCGCGTATCCGCGGCTGGTGAACTTCCGCATCATGCGCGAGATCGCCGACGAGGTCGACGCCACGCTCATGGTCGATATGGCGCATTTCGCCGGTCTGGTCGCGGGCAAGGTGCTGACCGGTGATTTCGACCCGGTGCCGCACGCCCAGATCGTCACGACCACCACCCACAAGTCGCTGCGCGGTCCGCGCGGCGGCATGGTGCTGTGCGACGACTCGCTGCGCGATCAGGTCGACCGCGGCTGCCCGATGGTGCTGGGCGGTCCGCTCCCGCACGTCATGGCGGCCAAGGCCGTCGCGCTCGCCGAGGCCCGCCGCCCCGAGTTCCGCGACTACGCCCAGCGCATCGTCGACAATGCCCGCGCGCTGGCAGAGGGCCTCGGGCGTCGCGGCGCGACCCTGGTGACCGGCGGCACCGACAATCACCTCAACCTCATCGACGTCGCGTCCTCCTTCGGTCTGACCGGCCGTCAGGCGGAGGCCGCCCTGCTCGATTCGGGCATCGTCACCAACCGCAACGCCATCCCGTCCGACCCCAACGGCGCCTGGTACACCTCGGGTATCCGCATCGGCACCCCCGCCCTGACCACCCGCGGCCTGGGTGCGGCCGAGATGGACGAGATCGCCGCTCTGATCGACCGCGTCCTCACCGCCGCCGAACCCGGCACCACCGGCAAGGGGGTCCCGTCCAAGGCGCAGCACGTGCTGGAACCGAAGGTCGCCGAGGAGATCTCGCAGCGGGCCGCGGACCTGCTCGCGGGCTTCCCGCTCTACCCGGCCATCGATCTCGGCTGACCTTGCACTCGACACCTGTGAGTGCTAAAAAGGGCTTTGGCACTCGCGACCTGTGAGTGCCAGGTCAGAACGGTGAGGCCGGGACTCACACATCCCCTGGTCGTCCGTCGCGGGCACCGAGCCTGGCCAGATCGTGTCAATCCCCTGATCTGGAGGATCTCAACGCAATGGCCAAGACAATTGCGTACGACGAAGAGGCTCGCCGGGGTCTCGAGCGGGGGCTGAACGCCCTCGCGGACGCTGTCAAGGTGACGCTGGGCCCCAAGGGCCGCAACGTCGTGCTCGAGAAGAAGTGGGGCGCCCCCACCATCACCAACGATGGTGTCTCGATCGCGAAGGAGATCGAGCTCGAGGATCCGTACGAGAAGATCGGCGCCGAGCTCGTCAAGGAAGTCGCCAAGAAGACCGACGACGTCGCGGGTGACGGCACCACCACCGCGACCGTCCTCGCCCAGGCGCTGGTGCGCGAGGGCCTGCGCAATGTCGCGGCCGGCGCGAACCCGCTGGGCCTGAAGCGCGGCATCGAGAAGGCCGTCGAGGCCGTCACCGCCAAGCTGCTCGACGTCGCCAAGGAGGTCGAGACCAAGGAGCAGATCGCCGCCACCGCCGGTATCTCGGCGGGCGACTCGTCCATCGGTGAGCTGATCGCCGAGGCCATGGACAAGGTCGGCAAGGAAGGCGTCATCACCGTCGAGGAGAGCAACACCTTCGGTCTCCAGCTGGAGCTGACCGAGGGCATGCGCTTCGACAAGGGCTACATCTCGGGCTACTTCGTCACCGACCCGGAGCGTCAGGAAGCGGTCCTCGAGGATCCGTACATCCTGCTGGTCGGCTCGAAGATCTCGACCGTCAAAGATCTCCTGCCTCTGCTCGAAAAAGTCATCCAGGCCGGCAAGCCGCTGCTGATCATCGCCGAGGACGTCGAGGGCGAGGCCCTGTCGACCCTGGTCGTGAACAAGATCCGCGGCACCTTCAAGTCCGTCGCCGTGAAGGCCCCGGGCTTCGGTGACCGTCGCAAGGCCATGCTGGCCGATATCGCCATCCTCACCGGTGGCGAGGTCATCAGCGAAGAGGTCGGCCTCTCCCTGGAGACCGCCGGTCTGGAGCTGCTGGGCCAGGCCCGCAAGGTCGTCATCACCAAGGACGAGACCACCATCGTCGAGGGCGCCGGCGACGAGGAGGCCATCAAGGGCCGCGTCGCGCAGATCCGCACCGAGATCGAGAACTCGGACTCCGACTACGACCGCGAGAAGCTGCAGGAGCGCCTGGCCAAGCTGGCCGGCGGTGTCGCGGTGATCAAGGCGGGCGCGGCCACCGAGGTCGAGCTCAAGGAGCGCAAGCACCGCATCGAGGACGCCGTCCGCAACGCGAAGGCCGCCGTCGAGGAGGGCATCGTCGCCGGTGGTGGCGTTGCCCTGCTGCAGTCGGCTCCGGCCCTGGACGGTCTGTCCCTGTCGGGTGACGAGGCCACCGGCGCGAACATCGTCCGCGTCGCGCTGTCCGCCCCCCTGAAGCAGATCGCCTTCAACGCGGGCCTGGAGCCCGGCGTCGTCGCCGAGAAGGTCTCGAACCTCCCGGCGGGCCACGGCCTGAACGCCGACTCGGGCGAGTACGTCGACCTGCTGGCCGCCGGCGTCGCCGACCCGGTCAAGGTCACCCGCTCGGCGCTGCAGAACGCGGCCTCCATCGCGGCCCTGTTCCTCACCACCGAGGCCGTCGTCGCCGACAAGCCGGAGAAGGCGGCCCCGGCCGCCGATCCGACCGGCGGCATGGGCGGCATGGACTTCTGAGTCCTGCCTTCCGGCAACGGGTTTCGAACAACCGAAGGCCGATCACCCACCGGGTGGTCGGCCTTCGGGCCGTTCGGCCCCACTGCCGCCGTGCGGGATGCGTCCGACCCGCTCCGGCTCTACTGTCGTGGTGTCACGCATGAGTGGTTACGCCAGTGGAACAGGATCGAGGACCCATGTCCCTGCACGTCGTCATCGGAGCCGGCCCCGTGGGAGCGGCCACCGCATTACTGCTGGCCGAGCGGGGTGACGAGGTCCGGCTGCTGACTCGCAGCGGGTCCGGACCCGAGCATGCGCGCGTCCGGCGCCTGCGCGTCGACGCGGCCGATGCCGCCGCGCTGGCGGAACACTGCGCGGGGGCGACCGCGATCCACCAGTGCGCCGGACTGCCGTACGCCCGGTGGGCCACCGACTTCCCGCCGCTCAACGCCGCCGCGATCGGCGCCGCGGAATCCTCCGGCGCGGTGCTCGTCACCGCCGGAAACCTGTACGGATACGGCGAATTCGACGGTCCGGTCACCGAATCGCAACCGCTGCGGCCCAATTCGTCGAAGGGGAGGGTGCGGGCCGAACTCTGGGAGGCGGCGCTGGCGGCGCACCGGGCGGGACGCATCCGCACCGCCGAGGTGCGGGGGTCCGACTATCTCGGCGCGGGCGCGAAGTCGACGTTCACCGAGGTCGTCCTGTCCGCCGTCACCGCGGGCCGGACCGCCTTGTTCCCCGGCGACCCGGATGCCCCGCACAGCTGGACCGCCGTCGAGGATGTGGCCCGCACCCTCGTCGCGGTGGCCGCTGACGAGTCGGCCTGGGGCCGGGCCTGGCACGTGCCCACCGCGGACCCGATCTCGGTGCGCGCCCTCGCCGAGCTGGCCACCACTCTCGCGGGCGCGTCGCCGGCGCGCGTGCGCCGGATGCCGTCGGCCCTGCTGTGGGCCGCCGGTCTCTTCGATGCCGACGCTCGGGAGATCCGCGAACTGCGCTACCAGTTCGACCGCCCGTTCGTGCTGGACTCAACGGCCGCGACCAAGGAGTTCGGCATCGAGCCGACGCCGACCCGGGAAGCACTGCGGGCCACGCTCGATACCCGCGACGCCGCCATCACATAGCGATGCCACCGCGTGGACGACGCCACCGCGTGGACTGGCAGCGCAATGAACGACGCCACCGCGTAGCGGAACCCCGCGTGCCGAATACCGCCCCGCCGTCCGGCAACGCGTCGGTTTCCGCCGCGCGAGGCCGGGTAGCTCGATGGTGGGTGATGCGATGCCATCGCCCACCTCCTTCCGCCACCGACGTACAGAGGGGTTGCCGATGTTGACGCGTTCGGATCTGTCGCAGCTCATCGAGGCCGCGCCCGATCGCGGTGTCTCGATCTTCCTGCCGACGCATCGGGGCGGCAGGGAGACCAGGCAGGACCCGATTCGCCTGCGTGACCTGCTGGATGAGGCGCGGGAGAAGCTCATCGCCGCCGGTATGTCCGCGGCCGACGCGGACGCGCTGCTGTGCCCGGCCGCCGCGCTGCGCGACGACTACGACTTCTGGCAGCACCAGAGCGACGGACTGGCGCTGTTCCTCGATGCCGACGGGTTGCGTGTGTACAAGGTGCCCCTGTCCCTCGAGCCGCGGACCCATGTGGGTCCGGAATTCTCGGTCAAACCGCTGCTGCCGCTGTTCGCCGCGGACGGCGGCTTCCATATCCTCGCCGTGACCGCGCATACGGCCCGCCTGTTAGACGCCACCCGGCACACCGTGGACGAGGACCACGACGTGGAGTTTCCCGCCGATGTCGCGGAGACGGCGGGGGAGAACGACTACCAGGGTCCGATCCAGGGCAGCCCGGCGTCGCGGCCGCGGACCGGTCGACCGATCGCGGCCCGGACCCAGGTCTACGGTGACGCCCCACCCGAATGGCGCAAGGCGGGGCTCGAGCAGTACGCGGGAGCCGTGGCCACCGCCGTCGCGCAACGCATCGCCGACGACCGGTTGCCGCTGGTGCTCGTCGGCGACGCCGAACTGACGGGCCACATCCGCAAGAACCCGAGGCTGTCCGGGCGGATCACGGGCACGGTCGAGACGAATCCGGAAGCCCTCGACGACGGGAACCTGCACGCGCGGGCGTACGAGATCGTCCGGCCCGCCTTCGACGGCAGCCGGGACGAGGCGCTGCACCGGGCGGCCGAACTGATCGGCCAGGGCAGTCCGCGGGCGGTGACCGCCATCGGCGATGTGGTGCGCAGCGCGTATCGCGGCCGGGTCGACACGCTGTTGCTCGCGGCCGACGCGACCGTGCCGGGGTGGTACGACGTCTCCTCCGACGCGGTGCTCATGATGGCCGACCCGGCTCATCCGGACGCGGATCTGACCGAGGCCGCCGCCGTGCGCACGCTCACCGATGACGGCAGCGTCTATCTCGTCGAGTCGGAACGCTTGGCGGGACTGCTGGAGGGCACCGAGATAACCGGGCCGGTGGGGGAGAAGGCACCGGAGTTCGCGGCGATCCTGCGCTACTGAGTGGATGGCTCCCGAGTCGATCCGGCAGCAATAAAGGCGACCGGTCGCATTAATACGCGAGTTGTCGAGCGGTTCGACGCGACAGGATGCAAGAAGGCGAACGCGTGAACGCAGAATTGGGCCTCTGACCAGGCGATTTGACACTGCATTCGCGGACACGTAACTTATTCCAGGTCAGAGCGACACGGACACCGACCAGGGGCCGAGACGCCGAGCCGAAAGGTTCAGCGAAGCCCCTCGGAAACGAGGTTGTACGAGGAGCGCCTGATGATCACACGAGCTCGACCTG
>NZ_JASITE010000023.1 GCF_030767025.1 Nocardia sp. CC227C | reverse complement strand
CACCGTGTTCGAGGCGATCGCACGCCGGTGATCGCCGGATCGGCCGGCCCGGTTGCGATGAGGGGACCGGGCCGGCCGATCACGCATCCGAATGAACTTGTCACCGAGCCGCATTAGTGTGCGTGCCGTGACCACCGGTTCCACCCAGCAACTACAACGCCCGGCCGCGGAACTCCGCTGGGCCGACGACCTGACCCGGCTGCGCGAGCAGGACACCGCCCCGCGGCCGCCGGGCTGGCAGCTGAGCGTCGACGCCGCCAAGCGGTTCATCGTCGGCGACCCGACGCTCGGTATCGCCCGCAAGTTCGTCGGCGACGCCTCCCTGGTGGACCGGGCGCTGGTCTCCCTCGCCACCACCCGCGGACTGCTGCTCACCGGCGAGCCGGGCACCGCCAAATCACTGCTGTCGGAACTGCTTTCGGCCGCAATCTCGGGCGATTCCACGCTCACCGTCCAGGGTGGGGCGGCCACCACCGAGGATCAGATCCGCTACGGATGGAACTACGCGCTGCTGGTCTCCGAAGGCCCGTCCGAGCGGTCCCTGGTGCCCGCGCCCATGCTGCGCGGCATGCGGGAGGGCAAGATCGTGCGCTTCGAGGAGATCACCCGCTGCCCTCTCGAAGTACAGGACTCGATTCTGTCGCTGCTGTCGGATCGGGTGCTGGCGGTGCCGGAGCTCGGCGAGATGGTGTACGCGGTGGCGGGATTCAATGTGATCGCCACCGCCAATACCCGCGACCGCGGCGTCAATGACATGAGCGCGGCGCTGAAACGGCGGTTCAACTTCGAAACCGTCTTCCCCATCACCGATTTCGACGCCGAACTGGCCCTGGTCGAGGCGGAGGCCCGAGCGCTGCTGCACCGTTCCGGCGTACCGCAGGCTCCGCCGCGCGACGTGCTCGAGGTACTGGTCACCACCTTCCGGGAATTGCGCGGCGGCGCGACCGATTCCGGAGACGCCCTGGACCGCATGTCCGCCGTCATGAGTACCGCCGAGGCGGTATCGGTGGCCCATGCCGTCGGCCTGCGCGGCTGGTATCTGCGCGGCGAGGCCGGAGACGCCGCCGATATCGTGCACTGTCTGGCCGGAACCGCGGCCAAGGACGACCCGGACGATCTGGCCCGGCTGCGCCGCTACCTGGAGCAGCAGGCGCCGCGCAAATCCGGGAAGGCGTGGAAGTCCCTGCACGACGCGCGATTCCAGCTACCGGGCTGAGCCGGATGACGGGGGATGCGGCGCGGGTCACCTTCATCGGTGTGCGCCACCACAGTCCGGCCTGCGCGCGCCTGGTGCGCGATACCGTGCGCGCCCTGCGCCCGGCGTACGTGCTCGTCGAGGGGCCGGTCGATATGAACGACCGGCTCGACGAACTGCTGCTCGGCCACGAACTGCCCATCGCGGTGTTCTCCAGCTACCGGGACCGGACCACCCGGCACATGTCCTGGGCGCCCCTGTGCGACTACTCCCCCGAGTGGGTGGCGCTCACCGAGGGCCACGCCGCCGGGGCGGTGGTGCGGTTCATCGACCTGCCCGCCTGGCACCGCGCCTTCGCCGACACCGAGAACCGGTACGCCGACGCCGAACGCCGCTACGACCACGCGGTGGCGCGGCTGTGCCGAGAGTTCGCGGTGGACAATATCGACACGCTGTGGGACCACCTCGTCGAAATCGGGGACGACGCCACCCTGGCCGAACGGCTGGGCGCGTACTTCGATCTGGTGCGGGGGGACGACGAGGCGAGCGCGGGCGATGTGCAGCGCGAGGAGTACATGGCGCGCTGGATCCACGCCGCCGTGGACGCGGCGAACCGTGCGCCCGGGGCTCGACCCGCGCACATCGTGGTGGTCACCGGCGGCTTCCACCGGCCCGCGCTCATGCGCCGTGTGGACGAACACCTGACGGCCGCGGCCGCGGCTCCGTCCGGCACGCCCTGGCCGCGGGTACCACCTTTTCCCGGGGACGGCGTCGGCGGCAGCTACCTGGTGCCCTACAGCTTTCGCCGTCTGGACGCCTTCGACGGCTACCAGTCCGGCATGCCGTCGCCGGAGTACTACCAGCGGCTCTGGGAGGACGGCGCGGAACAGGCGGCCGAGGGCATCACCCGCGCCGTGGTGCGGCGGCTGCGCGAGCGGGGGCAACCGGTGTCGACCGCCGCCCTGATCGGCGCGCGCACCCTCACGGGCGGGCTGAGCCGTCTGCGCGGACACCGATCCCCCTCGCGCACGGACGTTCTCGACGGCCTCGCCGGAGCGCTCGTCACCGAGGCGCTCGACCGCCCGCTGCCGTGGACCGGTCGCGGACAGCTGCGGCCCGGCACCGATCCGGTGGTGGTCGAGATGGTGGCCGCGCTGTCGGGCTCCCGAACCGGACGGCTGCATCGGGACACCCCGCATCCGCCGCTCGTGCACGACGCGGACCGGGAACTCGCGCGCCACGGCATACCCGAACGGGGAGACTGCGAACTCGATCTCGCCACCGACTCCGGCCTCGCGGCCAGCCGGGTGCTGCACCGGCTGCGGGTGCTCGACATCCCCAGGTATCGGCGCGAGAGCGGGCCATTGGTCGGGCGTCCGCCGCAACCGCGCGAAGTGTGGCGCATCACCGCGTCACCGCTGCGGCTGCCGATGCTCATCGAGGCCGGTTCGCTCGGCGCGACCTGCGCCGAGGCCGCCGCCACCCGGCTGGGTGAACGGTTCGACGCGGCCGGGTCCGATACCGGCGGCCTCGCGGAGGTGCTGTTCGACGCTGCCCTCTGCGGACTCGCGGAGCTCAGCGGCGCGGTGGTGGACCGCACCCGCGGTCTCATCCGATCCGCCGGTGACACAGCCGGTCTCGGACAGCTGCTGGCGATCACGCTGAGCCTGTGGCGGCACGACCGGATCTTCGGCACCGCGCACTCCCCCACCCTGGCCGCGCTCGTCGACGCCGCCGTGCTGCGGCTGCTGTGGCTCATCGAGGGGGTACGTGGTGGTCCGGCACCCGCCGACGACCGAATGCTCCACGCCCTCACCGCCATTCGTGACGCAGCACAGCACGCGCCGACCGTGCTGAGCGTCGGCCGCCGGGACATCGTCGGTGTCTTCCGGCGCGGCGCGGCCCCCGATCGACCACCCGCGCTGCGGGGCGCGGCGGTGGGCCTGGTCGCGGCACTGGCACCGGACGAGGCCCCCGATGTGGCGCGAGCCGTCCGGCTGGCGGGGCATCCGGAAGTCCTGGGCGACTTCCTGGCCGGGCTGTTCGCGCTGGCCCGAGAACAACTCCTCGACGTCGAAGCACCGCTGCTCGAGGTGCTCGACGAACTCGTCGACCGGTTCGCACCACCCGACTTCCTCACCGCCCTGCCCGCACTGCGACTGGCCTTCGCCTGGTTTCCGCCCCGCGAACGCGCCCGCATCGCCGCCCGGCTGCTGGCGGCGCGGGGCGTGGACGCGGCCCCGGCGACACTGCTGCGCCTCGACGCCGACGCGGGGCTGCTGGCACGGGCTCGGGCGTTGGAAGCGCGGGTGGACGAACTGCTGAGCGAGCACGCACTACTCGCGAATCCGCCGGGGGACAGCCATGACTGAGCTCGATCCGACACTGGAACGCTGGCGGCTCGTGCTGGGCGAGGCGGCCTCGGGTCTGGTCCGCGATGCCGCGCTCAGCGCCGCGGCCGCCGGACAGGACGCGGCACTGGCCTGGCTCTACGACCGCGACGAGGAACTCGACCGGCGCGGCATCCGCCGTCAGGGCGGTGACGGCCCCGCCATCGTGCACGCCGTGGACTGGCTCGACGACATCCACCGGCTCTTCCCCAAGGCCACCGTCGCACGCCTGGAGCGGGACGCGGTGCAGCGCTACGGATTACACGAGGTGCTCACCGATCCCGAGATGCTCGGTCGGCTGGAGCCGAACGCCGAACTGCTTGGCGCGGTGCTGCGCACCAAGCACCTCATGAATCCCGAGGTGCTGCGGATGGCGCGGCGCATCGTGGAGCAGGTGGTGCGCGAGCTCATGGAGCGGCTCGCCACGGAGGTGCGCACCACGGTGCACGGCGCCCGCTCGCGCCGCCGCGGGCGCATCGCCCGCGCCGCCGACTTCGACTTCCCGGCCACGGTGCGCGCCAACCTCGCCCACTATCGGCCCGAGCAGCAGCGGCTGTACGTGGAGACCGCGCACTTCCGGGCGCGCACCCGCCGCCATATGGACAACTGGCAGGTCATCCTGTTGGTGGACCAATCCGGTTCCATGATCGGCAATGTCATCCACTCGGCGGTCACGGCGGCCTGTCTCTGGGGGCTGCCCGGCATCAAGACCCACCTGGTCGCCTTCGACACCGAGGTCGTCGACCTCACCCGCGATGTGGACGACCCGGTCGAACTGCTGATGAAGGTGCAGCTCGGCGGTGGCACGGATATCACCCGCGCACTGGGTTACGCGGCCCAGCTGATCGAGCGACCGCGCCGCGCCATCATCGCGGTGATCAGCGACTTCTACGAGGGCGGCGACGCGGCCCGGCTGGTGCGCGCCGCGGCCGCCCTCGTCGCGGAGGGGACGACGGTGCTGGGGCTGGCGGCCCTCGACGAGCAGGCCGATCCGGTCTTCGACCGCGAGCTGGGGCAACGGCTGGCCGACGCGGGCGTGCACGTAGGAGCCATGACGCCCGGTGAACTGGCCGCCTTCATCGCGGAAACGATCGGATAGCCATGCGCGCAGATCTGGTGGCCCTCACCGACGATTCGCTCATCAGCCTCGCCAACCGCGGGATTCTCAAGCGCGCGGCCAAGGAGCACGCCGCCGCACCGCCGGAGGTCACCGAAACCGGCGACGGCACCGTGGAAGTCAGCTTCGCCGACGGCGTCCGAACCGTCCTGCCGCCCGATACGACGCTGGAGATGTCGTCGTGCACCTGTGCGGCGACGACGGTGTGCCGCCACCGGGTGATCGCGGTGCTGGCGTATCGCGCGCATGCCGAAGCCTCCGGCCCCACCGTGCCTGCCGCCCCCTCCGTGCCCGCCGCCCGCGCCGACCCGCCGGAACCCACGGTCTCCTGGTCCCCGGCGGAGTTCACCGACGAACAGCTGCGCGACCTCCTCGGCGCGCGCGCCTTCGCCACCGCCGGTCGCGCCCACCGAACCGGGTACCGTGCCCTGGTGCGCCGGGCCACCCCGCACGATCCGGTGCCGTCGGTCGAGTTGTCCGCTGTCACGGTGCGATTCCTGGTTCCCGGCGAACTCGCGTACGCCCGCGCCGATGCCGCCCGCGGCGCGCGTACCGATGCGGTCGCCTTGGCGGTGTGGGCATTCCGGGCCGCGGACGCGGCCGATCCGGCGGCCGAGTCCGTAGCGGTCACGGTCGGCGGCCGCGGCGACAGCGGCGGCGGCTCGGCGGCGGTCGCGGCGAGCACCGCGGTGCTGACGCCGCTGGCCGAACTCCTGGAAGACGGTGTCGCCCAGGCCGGTCCGGCGCTGCCGCAGGTGTTCGCCCCCGCCCACCGCGCCCTGGACGCCGCCGGTGCCCGCTGGTCCGACGACGCCCTCACCGATCTGCTGGATCAGCTCGCCGCCTACCGCGACCGCGCCGCCCGCCACGATCCCGTGCGCACCGCCGCGCTGATCGCGGAATTGGTGGCCCGCCACCGTGCCGGCACCCGCGACCCGGTTTCGGTCCTCGGCACCGAGGAGGCCGCGCGGACGCCGCTGCGCCACCTCCGCCTCACCGGGCTGGGCGCCCGTATTTCCGGCGACGACGAATCCCGCTGCGTGGAGGTCTATCTCGCGCACCCGGAGGCGCGCATCGTCCTCACTCTCCGGCACATCTCCGCCGTACGTGAGGGCACCGCCCCGCCCACCGCCGCCGCCCTCGGAGCGCGCCGCGCCGGGGCTGCCCGCCTGCGCGAGCTGGCCGCGGGCAATATCGTCACCGAATCCGCCGTCCGCTCGGCGAATCGCACCGTGCGCCTGGCCACCGGTCGCGTGGCGAGAACCTCGGTGCTGCCCGCCACCGGCGACTGGAACGCACTGCCGCCCGAACTGCTCGTCGCCGACCTCGACGCGGAGGCCGAACGCCTCGCCGCGCTGCCGCCCGCCGTCATCCGGCCCCGCGTCCGCGGCGAAGCCGTGCGTGCCGTCGCCGTCGAGCGCATCGACGCCGTCCACTATCTCCCGGACGAGCAACGCCTGGAGGCGACCCTGCGCGCCCCCACCGGCACGGCCACCGTCGCCTTCACCCACACCGCCGCCGCCCCGGGCGCACTGGACGACCTCGCTAGGTCGCTCTCCGGCGACGCGGGCACCGTCCGCTTCGTCGCCGGAACGCTGCAACGCCACCACGGCCGCCTCACCCTGGAACCCACGGCCGTCGTCACCGGGGATACGGTCGCGGTCCCCGCCTTCGCCACCACCGCGCACCCCACCGCGCCGGGAACCGCCGCGCCGCAGCCCGACCCGCTCGCGGCCGCCCTCGGCGCGGCCCTCGCCCTCTCCGCCGAACTCCCCCACCGCGGCCTGCGCCAGCTTCCCCCGACCTGGTCCGCCCGCGCCGCCGATACCGCCGCCACCCTCCGACGGCTCGGCCTCACCTCCGCCGCCACCGCGGTCGAGCGGCTCCGCCACTCCCCGGCCCGGCCGGGCCGCGCCGTCCTCGAGCACTGGGCGGACGCCCACCTGAGACTCCTCGTCACCGCGGAGCAGCTGTAGCGGCGTGGCCGACGACCGCCGCCGAGCGGATCGGAACCGTACGTGATTCGGGCAGAATGTCAGGCGTCGGCGTGATCGGGCGGAGGGACTGCGATGCGGATTTCGGTGGCGGCGGATGAGAATGCCGGGGTGGCCGCGGCGGTGGTCGAGGAGTTGCGGCGGCGCGGGCACGAGGTGATCGCGCACGGCGCGCTGGCGCCCGAGGAGCGCGACGACTGGGCGTGGGCCAGCGAGGCCGCGGCGCGGGATGTGGCCGAGGGGCGCGCGGAGCAGGGCGTGGTCTGCTGTTGGACCGGCACCGGGGCCTCGATCGCCGCGAACAAGGTGGCGGGGGTGCGGGCGGCGCTGTGTGTGGACGCCTACTCCGCCGACGGGGCGCGCAAGTGGAACGACGCGAATGTGCTGGCATTGAGCCTGCGGCTGACCTCGCGGGCGCAGCTCGACGAGATCCTGGACGCCTGGTTCGCCGGGGCGGCCAGCGCCGACCCCGGCGACCGGGCCAATATCGCTCACGTGGACGCCATCGAGTGACCGGCCGTCGGCGGCGAGACCCCCGTGCGACCACGGTCCACCGCCGGATCGCGTCCTACGCCATCCGGTCTCGCCGAGCAGGACCCGCAGTGCGCCGGTCGGTGCCGCCATGCGCGCAGCGGCCCGCGTAGTACGGCAGGTGGTCGGTGGCGAACGCGGTGGCCGACCAGTCCGACGCCAGTACCTCGGCCGTCCACACATAGGTCCACGCGGCGTGTGCGGACCCGCCCGTGTGCACGAAGACCGGCCGCAGTTCGTATTCGTCGTCCTCGAAGGCGTCCAGCACCCGCCACTCGGCGGCGGTGAGTCCGCGCAGCACCGCGCCGCGGGTCACCGCCCCGGCGGCGGTGACGAGTCCCGGATACACCCGTCCGGGCAGCTCCGCCGCGCGCCGCCCCGACACCCGCGCCGGGTCGAGCCGGGGTGCGCGGCCCAGCAATTCGACCAGTACCTCCGGAAATGTCAGGGTGCCGTAGACGAACAGCGGATCGCTCGGCACCGGCAGCCGCCGGACCCGGGACGCGCTCACGGATTCACCGCTGATTCGCGAATGGCGCGAACAGCGCCGGATCGTGCGAGTTCACAATGGTGATCTCGTGCCCGTGGTCCCGCTTCAATTCCCGCAGCCGCCGCTGGTTCTCGCGATACGCGCCGCCGAGAATCGATCCCAGCTCGTATGTCCGCCACAGCAGCGGGGTATTCGGCTTCACCGGATCGATGGAACTGCCCACGAAGAACGCGTCCCCGGCGTGCAGCAGCCAGCCGCGGCCGGAGTCGACGGCCACGCCCACATGGCCGCGGGTGTGCCCGTGCAGCGGCACCACCAGGATCTCCGGCGGCAGTCCGGGCAGATCGCGCACCGTCTGGAAGCCGAACCACGGCTGCCCGCCCTCGATCTCGTTCACCATCCACTTCGGGCCGTGCGCCCACTGCGCGGCCCGGTACCGCAGGCGCTCACCCGCCGCCCGCCGGGCGGTCGCGGCCCGGAACTCCGGACCGTGCACATGTACCGTCGCCTCCGGGAAGTCCGACAATCCGCCCGCGTGGTCGAGATCCAGGTGCGTCAGAATGATGTGCCGCACATCGCGCGGGTCGTAACCCAACCGCTGGATCTGGCGGATGGCGGTCGCTTCCTGCCGCAGTCTCACGCCCAGCATGAACCGGGTGGGACCGATCATCCGCTCGGGGTACCGCACGCAGTCCAACCCGTATCCGGTATCGACGAGAACGAGCCCGTCACGCTTGGTTTCGATGAGCAGACAATGGTCGACCATGCCCATGGACATGGTCCCGCAGTCGAGG
The DNA here is from genome assembly GCF_030767025.1 of Nocardia sp. CC227C. Taxonomy (GTDB): domain Bacteria; phylum Actinomycetota; class Actinomycetes; order Mycobacteriales; family Mycobacteriaceae; genus Nocardia. Next base: position 87,494 of record NZ_JASITE010000023.1, on the reverse strand, counting down.
TGATGAATCCGCACGTGCCCGAGAGTCCCAGACGGCATCTTTCGGGTCAATCGGAACGCACGAACCGATCGGTCAATGGGGCTGCTGCGACCGGATCACCTCGGCCAGGATCTCGTAGTCCTCGGTGCGCGCGGTGGAGGACCGGAAGGCCAACCCGATGGTGCGTCCCGGCGCGGGCGGGGCGAAACGCGCGATATCCAGTGTGCCGCGCTCGGTTTCGGCCGATACCGCCATTTCCGGAATGAGCGTCACCCCGAGGTCCCCGGCCACGCACTGCACCACCGTGGCCAGCGACGCCGCCCGGGTGTCGCCGACGGTGCCCGGATGGGCGTCGTGGGAGCGGCACAGGTCGATGGTCTGATCGCGCAGGCAGTGCCCCTCGTCGAGCAGCAGCAGCGGCAGCGCGTGCAGATCGCCCGGCACCAGGTCGGTACGCCCGGCCAGGGTGTGCCCGCGCGGCACCACCAGCACGAATTCCTCCGTGTACAGCGGAATCTCGACCAGTCCGGTGGCCTCGGTGGGCAGTGCCAGCAGGGCCACGTCCAGGACGCCCGAGCGCAGCCCGTCCAGCAGCCGCGCGGTCTGATCCTCGATCACGTGCGGTACCAGCGCCGGGAGCTGGCGGCGCAGCTCGGGCAGCAGCGTCGGGAGCACGTAGGGCGCGACGGTGGGAATGATGCCCAGACGCAGGGTGCCGCCGAGGCCGGACCCGGCCGCCGAGGCCACGAACCGGTCCGCGGCCTCCAGCGTGGCGATGGCTTGCGGCAGCAGGCGTTTGCCAGCGGTTGTCACGAGGACCCGCCGGGTGCTGCGCTCGATGAGCTTGAGCCCCAGTCCGTTTTCCAGTGATGCCAGTGCCTGCGATAACGTTGGCTGGCTCACACTCAGCCGGTTCGCGGCGGTGCCGAAATGGCGATACTCCGCGATTGCCACGAACGCACGCAGCTGCGAGAGGGTCGGCTGATAAGTTTGATCAGACACGCCTATCAGTGTAGTGCGACCGATCACCTTTACCTTTCACAGCGGTTTGGGCAAGATCGTTCGCGGCAGTCACGACACGATCGATCCGACTACGAAAGAGGAGCAAGCATGGCCCTGCTGACCATCGGCGACCAGTTCCCCGCCTACAACCTCAAGGCTGTGATCGGCGGCGACCTGTCGCAGGTGAACGCGCAGCAGCCCGACGACTACTTCACCCAGGTCTCGAGCGACGACTACGCGGGCAAGTGGCGCATCGTCTTCTTCTGGCCGAAGGACTTCACCTTCGTCTGCCCCACCGAGATCGCCGCCTTCGGCAAGCTGAACGAGGAGTTCGCCGACCGGGACGCGCAGGTGCTCGGCGTCTCCGTCGACAACGAGTTCGTGCACTTCCAGTGGCGGGCCCAGCACGAGGATCTGAAGACCCTCCCCTTCCCGATGCTGTCGGACCTCAAGCGTGAACTGTCCGCCGCCACCGGCGTGCTCAATGCCGAGGGTGTCGCCGATCGCGCCACCTTCATCATCGACCCCAACAACGAGGTGCAGTTCGTCTCGGTCACCGCGGGTTCCGTGGGACGCAATGTCGAAGAGGTGCTGCGCGTGCTCGACGCGCTGCAGTCCGACGAGCTGTGCGCCTGCAACTGGAAGAAGGGCGATCCCACCATCAAGGCGGGCGAGCTCATGACCGCTTCCGTCTGAGCAACCCTGCCGTCCGAGTAAGGATTTCGCGCTGTGACCATCGAGAACCTGAAGAACTCCCTGCCCGAGTACGCCAAGGACCTCAAGCTCAACCTGTCCTCGATCGCACGCACCACCGTGCTGAACGAGCAGCAGCTGTGGGGCACCCTGCTGGCGTCGGCCGCCGCCACCCGGTCGGCCACCACGCTGCGTGAGATCGCCGAGGAGGCCGCGGACACGCTGTCGGCCGAGGCGTACAACGCGGCGCTCGGGGCCGCCTCCATCATGGGTATGAACAATGTGTTCTACCGGGGCAAGGCTTTCCTGGGCGGTCGCTACGACGACCTGCGCGCGGGTCTGCGCATGCAGATCATCGGCAACCCTGGAGTCGACAAGGCCGACTTCGAACTGTGGTCGTTCGCCGTGTCGTCGATCAACGGCTGTGCCCACTGCCTGGAGGCGCACGAGAACACGCTGCGCGAGGCGGGCGTGTCGCGTGAGGTGATCTTCGAGTCGCTGCGCGTTGCCGCGATCGTCGCGGGCGTGGGTCAGGCCGTGGCGTCGACCGAGGCGCTGGCCACCGCCACCGTCTAGCAACCGGCATATCCGGAAGGGCCGCGCACCGCACGGTGCGCGGCCTTTTCCGTGCGAGACCCTCACCACCTATCTCCCCCCGCCGGCCCGATCACGTCGTAGCCTGAGATTCATGACCGTTCCGGAAAGCGATGGCACCCAGATCGAAGTGGTTCGGGTCTTCACCGACCAAGCGGGACGTTTCGGCAATCGCCTCGGCATCGCCCGCTCCGCCGACGTCGTCGGGGTCGACCACCAGGCCCTGGCCGCACGGGCCGGATACGCCGAAACCGTGGTGGTGGACGCGCCGACCGGCGACCGCACCCGCATGCGCATCTACACCCCGGCGGTGGAACTGCCCTTCGCCGGACACCCCACCGTGGGCACCGGCTGGTGGCTGAGCGATCAGCGCACCCCGGTCGCGGTCATCGAGGTACCCGCCGGACCGGTCGAGGTGTCCGGGACCGACGGCATCACCTGGGTGCGCGCCCGCGCCGAATGGGCACCCAAGTTCGAATTCCACCAGTTCGGCAGCGCCGAGGAGATGGCATCGCTCGACCCCGCCGACTTCACCTCCGGCGCGCACTACGCATGGACCTGGACCGATGAGAACCGCGGCGCGCTGCGCGCGCGAATGTTCGCCCCCGCCATGGGTATCGCCGAGGACGAGGCCACCGGCGCCGCGGCCATCGCGCTCACCGCGCTGCTGCGGCGCTCCCTCAACATCACCCAGGGCCGGGGCTCGCAGATGTTCACCGAATGGGACTCCGACGGGTGGGTGCGGCTGGGCGGGCGCACGGTCGCCGATCATCCGGTGGTGGTCTAGACCCGGGACCGTCACATCGGATCATCGGTGACCGAAGTACGACGTCCGCTCGCACCGGAACTTTCCGAGGCGGACCGCGGGTTGTACCGGGGGCCGAACAAGCGGTGACGGACCCTGTTCACGAAGGAGGAAGCGTGACCGATACACGCAAGGCGATTCTGGCCGGTGGCTGTTTCTGGGGGATGCAGGACCTCATCCGCAAGCAGCCCGGCGTGCTGTCCACCCGGGTCGGCTACACCGGCGGAGTCAACGACCACCCGACCTACCGCAACCATCCGGGCCACGCCGAGGCCGTGGAGATCGTCTACGACCCGGCGCGGACGGACTACCGGGCGCTGCTGGAGTTCCTGTTCCAGATCCACGATCCGACGACCAAGGACCGCCAGGGCAACGACATCGGCAGCAGCTACCGCTCGGCCATCTTCTACCTCGATGACGAGCAGCGGCGCATCGCCCTGGACACCATCGCGGATGTGGACGCCTCCGGCCTGTGGCCCGGGAAGGTGGTCACCGAGGTGACGCCCGCGAGCGAGTTCTGGGAGGCCGAACCGGAGCACCAGGACTACCTGGAGCGCTACCCGGACGGCTACACCTGCCATTACCCGCGGCCGAACTGGAAGCTGCCCAAGCGACAGACCGCCTGAACCGTCGCCCGGTGCGACGGGCTCCGCCGGGCTGGACAAGCCCCGGCGCGACGCCGATCCTGTGCAGGACGGTCCCCATGAGGGACAGCGCAATTCGCCGGGGTGCGCTCCGGCCGAGGGAGTGGAGTCGTCATGTCGCCCGCATCCGGACGTCGGCCGTGGCTGCCGCCGCGCTGGTTCATCCGCCTGGCCTGGCACGCCCACCGGGCCATCTATCGCGTCAGCGGCGGGCGGTTCGGCCTGTGGCCGCCCAAGGACAGCGAGCACTGGGGCACCCTGCGGCTCACCACGATCGGGCGGCGCACCGGGCATGAGCGCAGCGTTCTGCTCGGCTATTTCGAGGACGGGCCGAATCTGGTCACGCTCGCCATGAACGGATGGGGTGAGGGCGAACCGGCGTGGTGGCTCAATCTGCGGGCGCACCCCGAGGCCACCGCCGTGCTGAAGAGCGGCACCCGCGCGGTGCGCGGGCGTGCGGCGACGGGTGACGAGCGCGCCCGGCTGTGGGACCGGTGGCGCGAGATCGACCGCGACCTCGACGCGTTCGCCGCGCGCCGCTCCACCGAGACCGCGGTGGTGGTGCTCGAACCGCGCGACTGACAGCGTCCGGCCTGTGAAGTGGGCAACACTCTGGCTAATGGACGGTGCGGCCGACCCGATGAAGGGTCGTATCGTTTGCCTGCGAACGGAGAGCCCTGTGCTGTCACGACGTCCGATGCTGTCACGACGTCCGAGCAACCGTCCCACCCGCCGATCGACCGGCCGTCTGCTGGCCGTCGGCGCTGCCGCCGCCGTGCTGGCGGCGCTGGACCCCGGCGCGGCCGGGGCGCGGCCGATCGGACCGTTCGATGTGGGCGGGGCGATCGAGGTCGAATACGACCGGGCGGGCGGGGGCGGATTCTTCGGCGATCCCACCACACCGGAACTGGACGCGGCCGCGGGCGGGCGGTTCCAGGTGTTCCAGCGCGGCTCCTCCATCTACTGGCATCCGGCCACGGGCGCGCATCAGGTCGGCGGGGCCGTGCGCGACAAGTGGCGCGACCTCGGGTGGGAGACGGGAACTCTCGGCTATCCGGTCACCCGTGAGTACGGCACGCCGGTGAACCCCGGTCGCTACAACCACTTCCAGGGTGGTTCGATCTACTGGTCCGTCGGCACCGGCGCACACCAGATCGGCGGCGCGATCCGGGACAAGTGGGCCGCCTACGGATGGGAGAGCGGTGCGCTGGGCTTCCCCATCACCGACGAATCCGCGGCGGGCAAGGACAACGGCCGCTACAACCTCTTCCCCGGCGGGGCCATCTACTGGTCCGCGCGCACCGGGGCGCATCCGGTCTGGGGCGCGATTCGTGACCAATGGGTCGGCCGGGGCGCGGAGAACGGCGTCTACGGCTTCCCCACCAGCGACGAGTACGACTACGAAGGCGGCAAGGCCCAGGACTTCCAGGGCGGCCGCATCACCTGGCGCCCCTGATCTCGTTACTGGCGGAATCTCCACATTCGGGTCGGCAACTCTGGGGGTGTTCGGGTAGCGCGGTGCGCACCTCCCCCAATAGGGTCGGAGTTTGTGCAGATCAAGTCGATGCCGCAGGTGGCGCACGCCGCCATGCTGGGACTCGGGGTGTACCGCCCCCGCCGAATCGTCCCCAATGCCGAGATCGTGGACCGGATCAACTCCTCCGACGAGTGGATCCGGACGCGCTCCGGAATCGCCGCCCGCCGCTGGGCCGACCCGGACGAGACCATCGTCTCCATGAGCACCGCCGCGTCCCGGGACGCGTTGGCGGCGGCGGGAATCGATGCCGAGCAGATCGACGCCGTCGTGCTGGCCACCTCCTCGCAAATGGTGCTCGGGCCGTCGGCGGGCGCGGTGGTGGCCACCGAACTCGGCATGCACGACACCGCGGCCTTCGACGTCTCCGCCGGTTGCGCCGGATTCTGCTACGCGCTGGCCAATGCCGCGAGCCTGGTGCGCTCCGGGGAGGCCCGGTACGTGCTGGTGATCGGCGTGGAGCGGCTGTCGGACCTGCTCGACCCCACCGACCGCACCTGCGCGTTCATCTTCGCCGACGGCGCGGGCGCGGCCGTGGTGGGTCCGGCCGCGGCCGAGGGCATCGGCCCGGTGGCCTGGGGCTCGGACGGCAGCCAGACCTCGGCGATCAAGCAGGACAAGGACTTCCAACAGTACTTCGCCGAGGTCGCCGCCGCGGAGGCCGCCGGTGGCAGCTCCGAGCGGCCCTATATCCGGATGAACGGGCAGGCCGTCTTCCGCTGGGCGGTCACCTTCCTGGAGAAGGCGTGCCGCGACGCGCTGGAGCGGGCGGGGGTGGCGGCCGAGGAGCTGAACGCCTTCGTGCCGCACCAGGCCAACAGCCGCATCACCGACGCGCTGGTCCGCACCCTGGGCCTGCCCGAAACCGTCGCCGTCGCACGGGATATCGCCGAGACCGGCAATACCAGCGCGGCTTCCATCCCCATGGCCATGGAGCAGCTGCTGCGCACCGGCGCGGCCCGGCCCGGCGATATCACGCTGCTGCTCGGTTTCGGTGCCGGGCTGGCGTACGCGGGACAGGTGGTGCGGCTGCCCGCCGTGCGCTGATCGCGCGGGCCGGAAATTCGGTTGCCGAATCTGTCGGTGGCCGATGAGATCGTGGGGACCACGCCGTCATTACGGGCAGTACGCATCCCTCGATCGAAGGACTCCCGCCGTGGATACCGCCATCAGTTCGCAGCCCACCGGGCTCGCCGAGAATCGGGCCGGGCAGCGCGAGTGGATCGGCCTCGGCGTCCTCGCGCTGGCCTGCCTGGTCTACGCCATGGACCTGACCGTGCTGCATCTCGCGGTGCCGGAGATCAGCGCGGTCCTCCAGCCGACCAGCGCGCAGCTGCTGTGGATCATCGACGTCTACGGGTTCATGGTCGCCGGCCTGCTCATCACCATGGGCACCCTCGGCGACCGGATCGGGCGGCGGCGCATCCTGCTGGCGGGTGCGGCGGCCTTCGGCCTGGCCTCGGTGATCGCGGCCTTCGCCCCCACCGCGGAGGCTCTCATCCTGTGCCGGGCGCTGCTCGGCGTCGCCGGGGCGACCCTGGCCCCCTCCACGCTGTCGCTGATCTTCAACATGTTCCGCGACGGGCGGCAGCGCTCGGTGGCGGTCGGCGTGTGGGTGGGCGCGTTCTCCGCGGGTGGGGCCATCGGCCCGCTGGCGGGCGGCGTACTGCTGGAACACTTCTGGTGGGGGTCGGTGTTCCTGCTCGCGGTGCCGGTCATGGTGCTGCTGCTGGTGCTCGGGCCGAAGGTGCTGCCGGAGTTCAAGGATCCGGAGGCGGGTCGGCTCGACCTGATCGGCGCGACGCAGTCCGTGGTGACCATGATCGCGCTGGTCTTCGCCATGAAGCAGATCGCGCAGGACGGCATCGGCGGCGGCGCGCTGGCGGCGCTGGCCATCGGTGTCGCGGCGGGTGTGCTGTTCGTGCGGCGGCAGCTGTCGCGGCCGGATCCGATGCTGGATCTGCGCCTGTTCAAGCTCGGCGAGTTCCGTACCGCGTTGACCGTCAATGTGATCGGCGTCTTCGTGGCCTTCGGGTACTTCCTGTTCATCGGCCAGTACTTCCAGCTGGTGCTGGGTATGTCACCGCTGGGGGCGGGTATCGCCATGGCGCCCTCGGGGCTGGGATTCATCATCGGCTCGCAGCTCGCCCCGCGCATCGTGCGGGTGGTGCGTCCGGCGTACCTGATCGGCGGCGGGATGAGCGTGGCGGCCGTCGGGCTCGCGCTGCTCACCCAGGCGTCGGCGGGTGCCGGTCCGATGCTCGCGGTGCTGGCCTCGCTGTTGATCTCGCTGGGCCTGGCCCCGGTCTTCGGCATCACCACCGAGTTGATCGTCGGCTCGGCCCCGCCCGAGCAGGCGGGCGCGGCCTCGGGCCTGTCCGAGACCGGCGCGGAACTGGGTGGGGCCCTGGGCATCTCGATTCTCGGCAGCCTGAGCGTGGCCATCTACCGCAGCGACCTCACCACGTTGCCCGCCGGAGTGCCCGCCGAGGCGAGCGAATCCGTTCGCGATACCCTCGGCGCGGCGGTGGCGGTGGCGGAGTCGCTACCCGAGCAGGTCGGGACCGCCGTCCTGACCGCGGCCCGGGAGGCGTTCCTGCACGGCGTGCACTTGACCGCGGGCATCGTGACGGTGGCCGCGGCCGTCCTGGCGGTCATCTCCGTGGTGAAGCTGCGGCACATCCCGGCGGGCGAGCTGAACGGTCACGAGTAGCGCTCGGGTCGGTTCGCCGACCCGCCGCGGGCGCTCAGCCGGCGAATGGGTCCGATGAGCGATCGGTAGACCGGCCGGACGATGCGCCCGGGGAGATAGAGATGGCGCTCCTCCTCCCAGACCCGGGCCCTGCGGTGCGCCGCGAGCGGTGACCACCGGTCGGTGACTCGGGGCGGGGCGGTGTGGAATTCGATGCGGCACAGGTGCTTCGTATTGACGAAGCCGTACTGGGCGGGGCTGACCAATCGCACCGGCGCGCCGTGGTCACCGTCGAGCGGTCGCCCGTCGAGCCGGTCGGCGATCAGCACATCGGCGGTCAGCACATCCTCGAGCAGGGTGACCGACCGGTAGCCGTCGAGCCCTTCGAATACGACGTGACTGATCGCCGCGCCCGGCCGCAACCGCGGCTCCACCCGGCCGCGGTACAGGGTCTCGAACGCGACCCCCGCCCACCGCAGACCGGTCGCCGACCATCCGGCGACACAGTGGAAATCGGCTTCGATCTCACATCGCGGCAGGTCGGCGAGCCCGGCGACCGGCAAGGTGAATTCCTCGGCCAGCGCACCGCCGACCGCGATCACCGGGTCGTCCGGAACCGGCGGTGGTGGGTGGTGCAGATGCGTCCCGAACCGTGGGAACCCATCGACGGCGCGCTGACCCGGGGGAAGTTTCATGCCGATCCTCTGTCCTGCCGCAGGCGAACTGGTACCGCCCCATATAGGGCGACTGCTCTATATAGAGCGAACGTACTAGCTCTCCGGTGTCGCGCGCAAGGACTGTGACCGGCGGATCACACCGGTCGCAGTCCAGCTCCCACGCCACCGTTGGCGTTCACGGCTCGCAGAATGTCGGCGATGGGCCGGAAGTACGCGGGCGAATGGACCGGGAATGCCCCTGTCACGCACTGCATATCGATCCCGAAGGGCGTGACGTGCCCCTGGTTCATACCGACGAGTCGATCACCCACGGTGACCGGCCCGCCGGAATCGCCAGGGATGGAACAGGATTGGTTGACAATGATGTTGCCCACCGCACCCCAGACGACACCGCAGTCGAAACCGCTGGAACGGCCGCTGGAGCAGACGGGCACCCCGGGAGCGGGTGGGGCCCCGACACCGGCGATGGTGGTCTGGCCGACCGTGCGCACCGGGGCCACCTTGGCCGGATCGAACTCGATGACGGCGTAGTCCAGATCCTGCCCCAGGTCGGAGAACACCACCGTGCCGAGCACACCGGTCGCGAGGGACTGCTCGGCCCGCACCGGCGACCCGGCCGCCGCGCAATGACCGGCGGTGAGACCGACCAGCCGACCGGCGGCGTCGTAGCCGATGGCCGTCAGGGAACACGCCTCATGGGTGTTCAAGATGATTCCCGAACTGCCGCCCAGCACGGCCGGGGCCGGATCGGCCGCGGCGGTGCCGACCCCGGCAACGGAAACGAGTGCCGCGCCGACCAAGGACGCGACCGCGAAACGCCTTCTCATACCCGCGATCCCTTCGCAGCCGTCAACCCGCAGCCCAGCCGTCACCAGTACTGACCGACGACGAGCACCGCGCCCGGATCACGCGGATCGAGGGGATTCAGCACCGAGACATAGGCCCCGCCACCGGGATGCGCCGCGGCCTCGGCGGCGATCGCGGCGGTGCTGGCATAGGTGCTGCCGTCCGGCTCCGCCAACTGCGACTCCGGCTCCAGATCCACCCGCTGCGCACCGAACGGCACCAGCGCGTCGATCCCGCCGGGAATCGGACCGGCCGCGAAGGCGGCGGTCTCACCCGGCGTGAGCACGACTCCGACCTCGTCCGGTCCCACGAACGGGGTGACGGCCGACGCCGTGCCCGAACCCACCAACACAGCGGCGGCACCGCCGGCCGCCGCGACTAAACCCAGGGAGATGACTCGAATACGCATGATCCGCTCTTTCTCGATCGATATCGGACAACCGCCCGAATGGAGTGCTCAGAGTGAACATGCTCAGCAAATTCTTGGCAATCCCTAGGTGTCGCCCCGGACCGCGCGTGATCGCCCGTTCACCTTCCGTACACCGGCGAAGCCCAGCACAACACCACCGATGCCCCACGGCCGAGCGGCGGATGTAATCCTCGCCACCGGGTCACCGTGACCTGTTGTGGCAGCGACACCCTGCCGCAACCGAGTTACGGTTATCGTCCAGCAATTAGCGGAGGCCGGGGCTCACACCGGCCGCAATCCGGCCCCGACCCCACCCGCCACATCGATCGCATGCAGGATCTCCGTGATCGGACGGAAGTAGGCGGGCCCGTAGAGCGGGAACGCCGCGCTGACACACGGCAGGTCGATCCCCCACGGCTTCAGATGCCCCTGATTCATGCCAACGAGCCGATCCCCCACGGTGACCGGTCCCCCGGAGTCCCCCGGAATCGAACAGGACTGGTTGAAGATCCGCCCGTCCGCCGATCCCCACACCACCCCGCAGTCGAATCCGCTGGACCGCCCGTCGGCGCACACCATCGCCCCGAAGCCGGGAGCCGCCCCGATCCCGGCGATGGTGGTCGCCCCGACGGTACGCACCGCGTTCACCCTGGCCGGATCGAACTCGATCACCGCGTAATCGAGCCCCCGCCCCCGATCGGAGAACACCACGGTGCCGAGCACCCCGACCTCGGCCGACCGCTCCGCCCACACCGGCGCACCGGTATACGTGCAGTGCCCCGCCGTGAGTCCGACCAGTCGTCCCCCGCCGTCGTATCCGATCACGGTGAGCGAACAGGGCTCGCTCGCCAGCAGGATCCCGGAACCGCCCCCGAGCACGACGGGCGCGGGCGCCGCCGACGCGACACCGGCGATGGCGGCGAGCGCGGCGCAGAGCATCCACACCACCGCGAGACGCAATCCGTTCACGACCTGAACTCCCTTCGAAGCCGGACATCCGTTCACGCGGTGTGATTCGATGCCGGCGGGTGGGTGCGATCATGTCGATTGTGTCGGACCGGCGGCCGCCCGCGGCCGAGGACGACGGCGATTCGCGGATGCGAGACCCGCTCGTGCTCATCGACGCCACAGCCTGCGACACGGCAGCGGCCGGAGATCGGGCCGTACCCGCGCGTCGACCGTGACGGTCATCCCGAGTCTCGTCGCCGCCGCGGCGAATTCCGCGGCCTCGTATCGGGTGGCGGCGTATTCCAGCACCACCATATCGTCGGGATGCGGCCCGCCCAGATAGACGGTCACACGGCAAGTAGGCAGGCCGCCCGGGGGGTTGTTCTCGAGAATGGCGGTCATACCTTCGGCTCCTTCACGTCCGCCACCGGGACGCTCCGGTGGGAATTGGAAAGGGCGCGCCGGAGATTACGGTAGTTCGCGGCATTCCCACTTACCAGTGCTGGGGACACAATTCGTGACATCTCAGGTGCGCGCACCCGGCGAATCATGAGAAATCCACACGTTGCGCGATGAGCGGCGCGGCAGACGCGTACGGCGGTACCTGTGCTCCTTCACCGCATACCGCAACGGAATTGGTGAACCACCGCAGAGAATTGCGAGACGGGACCGCCCGGACGCGCGGCGGCCTACCGTATCGCCGTATCGACCCGGAGGTTGCCGAATATGCTGGCGCGGAGAATATTACGAATCGCCGCGCTGTGCTCGACCGCACTGTGCACGAGCTGGCCGGCGGCGGCGGATCCGGTCGCCGACGCGGGGCAGTACGTCCCGCAGCGGATCGTGGACGCCGCGCGGCCCGCCTCCGACGGCGCCCGCCTGACCGCCGCCGCCCGGGGTCGCGGGCGGGTCCTGGATCTGACCGTGCACTCCGCGGCCATGGCCCGCTCCATCGACGTGGCGGTTCTGCCCGCCCCGGATCCCGCGAGACCGGCCCCGACGCTGTATCTGCTGAACGGGGTCGACGGCGGCACCGACACCGGCCGCTGGGTCGACGGCAGCAACTGGCTCACCCGAACCGATGTGGAACGGTTCTTCGCCGACAAGCAGGTGCACGTGGTGATACCGATCGGCGGCGCGGGCAGTCTCTATGCCGACTGGCAGACCGACGACCCGGTGCTGGGCAGACAGCGCTGGACCACCTTCCTGACCCGTGAGCTGCCGCCGATCATCGATTCCGGGTTCGGCGCCAGCGGGGTGAACGCGGTCGCCGGGCTGTCCATGGCGAGTTCGGCGGTGTTCCGGCTCGCGCTCGCCGCGCCCGGACTCTACCGGGGCCTGGCCTCCTACAGCGGATGTGTGCGCACCGGCGATCCGGCGGGCCAGGCCATGGCCGCGGCCATCGTGGCCTCCCGGCGCGGCAACCCCGTCAATATGTGGGGGCCGCCCGGCGACCCGGCCTGGTTCACCCATGACCCGTACCTGCGCGCCGGTGAACTGCGTGGCACGGCCGTCTATGTGTCCACCGGTTCCGGACGCGCGGGTGCGCTCGACACCCTGGGCGGCCCCGGCGTCGACGGCAGTCCCGCCAAGCTGATCGATCAACTCGTGATCGGCGGCGTGCTCGACGCGGTCACCGAGGTCTGCACCCGGCAGCTGCGAGACCGGTTCCGCGCGTTGGGTCTTCCGGCCGTCTTCGACATCCGCTCCACCGGCACCCACTCCTGGGGCTATTGGCAGCAGGATCTGCACAACTCCTGGCCAGTCCTGGCCGCCGCGCTGGGCGCGTGACGCCTAGCCGGCCCCGTCTGCCACCGCGTGGAATACCGCCCGCATCGCCTCGGTGTAGCGGCGCACCGAATCGTGCGCCACCGGGGTGTCGGGATAGATGATGCTGAGCGAGGTGCCCGAGGGCAGCCGGTTGATCCACATGAGCACCTCCTCGCTGGCGGCCCGGTTGGCGAATACGCCGCCCCCGGCGCTGTCGAACAGTTCGTGACCGACGAAATCACGGGCGTCCACATACGAGATCATGGGCGTGACCCAGCCCGGCCGCACCGCGATGCCGTCGTCACCGGCCGCCAGTTCCAGCACGCGGTGCAGCGGGGTGGAGGTCAGCAGCAGCCCGCTCTCGTAGGCCCGCTGGGCCCGGGGCGCGAGGCGCGCGAAGGAGGTGGCGGCCCCGAGCGGGAACGCCACCGGCACCAGTGTCACGAACCAGCCCACCGCGGCGAGTTCCGCCGGGGTGCCACGGGTGCTGATCGGCGTGGTGCCGAAGTAGTAGTCGGTGCCGACGAGTCGCCGTTCGGTCAGTGCGGCGACGGCGAAGATGCCGCCGGTGAACTCCGCACCGCTGTCCCGGCACGCCTGTTCGAACCGGCACGCGCTGTCCTCGTCGAACAGTTCGAGGGTGCGGTGTGCGCTGCGACTGTAGCCGTCCAGTCGTCTGCCGAGATCCAGTGGGAAGGAGGGCAGTTCGCCGTCGTTGCCGCGCAGCAGCGCCAGCCAGGTGCGCACCCCGGGCGAGGTGAGGCTCAGGCGCGCCGAGCGTTCCCGTTCGCGCGCACAGTATTCGACGTAGCTGGCCGGTTCGATGGGAACCTCGACCTCCTCGGCCACCTCGCGGGCGTAGAGCTGCGCCAGATCGAAACACGAGATGTACTGCGCCACACCGTCGGTGTGCAGGTGGTCCACCGCGAGATACAGCGTGGTGGAGCCGTCGTGCTCGATCGCCCCGAAGGTGAAGCAGTCCCACTGGAACGGGCCGGGGGTGGTCTTCTGCACGTGCTCGCGAATGGTCTCCGGGTTGTCGATCTCGCCGTGCTCCACCGGGACGAATTCCACGTCCTCGGGAGCGACCAGATGTCGCACCACCGCACCGCCCGGTGCGATGGCGAACCAGGTGCGAAAGGTGTCGTGCCGCAACAGGAACGCATTGACGGCACGGGTCATGGCGGCCCGGTCGAGCAGTTCGGGCACCTGGGCGACGACCAGGCACAGCCCCGAGTAGCGGAAGTCGGCGGTGGCATTGCGGTCGGCGGCGCGCAGGTACTCCTCCTGCTGGTGGGAGGGCGGCGCCGGGTGGGCGGGGGCAGCCGCGGCACGCGCCAGCGACGCGGGTGCGGCGACCCAGGTGACCAGTCGACCGGGGGTGGGCTCCCACTCGTCGATGAGTCCGAAACTGACCACGGCTGTTCCTCCACTTCGTCGGTACGGGACACTGGGCGCTCATCTGGCCGTGCCGTCGACCAGCGGCAGCGTTCGCGCGGCGGGCCAGGCGGTTGACCACGGCACCCGCGGATCCCGGCAATACCACACCGAGACAGCACGATTCACGCCCGGAAAGCCGAGCGGTTCGTCACGGCGCGTCAGTTCGGCAGTGGCGCCGAAGGCCACGCGCAGCGCGGTCTCCGGCCGGTCGACACCGACGTACAGGACGGCGGTGGCGCTGTCCGGCGGCGGTCCGAAGTAGCCGTAGCCGCGATTCGGGCTGTACACCGGCGGCAGTCCCGCCGCCGGACCGTAGTAGTCGAGTGCGGCCGCCTGCCAATAGTTCTGGGTCAGCACCAGCAGCCCGGCCCGCTCGCGCGGCGGCAGTGCCCGGTGGGCGCTGTCCACGGCGGCGACCAGTTCCGGCCAGCCCGACGGGCCGTGCAGCCGCATGCGCCGATCGAGCTGGGAGTAGTGGTCGGTGGGCTCCCGCAGCCGGGATTCGGGCAGCGGGAGCACCGTGACCGCGGCGACCGCCACGGCGGTCGCCGCCGCCGTGAGTGCCGCCCCGAGCATCCGGACCCGCCCCGACAGCCGGTGCTCGCTCAGATACACCGCGCCCGCCGCGAACAGCCCCGGGAACGCGCCCGCCACGAAGTAGGGGCGCAATCCCCCGGCGACCACCCCGGCCAGCCCGAGCAGCACCAGCGGAACGAGAAACCGGTAGGGGTGCAGGCGTGGTGACCGCATGCCCGCCCACATGCCCACCAACAGCAGCACGCCGAGCGGACCGGCCGTCACGATCACCTGCAGCGGCATGGCGACCAGCCCGCCGCTGGTGGCGAGTTGCTCATCCCGCACCACCGCGCCCATGGCCAGCTGCGGCCATCCGTGCGCGGCCTGCCACCACAGCTGCGGCAGCGCCGAGACGGACAGCACAGCGCACGCCAACCACCAGGCGGGGCGGCGCAGCAGCGCCCGTGGTCCGAACAGCGCCACGCCCGCGGCCAGCCCCGCCCACACGAGTGGAATCAGCCATTTCACCTGGAAGTCCACCGCGGCGGCCAGACCGGCGAGGACCAGTAGCCGATCCTGCCGGATGCGCACCCAGCGGATGAACAGCCAGCACACGGTGGCGGTGAGGGTGATGTCGAGTGCGAAGGTGCTCAGTACGGCGGACTGCATGACGGCGACCGGCGTGGTCGCGTAGGCGAGCGCGGCGAGCAGTTGCGGCCCGCGCCCGCCGCCGAACTCCCGGGCGGTGGCGGCGCTGAGCAGGATGCCGCCGATCGTGGCCAGCACGACGGGCAGGCGCAGGACCACCAGCGATCCCGGAGCCAGCCGGTCCGACAGCGCGGCCAGCATCGGCACCAGCGGGCCCTGATCGGCGTAGCCCGGTGCGGGCCGCCGCCCCGCCGTGAGGAAATACAGCTCGTCGCCGCCGATGTCGTACCGGCCCAGCCGCGCCAGCAGCACGCCGCCCACGATCACGGCCACGGCCGAAACCTCCCGCCACGCCAACGGCGGCACCGCCGTCGCGCCCGGCGCGGTCGGGCGCGCGAGGGTCATCGCCGCTCCGCCGGGCCGGGCATGGCCAGGGTCAGCGCACCCATGGCGATGGCCACCACCGCGATGGCGGCGAACATGGTGACGCTGCCCGCCAGGCTGTGCGCCCGGAAGAACACCGCGCTGAACAGGGCCAGCCCCACCCCGTTGCCGACCTGTTCGATGGTCGGCAGCAGCCCGGACGCCGCATCCAACTGCGCCCGGTTCAGCCCCGCGAGCATGAGCGGCGGCAACTGCACGCCGAATACGCCGACGCCCAGCCCCGACAGCAGCACCGGTCCCACCGCCAGCGGAATCGACACCTGCCCGGCGGTCAGATGCAGGTAGGCGGCGCCGATGGCCACGCAGACGCCGTATCCGGCGATGCCGACGGCCAGCGACCGAACTCCCCACCGCCGCACCAGTATCGGCGAGAGCAGCGCGCCCGCCCCGGCCCCCAGGGCGAAGGGTGTCATGAGCACGCCGGTGAGCCAGGGCGAGAACCGCAGCTCGTCCTGCAGGGTGATCGACACCGCGAAGACGAACGCGGTGAACAGACCGAAGAATACGGTCACCAGCAGTGCGCCCACGGCGAAACCGCGGTCGGTGAACAGATCGAAGCGCAGCAGCGGACTGCCACCGTGGCGTGCCCTGCCGCGCTGTTGCGCGAGAAAGATCGCCGCCCACAGCACCGCGACCACCAGTACCGCCGCCACGCTCGGCCGCAGGCCGTTCTGGTGGATGTCGGCGAGCGCGAACAGCAGCGCGAACAGGCTCACCGACGACAGCACCGTGCCGACCGGGTCCAGCCGTTCGCGCCGCGCCGGACGGCCCAGTCGCAGAAAGCGCAGTGCGAGAACGAAGGCGAGCAGGCCGAGCGGCAGATTCATCAGGAATACCGCGTGCCAGCCGAGCCCCCAGGGATCGACGGTGATCAGCGCCCCGCCCAGAATCGGCCCGAGCATGCCCGCGAATCCCGCTACCGCGCCGTACAGCGCGAAGACCAGCGAATGCCGCTCGCGCGGAAAGATGGCCGTGAGAATGGCGATGGTCTGCGCGGCCATCCCCGCGCCCGCGATGCCCTGTGCCACCCGCGCGATCACGAGTTCGGTCGCGCTGCCGGACAATCCGCACCACAGCGACGCGGCGGTGAAGGCCGCCACCGAGATGAGGAACATGGCGCGGCGGCCCACCCGCTCGCCCAGCCGCGCCGCCGTGAGCAGGGCGCAGGCGAAGGCCAGCGAATAGGCGGATACCACCAGCAGGCGGCTGCCGGGTGAGGCGTGCAGATCGGTGGTGATCGCGGGCAGGGCGGTGTTCACGATGGTCACATCGATCATCTGCATGAACACCGCGATCAGACAGCCGCCGAAGGCCGCCCAGGCGGCCGCGTCGCCACCCGTCGGGGCGGGCGTCGACCGCGGCGCGAGTTCCGTCACGGCCGCACCCCGGCCGCCGCGAGGGCCGCGCCCGGTGGGGTCGTGCCGACCCCGCCGTCGGCCGCGAGGATGAGTTCGGCGACCTTGGGTCCGGCCTGTTCCAGGCTGAAGGAGCGGCCCATCTGCAGGGACATGAGTTCGATGCCGAGCTGTTTGCCCACGCGCGCACCGAATTCCACGGCCATCAGCGAGTCCAGGCCCAGTTCCGGCACCGGCACGGTGAGGTCGATAGAGTCCGGCCGCACACCCATCACCACCGCCAGCTGATCGGCCAGCATCCGGGCCACCGCCTGCCCACGTTTGGCCGAATCCAGCGCGGCCAGCTCCGCTTTCAGCTGCGCCAGTGCCGAATTGTCCCGGACGGCGGCGGCGACCAAGGGGGCGAGCCGACCGGTACGGGCCATCTGCGGGAAGGCGGCGGTGAGCTTGCCCCAGTCGGTGGGGATGATCGCCGCCCGGGTGACGCCCAGCCGCAATGTCTGCTCCAGATACGCGGTGCCGTCGGCCATGTCGATGGGACCGAAGCCCACCAGCTCGAGATACTTCGAGACCTTCTCGTCGGCGGCCATGCCGCCGGTGGCCCCCGACATGTGGCCCCAGCCCACGCAGAGCGCGGGGACGCCCGTCCGGGCCCACCGCTCGGCCAGCGCCTCCACCGCGACATTGGCGGCGCAGTAGTTGTACTGCCCGAAGATGCCGAACATGGAGCCGCCGGAGGAGTAGAGCACGAACATGTCGAGCTGGATGCGAGCGGCTGTGACGGCGTCGTGGAGCGCGTGGGCGCCGTGCACCTTGGGCCGGTACACCCTGGCGAGCTGCTCGCGGTCCATGTCGGCGATCCGGTTGTCGGACACCGTACCGGCGGCGTGGAAGATGCCGCGCAGCGGGCGCTCCGGCTGGTGTGCGCGCGCCACCAGTGCGGCGACGGCAGCCGGGTCGGTCACGTCGGCGCGCTCCTCCACCACCTCGACGCCCGACGCCCGCCACGCCGCGATCTGCTGCCGTGCCGCGGCGGTGGCGGCCCCGGACCGGCCGACCAGCACCAGGTGCCGCGCGCCGGTGGCGACCAGCCAGCGGCCGGTGGCCAGCCCGAAACCGCCGAAGCCGCCGGTGACGAGATACCGTGCCGCCGGGTCGATCTCGACCTCGGGCAGGCGCGGCCGCACCGGCGGTGCTACCGCGTCCATGCGCAACGCCACCCGCGCCGTCCGGGTGGAGCGGATCACCTCGCCGAAGGCCCGCGCCACCTCGTGGGTCTCGAACACCTCGTAGGGCAGCGCCCGATACACCCCCGATTCGATCTTGTCGTAGACCCGGCGCAGCAGCTCCGCCAGTTGCAGCGGGCGCACGGCGCACATGCGGTCCAGGTCGACGGAGAAGTAGCTGAGGTTCTTGTCGAAGTTCGCCAGTTCGAGCAGTCCGCCGGTGTAGATGTCGGCCTTGCCGACCTCCACGATGCGGCCGAATTCGGTGACCGCCTTGAAGTTCTGGCGCAGTATCTCCCCCGGCGCGGTGCTGAGCACCACGTCCACCCCGGCGCCGTCGGTCAGCGCCAGCACGTCGTCGGCGAAGTTGAGCGAGCGCGATTCGAGGGCGTGGTCGGCACCGAGTTCGAGGATGTGCGCACGCCGCTGCTCGGTGCTCGCCGTCCCGATGATGCGCGCACCCAACAGTTTCGCCACCTGAATGGCCGCCGACCCGACCCCGCCCGCCGCGCCGTGGATGAGCACTGTCTCTCCGCGCCGCAGCCGCGCCAGATCGTGCAGCGCGTATTCGGCGGTACCGAACGCGGTGGTGCTGGTGCACAGGTGCGGCCGCGCACCGGCGGGCAGGCGAATGGCCAGATGTTGGCCGACCACCCGGAATCGCCGCATCATGTCCTTGGCGGCCACCGCCACCAGGTCGCCGACCGCGAGCGCGGTGACGCCCGGACCCACCCGCTCGACGGTCCCGACGCCCTCCATTCCGGGTGCGGTGCCGAAAAACGTTCCGGCCAGCTCCTTCTCCCCGAGCAGGCCCATGACCTTGAGCGGGTCCTTGTAGTTGAGACCGATGACCCGCATCCGCACCTCCACCTCCCCCGGGCCGGGCCGCGGGCGCGCGCAGGCGCGCCAGGCGAGCGCCGACAGCAGCCGGGAGCGGGGCAACTCCACCTCGAAGTTGGCCTGCGAATCCGCCAGCGGCGCAGCCGTTTCCAACTCGTCGATGCGTTCCCGCAGCGGCCGGGTCACCACCGGGGCCCACCGCTGTCCCGCCCGCAGCAGCACCTCGTCGGTGTTGTCGAGGGTGAACGCGCCCGGCACCGCGAGTTCGGTGCGCAGATCCGCCGGGTCGGTGTCGGGCTCGACGTCCACGAGCCGCCAGCGCAGCCGCAGCTGTTCGTTCAGCAGCACCCGCCGGGCACCGGCCAGCGCGGCGTGCGCGGCATCGGGAGGCTGCGGACTGCCGGGCAGCGTGAACGCCCGCTCGGTCACCAGAGTCGCCCGGCAGGGGCCGTCGTCGGCGGCGAGCGCCCCGCCGTGATCGGTGTCGGCCACGAACCGCTCCACGGTCACCGCGATGCGTTTCAGCGCCCACAGCTGATCCAGATCGTCGGCCACGGTCCCGACCACCACGCAGACGTGCACGGTGTCGGCGTCGGCCGTTGCGGCGGCCCGCAGCCGTTCGAGCAGGGCGTTCTCCAGTTCCTCGTCGGCCGGGTCGACGGCCAGGTGCAGGGCGCGCGGCAGCGCCGCGGCCAGGTCACGAGCGCGTGCACCGGACCCGAGCGCGAGTACGACGGTCGCGGTCGAGCCGGTGGGCAGGGCGGCGGCATCGACCGGGTCGCGACGCTCCATGGTGTCGCTGTAGAAGAAGTCGACCATGCGGTGCAGCGGACCGGCTCCGGGGTCGAGCGCGCCGACCCGGACGCCGAGCAGGCGCATCCGCAGATTGTGTTCGGCGTCGAGCAGGTCGACATCCGCGTGCAGCGCCCGGTCGCTGCGACGCGCCACCACGATGACGCGTTCCGGCAGCGCCCCGAACAGTCGCACCTGATCCACGCCGACCGGAACCATCGCGCCCGCACCGATACTCGCGTCGGCGAAGAGCAGCGCCACGGTCTGCATGGCGGCGTCGACCACCGCCGGATGCGCGAGATGCCCCGACCCTTCGGCGCGGGAACCGTCCACCTCGGCCACGACCGTGGTGGCGTCCGCGCGCACCGCGACCACCCGGCGGAAGGCCGGACCGTACCGGAGCCCGCGGGCGGCGAGCGCGGAGTAGAACAGATCCGGATCGAATTCCACCTCCGAATCCAGTTGCGGCAGTACCACGGCGGTGCTCGCGTAGCTGCCGGCGAGCAGCCGTCCGGTGGCGTGCACCGTCCAGACCGAACCGGTCGCGGAGCGGGATCGGATCAGGAACCGGCCGCTGGCGTCCTCGACGCTGGTCTCCAGCAGTGGCACGTCGGAACCGCTGATGAGCAGCGGCGCGACGAACCGCACCTGCTCCACCGCCACCGCGGTGTTCCCCGCTCGGCTCGCCGCGGCGCTGAGCGCGGCGTCCAGATAGGCCGCGCCGGGCAGGATCCGGTTGCCCGCCACCACATGGTCCGGCAGCCACGGCAGCAGTCCGGAACCGAGGTGGAGCAGCCAGCCCGGGCGACCCTCCGGATCGGGATCGCCGAGCATGGCGTAACCGCCCGGGGTGCCGAGCCGCAACTGCTCGAACAGCGGCAGCGGGGCGTGCAACCGGACGTGCTGCCAGGGGTAGCGCGGCAGCTCGAGGTGTGGTGTCGCGGGATGCTCCGCACCGAACAGTGCCCGCGGGTCCAGCACGCCGGCGCTGTAGAGGCCGATGAGGGTGCGGCGCATGCTGACGGAGTCGGGTTGTTTGCGGTCCAGGGTCGCCACGGTCGTGCCGCTCTCCCCCGCGCCGACCATCAGCTCCCGGATATTGCCGGACAGCACCGGATGCGGACCGACCTCCAGGAACACCCGGCTGTCCGCGGTCAGCAACGCGCCGATGGCCGCGGCGAACCGCACCGGCCGCCGCACATTGGCGCACCAGTAGTCGGCGTCCCACTCCGGCCCGGTCACCTGCCCGCCGGTGACCGTGGAATACAGCGGCACCGTGGGCTCACGCGGCGCGAGATCCGCCAGCGCGGTGCGCAACTCGTCGAGGATCGGATCCATCAGACGACTGTGGTAGGGCACCTCGACCCGCAGCCGCCGCGCGAAAACACCGTCGCCGGTGAGCTGTTCGGCGATCTCGTCCAAGCGGTCGGCATCGCCGGACAGCGTCAGCGATCCCGGGCTGTTGACGGCGGCCACATCCACCCGCGGGTCGCCGCCGATCAGTTCGCCGGCCTGCTCGAACGTGAGCCCGGCGGCGAGCATGCCGCCCGAACCCGCGGTGGTGGCCTGGAGCCGGGCGCGATGGTAGGCCACCCGCACCGCGTCGGCGAGCGTCAGCATGCCCGAGACGTAGGCCGCCGACACCTCGCCCACACTGTGCCCGACAATGGCGGCCGGGGTGATCCCGTATTCGGCCAATGCGCTCACCAGCGATACCTGCACCAGGAAGTTGGCGGGCTGGGCGACCTCGGTGGCGGTCATCCGCGAATCCCACTCCTGCCGGAGCAGTTCCTCGACGATCGACCACCCCGCCAGCGGCTGGAAGAGCGCGTCCACCCGCTGCGCCGTCTCGGCGAAAGCGCCCTCGGCGCACAGTAGTTCGCGTGCCATGCCCCACCACTGCGGTCCCATGCCGGAGAACACGAACACCGGCTCAGCGGTGCGACGGGTCACCACGCGCACCGCGTCCCGGCCCTCCCCGGCCGCGTAGCGCCGCAGTTCCCGCATCGTCTCATCACCCAGCGGTACGCCGCCGCGGAAGGGATGGTGGGCCATCCGCGTCCACGCCGCCTCCGCCAGCCGCTCCGGGTCGGCCCCGCCCGCGAGCAGGTCGGCGAACCGGCCCGCCATCTCCCGGACGGCAGCGGGCCCGCGGGCCGAGATCGGCAGCACACCGAAGTGCCGCGGCGGCACTCGGAGCGGTGTCGCCGCGGGCCGGTACTCCTGCAGGATGGCGTGTGCGTTGGTGCCGCCGTAGCCGAAACCGTTGATGGCGATGGTCATCCGGTCGACCTCGGGACCGACCGGCATGGCGTCGAGCTGCACGTGCAGGCCGAGTTCCTCGAAGGGAATGTCGGGGTGGGGGGTGTCGAACCAACCCTGCGGCGGGAGGGTGCGGTGCCGGATGGCGAGCGCCGATTTGATCACGCTCGCCACTCCGGCGGCGGCCTCGGTGTGTCCGAGGGTGGCCTTCACCGAGCCGACGCCGAGCGAGCCGGAGCGCCCGGAGTCCGCCCCGTACACCCGTCCCAGGGCGCGCAGTTCGATCGGGTCGCCGACCGGGGTGCCGGTGCCGTGCGCCTCCACGTAGGTGATCCGTTCCGGCGCCAATCCCGCTCGGTCGCACACCGATCGCGCCAGTGCCGCCTGGGAGTCGGCGTTGGGCACGGTGATGGCCGTGGTGCGACCGTCCTGATTGGTGCCGGTGGCCTTGATCACGGCGTAGATCCGGTCGCGGTGGCGCACCGCGTCGTCGAGGCGCTCGAGCACCACCATGCCCCCGCCCTCACCCCGGCCGTAGCCGTCACCGGCGGCGTCGAAGGATTTGCAGCGCCCGTCCGCGGCGAGGAACCCGCCTTTGCACATCATGACGAATGTCTCGGGTTGCAGCATGACGTTGACCCCGCCCGCCAGCGCCATCGAGCAGTCGCCGCGTTCGAGGGCCTGGCAGGCCAGATCGAGGGCGACCAGCGAGGAGGAACACGCGGTGTCGACGGTGAGGGCGGGGCCGGTCAGATCGAGCGCGTAGGCGATTCGATTCGACAGCATGGTGTAGGACGCACTGGCGGCGGTGTGCATATCGACGTGCGCGAGGGCCGGGCCGACCACTCCGATGACGGACTGGTCGACCACGAAGCCGCCCACATAGACACCCACCGGGGCCCCTGCCGCCCGCCCGGCAGCTCCCGCGTCGTCGAGCGCCTCCCAGGTCACCTCCAGCAGCAGTCGCTGCTGCGGGTCCAGTCCGGTGGCCTCGCGCCGGGAGATGCCGAAGAAGTCGGGATCGAAAGTCCAGGGATCGGTGGTCAGGAAGGCGCCGTGCCTGGTGTAACTGCGCCCCGGTGTGCGCCGGTCGGGGTCGTACCAACGGCGGTGATCCCAGCGGTCCGGGGGCACCTCCACGATCGCGTCCCGTTTACCGACAACGAATTCCCAGAAACTCTCCGGCGAGTCGATGCCACCCGCATAACGGCAGCCGATGCCGACGATGGCGATATCCGACATGTACGTCCTCCTGAATTCGGGAATTCGCCGAACACCGTTTCCTCGACACGGGAACGGCAACTCGTGACCCGGCCTGCGCACAGCGACGACGTACTTCGCCGAAGCCGAATTCCGGCTGATAGTAGTGCTGTCACAAGGCATTTCGACGCGGCGTCGGCGATATCTGCCTATCGCACAATCCCCGCGACGGCGAACTGTGAAGGGCACCAAGTACCCACCGTGCGGTGGTCGTATCCGGTATCGCCTCCGTAGGGTGCTGCCGGATCACAGCGGCGAAGTCCTGCCGCGCGGGATATTCCGTGGGCTTCACAATTCGACACCGTCGAATCGGTGGATTCTCCAGTTCCGCCCTCCGCCATCTTGTTTCGGCACGCGACGCTCGGAATATTGTGCGGGCCGACATCTCCCGCGCGGCAATTCCACTGCGACCGTTTCGGAGTATCCATGCGCTGTTCACAACTTCGTCGCATCCGACGCACCCTGTGCTCCGGCGTGGCGGCCCTCGTGGTCGCCGCGGCAGTGCTCACGTCCGCTCCGGGAGCAGCCGCCGAGCAGGTCCGGCTGCCCACCGCGTACGGTCCGCGGACGGCACTGGTGGTGCTCGGCTACGGGCTGCTGCCGGACGGCACCATGCGCCCGCCCCTGATCGAGCGGCTACGGGCCGCCTACATAGGAGCCCTGCTGTCCCCCGCCTCCCCGATCGTCGTCACCGGCGGCAACCCCCGGGCCGGGGTGAGCGAGGCGGACGCGATGGCCGCCTGGCTGCGCGAGCGCGGCCTGCGCCCGGACCGTATTCACCTCGAACCCCGGGCGGGCTCCACGGTGGAGAACGCCGCGTTCACGGCCGCCGTCCTCACCGCACTCGGCAGCCGCGACGCCGTGCTGATCACCTCGGCCGACCACCTGCCCCGAGCGGTACGGCTGTTCCTTGCCGCCGGAGTGGCGATCGCCGACACCTACACGCCCGAACGCCTGCCGACCGTACTGCGTGTCATCCCGCTGTGAGCGGTCGAGAGCGGTGTGGCTGCGCCTCAGGCGTCCAGTGCGCGGGCGAAGGCCGCCGCCATCTCCGCGACCTGCTGTTCGGTGATGACGAAGGTGGGCGAGATCTGGAGCGCGCCCTGGCCCGCCGCTCGGGTCGAGACGCCATGGGTGCGCAGGGTTTTCACCATGGCCAGGGCTGCGGCCGGGTCGGCGAGCTGCACGGCCGCCACCGCACCGAGGCCGCTGCGGACCTCGGCGACCTTCGGGTGCGCCAACAGTGGCGAGAAGTGTTCGTGCAGCAGGGATTCCAGGTTCTTGCTGGCGTCGAGCAGGTGTTCGCGCTCGATGATGTCGAGGTTGGCCATGGCCGCGGCGGCGGAGGCGGCGTGGCCGCCGTAGGTGTAGCCGTGGCGGAACCAGACGCCGCCGGCGAAGAACGGGGCGGCGACGTGCGGGGCGACGAAGACCGCGCCCATGGGCAGGTAGCCGGAGGTGAGGCCCTTGGCGGTGGTCATGATGTCGGGCTGGAGGTCGAAACGGGAAGAGGCGAACCAGGATCCGCCGATGCGCCCGAAGCCGGTGACCACCTCGTCGGCGACGAAGAGGATGTCGTTCTCGCGGCAGATGCGGCGCACCTCGGTGAGGTAGCCCGCGGGCGGGAGGTAGACGCCGCCCGCGCCGATGATGGGTTCGGCGAAGAAGGCGGCGATGCGGTCCGCGCCGAGTTCGGCGATGAGGGCGGACAGGGCGGCCGGATCGTCCCAGGTGATGGTGCGGGCATCGGCCATGAACTCGCCGTAGCCCTCGCGGTTGACCGGGATGCCCGCGAGCGCGGTGCCCGCGACGTGCATGCCGTGGTACGCCTTCTGACGGCCCACGATGACGGTCTTGTCCGGCTTGCCCTGCTCGTGCCAGTAGCGGCGGGCCAGTTTGGCGGCGGTGTCGATGCCGTCGGAGCCGCCGGAGGTGAAGAAGATCTTGCTGCCCGGCACCGGGGCGATGGCGGCCAGCCGCTCGGCCAGCTCCCGCAGCACCGGGGAGGCCAGGTCGCCGAAGTTGGAGTAGTGCGCGATATCGCCCAGCTGGGCGGCCACGGCGTCGGCGATCTCGCGGCGACCGTGGCCGACATTGGTGAACCACAGCCCGGCGGTGGCGTCCAGATACCGGTTCCCGGCCTCGTCCCAGACGTACGCACCCGCACCGCGCGCCACCACGAACGCTCCGTCGCGCTCCACCGCACCCATATCGGCGAAGCCGTGCCACAGCGAACCCACAAGCACCTCCCTGGACCACCCGCCGCCCACACTTCGCACACGGCGCATTTCACTTCACGACTACGGTAGCCGCCGAGTGAGGTGGGCCCGCCACCGGACCGGATGGTCAGGGGCGGCGGGCGATCCGCAGCTGACCCGGCTTGGCCTGCTCATAGGCGTCGCGGCCGGAGAGATGTTCGGGCACACCGACTTCCCACCAGGCCCCGGATTCGGTCCAGGAACCAGCCCGGGTGCGGATCACCACCACGGCCGGTCGGCGCTCGGCCATGGCGGCGGTGCGGGCGTTCTTGTACGCCATCCGGAACTGCACCAGGTCTCCCGCGGTGAACACCAGGCAACCCATGGCGTGGGCGTGCTGGGCGAAGTCCACGCGCGGCGGGCGTGGATGGTTGCTGCGGCAGTCGGCGTAGAAATTGTTGTACGGCTCGCCGCCCTGCCCTTCCTGGAGGCGGCCGATGACCGCGTACCCGTCGTTGTCGCAGACCACGGCCACCAGCGGATGTCCGGCGAACGCGGCGGAGAACAGCTCGGAGTTGAGCATCAGGTAGGAGCCGTCGCCGAGCAGGGTGGTGACCAGACCGCGGAAATGCGACATGGCCGCACCCCACGCACCGGCGAGCTCGTAGCCCATGCAGGAGAACCCGTATTCGACATCCATGGTGGGTTCACCGCCGGAGGCCCGCCAGCCGCCGACGAGTTCGCCGGGTAGTCCGCCCGAGGCCGTCATGACGTAGTCGTCGGCGGTGCTGAGCTCGTTCACCACGCCGACGATCTGGGCGTAACTGGGCGGGCCGGGTGTCGGGGCACGCAGTTTGTCGATATGGGTGTCCCATTCCGACCGCACCGCCGCCGCTCGCGCGCTCCAGGCCGGATCGGCATTCCAGCCGGTCATATGCGCGGCCAGATCCTCCAGCGCGGTATCGGCGTCGCCGACCACCTCCAGCGCACCGTGCTTGACCGCGTCGAAGCGGGCCGCGTTGATATGGATGAGCCGCACGTCCGGATCGAACAGCGTCCACGACGCGGTGGTGAAATCCTGGAGCCGGGTGCCGACCGCGAGCACCGCGTCGGCCTGGCCGGCCATGGCATTGGCCGACGCCGCACCGGTGATGCCGAGCGGTCCGGCGTAGAACGGGTCGTCATGGGCGACGAGGGTGCGTCCCGCGGTGGTTTCGGTCACCGGAATCCGATGCCGCCGAGCGAATTCCAGCGCCCGCGCCGCCGCCCCCGAATAGCGCACCCCACCGCCGAGCACCAGGAGCGGACGCTTCGAGCGCCGCAGCGCCGCGGCCGCCTCCTCCAGGCTGCGCCGATCCGCGCGCGGACGCGGAACCCGGTGCACCACCGGTTCGAACAGCCGCTCCGGGAAGTCGAAGGTCTCGGCCTGCACGTCCTGCGGCAGCGCCAGCGTCACCGGTCCCGCCTCGGCCGGGTCGGTGAGCACCCGCGCCACCTGCGGCAGCGTGGCCAACAGCTGCTCGGGCCGGGTGATGCGGTCGAACCAGCGGCTCACCGCCCGGAACGCGTCGTTGACGGTGACGGTCGGATCGCCGAAATGCTCCACCTGCTGCAAGACCGGGTCCGGGGCGCGGCTGGTGAAGGTGTCGCCCGGCAGCAACAGCAGCGGTAGCCGATTGGCGTGCGCCACCCCGGCGGCGGTCACCATATTGAGCGCCCCGGGGCCGATGGAGGAGGTGGCGACGCCGATCTGCCGCCGATGGGTGGCCTTGGCCAGCCCGACCGCGGCCAGCGCCATCCCCTGTTCGGTGTGTCCGCGCCAGACCGGGATCACATCGCGCCGCTCCTCCAGTGCGGTGCCGAGGCCCAGCACGTTGCCGTGCCCGAAAATGGCGAAAACCGCCGGGAACATGGGCACTTCGCGCCCGTCGAGAGTTTCCGAATGCTGTGCGATGAGCCAGGCGACCAGCGCCTGCGCGGTGGTGAGTTTCATGCGGACAACCTCATTCGATGCGACCTTTGTGGTCGGTGAGCGGGCAGCGCGGGTCGGGTGCCTGGTGTTGCCACTGGTCGCGCACCCAGGTATGGGCGGGATCGTCGCAGAAGGCCATCGACCGCTGCGCCGCGGGACCGGCCAGCACGTTCAGGTAGTACATGGGGTAACCGGGCGCGGCGATGCACGGACCGTGATAGCCGTGCGGCACCAGGAAGACGTCACCGTCGCGGACCGCCACGTTCTCGTCCAGGGCGCCGTCGCCGGTGTAGGTGCGGTGCATGCCGAAACCGATGGGCGACGGCGTGATTCCGTCCGGCCCGGCGATGCGGAAGTAGTAGATCTCCTCGTTGGCGACCTCGCATTCGGTGGACTCGTCGTGCTTGTGCGGCGGATAGGACGACCAATTGCCGTCGGGGGTGAGCAGTTCGCAGGCATTGAGTTTGTCGGCGTGATCCCAGACGCCGGGGGTGCCGAAGTTGACGACCTGCCGGGTGGCGCGGCCCGCGCCCCGCACCTCGACCGGGACATCTTCGGCCGGACCGTATTTCGGGGTGAGGCGGCGGGTGCAACGGGCCATCGGCAGCGCCGCCTCCACCCCGGCGACCGTGGACAGCTCCACCTCGGCATCGCGTGGCACATAGGCGAAATCGGTGACCCGGGTGAACACCGAGTCCCGGCCCTCCAGGGCGTAGACCTCGCCGTCCACCCGCACCGTGCAGGAACCGGCCAGCGGTAGGACGAACGCCTCGAACTCCCCGGTGTGCACCGTGCGCCGTGCGCCGGGCGCGAGCCGCAGCACCCGCAGTCCGGTGTAGGTCCAGCCCGCCGACTCGGGGGTGAGCAGGATGGGATCCGCGCCCTCGGTGAGGGTTCCGGACGGACGATGCAATGTGCTCATTTCGCGGCTCCCAGGGTGCGGGCGGCCGCGTCCACGGCGGCGGCCACGTCGCCGTCGGGCGGATACAGCAGACTGCGGCCGACGACCAGGCCGCGCACCACCTCGTGGCGCAGTGCGGTACCCCAGGACTCCAGATCGGCGGCCGGGTCGCCGGAGGGCACGCCGCCCAGTACGACCACCGGCAGCGTGGTGGCCTCCAGCACCGAGATATCCTCGGGGGCCGGGATTTTCAGCCAGGTGTGCGCGGAGGTGATCCCGAGCCCGGCCGCCACCGTGATGGCCCGCTGCAGCGACGCCGCGTCCTTGCACATGACCAGCGATCCGGACTCGTCGCGGCGATACGGCAGCGGTTCCACCATGGCCATCAGCCCGTGCGCGGCCAGGGCCGACACCGCGCGGGCGCAGGCGTGCAACGTCGGCGCGGTCGATCGGTCCGAATCCACCAGGCGCAGCAGCATTTTGCCGCCGTCGAGGCCGAACTTCACCAGTGACTCGGCGTCGTAGCCGGTGAAGCGGTCGTCGATCTCCCAATCCGCCCCGGCCAGACCGCCGCGGTTCATCGAGCCGACCACGACCTTGTCGTGCAGGGCGTCCAGCAGCAGCAGTTCCTCGACGATATCGGGCGAGCCGAGCACGCCGTCCACGGCGGGATGCTCCAAGGCGATGAGCAGCCGCTCCAGCAGCGTGCGCCGATCCGCCATGGCGGTGCGATCCGGGCCGACACCCAGCGCGCCGCGCGCCGGATGATCGGCGGCCACCAGGAACAGGGTGCCGCGCTCGGACAGCAGCCGTTCGCGGCGACGGCGGTCGGCGTAGGCGCGCGGCACCGCGTCCGGGTCGGTGGCGCGCACCCGCAGCAGTTCCTGCCAGCGCTCGTCGGTCAGGTGCACAGCAGCTCCTCGATCTCGGTCGCGGTGGGCATGGCGTCGGCGCAGGCCAGCCGCGCGGCCACCAGCGCCCCGGCGGCATTGGCGTAGGTGGCGATGCGGTGCGGGTCCCAGCCCGCCAGCAGGCCGTGCGCCAGCGCGCCGCCGAACGCGTCACCCGCGCCGAGACCGCAGACGACCTCCACCCGGCAGGGCGGCACGGTGGAGCGGGCGTCCGCGGTCGCCACCAGCACGCCATCGGCCCCGCGTTTGATCACGGCCAGCTCGACGCCCCGGGCCAGCAGCCGATCGGCGGCCGCGTCGGGATCGTCGGTGCCGACCGCCACCCGCGCCTCGGTGCGATTGCCCACCACCACGTTCACGTGGTCGAGCATCCAGTCGATCTCGGTGCGGGCGGTGTGCTCGTCCGGCCAGAACATGGGCCGGTAGTCGAGATCGAGCACGGTGTGGCCGCGCCCGCCGCGCCGCCGCAGCATCTCGCGCTGGGTGCGGCGCCCGGGCTCGGCGCTCACACCGGTGCCGGTCACCCACAGCAGCGGAACGGAATCGACCTCGTCCCAGGGGATCTCGTCCTCGGTCAGGGTGAGGTCCGGAGCGGTGGGCAGCCGGTAGAACAGCAGCGGCGGATCGGCGGGCGGATTCAGCTCGCAGAACACCACCGGCGTGCGCAGGTCGGGCGCGGTCGACACATAGCGGGCCGACACCCCGAAACCCTCCAACGCGGTGCGCACGTAGTCGCCGAATCCGTCCGGTCCCACCTTGGTGAGCACCGCCGCCCGCCGCCCCAGCCGCGCCGCGGCGACCGAGACATTGGTGGCGGTGCCGCCGAGGAACTTCGCGAACGTCCGCACCTGCGCCAGCGGCACCCCGCTCTGCTCCGGATACAGGTCGACCCCGACCCGGCCGACGGTCAACACCTCCAGATCCGTCACGGCGACACCACCCGCGCCAATTCGTGTTGCAGCGCTTCCAGTTCCGCACCACCGGCCATCTGCCGGGTGAGTTCGGCCAGCTCGATCTCGTTCTTCTCGTACGAGCCGAGCATGGTGCCGCGTTTGAGCAGCAGGAACCGGTCCCCGACCGGATAGGCGTGATGCGGATTGTGGGTGATCAGCACGACGCCCAGGCCGCGGTCGCGGGCCTGCACGACGTATTTCAGCACGATGCCCGCCTGTTTGACGCCCAGCGCGGCGGTCGGCTCGTCGAGGATCAGCACCTTCGCGCCGTAGTGCACGGCGCGGGCGATGGCGATGCACTGCCGCTGACCGCCCGACAGCGTGCCGACTGGCTGTTCCAGATCGCGGATGTCGATACCCATATCGTCCAACGCGCGCCGGGTGATCTCCATACCCTTGCGCCGGTCCAGCAGTCGGATCGGGCCGTAGTTCCTGGTCGGCTCGGAGCCCAGCACGAAATTGCGCCACACGCTCATCAGCGGCACCACCGCGAGATCCTGGTACACGGTGGCGATACCCCGATCCAAAGCCTCACGCGGGGAGGAGAACCGGGTCGCGGCGCCCTCGATCCGCAATTCGCCCCGATCGTGCTGATGCACCCCGGACAGGATCTTGATGAGCGTGGACTTGCCCGCGCCGTTGTCACCGAGCACGCAGGTGACCTCGCCCGCCCGGACCACGGTGGACACCTCCCGCAGCGCCACCACGCCACCGTAGCTCTTGCCGATGTCGACGGTCTCGATGAGTGGGGTGGTCATCGCCGTACCCTTTCCGCCTGCTTCTTGAAAGCATTGTTGACCAGGACGGCCGACAGCAGCAGCACACCGAGGAAGAGCATGAACCAATCGCTGTTCCAGTTGGCGTAGACGATGCCCTGCCGGGCCATGCCGAAGATCAGCGCGCCGATGGCCGCGCCGACCACCGACCCGAAGCCGCCGGTCAGCAGGCAGCCGCCCACCACCGCGGCGATGATGTACTGGAACTCCAGTCCCACCCCCTGATTCGCCTGCACACTGGTGAAGCGCAGCAGATTGCACGCGCCCACCACCCAGGCCGCGAACGCGGTGCCCATGAACAGCAGGATCTTGGTGCGCACGGCGGGCACGCCGACGGCGCGGGCACTGGGCAGCGCGCCGCCCACCGCGAAGATCCAGTTGCCGAAGCGGGTGCGCACCAGCAGCAGGGCGGCCAGCAGGGTCAGCACGATCCACCACACCACCGACGCCTGGATGTGGGCGTCGCCGATATCGGTGGTGGAGGCGAACACCCAGCCCGCCGACTCGTAGCCGTCGGCGCCGCGAATGCCCGAGACCTGCACGGTGCCCGTCGCCAGCCGGGTCACACCGAGATTCAAGCCCTGTAGCGCCAGGAAGGTGCCCAGCGTGACGATGAAGCTCGGCAGGCCGGTGCGCATGACCACCCAGCCGTTCAGCGCGCCGACGGCGAGGGCGAAAACCAGCGAGGCGGCCAGGGCGAACCACACGTTCCAGCCGAGCTCCACCGCCAGCAGCGCGGTGACCAACGCCGTGGACGCGGTCATCACGCCGGCGGACAGGTCGAACTCGCCGCCGATCATGAGCAGCGCCACCGCCACCGCCATGATGCCGAGCGTGGAGGCGTCGTCGAGCCAGTTCGCCACGCCGCCCGGACTGAGGAATTCGTCCGTGATCACCGAAAAGAAGAAGAACACCACCATCGCACCGAGCGCGGCACCGATCTCGGGCCGCACGATGAGCCGCCGCGTCAGCGGCGATCGGTCCTCCTGCCGATCTGCGGAGCCTGCGGGTTCCTTTGTCACAACAGCCATTTCGTTCTCCCGACCGGTGCTCACCGGGTGCCCTGGGCGACCAGGCCGCCGATGGCGTCGACATTGGATTCGTCCACGAAGGCCGGGCCGGTCTGCACCGGACGCCCGCCTCCGACGGTATCGAGATTGGTCTTGTACAGCTCCAGCAGCACCACCGGCAGATAACCCTGCTCGTACTGCTGCTGATCGACGGCGAAGAGCAGACTGCCCGCCCGAATCGCCTCCACCACATCGGTATTCAGATCGAAGGTGGCGATGGCGGCATCCGAGCGCGCCTCCCGGGCGCCGTCCACCGCGCGGGCGGCGATCTGCGAGTTCAGGGTCAGCACGGCGTCGATGGAGCGGTCCGCCTCCAGCGCGCCGCGGATCCGGGCCTGGGCGTCGGTGGGATTGTTGATATCGACCTGGAGGGTGGCGGCATTGCCGAAACCCTGGGTCGCACCCGCGCAACGCTCGTTCGCACCGATATTGCCCGCCTCGTGAATGACGCAGAGCATCTTGGTCTTTCCGGCGTCCTTCAGCCGCGCTCCGGCGGCCTCGCCC
Organism: Nocardia sp. CC227C; assembly: GCF_030767025.1. Taxonomy (GTDB): domain Bacteria; phylum Actinomycetota; class Actinomycetes; order Mycobacteriales; family Mycobacteriaceae; genus Nocardia. The sequence goes on along the minus strand of NZ_JASITE010000023.1, from coordinate 54,833 downwards.
GCCAGCCGCTCGCTCTGGCCGACGTGGCCGATGGCGCCGAACTCGGCGCTCTCGGACTCACCGGAATTGATGGTCACCACCGGAATGCCCGCCGCCACCGCCTTTTCCACCGATTCGCGCAGAGCGTCCGGGTTGGCCATGGAGACCACCAGGCCGTCCACGCGCTGGGCCACGGCATTGTCGATGAGCTTGGCCTGCTGGCTCGGATCGCCGGAGGAGTTGTATTCGACTCGCACGCCGAACTTGTCGCCCGCGGCCTCGGCCCCGTTCTTCACCACGTTCCAGAAGGCGTCGCCGGGTGAGCCGTGCGTGACGAACGCGACCGACTCCAGGGTGCCGACCTCGACGGGTGCGCGGGTCTGGGTTCCCACCTCCGCCCCGGGGCCGGAACACGCCGCGAGCACGGCCGCCGCGACGGCCGCCAGCGGTAGCCACCGCCACCGTCGCGGTCTGGTCTGCTGAGACATCGTCGTCCTCACTTCCGGCTAAATCCGTGCGGCGGCGAGCGCGGAGCCGATGGCCGCCAGATACCGCAGACTGCGTTCGGCGTCGAGGGACGGCGTCCTCGCGGTGTCGCCGGGCCGCAGCGCCGTGTCCTGCTCGATCACATACCAGCCGGAATAACCGGCGCGGTGGACCTCCCGCACCAGCGTGTCGATATCGATATCGCCCGCGCCGAGCGGGGCGTAGATGCCCCGTCGCACCGCCTCGCTGTACTCCAGCGCGCCGTCGCGCACCTGATCGGCGAGGTCGAGACGAACATCCTTGAGATGGATGTGGCCGATGCGGTCGGGGTAGCGGCGGGCCAGACCGACCGGGTCGGTACCGCCGATGAGCAGGTGGCCGGTATCCAGGCACAGCGGTAGTTCGGAGTCAGCGAGGAAGCGCTCCACCTCGGCCTCGGACTCCACATGCGTGCCGACATGCGGATGCAGAGTGGTGCGCAGACCCGCCTCGGCGGCGATGGCCGCGATGGCTGCGGCGGTGTCGACGAGGGTGTCCCACTCGGTGTCGGTGAGCGCGGGGCGTTCGTCGTAACCGTCGAGGCCGGTGGCGGCCGCCAGGATCAGCACCTCCGCACCCGCCCGCGCGTAGCGGGTGGCCGTCTCGCGGGCGAAGCCGAGCGCCGCGTCGGACTCGCGGTGCAGGGGAAGCGCGAGGAAGCCGCCGATCGCGGTCAAGCCGTGCGCGCCGAGTTGCTCGCGCACGGCGAGCGGGTCGGCGGGCAGATAGTCCGGTGGCCCGAATTCGGTGGCGGTGATGCCGAGCGCGGCCATTTCGGTCAGGACGGTCTGCGCGTCGAGGACGTGGCCCCAGCCGGGAACTTCGCAGACTCCCCAGGAGATCGGTGCGGCGGCGATGCGCAGCGGGTGCAGCGGTGCGGTCATCGGAACTTCCTCGACCTGTCGTAGTCACACGGTTGTGGCTCCATGCGTTGGAGCGCTCCAACTATGTAATCTGGGTCACTCGCGTGTCAAGAACCCTCATCGGGTTACATGATCGTGAAAACCCTTGAAATTCGGGGTTTTACTGGGCGAACAGGGATGACGGGTTGCCGGAAAATGTCCGATTAGAGCGCTCTATTGATTGGTTCGCGTCCGGGCAGTAACGTGCCACACGCACCAGCACCGACACGGAGGGACATGTGACGCGACCGACGATGGAGGACGTCGCCGCTCGGGCGGGCGTCTCCCGCGCCCTGGTCTCGCTCGTCATGCGGGGCTCCCCCAAGGTGAGCGAACACCGCCGCCGCGCGGTGCTCGAGGCCGCCAGGGAACTGGGGTACCAACCGCATTTCCTGGCTCGCTCGCTGGCCAGCCGGACCTCGAACCTCGTCGGCGTCATGGTGTCGGACCTGCGCAATGCCTACTTCGCCGAAGTGGTGGAGGGAATGGACGCGGCGGCGCGGGAAGCCGAGTTGGAGCTGATACTCAATACCGGGCGGCGCAGCGCGGCACGGGAGCGGGCCGCACTGGAAAGCCTGCTGTCGTTCCGGCCCGGCGGGATCATCCTGCTCTCGCCGGTCCTTCCGGCCGCGGCCATTCGCGAGGCGGCCCAGCGGTGCCCGGTGGTGCTGGTGTCGCGAACCTCGAATATCGCGGGGGTGGACACGGTCAACGACGACGGTGAGACCGGTGCGGGACTGGCCGTGGATCACCTGGTGTCGCTGGGGCACCGGCGCATCGTGCACTTCGACGGCGGGGCCGCCTTCGCCGCCGGACCGCGCCGCAAGGGGTACACCGCGGCCATGGAGCGGCACGGCCTCGAACCGATGGTGATCCCGAGCGAGCACACCGACGCCGCGGGCGCCGCCGCGGTGCGGAAACTGTTGAACGTCTTCTCCCCCAGCACCTTTCCCACTGCGCTGGTCTGCGGCAACGACTTCAACGCCTTCGGTGCCATGTCGGCTCTCGACGAAGCCGGACTGCGGGTGCCGGAGGACGTGTCGGTGGTCGGCTACGACAACACCTCGCTCGCGGCCCTGCGCTACGTCTCACTCACCACCATCGACCAGCCGCGCACCCGCATCGGCCAGCTGGCCGTGGCGGCACTCACCCAGCGGCTGCGCGACGGACGCACCGAACCACTGCGCAGCCGCGTCGAACCCGCCCTGGTCGTCCGCTCGACGACGGCCGCACCTCGCACCTGAGCAACCAGGAGAATCATGACTTCCCTTCGCATCGGCCTGGCCGGAACCGGCCGTATCGGAACGTCCCACGCCGAAACCCTGAAAGCGCTGCCGGAGGTGGAATCGGTGGTCGTCGCCGACGTCGACACCGAACGGGCACGCGAGACCGCCCGCAAACTCGGCGTCGACTTCGCCCCCGATATCGACGCGCTGCTCGCCGCCGACCTCACGGGGCTGGTGATCACCACGGCCACCGATTCCCATCCCGAACTCATCCTCGCGGCCGTGGAACGCGGACTGCCGGTCTTCTGCGAGAAACCCATCGCGGCCGACATCACGGGGACGCTCGCGGTGATCGAACGGCTCACCGGATCGTCGGTGCCGGTGCAGATCGGCTTCCAACGGCGTTTCGACGCGGGCTACCGGGCCGCCCGCGCCGCCGTCGCGAACGGGGAGCTCGGCTGGTTGCACACCCTGCGCGCCACCACACTGGACCCGGCTCCGCCTCCGGCCGAATACATTCCGCGTTCCGGCGGCCTGTTCCGGGATTGCGGCGTCCACGATTTCGACATCATCCGCTGGGTGACCGGACGCGAGGTCACCGAGGTCTACGCCGTCGGCGCGAACCGGGGTGAGCGGTACTTCGTGGACGCGGGCGATGTGGACACCGCCGCGGTGGTGCTGCGCATGGACGACGGGGCCTTGGCGACCGTGTCCCTCACCCGCTACAACGGGGCCGGATACGACGTGCGGCTGGAGCTGTTGGGTTCGGTGGGCAATGCCATTGTGGGACTGGATGATCGAGCGCCACTGCACTCGGTGGAGCCCGACTTTCCGGCGTCGCCGCTGCCCGCGTACCCGGGGTTCATGGATCGCTTCCGGCGCGCGTACACCGAGGAGCTGGCGGCTTTCGTGGCGGTGGCCGACGGGGCGCGGGACAATCCGTGTCCGCCGACGGAAGCGCTCGAAGCGTTCTATGTCGCCGAGGCTTGCGAGCTGTCGCGCCGGGAGCAGCGGCCGGTGGCCATGCGCGAGGTGCGCCGCTAGCCGATGGCGGCGATGAGCATGTAGGCGGTGCCCAGGTCCATCACGACGTGCGGCACCACCGTCGCCGCGCCCGCGACACCCACATGGTGCGGAAGGAGTTGGCGCAGCGCCCTTCTCGTCACCGGAAAGGCCATTGCCAGCGCGTCGACGGTGAACAGGGCCGCCAGGGCGAGCATGGGGGCGGCCGGGGCGCCGCCATGGTGGCCTGCGGTGTGGCCGCTCATGGCGTAGAGCATGGCCGCGGCGGCGGTGAAGTGGTAGGCGAAGGGGACGACTCGGGCGGTGGGGGCCAGCGGGTTGCCATGCCATTGGATGACGCGGGCCAGGAACAGCAGGGCGTAGACCACGGTCATCGCGGTGAGGACGCTGTTCATGGCGTGGGGGTCTATGGCGGTGGGGAAGCCGATCATCGCCAGCATGACCAGGCACATCATGAGGTGGGCGGCGTCGGACTCCTGGTCGGTCGTGAGGGTGGGGGTGGGGGTGGCCAGGCGGGTTGTGACTATCGCGGCTGCGGCTACGAAGGATAGGAGAGCCAGCCATCGTAGGGGTTCGTATTGTTGGACGAATAGGGTCACAGCACACCACCTTCAGCGGCGACGCAGGCTTTCTCATGGTCGCATTGTCGAGGGGTGGGGGTGGGGGGATTCTGGTTATCGATATGGAGAAGTTGCGGCCTTGTCCATGTGTTGAGGTGTCGGGGGGCGTGGCGGTTCGAGGGTGTTGCCGCAGAGCTCGAAAAGATGAGTGTGGTGGCGTTGGGTGCCTTACCTGGCTTTCGCTGACGCCGGGTGGGGTGCCGCGCGCTTCTACCCCAGCCCACGGACTGGCTGGGGTTACGTTCTCGAGACAACCGTTTTCGGGGCGGCGGTCTACTGGCGTAAGTGATCGCCTCGGACCGGACCCGGCCGCTGGGCACGATACGGCGGCGTCGTGCGATCGCGACGCGTACTGCCCGCGCTATCGTCCGAGCGGTCACGGTCATGCTCAGGGCCGCCACGGTCGCCACATCCACGATGATCGGCATGGCCACGCTGGCCTCCATGCCCGCGATGATCATCGGCACGGCCGTGACGATCCGAGCCACGATGATCCGCATGCCCGCGACGATCCGGGCCGCGATGATCGGCATGCCCGCGATGATCGGCATGGCCGTGACGATCCGAGCCGCGATCATCGGCATGGCCGTGACGATCCGAGCCGCGATCATCGGTATGGCCGTGATGATCCGGGCCACGATCATCGGTATGGCCGTGATGATCCGGGCCACGATCATCGGTATGGCCGTGATGATCCGGGTGGGTGAGCCATTGGTCGGGGTGGTGATGCAGATTCACCCGAGCAGCCCGCGCCGGATCGATCCGGGTCGGCGGCAACCACACCACCCGACCGGGATACCGGCCACTACCGATGCCGATACGCCTACCACCACCGAGCCCACCACCGATACCACTGGCACCGTCGCCGCCACTGCCATAGCCGCTTCCACCGCCGGTGCCGTAGCCGCTTCCGGTGGCGTTGCCACGGTCGGGGGCATTACCACTGCCCGGGGCGTTGGCTCTGCTGGTGCTGGTGCTGGTGTCGCGTCCGAGGGTGGCCCACCCGGTCGAGTCCTCGACATCCTCGGGGATCTGAGCATGACAGCGATCACACACCAGGGTGAGGTTGTCGATATCGGTACGGCCACCGCGCAGCCACGGGATCATGTGATGCACCGCGCACATCGTCGCCGGAGCCTCACACCCCGGCCGCGTACAACCCCGATCAGCCGCGATACACGCCAACCGCTGCCACGGCGACGCCAACCGATACCTACCCCGCCCCAGATGCAGCGGCAACCCTTTCCCGTCGAACAGCATCAACAACGGATAGGAGCCCTCGGCCATGCGCAGGGCGTCGGGGATCGACATCACCGACCCCGACGCGGTGTGGGCGTAGCCCGACCCCGATTGCAGGTCGGTCAGGCTCAACGTCAGGACCACCGACACCGGCACGCCGCGATGGGTACCGAGTTGCTCGGGTCCTCCTCCGGCGGCCAGGAAGGCTTTGAGCGCATCGTGATTGCGTTGCCCGGCACTGCGCCGATCCCGCCCCGCCGCCACCTCCACCACGTCCTGGTCGATCACACCCGATCCCATGCGGGGACTGTCCGGGTCCTCCGGGTTGCACATCCCCGGACGCGCCCACTTGGCCAACACCACATCCACCAGGGCTCGCAGTTGGGGATCGAGCACACCGCGGATTTCGCTCATGCCATCGACACGCTGCTTGCCCACCACCAACTCCCGGCGTCGAGCGCGGTCGTCGTCGCTGGTGAGCACCCCGTCCGGATCCAGGCACGACAACAGCACGTGTCCGACCTTGGTGACGTACTCCGGCGGCATCTGCGTGGCCGCCTCGGCGAGCTGCCGTTCGGCCTCGACCTTGCGCTCGGCGGGGACCGCGTTCGGGATACGGTCCATCACCCGCAGGATCACCCGAGCGTGCTCGGGCGACACCACTCCTTCGGCCTGCAACCCGGCGGTGGTCGGCAACAGGGCGGGCGTTTCCTCCCCGCAGAAGGAGCGGGGCCGCAACGGAACCGACGCCCGCACCCGCGCCCCGGCCTCGGCCGCCGACAGGCGCAGCACATCGATCAGATACCCACGCATCCCCTTGGCCCCGGCGCGTTCCCACAGATGCCTGCCCTCGACCTCGGCGATCATCCGATGCGACAACGCCGCCATCCGACACCGCACCGACTCGACCTCCCGCATCACATCCACGAGAGCCGAATCCGACAGTCCGGTGAGATCGGTGCCCAGCAGGGTGTCCATCGCCGCCGACAAACCGGCCGCGGTATCACCGCCTCGCGTTTCCCCCTCCGGAATCATGCACCAATTCTACCGCGAAACACATTGCCGCAGAAGGGAAAACATCATCTGACCTGCACATCTTCACATCCGATTTGTCCCTTTTCTAGCCGGTGCCGACCGCTTTTACGGCTCCCGTCACGAATACCCGACCGGGTGTTTCCCCTCGGCACTACCATCGGCGGGTGTGCACCCGTTTCGCCGCACCCTGACGCGTCTCCTCGAGGCTCGTTTTCCGCTGATCTATATCGAAACCTTCGAGGAGCAACGGGTTCTCAGCGAGATCCGCGCGGTCCTGGATGAGTTGGAGCCGTCTCGGGCCTTGTGGCACTGGACGACCACGGAGGGAATGCGGCGATCGGGTGGGCTGACCGAACGCAATACCCGGGAACCGGCGCAGATGTTGCAGGGTGTTCGGCGGGTGGTGGAGCGGGCCGTGTTCGTCTGTACCGATCTGCATGCTTTCCTCGGTGACGACGGGCGTCCGGCCGATCCGCAGGTGGTGCGGGCGTTACGAGATCTGGTGCGGGACTTCGGGTCCGGTGAGGTGGCGCGCACGGTGGTCGTGGTGGCTCCGGTGCTGCGCATACCGGTGGAGTTGCAACGGGATGTCACCGTGGTCGATTTCGCGCTGCCGCCGGCGGCGGAGATCGGTGAGCTGTTGGACAGCATGGCGGAGGGCGGGGGCATCGTTATCGAGGAGGCCGTACGCGACCGGCTCGCTACGGCGGCGGTCGGTTTGACGCTCGTCGAGGCCGAGCGGGCGTTCGCGCTGGCCATGGTGGACGGCGGTCTCACGGAGTCGGCGGTGCAGGTCGTGTTCGAGCGGAAAGCGCAGGCCGTGCGCCGGTCCGGGGTGCTCGAACCGGTTCGGACGACTATGCGGCTCGAGCGGGTGGGTGGGCTCGCGAATCTCGCGGCCTGGCTGCTGGGCCACCGCGACCACTGGCTCACCGAGGCCGCCGCCTACGGTCTGCCCGCCCCCAAGGGAGTGTTTCTCGCCGGTGCGCCCGGCTGCGGGAAGTCCTCGATCACCAAGGCGATAGCCGCCGAGTGGGGACTGCCGCTCATCCGCCTGGATCTCGGCCGGGTGTGTGGCGGAACGGCCGGAGCCAGCGACCGTGAGGTGCGCGCCGCCCTGGCCACGGTCGAAGCCGCCGCACCCTGCGTACTCTGGGTGCGCGATGCAGGTCGGGCAGTTACCGGCGATAGTGACTACTGCACAAGGGTTTTCGGCACCATGCTGGCATGGTTGCGCGAGCGGACCCGGCCGGTGTTCGTGATCGTCACCGCAGACAGCGTCGACAATGTGCCACAGGATCTCTTCCGCGGGAGCCGTTTCGACCGGACGTTCTTCGTCGACCTCCCGAATTCGACCGAACGCGAATTCATCTGGCGTATCCATCTCGATGATCGGCTCACCGGCCCCGCCGCAGGACTGTCGCTCTCCGCTCCCCTGCTCCGCGACCTCTCCCAGGCTTCCGAGGGCTTCTCGGGCGAGCAGATCGAACAGTGCGTCGTCACCGGGCTTTTCGATGCCTACTCCGCCCGACGGCCCCTCGAGCGGTCGGACCTGCTCCGGGCCGCCGGGAACACCACTCCCCTGTCCACCGTGCAGGGTGCCGAACTCACGGCGCTGCGCGAATGGGCCAAGCTGCACGCCGTACCCGCGTCGCCGCTCGAATCCGGGCCGGACTTCGACGGCGCGAATCCCGTGGACTACGGGGATGGTTCGTCGCCGTGACCGTTCCGGATGCGCCGTGGATGGGTCCGCACCGGCCCACTCCGTATCGGTCGCCCGGGGTGAGCGATACGGAGGGGGCCGGGCGGTCGTACCGCGATCCGTTCAGGGGTGCACTGTGGCTGTCCGGATCGCTGGAACCCGCCGGGTAGGCGATGGCGGGTGGCACGGTTCTCAGGCCGTCGTACCGGCCCAGCGGGCGTTGAGTGCTTCCGTTCCGGCCGGGGTGAGCGAACCCAGGACGCGCAGGCGGGCGACGCCGCCGTCCGGGTAGATGTCCAGCCGGGCGTGGGTGGCGGGGCGTTTCGCCGCCGCCGCCACGCGGAAGCGGTGCGGGGTGTCGGGCTGTACGGCCGTTCGTGGCAGCAGTTCGAACCATTCGGCGGAATCGGCGGGCGGCAGCGGGTCGTCGCCGGAGTGGTCGATGCCGAGCAGCCGCACCTCGCCGGGGGCATTGAACAGCAGGTTGGTGGTGTCTAGCTCGATGAGCTCGGGGGTGCCCTGCGCGGCCAGGCGAATGACGGCCCAGTCGTTGCCGTCGTCGCGGCGGCGAGCGGTTTCCCAGCCCTCGGCCTGGTTGCGGGCCAGGCCGGGGGCCAGCATATTGTCGGCCGCCGAGTAGAAGAGGTTGGAGCAGGACAATGCGCGGGCCCCGTTCGCCAGGGCGGCGAGGTCGACGGTCAGACCGACGAGCAGATCCGGATCGGGAACGACCTCGCCGTGCACGCGCAGACGGGCGACGCCGCCGTCGGGGTGGATGTTCAGGCGGACGTGGGTGAAGATGCGGTCGTCGGAGACCGGGATCTCGTGTTTGGCGTCACCGCCCAGCGCCGTGCGGGGAACGATCTCCACCCAGTCGGCGGTGGAGTTCAGCTGGGCCGCGGAGGGGTAGCCAGATATCCGGCAGGCTTCCACGGAGGCGAAGGGCGGGTAGTTGCCCTTGAACCAGGCGGTGTCGATCACGACGCCGCGGATGATGCCGGGCATGCCGAGGCGGATGACGGCCCAGTCGTGGCCGGGGCTGCGGCGGCGGCGGGTTTCCCAGCCGTCGTACTCCTGGCCCTTGGGGCCGAAGGTTTCGGCGGAGAAGCGCGGTTCCCACGGATTGATGAGATTCTCGCGCTCCTCGAAGGATTCGTCGCTGGCGGCCACGACACCGGCGCGATAGGTGCGCAGGGCCAGATCCGGCAGGGTGGTGAAATCCGACATGTTTCTCCTACAGATGGTTTCGGGTCAGCGGGCGCTCCAAGCGGGCTTCGGCGATCCGGGCGGCCAACCGCTCCAGCAGTGCGCCAGCCCGCGTCATGCAGACCTGCGGATCGGACTCGATATCGGTGAGTGCGAAGGCATCCTCGAATCCGTGGTGGCGCAACCGTTCCCGGGACACCAGCCGCTGGCCGGACACCGCCACCACCGGCACTTCGGCGCGGGCGGCGGCGCGCGCCACCCCCATGGGGGCCTTGCCGTGCAGGGTCTGCTCGTCCAGCGAGCCCTCGCCGGTGATCACCAGCCGCGCACCCGCGAGCAGCGCGTCGAAATCCAACTGCTCCAACATGATCTCGATCCCGGGACGCAGGGTGGCGCCGAGGGCGGCGAGGGCCGTGAAACCCACGCCGCCCGCTGCGCCCGCTCCCGGGCGCTCCGCCGCGTTGACGCCAACATCGCGACGGACGATTTCGGCCAGCCGCGCCAATCCGGCGGCCAGCTGGGCTACTTCCTCCGGGCCCGCACCCTTCTGCGGCCCGTACACCTCGGCGGCGCCGCGCGGCCCGAGCAGTGGATTGTCCACGTCGGAGGCGACGACCACCGGCACCCGGATCATGTCCGAGATGTCGATGCGCGCCAGTCGCAGCAGCCCCGCGCCACCCGGCGGCACCGGCTGCCCGTCCTCGTCGAGCAGCCGGGCCCCCAGGGCGGTGAGCATGCCCGCGCCGCCGTCGGTGCAGGCGCTGCCGCCGAGGCCGAGCACGATGCGCCGCGCGCCGCGTTCGGCGGCGATGCGCATGAGTTCACCGGTGCCCGCGCTGGTGGCGGTGAGGCTGGTGGTGGCGGTGGGCCGGTCGGGGAGCCGCCGCAGCCCGGACGCCTCGGCGAGTTCCACCACGGCCGTCTCGCCCCTCATCGCGAACGAGGCGGCCACTTGATCTCCGACCGGCCCGGTGACACCCGTCTGCAGACGGGCGAAACCCGCGGCCACCATGGCGTCCACGGTGCCGTCACCGCCGTCGGCCACCGGCGCGCTCACCACCGGGACCTCCGGGCGCACGCGCCGGAGCCCGGCCGCGATGTGCGCGGCGACCTGCGGGGCGGTCAGCGACCCCTTGAACTTGTCGGGGGCCAGCAGCACGTGGCCCTCCTGCCATCCTTTCCTCACCCCACCGCGCGGTTGGATCACACCGTGCTCCCGCTCGCTTCGTACTCCAGGGCGGCGATGGAGGTGGGCGCGTCATCCATCGAGCCGGCCAGCTCCTCGAACTCGTTGATGCTGTCGATCTCGAGGCCCATCGACACATTGGTGATGCGTTCGAGGATGACCTCCACCAGGACCGGCACCCGGTGCTCGGCCATCAGCTTCTTGGCGTCCTCGAGCGCCTGCCCGATGCGGTCGGGTTCGGAGACGCGAATGGCCTTGCAGCCCAGCCCCTCCGCCACCTTCAGGTGATCGACGCCGTAGCCGCCCACCTCGGGGCTGTTGATGTTGTCGAACGACAGTTGCACGTAGTAGTCCATATCGAACTGCCGCTGTGCCTGCCGGATCAGACCGAGGTAGGAGTTGTTCACCACCACGTGGATGTACGGGATGTTGAACTGCGCGCCGACCGCCAATTCCTCGATGAGGAACTGGAAGTCGTAGTCACCCGACAATGCGACCACCGGGGTGTCCGGGTCGGCGGTGGCCACCCCGAGCGCGGCGGGCAGGGTCCAGCCCAGCGGTCCGGCCTGGCCCGCGTTGATCCAGTGCCGCGGCTTGTACACGTGCAGCAGCTGCGCCGCCTGGATCTGCGACAGGCCGATGGTGGTGACGTAGCGGACATCCGACCCGAAGGCCCGGTTCATCTCCTGGTACACCCGCTGCGGTTTGATCGGCACCGCGTCGAAGTGCGTCTTGCGCAGCAGGGTGCGCTTGCGCTCGCGGCACTGCGCGGCCCAGTTCGACCGGTCCGGCAGCCGCCCGTCGGCGGCCATCTCCCGCGCCACCTCCAGGAACACCGTCAGCGCGGCCCCGGCGTCGGAGACGATGCCGTAGTCGGGGGCGAACACCCGTCCGATCTGCGTCGGCTCGATATCGACATGCACGAATGTGCGTCCACGCGTGTAGGTTTCGACGCCGCCGGTGTGACGGTTGGCCCACCGGTTGCCGATGCCCAGCACGAAATCCGATTCCAGCAGCGTGGCATTGGCGTAGCGGTGCGAGGTCTGCAAGCCCACCATGCCCGCGTGCAGCGGATGGTCGTCGGGGATGGTGCCCCAGCCCATCAGCGTCGGCACCACGGGAACGCCGGTCAGCTCGGCGAATTCGACGAGCAGCTCGGCGGCGTCGGCGTTGACCACGCCGCCGCCCGCCACCAGCAGCGGCTTCTCGGCGGCGGCCAGCATGGTGAGTGCCTTCTCCGCCTGCGCCCGGGTGGCGGTGGGATGGTGCACCGCCAGCGGCTCGTAGGTGTCGATGTCGAATTCGATCTCGGCCAGCTGCACATCGAGGGGCAGGTCGATGAGCACCGGGCCGGGCCGCCCGGAACGCATGAGTGCGAACGCCTTCTGCAAGGAGCCGGGCACCTGCGCGGGCTCCAGCACCGTCACCGCCCACTTGCACACCGGAGCGGCGATCGAGGCGATATCGACAGCCTGGAAGTCCTCCTTGTGCAGCTTCGCCACCGGAGCCTGGCCGGTGATGCACAGGATCGGAATGGAATCCGCACTGGCGGAATACAGTCCGGTGATCATATCGGTTCCGGCCGGGCCGGAGGTGCCGACGCAGATGCCGATGTTCCCGGCCCGGGCGCGGGTGTAGCCCTCGGCCATGTGCGAGGCCGCCTCCACGTGCCGGGCGAGCACGTGGCGGATGCCGCCGTGCGCCCGCATGGCGCTGTAGAAGGGATTGATGGCCGCGCCGGGCAGCCCGAAAGCCTGTGTCGCGCCTTCCTTCTCCAGGATCAGGACGGCCGCGTCCACGGTGCGCATCCGTGTCACGCCCGCCCCTTTCCGGCCAGCGCCTCGGCCACCAGCAGCAGGGCCGAGTGGTCCAGGGAGCCGTGGCCCATGGCGCGGGCGGCGGCGATGAGCTGCGCGGTCTGCGCGCCCAGCGGGATCGGCACCTCGGCCTGGCGGGCGGCGGCCAGGATGATGCCCATATCCTTGTGGTGCAGGTCGATGCGGAAGCCGGGCTGGAAGCTGCGCTCCAGCATGGTCTTGCGCTTGAGTTCGAGAATGCGGCTGCCCGCCAGCCCGCCCGCGAGCACGTCGAGGCCCTTCTCGGCGTTCGCGCCCAGGGACTCCATGAGCAGGATGGCCTCGGCGATCAGGGCGTAGGTGCCGCCCACCACCAGCTGGTTGGCCGCCTTCACGACCTGACCGGACCCATTGGGGCCGACCAGCTCGAAGGTCTTGCCCACGGTCTCGAAGATCGGTGTGGCGGTGGCGAAGTCGTCCTCGCTGCCGCCGACCATGATGGACAGCGTGGCGTTCACCGCGCCGGGCTCGCCGCCGGAGACCGGGGCGTCGAGCACCCGCAGCCCGCGCTTGGCGCCCTCGGTGTAGGTCCACTCGGCGGTGCGCGGGGTGATGGTGGAGAAGTCGATGTAGAGGGTGCCCTCGGCGGCGTGCGCCAGCACCTCGGTGAACACCGCCTCCACATGCTCGTCCTGCGGCAGCATGGTGATGACGATGTCCTTGTCGCGCACCGTCTCCGCGATGTCGCCGCCGCCGGTCGCGCCGACGGTGGTCAGCTTGTCGATGGCGGTGGAGTTGACGTCGTAGACGGTGACGTCGTGACCGGCCTTCACCAGGTGTCCGGCCATCGGGCCGCCCATGATGCCCAGTCCGACGAATCCGATCTTGCTCACTTGATCCACTCCCAATCCAGTTCGGGGTCTTTGTATTCCAGGCCGATCCAGCCGTCGTAGCCGCTGGCGTCCAGGGCGGCGAACAGCGCGTCGAAGTCGAGCACGCCGCTGCCGGGCCGTCCGCGACCCGGCGAATCGGCGATCTGCACGTGGCCGATGTAGCGGGCCCAGGTGTCGATGACGGAGGTCAGGTTCTCGCCCATGCGGGCCAGGTGGTAGAGGTCGCAGAGGAAGCGCACATTGGTCTCGCCGACCTGTTCGATGACCCGCACGGCCTGCGCCGCGGAGACGATCGGATACGACTGCGACTCATAGGAGTTGAGCGCCTCGAGCAGTACGGTCGCCCCGATGCGCTGGGCGGCGCGGGCGGCCAGGCCGAGGTTCTCCAGGGCCAGCTCGTCCTGCTTGTCGGCGTCCTCACCGGGAATCCGATTGCCGTACAGGGCGTTCAATGCCTTGCAGCCGGTGCGCTCGGCGATGCCGACGGCGACCTCGATATTGTCGCGGAATCGGGTCTCCTCCCCCGACACCGAGACCAGCCCCCGGCCCGCGGGAATGAGGTCGATGAAGTTCAGGCCGACCAATTCCACCCCGGCGTCGCCGATGGCGCGCACGAAGGCGTCGACTTCCTTGTCGCCCGGCGTCGGATCCGCACCGAACGGCCACCAGAATTCGACGCCGTCGAATCCGGCCGCCTTGGCCGCCGCGGGCCGTTCCAGCAGTGGCAGGTCGGTGAAGAGAATCGAACAGTTGACGTCGAATTTCCGGGGCGACCCTCCGGGTCCGTATTTCATTTCTTTCCCTCGCGGTAAGTCGTCCAGCTGCCGAATTCGGTGATGTCGATCAGCTGCGGATAGGAAACGGGCGGGCGGCGCAGGACCATGGACAGCACCGAGCGGCCGTCCTCCAGTTCGATCACACCGAGTTCGAGTTCCGGCGGCTCCGCCGGAAGCAGGCTGGTGCGCAGCACGTCCATCGATACGTCGAACAATTCCCCGACAATCGGGGTGCCCCCGTCGGAAACGGGATGCAGGCCCGGGAACCGGTCGCCGACCGAATAGAACCGGTAGTGCGGAGCGGTTTTCACCTCACCCGCGAACGGAGCGCCCGCGAGCAGATGGTTGAGCGGTCCACCACGCATGGCTCCGCCATTCAGGAAAATGAGAGGCATCGCAATTCCTTCCTCCCCCGATGAACGAAAGTATGTCGGGAGTCACACCGCCCGCGATAGGCCGATGAGCACCAAACATCCGAATCGAATCGGGGCTGTTTTCGTAGATTCGTCCAGCCGGGCGTTCAGTCCCGGATGTCGTCGTCGATTCGTTCGCCGAACCCGTCGCGTTCGTCGGCGGCCGCGGTGAACACGGACGCGCCCGAGCGATTGCCGATGGTCACCTCGTTGAACAGGAGGTTGAGCAGTACGGCGACAATGGCGGTCGCGCTGATACCGGAGTGCATCACGACGCCCAGCCATTCCGGGAACGCGTCCCAGAATGTCGGGGCCGCAATGGGTATGACCCCGAAGGCGATCGAGACGGCCACGATCACCATATTCAGGTTGTCCTCGTACCGGACCCGGGCCAGCATCCGGATGCCGCTGGCCGCAACCGATCCGAACAACACCACCGCCGCCCCGCCGAGTACCGGATCCGGGATGGCGGCCACCACCGCACCGATGACGGGCACCAGGCCGAGCAGCATCAGCACCAGGCCACCGGTGGCCACGACGAACCGGCTCTTGATGCCGGTGAGCGCCACCAGCCCCACGTTCTGCGCGAACGCGCTGCACGGAAAGGTGCCGAACAGCGGCGCGAAGGCCGAGGACGCCATATCGGCGCGCAGGCCGGCCGCCACCCGCTTGGTGTCGACCTCGGTCTCCACGATCTCGCCGATCGCCAGGATGTCCGCGGTCGCCTCGGTCATGATCACCAGGATCACGATGGTCATCGCGACGATGGCCCCGACCTCGAAGGTCGGTGGACCGAACGGGAACAGCGGTGGCAGCGCCACCAGCGGGCTGTCGCCGACGTCGGAGAAGTCGGCGCGGCCCAGCACCACGGCCACCACGGTGCCCAGTACCAGTCCGATGAGGATCGACAGCCGGGATATCGCGCCCTGGAAGACCCGGCTGATCACCAGGATCACCAGCAGCGTCAAACCCGCGAAGCCGATATTGGCCATGGACCCGTAATCGGGCTGCGCCGGATCGCCGCCCATGGCCCAGCCCAGCGCGACCGGCAGCAGGGACAGCCCGATCACCGTGATGATGGTGCCGGTCACCACCGCCGGGAACAGCCGCACCAGATGCGCGAAGACCGACGACAGCACCAGGCCGATCACACCGGCCACGATGATGGAGCCGTAGACCGAGCTCAGGCCGCCGCTTTCGGAGATGGCCACCATGGTGGAGACGCTCACGAACGACACGCCCTGCACGATGGGCAGTCTGCTGCCGACCGGACCGATGCCCAGCGCCTGGAGCATGGTGGCCAACCCGGAGACGAACAGGCCCGCGGTGACCAGCAGGGCCATCTCCCCCGCCGACAGTCCCGCCGCACCGCCCACGATGAGCGGCGGCGCGATGACCCCGCCGTACATGGTCAGAATGTGCTGGGTGCCGTAGGCGAGGGTGGTCAGCGGCGGATAGGTCTCGTCTTCCGGGCCCGGGGTCCGGTTCTTGTCGAAGAGTTTCACGGAAGCTTCACTCCCTCAACAGAATCCGGGTACGGCGAACCACGCCGCCCCGGGGTCGGAGGCGTCGTCGCGGTGCACGCTCGCCTCGATCAGTCCGTACGGGCGGTCGGCGGCGATGAAGACCTCACCGGGGTTCTCCACGTGGAACGGGCTCAGGTCCACCAGGAAGTGGTGCTTGTTGGGCGCGGAGAACTTGATCTCGGCGACCTCCGGAAGCTGCTCCAGCACAGCGCGTCCCATGCTGTAGAGGGTCTGCTGCAAGGCCAGCGAGTGCACCGCGGCGAACTGCCGCAGCAGGATCGAGCGGATGGCGTCGAAGGATTTGTCCCAGTTCACGTCCAGATGGTCGTAGCGCCACCGGGCCACCAGCGAGGTGGCCATGACACGGTCCTCGGTGGGCCGCAGGGTGGTGTACTTGTCCTCGAAGAAGCCGTGGA
Source organism: Nocardia sp. CC227C (assembly GCF_030767025.1). GTDB lineage: Bacteria > Actinomycetota > Actinomycetes > Mycobacteriales > Mycobacteriaceae > Nocardia. Next base: position 38,370 of record NZ_JASITE010000023.1, on the reverse strand, counting down.
ACTCCGACCCGGTGGACTTGAGAAGCACCAGATCGCGCAGGCCGGAGACCACGTGGGCGCGGCGGTCCGGCCCGTAGCCGTCCATGTTCACCACCGTGGTGCGCACCTCCGAGCTGCCCCGGACGAAGGAGTGGTCGTGTCCCGCGCCGTCGACCGGAATGCGATCCCAGGCGTATTCCTCGATCTCGATGCGCGCCCCGTCCGCGCCGGGGGTGCGGGAGATGAAGTGGTCGGCCAGCACCAGCGCGAAATCCTCGACGGCCTCCACGCCCTTCTCCTTGGCGAAGGCGAAGGCGGTGTTCTTCTGGGTGTCGGTGGGCAGCACATCCTTCTGGTCGCCGGTGATGTGCGCATCGTCGAACCTGCCCCGCAGCGAGGTGGAGACGTTGAGGTCCCGGATCCGGTGCCGGTCGGTGTCGCGGTAGACGCGCACGATCCGGTTCTCGGCCTTCCCGTATTGGTTGGGGCCCAGCTGAATGGCCACGGTGATCAACTCCCTCTGTAGACGGAACAGGCGAAGGGGCTCAGCAGCAGCGGGACATGGTGGTGGCCGCTGTCGGTGGGGGTGAAGGTGATGTCGACGGCGGAGAGGAAGTAGTCCTGCCCGGTGGTCGCGGCGTAGTAGGCGACACCGAAGACCAGGCGGTAACCGCCGGGGTCCAGCCGGTCGAGGCCGAAGTCGCGAATGCGCCCGTCGGCGTCGGTGACCGCGATGGCCAGTACCTCGGGGGTATCGCCGTCGACGCGTTCCAGCCGCACCGGTACGCCGACGGCCGGGCGGCCCAGGGCGGTGTCGAGGACGTGGGTGGTGACGGCGCTCATGCGGGCACCACGACGCGGCGCAGCCGCAGCAGCGCGATCTTGCGCAGTTCCACCGCCACCACCGCCGCCTCGGTCTCGGGGTCGTTGCCCAAGCGCAGCAGCAGGGCGGCGAGCACCTCGGAGCTGGTCAGGCCGGTGGCGCAGATGAGGAAGACGCGACCGAAGCGCTTCTCGTACAGCCGGTTCGCCGAATGCAGGGCGGCGGCGGTCTCCACGTCGGCGTCGATGCGGGACTGCTCCTCGCGCGACCAGGCAGCGCCGCGACCGGGCCCCGGGGCGCTCTCACCGATGCGGGGATGGGCGGCGAGCGCGCGTTCCACCGCCTCGGGGCGCAGCGCTGCGGCCAGTTGTTCGGCGGTACCCAGCAGGCTGTCGAGATCCGGGTAGGGCCGGGCGTCGAGCAGCGCGTCGGCCCATTCGGGCACATCGCAGCAGTCGAGCAGGGCCGGGCGCAGCCAGGCGGCCTCCATACTGTTGAACTCGTCGAGAACGACCATGAGCTGCACTTTCTCGTATCGCGGAAATTGAATTCCGACTAACGAAATAGTGGCACAGGTCACGTGCTGTCGTCAACAGTTTGTTGAAGTTCCGTGGGGACAGTGTGCGCGCGACACCGGTATCACACCCCCGGAAACAGCGAATCCCGCTGCTGTACAGCGGGATTCAGCGCTACTACCGGAAAGAGCGGCTCAGGACCGAGTGCGGTTGAGGTAGTTGTAGACGGTGAACCGGGTGACCCCCAGCGCCTCGGCCACCTTCTCGGCGGACTTGCGGTAGCTGAACGCGCCCCGCTCCTCCAGCAGCCGCACCGCCCGCTGCTTCTCGTCACGCGGCAGATCGGCCAGCCGACAGCCGAATTCGGCCGCGACATCACTGAGCAGCCGGTCGATACCCTGATCGGTCTCGGCCCCCGGAGCGGGCAGCCGCACCCCGGCGAGGGTCGCACCCTCCCAGACCAGCGGGACATCGTCGGGGGCGCATTCCTCCGGCGGAACCAGGGTCGCGCCCACCCGCTCCAGCAGCGGGGCCACCGTCACCAGCACCGGATGGCCGGTGTCCAGCGTCGCGCGCCTACTCATCGACCCGCTCGACCTGCAAGGTCACCCGGGTGGCACCGTGCGCGAAGGCGGCGGCGAGCATCTCCCGCAACGCGGGCAGCAGGATATCGCCGGAACCCGATACCGCGGTGCCCAGCGGGCCGAATTCACACGCCAGACCGGCGTTCTGGAGAACGTCGAGCGTTTCGGTGGCGTGCGGCGGCGGCTGCCCCTCGCCGTGGAAGGGTTCGGTGGTGAATTCCGCGCGCAGCCGCATGGCCCTCAGGCTACCGCCACCGCTCCCCGGTAAACTTCCGCCATCCGGAAAACGTGGACGAGGCAGGTCGGTGACAGCGGTGAATTCAACCAGCGGACGCTCCGGCGGCGTGCAGTCGGTGGAGCGGGCGTTCGCACTGCTGGAGACCATGGCCGACCAGGGCGGCATGATGGGGCTCTCGCAGCTGGCCGAGGTGTCCGGCCTGCCGCTACCCACGATCCACCGGCTGGTGCGCACCCTCGTCGATCTGGGCTATCTGCACCAGGACCCGTCGCGGCAGTACGTGCTGGGGCCGAAGCTGATCAAACTGGGCGAGAGTTCGGCGCGCATGCTCAGCTCGCAGGCGCGACCGCATCTGGCGCGGCTGGTCGACGAACTCGGAGAATCGGCCAATATGGCCATGCTGGACGGAGATCGGATCGTCTACGTCGCCCAGGTGCCCTCGCGGCATTCGGTGCGCATGTTCACCGAGGTGGGTCGCCGGGTGCTGCCGCACTGCACCGCGGTGGGCAAGGTCATTCTGGCCGGGATGCCGCCGGAGCGGGTGCGAGAGCTGTTGCAGCGCACCGGTATGCCGCGCTACACCGACCACACCGTCACCGATGCCCGGGAATTCACGCGGCAGCTGGAACACGCCGCCGAGACCGGTTACGCCATGGACGACGGTGAGCAGGAGGTGGGAGTGCGCTGCGTCGCCGTCGCGGTGCCCGAAGCCCCGGCGCGGCTGGCTGTCTCGATCTCCGGACCGGCGGGGCGGATGAGCGACGAACTGGTGGCACGGGCGGTGCCCCTGCTCGCGCAGGTCGGCCGCGCACTGGCGGCCGACCTGCGGTGAAACACTAGCCACCCAGCACGAGTTCGATACCGGAGATGGCGAAGTAGGCGGCGAAGACCGCGCTGACGATCCACACCAGTCCGTGGATCTCCCCGAACTTGCCGCGCGCCGCCTTGATCACCACGTAGGCGATGAGGCCCGCGCCGACGCCATTGGTGATGGAGTAGGTGAACGGCATGAGCACGATGGTCACGAAGGCCGGGATGGCCACCTCGAGGTCCGACCAGTCGATCTTGCGGGCCTGGGTCATCATCAGCGCGCCCACCAGCACCAGTGCGGGTGCGGCGGCCTGAATCGGCACCACCGCCGCCAGCGGCGTGAAGAAGATGGCCGCGCAGAACAGTCCACCGGTGACCACACTGGTGAGTCCGGTACGGGCCCCCTCACCGACGCCCGTAGCGGATTCCACGTACACCGTGCTGCCCGCACCGCCGCTGGCCCCGCCGATGATCTGCGCGATGCCGTCGGTGGTCAGGATCTTCCCGAAACCGGGCATGCTGCCCTTCTCGTCCAGCAGTCCGGCCTCGTCGCAGACGCCGAAGACCGTTCCCATGGCATCGAAGAAGCCGGTCAGCACCAGGGTGAACAGCACCACGCTGGCGACCAGCGCACCCGCCTCGGCGAAGCCGCCGAACAGGTCGACATTGAACATGAGGCCGAAGTCCGGTGCCGCGAACAGGGATTCGGGTGTTTCCGGAACAACGGTGCCCCAGGCCAGCGGGTCGATCGTGGCCACGGAGTTGATGACGATGGCGAGCACCGTGGCCACCGCGATGCTGATCAGCATGGCGCCGGGCACCTTGCGGGCGAACAGCGCCAGCATGAGCAGCAGTCCGACCGCGAACACCACCACCGGCCAGCCCTCGAGATGCCCGTCCACGCCGAGCGTGACCGGCGGTCCACCGGCCGCGCCATTGCCCACCACCCCGGAGGACACCAGGCCGATCATGGCGATGAACATGCCGATGCCAACGCCGATGGCGTTCTTGAGCGCCAGCGGGATGGCGTTGATGATCATGGTGCGCAGGCCGGTGGCGGCCAGCACCACGATCACCGCGCCCATGAGCACCACCAGGCCCATGGCCTGCGGCCAGGTCATGTGCGGGGCGGCCTGATAGGCGACCACCGGCACCAGGCCCAGGCCCGCGGCCAGGGCGAGCGGCACATTGCCGACCAGTCCCATGAGCACGGTCGAGAGACCGGCCGCGAGCGCGGTGGCGGTGGTCAGCTGGGGAATGCTGAGCTTGTCACCGTTGATATCGGTGACCCCGCCGAGAATCAGCGGAACCAGCAGGATCACATAGGCCATCGCCACGAATGTGGTGATGCCGCCGCGGACTTCACGGGATACGGTGGTCCGTCGTTCGCTCAGTTTGAAGTACCGGTCGAGTGGAGACCGGACGGCGACGGTGTCCGGCTGTGATCGGCCGGACGGGGACTGGATCTGGGTCATGGCTGCCCTCCTCAGGGCATAGCCGACCTGCGGTCCGACTCGGTTGTGCCGGACCGAGGATTCGGTCGTTGCTGTTGTGGAGTCTCTACCGCGTGGAATGCGGTCTGCCCCTGTTGATCAACTGCTCCGGAGTAAGGCTCCGGTGTCCTGTGTGTCCTTCCGTGCGCTCGTGGGGTTCATCGGGATTGCTGCCGCAGCAGCCGTTGCCGGGCCAAGACCCCGGCGTGGCCGACCATGTCGTGCGGCAGGGTGCGCAATTCGTCGTTCTCGACCACGGTGCGCCCGCCGACCAGCAGCCGCGCCAGCGGCGGGGTGGGGCCGAACACCAGCGCGCACACCGGATCCTCGACCGCGGCCCGGAAGCCGTCGACCCGCCAGACGGCGATATCGGCGAGCTTGCCGGGCTCCAGCGAGCCGATCTCGCGCTGGCGGCCCAGATTGCGCGCGCCGCCGAGGGTGCCCAGTTCCAGCGCCTGGCGGGCGGTGAGCGCGGTGGGGCCGTGCACCGCGCGCTGGAAGAGCATGGCCTGACGCATCTCCCCGGCCAGGGAGGTGAGTTCACTGGAGGCCGCGCCGTCCACCCCGAGCCCGACCGGCGCACCGGCCGCGAGGAGTTCCGACACCCGGGCGATACCCGCGCCGAGCCGGGCATTGGAGCTCGGGCAGTGCGCCGTGCCGGTGCCGGTCTCGGCGAAACGGCGGATATCGGCATCGTGCAGGTGCACGGCGTGGGCGAACCACACGTCGTCGCCGAGCCAGCCCAGCTTCGCCATGTATTCGACCGGGGAGCAGCCCATCTGCTCACGGCAGTGCTGCTCCTCGTCGAGGGTTTCGGCGAGGTGGGTGTGCAGCCGCACGCCCTTGGTGCGGGCCAGGGCGGCGGCGTCGAGCATGAGGCCCTCGGTCACCGAGAACGGCGAACAGGGCGCCACGGCCACCCGCAGCATGGAGTCGAACGACGGATCGTGGTAGGTGTCGATGAGTTCGGCTGTGCTGGCGAGGATCTCGTCGCGGTTCTCGACCACCTCGTCGGGCGGCAGGCCACCGTCGGACCGGCCGCGGTCCATGGAACCCCGGCACGGATGGAAGCGCAGCCCCACCTCCTGGGCGGCGCGCACCTCGGCCGCGAAGAGGTCACCACGCCCCTTCGGGAACAGGTAGTGGTGGTCGCTGGAGGTGGTGCAGCCGGTCAGCGCCAGCCAGCTCAGCGCGGCCGTGGCCGCGCCGTAGACGACGTCGGCGTCCATCCGCGCCCAGGTGCGGTACAGGCCGGTCAGCCATTCGAACAGCGTCGCGTCCTGGAACAGGCCCTGGGTGGCCCATTGGTAGAGATGGTGGTGGGTGTTCACCAGGCCCGGGGTCACCAGGCAGCCGGTGGCGGAGAGGCGTTGCGCGCCCACCACCGTCGGCGCCGGTCCGGCGCCGAGGCTTCGGATACGGCCACCCTCGATCACCAGGTGGCCGTGCGGGATCTCATCGCCCACCACCGGTGCGATGTAAGCGTTTTCGATGATCAGTGTGCTCATGGTGTCGCGTACCGATCCTCAGGACGTAGGAGATCCATTGCGCCGCTAGTACTCTCAATCCCAGGCGGGACCGGCGGTAGGGACCGAGCGCACCACCGTGCCCTCGATGAGACCGTACGGACGATCCGCGGCCCAGAACACCTCGTTGTCGTTGACCTGGCCGAACGGGCTCAGATCCACCTCGAAGTGGTGCTTGTTGGGCAGTGCCAGCTTGACTTCCACGATGTCGGAGACGGTTTCCAGCACCCGCTCACCCATCGCGTACAGCGTCTGCTGCAACGACAGGCTGTGGGTGTCCGCGAACGCCTGCAACAGGCAACGGCGCACGATCTCGTAGGACTTGTCCCACTCGGCGGTGTCGCCGGAGTGCCGCCACTGCGCCTCCACCTCGGTGGCCAGCACCCGGTCGCGGGTCTCGCGCAGGGTGGTGTACTGGTCGCGGATGTAGCCGTGGAACTCCGAGCCGGTGGAGTTCAGCACGGTGAGGTCCTTCAGGCCCGACACCACCCACGCCTTGTTACCGTCGTAATGGATACGGGCGGTGCGGGTTTCGCGGCCCGAGCGCACGAACGAGTGCGGGTGGGCGTTGAGCCCGACCACATTGCGCTCCCAGGCGTACTCCTCGATCTCCACCCGGGCGTGGTCGATGGTGGGCTGGGAGTCCACGAAGTGCCGGGCCAGGCGCAGCCCGAACTCCTCCGGCGAGGCGATGCCGAACTGCTTGGCGAAGGCGAAGACGGTGTTCTTCTGGGTGTCGGTCGGCAGCACCGCGCCGTTGTCCCCGGTCAGGTGCACGTCCTCCATATCGCCGGACAGCGCCACGCTGACATTCAGATCGCGCAGATCGTGCTTGTTGCCGTTCTTGGTGACCCGGACGACGCGCGTTTCCGCCTTGCCGTATCGGTTGGGACCGAGCGTGATCGACATTGTTCAGCTACCTCGATAGGTGGAGAAGGAGTACGGACTCAGCAGCAGGGGCACGTGATAGTGCTCCGCCGGGTCGGTGACCGTGAAAGCGATGGTCACCGACGGGTAGAACGGACTGATTTCGCCGGTGTCGAAGATCAGCCGATGCGTCCCGGCACCGGGCGCGGGCAGATCCCTGATCCGGCCGTCGGCGTCGGTGCGGTGCTCGGCGAGCACCGTCCCGTCGGCGGCCTCCAGTCGCACCGGCAGCCCCGCCGCCGGGCGGCCGGTGGCCGCGTCGAGTACATGGGTGGACAGACTCACAGCAGCCCCAACAGTTTTCGGATACGCAGGACGGTGATGTCGGCGAGTTCGGCGCGCACCTCGACGCGCTCCTCCTCGACCGAGTTGTGCAGCCGCCGATGCAGCGCGGTCAGGATCTCGGTCGCGCTGCGACCGGTGGCACGGATCAGGAAGACGTGGCCGAAGCGCTCCTCGTAGGCCAGATTGCGGGCGACGAGTTCGGCCTTGACGGCATCGTCGGCGGTGGCGGCGTCGGATTGCTCCTGCCGCGACCACTGCGCCTCGCGCTGCGCGTCCTCGGCGGACATGCCCTCGCGCCGGGCGGCCTCGGCCCGCTCCCCGATGCGCGGATGCGCCGACAGCGCCTCCTCCACATCGGCCCACCCGAGCTCCCGCACCCCGTCCACCGCGGCCGCGAGCAGACTCGCCTCGTCGGCGTAGGGCCGGTTTGCCACCATCTTGCGCACCCACTGCCGCGAGGCGCAGCAACTGAGCAACTGCGCTTCGGCCTCTTCGAGGGGCAGCGAACCGAGCCATTCCAGGCGACTCGACATCCGACCTCCATCCCTTGTCAGCTACGCCGGTAAGTACACAGGGCGGCCGTGACCAGCGGCAGGGACGAGACCTCCGAAGATGTGGCCTGCTTCACAGCGGTCGGTTTGTAGATACATCCAAGTTCCGTAACCTGGCTGTCACTGGCTGTTAGCCTCGGCAATCATGCGGTTGCATTCTCTGCTGGCCATGACGGACCTCGGCCTGCGACTCGTCACCGGTGAGAGCGAGTTGGAACGGTTCGTGCGCTGGGTCGTCACCACCGACATGCTCGACCCGAGCCGATATCTTTCCGGCGGCGAACTGGTGCTCACCGGCCTGCAATGGTGGGGCGAACCCGCCGACAGCGAGGCGTTCGTCTCGGCGCTGTCACGTGCCAAGGTAGCCGGGCTGGCCGCCGGGGACGCGCTCTACGGACAGGTGCCCGCCGATCTGGTCGAGGCGTGCGAGCGGCATCGCATCCCGCTGTTCCGGGTGCCCGAGCACATCGCCTTCGCCACGGTGACCGAGCAGGTCAACCGCTATCTGTCCACCGGCCGCGCCGCCGATCTGTCGGCCATCCTGGACCGGCACCGCCGCCTCGTCTCCGGCGAGGGCCTGGACTCGGTGCTGGAACTGGTGGAACGCAATCTGGGCATGCCCTGCTGGGTGGTGTCGTCCACCGGGCGGGTGATCTCCGGACCCGCCGAACCACCGCCCGTCGCCCTGCGCACCGCCTTCCTGGCCGCGCGGCGGCTACCGCACGTGTCGACCGTCGACGGCACCCGCTATTCGCTGTTCGCGGTCGACCCCGACGGCACCTCGCGGGTCGCCGACTGGTTCCTGGTCTTCGCGGGCGACTACAAGGACTGGCACGAGGAACGGCGCACCCTGGTCGGCGAGCTGGCCGCCGTGGTGTCGCTGGAACGGGCGCGGCTGGACGACCGGCAGAGTTCGGAGGGGCGGCTCGCGCAGGAACTCATCGAACTCATCGTCTCCGACGCCAAGACGGCCGAGATCGTGTCGCGGCTGGAACTCACCGGCCTCGCGCTCTCCGACCGCTATCTGGCGGTGGCCGCCACCGCCGACTCCGGGGCCGTGCGCCCGCGCGAGCTGCGCGCACTGCTGCGCGAGATCCTGCACGACCGCAGCCCCGCCGCCGGCGTGGTCGACGGCGAGGCCATCGTGCTGGTCGCCCTCGGCGGCGACACCTCGCTCGACGACCGCATCCACCGCGCCGTGGAAGCACTCGGCCCCGGTCTCCAGGGCAGCCGGCTGTCGGTCGGGATCAGCGGCGCGGTGGAGGGCGAGGGCCTGCGCGGCGCGATCGAGGAGGCCCGCTACGCGCGGCGCATGGCCGCCGAACGCCCGCAGCCGACCAGCGTGGTGCGCCACGACGAACTGGCTACCCACATGCTGCTGCTGGCCAGCGTGCCGGACGAGGTGCGCCGGATGTTCCGGGTGCGGCTGCTGGACCCGCTCATCAACTACGACAAGGACAATCGCGCCGATCTGGTGAACACGCTGGAGACCTTCCTCGAACTGTCGGGTTCGTGGGCCCGCTGCTCGGAGGTGCTGCACGTGCACGTGAACACGCTGCGCTACCGCATCCAGCGCATCGAGGAGCTCACCCAGCGCGATCTGTCCCGGCTCGAGGACCGCGTCGACTTCTTCCTGGCGCTGGCCCTGCGCTGACCCGCTATTCCACGGTCACGCTCTTGGCGAGGTTGCGCGGCTTGTCGATATCGCGGCCCAGGGCGCGGGCCAGGTGATAGGCGAACAGCTGCAACGGCACCGTGAGCAGGATGGGATCCAGTTCGCGGGTGGTGTGCGGGGCGCGAATCACCGCGTCCGCCAAGCCTTCCGGGAGATCGGCATTGGTGACGGCGATGACCGGGCCGCCGCGGGCCTTGATCTGCTCGATGGTGGCGATGTTCTTGGTGAGCAGTTCGTCGTCCGGAACCAGCACCACCGACGGCATATCCGGGTCGATCAGGGCCAGCGGGCCGTGCTTGAGCTCGGATGCCTGATACGCCTCGGCGTGCACGTAGGAGATCTCCTTGAGCTTCTGCGCACCCTCGCGGGCCACCGGCCAGCAGCGCACGCGGCCGATGAAGAACATGCGGGTGGCATCGGAGAACTGCTCCGCGACCGCGGCGATCTCGGCGTCCATGGCCAGCACCTCGGCCACCCGGTCGGGCAGTTCGCTCAGCGCCGAGACGATGCGGGAGCCGTCGGCGACGCCGAGGTCGCGCACCCGGCCGAGCAGGGTGGCCAGCAGGGCGAAACAGACGCTCATATTGGTGACGGCCTTGGTGGAGGCCACCGAGACCTCAGGACCGGCGTGCAGGAAGACACCGCGACCGCATTCGCGGGCGATGGCGCTGCCGACGCCGTTCACCACGCCGATCACCTGGCCGCCCTTGCGTTTGAGCTCCTGCACCGCGGCCAGGGTGTCGGCGGTTTCGCCGGACTGGCTGACCGCCACGTACAGGGTGTCGTGTTCGACCACCGGGTTGCGGTAGCGGAATTCGGAGGCGGGTTCGGCGTCCGCGGGTAGTCGGGACAGCTCCTCCACCAGGCTCGCGCCCAGCTGACCCGCGTAGTAGGCCGAACCGCAGCCGAGGAACTTCACCCGGCGGATGGCCCGCAGCTCACGCGGGTCCAGGCGCAGGCCGTCCAGCCGGGAGGTGGCGAAACGCTCGTCGAGGCGACCCAGCAGCGCGCGGCGGATGGCGTCGGGCTGCTCGCTCATCTCCTTGTGCATGAAGTCGTCGTGGCCGCCGAGGCGATAGTCGGCATCGTCGACCGCGACGGTGGTGGCGGTCTTGGCGGTGCGCACCGCCTGCAGGGTGCTGGTGTGGAAGTCGTCGGCGGTCACCGTGGCCAGTTCGCCGTCGTCGAGGAAGACCACCCGCTGGGTGTGACGGACCAGGGCGGCGACGTCGGAGGCCACGTACATCTCGCCCTCGCCGATGCCGAGCACGATGGGGCTGCCGTTGCGGGCCACCACCAGTTCGGTCGGGGTGCGCAGGTCGAGCACGACCAGCCCGTACGCGCCGTCGACCTCGGTGAGCGCGGCCCGCACCGCGTCCTCCAGGGTCGCCGCACCGGCCTCCATCCGCGCCGCCACCAGGTGCGCGATGCATTCGGTGTCGGTGTCGGAGACGAAGTTCACCCCGGCGCTGGTGAGTTTGGCCCGCAGTACATCGGCGTTCTCGATGATGCCGTTGTGCACCACGGCGATGCGCTTGGCGGTGTCGAAGTGCGGGTGCGCGTTGGCCTCCGACGGCTCACCGTGGGTGGCCCAGCGGGTGTGGCCGATGCCGATGGTGCCCGGACCGCCGTCCCCGACCAGGTCGCGCAGTTCGTCGACCCGCACGGCGGCCTTGGTGACCTTCATCCGGCCCCGGTGCAGCACCGCGATCCCCGCGGAGTCGTAGCCGCGGTACTCCAGCCGCCGCAGCCCCTCCAACAGGATCGGTGTCGCCGCCTTGTGGCCGACGTAGCCGACGATTCCACACATACGCTCGCTCTTTTCCTCGGATATCGGACAGGGATATCAGCCAGTTGGGACGCGGACGCTCAGCCGTACACGATGCGACGCAGCTGCCGTTCGGTCAGCTCCCCCGCCCGAACGGGCCGGTTGGCCAGTTCCTCGGCCAACTCCGCCCAGATCTCCGCGTTCTTGCGCCCACGCCCACGCAACTCCGCATGCCGCCGCCGCACATAGTCCTCGGTCGTCTCACCGAAATAGGCGATCACATCGGCGACCACCCGGGCCGCCACCGCCAGGGGCAGTCCGGTGGACCCGGCGACATGCCGAACCAGATCGCGCGGCGGAGCTTCGGTAGCAGGCACGGCGACCACCATAGCCATCCCACGACCCAATAGTGGAACTTCCTGCCCGATTTCGGGCACAAATTCGCTAATACTAGCCTGATGAGCATGATGGTGGGGTTCGACCTGGATATGACGCTGGCGGATACGCGGGCCGGGATCGGGGCCGTGTATGCGCGGCTGGCGGCGGAGACCGGGGTGTTCATCGATGTCGAACTGGTGACCTCGAGGCTGGGACCGCCGTTGGAGGTCGAGTTGGCGAACTGGTTTCCGGCCGGGGAGCTCGATGCCATGGTGGCGCGGTATCGGGAGCTGTATCCGGGGATCGCGGTTCCGGCGAGTGTGACCATGCCGGGGGCGCGGGATGCCATCGAGGCAGTACGTGCCAGGGGCGGGCGGACCATGGTGGTGTCGGCCAAGAATCATCGGGACACCGTCGCGACGGTGGAGTTCCTGGGGCTGCCGGTCGATGTGGTGCGGGGCGGGCTGTGGGCCGCGCGGAAGGGGATCGCGCTACGGGAACACGGGGCCTGGCTGTATGTCGGTGACCATCCGGGCGATGTCGACGCGGCACGGGCTGCCGGAGCTGTCGGTCTCGCCGTGGCGACCGGCGGGTACAGCGCCGAGGTGCTGCGGGACTACGGCGCGGACGCGGTGCTGTCGGAGCTGACCGCTTTTCCGTCCTGGTTGCGCGACAATCCGATCCGGTCACCGAGGATTCCGCCCAGCGCGGCCACCGCCACGGCCAGCAGCGCGAACACCACCACCAGGATCACCAGGCCGAACGTCATCGACCAGTAGCCCTGGCCGCGCGGGTCGATGAACGGATACGGATACCAGTCCACGATCGGCCCGCGCACCAGCGTGTACACGCCGTACAGCACGGGATATACCAGCCACACCCCCACCAGGCGCGCACCGACGGTGAGCCGGGAGGGCACCAGCAGCCAATCCACCAGGATGACGATGGGCAGCAGACGATGCATCAGGTCGTTGAGCCACTTGTCTTGAAGCATCACATCGATATTCGCCAGCAGCACCGCGTAGACCACGCCGGTGATCACCAGGTAGAGCGTGGCGGCGCCGCGGAACAGCTGCCAGCGGTGCGATCGCGGATCGAGAAGACCGCCGACCAGCAACGCGAGCACGCCGATCACATTGGACTGGATGGTGAAATAGCTGAAGTAGTTCGCGATCGACCAGTCGGCCACGCCCAGATTCTGCGCCGGAATCCAGATCAGGCCGAAGAGGCCGAGCAGACCGAACGCAATCCGCGCCAGACGGATCCACCGTGGTGTCGCTGAACTGGTCACCATGACGAGAATGGTCCCACAGCCGGCCTGGACAGCAGCGGCGAATCGCCCATATGGCAACCTTCCCGCTAGCCCTGACCGGGGGTTGGCCCACCGCCGCCGCGCAAACCGGGCAAAGACTTCGCTACGCTGGTTGACGCAATGACCAGGACCGCCGCCACCTTCCGCGAGCTTCGTTCCCGCCTGGCCGATCTCTCGATCCGCGACGAGCACCGTCTGCGTCGGCGGCTCGACAAGGTCCGCGGCGGCGATCTCAGCCAACTCGAAGCCGATATCGACGCCGCCGCCCAGCGCGTCGCCGCCCGCCGCGCCGCGGTGCCGACCATCCGCTATCCGGAGCAGCTGCCGGTCTCCGCGCGCCGCGAGGACATCGCGAAGGCCATCGCCGCCAACCAGGTCGTGATCGTGGCCGGTGAAACCGGTTCGGGCAAGACCACCCAGCTGCCGAAGATCTGCCTGGAGCTGGGCCGCGGCATTCGCGGCACCATCGGGCACACTCAGCCGCGGCGGCTGGCCGCACGGACGGTGGCCGAGCGCATTGCCGACGAGCTCGGCACCGAACTGGGCGATGTGGTGGGCTATACGGTCCGCTTCACCGATCAGGCATCGGACCGCACCCTGGTCAAGCTCATGACCGACGGCATCCTGCTGGCCGAGATCCAACGCGACCGGCTGCTGCGCCGCTACGACACCATCATCATCGACGAGGCGCACGAACGCAGCCTCAATATCGACTTCCTGTTGGGCTACCTGAAGCAGCTGCTGCCCAAGCGCCCGGATCTCAAGATCGTCATCACCTCGGCCACCATCGACCCGGAGCTGTTCGCGAGACATTTCGCCGACGAGAAAGGCACGCCCGCACCGATCGTCGAGGTGTCGGGGCGCTCGTACCCGGTGGAGATCCGCTATCGCCCGCTAGCCCTGGAGATCCCGCTCACCTCGGACGATCCCGATGACGAGGACACCGAGATCGTGGACCGCGATCCCACCGACGCCATTGCCGACGCGGTCCGCGAACTCCAGCGCGAGGGTGACGGCGACATCCTGGTCTTCCTGTCCGGCGAACGCGAAATCCGGGACACCGCCGACTCGTTGCGCGATCTGAAGCTGCCGCGCACCGAGATCCTGCCGCTGTACGCGCGCCTCTCGGCGGCCGAACAGCACAAGGTGTTCGCACCGCATACCGGCCGCCGCGTGGTGCTGGCCACCAATGTGGCCGAGACCTCGCTCACCGTGCCCGGCATCCGCTACGTCATCGACCCCGGCACCGCGCGCATCTCGCGGTACTCCATGCGCACCAAGGTGCAGCGGCTGCCCATCGAACCGATTTCCCAGGCGTCGGCGCGGCAGCGCTCCGGCCGCTGCGGCCGGGTGGCGGACGGCATCGCGATCCGCCTGTACTCCGAGGACGATTTCGAGTCGCGGCCCACCTTCACCGAACCGGAGATCCTGCGCACCAATCTGGCCGCGGTCATTCTCCAGATGACGGCGCTGGGACTCGGCGATATCGAGAGCTTCCCGTTCGTGGAGGCACCCGACAGCCGGGCCATTCGCGACGGCATCGCGCTGCTCGAGGAGCTGGGCGCACTCGGCCGCCGTTCCGAGTCCGAACCGGCTGCGCGGCCCGGCATTCCGGACGCCGGGCTGGTGCTGACCCCGATCGGCCGCGATATGTCACAGCTGCCGGTGGATCCGCGCATGGCGCGCATGCTGGTGGAGGCGCACCGCAACGGCACCCTGCCCGAGGTGCTGCGCATTGTCGCGGCGCTGTCGATTCAGGATGTGCGCGAGCGGCCGGTGGAGCATCAACAGGCGGCCGATACCAAGCATGCGCGGTTCACCGTGGAGGGTTCGGACTTCCTGGCCTACCTGCGGCTCTGGGACTACCTGTCGGAGCAGCGGAAAGCGCTGTCGTCCAATCAGTTCCGCCGCCTGTGCCGCGACGAGTTCCTACACTACCTGCGCATTCGGGAATGGCAGGATCTGCACGGGCAGCTGCGCACCATCACCCGCGGGCTCGGGTGGACGGTCGAGGAACGCACCGAGAGATCCGTGCTCGGTGACGACGCCCTGCCCTGGGACACCACCTCGATCCATCAGGCGCTGCTGTCGGGCATGCTCTCGCATCTCGGTGTGCGCGAGGCAGAATCGCGGGAGTTCCTCGGTGCGCGCAATACCAAGTTCATGATCTTCCCGGGCTCGTCGCTGGCAAAGAAGCCGCCGCGCTGGGTAATGGCCGCCGAACTGGTGGAGACTTCGCGGCTGTGGGGCCGCATGGCCGCGCGGATCGAGCCGGAATGGGCCGAGCGCCTCGCCGGGGAACTGGTGAAACGCACCTACTCCGAACCGCATTGGTCCGCCAAGCGCGGCGCGGCCATGGCCTACGAGCGCGTCACCCTCTACGGGGTGCCGCTGGTGACGCAGCGGCGGGTGGACTTCGGGCGCATCGATCAGCAGCTGTCCCGCGAACTGTTCATCCGGCACGCGCTCGTGCAGGGCGAATGGCAGACCAGACATGCCTTCTTCCAACGCAATCGGGACCTGCTCGAGGACGTCGCCGATCTGGAGCACCGGGCGCGACGGCGCGACATCCTGGTCGACGACCAGGTGTTGTTCGACTTCTACGACCGGCGGATTCCGGCCGACGTCGTCTCGGTGCGGCATTTCGACAGCTGGTGGAAGAAGGAGCAGCGCAAGGATCCGGACCTGCTGGATTTCACCGCCTCCACCATTGTCAACGAGGATGCGGCCCTGCTGGATCCGACCGCCTACCCGGACAGCTGGCGGCAGGGTGAGCTGACCTTCCCGCTCACCTATCAATTCGAGCCGGGTCAGGCCGATGACGGTGTGACCGTGCACATTCCGGTGGCGCAGCTGGCGCATGTGCGCGCGGTCGGCTTCGACTGGCTGGTGCCGGGGATGCGCGAGGAACTGGTGACCGCCCTCATCAAGACGCTGCCGAAGCAGTTGCGGCGCATGGTGGTCCCGGCGCCGGACTACGCGCGCGCCGCGCTGGCGACGCTCACTCCGCGCGCCGAACCGCTGCGGACCGGGCTGGCGCGGGAACTGTCGCGGCTCGGCTCGGTCACCATCGCGCCCGGACAGCTCGATCCGGCGGGCCTGCCCGATCATCTGCGCATGACCTTCGCCGCGGTCGACCGGTCCGGGGCGATCGTGGCCCGCAGCAAGAACCTGGCGGAGCTGAAGAACGTTCTGGCCGAACAGGTGTCGAAGTCGGTGGCGCGGGCCAATACCGCCGCCGAACGCGCGCCCGCCACGGTGTGGACCTCCGAATCGCTCGGCGAGCTGCCGGCCTCGGTCAAGCGGCAGGTGGGGGGTCAGACCATCACCGGCTATCCGGCCCTGGTGGCCGAGCCGGAAGGGGTGGCGGTGCGCGTGCTCAGCTCGCCGGGCGAACAGGCCGCGGCCATGCGGGTCGGCACCCGCACGCTGCTGCTCGGGGCGCTGCCGACCTCGCCGCGTGCGGTCACCGCGGGACTGCCGCCCACGGATCGGCTTGCGCTGAGCCAGAATCCGTATGGTTCGCTGGATGCGCTGCTGGAGGACTGCCGGGCCTGCGCCGCCGATGAGCTCATCGCCGCCGCCGGTGGTCCGGTACGCGGTCCGGACCAGTTCCAGGCGCTCGTCGAGCGGGTGCGGCCGAAGTTCGGCGAGACCGTGGCGCGGATCGTGCGCCTGGTGGTGCCGGTGCTGGCCGAAGCGCACCGGGTGCGTTCGACGCTCGTGGACACCCGTGACCGTGAGGCGGCCGAGGATGTACGCCATCAGCTAGACGATCTGGTGTTTCCCGGATTCGTCTCCGAATGGGGCAGCGCCCGATTGCGCGAACTGCCCCGCTACCTGGAGGCCGCGCGGCTGCGCTTGGCGGCGCTGCCCGCGGCCGCCGGACGGGATCGGCAGGGGATGATCGAGCTCGATCGGGTGCACGCCGCCTACGATCGGCTGGTCGACGCGCTGCCCGAGGGGCGGCGCGGCGGGCGCGATGTGATCGAGATCTGGTGGATGATCGAGGAATTGCGGGTGAGCCTGTTCGCGCAGCAGCTGGGAACGCCGTATCCGGTGTCGGCCAAGCGAATCGAGAAGGCGATCGAGGGAGTGCGGAAGGCCCCGGCGGGTCGGCGGTAGAGTTTCGGCGCGCGGCGGAGCGAGCGGATGCGGCCGTTCGGAATATGCCGCGCTCGCCCACCGTGCGCCCAGCACGGACCACCCGAGCGCAGCCGGACCGCTCAGCCGGCAGCACGCGGATCCCGCAGTGGCAGCGCGCGGATCGCTCAGTCGGCAGCACGCAGGTCGCTCAGTCAGCGGTCGCGCCGACCGACTGTTCCTCGCGGTGTTTGCGTAGTTCGGCGATCTCGCGTTCGAAATCCTCTGCGGAGCTGAAGGATCGGTAGACGGAGGCGAAGCGGAGGTAGGCGACCTCGTCGAGATCGCGCAGCGGGCCGAGGATGGCGAGGCCGACCTCGTGGCTGGGCACTTCCGGGGAGCCCTTGGCGCGCACCGCGTCCTCCACCTGCTGGGCGAGCAGGTTGAGGGCGTCGTCGTCGACCTCGCGCCCTTGACAGGCGCGTCGCACGCCGCGGATCACCTTTTCGCGGCTGAACGGCTCGCTCACGCCGCTGCGCTTCACCACCGAGAGAATCGCGGTTTCGACCGTGCTGAACCGCCGCCCACACTGCGGGCAGGCACGTCGCCTCCTGATGGCGGTGCCTTCCTCGGCCTCACGCGAGTCGACCACCCGGGAATCCGGGTGACGACAGTACGGGCAATGCATTCCGGATCCTTCGTCGATGCCTGGGGTCCTCAGCAATCCGAGGATACCCGGCGGGACACGATTACCGTGCGCCCGGTCTTGACATCAGGCCGTCAGCTGCCACTGCGAGGTCACGTCGGCGAGCAGATCCGGCAATCTGACCAGCAGGCGGCCGTTCGCCAGCTTGGCCGGGAACGGTTCGGCCAGTATCGGCCTCGCGAGGGCGGGCTCGGCGACCATGGCCAGGTAGCTGGGCAGCAGATCGTTGACGATGTAGTGCCAGCGCGTGGCCCGGTCGGCCCAGTTGAAATCGGGCAGTGGGGTGCGCAGTGAGATGGTGCGTCCGCCCGACTCGGCGGTGAGGGTGGTCGGTGCGAAGACGCCGGGGGCACGCACACCGGGTACGGCGGCCTTTCCCGCGACGGTGCTCACGTAGGTCATCACCCGGCCCATGGCGCCGCGCCCCCGGGAGGTCTCATCCCACTGGTCGGCGATGATCTGGTTCTGTTCCCGATCGGTCATGCGCACCGCCGCGTCCGCCAGTCCCGCCGGTGTGCCGCCCGCGATCCCGCGCCAGGCCAGGATGGCGTTCTCGTCCAGGACCCCGGCCCGGTACATCTCCTCCACCGCGGCCGGTCCCCCGGCGGCGTATGCCTCGTGCATGGGCACCTGGTCGATGAAGATGTGCTTCTGCATGATCATCAGCCGGGTCTGGTACCAGGCCAGATCCGCGGCGGTGAGCCGTGCGCCCGCGGTGGCGAGCAGCCGGATATCGGCGGGCAGGATGTCGAGCAGTTCCGGGGGCGCGGTGCGCAGCAGATCCGCGACCGCATTGCCGAGTTGGTGCACGCCGGGCACGCTCACGATCGCGCCCATATCGCTCATATCGAAGAATCCGGAGGCGAACGAGCCGCCCGCCAGCCCTGCGAGACCCACCCAGTAGAAGTCCGGATGCTCGTTGTTGAGCCGCAGGTAGTTCACGTACACCTGGGTGAAGGTGCGAGTATTGGCGGCCACGCCGCGGCCGGGGTCCCAGGTCGCCAGGTCGATATCGGCATTGCGGGTGGCGACAGTGAGCCAGTACTGGTGCAGCAGGGTGGCATAGCGGCGGGGTGCCACGCCCGCCGCGCGGGCCTCGTCGAGCGCCGGGCGCAGCGACTCCGGGTCGAGCGGCAGCGCCGGGTGCAGCCCGCCGCCACCGGCCCCGTCGCCGTTGACCGGCGGCAGATCCAGGTAGGCGGTATAGGCCGCTTCGGCATGGGCCGCGGGTGCCGCGACCAGGGCGGCCGGTACCGCGACCATGCCCATGGACAGGCAGGTCGCCATGCCCAGAAGTCGAACCACTGCCCCGGTCCGCCGGTTTGCCTTGCTACGGCCGCTCATCGATCGCACGTTCCCCTGTTGCCTCGGTCACATCCCCGAGGAACGTAGCAACACGTTTCAGATTGCGATCAACAATTCCGGCCACACCGTGTGGCCATCCGACGCAACTTCCGCGGCGACCTTCCCCAGTCGCCGCGGAAGTCGCCCGTCTAGCGCGGGGCCGCGGGCGGAACCTGGGCGGGGGCGACCTCGGCAGGCATGATCTCGGCGGGCATGATCTCGGCGGGCACGGTCTGCGAGCCGAACTCGCCGGCGCGCAGCTGCGCCAGCGCGATCAGACCCGCCACCGCCATGGCGCTCACCAGCGCCGCGATGGCCAGCGCCGCGAATCCGGCCTGTGCGCGCCGCACCCGACTGAACGAGCGGCGGCGGCGCAGCGCCTCGGGTTCGCCGCGCATCACGATATGGTCGCGACGCGCCCGCGCCCGGCCATAGGACATGACACCGGGGCGCGGCCGGTTCCGACACGGCCGCCGCGCGGCGACCGGGCGCGACGCGGCATCGACGACACGCGCGGGCGCGAAATTGGCGCGAATGGCGCGCGGGATGGTGTCGAAGCCGAGATCGCTTCCCAGGGTGTCGAATTCGCTGACCACAGTGCGCATCGAACATACCTCCGAAGTGGGCTTATGGTGGATGTGCCGAACATGTTCGCTCATGTGTTCGAAGAACTGATGTTCGAATTTCTACCACGCCCCACCGACAGAATCCAGCATTTCCGCGACATGCGTCGAACAGATGTTTGATCCAGCGCGGCCCTCGGACTACAGTCGAAGCACGAATTCCGGGTGACTACCCACGATTCCGGTACAGCAGCATTCCGGTGTGACACAGCAGGGAACGGAGGACGACGGCGGTGAGCGAACACGGCGGCGTGGACGGTGACAACGAACCGGTCGGCGACGACAGCACCGAAACGTCCGGCGCCGGGGCGGATCTCACCGTCCGGCAGCGCAAGGTGCTGGAGGTCATCCGCACCTCGGTGAGCGACCGCGGCTATCCGCCGAGCATTCGCGAGATCGGCGACGCCGTCGGCCTCACCTCCACCTCCTCGGTCGCCCATCAGTTGCGCGCCCTGGAGCGCAAGGGCTACCTGCGTCGCGATCCCAATCGGCCGCGCGCCGTGGATGTCCGGGGGCTGGACGAGACGGCCGTGCGCGCCACCGGGGTGACCCAGCTGCGTCCGGTCACCGCGGAGCCCGCCGATTCCGGCGATCAGCCCACCCCGACCTACGTGCCCGTCCTGGGCCGGATCGCCGCCGGTGGTCCCATCCTGGCCGAGCAGGCCGTGGAGGACGTCTTCCCGCTGCCGCGCGAACTGGTCGGCGAGGGTTCGCTGTTCCTGCTGAAGGTGGTCGGCCAGTCCATGGTCGACGCCGCCATCTGCGACGGCGACTGGGTGGTCGTGCGCCAGCAGAACGTGGCCGACAACGGCGATATCGTGGCCGCCATGATCGACGGCGAGGCCACGGTGAAGACCTTCAAGCGCACCGGTTCCCAGGTGTGGCTGATGCCGCACAATCCGCTGTTCGAGCCCATCCCGGGCAATGACGCGCAGGTTCTCGGCAAGGTTGTCACGGTGATCCGCAAGATCTGACCGTGCCGAGCCGCCGTGGCCGGGCGCCCGCCCCGCAGACCGGGCGCCGGGCCACGGCGGTTTTTCCGTATCTGATTCTTCGTGTCTACGTCTTCTTCGTGTCTATGTCGACGTGATGCCGCCCCACACCGCACGTGAGCCGCTCTCGCCGACACGGTAGACCTGCACGCTCGCCGCGACCCCGGCGACTACCGCGAGCACGATGACTACGCTCACGACGGCACGTCCGACGGTCGCGCCGCGCTGTTCGCGCCAATGCCAGAGCAGTAGCAGCAGTGCCACCACCAGCAGCGGGATCACGTAGTAGAGGGTGGTGCGACCGAGCTCGACGTGCTCGTCGATGGCGGGCGTGCTGCCCACCTCGGCGTACAGCCACTCCCCCGCGTCGATGGTGAGCGGCGTCAGCGCGACCACGACCACCGCCAGGATCACGGTCGGCCAGACCAGTCGCCGGCGCGCGGCCGCCCAGAGCGCGCAGATGACCACCAGTACCGAGGTGAGCGGCACCAGGACCACCAGTGCGTGCACCAGCAGGACGTGTGCGGGCAGTCCGTCGAAGGTGGTCATGGCAGCGCCTCCGTTCCGTCGCGCGGATACCGGAACAACGTATCCCGGCGCGCCACGGTTCAGGTGTCAGCCGCCCGCGACTTCCGTCCGCACCGTGTCGGCGGGCTCGATCCGGGACATGAGGACCGTCGTCTCGTTGTCCGCGGCCGGTTCGACGGGCTTGGCGTCGGTAGGACCCGACAGGGGCACGGTCAGATAGCCGAGCAGTTCGTACCGCACCGGAAGCGTGAGCGCCGCCGAATGGCGGTCGTGGGCGATGAAGGCGAGCCCGGGGCCGAGCACGGAGCGCACGGCGTCGAGCCAGCGTCCGTCGGTCACCCGGCAGTCCGCCCACGGGAAGTACTCCAGCCCGGTGCGCAGGAAGAACCGTTCGCCGATACCCGCGCGGCGCAGCAGTTCACCATGCCACTCGTCGACGCGGGGTTTGGCGGTCCCGGCGTAGATGCGTTGGTTGGGCGCGGGATTGGCGGTACCGAAATCCGCGAGCGTGTCCAGCAGCTGCTGGGGCAACTCGTCGGCACGCACGAACCCGAGGACCTCCAGCCCCTCCAGGAGCCGGGGTAGTTCACTCGCGCGCCGCTGATCCTCGTGGAGCTTGAACTTGCGTCGAATGCTGTCGCTGCGCATCTACGTCCTCGCCGAACCGTTCACGTCGACGCGCTCAGCACCACACGAATTCGCTTGCGCCGGAATGTCGCCAGCGGTAACCAACATCGTCGAACCTTCCAACTTCCCTCATCGCGATCCGCGGCATTCTGCCCATTGCGGGCGATGTGCCCCGGATCACAGGCACCATAACATGGTCAATCGTACGAATAACACTCGTAGCGATCCGTCGGTAAACGTTTATTCCGTGGTCATCGGGGGTACGCGCCGCCGACGATTTCGCCCTGCGTGACCAGTCCGGGATTGCCCGCGTCCCAGTAGCCGCCGTGCGCCCACGGCTCTCCCGGGAACACCGTGAGGAACGGCAATTGCAGCAGCGTGCCCGGCGCGGACTCGAAAACCGTTGCGCCGAACGCCCGTTCGATCGGACTGATGCCGTGCGCCACGGTACCGAAGACGGCGACCGGATCGGCGGCGGCCGCGGTGGCGAAGATGTGCCGGTGATTGTCCGCGGACGGTACGCCGTCGAGCCGGAGTTCGGTGACATGGTCGGCCCGCACCCCCGGACTGCCGACGAAGATCA
This sequence comes from Nocardia sp. CC227C, assembly GCF_030767025.1. Classification (GTDB taxonomy): domain Bacteria; phylum Actinomycetota; class Actinomycetes; order Mycobacteriales; family Mycobacteriaceae; genus Nocardia. The sequence goes on along the minus strand of NZ_JASITE010000023.1, from coordinate 16,020 downwards.
CACTATCGGCCGCGAGGGATCCCCCTCCGCCGGCGGCGACGCCGATCACGGTACTGCCGTAACTGTGGCCCACGAGTGTGGTGTGCGCGGGCGGGCCGGAGTGGGTGGCGCGCAGCCCGTCCAGGAAGCGATCGAGCGCGGGGGCGGCGGCGGTGGCGTGGTCGGGACGCAGCGCGGCGATCAGGTCGGGCGGCGCGCGATAGCCGTACCAGGCGATTACCGCGGTGCGCTCGGACGGATTCGCCCGCACGGCCGCCTCCAGCAGCGCGCGGGAGCGGTCGACACCCGCGCCGATGGTGCCCAGCCGCGCGCCGGTGCCGGGCAGGAAGGCCGCGATATTGCGGGCGGCATCCGGATTGCCGAGCGCGATCGCGCCGCGCCCGCTGTCGTCGACCGACAGCAGATAGCGGGGCGGGTCGCCGCCAGCGCCGAGCTGCTGGCGGACCACCTGATAGTCGGCCAACCGGGTGTGCGCCTCCTGCCGGGCGGTATCCCACTCGCGCAGACGGATCCACTCCGCGGGTGTACTGGGCGGGTTCCGCCCGGCCGCCCAGTCCGGATGCAGTCCGTCGAGGTGGGCGAGTTCGGCGTGGGCGGCCGACTCCAGCCGCGTCAGATACCGCCGGTTGTAGAAGTCACGGGCCACCGCCGGAATGCCGTCGCGGTTCCCGATGGCCGGGTCGTAGGCGTAGAGCGCGTCGCGATCGGCGGGCGTGAGCGATTCCCACAGCCGGTGCACGGCGCGCGGATCGTCGGGGAACAGCGCGGTACCGTCCAGGATGGCGACGACCCGGGAATCCGGCCGTGCGCCCCGAGCATGCACCGTCGAGGCGGCCAGTTCGGCGCGCGCCTCGTCGAGTCGGGCGGCCACGTCGCGGTCCAGCCCGTCGGCGGCCGCCAGCAGCGGCAGCAGCCGCGCCTGGAGTGCGGCCGCCTTGGTGTCGAGACATGCCTGGAGTGCGAGGTCCAGGGCGGGATTGCCGGTGTGCGCCACCGGTGCGGTGACCGTCCCGTCGTCGGCGACCACGCAGCCGTGCGCGGATGCGTCGTCTTCGAGGCCGAGGACAGCGTCGCGGATCTCCGCGAGGTTGCCGGCATCCGCGCACGCGTCGGCGATATCGAGCACGGCCGCCGCGAGACGGCCGGCCGCCAGCTGCGACTCCAGCGCTCGCAGCGCGGCCGCGGCGGCGGCATCACCGCGCCATCGCCCCAATACCTCGTCGACATGGCGGCCGACCCGGTGCCGGGCCTCGGCCACGCGCAGATTCATCGCCGCCAGCGAATCGGCGGTGGCGGCCACGGTCGCGGGATCCCAGCCGCGCACCCGGGACAGGCTCGCCGACGACACGACCGCACCCCGCTAGGAGGGGGCCCGCAGGTATCCGTCCAGCCGCTCGGTGAGCGCCTGGTCCAGCGCCTCATAGGTGGTGGCGCCGCTATCCGCCGCAGCGGCGAAGCCCCGCACCTGCCCAGCCATACCGCGCAGCGCCGTCCGCAGCGGCTCGCTCAGTTCCACGGCGGCGGAGCCGATGGCCGAATTCGGCATGGCCCGCCCCACCGTCGCGATCAGTCCGACCGGATCGATTCCGCCGATGGCATCGGCCTCCCCACGCACCCCCGCCGCCATGACGCGCAGGGCCTCGACATCGGTTCGCAGCATCTCCCCCATTGGAAATCCCCTTTCTGCCGGGAAATCTAGCAGCCGCACGCCGCTCCCGGCCGGGTGAGAACCTTCGGCTGGGGATGATCAGCACGCTGTTCACATCTCGACGCGCGGTGGTCGCGCCCGCCCGATGGGTGCGGTAGAGAGGACATATGCACGCATCCCGATTGCGTCGCCTCGTCATCACGCCGGTGTTGCTCTGCGTCGCGGCCGCGTTCACCGCCGCCGCGGCCACGCCCACGGCTCCGCCGTTCGACGCCTACGTCGCGCTCGGCGATTCCGCGGCGGCCGTGGGTTCGCTCGACAGACTCCAGCCGGGCAGTCCTCGGTTCTGCGACCGCGCCGCCGACAACTACCCGTCGGTCGTGGCCCGCACCCTGCGGGTACGCGACTTCGTCGATGTCAGTTGCAGCGGCGCGAAGACCGCGAATATGACCGCGCCGCAGTTCGGCCGGGGCGGAGCGGTCAATCCGCCGCAGCTCGACGCGCTAACGGCCGACACCGACCTGGTCACGCTCACCATCGGGGGCAACGACATCGGCGTATTCGACGTCAATGTCATCACCGCCGCGCAGTTGGCCGTGCTCACCGACCGCATCGGCGCGACACTCACCGAGATCCGCCGGCGCTCCCCGCACGCCACCGTCGTGCTGACCACGTATCTGCGGTATCTGCCCACCAGCGGCCCGTGTTTCGGGGTGCTCGACCACGGTGGCGGACAGCGCCTCACCGACACCCTGCGCGAGCTGGCCCGCACCCACGGCGCCCGCTTCGCCGACAGCTACGCCGCGACCGGACACGACATCTGCGCACCGGCCGAGGTCCGCCGGGTCAACGGCCCGCGCCCGCGGACCCCGACCGTGCCGCTGCACGCCAATGTCGCGGGCCAGGCGTATCTGGCCTCGGTGGTCGTGCACGCGGCACTGGCCTGACCGCCCAGGATTCCGCCGCCCCTCCCGGTTCCCCGACTTTCCGGCTACGCTGGCCCCGGCGCGCAATCTCGTTGCCGCCCTGAATAATTGGTCGCCCACTCCGCACGGAATCCTGGACAACGACGTCCCCACCGACCTGGCGGACCTGCCGTGCCCGAGCCTGTGGGATCGACAGTTAGGACTGGGACAGAGTGCATTCACTCGACAGCTTCTCCACCCGCAACGGCGGCTTCCGCGATGTCGTGGTGACAGCGGTGGAGATGACCACCTCGATCGCCGCCGACACCGCAGGCACCTGGCAGGGCCTGCTGACCGGGGCGAGCGGAATCAGAGCCCTGACCGATCCGGACATCACCCGCCACGAGCTACCCAACGCCATCGGCGGCACCCTGGTCGACGACCCCACCGCCGGTGTGGACCGGGTTCGCAAACGCCGGATGTGCTACGTGCAACAGATGGCGTACGCCATGGGAAAACGCCTGTGGGAGAACGCCGGAACACCCGAGGTCGACTCCGACCGGCTGGGCGTCTGCATCGGCACCGGGCTCGGCGGCGCGGACACCATCGTGGCGGCCGACGCGGCCATGCGCGAACACGGATACCGGAAGGTGTCGCCGTTCGCGGTGCCCATGTCCATGCCCAATGGCGTATCCGGCGTGGTGGGTCTGGAGGTCGGCGCACGCGCCGGCCTGGTCACGCCGGTGTCGGCGTGCGCCTCCGGCTGCGAGGCATTGGTGCACGCCTGGCGTTCCATCGTGCTCGGTGAGGCCGACATGGTCATCGCCGGTGGCGTCGAGGGCTATATCAATCCGGTGACCCTCGCCGGCTTCTCGATGGCGCGGGCGCTCAGTGCCCGTGTCGACGAACCGGCGCGGGCCTCGCGCCCCTTCGACCGCGACCGCGACGGTTTCGTTTTCGGGGAGGCGGCGGCGCTGCTGCTCGTGGAGGCCGAGGAGCACGCGCGGGCGCGCGGCGCCACCCCGCTGGCGCGCCTGCTCGGGGTCGGCCTCACCGCCGACGGCTACCACCTGGTGGCCCCGGATCCGGAAGGGCGGGGCTGCGCCCGCGCCATGCGCCGCGCCGTCGCTACGGCCGGGGTGAGCGCGAACGAGGTCGACCACGTCAACGCCCATGCCACCGGCACCAGCATGGGTGATCTGGCCGAGGCCCGGGGTATCGCGGCAGCCATCGGCCACCATCCGTCGGTGTACGCGCCGAAATCGGCGCTGGGGCATTCGGTGGGTGCGGTCGGTGCGCTGGAGGCCGTCCTTTCGGTGCTCACGCTGCGCGATCAGGTGGTGCCGCCCACCCTCAATCTGGACAATCAGGATCCCGAAATCGAACTGGACATAGTGCATTCCACTCCGCGTCACACGAATATGGAGTTCGCCCTCAACAATTCGTTCGGCTTCGGCGGGCACAATGCCGCCGTACTCTTCGGACGCTACTGATCACGGATGGGGCGGCGAATATTTCGGGGTCCCCGGCACCGCCCGGGCGGCGGATGAGATCATGCCGTATCGGCGTGGTCAGCCGTACCTCGTGGTCTGCAAACCGATTGGGAGCCACGGGAGTACGAGCACCCGGCAGCACCGCCGAACCGCAGAGGAAATGAGGACGATGAGCGAGAACCCAGAGATCCCGGGAGCGGAACCACCGACACGCGGCAATCGCGTGATCGTCGCTCTCATGGCGATCGCCATTATCGGCGCGCTGTTCACCGCCGCCATGATGGCGGGGTGACCGAACTCAGTCGCCGTCGCCCGAGCGCGTCGCGGTGACTCGCCGCTCGTAGCGGGCGACCGCGACGGCCACCTCCGGCCACCAGGTCAGGAAATCCTCGCGCATCCCATCGGTGCCCAGCACGCACAGAGTGCCGACGGCGGTGCCGACCTTGCGCGCCAACGGGGTGAGTTCGGGTGGCAGCGTCATCTGCCGGAACACATTGGACAGCCGGATGGCCACGATGTCGTTCACCTGCTCACGCAGCCATTCGATGGACATCCGGAAGTCGTCGTGCAGCAGCACGTCGAGGAAGGGCGCGGCCACGCGCAGCAGTTCCTCGGCGTCGAAATCGGTTCCGGGACGCACGAATCCGTGCTTGCGCAGGGTGGCGTCCAATTCCGCGGGCGTACCGTTGAACAGCGCCTCGCTGATATCGGCCACGATGGCGCGGAAGTCGCGCGGGTATCCGGCGCAGGCGCCGAAGTCGACGACGGCGAGGCGGCCGTCGGGCAGGATCAGGAAGTTGCCGGGGTGCACGTCGCTGTACAGCAGACCGCAGCGACGATAGGACATCTCGAGGAAGCGGAACACCCGCCGTCCCCAGTGGCTGCGCTCGTCCACCGCGACACCGCCGGTAATGAGTCTGGTCAGCGCGACGCCCTCGACCCAGTCGCTGACCAGGACGTGTTCGGTGTGTTCGACGACCGCGGGCACCAGGAAATCGGGATCCCCGGCGAAGGCGTCGGCGCAGCGCTGCTGATTCGTGGCCTCCCGGTGGTAGTCCAGTTCGTCGCCGACCATGGAGCACACCATGTCGACCACCGCGTGCACATCCGCGCCGGGCATGACCGCGCCGATAATTCCGGTCACGCTACGCAATTGGCTCAGATCGCACGCCACCGCCTGCTGCGCGCCCGGGTACATGACCTTGACCGCGACCTCGCGGCCGTCATGCCAGACGGCGCGGTGCACCTGCCCGAGCGAGGCCGCCGCGGCCGGTCGCTCCGCGAATTCGCGGAATCGTTCCCGCCATCGCGGGCCGAGATCCTCGGCAAGCACCTGATGGACGAGCGCGGGCAGCATGGGTGGCGCGGAATCCTGCAATCGAGTGAGTGCGGTGCCCGCGATCTCACCGAATTCCAGGGGGACCAGCGGTACGGCCGAACGGTAGACCGAGGCCATCTGCCCGAGTTTGGCCGCGCATCCACGTAGTTCGCCGAGCACGTCGACCAGGTGCTCGGCGGTGCGCACCTGGATGTCGCGATCGATCTCCGCCGCGGTCCGTCCGAGCATGCGCTGACCCAGTCCGGCCGCGCGTCGTCCGGCATAGGCGACGGGCACGGACGCGAGTTTCGCATCGCGCCGCAACCGCCCCGCCGGCGCCGCTCCCGCGTCCTTGCGGTGCCGCCCCGGGAAAGGAATGACCCGCCCCGAGGTCTGCCTGCCACTCACCATTCACACACCGCCCACTGTTCCCTGCGGTGTGTAGTCTGTCACACGCTCCGGCGACTTGCGAATAGCGCTGTTCGTCAACCGCGAGCGCCCGAACTCACCCGATCCCGATCAGGCCAGACCCCAGGCGTGCAGGATGTAGGTGATGTTCGCGGCGATATTGGTGACGACATTGGCGAGATTCAAGGCGGCGGAACCGAGATCGATGATGGGCATGGCTGTTCCCTTGCGGCTGGACGATACGAACCACTTCAAAAGTAGTCAGGCGTCCAGAACTTGGCGATCTTCGATGGCATACCGCACAGCGGGCACGACGACGTGACCGACCTCTCATCCGTGTCGCTGACGGGGGTCACGGCAATCGGCGGGTAACACTCTGGGGATGAGGATCCTGGAGCGCGGCACGGCGGCGCTGCTGGCCGTGGAACGCGCCATTCGGCCGAATTACCCCGGTGTCGTGGTCGCGGCCATCTTCTTCGCCTGGTCGGTATCGCCGTCGCTGCTCCCCCGCACCTGGCTCTTCCAGGGGCTCGTCAGCGGAGTGAGCGCCGTGATCGGGTATGCCGTCGGCTGCGTGCTGGAGTGGGCGTTCACGCGCTGGCTACGGCCGCGGCTGCCGGAGCGCGCATGGATCGCCACGCTCATGAATCCGCCGCAGCGCGTACGGGATCTGCTCAAGGCGTGCACGGTGGTGGCGGTGGTCGTCGGGGCGGCGCTGGTCCTGGTGCGCTCGGCCCGCTGGCAGCGCAACCTCCAGACCATGATGGGCATGGAGCCGACCACCACCTCGAGCTACCTGCGCACCGAACTGCTGGCCTTCGCCACCGTCGCGGTGATCATCCTGGTGTTCCGACTGCTGCGGTGGGCGGTGCGGCGCCTCACCCGGGCGCTCAATGTCGAGCTGCGCGTGCCACGCCCGATCGCCCTGCCCGGCGCGGTGGTGCTGGTCGCGGTGTTCTGCGTGCTGTTGTGGCAGGGCGTGCTGGTCAATGCCTTCTTCTCGGTGGCGAATTCGGCCTTCGGCCTGCGCAACGGCCATACCTCCGCGGCGGCCCGGCAACCCGTGCTGCCGGAGCGGTCGGGCAGTCCGACGTCGCTGGCGCCCTGGGACACACTCGGTTCCGAGGGGCGCTGGTTCGTGTCCTACGCGCCGTCGGCGGAGCACATCACCGCCGTCACCGGAAAGCCCGCGCGCGAGCCGATTCGGGTCTACGCCGGGTTGGAGTCCGCGCCGACGCCCGAGGCCGTCGCCGATCTGGTGGTCCGCGAGCTCGACCGCACCGGCGCTTTCGACCGGCGGGTGCTGGTCGTGGTCACCACCACCGGCACCGGGTGGGTGGACTCCACCACGGCCGCGGCCATCGAGTACATGTACGGCGGCGACACCGCCATCGCGGCGACGCAGTACTCGTATCTGCCGAGCGTGCTGTCGTTCCTGTCCGACCGGGACAAGGCCACCGAGGCCGGGCGGCTGCTCGTGCACGCCGTGCACGAGCGCTGGGCCGCACTGCCGCCGGACGCGCGGCCGAAACTGCTCGTCTACGGCGAGAGTCTGGGCTCGCAGGGTTCCGAGGGAGCGTTCACCGGACTCGATGACATCCGCACCCTGGTGGACGGGGTGATGTGGGTGGGACCGCCGAATTCCAATCGCATCTGGAGCGCGCTCGAGGCGCGGCGCGATCCCGGCACCCCCGAGATCCTGCCCGTCTACGCCGATGGGCTCGTTGTTCGATTCGCCGGAAGCGCTGAGGATTTGAACCGGCCCAACGCCCAGTGGCTCGATCCGCGCGTGGTGTATCTCCAGCACGCCTCGGACCCGATTGTCTGGTGGTCGCCGGATCTGCTGTTCTCCCGCCCGGATTGGCTCGCCGAACCGCGGGGTTCGGATGTCTCACGGTCGGTGCGCTGGTGGCCCATCGTCACCTTCTGGCAGATCAGCGCCGATCTGGCCAACGCCCAGAAGGTTCCGGCCGGGCACGGCCACAAGTACGGCACCCTGGTCTTGGACGGCTGGGCCGCGATCACCCGGCCACCGGACTGGACTCCGGAACTCGCGCAGCGTATCCGCGTGGCCCTCGACGCGGACATCGACTGGGAGTACGCGCACAAGTGAAGCGGTGCGCGCGCCTAGCTGACGGCGCGCAGATGGCCGCGACGGCGGAATTCGTCCTTGCGCTTGCGACGTTCCCGCTCGGACAGGCCGCCCCAGATGCCGAAGCGCTCGTCATGGGCCAGCGCGTACTCCAGGCACTCTCCCTGCACTTCGCAACGGCCGCACACCAGTTTGGCCTCGCGGGTGGAGCCGCCCTTCTCCGGGAAGAAGACGTCCGGATCGGTCTGGGAGCACAGTGCCAGTTCACGCCACGCCGGATCTTCGGCCTCCACCAGCGGAACGATGGCTAGCTGTTTGATTGCCATTGGAACCTCCCTCGTCTGTGATGCGTCTTCGATCGTCAGATACTCGCAGTGATTTCTTGTGAATCACTTCTAGTCGAATTAGGTAACCATAAGGTAACTGTCGCGCGAGTAGTTGTCATCTCGAGACCCAGCGACCCGCCCGCACGTCACAATCCACCAGGTAGGACCACCCGCCACACACCCGGACACCCGTCCAGCAAGACTCGAGTAGCGGTTGCTGAAATCCGGAGCTACAATCCTGGCGACCTTCGAAACCGCTTGTCGGCCATGTTTTTTGAATGGTTGCGACAGGGGGGTACACAGCCCGGAGACCGTATGCGTCTCCCGTGGTCGACGCGAGTGCGGAAGTGCGGAACTTGTCAGAATCATCCAGTCCCCCGGACGGCGAACCGACCTCACCCAGCATTCGCGGTACGCGCCAGCCCTATACGGCGCTGCTGGTCTGCGCGATCCTGACCACGGCACTCGGCGCCGCCGCGGTGTTCTTCGCCCCCGACGATGTCCGACTGCCGATAACCATCGGTGTACTGGTGGCGGCGATCACGTTGTGCGCCAGCGTGACAGCGGCCTTCCACTACCGCGTGGAGGCCGACCGGGCGCGCGCGGAGGCCGCGGAGATCCGGCGGGTCGCCGACACCGCGGCCGCCGAGGCCGTGGGGCGCGCCGACGCGGCCACCGAGGCCGCGACCGGACTCCTGGAACAGGCCAGAAGCGCCGAAGCCCGCCGGGCCGCGGCCCTGGCCGCCTTCGCCGGCGCGGCGGGACGCATGCAGGCCATGACCACCAGCATGCTGGCGGAACTACGGGAGATGGAGCATCGGCACGCCGATCCCACCGTGCTCGCCGACCTGCTGCACCTGGATCACCGCACCGCGCAGGCCGGGCGACTGGCCGACAGCATCGCGGTACTCAGCGGCGCACGCTCGGGACGGCGCTGGGCCAAACCCATTGCCATGGAATCGATTCTGCGCGGGGCCATGGGGCGGGTGGCAGGCTACCAGCGGGTTCGGCTGCGCGCCGTCACCGAGATCGCCGTCGCCGGGCACGCGGCCGAGGGCGTCATGCACGCGCTCGCCGAACTGCTCGACAATGCCTGCAACTTCTCCCCGCCCACCACTGAGGTGCACGTCTACGCCGCCGAGGTGCCCGCGGGCGTGGTGATCACCATCGAGGACAGCGGACTCGTGATGAGCGAATCCGCGCTGCGCCGCGCCGAGGCGGCGGTATCGGGGACCGACGGGCGCGACGCGCGCGCGGACCTGTCCTCGCTCACCGGCACTCGGCTCGGGCTCGCGGTGGTGGGCCATCTCGCGCGCAAGCACGGACTCACCGTGTCGTACCGGCCCTCGGCCATCGGCGGCACCGCGGTGGTCGTGGTGGTGCCGCGTGACCTCACCACGCGGGTCGAAATGGCGCCCCGCACGCTGTCCACCATCGCCTCGGCCATCGCCGAGAAGCCGCGGGAGCCCGCCGGGCGATCCGACAGCACCGGCGAGAACCCGGCACTCGCACCGGCCGCCCCCGAATCGGCGCTCCCCAAACGCCGCCGGGGCAGCACCCTGGCCGCGGTGCACCCCGAGGGTCTGTCCACTCCGAAATCCGATGCGGTCCCGCCCGCCCCGTCGTCACCGTCGTCGCTGGGAGCCTTCCAGCGCGCGGTGGCCGGACGCGAGAACGGAGACACCGCAACCTCTTCCCCTGCCGTGGAGGCCGATCGATGACTACGTCCGCGCCCGCACAACTCGGCTGGCTGCTCGAACAGCTGCTCGGCCGCACCCCGCGCACCAGGCACGCAGTGCTGCTGTCCAGCGACGGGCTGAAAATCTGTCACACGCCGGAACTCACCGTCGACAAGGCCGACCAGCTGGCCGCCATCGCGGCGGGCATCCAGAGCCTCTCGCACGGGGCCTCGGTGGAGTTCGGTGCGGGGCACAGCGGCGTGCGCCAGTCCATGACCGAGTTCTACGGCGGCATCCTGTTCATCGTGGAAGCCGGAATGGGCGCGCACATCGCGGTGATCGCGGCCGAGGACGCCGACGCCGGGCTGGTCGGCCACAATATGCGCGAGCTGGTCGAACAACTCGGCGAACATCTCGCGGCGGCACCGCGCGGGGGGACGAGAGTGCCGTGAGCAGACCAGGCCGCGACGACTCCCCCGATCGGCTCTACACCCTGACGGGGGGCCGGACCAGACCCGACTCCGATGCCTTCGACCTCGTGACTCTCGTTGTGAGCGAATGCGATCCGACGCCGGGAATGCAATCCGAGCACGCGGCCATTCTGCGGATGTGCACGGCGCCGACCGCCGTGGTGGAAATCGCGGCGGAGCTGCGCATCCCGGTCGGAATCGCCACCATCCTGCTGTCGGACCTGCTGCACGCGGGCCGGATCACCGTACGCCACCCGCACACCGGCACGGCCATCCCCGGCTCGCCGTGGTCCCCGGTGCCGGATGCCACCACCCTCGAGAAGGTACTCGTTGGACTCCGCAAGCTTTGACCCCCGGCCCGCCCGCGCCGACGCCCCCTTGGACAGCACCGCCCGACAGGGGCTGAAGATCGTCGTCGTCGGCGGTTTCGGAGTCGGCAAAACCACGATGGTGCGATCCGTCAGCGAGATCCGCCCCCTCGACACCGAGGCCACCATGACCGATGCCGGTGTGGGCGTGGACGATCCCGGCAGCGTGCCGGGGAAGTCGACCACCACCGTGGCCTTCGACTTCGGCCGCATCACCATCGACGCGGAGCACGTGCTGTACCTGTTCGGCGCGCCGGGGCAGGAACGGTTCTGGTTCCTGTGGGACCGGTTGTTCACCGGGGCGCTGGGAGCCATCGTGCTGGTGGACCCGCGCCGGATCGCGGACTGCTGGTACGCCATCGACCGACTCGAGCATCAACGCACCCCCTTCGTGGTGGCGTGCAACGATTTCGGCGGGCATCCACACATGCCCGGCGATGTGCGCGACGCACTCGATCTGGATCCCGGTGTGCCGCTGCTGAATTGTGATGCCCGCTCACGCGAGTCCAGCAAGCGGGTACTGATCACCCTCGTCGAGCACCTCTACGCCGAGGCCGCTCGGCGTCACGACCTCACCCCGGAGACCGCCTCATGACCTCGCCCGACCTCGTGCCGGAGCGTTCCGGCGGGTGCCCGGTGCACCGTGATTCCGCCGTGCCGCTGAGCGGACCGCGCTTCCACACCGATCCGTTCCGGCTCTACGCGGAGATGCGACGCGAGCACGGGCCGGTGGTGGCGGTCGAGCTGCCGGGCGGCATTCCGGCCTGGCTGGTGATCGGCTACCGCGAACTGCATCAGGTGACCAGCGATCCGGAGCTGTTCCCGCGCGATGTCGCCCGGTGGAACCAGTGGCCGAATATTCCGCCGGACTGGCCGCTGCTGCCCATGGTCGGCTCGCCCATGCCGTCCATCTACTTCACCGCCGGGGCCGAACACCGGCGGCACGTCGCCATGGTGGAACCCGCGCTGGAGACGGTCAATCCCTTCGAATTGCGGGCCACCTGTGAGGAATTGGCGGACCGGCTGATCGACTCGTTCTGCGGGCGCGGTGAGGCCGACATGGTCGCCGACTTCGCCGAACCGCTGCCGGTGCTGGCCTTGGCGCGCATCATGGGCTTCCCCGACAGCGAGGCGCTGGAACTCGCGACCATCATGAAGCACATCGCCGACAGCGGGGCGGAGGCGCAGGCCGCGTACGGGCGTTTCAATCAGGCGATGGCGAATCTGGTGGCGGTCAAGCAGCGGCATCCGGCCGGTGACCTGGTGTCGATGATGCTGGCGCACCCCGAGCCCTTCACCGCCGAGGAGTACACCCTCGATCTCCAGGCGATCCTGGCCGCCGGGCATCTGACCACCGCCGACTGGCTGGTGAACTCGCTGCGGCTCATGCTCACCGACGACCGGTTCGCGGCGGCGTTCGGCGGCGGGCGCAGCAGTGTCGGCCAGGCCATGAACGAGGCGCTGTGGGAGGACACCCCGACCCAGATCCTCGCCGGACGCTGGGCGGCCCGGGACACCCGGCTCGCGGACAAGACGGTGCGGTCCGGGGATCTGCTGCTGCTCGGGCTCGGCGCGGCCAATACCGATCCTCATGTGCGGCAGGGTATTTCGGATGGTCCCGAATCGGCGTATCTCGGCAACAGCGCGCACTTCGCGTTCAGTTACGGCGAATACCGGTGTCCGTATCCGGCGCAGCAGATCGCCGAGGTCATCGCGCGCACCGGCATCGAGGTACTGCTCGACCGGTTGCCGGATGTCGACTTGGCGGTGCCGCCGCAGAACCTGATGCGGCGACCCTCGCCGTTTCTGCGCGGGATGACTTCTCTTCCCGTGGTCTTCACCCCAGTTCGTGCTGTCGGAGGTTTCTCGTGAGTAGTCAATGCCCCATCGCCATCGATCCCATGATCGGTGATCTGGCCGGGGAGACCGACCGGTTGCGCGCGGCCGGGCCGCTGGCCCGCATCGACCTGCTGGGCGCCACCGCCTGGACGGTCACCGATCACAGCGTCGCCCGGCAGCTGCTGGTCGACACCCGCCTGGTCAAGGACATCAACGCCTGGGGCCTGTGGAATTCGGGCGTCGTCACCCGGCAGTGGCCGCTGATCGGCATGATCGACGCGGGGCGGTCCATGTTCACCGTCGACGGCGCGGAGCACCGCCGCCTGCGTATCAAGACCACCCAGGCGTTGACCCCACGGCGACTGGAGGCCCTGCGGCCCACGATCGAACGGTTCGTCGCCGAACTGCTCGACGATCTGGAGGCGGCGGGCAAGGACGGTGCGGTAGTGGACCTCAAACAGGTGTTCGCGTATCCGCTGCCCATGCGGGTGGTCAGCGAGCTCATGGGCGTCGACAAGGCCGACCACGGGTATCTGCTGGAGTCGTACAAGAAGTTCTTCTCCATGCTGACGCCGCACGAGGAGCGACTGCGGCTGCTCGAGGAACTGGACGTCTACTACTTGAAGATGGTGCGTGACAAGACGGCCACCCCGACCGACGATCTCACCAGCGCCTTCATCCAGGCCGACGAGGGCGGCGAACCGCTCACCGAGGAAGAGGTGGTCGGCAATCTCAAGGCCCTGGTCGCCGCGGGCCACGAGACCACCGTCAGCCTGATTCTCGCCGCCGTGCGCGCGCTGCTCACCCGGCCGGAACAGCTCGACAAGATCCGTTCGGGTGATTACGAATGGAAGAACGCCATCGAGGAGACTCTGCGCTGGGACGGGCCGGTCATCCACCTGCTGATGCGCTTCGCCACCGAGGACATCACCGTCGGTGACACGGTGATCGAGAAGGGCGAGGGCGTGGTCATGTCGTATCGGGCCATCGGCCGCGACACCACCATTCACGGCGAGGACGCCGACGAATTCGACATCACCCGGCCGACCGCGCACCGCAATATCTCCTTCGGCTACGGTCCGCACATCTGCCCCGGCGCGGCCCTGGCCCGCATGGAAGCCGCCATCGCGCTGCCTGCGCTGTTCGAGCGGTTCCCCGAGCTGCGGCTCGCGGTGCCGGTGGAGGAGATCGGCAACCTGCCGGTACTCACCCAGAACGATCTGGCATCCTTCCCGATCCAGGTGAGCTGACCGTCCCGGCCGGGCCGCCGTCGCGGCGGCGGCCCGTCGCCTGCGCATCCCGCGTGTTCCGTCGTACCGTGGGGGTTCGGTCCCCGGCGAAAGGTGTATCGCGGAATGAAGAGCACTCGGATCGTCCTGGCGTCCCGGCCCACCGGCATGCCCACCGAAGAGAACTTCCGCACCGAGACGGTGGAGCTCGACCCGCCCGGGGCGGGCGAGGCGCTGCTACAGACGCTCTATCTCTCGCTCGACCCGTACATGCGTGGACGCATGAGCGACGCACCCTCCTACGCACCACCGGTGGGAATCGGCGAGACCATGGTCGGCGCGACGGTCTCACGTGTGCTCGAATCCACCGATCCCGCAGTGCGATCCGGCGACTATGTGCTCGGATACGGTGGCTGGCAGACACATTCGGTGGAGCGGGTGAAACACCTGCGCAAGCTCGATCCGGAAGCCGCACCGCTCACCACCGCGCTCGGTGTGCTGGGCATGCCCGGATTCACCGCCTACTCGGGACTGCTCACCATCGGCCGTCCGCAGCCGGGCGAGACGGTGGTGGTCGCCGCCGCCACCGGGCCGGTCGGGGCCACGGTCGGGCAGATCGCCAAGATCGAGGGGGCGCGGGCGGTCGGTATCGCGGGCGGGCCGCAGAAGGTGGCCCTGCTGCGCGACCATTTCGGTTTCGACGCCGCCATCGACCACCGGGCACCCGACTTCGTGGAACAGTTGGCAGCGGCTACGCCGGACGGTATCGACGTCTACTTCGAGAATGTCGGTGGTGCGGTATTCGACGCCGTTCTACCGCGTCTCAATTCGTTTGCTCGAATTCCGGTGTGTGGGTTGATCGCCCAGTACAACGCGTCGTCGCTGCCGCCGGGGCCGGATCGGATGGGGCTGCTGATGTCGCTCGTGCTCCGGAAGTCGTTGACTGTGCGGGGGTTTATTCAGACGGAGTTCTCGGGGCAGTTCGGGGAGTTCTATTCGAAGGCTTCGGGGTGGGTTCGGGAGGGGCGGGTTGCTTATCTCGAGGATGTGGTTGAGGGGTTGGAGAACGTGGTGGAGGCGTTTCAGGGGTTGTTGACCGGGAAGAATGTGGGGAAGGTTGTTGTGCGGGTTGGGGAGTGAATTGTTGGGCGGTAGTTGCGGCCTTGTCCATGTGTTGAGGTGTCGGGGGGCGTGGCGGTTCGGGGGTGTTGCCGCAGAGCTTGAAAAGATGAGTGTGGTGGCGTTGGGTGCCTTACCTGGCTTTCGCTGACGCCGGGTGGGGTGCCGCGCGCGTCTACCCCAGCCCACGGACTGGCTGGGGTTACGTTCTCGAGACGACCATTTCGGGGCGGCGGTCTACTGGCGTAAGTGATCGCCCCGGGCCGGACCCGGCCGCTGGGCACGATACGGGGGCGTCGTGCGATCGCGACGCGTACTGCCCGCGCTATCGTCCGAGCGGTCACGGTCGTGCCCAGCGCCGCCACGGTCGCCACATCCACGATGATCGGCATGGCCACGCTGGCCTCCATGCCCGCGATGATCATCGGCACGGCCGTGACGATCCGAGCCACGATCATCGGCATGCCCGCGATAATCGGCATGGCCGTGTCGATCCGGGCCGCGATGACCGGTATATCCGTGATGATCGGGGTGGGTGAGCCACTGCTCGGGGTGGTGATGCAGATTCACCCGAGCAGCCCGCGCCGGATCGATCCGGGTCGGCGGCAACCACACCACCCGACCGGGATACCGGCCACTACCGATGCCGATACGCCTACCACCACCGAGCCCACCACCGATACCACTGGCACCGTCGCCGCCACTGCCATAGCCGCTTCCACCGCCGGTGCCGTAGCCGCTTCCGGTGGCATTGCCACGGTCGGGGGCATTACCACTGCCCGGGGCGTTGGCTCTGCTGGTGCTGGTGCTGGTGTCGCGTCCGAGGGTGGCCCACCCGGTCGAGTCCTCGACATCCTCGGGGATCTGAGCATGACAGCGATCACACACCAGGGTCAGGTTCTCGATATCGGTACGGCCACCGCGCAGCCACGGGATCATGTGATGCACCGCGCACATCGTCGCCGGAGCCTCACACCCCGGCCGCGTACAACCCCGATCAGCCGCGATACACGCCAACCGCTGCCACGGCGACGCCAACCGATACTTGCCCCGACCCAAATGCAACGGCACACCCTTACCGTCGAACAACATCAACAACGGATACGAGCCCTCGGCCATCCGCAAC
>NZ_JASITE010000022.1 GCF_030767025.1 Nocardia sp. CC227C | reverse complement strand
ACGCCCCTTGGCGTCGGCGTCGGCCTGCCCCAGTTCGATGGAGTCCCACGGCAGCGCCCCGGGCACCGAGCGCCCCAGTCGCGATACCAGCACGGTCGACCGCAGCGAGGGCAGTCCGCCGCGCAGGCCCTCGATCTCCTCGCATTTGTCGTGTTCCTTGCCGCCGTAGCGGTAGCCGTCGGCGGTCACCAGCACCACCGGTTCCAACTGCCCGAGCCGGTCCAGCGCGGCGCGGGCGGAATAGTCCTGCCCGCAGGCGCTCCAGACCGCGCCGATGCTCGCGGTGGCGAGGAAGGCGATGACCGCTTCCGGGATATTGGGCAGGTAGCCGACGACCCGGTCTCCGGGCCGCACCCCGAGCTCCCGCAGGGTGTGCGCGAACGCGATGGTGCGGGAAACCAGTTCGGCCCAGGAGATCTCGACGATCTCGGCGTCCTCGCTCACCGACAGGATCGCGGGACGATCGGTGCGCGCCTGGCGCAGCACCTGGTCGACGTAGTTCAGTCGTACACCCGGAAACCATTGCGCCCCCGGCATGTCCGTCGACGCGAGTACCTCGCCCGGCACCTCGCCGAGATCGAAGTACTCCCACAACGACTTCCAGAATCCGGACAGATCATCGACCGACCACCGCCACAGCGCCGGATAGTCCGGCACGGAAACCCCGTGCCGCCGTTCGACGAACCGTGCGAAATCGGTGATCCGGGCCGCCTCGATATCCGCTTCGCTCGGTACCCACTGCGGTTCCACCACTACCTCCTACGACGCGAAACCCGCGCTGTCGGCACCCTGTGCCCGGCGCACGATGCGCTCGGCGTGCCGGAGCACGGGTGCGTCCACCATCCTGCCTTCGAAGGTGAAGACCCCGCGGTGGTTCGGTACTTCCTCGAGCAGCCGTCGCGCCCAGTCGAGCTCCGCTTCGGTGGGAGCGTAGGCGCGGCGGATGACCGGCACTTGGCCGGGATGAATGGCGACCTTGGCGTCGAATCCGATGGCGACCGCGTCGAGGGTTTCCGCGGCGAGCCCGTCGAGATCCGGAATATCGAGGTACACCGAGTCGAGTGCGAACTTGCCGTACGCCTTGGCCGCCAGCAGCGATTGCGAGCGCACGTGCCGGGCCACATCGCGGTAGCTCCCGTCGGCGTGCCGGCTGGAATTGCCGCCCAGACCCGCGATCAGATCCTCCGCGCCCCACATGACGCCGATGGCATTGCGCGCCATGACCGCCCGGCCCACCGCCAGCGCCCCCAGCGGGGATTCCACCAGCGCGATCACCTCGTAGTCGGCGAGTGTGGTGATCTGTTCCGCCGATTCGCATTTGGGCAGCATGACGCGCCGGTACTCGGTGCGCGCCACGGCGTCGAGATCGAGCATGTGCTCGACGGTGCCCGCGGCGTTCACCCGGACCACGGTTCGGTCGGGATCGAGCGGCGTCGCGATCAGCGCCTCCCGGGCCGCGGGCTTGTCGGCCGCGGCGACGCCGTCCTCGAGGTCGATGATCACCACATCGGCCGCGGCGGCGGCCTTGACGTACCGCTCGGGCCGATCGGCGGGGCAGAACAGCCACGCCGGTCCCGGCATCTCCCAACTCGTCCCAGGGCTGCTCATGTGGTCGGCTGCTTCCGTACCAGTGTCTTCCGGACCGCGGTGGCGACGATATCGCCGTGCTGGTTCCGCCCGGTATGCGCGAATGTCACGATGCCCTCCCCGGGGCGGCTCTCGGATTCCCGTTTGTCGGTGACCGTGGTCTCGGCATACAGCGTGTCGCCGTGGAAAAGCGGTTTCGGAAAGGCGATGTCGGAGAAGCCGAGGTTGGCGACAATGGTGCCCTGCGTCAACTGTGCGACGGACAGACCGACCAGTGTGGACAGGGTGAACATGGAATTCACCAGACGCTGATGGAAGGGCGGCAACGCCTCGGCGAACGCCGCGTCCAGGTGCAGCGCCTGGGTATTCATGGTCAGCGTCGTGAACAGCACATTGTCGGCCTCGGTGATGGTCCGGCCCGGCCGGTGCTCGTACAGCACACCGGTCTCGAACTCGTCGAACCACAGGCCGCGCTGCACGACGCGGCGGATCTCGGCGCTCACAATCCCAACTCTCGCCCGATCAGCATCAACTGCACCTCCGTGGTGCCCTCACCGATTTCCAGGATCTTGCTGTCGCGATAGTGCCGCGCCACAGCATATTCGTTCATGAAGCCGTAGCCGCCGAAAATCTGGGTGGCGTCGCGGGCATTGTCCATGGCGGCCTCGCTGGCGACGAGTTTCGCGATCGAGGCCTGCTTCTTGAACGGTTTCCCGGCGAGCATCAGCGCGGCGGCGTCGTAGTAGGCGGTGCGGGCGGCGTGCGCGCGGGCCTCCATGCGCGCGATCTTGAAGGCAATGGCCTGATTCCGGCCGATCCGCTGCCCGAACGCCTCACGTTCGGCGGCGTAGCGCACACTCTCGTCCACGCAGCCCTGGGCCGCGCCGACCGACAGCGCCGCGATGGCGATCCGGCCCTCGTCCAGAATGCTCAGGAAATTGGCGTAGCCGCGACCCTCCGCACCGAGCAGATTCTCGGCGGGCACCCGCACATCGGTGAAGCTGAGCGGATGGGTGTCGGAGGCGTTCCAGCCGACCTTGTTGTACGCGGGTTCGGCCACGAACCCCGGCGTGTCGGTGGGCACCAGAATGGTGGAGATCCGCTTCTTGCCCTCCAACTGGCCGGTCACCGCGGTCACCGTGACCAGCCGGGTGATATCGGTGCCGGAGTTGGTGATGAACTGCTTGGAGCCGTTGATCACCCAGGTGTCGCCGTCGCGCACGGCCGTGGTGCGGGTGCCGCCCGCGTCGCTGCCCGCACCCGGTTCGGTGAGCCCGAAGGCGGCCAGGGCGCGACCGCTGGTGAGCTGCGGCAGCCACTCCTGCTTCTGCTTGTCGTTGCCGAAGCGGTAGACGGGCATGGCGCCCAGCGAGACACCGGCCTCCAGGGTGATGGCCACGCTCTGGTCGACCTTGCCCAGTTCCTCGAGGGCCAGGCACAGCGCGAAGTAGTCGCCGCCCATGCCGCCGTACTCCTCGGGAAAGGGCAGCCCGAACAGGCCCATCTCGGCCATGCCCGCCACGACCTCGTACGGGAAGCTGTGCTCGGCGTCGTGTTTCGCCGCGACCGGCGCGACCACCTGGTTGGCGAAATCCCGCACGGTGTGCGCGAGTTCGCGGTACTCGTCCGGAAGCGATCCGGTGGCGAGGAAGTCGGTCATGCGCTGTGTCCTTCCGAAACTGACTCGCTCACGGGCACCACGCGCGCGAGCGGCTGATCTACCTTCACCTGATCGCCCGTCCCGACCAGCAGTTCGACGCGGCCGTCGATGGGGGCGGTGAGCGAATGCTCCATCTTCATGGCCTCGACCACCACGACGGTGCTACCCGCGGTCACCTCCGCACCGGCGGTGACGGGCACGGCGATCACCGAACCGGGCATCGGGCTGAGGATTTCGGCGTCGCCGACGTGTTCGACCCCGCCGCGCGCGTCGGCCTCGGCCACCTCGCGCAACTGCGCCACGCCGGTGCGGTCGGCGAGCCAGAGGTGGCCGTGCCGCTCGGCGATCCGGTGGCGGGTGCGCACCCCGTCCAGGACGAGGGTGAGCCACTGCCCGCCGTCCAGCGCGTCGCTGTCGAGTTCGACCGTGAGCGTGGATTTCTCGCCGTCCTCCACCCGGACCTCGGCGCGCTCGGGCCTGCCCGTGAAGGATACGTGCGCGGTCCGATCGCCACCGCTGAGCCGCAGCACGGTCGGGGCGGTGCCGCCGATCCGCCAGCCGGTGGGGATCTCCCACGGGTCACGAGCCGCGTGCAGCCAGCGGCGCAGCCACAGGTAGCTCGCGGCGGCGATGAACTGGCTGTCCACCACGGGGGCCGGCACGAAGTCACCGGCCCGGCGGTCCAGCAGCGCGGTATCCAGCTCGCCCGCGACCACATCGGCGTCGGCGAGCAGGAAGCGCAGGAAGTCGACATTGGTGCGCACGCCCAGCACCTGGGTATCCGCCAGGGCGGCATCGAGTCTGGCCAGCGCGGCACGGCGATCGCCGCCGTGGGCGATGACCTTCGACAGCATGGGGTCGTAATCGCTGCCGACCACGGTGCCGACGCGCAAGCCCGAATCCACCCGCACGCCGGTGCCGTCCGGTTCGGCGAGCGCCAGCACGGTACCGCCGGTGGGCAGGAAGTCGCGGCCCGGATCCTCGGCGTACACGCGAGCCTCGATGGCGTGCCCGGTCAGCTGGATGTCGTCCTGGTTCACGAACAGCTTCTGCCCGGCCGCGATGCGCAGCTGGCACTCCACCAGATCCACGCCGGTGACCATCTCGGTGACCGGGTGCTCGACCTGGAGACGGGTGTTCATCTCCATGAAGAAGAACTCGTCGGGCTTGTCGGCGGAGACGATGAACTCCACGGTTCCCGCGCCTACATAGTCCACGCTGCGCGCGGTGGCGCAGGCCGCCGCGCCGATGCGGGCGCGGGTGGCGGCGTCCAGCAGCGGGGAGGGCGCTTCCTCGATCACCTTCTGGTGCCGTCGTTGCAGGCTGCATTCGCGTTCGCCCAGATGCAGGATGTGACCGTACCGGTCGGCGAGGATCTGCACCTCGATATGGCGCGGCCGGGTGACGAAGCGCTCCAGGAACAGCGTGTCGTCGCCGAAGGCGGCACCGGCCTCGCGGCGGGCGGAGACCAGCGCGGCGGGCAGCTGCCCCGGCTCGGTCACCAGGCGCATGCCCTTGCCGCCGCCGCCCGCCGAGGGCTTCACCAGCACCGGATAGCCGATATCGGTTGCCGCCTCGATCAATTCGGCGTCGGTGAGGCCGGGCCGCGCGATACCGGGAACCACCGGCACGCCGAAGGCGGAGACCGCGGTCTTGGCCGCGATCTTGTCACCCATGATCTCGATGGCGCGGGCGGGCGGGCCGAGGAATGCGACATCGGCCGCCTCCAGTGCCGCCGCGAAGGCCGAATTCTCCGACAGGAAGCCGTATCCCGGATGCACCGCCTGCGCGCCGGAGCGCACGGCCGCGTCCACCACCTTGTCGATGTCCAGGTAGGACTCGCGGGCGGGGGCCGGGCCGAGGCGCACCGCCGTATCCGCCTCGCGCACATGGCGGGCGTCGGCGTCGGCGTCGCTGTACACCGCGACCGAGCGGATTCCCATGGCCCGCAGGGTGCGCATGACCCGGACCGCGATCTCACCGCGATTGGCCACCAGCACGGTGTCGAAGGCGACGGGGTGGGCTTTGTTCATCATGGTGGTCACATCCGGAAGACGCCGTAGGAAACGGGTTCGATCGGGGCCTGCCCGCACACCGAAAGGGCAAGGCCGAGCACGGTTCTGGTGTCGGCGGGATCGATCACGCCGTCGTCCCAGAGCCGCGCGGACGAATAGTAGGGGTGGCCCTGATGTTCGTACTGCGCGCGGATCGGGGCCTTGAACGCCTCCTTATCCTCCTCCGACCAGGGCTGTCCATTGCCGTCGAGCTGGTCGCCGCGGACCGTCGCCAGCACCGAGGCGGCCTGTTCACCGCCCATGACCGAGATGCGGGCATTGGGCCACATCCACAGGAAGCGCGGCGAGTAGGCCCGCCCGCACATGGAGTAGTTGCCCGCGCCGTACGAACCGCCGATCACCACGGTCAGTTTCGGCACCCGGGCGCACGCCACGGCGGTCACCATCTTCGCGCCGTGCTTGGCGATGCCGCCCGCCTCGTAATCGCGGCCCACCATGAATCCGGTGATGTTCTGCAGGAACACCAGCGGGATGGTGCGCTTGTCGCACAGCTCGATGAAATGCGCTCCCTTGAGCGCGGATTCGGCGAACAACACGCCGTTGTTGGCCACGATGCCCACCGGATGACCGTGGATGCGGGCGAAGCCGGTGACCAGGGTCTTGCCGTATTCGGCCTTGAACTCCGAGAATTCGCCGCCGTCGACGATGCGGGTGATGACCTCGCGCACGTCGTAGGGGGTGCGCAGATCAGTGGGGACGACGTCGTACAGCTCATCCTGCGGTGCGATGGGATCGACCGGGGGCGCGACCTCCCACGGGGTGGCGCGTGCGGGGCCGAGGGTCGCCACGATGTCGCGGACGATGCGCAGTGCGTCCTGATCGGATTCCGCGAGGTGGTCGGTGACACCGGAGACCTTGGAGTGCAGCTCGCCGCCGCCGAGTTCCTCCGCGGTCACCACCTCGCCGGTGGCCGCCTTCACCAGCGGCGGGCCGCCCAGGAAGATGGTGCCCTGATCGCGGACGATGACGGTCTCGTCGCTCATGGCGGGCACGTACGCGCCGCCCGCGGTGCAGGAGCCCATGACAGCGGAGATCTGGGCGATGCCCTTGGCGCTCATGGTGGCCTGGTTGAAGAAGATGCGGCCGAAGTGCTCGCGGTCCGGGAAGACCTCGTCCTGTCTGGGGAGGAACGCGCCGCCGGAGTCGACCAGGTAGACGCAGGGCAGATGGTTCTGCGCGGCGACCTCCTGGGCGCGCAGGTGCTTCTTCACCGAGAGCGGGTAGTAGGTGCCGCCCTTCACGGTCGCGTCATTGGCGACCACCACGCATTCGCGGCCCGCGATCCGGCCGATGCCCGCGATCACGCCCGCGCCCGGGCATTCGTCGTCGTACATGCCGGTGGCGGCGAGCGGGGCGAGCTCCAGGAACGGCGAGCCCGGATCCAGGAGTTGATCCACCCGCTGCCGGGGCAGCAGCTTGCCGCGGGCCAGGTGCCGCTCCCGCGCCTTCTCCGGTCCGCCCAGCGCGTTGGCCGCCAGTCGCGCCCGCAGGTCCTCGACCAGCGCCAGGTGCGCGGACCGGTTGCCCGTGCGGGCTCGTTCGGTCACCGTCATCACGCCATCCTGTTCGATCAGTTAATCGCCGATAACTGAGAAATAAGATAATCTTCACTAACCGAGTTGTCCAGATCCGATGAAGGGAGTGCGCGGTGAGCAGCATCGAACCCGTGACGCTCACCCGTCGCGAGCAGCTCAAAGCCCAGCGGCGACAGCAGCTGCTCGAGGCCGGGGCACGGCTGATCGCCGATCGCGGCTTCCTCGGCATGCGCCTCGACGACCTGGGTGCGGCGGCGGGGATCAGCGGCCCCGCGGTGTACCGCCACTTCCCCAACAAGGAAGCGCTGCTGGTCGAGCTGCTGGTCGGCATCAGCCAGCGCCTGCTCGACGGCGGCCGCGCGGTCGTCGCCGACGCCGCCACCCCGCGCGCGGCGCTGACCGCCCTGGTCGACTTCCACCTCGACTTCGCCTTCGGCGACCCGGAGCTCATCCGCATCCAGGACCGCGACCTCGAGAACCTCCCCGAAGCGGCCCGCCGTCAGGTCCGCCGCACCCAGCGCCAGTACGTCGAGGTCTGGGTGGCCGTCCTGCGCGACCTGCACCCCGGCCTCCCCGAACCCGCCGCCCGCGTCCAAGCGCACGCCACCTTCGGCCTCATCAACTCCACCCCGCACAGCGCCCCCGCCACCATGGCCACCCGCGCCCGCCCCATCCTGCGCCGCATGGCCCTCGCGGCCCTGGAGTAGCTCGCGGCCCTGGAGTAGCTCGCGGCCCTGGAGTAGACCGTGCGCCCCGGCCCCGACCACCTCGCGGACGCGCCGACGCCCGCCGGGAGCCCTACTCCCCGCGCAATTCCTTTGCGGCGGTGCGCAATACGAGGTGGAATCCGCCGCGCACCAGCGGCAGGTAGGCGCAGGTGGACAGCTTCGGGCACCGGTTGTCCACCTCGAAGGTGGAATACCAGTTCACCAGCGTGCCCTCGGTGTGCTCGGACAGTTCCAGCTTGCCGTCCTGGGCGCGCAGCCGCGGCACGGACGAGAGCACGCGGTAGCGCACCCGCGTCGGCGGGGAGTACTCGACGATCTCCTCGGTGAGCCGCATGAGCGGTGTGACTATCAGCCGCACCGCGCCCACCCCGTTGCCATTGGTGTCGCCGGGGCGCACCAGCGTGACCCGTCTGACCCAGGGCACCCGCTGGAAGTTCGTGACATCGGTGAGCCAGTCGAACACATCGGTGATGGGCGCTGGAATAGTGCGCTCCACCTCCACCCCGCGCATAGCGGCTCCGTTCCTCGCGATCGTGCCCATGCAGATTACGGGGCCGATCGGCCGCGACGGCGAATAATGCTCGCGCCGAAGAGATCACAATTCGGATGACGAACCCTGCACGGCGGTAAAGGCGCTGGTCGCTACCATGGCGACATGAACGTAGAGGAGCGTCGCCAGACCCATGCCGAACGCGACGACGCTTCCGCAGCCGAGCCCGCACGCGTGATCCGCCGACGGCCCAAGAATCGGCGCGCCCAAATCGCCGCCACCTCGGCCGCCGCCTTCGGCTCCCTCGGCTATCACGGTGTCTCCATGGAGGACATCGCGGCCCGCCTCGGCATCAGCTCCGCCGCCCTCTACCGGCACTATCCGAGCAAGTACGCGCTGTTCCGGGAGGAACTGCTGCGGCTGGGTCAGCTGACCGTCACCGCGGTCACGCTCCCCGAGGACGCCGCCGACTGGACACCGCGGCAGCGGCTGACCCAGGTGCTGGAGTCGCTCATCGCCGACACCATCGCCAATCGCGCCACCGTGGCGCTGACCCGCTGGGAGGGCCGCTATCTCGACGACACCGACCGCGCGACGCTGAACGAGCAGTTCACCGCGGCGGTGGCGACCGTGCGCGGGCTGATCGGCGAGGTGCGTCCGGAGCTGGACGGCCACGACCGCGCGGTGCGGGCCGCCGCGCTGTTCAGCATCATCACCAGCATCGGCGACCACCATGCCGCCATGCCCGCCAAAGCGCTTACCGCACTGCTGCTCTCGTCCTGCTACCAGGTGATCGACTGCGAATTGCCGCCGCCCGCCGACGCCGTCGAACCGGTGCGGGCGGTGGAGATCCCGCAGTCGTTCAAACACGAACTGCTGCTGCGCAAGGCGGTGGAGCTGTTCCACGAGCGCGGATATCCGAATGTGAGCATGGAGGACATCGCCTCGGCCGCGGACTTGTCGGCGGCCTCGGCGGTGTACCGGTACTACCGTTCCAAGAGCGATCTGCTCGCCGCCGCCTTCCGCCGGGCGGCGGATCGGGTGTCGGGGGCGATCGGCCCGGCGACGGCCTCCTCGTCGAGCCCCGCCGAAGCCCTGACCACACTCATCGACCTCTATGTCGACGGCTCGTTCGCCGAACGTGAGCTGACTTACGTCTACTACGCGGAGTTCGGGCACGTCTCGCCCGAGGAGCGGACGGTGCTGCGCAATATCCAGCGGCTCATCGTGGCGGAATGGGTGCGGTTGCTGGTGGCGGTGCGGCCGGAGCTGTCCGAGAGCGAGGCGCGCATCCTGGTGCACGCCGCCTTCGGACTGGTGGTGGATCTGGGCCGGGTGTTCGGCGACGACCCGCGGATCTGCCCGCCCGCACGGGTGATCCGCCTCATGCGCGTGACATTGTTCGGAGCGGCGGCCCCGGCGTCCTGAACGGGCTCACTCGATTCGGAGCCGGAGCCGCCGGGTCGTGCGGCCCGACGGCCACCGCGTCCGCGGTCGGTGGAGCACTATCCGTCGGCGGCGGCGAAGGACGACACGGGAATGAAGGGCGCGTAGTCGCGAACGCAACCGTCCTCCCAGTCCCACAGCGAGATGGGATCGACCGATACTCCGTTCTGGAGGATCAGTCGCCAACCCGTGTCCTCCCGCTGCCAGATATCACCGTCTCGGTCCCAATACAGACCGATCGATTGGGGTTCGATCGGGTTATCGGCCAGCATCGCGACGGGAACGACCGGTCGCACACCCCTGCGGCCGATGGCCTGCATGGCGAAACCCTGGTGCTCGACGGATGCAATGTCCGTAGCCATTGGCTTTCCCTCCTCGTGTCGATGTCTAGAACTATTCGCTACCGCATTTCCAGGGAACTTTCGTGCAGGTCAGGGCGTGTCTTTCCGATCAATTTATTTGCCAAAAATTTGCCAGCAAATAATGGTGAGAATTACCCGCAACATGACATCGCCACGGCGGCGATTCGATAACCCGCGAAACCCGCCCGACTTCCGTGACCGGCGCTGGTGATCGACAATCCGCCGGTCGCCCCGGCGGAGATCCCGCGGGCGTCGCCCATCCCGGCTCCGACACCCCCGACCTCGGCGTGGATTCCGACGCAGCCGGCGAGTTGAGCGGGCGGCCGATGAGATCGAGTACTTGTATGTAACTCATGTTCTCACATATCTTGGAGAGAGCCGCACCACACCGGCGTGGTCGGCGTGCCCCCCGAACCGCGGGCACGCCGCGCGGCAACCAGGAGGCGACGATGACACTTTCCACCGCACCGGGCACCACCCCCGAGGTACGTGACTACAGCGATCTGCTGCGGACCCTGTCGGAGGGTTCGGTGGACCGGCACTTCGACCCTTACCTCGACATCGCGTGGGATTCCCCGGAATTCGCCATCGACCGGGACGATCCCCGCTGGGTGCTTTCCCCGGACGTCGATCCGCTCGGGGCCACCGACTGGTACCGGAGCCTGCCGCTGGAACGGCAGATCGAGATCGGGCGCTGGCGGATCGCCAATTCCATCAAGGTCGGCGCGGCCTTCGAGAGCGTGCTCATCCGCGGCATGATGCAGTACATCATGAAGCTGCCCAACGGATCTCCCGAGTTCCGTTACTGCCTCCACGAGATGACCGAGGAGTGCAACCACATCCAGATGTTCCAGGAGCTGGTGAACCGCATCGGCGAGGACGTGCCCGGAATGCGGCCCATCTTCCGGGCGCTGTCGCCGTTCATCGGCGTCGCCGGTGGCTACGCCTGGGCGATTCTGTTCATCGGCATTCTGGGCGGCGAGGAGCCCATCGATCACTACCAGAAGGCCATCATCCGGGACGGCGCCGAGCTGCCACCGGCGGTGGTCCGGTGCATGGAGATCCACATCGCCGAGGAGGCGCGGCACATCTCCTTCGCCAACGAGTTCCTGAAGGAACACATCCCGGCCATGAATACGGTGTACCGCAATGTCTGCGGCATCGCCTTCCCACTGGCCATGCGCTGGTTGGCGGGCGAGATCATGGCCCCGCCACCGGAATTCGCCCGCAAATTCGGCATCCCCCGCTCGGTCATCGAGGAAGCCTTCTGGCAGGCGCCGCACTCGCGCCGTATCCTGTCCGACTACTTCGGGGACATGCGTTCGCTGGCAACCGAACTCGGACTGATGAACCCGGTGACCAAGCGCCTGTGGCGGCTGCTGCACATCGACGGGGATCGCTCCCGCTACCGCAGCGAACCCGCCCGCCGCGCCGCGCGGATCGCGTGAGCGCGGGCGAGGCCGACCGCGTCCGCCAGGCCGCCGCGGGTGGTTGTGGACCCGCGGCGGCCGCGGCGGTTACGCGGAGCCGCTGGTGGGCGGGAACGAGACCGAGGATCCGGTCAGGATCATCTGGGCCAGGGTGTTGAAGAAGTTGTCTACTGCGCTGCCGCTGTCCATGTCGGCCCCCTCCTAGGTGGTGGGGGTGGGGGTCGGCGTGCCGGGGGTGACGGACGTCGACGAACCAGAGGTCAGTACGTGGGCCAGCGCCTGGAAAAGGCTGGCGATGCCGCTACCGGTATCCATGGGTTTTCCTTTCGGGATCGGTCTGCCGTGAAACGTGCTCAGGCGGCGTTGGGGTCGTAGTTGAGGCTGGACCCGCTGCCGATCAGAGCGAGCAGCGCGGCGATCAGGGCGTTGAGGTCTACGCCGTCCATGGGTGATTCCTTTCTTTCCACTGTTCGGAAAAGTCTTTTTCCGACAGGTCTATTCGTTCTCCGCCATGACCTCGATCAACGAGAGCGGGCGCATATCGGTCCAATGGGACTCGACGAAATCCAGACAGATCTGCCGGTCGGCGGGACCGTGCGCGATGGTCCAGCCGCCGGGAATGGCGGCGAACACCGGCCACAGCGAATGCTGGGCCTCCTCATTGACCAGCACGTAGAACTGCGCGTCTTCGTCGTCGAAGGGATTGCTCATCGGATTGCCTTTCTCAGCGGGGGTTTTCGCGTGGAGCCGGCCACACGGCCGGATCGCGGCCGTGCGGCGTCGGAGCAGGCGGCTAGCGCGGCCCGGCTTGCCTGCGGACCGCGTTCAGCACGCGGCTGATGTGGGCGAGGGCCTCCGGTGCGGTCATCCGCCAGTGGGTGGCCCGCACGGCATGGTTGTGCACCACACCGTCGATGGCGTCGGACCAGGTCGAGACACCGGAGGCGCCGCTCGGATCGTCGCCGGCGGCGGCGAAGTACAGCAGATCACCCTTGAAGCGGCGGGGACGGTGCTCGGCGATGAGGGCGAGCGAGCGCACGCCGCCGTCGATGATGCGCGCGATCCGATCCGCCCCCAGCGCCGAGAACGGCTCGCCCAGTGCGGCAAGGCGTTCGGCCACGACCGCGGGGGAAGCATCGTCGATATCGCCCGGATCGGCGAGCAGCCCGCCGAGAACCTGTGCGACGGGAATGGTGGTCGGCTCGTCGGCGGTGACCTCCAGGGAGCTGTCCAGCATGGCCAGGGTAGCGACGGACTGGCCCTGGTCCTGGAGCAGGACCGCGACGGCGTGGGCCAGCACTCCGCCCAGCGACCAGCCGAGCAGGTGATACGGGCCTTCCGGCTGGACGGCGCGAATCTCACGGGCGTACTCCGCCGCCCATTCGTCGATGGAATCGGGCAGGGGTGTATCGGCGGCCAGGGTCGGGGATTGCAGGCCGTAGATGGGGCGGTCGGCATCGAGGTGCGCGGCCAGACCGGCGAAGGACCAGGCGATGCCGCCCGCGGGATGGATGCAGAACAGCGGGGCGCCGCCGCCGGTCGGACGCAACGGCAGGAGCACCGAGAAGGCCGAGTCCGGATCGAGAGCGCCGGGGTGCGGGTGAGCGAGACGGGCGGCCAGTTCACCGGGGGTGGGGGCGGTGAACAGAACCGATACCGGGATGCGTTCGGCCAGTGCCTCGCTCAGCTCGGCGGCCAGACGCACGGCGAGCAGGGAGTTTCCGCCGAGTTCGAAGAAGTTGTCGTCCAGACCGATCCGCGCCACCGGGAGGACCGAGGCGAAGGCAGCGCAGATCTGATGCTCCGGATCGGTTCGCGGGGCGCGGTATTCGCGCGGGGCGAAGGTCGGCTCCGGCAGCGCGTCACGGTCGAGCTTTCCGTTCGCGGTGCGCGGTAGTTCATCCAGGACCACGAAGGCTGCCGGGACCATGTAGGACGGCAGGGCCGCCGTCAGCGCCGCGCGCACCCGTGGGATGTCCAGGGCGGCTTCCACGCTCGGGGTGCGCGGCCGGGTGGGAACCACGTAGGCGACCAGCCGGTCACCGGCGTGGGAGTCCGACTTCGCCAGCACCGCCGCCC
Source organism: Nocardia sp. CC227C (assembly GCF_030767025.1). GTDB lineage: Bacteria > Actinomycetota > Actinomycetes > Mycobacteriales > Mycobacteriaceae > Nocardia. The sequence goes on along the minus strand of NZ_JASITE010000022.1, from coordinate 85,912 downwards.
GAGCCACCTCGGGCAGCGACGCCAGCGCCGCCTCGATCTCGCCGAGTTCGATGCGGAAGCCGCGGATCTTCACCTGGAAGTCCGTGCGGCCGCGGTATTCCAGCTCGCCCTCGGCGTTCCATGCCGCCAGGTCGCCGGTGCGGTACATGCGCTCGCCCGGGGTGAACGGGTTCGCCACGAAGCGGTCCGCGGTGAGATCGGGACGCGCGAGGTAGCCGCGGGCCAGCTGGGCTCCCGCGAGGTAGAGCTCACCCGAGACACCGGCCGGAACGGGTCGCAAGCGCGCGTCCAGGACATAGACCCGGCTGTTCCACTCCGGGCGGCCGATGGGAACCGACAGCTCGTCGGCGGCGGTCACGCGATGGTTGGTGACCGATACCGCCGCTTCGGTGGGACCGTACAGGTTGAACAGCTCGGTATCCGGATGTTCGCGGCGGAAACGTTGCGCCAGCGCGGAATCGAGTGTTTCTCCAATGGCGAGGACGCGCCGCGGGGAGCTCGGCAGGGCCTCGGCGAGCAGGGCGTCGAGCATGGCGGGGACGGTGTGCAGGGTGGTCACATCCTCCCGCGCCATCAGCTCGGCGAGGGCGCGGGGATCGCGGTGCGCGTCGGGAGCGGCGATGATCAGGCGACCGCCGCAGACGGCGGCCGACCAGAACTCCCAGACCGAGAGGTCGAAGGTGGCGGCCGTCTTCAGCAGGATGGAATCGGCGGCGTTCAGACCGAATTCGTCCCGCTTCCAGAGCAACTGGTTGACCACCGCACCGTGCGGCACCGCCACGCCCTTCGGACGGCCGGTGGAACCGGAGGTGAATATCACGTAGGCGGTGTGGGCAGCCGCCAGCGGCGCACGCCGGTCGGCATCGGTGATCGGCTCGGCCGCCAGCGATTCCAGCACCGGGTCGTCGACGCGCACCAGTGGGGCGACCGCGGTGCGATAGCAGGCGTCGGCGAGTACGCAGACCGGTGCCGCCGTCTCGAGGATGTAGTCGGTCCGATCGGCGGGCTGGTCGGGGTCCACCGGCACGTACGCACCGCCGGCCACCGATACCGCGTACATGGCCACCACCAGATCGACCGAGCGCCGCAGCGCCAGCGCCACGCGCGCCTCGGGTCCGACGCCGAGCGAGATCAGGTGCCGCGCCAGGCGATTCACCCGGGCGCCGAGTTCGGCGTAGGTGAGCACCTCGCGGCCGTGCGATGTCCACGCCACCAGTGCGACGGCCTCCGGATCGGCCGCCGCACCGGCCTGGAGCAGCGAGGCGAGCGTGGATCGGTCGTCCACCTCGGCGGCGGTGTCGTTCCAGTGCTCGAGGATGTGCACCCGTTCCCGGGGCGCGAGCAGCTCCAGCTCACCCACCGGGGCGGTGGGCCGGGCGAGGATCTCGCCGAGCAGGCGCTGCAGACGGGAGGCGAGTCCGGCGACGGTGCCCTCGTCGAACAGCGCGGTCGCGTAGGTGACGGCGGCGTCCAGCCCGGCGGGGGTGCCGTCGGCGTGATACCGGTCGGCCACCACCAGATGCAGGTCGAAACGCGATACCGCGGTGTCGTAGGCGACCGGGCGCACGGTGAGCCCGTCGAGGGCGAACTCGCCGCCCGTGACAGTGTTGAACGAGTACCCCACCTGGAACAGCGGGTGCCGCGCGGTGGAGCGCACCGGGTTCAGTACTTCGACGAGCCGCTCGAAGGGCACGTCGGCGTGCGAGAACGCGGCCAGGTCGGTGGCGCGCACGCGGTCCAGCAGGGCGGTGAAGCCCACGGCCGGGTCGATATCCGCCCGCAGCACCAGGGTGTTGACGAACATGCCGACCAGATCGTCGAGGGCGTCCGCCCCGCGGCCGGACACCGGCGTGCCCACCGCGACCGCCGAGTCACCGGACAGGCGCGACAGCAGCAGCGAGAAGGCTGCGTGCACCACCATGAACAGCGTCGCGCCCCGCGCACGTCCCAATTCCAGCAGTCGGGCATGGGTTTCGGCGTAGATGGTGAACTCCACCTGCCGTCCGGCGGTGGACACCACCGCCGGGCGCGGCCGGTCGGTGGGCAGTGACAGCTGGTCGGGCAGGCCGGCGAGGGTCTCGGTCCAGAACCGGAGTTGGCGGGCCGCGAGGGAGTGCGGGTCGTCCTCGGCGCCGAGCCGGGCCCGCTGCCACACCGAGTAGTCGGCGTACTGCACCGGAAGCGGCGTCCACGCTGGCGCCGCACCGGCGCGACGGGCCGCGTAGGCGGACACCACATCGCGGGCCAACGGTGCCAGCGAAGCGCCGTCGGCGGCGATGTGATGCACCGACACGGCGAGCACATGGTCGTCCTCGGCCACCGCGTAGAGCCGCGCCCGCAGCGGGATCTCGGCGGTGACGTCGAAGGCCGCGCCCACGAATTCGGTGACGGCGGCGGTGATATCGGCCGCGGCGAGGGGAATCGGCGTCAGCTCCGGCACGGGCGCCCGCTCGGCGGGCACGACCACCTGCACCGGACCGGAATCGGTGAGCGGGTACACCGTGCGCAGCGATTCGTGGCGGGCCGTCACATCGGACAGCGCGGCGGTGAGGGCGGCGATGTCCAGGTCACCGGTGAGCCGGATGGCGAGGGGGATGTTGTAGGCCGCCGCGGTGCCGTCGGCGGTGGCCGCACCGGCGGTGTCGAAGCGGTTGAGGAACCACATGCGCTGCTGCGCCGGGGACAGCGGCACCGGGCCGCGATCGGTACGCGGCGCGAGCACCGGTTCCGCCGCCACCGGACCGGCGGCGGCCACGGCCGCCGCCAGCGCGACGACGGTGGGATGCTCGAAGACGGTCCGCATGGCCACGGGTGCGCCGAGGCGGGTGGACAGCCGGGCCGAGAGCTTCGCCGCGCTCAGCGAATTGCCGCCGAGGGCGAAGAAGTCGTCGTCGAGACCGACGCGGTCGACGGCGCGGCCCAGTAGCCCGGCCATGGTCTCGGCGACGCGCCGTTGGGTGGCGGTGACCGGAGCCCGGTAGGCCGCTTCCCGGAATACCGGTTCCGGCAGCGCCTTCCGATCCAGCTTGGCGGTCGGGGTGAGCGGAATGGCGTCGATGACCATGATGGCGGCGGGCACCATGTAGGCGATGAGCGAACGGGCCGCGAAGGCGCGCAGCGCATCCGCGTCGACGGTGTGACCGGGTGCGGGCACCACGTAGGACACCAGGGCGATCTCGCCGGTGGCATCACGGTGGCCGATCGTCACCGCGCTGTCGACCGCCGGGTGCGCGGTCAGCACCGTGTCGATCTCGCCGAGCTCGATGCGCAGACCGCGCACCTTCACCTGATCATCGGTGCGGCCCAGGTATTCCAGCGCAGGAGCGGTGCCTCCGTCGACCGAACGGGTGGTCCAGCGCACCAGATCACCGGTGCGGTAGAGCCTTTCGCCGGGCGCGCCGTACGGATCGGCCACGAAGCGACTCGCGGTGAGACCGTGCAGGCGGTGGTAGCCACGCGCCAATCCCGGCCCCCGCAGATACATTTCGCCGGTCACGCCGTCCGGCACCGGCCGCAGCCGGTGGTCGAGGACCACGGCCGACAGACCGTCGGCCGGTCCGCCGAGCACCACCGGATCGCCGGGGCGCAGCGCGGAACTCATATGGGTGGTGATGGTGGCCTCGGTCGGGCCGTAGGAGTTGTACAGTTCCCGATCCCGCCCCCAGCGCCGGACCAGTTCCGGGCCGAAGCCCTCGCCGCCCACCGACAGGTGCCGCAGTCCCGACAGCGCGTCCGCGTCGAGGGTGTGCAGCACCGACGGCGTGATGAGCGCGTGCGTAACCCGCTCGGCGCGAAGGAGTTCGGACATCTCCGCGCCGCCGAAGACATCGGCGGGCGCGATGACCAGCGCCGCACCCACCGGCAGCGCCATGAGCACCTCCATGAGGGAGGCGTCGAAACTGGGCGAAGCCCGGTGCAGGACGCGGGCGGCGGCCGTGGTGGGGCAGCGCTCCAGGTGCAGGGCGGCCACCCCGGCGATGCCGGCATGGGTGACCACCACGCCCTTGGGCCTCCCGGTGGAGCCGGAGGTGTACATCATCCAGGCGGCATTGCCGACGGTCACCGGGCGCACCGGTTCGTCGTCCGTGACGGGTGCACAGCCGATGTGCCGCAATCGTTCCGCGGTCGCGTCGGCATCCAGCACCAGCCACTCGACGCCGGGGGGCAGCTCGGCCGCCGCGGCGGTGACGGTGATGCCGATCCGCGCGCCGGAGTCGGTGAGCATATGGGTGATGCGCTCGGCCGGATAGGTGGGATCCACCGGCAGGAAGACCGCCCCGGCCTTCGCCACCGCCCACAGCGCCACCATGGAGTCGATGGACCGGGGAATGGCGACGGCGACGACGTCCTCCGCCCCGAGCCCGGCGCGGATGAGCAGCCGGGCCAGTCGGGAGGAGCGCTCGTCGAGTTCCCGGTAGCTCAGTTCCCGTCCCGCGTGCACCAGGGCGGTGGCCTCCGGATTCAGGGTCACGGCCGCGCGCATGATCTCGGCCAGGGTGCGCGGTGTGGTCGCGCGCGGACCGCGGCGGGCGAGAATCTCGGCGCGCTCGGCGGGGGCGAGAATCTCGATCTCGCCGACCCGGCGTCGCGGGTCGGCGGTGACCGCGCCCAACACCCGGCCGAAGCGACGCAGCAGTTCGGCCGCCGTCGACGCGTCGTAGAGGTCGGTGGCGTAGGTCAACTCCACCGGGAGGTGGCCGTCGGCGTCGAGCGCCGCCCCGATGGTGAAGGTCAGGTCGAATTTGGCGACGCTGTCGTCGAAGTCGACACCCTCCAGCACCAGACCCGGCACCGCGTGTGTGCGCGAGTCCAGGTTCACATAGCTGAGGCTGACGGTGAACAGCGGATGCCGGGCTCGGGTGGGTTCGACGCCGAGGGCGTCCACCACCCGTTCGAACGGCACGGTGGCGTGGGCGAAGGCGGCCACGTCCGCCGCGCGGGTCGCGGCGAGCAGTTCGGCGAAGGTGCGGTCCGGGCGGTCGATCCGGGTGCGCAGCGCGAGGGTGTTGACGAACATGCCGACCATGCCGTCCAGCGCGCTCGCACCGCGCCCCGCCACCGGCGTTCCGATGGCGATGTCGTCGGTGCCCGACATCCGGGCCAGCAGCACCGACAGGGCGGCGTGCAACACCATGAACGGTGTCACGCCGTGCCGCTTGGCGACACCGTCCAGCCGGGCTCCGACACCGCCGCCGATCCGTCCGCGCACCACCGCGCCGCGCCGCGAGGACAGCGCCGGACGGGGCCGATCGGTGGGCAGCGGCAGTTCGTCCGGCAGTCCGGCGAGGGTCTCACGCCAGAACGTGAGTTCCGCCGCCGCGACGGTTTCCAGTACCCGGTGCTGCCACAGCGTGTAATCGGCGTACTGCACCGGCAGCGGCGTCCAGGTCGGGCCGCCGCCGGAGCGGCGGGCGAGGTAGGCGGTGACGATATCGCGCAGCAGCGGATTCATGGAGAAGCCGTCGGCGATGATGTGGTGCAGCACCACCACCAGCACGTGGCTGTGCTCTGCCTCGCGCAGCAGCACCGCCCGCAGCGGCACCTCGGTGGTGACATCGAAACCGGCGGAGGCGATCTCGGCCACCCGGGCGGCCACCGCGCCGGCGACCGGCTCCACGTCCGGCGACAGCGCGGTGTGCGGCGGCAGGATCACCTGATGCCCCTCGCCGTCGGCGTCGAGCGGGAAGACGGTGCGCAGCGTCTCGTGCCGGGCCACCACGTCGGCGAAGGCGGCGCGCATGGCGGCATGGTCGAGTTCGCCGAGAATCCGCACCGCCGCGGGGATGTTGTAGGCCGGGGATTCCGGGTCCAGCCGGTTCAGCAGCCACATCGGCTGCTGTGCCGGGGACAGCGGAATCCGTGCCGGACGCGGCCCGGCGGTCAGCGCGGGCAGCGCGGGCGCGATGTCGTCCGCGACGAGACGGGCCGCCAGCGCGTGCACGACCGGAGCCTCGAACAGGGTCGGCACCGGAACCCGCCGGCCCAACCGCTCCCCCAGCCGGGCGGTGACCCGGGTGGCGATGAGCGAATTGCCGCCGAGGTCGAAGAAGTCGTCGTCCGCGCCGACCGGCGGCAGCCCGAGCACCTCGGCGAAGACCTGCGCGACCAGCTCCGCCAGCGGCGTCGCGGGCGCACGGAATTCACGAGCGTGGATCTCCGGCTCGGGCAGCGCCCGCCGGTCGAGCTTTCCGGCGGGGGTGAGCGGCAGCGCATCGAGCACCACGATCGCGGACGGCACCATGTAGGGCGCGAGGCTGCGGGCCGCGTGGTCGCGCAGGTCCGGCACCCGCACCGCATCCCCCTCGGCGAGAACCACATACGACACCAGCACGGTCTGCCCGCGCTGATCCGCGCGGCCGACGGTCACCACGCGCTCCACGGCCGGGTGGTCGGCGAGCACGGTGTCGATCTCGCCGAGCTCGACCCGGAATCCACGCACCTTCACCTGGAAGTCGGTGCGCCCCAGGTACTCCAGCTCCCAGCCGCCGAGTGCGCCCGGCACCCGGCGCACCAGATCTCCGGTGCGATACATGCGCGAGCCGGGCGCACCCCACGGGTCGGCGACGAACCGACCGGCGCTGAGGCCGGGTGCGTTGTGGTAGCCGCGCGCGAGACCGGGACCGGACAGGTACAGTTCCCCGGCCACGCCCGGCGGCACCGGCGCGAGGCGCTCGTCCAGCACCAGCGCGGCCGTGCCCGGAATCGGTGCGCCGATACCGACGCGCCGCCCGGGAGCCAGCTCGGCGTAGGTGGCGACAATGGTGGTCTCGGTGGGCCCGTAGGCGTTCAGATAGGTGCGGCCCGGCTGCCACGCGGCCACCAGTTCCGCGGTGCTGACGTCACCGCCGACGTGCAGCACGCGCAGCCGGTCCAGTCCGGCGGGATCCATGGTGGCCAGCACGCCGGGCGGGACGAGGGCATGGGTCACCCCCTCGTCCCGGACGAGTTCGGCGAGTTCGGGGCCGCCGTACACCGACGGCGGCGCGATCACCAGGGTCGCGCCGGTCGCGAAGGCGCACAGCCATTCCAGGACGAACGGGTCGGCGACGGGGATGCGGATCTGGAGCATCCGGTCCTCGGCGGTGAGCCCGTACCGCACCACGGCGTGATCGACCAGGGGCCGCAGTCCCGCGTGCGTGACGGTGACGCCCTTGGGTTTTCCGGTGGACCCGGAGGTGTAGATCAGATAGGCCGGGTGCTCGACGCGCAGCGGGGACGGCCGGTCGGCATCGGTCAGGTCGGTGGCGGCGTAGCGGGCGCACTCGGCCACCACGGCGGGATCGTCGAGCAGCAGCCACGGCAGATCGGCGGGCAGCTCCGCCGCGAATTCGGCGAGCGTGACGCCGAGTACCGGCGCGGCGTCGGCGAGCACGTAGCGCACGCGGTCGGCGGTGTGGGCCGGGTCGACGGGCACGAACGCGCCGCCCGACTTGGCCACGGCCAGGGCGGCGATCACGCCGTCGGCCGAGCGCGGGAAGGCCACCGCCACCCGCCGCTCCGGACCCACGCCCCGGGAAACGAGGAGCCGGGCCAGGCGATTGCTCACCTCGTGCAACTGCTGATAGGTGATCTCGCCGCCCTCGGCGCGCACGGCGATCCGCTCGTAGCCGTGAATACTGCCGCGGCCCGCGATCTCCGGCAGCAGCGCCGCACGTGTCGCGGCGGGCACGGCGGTGAACGAGGCGTGCTCGTCCGCCGACAGCAGCGGCAGATCACCCACCGCGGTCTCCGGACGCGCGGCCGCGGCCGCCAGCAGCCGGAGGAAGCGTTCCGCCAGCGTCGCCACCGTCTCGTCGTCGAAAAGGTCGCGGGCGAAAGTGATCTCGCCGTCGATACCGGCGGGCGCGCCCGCCGCCGTCACCTGGTCGCGCAGGGCGACCGACAGGTCGAATCTGGCGGTGTCGTCGCCCGCCGCGTCCAGGGTGGTCATGATGACACCGGGCAGTTCGACGGTGGTCGCGGCGAAGTTCTGGAAGGTCAGCGCCACCTGGAACAGGGGATGGCGGCCGCTGGCGCGGGCCGGGCGCACGGCCTCCACCAGCCGCTCGAAGGGCAGGTCGGCGTGGGCGAACGCCGCCATGTCGGTGTCGCGGACCGAGTCCAGCAGGGCGTGGAAGGTGTCGTCGCCGCGCACGTCGGTACGCAGCACCAGGGTGTTGACGAACATGCCGACCAGGTCGTCCAGTGCCGCCTCGCCCCGGCCCGCCACGGGGGTGCCGATGGCGATGTCGGTGCTCGCGGACAGGCGGGCCAGCAGCACGGCCAGCGCGGCGTGCACCACCATGAAGAGGGTGGCGTTGTGTTCGCGCGCCAATTCCGCCAGTGCGCCGTGGGTTTCGGCGTCCACGGTGAACGGGAACCTGCCGCCGCGGAAGGACGGCCTGGTGCCGCGCGGGCGGTCCGTGGGCAGCCGCAGTTCCTCCGGCAGTTCGGTCAGCTGCCGCCGCCAGTACGAGAGTTGCTGTCCCGCCAGCGATTCGGGATCATCGTCCGCGCCGAGCAGGGCACGCTGCCACAGCGCGTAGTCGGCGTACTGCACCGGCAACGGCATCCAGTCCGGAGCCGCGCCGCGTGCCCGAGCGGCGTAAGCGGTGACCAGATCGCGGGCCAGCGGAGCCAACGACCAGCCATCGGCGGCAATGTGATGGACGACGAAGACCAGCACGTGGTCGTCGGCGGCCAACCGCAGCAGCGCTGCTCGGAACGGCGGGTCGGCTGTGACGTCGAAGCCGGGGGCCACGACGGCGGCGATGTCGTCGGTCAGCCGCGCGGGATCGGAGTCGACCGGGACGAGGTCGACCGGCACCGAATCCGGCGGCCGTATCCGCTGCACCGGACCGTCCGGGGTGTCGGGGTAGCTGGTGCGCAGCACCTCGTGCCGCGCCGCCACATCGGCCACGGCCGATCCGAGTGCGGTGGTGTCGAGCATGCCGGACAGGCGCACCACCAGGGGGATGTTGTAGACGGCGGCGGTGGTCTCGAGGCGGTTCAGCAGCCAGATGCGCTGCTGGGCCGGGGACAGCGGAATCCGTTCCGGCCGCGGGGCCGGCGTCAGCGGCGCACGATCGCGGGCGGTGCCGGTGCGGGCGGCGGCGTGGGCGGCCAGCGCCGCCACGGTGGGGGCTTCGAAGACGGCGCGCATCTCGATATCGGCCGAGAGCGCCGCCGAGAGTCGAGCCACCACCCGGGTGGCGATGAGCGAGTTGCCGCCGAGTTCGAAGAAGTCGTCGTCCAGGCCGATCCGATCGCGACCGAGCACCTCGGCGAAGACCGCGGCCACCGTCTGCTCCGCCACGGTGGTGGGGGCACGGTAGACCTCGGCCGCGAAGGACGGTTCGGGCAGCGCCCCGCGATCCAGCTTGCCGGAGGCATTGAGCGGCAGCTCGTCGAGCACCACGATGGCGTTCGGCATCATGTACGCCGGAAGCCGCCGCGCCACTGCGGCTTTCACCCGCTGCGGGTCGATGTCACCGGCCGCCGTGAGGTAGGCGACCAGCTGATCGCCGGTGCGCTGGTCGTGGCGCACCACGACCACCGCCTGCGTGACGGCGTCCACCTCGCCGAGGGCGGCTTCGATCTCCCCCGGCTCGATGCGCAGACCGCGCAGCTTCACCTGGAAGTCGGTGCGCCCCAAGTATTCCAGCTCACCGTCGGCATTCCACTTCACCAGGTCGCCGGTGCGGTACATGCGGGCGCCGTCGCCGAACGGGTTGGCCACGAACCGATCCGAGGTCAACTCGGGTCGCACCACGTAGGCGGTGGCGAGCTGGTCCCCGGCGAGGTACAGCTCGCCCGCGACGCCTTCCGGGACCGGGCGCAAGCGCGCGTCCAGCACGTACACCCGGGTGTTGAAGACGGGAACGCCGATCGGGACGGTATCCACGTCGGCATCGGTCACCTCGTGATAGGTGACGTCGACGGCGGCCTCGGTCGGGCCGTACAGGTTGTGCAGCCGGGCCCCGGTCAGCTCCCGCAGCCGCTGCGCGGTTCTGGACGGCAACACCTCACCGGAAGCGAACACCTGGTTGAGTTTGATCTGCCCTCCGCTGCGCTCCGGGCGGGTTCGAGGCGCGTCGCCGTCGGTGGAATCGTCGGTGGCGTCCAGCGCGGCGACGAAGACGGCGAGCATGGACGGCACGAAGTGGGCGACCGTGACGCCCTCGCGGGCGATGAGTTCGGTCAGATAGGCCGGATCGCGGTGACCGTCGGGCGCGGCCAGCACCAGACGAGCGCCGATCTGCAAGGGCCAGAAGAACTCCCACACCGAGACGTCGAAGGTGGCCGGGGTCTTCTGCAGGACCACATCGCCCGCGCCGATGCGGTACTCGTACTGCATCCACACCAGGCGGTTGACGATGGCGGCGTGCGAGACCGCGACGCCCTTGGGGCGACCGGTCGACCCCGAGGTGAAGATCACGTACGCGGTGCTGCCGGACCGCAGCGCGGACCGGCGATCGGCATCGGTGATCGGGGTGTCGGCGTACACCGACAGGTCGAGCTTGTCGATGCTGTGTATATTCGCCCTCCGCTGCGCTCCGGGCGGGTTCGCGGCGCTGGAAGTCCCGGTTCTTCCCTCCTCCGCTCCTCCGCTTCGCTCCCCCGCTCCGTCAGTCCAGAACCGGGACGCGCCGCGAACCGACGGGGGGTCGCCGTCGGGGGCGGGGGCGGGGGTGGCGGACGTGGTGAGAACGCATACGGGCTGGGCGGTTTCGAGGATGTACTCGGTGCGTTCGGCCGGGTGGTCCGGGTCCAGCGGGACGTACGCGCCACCGGCCATGACGACCGCGTACATGCCGACGACCAGGTCGATGGAGCGGCGCATGGCCAGGGCCACGAAGGTATCCGGGCCGACCCCCTCGGCGATCAGGAAGCGGGCGAGTCTTCGCGCCCTGGAGGCGAATTCGGCGTACTCCAGGCTGGTGTTGCCGTAGGTCACCGCGATCGCGTCCGGCGTGCGCGCGACCTGGCCCTCGAAGAGCGAGGCCAGGGTCAGGGCCGCGTACCCGGTTCGTCCGGCCGTGAGCCCGACCGCGGTGGCATTGCGCTCGGACAGCAGCAGTTCGCGTTCCTCGGGTGCGAGCAGTTCGATATCGCCGACCCGCACGGTGGCATCGGCGACGGCGGTCCGCAGCACCCGTTGGAAGCGTTGCGCGAAGGCGGACACGGTGGTGGCGTCGAACAGGTCGGTGGCATAGCGCAGCGCCACCGACAGCGCCGTGCGGCCGTCCTCGGCGGCGATCTCCGTGCAGGCCAGCGACAGGTCGAACTGGGCGGCGGTGTTCTCGATCGGGAAGCCGGAGACCTCCAGGCCGGGCAGCCGCACGACGGTGTCGTCGCGGTGCTCGAAGGTGAGCAGCGCCTGCACGATCGGCGAATGAGCTCGAGAACGCACCGGATTCAGCTCGTCCACCAACCGCTCGAACGGCAGATCGGCGTGGGCGAAGGCCCGTACGTCGGCGTCGCGGACGGTGGTGAGCAACTGGGCGAAGGTAGCATCCGACCGCACCGGGGTACGCAGGACCAACGTATTGACGAACATGCCGACCAGGTCGTCGAGGGCCTGTTCGGAGCGCCCGGCGATCGGGGTGCCGATGGCGACGTCGTCGGTTCCGGCCAGGCGCGCCAGCACCACCGCGTAGGCGGCGTGCACCACCATGAAGGTCGAAATGCCGTGTCGGCGGGCCAGTTCCGTGATCGCCGCGGTGGTGTCGGCGGACAGCTCGAACAGCAGCGCCGCGCCCCGGCCGGTCCACACCGGCGGACGCGGGCGGTCGGTCGGCAGCTCCAGTACGGGGGCCAGCCCGGCTAGCTCGGCACGCCAGTGGGCGATCTGGGCGGCCAACGCCGAGGTGGGATCGTCGGCGTCGCCGAGCGCTTCCCGCTGCCACAGCGTGAAATCGGCGTACTGCACCGGCAGCGGCCGCCACGGCGGCCGGTTCCCCTCGACGCGCGCGGCGTAGGCCACCATGAGGTCGCGGGCCAGTGGTCCGGTGGACACGCCGTCGGCGGCAATGTGATGGGTCACCACGACCAGCACGTGCTCGTCCGGATCGGCACGCAGCAGGGCCACGCGCACCGGCAGTTCGGTGCGCAGATCGAATCCGCGTCCCGCCACGGCCGCCACCGCGCTCGGCAGGTCCGCGGCGTCGACGGGTGTGAGGTCGGGCGCGGGCACCGCGGTGACGGGGAGGATGTCCTGCCGCGGGCCGTCGGCGTCCGCCGGGAACAGCGTGCGCAACGCCTCGTGCCGTGCCATGACGTCGATGACGGCGGCGCGCAGGGCGTCGATATCCAGGGTTCCGGTGAGCCGCAGGGCGGCGGGGATGTTGTAGAGCGGCGACCCCGGGTCCAGGCGATTGAGCAGCCACATCCGATTCTGCGCCAGGGACAGCGGGATTCGCTCCGGACGTGGCCGCGGCGCCAGCGCCACCGCCTGCCGGTCGGCGCGAACGGCGCGCACGGCGAGTTCGGCCACGGTGGGCGCGTCGAAGACCTCGCGCACGGTCAGATCGCAGCCGAGCGCCGCGTTGGCGCGGGCCACCAAGCGCATGGCGAGCAGCGAATTGCCGCCGCGGCCGAAGAAGTCGTCGTCCGCACCGATGGGGCCGCTGGCCAGCAGATCCGCCACCAGGGCCGCGAGCACCGATTCCGCGCCTTCCCGGGGCGCACGGAAAACGGTGGCGGCGGCGGTGAACTCGACGGCGGGCAGCGCCTTGCGATCGAGTTTGCCGACGCTGGTGCGCGGCATGTCGTCCAGCACCACCAGGTGCGCGGGCACCATGTATCCGGGTAGCAGGTCGCGGACCTGCTCCAGCACGATGTCGGCGGAAATGCCCTCTCCGGCAATGTATCCGACCAGGCATTCGGTGCCCGCCGTATCTTCCGCCAGCAGTACGGCGGCATGGGCGACACCCGGCGACGCCAGCAGCGCCGCCTCGATCTCACCGAGTTCGATGCGCTGGCCGCGCAGTTTGACCTGGAAGTCGTTGCGGCCCAGGTACACCAGGTCCCCGTCCCGATTCCAGCGCACCAGGTCGCCGGTCCGGTACATGCGGCTGCCCGGTACGCCGAAGGGGTCGGCGGTGAAGCGTTCCGCGGTGAGCGCGCCGCGGCCCTGATAGCCGCGGGCCAGCTGCGCGCCGGCCAGGTACAGCTCGCCGGTGACGCCGGTCGGCACCGGGCGCAGCCGAGCGTCCAGCACATAGGCGCGGGTGTTCCAGTTGGGCCGGCCGATCGGAACCTCGTGGTCGGCGTCGCTCGTGCCGAATTCGTGGTAGACGGCGGAGATGGCCGCCTCGGTGGGCCCGTAGGCGTTGTGCACCGCGCCGCCGACGTGCTCGCGCAGCAGGGTCAGCAGTTCGGCGGGCAGCGCCTCGCCGCCGGTGTGCAGATGGCGGAACGAGCGCAGCGCGTCGCCGTGTCCTTCGGCGATGAGCGCCGCCAGCACCGACGGCACGTGTTCGGCGATGGTGACGCCGAAGTCGCGCATGAGCCCGGCCAGATAGTCGAGATCCTGATGGCCGCCGGGCCGCGGGATCAGCAGCGGCGCGCCGACGAGTGCGGGCAGGAAGCATTCCCACACCGAGACGTCGAAGGTGAGCGGCGCACGCTGCATGATCCGGTCGTCGCGGGTGACCCCGTACCGGCTCTCGAGCCAACGCAGCTGATTCATGATGGCGGCGTGGCTGGTCGCCACACCTTTGGGCAGACCGGTGGAGCCGGAGGTGAACAGCACGTAGGCGAGATTGTCGGGGCGCAGCGGGGCGCGGCGCTCGGCGTCGGTGACCGGTCCGGCGGGTGTGGACGGCTCCACCGCGGCGATGTCGAGGTATCGCACGCCGTCGACCAGGGGCAGGTCGACGCCACCGACCGTCAGCACCAGCGCGGTGTTCGCGGTGGCGAGGACGTGTGCGATGCGCTCGGCCGGATGCTCCGGATCGACCGGCAGATAGGCCGCGCCCGCCTGCACGACGGCATGGAGCGCGATCACCATGTCGAAGCAGCGGTGCGCGGTGACGCCGACGATGTCGTCCGGGCCGACACCCGCCGCGATCAGCTCGCGCGCCAGCCGATTCGCCCGCCCGGCCAGTTCGGCGTAGGTGAGCGAGTCGCCCTCGAAGCGGAGGGCGACGGCGTCCGGATCGAGTTGGGCCCGCCGGTCGAGCAGGTCGGCGAGGGTTTCGCGGGGCAGCGGCCGGACGGTGGCATTGCGGTCGGCCAGCAGCAGTCCCCGCTCGGCCACCGACAGCAGCTCCACATCGCCTGCCGCACACCGCGGATCGGCGATCATGGCGCGCAGCACCCGTTCGAAGGCGGCGAGGAAGTCGCGCGCCGTGGCCTCGTCGAACAGGTCGACGGCGTAGTGCAGGTGCATGTCGATGCCCGCGGGCGCGCCCGCGGTGTCGTAGCGGTCGGTGAGGGTCCAGTCCAGGTCGAACTGGATGGGGCGCACCCCCGCGTCGATGGCGGCGATGGCCAGGCGAGCCAACCGGAACTCGGGCCGGCTGTGGTTCTGCAGGGTGAACCCGACCTGGTAGATCGGCGCATGCGCTTGGGAGCGCACCGGATTCAGCACCTCGACCAGCTGCTCGAACGGCACCGCGGCGTACTCGAAGGCGGCCAGATCGGTATCGCGCACCTGTGCCAGCAGTTCGGCGAGGGTGGCGTCGGGGCGGATGTCGGTGCGCAGCACCAGGGTGTTGACGAACATGCCGACCAGGTCGTCGAGCGCCTCGTCGCCGCGACCGGCGACGGGCGTGCCGATGACGATGTCGCGGGTGCCCGAGAGCCGGGCCAGCAGCACCGCCAGTGCGGTGTGCAGCACCATGAACGGGGTGGCACGAGCGGCATTGGCGAATTCGACGGTGGCCGCGTGCAGGTCGGCGTCCAGGCTCCCGCTCACCTCGCCACCCCGGTTGGTCGCGACGGCCGGGCGGGGGCGGTCCGTGGGCAGGACCAGCACCTCGGGCACGCCGCGGAGCCGGTTGCTCCAGTAGTCCAGCTGCCGGGCGAGCACCGAATCGGCGGCGTCGGCGCTGCCGAGCACCTCGCGCTGCCAGAGCGCGAAGTCCGCGTACTGCACGGGCAGGGGTGCGCTGTTGGGCGCGGTGTCGGCGCAGCGCGCGACGTAGGCGTGGGCGAGGTCGCGGGTGAGCGGCGCGAAGGACCAGCCGTCGGCGGCGATGTGGTGGATGACGAACAGCAGCAGGTGGGTGGGCTCGTCGGCATCGGTGAGCCGCAGCAGGCGAACGCGCAACGGCACCTCGACGGTGACGTCGAAGGTGGTGCGCGCCAATGCCTCCACCAGATCGGGGAGTTCCCCGGCGGTGACCGGTTCCGCCACCGGGTCCACCAGGCGGGTGTCCGGGGGCAGGATCAGTTGGGTGGCCTGGCCGTCGTATTCCGGGTACAGCGTGCGCAGTGTCTCGTGGCGGGCGATGAGGTCGGCGACGGCGCGGCGCAGCGCGGAAACGTTGAGCTGACCGGTGAGGCGGAGGGCGAAGGGGATGTTGTAGCCGCCCCCGCGGGCGTCGAAGCGGTTCAGGAACCACATGCGCTGCTGGGCGATCGACAGCGGGATGGTGTCGCCGCGGTGCCGGGCGGTGACCGGCGGCAGCGCCACGGGTGCTGCGGTGGTCGGCTCGGCGGCGTCGATCCGGGCCGCCAGGGCGCGGACGGTGGCGTTGTCGAAGATCGTCCGCAGCGGGACGGGGACGCCGGTGCGCTTGGCGAGACGGGCGGCCAGCCGGGTGGCGATCAGCGAGTTGCCGCCCAGGGCGAAGAAGTCGTCATCCGCGCCGACCGGGGCGGTGAGTTCGAGGACGTCGGCGAAGACCGCGGCGACGAGGCATTCCGAACGTCCGGTGGGGGTGCGGAACTCGCGTTCCTCGGGGGCGGGCGCGGGCAGCGCGGCGCGGTCGAGTTTGCCGTTGGCGTTCAGCGGGAGCTCGTCGAGGCGGACGAACGTCGACGGGACCATGTAGGAGGGCAGCGACAGCGACAATGCCGCTGTCAGGGTGGCGGCATCCGGTGCGTGCCCACCCTGCGCCCCCGGCGCGGACTGCCCGGGCGCGGGGACGACGTAGGCAACCAACCGATCGCCGGCCGGGGGGTCGTTGCGTACCGTGACCACTGCTCGGGCCACCGAATCCTGGGCGGTGAGCGCGGCCTCGATCTCACCGAGCTCGATGCGCAGACCGCGCACTTTGACCTGGAAGTCGCTGCGGCCCAAGTAGATCAGCTGGCCGTCCGGGTTCCAGCGCACCAGATCGCCGGTGCGGTACATGCGCTCGCCGACGTCGAAGGGATTGGCCACGAAGCGATCCGCGGTCAGGTCGGCGCGGCCGAGGTAACCGCGGGCGAGCTGGGTCCCCGCGAGGTAGAGCTCGCCGACGAGCCCGGGGGCGACGGGCCGCAGACGGGAATCCAGCACGTAGACACGGGCATTCCAGACCGGGCCGCCGATCGTGATCGGACCGTCCACCTCGGCGGGGACCGGCGCGGACGTGGCGTGCACGGTGAATTCGGTGGGGCCGTACAGGTTGTGCAGCGGGGTGGCGCCGAGGCGGCGGAGGGCGGCGACGGTGTCGGCGGTCAACGCCTCACCCGCGACCAGCAGGGCGCGCACGGAGTCGACCGCGCGCGGCGGGGCCTCCTCGGCGAAGGCCCGGAGCATGGACGGGACGAAGGAGGTGATGGTGACCCGCTCGGCCGCGATCACCTCGGCCAGGTAGCGGGGGTCGCGGTGGCCGTCGGGCGCGGCCACGACCAGCCGGGCTCCGGTCGCCAAGGGGCCGAACAGCTCCCACACCGAGACGTCGAAGGTAGCGGGGGTCTTGAGCAGCACCACATCGTGGATACCGAGCCGGTATTCGGTGGTGATCCAGCGAATCTGGTTGAGCGCGGCGGCATGCGGGACGGCCACGCCCTTCGGGCGGCCGGTCGAGCCCGAGGTGAAGATGACGTAGGCGACGTGGTGCGGGCGCAGCGGGGCCAGCCGGTCCGCGTCGGTCAGCGGCGCGTCGTCGTAGCCGGTGGTGTCGAGTTCGTCGATGCGGAGACGGGGCACACCGGGGAAACCGGGACCGTCGTCGGCGCTGAGCACGCAGACGGGTGCCGCGGTCTCGATCACATGGGCTCGGCGCTCGGCCGGGTGGTCGGGGTCCAGCGGCACATAGCCGCCGCCGGCGGCCAGCACCGCGTACATGCCGATGACCAGGTCGACGGAGCGCCGCAGGTCCAGGGCGACCAGGGTTTCCGGTCCGACGCCGCGAGCGACCAGGTGGCGCGCCAGGCGGTGAACCCGGGCGGCGAAGTCGCCGTAGGTCAGACTGATGCCCTGGTGGACGACCGCGGTGGCGAAGGGGCTGCGGGCGGCCCGCGCCTCGAACGGCGACAGCAGGGTCGCACCATCGGGCAGCGGGTGCGCGGTGTCGTTCCACTGCGCCAACACCAGGGCGCGTTCGGCGGTGCCGAGCAGGTCGATATCGCCGATCCGGACTCGCGGGTCGGCGATCACGGCCCGCAGCACCCGGACGAAGCGGGTGGCGAAGGACGCCGCGGTCTCGGCGTCGAAGAGTTCGGCGGCGTAGCGCAGGCTGCCGCCGAAGCCGCCGGAGCGTTCGCCCGCCACCAGGTGCAGATCGAATTTCGCCGTGGCATCGGCGATCTCGACGGGGGTGACGGTCAGATCGGGCAGGACCGGCCGCGCCGCCGCGTCGTCGTCGGTGACGCTGAGCATGACCTGGAACAGCGGATGCGCGCCGGTGGAACGGTCGGTGACGAGATCGTCCACCAGGCGTTCGAACGGCAGGTCGGCATGTGCGAAGGCGGACAGATCGGTATCGCGCACCCGAGTCAGGAAGTCCGCGAACGGCATCGCGGCATCCACCCGGGTGCGCAGCACCACGGTATTGACGAACATGCCCACCAGGTCGTCGAGTGCACGGTCACCGCGCCCGCCGACCGGCGCGCCGACGACCACGTCACCGGTGTCCGCGAGTCGGGACAGGGTGGCGGCGAAGGCGGCGTGCACCACCATGAACAGGGTCGCGCCGTGGGCGCGGGCGATGTCCCGAAGCCCGGACAGCACGTCGCCCCCCGCCTCGAACTCGACCGCTCCCCCGGTGTTTCGCGGTTGCGCTGGTCGCGGTCGGTCGGTCGGCAGCGGCAGCTGGGCGGGCAGGTCGGCGAGGGTGTCGCGCCAGAAGCCCAGCTGCTCGTGGGCGAGGTCGCCCGGGGTGGTGTCGGAGCCGAGCAATTCGCGCTGCCAGAGCGTGTAGTCGGCGTACTGGATGGCGAGCGGTTCCCAATCGGGAGCCTGGTTCGCGCGTCGAGTGGTGTAGGCGCGCACCAGATCTCGGATCAGGGGCGGCATCGACAGCGCGTCACCGGCGATGTGGTGCAGCACCACGACGAGGATGTACTCGTCGGCCGATGCGGTGTCCTCGGCCCGGTCGACCAGCAGCAGTGCGACGCGAGACGGCGGCTCGCGGGTGACATCGAACGGGGCCCGCACGAGGGCGGCCACGGCCTCGGACACCTCGGCGGCGGCCACCGGTACCGGACTCAGGCTCAGCCCCACCTCCGCGACGGCCAGCACGCTCTGGTACGGACCGGATTCGCTGTCGGGGTAGCAGGTGCGCAGCGATTCGTGACGGGTCAGCACATCGAGGGCGGCGCGCTCCAGCGCCACGACGTCCAGGCGGCCGCGCAGGCGCAACACCACGGGGAGGTTGTAGAGACCGGACCCGCCCTGTTCGCTCTCCAGGCGGTTGAGGAACCACAGCCGCTGTTGCGCCAGGGAGAGCGGCACCCGATCGGGACGGGCGCGGGGCGTGAGAGCGGGCCGTGACGCGGTCTCGGCGAGCGCACCGACGGCGGTGGCGAACTCGCCCACCGCGGGGGCCTCGAAGAGAACGCGGACCGGTATCCGCGCATCCAGTTCGGCACCGATCCGCGCGGTCACCCGGGTGGCGGTGAGTGAACTGCCACCCAGAGCGAAGAAGTCGTCGTCCAGGCCGACGCGCTCGAGCCCCAGCACCTCCGCGAAGACATCCGCCACCAGACGCTGGACGGCGTCGACGGGAGCGCGGAAACGCTCGGCCGCCAATACCGGAATCGGCAGTGCCCGGCGGTCCAGTTTTCCGCTCGCGCCCAGCGGCAGGGCATCGAGTTCCCGGATGACGGTGGGGACCATGTACGCGGGCAGTCGCCGGGTCAGGCCGGCGCGCAGCCGGTCGACATCGAGCTCGGCCCCGGGGGTGCGCACGACATAGCCCGCCAGATAGTCGCCGGAATCGGCGCCGACCAACCGGACCGCCGCCTGGGCGACCTCGGGTGCGGCGGCGAGCGCGGTCTCGATATCGGCGAGTTCGATGCGCTGGCCGCGGAACTTGACCTGGAAGTCGGTGCGGCCCAGGTAGATCAGCTCCCCCGCGGTGGACCACTTCACCAGGTCGCCGGTGCGGTACATGCGCTCGCCGCTGCCGAAGGGGTTGGCCACGAAGCGATCCGCGGTCAAATCGACCCGCCCGTGATAGCCGCGCGCCAATTGCGCACCGGCTAGATACAGCTCGCCGGGTACGCCGATCGGCGCGGGACGCAGCCGGGCGTCCAGCACATAGACCCGGGTGTTCCACTCCGGCTCACCCATGGGCACCGGCTGGTCGCCCGGCTCGTCCACCTCACGATGGGTGACGGTGACGGCGGCCTCGGTGGGGCCGTACAGGTTGTGCAGTCCGGCGTCGCTCACCGCGCGGAAGGCGGCGACGGTCTCCGGCGGGAACGCCTCACCCGCGACGAAGACCTCGCGCAGCGAATCGAGTTCGCCCGGATGCGCGTGGGTGGCGAAGACCGCGAGCATGGACGGGACGAAGTCGGTGAGCGTAATGCCGTACCGGGCGATGGTTTCGGCGAGATAGCGGGCGTCGCGATGCCCGTCGGGATCGGCGAGCACCACGGTCGCGCCCGCGCGCAGCGGCAGGAAGTAGCCCCACAGCGAGACGTCGAAGGTGGCGGCGGTCTTCTGGAGGTAGCGGTCGGCGGCGTGTACTCGGTACTCGGCGTGCATCCACGCCATCTGGTTGGCGATGGCGCGGTGGCTCACGGCCACGCCCTTGGGCGCTCCGGTGGAGCCGGAGGTGAACAGAACGTAGGCCGGATGGTCCGGGTGCAGGGGGGCGCGGCGTTCGGCGTCGGTGATCCGTGCGGCCGAGTGCGCCCGGGGGTCGAGGTCGTCGACGCGGTACAGCGGAGCCTCGAGACCCTCGGGGAGGATGAAGTCGTCGGTGGTGGTGGTCAGCACCACGCGCGGGCGGGCGGTGGCGAGGATATGGGCGATGCGGTCGGCCGGGTGGCTCGGATCGACGGGCACGTACGCGCCACCCGCGCGCAGCACCGCGTACATGGCGATGACGAGTTCGACCGAACGGGCCATGGCGAGGACGACCAGCGATTCCGGTCCGACCCCCGCCTCGATGAGCAGCCGGGCCAGGCGGTTGGCCCGCTCGGACAGTTCGGTGTAGGTGAGCTCGGTGTAGGTGAGCTCGGTGTCGCCGGAGATCACGGCGACCGCGGCGGGGGTGCGGCGCAGCTGGGCCTCGAAGCCCTCGTGCAGGAACCGTTCGGTGACCTTGTGCCCGGTGGCATTCCAGCTCGAGGTGACATAGTCGAGCTCGCCCGCGTCCAGGATGTCGATGTCACCGATGGAGCGATCCGGATGCGCGGCGGCGGCACGCAGCAGGCGGAGGAACTTGGCCGCGAACTCCCGCACCGTCGCGCGGTCGAAAAGATCTGTGGCATAGGTGAATTCGGCACGGTATCCGGCATCGCGCTCGGAGACGGTGAGGTTCAGGTCGAATTTCGCGAAATCGGAGTCGAATTCGACCGGCGCGGTGTCCAGGCCGGGCAGCACGGGTGTGGCCGCGCCGAGATTCTGCATGAACAGCGCCACCTGGAACAGCGGGTGGCGGTTGCGGGCGCGGGCCGGATTGAGCACTTCGACCAGACGCTCGAACGGCACGTCGCGGTGGGCGAAGGCGCGCAGATCCCGCTCCCGCGCGTGCGCGACCAGATCTGTGAAGGACGACCCCGCCGCCACCCGGGTGCGCAGCACCAGGGTGTTGACGAACATGCCGACCAAGTCGTCGAGCGCCCGGTCGCCCCGCCCGGCGACCGGGGTGCCGATGGCGATATCGGTGGTCCCCGATAGTCGTGCCAACAGTGCGGCCAGCGCGGCGTGCAGCACCATGAACGGGGTCGCACCGCCGTCGGCGGCCAGGCGGTCGATCGCCGCACGCAGCTCGGCGTCGATGGCGAACTCCAGCGTGGCGCCCCGATAGCTGGATACGGCCGGGCGCGGCCGGTCGGCGGGCAGATCCAGCTGCGCGGGCAGGTCGTCGAGTTCGGCGGTCCAGAAGGCCAGCTGGCGGGCGGCGGTGGAGTCGGGGTCGTTCTCGTCGCCGAGCAGTTCACGCTGCCACAGGGCGTAGTCGGCGTACTGCACGGGCAACGGCTCCCAGCCGGGATCGCCGCCGTCGCGGCGCGCGCCGTAGGCCAGCACCAGATCGCGCACCAGCGGGGCGAGGGAGACACCGTCGGCGGCGATGTGGTGCACCACCAGGACGAGGGCGTGGTCGGCGGGTCCGATCCGGAGCAGTTCGACGCGCACCGGCACCGCGCCCGCCACGTCGAAACCGCGCCCGGCCGCCGCCCGCACCGCATCGCTCAACAGCTCGGCGGCGATATCGCGCGGGGTGAGGTCGAAGGCGATATCGTCCCGGACGACTTGGACCGGCTCGGCGGCCGTCTGCGGGTAGTAGGTGCGCAGGATCTCGTGGCGTGCGACCAGATCGGCGACGGCGGCGCGCAATGCCGCCGTATCGAGTTCGCCGCGCAAGCGCAGTGCCACCACGATGTTGTCGACCGCCGCCGCATCGAAACCGTCCGCGGCGCGGTCCGATTCGGTGTGCGCGAGGCGGTTGAGGAACCACATGCGCTGCTGCGCGGGCGACAGCGGCACCCGATCGGGCCGCGGTCGCGCCACCAGGGCGGGCAGGGCCGATGCCGGAGCGACGGTGGCGGCGAGCGCGGCCACCGCCGCCACCGTGGGACGGTCGAAGAAGTCGCGCACATCGA
Organism: Nocardia sp. CC227C; assembly: GCF_030767025.1. Lineage (GTDB taxonomy): Bacteria > Actinomycetota > Actinomycetes > Mycobacteriales > Mycobacteriaceae > Nocardia. Next base: position 63,775 of record NZ_JASITE010000022.1, on the reverse strand, counting down.
TGGCGATGCCCAGCGCCTCGGCGGTACGGGCGATGGCCCGGGTGGCAATCAGCGAATTACCGCCCAGGGCGAAGAAATCATCGTCCGCCCCGATCTGCTCGACCCCGAGCAGATCGGCGAAGATCGCGGCCACGGTGAGTTCGGCGGCCGTCTCCGGCTCGCGGTACGCGGTGACGCTGTCGGTGAACACGGGTTCCGGCAGGGCGCGGCGGTCCAGCTTGCCGTTGGCGTTCACCGGCATGGCGTCGAGCACTGTCAGCAGCGACGGCACCATGTACTCCGGCAGCAGTTCTCGGGTCGACGCGAGCACCGCCGCGGTGTCCATATCCCGTTCACCGACCACATAGCCGACCAGATGGTCTCCGCTGACGTGCCGGTGCAGGACCACCGCCGCCTGCGCCACCGCGGCGTGCCGCAGCAGCGCGGCCTCGACCTCGCCGAGTTCGACGCGCAGGCCGCGCAGCTTCACCTGGAAATCACTGCGGCCCAGATATTCCAGTTCGTCCGGACCGCCGTCCACGGCGCGTGTCCAGCGCACCAGATCGCCGGTGCGATACATCCGGTCACCCGGCGCGCCTTCGGGATTGGCCACGAACCGCTCCGCGGTCAGGCCGGGCCGCGCCACGTAGCCGCGGGCCAGCTGCACCCCCGCCAGGTACAGCTCGCCGACCACCCCGGATGGCACCGGGCGCAGATCGTCGTCCAGCACCAGCAATTCGGTGTCGTCGGCGGCGGAGCCGATGGGCACCATATCGATGTCGGCGGCGGTGACCTCGTGCGCGGTGACGTCCACGGCGGCCTCGGTGGGACCGTAGAGGTTGTGCAGGCAGGCGCCGCTCACATCGCGGAAGGCGGCTGCGGTCGCGGCGGGCAGCGCCTCACCGGAGGAGAAGACGGCACGCAACGAATCGGCCGCGGAGGGGTCCGTGCTCGCCGACTGGATCGCAGCGACGAAGACCGCCAGCATGGACGGCACGAAATGCGTGATGGTGACGCCGTGTTCGGCGATGGTGCGCAGCAGGTAGGCGGGGTCGCGGTGACCGTCGGGCGCCGCGATCACCAGCGTCGCACCGGTCTGCAACGGCCAGAAGAACTCCCACACCGACACATCGAAGGTGAAGGGCGTCTTCTGGAGCACCACATCGCTGTCGTCGAGCCGGTAGAGCCGTTGCCGCCAACGGAGATTGGCGACGATGGCCCGGTGCGACACCGCCACGCCCTTGGGGCGGCCGGTGGAGCCGGAAGTGAAGATGACGTAGGCGGTGTTGTTCCCCACCGGCTGCGATCGATAGGGGCTCGCGCTGAGCGCGGTGGTATCGGATTCGGTGTCGCCGGCGGTGCGCTCGAATTCGTCGATGCACAGCACCGGCACGTCCGCGTCGATATCCGGCCGGTCGCCGGTGGTGGTGAGCACCAGCGCGGGGGCCGCGACATCCAGCACGTAGGCGATGCGATCGGCGGGGTGCTCCGGATCGATCGGCACATACGCGCCGCCCGCCTCGAGAATGGCGTACATGCCGACCAGCAGCTCGAAGGAGCGGCGCACCGACAACCCCACCAACACATCGGGACCGACGCCGTAGTCCAGCAGCCGCCGTGCGAGTGCGTGCACGCGGGCGGCGAATTCGGCATAGGTGAGGCTCTGGTCGCCGCAGCGCAGCGCCACCGCGTCGGGGGTGCGGTGCACCTGCTCCTGGAACAGGGTCACCAGGGTCTCGACGGGGGCGAGGTTCGGGACCAGCACCCCGGCGGCCGCGTCGACGGCGTCGGCGAGCAGATCCTCCAGCACGGCGGCCAACGCGCCTTCCGCACCCTCCATCAGGCCGGGCAGCTGGCCGGAGACCACCACCTGGACCAGGGCGTCGGGTTCGAGCGCACCCCCCATGGCCTCGGCCAGCACCCCGACCTCGGCGGCCAGGGCCGCGTAGCTGACGGTGGTGTCGCCGTGCCGCAGGGCGGTGCGCTCGGGTTCGAGCGCGGCGACCGTTTCGATGAGATTCGGCAGGTCCGCTGTGCCATAGGCGCTGCGCAGCGCCGCGTGACTGCCGCACCGGCTCAGGGCTACCGACTCCGCGTGTTGCATCAGACGTTTCCTTCCGTATCGATCTCAGCGCTCGCGGGACCCTGCGTGGTTACGCGGGCTGCCGCCTCCGGGCCTGACGCGACCGCTGGCGGACCTGCCGAGCGAAGGACCAGACCGCGCGCATCCCCGGCGAGGGTGTGCAGAGCCTGGGTGAGGCCGCCCGCACCGAGGGCGGCCACGATGCCGGGTGCCAGTCCGGCGAGGGCGACCTGTACCACTGCCTCCGGCTTCGCCGCCGCGCCCATGGCGCGGACCACGGCGGCGACCTTGGTGTCGAGGGCGCGATAGGTGATGCGGTGCTCGCCGTGGGCGAGCGCGATGGCATCGGGTGCGAGCGCGGCGGCGGCCGCGACGAGCGCCGGGAGCTCCGCCGGATACTCCGCGCGTTGCCTTCCGGACTCCGCGTCGGCCACGGCGGCGGCATTCGCCCCGCGCCGATTCCGCTCCGCCGCAGTACCGCTCTCGTGGCCCACCGCAGTACCGCTCTCGCGCCGCGCCACAGCACCGCTCTCGCGGCCCGCCACAGCACCGCTCTCGCGGCCCGCCGCGGTACGCCTCTTGCGCTCCACAGCGGTACGGCTCTCGCGCTCCGCCGCGGTGCGGATATCGACGGCCCGCACGGGGGCGGCGGGATCGTCGGCGATGGCCCGCAGTACGAGCAGCAGGCGGTCGGCGAGGAGCCGGACGGTGGCGGCGTCGAAGATGTCGGTGGCGTAGGCGAACCGCAGCCGCAATCCGGTCACCCGGCCGCGCACGTCGTAGCGCTCCATGCCGGTGAGATGCAGGTCGAACTTGGTCTCGCCGAGTTCGGGTTCCAGCACCTCCACCTCCACACCGGGCAGGGCGACCTTCCCGGTGGGCATGTTCTGGAAGGTCAGCATCACCTGGAACAGCGGCGAGGATGAGCTGGACCGGGTGCGGCCCATGGCCTCCACCACCCGTTCGAACGGCACATCGGCGTGGGCGAACGCCGCGAGATCGCGGTCGCGCACCCGCCGCAGCAGCTCGCCCACCGGCAGCGCGGCGTCCACCTCGGTGCGCAGTACGACCGTATTGACGAACATGCCGATGAGGTCGTCGAGCGCCCGTTCACCGCGGCCCGCGACCGGTGCGCCGATGGCGATGTCGCGCACGCCGGACAGCTTCGACAGCAGCACCGCGAAGGCGGTGTGCACCACGCCGAACAGGGTCGCGCCGTGATCGCGCGCCACCACCGCCAGGCGGGCGGTGAGATCCGTCCCGGCCTCGATCTCGAGCGCGTCGCCGTGCATCTCGCGCCGCGCCGGGCGGGGACGGTCGGTGGGCAGCGGCAACTGTTCCGGCACACCGGCCAATTCGGCCGTCCAGAACGCCAGCTGCCGGGACAGCAGGCTGTCGGGATCGGTGTCCGAGCCGAGCAGCTCCCGCTGCCAGGCGCTGAAGTCGCCGTACTGGATCGCCAGCGGTTCCCACGCGGGAGCGGCGTCGCCCAGACGCGCGGTGTAGGCGAGCACCAGATCGCGGGTCATGGGCGCGACCGAGTAGCCGTCGGCGCTGATGTGGTGCAGGACCACGACGAGCACGTGCTCGGTCGGCGCGATCCGCCACAGACGAGCCCGCACCGGCACGGCCGCGGTGACATCGAAGCCCTCGCCGACGAACTCGGCCAGCCGCGCGTCGAGCTCGTCGTGCGCCAACGGAATCGGCGTGAGATCGAATGCGACGTCGGTCACGGCGAGCACCTCTTGCACCGGCTCGCCGCCGATCTCCGGGTAGCGGGTGCGCAGAATCTCGTGGCGGCCCAGCACATCCCGCACGGCCGCGGTCAGCGCCCGCCCGTCCAAGGCGCCGGTCAGCCGGATGGCGACGGGCACGTTGTAGGCCGCGGCGTTCGGCCGCAAACGGTTGAGCACCCACATGCGCTGCTGGGCGAGCGACAGCGGTGCGGGGCCGCTGCCGACGCGCCGTGTCGGCAGCGGGCGGGCCGCGCCCGGTTCGGCGGTGCTCAGCCGGTCGGCGAGGCCGCGGACCGTCGGAGCCTCGAATACCGCGGCCACCGGCACCCGCACGTCCAGGTCCTCGCGGAGGCGAGCGGCCAGCCGGGTCGCCATCAGCGAATTGCCGCCCAGCGCGAAGAAGTCGGTATCCAGCCCGATGCGCGCGTCGGTGGCGATCACCTCCGCGAACGCGGCGGCCACCAGTTTCTCGGTGACGGTCGCCGGATCGCGGTGCTCCGCTTCCGGCAGCGCCGGATCGGGCAGCGCGGCCCGGTCGACCTTGCCGTTGGGATTGAGCGGCAGGCTGTCCAGCACGACCACGGCGGCCGGGACCATATAGCTGGGCAGCGCACCGGCGAGGGCCGACCGCAGCGCCGCGGCCTTCTCGTCGCGCTGCTCCGGAAGCGCCTGCGGCACGGCCGCATAGGCGACGAGTCGGTTTCCGGCCGCGACCGGGCGGGCCACCGCCACGGCGGCACGCACCCCGTCGCAGCGGCGCAGCACCGTCTCCACCTCGCCGAGTTCGATGCGGTGGCCGCCGATCTTCACCTGGAAGTCGGCACGGTCCAGGTACTCCAGTTCGCCGTCGGTGCGCCAGCGCACGATATCGCCGGTGCGGTACATGCGGCCGCCGGAGAACGGGTCGGCGACGAAGCGGTCGGCGGTGCGAGCGGGCAGGCCGTGATAACCGCGGGCCAGCTGATCGCCCGCGAGGTACAGCTCGCCGGGTACGCCCACCGGCACGGGCCGCAGGCGGCCGTCGAGTACGTACCCGCGGCTGTTCCACGCCGGTCCGCCGATCGGCACGCGCTGCCCGGTCGCTGCCCGGACCTCGTGCGCGGTGATCGAGACCGCGGCCTCGGTCGGGCCGTACAGGTTGAACAGCCTCGCGCCGCCGGACTTCGCCAGGAATTCGGCGGCGGTGGCGACGGGCAGGGTCTCACCGATGGTGAGCACGGCGCGCACCGGGGCGGGCAGCGGTCCACCCGCCGACAGCATGGCGAGCAGTGACGGCACCGGGTACAGCACCGTGACGCCGTGCCGCTCGATCAGGTCGCGCAACCGGTCCGGATCGCGTTCGTCGCCGGGCGCGGACACCACCAGGCTGCCGCCGGTGACCAGCGGCGACCAGAACTCCCACACCGACAGGTCGAAGGTGGCGGGCGTCTTGAGCAGCGCCCGATCGCCGGGACCGAGCTCGAAAGTGTGCCGCAGCCAGTGCAATTGGTTGCTGATCGCCGCGTGCGACACGGTGACGCCCTTGGGCTTGCCGGTGGAGCCGGAGGTGAAGATGAGGTACGCCGGGTTGTGCGCACGCAGCGGGCGCACCCGCTCGTGGTCGCGGACCGGCTCGGGCGACAGCGCGGTGAGGTCGAGCGCGTCGACCTCGTGCACCGGGCGATCCGTGTCGAAGGGCAGCCCATCGGCGGCGGTGGTGAGCAGGCACACCGGTGCGGCGGTGTCGATGATGTCGGCGATGCGGTCGCCCGGATGGTCGGGGTCTATCGGCACGTACGCGCCGCCGGCCTTGACCACCGCGTACATGGCGACCACCAGATCGACGCCGCGCCGCATGGCCAGCGCCACGGTGCGCTCGGGAGCGACGCCGCGGGCGATGAGGTAGCGGGCCAGCCGGTTCACACGCGCGTCGAATGCGGCGTAGTCCAGCGAGTTCCCGTCGGCGTCCACCAGCGCGAGCGCGCGCGGGGCGACCGCCACCCGGGCGTCGACCAGAGCGGGGAGCGTGGTCGCGGGCACCGGATGCGCGGTGTCGTTCCAGTCCCGCAGCATCCGTTGGCGCAGCTCGGGTCCCAGTAGGTCGACAGCGCCGACGGCGGTGTCCGGTACGGCCGCGACCGCCGCCAGCATCCGGGTCAGTGCGTCCACCACCCGCCGGGCGGTGTCCGCGGTGAACAGGTCGGTGGCGTAGCCGAGGGTCATGGCCATACCGGCGGGCGATCCGGCCTCGCCGTATTCGTCGACGGCGAACAAATGCAGATCGAATTGCGCTATGTCGTTGTCGAATTCGACCTCGGAGACGGTCAGCCCGGGCAGGCGCAGCGCCGCCCGCTCGTGGTTCTGGAAGGACAGGCCGACCTGGAACAGCGGATGCCGCGCGGTGGAGCGTTCCGGATTGAGCACCTCCACCAGCCGCTCGAACGGCACGTCGGCGTGGGAGAAAGCGGCGATATCGACGGCGCGCACCCGGGTCAGCTGCTCCGCGAAGGACACGGCGGGGTCGATGTCGGTGCGCAGCACCAGGGTGTTGACGAACATGCCGATCACGTCGTCCAGCGCGCTGTCGCCGCGCCCGGCGATGGGCGTGCCGATGGCGATGTCGGAGCTGCCCGAGAGCCGGGCCAACAGCGCCGCGAAAGCGGCGTGCACCACCATGAACAGGGTCGCGCCGCGTTCCCGGCCCACCGCGACGAGCCGGGCGTGCAGGTCGGCGTCCACGGTGAAGTGAATCCGCTTGCCGCGCAGACTCTGCCGGGCCGGACGCGGGTGGTCGGCGGGCAGGTCCAACTGGTCGGGCAGCCCGGCCAGGGTCTTCCGCCAGTAGCTCAGCTGCTGCGCGGCCAGCGAGCCGGTGTCCTGTTCCGAGCCGAGCAGTGCGTGCTGCCACAGGGCGTAGTCGGCGTACTGGATGGTCAGCGGCGTCCACGCCGGAGCGCATCCGTCCAGGCGAGCCGCGTAGGCCACCATGAGATCTCGCACGAACGGCACCAGCGAGGAACCGTCGGCCGAAATATGGTGCAGCACACCGGCGAATACGTGTTCGGTGGCGTCGATGCGGAACAGTCGGACCCGGACCGGGATATCCGCGGTGACGTCGAAGGTGGTGTCCGCGAGCGCCCGAATTCGCCGGGGCAGTTCGGCTTCGGCGACCGGCTCGGGTGCGAGGTTCGGCACGGCCCGGTCGGCGGGCAGGATCACCTGCGCCGCCCCGGCCGCGGTCTCCGGATAGACCGTGCGCAGCGACTCGTGCCGGTCGATCACGTCACCGAGCGCGGCCGCCAACGCCTCGACGTCGAGCGCTCCCGAGAGCCGCAGTGCCAGTGGGATGTTGTAGGCCGTGGAGGTGCGGTCGAAACGGTTCAGGAACCACATGCGCTGCTGCGCGGGTGAGAGCGGCAGCCGTTCCGGCCGGACTCCCGCCGCCAGCGCCGGCCGTGGGGCGGAGCCGGCGTCGGTGCCGATGCGGGCGGCCAGGTCCGATACCCGGGACGCCTCGAACAGCGTCCGCACGCCCACGGTCGCGTCGAGAATGCCGCCGATGCGCGCCACCGCCTTGGCGGCCAGCAGCGAGCTGCCGCCCAGGACGAAGAAGTCGTCGTCCGCGCCCACCTGGTCCGCGCCCAGCAGGTCCGCGAACACGCCCGCGACGATCTCCTCGGCGAAGGTGGCGGGCTTGCGGTAGGTGCGGGATTCGAAGACCGGCGCGGGCAGTGCCGCCTTGTCCAGCTTGCCGTTGACGGTCAGCGGAATGCGCTCGAGCACGACCAGGGCGGAGGGAATCATGTGTTCGGGCAGCCGTCGGGCGACGGCCTGCCGCAATGCGGCCACCTCGAGTTCGTCCGCACCCGCGGGCACCACGTAGCCGACGATGCGCGCCTCGTCCACGTCCTCGTCGCGCCGCACCACCACCGCCGCCTCCCGGACACCGGGCTCGGCCAGCAAAGCCGCCTCGATCTCACCGAGCTCCACCCGGAAACCACGCAGATTCACCTGCTGGTCGGCACGGCCGAGGTACTCGATATCGCCGGTAGCGGTCCAGCGAGCCAGATCCCCCGAGCGGTAGGCCAGCGCACCGGGCTCGCCGTAGGGATCGGCCACGAAGCGCGCCGCCGTGAGGCCGAACCGATTCAGGTAGCCGCGCGCGAGCTGCCCGCCGGAGACGTAGATCTCGCCCGGTACGCCGACCGGCACCGGCAGCAGCCGCGAATCCAGCAGGCGCATGGCCAGTCCCGGCAGGGCGCTGCCGATCACGCTGGCGCTGCCGGTGTCGGCCGGAATGGGCCGGTAGGAGGTGTGCACCGTGGTCTCGGTGATGCCGTACATATTCACCAGCACCGGAGACTCCGGATGCCGGGCGAACCAGTTCCGCAATCGCTGCGGCTCCAACGCCTCACCACCGAAGATCACATACCGCAGCGACAACTCGTCATCGGCCTCCGCATCCGCGGCGATCAGCTGATAGAACGCGGTCGGCGTCTGATTGAGCACCGTCACCCGCTCGGCGACCAGCAGCTCCCGGAACTGACGCGGCGACCGCGACGTGAAATAGTCGACCAGCACGATGCTGCCGCCGTGAAGCAACGCACCCCACAACTCCCACACCGAGAAATCGAACGCGTAGGAATGGAACATCACCCACACATCCGACGGCGTGAAAACGTAGTGGCGGTGCGTATTGTCCAGCAGGCGAATCACATTCGCGTGCGGTATCACCACGCCCTTGGGGCGGCCGGTGGAGCCGGAGGTGTAGATGACATAGGCGGCATTGGCGGGATCGAGCGGGGCGCGCCGGTCGGCGTCGGTCACCGGGGTATCGGCGTAGCCGTCGAGATCCACCGTGTCCAGATCGATGACCGGACCACCGAACCAGCCCGCGGGCAGACCCGCACCACCACTGGTCAACGCACACACCGGCCGCGCGTCATCGACCACATACTCGATGCGATCCGCCGGATAATTCGGATCGATGGGCAGATAACCACCACCCGCCTTCACCACCGCCAACAACGCCACCACCAAATCGACAGTCCGCGGCAAGACGACAGCCACCAGAGCCTCCGGACCGACACCCGCGGCAATCAACCGACGCGCCAACCGGTTCGAACGCACATCCAGCTCGGCGTAGCCGAGGGCGGCACCCTCCGCCCGCACCGCCACGGCCTCCGCATCGATCGCCGCGGCCCGCGCGAATCGGTCCGCGATGGTGTCACCGGCCGCGACATCGACTCCGGTGCGCGGCCATTCACGCAGGGCGCGCCGCTGTTCCTCGGCGCTGAGCAATGGGATGTCGCCGACCACGACGGTGCGATCGGCCGCCACCGCGGCCAGCACCTGTTCGAAGCGGCGGGCCAGCACGGCGATGCCATCGGCGTCGAAAAGATCACGCGCGTACGTGATCTCGAGGGCCATGCCACCGGCGCGGCCATCGGCGTCGATCTGTTCGGTGACGGTGAACTGGAGGTCGAATTTCGCGGTGCCGGTGTCGGCGTCCTCGGCGCGCACGGTCAGTCCGGGCAGTTCGAGGGTGGGCAGTGCGAAGTTCTGGAAGGTCAGAGCCACCTGGAAGAGCGGATGCCGGTTGCGCGCCCGCGCCGGGGCCAACTCCTCGACCAGCCGCTCGAACGGCACATCGGCGTGCGAGAGTGCCGAGATATCGGTCTCGCGCACCCGACCGAGCAGCGTGTCGAAACTCAGGCGCGGGTCGACCTCGGTGCGCAGGACCAGCGTATTGACGAACATGCCGACCAGACCGTCGAGCGCGCGTTCACCCCGCCCCGCCACCGGGGTGCCGATGGCGATGTCGGCGGTGCCGGACAGCCGTGCGAGCAGCACCGCCAGCGCCGCGTGCACGGTGCTGAACAGGGTCGCGTCGTGCTTGCGTGCCAGCTCGACCAACCCGCCGTGCAGATGCGAGTCGATATGCGACCGATGGGTTCCGCCACGTTCGGTGGCGACGGCCGGGCGCGGGCGGTCGGTCGGCAGGTCCAGATGGTCCGGCAGCCCCGCCAGGCGGGTGCGCCAGTACGCGAGCTGCCGCGACAGCGCCGACTCCGGTTCGGTGGCCGAACCGAGCGATTCCGCCTGCCACAGGGTGTAATCCGCGTACTGGATCGGCAGCGGCTGCCAGGCCGGGACCGTGCCCGAGCGGCGGGCGGCGTAGGCGGTCATGAGGTCGGCGGCCAGCGGGCCCAGTGAGACGCCGTCGGCGCTGATGTGGTGCAGCACCAGGGCGAGTACGTGCGTTTCCGGGTCGGCGTCGAGCCGCAGCAGTACGGCACGCACCGAGACTTCGCGGGTCAGATCGAAGCCGGTCGACACGAATTCCGTGACACGTTCGACTATTTCTTCCGCTGTGACGGTGAGCTCCGACAGCACTCGCGGCGCTGCGGCAAGAACCTGCTGATGCGGACCGTCCGGACTGTCCGGGTAGACGGTGCGCAGCGCTTCGTGCCGCTCGATCACATCGCCGAGCGCGGCCGCCAGCGCTTCGGTGTCGAGTGCGCCGGTGAGCCGGATGACCAGCGGGATATTGTCGGCGGCCGAATCCGCGTCGAAGCGATTGCGGAACCACATGCGCTGCTGCGCGTACGACAGCGGCAGCCGATCGGGACGCGGCCGAGCCACCAGCGGAATACGTTTCCCAGCACCGGAATTGGCCTCGGCGTGGGCCGCGAGGGCGGCGACGCCGGGATATTCGAAGACCGCGCGCACCGCGAGATCGGCGTCCAGCGCCGTGCCGATACGTGCCACCGCCTGCGCGGCCAGCAGCGAGCTGCCGCCCAGGGCGAAGAAGTCGTCGGCCGCGCCCACCCGCTCCACACCGAGCAGTTCGGCGAAAACGCCCGCCACGATCTCCTCGGCGACACCGCTGGGACGCCGGTAGCCGGTGGTCTCGAATACCGGCGCGGGCAGGGCGGCGCGATCGAGTTTGCCGTTGACCGTCAACGGAATACGCTCCAGCACGACCACGGCGGCCGGGACCATGTATTCGGGCAGCCGCCGCGCCGCCGCATCCCGCAGCGGTGCGGGGTCGACCGCGTCATCGGCCACCACGTAGCCGACGATGCGCGCCTCGTCCACGTCCTCGTCGCGCCGCACCACCACCGCCGCCTCCCGAACACCGGGCTCGGCCAGCAAAGCCGCCTCGATCTCACCGAGCTCCACCCGGAAACCACGCAGATTCACCTGCTGGTCGGCACGGCCGAGGTACTCGATATCGCCGGTAGCGGTCCAGCGAGCCAGATCCCCCGAGCGGTAGGCCAGCGCACCGGGCTCGCCATAGGGATCGGCCACGAAGCGCGCCGCCGTGAGTGCGGGGCGGCCGAGGTAGCCGCGCGCCAATTGGCCGCCGGAGACGTAGATCTCGCCGGGAACACCGATCGGCACCGGACGCAGGCGCGCATCCAGCAAACGCATCGTCAGTCCCGGCAGGGCGCTGCCGATCACGCTGGCGCTGCCGGTGTCGGCCGGAATGGGCCGGTAGGAGGTGTGCACCGTGGTCTCGGTGATGCCGTACATATTCACCAGCACCGGAGACTCCGGATGCCGAGCGAACCAACCACGCAACCGCTGCGGCTCCAACGCCTCACCACCGAAGATCACATACCGCAGCGACAACTCGTCATCGGCCTCCGCATCCGCGGCGGCCAGCTGATAGAACGCGGAGGGCGTCTGATTGAGCACCGTCACCCGCTCGGCGACCAGCAGCTCCCGGAACTGACGCGGCGACCGCGACGTGAAATAGTCGACCAGCACGATGCTGCCGCCGTGAAGCAACGCACCCCACAACTCCCACACCGAGAAATCGAACGCGTACGAGTGGAACATCACCCACACATCCGACGACCCGAAGCCGTAGTCGCCCTCGGTGTTGTCGAAGAGCCGCACCACGTTTCGGTGCGGTACGAGCACGCCCTTGGGGCGGCCCGTGGAGCCGGAGGTGTAGATGACATAGGCCGGGTGGGCGGGATCCAGCGCCGCGCGACGATCGCGGTCGGTCACCGGGGCCGCCGAGTAGCCGTCGAGATCCACCGTGTCCAGATCGATGACCGGACCACCGAACCAGCCCGCGGGCAGACCCGCACCACCACTGGTCAACGCACACACCGGCCGCGCGTCATCGACCACATACTCGATGCGATCCGCCGGATAATTCGGATCGATGGGCAGATAACCACCACCCGCCTTCACCACCGCCAACAACGCCACCACCAAATCGACAGTCCGCGGCAAGACGACAGCCACCAGAGCCTCCGGACCGACACCCGCGGCAATCAACCGACGCGCCAACCGGTTCGAACGCACATCCAGCTCGGCGAAGGTGAGCCGCTCCGCTCCGGCCCGCACCGCCACGGCCCCCGGATCGATCGCCGCGGCGGCGGCGAAACGGTCGGCCAGCGTGGCCGTCGCGTCCGTGCCCCGGGCGGTGGTCGACCACCGGTACAGCAGGCAGTGCCGCTCCCCCTCACCGAGGAGGCGGATATCGGCGATCGGCAACTCGGGGTAGGCGGCCACCGTTTCCAGCATCAGTTCGAAGCGCCCGGCGAGCATGTCGATGGTCGCCGCGTCGAAGAGATCGGTGGCGTAGGTGATCTCGATATCCAGGTCGCCGGCGTTCGGATCGGCCACGGTGAGCTGGAGGTCGAATCTGGCGGTTCCGGTCGTCACCGGCAGCGCCGCCAGGCGCAGGTCGGCCACCGCACCGGCGGGGAGACTGTGATTCTGGAAGGTCAGGGCGACCTGGAACAACGGATGCCGGTTCGCCACCCGGGCGGGGGCCAACTCCTCGACCAGCCGCTCGAACGGCACCTCGGCGTGGGCGAAGGCTCGCAGATCGGCGTCGCGCACCGCGGCCAGCAGTTCCACGAAGGAGCGCTCCGGGTCCACCTCGGTCCGCAGTACCAGGGTGTTGACGAACATGCCGACGAGATCGTCCAGCGCCGGTTCCCCGCGCCCCGCGACCGGCGTACCGATCGGGATGTCGCGCTGACCCGACAGTGCCGCCAGCAGTGCGGCGAACGCCGCGTGCACGACCATGAACAGCGAGGCGTGCCGACTCTCGGCGACTCGACGCAGCCGGTCGCGCAGGTCGGCGGACACGGTGAAGCGGTGCGCGGCTCCCCGCCCCGACGGCGCGGCCGGGCGCGGCCGGTCCGTGGGCAGGGCGAGCATCTCGGGCAACCCGTCGAGTTCGGCGCGCCAGTATCGGAGCTGTTCGGCCAGTATCGATTCCGGGTCGTCGGCGGCGCCGAGCAGCTCGCGCTGCCACAGTGTGTAGTCCGCGTACTGCACCGGCAGCGGCGTCCACTCCGGTGTGCCGCCGGCCCTGCGCGCGACATACGCGGTCAACAGATCGCGGGTCAGCGGCGCGATGGACCAGCCGTCGGCCGCGATGTGGTGCACCGCGACCACCAGCACGTGGTCACGTTCCCCGGTGCGCAGCAGGGTCAGTCGCAGCGGCACCCGCTCGGCCACCGCGAACGGTGCGACGGCCGACGCGCGAATCCGGTCGTCGAGTTCGGCGGGGTCGATCTCCGCTGTCACGAGGCCAACGGCCGCCGCTTCGACCGGCAGCACCCGCTGCCGCCCGATGCCGTTCACGGCCGGGTAGACGGTGCGCAGCGTCTCGTGGCGCGCGATCACATCGGTGACCGCGGCCGCGAGCGCGTCCCGGTCCAGCGCACCCTCCAGCCGCAGCGCGGCGACCAGATTGTCGGCGACGGAGGCGGAGTCGAAACGATTCGCGAACCACATACGCTGCTGCGCATAGGCCAGCGGCACCGTCTCCGACCGCTGCTGCGCCACCAGCGGCGGCCGCGGGCGCACAGCGCCGGGGGCGATGCTGTCGGCCAGGCGAGCCACGGTCGCATGCTCGAACAGCAGCCGGACCGGCACCTCCGCGCCCAACGCCGCGGCCAGCCGCGCCGAAATACGGGTGGCGAGCAGCGAATTGCCGCCGAGCGCGAAGAAGTCGTCATCGAGGCCGACCCGCCGCACGCCCAGCACCTCGGCGAAGATCTCCGCGACCGCGCGCTGCGCGGCGGTCACCGGGGCGCGATAGGCTGCGGCGCGCACTTCCGGCTCCGGCAGCGCCTTGCGGTCGAGTTTGCCGGAGGCGGTGAGCGGCATCTCGGGCAACCGTGTGTAGGCGGTCGGCACCATGTAGGAGGGCAGGGTCGCGCGCAGCCGCTCGCTCAGCACCTCGGCCACCTCGGATTCCGCGAGTTCGGTGACCACGTAGGCCGCCAGCAGTTCACCGGCGGCGTGGTGATGCACGGTCACCGCCGCCGCGCGCACCTCGGGCGCGGTCAGCAGCGCGGCCTCGATCTCACCGAGTTCGATGCGCTGGCCGCGCAGCTTCACCTGGGAGTCGCCGCGGCCCAGGTACTCCAGCGCGCCCGCGCGATTCCAGCGCACCAGGTCGCCGGTGCGGTACATGCGAGATCCGCTCGGGCCGAACGGATTCGGTACGAAGCGCGCGGCGGTGAGGTCGGCGCGACCGTGGTAGCCGCGCGCCACCTGCACACCGGACAGATACAGTTCGCCGGCCACCCGCACGGGCACCGGCCGCAACCGGGCGTCGAGCACGTAGACGTGCCCGCCGGACACCGCGCGGCCGATCGGCACCGGGCCGGACTCGGCCGGGTCGGCGGGAGCGTGGGTGGCGTGCACCGTGAACTCGGTGGGGCCGTACAGATTGTGCAGGGCGGCGTCGCTCACCCGGACGAACGCCGCGGCGGCCTCGCCGCCGAAAGCCTCACCGGCCACCAGAACCGTGCGCAGCGACGCGATGTCGGCCGGGGATACGGACCGGGCGAACACCGTCAGCATGGCGGGCACGAACGAGGTCATGGTGACGCCGTAGAGCGCGATGGTCTCCGCGAGGTAGGCGGTGTCGCGATGCCCGTCGTGGGCGGCGACCACCAGGGTCGCGCCGCACACCAGCGGGGCGAACAGTTCCCACACCGAGACGTCGAAGGTCGCGGGGGTCTTGAACAGCACCACGTCGGCGGGCGCGACGGCGTACTCCGAGCTGATCCAGGAGATCTGATTCGCCACCGAGGCATGCTGGACGGCAACACCTTTCGGCGTGCCGGTGGAGCCGGAGGTGAAGATGACGTAGGCCAGGTTCGCCGCCCGCAACGGGGCCCGGCGTTCCAGGTCGCTCACCGGATCGGCGGCGAAGGCGGAGAGTCCGGCGGTGTCCACGACCACCACCGCCACATCGGTCTCGGCCTCCCAACCGTCGTCCGAGGTGGTCAGCACGCAGACCGGCCGCGCGGTCTCGACCACCCGGCGCACCCGCGCCGTGGGCTGGTCGGGATCGACCGGCACGTACGCGCCGCCCGCGGTGAGCACCGCGTAGGCCGCCAGCACGAATTCGGCCGAGCGCCGCATCCCCAGCACCACCGGGGTGTCGGGTCCGACGCCGAGCGAAACGAGCAGCCGGGCAAGCCGGTTGACCTGTGCGGACATCTCCGCGTAGGTGAGCACCCAGGGGCCGTCGATGAGCGCGACGGCGGTGGGGCTGATCCGCACCTGCCGTTCGAAGGCCGCGACCACCGTGTCGGCGGTCGCAGCAGGTACGACATCGGGTCGATCAGGCACGACCGCCGCGGCAGCCCGTTCGGCATCCGGCGGTTCGGCCAGGACCTCCGCACCGGAGCCGACCACGCTCGCACCGGCAGGGTCGGCGTACACCGGTGCGACCGTGGCGCTCGCGGGGGTGTCGGCGAGACCGGCGGGAGCGGCGGTGGGGGCGAATTCCCGTGCGGCCGCGCCCAGCTGGAGAAGTTCGCGAGTTTTGTCCGCGTCCAGGAGCGGCAGGTCGGCCACCGGGGTGCCGGGGGCTCGGGTGATGGCGTCGAGCAGGCGCAGCAGATAGTGCGCGTACTCGGCGATGGTGGTGGAATCGAACAGATCCGTGGCGAAGGTGAACTCCGCCTGGATCCCCGCCGGTGCCGGACCTTCCCCGGGACCGGCACCGGCGAAGCTTTCGGTGACCGCGATCGAAAGATCGAATTTGGTCACTCCGGTGTCCAGGGTACCCGCCGTGGCAAGCAATCCGGGCAGTTCGACATCGATCCCCCCGGCGGCCGTCCAGGACAGCATCACCTGGAACAGCGGATGCCGGGCTCGCGAGCGTGCCGGGTTCAGCACCTCGACCAGCTGCTCGAACGGCACATCGGCGTGCGCGAAGGCGGCAAGATCGTCTTCGCGTACCCGGGCCAGCAGCGCGGAGAACGGAATTCGTCCGTCGACCGGAGTGCGCAGTGGCAGCGTATTGACGAACATGCCGATCAGTTCGTCGAGCTCCCGTTCCCCGCGGCCGCCGACCGGGGTGCCGATGACGATGTCGTCGGACCCGGACAGCCGCGCGAGCAGCACCGCGAGCGCGGCGTGCAGCAGCATGAAGGTCGAAACACCGTGTTCCTGAGCGGTTTCCGACAGCCTCACATGCAGACCGGTAGGTACTTCCAACAGGTAGGTGGCGCCGGCTCCGCTCGCCACCGCGGGACGCGGCCGATCCGAGGGCAGATCCAGCTGCTCCGGCGCGCCCGCCAGGGTATCGGTCCAGAAGCGCAGCTGCCGCGCCACCAGGGAGTGCGCGTCGGCCGGATCACCGAGTCGTTCCCGCTGCCACAGCGTGTAATCCGCGTACTGCAATGGCAGCGGAGCCCAGCCCGGCGCGTGTCCAGCACAGCGTGCCGCATAGGCGGTTGCCATATCCCGCGCCAGCACCGGCAGCGAGAGGCCGTCGGCGGCGATGTGGTGCAGCACCACCGCCAGCGCCACCTCCCGGTCGTCGACCAGGAAAAGCCGTGCGCGGAAAGGAATATCGCACTCCAGATCGAAGCCCTCGGCAGCGAAACGCCGCAACTCGCCGTCCAGCTCCCCGGAACCGACCGAATCGATCGCTGCATCCGTAGCGCTCAGCAGCGAATTCACTGCTCCCCCAGCCGAATCGGCCCGCTCTGGCACCGAGTCCACCGCGCGCGCTCGGCCTCCGGAGGTGGCCGTCTCAGGTTCATTCCCGCCCGGCTGCACCTCGCCCGCCACCGCGGCAGCGGATACCACCGGCACTCGGTCGAGCGGGCCTCGGGCGCCCGGCTCGGGCGGAGCGGGCAGGGCGTGGCTGGTCGGCTGTGCACCGCCGAAGAGGCCGCAGTCCGGGCCTTGCGTCCAGCGGGTATCCAGGAACGGCGAGACTTCCTCGGGAGGCAGCACGCGCTGGCACGCCCCGCCATCGGTATGTGGGAAAACCGTGCGCAGTACCTCGTGCCGCGCCACCACATCGGCGACCGCGGCGCGCAGCGCGGCGATATCGGCGGCGCCGCGCAGCCGCACCACGAACGGCATGTTGTAGTCGGCGCTGGAACTGTCGAGGCGGTTGAGGAACCAGATGCGCTGCTGTGCCGGAGACAGCGGCAGCACCTCCGGCCGCTCGCGCACCACCGGGCCCACCGATGCGCCGATCTCCGCGTCGGCATCCACGAAGCGCTGTTCGATCAATGCGGCCAGCGCCGCGACGGTGGTGGCGCTGAACAGCTCTCGCAGCCCGATCCGGCAGCCGAGTTCGGCGGCCAGCCGCGCCGACACCTGCGTGGCCACCAGGCTGTTGCCGCCGAGAGCGAAGAAGTCGTCGTCGCGTCCGACCCGCTCGTGGCCGAGCACCTCGCCCAGCACCCGCGCCACCGTCACCTCGACCGGGGAGGCGGGGGCGGTGTACTCCGCGGCGGTGCGGCGCGGCTCGGGCAGCGCCCGGCGATCCAATTTGCCGGAGCTGTTGAGCGGCAGTTCGTCCAGCAGCGAATAGCTGGTCGGCACCATATAGGGGGGCAGGGCGCGGGCGGCGGCGGCCCGCAGCCGCTCCTCGCTCACCGCGCCCGGGGCCGACGGCACCACGTACGCGACGAGCTGGTCGTCGCGCACCAGCACCACGGCGTGCGCCACCCGATCCACCGCGGCCAGCACCGTCTCGATCTCGCCGAGTTCGATGCGCAGGCCGCGCAGCTTCACCTGGAAGTCGGTGCGGCCCAGGTACTCGACCTCACCGCGGGTGTTCCAGCACACCAGATCGCCGGTGCGGTACATGAGTTCGCCCGGGGCCGCGAACGGATCGGCGACGAAGCGCTCGGCCGTCAGGCCGGGACGCGCCACGTAGCCCCGGGCGAGCTGAACCCCCGACAGATACAGCTCACCCGGGCTCCCTACGGGAACCGGTCGCAGACGTGAATCGAGCACGTACAACCGGGTGTTGAACACCGGCGCGCCGATCGGCGCGAATTCGGCGTCCCCGCCGGTCACCTCGTGGCAGGTGACCTCGACGGCGGCTTCGGTGGGGCCGTACAGATTGTGCACGCGGGCCCCGGTCAAGGCGGCGACGCGCAGCGCCGGACCCACCGGCAGCGCCTCGCCCGAGCACCATACGTGGCGCAACGTTCGAACTGCGTTGCGTCCCCCTGGGGCCGAGTGCGCGCCCGCCGTCTCCAGCGCGGTCACGAAGGCCGCCAGCATGGACGGCACGAAATGCGCCGAGGTGATGCCCTCGCGGCGAATCAGGTCCGCGATGTAGTCGGGATCGGTGTGGCCGTCCGGGCGCGCCAGCACCAGCCGCGCGCCCACCTGCAAGGGCCAGAAGAACTCGGGCACCGAGACGTCGAAGGTGAACGGCGTCTTCTGCAGGACGCGGTCGGAATCGGTCAGCGCCACATAGCCGTTCTGCATCCAGAGCAGGCGATTGACGATCGAGCGATGGCTGACCGCCACGCCCTTGGGGCGGCCGGTGGAACCCGAGGTGAAGATGACGTACGCGGTGTTCGCGGGGCGCAGCGGCGCGATGCGCTCGGCATCGGTCAGCGGCGTGCTCGGGTAGCCGTCGAGTGCGAGGGTGTCCACGCTGATGACGGGGGCGTCCAGGACCCCGGGCCGGTCCGCGGTCCGGGTGAGCACACATACCGGCCGCGCGGTGTCGAGGATGTGGCCGAGGCGCTCGGCCGGATGGTCCGGGTCCAGCGGTACGTACGCCCCGCCCGCCGCCTGGATGGCGTACATGGCGATCACCAGTTCGGGCGAGCGCCGCAGATGCAGGCCCACCAACGACTCCGGGCCGACGCCGAGCGAGATCAGATGCCGGGCCAGCCGATTCACGCGCGCGTCGAACTCGCGATAGCCGAGTTCGCACTCCGGTGCGTCCGGATAGCGCAGCGCCACGGCGTCGGGCGTCCGCCGCGCCTGCGCGGCGAACAGCGAGACCAGCGTCGCGTCCCGTCTCACCGGGCGGGCGGTGTCGTTCCAGGTGCGCAGACTCACCGTGCGCTCCAGCTCGGTGGTGACCGGCACCGCGCCGAGCGGCGACCGCGGATCGGCCCCGAGCAGCCGTTCCAGGAAGGTGACGAAACGGCCGTGGTGCCGCGCGATCTCGTCGTGGGTGTAGAGATTCGGATTCGCCTCGAGCTCCAGGTGCACCCGGTCGCTGTCGCCGTAGTAGACCTGCATGCTCAGGTCCTCCACCGGACCGCTGGTGAGCACGTGGTACCGGCCGGGGGCGTCGCCGAGGGTGAGATCGGCGTGGAACAGCATGATATTGGCCAGCGGCCCGTACAGCGTCCGTCCGCCGGGCCCGCCGTCGCGATCGGTGTCGCGGTGCATGTCCTCGAGCCGATAGCGCTGGTGGCGCAGTGCGCCCGCCACTTCCAGCCGGGTGGTGTGCAGCAGCTGCGCCCAGGTGGCGTCGGCGGCGATCGGCAGCCGCAGCGGCACGATATTCGACAGCATGCCCGCCGATCGCCGCATGACCGCCGTGGTGCGCGCCGTCACCGGCATGGACAGCACGGCCTCGGATCGGTCGGTCAGGCGCGCCAGATAGGCGGCGAAGGCCGCCAGCAGCACCACCGCCGTCGATGAATCATGAGTGGCCGCAAGTGAATTCATGGCCTCGGTCAGCCGCGGCGGCAGCGCGCGACCGTACCGGAGGTTGCCCGCGGCGGGCGCGGCCACGCGCCGCGACAGGGTGGTGGGCTCCAGCCCGCGGATGCGCTCGCTCCAGTAGGCGCGGTCGGTCGCGAAGCGGTCGCTCTCGCGATACGACAGCTCGCCCGCCACCAGCGACTCCAGCGTTCCGGACCGAACCGGTCCGGGCTCGGTGCCGCGCAGGTGCGCGGTGTAGCGCTCGGCCACCCGCATGGTGTTGGTGAGCGCGCCGAAGCCGTCGAGCACGATGTGGTGGGCCCGCATGTACCAGAACCAGCGGCGGTCGCCGACGCGCAGGACCGCTCCGGCGAACAGGCGATCGGCGAGCAGGTCGACCGGCGCGGTGGCGTCGGCGCGCATCCACTCGTGGGCGGCGGCGATCGGGTCGGCGGCGGCGCGCAGGTCGACGACCTGGTGTTCCACTGACAGCGAGGGGTCGACGACCTGCCGGGGCTCTCCGTCGATCTCGACGAAACGCACCAGGGCGGAACCGAATTCGCGAGCCGCGCCGACCAGCACCCGGTTCAGCAGCGCCGGGTCCAGCTCACCGGCCACATCCACGTACTGCGCCACATTGATCGGCACCTCCGGATCGAGGAGCTGCGCGTACCAGACGCCCAGCTGCGCCGGAGCCAACGGGAACGGCACGGGATCCGTCACCACCGGCTCGGCCCGCCGGGCCATTCCGACACCATCCAACTCCGTACCCTGCACCAGAGCCTCCTCGATATGACGAATCAACAAGCGGCGAAACGCTTTTCAGGCAGCGCAAATCAGGCCCGAGCACCGTCTGAGCGATGCCCGCGCCGCGGAACCACCACGGGAATTCGACGAATGCGCGCCAGCGGAGCCCACTCCGGCGGTGCGCACGTGATCTGCTGCGGACTTCCCGGCCGCGCCTTGGATCCTCTGCCCTCGGATCTCGACCGGTACGCGGGTGCGAGGCGGACCGAGAACACGTGGCGCCCGGACGCTTCCCGCATCTGGATCTACTGCTCTAGCTCTTCCTCCAACTCACGCGGCCCACAGGTGGACACTGTCCAAAAGTGGGCCGCACTGTCACCTGCGTCACATGGATGCGGTCCATGTATGGCGAAGACTAGGCGTTGACAGAATAAAACGGAACTTTTTCCCGAAAAAAAGTTGGACGAGCGTCTAGTTGGCTCACGGAGGAACGCGGCGGCAACCGCGAATGTGGGTGTCGCCACACTGCGGTCGCCAGATGTGACTGACCGCACTTTCGGATGTGGAGACTAGGAGCCGAAACGTTGCATCTGCGTTGCATCGGCGCCCATGCGCCGATCGAGAACGCGAATTTTGGCTTCTATCTGCGAATACAAGGGAGAGTCCCGGTCAACGGCCGCGCGATAGGCGACCCAGGACGCCGCGTCGTCGCGCCCCTCCGCGCCCGCCGTCCATCTGCTGAGCACGGTCGCGTCCCCGGATCGCAGCACGGCGGTCCGCAATCGCACTCGCAATTCATCGCGAATGTCTATTACTCCGGGCGCGGTCGAACGCGGCAGAACCGGCCCCGAATAGAGCCGAACGGCGGCCTCCACATCGCCGGAATCGAGCGCGGCGCGCAGCGCCTCCACATCCGTGGCGATAGGCACCAGCAATCGATAGGGACGCGAGCCGAAGACCTTGGAACCCACCACCGAGCGCAGTCGCGACACCGCGGCGCGGATGGTGGCGTTGTCCAGATCGGCGTCGTCGAGCAACAGCGCGAGATGGTCCGCGCTCAACCCCTCGGCATGCTCGGCGAGCAGCAGCAGGATCTCGGCATGCCGCTGCGACAACGGAACTCGCTCCCCCGCCACGGTCAGCTGCGGCTGCCCGAGCCCGAGCACCTCCAGACCGAGGCGTTCCGGCGCGGGCGGGTGCACCGCATCGGCGGGATGGCGCACCTGCCGATCCCGGCCGGAGCGCACGGCCGCCAGCAGCAGATCCATTTCCGCGGCGGTGGCCGCGGCCTTCACCAACGCGAGGATTTCCGGGCGCGCCACCCGCACCCCGCCCGCGATCATGAGCACGCCGACCAGGCGGCCGTCCGGATCATGCACGGGCGCGGCGGCTCCGGTGATCTGATGCATGCGGTGCAGGAAGTGTTCGGGACCGTGGATCCAGGCCGCGCGGCCGGTGCGCACCACCAGGCCCACCGCATTGGTGCCGACCCGGCGCTCGGACAGGTCGTTGCCCTCTCGCAGTCCGGCCTCGGCCGCGGCACTCACTCGATCGGGGGTGCCGTGCACCGAAAGCACCCGGCCGAACTGGTCGGCCACCACCACGATGAGACCGGTGCCGGTGGCGTCGCGCAACAGCAGCTTGTCGACCAGCGGCATCACCGCGGCGATGGCATGATTGTCCCGATACCGTTGCAGGTCAGCGCCTCTCAGCCCGCGCCCGTCACCGTCGTCCATGGGGTCGACGCCGCCGCGCAGGCTGCGCAGCCAGGACTCGAGGACCATCGGCCGCAGCAGACCCGCCAACTGACCCAGTTGTTCGGGGCCGACGCTCAGATAGCCGTGGGCCTGTGCGGCATAGGCTTCGAGCGCACCCAGCTGTGAGCCCGATTCGGCGCCGTGCTGGGAGGGGCTCCCACCTGCGATGTTGCTGACCATTTGCCTTTCCCTTCGGGCACAAACTGTACCGACGAAGGCGGGGATGCAACCCGGAAGCAGGTTCTTTGTCCGGCAGGTCACACCGTGACAGCACCTCGGCAAAATGTGAGCTGTATCTATTTATCTTTAATTCGAGTTTATTCTTCGTGGCTGACGCCCCAGCGCGCGGTTGCGGGAAGAACGCCGGTTCAGTGCGGCGGCAGCGTCGGGCGCAGGACCACAGCCGACCGCGCGCGGGCCGAGCCCCACCACAGCCCGGCGCCGTGGGCGACGTCGTCCAGACGTTTGCAGGCCAGGTAGCGCACCGGGTCCAGACCGCCCGGTTCGCGATGGGTGAACCAATCGGCGAGGCCGTCGGCCATCGCCATGGTGAACGCGATGCGGCGAATGCGGCGCGACAGCACCATGCTCAGCACGGTGACCGGCCAGTAGTGGCGGCACAGCGCCGACGCCAGCCGCCACAGCCCCGCGGAGAACCCGCGCGCCAGATAGATGGCCGAGACCCGGGTCGGGTTGTCGAGTTCGGCGAAGACGCGGCGCAGCCGGGCCAGGGTGGCGCACAGGGTGAGCAGGCCGCAGAACGCCCCCGAACGGGTGAGGGTGGCGAACAGCAGGGCGGCCACCGCGGTCCACAGCGGCACCGCGAGCGGCGCCGCCATCCCGGGATGCCGCTGCCCGAGCGGCGCCACACCGGCACCTTCGGAGACCTTGTGCGCGAACCACTTTCGCAAAGATACCGGGCACTCGTGCGCCACTCGCGCGGCGGGCTCGTAGCGCAGCCGCCAGCCCGCGCGCTCCAGCCGCCAGCACAGGTCGATATCCGCGCCCGCGGTCATGGCCTCGTCGAATCCGCCCGCGCGCGTCAGGGCGTCGCGGCGCACCAGCAGCGCGGTGCCCGGAACATAGGGCACCGGGCCGCGCGAGCGCACCGCGGACTCGCGGCGGCCGCGCTCCAGCGACGCCCGCATGTGCTCGTACCGCGCCAGCACCGTGGAATCCGGATCCATGGCCAGCAGGCGCGGGGCGACCAGTGCCACCTTGGGATCGCTGAAGTGACCGAGCATGACCTCCAGCCAGCCGCTGCGCGGGACCACGTCCGATTCCAGGAAGGCCACGAATTCGGTTGTGGCGGCACGTAATCCCAGATTGCGGGCGGCGGCGGCACCGCGGCGGCGATCCGAGCGCAGCACCGTCACCCGACGGCGGGTGCCGGGCGCGGGCGGAATGCGGACCGGGCGATCCGAGCCGTCGTCCACCACGATCACGGAGTGCCCGCGCAGCGCCGAGAGCAGCCGTTCCAACCCGGCGGCGTCGTTGTGCAGCGGCACGATCACGGTGACATCCTCCGGCGAGGGCAGCAACCGCGGGCGCGGATTGCCGACGCCGGAATCGAGCAGGCGTCTGGCTACCCGAGCCGAGAGCGGATCGGTCACCTCGAGGTAGCCGTCGCCGATCCGGGCCGCAGCCTCCGGCGCGAGCCGCAGCAACCCGGTCGGCGAGCCACCGACCAGGAAACGTCCACCGGAGTAAGTGCGCACCCTGGGATCGATTCGCACCCCGAAACCATCGGGAAGTCGATCATGGCGCATTCCAGAGATGCTAGGTCAGCACATAGGCGGCAAACGGGATCGGCACGCCGCTCCCGCGGACCCGTGCCCGGACCGGAACGTGGCGGGACCACCGGTCGACCGCGCGCTCTAGACTGCGTGGAACAACAGCAGCGCAGGTAGCAGGGACGGTCGACGCCGTACCCGCAATGGTCGAGGTGGCATGGGAGTCGGACGTATGCAGTCGAGTGGGGGCGGCAACACTCTGTCGGAGTCCGAGATCGTCGAGGCCGCCCTCCGGGTGGTCCGGCAGGACGGCGTGGAGAAGCTCTCCATGCGCCGCCTGTCCCGCGAACTCGGGGTGTCCCCGATGGCTCCGTACTACTACGTGGCGGACAAGCGCGAGCTACTCGACCTCGTCGCCACCGCCGCCCTCACCGGGGTGCGCAAGCCGCCGCCCGACGCCGGGCCGTGGCAGCGGCGGCTGCGCGAGCTCATCGACCAGATCGACGAGAAGCTGCGCAAACACCCCGGACTCGGCGACGTGCTCATCGAACAGATGCTGGGCAAGCAGCTCGATCTCATCGCGGCGCTGATGGAGATCCTGTTCGAGGCCGGGTTCAGCGATCGCAATGTGCTCTCGGCCTATGCGACCATCCACACCTACCTGTTCGGCCGGGGCCGGGTGAATCCGCGCGACCGCTCGGCACTGCACGACGACCGGGCGCTGCCGGAGGCGGTGGAACGGGCCACCAAGCATTTATCGGACCTGCGTGGGAAGTACTCCTACGACTTCGGAATGGACGTGCTGATCGCCGGGCTCGAGGCCCAGCTTGTCCGGCAGCGGGACGGCCACGTAGTATGAAACTAGAACACGTTCTAGTTTGCCACCCAGCGCCGGGTTCGAGAGGACACTATGACCACCGTCGACGTACCGCACAGCTCGCGATCGGCCGTGCTGCGGGTCTCCGCGGTCATCCAGGAGACGGCCGATTCCTGCTCGCTGGTCTTCGACGTTCCCGCCGAACTGCGCGAACGTTTCAGCTACCAGCCGGGGCAGTTCCTGACGCTGCGCATTCCCAGCGACCTCACCGGATCGGTGGCGCGCTGCTACTCGCTGGCGAGCTCGCCACACACCGACGACGCACCCAAGGTGACCGTCAAGCGCACCGCCGACGGCTACGCCTCGAATTGGGTGTGCGACAACGTGAAAGCGGGCGACACCCTCGAAGTACTGCCGCCCTCCGGCGTTTTCACGCCCAAGAACCTCGACGAGGACCTGCTGCTCTTCGCCGCCGGTTCCGGCATCACGCCGGTTATGTCGATCCTGAAATCAGCTCTGGCACGCGGTAATTCACGCGTCGTGCTGGTGTACGCCAACCGCGACCACGACAATGTGATCTTCGCCGACGAGCTGCGCGAACTCGCCGACAAGAACCCGCAGCGGCTGGTGGTCGTGCACTGGCTCGAACAGCTCCAGGGCCTGCCCACCGCCGACGCCCTCGCCACCCTGACCCGGCCCTACACCGAGTTCAGCGCCTTCATGTGCGGCCCCAAGCCGTTCATGGACCGGGTGCACGACGCGCTGGCCCAGCTCGGGGTGCCGCGCAACCGCACCCACGCCGAGGTCTTCAACTCCCTGTCCGGCGACCCGTTCGCCGATGTCGCACCGGCCGAGATCAGCGAGGAGGAGGCCGCCGACGCCGCCAGCGTGGAGGTGGAGCTCGACGGCCGGACCCACGAGATGGCCTGGCCGCGCAGCCAGACCCTGGTCGACATCATGCTCTCCAAGGGCCTGGACGTGCCCTACTCCTGCCTCGAGGGCGAATGCGGCTCGTGTGCCTGCACCGTGCTCGAGGGCACGGTCGAGATGGAGAACGCGGAGATCCTCGACCCCGAGGACATCGCCAACGGCTACATCCTCGGCTGCCAGGCACGGCCGGTGACCGATCACCTCAAGATCCAGTTCTGACCAGCCTCGGGGGCACACCGCCCGCTCGCGGGCGGTGTGCCCTCGACGGCACGGTCGCGGCGTCCGCGCGGGTCTGGGCACAGCGCGCCCAAGGCACACGCGCCTATCGCATATCTCGGCGACCTCGACAGCCACACGCGATCACCGGGGAGTTCGGCGACCCGACACCCACACGCGACCATCGGGGAGTTCGGCGACCCGACACCCACACGCGACCATCGGGAGGTTCGGCGGCCGGGAGGTGGGTTCGAGGCGGGCGGCCGTCAGCGCTGCGCTCGGTAGTGCGCACGCTGTTCGGCGGTGAGGTGCTCGGTGGCGTAGCTCAGTGCGGTGCGGCCCATGTCGGCGGCGTGCGCCTCCAGGAAGTCGTTGAGGGCGGTCGGGTCCACCCGCTTGCCGACCTCCCGCAGCATCCACCCGACGGCCTTCTGGATCAGGTCGCGGCGGTCGGACAGCAGGCGTTCACACAGCGCCAACGTCGTGCTCGCGTCGCCCGCCTTGATGAAGGCGAAGGTGGTCAGCAGCGCGATCCGCCGCTCCCACAACGAATCCGACGCCGCCAGCTCGTACAGCGGATCCCGCGGCTGCTCCAACAACCACGGCCCGAGGATGTGCTCGGCCGATGTGTCGACCAGATCCCAATTGTTGATCCGCCCCCGCCGCATGGCGGCCAGATACAGCTCGACGATCGCCCGCTGCTCCGCGGCGCTGCCGGTGCGCACCCGCGATGCCTTCGCCATCCGCGCGTTCAGGATCACCAGCGCCGCCAGCCGGTGCTCGTGCACCTCGCTGTCCAGCAGCCGGTCGATCTCCGACAGCGGCAGTCCCCCGAACTGTTTCGCGACCTTGCGGGTCTGCGGCACCCGCACCCCGATGAAGACGTCACCCTCCCCGTACTCCCCCGGCCCCGTCTTGAAGAACCGCTGTAGCTGCGCCGCATCCGCGGGATCGGCGACCTCCGCCAGCGCTGTCCGCACCGCTTCCGCCGTCAATGCGCCCATATCCGGATGGTACGGCCATCGGATCCGGCCCCCGGTGCGCCATTCGGACACGCGGTCCATGGCGGCGCGGGTGCGCACGAGCAGATCAGCCACGACAGCTGTCCCGGACTCGACATCGGTGACGTGCCGGTGTCGGGTTCCTGGCCGGTCGGCAGAAGGCGCATCCGCCTGCTGCGCCCCGACAGCGGCGGCAGCCACGGCGTCCGAAACGCGGTGGTGGCAACCTCCCGAACCGGCGCCCGCGATCCCGGCGAGGTGCCGTGGGCGACGGGTCGACCCGCGCTAGTGCCTGCCTGCGCCTTCCGACGCGGCCTGTAACAGCGCCTCAGCGAAATTTCGCATCTGGTCCGCCCCTCCGTACCAGGCGGATACGAGTTCCACGGCGGCGGCGCGGGTGCGGTGGGCGGCGCGGGCCAGCTCGGCGACGCCGACCTCACCGGCCTCGGCTCCGGTCGCGGCGGTGTCGAGTTCGTGGCTGGCCAGCAGCAGTCGCATGACGTGCTGCGGCTCCACGGTCGCGCCGGAGGCCGCGGCGGCCTGGCGCTCGCGCGCACGAGTGGGCCGGTCGGCCGATGTCGGCGCGGCGTGGGAACCACCGGGGGTGGAGGTCTCCCGGACCGCCGCGGCGGGTGCTGTTCCCCCCGCACCGGATGCGGTGCCATTGTCGCCGCCCGCGATGAACGCCGCACCCTCGGCAGTCGGGGTGCCGCCGCCGAAGGCCGAATTCCCGGTGGCGGGGGCACTTCCGCCGAAGGCGGAATTCTCGGTGGCGGGCGCGCTACCGCCGAAGGCGGAATTCCCGGTGGGCGCGCTACCGCCGAAGGCAGAGTCCCCCGTGGTTGGCGCACTGCTGCCGTATGCCGAATCCCCGGTGGTGCGCGAACCACCGCCGAACGCCGAATCCCCCGTGCCACGCGAACCACCGCCGAACGCCGAATCCCCCGTACCACGCGAACCACCGCTGAGCGCCGGACTTCCGGTGGTGGGCGCGCTGCCACCGAACGCCGTCGGCGCGGTCGCGGAAGCGCTGCCGTTGATCGGGGCGGCGAATTCCGCGCGGAAGTCGGTCGGGCGCGAATTCTGCTGGGCGGATTCGGGTTCGGCGGTGCGGTGGCTGCCGGAGTTGCTCCACTGCGCGGGGGCCTCGGGCGGGCTCAGGCGTCCGAGCGCGGCGTGGCCACCGGTGTCCACGCCGGTCAGCGTCGAATTCGCCGCATACCGTGAGTCCGAGGTATCGGGGTGGGTGAGGCGGTAGTTCTCGGACCGGGACGTCAGCGAGTGCCCCAGGTCGGAGGTGTAGTCGGCATCCATGGCCGACATTCTTATCGGGCCGCCGTGAACTCCGCACCCCGGGTCTGAGACGAATCCGTTTTGTGAACAACAATATTGGCGACGGAACGGATAGTGCCAGTTCAGCCCAACTGGGTCATACCCGCCGCCACCACCTGTGCGACATTGAGCACCTCTTCGGCGGTCGGCAGCGTCATACCGTCCAGGGCGTGCAGACGGTCGGTGCTGGCGATGGCGAACATGGCCGACACCCAGGCCGCCGCGCAGGCGCGCAGCGTTCCGGGTTGGACCGGGCCGGGCGCGCTGGCCTGCAATACCCGGGCGGTCACGTCCAACAGCTGATCGCGCATGGAGCGCAACTGCTTACGGACGTCCGGATGGGTATCGGCCTCGCGCCACATGATCACGCGGAGCACAGAGGAGTGGTGGTCGCGCAGGTTCAGCGCGGCATCCAGGTTCACCAGGCTGGTGGCCGGATCGCCGGGGGCGATCACCGCGGCGATGTCCTCGATGGGCCGTGCGGGCACCCGCTCGGTCATCAAGGCGGTGAGGATAGCTTCCTTCGTGGGGAAGTAGTAGAAGACGAGACCCTTGGGCACACCCGCGGTCGAGGCGATAGCGGCGGTGGGGGTCGCGTCGAAGCCCTGTGCCGCGAACAGCTTTTCGGCAGCATCCAGGATGAGCTGACGGGCGTCGCCGTCGACCTTGCGGCTGCGGCGACGCCCCGCTCGCGGTTCAGGCATGTGTATCAGTGTGCCGTATGCATACGCCCCGCGACCTGTGGAAGCGCCGCCAAGGCGACCACGACGGTCAATACGCCCACGATCCACGCCGTCCACGACGCGTTGGTGTAGGAGCTGAAGTTCATCACCCACGGGGAGAGGAACAGCAGCACGCCCAGCACGGCCATGGCGTAGTCGGCGGTGGCGCCGGCGACCTTGGCGAGCTGCGCCAGGCCGGTGGCGGCGATCAGGACGCCGAGGACGATCAACGTCCACATCGCCCGGTTGCTGGTATCCACCCAGATGGGCGACAGGGCCGCGATGGCCCCGAGGACGACGGCTACCGCGTCCTGTGCACGGCTGTCGGTGAACATGATGTGCCTCCTTCAAGGCTGGATTGATCCTTCTTTCGTTCTATTCCTGATTGACCGCCCGATCAATAAATGCCCGGATACGATTCGGGAGCGAAATGACTGTGGCGCCCGACACAACCGATCCCCCGCAGTGACCCGAAAAGGTTAGGGTTGCCTCTATGTCACACCCGGTGGAACACGTTCTAGTTGTCGGCGCGGGGCTGGCCGGGCTCCGGACGGCCGAGGAACTGCGCCGAGCGGGCTACGAGGGGGAACTCACCCTTATCGGCGACGAAGACCGGGCACCCTACGACCGGCCGCCGCTGTCCAAGCAGTTCGTGCGCGGCCGGACCGACGACACCGCGCTGCGCCCCGCCGAGTTCTACTCCGAGCAGCGCATCGACCTGCGCCTGGGCACGGCAGCGACCGGCGTGGACACCGCGGCGCGCCGGGTGACGCTGGCCGACGGTTCGACCCTCGGCTACGACCAGCTCGTCATCGCCACCGGCCTGCGCCCCCGGCGGATCCCGGGACTGCCCGAGGCGACGGGGGTGCACGTGCTGCGCTCGCACGCCGACGCGGTCCGGCTGCGCGCCCACCTCGCCGACGCGCGACAGGCCGTGGTGGTGGGCGGCGGGTTCATCGGATGCGAACTGGCCGCCAGCTTCCGCGCCGACGGCGTGGCGGTCACGCTGGTGGAACCGCAGCCGACACCCCTCTCCGCCGCGCTCGGCACCGAGGTCGGCGAGCTGGTGGCGCGGATGCACCGGGCCGAGGGCGTGGACGTGCGCTGCGGAATCGGAGTCGAGGGCCTGATCGTCGAGGACGAGACCGTACGCGGGGTGCGGCTCGGCGACGGCACCGGCATCGACGCCGATCTGGTGGTCATCGGCATCGGCTCGATTCCGGTGACCGACTGGCTCGCCGACTCCGGCATCCCGCTCGCCGCCCCCGCCGACGGCGGCGGCATCATCGGCGACGAGACCGGACGGACCGCCGTGGACGGGGTCTGGGCCGTGGGCGACGTGGCCGCCTGGCCGCACCGGAGCGGGCGCAACAGGCGCGTCGAGCACTGGACCAATGCCGGGGAGCAGGCCAAGACACTGGCCTGCGCGCTGCTCGGAGCCGAACCGCCCCCGCCGCAGGTGCCGTATGTGTGGAGCGATCAGTACGACCTGAAGATCCAGGCGCTGGGCCTGCCCGCGCTGGCCGACGAGGTCCGGATCGTCGAGGATCAGGGCCGCAAGTTCCTCGCGCACTACTTCCGGGGCGGGGAACTGGTGGCCGTGGTCGGGGCCGGCATGACCGGCAAGGTCATGAAGATGCGCGCCAGGCTCGCCGAAACCCAGCCCGTGGGCTGAGCCGATTCGTACTGTTCGCCGGACGCGATTCGCACCGCCCGCGCCGCATTCATTACCGTGACAAGGGTGATCGTCGCGCTCATCGATTCGGGCCTGGGCATGCTGCCCACGGGTGCGTGGTTGCGGAAGCTGCGACCCGACCTGGATCTGCTGCTGCAGCTGGATCCCGACGGGGCGCCGTGGGGGCCGAAACCCGAGCAGTGGGTCATCGACCGGGTGCTCGACACCGCGCGCACCTCGCTGCGCGAGGGCGCGGAGGTCATTGTGCTGCCCTGCAATACGGCCAGCGTGACGGCGCTCGAACACGTCCGCGCCGAAGTCGGCGCCGGGGTACCGGTGATCGGCACCGTTCCGGCCATCAAACCCGCCGCCGCGGCCTGCTCGCAGGTGGCGGTCTGGGCGACCGCCGCCACCACCGCCAGCGCCTACCAGGCCGATCTCATCGCCCGCTTCGGCGGCAACGCCCAGGTCACGGGCGTGGCCTGCCACGGTCTCGCCGACGCCATCGACCGCGGCGACCTGCCCGCCATCGAACGCGCCATCGCCAGCGCCGCCGAGCGCACCCCGCCGGGCACCGAGGGCATCGTGCTCGGCTGCACCCACTACCCGCTGGTTCTCGACGCCATCCTCGCCGCCCTCCCCCGCGGCGTGCGCATCTTCGACAGCGCCGAGGCCGTCGCGGGCCAAACCCTGCGCCGCATGGACGCGCTCGGCCGCCCCACCGCGGGCACCGGCACCGTCCGCGTCCTCACCAGCGGCCGTCCGGGCGAATTGCCCCCCGCCGCAGCGACTTTCGACTCCGGGCGGATTCTGGGCGCGGTACACGCGCCGTTACCGGGCTAGCCGCGACCGCCGTGAGCGCGGGCGCTACCGGCCCGCATCCGGTTTGAGCGCCCCGTCAGCGGGCAGGTCTGCGGCATGGATACCGAAGAGGAACAGCGGATTCGGGAGGAATCCGCGAAAAAACGAGCGGCCCGTCGTTCCGGAACCGGAGGTCGAGGACAAGCATCGGCGGCGCGCCGCCGAAATCGCGGAAGCCTACGAGGACGACCGCCCCACCACCGCGCTACCCGGCTCCGACGGCATGATCTCGGGCACCGTGGTCGCCGACTGGGTGGACGAGGACGACGATCCTGAAAACACAAACGGCACCGCAGAAGCCGTTGTCGCAGCTACCGGACGGGTACCGACACGTCCGGATCAGCGAATCTCGACAATTCGTTCACCAGATTCGACCATGGATTCGACAGTCGCCCACAGGGGCATCACGGCTTCCAGTAGCGCCTTCCTGGTGAAGTTGCCGATTCGGATCCACACTACAGCCGGGGCTGGCAGCTCCGGGCTCGCCCTGCCGATCAGGATGAGGTCTTCCTCCTTGGTGACGATCGCCGCCGAACGGCGAATGGCTTCGTCCCACACCTGATGATCGGAAGCTGACGTCATACCGATGGCGCAGACATGTACGGCGTCGTAGCCCTCTGCCACCAACGCGCGGGCCAAGGCGGGCGACAGCTGCGCGTCGATGATGAATCTCAACAGGCCTACCGGAGGATAGGGTGGTCAGCCTCGGCCGCAGCGAAGGCCAGGCAGGCGCGGATGTCCGCGCGTTCCAGGTATGGGTAGTCCTCGAGAATCGAATCCTCGGATTCACCGGCGGCGAGGAGTTCGAGCACGTCCTTCACCCGAATCCGCATGCCGCGAATACAGGGCCTACCCCCGAGCTGTTTCGGGTCGAACGTAATCCTGGACACTGCCTCAGCATAGCGACAAAGGCCGCTTCCCTTGGGGAACGGCCCTCTTCGGTATTGGTTCATCCTACTTGACGATCTTGGTGACGCGACCGACACCGACGGTGCGGCCACCCTCACGGATCGCGAAGCGCAGGCCCTCGCTCTTGCAGTAGCCCAGCGCCCACGGCGACAGGCTTCGACCTGACTTCGAGATGACTTCTAGTCGCCGTTGTAACCGTATCCAGGGGGATCCGACACCTGCCAGCCGTTCGGCCGGCAACAGATCCTCCTCGGACATCGGTTGGCGTCCGAAAACACGCCGACCACCTGTGCTCTTGGGAGTGGAGACACCATGAAAGGCATACTGCTCGCCGGCGGAAGCGGAACCCGGCTCTATCCGAACTCGATTGCGGTCTCCAAGCAGTTGATACCGGTCTACGACAAGCCCACGATCTACTACCCGCTGTCCACCCTGATGTTGGCCGGCATCCGAGACATCCTCGTCATATCGACCCCCACCGATCTGCCATCGTTCCAACGCCTGCTCGGGAACGGCACACAGCTGGGATTGCAGATCGACTACGCAGAGCAGGCTCAGCCCAACGGGCTTGCGGAGGCGTTCCTAATCGGCGCCGAGCACATTGGCTCCAACCCGGTCGCTCTGATTCTTGGCGACAACATCTTCCACGGTCCGGGCTTCACCACACTATTGCGAGACGCCGCCCGCGAGGTCGATGGATGTGTCCTGTTTGGGCACCCGGTACGCGACCCCGAGCGCTATGGAGTCGGCGAGGTCGACACGGACGGGAAGCTGATTTCCATCGAGGAGAAGCCTGCGCAGCCACGGTCCAACCGCGCCATCACCGGGCTGTATTTCTACGACAACAGCGTCGTGGACATCGCCAAGAACATCCAGCCCTCAGCGCGGGGAGAGCTGGAGATCACCGATGTGAACCTCCGCTACTTGGCTGAGAACAGGGCAAAACTGATCGACCTCGGCAGAGGCTTCACTTGGCTGGACACTGGGACCCCGGAAGCGCTGCTGATCGCGAGCCAGTTCGTGCACGTTCTCGAGAGCCGCCAACGCGTCCGGATCGCCTGCATCGAGGAGGTCGCACTGCGAATGGGCTTCATCGACGCCGATCAGTGTCATCGGCTCGGCGCCGCGATCGGCAAATCGGAATATGGGCGCTACGTAATGGAAACCGCCTCGACCTGGTCGTGAACCGGGCCGTGTGGGGTTCACCCAGTGCCGTCGGGAGACCGACGGCCTGCCCTGACCTGGCTCCTATCGAACAGCGCTGCCCGAGCCCGTTTGGACCTGGCGGAATTAGGCTAGGCAGGTCGGTAACCGGCCGTCGTTGTACTCAACCATTTCAGTGAAGATCCCGACCACGTCGAGGGAGCGGCCGAGGGGCCCACTCTCGAGCTCCGCGTACGCCCGGTGCAGGTTGCCGACAATGCGCTCGCCGTCTATCAGGTGGCCGAATCCGCCATCCCCAGCTTCGTGGGCAAGCTCCAGCGGGGTCAGCCCTCGCCGCACACCGTTCGCAGCCAAGCCCTGAATCCATTCCAGGTACTCCACAGTTTCGTCGATCACCTCCGGCCCGGTGACTGGCCCGTGCCCGCACACCAGCTGACGCGCGCCGAACTCCCGCAACCTGCCCAGCGCAGTGAGGCTGCCCGCCACCGAACCCATCAACATGAATGGTGTCGCACCGGACATCACCAAATCACCAGCGAACATGATTCGCTCCTCGGCCAGCCACACCACGACATCGTTGGTGGTATGCGCCGGGCCGAGGTGTATCAGCTCCGCCGTCCGCCGCCCAAGGCGGACGGTCAGCCGGTCGGTGAAGGTGAGCGACGGTGGGGTGATCCGGACGTCGCCCCAGTCTACGTCCGGCCACATCCCGGTCAGTGCCAGCCCGGTTTTAGTAATCTCACGCAATGCATTCTCGTGCGCAATGATCGTTGCGGTCGGCCCGAAAACGTGGTTGCCGAAGATGTGGTCACCATGGTGATGGGTATTGACAATGGTTCGGAGCTTACCTGGCGCTACAGCGTCGACAGCCGCGCGCAGCCGGCGCGCCCTCGACTCAGTGGCGAGCGTATCGACCACGAGCGCGCCATCGCCGCCTGTGATCACTCCTGCGTTACTCATACACCAGCCACCCGGCAGCTGAATATAAGCATGCACACCCTCTGCCAGTTCCGCCAAGCCGACCGGGGGCACCTGATCGGTCACACCACGCCCTCAGAGGCGGCCGCTGCGGCAAGTGTGGCCCTGCTGTTCGCCCCAAGCTTCTCACGTAGGTAATTTCCCGCGTCAACGAGCGTGGCAGCCGAGCCGAGCAGTCGAGGGACCGCGTCCGCGTCGACCGCGACACGGTGCCTGGCGGTGACCACGACCGAGCCTCCCGCGGATTCGAACTCCCAGGTGCCACTGTGGCCGATCAGCAGTTCGGGGGGCAACAATTGCTTGTACACGATGTGTTTGCGCGGGAAGCACAGCCGGACGGACTTGGTCGTGTGCGCGGCACCGTCGGCGGTCACGGTGTCCATCTCCATCCATTGGATCCCCCCCGGCGCCTCAATCAGGTCAACCCGCCTGACATGGGCTAGCCGAGTCGACCAGCGGTCGGACCTGGCGATGAACTCGTAAGCCCCGGCGACGTCGCCGTGCACCTGCACACGATCCTCGAAAGAGAAGATGACCTCGTCGAGGGGACATCGGGACTCCACGAGCCTCGCCAGCGCCGCCAGCTCACCCTCGCTATTGGCATCGACTCCCTGGGTTATCCAATCCAGCGCGGTGCGGTCGCCGTCAACGGCAGTAAAGTGGTGTCCGAGTACCACTTCGCAGCGATCACCCGCCAACTGCCGGAACTCCCACACACCGCCCATCGAGGCGATCGGCGCCTGGCTGCTCTCCTGCTCGAATTCGATCCGCAGCCCACCGGCGTCAAAGCGTCGCCGTGAGGTCCAGGTCTTAACCTCGTCGTTGACGATTGCCCACAGCTGGAACCGTTCGGTGACCGCGTCCCGATCGAGCTGTCGCACGTGCACGCACGGCGCAAAGATCGACGGCCACCACACCGGGTTCGACACCAGCCGGTATAAGCTCGATGCGGAAGCTGCCACCACCACCGAGTGTTCAGTGTGCATGTACTTCACCCACCGATAACCTTGTTGACCAGCGAGAGTACTGCGCGCGGTGTCTGCAGGTCCGCAACCTGCTCGTCCGGGATGCTGACCCCGTACTCCTGCTCGATCCTCGACATCGTCTCGATTAGCGCGAGTGAGTCGTAGCCCAGTTCCTCGAATGTCCGATCGTAGCACTCCGCGCCGGTCCACGCGCTATCGGACTCGCCGGCGGAAGCGACGATCAATTCGTACAACCGCTCGATCGTCATCATCGGCGGCTCACCTACCTTCCTTGTTTACGACAGGCGCCTTACGGACGACCACCGCCGCGTTGAATCCCCAGCGGCCCCGAGCCAGCACCAATGCACTGCCCACGGCCGCCGCCCTTGATTGCCCGCACACCAAGTCGATCCCGTACTCACTGGGCACCGACGTGACCGGTGCCGACGGGATCAGATCGTCGCGGAGGGACAGCAGGGCTGTAGTGACATCCAGCGGCCCTCCGCCAGCGAGCAGCCGTCCATATCGGGCCTTTGGCGCGGTTACCGGTACACCTTCTCTGCCGAACAACCCCCTGATCGCCTCGGCCTCAGCACGGTCCAGCTCGGGCACCCCCGCTGCATCGGCGAAGACGACGTCGACCTCGCCCGGCTCCATACCAGCGTCGGCCAGTGCGAGCTCGGCGGCCCGCCGCAGTCCGGGCGGGCGGGCCGACCTCGGTGGAGGATCGAACGTGGACGCGTAGCCCGCGATCTCACCGTAGATGTTTTGGGCACCACGGGCTTCCGCTCTGTCGGCGGCTTCGAGCACCAGGATCGCGCCACCCTCACCAGGGACGTGCCCTGCCGCTTCGATACCGAAGGGCAGGTAGCCACGGTCCGGATTCGTCGCGCGACTGATCCGGCCACCCGAGATGTGGGCCGACCACCCCCAGGGGTCAAGCGCCGAGTCCACCCCGCCAGCCAATATCAGCGGCGTGCCGGCGATGACCGTGCGGCGAGCGTGACCGAGTGCGTCGAGACCGCCCGCCTGCTCAGCTACCAGCGCACTACTCGGCCCGCGCATCCCGTGCCGGATCGACAGCTGCCCGGTGTTGACCGCGTAGAACCAGGCGAAGGACTCGTACACGCTTACGGCTTTGCTGCCCTGGGTCCACAGCTTGCGGAACTCGCGATGAGTGAACTCGAAGCCACCAGCGGCGTTCGCGGTCACCACACCCATCTCGTAGCCGATCAGCGTGTCCGGGTCGATCTTGGCGTCGGCCAGCGCCCATTCGCCCGCGACCAGTGCAAGTCTGGTCGAGACGTCGGTCTGTGGCAGGAGGCGAGCCGGTAGGTACTCGGCTGGGTCGAGGTCGCTGATCTCACCTGCCAACACCGCCGGGTAGCCGGACACGTCAAACCGAGACACCCGCCCTATCCCCTGCCGCCCTTCGAGCACTGCCTCCCAGAACCGTTCGAGCCCTGAGCTGTTCGGTGCCACCACGCCGATTCCGGTCACGTATACCCTGCTCACACTGCCACCTTGGCCGGACTACGTAACACCATTGCGCTCTGGAATCCGCCGAAGCCGCTGCCGACCGTGAGTACGGTCCTGATCGGCCACGGCCGCGCCTCGCACGGCACGTAGTCCAGGTCGCATTCGGGGTCGCGAGTGTGCAGGTTTGCGGTTGGGGGCACAACGTTGTGCTGTATCGCAAGCAGCGAGGCCGCGATCTCAATCGAACCAATGGCACCGAGCGAGTGCCCGACCATCGATTTGATTGAGCTGACCGGGGTCCGGTACGCGTGATCACCAAGGCTGCGCTTGAAGGCCGCAGTCTCGTGCCGATCGTTCTGCTTGGTGCCGGACCCGTGCGCATTGATGTAATCCACCGCAGCCGCTGGTATGTGTGCTTCACCGAGCGCGGCGGTGATCGCTTCCGCCATTTCCCGTCCGTCGGCCTTCAGCCCAGTCATATGGTAGGCGTTGCAGCGACTCGCGTAGCCGGAGATTTCCGCGTAGACGTGCGCGCCGCGCTTCCGCGCGCTTTCGTACTCCTCCAACACGAACATCGTCGCCCCCTCGGCCAGCACGAACCCGCGGCGCGATGCATCGAACGGGCGGGAAGCGTGCGCCGGGGCATCATTGTCGGGAGTGGTCGCTTTGATGGCATCGAAACTCGCCACCACAATCGGAGTGATCGGAGTGTCCGTCGCACCTGCAACCATCACGTCAGCGCTGCCTTCGGCAATGAGGCGGCAGGCATGCCCGACCGCGTCTATGCCGGAGGTGCAGCCGTTAGATACCACGGTCACCGGCCCCTCCGCTGCCACCGTCCAGGCGACCTCAGCCGAAATCACGCTCGGCACCATGTGGTCGAACATGGCCGGGTTCAGCCAAGCAGGGTCGACGAGCCAGTCC
Organism: Nocardia sp. CC227C; assembly: GCF_030767025.1. GTDB lineage: Bacteria > Actinomycetota > Actinomycetes > Mycobacteriales > Mycobacteriaceae > Nocardia. Next base: position 25,858 of record NZ_JASITE010000022.1, on the reverse strand, counting down.
TTACCACCGTCAGATAGCACCAGGTACTCCTGCTCCAGGCTGGTCGCGGCAGCCACCGCAGTACCGACCGTGACCCCGATCCGCTCCGGAGCGAGCGCGGAGGCCGCCAGACCACTGTCAGCGAGGGCTTCCCTGGCACAGACTACGGCGAATTGACTCGCACGATCCATCCGTCGAATCTCGCGGGCGGAAAGCCCCTCGGCCACTGGATCGAAGTCGACCTCGGCCGCGATCTGTGACCGGTAGGGCGACGGATCGAAGAACGAGATCCGCTTGGTTGCAGTTCTGCCCGAAGCAAGCAGGTCCCAAAACCGGGTGACACCGTTGCCGCCGGGCGCCCGCACCCCCATCCCGGTGATCACCACGCGACGCTTCACTGGGCACCTGCCTCGAGCGTGAAACCCATAGATTGGCATTTCACCTCTTATTCACCTCTCATCGAAAATGGGATGACATAATTTCCGCCAGTCCCGATGCGGAACTAAGGCCTACCGGACCCACTGTTTCAGCATCGGCATGCAAAAGCCATGTAGCCCGGATCGATAGAGACATCGAGCACTTCCGGGAAAATGCGTGAAAGCAAATTGCCAATATCCGCGCTATGCCGCAATTGCGTGCGGTAGGCGCCTGTATTCACCCGGCCTCCGGTCAATTTGACCATCACCGCACTTGCCAGGAAAAGGGAGGTGCGCAGCAGATGGCCAGCGTGCCCGTAGCGGCGGCGCTGGAAATCGTGGAACTCGTCGAGGATCATCGCATTGCCGATGAACAGCCCGCCCGGGCGCACGAAAGAATGGAGGCGGCGCAGCACTGCCTCTACATCGCCCAGATGGTGGATCGCGTCGACACAAACAACCAAATCCGCTTTGCCCAGACCATGTTCGGACCAGAAATCGCCCTCGATGAGCCGAAGATCGTCGTGATTCACCCGCCGACGGGTGAGTTCGAGTCCCTGTTTGGAGATATCGAGAGCGGTGATCTGCTTCGCTGGAGTGAGCTCGGCCGACATCTGAGTGAATAGACCTGTGCCGCAGCCGAACTCCACCACGGTTCCTACATCACCAGCATAGGAGCGGAAGTATTCCGCGATGGCCTTCTTCTGCAGTTCTAAATCCCCGGAGATCTCCGGATGTGCCTCCACAGCATCCCGGTCCCAGAAGCGCGCCGCCCAATATGCTCGCCCATCCGGCGGGGTATCGCGAAGGATAATCTGCCCGGCTCGCGCAATAGTTTCAGTCAACATTCCCATTCCTCGTTATTCATCAGAGAGTTCCCGCATGCATTATTATCTTTGCCGCGGATAGAAAGTCGCTAGAAGCGCAATGGCAATCTCAGCTCCGCCCGGCCTTGAGCGCGGCGGCGGTGGTCGCCATCCGGTGTGCCTGGTACCGGGCGGCTGCCAGCACCACCTCGTCCGGCTCGTTGAAGTCGATGGTGCTCGCGTGCGAGGTTCCGAATGGGTTGCCGAGCTGGAACTGGATTGGGTCGGTGAACCCAGGCGGCACGATAATCCCGCCCCATGAGGAAAAAACAGTGTACAGCGAAAGGAGCGCGCTCTCCGAGCCGGCGTGCCGGGAGATGCCGGAGACGAACGCGCCGCACACTTTGTCGGCCAACCGTCCTTCGCGCCACGGCACGGCGGTGTCCTCGTCGATGAAATGCTTGAGCTGACCCGCCATGCTGCCGTAACGGGCCGGCGTCCCCAGCAATATCGCGTCGGCCCACAGCAGGTCGTCGACGTGTGCTTTGAGAATATGTTCGGTTGCATCGCGGTGCGCGATCCAGCCGGGTTCGGCCGCGATTGCCTCGGGTTTCGCCAACTCGCCCACCCGGCGCAGGCGCACCTCGGCTCCAGCCTTCTCCGCGCCCTGCGCCGCAGCTGTCGCGAGCTCGTGCACGTTACCGGTCGAGCTGTAGTAGATGACCGCGAAGTTGATGCTGTCTGCCATGTTTCCTCGTCCCTCATCGACGGCTGCTGGTAACTCGGTAGCGGGTCAACGTGAGTTCGGCGCCCTGGCCGAAAAGGCGGTTGGCCGGAAGGCTCTTGTCGTCGAAGAACTCCTGCGGCTTCGGGGCGCCTTCGTCCGTGGCGAAGTAGTAGGCCTCCGCGCTTGACAACCGAACGAGCGCGGACTGCCCCGGTGCGGCGCCGTCGAGCCGGGTGACCAAGCCCATCCCGCAGTTGAGACGCTCCGACTCGACCACCGTTTCAGTACCGCCGTGGTCCTCGGTGAGGTGGGTGCGCTCGGGCAGCTTGGTGCCCGGTCGGTCAATGCGGAAGACCTCGGTGCCGTTCACCAGCCAGCGCACGACACCGCCGGAGCGGTCGAAGGAGATTGCGAGGTGGTGTTTGTCGGCTGGTGTCCGTCGAGCGACGGGGACCAGATAGTTGAACGCGGCATACTCACCGAGCCGCGACCGCTGGATGTCCAGCCGCTCGTACTGCGCGTAGACGGTGTCGTTGGTGAGCAGAAAGTTGAACACCAGTCCAGTCGCCGGGTCGACCGTGGTGATGATGATCGCGGCCAGCCGATGATCGTCCGCCGAGACCGTGTCACCGAAGGGGTGCAAGGCCGTCCCGTAGGTACATCCCGAGAGCCACGATTCGAAAGTCAGCACCCATCCTGGCTCGGCGTCGAACCCCGGCAGCCCGCGTTCCGGGTCATGCTTCGCGTAGGCCAGCCACTTGAGGTGGTCGAGCGCGCCGGTCAAGCCGTAACCGTTCTCCTCTTCTCTCGGTAGCGTCGAAGTGAAGGCTGGCTCGCCCGTCACGTCGTTCACACCTTTGGCCACGACGCGTAGCCCGTCCGCCGCCGTGGTGACGACTCCGTCATCCATCATCAACGGACCGATAGCCGCGTGCGACCATCGGTCGGCGGTCAGCCCGCTGGAGAAGTCGTCGTCCAGCAACACCTTGAGCTCTTCAGGCATGCTTCGCCTTTCTGTTCTTTTCTTGGGGTAGTCGAGGAGATCGGCAGTTCAGCCCTCTGCGGACTGCCGCAAGTTGATCGGCGACCATACGCCGGGAAACGGCTGCCGAAATGGTGTGGCAGGCATGGAAGGTCCCCGGGTAATAGCAAAGTTCCGTGTGCACACCGGCCTTGATCAGACGATGTGCGTAGGTCAGGTTCTCATCGCGCAACGGGTCGAATTCGCAGACACTTATGAATGCGGGCGGCAATCCGGAGAGGTCAGCGGCCCGCGCCGGAGCCGCGAACGGCGAGACCTCCTTGGAGCCCGGCTCGGCCGTCGAACCGAGGTAGTTCTGCCAGCTCACCTCGGCGCTCGGCCGGTTCCATTTCGGAGTATCCACGAAGGTCCTGGCGGACACGGTGTCGAGCCGGTCATCCAGTTCCGGGAATGCCAGGCATTGGAAGCAAAGACCCGGCCCGCCCCGGCTTCTGGCGAGCAACGCGGTCGCCGCCGCTAGCCCACCACCGGCGCTTTCGCCGCCTATGCCGATCCGATCCGGGACAATGTCCAGCTTCTTGGCGTGCCGCGCAGTCCAGGCCAGTACGGCATAGCTGTCCTGGAGCGCGGCGGGAAAGGGGTGCTCGGGGGCAAGCCGGTAACCGACTGTTATCACCTGCACGCCCGCCCGGTCGGCGAACCGCAGCGCGGCAGGGTGCACCAGGTCGAGGTCACCAAGCATGAAGCCACCGCCGTGGAGATACAGGAGCGCGGGCGTAGCTTCTATCAACCCGGTCGGCCTGTAGATCCGCACCGGGATGTCCGGCCGACCCGGCACTATCCGGTCGGCAATCTCGACCGGGTTCACGGGCTCGTAGGACACCGCATTGGCGGCGGCCTCGGCGAGCAGCAGCCGTGCCTTCGGCAGATCGGTGTAGTCGACAGCAGGCAGTCTCGGTATCCATGGCAAAAGGTCGGCATCAAAGGCGTAGGTCACGACTAACTCCAGGTCAAGAGGGCTTTACCGTGATGAGGAGTGAAAGCGAATCTGGCCAACGCGACGGTGGCGTCGATGAACGAGCGACAGGTGGTCACCGGGCGCAGCTGTCCTTCGTTAGTAGCGGCGCCTGCGGCCAGCGAGATGCCGATGCCCCCCTCCGGCAGGTCGAAATGCGCGTACTCCAGCAGCACCTCGGCGGCGTTCGATCGGGTGTTCGGTACCGATGTCACCCAGGAGGTGGGCATCGTCCGGACACGCGATCGCGAAAACCTTATGCCCGGCGCGGTGGGCTAGCTGCCCCAGATAGTGCCCGATCTCGCCGGAAGCGCCGTCGACCAGAAGTGTCCGCCCTCGCCCCGATTCCACAGCGACCAGCAGTGTGGCCGCAGCCATCGCGCCTACCGGCAGAGCGGCGGCCTGTTCGGCGGCAAGCCCGGCATGGCGATGCGCGACGGTCGGCCCCTCGTCCACCAGCGCATAGTCGGCCGTCCCGCTGAACACCGGGTACGTCCACGCCAAAATCTCGTCGCCAACGGCGCACTGGCTAACGTCCAGCCCGATCGAAACGACCGTACCGGCGTACTCCATCCCTGGTATGAACGGCGGCTCCACCGGCAGGAAGTCGCGAGTTGTACCCGTCACCAGCAGAATATCGCGCGGATTCAGCGCCACGGCGGCAACCTTGACCAGCAGTTGACCCGGGCCCGGCACGGGCCTCGGGATCTCGGTGAGCTGCAAACTCTCTGGTGCGCCGTATCCGTAACAGACAAGCGCCTTCATCACGGCCTCACTACACGCTGCCAGTTCAGCACTCGCCGCCGCGGCCGGAACGCCGTAGCCGATACGCCTTCAAGGGTGAGCCGATCGCCTGCCAGCGAAGCGGTGCGGACCAGGTCTACGCCGACCTGAAACTGATGCGCACTCACCTCGACCGTGTGAACGATCTCGCCGCCATCTATCCGCCAGCGGCCCGCGTAGCCCATGAACTGCTCGCTGCCGGGAGGAAAGTCACCGGTCCGCATCATGCTGACCGACATGAAGCCGTCCGCGTGATAGAGGAGCAGCCCATGCGGTTCCGGCCCGAGCGGCCCCTCGCCGATGCGGCCGTCCTCATCGAGCTCGTAGTACGAGCGCAGGCGCCAAACCCCGGTGGGATCGGACGTGAACATTCAAACCTCCTGCCGCACGGCGAACCGGGACACGGTGAGTCGGGTGCCCTGGCCCCACAACTCAGCCACCGCGGGATCGGCCGCAACGGGCTCTCCACCGATTCCGCCAACCTCCAGCAGGGTGAAAGTGGTGAGGCCGAATAGCAATCGCCCGATCTCGGCGTTGCCGTCGCGAACTCCGTCGTCCTTCAGGGACGACGCAGCCGAAGGGGGCAGCCTGCGTCCGATCCGGTCATGGCTGAGCGCGGTGTCACCGTCGACCAACCACTCGAACGTCCCGTCGTGGTAACGGAAGGCGAAGTGATGCCGGGATTCCGGCGTCCGCTCGGCGACCGGCACAAACTGGCAGAACGTCGCCAGCCCCACATCACCGGGAATCCGCTCGTACCCCGCGTAGACCCGGCGGTTCGTGCAGATCAGTAGGAAGATCAGCGACGAAGCCAGGTCCGCGGCGAACATCCCACCGGTGGTCAGCCGGAAATCATCATTGTGGTCGGTGACCACAATATTCCCGAACGGATGCGCGTTGGTACCGAAGTTCCGGACAGCCAGCGTGGACTCCGCGGTGAGTCGAGTTCCCGGCTCGATAGCGAACCCGGACGGGCCGTGGCCCACCGCAGTGTGCGCGCTCATCTGGAACTTGATGTGACTCGAACCTGAGTTCGGTGTGGTGGCTCCGAAGGCATAACACGGATCCCCCGTCTCTGGGTTCGTGCCGATCGGATCCAGCACCAAACCATCAGCGGTCGTGGTGGCCACGGCATCCCCGCCGGGCAACGAACCGACCCGCCGCAGCTGCCAACCCGGCTCATCTCCGGCGCGACGAAGCCCGGCGCGGAAGTCGTCCTTGAACAGCACGGTCACTTGTCCCAGCCGTCCACTAATGCCTCAACCACGCCGACGACCTCGGCCGGTGACGGTTGCGCCGCGTTCTCGACCGAGAGTTCCTGCGCCTGCTCTCGATAAGACGGCGTTTCGACCAGCCCTCGGCAGGCCTTCGCTACGGTGTCCGGCGTGGCGTCGGCCAGCGTCAGCTCCATACCCGCACCACGAGCGACCAACCGCTCCTGCATGGACGCCTGCTTCGGCTGGACCGGAATACCGAGTTGCGGGATGCCCGCCACGATCGCGGTGAGCATTGTGTTTCCCCCGCCACCGTGAACCACCAAGTCGCTGGTCCGCAGCACCACATCGAGCGGGACCCATCCAGCCCACACGCCCGGGACCGCTTGGCGGACCTCTTCGGCGACGTGGTCCGAGACCGCGACCACGACTTCCATATCCAGCGGGGTGATCTTCTTCGCCTGCGCGATCAGGTCCTCCAACTGAAAACCCTTCGCGACCCGACTGCCTGAGGTGACGACTACCCGTGGTCGGTCCGGTCGGGTGTACATCCACGGTTCGAGTCCACGCTGGGTGTTGCCCGGCACGTATCGCATCGACTGAGCGGGTGCTGGGTTAGCGAGCGGGCGAACCGACGGCGGGCAGATGTCAATCACCAAGTCACCGGCAGGCAGCCTGTCCAGACCGAACCGCTCCAGCTCGGGTGCCAGCTCCGCCTCGGCGCCTCGGTCCACATCCGGCGGCTCACCGGGACAGACGGCGTGCTTGACGTACGGGATACCGAATCGGGAGGCGGCGATCTGTGCCGCGAAGGAAAGCGTGCTCCCGATAATGACGTCCGGCCGCCAGTCCTCACAAAAGGAGACCAGCCGGTCAAGGCAGCCAGCAGCGAGCCTGCCCATACCGTGCCCATGCGAGATGAGCGAGACATGCGGATCAGTCGCCTGCTCCGGATCGGGGAGCTCACTGATCGGCCTTCCTGTCCGATCCTTGAACATGTATTCGAACATGTGTGTCGACGACACCGAGGTCGCCGACAACCCGGCGTGCGTCACCGATTCGACCGCGTAATCGGTGACAGCGACGACGACCTCGTGCCCAACATTGCGGACAGCCGTGGCCAGTGGAACCAGTGGAAACACGGTGCTCGGGCTTCCCCCAGCGACAAAGAGCATCCTCATGAGCGTCGACGCTAGGCAGCGCAGAGCTCAGAATCCTCAAAGAACGCTAGGAGCGCTGGCTGCGACTGTTACGTCCGGTCGAATACAGTTCACACCCGCCAGCGTCAGCAGCCCGAGACGATCACACCAGACCCTGCCGCATGGGCCGTTCCAGTTCACTATGAATCGCCCTGTGTTTCGTGCCCACCTCTTTCCTTGAGAGGATGGGCAGATCATGCCATCGAAGTACGACGAGGCGACCAAGGCCAAGGCAGTCCGGCTGGTCGTCGATCATCGTGAGGACTACCCGACCGAGTGGGCCGCGATCACGGCGGTGTCGTCCCGGTTGGGGATGACCGCGGAGACGCTGCGGAAGTGGATTCGTCAGACCGAGGTCGACGCGGGTCGCTCCGACGGTGTGTCGACCGAGGCGGCCCGGATCATCCGCGAGCAGAAACGCAAGATCGCCGAGCTCGAGCAGACGATCGACATCCTGTCGGCGGCGACAAGTTTCTTCGCGCGGGCGAGCGACCCGCGACAGAAGTAGTCTGCGCGTTCATCGCCGAGCATCGGGCTCGGTTCGGGGTCGCTCCGATCTGCCGTGCGCTCACCGCGCACGGCTGCACGATCGCCCCGAGAACCTTCTATGCCTGGCTGTCGCGGCCGCCGTCGAAACGGGCGCTGTGGGACACCGCGATCACCGAAATCCTGGCCGGCAACTACGAGCCCGACGAGCATGGTCGCCGCACACCCGAATCGCTCTACGGCGCGGAGAAGATGTGGGGACATCTGCAGCGCGAGGGAATCCCGGTGGCCCGCTGCACGGTGGAGCGGTTGATGCGTGTCAATGGGTTGAGGGGTGTGGTGCGGCGCAAGGTGATTCGCACCACCGAGGCTGATCCCGTGGGGAGTCGGGCAGCGGATTTGGTGGACCGCAACTTCCGGGTTCCGGCTCCGAATCTGCTGGTCGTCGCCGATTTCACCTACGTGCGGCTGGCGAGTGGGGGCTTCGTCTACACGGCGTTCGTCGTCGACGCCTTCGCGGGGCCGGATCGTGAGCTGGGAATGTTCGACCAGCAAACAATCCGCGTTCGTGGAGTCAGCGATCCGCCAGGCGGCGGCCTTGCGGGCGCGCCAGGGACGTCCGTGGACCGGGTCCACGATTCATCACAGCGACGCAGGGTCGCAATACACCTCAGTGAAATGTGGTGAGACACTGATGCTTTCGGGTCTGCGTCCATCGATTGGTTCGGTCGGGGACGCCTTCGACAATGCCCTCGCCGAGACCACGATCGGGCTCTATAAGACCGAGGCGGTGCGCGATGATTCGCCGTTCCGCCGCGGCCCTCTGCATTGGCTGGCTGATGTCGAGTTACTCACTCACGAGTGGGTCAGCTGGTTCAATCACTCCCGGCTGATGCACCGACTCGGCCGCCGACCACCGGTCGAGTACGAAGCCGACTACTATTCGACCTGCTCCGAGCAACCGGCTGGAGACAGATAACCCGGTGCGCACAGAACCCGGGGAGATTCACTACTGAGATTGAATTCATGGAGTGATCGGGTCGAGGGTGAGGCCGGTTTCGGCTAGGAAGCCGTCGAGGAGGTCGTCGGTGCGGTGTTGCATCGTCCGTAGGCGGGATCGGATGATGGTGGCGAGTTCGTCGATGTCGGTGGTGAGCAGGTTGCCGATGCTGCGTTTGAGGACCGACCACACACCCTCGACCGGATTCAGGTCCGGGGTGTAGGGCGGGAGCCGGATCACCGTCAGCCAGTCGCGTCGGGCCAGGTAGGGCCGTATGTGTGCGCGATGTGCCGGTTGATGTTGTCCCACACGAGCACGATCGGGGCTCCGAGCTGCTGGTGGGCGTCGTCGAGCAGGGCGACGTAGTCGGCCTCGGTGAAGGAGGTCTTCTCGTGTGTGCGGTGGTGGTTGACCAACAGCCGGTAGACCAGCCGGGACCGGTGCCCGGGCTTGTAGCGCAGCAGCCCGGCGATGTTGACTCGTCCGCGGCCGCCGCCGCGCACGGTACTCACCGGGGTGTGCCCGCGCCGGCCCCAGGTTCTGACTTTGGGTAGGCGGACGCCTTGACCTGCTTCGTCCTCGAAGCAGATCCACGCATCCTTCTCGCCGGCAACCCTTTTCCCCGCAACCAGTCCTCCCGGATCCAGGTGGCGACGGACTCTTCGTCGCGTTCAGCGGCACGATGGGCGCGAACCTGCGGGCTGAAACCGAGCCGGTGCAGCAGCAGCGACATTCCTCGCAGACTGTAGGTGTAGCCGAAGTGCCGGGTCACCAGCTCGCACACCCGCGTCAGGGTCCAGCGGGGATCATCGACCCAGCCGTGCGCGGCCGGGCCGTCGTCGAGCAACGCCGCCAACGCCCGCAGTTGCTCCTCGCCCAGCAGGCATGGCGAGGCCGGTCCGGTGGATCGAAGTCCTTGGCTGCCTTCGGCTTTCTATCTCCGCCACCATCGCCATGCCGACATCTTCGTCACCCGATGCTCACGGGCGACGTCCTGGTAGGTTGATCCTGCGGCGAAGTCGTCGGCCGCAGCCAGGCGCACCGCTTCGCGCCGCTGCTGTTCGGCGGCGGTGAAACCGCCGCCGTGGCCATATCTGCTCACACACCCGGACTTCCCCCGAAACCACCGGCGCCAGCACGGATTCACCCCCGCTTGACACAGCGGCTACCGACCGGTCGCCAACCGAATTCCACTGGTAACTACACGATTTCAATCTCGGTAAGCTTGAGATCAACCTCTGCTGACGTGACCTGAGTTGTTTGGCCTGCCCCGACATCCTCCAACGCCCCTGCAGCACAACATGATGCATCGTGCCCAGCCGGTCTCGAGCGGAACTCGACCATTGGGGGCAATAGTTGACTCCGACGGTACGGATTCCGGGTGGCGCCGTAGTGGCATCGGTCCGACGTGGACCTGGTCCAGCAATCTAGGAGGTTCGCCGTGATGCGGCGCGAAGTTGTGACAGGTACAGGCGTCCAGCATACGGACAAGAGTTCCGTGCAGACCGCTGATCGAATCAGCTTCAGCCGGCCCTACCGTGCGAGCCGCGAACTCACGAATGTCGAGGCAGTCCTGAAGTCCGACCACTGCCACGGCGACGGCCCGTTTACCGCGGCAGCTACCGCAGCACTGGCCAGGATTACAGGCGCACCGCACGTATTGTTGACCACTTCGTGCACCCATGCCCTCGATATGGCGGCACTGCTGCTCGAACTTGAACCCGGCGATGAAGCGATCGTGCCTAGCTTCGCCTTTCCCTCTATGGCGAACGCGATCGCACTGCGGGGAGCGACCTGCGTGTTCGCCGATATCGACAGCACGACAGGGAATGTCGATACCAATGCCGTCGCCGCAGCGATCACCGACCGGACGAGGGCCGTAGTAGTCATGCACTATGGCGGCGTCGCGGCCGATATGGACGCGCTGCTCACGCTGGCGAGCGAGCACAGTTTCGCCATCATCGAGGACAACGCACACGGACTAGGTGGCAGTTGGCGCGGCCGCCCTCTCGGCACGATCGGCACGTTCGGCACGCTGAGCTTTCACGACACCAAGAACGTGCACTGTGGAGAGGGCGGTGCACTCCTGCTCACGGACGAGGTGTTAATGATGCGCGCGGAGATAATGAGGGAGAAAGGCACCGATCGGGCGCGATTTCTCCGTGGTCAGGTCGACAAGTACTCCTGGCGGAGTATCGGCTCCAGCTACCTGCCTAGCGAGCTGAACGCCGCCGTACTGGCGGCGCAGCTGGCTGAGTTCGATCAGATCCAAGCAGGTCGACACCGGGTGTGGAGCCGTTACGCCGCAGAGCTGCGGGAGTGGGCGAGCCTCGCCGGCGTCCGGCTCATGACTGTGCCGCCGGATCGCAAGCACACCGCGCACCTCTTCTACCTGCGCATGCCGACCGCGAATAGCAGGCACAACATTGTCGAATACCTGGCGGCCCGGGGGATTTCCGCACCGTTCCATTACGTCCCGCTGGATTCCAGCCCTGCCGGCCTGAAACTCGGCCACACTCCGCGACCCTGTGTCCGCGCCGCCGAGTTCGCCTCGACGATCGTGCGGTTGCCGCTGTGGCCTGCGATGACAGATCGCGAGGTCGACCGGGTAATCCACGCAGTGACCAGCTTTCGCGCCTGACACCTGGACGGGCCTGGCACAGGACCGATAGCGGCACCGGTCCGCGGCCGACTCCACATCGACCGGGCTGCGGGGCAGGCAGAATGTATGGTGAATCGCAACCGGAGGCGGGCGATGCGGCCATCAGTTCGTACACGGCATTGAGACAGCGAAGCTGCTCCGACTGGGCTACCCTGTGTGGCCCGCCTGCTGCTGACCAGCGGGCTCAAACCCGAACCGATCAGGCCGTCTGAAGCCTGACGACAGATTGAAGTTGGCACCGGAAGGGAACACGATTGGGGGAGGTCACCGAAGCATCGACACGAGGCCAGCAGGAGTGATAGTGGAGCGCGGTAGGAGTCTGTCCGACATGGTCGATGCTCTCTTCCACAAGCGGTGGCCGGAGGGAAACAAGTTCGCGACAGTGGAGGTTGCCGAGTACGTTTCGCGCAGGACCGGCCATAACATCGACCGCCAGTACATCTACAGAATCAAGACGGGCAGGGTTCGCAAGGTCGATGCGCAGGTCCTGGATGCGATCGCGGCCTTCTTCGGCCAACCGCTGACCTACTTCTCCGAGGAGCAAGCCCATATCGAAGATGCTGAACTAGCGGCCGCGCTAGACGCGGCAGGTATGCAGATTGTGGGGTTGCGATCGAGGGAATTGACACCGATCGCGAGGCAGGAGCTGTTGCGGCTTATCCGAATGACGGCGGATGTGCTGGAACAGGGGGGGTGATCAATGAAACCGGCACCCGGGATGTGGTCGTGGCGAAAGCGGATGAATGCGGTCATAGCCCGACTGATGCCACCACCACCCTTCTCGGTCGAGCGGTTGTTGGAGCGGTCTTCAGCCGAGGTTGGTATGCCCCTCATCCTGGTGCCGGCTGTGCAGCGGGGCACTGGCCTATCGGGGGCGGTGATCACTGTTATGACCACAACGGAGCAGGTCGGGATGGTCTTCTGTCCCGCCGACGCACCCCCCGATTACCAACTGCACGTCATAGGGCATGAGCTGTGGCACCTAATTCGAGGACACGAGTGCAGTTGGGCGGAATGGGACACCGCATACGGCAGCAGCATCGCAGCTCGGCTGGCCCGTCGCCGTGAAGCGATGTGCGATCGATTCGGTCGCCGACTCGCGCTGGTTGCAAAACAACAGCGAATGCTCGACAGTCAGCCAATCGCTGAGGTGATGCTTGGCGATGCATTTGGCTTGTGGTTCTGAGCTTGAGATTTAACCTCTGCTGACGTGCGGGGCGGTCGGTCTCACAGGTAGCGAAGTCCTTGGCTGATGATTCTTCTTGTGACAGAACGAATCTCAGACCAAGGACTGCGATGTTCAGTGTGCATGATCCCGGCTCCGAAGGTGCGCTCGAAGAGCTGAGGATGTTTCGTGAGGACTTCTACTTCTGCCTGACCAAGCGCGCGGACGCGTTGTTCGAGCTGGTGGACGCGGTGTTGTGCGCGCCGGGACCGGTCGCGTCGCTGGCCGGGTTGTCGTTGGTGCCCGAGCATCGGCGCGGGCATGGTGCGCTCTACGACGCGCTCAACTGCGGCCGTGTCGAGACCGCCCGGTTGCGCACGACACTGGCCGGGCTGCCGCTGCCACGCGCCGCCGACGGCCGGCTGGTGCTCGCGGTCGATGTGTCGCCGTGGCTGCGGCCCGACGGACAGACCTGCCCGCGGCGCTGTTTCTGCCACACCCACGGCCGCCGTGTGGGTGAACACCAGATGGTGCCGGGCTGGCCGTACTCGCTGATCGTGGCTCTGGAAACGGGCCGCAGTTCCTGGACCGCACCGCTGGACGCGCAACGCCTGGAACCCGGCGCGGACCTGCTCGAGGTCACCTGCACCCAGATCCGTGACCTCACCGAGCGTCTCATCGAGGCCGGGAAATGGTGCGACGGGGATCCCGACATCCTCATCGTGCTCGACGCCGGTTACGACGGCCCGCGACTGGTGCACCTGCTCGCCGATCTGCCGGTGCAGATCCTGGTGCGGCTGCGCTCGGATCGCGTGTTCCGCCGCCCCGCCACCGCCGTACCTGTTCCGTCCCGACGGCGGCCGGCCCGCGCGCCACGGCGGCGAGTTCGTCTTCAAGAACCCCACCACCTGGGGCGAGGCAGACGCCCAAACCCGCACCGACACACGCCTTTACGGACAGGCGACCGCGCTCGCCTGGAATCGGCTGCATCCGAGGCTACAACGGCGGTCGGCGTGGGCGGATTGGCTCGGTCCGATGCCGATCCTGGAAGGCACCGTGGTCCGGTTGACCGTCGAGCACCTACCCAGCGGAGGAATCAACAAACCGGTGTGGCTGTGGTGGTCGGGCACCGACGCCACGCCGGACGACGTCGATCGGTGCTGGCGAATGTTTCTGCGGCGCTTCGACATCGAACACACCTTCCGAATGTGGAAGCAGATCCTGGGATGGACCCGCCCACACCTGCGGGACCCGGCGGCAGCCGACCGCTGGACCTGGCTGATCCTCACCGCCTACACCCAGCTACGGCTGTCCCGGCACCTGGCCGCCGATCTACGCCTGCCCTGGGAGAAGCCCGTCACACCACACCGGCTCACCCCCGCCCGGGTCCGGCGAGGGTTTCGGCACATCCGCACGAAGACAGGCTCTCCCGCCGGTGCACCGAAACCCTCCCGACCCGGACCCGGACGCCCGACCGGAGTGAAGAATCGCTGTCCCGCCGCCCGCCAGGACGTGGGATTGATCCTGGCCACCGGCCACCCCTACACCCGCCCCGCTCACCACAAGAAGGGCACCAAACCCCGCCGAACAGCCCAAACACCCGTCAGAGGTTAAATCTCAAGCTGAGTGCCCGTTAGCTAACTGCTCATCGTCGGTGTTTGGCCAGTCTGCGGGACATGAGCATGATCATCGAGATTTTCACCATGGCTTCGTGGTGTTCGGGTAGCCGTTCGTAGTCGCGGACACAGCGGCGGCGTCGGCAGATCCAGGACAGGGTGCGCTCGACGACCCACCGGCGTGGGATCACTTCGAACCCGGTCGCGGAATCGGAGCGCTTCACGATCGCAATCGTCAGTGCCAGAGCCGATCTCACCCATTCGACCAGAGCGCCCGTGTAGGCGCCGTCGGCCCAGATCAGACTGATCGTGTCGAAAACCGTCCGTAATCTGATCAGCGCGGGCCGGGCCGCGTCGCGGTCCTGGATGTTCGCGCCGGTCACCGGCACGACCAGCAGCAACCCGAGAGTGTCCACGATGACGTGACGCTTGCGACCGGCTACTTTTCTTGCCCGCGTCCCAGCCGCGGCTGTCGTGGGCGACGGTCTCGGCGGCGCGGATCGACTGCGCGTCGATGACCGCCGCGGTGGGGTCGAGCTCGTGGTCTGCGGCGCGTCGGAGTTGTTCGCGCAGGTCGGTGTGGACCGCGTCGAGGTCGCCGTTGTGCCACCAGCGAGCGAACGCGTCGTAGATCGCGTGCCAGGGTGGCAGATCGGCCGGGATGTTGCGCCACTTGCAGCCGTTGTCGGCGAGATAGAAGATACCGTCGAGGATTTGACGGCGGCAGTACTTTCCCGGCGGCCGCCGGCCCCGTCGAGCCGGGCCGGCCACGGCAGCAGCGGCGCGAGCACGGCCCATTGAGCGTCGGTGGTGTCGGAGGTGTAGCGGCGGGCGCGGACCGGACGGCGGGTGCCTTGCCCGAACCGACACGCGACACAGCAACACCGATCCTCGGGTTCGGGGCTGCCAACACTGGGCGTTGGAGAGTAGAACGACATGGCGGGACCTGTGGTAGCGGCGGATGTTGTGGTGATTTCTGGTGCTACCACCAGGTCCCGTTCCGCGCGAGACGACCACCGTCACCGACGGATTACCGCTGCCCGCCGTACCGATCGAGCGTCAATCACCCTGTCACTCAGTGCTGTTGGTGATCGTGAACACGCCTGAAGACTGTTGGTCGGCCCAGCCGCGAGCGACTAATCGTTTCAGCGTGGAACGTAGTCCTTCCACCTGCGAGCGTTCGGTGGTCGCGATACCCAGCACGGTGGCGACCTGTCCGGCCCGCAGCCCGTGTTCGGCCTCGGCGAGCACGGACATGATCTCCTCGTAGTCACGCGGCAACACCCCGATATCCATGCCTTCCGCGTAAGGCGGTATCAGTACCGCCCCGATCGGGGAAACAGGTCGCGAGGTGACCTCTTCGGTGTCTGCGCACTGTTCGGGTGACCGGCGCTCCGGCACCGGTTCCACGATCTCGCCGCCGGTCCCGGACAAGATCTCGGCCATCGTCTCCCGCGTCACCACCAACCGCGCCAGCCGCTGCTCCACCGCGTTCAACTGCTCGGTCAACTCCGCGATCTCACCACGCAACCGCCCGGCCTGTTCCTCCGCTTCGGCCTCGCGCCGAGCGAGTTCCTCACGCCACGACACCATCGCCGCCTCCCGGCATCGGCCCCCGCACCGACGATAAGCCGACACCAACCAACACAACAGCCCCGCAACGATTCCCGCAGCTCACGACCACACAACCGCTAACCGATCAGATTGCCAACGGGCACTAACGGGCTGTCGGAACCGAGCAATCCGGTGCGGCCATCACTCGACTCCGTCGTGGTCGACCAGCCTGGATCTGGTGAGTAGGCGCCCGTCCTGCCGCACCAGCACATCGTTGACTACACAGCTACGCACCATATCCGGTCTGCCGCCGGGGCGAGTCGTGACAATCAGCGCATATGAGGTCGCAGCAACAGTGCCATCGGTGCGCGGCTCGATGTCGATCATGGTGAACATGTGCCGTCGCTGCTGAGGTTCCTTCGTCAGCTGGGCATGAATCTCCTCCAGGTCCCGCAGTATGCCGGCGCGGGTGTGCGCGGGTGCACGGTTCGGGCTGTGCCTGAAAATAGCGTCCTCAGTGAAGGTTTCGGCGTAGCCGGTCAGGTTGCGCCCGTCGAGCATACGCATCTGCCGTGCGAAGAACTGCTGAATCTCGAGATAGAGCTCGGGCGTGGCCGCTGTCGTCAAGTTCACCTCCGGTAGTTGATCCGCCGCTCCCGACGGTAGGGCGGGGCACTCGAAATTCACTCGATGCCAAGCGATTGAGCGTCTTTCGACCAGCATGCGGAAGTCTCGGCTGGCGTGGACGTTCGCAACGGTACGAAGGAGGGCAGAATGTTCGCTGGAAGATTGCCTAAGGCAGCAGTGGAGGTGGCCGCGCTCGTGGGACCCTACGCGGCTGAGGCGGAACAGACCCGTCGCCTGCACCCGGATGCGTTCAAGGCATTGGTGGAGGCGGGATTCATGCGACATTTCGCGCCGACCGACTGCGGCGGCGCTGCGGGAACGTTTGGCGAGCTGACCGCTGCGGTGACCACTGTAGGCGAGGTGTGCACTTCGACCGCATGGTGCGCCTCGCTCTCCGCCAGCATGTCCCGGATGGCAGCCGCGTTCCTGCCGCCGGATGGCTACCGGGAAATCTGGGCGGCGGGGCCGGATACGGTGATCGTCGGATCGGTAACCCCACTCGGCCGGGCGGCGGCGGAAGGCGATGGCTGGCGGCTGTCCGGCCGATGGCCATACATCTCGGCGGTCGATTTCTCCGACTGGGCGCTATTGTGTGCGCAGACCGATGATGGGGACTCAAAGCTGTTCGCCATTCCCCGTGCCGATTTTCGATACGAGGACACGTGGCACAGTGTCGGAATGCAAGGTACCGGAAGCAATACTGTGATTGCCAAGGATGTCTTCGTCCCGGCACTCCGGACGTTCGACCGTGCAGACCTGTTCGCCGGTCGATCCCATGACGGTGAAGCCCCTTGCCATGCCGTGCCGCTGGAAGCGGTCAACGGCCTATCGTTCGTGGTGCCTGCGCTCGGCGCCGCGCAAGGCGCAGTCAAGGCATTCGAGACCTACATCGGCAGGAAGATCAGTAGCACGCCAAGCTTGCCGGGAGTGCCTGGCGTACAAGGGAACCAAGCCAGCTACGAGATGGCGTTGGCGCGCTCGGCCAGTGAACTCGACGCAGCGAAGCTGTTGCTCCACCGCGCGACCGCGACGGCTGACCGTGGCGCTGACATCTCACCACTGGAAGCGGCGCGGAACCTACGGGACTGTTCGTTCGCCGCCGATTTGTTGGTGAGCACCGTGAACCGGGTTGTCAGAGCGGCGGGCACTACAGGGCAGACGACAGACGGCGTGATTCAGCGGTTCTGGCGCGATGTCACCTCGATCTCGACCCACATGGCCGTGCAGTTCGAGCCGGCCGCGCGGACCTACACACGAGTCACATTAGGACTATGAGCAGTATCGGGCCCGGAATACGCCGGGCCCTGATTGCTTTCCAATGATCAACTTCAGCACATTCGTCATTTTCCGTACCTAGGCGGTGAACAGCAGAGACTTCGACATTATTTAACGATATTCTAGAGTATATCGGCAGACTGACAACGTCACATCCAATAATTGCATGAAATGGAGAAGCTCATGGCGGAACCAGGCTATCAGGTGGCACTGGTCACCGGCGCTACCAGTGGGATCGGTCTTGAGATCGCCAGCTCGCTTGCCGAGGACGGCAAGGCTGTCTACCTATGCGCTCGTTCACACGAAGAAGTCAAGATGACCGTGGAAGGCTTGAGGAGCAAGGGCCTCGAGGTTGACGGCACGATCTGTGACGTATCTGAGCCCGACGATATCCGTGGTCTGGTAACGACTGCGGTCAACCGCTACGGCCCAATAGATGTTCTAGTGAACAATGCAGGACGCAGCGGTGGCGGCGTGACCGCTGAAATCGACGAAGAATTGTGGTTCGACGTCATCAATACCAATCTAAACAGCGTTTTCCTCATGACCAAGGCGGTACTCACTTCGGGAGGGATGCTCGCCAAGGAGTCGGGTCGGATCATAAATATCGCTTCAACCGGAGGCAAACAGGGCGTGGTGCATGCGGCTCCGTACAGCGCCTCGAAACACGGCGTTATCGGTTTTACCAAAGCACTCGGCCTCGAATTAGCCAAAACCGGCATAACGGTAAACGCAGTTTGCCCTGGATTCGTCGAAACCCCGATGGCCGAACGTGTCCGCGAGCACTATTCTAGGATCTGGCAGGTAGACGAAGATGAGGCATTCCGCCGCATCAGCGCTCGTGCGCCCATCGGGCGGTATGTGCGACCAGAAGAAGTTGCCGCGATGGTGCGTTATCTCGTCGGCCCCGGATCTGACGCGGTCACCGCACAGGCAATGAACGTATGTGGCGGGCTCGGAAACTACTGAGCGTCCAGCCGGCCGCGCGAGCCAGACTCATTCGCGGCCGGCCGGATAGGCACTCAGCTGAAGTGATAGTCGGCCGAATTCACGCGGCGTGTCCGTCGCCAATACTCGTATGCGGTGAACGGCCAGTTCTGCGCTGTGCGACCTTTTTCGTTGATAAACCAGCTGCTTACCTTAGAGAAACCCCAAGCGCGCTCGGAGTTTCCCTTGTCAACCCACGCGTTGTACTCGTCGTACACCTTCGATTCGACGTCGAGGCTGCGGTACCCGCCGTCAACCAGTTTACGGATCGCGTCTAGCAGATAACTCACCGCATACTCGGAGAACTGGAAGATGCTGCCGCCCTGCCCCGACAAGTTCGTATTGGGGCCGTACAGGCAAAACAAGTTCGGGAACCCCGGGACGGTCATGCCCAAGTATGCGCGTGCGTCACCGTCCCACACCTGCTCCAATGTCCGCCCCCCACGGCCTGTGACAGTCATCGGCGCGAGAAATCGCGAAGCCTGGAAACCGGTGCCATAGATGAGCACATCGGCCTCGTGAAACACGCCGTCTGCGGTGTGCACCCCACCTGGGGAGATGCTCTCGATCGGTTCAGTGACCAACGTGACGTCATCTCGTTTGATCGTGCGGAACCAAACGCCGTTGTCACGGAATACCCGTTTGGCACCGACCGGGTAGGACGGAATCACCTTGTCCCGCAAACCAGGTGCATCGGTCAGCTGAGACTCCATCCAGCCGGTCAGTGTCACACGCAGCGCATCGTTGGATTCGGAGACGGCGAGTTCGGTCGGCGGGTAGTCCGGATCGACGACCCATCCTTCAAGCACGCCGCGGAGGCCCGGTGCCCACAGCCAGAACCGGTGCCACTGTGCGTAAAACGGCACGTTAGCGGCGAGCCAGTGCGCGCCCACCGGCACGGGCTCGTGGTAGTGGGGAGTGGGTCGCAACCACGGCGGAGTGCGCTGGAACACGGTCAGCTTCCCAGCTTCCGGCGCGATCTCTGGGATGAACTGGTAGGCGCTGGCTCCGGTGCCGATCACAGCGACCTGCTTTCCCGCCAGGTCCAGGTCCCGCGGCCAGCGCGCAGAGTGAAAGGCCAGGCCGTCGAAGTCCTCGCGTCCGGTGATGTCCGGCAAGCTCGGCCGGTTAAGCTGGCCGACTGCGCTCACTAGGACGGAGCATTCGTCGTGATGCTCGCCCTCGGTGGTGCGCACGGTCAACCGCCAGCATGCGGATCGCTCGTCCCAGGCCGCGGAGACCACTTCGGCACCGAACCGGATGTATTCGTACAGCCCGAAGGCCGTCGCGAATTCACGAAAGTAGGACTGCATGACCTCCTGGGTACAGAAGTAGTCTGGCCAGCTGGAGCGGTTGGCGAACGAGTAGCCGTAGAGATGGCTGGCCACGTCGACGCGGCAGCCGGGATAGGTGTTCTCATGCCAGGTGCCGCCGACATCGAAGTTCTTCTCGTAGATCACCACCGGGACTCCCGCCTGGCTTAGCCGGTGCGCGGCCAGCAGCCCGCTCATCCCTGCGCCGACCACGGCCACTCGGAAGCCCGCTGTGGTCTCCGGAAGGGTCCAGGCTGGCTTGCCAGGGTCGGTGCCCGGCTGGACAATCTCGTCCGCCACCATCGGTACTAGCTCTGCGGTATCCGAACCCAAGGTCCAGGCAATGATCCGGCGGAGCAGGTCGGGATGTGGTGGTGCTGTCGTTAACCGATCGGCTCGGCGGAGCACACGAACGGCGAGTTCTCGAACTTCCTCTTGCATCGACTCGGTCATTCCACCCTGTGGTCGGAGTAGCCAACCGTTGCCGTGTCCGCGTTCGGGCAGCAGACTGGGATCGCCGGTGAGGTGAGCCAACGTCATCAGCAGCGCCGGGATCTCGGCGTCGACGAGATGGCGCCGGAGAGTTTCGTCGTCGGTGTGCAATGGTGGGACAGCAGCTTGGAAGATCATAGCCACCTCACAGGCTTTCGAGTAAACGCTCGTCGGAGGTCAGCACCGCTTGGTGGATCCGCTGCACGCCGGCCGACGGGTCGAGGCCCAGCTCTTCCTGCAAGATGAACCGCAGATCGTGGTAAGCACGCAGTGCTTCACCGCGCCGCTGTGACTTGCCCAGCGCGACAATCAATTGGGTGTGAAACGACTCGTTCAGCGGGTGTGCCAACACTAGCGACCGCAGTTCAGGGATGAGTTCACGGTGCCGTCCTAGCTGCATCTCGGCATTCACCAGCAGTTCCAGTGCGGTCGTGCGCATTTCTTCGAGGTGTGTGGCATGCGATTGGAGCAGAGAACCACATGGCACGTTGTCCAGCATCGGCCCACTCCACCGGTGCAGTGCCGCACGCAGCTCAGTTGCCGCGCTTAGCGCGTCACCCCGTTGGAGTAGCGCCCTGCCAGTGTCCAGTCCCTCGATGAACATGTCTGCGTCGAGACCGCCTTCCGGCACTGTAAACAGATATCCAGGTGCTCTGGTAGCCAGAAATTCTCCGGTCGAGGCATCCATAAACGGCTTGAACCATTTTCGAAGGTGGTAGACGTAGGTTTGGACGGTGGTTCGGGCCGTTTTCGGCGGGCTGTCACTCCAGAGTTCTTCGATTATGGCACCACAATGCACGACCCGGTTTGCGCGCATAGTCAATAGGGCTAGCACCTGGCGCAATTTCGGCCCGTTAGGTGTGCAAACTTGGTCATTCAATATCATTTCGATTGGGCCCAACACTTTTAACTCAAGCTTCATGTTTTCGATCTCTCCAATGATCAGGCGATACCGACAGCACGTTGCCCCGACAGCAGTCCCTAGGAATCTATTCTCGGATGATTCGACAGACCGTACGAGGATATGCGGCGCCTCAAAGCGCCAATGGCCCCATCGAGACATATCTACACCATTGCACATATTTGAAGTTGAAGCTACTTCGACTCCAAAAGCTTGGATAAATCGTCAGCAACCGGTAGCACGCAAACACAGACTCTGAGATAATTAGTTTAGAATGAACTTTAGCAGAACCAACTGAATACAAGAGATGCAACAATGATGGCCTAGCTCGACTACCGCCCGCACCTAGCAGACCGGGTATCTGCTCCGGCGAGAAGTCTGCAACCCCACAAAAAAGTGTCCGTAGTGATATCTCCAAATATAAGCCCCTCCTACGATATTAAGAGCCTACGCACGAGACTATAAGTGTATTCAGTTCATGTCCACAGCGATATCTTTCCCATGAGGTGAGTTGCAGGTCGACAGACGACTGCTGCCAGCAACTGAGGCCGACCAGCTAGCCTCTCAATCGTTCGTTAACAGTCCTCACGATGAGAGGGCAGCCTCAACCACCAGCAGCCTGACAAAACCATGTATCGTGAGGGTACAATGGCACCGCACTAGCGTAAGAATACGAACCAGCTTCCGGCTAGCCTTTGCTTTCCTTCGACCGGCTTTCTGATGCGATAATGCGCAGGTCAAGGCATTCTGCGAATAATTTCCAACTGTTCGATTGATGACGCGCAAGTTCCGCAACTATGGGCGCACAGTGAACAGGAACACTCTCGGAAATCGAACTCCATTCATCGGGCCCGGCGGCCAGTAGTTCGAGCATCCGTAGCAACTTGCGGCCCTGTTCAGTGAAACGGAGTGACGGATCCGCCCGTAGGCGACGAACCATCTCACCCAGATCTACCAGGATCGATCGGTCAGTCTTGTGAATTTCGGCCGTTGTGCGGCGGCCTCCAGTGATCGATCGCACTTCCGGCGCCACTCTCGAAACAGGCTGAGGATGCGGGCTGCCACCTATCTCACGCCGGTTCTTACAGATTTCTTTGGATGTAGTCAGTGAAATTCCCGCCGCCAGCGCGACCTCCTTCGCGGAGGCGCTGGGATTCGACCGCAGATGCTCTTCGGCTCGACGACGCCGCGCGCGTGGATCAGTTGGATAGCTCACGCCGTCGCGTCCCACTCGCGCCGAGGTTGGGTGCGGAATCTCCGCACCCAACCTCTTGCGGATGCTCGCGATCGTCTTGTCGGACAGTCCCGCAACTGCGGCGAGTCGTCGGTTCGACCATTCTGGGTAGTCCGACAGCATCCGTGCTGCTGCCGCTTTGCGATCAGTCAGCGACAGCGGCAATCCGTGTTTACTGTTCACACGTACGGAAAAAACGAAAGCTGCGCTCTCGTCACCATCGAAATACACCGCGTTGATAACGCTTGCTCCACGACGCTGCGCGAGCCGCAGCCGATGGACACCATCGATCACCGTCATTGTCCGACGGTGTACAACAATTGGCGGAAGCAAACCCTCAGCTTCAGCGAGTGTGTTCAGATGGCGGGCGTCTTCACCCGCGATCCGCAGAGAGTCCGATACTCTCAGTCGAACAATCGGGAGCGCAACCACCTCGCACGAGATGGCACCCTGAATCACCTCTAGTGCACCGTCTCGGTCGATCGCCGCCCCCTCCTCGACCCTGCCGGGCTGTTTCATCAATCCCTCCTGCTCCACGCGATTGCGAACAACCATGCAGCTCAAATGGTCATGTACAGCGCTGTACCCCGGGATACGCTGAGCGTGCCATCGATCGCGCATCGCCTACACTCGCAGGCACATGGGGAGCAGAGAATTGCGTGCCCCCGTTTGATCACACGTGCGTAGCCCCGACTTCGTACGCGATCATTTCTGATCGCATACTGCAGTACATCACAGGATGTATGGATGCGCCAGCCCTGTCTGTAATGCGTTGCATCCGTTAGTCTCTCGCACTCTCAAGCCTTTGACATCCTCCGACACCAAGGTGGCAGACTGCGGCGCATGACTGATACGAAGACCGGTTCGGCAGCTTCGACGATCACTTGCGGCGCCCGTTCGCGGACACACGCGGAGACGAATCATCGCGCCGGGCAGGTGGCAGCGGCACTGGTTGACGCCGGGGTCGGCCGAGGCGAGCGGGTTGCGATCATGGCCCGCAACGACATCGAGTTTTTGGAGCTATCGGTAGCGATCGCCGGAGTCGGCGGCAACCCGGTGCCGATAAACATCCACTGGCAGATGCCGGAGGTGGCGCATGTACTAGCCGACTCCCGGGTGCGAATCATGTTCGCACACACAGAGTTCATACCTATCGCTGAGGCCGCCCGTAAGCATGCCGGGGTCTGCCCGGCGCTGGTCGAGGTTGCAATGCCGAAAGAATCCCTCGATGAGGCCGGGCTCGATCCAGCTCTGGCTCAGGTCAGCGGACTGTTTCCGACTCTCGAACAGTGGATCGACGAGCACCCGCAACCACTGGGCCGCCGCGAGGGCGCCGTCGCCGACAGCATGGGATTGATCTACACCTCAGGCACCACAGGTACGCCGAAAGGCATTGCACGGGAGCATATGACACCACAACAGCTGCTGTCCATCGCCGGTGCTACAGCACAACGCGCAGGGCTCACCCCAGGTGGTCAGATGCTGGTGGCGGGTCCGCTGTACCATACCTCGCCGAATGCTTTGGCAGTCATGGCGTTACGGCTGGGCACCAATATCACGATAATGCCGCGGTGGAACTCCGAACGCTTCTTGGCTCACATTCACGAGAAGGCTATCCAACAGGCCAAGGTGGTTCCCACCATGCTGTCCCGGCTGCTGTCGCTGCCGGCTGCTGTGCGGGCACGCTACGACATCTCAAGTCTGACGCATCTGATCCACTCCGCCGCACCGTGCCCCCCTGCAATCAAACGCGCCGCGATCGACTGGTTCGGTGACGCGTTACTGGAGTTCTATGGCAACAGTGAATGCGGCACCATCACCTGGATCACCGCCTCTGACTGGCTAGCTCATCCGGGCAGCGTCGGCCTCCCTGCGGACGGATCCGCGGTCCTGATCGCCGACGCACACGGAAACCCACTCACTCCCGGCCAGATCGGCCGGGTCTACGTACGTGGTGCAGACTACTGGCCGCGGTTCACGTATCTGGGACTCGGGGCCCCCGCCAGCCCGATCGAGGGGATGATCTGGGTCGGCGACCTCGGCCGTATCGACGACGACGGCTACCTCTACCTGACCGGACGCAGCGCCGACGTGGTGATCCGAGGAGGCGTGAACATCTACCCCGCCGAAATCGAGGGCACCATCGCGGCACTTGATGGCGTCGAAGATGTCGCAGTCCTTGGAATCCCCGACAGCGCAGGCGATCTCGGGGAGGTCGTGGCCGCTTTTGTGCTTCCACGTCCTGACGCCGACCTCACCGCGCATAGCATCCGAACGGCCCTGCGCGGTAGACTCGCCGACTACAAGGTTCCATCAGTGGTGCACATCGTCGACCAGCTACCACGTGATGACTCCGGCAAGATCTACAAGCGTCGACTACGCACTGCCTATGCCACCGGGTCTTCTGCGGAGGAATAGTGCTGCTCGTCATCGATTCGGCGGGCACGCCTGTAGTCCCGCTGCTCCCGCGCTCGCCGAATCGCGGCCGGAATCGCCCCTGCCAGCAAACCGCAGACCAGAAGCAGCAAAGTCGCGGAGCCTAAAGCCACGCTGATCGGTGACTGCAGACCAATTCTGTCGCTGGTTGAATACCGAACCGCAACACCGGTCACTTTCCAGACCGTCCACAGCACTCCGCACACACCTCCGGCCGTGGTGATCCATCGCGTGACTCCCCTCCGATACTGCCATGTCGTCCACCCCCACATACCGAACGGGACCCCCAGCCAGATAGCAAAGATCAACTGTTGCAGGACTACACGGAGGTCACCGCCGTATTGATTGAGGAAGTCGTTCGACGGTGCCAATTCCGGACCCGGCATCAACGCAACCAGCCACAATAGGGCCACGCTTGCTCCTGCAATCCCCGACAAAGCCCGCAGCCTTCGGCCCAGTTCCCGGCCTGCCCATTGCTGCTGACCGGTCCGATGTGACCAGTAGATTGCAAACAGCAGCGACAGCATCGCCCATCCGCCGATCACGGTCCACGTCATCCCCCAGATCCGATTCTCGATAGTCAGCGGCTGCCGCTGACTACCCGTCAGTCCAAGCGGCGCATACATGCGCATCGCCAACGAGTACGCGGCGACCGCAGCCCCCATTACCGCACGCGTCGGAGTGGCCCGTACGACTCCACCTCCTACGAATACTGCACCGACTAGAACCCCGAACCAAGCCAGCAATGAGATTGCCGTAGCCATCCCTCCCCCTTCCTTCTCTACCGGTCTATGGAATCCGGTCGCCTATCCAACGATTCTGCGCGCAATGAGAACTTGAGACCGCCTCCGCACCACGGGGCTTGACGCAGCCTCGCCGTATCGGAGGGCTCGTCGAGCGTTGCCAGCACGCGGTGAGGCCGGGATCGGTTCGCGCTAGGTGAGTGTCAGCGCGCTTCGAATACCTGGCCACAGCCGCTTTTTGACAAC
>NZ_JASITE010000021.1 GCF_030767025.1 Nocardia sp. CC227C | reverse complement strand
CTCCCCCACCGTCATCATGCACCAATTCTACCGCGAATTCCATTGCGACAGAAGGGGAAATAAGTTATGTCAAGCTCTGCAAGCAGTTGTCGACGACAGTGGACATTCGCTCTCGAAATACGGTGGGCGAAAAGTCCAATGCGTGCTTTCTGATCTGGACTCCGTCGAATGTTCGATGCTGGAAATCTTCCATAACACGGGCGAAGGACCGAACCACATCATCGTCGGAGCCGAATTCGATATGCACACCGGTGATATCCGGCAGTACGGTATCCACCGCGCCGCCGGTTCCGACCGCGATGACGGGAGCACCGCACGCCATTGCCTCCACGGGTACGATGCCGAAATCCTCGACACCGGGCATCAGGAGAGCGCGGCAGCGCCGGTACATGTCCAGCAGCACCGCATCGTCGGCGGGGCCGAGGAACAGTGTCTCGGGTCCGGCGATGCTTTCCAGGTGACGGCGCGCGCGTCCGTCTCCGAGGATCACCAACCGCACCCCGGCCCGCTGTGCCGCGCGAATCGCCAGATCGGCTCGTTTGTAGGGGACCAACCGTCCGGCGAAAAGGAAGAAATCCTCGCGCTCCACCGTGGGGTCCAGCGAGAAGCTGTCCACGCGCACCGGTGGATTCACGACGGTGGCGGGCAGGTCCCACCATTCCCGCACCCGCTGTGCCACGGCCGAGGAATTCGCGACGACATGTGAGATATGGGGTGCGGCACGCAATTCCGCTCGTCGTGCCAGGCCGCCCAGGGCGGTCAATGCCAGCTGTCCGGCCCAGCCTCCGGCCTCCCGGCTCCGGAATGCCCTGTCCCAGGCCCACCGGGCCGGACTGTGTACGTACGCGATCACGGGGGCGGAGGTGGCCAGGGCGGCCGAGCTGGCGAAGGCGTGGTGGCTCACCACGACCGCGTCGTACTCGTCGCGCAGCGGCAGGCCGCGCAGGGCGCGGGGGACCAGGGGCAGCAGGGGGGCGTGCGAACGTCGTCCCGTCGCCGCGTGCAGCCGCGAAAGCCAGGCGCTGGCACGGATATTCGCGGCGGGGGGTGAGGTGCCCGCGGCGTCGGCGACCGCCCGGACACATTCGGCCTGCGTGATGGGCGCGAAGACCGGCGCTCCGGGCCAGGTTCTCATGAACTCCGCGACCACCGCCTCGGAGCCGCCGTATTCGGTGAAGCGTTCGTGCACGATCGCGATGCGCGCCTTCATGGTTCCGTCCTGGTCGCGATGCGGCGGGGCGCGGCGTACCGGCGGAGGGCGGGCGCCACCGGGCGTCCGTTCAGCAGGCCGTCGACGCTGCCGTTCTCGAGTGCCTTGCGATAGATCGTGGCCGCGTCGCGGCACGCTTCGATGGTGCGGTCGATATCGGCGTCGGTGTGCGCCGCCGAGGTGACGAAGGACTGGCCCAGAACGCCGCGGTCCAGCAGTTCCTGGAGGAACAGGGTGCGGTAGGACTGGCACGGGTTGCCGTCGGGGTCCTTGGTGAGGAACACCAGGCACGACGGCCGCCCGGCCACCCGGAGGTGTTCGGTGATACCCAGTTCGGCGGCGATGGCGTTGACGCCGTCGGCGAGGCGGCGGCCCGCCGCCTCCATGCGGCCGATGGGGTCGGTGGTGGCGTAGGCGCGGACCACCGCGCGGAAGGCGGCGAGGGAGCCGGTCTCGGGGCCGTGCGTGGTGGACAGCAGGAAGACGCGTTCGGCGTCGGTGCGCAGGCCGCCGAGTTCCATGTATTCGCGTTTCCCGGCCAGCGCGGAGATGGGGAAGCCGTTGCCCATGGCCTTGCCCCAGCACGACAGGTCGGGGGTGACGCCGTAGACGCTCTGCGCGCCGCCGGCGGACCAGCGGAAGCCGGTGATCATCTCGTCGAAGACCAGTAGCGCGCCGTGCCGATCGCACAGGGCGCGCACGCCTTCCAGGAATCCGGGCGCGGGGGAGTGCAGGGCGGTCGCCGCTTCCAGGAAGACACAGGCGACCGGACGGGACTCCAGCGCCGCCGCGAGGGACGGCAGGTCGTTGTAGCGGAAGCGCACCGTATCGGTCTCCGGGATACCGGCGTTCATGGGCGTGGTGCCGATGAACCAGTCGTCCACGGAGAAGAAGGGGTGGTCGCTGATGGCGATCGTCTCCCGCCCGGTCGCCGCGCGGGCCAGGCGGACCGCGGCGGTGGTGGCGTCGGAGCCGTTCTTGGCGAACTTCACCATGTCCGCGCCCGGCACCAGATTCAGGAAGTCTTGGGCGGCAAGGAGTTCCAGTTCGGTCGGGCGGGAGAAGTTGACGCCCTCGGCAATGGTGCGGGTGACGGCGTCGACCACCGGGCGGTAGCCGTGTCCGAGGGTGACCGAGCGCAGCCCCATGCCGTATTCGACGTATTCGTTGGCGTCGCAGTCCCAGACCCGGCAGCCGCTGCCGCGCACCAGGACCGGGGTCATGAACTCGGGGTACTGGTCCGCGCCGCGCGCGTAGGTGTGCGCCCCACCGGGGACGAGGTCGTGCAGGCGGTGCTGGATCGCATTGCTGAGCTGGAAGTTTCGCATCATCCCCGGCTCCTCTGGGTGCTGGCCCACAGCGTGTGGTCGGCGCGGACCCCGGTGGGTCCGGTGAAAGCGCGCATGGTGCCCTCCTCGAGCAGTCCCGCATGCGCGGCGACCGCGGCGGATTCGGTGTCCTCGACAGGGATCTCCGTGGACACCCGGTACAGGCCGAGGCGGGTGAAGGCGTAGTCCACCAGCGCTCGGATGGCCGCCGCGCGGACACCGTCGTCGGCGTGGGCGGGGTCTGCCCGGAGCCGCAACCGCGCGTTGCGTCCGAACAGGTCGACATCGAAGAGCCGACACTCACCGGCGTACTCGCCGCCGACGTCGAGGATCAGCAGCAGACCGGCCGATGCGTGGAAACCGGTTCTGCTGCTGATGAATTCGCGAACCCAGGCGCTTTCGTTACCGTGGTGCGCGGCCCGCCACGCGCGGGCGTCGGCGAGCCGGGGGCTGCGCAGTACGACCGTCCGGTACCCGGGGACCGGCACGGTGATCGCGGCGGCGGGCTGTACCCGGCGCAGGGTGCGGCGCAGCTGCCCGGCCCGGTAGCGGGCCGAGACCGCGAGCACGGTGGCCGCGCCGGGACCGGCCGTCGCGGACGGTGACGCGGTGGGTTCGCGGTGTCGCGCCGCCGCCGACGCGTCGCCCTGGCGGGCGCTGACATGGTCGATCCAGGATCGGGTGAATCCGGCGGCGGGCCGCCGATCGGCGGTGATCGCCCAGAGGTCGTGATCGGCGCGGCCGCCGCCGACGTCGAACATTGCCGCCATGCGCGCCTCGCAGAGGTAACCCACCTGCCGGGCACCGTGGGCGGCGGCCTTGTTGCCCACCGAGATCGGCGCGACGATGCGTTCCAGCCCGAGTACGTCGAAGCCGTAATCGAGCAGCACCGACGCCGCCAGTCCGCCGAAACCGTTGCGCGCCTGGCGCGCGTCGATCCAGATGCCCATCTCGCCGTGGCGCGCGCGCCGGTCGATACCGCCGATCTCCACCTGCCCGGCGAAGCGGCCGTCGAGCTCGATCACGGTGGATACGGCGAGACCGGCGCGGGCGTGGGTGGCGGCCTCCAGGCATTCCCGCACCCAGTGGGCCGCGGTGTGCCGCCGCTCCCAGGGCAGTGGGGAGGTGTGCCAGAACGGTTCGATCAGGTCCCGGTCGCGCAGCCGGATGCGCCGCCATTCCGGGAAGTCCGCGAAGCGCGGCGGCCGCAGCCGCAGGGTGCTGCCGAGCAGGTGCACGGGTCCGAGCCGCACCCGCGCCGTCCCGGCGTTCACGTGCTGGGCCGCTGTCGACCCAGCGACGAGGTCTTGACCGCACCGGTCGCGTCCACCGACAGCCGCCAGTAGCCGCCCTGCTCGTCGCGCAGCACCACCCCGCCCGCCGCGCGGTCGGACAGCAGTGCGCCACTGGGCAGGACGGCCGCGACAATGTCGCCGTCGCGGTCCTGGGCCTGGAAGATGTCGGTGTCGGGCTTCCCGGCCTGCGCGACCATGGTGCCGGAGAAGCGCGCACCGTGAATCCGCCCGCGCCCGATCACATGCCAGCCGTCGGGGAAGGCGCGCGGATCCACGTCGTCGTAGCTGCCCGAGATGAGATTGACGGCGGTGCCCTCCGGGCAGCCGTCGCCGTCGATGCGCAGCTCCACCGGTGGGGTGCGCAGATCCGGATCGAACTGCACATTGGCCAGATACGGCTGCCGGCAGTGCACCAGGTCCAGGCATACCGCGCGGGCGGCCACCTTGCAGTTCACCATGCCGAACTGTGCCGGACCCCCGCCCGGCACACCGATGGCCAGCGCGATCTCCGAACCCTCGAACCACACATTGGTCAGCCACCAGTCATTGGCCGCGCCGTCGACGAAGATGTGCCGGTCGGTGGTGCGCGGATCGGAGTCGGAGACGAACTCGACATTGGTGATCGCCAGTCCGGCATTGTGATTGTCACCGGTGCCGAGCACACCCACCCGATTGTTGGTGAGCTTGGAGGAGGTCACGTAGTTCTGGATGCACGAGGTGACGATGCCGTACCCGAAATTGTTGATATCGCAGTTCACGAAGGCGGTGCCGCCGGTATTGCTGTCCAGCACCACCCCGCGCTGTTCCACATAGCGCGGAAAGTTGTCGGACAGATGGTTGCCGCGCAGCACCACGCCGTCGAAGGAGCAGCGGAAGCACTCCGACAGCCGCACCGCCGTGGACCTGGGGCCGGACAGGTAGAAACCCAAGCGCGAGAACCGAACCCGGTGTTTACGGTGCAGCGCGATGAGGGTGTCGTCGCCCTCGTACCCGATGGTGGTGGCATCGCCGCCGTCGCCGAGCACGGTGGCGTAGTCGGGCAGTGCGGGGAAGGCGGTCAGCCGGTAGGTCCCGGCCGGGATGTACAACACGAACGGTCGGTCGCCGACATCGGCCGCGGCGGCGAAGGCGGCGGTGTCATCGGCGTTCCCGTCGCCCACGGCCCCGAAGTCCCGGACATTGCGGGCGGCGGGCTGATCGGTGACGTGCGGGGACCGGAATTCGGTCCCCGGATTGTCGTCCCCGGACGCGCAGGCCGACGTCAGCGGCAGGAAGGCGGCCGCGCCGAGTGAGGCGGCGAGCAGGCGACGCCGCCGAACCGGATCATCCGTCATCGGCTACCCCTTTTCCGAGATCGGCGTCCGCCGCAGCAGCCGTTGCAGGCGACCGCCCGGCCGGGAGAACACCACCACGCCCGCCAAGCGCGGATCGTCCGCGCCGAAGGTGGCCAGTGCGCCGCGCACCTGGTCCGAGGTGGTGCGCCCGAGTTCGACAACGCCGACGGTGGCGTCGCAGCGCCGTGCCAGCGCGATGGCGTCCGCGGCGGCGGTGACCGGGGCCGCCTCCACGATGATGTGGTCGTATTCGGCGCGCAGCTTGGACATGATCTCCGCGAAGCGTTCCGAGGCCAGCAGATCCGGGGTGCGCAGATCGACCACGCCCAGCGGCAGCACGCTGATCCCCACCTCCGGCCACGGCACCACCGCCTCGGCGGTGGAGGTGCTGTTGCGCAGCAGTTCCGCCAGGCCCGGAGCCGCGCCCACCGGAATGCGGCGGGAGGAGCCGCGGCCGCTGGTGTCGGCGTCCACCAGCACCACCCGCGCGCCGGTATCGGCGAGGCTGCGCGCCAAGCCGAGCGCCACCTCCGGTTCCGAGCGCGGGGACAGCGCGGTGAACAGCACGCTCGTGCGTTCGGGGTCGGTGGTGAGCCGGGTCCGCAGGCGGCGGGTCTCCCCGGCCGCACCGGGCCGTCCGTCGTCGATGATGCCCAGAATCGGCACCGGCAGTACGGCTTCCAGATCATTGGAGGTGCGCAGCCGCTTGTCGAGGCGGTCCCGGGCCAGCGCCCCGCCCAGGCCCAGGAGCAGTCCGGCGATCATGCCGAGCGCCAGCATGCGGGTGGTCTGCGGCCCGTCCGCCTGGGTGGGAGTCTGGGCCGTGTCGATGACCACCGCCCGCGCCGCGGGGGCGGCGTCCTGCTGGATGGACTCCAGCCGGGAGATGAGCGCCCGGAGCTGCGAGACCACCTCGTCGGCCAGGATGCGCGCCCCGTCGGCGGTGTCGTCGGTGACCGACACGACGATGATGGTGGTGGCGGGCGGGGCCGCCGCGGTGATGCGGCCGCGCAGGTCGTTCACCGAATCGGGAAGGCCCAGTTGATTCTTCACGTACTGTGCGACGGTGGCGCTGGTGGCCAGGTCGATATAGGAGCGCACCCGCTGCTGCGCCGCGAGCCCGCCCTGGTACGAATCGTTGACCGAGGTGCCGGTGGCCATCGAGACGTACACCGAACTCGACGCCGAATAGGTGGTCGGCTGGCTGCGCGCGTACCCGGCCGCCGCGGCCACGCACAGCGCCACCGCGGCCACGATGATCGGCCAGCGCCGCCGAATCAGATGCAGGTAGTCGATCAAACCCATTGCGCTGTCCTCTTTTTCCCGGGCGGCGCGGCGGTGTACCCCGCCAGCTCCGTCACCCGTCTGCGATATTCCCCGACGACCAGATAGACCATCCAGGCCAGCACCACCGCCTGGAGGTATTTGCCGAGTGTCTCGATGCTGCCGAGAATGCCCCGCTCGAACAGCACCGGTACCTCGATGAGCGCCAGCCCCAGCACGGCGAAGGCCAGGTACCGGCTGTAGAGAGCCTGCCGCCAGAGCAGCAGCAAGATGAAGGTGAACGAAACGCCGACGGCCACACCGGTGTAGCCGCCGAGGACGTAGCCCTCGTTGATATTGCCCTCGGCCAGCGACACCGACACCGTCGACATGTCCACCGACGCGCCGCGCACCTGCTCGGCCCAGGCCGCCCCCGCCCGGAACTTCTCCTGTCCCAGCAGCTGCGTCGGGATCAGGCTCTCGAACGCGTGCCGCAGCACCTCCGCGGGCGTGAGCCAGGACCCGGGCCCGGCCCAGTGGGCGTCGGTGGCGGCCTCGAGCAGGTCGAAGCGCCGGAGCAGGCTCAGGAACGGACGCACCACCGGCGGATAGTTGGCGTCGACGCTCTCCGCCTCGGCCTTGGCCGCCGGGGTGGTCTTGAACGACTGCAACCAGCCGAAGGCCATCACCGCCAGCGCCGCGAGCGCGAGTATGCCGACCACCTTGGCGCGCGTCCAGCCCGTCATGGCGCAGCGGACCGCGATGGCCAGCGCCGCGCCCATGATCGGCGTCTTGGACTGCACGGTGGTCGACCAGAGCAGTTCGCCGAAACACAGTGCGCCGAGCACCAACAGCACCGTGCGCGAGTTGTCGGAGCGGAAGTAGACGATGAGCCCGACCGCGCCGAGCGTGGCGAGAATGGTGATCAGGTTGATGATCGGGTTCGGGCTCTCCAGCTCTCCGGCCTTGCCGGTGGTGCCGGTGGCGACGGCCGCCAGGCGGCCCAGCGTGCCCAGGGCGTAGAGCGCCACGAGGGTGGGGACGACCACCGGGTTGTCGACCAGTGGCGGTGTGCCCGTCGCTGTCTCGCTGCCGCGATACCGGGCCCAGACCGTGTAGGCGACCACCAGCGCGGCGTAGAACCAGAGTCCGAAGACGACCGGCTCCAGCACCAGTGCGATGCCGTCGTCGTATCCGAATTCGGCCAGCCGGGGGTCGGGCACATTGTCGCCGTAGTGCGGCATGGGCCGGGTCCACAGCAGCACCACCGGTCGCGCGACATAGGACAGCGACCAATGCGCCACCTGCGCGATGAGAAATATCCGTACCACACCGGGCAGGAACAGGGCAGCGCCGACAATCGTCGCCAGCGCCCCGGCAACGAGGAATACCTCGGTCTGTGCGGCCCCCATCAGCGAATGTCCTTCACCATCACCCCTATGTCCTCGCGGACCCGCTCGCCGTTACCCCTTTTCCGCAGTGCATTTCGGCCATTGTCCGGCGAGCGCGTCGATGATCTCGCGTGCCCGGTCCACATAGCGGTGCCGCCCGCCGACAATGCGGCGACGGCCCGCGTCGGCGACCTTGGCGGCCTCGTCCGGATGGCGGGCGCAGCGGTCCAGCACATCACGCAGCTCCGCCGGATCGGAGAACAGGAAGCATTCCGTCCCGTCGTCGAGCAGGGCGGCGTGTTCGTCGGTGCGTTGACCGACGAAAAGTCCTCCGGCAGCCGGTATTTCGAAGGTGCGGCAGGTGTGTGTATCGCGATTGTCGGAATTGAGCAGGACCAGATTCGCGGTCACCGCGGCCACGGCCGTGGAGAATTGCTCGCCGTAGGCCGGGCCGCGCACCGCCGCGCCGGTGCGCCACAACGGTGGCACCCGCCGCCAGCCCGGACCGCGCAGCAGCATGCGGGGGCCGTACTCCCGTGCCAGCTCGATGAGGAGATCGCGGCGGTCGGGGCGCACCGCGCCGATGAAACCGACCAGGAACTCCCGCGCACCGCGTCGCGCGCACGGATGGTGCCAGGCCGGATCGTAAGCGCTGCGAACGAATTTCACGTTCCGCACGCCCCGATCGCGCAGTTCGGTGACATTGTGCGATTTCGTGGTGACGACGAGATCCCATTCCGATTCGTGCGCCAGATAGTCCGGCGTGGTGTTGTACGGATTCGACACGTCGTCGGCGCTGTAGTGCACCCGCAGCCCGGCCGATGTGCTCAGCAGTCGCCGCTGGTCGAGGTGCACGCCCTTGAAGACGAACAAGACGTCGGGTACGAATTCCGCGGCGGCGGAGTCGATCTCGCGGTGCAGCCGGTCCACCGTCCACGGCGCGCGGCGGCGCGCCGCCTTGCTGTACACCCAGGGCGGTGACAGCCGCGCGGGCAGGGTGACCGCGGTGGTGTCGACCACCACCACGTCGTGGCCCGCCTGCCGGAAGCCGTCGGCCAGCGAACGGGCGTTGCTGCCCACCCAGTCGTCGCCGACGAAGAGGATCCTCACGCTGTTTCCCCCTTGCGCATCAGGACGGTGGCCGGACCGACGGCCCCCCGTCGCATCGCCCGTTCGCGGACGATGAGCCACCGCATGCGGATGATGTACCACAGCGCGACCGAGATTTCCGCGCAAACGGTTCCGTAGACCAGGGTCCACACCGATTGGGTGCGGGTCGCCACCGCCAGCGCCACCACCGCGACGCAGGTTCCCACGATCGCGCCCAGCAGCACGCCGGTGGTGTCCTGGCGCACCGTCAGCACCGCGGTCGTGACATAGGAGCTGACCGTGGTGGCGGGCAGGATGAGCACCTCGAAGCGCAGCAGCGGAACCGCGTCGGCGAACTCCTGGCCGAACACCACGTGGATGAGCCAGGGCGCGCTGAGCCAGACCGCCGCCGCCGCGAGGGTGGCGATGGCGACACAGCCCGCCAGTGCCTGGATCGAGGTGCGCCAGAAGTCCTCGCGGTCGCCGCGCCGGGCCATGCGCGGCAGCAGGGCGAAACCGATGGGGTCCAGGGTGGATTGGATGGCGCGGACCAACCGGTCGCCCGCCGAGTAGAGGCCCAGGGAGGCCGCGGAGAGGACCGCGCCGTAGACGGCGGCCGAACCCTGTCCGTAACCGGTGACCAGCAGCCGGGAGGTGAAGACCGGCGCGGCCAGCCGCAGCATGCCGCGCAGCCCGCCCGGCCGCGCGGGCCGACCGAAGTGGCGCACCGAATCCCACCAGGTGAGCGCCACCGTCGGAACGGACGAGATGAGCAGGCACAGGATGGCCGTGGACGCGGTGGGGAACTGGGGCAGCAGCATCAGCAGCAGCACGAGGTAGCCGATCCGGCCGACGCCCTGGTAGATGGTGGAGGACCCGAAGCGGCCCTGACCGATGAGCAGCCAGTCCTCCGACAGCGACCAGAACCCGCCCGTGAACAGCCCGAGCAGCACCATGTGCAGGGCCGGGGGCACGCCCACCAGCAGGCTCGCCAGCAGCGCCGCGCCGATGACGGTCACCGTGGTGACGCGCAGCGCGGCATAGGTGCCGCGCAGCCGGTTCACCTCGCCCCGACCGGTCTCGGCCTCGTGCACGCGGGCGGCCAGGAACTGGGTGACGCCGAGATCGACCACGAGCGAACCGATGAAGTACGAACTCATGCCGATGGCGAGCAGGCCCACCCCGTGCGGACCGAGGATGCGCGCGATGAGCGGCAGGGTGATGATCGTGATGGCGTACTGGCCGTACTTGCCGAAGGTGACCAGCACGATATCGCGGAGCACGGCGGCGAGTCCGTGTTTGGGCGCGGCCGGTTTGCGGTGGCGGCCGCGGCCGGTGTCGGGCGGCGGGTGCGCGGCGCTCTCGTCGCGGGCACCGTGGTCGGCAGCATGCGCGGCGTGTTCGTCGCCGTATGGCGCGTGCTCGCCGCCGCGCGCGAGGGTTTCGCCGCCGCGCGCGTAGGAGCCGTCCGCGGCGCGGTGCGGCGACCAGGAGGCCGGATAGTGGTCGGCCCGGCCGTCCCACTGCGGAATGCTGCGTTGTTCCAGCTCCGCGTACGGGGACTCCGGCGGCGTGGCATCGGCGTCGAAGCGGCGATAGCGCGCCCGCAGGGGAACTCCGAAGCGGCGCATCGACATCCGGTCGGCATCGGAGAGCCGGTCGGGTTCGCGCGGCCGTCCGGCGGCGCGGCGGCGCACCGGCCGCAGCGGCAGCGTGGGTGGGTCCGCGCCGGGTAGCGGATCGTTGGAGTCATCCACGACGCCACCACTTCCGGCGGCGTTCGGCGACGGCGGCGAGGAACCGCTCGACCGCGCGCGCGGATTCGGCGATATCGAAGTCGCGGGCGCGCAGCCGGGCCGCGGCCGCGAGTTTCACCCGCAGCTCCCGATCCCCGAGCAGGCTGTCCAGGGCGCGGGTCAGCTGATGGCGGTCGCCGCCGTCCACGAGCAGGCCGTCGCGGCCGGTCTCGATGATCTCCTCGGGGCCGCCGGGGCGGCTGGCGATGACGGCGCAGCCCGCCCGCATGCCCTCGACCACCACCTGCCCGAACGGTTCGGGCAGCACCGAGCAGTGCACCAGGACGTCGGCGCAGCGCAGATAGGGCTCCGGATCGTCCACGTGTCCGGTGAAGGTGACCGGCAGATCCAGCGCGGTGGCGAGATTCTCCAGTTCGGTGCGGTAGTGCTCCTCGTCGAAGAAGGTGCCGCCGATCAGGAAGACCTCGCGCGGCAGCACCCGCACGTCGGCCAGGGCGCGCAGGAAGACGTCCTGGCCCTTCCAGGGGGCGAGGCGGCCGACCACCGCCACCACCGTTTCCGCCGGGTCGCGCTGCTCCTCGCGGTCGGGCTCGGCATCGCCGTGGCGGAATTCCACACCGGGATAGGCGACGACGGCGGGTCGCCGCCAGGTGTACAGCGAGGCGAGGGTGCCCCGGCTGTTGGCGATGACCCCCTGCGCCACCAGCCAGCCCAGCAACCGCAGCGCCGGTGCCAGCCAGCGGCCGAAGTAGTCCGCGGACACCCGGTCGTGCACATGCCAGACGAGCGGCACGCGGGCGCGCCGGGCCGCCACCGCGCCCATGAGCAGCGCCTTGGAACTCCCGGCCACCACGACGGTGGCCCCCAGTTCCCGCATGGTGTCGCCGAGCCGCCAGCCGAGTCGGATCAGACCCAGCGCACCGGCGAGCAGCGCCCGCGCGTGGGCCTTGTCGATGGTGAGGGCACGGGAGTCGAAATCATTGCCGACCGACCGGGTCTCGATGCCGCGCTCACGCATGTGGCGCAGCATCGGCCCGTCCTCGGTGTACACCACCGCGGCGGTTCCGGCGGGCAGCGCCGAGACCAGCCGCAGGGTCGCGAGTTCCGCCCCGGAGGGGGCGGCGGTATGCGCGAGGAAAACCGCTGTCATGCGGTGACCAGCTCCCGATACAGGTCCAGGTGGCGGCGGGCGGCCGCCGACCAGGAGAACGTCTCGGCGTGCGCCCGGCACTGCGACGGGTCGGGCCGTGCGCCGGAGAGGGCGCGGATGATGCGGGCGGCGAGGGCGTCGCCGTCGCCGGGGGGCACGATGAGGGTGGGATCGAGGTCCCGCACCGAATCCGGCAGTCCGCCACAGTCTGCCACGATCGGGGCGCGTCCGGCGGCCAGCGATTCCAGCGCGATGAGACCGAAACCCTCCAGTGCCAGGGACGGCACCACGGTGAGGTCCGCGCGTGCGTACAGGTCGGTCAGTTCGACGTCGGTGACATTGCCGGTGAAGCGGATCGAGTCCTGAGTCCGCGCCAGGTCCCGGAGTTCCGTTTCGGCCGTGCCGGTTCCGACGACGACCAGCCGGGCATCGGGGTGCACCGCGTTGACCTCGGGCCAGCACCGGATGAGGACGTCGATGCCCATGCGCCGTTCCAGCCGCCGCACGCACAGCACCGTGCCGGTCGGTTGGTTGGTCGAGGACGCCGCGAAACGGGTGAGGTCAACCCCGGGCGCGATCACCCGGACCCTGTCCGCCGGGACGCGGTAGTCGGTGACCAGCAGTCGGCGAAAGTGCTGGGACAGCACCACGAATCGATCGGCCCCGGTGTAGCGCAACCGCTCCACCAGGTACTTGGCGCGCACCGCGCGGTCGCTCTCGCCGGACATCCGGCTTTCCGCCGCCCAGGGGCCGTGGAAGTGCACGACCAGCGGATTGCGCCCGCGCGTGGACGGACCGTAGAGGCAGAAGTGCCGGTCCAGCACCGTACCGGGCAGCAGGTCCGCGCGGTCCAGGTACGCCGTGCGGGCGCGTCGCAGGGTGGACCCGCCGGTGGGCCCCCACGAACCGGCTCCCGGCCCGGCCGGGGCCTCCCCGAAAGCCGTTGCGGTGACCGCGATGTCCGGGCATTCGTGTAGCGCCCGGTACAGATCGGTGAAGTACCGGTTCAATCCGCCCGGGGCGGCGGCGAACCATTCCGACCCGGTCATATGCACCCGCAGGGACCCCACCAACACCGTCACCCCCGGGTCAGTTCACTCCGTCACGAATCGCGGTCGCGATCCGCGCGCCCTCTCAGGGCCAGTGTAGGTCAATCCGTGCAGGTAGGTCGGCTATTACGAGGCAATCGAAGGGATCGGCCGGTCGGTTCGGAAACGCGGACGACCGCTGCGCCACACCGTGATCCGGATCGCATGCGGCACCACCGGACTATGAGAGAAAATGCGGGTAGCGGTGGGGAATACACCGAATCACCTGGGTGGATGCCGTCGGGCAGGATAACCGACGGTCGCGTAACCCGAAGATAGCGGCGCACAATCGCACGCTGTGCCGGAACTGAATCTCGATAGCGACCTGTTGACCTTCGTCGCCCTGGGCGACAGTTTCACCGAAGGGCTCGACGACCCGTACCCCGACAGCGACGCGACACCGAACGGTCGCTACCGGGGCTGGGCGGATCGGCTGGCGGAGCGTCTCGCCGAGCGGACCGAGGTGCGCTACGCCAACCTGGCGGTGCGCGGCAAGCTCATTCGCCAGATCGTGGACGATCAGCTGCCGCGCGCACTGGACCTGCGCCCCGATCTCATCACCTTCTGCGCCGGCGGCAACGATCTGATCCGCCCCGGCGGTGATGCCGACC
Source organism: Nocardia sp. CC227C (assembly GCF_030767025.1). Lineage (GTDB taxonomy): Bacteria > Actinomycetota > Actinomycetes > Mycobacteriales > Mycobacteriaceae > Nocardia. Next base: position 92,287 of record NZ_JASITE010000021.1, on the reverse strand, counting down.
AGTTGGCCGAGATCTATCGCGACGCACTGATCCGTTTGCGCGGCACCGGCGCCACGGTCGTGGTGGTGACGGGTATGGACACCGGCTTCCAGCCGGTCATGCGGCATCTGCGTGGCAAGATCGCCACCTACAACATGCACCTGCGGGCCATCGCCGACGAATTCGACTGCCCCGTCCTCGATCTGTGGGGGATGCGGACCTTGCAGGACCACCGGGCCTGGAGCTGGGACCGGCTGCACCTGTCCGCCGCGGGACACGAGCGGCTGGCGCTGCGGGCCTGCGAGGTGCTCGGGCTGCCCGTGGCCGCCGACTGGCGCGCACCGTGGGGCCCGGAGGAACCCAAGCCCTGGCCGACGGCGCGTCAGGAGGACCTGCACTGGGCCCGGGAGTTCCTGCTGCCGTGGATTCAGCGGCGGCTGACCGGACGGTCGTCCGGCGACGGTCTGGCCCCCAAGCGCCCGGACCCGGCTCCCGTGCGCTGACCGCGGAGCGGGCCCGCCGCGAATCCGGGAGCCGCGGCGCGAGCGCGGGCCGGTGCACGGGGCACGGACCGATGGCCGTGCCGTCGATCTTCGGGGCCTCTGCTCGGGTCGCGGGTGCGTTATGGTGATCGGCGGTACGGCGGGTGGTCGGAGGCTATACGGTGGGACGGACGCTGGCGCGGGGACAGACGTTCGCGGGCTACCGGATCGAGCGGCTGCTCGGCGTGGGGGGAATGGGCGAGGTGTACCTCGCCCAGGACCGCGACCTGCCCAGGCCCGTCGCACTCAAGCTGCTCGGCGCGGCCGTCGCCGATGATCCCGAGGTCCGTGAGCGATTCCTGCGCGAAGCCGATACCGCCGCGCGGCTGTCGCATCCGAATATCGTCGCGGTGTACGCGCGCGGTCGCGACGAGCACCGGCTCTGGATGGCCATGCAGTACGTCGAGGGCACCGATGTCGCGGCGGTGCTGCGCGAGGGACCGCTGCGGCCCGACCACGCGGTCCGGATTCTCGGCGAGACCGCCAAGGCTCTCGACCATGCCCACCGCGCCGGTGTGCTGCACCGGGATGTCAAGCCCGCCAACATCCTGCTGGCCTGGGGGCCGCACCAGCAGGTGTACCTGGCCGACTTCGGCATCGCCAAGGCCCTCGACCACACCAGCGGACTCACCCGGACCGGCGAGATGTACGCCAGCTTCCAGTACGCGGCCCCGGAGCAGTTCGAATTCGGCCCGGTGGATCACCGCGCCGACGTGTACGCGTTGGGCTGCACGCTGTTCCACATGCTCACCGGGGAACTGCCGTATCCGGGGGCGAGCACCGCGCAGGTGATCAACGGGCACCTGAATATGCAGGTACCCCGGCCCAGCCTCCGCAATCCCGCCGTGCCGACGGCGTTCGACGAGGTCGTCGCCCACGCCCTGGCGAAGGATCCGGACCGGCGCTACGGCAGCTGCGCGGAATTGGCCGCCGCGGCCCAGCATGCGCTCACGGGGACGCCGAGCTCGGAGCCGCGACACCCCTCCCCGGCCCAGCCCGCCGCCGGGTACGCCGCGGCGTCGAACGCGTACGCGCCCACCGAATTCGCCGCGCGGCGCACCGATCCGGTCGCGGTCCGCTCCCGTCGTACCCGTCCGGCGGTGCTGCTGGCGGCGCTGCTGGCGCTACTGGTCGCCTTCGGCATCGGGGTGGGATTCGCCACCGGCGCACTGACTTTCACCTTCGGTGCGGCGGGCGGCCCCACCGGCGGCCCCACCGAAGCCACCCGCGCCGACGCCGAACGGGCCGCGTGCGACTACGCCCAGCTCATGACGACCTACGACTACGACAATCCGTCCGCCTGGGAGACCCGGGTGCACGAGGGCGCGACCGGCACCTGGAAAGTCCAGGCGGCGCAATTGCTCCCGGCATTGCGGCTGATCATGGCGGCCGATCCGGAGAAGACCCGCGCCGGTGGCGCCGACTGCACGGCGACCTCCGGCAACGGTACCCACTACGAGATCACCGCGAATGTCACCGAGATCCACCGGGCGGAGGGCGAACCGGAGATCACCGAGACCCGCGGCATCGCCATGGCCATGGACTACGTGGACGGCCGCTGGCTGTGCAGCATGTGGTCGACCGACGTGCTGCCCAACTGATTTCCGCGAGCGGATCCGCTCGAACGGATCGCGCCGCCCGCGCGTATCACCGGGCAGGCCGGATCCCCTCGACGAAATGCAGCCGATGCGACATATCGCCCTGGCCACGGTCACCGTGGTCGCCCTCGCCGTGCTCACCGGCGGAATCACCACCGCCCGCTCGGACACCGCCCCCGCCACCACCGTCCCCGCCACCACCGTCCCCTCCACCGCACCCGCTCACGGCGACCGCACGGGCACCGACGCCGCCGAGGTGCGGACCGGTCTGGACGCTCTGGTCCGGGCCGCCGACGTGCCCGGCGCGCAGCTCGTCGAGACCGTCGGCGGCCGTGATACCCAGATCGCCAGCGGCGTCGGCGATCTCGGCACCGGCGCGGCCTTCCCGGATGGCGCGGCCGTGCGGATCGCGAGCAATACCAAGGCGTTCGTCGCCACCGTGGTGCTGTTGCTGGTGGGTGAGGGGCGGATCGACCTGGACGCGCCCGTGGAGCGCTATCTGCCGGGGGTCGTCTCGGGTCCCGGTGGGGACGGAAACCGGATCACGGTACGCGATCTGCTCCAGCACACCAGTGGAATCCCGGACTACCTCACCCGGATCGACCTGGGGTCGGCGGACGCGCTGCGGCGCTCCCACACCGCCGACGCCCTGATCCGGCTCGGACTGGACCAACCGGCCGCCTTCGAACCCGGTGCGCGGGCGGAGTACTCGAATACCAACTATCTGCTGGCGGGCCGTCTGGTCGAGGCGGTGACGGGTGTCGCGGTCGGGGTCGAGGTGGCACGGCGGATCCTGATCCCCCTGGAACTGCGCGGCACCTACTGGCCGCTCCACCCGGTGGAGAACGTCATCCGCGGCCCCCACCCGCGCGGGTACCACCAATTCGGCGACAGCCTGGTCGACATCACCGATATCGATCCCGGCTGGGGCCTGCCGGACGGTGCCATGGTGTCCACGGGAGCGGACCTGAACCGGTTCTTCCAGGCGCTGCTCGCGGGCCGGATTCTCGGGCCCGCGCAGCTCGAGCAGATGCGCGCCACCGTGCCGAGCGGCGATCCGCGCCGGTCCGACGATTTCGGGCTGGGACTGTTCCGCCGCACCACCTCCTGCGGCACCGAGGTGTGGGGACACGGCGGGGCCATGCACGGCTTCTTCGTCTACGGGGCGGCCACCCCGGAGCGGGCGGTGACCGTGAGCATGAACCAGCTACCCGACATTCTGAGTCTTCACGGTGCGGGCATCGATCCGAACGATGTCGTCGACGCCGCGCTGTGCACGCCGTGACCTGCCACGATGCCGGACGGATGATCTTGTGGAAGAACCGATTTCACCATTGCGAGCGTATGTGGCGCGAACCGTCCGCGGTGCGCTACATTCGCTGCGGACTTATGCTCGGCAGAGGGGACCCGCCAGGGGCGGCCGGGCACATGCGGCAGAGCTGCCCCTCCCTACGTCAATGCCGGCGCGGAGCCGGACTCGCGGAAGGACGACCACAGTGGGGAACTCTGGCGCGGGGGCCGGTGACTTCCGGGTGCTCATCGACAACGGTGAGTACTGGCTGCGCAATCGGGGCGATATCGCCATGATGGTGATGACCGTGGAACGGCTGCGCCAGCGCTGGCCGCACGCCCGGATCGGGGTGTTGACCGACCAACCGGTCATTCTGCGTGGGCTGCTGCCCGCGGCGGAGCCGATTCACGCCCGGGGCGGCGGGCATTGGGGCAGAGGGGGACTCGCGGGGCGGCTGGAGCGCACCGTGGGCGCGCATCTGACCGGTCCGGCCGCCGTGGCCTGGCGAGCGTCGACCGATCTGCCGAAATCGCATCTGCGCGGGGTGAAGGCGTGGGCGGTGCGTGGTGCGCGCGGCGTCCTGGGGCGGGAAACCGGCTCGGCGTCGGACACGGCCCCGGAACCGCCCGTGCCCGCCGCCGTCGAACAGGCCGCCCTGGTGATCGCCCAGGGCGGCGGCTATATGACCGATGTCGACCTGTATCAGGCGCACCGCACGCTGAATCTGCTGGAACGCGCACGCGCCCTCGGGATTCCGACCGCCATGCTCGGACAGGGCCTCGGCCCCATGGGCGATCCGCGCCTGCTCCGGCGCGCCGCGGCGATCCTGCCCGACGTGGATGTGATCGCGCTGCGCGAAGGCGTGCGCGGACCGCGGCTGCTCACCGAACTCGGGGTGGCCTCGGACCGGGTGCTGGTCACCGGTGACGATGCCGTCGAATTCGCCTACCGCATGCGGCGGCCCGAGATCGGCGCCGACCTCGGCCTGTGTCTGCGGGTCGCCGACTACTCCAAGGTCAGCGACTCCGCCCGGGACACCCTGGGCGTGGTGGTGCGCTCCTGCGCCCGGGAACTCGACGCCGCGCTCGCGCCGCTCATCATCTCCGAATACGACTCCGAGGACCGCCGGTCCACGCTGCCGCTGCTGTCCGGTGCGCAGCGCACCCGACCGGTCATCGGCCGCGCCGGGACGGCCGCCGACGTGGCCCGCCAGGTGTCGCGGTGCCGGGTACTGGTGACCAGTGCCTACCACCTGGCGGTTTTTGCGCTCTCCCAGGGAATTCCGGCCATCGGCGTAACGGCGTCGCAGTATTATGACGACAAGTTCTACGGACTGGCCGATTTGTTCGGTGCCGGACTGCGGGTCGTGCACCTGGATTCCACCGATCTGGAACGGGAACTGACCCAGCAGGTGCGGGAGCTGTGGGAGGCCGCACCGGAGTTGCGCGACACCCTGCGGCACAAGGCCGTCGAGCAGATCGACGCCAGCCGAGCGGGACTCGAACGCGTCTTCCGTCTCGTCGAGGAGTAGCGCCTCGTCGAGGGGTAACCGGCGCGGCCATCGCGGCCCGGTCACCACGGCATCGGTCACTACTGCTCAGGGGGAATGGTGGTTCAGCTTTCGGTGTGCGTACCGGCCTACAACTCCGCACGCACCCTCGGGACGACCCTGCGGTCGATACTCGACCAGGATGTCGAGATGGAGGTGGTCGTGCTGGACAATGCCAGTACCGACGACACCTCCACCATCGCCGCGTCGTTCGACGACGCGCGGGTCCGCCTGCACCGCAACGAGCAGGCGCTGCCCATCGGCGAGAACTGGAACAGGGTGGTGTCGCTGTCCACCGGGAAACTGGTGAAGGTGGTGTGCGCCGACGATGTCCTGCTGCCCGGCGCGCTGGCGGCCCAGCAGGCGGTCATGGCCGACAACAGCATTGCCATCTGCTCGTCGAAATTCCAGGTCATCGACGAGAGCGGGGGAGTGGAGGAGACCGATCTCGGCCTGCCCGGGCTGCTCGGGGAGCACAGCGCCCGCACCCTGGCGCGCGTGATCGTGCGCAAGGGCCCCGCCGAATTCGGGCCGACGGCCGCCGCCACTTTCCGGCGCGCCGACTTCGACCGGGTGGGCGGCTTCCGCGGTGACCTCGTCTTCCCGATGGACGTGGACCTGTTCGCTCGGGTGAGCGCGTTCGGGGAGTTCTACGGGATGCCGCAGCTCACCGCTGCCTGGCGCAATTCGAGCTTCAATCTGTGCAGCAGTACCTCGACGGTCAGCAAGCTGACCGAGATGCTGCGGTTCCACCATCGGATCGGGGCGGAGTACCCCCACCTGGTGAAGCGCGGGGATGTGCTGGCCGGAGATCTGCGCCTGGCGCGGGCGGCCTTCGAGCGGCTGCGCATCCGCGCGGTGGCGACGGTGCGCAATCGGCCGGATATGCTGCGCTGAATGCCGCAGGGCGGCAATGTATTCGGATGCCGAAAGGTGCTCGGTCGCCCCCGGCGTGAGCGCGTCCCGGCCGCGGACGGCCGGGACACGCTGAGCTCACGCCGTGATCGAGCTCGGATCCGACGGGCTCAGATCGTCCACAGCGGCCCGTAGGTGATCACCGCATCGCCGTTGGCGCTGACGACCCGCACCCACGGCCGGATGGTGACCTGCCCGACCACGCCGCTCACCGTCGCGTGCATGCCGGACATGCGGATGAAGCCCTCGGAACCGTGGACATCGCCGCCGGCCGCCTCGACCGTCTGGATACCGGGCCCGAAGCCCACCGCGAGTTCGATCCCCGCCTGCGGGATCAACCCGCCGAGGCTGACCCCCGGCGAATCATCGAGTTCGACGCCGAGACTGGGCGTCCACCACTGGAACCGGATCTTGCCGTCCAGGGTCGCCGGATAGCCGACCTGGTAGCCGATGGTGATGTGCCCCTCCCAGTCCTCGGCGTGCGGCCCGCTGATGCGGTAGCTGGCCGTGCCGTGGTGGAACCACTCCCGGGTCAGGGGGTTGCCGTCCAGTGGCGGTACGAAGTCGATGCGCGTATCGGACTGGATCGCCTCGATGGTGCGATCCTGCCGGTCCAGAATGGAGCTGCTGCTGTCGATACCGGCGAGACCGGTGCCGGAGCCCAGCGCCAGACCGATGGTGACAGCGGCCGCGACGGCCATGGTGCGCACGGTGGCGCGGTGCTTTACCTTCATCTTTCCCCAATTCCCTCATCAGGTGGTGCGGCTGAAACTGACGCTCTCACAACTGAAGCCAAGACGAACTCCGGTATCTCTCAATGCGGTTCGGGTATGTCCACCACCCACTTCCCATCCAGTTCGGGCCAGAGCGTCGCCACTTCCGGCAGCAGGTCCGGCAGCATCAGCAGAACCTGATCCGGTTGGGCGGCAACGAGTTCGGCGGGCGCGATGATCGGCACATCGGTACCGGACATCCGGCGCCCCTGTTTGGCGGGTGAGGCGTCGGCCACCGCGGCCAGCAGGCCGCGGTGCACACCCGCCAGATGCAGCAGCGCGACCGCCCGGGAAGCGGCGCCGTAGGCGTAAACCCGGTGTCCGCGCGCGTGTTCGCGTTCCAACCAGACGCGCAGCGCGCGCGCTTGGCGGTCGGCGTCACGTTGCAAGTGTCGCACCGTGTCCGCGTCGTCGAGTTCGGATTCGGCGGCCAGTATCGCCGCCACCGACTCGTCGGGCGTGATCGGCGCGTGCACCGCCGCGACCAGGATGGTTCCTCCGTAGAGATCGAACTCCCAAGCGGTCGCCACGCTCATCCCGGCCGCGTCGAGCAGACGGCGCAGCGCGGTCAGCGAGTAGTACGCGAAGTGCCCGTGCCGCAAGGCGTTCCACTGCCCCTGCTCGACAATGGTGCGCAGCGAATGGAATTGCAGCAGCAGCACACCGTTCGGCGCGGTGGCCGCGGCGCGCTGGGCGAAGGCCATGAGCTGATCGGGCTCGTGCATGATGCCGAAGCAGTCGATCACCAGATCGGCCGGGCCGTCGGTCTCGGTGAAATCGCGTTCGGCGAGCATCGGCAGCCAGCTGCCGCCGTGCGGGCTGCCGAATTCCCGCACCGTGCGCCCGCCCAGCCAGCCCGATGCCGCCACCCGGGCCAGGGCGTCGGCGGCCTGCTCCCGCAGCGCCAGTGGCTCCACGCCGCGCGGTTCGGCGGTGTGGGTGTCGTCCTCGGCCAGCTGGGCCAGCCCGCAGGCCGCGCACAGGTCCATGGCCAGCGGATGGCCGGACTCGTCGGCCTCCGGTGTCGCCTCCAGCATCGGAAAGTCGTCCGCGGCGGGCATTTTCCCGAGATCGAGCACTCGGGCCAACTCCGTGCCTCCGCAGCCGCGACACCCGCGCGTCGTCGCCGTCCTCATGGCACCATGGCCCGGTGCGCATCGAACCGACCGAACTCGCCGACGTGCTGGTGCTGACCCCGCAGCCCCACCGGGACGACCGGGGACTTTTCACCCGCACCTTCGACGCCGCGGAATTCGATGCTTACCTGGGCGTACCCGGTTCGGCGGCGGCGTTCGTGCAGGACTCGCAGTCCCGCTCGGTGCTCGGCGTGGTGCGCGGCATGCATGGGCGATCCGGGCGCGGCGAGGCCAAACTGGTGCGCTGTGCGCACGGGGCCGTGCACGACGTGCTCGTGGATATCCGGCCGGACTCGCCGACGTTCGGGCGACAACAGGCATTCCTCCTGGACGACAATGAGTTTCGGCACCTCTACATTCCGCCCGGCTTCCTGCACGGCTTCCAGGCGCTCACCGCGGTGGCCGACGTCTGCTACCGCATCGACCGGCCGCACGATCCGAGCGAGGATCTCGGCGTCGCCTACCACGACCCGGAACTGGCCATCGCGTGGCCGCGGCCGGTGACGGTGGTCTCCGGCCGGGACGCCGCCGCGGGATCCTGGCGGGACCTGCTCACCCATCTGCCGCCCCGATCCTGATCCGGCGCAGGTCGTCGTCGAGCGCGCCGGCCGCGATGAGCGACTTCAGCCGCGCCAGCCGGGTGAAGGTGGCGAAGAACCGCTCCTCGGTGAGGCCGCGGCGCAGGTACTCGGTGTAGAGCTCGGCCGCGCCGTCGGGAATGCTCCACTCCGCCTCGAATCCCAATTCCTTACGGGCGTAGGAGAAGTCGACGCGGTACGAGCGCGGATCGCCGCCGTTCTCGCCGGTGACGACCAGCCGCGATCCGGGCACCACCTCCACCACCGCCCGGGCGATCTCGGCGACCGTGCGGTTGTTGGCCTCGGAACCCACGTTGTAGGCCCGGCAGTGGATGGCCTCGACGGGCGCGGTCAGGCAGGTGGCGAAGGCGCGCGCGATGTCCTGGGCGTGGACCAGCGGACGCCACGGCGTGCCGTCGGAGAGCACCTTCACCTCGCCGGTGAGCACCGCGTAACCGACCAGATTGTTGAGCACGATATCGGCGCGCAGGCGCGGCGAGAAGCCGAAGGCGGTCGCGTTGCGCAGGAAGACCGGCGCGAAGCCGGAATCGGCCAGCGCCGCCACGTCGTCCTCGACCCGGACCTTGGATTCGGCGTACGGGGTGATCGGGCGCAGGGGCGCGGTCTCGGCCACCAGGCCGTCACCGGCGGCGCCGTACACCGAACAGGTGGAGGCGTACAGGAAACGGCGCACCCCGGCCTGTTTCGCAGACTCCGCCAACCGCACCGAGGCGTGATGGTTGATGTCGTAGGTGATACGCGGGGCCAGCGCGCCGAGCGGATCGTTGGACAGCGCGGCCAGATGGACGACCGCGTCGAAGCCGGCCAGCTGCGCCGCCGTCACGTCGCGTAGGTCGACCGCCAGCCCCGGCGGGTCCTGCGGGGCGTCGCCGAGTACGCAGTCGGCGAAGAAGCCGCTGTCCAGGCCCACCACCTCGTGCCCCTCCGCCCGCAGCACGGGCACCATGACGGTGCCCAGGTAGCCCTGATGGCCGGTGACGAGTACACGCATTACGCACCTCCGAAAGTGATGGCCGCCTTCTCCAGCACGAACGCCTCCGCGTGCGGGGCGCGGCACTGCACGCCCCGCAGCCGGGACAGCCCGAGAAAGGACAGTTCGTCGAACCAGTCCCGATCCCGCTGGGACGGATAATGTTTCATGAGCAGCGCCGCCTTCCGTTCGGCCACCTCGGCCGAGAGCGGATGGAAGACGGTGGGTTTGGGAGTGTCGGTCTCCCACTTGAGGATCTCGTAGCCGAGTACCAGATGGTCGCGGAACTCGGTGGGGGCCAGCTCGGCCAGCAGTCGATGGTCCTGATGGGCGTCCTCGCGCTGCGGGGCGAAGACCACGTCGGGATCGCCGCCCCGCCGCAGCCGGGCCACCGCATCCTTGACCCGCTCCCAGTGCGCGGGGGCGCGCCCGTCCGGAACGTCGAGCACCTCCAGTTCGAGATCGGTTTCGGGACAAAATGATTCGAGGGCAGCCCGTTCTTCGCGGGCCCGGTCGGTACCGGCCCCGCTCAGGACCAGCGCGCGCACCCGCAGCCCGCGCCGGGCCAGCGTCAGCAGGGTGCCGCCCAGCCCGATCGCCAAGTCGTCGCAGTGCGCGGCCAGCAATGCGATCTCACGGATCGACCCGGTGTCGAGCCGGATCATGAGGCGGGCCGCTCCCACAGCATCCACGGGCGGTCGCCCTGGTGGTATCCGGCGTCGAGTTCGGCGCGCTCCTTGAAGGTGTCGGCCGGTTTCCAGAAGCCGTGATGCTGATACCCGAACAGCCGGCCCTGCGCGGCCAGCGCCCCGCAGGCGTCCTCCACCAGGTCGCCGTTGCGCGGCAGATGCTCGAACACCTCCTGGGTGAGCACGAAGTAGCCGCCGTTCTCCCAGATGGGCAGGTGCGAGACCGGGGTGATGTTCTTGACCTCGCCCGCGGAGTTCACGTCCACGCAGTGGAAGGAGGACTGCGGGGGCACGATCATCATCGACGCCGCGGCGCCGGACTGCTGGAACTTCGTGATCACCTCGTCCAGCGGCGCGTCGGTGAGCACGTCGGCGTAGTTTGCCAGGAAGTAGTGCTCGCCCTCGAGGTGCTTGCGCACCCGCCGCAGGCGTTCGCCGATGGGTGACTCCACCCCGGTGTCGACGAAGGTGATGGACCAGTCGCTGATGTCGGACTGGAGCAACTCCACCCGGCCGCCGCGGATGACGAAGTCGTTGGACACCGACTCCTGATAGGTCAGGAAGAAGTTCTTGATGTGGGTCGCGCCGTAACCCAGGCACAGGATGAAGTCCTTGTGTCCGAAATGCGCGTAATAGCGCATCACGTGCCAGATCAGCGGGCGCGGACCCACCATCTGCATGGGCTTGGGCAGCGCGTCCTCGGAGCCGTTGCGCATGCGCATGCCGTAGCCGCCGCAGAAGAGCACAACCTTCATCTCGCTTACCTCTCGGACTGATCCAGCGCGGCCACGCTCGTGTGCAGCTCCGGCAGCGGGTAGACGAGCTGTCCGCCCCGGTCGGTGACATGGCGCAGTTGCGCGGTGATCTCGGTTTCCAGATTCCAGGGCAGCACCAGCACCACGTCCGGGCGATCGGCGTCGATGCGCTCGGGGGGATGGATGGGAATGCGGGTGCCGGGCGTGAACCGCCCGTGCTTGTAGGGATTGCGATCCACCGTGTAGGCCAGCAGATCGGTGCGGATGCCGCAGTAGTTGAGCAGCGTGTTGCCCTTGCCGGGAGCGCCGTAGCCCACCACCCGCTTGCCCGCGGCGCGGCAGTCGAGCAGGAAGCGCAGCAGATCCTGGCGCACCCGTTCGGTGCGCGGTCGCAGGTCGAGGTAGCCCGCGACGGTGTGCAGGCCCGCGTCGGCCTCGCGCCGCAGCACCTCGGCGACCCGTTCACCCGGTCGGGCCACCGCTTCGGGTCGCGCCCAGAGCCGCAATGAACCACCATGGGTGGCAAGCAGTTCCACGTCCACGACGGTGAGCCCGGCGGTAGCCAGGGCGCGCTGCGCGGACAGCACGGTGTAGTACTGGAAGTGTTCGTGATAGACGGTGTCGAATTGACCGTGAGTGACCAGCTCGAGCGCGTGATGGACTTCGATGGACAGCCAGCCGTCGTCGGCGAGCAGCTCGCGCAGGGCCCGGGTGAACCCACGCAGATCCGGAATGTGCGCGTAGACATTGTTGGCCACAACGAGATTCGCCGGACCGTGCTCCGCGCGCACCTTGGCCGCCAGCTCCTCGTCGAGGAAGCCGGTGTGGGTCGGCACACCCCTGTCGCGGGCGGCCGCGCCGACGTTCACCGACGGCTCGATCCCGAGGCAGTCGATTCCGGCCGCCACGGCGTGCTGGAGCAGGTAGCCATCGTTGGAGGCCACCTCGACCACGAAGGAATCCGGTCCGAGTCCGAGCCGCTCGGTCGCGGTCGCGACGAAGTCACGGGCGTGCCGCACCCAGCTGTCGGAGTACGAGGAGTAGTACGCGTACTCGGTGAAGGTGTCCTCCGGCGTGATGAGCGCCGGGATCTGTAGCAGCAGACAGTCTTCGCAGAGCCGCAGATGCAGTGGGAAGGTGGGCTCGGGAAGATCGAGTTCAGCCGCCGTCAGGAACTTCTCGCACGGCGGCGTGGCTCCGAGGTCGAGCACACTGACCAATCGTTCGGAGTCACACAAACGGCATTGCACGCAGATTCCCCACTTTCACCGGGACCGGCGACCGGCTACGCCCGATCTGACCAGAGGGTCGGCTCGATCCGTCGTTACGTTACAACAGGATCGAAGTCTCCCGAGGGTTTGTTCAGAGGGCTTGGGGGTTATTAGGGAGTGAATTTCTGCGGCCCACAGAACCGAGCGTTCGGTCGGCAATCGCATGAGTCGTGCAAATCAAGTGTTTCGCACTGATCTTCGGGGTATTTGTCGGGTCTGACCTGCTTGTTCTCTCGTTAGGGGAACAGTAGGGGAATTTCAGGAAACCGGTCGCGCCGGTTCCCGCAAATTTTCGGATACATTGGTGCTCATGCGGTTTCGGGGGGCCGCCGTGGGTGGGGTGTGTAACATTCGGCTTCTGGCCGCCGAAACAACCGGTGGCCTCATCGGTTGTCATGCAGTGAAAGCCCTTGGGGAACCGGCGTCAGTCCGTGTGGAACTGATCAGTGGGGATCGGGACCGAGTTCTCCCGTGGGGGAGGTGCGTTCGTTTCATGAGTTTCGAGGTTTCCGCCGGGCGTGCGCTGCGTACGGCCCGGCCGCCGCGGCCCCTGCCACGCTCGGACAGAGAGCGGTGGCAGGACGACTATGTCCGCAGACTGCGATTCACCGATTTGCTATGCGTATGCCTGGCCGTCGGTGTGGCTCAGGTGATTCGGTTCGGCGGGCCCGCCGATCCACCGCTCGCCGCCACGCTGCCGCTCGAGGTTCGCTACACCGTGGTGTCGGTGGTGCTCGCCTTGGCGTGGTATGCCGCGCTGGGTTTGAGCGGAGCCCGTTCGCCGCGCGTAATCGGTTCCGGCACAGAGGAATACCGGCGGCTGATCTCGGCGACGCTGCGGCTGTTCGGGGCCGTCGCCATCGCATCGCTGGTGCTGCGCGTGGATATCGCGCGCGGCTATCTCGCCATCGCGCTGCCGCTCGGGGTGCTCGGGCTGATGCTGCAACGGCGGCTGTGGCGGCGCTGGGTGGCCGGTCGGCGCGCCCGCGGCGGGTACCGGATCGGTGTGCTCGTGGTCGGCAGCCGGGACGCGGCGCGGGCCATGGTGACCGCCTTCTCCCGCGATGCCAGCTCGGGCTACAACGTGATCGGCGTCTGCACGCCGTACGAGGGCGAATTGCCCGATCCCGCATTGGAAGTCGGCGAGTTGGACATACCGGTCGTCGGTGACGACCGGTCGGTGCTGGACGCGGTGCAGCGCACCGGCGCGGACACCGTCGCCGTCACCGCCACCGACAAACTCGGCCCCGCCGACTTCCGTCGCATGGCCTGGGAGCTGGATCCGCTGGGCGTGGAGCTGATCGTCACACCCGGCCTGGTGGATATGGCGGGCACCCGGCTCACCCACCGGCTGGTCGCCGACATGCCCATGCTGCACGTGGAGAAGCCGCGCTACGACCGCGCCAAATCGATTCGCAAAGCGGTCTTCGACTTCTGCTTCGCGCTGGTGGCCGTGGTGCTCATCGCCCCGGTGCTGGTGGCGATCGCGGTGGCCGTCAAGGTGGGCAGCCGCGGGCCGGTGTTCTACCTGTCCGAGCGGATCGGGCGGGACGGGCGGCCGTTTCGGATGATCAAGTTCCGCAGCATGTACGTCGACGCCGACGCGCACATCCATGCGCTCATCGCATCGCGCGGCGGCAATCCGGTGTTCTTCAAGATGCGCGACGACCCTCGGGTCACGCCCGTCGGGCGGATCATCCGCAAGTACTCCCTCGACGAACTGCCGCAGTTCTTCAATGTGCTCAGCGGTGAGATGAGCATCGTGGGGCCGCGCCCGCAGGTGCGGCGGGAGGTGGACTCCTACGACGGGGTCATGCGGCGACGGTTGCTGGTCAAGCCGGGGGTCACCGGCCTGTGGCAGGTCAGCGGCCGGTCCGATCTGGCCCCCGAGGACGCCATGCGGCTCGACCTCTCCTATGTCGAGAACTGGTCCATGCTGCTGGATCTGCTGCTGGTCGCCAAGACGATCGGCGCGGTGACCAGGGGAGAGGGCGCGTACTGAGGATTCGGTGAACGGCATTTACTAATACCTGTTCACAAATCGGGTGTGGTGTGGTTCACTCCTTGGGAACGTGTTCCAGAGGAGGTTCCGTGTCCGCGCCGTCCATCCCCGCAGGCTTCGATTTCACCGACCCCGAGCTGTTCGCCCGGCGACTGCCCATCGAGGAGTTCGCCGAACTCCGCAAGACCGCGCCCATCTGGTGGAACCCGCAGCCCGACGGTGTCAGCGGGTTCGACACCGGTGGCTACTGGGTGGTCACCAAGCTCGACGACATCAAGGAGATCTCGAAGCGCTCCGACATCTTCTCCTCGGAGGAGAACACCGCCGTCATCCGCTTCAACTCCGACATCACCCGCGACGAGATCGAGATCCAGCGGCATCTGCTGCTGAACCAGGATCCGCCGCGCCACACCAAGCTGCGCCGGATCATCTCCAAGGGCTTCACCCCGCGCGCGGTGGAATCGCTGCGCGCCGCCCTGCGCGAGCGCGCCGAGCGCATCGTGCACGAGGCCAAGAAGACCGGCGGCGGTGATTTCGTCGAGCAGGTCGCCTGTGAACTCCCGCTGCAGGCCATCGCCGAACTCATCGGCGTGCCGCAGGAGGACCGCGGCAAGATCTTCCAGTGGACCAACCAGATGATCTCCTACGACGATCCCGACTTCGAGGGCGATCACAAGATGGCCACCGCCGAGGTCATGGGTTACGCGTGGAACCTGGCCGAGGAGAAGAAGAAATGTCCGATGGACGACATCGTGACCACGCTGCTGCAGGCCGATGTCGAGGGTGAGTCGCTGGCCTCCGACGAATTCGCCTGGTTCGTCATCCTGCTCGCGGTCGCGGGCAACGAGACCACCCGCAATGCCATCACCCACGGCATGAAGGCGTTCGTCGACCATCCGGACCAGTGGGAGATCTATCGGGAACAGCGGCCGCGCACCGCGCCCGACGAGATCGTGCGCTGGGCCACCCCGGTGGTGTCCTTCCAGCGCACCGCCCTGGAGGACACCGTGCTGAGCGGTATCGAGATCGAGAAGGGCCAGCGCGTCGGACTGTTCTACTCCGCCGCCAACTTCGACGAGGACCATTTCGACGACCCCTTCCGGTTCGACGTGCTGCGCAAGAACAACCCGCATGTCGGTTTCGGCGGCACCGGGACGCATTACTGTGTAGGTGCCAACCTGGCCCGGTTGGAGATCGACCTCATGTTCAACGCCATCGCCGATGTGATGCCGAACCTGCGCCAGATCTCCGAGCCGGTCCGCCTGCGCTCGGGCTGGCTCAACGGCATCAAGAGCTGGCAGGTCGCCTACGAGTGAGCGGTCGGACCGCGCACCCGGCCACCCGGTTCGATTGGGAGACAGCATGACCGACACGCGACGACGCGGCCGGGTGCCCGCGGTCAGCGACGCCGACATCCGCCGCGTCGCACGGTCGCTGCTGGTCGATCAGGGCCCGGACGCGGTGACCCTGCGGGCGATCGCGCGGGAGCTGGGCATCACGGCTCCCGCGCTCTACCGCTACTACGAGAGCCGCGACGATCTGATCACGGCGGTGCGGGTGGACGTGTGCGCCGATCTGGCCCGCGATATCGCCGGGGCGCTGGAGGGGCAACCCGACGACGCCATGGTCCGGTTCTTCGGCGTCTGCCGCGGATTCCGCCGGTGGGCCCTCACCCATCCGCGGGAGTTCACGCTGGTCTTCGCCTCGCCCGCCGGAGCCGGGGCGCCCAGTGCCATGCGGCAATTCGGCGAACCGGTCGGTCGTCTGTTTCTGGAGGCGGCGGGTCGCCTGCTCGCCGACTACGAGGTGGTCACCCCGCCCCTCGAGGCCATTCCGGCCGAACTGCGCGAGGATCTGATCCGCTTCCAGACCGATCTGCTCGCCGTACTCGCCGAATCGGGCCAGAAGTTCCCCGCCGAGAAGCTCGACCTCGGGGTCAGCTACGTGATGATCCAGTTCTGGGCCCGCCTGTACGGCCACGTCACCCTGGAAGCCTTCGGCAACTACCCCATCCACGTCACCCACCCGGACGTGCTCTTCGATGCCACCCTCGCCGATATCGGCCGCAGCATCGGCCTGCTGAACGGGTAGGGCCACCGAACGGGGAGGAGAGGTACCCGGGGCAAGCGATTTCCGAGTACCTCTCGCGACGGGGTTACGGACGGTCGAATTCGCCGGAACGGACGCCGGTGACGAAGGCATCCCAGGCGATCGGGGCGAAGGTCAGGGCGGGGCCGGCCGGGTCTTTGGAGTCTCGGACGCCGACCGCGCCGTTTGCCAGGTGTGCGGTTTCGACGCATGCTTCCTGGTTCGCTGAGCGGGAACTCTTGAACCACCGTGCTGCGGACAGGTCATTGCTCACGCTGCTTGCTCCTTGCTATGTGGGTTACCAGATCTCTGGTGTCGCTCTCATCCAACGCGACGCGTCGTATCTCTGCAACAGCCGCTCTGTACTGCTGAATCTCGTTGTCGCGGTCCAGGTATAGAGCGCCGGTGTATCCCTCCACGTAGACAACCGGGGGTTCGGTCCACTTGGTCTCCCGATGCAGTGGGAACTCCAGGAATACGAAGTGGCCCACTTGTAGCCCGATCCAGCTGTCGACGCGGTAGGGGATTACCCGAATCGATACGTTTCGACGCCTGCCAATCTCCAGCAAGTGCGCGAGCTGGTCGGCCATGACCCCCGGGCCGCCCACCTGATGGTGCAGCGCGGACTCCGACAGCAGCACGTTCAGCTCGAACCCCGAATCGTGCAGGCGCTGTTGTCGTTTGGTCATGAGCTCGACGCGTCGCTCCACCTCCGCCGTCGGCATCTGCGGATGGACGGTCCACACCATGGCGCGCCGGTAGTCGGCGGTCTGCACCATGCCGGGCAGCAGAGTGAGCTGAAACATGGTGAGGCGCTTGGCCGCTTCCTCCAGGCCCATGTACAGGTCGAAGTGGCCGGGCACGGCGTCACCGTAGGAATGCCACCATCCGGTTCGCTTGGTTTCCGCTACGAGTCCCAGCAACGCCGCCGTGTCGTCGTCGGAGGCCCCGTAGAGCACGCACAGGGCCCGGATGTAGATGTCCTTGAGCTTCACGGACTGTCCGCCCTCGAGCCGCCACATCGTCTGCGCGGACACCTCGATCGTGCGGCAGGCCGCGGCCACCGAGACCCCCGCGTCCTCGCGCAACCGGCGCAGCTGTCGGCCCAGCATGCGGCGGGGAACTGTGGAGCCGGAACCGCCTTCGGTCATTAGCGAACCTCATGAGGGTATGCGATTTTGGAATGATTTTCGAAGCGGGATTGGAAGACCGCGCAAGTCTTCGCCAATGTCCGACACCGAAATCTTCCAGCACGCGGCACCGGGGTGTCTACTGGAAGTGTGCCCACGGACCGGCAACCCGTCAGACACGAAAGGGAAGGGGCGACAAGGATGTACGGCATTCCGCCGACCGACCACAGCGCCGTGCCCGTCATGACCGTGCGTTACGCCCACCTCGTCATGCAGACCCATATCGACTGCCCCAGCCTGGCCTGCCCGGTCAAACGCCAGGCCAAGTCCCGTTTGGTGGAGGCGAAACACCTGATACCGGCGGGTGCGCCGTCCACGCCCGCCTGATCCGCCCGAACCTCCCACTCCGGCCGCGGTCGATGTGACAAGGCCGGGTGGGCAAGGAAACACCCCCGGAGCACGATCCCGTCGTCGGATCGGTCGTACGGCTCCGGGGGTTTTCCGCGTCAGGTCGCCGGATGTCGCGGCCGGATGCGCGGGCGGCGAATGGTGCCGAAACGCTGCAGGATTCGCGGTTGCCGCAGCGAACGGGCGAACCATTCACCGAGGGTGACACCGGCCGCGAGGGCGCCGCCCACCGCGAAGGCGGTGAACAACTGGTTCAGGCCGAACAGGTGCTGATCGTTGAGCAGCGAGTGCAGGCCGCGGTAGACCTTCATGCCCGGCAACAGTGGTGTGATGCCGGCTACCGCGACGACCAGGGGTGGGGTCAGGGCTCGGCGGGCGACCAGGCCACCGGCCAGGCCCACCACGGTGGCCGCGGCCCCCGACGAGATGATCGGCCCGAAACCCGCGTTCTGGACGATGAGGAAGCAGATGGTCGCGGCGGCACCACTGAAGGCGGCCGCGGTGAGCGCCCGGCGTTCGGCGTAGCACGCCAGCGAGAACGCCACGGCGGCGATCGCGCCCGCCGCCAGCTTGAGCGGCCAGTTGGTGATATCGCGAGTGGTGGTGGTGTCGATCGCCGGAACGGTAGCCCCCACCATTTCGGCCAGCCGCAGCGCCAGCACGATGCCGCCGATGATGCCGCAGGTCATCATGATGACCTCGAGCATGCGGGCCGCCGCGGTGATGGGCGCGCCGGTGATCGCGTCCTCGACCGAGCCGACCAACTGGAGACCGGCCAGCAGCACCGCGATCCCCGCGGCGATGATGAGCGACGGATCCATCCGCAAATGACCGGCGTAGGTGGCGATGGCTATCGCGGGAATCGTCGCGATGAAGCCGCCCACCATGTGCTGGAAGAAGAAGGGCAGACCCTTGCGGTTGAGGATCCGGTTGGTGCGGTCGATGGCGGCGGTGGCGGCGAAGCTCAGCACGCAGACCAGCCAGCTGCCGCCCAGCAGCAGGCCGATCGCCGCCGCCATGAGCGCCCAGCCGAAGGTGGCGACCCACCGCTGGTAGGGGTGCGGCGCGGTGGTGATGGTCTCCAGTGCGGCCAGGGCCTCGTGGGGCGGCACCAATTCCCGGCGGATGCGCCGGGTCAGCCGGTCCACGGCCGCGAGCCGGGTGAAGTCCAACGACCGGTAGTGCACCACCCGCATGGTGCTGGCGGGCGGCAGTTTCGGCCCGCGATCGACGGAGATGCGGATGGAGTTGTATGTGACGTCCACATCGATCTGTGCCAGGCCGTAGGTGGCGGCGATGAACTCGACCTGCGTCGTGGTGTCCATGACGGAGGTGCCCGCGGCGAGCACGACCTCGCCGACGCGCTCGGCCAGGTCGAGCACCTCGGTGACGCTGGCGTCGTCGGTGAGATCGATCGGTTGCAGCGGCGAGGGCGCCTCGACCACGGCGTCGACGGTGGCGATCCGGTCGGCGAGCAGGCGGTCGATCGTCCGCGCGAACCGGCGCTGCCACCAGCCGGTGCGCACGGGAGCGTCCTCCGCCTTGGTTGCCAGATCGTTGCTCATGATGGAGGAAAGTACACGGTGCGGTAGATCACCCAGTCGAGCGTAACCGCCACAGTAGGGTGGCGAACATGGCGACCGACGACGATCGGACAGTGGACGAACTACGCGCGGCCCTGGACGGCCCCTGGCGAGAGATCCGCGAGAAGGCACGCGAACACCTCGACGACGATCGGCTCTACGGCGATCCCTCCCTCGACACGGGAGCCGCCCGCGCCCGGGTGCTGGACCAGATGCGCCTGGTCTCGACCTTCGGCTGGGCCGAGAAGGGCTTCCGGCTCGACCACGGCGGCGGCAACGATCCCGGCGGGGCGGTCACGGCCCTGGAGATGCTGGCCTACACCGACCTGTCGCTGTGGGTGAAATGCGGTGTGCAGTGGGGGCTTTTCGGCGGCGCGGTGGAGAATCTGGGCACCGAGCGGCACAAGCCCTATGTCGAACAGCTCATCACCCTGGACCTGCTCGGCTGTTTCGCCATGACCGAAACCGGTCACGGCAGCGATGTGGCCAATCTGCTCACCACCGCCACCTACGATCCGGCGACGCGGGAGTTCGTGGTGCACAGCCCGACGCCCGCCGCCCGCAAGGACTACATCGGCGGCGCCGCCGAACACGCCCGCATGGCGGCGGTGTTCGCGCAGCTGATCACCGGCGGCGAGGGCCGGGGCGTGCACTGCTTCCTGGTGCCGATCCGCGATGAGCAGGGCAACGACCTGCCCGGCGTCACCACCTCCGACTGCGGCCTCAAGGGCGGCCTGCCCGGTGTCGACAACGGCCGGATCATGTTCGACCAGGTCCGGATTCCGCGCGAGAACCTGCTCAACCGGTATGCCGACGTCGAGCCGGACGGCAGCTACCACTCCGAGATCGAGAATCCGAGCCGTCGCTTCTTCACCACCCTGGGCACGCTGGTGCGCGGCCGGGTGAGTGTGGGCGGCGCGGCGGCGGCCGGTGCGCGGGTGGCGTTGAGCATCGCGGTGCGCTACGCCGAACGGCGTCGCCAGTTCGACGATCCGGATACCGGCGAGGAGACCCTGCTGCTGGATTACCGCAGCCATCAGCGCCGCCTGCTGCCGCTGGTGGCGCGGTCCTACGCGCTGGCCTTCGCGCAGAACGATCTGGTGCGCCGCATGCACCTGGTGCAGACCGGCCAGGATGTCGATCCGGGGGCGCAGCGCGCACTGGAGAAGCGCGCGGCCGGACTCAAGGTCGCGCAGACCCGGCACGCCACCCGCGCCATCCAGGAGTGCCGCGAGGCGTGCGGCGGCGCGGGCTACCTGACCGAGAACCGACTGGTCACTCTCAAGGCCGACACCGACGTGTTCACCACCTTCGAAGGTGACAACGTGGTGCTCACCCAACTGGTGGCCAAGGAGTTGCTCACCGCTTACTCCGACGAGGTGCGCGATCTCGACGCGCTGGGCTGGGTTCGCTTCGCCGCCACCATGACCCGCGATGTGGTACGCGATGTGACCGGCGTGCGCCAGCTCATCCAGCGCCTGCGCGACCGCTCCGACCAGGGCGTCGACGACGGCGATCTGGCCCGCCGCGACGTCCAGCTGCAGCTGTTCGCCGATCGCGAGGACTACCTGACCCGCACGGCCGCCCATCGGCTGCGCGCCCGTGCGGAGGAGACCGGACCGTTCGAGGCGTTCAACAACGCCCAGGACCACATTCTGTCGGCGGGCACCGCGCATATCGACCGCATCGTGCTGGAGGCGTTCATCGAGGGCATCGCCGCCATCGAGGACGAGGACGCCCGAGCGCTGGCCGAAACGGTGTGCGATCTGTTCGTGTACACCGTGCTGGAGGAGAACCAGGCGTGGTACATCATGCACCGCTTCATGTCGGTGGAGCGGGCCAAGGCGGTGCGCCGCGGGGTGAACGAACTGGTCGACCGGTTGCGGCCGCACGCGGCCACCCTGGTGGGCGGCCTCGGCGTGCCGGAGTACATGCTGCGCGCCGCCATGCTGACCGATCCAGCGGCGGTGTCGCCCTAGGGCCGGATCGCGGTGCACGCGCTGCGGTCGGTTCCCGCGCCGAGGACGGATCGCGCGCCGCGGGTGCACCGGTCGCGCCGAACGCGGCCGGGCCGATCTCGTGGCCGCGAGTACCGGCGCTAGGGTGCCGCTTCGTGTCCGCTGAGTCTCGACCCGCCGCCGCGCCCGTCGTTCCCACGGCGGGCGGGGCGGCGCTGTCCCTGCTGACGCTGGGCGCGGCGCTGTTCGCCGTGGCCGTGCCGCTGACCTTCCCCGCCGGAAAGGGGCCGACCGGTCTTGACAGCTGGCTGTCGGAGCGGCTGCCCGGCCGGGCCGCCCTGTACGAGGCGCTGGCATTTCCCGGCACCGCCGCCGCGGTGCTCTCGCTCATGGTCGCGGCGGCGCTGTGGTTCGCGCGACGGCGGTTGTGGTGGCGGGCCGGATTCGTGCTGCTCGCACCGGAATTCGCGGTCGTCCTGAACACCTGGGTGCTGAAACCGCTGTGGGACAGGCCGCTGCACGACTATCTCGCCTATCCCAGCGGGCATACCGTGCATCTGGTCGCCGCGGTCACGGCGATCGCACTCGCCGCCGAGCACCGCGGCCTCCGCATCGCGGCGGTGGGGGTCACCGCGGTGGTGCTGGCCGGGGTGACGGTCGGCATGGTCGGACTCGGGTACCACTACGCCACCGATGTGGTCGGCGGTGCCGCCGCGGCCGTCGCGCTGGTGGCTGTCCTCTACATCCCGGTGCGCCGCATGCCGGTGCGCGCGGGCTCCGGTGCGCCACGCGAGCCCGGCGACCCGGCCGTCAGCCGTAGGTCAGCAGCGCCGTGAGCACGAACCAGATCACCCACAGCACCGCCACCGCCATGCCGATGGTCAGCAGCACCCGCATGACGCCGCCGCCGACATCGAGTTCGCCGGACCGGCGCGGATACAGCTTCCACGGGCTGTACCACGGCGCGGGCACCGACATGATCCGGCGGTGCGGCTGCTCGGCCTCGCGCTCCAACCGGGCCTGCTCCTCGGCGTAGGCCTCGGCCTGCGCCTGCTGCGGACCGCCGTGCCACAGCGTGACGTCCACCGGGCCGAGGAAGCCCTCGTTCAGCAGATCCTGCGGGGCGGGCAGATACGGCAGGATGCCGAGCCCGCGGAACGCCCACGCCACGTCGTTGGCCGACCACTGCGGGCGGCCGCGCGAGGCGATCGAGTCGAAGTATTCGCGCAACCGTGCCTGATCGTCGCCGAGCAGCACCTCGAAACTGGGATCGTTCCACAGCTGCCGCACCCGCACCTTGGAACCGGGCGGCGGCACCACCAGCACCGCCCCGTGCACCACGCGCTGTCCCAGCCCGCGTTCGGCGAACCAGTTCTGCAGGGCGAAGGTGTGATCGCGCGATTTGTCCAGCGGGGTGCGGCGATCGCCGCCCTCGAAGTTGATGATCTTGTCGGCGCCGCGCCAGGGACCGCTCAGCGGCACCTCCAGCTCACCCTCCAGTCGCTCCACCAGCGCCTCGGCCTCGATCACCACGCAGCTGGTCGGCGTCCACACCACCGCGTCGAAGGGATAGAGCCGATCCCCGTGGAAGAGGCTGCAATTCACGGTGGCAACGCCGTGCGGATCGTCGCGGCCCTTCCAGGTGCGCAACCAGTCGATCAGCACCTTCTCGGCATGGGTGCCGGCGGTGTTCTGCACTCGAACGAGCATCGGCTTCGCACCCTTCTCGTCGATCGATAGTCGAAATGGTACGGAGGGGCGGACCCTCCCGGACGGATTTTGCCGTGGCCGTGTGTCGCCGAGCGGCAGGTCAGACGGTGTCGGAACGGGTGTCAGGAGGTCTCCGCGGCGATCCGGCCGGTCCGCACCGCGGCCGCCGATTCGGCGTGATCGGCCTCGGTCCGGTCCGCGTACCGCACCGCGAAGGCGGCCGCCGCGTCATCGAACTCCTCCCCGTCCGCGAGACAGCCCGCCAGCAGCCGCGGATCGACCGAGCGCGAATGCGCGCGGGCCAGCAGCGCCCCGGCCAGACGGCCGTAGTCGTCGAGATGATCCGGTTCCAGCGCCGACCGGTCGATACCGCCCTCGAGATTTCGGAACTGCCGCACGACGAACGGCAGTTCGCGGCCGTCCAGCATGAGCGTGGTCCAGCCCAGCAGGATATCGGTCTCGGCCTGAACCGCCCTGGCCCCCTGCACGATTCGTTCACCCTCGTGGCGCGCCGGGACGGCGGGCAGATACGGCGCGAGCGCCGCGGGCGCGGCGTGCTCGAGCTGGAGCACCAGCACCTCGTCGGGTGCGACGGGGGAGCGGAAGCCGATCATGTTGGCGCACACGAGATGCCAACCTACCCGTGGCTCGGCACCGCGTCATCCCGGCCGCCCGGGGGACGCGCCGCGGACGAACCCCGGGATATCCGTGCGCCGCGGTGTCGGCGCGACCCCGGGATGCCGGGCCGCGTTGCCGACGCCACCCCGGTGATACCTGCCGCCGGGGTGGCCGCGTGGCGCGGGGCCTCAGTGCCTGGAGACCGGCGTATCGGTCGGGAAGATCGGCAGCCGCAGCGCGCCGGGCGCGGTATCCGGCACCGTCGGACGCCGGGGCGCGACCGGGGCGATGCGCCGGTACGGCTGTCCCAGTTCCGGCCGCGGATCGGGTTCGCCGCGGTTGGGCCAGAACGCCATGGCCCGCTCCGCCTGCGCGGTGATGGTGAGCGAGGGGTTGACGCCCAGATTCGCGGTCACCGCCGAACCGTCGGCGATGTGCAGACCCGGATGCCCGAACACGCGCTGATACGGGTCGACCACGCCGGTGTCCGGATCGGTGCCGATGACGCAGCCGCCGATGTAGTGGGCGGTCGCCGGGATGTTGAACACGTCCATGATCAGCGAGTGCACGTCGCCGTCGACCTTCTCGCCGAAGCGGCGGCCCACGTCGTGGGCCAGCGGTATCCAGGTCGGATTGGGCTGCCCGGTGCCCTGGCGGGTCTTGAGCTGTCCCCATTTGCGGAAGGAGGTCAGCGAATTGTCCAGCGACTGCATGACCAGCAGGATCACCGACTTCTCCGACGCCCGGTGGGCATTGAGGCTGCGGGCGAAGACGATCGGGTGCAGCAGGACGGCCAGCAGGAAGCGCAGGAAGCGGAAGGCCCCGCCGTCCACGATGGGCACCGACAGCGGGAACAGCCCGTTCTGCCCCTTGCCGTAGTGGCACACCTCGATATGGGTGTTGGGCTCGGGATGGATGGACGAGGTGATGGCGATGCCCTGGGCGAAGTCGTCGCGCGAGCGGCTCACCACATTGAGAATTGCCTCGGAATTGGACCGGGTCAGCTCACCCAGCCGCGGCGACAGCCGGGGCAGCACCCCTTCGTCGCGCATCTGGTGCAGCAGCTTCTGGGTGCCGAGCGCCGCCGCCGCGAACACCACCTGTTCGGCGGTGAAGACCTTGCGCCCCTTGCGGATCCAGCGGTCGGAGCGCTGGGTCTCGATGGCGTACCCGCCGCCCGCCATGGGCCGCACCTTGGTGGCGGTGGTGAGTTCGAAGACGTGCGCCCCCGCCTGTTCGGCCAGGTAGAGGTAGTTCTTCACGGTGGTGTTCTTGGCATTGTGCGGGCAGCCGGTGAAACAGCGCGCGCAGTGCACACAGCCGCTGCGGCGCGGTCCGACACCGCCGAAGTACGGGTCGTCCACCTCCGCGCCCGGATTCTCCTCGTTGAAGAACACGCCCACCCGGGTGGGGTGGAAGGTGTCGGCGACCCCGAGATCCTCGGCCACGGAACGGATCACGTCGTCGGCGGGGGTCATGCGCGGATTCGGCTCCACCCCGAGCATGCGCTGCGCCTGGTCGTAGTAGGGCGCGAGCTCGGCTCGCCAGTCGGTGATGTGCGCCCACTGCCGGTCGGCGTAGAAGTCCGGCAGTGGCTCGTAGAGCGTGTTGCCGTAGATCAGCGAGCCGCCGCCCACCCCCGAGGCGGAGAACACCGCGCACTTGCCGAGCACGCTGATGCGCTGGGTTCCGGTCATCCCCAGCCGCGGCGCCCAGATGGATTTACGCACATTCCAGTTCGTATCGGGCAGGTTCTCCGGGGTCCAGCGGCGGCCGGATTCCAGCACCGCCACCCGGTATCCCTTCTCGGTCAGCCGCAGCGCACTCACGCTGCCGCCGAATCCGGAACCGATCACGACGACGTCGTAGTCGAAGTCGGGCATGCTCTTCCTCTCGCGCAGCACCCAGTGGAAATGAGACGAATCTAAACTCATTCTCTCATCACAAGACTATGGCAGCGACCATACTGTGATCCAACCACGCCCGGTGGTCGGCGTGCCCGGATGGCGATAACACCGTGATTGAGGTATGCACGGCCTGTGACATCCGAACGGAACGCCGAATCGGTACTCGGCGACCGCATTCTGACCGTGCCGAACGTGCTCAGCGTCATCCGGCTGGTCGGCGTTCCGGTCTTCCTGTGGCTGCTGCTGGTGCGGGAGGCCGACGGCTGGGCGTTCGCGCTGCTGGTGGTCAGCGGGGTCACCGACTTCCTGGACGGCAAGCTGGCGCGGCTGCTCGACCAGTCCTCGCGGCTGGGTGCGCTGCTGGATCCGCTGGTGGACCGGCTCTACCTGCTGGCCACACTGGGCGGCTTCCTGGTTCGCGGCATCCTGCCGTGGTGGGTGGTGGCGATACTCATCGGCCGCGATGTGATCTTGATGGTCACGCTCGGGGTGTACAAACGCCGCGACCTGCCCCCGCCCGAGGTCATCTACCTGGGCAAAGCCGCCACCTTCGCGCTCATGTCGGCGCTGCCCTGGCTGCTGGCCGGTCAGATGGACTGGGCGGCCGCGGGTTTCGGGGCGGCCTTCGGCGGGGCACTATTGGTCTGGGGCACGGTGGTCTACGTGTGGACAGGCATCCTCTACGTCGGCAAGGCGGTTGCCGTGGCCCGCGCCGTACCGGCCGTGCCACGGGTCACCCCGTAGCGGCTAGGGTGTTGCCGACACAACGACAACTCGGGAGTACATCTGTTGAAAGGACGCCTGTGACCGACCTACCCCAGGATCTGCGCTACACCGAGGAACATGAATGGGTGGCCAAGGTCGGCCCGACCCGGGTGCGGGTGGGCATCACCGACTACGCGCAGTCACAGCTCGGTGACGTCGTATTCGTGCAGCTGCCGGAGGTGGACAAGGATGTGGCAGCCGGGGACAGCATCGCGGAGGTGGAGTCGACCAAGAGCGTGAGCGACATCTACGCGCCGCTGGCCGCCAAAGTCGTTGCCGTGAACGAAGATCTGGTGTCCTCGCCCGAGACGATCAATTCCGATCCCTACGGCGACGGCTGGATGTTCGAGCTCGAGCTCGATGATGCCGAGGGTGTGGACGCGGTGCTCGGCGAGCTGCTGGATGCCGCGGGTTATCAAGGAGTTATCGGGGGCTGAAGGAGCCTTCACAGTTCTACCTGCACGGGCACGCCCCGGCAGGGTACGGTCAATGCCAACAGATGATCCGGCAGCCGGTGCTCGGAGTATTCGCACCTCACCCGTCCGAGGGCGAGAGCGGGCCGGTGGCCGAGTAGCTGAAGGCATCAACTGCTTGCATGGATTATTCGGTTCGAGGAGGAGAGCAAGGGTGAGCGAGCACAAAGACCCGGTTTACGGGGAGAGCGCGGCCGAGACCACATCGGTGTTCCGCGCTGATTTCCTGAACGAGGTCGAACCTCGCACCGAGCAGACCGGCGAGCAGCCGGTAGGGGTCGAGGGCCTGCCCGCGGGGGCGGCCCTGCTGGTTGTGAAGCGCGGCCCGAACGCCGGTTCGCGGTTTCTGCTGGATCAGCCCACCACGTCCGCGGGGCGCCACCCCGACAGCGACATCTTTCTCGACGATGTCACCGTCAGCCGCCGCCACGCGGAGTTCCGGCAGGACGACGACACCTTCCAGGTGGTCGATGTGGGCAGCTTGAACGGCACGTATGTGAACCGGGAGCCGGTGGACTCCTCGGAGCTGCAGAACGGCGACGAGGTGCAGATCGGCAAGTTCCGGCTGGTGTTCCTGACCGGCCCGCGTCCGCAATCGAGTGACGCGGGCGCACTATAGGACCGAGCGGAATGACAGGCGCAGCGCAGTGGACGCGCGGAGGTATGTCGATCGGCTCCGTGCTGGATCTCCTGCGTCCGGACTTTCCGGACATCACCATCTCGAAGATCCGATTCCTGGAATCGGAGGGACTGATCAGCCCGGAGCGCACGCCGTCGGGTTACCGCAGATTCGCGGTACACGACGTCGAGCGGCTCCGGTTCGTGCTGACCGCGCAGCGGGACCAGTACCTGCCCCTGAAGGTGATCAAGGAACAGCTCGAGGCGATCGACAAGGGAGCCGCCACGCTCGGGGTGCGGGAAGCCCGCGCCCGAGCGGGCGGCGGGGGAAGCGACGCGGTGAACGGATCCGCGCCCACCGACGGTCCGGGCCGCCTGCGGCGGCTCGGTGTCGTGCCCGGTGAGGTGTCGCCCGAGGAACTCCGGTTCGATCACGAGATCCGGGTTACTCGGGCGGACCTGATCGACCAGGCCGGTATCGACGAGAAGTTCCTCCAGGAGCTGATCCGCGCCGGACTGATCACCCCGGGCGCGGCCGGTTTCTTCGATACCGACGCGGTGACGCTGGCCCGCACCGCGCAGGCATTGAGTGAATTCGGTTTGGAGGCACGGCATCTGCGCGCCTTCAAACTGGCGGCGGATCGGGAGGCGGCGCTGGTGGCCCAGATCGCGGCCCCGATCGCCAAGAGTCGGGACGAGGACGCGCGCGCCCGTGCGGAGGAGACGGTGCGAGAGTTGGCGGCATTGTCGCTGACCCTGCACACCTGCCTGGTGAAGACCGCCGTGCGCGCTTCCCTCGGAGGCTGAAATCATCGCTCTGTGTGTCGGGCAGGGTATCGGTGCCGACGCGTATTGTGGCTCTTACGTCAGCAATGGCGTTCCGGACCGCCCAGCAGGTGGCCGGGTCATCAATGCCTGTGGAGAGTCGGGCGCTGGCCAGTTCCCAACGGGGACTGGTGGAACCGGACTCGGCGAAGCAGGAACCCGCACCGATTCGGTGTGGGGACACCCGAGGAGGGTGGTGTCGGAGGAAATTGGCCGACGCGCTTTAGACTCGGTGATACGGCACCGAGCGGCAGGGCGGCAGCCGGGCGAGTTTATGGGAGGCGTGCCATGAGCGAAATGCGTGTGATCGGCATCCGTGTCGAGCAGCCACAGAACCAGCCCGTGCTGTTGCTCCGCGAGGTATCGGGCGACCGGTACCTACCCATCTGGATCGGACAGGCCGAGGCGACGGCGATCGTGCTCGAACAGGAGGGTGTCACGCCCATCCGCCCGCTGACCCACGATCTGATCAAGATCCTCATCAAGGAGTTGGGTCACACCTTGAAGGAGGTCCGGATCGTGGATCTGCAGGAGGGCACCTTCTACGCCGATCTGGTCTTCGAGAACGGTCCGCGCATCTCCGCGCGGCCGTCGGACTCGGTCGCCATCGCCCTGCGGGTGGGCTGCCCGATCTATGCCGAGGAGGCGGTCCTCGAGGAGGCCGGGCTGGTCATGCCGGACGAGCGCGAGGACGAGGTCGAGAAGTTCAAGGAATTCCTCGAATCGGTCTCGCCGGACGACTTCAAGGCGACCGACAGCTGAGTGGCCGCTCGCTACGGAAATGTGTCTCGACCTCAGGTTTAGGGTGAGAAACACGCGGTCGAGCAGGCTTGGTCGGTGCCGATACTGCCGGGACAATCGGGAGAGTAGCCTCGATAGTTAGGCCATTCGCTCCAGTATTGATGACGAGCCCTGATAGGCCACGGTAGTGAGGGAGTAGTCAGTGGGAGATCAACCGCAAGACGTGGTGCAGCCAGGGCTGTTCCCCGATGACACGGTGCCCGATGATCTGGTTGGCTACCGAGTTCCCACTGCGTGCCAAGCGGCGGGAATCACCTATCGCCAACTCGACTATTGGGCACGCACCGGACTGGTCGCGCCGTCCATTCGCACCGCCACCGGATCCGGCAGCCAGCGTCTGTACTCGTTCAAGGACATCCTGGTCCTCAAGATCGTGAAGCGACTGCTCGACGCGGGCATCTCGCTGCAGAACATCCGCATCGCGGTCGACCACCTGCGCAGCCGCGGTGTCGAGGATCTGGCGGGTATCACGCTCTTCTCCGACGGCACCACCGTCTACGAGTGCACCTCCCCCGAGGAGGTCGTCGACCTGCTCCAGGGCGGCCAGGGTGTGTTCGGCATCGCGGTCAGCGGCGCCATGCGCGAATTGACCGGTGCGATAGCCAATTTCCCGGCCGAACGCGCCGAGGAGGGCAATGCCACCGACCGCCCGGAAGACGAACTCGCCTTCCGGCGCAAGGCCCGCCTCAACACCAAGACCGGTTAGCTCCGCGCAACCCCGCCGGACCGGCGCGTCCCGTCACTCAGAGGGTGTACGCGCCGGTTCGCGGCGCGTCTCGGTTCTGGACCGACCGGAGCGGAGGAGCGAAGCGGGGGAGCGGAGGAAGGGAAGAACCGAGACCTCCAGCGCCGCGAACCCGCCCCGGAGCGCAGCGGAGGGGCAAATCGAGCACAGCTACACTGGGCGGTGCGTCGCCGCCGTGCGGGAGAGCTCCGGGACCACCGGACGCCGAAGGAGCAGCACCTCCCCGTCAATCTCTCAGGCACCAGGGACCGTACGGAGTTTCGACGCCTCTGGAAAGCGGTGGTCCGCGACCACCCGCCCATGGGGAAAGGGCACCGCTCACCCGGCGGACCCGAATCTCTCAGGCTCCACGACAGAGGGGGAGGGCACCCGACTGTCGACCGTCGGTCGACCCGCCCGAACCTTGGAGCTGCCGTGCAGAACCGATCCTTCGCCGACCGCCATATCGGACCCGATCGCGGCGAAACCGACCGCATCCTGTCCGCCATCGGCATCGGATCCCTGGACGAGCTGGCCGAACGGGCCGTGCCCGCCAGCATCCTCGACGCCCCGGCCGCCAACGGTCTGGCCGCCCTGCCGCCCGCGGTGAGCGAGCATGAGGCGCTGGCCGAACTGGCCGCGCTCGCCGCGTCCAACACCGTCGCCACCAGCATGATCGGCCTCGGCTACTACGACACCCTCACCCCGCCGGTGCTGGTGCGCAATCTGCTCGAGAACCCGGCCTGGTACACCGCCTACACGCCCTACCAGCCGGAGATCTCGCAGGGCCGCCTGGAGGCGCTGCTCAACTTCCAGACCATGGTGTCGGATCTGACCGGCATGGAGGTGGCGAACGCCTCCATGCTGGACGAGGCCACCGCCGCCGCCGAGGCCATGACGCTGTTGCAGCGCGCCAACCGCAAGTCCAAGTCCACGCGGCTGCTCATCGACAGCGATCTGTTCCCGCAGACCCGGACCGTGCTGTACACCCGCGCCGAACCGCTCGGGATCGAGATCGTGGAGGCCGATCTGGCCGCGGGCGAACTGCCCGAGGGGGACTTCTTCGGCGTGCTGGCGCAGCTGCCGGGCGCATCGGGCCGCATCGTGGACTGGCAGCCGCTCGTCGATGCCGCCCACGAGCGCGGCGCGCTGGTGGGCATCGGCGCGGACCTGCTGGCCCTGACGCTGCTCACCCCGCCCGGGGAACAGGGCGCGGACGCCTGTTTCGGCACCACCCAGCGCTTCGGCGTGCCCCTGGGCTTCGGCGGCCCGCACGCCGGATATCTGGCGGTGCACTCCGCTCACGCCCGGCAGCTGCCGGGCCGGCTGGTCGGCGTCTCCGTCGACGCAGACGGCGGCCTCGCCTACCGGCTCGCGCTACAGACCCGCGAACAGCACATCCGCCGCGAGAAGGCCACCTCCAATATCTGCACCGCCCAGGTGCTGCTGGCCATCGTGGCCGCCATGTACGCCTCCTACCACGGCGCCGACGGCCTGCGCGCCATCGCCCGCCGGGTGCACGGGCACGCGCAGTGGCTGGCCGCCGGGCTCGGCGACGCCGTCGTGCACCAGCGCTTCTTCGACACCGTGCTGGTGAAGGCGCCCGGCGGTGCGGAAGCCGTCGTCGCCAAGGCCAAGGGCGCGGGCATCAACCTGCGCCTGGTGGACGCCGACCATGTCGGCATCGCCTGCGACGAGGCCACCACGGACGCGCACGTGGTGGCGGTGCTCGACTGCTTCGGCGCGGAGATCCCGGTCGGCCCGGAGGGTGCGCTGCCGCATGGCGCGCAGCGCCCGCACATCGAGAACCGCACCTCGGAGTTCCTCACCGCCCCCGCGTTCACCAAGTACCACACCGAAACCGCCATGCTGCGCTATCTGCGCGCGCTCTCGGACAAGGACATCGCGCTGGACCGCAGCATGATTCCGCTCGGCTCCTGCACCATGAAGCTCAACGCCACCGCGGAGATGGAGTCCATCACCTGGCCGGGCTTCAATCGCGTGCACCCGTACGCGCCCGTCGACGACGCCCCGGGCCTGCGCCGTCTCATCGCGGACCTGGAGGGGTGGCTGACCGCGGTCACCGGCTACGACCGGGTCTCGTTGCAGCCCAACGCCGGTAGCCAGGGCGAGTACGCGGGCCTGCTCGCCATCCGCCGCTACCACCTGGACCGCGGTGACACCCACCGCGACACCTGCCTCATCCCGTCCAGCGCGCACGGCACCAACGCCGCCTCGGCCGCCATGGTCGGCATGCGCGTGGAGGTGGTGAAGTGCCGGGCGAACGGCGACGTCGACCTGGACGATCTGCGCGCCAAGATCGCCGACCACGCCGAGCGGCTGGCCTGCATCATGATCACCTACCCGTCCACGCACGGCGTGTACGAGCACGAGGTGGCCGAGCTGTGCGGTCTGGTGCACGAGGCGGGCGGTCAGGTCTACGTGGACGGCGCGAACCTCAACGCCCTTGTCGGCCTTGCCCGTCCGGGTAAGTTCGGCGGCGATGTCAGCCACCTGAACCTGCACAAGACCTTCTGCATCCCGCACGGCGGCGGCGGCCCCGGCGTCGGCCCGGTCGCGGTGCGCGAGCATCTGGCGAAGTACCTGCCCGGCGATCCGCTGGAGCGGGATTCGCACGCGGTGTCGGCGGCCGAATTCGGTTCGGCCTCCATCCTTCCCATCACCTGGGCCTATATCCGCATGATGGGGGCCGACGGGCTGCGCCGCGCCACCCTGACCGCCATCGCCTCGGCCAACTACATCGCCCAGCGCCTGAACGACCACTTCCCGGTGCTCTACACCGGCGAGAACGACATGGTCGCCCACGAGTGCATCCTCGATCTGCGCGAGATCACCAAGCGCACCGGCGTCACCGTCGACGATGTGGCCAAACGCCTCGCGGACTACGGATTCCACGCACCCACCATGAGCTTCCCGGTGGCGGGCACCCTCATGGTGGAGCCCACCGAGAGCGAGAACCTGGAGGAGTTGGACGCCTTCGTCGACGCCATGATCGCCATCAAGGCCGAGATCGACCAGGTGGCCGCCGGGGTCTGGCCCGCCGACGACAACCCGCTGCGCGGGGCGCCGCACACCGCGGAATGCCTTGTCGGTGAATGGGATCACCCGTACAGCCGGGAGACCGCGGTGTATCCGCGCGGGGTGAAGCACGCTCGCGCCAAGGTGTGGCCGTCGGTGCGGCGCATCGACGGGGCCTACGGCGACCGCAATCTGGTGTGCTCCTGCCCGCCGCTCGACGCCTACGCCGAATGAGATCGTGCGCGCAGGTTCCCGTGCGGCCTTGGCGCGGCCTCACACCGCCGGTTCCCACCGGCGCAGCGTGACACTTACGGCGACGCCCCATCGGTCGCGCGGACCGGTGGGGCGTCGTTCGTCGGACCCGGTTCAGACGGTGTCGGGCCGCCAGGTCGCGACGGCCCAGATGATCACCACGTCCAGGGCGATGATGACGATCGACCAGATCGGGTAGTAGGGCAGCCACAGGAAGTTGGCGATGATCGACAGCGCCGCCAGGACCATGGCGGCGGCGCGGCCCCAGGCGGTGCCCGCCATCAGGCCGATGGCGGCGACGACCACGATCGCGCCGAGGATGATGTGGATCCACCCCCACCCGGTGGTGTTGAGCTTGTAGACGTAGTCGTTGACATCCACGATCACCAGATCGTCGGATGCCGCGGCCGAGATGCCCTCGAGGATCGAGAGCACGCCGACCACCAGCAGCAGGACGGCGGCCGCGATGGAGGTGCCCGCCGCGAAGCCCTGCTTCAGGGAACTGTCGGTGCTCGTCGTATGCGCCATGATCAACCCCTTCGATGGAGAGACCGGTGTTTCTCCGCAATCTCCCACGAGTTGGCCGACAGTGTGCTGCGACATGCCGAAGGGGTGTGGTCAAGGTGTGGTCAGGGCCTGATTCATGGCGCTGCCGAAGGCGAGTTCGTCGGTGGTGGGCACCGAGGTGTAGGTGCCGGCGGTTTGCTCGGTGAGGGTGCGCAGCGTCTGCTGGTCCTGTCCGCCGATCGCGATGACGTCGATGCGCACCGGGCGGGCCGGATCGGCGAGGGCGGCGATACTCGCCAGCAGTTGGTCGCCGGTGACGGGGGAGTCGTCGTCGGGGCCGTCGGTGACGAGCAGGATCGAATTGGTCTGTCCCGTCTCGTAGTTCGCGACGGCGTCCCGGTAGGCGGCTTCCAGGGTGGGATAGGCGCGGTCGGGCCGGGTGCTGGTCGCCGAGATATCGGACAGTTCCCGCACCAGTTCGCCGCGGTGGGCGTCGGTGAGCGGTCCGGTCCGTGAGATCACCCGGTAGGGCTGGTCCCCGTCCAGGTTCTTGCCGAAGGTCCAGACGCCCAGCCCGAAATCGGGCGGCATCACGTTCATGACCGATTGCAGGGCGGCGAGGGTGTTGGCCAGGCGGGTGGCCGCCCCCTCGGTGGCGGCCATCGAGGACGACACGTCCACCAGCGCGGTGGCGCGCACCCCCAGCACCGGATTCGCCAGCACCTCCCGGACGCGGGTCAGCACCGCCTGCTCCGGCACCGGCGGCCCGGCGGGCGGTGCCGCGCCGAAACCGTCGTCGGTGAACAGCTTCGCCTGTTCGGGTGCGCGCAGATAATCGGCGAACAGGCTCGCCGCCAGATTCTGGGTCTGGTCCACCCAGTCGCCGTTGAGCAGCGCCGCCGGATAGTCGGCCACCGGGGTCGCGCCCAGCGGACGGAAGGCGGTGAGGCCGCGACCGGCCTTGATGCGCTGTTCGGTGGCGGTGACCGCGTGCACGGTCGCCTCGGGCAGGTCGGCGGCCCCCGCCGCGTCCATCAAGGCCCGGTCGAGATCGGACGCCTCGGGCGCGCCCGCCGCGAGCCGCGAGACGGCCGAGGTCACCTGGCCCGCCGCCGCGGCCTCCGCGGTGAGCGGATCCGATCCCGACACCCCGGACCCGACCGCGAGCGCGGCGGCCAGGCTGTCGTCACCCGGCGGCATGGCCAGGCGCAGCCCGCCCCAGCCGCCCAGCCCCACATCGGCGAGCGAACCCTGTTGCAGTCCGGGCAGATCCGCCCAGGTGGTCTGGGCCGCTTCCAGCGCCCGCCGGAGTTGATCGGGGACGGCCAGCGCGATCGGGCTCACCGCGACCGGCGCGGGCGTGCCCTCCACCAGCCCGGGCACCCGCATCAGCGCCACCGACCGCGACGAATCCGGAATCCACAGCGCGGGCTGCGGTCCCAACTCCGGGTTCCACGGCGCGTCGGCCGTGAACGCGGCGACCACGGCATCCGAGGCCCGCGCGGTCACCTCGACCTGCGCGCAGTGGTCGCGCACCCGTGGTTCGGTGGCGTTGTACCGTTGCGCCGCCGCCCGCACCGGGTCCGCGATATCGGGATCGACGGTGACATGCAGCGTGGTGGTGCCCTCCGCACAGGCGGCGGCCGCCGCCGCATCCCGATTCTCGGCCCGCTCGGCCAGCCAACTCCAGCCGACCACCGCCACCGCCAGCACCACCACCGCCACCAGAGCGATGACCGGTCCCTTGCTGACACCACGTGACCGGCCTCGGGCGCGATGAGTTCCCACGATTGTCAGTCTATGTTCACGCGAAATTCGCCTTGCAGGTCAGGCGGGGTTTGCGGCGGCACCGGGGCGCGGGCGAAGCGATCACGGGTTCCCATCTTGCCCGCAACCGGCTCCGGAAACGAATCGGCGGTACGCGACGAGGCCGCCGTCGTGCGGGGCACGGCGGCGGCCTCGGGGTGAGTCAATCGCGGATCAGTGTGCCGCGGTCGTACTCGTGGCCGCCCCAGACGCCGGACTGGCCGGTGCGGGCGGCGAAATCGCCGCATTCGCGGCGGATGGGGCAGGCCGCGCAGATGCTTCGCGCGTAGTCGAAGTCCTGCGAGGGGTAGGGGAACCAGGCGTCGTGGTTGGGGTCACCCTTGCAGGCAGCGCGGGCCCAGTAGTCCTTCGAGTCGGAGATGGGGAGCAGATCCGCCAGGCTCAGCTCCCGAACTGCTGTTTTCGTCATCGGATCTCGCTCCTTTCATGTCCGATCACGCGGTTACGATGCGGCCAGTTCCTTCCAGATCCGCCGCTGCTTCTTCTCCATGTCCTTGGGAGCGCGGGGCTCCCACAGCAGGCGCATGCCGGCCTCCTCGGGAGTCCGGTCCGCCTTGTAGGCGTTGCACCGCCCGCAGGCGGCGATGAGGTTGTCCCAGGTGTTGGGGCCGCCTCGGCTGCGCGGCCGGATGTGGTCGACGGTGCGGGCCCATCCGGCGCAGTACCCGCAGCGGTAGTCGTCGCGCCGCAGCACGGCGGGCAGGGTGGCCCGGCTGCCGTCGGCGACCGTCACGCTGTGCTCGAGGTAGACGTAACGCAGCAGCCGGATGGTCTCCGGCAGTACGAGCTCCAGGCTCTTCGAGCGAATGGGGAAGTGCGGATCCCGATCCACCACCGGCTCGGCGGCACCGGTGATGAGCAGCACCACGGCGCGCTCGGCGCGGATCTCGGTCAGAGCCTCGTAGGAGGCGTTGAGGAGCAGCACTCCCGTGTGTATCCAGTTGTCGGCGGTTATCGCCGGCGGCTCGTCGGCGTGACGGAACAGCATGGGTGTCACCATGTTTCGTGAAAGGAAGGAACGAGATGAGGGAGGCGGCGGGTCAGGCCCGCGCGGCGAGGCGGCCGATATTCCGGCCCAGCCGTTCGCGCTTGTCCATATCGCCGTGCTGCGAGTACTCCGGATGCAAAGCCGCCTCCTCCTTCCCGGTGTCGCCGACCGCTTGGTCGGGTTGATCGTCGAAACTCATGGTGGCACAACGGACCTGCCGTTGTCGTGCGGATTTTCCGGCCCCCGCCGTACTTCTACAACGGTGGAGTGGCCGAATTTGTTTCACCGAAACCGGTTGCGGAACGGCAACGAGGCGAGCGCTACTCCCTGTGTCACCCCGGCGGTCGCCCGCGTGGACTCGGTGCGGACGCCGCATGGGCGTTCCGTGCAAATTGTGTCGCAGATCACATTAGTGCGCCAGGAGCAATCCGGTGCGTGATCGGGTACCGACTAGTTGGTAACCCATTCCGGTCCTGGAGGAGAAATTCGTGGTCCTAGATGCCACCCTCGCCGATCCGCACGCGCTGGTCGGGCGCACCTACCGGCTGCGCGACCACTACGAGGTCGGTCGCGAGCAGGTGCGCGAATTCGCCCGCGCGGTCCAGAACGATCATCCGGCCCACCTCCACGAGGAGGTCGCCGCCGTCTACGGCTGTACCGCACTGCCCGCCCCGCCCACCTTCGCGGCCCTGCTCGGCGGCTCGGTGCAGGCGGCCCTGGGGCAGCTGCTCACCGACTGCGACCTCACCTCCACGGTGCAGACCGAGCAGACCTTCGACTTCCATCGGCCCATCCTGGTCGGCGACCGGCTCACCAGCCACATCGGATTGCTGTCGCGCCGCAAGGCGTTCGGCGGGGATCTCATGGTGCTGGGCAACGAGATCGTCGACGCGCACGGCGGCGCCGTGCTGACCGCGACCACCGGACTGGTGGCCCGGGCGGACGGCGGACCGGATGAGCGATTCGCGGCGATCGGCGAGAACATCCTGCACCAGGGGCTGCTCGACGCTGAACCGCCCGCCATCGACGAGGTCGCGGCCGTCATGCCCGCCCTCCCCACGCCGCGGCCGGTGACCGGCGGCCGCGCGCTGGCCGGGGTGGCGGTCGGTGACCGGCTGCCGTCCCGCGTCTACCGGCTCACCCTCGGCGATCTGGTGCGCTACGCCGGGGTGGCCGGGGATCCGAACCCGATCCACTGGCATCCCGCCAGCGCCGAGGCCGTCGGTATGGGGCCCGGCGTCCTCGCGCACGGCATGCTCACCATGAGTCTGGGTGCGGGCTATCTCACCGCCTGGACCGGCGATCCGACCGCCCTGCGCCGCTACCGGGTGCGGCTGTGCAACCCGGTGCGGGTGCTGCCCGGCGCGGTCGGGGAGATCGAATTCGGCGGCCGGGTCAGCGAGGTCGACACCGAGGCGCGAACCGCCACCCTCGCCCTCACCGCCACCCACGACGGCCGCCGCGTATTCGGCGGGGCCACCGCCACCGTAGCGCTCACCTGACGAGAACCGTTCCGGCACTCGAGGGTCCGCCCGTCCCGGCTGTCGGCGGGGCGATTCGGCCCGAGGGATCGGTGGGCTGTTCGGTCTGGTCGATCGGTCGGGCGAACCGGTAGGGCGAGTGGGTCCGGCGGATCGGTGGGGCGAGTCGGTCTGGTCGATCAGGCAGTGTTCGGCCCGGTCGATCAGGCGGGAGATCAGTCGAGCGGGACCGCCACGAGCGGGTCGGTGGTGGGTTGGGGGGAGCCGCCGGCGGGCTCCACCGAAAGGGCGAGCAGGGCGGCGTCGTCGAGCGGCACCACCGTCGGATCGTCCGGTGCGGGCAAGGGGTCGAGCACACCCGCCGACAGTGGTTGGCCGCCTTCCGGGATGAGCCACAGCTGATAGGTGTGCCGCAGGGGCGCGGCGGGCACCGCGTCGAAGGACACCGCCGCCGCGTCCAAGCGCGCCGAGGTGGTGACCACGATATCGCCGCCGCCGGAGACGGGGGTGCGTATCTCGCGCGCATCGGATTCGGCGAGGATCCGCTGGGCGGTCACCGCGCCCGCCTCGCCCTGCCGGGTCCGGTCGACGGCCACGAACGCGCCGATGCCGATCGCGATGATCAGCACCGCCGCTGCGGCCAGCCACCGGATCGGCCACGTCCGGCCCACCGGCGTCGCGGCCGCCAGCTGGCGGTCCAGGGCAGCCTGGACGGATGCCTCGACATGGTCGGGCGCGGGATGCGCGTCGACCACGGTGAGCGCCGCGAGGGTTTCGCGGATCTCACGCACGGAGTCACGGAAGGCGGCCGCCGCCGCGGGGTCGGCGGTGCGCACCCGCTCCTCCACCGCCGCACGCTCGGGCTCGGCGAGCGCGTCGAGTGCGTACGGATAGGCGAGGTCGAGCAGATCGGTCTCGGGAGCGTGGTCAGGCATCGGTCACCGATCCTGTCAAACAGCTGCGCAGTCGGCGCAATCCGTCACGAATGCGAGTTTTGACCGTGGACAGCGGGATGCCGAGATCATCGGCCACCTCCGCGTAGGTCCGGCCGCCGTAGTAGGCGAGCGCCACCGACTCCCGCTGGATGTCGGTCAGGGTGTCGAGGCAGTCGATGACGGCGCGCTCCTCGGAGCGCTGCGCCACCGTCTCGGCGACGATGTCGTGATCGCGGCCCAGATGTCGCTGGCCGTAGGCGAGATCGCGGTGGCCGCGAGAGTATTCGAGTCGGGCGCGATCGACCGCGCGCCGATGGGTGAGCATCATGAGCCAGCCGATCGGACTGGCGAGCCGCTGATCGTACTGGTCGGCGGCGTTCCACACGTACAGATACACCTCCTGGGTGACCTCCTCGGCGGCCGGGGGGCGGCGCAGAATCCGCAGCGCCAGACCGTAGACGCGGTCGTGGGTCGAACGGTAGAAGGCGGTGAAGGCATCCCGATCGCCCGCTGCGACGCCCCGCAGCAGTGCCGCCAAGCGGCGCATCTGCTCCGGATCGGGCGTCGGCCTGGTGGCCGGACAGCTCTCGGACCGCTCACCCCGGGTTTCGCCGGTGGCGGCGGAGAGGGTGCGGCCTTCGTCGGCCATATGCGGTGTCTTCCTGGTCGGATAGCTCGCCGGTACGGGTACCTCGCAGCCTAGCGGCCGGTGCCGCGGCACGCCGCGTATTCTCGCGCGCCGCGGCTGCCCGGCGAATCGATCGGCTCTGACGACCGCACGGTCACGGCCGTTCGAGTGGTCCGGGAACGGCCTAGAGCGGCATCGGGCCGGAGGATCCGCTGGAGGCCCACCACCACGCCGCGTTCACGCGGGCGATGATCAGATTGACGACATCGAGAACGGTACTGCCCATGGATCTTTCCTCTGCTGGGGAACGACTGACGCCGCGCAGCCTACCCATTCCGGAGACACGAATCCCCCCGGTCGATCTCGATCGACCGGGGTATTCGTGCGCACGGTCCGCGTCTACGCGCAGAACTTGGCGTTGTACTCCTTGGCCTCGCGGCGGCGGCGGTGCAGGATGGGCTCGGTGTAGCCGTTGGGCTGCTTGGTGCCCTCGAGCACGAGTT
Source organism: Nocardia sp. CC227C (assembly GCF_030767025.1). GTDB lineage: Bacteria > Actinomycetota > Actinomycetes > Mycobacteriales > Mycobacteriaceae > Nocardia. Next base: position 52,450 of record NZ_JASITE010000021.1, on the reverse strand, counting down.
CCTTGGCGGCCTGGAAGGCGATGCTGGAGGCGAAGTCGGGGGCCATCGGGCGGTAGCCCGGGTCACCGGCGTTCTGGCGGTCGACGACCGGGGCCATGCGCTCGAGGGAGGCGATGACCTCGTCCTCGGTCACGACGCCGTGGCGCAGCCAGTTGGCCATCAGCTGGGAGGAGATGCGCAGGGTGGCGCGGTCCTCCATGAGGCCGACATCGGAGATGTCGGGCACCTTGGAGCAGCCGACGCCCTGGTCGATCCAGCGCACGACGTAGCCGAGGATGCCCTGGGAGTTGTTGTCGAGTTCCTGCTGTTTTTCCTCGGCCGACCAGTTGGTGTCGGTGGCGAGGGGGATCTCGAGGATCTCGTCGACGCTGGCGCGCGGGCCGCCCTTGGCGATCTCTGCTTGGCGTTTGAACACGTCCACCAGGTGGTAGTGGGTGGCGTGCAGGGTGGCGGCGGTCGGCGAGGGCACCCACGCGGTGTTCGCACCGGCCTTGGGGTGGCCGACCTTCTGGACCAGCATGTCGGCCATCAGGTCCGGCATGGCCCACATGCCCTTCCCGATCTGCGCCTTACCGGGCAGACCGGCGGCGATACCGGTGTCGACGTTGAAGTCCTCGTAGGACAGGATCCACTGCTGGCCCTTCATCTCGGCCTTGCGGACCATCGGCCCGGCCTCCATGGAGGTGTGGATCTCGTCGCCGGTGCGGTCCAGGAAACCGGTGTTGATGAAGACCACGCGGTCCTTGGCGGCGTGGATACACGCCTTCAGGTTGACGGTGGTGCGACGCTCCTCGTCCATGATGCCGACCTTGAGGGTGTTGGCGGGCAGGCCCACCACCTCCTCGATCCGGCCGAACAGCTCGTTGGTGAAGGCGACCTCGTCGGGACCGTGCATCTTCGGTTTCACGATGTAGACGGAGCCGGTGCGGGTGTTCTTCAGCTTGGTGTCGCCGTTCAGGGCGTGCTTGGCGATGAGCACGGTGAGCAGGCCGTCCATGATGCCCTCGGGGACCTCGTTGCCCTCGGCGTCGAGGATGGCGTCGGAGGTCATGAGGTGGCCGACATTGCGGACGAATAGCAGCGAGCGGCCGTGCAGCACCAGTTCGGAACCGTCGAGCGCGGTGTAGACGCGGTCGGGGTTCATGGTGCGGGTGAAGGTCTTGCCGCCCTTGCTGACCTCTTCGGCCAGGTCGCCCTTCATCAGGCCCAGCCAGTTGTGGTAGCAGAGCACCTTGTCCTCGGCGTCCACCGCGGCCACGGAGTCCTCGAAGTCCATGATGGTGGTGATCGCGGACTCGAGCACCACGTCCTTGACACCGGCGGTGTCGGTGGAGCCGATCGGCGAGGACGGATCGATCTGGATCTCGATGTGCAGGCCGTTGTGCTTGAGCAGCACCGAGGTCGGGGCGGCCGGATCACCCAGGTAGCCGACCAGGGCGTCGGCATCGGCCAGGCCGATGTCGGTGCCGTCCTCGAGGCCCACGACGAGTTCGCCGTCGGTGATGGAGTACTTGGTGGAGCCGACGTGCGAGCCGGTGATCAGCGGCACCGCGTCGTCGAGGAAGTTGCGGGCCCATTCGATGACCTTGTCACCGCGGACTTTGTTGTAGCCGGTGCCCTTCTCCGCGCCGTTCTCCTCGGAGATGGCGTCGGTGCCGTACAGGGCGTCGTACAGCGAGCCCCAGCGCGCGTTGGCGGCGTTGATGGCGAAGCGGGCGTTGCTCACCGGCACCACGAGCTGCGGGCCCGCGGTGGTGGCGATTTCGGCGTCCACGTTCTCGGTGCCGATCCGGAAATCGGCCGGTTCGGGACGCAGGTAGCCGATCTCGGTGAGGAACTGCTTGTAGGCGGCCTTGTCGTAGCCGGTGCCGGCCGTGGCGGGCCGCGAATCAGACGCTGCGGCACGGTGCCACTCGTCGATCTTGGCCTGGATGTCGTCGCGTTCCGCGAGCAGAGCACGGTTACGGGGAGCGAGGTCGTTGATGACGGCCTCGGCACCCGACCAGAACGCGGCGGAATCTACGCCGGTGCCGGGAAGGGCCTCGTTCTCCACGAAATCGTGGAGCACCTTGGCAACCTGGAGCCCGCCGACCTGAATCCGCTCTGTCATCTAATGCCTCATTTCGAGAAGCCGGGTGGAAAAAGTACGCCCGTCATGTTACTCGCGGGTATGTGGTGGGCGGCGGCGGCCCGCACTTCCGGATGTGTCACCGGTCTTGATTGTATCGGCCGGTACATTTAATGTACTGGGCAGAACATTTCTGTTGTTCGCGGACGCGAAGGTGTGGGTGTATGGGAAAGCCCTTGTCGGACAAGGTCGCCGTGGTCACCGGCGGCAGCCGCGGGCTGGGCCGGGAGATGGTGCACGCCTTCGCCGATGCCGGAGCCCACGTGGTGATCGCCAGCCGCAAACTCGACGCGTGCGAGACCCTGGCCGCCGAGATCCGCGCGAAATACGGCGTGCGGGCACTGCCGGTGGCCTGCAATGTCGGCGTCTGGGAACAGTCCGACACTCTGGTCGACACCGTGTACGCGGAATTCGGCGCGGTCGACGTGCTGGTCAACAACGCGGGCATGTCCCTGCTGTACCCGAGCCTGGACCAGGTCACCGAGGCCATGTTCGACAAGGTGATCGCCACCAACCTCAAGGGTGCGTTCCGGCTGTCCGCGCTCATCGGTCCGCGCATGGCGGCCGCGGGCGGCGGCTCGATCATCAACATCTCCTCCATCGAGGCCGCGAAACCCGAACCCCTCGCGGTGCCCTACGCGGCGGCCAAGGCCGGACTGGAGGCACTCACCGGCGGGCTGGCGCAGACCTACGGCCCGGCGGTGCGGGTCAACACCATTCGCTGCGGGGCCTTCGACACCGATATCGCCAAGGCGTGGCCGCAGGAGATGCGCGACCATCTCGCCCAGCACAACGCGCTCGGGCGGATCGGCGTCCCGGGCGATATCGTCGGGGCCGCACTGTTCTTCGCCTCCGACGCCTCCGCGTTCTGCACCGGGGCGACCTTGTCCCTCGACGGCGGCTGGCGATGACCGCGGCGCCGGCGCGGCGGCGCGGACGACCCCCCGCCTCGGAGGCGAGCCCGGGGGAGACCCGGGAGCGGATCATGCGCGCGGCCGTGGAGCTGTTCGCGGAGAAGGGATTCCATGCCACCGGGGTCGGCGAGATCGGCGACCGGGCCGGGATCCAGCGCGGCGCGCTGTACTACCACATCGGCTCCAAGGAGGAACTGCTCTTCCAGATCCGGCGCACCTACACCCAGCTCATGCTGGACGCCGCCGCGGCCGTCGCCGAGCGTGACGCCGCGCCGGTCGACAAGCTGCGCACCCTGATTCGCGACCACGTGCGCCTGATCATCGAGCACCAGCACGAGGTGACCATCGCCCTGCGCGACGCCGGGGCGCTCACCGCCGAACGCGAGGCCGACCTCCAGCGGCTGCGCGAGGCCATTCAGGGCTGCTGGCAGCGCGTCTTCGACGAGGGCCACCGCGCCGGAGCGCTGGGCACCAACGATCACGTCGTCACCAACAGCGTGGTGGCCATGCTGAACATGGTCAGCCGCTGGTATCGCCCCGACGGCGCGCGCACCCCCGACGAGATCGCCGACATTCTCATCACCACCATCCTCGACGGTGTCGCGGCACCGGCCGCGAACAAGTGAAAGGCTGACCATGGCTTGGGATTTCGAGACCGACCCGGAGTACCAGCGGAAGCTGGACTGGGTGGCCGATTTCGTGCGGAACGAGGTCGAGCCGCTCGACCTGCTCTACCCGGAACCCTACGACCGCGCCAACCCCGAGATCCGGGCGCTGATGAAACCGTTGCAGGAGAAGGTGAAGGAGCAGGGCCTGTGGGCCTGCCACCTCGGCCCCGAACTCGGCGGCCCCGGCTACGGCCAGCTCAAACTGGCCCTGCTCAACGAGGTCATCGGCACCTCCAAGTGGGCTCCGCTGGTATTCGGCTGTCAGGCACCGGATTCCGGCAATGCCGAGATCCTCGCCCACTTCGGCACGCCCGAGCAGCAGGCCCGGTACCTGCGACCGCTGCTCGACGGTGAGATCGGCTCCTGCTATGTGATGACCGAGCCCACCGGCGGCTCCGATCCCACGGCCTTCAAGACCCGTGCGGTGCGCGACGGCGACGACTGGGTCATCAACGGCGAGAAGTGGTTCAACTCCGCCGCCGAATTCGCCACCTTCCACATCGTCATGGCGGTCACCGATCCGGACGCCGAACCGCACCGGCGGCTGTCCATGTTCATCGTCCCCGCCGACGCCCCCGGTCTGGAGATCGTGAAGAACTTCACCGTCCCCGGCTTCAGCGAGAACGAGGGACACCTGCGCTTCACCGATGTGCGCGTGCCCGCCGACGCACTGCTCGGCGAGGAGGGTCTCGGCTTCATCGTGGCCCAGACCCGCTTGGGCGGCGGTCGCGTGCACCACGCCATGCGCACGGTCGCCATGGTGCGCAAGGCCTTCGACATGATGTGCGAGCGCGCCGTCTCCCGGCCCATGCGCAAGGGCGTGCTCGGCGGCATGCAGATGACGCAGGAGAAGATCGCCGAAGCGTGGATCGAGATGGAGCAGTTCCGGCTGCTGGTGCTGCGCACCGCCTGGCGGATCGACTCCGAACAGGACTACCGCAAGGTTCGCCACGATATCGCCGCCATCAAGGTGGCCATGCCGAAGGTCATGCACGACATCGCCCAGCGCGCCATGCACCTGCACGGGGCCATCGGCGTCAGCACCGATCTGCCGTTCGTGGACATGATGAACTACGCCCAGGTCATGGCGATCGCGGACGGTCCCACCGAGGTGCACAAGATCACCCTGGCCAAGGAGATCCTGAAGACCTACGAGCCCGGCGATCCGGTGTACCCGAGCGGCTACCGTCCGGCGCTGCGTGAGAAAGCGCGGGAGCTGGTCGCCCAGCGGCTCGAGCACACGGTCGGAAACCTGTGACCGGATTCCGCTGATCGGATCTCGCTGACCGAATCCCGTCGACCGGATCTCGTCGACATCTCCTTGGCCAGTGGAACCGCTGGCCGATAGGGGTTCTCGTCGGCGGGGCCGGTCAGGCCACCGGTGCGCGTTCGGCGGTCCCGGTGATATTGCGGGCCATGCCGCCGAAGATCACGGCGTGGAACGGTGCGATGGACTTCCAGTACAGCTGTCCGGCGAACCCGTGCGGTTCGAAGACGGCGCGTTGCCGGTACACGGCGCCGCCCCCGGCCCCGGGTTCGACGGACAGTTCCAGCCAGGCGCGTCCGGGCACCCGCATCTCGGCGCGCAGGCGCAGCAGGTGCGGCCGCTCGATGTGCTCGACGCGCCACCAGTCCAGGGCCTCGCCGGGGCGCAGGCGGTGTGGGTCGCGGCGGCCGCGCCGCAGCCCCACGCCGCCGGCGAGCCGGTCGATCCAGCCGCGCAGCGACCACGCCAGGGGAAACGAGTACCACCCGTTCTCCCCGCCGATCGCCTCGATCACCGCCCAGAGCCGGTCGGGGTCGGCGGTGGTGGCCAGTTCGCGCACATCCGTGTAGACGGTGCCGCCGGACCAGTCCGGATCGGTGGGCAGCGGATCGGAGGGCGCACCCGCGTCCGACCAGCGGGTGGGCACGTCGAGATCCTTGATGCGGGCCAGCGCCAGCTCGACCGCGCGGCGATAGCCGGTCGGCCCCTCCGGCGGCGGGGGAATGTGGTCGTCGACGGCGGCGTCGCGGCACACCACGTCGTTGATCAGCGATTCCATCAGCGGCACGGCGATGGAGCGGGGGACCGGGGTCACCAGGTTCACCCACTGCGCCGACAGCCAGGGGGTCAGCACCGGCACCGGCACGATCACCCGGCGGGCGAGTCCGGCGACGGCGGCGTAGCCGTGCATCATGTCCACGTAGGTCAGCACATCGGGCCCGCCGATATCGAAAGCGCCCGACACCGTGTCCGGCAGCTCGGCGGCCGCCACCAGATAGTGCAGGACGTCGCGGACCGCGATCGGCTGGATGCGATTGCGCGCCCAGCGCGGGGTGACCATGACCGGCAGCCGCTCGGTCAGATACCGCAGCATCTCGAAGCTGGCCGAACCCGATCCGATGATCACCCCGGCGCGCAGCACCAGGGTGGGCGTCGGCCCGGCCAGCAGGATATCCCCCACCTCGGCGCGGGAGCGCAGATGCCGCGACAGCCGCTGGCCGTCGGGGGTGATGCCGCCGAGATAGACGATGCGCCGCAGCCCGGCGCGCCCGGCACCGGCGGCGGCGAGTTCGGCGGCGCGCCGGTCCACCTCCTCGAAGTCGGTGCGGTTCAGCGAGTGGATGAGGTAGTAGAGGACGTCCTGATCCGCGAGCGCGCTGTCCACCGCCTCGGGATCGGTGACGTCGCCGGTGCGCACCTCCACCCGGTCGCGCCAGGGCACCTCGGCGAGCTTCTCCGGACTGCGGACCAGCACCCGCACGGTATGGCCGCGGCGCAGCAGTTCCGGCACCAGTCGGCCGCCGATGTAGCCGGTCGCCCCGAAGATCACACAACGCACGCGCTCACCTCTTCCGGTCGGTCGTACCCCGTACGCTCGGTTGTCCCGCTCAGGTGTGCGCCGTCAGGTGTTCAGCTGCCGGACGGCGAGATCCAGCGCCGCCGCGAAGACGGTCCACAGCAGACAGGGTACGAGCAATCCGGCGGCCCAGCGACGGCGGCGCGCGAACAGCGCGATGGTGGCGACGAGGGCGGCCAGCAGCACGAGAATCTCCGCGAAGGCCACCTACCTGGTTCTCACCGCCGTAATCCACTCTCCGCGTGTGCATTGCGATGCCGCGACCGATCCGGCGACCCGGACGTGAGGGTGAGGGCCGCCGCCACCTGCGCGCGGAATTTCGGGCAGGTGCGGAAGTCCTCGGTACCGCATTCGAGGGCGTGATCGAGCGAATCCAGCGCGGCGCGCGTGCGCGCCAACCGCTCGGCCAGCCGATCACGATGCGCGCGCAACAGCGCCCGCCGCGACTCCCGATCCGGCGCCTCGGTGAACAGCGCCCGGATGTCGGCGAGCGACAACCCGATCTCCTTGCCCAGCAGAATCATGGTGACCGTCTCGGCGTCGACCTCCCGATACCGCCGTCGACCAGCCGAATCCCGCTCCGGCGCAAGCAGTCCCAGATCCTCCCAATGCCGCAGCACATGGGTGGCCAAGCCGAAGCGCGCGGCCAGATCACCGATGGTCGAGGAGGCGGTCACACCGAACAGCATGCGACTTCAGGCCCACCTGAAGTCAAGTCCCCTCCGGAGCGCTGGGCGCGGTGACGCCCACGGCGGGCAGGATGGCCTGGTCGACGATATCGGTGAGGGTCCGCTCGTCGGGGCGGGTGCCGGAATCGAAGGCGATCTCGAGCACCAGTGCCTCGCCGATGTCGATGACCACGGGTGTCAGCCGCCGCGGATCGATGCGCCCGAGCGCCGCGTAATGATGCAGGACCGTGCTGGTGAAGCGGCCGCCCGCCGGTTCGAAGACAGGTTCCCGCGATCATGCCCGGATAGTCGATGAATTCGGCCACGCCGACGATATCGATGCCGAGTTCGGTCAGCCGCGACCACAGGTAGGCGATCACTGCGCCGCCGAGTGTCCAGTAGTCGTGCGGGATATCGGGTTCGGGATTCATGACATCCGGCGCGAAGGAACCGATCTCGTTCATGGACGACTGCCTGGTGGCCACTGCGGGAAGGCCCGTGGTGGCGAATTTCGCCACCATCCCCACCTGGATGTTCCACACCACGCAACCCGTCGCGCTCCACGATGATCCGGCGGCGATACATTGGGATTACGAGCAGGTCAACGAATTTCGCGATCCCACCCTCACCGAGGTCGCCCAGCACTTCGAGCGCATCGGCCGCTGGTATCTGGCCGGCGGGTTCACCGACCAGTTCGGGGTACACCACGACTCCGGGCGGCGGCACCGCTTCGCCTACTGGGAGGTGCTCTGCGAACCCGACATCGGTCACCGGTTGTCACCGCAGATGTACACCCGCCTCTACGACGCGGTGGTGGAACGACTGCGGGAACTCGACCCGGAAATGAAATTCGTCGGGCTTTCGCTGAGTCCGGTGACGCAGGATCCGGAATACTTCTGGCATTTCCTCGATCCGGCCATGGCCGGAATCCTTTCGGGGGGAACGTCTTCGAGACGTAGATACTTTAGCGTAGCTACGTAAGCGTTTCTATCGGGACGGGCGCGGCCCGCACCGAGGTATGACGAAGGTGTGACGAACTGCTTCGGGGTGACGCTGCGGCCGTGCCGACGCGGTTGAATCGAGGCAGCGAATGCGCGAACGGGGAAAACGGAGGTTGTGACATGGTGTCGGTACGCAGAATCGGCCGATCGCCGATCACCTGGGCGGTGGCGGCGGTCTTGGTGATCGCGCTCGGTATCGGGCTGGCGCTGTTCCAGCCCTGGCGGCTGTTCACCAACACGACGGTCGTGGAGGCCGCGCCCACGGTGGACGCTCCGGTCACCCCGGGGGCGACACCCGCCGCGCCGCGCACGCTCTACACCGGTGAGTTCATCTCCCACGAGCACGCCACCACCGGGACGCTGCGGGTGCTCGACGTCGGTGGCGGTCAGCGCGTACTGCGGTTGGAGGACCTCGACACCTCGGACGGACCGGCCCTGTTCGTCTGGCTCAGCGACGCCCCGGTGCTGCCCGGCCGCGACGGGTGGGGCGTCTTCGACGACGGCGCCTTCGTCAGTCTCGGAAAGCTCAAGGGCAACAAGGGCAGTCAGAACTACGAGATTCCCGCCGACGCCGACCTGTCCACGCTGCGCAGCGTGTCGATCTGGTGCGACCGGTTCGATGTGTCCTTCGGCGCGGCGGAGCTGCGCGGCGCTTAGGCGCGGTGCAGGGCCGTGCGGAAGCGGGCGCGGTAGGCCGACGGGGTGACGCCCAGCCGGCGCAGGAACGCGCGGCGCAGCGATTCCTCGCTGCCCAGGCCGCAGCGGTGGGCGGTGCGGGCCACGGATTCACCCGATTCCAGCAGACTCTGCGCCGCCTCCAGGCGCACCGACTCCACGAAGGCGGCGGGGGTGGTGTCGAGGTGTTCGCGGAACAGCCGGGTGAGGTGGCGGATGCTGAGGGCGGCGCGGGCGGCCATGGCGGGCAGGGAATGGTCGGCGGCGGGATCGGCGAGGATGTCGTCGAGCAGGGCGCGCAGCGGGTCGTGGCGCGGCGCGGCAGCCGCGCGGCCACCGAGAACTGGGATTGCCCGCCCGGGCGTTGACGAACTTCGTCACGGTGATCGAGGGCTCGGACTGGCCGGAGTGATCAGGCGGTGCGCGGGGCGATCCAGAGCGCCTCGGCGACCGCGCACGGCTGCCCGTCCGGCGTCGAGAGCGCCACGCCGACGGTGTGTTTGCGGCCGTCCCGGTGCAGCGCCCAGGCATAGGCGATGTACTCCGCACCGGCGAGTACGGGTTGCGACGTGGTGGCGGTCAGGGCGGCGGTGACCGCCCGCCGGCCCATGCCCTGGAACACCCAGGCCGCGATGCCGCCGGGGCAGTCCAGGGTGGACCAGACGACCTCGGGCGGGAGTTCCCCGTGTTCGTCGGCCAGACCCGGATCGGGGGTCCAGGCGGCGGCCATGACCCGGCGGTCGGGGGTGGCCCACGGGAACAGGCGCAGACCGCGGCCGGGCTCGCACAGCACGCCGCAGCCGTAGCAGTCGGTGACCTGGCGATCGGGGGAGGAGAGCGCCGCTTCGGTGGCGCGCTTGGCCTCCGACCAGGAGGGCGCGGGCGGCGGCGCGCAGGTGAGCGCGGCGGGCGCGGCCTCGGCCAGCAGCTGGCCGTCGGCACCGGTCAGGCTGGTGTGCGCGCAGTCGGTGCTGATGGTGACGGGTGCGCCGACCGGTACCGCGCGGCGGAAGTCGACCCGGACCGTCTCGGCCCCGCAGTGCCGGGCGAGCATACCCGCGACATAGCCGCCGAACGCCACCCGCGGGTAGCCGTGGATGTGTTCCGGAATGGTGAGGGTCTCCGGCTGGGCCATGCTCTCGATCAACCTCTCCCGGCCCCGGCGGGCCGTCGAACGCTATCGACGATACCGACGGGCAGGTGGCGCGCCGCGTCAGGGCAGCGGTTGTGCGCCGCGCTGGGCCAGCACGATGGTCATGATGCCCGCCTCCTGGTTCTGCGCCGTCATCATCGCGCGCGCCGCCTCCTTCACCGGCCCCGAGGTGAGCAGTTCGTCGGCGGCCTTCGCCATGGTGACGCCGCCCAGATGGTGGCGCAGCATGAGTTGCAGGAACAGCGTTTCGGCGTCGGCTCCGCGGGCGGATGCCAAGGCGTCGAGTTCGGCGTAGCTCGCCATACCGGGCATGCGCTGGCCGGAATTCGCGGCGGTGGTGCTGGTCGGAGCCGAGTGTCCGTGTGCGGCAGCGGCTTCGCTCGCACGCATCCAGGCCATCGGCTCGCGTGTGGTGGGGGAGACGCCGGCGAGCCGCAGCCAGCCCAGCATGGTGCCGATCTCCACCCGCTGGGTGTCGGAGATCTGCTGTGCCAGTTTCCGAATCGCGGGATCGGCGGCGGGATCGAGCCGCTGCACCATGAGCAGCGCCTGTTCATGGTGGGCCAGCATGTCCCGGGTGAACCCGATCTCGACCGCGTCCAGTACCGGGGGTGCGCTCCGATTGTCGGGGATCAGGCTGGGGCGCAACGCCATACCGATCGCGACCAGCAGCAGCGCCGCCGCCAGGTAGGCGACGACACGCAGCCGGTTCACGAGCCGACCACGGACTGCTGATCGGCTGGCGGGGTGTAGACGCTCTCATCGAGCTGCAACACCATGAATCCGTTGTCGTTGCAGCTGGTCCACAGTTGGCTGCCGTGCCATTCCGGCGGCGCGAAGCACCAGTCGGTGGACAGATCGCCGAAGGCCAGCATGCCCGAACGCTGCGACAGCGCCTGTCCGATATCGAACTGCCCCTCCAGGATGGCGCGGGCCGCCGAAGGGAACTCCATGGCGGGCACGCCGATCAGCGAGGCCAGCGCGTGCGGGGAGTTCCACAGCTCCAGATTGCGGCCGGTGCGTGCGGGCGGATTGAAGTAGGCGATCTCCCGGATGGCGAACGGATCGCGCACGTCGAAGACGCGGATGCCGGAGGACTCCCACCCGCAGGCCAGAGCGGTGGGGTTCACGGGGCGGTCGGCGGCGCAGTAGTGGGCGTCGTAGGAGAACACCGATCCGCCCATCGACGAGGCGATGAGGGAGTCCTGGTGCTGCGGCAGGTTGATCTCCAGCTTGATCTTGGCGGCCACGGTCGGCGCGGTCTCGTCGGCGATATCGATGAGTTTGACACCGCCGGAACCGCCTTCGTCGACGGTGAACAGGTACGGGCGTCCGTCATAGGTGACCGGCACGCTGTGCTGGGTCGCCCAGCCGTCGGTCCAGAACACCCGGCCCAGATGCGGCACCTGTGGATTCGGGTCGCGTCGCTGCACCGCACTGATGTCGAGCACGGTGAAGCCGCCGAGCGCGGACAGGTACATGCGATTGCCGTCCGGGCTGATCCCGAACCCGTGCGCCTCGATACCGGTCAAGCCCTGCCAGACGACGTGCGGATTCGCGGGATCGGTGAGATCGACGGCGCTCACGAAGCCGGGCGCGATGCCGGAGGCCCAGTAGGTGCGCCCATCGGGGGAGAATCCGCCCTCGTGGGTGGTGATCGGCAGCGGCATGAGCAGATTGGTGCCCGGTCCCGGATTCAACAGCCGCGGATGCGCGCAGTCGGAGATGTCGTAGACCGACAGGTACCCCGCACCCTCGCCGATCGGAACTCCGGTGCCCACCAGCAGTTTTCGTTCGGCATTGACCTTGAGCGACTCCCATGTGCCGGCCAGCATGGCCGGTTCGGTGAGGGTGGCGGTCACCACCGGATTCGTCGGGTCGGAGACGTCGAGCACCTGCACACCCTGCGACGGCCCGAGGATATTGCCGGGGAAGAACGACCCGGTGTAGGAGCAGTGCTCGAAGGTGGCCGAGGTGATCCCCGCCCCGCGCCCGACATGCCCCCCGACGAAGGTCATATTGCACCGATACCCCTGTGTGCTGCGCCCGCTGCTGCGATCGGCGGCCGGGACGTCGCCCTGCAATCCGGGCTCCGGCATGGCCCCCGGCCCACAGTCGGCACGCGGTACGGCCGTCCGCCCCACATCCAGGAATTCCCGCACCGCATTCTGAATGTCGGATTGCAGATCCGCCGACGCACCCCCGATCGGCAGCACGGCCGCCGCCAGCAGCGCCGCCGCCACCACGACGACAGGCTTGGACCGACGCAGATTCGTCCACCGCGACATTGCGGTCACCCGACCTTCTCCCGGACATCAGTGTCAGTGATCCGGGGCACACACAAGCGCGGACTGTGGCCCCGGATACCGTCATAAGTTAATGGATAATCTGACCGACCGGTAGGGTTCTGGCCCGGATTGGCGGCTCCGGTCAGCCCAACGCCGTACACCCGGTGCCGTTCACGCTGCGACCGGGATCGGCTTACCCGATCGGTGCTTCGACTACGTCGAGGTGAGTGACAGCAGGGCCTGGCAGCGGTCGAGCAGCCGGGAGCGCAGCGCCGTGGCACGATCGGCGATCATGGCCTGGGCGCGGACGTATTCGGCACGGCCGGAGGGGGTTTCGATGGTGATCGGGGTGTAGCCGTAGGCGGCGAGGTCGTAGGGGCTGGCCCGCATGTCGAGTTCGCGGGCGGTGCAGGCCAGGTCGAAGCAGTCGAAGAGGAGGTCGGAGTCGATGAGGGGGGTGAGTTTGAAGCCCCACTTGTAGAGGTCCATATTGGCGTGCAGGCACCCGGGCTGCTCGCGGGCGATCTGGTCGGCGCGGGTGAGGTGTTCGTCGTTGCGGGGGACGGCGTCCGGGGTGAAGAAGCGGTAAGCGTCGAAGTGGGTGCAGCGCAGCCGCATGGATTCGACGACCGCGTCGGTGCCCGCGGAGCCGAGTCGCAGCGGGACCTGCTGATGGCGGATGTCGTCGGTGCGGTAGACCATGGCCCATTCGTGCAGCCCGAAGCAGGACAGCTGGGCGGGCCGGGTGGCGGTCGCGGCCAGCAGGTCGGCGACGAAGGCGATGGTGTCGCGGCGCTTGGCGAGAAAGGCGGGGGCCGCGGTCCACGCGGTGCCGTCACCGTCGCTCGCCGATAGTGGAATTCCTTGGTAGCCGCGGTAATCCGCGTACTCGGCGGCATCGGCGAGCGCCACCCCGTATCCCGGATGCCACCGCTTCAGCTGCGCGGGCTTGTGCCCGTAATAGGTGAAGAGGAAGTCGATCACCGGATGGGTGGAACCGGCCGCCCGCTGCCGCAGGTACGGTCCGATCAGCGCGTCGACCCGGTCCCGGTGGGCGGCCGCGCGGGCGTTCCACTCGGACCGCGGCAGGATCCGCGGCCCGAGCGCTCGTAGTTCGCTGTCCGACATGCTCATTCCGCCAGGCGATGGGTGGCGTCGCGGACGGTGCCGACGAACTCCTCCACCAGATCCTCCAGGGCCACGATGCCGACCGTATTGCCGTGCCCGTCCACCACCCGGCCGAGGTGGGAGTTGGTGCGCCGCAACCGGGCCAGCGCCTCGAACAGGGTGGCTCCGCCGCTCAGGGTGGGCAACGGCCGGATATCGGTGCGCGGGATCGGGGTGCCGGGTCCGGCCGTGTCGTCGGCGACCAGGTCCAGCACATCCTTGACGTGCAGATAGCCGACCAGGGACCCGTCGGTGGCGCGCACCGGGTAGCGGGAGTAGCCGGTCTCGGCCACGGCGGATTCGATATCGCCGAGCGTGGTGCCGTCCCCGCGCAGCGGGGCCGACCGCACCTTGTCCAGCGGCACCATCACGTCGGAGACCATGCGGTCACTGGAACCGAGCGCCTGGGTGAGGCGGCGATGCTCCTCCTCGTCCAGCAGTCCCTCGGAGTGCGATTCGCCGAACATCTCCGCCAACTCCACCGAGGAGACGGTGGCGTCCAGCTCGTCCTTGGGTTCGATGCGCAGCGCCCGCAGCGTCAGATTCGCGGCCAGGTTGTAGAGCGCGATGAGCGGGCGCGCCAGCCGCAGCCACATCAGGTGTGCCGGCACCAGCAGCAGCGCCATCCGTTCCGGCCCGGCCAGGGCGATGTTCTTCGGGATCATCTCGCCGAGCAGAATGTGCAGCACCACCACGACGGTGAGCGCCACCGCGAAGGCGATGGGGTGCAGCAGCTGATCGGGGACGCCGAGCAGGTGGAAGGGCCGCTCCAGCAGATGCGCGACCGCGGGCTCACCCACCCGGCCCAGCAGGATGGAGCAGATGGTGATGCCCAGCTGCGCCGCCGCCAGCATCATGGACAGATTCTGGGCCGCTTCGATCACCGTGGTGGCGCTGCGCTTGCCCTGTGCCGCAAGGGCTTCCAGTCGGTCTCGGCGAGCGGAGATGAGTGCGAACTCGGCGCCGACGAAGAAGGCGTTGCCGAGCAGCAGGAAGACGGTGAGCAGTACCGCGAGCCAATCACCCATGCCGCTGCTCCCAGGTCGCGCGGGCCTCGGCGTCGACCGGGCACAGCAGCACGCGGTCGATGCGGTGGCCGTCCATCCGCTCCACCTTGGCGATCCAGCCGCCGCGGGTGTGCGGTTCGAAGGCATTGTCGGAGTGCGGGAGCAGCACCTCGTCCCCGGCCGCCGGGATCCGGCCCAGCTGGGTCAGCACCAGACCACCCAGGGTCTCGTATTCGCCTTCGGGCGCGTGGTATCCGGTGGTGGCCGACACCTCGTCGACGCGCAGCAGGCCCGAGCAGTTCCAGCCCGCCGCGGTGCGGCGCACGTCGAGTTCCTCCTCGTCGTGCTCGTCGCGCACATCGCCGAGGATCTCCTCGATCAGATCCTCCATGGTGACGATGCCCGCGGTGCCGCCGTACTCGTCCACCACCAGGGTCACCTGCATGCCGTCGGCGCGCACGCGTTCGAGCACCTCGTCGCCGTCGAGGGAGGCGGGCACGATGGGCACCGGCTGGGCGATGGACTTCAGCCGGATGCTGCGCCGGGCGCGCACCGGGTGCAGGAACGCCTGTTTGATGTGCACGATGCCGAGGGTGTTGTCCAGATCGCCGTCGATCACCGGGAACCGCGAGTAGCCGGTGCGGCCCGCGGCGGCGATGAGGTCGGCGATGGTGTCGTCCTGGTCCAGGGTTTCGATCTTCACGCGCGGGGTCATGAGTTCCTCGGCGGAACGTTCACCGAAGCGCAGCGACCGGTCCACCACCTGCGCGGTGCGCTGGTCGATCGCGCCGTGCAGGGCCGAGGTGCGCACCAGCGACCCGAGCTCCTGCGGTGAGCGCGCCGACCGCAGCTCCTCGGCCGGTTCGATGCCCATCCGGCGCACCGCCCAGTTCGCGGTGCCGTTCAGGAAATTGATCATCCACCGGAAGACGGCCGAGAACGCCACCATGGGCCCGGCGGTGAACCGCGCGGTCGCCAGCGGTGCGGCGATGGCGATGTTCTTGGGCACCAGCTCGCCGTAGATCATGGACAGCGAGGTGGCCAGGATCAGCGCCAGCGCCAGCGAAATACCGTGCGAGACACCTGAACTCAGGCCGGCGGCGGTGAACGGCGGTTCCAGCAGCCGCGCCAGCACCGGTTCGGCGATATAGCCGGTGATCAGTGTGGTGATGGTGATGCCCAGCTGTGCGCCGGAGAGCTGGAACGACAGTGTGCGATGCGCTTGGCGCACCTGCCGGGCCGGGCGGTCGCCCTGGCGGGCGTGCGCGTCCACGGTGGAGCGTTCCAGGGCGGTGAGCGAGAACTCGGCGGCCACGAACAACGCCGTCCCGGCGGTCAACGCCAGGAAGCCGAGCAGAGCGAGAATGGTGAACACGGTGGACACGGTCAGCACCACCGAGCCGTCGGTGCTGGGAGAGCGATGGCGCCGGGTTTGTCACCCGGCTCGGTAGACGAGCCCTCCTGAGCGGCGCCCTCGGACGCGGGTGACAACTGGTTCCTTTCGCAGATCGAATACGGGGTGCTGGGGCCGGTGCGGATATGCGAGATCGCCGCCGCGGCGACCCCGGCCGCCCTCATGCTACCGGCAGCGCTGCCCGGTGAGCGTGCCGGACGCGCGAAACCGGGCGGTCCCGGGATTGGCCCCGGCGACCGCCCGGTTCAGGCGGTGGGTCGCGATGTCACCAGCCGGACGGCAGCGGGCGGCCCTCGGCGAATCCGGCCGCCGACTGCACGCCCAGGATGGCGCGCTCGTGGAATTCCGCCAGGTTGCTCGCGCCCGCGTAGGTGCAGGAGCTGCGCACACCGGAGGTGATGTGGTCGAGCAGATCCTCCACGCCGGGGCGTTCGGGATCCAGCCGCATGCGCGAGGACGAGATGCCCTCCTCGAACAGCGCCTTGCGGGCGCGGTCGAAGGCGGAGTCCGAGGCGGTGCGGGCGGCGACGGCGCGCTTGGACGCCATGCCGAAGCTCTCCTTGTAGCGGTTGCCGTCGCGGTCGATGCGCAGATCACCGGGCGATTCGTAGGTGCCCGCGAACCAGGAGCCGACCATCACGTTGGCCGCGCCCACCGCCAGCGCCAAGGCCACGTCACGCGGGTGCCGGACACCGCCGTCGGCCCATACGTGCTTGCCGAATTCCTTGGCGGCGGCGGCGCATTCGGCCACCGCGGACAGCTGCGGGCGGCCCACGCCGGTCATCATGCGGGTGGTGCACATGGCGCCGGGGCCGACCCCGACCTTGATGATGTCCGCGCCCGCCTCGATGAGATCGCGGGTGCCCGCCGCGGAGACCACGTTGCCCGCCACGATCGGCACGCCCAGGCCCAGTCCGGAGACCGAGCGCAGCGCCTCCAGCATCTTGCCCTGATGGCCGTGCGCGGTATCCATGACCAGCACGTCGGCGCCGGCGTCGACCAGGGCCTTGGCCTTGGCCGGGATATCGCCGTTGATGCCGACCGCGGCGGCGACGCGCAGCTTGCCGTGCGCGTCGACCGCGGGCTGGTAGATGCCGGTGCGGACGGCGCCGGTGCGGGTCATGACGCCCGCCAGGCTGCCGTCGCCGTTGACCAGCACGGCGATACCCGAGTGGTTGTGCTCGAGCAGATCGAAGATGTCGCGCGGCGAGGTGGCGGCGTCGGCGGTGACGAAATCGGCGTCCGCGACCGTGCGCAGCCGCGCGAACCGGTCCACGTCGGCGCAGGAGCCCTCGGTGACCACACCGACCGGCTTGCCGTCCTCGACCACCACGACCGCGCCGTGCGCGCGCTTGTGAATGAGCCCGAGCGCGTCGGACACCGAATGCTCCGGGCTCAGCACCACCGGCGTGTCGGCGGTGAGCGAGCGGCTCTTCACGAAACCGATGGTCTCGGCGGCGGCCGGAATCGGCAGATCCTGCGGCAGCACCACCAGTCCGCCGCGGCGCGCGACCGTCTCGGCCATGCGCTTACCGGCGACGGCCGTCATATTCGCGACGACGATCGGAATGGTGGTGCCGGTCCCGTCGCTGGTGGACAGGTCGACATCGAATCGCGACGTCACATCCGTCCGGCTGGGGACGAGGAAGACATCGTCGTAGGTCAGGTCGTAGGGCGGATTGTGCCCGGGGAGGAACTGCACGGTTATGTTCGCCTCATAGGTTTGACGTCGGGATTTGCGGTCGTGGCCATGCTACGGAGGCAGGTTTCGGGCACGAATTCACTGGGGCGGTGCTTCAACCTGATGTCACACATGCAGCGGTCCAGTGTACCGGGTGTCGGCACCGATTCCGGGTGTGCCATGTGACACGTCAGCAACTGTCTGGCCTGGGGGGCGGATCGGGGCGACGGGGCGTCACCGTGCGGGGCGTGCGGGGCTGTGGGCGGCGCGGTGGCGTGACATGGCGTGGCGGGACGTGCGTGGCGGTGCGGAGCCGCCGTGCGTGGTGTGGAGGCCATCGTGTGCGGCGTGGCGGCGTCACCGTGCGCGACACAGCGGCGTCACCGTGCGCGGCGCGCTCCGGGCTTGCGCTTCTTGTTGTGGACGCGGCTGCCGGAGCGGGAGGCGGGGCGGGGGCGGCGCTGCTCGCGGGGCGGAACCTGTTGGGGGGCGGTGGGTTCGGGTGCGGCGGGGGTGGCCGGGTCCGGAACCGGGTTGCCGGACGGGCGGCGCGCGCCGACGAGTTCGGCCAGGCGGCGGTCGCCGGGGCGGGTGTCGATATCGGTGACGGAAACGTCCGCCGCGGCCACGATCGCGGCCCACGGCTCCTGGTCGGCGGGGGTGAGGATGGTGACCACGGTGCCGGTCGCGCCCGCGCGGGCGGTGCGGCCCGCGCGGTGCACGTAATCCTTGGGATCGGCGGGCGGATCGACATGCACGACCAGATCGATGCCGTCGACGTGGATGCCGCGCGCGGCCACATCGGTGGCGACGAGGACGGGCGCGGTGCCGTCGGCGAAGGCGGCCAGGGTGCGGGTGCGCCGGTTCTGCGCCTTGCCGCCGTGCAGCGCGGCCGCCGCGACACCCACCTCACGCAGGCGGCGGGCGAGTTTGTCGACACCGTGCTGAGTGCGCACGAACAGCAGCGTGCGCCCCGCACGCGCCGCGATCTCCGCCACGACCGCGTACTTGTCGGCGCGGCGCACCCGCACGGCGTAATGCCCGACCGCCCGGCCCGGGTCGCTGACCGCACGCTCGCCGGGACGGCCGGTCGGCACCGGACTGTCGTCCGTCGCTCGCGGGTGTTCCCCCCGGGTGGTGTCGTCTGTTGCCCGTGGATGCCCGGTCGGGGTGGTGTCGTCTGTTGCTCGTGGGTGTCCAGCTCGGGTGGTGTCGTCGGCGGCTCGTGGGTGTCCCGTTCGGGTGGTGTCGTCGGTCGCTCGTGGGTGTTCTGTTCGGGTGGTGTCGTCCGTCGGTCGCTGGGGTCCCCCGCGGTTCTCGTCGTCCGCGAATCTCGGGTACTCCGTAGGTGTCCGGTCGTCACCGGCGGTGCGCGGGCGCGCTGTCGGCGTCCTATCCGCACCCGCCCCGGACGGGTTTTCCGGTGGCGTTCGGTCACCGCCCGTGGCATCGGGGGCCGCGCCGGGAACGGCGGTCGAGGAATCCGCTTCGCCGCCAACGGGATTCGGTGTCTCGGAGGCATCGCCCGCGTGAGCGGCCCGGCCGGAGGTGTCCGGGCGGGCGTGTGGGGAACGGTCGCCGTACACGGCTTCTCCGGGTTGCCCGGAGATCGTGTGCCGCACGGGATCTCGTAGGTAGCGCTCGACCAGGCCGTCCACGGCCGCGTCCAGGGTGGCGGAGAACAGCAGTTTCTGCGCGGCCTCGGGAATACGGTTCAGGACGGCCGTGAGTTGGGGCAGGAAGCCGAGTTCTGCCATGTGGTCGGCCTCGTCGACGGTGATGGCGCGCACCTCGGAGAGGTCCACCTTGCGGCGGCCGACGAGGTCGGTGAGGCGGCCGGGGGTGGCGATGAGCAGGTCGACGCCGCGGGCGAGGCGTTCCTCCTGGCGCTTGATCGGCAGCCCGCCCACGGCGGAGGCGAGGCGGATGCCCTGCGACAGCGCGGGCTCGTCCAGCGCCGCCTCGATCTGCTGCGCCAATTCCCGTGTGGGCGCGAGGATCACACCGCGCGGGCGGCCGGGCTTGGCTGGTGCCCCGGCCAGCCGGACCAGCATCGGCACCCCGAACGCGAGGGTCTTGCCGGAACCGGTGGCGGCGCGGCCCAGCACATCACGTCCCGCCAGCACATCGGGGATCACCGCGCCCTGGATGGGGAACGGCCGCTCGATTCCGTCCCGCCGCAGCGCGTGCACGAGCACCGGCGGCAGACCCAGATCGGCGAAGGTCAGCGGCCGTGAGACGACCGCATAGCGCACGGTCTCCTCGGCGCGCGCGAAACCCGGATTCCGATCGCGGGCGGTGGGGTCAGGCACTGATCAGCAGCCTGTGCAGTTCGGTGAGCCAGGGGATGGCGACCGCGAGGGTGGGCACCACCAGGATGGCGGCGGCGGCCAGGTAGGCGGCGGCGGCCTCGCGCACACTGCCGATGGGTCCGGCGAGGCGCTGGATGCGGATCAGTGTGGTGGGTCCGCCGACGGCCATCGCGCCTTGCGGGGCAACCGAATTCGAGCAGGCCACCAGCGCCCGCGCCAGCGGCGTCGCCCCGGTGGCCTTGACGGCGGAGTCGTCGGCCAGCAGTTCGATGAGCAGCTTCACCGAATCGAGCGCGGATTTGGAGCGCACCACCCGCGGGAACGCCTCGTGCGCGGCGGTGAACGCCTCCAGTACGAGGTCGTGGCGGGCGCGCAGGTGCGAGCGCTCATGGCTGACGATGGCGGTGAGCTCCTCATCGGAGAGATTGGTGACGGTGCCCTGCGAGAGCACCACGCGCTGGCGGATGCCCGGCAGACAGTAGGCGATCGGTTCGGCGGCGGCCAGCACCCGGATGTCCGCGGCCTTGCGCTGCACACTGGGCTGATCGAGCAGGTCGACGAGCATGCGATGGCGGGCACGGCGGCGGCGGGTGTGGATGCCGACGCGGATCACCGACCAGATGAGCCGCCCGCCGATCATGAGGGTGAGCGCGAAGACCGTGACATAGGCCAGCCACAGCGGCAGCCCCAGCACATCGATCTCGGCATAGGGCGACGTGGTCGGCCGCCCGTCCGGGCCGGGCACCAGGAGTCGGCTGGCGATGGCCAGCCCGGAACCGAAGGCGCTCAGCACGGCGGCCAACGCTATGGCCTGCCAGAGCACCAGTGCCGCACGGGGATTGCGATACGGCCAGGAGGCTCTGCTGAGCAGCGCCGGAGCCGGTCCCGCCAGAAACAACGCGAGACCGGCGAAAACCGGCGCGGTTACATCCATTCCTCAGCTCACTACGTTGTGGGGGCTAGGGCGCCGAGGCAGGTGCGGCGGTCAGACTCCCGTCTCGTCGGTCGGCTTCCTGCGCGCTGCCTCGTTCGCTTCGAGCTTAGCGAGTGCGTCCCGCAATGCGGCAGCCTCATCCTTCCCGACCTGTTCGACGAAGTGTACGAGAGCCGCGCGGCGGCTGCCCACCTCGTCCGCCTGTTGCAACGCGTCCACCATGAGCGACGCCACGAGTTCGTCGCGAGTATGCACGGGGGCGTAGCGGTGCGCGCGGTCGTCGCGCTGCTGCACCACCAGGCTTTTCTTCGCCAATCGCTGGAGCACCGTCATCACCGTGGTGTACGCGAGTTCGCGGCGCTGCGCGAGGGCCTCGTGGACTTGCCGCACCGTTTGTGGTTCATCGGCCGACCACAGTTGGTCCATGACCGCTTTCTCGAGTTCACCAAGACCTGCCATTCCCCGATTCTACGGAGTCAACGACGCGCATGCGTACTACAGGTTGTCGTAACGGGGTGATAGCTGGTGTGGTATTGGTCATACCGAGCCGGCCGGAATGTCGCGGCCGCGCACGTGCCGGGCACCGATCGGAATGATCAGGGGCCGCCCGGAGACCGGATCCTCGAGCACCGTCGCCTGGAGGCCGAAGACCTCTCGCAGCAGTTCGACCGTCATGATATCCGACGGAGTGCCCTGCGCCACAATGCGTCCCGCGCGCATGACGACCAAACGGTCGCTGTAGCGGCAGGCAAGATTGAGATCGTGCAGCACCATCACCACCGTCCGCCCGAGATCGGCGTGCAGGTGATCCACCAGATCCAGCACCTCGAGGGCGTGGGCCAGATCCAGATAGGTGGTGGGTTCGTCCAGCAGCAGGATGTCGGTGCCCTGGGCGAGCGCCATGGAGATCCAGGCCCGCTGCCGCTGGCCGCCGGAGAGCTCGTCGAGGGCGCGGTCGGCCAGATCGGCGATGCCGGTCCGGGCCAGGGCGGCGGCGACCTCGGTCTCGTCGTCGGCCGACCACTGGCGCAGCCAGGACTGATGCGGATGGCGGCCGCGCGCCACCAGATCGGCCACGGTGAGCCCCTCGGGGGCGACCGGGGTCTGCGGCAGCATGCCCACCACCCGGGCCACATCGCGAGTCTTCATGGTGGCGATGGCCTTTCCGTCCAGCAGCACCTGTCCGGCGCGCGGTCGCAGCAGGCGGCCTAGGGAGCGCAGCAGGGTGGATTTGCCGCAACCGTTGGGGCCGATGACGGTCGTGACCACGCCGGGGGCGATCTCGACCGACAGCCCGTCGACGACCACGCGGTCGCCGTAGCCGAGGGTGACGCCGTCGGCGCGCAGGCGGTGGTCGGCAGCGGTGGTCACAGGGTCGCCTTCCGGTTGGTGCGCACGAGCAGATAGAGCAGGAACGGGCCGCCGCAGGCCGCGGTCACCACGCCCACCGGCAGGTCGACGGGCAGGACGGTGCGCGCGGCCAGATCCGCGCCGAGCACCAGCACCGCGCCGAACAGCGCCGACGCGATGACGGGTTCGCCGGGGGAACGCAGCAACCGCCGCGCGATCTGCGGTGCCGCCAGGCCGACGAACGCGAGCGGTCCGGCCGCCGCGGTGGCCAGCGCCGTCGTGCCGACGGCGGCGGCGAGCAGCAGGGTCTGCTGGGCCTGGACCCGGACGCCGAGCACGCGGGTGGTGTCGGAACCGAAGCGCAGGGCGGCTAGACCGCGCGCGTCGGCGAGTGTGACGAGCAGTGCCGACGTCAGGCCGAGCGCGGCGGGAATCAGGGTGGCCCACTCGGATTCGTTGAGCGAGCCGGTGAGCCAGCGCTGCGCGTGCGCGGCGTCGTCGAGACTGGCGCGGGCGAGCAGCCAGCTGACCGCCGCCAGCAACGCGGCGTTCACCCCGATGCCGATGAGTACCAGGCGCAGCCCCGGCACACCGCTGTCGCCGCTGTCGGCGGTGCGGCCCCAGGCCAGCAGATAGATGAGGATCGCGGTGAGCAGCCCGCCGATCAGCGCGGCGAGGGGTACGCCGACGGTGCGGGCGGCTCCGGCGGTCCCGGTCAGCGTGATGAGCGCGACCGCCGCCACGCTCGCTCCCGAGGTGATGCCCAGGATGTCCGGGCCGGCCAGTGGATTGCGCAGGACGGATTGGGTGATCGCGCCCGCGAGGCCCAGCGCCGCCCCGACCACCACGGCGGTCAGCGCCCGCGGCAACCGGTTCTCCAGGATGATGAATCGCTGTGCGCGCGAACCGCTTCCGGAGAACACCTCGAGCACCCGGTCGAGCGGGATGGCATAGTCGCCGGTCGAGATGTGCACGGCGAACAGCACCAGCAGCAGCGCCAGCAGTGCCGCCGCGACGAGCACCATGCGAATGCGCAGCACCGCCGAGTAACCGGCGACCCGCAGCGGTGGCCGGGCCCGGCGCAGCGCGGCGCGGTGGACCGGGGTGGGGGAGAGGGTCACAGGCTCACCAGCTTTCGGCGGCGCACCAGCAGCACGAAGAACGGTGCGCCGAGTGCCGCGACCATCACCCCGGCCTGTACTTCACCGGGACGGGCGACCACACGTCCGATGACGTCGGCGACCAGCAGCGCGAGGGCGCCGAGCAGCCCGGAGTACGGAACCAGCCAGCGCTGGTCGGGGCCGGTGAACACGCGCGCGATATGCGGGACGATCAGCCCGATGAAGGCGATGGGTCCGACCGCCGCGGTCGCCGCGCCGACCAGCAGCACCACCGCCGCCAAACCCAGTGTGCGGCTGCGGGCGAGGTGAACGCCCAGACCGCGCGCCACGTCGTCGCCCAGGCTCAGCACGTTCAGCCCGGGGGTGGCCGCCACCGCCAGCGCCGCGCCGACCAGCAGGAACGGCAGCACCTGCGCGAGTACCGAGGCATCGTGCCCGGCCACGGTGCCCACCACCCAGTGCCGGTAGGTGTCCAGCGCGCTGGCGTCCAGCAGCACGATGGCGTTGGTGAGGGCGGTGAGCAGGGCCGCCATGGCAGCGCCCGCCAGCACCAGGCTCAGCGGTCCGGCCCGGCCGCCGCCGAGGGACGCCACCCCGAAGACGACGAGTCCGGTCAGCAGCGCCCCGGCGAAGGCGAACCAGATGTACTGCGCGGGCGCGGTGAGGCCGAACAGGTAGATGCCGAGCGCCGCGAGGAAGGCCGCGCCCGCGTTCAGTCCCAGCAGTCCGGCATCTGCGAGGGGGTTGCGCGTATAGCCCTGAATGAGCGCACCCGCCATGCCCAGCGCCAGCCCGGTGGCGAGGGCCAGTCCGGTGCGCGGCAGTCGCAGCTGCCGCACGATCTCCGCGTCGGTGCCGACGGCCGGGCAGGTCAGCGGCCAGTCACCCGGGCAGGTGAGGGCGTCGTAGACGGTGCCGAGGGGCAGATCGCGGGAGCCGAGGACGAGTCCGGCGAGGGCGGCGACGGCGAGCAGCGCGGCGAGGATCAGCAGTCCGGTCAGCCGACGCGATCTACTGGTTGCTGCTGCGGGCACGGCGGCGATGTACTCCTGACCTCACGACTCTCAACGTCTGGTAAGCCTAACCTGACCTGAATCGGGGGGCCGGTGCGGTCGATCGTGCCGGATTCGCACCCGAGGTCCGGGCGGCGCCGAACTACAGGCATTGCGGCTCGAACATTGCATTCTTGAGCTAGGTAAGCCTAACCTATCTTGTCGATACGGCCCGATTGTTCACGGAGGAGGAGGTTCGCGTGCCCGAACCCATGACCGTATGCCCGCTGCGTGATTCCCAGCTCGTCTTCGAGCGGACCTGCGCTCGGCTGCGCGCGCTGCAACCGGATCACCCGCGCGTCTACGCCGTGGCGGCCATGGCCGATCAGGGCAAGCGGCGCTGGTGGCGCCTGACCGACGGCGTCCGCGAGGGCCGTATCGAACTCATGTACCGCCGTCACGCCGCCGAGATGGCCAATGCCGACATCGCCGCCGAGGTCGTCGCCACCGCCCTCATCCACGCCGTGGTCGGACGGGTGGTGGCCCTGCTGGTGGCCGAGGGGCGCGCCTGGGACCCGGGCCTGGAGAACGTGTGGATACACACCGACAACGACGGCGGCATCGACTGGGCGGGCTTGGCCGACACCACGATTCGCGTCGTCGACGGCGACCGCCTGGGCGGCGAGCCCGGCGTGGTCACGCTTCCCTGCGAGCGTGCCATGTACGTCTGGCTCGCACACCGCCTGGAGCCCGCGCTCGGCCTCGTCCAACAGGCCATGGCCCGCTGCGCCGCCCTGCCCGCCCGCCGCTTCTGGAGCCTGGTCGGCGAATCCATCTGCGGCGCGGCCACCTACGTCCCGGCCCTCGCGGGCACCTCCTCGGCCGACGGCGCCCGCCGCGGCCAACAGCTGCTGGCCGCCCTCGAGGAGCGTGGACTGCCCGTCCGCAAGACCTGTTTCGTGCGCTAGCCGCCGAGGGCCGCGCACCGCGCAAGACCGCGGTCAGATTTCCTCGAGGCCGATGCGGTGTCGGCTGGCGACACTGAGCCAGGTGTGGGGAGCGACGGCTCCCGGTACCGGAACGAAGGAGCGAACGGGTGTCGCCAGAGGACAACAAGGCAGTCATCAGAAGGGTTTTCGACGAATTCGTCAACCAGGGGGATTTCTCCATACTCGATGAGATCTACCGCGACGACATCATCGACCACCAGCCACTTCCG
The DNA here is from genome assembly GCF_030767025.1 of Nocardia sp. CC227C. GTDB lineage: Bacteria > Actinomycetota > Actinomycetes > Mycobacteriales > Mycobacteriaceae > Nocardia. The sequence continues at coordinate 26,915 of NZ_JASITE010000021.1, read as the reverse complement.
GGAGCGCCGGACGGGCTGGAGGGAGTGCGTTACACCATCGCCGGACTGCGCCGGGGCTTCCCCGACCTACAGGTCACCATCGAGGAGATGAGCGCGCACGCCGACCATGTCGTCATCCACAACACCTGGCGGGGCACGCACCGGGGCGAATTCCTCGGCCTGGCCCCCACTGGCAAGCGCATCGCGTCCAAGGGCGTGGTGGTGTGGCGGCTCGAGGACGGGCGCATCGCGGAGCGTTGGGGCATCGGCGTCGACGGCAATATGCTGGCGCAGCTCGGCGTGGGTTCGCTGGGACCGCGGTCCAAGGCGCGGGTGCGGGCGGTGGACGTGCCCGCGGTGCGGACCTGCCCGATCCTGCCCGGCCGGCTCGACCGGTGGCGCGAGGTGCAGCGGGAACTGGGCGGCGATCGCGCCACCCAGTATCGGGCGTCGCGCAAGGCCGCGGGGATCTCGCGGGAATTGATGTGGTGCACCGGCACCGGGCAGGGTGAGCTGGCGATCTACCACCTGGAGGCGGCCGATCCGAGCCAGGCGTTGCGGGTGCTGGCCGGTTCGTCGGCCCCGTTCGACATCTGGCTGCGCACCACCCTGACGGAGATCCACGGCCGCGATCCCTACCGCGATGGTGACGGTGTGGCGGTCGGCGAGCTCGGGCACGGTTGGCAGCGCTGAGCCACGCTCGGTCCGAACGTGCGCGACCGCCGGTGCCGCGACGGCACCGGCGGTCGCGCGGGCGCTACCTGCGGGCGACGCCCAGGTACAGCGAGGAGATATCGGAGGTGAGCTTGGCCTTCAGGCTGCCGTCCTTGTTCTGCCCGCGGATGGCGATGCCCTTGGCCGCGCCGATCGGGGTGAACCCGGCCGAGGTCAGATGGGCGTTCATCTCGGCCGGGGTGATGAAGTCGTTCCAGTCGTGCGCGCCCTTGGGCACGATGCCCAGCACCCGTTCCGGCAGCCAGATCATCATGACGCGCGACATGAACGTCCGATTGATGGTGTCGTACATGAACAGGCCGCCGGGCCGCAGCACCCGATGGATCTCGGCCACCGCCGCTCGCGGGCTCTGCACGTGCTCGAGGACGTCGACGCAGGTGACGATGTCGAAGGCGGCGTCGTCGAAGGGCAGTGCCTCGGCCGCGCCCACCCGGTAGTCGATGTCCTTGCCGGTCTGCTCGGCGTGTCGCCGCGCGGCCGCGACCAGTTTGGGCGAGACGTCCACGCCCGAGACCACCGAACCGCGGGCGTGCAGGAACTCGGTGGTGTAGCCGCCGCCGCAGCCGACATCGAGAACCCGCACCCCCTCCCAACCGTCGGCGGCGTAGGGATCGAAGTACGCGAAGCGGAGCGGATTGAACGACTTCAGCGGATTCATCTTGGAGTCGGTGTCCCACCAGCTGTCCGCCCACGCCGAGAAGAAGTGCGGGTCGGATTTCAGGCTGTCGGTCATTGCAGCTCCTGTCGAGTGTCGTGGTGTGCCGAGGGTTCGTGGGTGTGGGCGTGCACCGGGGGGTAGCGCAGGGCGTAGGCGACCTGGTCCTGTTCGGCGGCGCGGAACGCGAACAGATCCCATCCGGCCGCCATGAACTCCTCGCGCGCCCGGATGGCCAGCGGGTGCTCCCACGCGCCCATCCGTCCGATCCGCCAGGCCAGCCGCTGCATGGCGGCGGTGCGCGGGATCCGTTCGCGCTCGTAGGCGCGCAGTGCCGCCACGGCGTCGGTCGCATCGGCCAGCCGCTCGGCGAGGACCAGAGCGTCCTCGATGGCCTGGCATGCGCCCTGACCGATATTGAAGGTGATGGGATGGGCGGCGTCGCCGAGCAGGCTCACCCGGCCCTCGCCCCACCGGCGCAGCGGCGGCCGGTCGACCACATCGTGGCGCAGGATGTCCCCGGCCGGGGTGGCGGCCACCAGGCGGGCGACGGGGTCCGGCCAATCTCGATGGCGGCGTATCAGTTTCGTGGTCGGGTCGTCCTCGTCGCGGCCTCCGGGAGCGCCATTCGCGACGCTCATCCAGTAGGTGCGGCCGGGCGCGGTGTCGTAGTAGGTGAAGCGGGTGCCGTGGCCGAAGTAGGCGCGAAAGGTGCCGGGTGGAACCACATCCGGTCCCACCGCGGCGGTGCCGCGCCAGGCGACGTATCCCGTGAACCGTGGCGGACGGTCACCGACCAGCTTCCGCCGCACCGCGGAGTGGACGCCGTCGGCGCCGATCAGCACATCGCCGCGCTCGGTGCGGCCGTCGGTGAATTCGACGGTCACCCCGGTGTCGTCCCGGCTGAAGCCGGCGACCTCCGCGCCGGTCCGGATCTCGGTGTCCGACAGCGCGTCGCGTAGGATCGCGTGCAGATCCGAGCGGCCGATGGCCACCGTGGGCAAACCGTAGCGGCGCGGGAAGCGGCCGACCGGCCACGCACCCAGCCGCCGGTCGCGATGCGTGCGGAACTCGCACACCCGTTGCGCCGGGGCGATATCGAGCACTCGGTCGGCGACGCCGAGGCAGTCCAGCCCGATCATGCCGTTGGTCCAGATGTGCAGCCCGGCACCGCCGTCGCGCAGCCGGGTGGCGCTTTCGAAGACCGTCGTCTCGATGCCGTGGCGGCGCAGCGCGAGCGCGGCCGACAGGCCGCCGATGCCGCCCCCGGCGATGAGGGCCCGTCGGATCCCTCTGGTCATGGTCGAACTCCTGTCGCCACTGCGGAATGACGGCTCCAGGATCCCGCGTGCGGCCGGAAAGAACCTCGAGCACAGCATGATTCGAGCTGACCGGGGCCGACTCCACGTTGTTTTCGGTCCAGCTCCGTGACAGGTCGCGACCCCACAATCGTGCTGCGGTGATGCGTATTCGCCGCACTCCGAAGAATTTTCGCACCCCCGGGAGACAATCGTGCACACCCTCAGCTATGTGGCCGCGACATTGGCCGTCATCGGATGCGCCGTGACGTACGGCACCGATACCTTCGCCGCCGTGGTGTGGCGGACGTCCTTGCGGCACCTCGACGAGCGCGCGTTGACCCACCTGGTGGGCTACGTGCACTACTACGGCGACCGCAGACTCCCGATTCCGGGCGGATTCGGCATGGCCGCCGCCGCGGTCGCGCTGGCGGCCAGCATCGCCGCCGGGCGTGCCGAGGCCGCCGTCGCGGGCGGGATCGCGGTCGCCATGCTGGCCGTGTGGATGGTGATCTACCTGCGCGTGGCCAAACCGGTGAACGAGGCATTCAGCGCGGCGGCGCTGGACGGGCGGACACTGGAGCGGGCGCGGGAATTGCAGGCGCGCTGGGACAGCGTGATCAATCTGCGGGTCGGCATCCAGGTCGTGGCGCTGACCGCGTTGTGCGCGCAGCTGTTCCTGCCCTGAGGGGTATCGGGTCCACCGCCCGCGAACGACGAAGCGCCCGGCCGGATCAGCCGGCCGGGCGCTTCGAGCGGGACGGTGGTCAGGACTTGCGGCGGATGAGATTGACCCCGTCGCCGATGGTGAGCACCACCGAGTCCACCCGCGGATCGGCGAGCACGTGTGCGTTGAATTCCCGGATCAGCTCCGCGGATTCGTCGAACGGCGGAACGGCCACCGTGCCGAACCACAGCACGTTGTCGGCGAGAATCACCCCGCCCGGCCGCATCCGGGGCACCAACTCCTCGTAGTAGGCGATGTAACCGGACTTGTCGGCGTCGATGAAGGCGAGGTCGATGGCGAAATCCGGATCGAGGTCCCGGAGCGTGTCGAGGGCCGGACCCAGCCGCAGTTCGATCCGGTCGGCGACCCCGGCGCGCTCCCAGGCGGCAGTGGCGGTGGGCACCCAGTCCGGATTTATCTCGCAGGTGATCAGACGGCCGTCGGCAGGCAGCCCGCGTGCCATGCACAGTGCGGAATAGCCGGTGAACGTGCCGACCTCGACCACCCGGCGGGCCCGGATGAGCTGGGTGATCAGGGTCAGGAACGCGCCCTGGTCCGGAGCCACCTGCATGATCGCCGCTCCGCCGAGCCGCTCGGTCTCCGCCACCAGGCGTCGCTGCGCATCGTCGTAGAGCGAGGTGTGCCCGGTGACATAGGCCATCAGTTCCTCGGTCATGCGCACGGTCTTCACGGGCGGCTCGTCTCGGTGGGCAGCCAGTTGCCGTGGAAGCCGTTGGGCACCCGCGCGGGCAGCGCGACGGTGGCCGCCGTCTCCATGGTGCGGGCGTCGAGGATCAGCAGGGAGCTGCGATCGCTCGCGGCGTCGTAGGAGTAGCCCATCAACACGCCGTCGTCCTCGTCGGCGTCGGGTGCGGTGGGCACGAAGACGAATTCACTGCCTTGGCGGCCTTTTCCGAGCTCCTTCACGATGGTGGTGCCGCGTTCGAGGTCATGTTTGTAGAGCGCGCCCGCGGGTGCCCCGCCGCCGGTGGCGGCCATGGTGTAGCCGTAGCGGTGCCGGCGGCCGACCAGTCGCTCGTCGATGCGCGGGAATTCCTGGGAGCGGTCGTCGAGCCGGGATTCGCGTACCGTGCCCGCCGCCGTGTCGACCACCCAGCGGTCCAGGGTGGTGGCTCCCTCGTCGGGGCCGTTGCGATCGGTCACGAACATGCGCGGGTGCCGCACCACGTCGAGTACCACCGTGTCGCCGTCCTCGTAGGCGTTGAGCGGGTGGAAGACATAGCAGGGCGCCACGTCGAACCAGCGGATCGTTTCGGGGCCGCTCTCGCGCGGCAGCAGCCCCACCCGTGCCGGGTGCGCGGGATTCCAGCGGGCGGGGAGCCGGTCGTTGGGGCGCATCCGCGCGCCGATCATGGCGGTGACCGGGTCCGGCACCCGCACCCGGCCGATCAGTGCCGACAGCAGCAGCGCTGTCGGGTAGCGCAGCGGCGCGGGCATGACCATGGCGGCCGCGTGGTGCGGATCGAAGGTCACCGGCAGGTCGTAGAGCACCACGTAGTTCTCGGTCAGCGAGAAGTCGTGCATCATGGGCACGCCGCGGACGGGGATGTCGACGATGCGTCGGGCTCGGCCGCCGACGTCCACTACCGAGTACTGCACGATGTCCCCGCGGCCGAAGAAGTGCGTGACGGCGTGCAGCTCACCGGTTTTCGGATCCACCTTGGGGTGTGCGGTGTAACCACCCGGGAGGGTGCCGTCGAAATCGCACGCGCCCAGCGTATTCAGTTCCTCGTCGAGTTCGTAGTTGGCCATGCCGCCCTCGATGAGCGCGAGGGTGCGCCCGCCGTGCTGGATGACATTGGTGTTCGCGCCGAGCAGTTCGATGCCGGCGCGGTGCTGCGGCGCGCCCGGCGGCGCGGTGCGGACGCGCCGGTTGCGGTACCACTGCGCGCGACCGTCGCGCAGTCGGACCCCGTGCACCATGCCGTCGCCCATGAACCAGTGGTAGGTCTCGGGGTCCAGCTCGGACACGGGATTGGGGCCGTTGCGCACGTAGCGGCCGTCGAGGTGATCGGGAATGGTGCCGGTCACCTCGAGTTCGGTGACCGTGAGCTCCGCGGTGACGGGGGCGAAGTTTCCTTCGAGATAGGGGTTGTTCATGGCCGATCCCTTTCCGGGACAGGGGGTGTCAGAGATCGAGTTGCGCCATGGCAGGCGCGGGGTAGCGGTCCCCGGCGGCGCCGCCCTTGGGCGCCAGTCGTTCGATGGCCGCCAGTTCGGCGGGCTCCAGGACGATGTCGGCGGCGGCGATGTTCTGCGCGAGGTGCGCGCGCGTGGTGGTGCCCGGGATGGCGACGATGTCCGTGCCCTGCGCGAGCACCCAGGCCAGCGCCAATTGCGCTGGAGTGATGCCCTTCTCGGCCGCGAGTTCGCGCACCTTGTCGACCACGGCGAGGTTCATGGCGAAGTTCTCCCCCTGGAAGCGCGGGGATATGCGGCGGAAGTCGTCGTCGGCCAGATCGTCGAGGCTGCGGATGTCGCCGGAGAGGAAGCCGCGCCCGAGCGGGCTGTAGGCGACGAAGCCGATACCGAGTTCGCGGACCGTGGCCAGCACGCCGTTGTCCTCGACATCCCTGGTGAACAGGGAGAACTCGGTCTGCACGGCGGTGAGTGGATGGACCGCGTGCGCGCGTCGGATGGTGTCGGGGCTGGCCTCGGAGATACCCAGGTAGCGGACCTTGCCCGCGTGCACCAGTTCGGCCAGCGCACCGAAGGTCTCCTCGGTCGGCACCCGGGGGTCCACACGGTGCTGGTAGTAGAGGTCGAGGTGGTCGGTGCCGAGCCGGGTCAGCGAGCCCTCGATGCACCGGCGCAGGTAGTCGGGGTGGCCGTTGATCTGCCAGGTGAGATTGCCGTCCCGGTCGATCTCGTTGCCGAACTTCGAGGCCAGCGTCACGTCCGCGCGCCGCCCGGCGATCGCCTTGGCGATCAGTGACTCGTTGTGGTGCGGGCCGTACATATCGGCGGTGTCGAGCATGGTGATGCCGCTGTCGAGCGCCTGCCGGATGGTGGCGATGCTCTCGGTCTCGTCGGCCCGCCCGTAGGCGACGCTCATGCCCATGCAGCCGAGGCCGAGAGCGGAGACGGTGAGTCCCTGGTTGCCCAGCGCGGTTGTTCGCATCGGTGTCTGCTCCTACTGATTCGTTGTGGCTCAGGAGGTTTCGTTCTCCGGAGTCGTTGTCGTCAGGCAGTGACCGCACTGATGAACAGTCCGGCCAGGGCGATGCCCTGTAGCGCCGAGCGCGGGTTGATGACGGAATCCCAGGTCCGCTGGAGGGCGCGGGCGTCGGGCGGTGTGCTGCCGGCTTCGGCGGCCGCGGTCAGCGCGGCGTTGACCGGTGCGCTGATCCGCCCGTAGATGACGAACCACACCACGAGGGCGGCCACGGCCGTGCACCCGGCCGCGATGGAGACGGCGCCCGCGCCGGTGAGGACGGCGGTCACCGCGGTGGCGATGGTGGCCAGCAGCCCGATCGCACCCGGGAACTTGAGACGGCGATCGCCGTAGAGATGGATGTAACCCATTGCGGCGGTGAGTACTCGGTCGTCGACCCGGGCCATGGCCGAGCGCTGCACCAGTGCGCAGAACACATCGGTTCCGTAGATGACCCCGACGGTGAGAACGGCTATTCCGGCCAGCACCTGATGTGCCACGACGGCTCCCTCATCTGAACATCGTTCTAGTACGGATCTGACTGCTAGCAATGATAGGACTTGTGTCAATGACAAGTCTAGAGGCGACGCTAGAGTTGATTGCTACCGATAGGATGCGGGTATGACGGTTAGGGAGCGGCGGGAACGGGAGCGGGCGAGCCGACGGCAGCTGATCATCGATACGGCGCGCCAACTCGCCGAGGACGAAGGGTGGGGCGCGGTCACCTCGCGCCGGCTCGCGGACTGCATCGAGTACAGCCAACCCGTGCTGTACAGCCACTTCCCCAGCATGGAGGCCATCGTGCAGGCCGTGGCCGTGCAGGGCTTCGCCGATCTGGCGGAGGGATTGCGCGCGGCCCGGGGCGGCGCCGATCGGCCGGAGGAGCGGTTGCGGGCAGTCGCCCATGCCTACGTGGACTTCGGTCTGCGGCAGCGCGCGCTGTACGACGCCATGTTCGTGCGGACCACGGACCTGGCGTTCGGGAGTGCGGAGACGCCGGAGCCGTTGCGCCGCGCATTCGGTGAATTACGTTCCGTCGTCGCGGAATTGGCGGGGGAGGACGACGCCGAGTCCGATACCGAGGTGTTCTGGGCGGCGCTGCACGGACTGGTCACGCTGGCGCGCAGTCAGCGGCTGCGCACCGATGCCCAGGGACTGCACCTGGGCGTGCTGCTGGACCGCTTCACCCGGCTGTGGGATCCGCGTACCGCTCCGGCAGGTTGAGCCAGCGGGTCAGGTCGACCAGCAGTTCGCGGCCGCGCTCGGCGCCGCCCTTGACCCGGCCGTCGAGCACCAGGCTGACCAGGCCGTGCAGGTGCGCCCAGAGCAGATCCGCGCCGGCGTCGGCGTCGTGGGTGTTGGCGCAGAGGTGGGGGATGCCCGCGGCGGCGGTCTCACGCAGGATCTCGAAGCAGGCGCGGGCCGATTCCGGCGCGTCGGGCGTGCCGAACGGCACGTCGGGCAGGCTGTGCATGAGCCGGTACAGGTGCGGGTCGTCGAGGGCGAACTCCCAGTAGGCCACGGCCACCGCGAGCAGGGGGCCGCCCTGGGTCTGCTGGATGTCCGGGCAGCGTGCGCGGCCGAGCCGGTGCGCGAGCTCGGTGAATCCCACGTCCACCAGTTCGACCAGCAGGGCGCGTTTGCCGGCGAAGAACTGGTAGACGATCGGCACCGTGTAGCCGACCCGGTCGGCGACCGAGCGCACGGTCACGCTGTCGTAGCCGTCGGCCTCGCGTGCGAGCTCGCGGGCCGCCGCGAGCAGTTCGGACCGCAGCCGTTCGCGTGCTTCGGCGCGCTGGTCCGCGGTGCCCTTGATTCGTTTGCCGTCGCGTGGCACTGGCAGCTCTCCTCGTCGGATTTCTAACAACGGTAGACAATCATCGCACGGCCCTCTACAGTCAATTTCTAACGTTGATAGAAACTAGCAGTGACAGGACAAGGAGTAATCCGATGCGAGTGTTGGTAACCGGTGTCTCAGGAACAATCGGCAGTGCCGTGGCGCGCGCCCTCACCGGTCGCGGCCATACCGTGGTCGGCACCGTCACCGGCACCGATCGGCCGGTGCCCGACGATGTCGAACCCCTGGTGGCCGACCTGTTCGACCCGCGGGCGCTGACGGTGGCGCTCTCCGGCGTCGACGCCGCGGTGCACACCGCCTCCAGCAATGACGAGCGCTCCGCCGAACTGGACAACACGGTGGTCACGGCGGTGCTCGCGGCCTTCGAGGGCACCGGGAAGGGGTTCGTCTACACCAGCGGGCTCTGGCTGCACGGCAATACCGGCGACACGCCGGTGACCGAGCAGTCGCCGTTCGACCCGCCCATGGTGGTCGCCTGGCGTCCGGCGGTGGAGGAACTGCTGGAGCGGGCCGCGGCCGAACGGGGGGTGCGCACCGTGCGCATCCGTCCGGGGCTCGTCTACGGCGGCGGCCGCGGCTACGTGCCCATGCTGCTGAGCCCGCAGGACAGCGCCGAGGGGCAGGTGGTCCGGCACTTCGGCGACGGCTCCAACCGCTGGTCGGTCATCCACGCCGACGATCTCGGTGAGCTGTACGCGCTGGCCACCGAATCCGCTCCGGCCGGCGCCGTGTACCTGGGCACCCTGGACGAGTCCGTGCGGGTCCGCGACGCCGCGCGGGTGGTCGCCGAGAAGAGCGGCGCGGCCGTGCGGGACTGGGATCCCGAGGAGGCGCGCCAGTACTGGAGCGTCATGGTGGACGCCTTCCTGCTGGATCAGGTCGCCACCTCGGCCAAGGCCGCCAAGGAGCTGGGCTGGACGCCCACGCAGCCGACGCTGCTGGCGGAACTCGCGGCCAACTGACCGGCCGCTCCCGCGCCCGGAGGACATGATGCGTGAGATCGACAGCGTCGCAGACGAATTCGACTTCATAGTGGTGGGTGCGGGCACGGCCGGATGTGTACTCGCCGCCCGCCTCAGCGAACAGCGGCGGCTGCGGGTGCTGCTGCTCGAGGCGGGCGGCCCGGACGACGATCCGGACCTGCGGGTACCGCTGCACTCGGTGCGCCAGTTCGGCTCCGAGGTCGACTGGGGGCCGCGGACCACACCGCAGGCCGGATTGGCCGGGCGTTCCGTCGACTGGCCGCGCGGCAAGGTGCTGGGCGGTTCGTCGACCATGAACTTCCAAATGTGGGTGCCCGGTCAACCGCGGGACTTCACCCATTGGGCCGAGGTGGCCGGACCGCTGTGGTCCTGGCAGCGGGTCGCACCCTACCTACGCCGTGCGGAGCGGTGGGCCGGCCCGCCCGCGGACGGCATCACCTACGGCGATTCCGGCCCGCAGTGGATCTCGCCCCCGGCCGACCCGGACCCGAGTACCCGCGCATTCCTCGCCGGTTGCGTGGCGGTGGGGCTGCCCGAAATCGTGGGCGGGCTCGGGCATCTCACCGCCGCCGGATGCGCCCTCACCCCGGTGACGCAGCGCCGGGGCCGGCGTTTCAGCGCCGCCGACGCCTATCTGCACCCGGCACGCGAGCGCGCCAACCTGGTGGTCCGCACCGGAGCACGGGTGCGGCGGATCCACCTCGACGAGCGCGACCGGGCCGTCGCGGTCGAGGTGGACGGGCGGCTGATCGCGGCGCGGCGGGAGATAGTGCTGTGCGCGGGCGTGATCGGATCGGCGCAACTGCTCCAGCTGTCCGGGATAGGCGCGGGGGAGCGGCTGGTCGCAGCCGGGGTCCGCCCGCGCGTCGAACTGCCGGGTGTGGGCGCGAATCTGCACGACCACCTGATCCTGAACCTGCCCTACGCGGTGCGCGGTGCCGACCGTTTCGCCGACGCCGACACCGCGCGGGCGCGACTGGCGTTCGAGCGGGAGCGGCGCGGGCCGCTCACCTCGAATATCGGTGAGGCCGTAGCGTTCTTCGGCGATTCGGCCGCTCCCGACCTGGAGCTGATCTGGTCGCCGATCGCCTTCGGTGAACGGGGTTTCGTCTCGGGCCGCACGGTGAGCGTGGTGCTGCTGCAACCGGAGAGCCGGGGGCGGCTGGATATCGTCGACGCCGATCCCGAGCGGATGCCCCGGGTGGATCCGGCCTATCTGAGCGCGTCCGCCGATATGGACGGGCTGATCCGGGGCTACCGCTTCGCCGATGCGGTCATGGCGACCGAGCCGCTGCTGGCCGCGGTCGGCGCGCCGTTGACGCCGCTGCCGGTCACCGATGACGGAATCGCCGACTTCGTGCGGGCCACCGCGACGACGGTGTTCCACCCGGTCGGCACCTGTCGGATGGGCCTGCCGGACGATCCGCTCGCGGTGGTGGGGCCGACTCTGCTGGTCCACGGAGTGGCCGGACTGCGGGTGGCCGACGCCTCGGTGATCCCGCGAATTCCTCGCGGGCACACCAACGCGAACGCGCTGATGATCGGCGAACGGGCGGCGGCGCTGCTGGTCGGCGACCGGGAGCGCCGTGACGCCGAAGACGGGGTGGTGAGCCGGTGAGGCGCGACCACCCCGCGCACCCGCCCGGCGGGACGGATGGTCAGAGTCCGATCACCCCGCTCGGCAGCCGGATCACCTCCGGCCGTGGCGACATCGTCCGGGCGTAGAGGCGGTTGAGCTTCGGCACGACATAGCGGTCGGTGCCGGGCACGGCCTCCACCAGGTGGATGTCGGACAGGTATTCGAGGCGCACTTCGGTCTCGGCTTCGCTCAGGCGGAGGGAGGCGGCGACGGTCGAGACGTCCATCGGCCGGTCCGGTAGGTCGGCGAGTTTCAGGTAGAACGAACAGGTTTCGTGATCCATGGCTTCGAAGGTCTCCGCTATCCGCGCACCGGCGTTGTGCTGGCCGTCGGCGAGCTCACCCAGCAGTCGGTCGTCGTCGCGCAGCCGGGACACCAGCCGCGACACGGTCCAGTGCTGCCGCATGATGAGACGCCCGCCGACGATGCGCAGCAGCAGCGGCGAGCCGGCACAGAACTCGAGCAGCTGCGCCGCCGCCTCCGGTTCTCGATCCAGCCGTGCACCCACCAGGCGGCGCAACATGGTGACGGATTCCTCGGGCGACATCGCGCCGACACGAATTACGGGAACTCCGGTGGGCACGGAGGGTCGGCGGCGGCAGGTGACGATAACGCCGCAGTTCCCGGTGCCGGGCAGTAGCGGCGCCACCTGGGATTCATTGGCGGCATTGTCCAGGACGACGAGGGTGCGGGAATCGGCGAGCAATGCCCGATACATTTCCGCGCGTTCGTCGAAGTCGTCCGGAATCTCCGAGCGGGATACGCCGAGTGCGCGCAGGAATCTTTCCAGCACGGTGGCCGGGGCCAGGGGCGTGGCACTGGTTCCGGCGAGGTCGACGAATAATTGCCCGGACGGAAAGGAGGGACGCAGTTGATAAGCCGCTCGAATCGCGATGGTCGTCTTTCCGTATCCTGCGGGCCCGTAGAGAACCGACACCGAAGGCAGCAGTGGTCCGTCGCCGGGTGTCAATGCGGCGCGCAATCGGGAAAGGTGCTGTTCGCGTCCCACGAAATCGGGCAGGTCGATGGTCAGCAGGTTGGCGCTGCGAAATCTGGTTGCGGTCGGGGCCGCGCCGGGCAGTGTCGGTTGCCCGGCGGCCGTCGGGCCGTCGGCGCGCGGCCCGATGGCGCGGCCCTGCAGGATGTCGCGGTGGGCGACCCGCAGTTGCATGCCGGGATCGGCGCCGATCTCGACGGACAGATGCTGGCGGATCCGCTCGAACAGCTGCAGGGCCTCGGCGCTGCGGCCGTCCGCGTACAGTGCGATCATCAGGTGCGCGACCACCGATTCCGACAGTGGATTCTCCACGTACGCTTGGCGGAGCGGGTCGATGACCGCCCGTGGGCGACCCAGCCGCACTTCCAGGTCGGCCCACTCGACCAGGGCCTCGTGGCGCAGTTGTTGCAGGCTGTGCCGCATGGCCGCGGCCCAGCGGCCCCCGATCCCGGACAGCGGGACGCCGTGCCACAGCGTGTTCGCTCGGGCCATGAGCGCGCTGCGCTCGGCCTCGGAATGCTCGGGCTGGCGGGCCTGGTGCAGCAGTTTGCGGAAGAGGTAGAGGTCGACCTGCTCGGGCCGAGCCTGCAGGCAGTACCCGCCGGCTACCCGCTCGAGCCGGGGCGCCGACTCGTCGTCTCCTGCGGAGGCGAGCGTGCGGCGCAGGCGCGCGATATACGTATAGATCAGGTTTCTGACGTCGGCTGGTGGCCGGTCGCCCCATACTCGCTCGACCAGGACGTCGAGTGGTACGGGCCGGTCCAGGTCGATGAGGAGTGCGGCGAGGATGGCCCGCTGTTTGGCCGGTCCGAGCTTTATCGTCTTTCCCTCGACACGCAGGTCTATCGGTCCGAGAATGCTGAACAACGCGCTTCCCCCAGGTGCTGGTGGCAAATTCCCGATTCGGTGAAGATTCTCGATCAATGGGTTGAAGCTCTGCGAATTGTTACCACCTGTTGAACACTGGATAAATACGATGATAAGCATTCTACGTTGAATAGCAGCGGGGATTCGATACCCCGAATTATGGGGCATTGTCGATTCTCCCGCGAGTGTACCCGCACTCCTGGATCGGGGGCGGATCAGTGAATTGGGTCACAGTACCCGAAATCGCTCGCGATTGCATGGTGAGGATTGCTGAAAGCTCGCGAGAATTAGTTGTCGGATCATTCATGCGGGTAATGGACCGAATATCCGGATTGCGAACCCCGTGCGACGTCCCGTGCGGTCGTGCTCGAGACCCCCTCCCAGAAAAATTCAAGGTCACCCGGCCACCATCGACAGCGATCGAAAAGAGCTGGGTCAGGTAGGGGTTATGTTCCTGTACGAAGAGATCCGAGCACCACTGCGCGAACCGTCGCCCGTGGTGGATGGAATGAGCGCGGCGGCGGTCACCCTGTCCGCCGCGCGTGCCGCGGCGTACGCCCCCGCGGACGAAGCGGCCGACCGCCGCCACCGGGAGCGCGGCAAACTCGACGCCCGCACCCGCATCGAGACCCTGCTCGATGACGGAACATTCAGCGAGATAGGGGTTTTCGCCGAGCACCGGGCTGTCGGCTTCGGTATGGAGGAATCCCATCCCCCCGGTGACGGCGTGGTCGTCGGGTGGGGCCGGATCGACGGCCGCCGGGTCTTCGTCTTCGCCCACGACGCCCGGGTGCGGGGCGGGGCGTTGGGCGCCGTGTTCGCCCGCAAGCTGCATCAGCTGTTCGACCTCGCCGATGCCTGCGGCGCACCCATCATCGGGCTGAACGACGGTGGGGGAGCGCGCATTCAGGAGGGTATCGACGCCCTGGCCGGTTTCGGCGGCCTGTTCGCCCGCAATGTGCGTGCCTCGGGAGTGGTGCCCCAGATCAGCGTGATCCTCGGGTCGTGTGCGGGCGGGGCGGTGTACTCCCCGGCGCTCACCGACTTCACCTTCATGGTGGAGGGCACCGGCACCATGTTCATCACGGGTCCGGACGTGGTGCGCGAGGTGACCGGCGAGCAGGTCAGCCAGGAGCAGTTGGGCGGGGCCACGGTGCACGCCGAAACCACCGGGGTGGCCTCGTTCGTGGCGCCGGACGAGCGCAGCTGCTTCGAGGACGTGCGCACCCTGCTGGGCTATCTCCCCGCCAACAACCAGGAAACGCCACCGGAGGCGTGGACGCCCGACCCCGCCGATCGTCGCTGTGCGGAACTGGCCGCCATCGTGCCAGCCGACGACCGCGCGCCCTACGACATGCGTCTGGTGATCGCCGATATCGTCGACGACGGCGAGTATCTGGAGGTCCACGAGCGGTGGGCACGCAATATCATCTGCGCGCTCGCCCGGCTCGACGGCAAAGTGGTCGGCATCGTCGGCAACCAGCCCGCCGTGCTGGCCGGGGTGATCGACATCGACGCCTCGGAGAAGGCGGCGCGTTTCGTGCGCATGTGCGACGCGTTCAACATCCCGCTGGTCACCCTCGTCGACGTGCCCGGCTTCCTGCCCGGCGTGGGCCAGGAGCACGACGCCATCATCCGGCGGGGCGCGAAACTGCTGTACGCCTACTGCGAGGCGACGGTGCCGCGGATCCAGGTCATCCTGCGCAAGGCGTTCGGCGGGGCCTACATCGTGATGGACTCCAAGTCCATCGGAGCCGACCTCTCCTTCGCCTGGCCGACCAACCAGACCGCGGTCATGGGCGCGGAGGCCGCCGCCAATATCGTCTTCCGCAAGCGCATCGCCGCCGCGCCGGATCCGGATGCCATGCGCCGCACCCTGATCGAGGACTATCGGGACGAACTCATGCACCCGCTGGTGGCCGCGCGACGCGGCCACGTCGACGACGTGATCGATCCGGCCGACACCCGCCGCGTCCTCATCGGCGCGCTGGACATGCTCGCCGCCAAGCGCGCCGCCACCCCCATCCGCAAGCACGGGAACATTCCGCTGTGAACGCGCCGGACATCGTGATCACGCGGGGCAATCCCGATGACGTCGACATCGCAGCCGTCGTCACGGTGCTCGCGGCGCTGGCGGCGGGCGGCGCCGCGCCGGTACGCCGCGAGCACCGGCTGCCCCCGAGCGCCTGGCGGTCCGGTCACGGCTTCCGCTACCACAAGGCCCCGGCGGCGTGGGGCACGGCCGCCCGTATCCACCGGCATCCCGACCGCGCCGCCCCGCGGTGGGCAGAGGAGCAGCGATGACATCGACCATGACGAGCGCCACCGTGCCGCCGCCCGCGCCCGGCGCGGCGAGTCTGGCCATGTTCCCCGGGCAGGGATCACAGCGGGCCGGGATGGCGGCCCATCTGCTCGAGCACCATCCGGGCGCGGCCGAGCCGATCTTCCGTGCCGCCGACGCCGCGGCCGGAATCGAACTCAGCCGCCTGTGTGTCACCGGCGTCAAGGGCGATCTGACCCGCACCGACATCACGCAGCCGGCGGTGCTGGCGACCAGTCTCGCCACCTGGGAGGTGCTGCGCACCGCGGGATTTCGGCCCGCTGCCGTGGCCGGGCACAGCCTCGGGGAGTTCACCGCGCTGGTGGCGGCCGGGGTGCTGACGCTGGAATCGGCTTTCGCCCTGGTGCGCCGGCGCGGTGAATTGATGGCCCGGGTGGCCGAGCGGACCGACGGCGGCATGCTGGCGGTGATCGGCCTGCCCGCCGCGGCGGTGGAGCGCGCTTGCGCCGAGCGCGGGGGCGCGGGTGTCGCCGAGGTGGCCAACTACAACGACGCCCGCCAGACCGTGGTGTCGGGTCACCGCGCCGCCCTGGACGAGGTGGCCGAGGCGGTCCGCACGGCCGGCGCGGAGAAGGTCGTGCTGCTGGAAGTCGGTGCGCCCTTCCACTGTTCGTTGATGGCCGAGATCGAGGCGGAGTTCGCCGACGAGCTGGCCCGGCACACCTTCGGACCCGCCCGCCTGCCGGTGATCAGCTCGGTCACCGGTGCGGCGCTCGCCTCCGGCGCCGATGCCCGCGGACTGCTGCGCCGGCAGCTGGCCTGTCCGGTGCGCTGGACAGACGTACTCGCCGCCGCCGAACGGTACGGCGCCACAGCCTATCTGGAGGTGGGGCCCGGGCGGGTCCTCACCGGTTTCGCCAAGCGCACAGTCGAAAACCGCACGGTGCTCAGCACCGGCGACGCCCGCCGCATCGACGCGGCGATCCGTGAGATTCGCGATCAGGAAGGAACCCTGCCATGACCACCGAGACCTCCGCGCAGACCCTCGCGGCCGTCCAGCAGTCCGTCGCCGAGGCGGTCGGCCTCGATATCGACGAGGTGGAGCCCGACGCCACCGTGCTGGGCGAGCTCGGAGCCGAATCCATCGACCTGCTCGACATCCTGTTCCGGATCGAGCGCAAGGTCGGGGTGAAGATCCAGGCCGCCGAGATCGCCGAGCTGCTGCAGGGCGAGCTGACCGACGAGGAGTGGGAGGACGCCGACGGCGTGCTCACTCCCGCCGGATTGGCGCAGCTGGCCACCGTCCTGCCGCAGATCGACCCGACGGAGCTGGCGGGCAAGATCACCGCCGACCAGGTGATGACCCTGTTCACCGTGCGCAACCTGGCCGAGATGACCACCGCGCGCGCGGCGCTCGCCGCGGATGTGAGCTAGATGACCGCGGGGCGGGTGGAGACGATCCCGGGATCCCGCTCCCGGGTCAGCGTCGGGGTGGATATCGCCGCGGTGGAGCGGGTGCGGACGCTGTTGTCCGACCAGCCCGCGCTGGCGGTGGAGATCTTCACCGAACGCGAACTCGCCTACGCGCACGGGCGTCGCCGCCGCGCGGAGCACCTGGCCGCGCGATTCGCCGCCAAGGAAGCGGTGGTGAAGGCGTTCGGTGCCGGAATGCCTTGGCGCGACATCGAAGTCGTCAACTCCACCAGCGGTCGACCGCGTCTGCGGCTGTCCGGGGTGGCGGCGACGGCGGCCGCCGCGCGCGGCGTCGAGGCCATGGACGTCTCGCTGTCCCACAGCGGCGGTTTCGCCATCGCCGTGGTGGTGTTCACCATTTCCGAGGAGGAGTCGACATGACGCTGACCGACCGAGTCGCCCTGGTCACGGGTGGTTCACGGGGTATCGGCCGGGCCACCGCCCGGCTGCTCGCCCGGCGGGGTGCCGCGGTAGCGGTGAATTACCGCAGCGCCGACGAGGCGGCGAAGGAGGTGGTCGAGGAGATCGTGTCGGCGGGCGGCCGGGCGGTCGCGCTGGCCGCGGACGTCGCCGACCCGGAGCAGGCGCAGGAGCTGGTGGCGCGGTGCGTCGACAGCCTCGGTGGCCTGCACATCCTGGTGAACAATGCCGGAATCGCCAGGGACGGGCTGATATTCGATATGGACGCGGACGCGTGGCTGGATGTCATGCGGGTCAACTTCGGCGGGGTGTTCAACTGCACCCGGGCCGCGATGGCGCATCTGATGGGCCAACGCGACGGCGTCATCGTGAACGTCTCCTCGGTCATGGGCGAGCGAGGCTGGGTCGGCCAGTCCAACTACTCCGCGTCCAAGGGGGCCATCAACGCCTTCACCTATTGCAGCGCGGTCGAACTCGCGCGCTTCGGGGTCCGGGTCAATGCCGTGCTGCCGGGCTTCTCACCGACCGACCTGATCGGCGGCCTGGTGGAGGGCGGCGGACTCGAGAAGCTGAAACGCCAGATTCCGTTGCGCTCACTGGCCGAGATCGAGCAGATCGCGGAGGTGATCGTCTTCCTGGCCGGTCCGGGGGCCGGCTACATGACCGGTGCGCTGGTGCGCGCCGATGGCGGATTCGGCGCACAACTCGGCCTCGGCCGGATGGCTTGAGAATGCGAAAGGCAAAGCACGACAATGCGATTCCATCTGATAGACCGGATCGACGACTGGGTCGGCGACACCCGCGCCAGTGCCCGCAAACTCACCTCCGTCACCGAGAACCACTGGCTGCGCGACGATTCCGGACGCCTGACGATGCCGCCCACCCTGGTGATGGAGGCGGTGTGCCAGACCGCGAGCTGGCTCGTGCTGCTCAGCAGCGGACTGCGTCGCCGTGCCACCCTGCTCGGGGTGGACGAGGTGGCGTGGCACGGTGAGGTGGTACCGGGCGACGTGCTGCACCTCACGGTGAGCGTGCGGTCCACCGCCGATGCCGCCGCCGTGATCGACGGCGCCGCCGGGGTGGACGAGCGGCCGGTGCTCACCGCTTCCGGCATCCTGTGCGGCGTCACCGATGCCGACGCCCTGGAATACGCGGAGGACACCGAACGCATGGCCAGGCTGCTGCGCGGACGGGAGCCGGTGGCATGAGGCGGGTCGTGATCACCGGCATCGGGGCGGTGACGCCGCTGGGGCTGGACGCCGCCACCACCTGGAGCAATCTGGCCGCCGGGAACAGCGGCGTCGGCCCGCTGACCGTCTTCGACTGCACCGGGTTCCCGGTCCGTATCGCCGGGCAGGTCCGGGACTTCGACCCCGCGCGGCGGCTGCCGGCCACCGCCAAGTGGCGGCACCTGTCGCGGGCGGGACAGTTCGGCGTGGCCGCCGCGGCCGAGGCGCTGGCCGCGGCGGGCGCTGTCGCCTCCGGTCCGCCGGGCGACGCGTGCGGAGTGGCCATGGGCGGCAGTGTGGGCCGCCCCGACCTGCGGCTGCTGGTCGATATCGGCCGGGCTCGCGAAACCACCGGCCGCGCGGACGTTTTCGAACGACAGGCGCCCAGCCTCACCCTGACCGGCAACCAGAATCTGCCGGTCGCCGCCATGGCCCGGATTCTCGGCGCGACGGGCCCGATGGTCGGCATCAGCACCGCCTGCTCCGGCTCGGGCCATGCCATCGGCGAGGCGTACCGATTGATCCAGGAGGGAGATGCCGATCTGATGCTGGCCGGCGGCTACGACTCCCTCACCAGCTGGCTCGACGTGCTCGGATTCAGCCTGCTGGGTGCGCTCGCCACCGGTTACGAAGACGATCCGACCCGGGCCTCGCGGCCCTTCGACTCCACTCGATCCGGATTCGTCCTCGGCGAGGGCGCGGTGGCCTTCGTCCTGGAGGAGCTGGAGTCCGCCCGCCGTCGCGACGCCCCCATCCTCGCCGAGATCCTGGGTTACGCCGCCACTCTCAATGCCTGGCGCATCACCGACTCCCCACCGGACGGCAATGGTGCGGTTCAGGTGATGGAGGGCGCCATCGCCGAATCCGGCGTGGGCGCGGACGGCATCGACTACGTGGTGGCGCACGGCACCAGCACCCCCGGCAACGACGAGTCCGAGACCGTGGCCATCAAGAAGGTCTTCGGCGACGACGCCTACCGGCTGCTGGTGAGTTCACCCAAGTCCATGGCGGGTCACCTCACCGCCGCGGGTGCGGCCCTGAATGTCCTGGCCGCGGTAGGAGCGATCCGGAATTCGCTGGTGCCGCCCACCATCAATCACGAAACACCCGGTCGGGGACTGGATCTGGACTACGTGCCCCGCACCGCGCGCCCCGCGGCCGTGCGGGCGGCGCTGATCAACGCCTTCGCCTTCGGGGGCACCAACACCAGCCTGGTGATCGGCGGTGCGCCGTGACGCCGGCGTTGCTGGACCGGGTGTTGGCGACAGAACCCGGACGCCGCGCGATCGCCCTGGTGAACGTGCCCATGACGCTGCCGGTCTTCCAGAGTCACTTCCCGCGCTTTCCGGTGCTGCCCGGTGTGCTGCTGCTCGACCGCGTCCACGCGGTCGCCGCGCTCATCGCGCCGCCCGGACTGGTGCGGCCGGTCCTGCTGCGGGGTGCGCGGTTCCGCCGCTACATCGAACCCGGCGACCAGATCCGCATCACCGTCGAGGCCGTGGCGGACGTCGCGTCGGCCGAGGCGCACGCGGATCGCTTCGACTGCCGGGCGCTGGCGGAGGTGGACGGCCGCCGCGCCGCCACCGTCGCGCTGCTGCGCCTCGGCCCGAGTACAGGGGATCCTCATGACTGAACGACGACGGGTGGTGGTGACCGGCATCGGGCTGCTCACCGCCTTGGGGCCGGACGTTGCCGGCACCTGGCGCGGACTGCTGGACGGGCGCAGCGGAATTCGCGTCCTGTCCGCTTACGATCCGAGTCCGCTGCGCACTCGGCTCGGCGCCGAGATCGACGGCTTCGAACCACTGCGCTACGTGTCACGCAAGGCGCTGCGCATGCTCAACCGCGGTGATCAGCTGGGCTTGGCGGGCGCGAGCCTGGCCCTGGCGGACGCCGGACTGGACACCGAGACCGAGCTTGGACCGCGCGCCGGGCTGTATCTCGGTGGGAACAAGGAGATCTCGCGGCTCGACGACCTCATCGCGAACATCACCCGCATTCGCCGTCCGGACGGAGAACCGGATCTGGAGCGGCTGGGCCGCGAGGGCGGATCCATCATGGCCCCGCTGTTCTTCGTCGAGGGACTGCAACCGGCGGCCGTGTTCCATGTCTCGCAGCGCTTCGGCATCCGCGGCCCGAACTCGTTCTACGCCGGTACCGCCGACAGCGGTGCCACCGCGATCGGCCGAGCCCTGCGGGCGATCCGCCGGGGCGAAGCCGATCTGGCGCTGGCGGGCGGCTATGACGACGCCACCAACTGGTGGCCGATGTCCAAACTGGACGGCGTCGGCGTGTTGTCCACCGAGAACGACCGCGGCGCGGCCGCGTTCCGCCCGTTCGATCGGCAGCGTTCGGGTTCGATCCTGGGCGAGGGCGCGGCGGTGCTGGTCCTGGAGGAACTGGCGACGGCGCGGGCGCGGGGCGCACGGATCTACGCCGAGCTCACCGGGTTCGGCGCGGGCAACGAATGCCACCGGCCGCCCGCACCCCATCCGAGCGGACGCGGATTGGCCCGCGCGGTGACCCACGCCCTGCGCGACGGGCGCGTCGAGCCCGCCGATGTCTCCTATGTCGCGGCGCACGGCTGCGCCACCCGCGACGGCGACACCAGCGAGACCCGCGCCCTGCACACCGCCCTGGGCGCGCACGCCCGAACGACGGCGGTGAGCAGCGTCAAGCCGCAGACCGGACATCTGGTGGGTGGTGCGGGCGCGGTGAACGCCGCCGTGGCCGCCCTCGCGCTCCACCACGGCGTGATACCGGGCACCGCCCATCTCGACGATCCCGATCCCGGCTGCGACCTGGACTACGTCCCCGGCGGTCCCCGAGAACGAGAACTCACCGGTGCGCTCGCGCTGGCCCGCGGTTTCGAAGGGCAGGCGGTCGCCCTGGCCCTCAGTAGCGAGGTGAATCGATCATGAACGCTCCCAAGCGAATCGTCGTCTGCGGTGTCGGTGCGGTCACCGCGCAGGGACGGGGCGCCGAGACCATGTGGCGTGGATTCCGGGCCGCAGCGGTGGCGATCCGCCCGGTGCGCGGCGTCGATCTGACCGGTTGCCGCACCCGGCTCGGGGGTGAGGTGCCCCCGCGGTCCGACGGGGACCGGGACCCGGACGAGAATCTGGATCCGGCGGTGGAATTCGCACTGGCGGCGGCCGCCGAGGCGATCGGCAACGCCGGTCTGCGGCCGCGGCGGTCCGGGTCCGACCCCACCGGCGTCCCGGCCACCCGCTGGGGCGCGGTGGTCGGCACCTGCAACGGCGGCCTGCGCAGCCTGGAGCAGGCCTGGCGGGCGGAAAGGGACGGGCGCGTCCCGCCGTGGTGGCGGTACCTGATGATTCAGCCGCAGACCATCGCGGAGGCGGTCGGGGCGGCGTTCGGAATGCTCGGACCGGTGCTGTCGGTCAACACCGCCTGCGCGGCCGGCGCGCATGCCGTCGCCCACGCCGTGGAACTCATCCGCGCCGGCCGCGCCGATGTGATGGTGGTGGGCGGCAGCGATGCGTTCAACGAGACCGTATTCGCGGGCTTCCACAGTCTGGAAGCGCTCTCGCCGGTGCCCGCGTCACCGTATTCCAAGGATCGGCAAGGGCTTTCGCTCGGTGAGGGCAGCGGCATGCTGGTGTTGGCCGACCATGCGGTGGCGGTGCGGCACGGCCTGCCCGTGCTGGCCGAGGTGCTCGGCTACGGGCTGTCCGCCGACGGCCACCACCCCACCGCCCCGCATCCGGAGGGCGAGGGGGCGGCGCGGGCGCTCACCGCGGCCTTCGCGGCCAGCGGCGTCACGCCCGCCGACGTGCGCTACGTCAACGGCCACGGCACGGGCACCCCGAAGAACGATTCGGCCGAGAGCAACGCCGTGCGCCGGGCCTTCGGCCCCGCCGCGGAGAAGGTGGCGCTGAGCAGCGTCAAATCCATGGTCGGCCATCTGCTCGGCGCGGCGGGTGCGGTGGAGGCGATCGCGACCGTGCTCGCGCTGCGCGACCAGATCGCCCCGCCCACGGCGGGGTTCACCGGACCCGACCCCAAATGCGGGCTGGAGGCGGTGCCCAATGAGGCGCGGCCGCTGCCCATGGATGTGGCGATGTCGAACAACTTCGCCTTCGCCGGGGCCAATGCCACGGTGGTGTACGGGCGGGAGGGTCGGGTCGCGGCGCCGCCCCGGACCGGGACCGACCGTATCGTCGTCACCGGGATCGGTGTGGTCCTGCCCGGTGCGACCGCACCCGAGGATTTGGTGCGGACGTACCGGTCCGGATCGGGACCGCGATCCGGCGACGCGGATTTCGCGGTCGCGCCCCTGGACTTCGACGCCTCGCCGTATCTGACGGCGAAGCAGCGGCGGCGGATGGACCGGCTGGGCGTGTTCGCGGTGGCCGCCAGCGCGATGGCGCTGGCGCACGCCGGACTCGATCCGGCCGCCCATGATCCCGACCGGGTGGGCGTGGTGCTCGGTACCGGGCTCGGCCCGGTGGAGAGCCTGGAGCGGTTCACCGTTCCGGTACTGGAATCCGGTGTGACCGCGGGGAATCCGGCGGTCTTCCCGAATACCGTCTACAACGCCGCCGCGGGGCAGGTGTCCATGCTGTTGGGCGTGCGCGGCCCGACCTCGACGCTCACCGCCGCGCACGCGGCGGGGGCGAGCGCGCTGGGCGTCGGTTTCGACCTGTTGCGCTCCGGCGCCGCGGACGCCCTGCTGTGCCCGGCCGCCGACGCGCTCGGCGACTTCGCGCGGCGGGCCTATGGGCGCATACCGCTCTTCGCCACCGCCGGACCGTCGGGTTACCTGCTGACCGAGGGGGCGGTGACCCTGCTGCTGGAGCGGGAGTCGTTCGCCCGCGATCGCGGGGCGCGGGTGCTGGCGACCTTCGCGGGCTACGGCACCGCCTTCGACGGCGCGGGCATCGGACGCTGGGACCCGAGTGGCGGCGGGGTCGAGCGGGCCATGCGCGCCGCCACCGCCGAATGCGGGTTGGAAACCGGTGCGGTCCGAGCCATCTGGGCCAACGCCAGCGGCCTGCCCACGGTCGACGACCCGGAGCTGGCCGCCATCGAGCGGTTCCGCTCCGAGACCACCCGCGTCGAGCAGCCCAAACGCGTACTTGGCGAACCGGTCGGCGCGGGAGCCCAGCTGTGCGCCACCCTGGCCTTGGCGGAGCCCACGCGTTTCGACGGCCCGGTGCTGGTCAACAGCTCGTCGCTGGGCGGCGCCCATCTCAGTCTGGTCTTCACCCCGGGAACGGAGCAATCGTCATGACCGACGTACAGGTCACCATCGCGGGCACGGGTTCGTACCTGCCCGGCGACCCCATCGACAACGATCGACTCGAGAAGCTCGTCGGCACTCTGCCCGCCGAGGTGCTCGACGGCATACAGGTGCGCCGCCGGCACTGGATGATCGACCCGGTCGACGGCGCCCACCTGACCAGCAACAGCCGGATGGCCGAGGCGGCCGCGCGACGCGCCTTGGCGCACGCGGGAATCGAGCCGGAGGAGGTGGACCTCATCGTGCTGTCCACGGCCAGTCCGGAATTCCACCTCCCGACCGCCGCCAGCTACGTGCAGGAGCACCTGGGCCTGGAGCGGTGCGCACTGATCGAGGTGCGCGCCGGCTGCGTCGGTGCGGTGCAGGCCCTGGACATCGCCTTCCGGCAGCTGGCCGACGGCACCCACCGCACCGCCGTGGTGATCGGTGCGGAGGCCATCTCACCGCTGCTCGCCCCCATGTTCCTGGGCCGCGATCCCGATGCCGTGCGGATGCGGGATCGGTTGACACTCTTCAATTTCGGTGACGGGGCCGCGGCCGTGGTGCTGCGCGGCGGGAGCGACACCGGGACCCACCGGTACGGCTATGTCAACGCCTGCCTGGGCGGACACCGCGCGCCGGGCATGCGGGTGATCGGCGGCGGTACCGACATTCCGCTGCACGAGCAGCGAAATCGCAAGCGGCTCATCGATATCGCGCTGGACGCCAACGGCGTGGCCGAATACGGTCCGCGCGTTTTCGTCACCGCGCTGCGCGAACTGCTGGACCGCTCCGGCCTGCGGCTGGAGCAGATCGGCGCGTGCGTGCTGCCGGAGGGCAACGCGGAGTACTTCACGCGCGAATTCGCCGACGCCGGGCTGTCAGAGGCGGATTTCGCCCTGCTGCAAACCCTGGTCGTCGAGAACCTCGCCGACGTCGGCGCGACCGGATCGCCCGCGGTGCTGCTGGCCCTGGACGACGGTCTGCGCGGCGGTCGGGTGCGTCCCGGCGAGAACGTGATGCTGCTGGCCATCGAGGCCAGCCGGTACGTGTACGCGGGCTTGGCGCTGCGCTGGCCGGAAACCGTCGGGAAGTAGGAGAACATCATGGTGCGATCGACCGCGGCCCGCCGCCTGTTCACCAGCGAATCGGTGACCGAGGGCCATCCGGACAAGATGTGCGACGCCATCAGCGACGCGGTTCTCGACGCGCTGCTCGCCGACGATCCCGGCGCGCGGGTGGCGGTGGAGACGATGGTCACCACCGGACAGGTGCACGTGGCGGGGGAGGTGACGACGACCGCCGTGGTGGATGTGCCGCGCATCGTGCGCGACACCGTCCTCGATATCGGATACGACAGTTCCGCACGAGGATTCGACGGGGCGACCTGCGGGGTGAACGTGTCCATCGGTTCCCAGTCGCCGGATATCGCGCAGGGCGTGGACCGCGCCTACGAGGCGCGGGTGGATGGGCGCGATGATCCCGTCGACCGGCAGGGGGCGGGTGATCAGGGCCTGATGTTCGGCTACGCCAGCTCCGACACCCCGGAATTGATGCCGCTGCCGATCGCCTTGGCGCACCGGCTCTCCCGTCGGCTCGCCGATGTCCGCAAGACGGGCGTGGTGTCCTATCTGCGGCCCGACGGCAAGACCCAGGTCACCATCGAGTACGCCGGGGACCGGCCGGTGCGACTGGACACCGTGGTGATCTCGGCGCAGCACGATCCGGGCGTCGACCCCGAGGGGGAGCTGGCCGCCGATCTGCGTGCCCACGTGCTCGACCACGTGCTGGCCGGTCTGGGCGTGGCCGGCCTGGACACCGGGGAGGTCCGGCTGTTGGTCAACCCGACCGGCACCTTCGTGCTGGGCGGTCCGATGGGCGACGCGGGCCTGACCGGCCGGAAGATCATCGTCGACACCTACGGCGGTATGGCCCGCCACGGCGGCGGCGCGTTCTCCGGCAAGGACCCGTCCAAAGTGGACCGCAGCGCCGCGTACGCGCTGCGCCGAGTGGCCAAGAACGCCGTGGCGGCGGGTCTGGCCGATCGGCTCGAGGTACAGGTCGCCTACGCCATCGGCAAGGCCGCGCCGGTCGGCCTGTTCGTCGAGACCTTCGGCACCGAGAACTACGATCCGGCGCGCATCCAGGCGGCCATCGAGTCGGTGTTCGACCTGCGCCCGGCGGCGATCATCCAGGATCTGGACCTGCTCCGCCCGATCTACCGCCGCACCGCCGCGTATGGGCATTTCGGGCGCGTCGATGTGGATCTGCCGTGGGAACGCACCGATCGGGTGGCCGAGCTGAAGGAGGCGGTGGCGTGATCTTCGTATGCGGTTCCATCGCCACCGACCACCTGATGCGGTTCCCGGGGCGATTCGCCGAACAGCTGCTGCCCGAACACCTTTCGCATGTCTCGCTGAGCTTCCTGGTGGACGACCTCGTCATCCGGCACGGCGGCGTCGCCGGGAACATCTGCTGTGCGCTCGGCCGGCTGGGCGACCGGCCGCTGCTGATCGGAGCGGTGGGTGGCGACTTCGACGAGTACGGCCGCGCGCTGGCGGCGGCCGGTGTCGATCTGGGCGGGGTGCACACCCACGCCGATCTGCACACCGCGCGTTTCGTCTGCACCACCGATACCGATATGGCGCAGCTCGCCAGCATGTACCCCGGGGCCATGGCACGGGCCGCGCGGATCTCGGTTGCCCAGCTGTCGGCCCGCCACGGCCGGCCCGACCTGGTCCTCATCGGAGCCGACGACCCGGCGGCCATGCTGCGGCACACCGAGGAATGCCGCGAGTACGGCCTGCCCTTCGCCGCCGACCCGTCCCAGCAGCTCGCCTATCTGGACGCCGCGCGGATTCGCGGCCTGCTGGACGGCGCGGACCTGCTGTTCACCAATGAATACGAATGGGGCCTGCTGCGCACGAAAACCGGCCTGTCCGAGGCCGATATCGCGGCCGTGGTGCGCACGCGGGTCACCACGCTGGCCGAGCGCGGCGTGGAGGTCGTCGATTCCGGCGGTGCGCGAGTGCGGGTGCCGGCGGTGCCGCCGATCGCCGAGGTGGATCCCACCGGGGTAGGGGACGGCTTCCGCGCGGGATTCGTCTTCGCGCGCGGTCGCGGGGCGACGGTGGAGCGGGCTGCCCAACTCGGGTGCCTCGTCGCCGTTCTCGTCCTGGAATCGTCGGGGCCGCAGGGCTGGTCGTGGCGCACCGATGCCGCCTTGGAGCGCCTCGCCGCCGCCTACGGGCCGGAAGCCGCCGATGACCTCGCCGCACTGCTGATCGATACCGCCGCCGACCGAGAACGAAAGGTACCGTCGTGACGACTGCCGAGGGAGTGCGCGAGACCGCG
>NZ_JASITE010000020.1 GCF_030767025.1 Nocardia sp. CC227C | reverse complement strand
CATCACGCGGAGCCTCGAATCATGACATCGACAGTGGTGCAACGCCTTCGGGCCGGCACCGGCACACCGTTCTCACTCGAGTTCATGCCCCCGCGTGACGCGGCGGGCGAAAGCCGACTGTGGCGCACCGTCCGTGCCTTCGAAGCGATCGACCCGGCCTTCGTCTCCATCACCTACGGCGCGGGCGGCAGCACTCGCGACGCCACCGCCCGCGTCGTCGGTGAGATCGCCGAGCGCACCGCGCTGCTGCCCGTCGCCCACCTCACCGCCGTCGCGCACAGCGTCGCCGAACTGTGCGCGATGGTGGACGGCCACGCCCGCCGCGGTGTGCGCAACCTGCTCGTCCTGCGCGGCGACCCGCCCGGAGATCCGTTGGGACCCTGGACCAAACATCCCGACGGTATCGAATACGCCGAGCAGCTGGTCCGGCTCGTCGCGGCTCGGGGCGACTTCCACATCGGGGTCGCGGCCTTTCCCGAGGGTCACCACGCCGCGCCCGATCTCGCACGCGATACCGCGACCCTGGTCGCCAAACTCCGCGCCGGGGCCGACTACGCCATCACGCAGATGTTCTTCGACCCGGATTGCTATCTGCGCCTGCGGGACCGGTTGACAGCGGTGGATCCGGAACAGGCGGCCAAGCCGATCATTCCCGGCATCATGCCGATCCTCTCGCTCGCCAGCCTGCGGCGGATGGCGCAGCTGTGCGATGCCACCCTGCCCCCGGCAATGGTCGCCGACCTCGAACGCGCCGCCGGATCGGGCCCCGAGGAGGACCGGGACGCGGTGCGGGCCGCCGGCGTGGACATCGCCACGCGGCTGTGCGAGAAGCTCATCGCCGAAGGGGTCCCCGCCCTGCACTTCTGCACGCTCAACCGGTCGCGCGCGACCCGGGAGATCCTGGCCAACCTGGGCCTCCGCTGAGCCGACCGCGCGGTCGTGCCCGCCGATACGATCCTCACGACGGCGGCGACCTGATCGCGGACGACGCACCGAGATCAACGAAGGACTTGCTTTGTTAGGTAAGCCTGACCTACACTCATAACCGGCGTTAGGGTCGAGCGAGTGTCCTGAGGGCTGCAGTGACCCCCGACCTAACACCGCGGCGGGTTCCCGATGATGGTCGTCACCGGGAACCCGCCGCTTCGTATCCGCGGCAATCCTCTGCGGCAATCCCCGCGTGATCGGGACCCTGTGCCGACCGGAGCGCGCCGTCGTGCCAGTGTGAAGGCATGACGCAGCAAGATTTCTCGTCGGTGCGGTCCATGGCGGATGTGACGCCCGAACTGATGAACCGGTTCAGCGAGGGCACCTTCACCGATCTCATCGGGCTGAAGTTCACCGAGTTGTCCGGGGATCGGGTGAGTGCGGAGTGGGTGGTGACGCCGCAGCAGTTCCAGCCCGCCGGCATCGTGAACGGCGGTGTGTACTGCACCGTCATCGAGACCCTCGCCAGTGTGGCCGCGGGCGTGTGGCTGGGGGAGAAGGGCACCGTGGTCGGGGTCAACAACAACACCGACTTCCTGCGCGCGGTGCGCGAGGGGACGCTGCGGGGTGTCGCGACACCGATCCACCGGGGCCGGTCGCAGCAGCTGTGGGTCGTGGTCATCACCGACGAGCAGGAGCGGACGGTGGCGCGCGGGCAGGTGCGGTTGCAGAACCTCGCCGCGCGGGACTGACGCACCGCGGGGAGCGAGGAAACACTGAGGTAATACGGGGCGTGTCAGAATGACCGACGATCCGCCCCACGACCTCGGTGAGGAGCCCGAATGCGACTGTCGCCGCACGAGCAGGAACGCCTGCTGCTGAGTTACGCGGCCGAGCTGGCCCGCAGGCGACAGGCGCGCGGACTCAAGCTCAACCATCCGGAGGCGGTCGCCCTCATCACCGACCACGTGCTCGAGGGCGCGCGGGACGGGCGCAGCGTGGCCGAGCTGATGGCGTCGGGACGCACCGTGCTCACCCGCGACGACGTCATGCCCGGGGTGCCGGAGATGATCCACGACGTGCAGGTGGAGGCCACCTTCCCGGATGGCACCAAGCTCGTCACCGTCCACCACCCGATCGGATGACGATGATTCCCGGCGAATACCACTGTGCCGAGGGCACGATCGAGATCAATCCGGGTGCCGACCGCATCGAACTGGATGTGGTCAATACCGGCGACCGGCCGGTGCAGGTCGGATCGCATGTGCACTTCCCGCAGGCGAACGCGGCGCTGGAGTTCGATCGCGCGGCCGCGCACGGCCGCCGCCTCGACATCCCCGCCGGAACCGCGGTGCGGTTCGAACCCGGTCTGGGCCAGCGGGTTTCGCTGGTGCCGCTGGGCGGCGCTCGCGAGGTGCACGGAATCAGTCTCACCCCACCCGGAAAGCTGGACTCATGACGGACGAACTCTCCGGTACCCGACTGTCCAGGGCCCGCTATGCCGAACTGTTCGGGCCCACCGTCGGCGACCGCATCCGCCTCGCCGATACCGACCTGTTCATCGAGATCACCGAGGACCGCAGCGGCGGGCCGGGACTCGCCGGTGACGAGGCCGTCTTCGGCGGCGGCAAGGTGCTGCGCGAATCCATGGGCCAGGCCCGCGCCACCCGCGCCGAGGGCACCCCGGACACCGTCATCACCGGCGCGGTGATCGTCGACCACTGGGGAATCATCAAGGCCGATATCGGGATCCGCGACGGCCGCATCCGCGCCATCGGCAAGGCGGGCAACCCCGACACCATGAGCGGGGTGCACCCCGATCTGGTGGTGGGCCCGTCCACCGAGATCATCGCGGGCAACGGCCGCATCGTCACCGCGGGCGCCATCGACTGCCACGTGCACTTCATCTGCCCGCAGCTGCTGGACGAGGCGATGTCCAGTGGCATCACCACCATGGTGGGCGGCGGCACCGGACCGGCGGAGGGCTCCAAGGCCACCACCGTCACCCCGGGCGCGTGGCATCTGGGCCGCATGCTGGAGGCCACCGACTCCTGGCCGGTGAACATCCTGCTGCTGGGCAAGGGCAATACCGTGCGCGCCGAGGCCATGTGGGAGCAGTTGCGCGGCGGCGCGGGCGGTTTCAAACTGCACGAGGACTGGGGCACCACCCCGGCCGCCATCGACGCCTGCCTCACCGTGGCCGACGCCTCGGGCGTGCAGGTGGCGCTGCACTCGGACACGCTCAACGAGGCCGGATTCGTGGAGGACACCCTGGCCGCCATCGGCGGGCGGGCCATCCACTCGTACCACACCGAGGGTGCGGGCGGCGGGCACGCGCCCGACATCATCACCGTCGCCTCGTATCTCAATGTGCTGCCGTCCTCGACCAATCCGACCCGGCCGCACACCGTCAACACCCTCGACGAACATCTCGACATGCTCATGGTGTGCCATCACCTGAGCCCGTCGATTCCGGAGGATCTGGCCTTCGCCGAGAGCCGGATCCGGCCCTCCACCATCGCGGCCGAGGATCTGTTGCACGATCTGGGCGCGATCTCCATGATCGGCAGTGACGCGCAGGCCATGGGCCGCATCGGCGAGGTGGTCATGCGCACCTGGCAGACCGCGCACGTCATGAAGAAGCGGCGCGGCGCGCTGCCCGGCGACGGGGTCGCGGACAACAATCGGGTGCGGCGCTATATCGCGAAGTACACCATCTGCCCGGCGGTCACGCACGGACTCGACCACGAGATCGGGTCCGTGGAGGTGGGCAAGCTGGCCGATCTGGTGCTGTGGGAGCCCGCCTTCTTCGGCGTCCGCCCGCACGCCGTGCTCAAGGGCGGGGCCATCGCGTGGGCCGCCATGGGTGACGCCAATGCCTCCATCCCGACCCCGCAGCCGGTGCTGCCGCGCCCCATGTTCGGGGCCTCGCCGACCGTGGCCTCGGGTACCTCGCTGCATTTCGTGTCGGAGGCCGCCATCGAGGACGGACTCGCGGACCGGCTGCGGGTGAACCGCACGCTCGTGCCCGTCGCGAATGTGCGTCGCCGCACCAAGGCGGATCTGCCCAACAACGACGCCATGCCGCGCATCGAGGTGGATCCGGACACGTTCACGGTGCGCATCGACGGCGAGGTGTGGGCGGAGGATCCCGCGGTCGAACTGCCGATGGCGCAGCGCTATTTCCTGTTCTAGCGTTCGTGTTCGGCGCCGGGGCCCGCTCCGGTGGCAGACTGCGGATATGAGCGCAGACTGGACCGACGTAGATCGCTATCTCGTGGACGCCCTGGTGGGAGACCGGGATTCGGATGTGCTGGCGGCCAATGCGGCCGCCGGACTTCCGCCCATCGACGTCTCCCCACCCCAGGGTGCGTTCCTGCGCCTGACCGCACTGTCCATCGGCGCGCGGCGGGTGCTGGAGATCGGCACGCTCGGCGGGTACAGCACCGTGCAGCTGGCGCGGGCGGTCGGCAAGTCCGGGCAGGTGGTGACCTTCGAATACGACCCGGAGCACGCGCGGGTGGCGCGGGAGAATCTGGACCGCGCCGGAGTGGGGGAGCGGGTCGATATCCGGATCGGCGCGGCCCTGGACAATCTGCCGGTGCTGGCGGAGGAGCGGCCCGAGCCCTTCGACCTGGTGTTCATCGACGCCGACAAGGTCAACAATGCCAACTATGTGCGCTGGGCGCTGCGGCTGACCCGGCCCGGCGCGGTGATCATGGTCGACAATGTGGTGCGCGACGGCGGCGTGGCCGAGGCGGATTCGGCCGATCCGATCATTCGCGCCGGCCGCGAGGTGATCGAATTCTGCGCCGCCGAACCGCGCCTGGACGCCACCGTGCTGCAGACCGTCGGCAGCAAGGGCTGGGACGGATTCATCTACGCGGTCGTGCGCGGCGACGAGAGCTGAGGCCCTACGGCGTGATATCGCCGTCCGCGTACACCCAGGCACCGTCGTCGCGGCGGAAGCGACTGTGCTCGTGCAGCGTTCCCGCCCGCCCGTGCGCGCGGTAGTGCGCCCGGAACTCGACGGCGCCCGCGGTGTGGAACGGCCCGCCGCCGCTGCCGCCCAGAATCTCCAGTGCCTCCCAGCGCATGGCGGGATCGAAGTCCACGGCGGCCGGTCGCGTCTCGGGAGCCCAACTGCGCAGCAGATACGCCTCGTCGCCGACGGCGAAGGCGCTGAACCGCGACCGCATCAATGCCTCCGCCGTCGCCGCCTGCCCCTCGCCGCGATGTAATCGTCCGCAGCACTGCGCGTACGACGCGGACGACCCGCACGGACATGCCGCGGGCACGGCGGGATGCTTCCGACGCTTCGACATGTCGCCCATTCTCCGTGCTGCCCGGTCGACCGCCGACCGGGGGGACGCACCGCAGGCGTTCCGGGCGGGGACATCGCTGACAACGCGCGGGATGGCGGCGCTCACCACGCTCACCACGCGGAGATCGCGCCGCCGCGGGTTCGCGTGCGTCCGGTTCCGGACGCCCTGTTCGTTTCGTGGGCGATCGGTGCGTGGGTGCGTCGGATGCGCGGCGGCACGGTACGCATACGTGCATTCGGTGCGAATCCGGCATGGCGTGCAGGACTGACGCCCGGCGACCCGCACACCGCGACACATGCCCCACGGCCCGCGCCGCCGTCCCGGTCACGGGCGTGCGGCGGTGCGGGGAAGTCCGGCGGGTGGGCAATTCGGCGGCGCGCCGCGCGGCGGCCACCGGGGCGACGGACGGTTCGAGTGCGTCCGGTGCGGTGGCCCCGGGTGGGCGGCGCGGTTCAGCGGTGCGCGGCGGCGAAGCCGTCGCAGAGGGCGGCGAGTCCGGCGTCGAGCATGAGGACCGGATCCAGCAGATCGGTCGCGCCGGTGCCGTGCAGGTCGGCCAGGCCGGGCGGGGTCTCCCAGCGCGGGGTGCCGTCCAGCAGGGCGGCCAGGCCGGACTTCTGGTCCGGATCGGTCTCCTTGCTCGCCAGCAGATTCGAACTCACCTGCTGGAGTGCGACGCCGGCGATGTAGCTCCAGACCGACAGCGACATGCGGGTGGCCTCGCGGATGTCGACGTCGAGTTCGCGGAAGCCCTCGACCAGCCAGGACAGGCAGGTGAGGCTGTGCGGCCCGAAGTTGTAGCGCGGTACGGCGAAGGTGAACAGCACCCACGGATGTTCCTGGTAGAGCCGCCAGTCCACCTCCGCGGCGATGCGCACCCGCTCCCGCCAGGTCCAGTCCTGTCCGGCCGGGTCCGGGTACGGATTGCGCCGCGCCACCTCGTCGGTCATATCCGACAGCAGTACGTCCTTGTTGGGGATGTGCCGATACAGCGACATCGCGCCCGCCCCCATGCGGTCGGCGATGCGGCGCATGGACAGCGCTTCCAGTCCGGACTTGTCGGCCAGCGTGATGGCGGTGTCGACAATGGCGGCTCGCGTCAGCTTGGCCTCGGTCATGGGATAACTCGCTTTCCTTTCCCCTACCGGCGTGCGTACACTGTACCCCGGCTCTCGCGTACGCCGTACGCACGCACTCCGTGAACCACTCCACGCAGCAAGCACCGAAGGATAGGGAATGACCGGGACCATCGCGCACTCGAACACGCCGCGACGCACGTCCGCGCCCCCGCGAGCCTGGCTCGGACTGGGCGTGCTCATCCTGCCCGTGCTGCTGGTGTCGATGGATATGTCGGTGCTGTACCTGGCCATGCCGACGCTCACCGCGCATATGGACCCCTCGGCGACCGAACAGCTGTGGATCCTCGACATCTACGGCTTCATGATCGCGGGCCTGCTCATCACCATGGGCAATCTCGGCGACCGCATCGGACGCCGCAATATCCTGCTCGTGGGCGCGGCCATCTTCGGCGTCGCCTCGGCGGTGGCGGCGGTCGCGCCGAGCGCCGAGGTGCTCATCGCGGCGCGGGCGCTCATGGGCATCGGCGGGGCCACCCTGCTGCCGTCCAGCCTGGCGCTCATCTCCAGCCTGTTCACCAGCGCCCGGGATCGTGCGACCGCCATCGGCGTGTGGACGGCGTTCTTCGCGGGCGGTTCGGCCGTGGGGCCGATCATCGGCGGCGTCCTGCTGCACCACTTCTGGTGGGGTTCGGTCTTCCTGATCAATGCCCCGGTGGTGCTGGTGCTGCTCGTCTTCGGACCCATCCTGCTGCCCGAGCACCGCTCGGCCGGGCGCGGGCCGCTGGATCTGCCCAGCGTGGCGCTGTCCATCGGCGGCATCCTGCCGCTGATCTACGCGGTCAAACACATGGCCGCCGAGGGCGTCGACGCCGAGGCCATGATCGCGGGCGCGATCGGCGTGCTGGTGCTGACGGTGTTCATCCGGCGACAGCGCACGCTGGACGAACCGCTGCTGGACCTCGGCCTGTTCCGGCGCGGCCTGTTCGCGGTGGCCATCGGCTCCAGCACCGTCGGCATGCTGGCCCTGGCCGGTATGAGCTACCTGACCAGCATGTACCTGCAATCGGTCACCGGCCGCGACGCCTTGCAGTCGGCGCTGCTGGGCATTCCGATGGCCGTGGTGGTGTTCACGACCTCCATGACCGGCGGAGCGATCGGTCGCCGCCTGGGCGTGCGCACCACCTTCGTGCTCAGTTCGAGCGCGGCGGCGCTGGGCAATCTCATGCTCTTCGGCGTCGGGGTGGACGGTGGCGTGGGCTGGTACATCGCGGGCACCGTGGTGGCCGGTCTGGGCCTGGGCACCATGTTCACGCTGGTGTCGGAGGTGGCGGTGTCGTCGGTGCCGCCGGAGCGGGCCGGATCGGCGGTCGGCATCTCGGAGACCAGCTTCGAACTCGGCAACGGTCTGGGGTTGGCGCTGCTGGGTTCGCTGGCGGCCCTGGTGTTCCGCAACGGCGGCGATTTCGCGCCGACCCTCGGCGAGACCATCACCCGCGCCGGTGCGGACGCCGCGCTCATCCACTCGGCGCGGGAGGCATTCGTCAACGGCATGCATGTCGCCACTACCACGGGTGCGGCGCTGCTCATCGCCATGGCGCTGATCGCCGCCTTCGCCAAGACCCGGGACGTCGAACTGGCCGAACCCGGGACCGTCGCGCACTGATCGGCGGCCGAACGGTCCGCACGGTCGCGGCGAGCCGTCGGCATGCCGGTCGCACGGTGATGCGGTCGATCCACGCTGTCGGTCGCACCACCGGCACCGCGTATTCGGCGGCAACGGCAGCGAACCGGCGCGCACCGCAATACATTCGATGCTGTGAACGAGACCGCGCCCACCGGCAATGGCCGCCCGCTCTCGGAGCGGGTGGCGACCCGCCTGCTGTACCCGACCTCGCGCCCCCGGGAGAAATCGCTGCGCGAGGCGGTCGCGGGCCGCGTCGTGCTGATCACCGGGGCCTCGCACGGCATCGGCAAGGCGAGTGCGCGCAAACTGGCGGCGGCCGGGGCGACCGTGCTGCTGGTGGCGCGGACCGCGGCGGATCTGGACCTGGTGGCCGACGACATCCGCGCGGCGGGCGGGACGGCGTTCACCTATCCGACCGACCTCACCGATATGGATGCGGTGCGGCGGCTGGGTGAGGGGCTGCTCGCCGAGCACGGGCATATCGACGTGGTGATCAACAATGCGGGCAAGTCGATTCGCCGCCCGATCGACCGGTCCTACGACCGGTTCCACGACTTCACCCGGACCATGGACATCAACTATCTGGGTCCGGTGCGGCTGCTGCTCACCCTGCTGCCGGATATGCGGGAACGCCGCCGCGGCCACATCGTCAATATCTCCACCTGGGGGCTGCGGGTGCCGCCCGCCCCGCAGTGGTCGGCCTACTACGCCTCCAAATCCGCCTTCGACAGCTGGTTGCGTTCCGTCGCCACCGAGATCGCGGCCGACAAGGTCACCACGACCACCGTCTACATGCCGCTCGTGCACACCCGGATGAGCGCGCCGACCGACTTCTCCGGCATTCCCGGCCTCACCGCCGACGAGGCCGCCGATCTGGTCTGCCACGCCGTCGCGGAGCGGCCGTACGAGATCACGCCGTGGTGGACCGGACCGGTGCAGGCGTGGAGCGATCTGGCCCGGGGCCCCGCGCACCGTCTCATGAGCCGGGGCTTCCGCCGTCGGTGACGGCCGGGCCGGGGACGCGCCCGCGAGCTGTCCTAGGATCGGGCCATGCGTACTCCGGAGCGGCCGTCATGAGCCTCGCGATCCTGCTGAACCTGGCGGATTCGCGATTGCCGATCGGCGGGCACGTGCACTCCGGCGGGGTGGAGGAGGCCGTGAGCTCCGGCCTGGTGCGCGACGTGCGGTCGGTGGAGCTGTACCTGCGCCGCCGGATTCGCACCTCCGGGCTGGTGACGGCATCCCTGGCCGCCGCCGTGCGCGCCGGAACCCTGGAACCCGCCCGCGCCGAGGCCGAGGCCGATGCCCGCACCCCGTCCCCGGCGGCCCGCACCGCCTCGCGGGCGCAGGGGCGCGGACTGCTGCGCCTGGCGAAACAGGTGTGGCCGCAGGCGGATTGGTCCGGCCTCGGTACCCGGCCGCATCTGTCCACGGTCTTCGGCGTCGTCGCCCGGGTGTCCGGTGCCACGCCGGAGGAGATCGCCGGTGTGGTCGTCTACACCACCATGACCGGGGCCGCGACCGCGGCACAGCGGCTGCTGGCCCTGGACCCGGCAGCGGTGGCGGCCTGCACCGTGCGGCTGTCGGAGGTGTGCGACCGCACGGCCCGGGAAGCCGTCGTCGGCCTGGCGGCGCTGTCCGACCCGCTGCAGGATGTGCTGGCCGAACGACATCTGGAGCGGGATATGCCGCTGTTCGCGTCCTGAGTCAGGTAACACCGGGTTTACACGCATCGGCAAGGATGGACCCATGCCACCTCATTTCATCGATGGAGAACCGCACGATCACGGCCACGACCGCCCCCGGCGGGAGCGCACGCCCGGGGAGCCGGTGCGGATCGGGATCGGCGGACCGGTGGGGTCGGGGAAGACGGCGTTGGTGGCGGCCCTGTGCCGGCAGCTGCGCGAGGAGCTGTCGCTGGCGGTGCTGACCAACGACATCTACACCACCGAGGACGCGGACTTCCTGCGGCGGCACGCCGTGCTGCCGGACGAGCGGATCACCGCGGTGCAGACGGGCGGCTGCCCGCACACCGCCATCCGTGACGACATCACCGCCAACCTGGACGCCATCGACGATCTCATCGAGGCCAATCCGCCGCTGGACCTGGTCCTGGTGGAGTCGGGCGGCGACAACTTGACCGCCACCTTCTCCTCCGGGCTCATCGACGCGCAGATCTTCGTGGTCGACGTGGCGGGCGGCGACAAGGTGCCGCGCAAGGGCGGTCCCGGCGTGACGTACTCCGACCTGCTGGTCATCAACAAGACCGACCTCGCGCCCATGGTCGGCGCGGATCTCTCGGTCATGGACCGCGATTCGACGAAGGTCCGCGAGGGCCGCCCGTTCGTGTTTACCTCGCTCACCGAGGACCCGGCCGCCACCCCGGTCCTGAGCTGGGTGCGCGAACAGCTCCGCCTGGCCGCGGAACAGGATGCGGCAGCCGGTGCCTCGCACGCGCACTGACGCGCGGCGGGTGAGCGGCATGTCCCAGCGGGTAGCCACTGCCAGGGGCATTCCGCGCGGGCGGATTGCGGCGGGCGGGTGCGCCGTGCGGACCGAGGTGCGGATGGTCGCGATCGCGGGGCGGGTGCGTCGTGCGGACTGAGGTGCGGATCGTCGCGATCGCCGGGAGATTGCCGACCATCGAGGCGATAGGGGGATTGGCCGGGCGGCGGACCGGGGCGGATACCGTGCATCTGATCGGCACGGCCGCCACGCCGCTGGGCGGGGACGAACTCGATATCGTGATCCGGGTGGGGGCGGGGGCGCGGCTGGCGGTGCGGTCGGTGGCGGCGACCATCGCGCTGCCCGGACGGCATACGCCGAAGTCGGTGGCGCGCTGGCACTTCGAGGTCGGGGCCGGAGGCGAGCTGGATGTCGACCCGGAACCCACGGTGGTGGCCGGTGGCGCGGAGCATGTGACGACGACGACCGTGCGGCTGGCGGAGGGTGCGCGACTGCGGCTGCGCGAGCGGGTGCGGATCGGCCGGACCGGGGAGGATCACGGCTACTGGAGCGGCGACCTGCACGCGGATGTCGGCGACCTGCCGCTGCTGCGGCACCGCCTGGATCTGGGTGCGGACACGGTGACCGATGACGCGCTGTCGGGCCCGCGCGCGTTGGAGAGCGTGCTCACCTACCCGGACGACCGGACGGTGAGCACCACCGGTCTCGATGCCGCACTGCTGCCACTGGCCGCGGGCGGAACCCTGTTCACCCGAACGGGATTCAGGCTCGCCACGGCACCGCCGCCCGGCGCTGCCGCATTCGGGGCGAGTAGGGCAGCGGCCACGACCGCCTGACCTCGGATCACTCGACCTGGCCGGGCGGCGGCAATACGGCGTCGGTCTCATCGCGCCCGCGGATCGGCGCGATGGCGGTCGCGCGAGCAGCGGCGCGACCGGCCAGCGGTCGTCCGGCACACGGGGTCTCACGTTTCGCGCGCTATCGTGCGGTGCACACCGGCCGGAATCCGCATGGGCGCAACCGGTCAGGGGCGCATGGCTCCGGAGAAGCCGTCGATGGACAGCAGGGCGAACAGCCAGTCGGCGCTGACGCGCAGGGGCTGGGCGCGGAACATGGTCGCTCCCTTCGGGATCGGACGCCTGGTGCGGGTATCCGGGTGTGGCGGGAACCGGACCTCACCCCCGGTTCCCGCCGCACCCGGCACTGCGGAGCGGCCGACTCAGTCGCCGACGACGCGCGGCGGGGCGTTGAAGGAGTTCACCGCACCGACCACGGCACCCGCCGCCGCACCGACCGCCGCGGCGGGCACGGTGATGACCGCGGCGCCCGCGGCCGCACCGAGCACCGGTCCGGCGACCAGGCCGACGGGGACGAAGGCCAGGCCGGTGACCAGGCCGACCGCACCGCCGACGGCCGCGGAGGTGAGCGCGAACGGGGCCGCGGTGGCGGCTCCGGCGAGCGCGCCGACAGCGGCGGTGCCGATCGTCTGACCGGCGATCCGGTCGGAGCGGCTGCGCTCCATGCCGACGGAGTCGAGGAAGGTGGCGAGATTCGCCTCGACCTGCGCGGCATTGTCGTTGATCTGGATCGCCTGTTCCTTGTCGATCCAGTTCGGCGCGTCGACCGTCACGTCGCCGAACCGGAACTTGCCGGGCGGCGGGGCGATCGGCGGCACCGGTGCCACCGGAACAGGCGGATGCAGCACGCCGACGGGAGCCAGGTAGCTCTTGTCGGGAGCCGGCCGCGACCATTGCAGCGAACTGTGGGTGTCGTCGGGGATGTTCAGGCCCTCGTACGGCGCGACATTGGGCGCATCGGCCGGCGGCCACTGCTGCGGCGCGTCGTCGTGATGCGTCACCGGGGCCGACTCGACCGGGGTGGCATTGGCCTGGCCGGAACCGACGATCGCGAGAACTAGCGGAACAGCGCCCGCCGCCACCACATTGCCGACTCGATTGCGATGCGGGGTGAGGGCTCTGTGCTTGCCTGCGGCCATAGACGACCTTTCATCGGGGAACAATCGACGCCCGACATTCGGACCCGGCCGTCACCTGGATTGGTCGCCGAATCGGACGACTTCGAGATCGATTGCGTTGCTGAAAGATTGCCCATTGGAAGATGTGGAGTGTGAGCGAAGGCCGAATCCCTGCTACAGGATTCGGCCTCCGGGCAAAACGACCCTTACTGAATCGTTGCCGACTCCGTCGACGCCACCGACGCCACCGACGCCACCGACTCGGCGGCCGGAAGCTCGGCCGGAACGTCGGTCGCCGGGGCCAGGTAGCCATTGGCCGCGCCGACCGCCGCGCCGACGGCCGCGCCGACCGTGGCCGCGGGGACCGCGACCAGGGTGACGCCCGCGGTCGCGCCGACGGCCGGACCCACCACCCAGCCCGCCGGGGCGAACGGCGTGCCGACCATGGCCCCGATGAATCCACCCATGACCAGCCCGGCGGCCTCGGCCGGAGCCGCCACCGCCACGCCGACGGCCGCGCCGACGGCGGCGGTGCCGATGGTCTGCGCGGCGATGCGATCGGACCGGCTCGGCTCGAACCCGGCCGAGTCCAGCGTGCGGGCCAGCTCCGCCTCGGCGGTGGCCGAGAGCGTATTGACCTGGTCGGCCTGTTCGGGCGACAGCCATCCGGGCACGTCGACCTGTGTATCACCGAAGCGCAGCTTGCCCTCGGGCGCGGCGATGGGCGCGACCGCCGGCGCGCTGGCCGGATCGGGCATGCGCAGCTGCTCCGGGTCGACCGCCGCGAGCGATCCGCCGGGGATATCGCGCACGCCGACGGAGGAGTTGCGGCTCACCCGGGTGGCGGGTCCGTCGGCGACGGCCCGGGTTCCCTCCGAAACCGTTGCCGTGGCCTCGGTTTCCGCGGCCGGGGCGGCTGCCGCCGCGGTGGTGTCGAGCCAGCCGCGCACGCCGTCGGCGAGCTCCGGTGGGATAGGCACCCGCAGCGGTCCCAGCGGGGAGTGCAGCACCATATCGGTCTGCGGAATCTCCTCGGTGGCCGTGGCCGGCGGGACGGACATGTCCTCGGGATGCACCGGATCGGCCGAGGCCGTGCCGGCGAGTGCGACGCTGAACGGAAGCGCCCCGACGACGGCGAGTGAACTCAGCCGCCGCCGGGGCGAAAGACGATCAACCTGTTGGCGTTTGCCCATGAATGACCTTTCTCACGAATGTTCATGGCTGTCGAACATTCGGATCTGGCCTATGTGCCGGATTGGTCCGGACATTGCCCCGGTCGACGTTAGGGGCTACCCCACCCTGCGGTCGCCGGAGGGCGTGGTCGGTTCGTTCGCTACGGATTTGCCATTACCGGTGGGTGTTTCGTCGAGGGGCCTGACCGCATCGCGCGCGTCCACGTCCCCGGCATTGACCGCCTCCAGGGCGAGCCGCGCGAACACCCACTGTTCGGTGGCGGCCATCTGGCCGCGATGACGGCCCAGGAAGGAGACGAACCATTCGAAGACGGTGACGAACCGGCTGCGGAAGCCGACCAGGTACCACAGATGCAGCGCCAGCCAGGCCAGCCAGGCGATGAAGCCGCCGAATTCCAGCTTGCCGACCTGGCAGACCGCGCTGAAACGCGACACGGTGGCCATGGAGCCCTTGTCGAAGTACTTGAACGGCTTGCGCTGCTCAGGGGTTTCGCCCTTCAGCCCGGCCTTGATGGCCTTGGCCGCGTAGGTGCCGCCCTGGATCGCGCCCTGCGCCTGGCCGGGCACACCCGGCACGGACATCAGGTCGCCGACCACGAAGACGTTCGGGTGCCCCTTGATGGTGAGGTCCGGTTCCACGACCACGCGGCCGGCCCGGTCCACCTCGGTGCCGTCGGAGCGTTCGGCGAGCTGGCGGCCCAGTGCGCTGGCCTGCACACCGGCCGACCAGACCTTGCACGCGGATTCGATGCGCCGCTCGCTGCCGTCGGCGTCCTTGATGGTGACGCCGCGCGCGTCCACATTGGTGACCATGGCGTTGAGCTGGATCTCCACGCCCATCCGGGCGAGCCGCCGGTGTGCCTTGCCGCCGAGGTTGGGGCCCATCGGCTTGAGCACCGCGTCCGCGCCCTCGACCAGGATCACGCGCGCGTCGCGGGGATCGATATTGCGGAAGGTGCCCTCGAGGGTGCGGTCGGCGAGTTCGGCGATCTGCCCGGCCAATTCGACGCCGGTGGGTCCCGCGCCGACCACCACGAAGGTCATGAAGCGGTCGCGCATCTCCTGGGTGGGCGCGAGTTCGGCCTCCTCGAAGCTGCCCAGAATGCGGGCGCGCAGTTCGAGGGCGTCGTCGATGGTCTTCATACCGGGCGCGTAGGTGGCGAAGTGGTCGTTGCCGAAGTACGACTGCTGCGCGCCGGTGGCCACGATGAGGCTGTCGAACGGGGTCTGGTGGTCCTGGTTCAGCAGTCGCGAGGTGACGATATTGTTCTCCAGGTCGATATCGTGCACGTCGCCCATGATGACCTGCACGTTCTTCTGCTTGCGCAGCACCATGCGGGTGGCGGGCGCGATCTCGCCGACGGAGAGGATGCCGGTGGCCACCTGGTACAGCAGCGGCTGGAACAGGTGAGTCGAGGTCTTGGAGATCAGGGTGATGTCGACGTCCGCGTTCTTCAGGTGCTTGCAGGCGAACAACCCACCGAACCCGGACCCGATCACCGCCACGCGGTGGCGCTTCACTTCAGAATCGGTGCTCATCTAGTCCTGCTCCCTGGAGAAGACGGTTTTGCTACGACACATTCACGCCCAACGGTAGTACGGCGTGAGCTGAGCCGACCAATCAGGACGCATCGGGAAACGACCGACGCCACAGCCGCCTCGAAAATACAATATGGGCAGTCGCTCAGGGAGGAATGCCATGGTCGCCGTGGCCGGTCGTGTCAGCGCCGAGGCGGAGAACCTGTCCCTGCTCGAGATTCCCGATACCGCGGTGGTCGATCGGCTGCTGCGCCGCCTGCCCGAGCGGGCGCGGGAACTGGCCGCACCGCCCCCGGACAGCGGGCTGCGGGCGGTGCGCGGCGATGCCGGGCTGCCGTATCTCGGGCGGAGTCTGCAGTATCTGCGCTGGGGCCCGGCCGAGATGATGGGCCGCTATCGCGAGTACGGGCCGGTCTCGTTCAACAGTGCGCTGGGCGCGCGTCGGGTGCTGGTGGCCGGACCCGAGGCCATCGACGAGGTGCTGGGCCGCCGCCGCCAGGACTTCGGTTCCGGCTGGGACTGGTTCATCGGCCCGTTCTTCCACCGCGGACTGCTGCTGCTGTCCTTCGACGAGCACATGTTCCATCGCCGCATCATGCAGCAGGCGTTCACCCGCGACCGGTTGCAGGAGCATCTCACCGAACTGACCGCGGTGGTGGACGCCGCCGTCGCCCGCTGGGTTCCCGACGGGGAACGGCGGCTGCCGCTGTACCCGGCCTTCAAGGAACTCACCCTGCGCATCGCCACCGACGTGTTCATGGCGGTCGACTCCCACGCCGAACGCGAACGGCTGGGCCGGGCGTTCCTGCGCTGCACCCACGCCGCGCTGGCGCTGCTGCGGTTCCCGGTGCCGGGCGGCAACTGGTATGCGGGCCTGCGCGGCCGGAAGGTGTTGGAGCAGTACTTCACCCGCATGATTCCCGCCAAGCGGCGCGCACCGGGACCGGACTTCTTCTCCGCGCTGTGCCGGGCACGCACCGAGGACGGCGCGGTGTTCAGCGACGCGGACGTGGTGAACCACATGATCTTCCTGATCATGGCGGCGCACGACACCACCACGACCACCGTCACCGCGACCGCCTACTACCTGGGGCGGCATCCGGAGTGGCAGCGTCGGGTGCGCGCCGAGGCCCTGGCCCTGCACGCCGAACTCGACGGCGCGCCGCCCACCATCGCCGATCTGGACCGGCTGCGGGATCTGGACCTGGTGA
Organism: Nocardia sp. CC227C; assembly: GCF_030767025.1. Classification (GTDB taxonomy): domain Bacteria; phylum Actinomycetota; class Actinomycetes; order Mycobacteriales; family Mycobacteriaceae; genus Nocardia. Next base: position 100,657 of record NZ_JASITE010000020.1, on the reverse strand, counting down.
TTCGCGAGAGCCTGCGGCTGCTGCCGCCGGTGCCCGGCCTGGTGCGCCGGGCCGCCCGCGACACCGAGATCGCCGGACATTTCGTCCCCGCGGGCACCCAGGTGGACATCGCACACGGCGTCAACCACCTGCTGCCCGAATTCTGGACGCGTCCCGAACTTTTCGATCCGGAGCGGTTCGCCGAACACCGCCGGGAGGATCGCGCGCACCGGCTGGCCTGGCTGCCCTTCGGCGCGGGCGCGCACAAGTGCATCGGCATGCACTTCGGGATCCTCGAGGTGAAGACCATCATCGCGGCGCTGGCCCGCGACTACGAGTGGACGGTCCCCGGCGACTACCTCATGCCGTGGGGTTTCTCCACCCTCCCGTTCCCGCGCGACGGCGCGCCGACCCTGCTGCGCCGCCGCTCCGGTCCGGGCGCGGACTGATGGAGCGGCGCGCGGTGTGGGGTGGGCTCAGCCCCGGCCCTTGAACAGGATCTCCGCGACGCGGGTGGTGGTCTCCGCGCCCTCGGCGTACCCGCCCGCGCCGCCGAGCGAGTTCATGATCGCCAGGGTGTAGCGCTCGCCGGGTCCGGCGAAGCCGACCGAGTTGACCACCCAGCCGCCCTGCTCCTGCGACCAGCCGTTCTTCAGGCCGGGGCGCATGGCCGCGCCCGCACCCCACACGCCCCAGTGCTGGTTGGTGTCCACCCGGCGCATGCGGTCGACGAGATAGTTCCGGTCATCGGGATGCATGCCGGTCAGCACGCTGTCCATGAGCCGGTCGAGATCGGACGGGGTGCACTGCTGGAAGCCCCAGTCGGGGAACAGCTTGGTCTGCGCCATGGAGCTGGTGGGCGGCATGGGCACCAGCCCGCCCATGCCGTTGGCGCGGAAGGCGTTCTGGAAGGCCATGCGGTCCACGCCCGCGTACTTGTTCCAGAGGATGTCGGCGGCGGTGTCGTTGGAGGTTGCCAGCATGGATTCCAGCAGGCCGCGGTCACCGGCGTCGAGGTTGATCGCGCCGACCCGGGCGCGGTTGAGCAGATCCTCGGCCATCGCCAGTTTGATGGTGGAGGCCGTCCAGAACATGGTCTCGGCGTTGGCGTTTCGGTAGATGCCGCCGGTAACCCGGTCGCGCACCACGTATCCGACCGATCCCGGTCGGCCCCGGAGGTAGTCGTCCACCGCCGCGATGCGGCTGGACATATCGCAGTCGAAGCCGGCCATGCACTGCGCGGCGGCCGCCGGTAAGGACGGTCCCATCCCGTCCGGCAGCAGTGCGGGCGCGGTGGGGATCAGGGCGGCGGCGGTGAGGACGGCGGCGGAGGCGGCCACACGGTTGCGCCGAGGCTTCGGAGAACGCACGATGGACCACAATAGACAGTGAAGCGTCCGGTCTGCACGTCTTGCGGATAATTCGTGTGCGTGCTGGCGAAACGCACATGCCCGCAGTGGCTTTGGTGGGCGTTTCGCGGTCAGCGGAAGGCGGCCTCGAGCTCCTCGACGCTGCGGCCGTTGAGGCGGTAGCAGTGTTCGAACGCCTCGGAGTGGTGTTCGCGTGGCCAGGTCCGCAGGACGATGTCGCGGCCGTAGTGGCGCGAGTTGATCAACTCCCAGCGGTCACCGACGCGACGAACCGTGAACCCGCTTCTGGGTACGAGGGGAACCACCGTGGCGGACATCGACGCGAACCAGCCTTTCCGTACCTACTGCGCTACTGCCTACCTCCCCGAAATGCCCTCCCCGCAAAGCACTGTCGCACATCGATTGCGGATTCCCGTGTGACGCGCCCGGGCAAATCCGGGGCGTGTGGCGCGTGTCACCCCGGGGCGCGCGGCACCCGGTGTTTGCATCCGGTTCGCCGACTGTATAAACACAGCTCGTGCACATTCACCGGGCCGAGCGAGCGGACACGCTCGTCGACGTGCTCGCCCAGCTGCTGGCCAGGCCCCTTGACGACCCGTTCGCCGCCGAGGTCGTCGCGGTACCGGCCAAGGGGATCGAGCGCTGGGTGATCCAGCGGCTGGCCACGGTGCTCGGCGGGGCGACCCACGGTGACGGCATCGCCGCGAACATCGAATTCCCCGATCCGGCGAGCCTGGTGGGCGCGGTGCTGGCGGAGGCGACCGGGTTGACCCCCGAGACGGACCCGTGGGCTCCCGAACGGCTGGTGTGGACGCTGCTGCCCGTGCTCGACACGGTGCTGGGGGAGCCGTGGTGCGGTGTGCTGTCCCGGCATCTCGGGCGGGGCGACGCCGCCGGGCATCAGGTGGGGCGGCGCTACGCGACCGCCGCGCGGATCGCGGACCTGTTCGACGGGTACGGCACCCAGCGCCCCGGAATGATCACCGCGTGGGCGGCCGGTGCCGACACCGACGGGACCGGGCGCGAGCTGCCCGAGGACCTGCGCTGGCAGCCGCGGCTGTGGCGCGCGCTGCGGGAGGCCGTCGGCGTGCCGAGCCCGGCCGAGCGCTTGGCCGCCGCGTGCGCTCGCCTGCGCGCGGAACCCGGGGCGGTGTCACTGCCGCGGCGGATCTCGCTGTTCGGCGTGACGCGGTTGACCACCGATCAGCTGGAGGTGCTGTCGGCGCTGTCCGCGGGGCGGGAGGTGCATCTGTGGCTGGTGCACCCGAGTCCGGCATTGTGGACGGAACTGGCGTCGAATGGTGTGGGCGCGCAGGCGGATTCCGCCGACCGGTCGGAATCTGATGGGGCGGATGAGGCTGCCGGGGCGCTGCGCCCGGTTCCGGATCGAGCGGACCGACCGGATGGATTGTCGCCTTCGGGTGAGATGTCCGATTCACTTGTGCGCGTGCGGCATCCGCTGCTCGCGGCGCTGGGTCGCGACGTGCGCGAACTGCAGCAGCGCCTGCACGCCTACGACCACACCGACACCTACCATCCGCCCGTCGTACTGCCGCCGGGGGCACCGGCGCGGGGCGGGGCGGCCGCCGGGGGCGCGATCGCGCAGGCGGCAGCCGATATCGACCTGGACGGGGCCGGTGCCGAGGCGTCCGGACGCACCCTGCTGTCGGCGGTGCAGGCGGCGATTCGGGAGGACCGCTGGCCGGTCGACGTCGAGCCCGAGCTGGCCGGGGACGGGTCCGTCGGCGTGCACGCCTGCCACGGTCCGGCGCGGCAGGTGGAGGTGCTGCGGGACTGCCTGCTGCACATCCTCGCCGCGGACCACACGCTGCAACCGCGCGATGTCGTGGTCATGTGCCCGGATGTGGAAAGCTATGCGCCGCTGGTGCGGGCGGCCTTCGGGCAGTGGTCCCTCGACGCCGCCGAACCCGGGCATCCCGGACACGCACTGCGGGTGCGACTGGCGGACCGGGCGCAGCGTGCGGTGAATCCGCTGCTCGGTGTGATCGGCACGCTGCTGGAATTGGCCGACGGGCGGGTGACCGTCACCGAGGTACTGGATCTCGCCGCGGCCGAACCGGTGCGGCTGCGCTGCGGATTCGACGACGACGATCTGGAACGGCTGCGCGAGTGGGCCGCCGAGACCGGGGCGCGCTGGGGTATCGGGCAGCGGCAGCGGCAGGCGTTCGGACTCGGCGATTTCGCGCAGAACACGCTCAACGCCGCCGTGGACCGCATTCTGCTCGGCGTGGCCGCGGGCGAATCCGGGGCCGACTGGCTGGATCTGGCGCTGCCGCTCGACGACGTGGACTCCGGTGATATCGACCTGGCGGGGCGGTTCGCGGAATTCGTGGACCGGCTCGCGGTCTGCCTGCGCGATCTGCGCGGACCCACCCTCGCCGAACCGGCGGGCGCGCCGCGCCCGGCCGGGGAATGGGCCGCGGTGCTGGGGCGCGCGCTGGATCTGCTCACCGATGTGGCCCGCGGTCAGGCGTGGACGGGTGTGCAGGCGCGCCGCGAACTGGCCGCCGCCCTCGAGCACGCCGGCGATGTGCCGTTGCGGCTGCCCGATATCGCGGCACTGCTGGCGACCCGGCTGGCGGGGCGTGCCTCGCGCGCCAACTTCCGCACCGGCGAGCTGACCGTGTGCACCATGGTGCCCATGCGGTCGGTGCCGCACCGGGTGGTGGTGCTGCTCGGACTCGACGACGAGGTGTTCCCGCGCGCGGGCGGCATCGACGGCGATGATGTGCTGGCCCGGCATCGCTGCCCCGGCGACCGCGATCCGCGCAGCGAGGACCGGCAGCTGTTGCTGGACGCCATCATGGCGGCGGGGGAGCGGCTCGTCCTGCTGCACACCGGATCCGATCCGGTCACCGGGGCGCACCGGCCGCCCGCCATCCCGCTCGCCGAGGTGCTCGACACCGTGCGCGCCCACGTCGGACGCGAGGCCATGGCGCGGATCGTGCGGCGGCATCCGCTGCAACCCTTCGACGCGGCCAACTTCCGCGCCGACGACCCGTTCAGCTTCGATCCGATCGCCCTCGCGGGCGCGGTGGCCGCGCGGCGACCGCAGCGCCCGCGGCCGGTATTCCTCGCCGCGCCTTTGGCATCCGCGTCACCCGGCGATGTGGAACTCACCGATCTGGTGGCCTTCGCCGAACATCCGGTGCGGGCCTTCCTGTGGCAGCGGCTCGGCATCCGCGTGCCCGAAGAGGAAGAGGAGATCGACGACCGGCTGCCCATCGTCCTGGACGGCCTCACCAAATGGTCCATGGGCGAACGCATGCTGGCGGCGCGGCTCAACGGCGTGGAGGCCGATATGCTGCGCGCGGCCGAATGGCGGCGCGGCACCCTGCCGCCCGCGCGCATGGGCGCGGCGGTACTCGACGAGATCGAGGGCACCGTGGACCAGCTGGTGCGCGTGGCCCGGCCCCTGCACGAGATACCGGGTCGCACCGTCGACGTGGCGGTGGACCTCGGCGACGGCCGCCGCCTCACCGGCACGGTCGCCGACGTGCACGACGACGCGCTGTTGCGCGCCACCTACTCCCGGCTCGCCCCCAAACACCGGCTGGCCGCCTGGGTGCGGCTGCTGGCCCTGGCCGCCAGCGGTTCACACCAGAGCTGGCGCGCCCTCACCCTGGGCCGCGGCCAGTTCCGCAATCCGGTCTGGCAGTCCACCCTCACCGCTCCCGATGCCGCCACCGCCCGCGCCATCCTGCGCCAACTCGTGCACCTGCGCGACGCCGGACTCACCGAACCCCTGCCCATCGCCCCGTCGGCCAGCGCCGTCTACGCCGACCGTCGCTGCAAGGGCGCGTCCGTGGACGACGCCACCCTCTCCGCGGAACAGGATTTCGACAGCGCGTACGGTGAACGCACCGACCGCTACCTCCGCCAGGTGTGGGGTCCGGCACTGCGCTTCCCGGACCTGACCCGTCCCCCGGCCGAACTCGGGGGCGACGAGCCGACACGCTTCGGCGAACTGGCCCGAATGCTGTGGAATCCGTTGCTCGCCAACGAGAATCAGGGGAGACCATGACGACGACCGCGAAGCACGGATGAGCGACGAACTCTTCTCCCTCACCGAAACGGCGGCGGACGAGCCCACCCCGGCCCGCCGCCGCCCCCGCCCACCCCGCGACCCCGAGCCCCCGAGCACGGACACCGCCGTGGACGTGCTCCCCCTGCCCCTCGACGACCTGCACCGGAACGTCGCGGCCGGTGCGGACGACAGCGGTGGTCAGGTGCGCACCGCGCGGTCCGACCCCGCGTCGGACCGGCGCGATACCGCGCCCGGATCGGATTCCGCCGCCACCGAAACCTTGCCTGGCGGGCGCACCGAACACGCCGTGGACCGCCACGGTTCGCGCGCGGCCGCTCCGGTCGAGCCGCCCGCGCACCCCGCACCGACCGAGCGCGGATCAAACCGCCGGTCGCAGCGCACCGGCCGTCGGGATTCGGGTGATCCGGTCCCCCCGGCCGAGAACGTTTCGTCCCGAGGGGCGCAGGTCGACCGCGATACCGAGGATGCGCGTCCCGACCGGGCGGCCGCGCCGCAGGTTCGGCGGCGGCCGGTCGCGGACGTTGAGCGAGACGCATCGGGCGCGGGAGCGGCGGTCGCGAACGTCTCCGCTCGACCCGAGCCAAGCAGCGCCGAGAGTGGCGAAACATCAGTCGCCACGGTGGATTCTGGTGCGGAGCCGGTTTCCGAGGGCGCGGGGGACCGGTCCCGGCGCGACCCGGTCGCACCCCCCGAGGCGCAGCAGCGGCACATCGCCGTGCCGCGTGAGCGTGACACCGCGCCGGAGAGTCGGTCGACCATGCCGCCGATGGTCGCCCCACAGCGGGGATCCGGGCACGAGACGGCGGGGAACGGCGGGACGCCCGTGCCGCGGGGTCGGGCCGAGTCGCGGTTCGATCTGCTGGGGCCGCTGCCCGCCGGGACCATGGTGCTGGAGGCGAGCGCGGGCACCGGGAAGACGTACGCCATCGTGGGGCTGGCGGTGCGGTATGTGGCCGAGGCGGGGGTGGATATCTCGCAACTGCTGCTGGTGACGTTCAGCCGGGCGGCCACCCAGGAATTGCGGGAGCGGACGCGGAACCGGTTCGTGGAGGTGGCGACCGGGTTGGCCGATCCGGAGGGGGCCCGGGAGTCCCGCGATGAGCTGGTTGCCCTGCTGGCGCAGGCGGATGCGGCGGAGGTGGCACTGCGGCGGGAACGGCTGCTGGCGGCGCTGTCGGATTTCGACGCCGGGTCGATCGCCACCACACACAGCTTCTGCCAGCGCATGCTCGACGAGCTGGGGCTGGCGGGGGAGCGGGATCCGGGGGCCCGGCTGGTGGAGAGCATCGAGGATGTCGTCGCCACCGTGGCCGACGACCTGTACGTGAGCCGGTACGCGCGCGACGGCGCGCCGTTCTCCCCGTCGGAGGCGCACGAGCTGGCGACCGCCGCGGTGGGGGACCGGCAGTCGATCCTGGTGCCGCGGGCCGAGTACGACGGCGACCCGGCGGCCGAACGGGTGGCCTTCGCCGAGGCGGTGCGGGCGGAAGTGGCGCGCCGCAAACAGCTTTCGGGCATCCGGGACTTCGACGACCTGCTGGTGCTGCTGCACCGGGTGCTGGCCGACCCGGAGCACGGGGAGCGGGCCTGCCGCCGCGTCCGCGACCGGTTCCGGGTGGCGCTGGTGGACGAATTCCAGGACACCGACCCACTCCAGTGGGACATCCTGCGTCGCGCCTTCCACGGCCACGCCACCCTCGTCCTGGTCGGTGACCCGAAGCAGGCCATCTACGCCTTCCGGGGTGCGGAAGTGCTCAGCTACCTGACCGCCGTCTCCGTCGCCGACAGCCGCCGCGAACTCACCGTCAACTGGCGCAGCGACGCCGGACTGCTCGAAGCCCTCGCACACGTCCAGAGCGGAGCGGCGCTGGGGCATCGGGAGATTCGCGTGCACCCGGTCGCGGCCACCCGCCCGTGGACCCGGCTGTCCGGCCCGGCCGAGACCATCACCCCGCTGCGGCTGCGCTGTTTCCCGCGCAGCGGCGCCGGACCGCTCAACAAATCCGGTTTCCCCGCCGTCGGCCGCCAGCGCGAACGCGTCGCGACCGATGTGGCGGCCGATATCGTGCGCCTGCTCGAATCCGGGGTCACCCTCGCCACCGCCGCGGGTGCGCGCCCGGTGGACGCGGGCGATATCGCCGTGCTGGTGCGCACCCACACCCAGCTGAACCTGGTGCGCGCCGCACTGGAGAAGGCCGGGGTGCCCTCCGTACTCACCGGCGGGGCCAGCGTTTTCGGCACCGAATCGGCCATGGACTGGCTGTGGGTGCTGCGCGCCCTGGAGCAGCCGCACCGCGCCGACCGCGTCCGACTGGCCGCGGGCACCGCGCTGTTCGGGCTGTCCGCCGCCGAGATCGACAGCGGCGGAGCCGATCTCGTCGGTCAGCTGAGCGCCCAGCTGCGTGACTGCGCCCGCCTGTTCACCCGCGCCGGATTCGCGGCCGTCTTCGAAAAGCTCTCCGCCGAACGGGAACTCGCACCGCGTCTGCTCTCCCTCGACGGCGGTGAACGCCAGCTCACCGACCTGCGGCAGATCGCCCAGCTGCTCGACGAGACTGCGCTGCGTGAATCCCTGGGCCTCACCGCGCTGGCCCGCTGGCTCGCCGACCGGGTGCGCGACCCCGCCTCGGGTGCGGTGACCGGCCGCAGCCGCCGCCTGGACCGCGACGCCCGCTCGGTGCAGATCGCCACCGTACACGCCAGCAAGGGCCTCGAATTCCCGGTCGTCTACCTGCCTTTCGCGTGGGACTCGATGATGCTGCCCAAGAACGCGGCCCTGCTGTTCCACGACGAGCAGGACCGCCGCGTGCTCGATGTCGGCGGCCCCGACGCCCCCGGCCACGCCCAGCGCAAACTGCGCGCCGAGGCCGAGGCGGCGGGGGAGGAGCTGCGGCTGCTCTATGTCGCGCTCACCCGCGCCGGAGCGCAGGTGGTGGCCTGGTGGGCGCCCAGCTACAACACTGCCACCGGACCGCTGCACCGCATGCTGTTCGGCCGCGAACCCGGCGGCGGCGAGGTCGCCGACAAGGTGGCGGTGCCCGCCGACCACATCGCCCTGGACCGGATCACCACCTGGGCCGCCACCGCCGCCGACGGCGTGATCACGGTGGAACCGGTGGACCGGGCGCGGGCGGCTCGACTGGCGACCGCGACCTCCGGCGGCGCGGTCGGCGACCTCGCCGCCGCCCGCTTCGACCGGGTGCTCGACCACGACTGGCGGCGCACGTCGTACTCCGCGCTCACCGCCGGTGCCCACGACCACGCACCCGCCACCGACACCCCGGACGGCCGCGGCATCGCCGACGAACCCGACGTGCCGAGCCCGCTCGCCGACGAAGCGGCCCCCGTGGCCGCGCCCTCGTACATGAACGCGCCCTCGCTCATGAACGAACTGCCCTACGGCGCGGAATTCGGCACCCTCGTGCACGAGGTGCTGGAGTACGTCGACACCGACGCCCCCGACCTCGCCGCCGAGATCCGCGACCGCACCGCGCACGCCGTGGCCGAGCAGATGTTCGACGCCGATCCCGAGGTGCTGTCGCGGGCGCTGCTGGCCGTCATGCGCACCCCGATCGGCTTCGGCTGCCTCGCCGACATTCCCACCCGCGACCGACTCAGCGAACTCGATTTCGAACTGCCCCTCGCCGGGGGCGACACACCGGCCCGCGAGCGGGTGACCGTGCCCCGGATCGCCACCCTGCTGCGCCGCCACCTGCCGCCGGACGATCCCCTGGCCGACTACGCCGACCAGCTCGCCGACCTCGACGACACCCCGCTGCGCGGCTACCTCACCGGCAGCATCGACGCCGTACTGCGCATTCCCGGCCCGCGCTTCGTCGTCGTCGACTACAAGACCAACCGTCTGGGCACCGGCGACCTCACCGTGGCCCACTACACCCACGAGCACATGGCCGCCGAGATGATGCGCTCCCACTACCCGCTCCAGGCGATTCTGTATTCCGTTGCCCTGCACCGCTATCTGCGCTGGCGGCTGCCCGACTACGACCCGGCGCGCCACCTCGGCGGCATCCGGTACCTGTTCGTGCGCGGCATGGTCGGCCCCGACACCCCGGACGGTGCGGGCGTTTTCGACTGGGAGCCGCCCGCCGCGCTGGTGGTCGAACTGTCCGGCCTGCTGGCGGGCGAGACGGGCGGAGGACGGGTATGACGGTGGTGATCGCGCCATGCACACGGCGATTCGGTGCGCGGCGGGCCGCTCGTTCGCGCCCGACCGGTGTGGCCGCACGGGCCATCTGTCGAGAACAGCGGGCGAGGAGAAGGGGGTGACCGGGCGATGACGTCGATCGCGGTGGCGCAGCGTGGCACCGGACCGCTGCGCACCTTCAACGAGGCGGGCGTGCTGTCCGCCGCCGACGTGCACGTGGCCGTGCGGCTGGGGCGGCTGGGGCGGGAGGAATCACCGCTGGTGCTGTTCGCGATCGCCCTCACCGTGCGCGCCGTGCGCTCCGGTTCGGTCTGTCTGGAACTGCGCCGCATGCACGAGATCGGCGTGGACGCCGAGGGCACCGAGGAGTCGGCGATCGACCCCGCCACCCTCCCCTGGCCCGACGTGGACGCCGTCATCGCGGCGCTGCGGGTGAGCCCGCTGGTGTGCGGCAGCCCGGCCGGACCGCTCACCCCGCTGCGCCTGATCGACACGCCCGCCGGACCGCTGCTCTATCTGAGCCGCTACCACCAGCAGGAACAGACCATCCGCCGGGTGCTGACCGAACGTGCCGCCACCCACCCGATGGTGGACGCGGAACTGGTCCGGCGCGAACTGGATCGGCTCTTCCCCGATCAGGCCGGGCCGGGCGAGCCGCCCGACCGGCAGCGGCTGGCGGCGGCCCTGGCCGCCACCCAGTGGACCACCGTCGTCGCCGGTGGCCCCGGCACCGGCAAAACGCACACCATCGCCCGGGTGCTGGCGCTGCTGGTGGCGCATCAGCAGGCGGTCCCGGACGCGCCCGCCCTGCGCATCGCCCTGGCCGCGCCGACCGGCAAGGCCGCCGCGCGCCTACAGGAGTCGGTGCGGGAGCAGGCCGGGGATATCGGGCTGCCGGAACTCACCGCCGCCACCCTGCACCGCCTGCTGGGCTGGCAGCGCGGCGGCGCGTCCCGCTTCCGGCACAACGAGTTCAACCGGCTGCCCTACGACGTGATCGTGGTGGACGAGACGTCCATGGTGTCGCTGACCATGATGAGCCATCTGCTGCCCGCCGTCCGCCCGGACGCGCGCCTCGTGCTGGTCGGCGACCCCGATCAGCTGGCCTCGGTGGACGCGGGCGCGGTGCTGGCCGACCTGGTCGCCGGACCCGTACCGGGACAGGCGAATCCGGCGCTGGACCGGATCCTCGGCGCGGACCTGTCCGCCACCACCGCCCATCCGGACGCGCTGTCCGGGCGGGAGCGGGAACGCCTGCGCGGCGGTATCGTCCGGCTCACCCGGGGCCGCCGCTTCGGCGGCCGCATCGCCGAACTGGCCGTGGCCGTGCGCGCGGGTGACGCCGAGGCCGCGCTCGCCCTGCTGGCCGACGGCGGCCACGAACTGTCCCTGCACGCCCCCGAGGACATCGCCGAGGTGCGTGAGGACGTGCTGCGCGCCTCCGGCGAGGCCACCGACGCGGCGCTGCGCGGCGATGCCGCCGCCGCCCTCACCGCCCTGGAATCGCATCGCCTGCTGTGCGCGCACCGGCAGGGCCCGTACGGCGTGGAGCGTTGGGACCGGCTCGCCGCCGGCTGGGTCACCGCCGCCGGCATCGCCTCCGATCCCGGTGCGGGACAGTGGTATCCGGGTCAGCCACTGCTGGTCACCGCCAACGACCACGAGGCCCGCATCTACAACGGCGACACCGGCGTGATCGTCCGCGCCCCCGACGGCACCCTGCGCGCCGCCCTGCAACGCGGCACCGAACCGTATCTGGTGCATCCGACCCAGTTCCCGGGCGTCACCACCGTGTACGCCATGACCATCCACCGCAGCCAGGGCAGCCAGTACGACACCGTCTCCGTGGTGCTGCCCGGACCCGAATCCACGCTGCTCACCAGGGAATTGCTGTACACGGCCATCACCCGCGCGCGTCAACGGGTGCGGATCATCGGCACCGAGGAGTCCATCCGCTCCGGAATCGACCGCCGAGTACTGCGCGCCAGCGGACTGCGAGTGAACTAGACCGCTGATTCGTCCGTTTGGAGCAGACTGGGGGATATGGGAATGCCTGCCGAATTCGAGGGAACCAGCGAGACGATCATCGCCGCCGACGGCACGCCGATCGCCTTTCACACCACCGGGCGCGGCCCGGGCGTGATCGTGATTCCGGGGGCGCTGTCGGTGGCCGCGGGGTTCGCCCGCTTCGCCCGCACCCTGGGGGAGCGATTCACCGTCCACATCATGGAGCGGCGCGGCCGCGGCGACAGCGGCCCCCAGGGGGAGGACTACAGCATCGACACCGAACTCGAGGATCTGCGCGCGCTGCGCGACAAGACCGGCGCGACACTGCTGGTCGGGCACGGTTACGGCGGCCTCATCGCCCTGGAGGCGGCGCGGGATCCGGAGATTCGGAAGGTCGCGGTGTACGAACCCGGTGTGTCCGTGGACGGTTCGATGCCCTCGAACTGGATTCCGGCCTATGAGAAGTATCTGCGGCAGGACAAGCCCTGGAAGGCGTTCGTGCAGTACCTGCGCGCCGTCGGCCCCGAGGGCATCCGCCGCGTCCCGAAGTGGATGCTGGAACGCGCCATGCCGCTGGCCATGAAAGCCCCTGAGCGCGACATCGTCTCGAGTCTGCTGTGGGAGAACCTGCGCGAGCACCGCGAGGTCATCCGCCTGGACGACACCTATCCGCACTATCGCGACATCACGGCGGAGGTGCTGCTCATGGACGGCGACCGCGACCGGCTCGCTCGCGACGACGCCGACCGCGACCGACTCGCGGCGGTCATCCCGCACTGCGTGCGCTACACCTTCCGCGGTCTGGACCACTTCGGCATCGACAAGAACGATCCCGCCCTGGTCGCCGCCACCGTCGCCGAATTCCTCGATACGCCATAGGTATCCGGCGACGGCGGCGGCGCGCCGCGGGCTCTGCCGCCGTGCTGCCGCGGACCGTGTGCGCCGCCGCTGGCGCGGACTGTGCGCCGCCGCTGCCGCGGACCATGTTCGCCGTGCTGCCGCGGCTACGGCGCGGGTGCGGCACCCGCGGCTACGGCGCGGGTGCGGCAGCGGGTGCGGGCTGCCGGGCCGGTGCGCGCAGGATGAGCGCGGCGGCCACCGCCCCGACCGCGAGCAGCGCCGCCGCCAGCCGCAGGGCGGTGGTGTACCCGTCCGCGAGCGCCTCGGGCGCGCCACTATCGCCGGTGACGGTCGCGGCCGTGGTGGCCAGCACCGCCAGCCCCAGCGAGCCGCCGAGCTGCCGTGTGCTGTTGAGGATTCCGGAGGCCAGCCCGGACTGCTCGGCGGGCACGCCGCTGGCGGCCGCGGTTCCCATCGCCACCGTGGCCGCGCCGACGCCGATGCTCGCCACCATCGACGGGCCCAGGATCGCGACCAGGAAACCCGATGTCGGAGTGGCGAATCCGAACCACAACAGGCCCGCCGCGCCCAGCAGGCCGCCGATCAACAGCACCGGGCGCGGGCCGTACTTCGGCGCGGTGAGCATGGCGGCCCGCAGGCCGATGCCCACGCCGACACAGAAGGGCACGAACGCCAGTCCGGTCGCCACCGGCGAGTAGCCGAGCACCCGCTGCATGAGCAGTGATACGAAGTAGAAGCTCGCGAACTGCGCCGAGGCCAGCATGAAACCGAAGACGGTGGCCCCGACGAGCGAGCGACGGCGCAGGAAGCCCAGCGGCACCAGGGGATCGGCGCTGCGCGCCTCCACCACCGCGAAGGCGGCCAGGGCGAGCACTCCGGCCACCGCCCAGCCGAGGGTGCGTGCCGAGGTCCAGCCGTGCTCCTCGGTCGAGATCACCGCCACCACCAGCGCGGTCACACCCGCGGTGACCAGCACCGCGCCCGGCAGATCCAGGCCCGCCCGGCGCGTCACGGTGCGGTGGGCGACGGCGCGCAGCACCGCGGCCGCGGCCAGCGCCGCGAAGAGCACGTTCACCCACATGACCGCCCGCCAGCCGACGTATTCGGTGAGCAGTCCGCTCAGCACCACACCGGCCGCGCCGCCGGCCGCGCCCGCGCCGCCCCAGACCGCCATGGCCTTGGAACGCGCCGGGCCCTCGGCGAATTCGGAGGTGACCAGGGCCAGTGACATCGGCGCGAGGACCGCCGCGGCCACGCCCTGGACCGCGCGGGCGGCGAGCAGTTCCCCGGCCTGCTGGGCGAGCCCGCCCCAGGCGCTGGCGAGGGCGAAGACCGCCAGGCTGCCCAGCAGCAGGATGCGGCGGCTCACCAGGTCGGCCAGCCGTCCGCCCAACAGCATGAGGCCCGCGAAGGTGAGCAGGTAGGCGTTGATCACCCAGCTCAGTCCGGAGCCGGTGAAGTGCAGGTCGGAGTCGATGTCCGGCAGTGCCACATTGACGATCGACAGATCCAGGGACACCAGGAACATGACGGTGAAGACGACGGCGAGCGTCCAGCCCACCCGACCGTCGGAGCGATCGGTCACGGCAACCTCCATAATTAAATAACGCGTGTTTAATATGGTTAGCATGGCCTGACGACGGTGTCGAGAGGGTGATTTCGCAGAATGGGAGCCATGGCCGACAGTGCGACCACACCCCGGCGGCGGGGCCGGCCCGTGCGCGTGAGCCGGGAGGACGTCATCGCCGCGACCACGCGGATGCTCGCCGCGGGCGGGCGGGACGCCTTCAGCATGCGCAAACTCGCCGATGAGCTCGGCGTCAGCACCGCGGCCGTCTACCACCACTTCCCGGCGCAGGCGCAGCTGTTCATCGCCGTACTCAGCGCCCGCGCCGAGGAACTGCCCGCGCCCCGGCTGCCGGATGATCCGCGCGAGCGCCTGATCGCGCTCATCGGCTATCTCATCGATATGCTCCAGGAGCTGCCCTGGGTGGCCGAACTGCTGGTGGGCGGGGAATCCTTCGGCCGCGCGGCGCTGTGGATCCTGGACGAATTCATCAGGAACGCAAGGAGGCTGGGTGCCAGCCCGGAGTACGCCGCGTACATGTACGCCGCGCTGTGGCGCTTCGTGCTCGGTGAGCTGCTCATGCGTCGCGCGGACGCCGAACGGGCGGCCGCGCCGGCGGACGCCCGGCCGCCCCGGTGGACCGATTTCGTGAGCGCGGACGACCTGGCCGACTTCCCCGAGGTGCGCGACATCCTGCCGCGGTGGAGCGCGGTGCGCGAAATGCTGCCCTGCGATGCGGCGATAGCGCGGTTCGTGGACGGCCTGCTGGCCGGCATCGATACCCTGGAGTCGGGTGCGCAGGGCACCGACCGGCACTGATGCCGGGTTGGGCGGAAGCAGCGAGGACGGGAACGATGAGTGATGCGCCGGAGCACGTCGACGTGCTCATAGTGGGAGCCGGACTGTCCGGAATCGGTGCCGCCTACCATCTGCAACGGGCTTTCCCGGCCCGCAGCTACCTCATCCTGGAGGCCCGCGAGGCCAGCGGCGGCACCTGGGACCTGTTCCGCTACCCGGGTATTCGCTCCGATTCGGATATGTTCACCCTCGGCTACCGCTTCCGGCCCTGGCTGGGAGACAAGGCCATCGCCGACGGCGACTCGATTCTGTCCTACGTCCGCGAGACCGCCGCGGAGAACGGCATCGACGAGCGCATCCGCTACCGGCACCGGGTGATTCGCGCCGAATGGTCCTCGGCGGACGCGCGGTGGACGGTCACCGCGGACCACGACGGCGAAACCCGCACCGTCACCGCGAATTTCCTGTTCAGCTGTTCCGGGTACTACCGCTACGACGCGGGCTACACCCCGGAATTCGCGGGCACCGACCGCTTCCCCGGACCGATCGTGCATCCGCAGCAGTGGCCCGAGGACCTCGAGGTCGCGGACCGGCGGGTGGTCATCATCGGATCCGGCGCGACCGCGGTCACCCTCGGCCCGGCGCTGGCCCGGCGGGGCGCGCACGTCACCCTGTTGCAGCGGTCGCCCTCCTACATCCTGTCGCTGCCCGAGCGCGACCCCACGGCCGCGCGCCTGCGGCGCTGGCTGCCCGCGCGCACCGCCTACGGGCTGGCCCGCGCCAAGAACGTCGTCTTCAGCACCGCCATCTACCAGCTGTGCCAACGCTATCCGGAACGCATGCGGGCCTGGATCCGGGGTTTGCAGGAGAAGTGGCTGCCCGCGGGCTACGACATCGACACCCACTTCACCCCGCGCTACAACCCGTGGGATCAGCGGCTGTGCCTGGCGCCGGGCGGTGATTTCTTCCGCGCCATCCGCAAGGGGCAGTTGACGATGGTCACCGACACCGTCGACACCTTCACCGAGACCGGGCTCCGGCTCGGGTCGGGCGCGGATCTCGACGCCGATGTCGTCATCACCGCGACGGGGTTGAACCTGCTGGTGTTCGGCGACATCGACCTGGTGGTGGACGGGCGGCCGGTATCCCTGCCCGACACCATGGCCTACAAGGCCATGATGCTCTCCGGCGTCCCCAACTTCGCCTATGTGCTCGGCTACACCAACGCCTCCTGGACGCTGAAGGCGGATCTGGTGTGCGAGTACGTGGTTCGGCTGCTCAAGCATATGGACGCGCACGGCTACGCCAAGGCCACCCCGGTCCGCGACCCCGCCGTCGGCACCGCGCCCTTCCTGGACTTCGAACCCGGCTACGTGCTGCGCGCGCTGGAATACCTGCCCAAACAGGGTGACCGCGCACCCTGGAAGCTGACCATGAACTATCTGCGCGACCTGCCGAGACTGCGCTACGGCCGGATCACCGACGATGCCATGGTCTTCGAATCCGCCCGCCGCGACGCACCGGCACGCGCCGCGGGTTAGGCCGGATCGAAGATGCCGGGGACGGTGAGGGCGTACTCGACGTCCTCGCGGCGGCCCAACGTCACCAGCACGCCGCGGATCATGGTGAGCCGCGCCTCGGCGATGGCCTCCGGGCCGGGTTCGCCGTGCGGGGCGTTGGCCGAGATCCGGTAGACCACGAATTCGCAGATCTGCAGGGCGGCATCGAGATTCAGATCGCTGGGGGCCGGGCGGCCGATCTCGGCGAACTTCGCGCGCACCAGGGCGCGGATGTCGCTCAGCGCACTCTCGCGATAGGACGAGACCGGTGACCCCGGATCGTGCAGTTCGGCGAACAGCGGGGCGAGCATGGTGCCGTGGCCGTCGGCCCAGTACAGATACGCCTCGATCATATTGATGCCCAGCTGCACCGGCTCCGCGCTGCGCTCCAGCGCCGCCCGCACACCGCCGACCAGATCGTCGTTGGAGATGGTGAGCAGGGCGTGCAGCGGTTCGGTGGCATTGGCGAAATAGCGATAGAAGGTGGGCCGCGCCAACCCGGCCTTCTCGATGATGCGGGCGACATTGAGCCCGCGCGAACCGTGCTCGGCGAACACCTCGGAGGTGGCCAGCACGATGCGGGCGCGCACCTGATCGGCCTGCTCCTCTGTTTGCGGCGGCCGTCCCCGCCGAGGAGCGGCCGTGGAGGGCTGGGTCATCTCACAAACCCCCGCGTAGCGCTTGACATGAGGTGTGTCACGCACATTAATCTAACACCAGTGTTCACGTAACACTGGTGTTCATCGAATAGCGGGTGCGCCCGCGATCCACCCACGAGAGGGCGACCAATGACGACTGCCCCGCAGCTCGCCGCCGCCGAGGCGCTTCCCTTCGACCTGGTACAGCGCTTGCTCGGCCATGCGCGGGCGGGCGGCAAGCCGTCCGTGGCGGTGTTCGCGCCCGCCACCGGCGTCAAGATCGCCGATCTGCCGCAGTCCTCCACCGCCGATATCGACGCCGCCTTCGCGACCGCCCGCGAGGCGCAGCGGGAGTGGGCGCACACGCCGGTCGCCGACCGCGTGGCCGTGCTGCGCCGCATCCACGACCTGGTGCTCGCCGAACAGGACGTAATCCTCGACATCGTGCAGACCGAGACCGGCAAGTCCCGGGTGCACGCCTTCGACGAGGTCAGCGATGTGGCCGTGAACGCGCGCTACTACGCCGCCGAGGCCGGGAAACTGCTCGCCCGGCGCACCCCGCGCGGGGTCATGCCGGTGCTCACCCAGGTGGAGGTGCGCAACCGGCCCAAGGGCGTGGTCGCGGTGATCTCGCCGTGGAACTACCCCCTCGCACTGGCCGCCTCCGACGCGCTGCCCGCCCTGGTCGCCGGAAACGCCGTCATCGCGCGGCCGGACAATCAGACCGCGCTCACCGCGCTGTGGGCCATCGACATCGCCGAGCGCGCGGGGCTGCCCAAGGGCCTGTGGCAGGCGGTGCTGGGGCGCGGCCGGGAGATCGGCGGTGAGGTGATCGACCGCGCCGACTATGTCGACTACACCGGATCCAGCGCCACCGGGCGCACCGTCGCCCGGCAGGCGGGGGAGCGGCTCATCGGCTACTCGCTCGAACTGGGCGGCAAGAATCCGCTGCTGGTGCTGGACGACGCGGACGTCTCCGCCGCCGCCAAGATCGCGGTGCGGGCCTGCTTCGCCTCGGCCGGGCAGCTGTGCGAATCCATCGAGCGCGTCTATGTGCACGACAGCGTGTACGACCGTTTCGTCACCGAATTCGCCGAGCACACCCGCGCACTCACCCTCGGCAAGGAACTCGACTTCACCTACGAGGTCGGATCGCTCACCTTCCAGCGCCAGATCGACACCGTCGCAGCGCATGTCGACGATGCCGTGGCCAAGGGGGCCACGGTGCGCGCGGGCGGCAGGGCGCGGCCGGACCTGGGGCCGTACTTCTACGAGCCCACCATCCTCGAGGGCGTGCGCGAGGGCATGACCGTCTACCGCGAGGAGACCTTCGGGCCGGTCGTCTCCGTCTACCGTGTCGGCAGTGACGACGAGGCGGTGCGGGAGGCCAATGACTCCGCCTACGGGCTCAACGCCAGTGTGTGGAGCCGGGACACCGATCGCGGCCGGGCCGTGGCGGCGCGCATCAACGCCGGATCGGTGAATGTGAACGAGGGCTTCATCGCCGCCTGGGGATCGGTGGCCGCACCCTCGGGTGGGCTGGGCATTTCCGGCACCGGGCGGCGGCACGGACCCGAGGGCCTGCTGAAATACGTCGACACCCAGACCATCGCGGTGCAGCGCGTACTGCCCATCGCGCCACTGCCCGGCATGTCGGAGCGGCTCTGGGCCAAGACCATGACGCTGTTCCTCACCACCATGAAGACGTTGCGGCAGAAGTGATCTGCCACTCGAGACAGGGGTACACACGGATATGAAGGACGTAGCGGGCAAGAAGGTCCTGGTCACGGGGGCCGCCATGGGACTGGGCAAGTCCTTCGCGGTCCGGGCCGTCCGGGAGCGCGCCGCCGACGTGGTGCTGTGGGACGTCAATGAGGAGGCGGTCAAGGAGACCGCCGCCGAACTGGTCGCGCTCGGCAGCAGCCGCATCCACCATTACGTGGTCGACGTCTCCGACCAACAGGCCATCCGGGACGCGGGCGCGTCGGTGCGCACCGAGGTCGGCGATATCGACGTGCTGGTCAACAATGCGGGCATCGTGCGCGGCAACGGCTACTTCTGGGAGACCGAGAACCGCGGCGACATCGACAAGACCATGGCGATCAACTCGCTCGCGCCCATGTACGTGACCCTGGAATTCCTGCCCGCCATGGTGGCGAACAAGGGCTCGCAGTCGCGGGTCATGACCATCGCCTCCTCGGCCGGACTGGTCTCCAATCCGCGCATGAGCGTGTACGCGGCCTCCAAGTGGGCGGCACTGGGCTGGTCGGATTCGGTGCGGCTGGAACTCGAGCAGTCCGGCAACGAGCACGTGAAGGTCACCACCGTGTGCCCGACCTACATCAACACCGGCATGTTCGACGGGGCCAAGGGATTCTGGTTCACCCCCATCCTCGAACAGGAGAAGGTGGTCGACACCGCCTGGACGGAGATGAAGAAGGGGTCGGCGCTGGTGGTCATGCCGTGGACCTCGCGGTTGAACCGGGCCATCACCGGACTGCTACCGCTGAAGGTGCGCGACTTCTACCTCAACACGGTGGGCGTGTACCACTCCATGGACGAATTCCGCGGTCGCAAGTAGGTTTTCGGCCGTGTGGCGGGAGGGCCTCGGCTGGGTCGATCAGCCGCACGGCGGTTGGGGCCACCGGTCGTGCCGGATCGTCTGGTGAGCGATCCCCCGGCGGCAGGGCAGGTGCCGACGGTGGGGACATGATGCCGTTGTCGGCGGCGCGGACGCCGAAGGCCCGGCAGCCGGAGTACCGGTGGCGCACCCGACATCCAGCGCGTCGCGGACGGCTTCTCAAAGTGCGGACAGGGCGGTCAGCGAATGGATTACCGTGATGCCGTCCCGCACGGCCGTGCTCGTGGCCGTGCGGTTCAGCCAGTGGGCGCGCAGCCCGGCGTCGCGTGCGCCGAGGCCGTCCACGTCCCAGCGGTCGCCGACGTAGGCGACCTGCTCCGGCGGCAGGCCGAGCAGGTCGCAGCCCGCCAGGAAGATATCGGGATGCGGTTTGGGCGTGCCGAATTCGGCCGAGCACAGCACGGCGTCGCCGAAATGAGGGAGCAGGCCGACCGCGCGCAGCTTGCCGACCTGGTGGGCCCGCGAGGAATTCGACACCACGCCCACCGCGACGCGGCCGCTCAGCCCGGTCAGCAGCGGTTCGGCATCCGGGAAGGCGGCCCAGGTGGTGTCGCGCAGCGCCACATAGCGGTCGAACCAGGCGCGCGGGTCGTCGGTGGTCACGCCGATGTGGGCGAGCAGCAGCTCCGACCGCAGCTCCTGCTGCCCGGTGAAGGTCAGCTCACCGGCCAGGTAACGCGGGTATTCCCGCTCCTCGAGTTCCTTCCACAGCGCCACGGCGTGCTCGGGGGACGCGAACCGGTCCAGCAGCCCCTCCGCCGCCAGATGCGCGAGAATTCCGGCTCGCGCGGTGGCCGAATAGTCGACGAGGGTGTCGTCGACATCGAAGAGAATGCCGCGAATCGTCACACGTCCACGCTACCGGCGAGCGAACCGATCACCACGGTCGCACCCAGTTCCTCGTCTGTCGCGACCTGTGGCGTCAGACCGTGTTCGGTGAGGATGCCCACGGCCGTCCCGGCCTGTGCGGCACCGGTCTCCACCAGCAGATGCCCGCCCGGTGCCAGCCACTCGGGAGCCGCCGCCGCGACCCGCCGGAAGATATCCAGCCCGTCCGCGCCGCCGTCGAGGGCCACCGGGGGCTCGTAGTCGCGCGCCTCCGGCGGCATGTCCGCAATAGCCTCGGAGGGCACATACGGGGTATTCGCCAGCAGTACGTCCACCCGCCCGGCCAGGTCCCGGGGCAGGGCGGCGAACAGATCACCTTCGACCACCGCGGCACCCGAGGCGGCGAGGTTGCGCCGTGCACACGCCACCGCCACCGGGTCGATATCCGACGCCGTCAAGGCCACCGAAATGCCCTCGGCGGCAAGCTCTGTCGCGAACGCCAGCCCGAGTGCCCCAGACCCGCAACACATATCGACCGCCACGATCCCGGACCGACTGCCCGGGAACGGCCGCGATACGTGCGAACTCGCAGGCATCGACGCCCGCGCCGTCTGCGCGACTTGTGCCGCCCTTGTGCCCCGCGCCGCGTGCCCGACTTGCGCCGTCTGCGCGACTTGCGCTGTCTGCGCGGCCTGCCCGGCCTGCCCGACTGGCGCGACCTGCGCCGCCGCCCCGGTGGCCTGCGCGTTCCCGGCGATCCGCGCGCGCGCCGAGCTCACGGCCCGCTCGACCAAGTACCCGGTCCGCTGCCGCGGCACGAAGACCCCCTCCGACACCGCCACCCGCAGCCCCCGAAACTCCACCCACCCCAGCACATATTCCAGCGGCACCCCCGACACCCGCCGGGCCACCAGCGCTTCCAGCCGTTCAGGATTCTCCGCGGCCCCGAGCAGCAGCTGCGCCTCATCGTCGGCGAAAACACACCCCGCCGCCCGCAACCGTGCCACCAACTCGTCGAAACCCACGGCAACCATTCCGCCCATTGTGCCGCCTCACCGGACCACGCCCCGCTGGGGCGAGCATGTTCGCCGGATCGCACTGCGTCGTCGACGTGGGCTGCCCTGCCGGATCGCCCGCCTTGACGGGGGCCGGGCCGCTCGTCGATCCGGACCCGGGGACATCATCGGCCTGTCCGCGGCGGCGCGCCTACCGCCGCGCGGGCAGCAGCAGCGTGCGGGTCGCGTCGAGGTAGATGCCGCGCTGGGCGGCGCGGTTGGGCGGGGGGAGCTGGGAGACGAGCTGCTCCAGGGAGGTGGTGGCCCCGACCACGGGGATGCCCGCCACGATGAAGTCGGCGACCGCCCGGCGGATGTGGTTGGGGGAGGTCACCACGATGGCGCTGGTCGCGCCCGCGTCACGGAGCATCTTCGACGCGTTCAGCGCATTGCCGACGGTGGATCCGGCCCGGTGTTCGGCCATGATCCGGCTGCCGGGAATGCCGCGATCGAGCAGCCAGCGTTCCATGGCGGCCGCCTCGGTGATGCCGTTGCGCGGATTGCCGCCGGTCACCACGATCGGGGAGAGCGGTGAGGCGACGGCCTGCAACCAGGCCGCCTGCATGCGGTTCACCAGTTCGGGCCGCATGGTGCCGTCGGGCAGCAGGCCGTAGCCGAGCACCGCGATGCCGGTCTGCGGCCCCGCGATGGCGGGGATCGGATTGGGCAGGGTGCCGATGGCCGCGGCCACCGCCCGGAAGATGGTGCGCACCCCGTCGGCCAGGCGAGGATTCAGGGTGCCGAGCCGCATCAGCGCCGCCTCGCGGGTGACGAGGTCGCCGGTGTAGTCAGACCAGACCGCCTGCAACGCCAGCGCTTCGGCGTCGTCGGGGGCCTCGGCGAGCAGGCGGCGCAGATCCTCCAGGCCCGCCGTGTCGTCGCCATTGACGAAATTGCTCTGTGCCGAGTTGTAGAGGGGACCCGGATCGGCCATGGCCACCGGTGATCCGAAGATGGTGAGCGCGGCCGCGGCGGCCACGACCAGGGAGGGTAAACGCCTTGCTGTCTGCACCGCAACGACACCTTTCCGCGAACGAACGAGGTCTCACACGCACTGCTTGCTGACTATTGGCTCGAGGCCGAATGGAGACACGATACGACTGCCCAGCGCCTCCGGTGGGGATTTGCCACAGCGAAATTCCGAGTGTGGATCTCCGCGCGGAGGGGAACGCGGGCCGCGCGATAGGCTGTATCCCCGTGGATACGACTTCGCTGACCGGCAAGGAACTCGCCGCCGCCATCAATGCCGACACCAAGCAGCGCGCCGCCGCACTCGCGGGCAACGGCGCCGCACCGCGCCTGGCGCTGGTGGTCGCCAATGACGATCCGGCCAGCGCCTGGTACGTGAAGTCGCTCAACCGCGCCGCCGAACGCAATGGAATCGCCTGCGAGAACATCGAACTGGGGGTAGACGCCACCGCGGCCGATATTCGCGCGAAGCTGGTGGAACTCTCGGCCGATCCGAGCGTGGACGCCATTATGCTGCAAACCCCGCTGCCCAAGGGCGTCGGCCTCGACGACGTGAGCCCGGCCATCATCGCCGCCAAGGACGTGGACGGCGTCAGTCCGCTGTCACTCGGCCTGCTCGCCACCGGCCTGCCGGGCTTCCCGCCCGCCACCTCCGAGGCCGTGGTGGAACTGGCGAGGCATCACGGCGTCGTGCTGTCCGGCAAGCATGTCGCGGTGGTGGGCCGCTCCAATGTGGTGGGCAAGCCGCTCGCGCAGCTGCTGCTGGCGGAGAACGCCACCGTCACGGTGTGCCATTCGCGCACCACCGATCTGCCGGGCGTCACCTCGGCCGCCGATGTCGTGGTCGCGGCGGTGGGACGGGCCGGGCTGATCAAGGCCGAGCATGTGCGCGAAGGCGCCGTGGTCATCGACGTGGGCACCAATGAGGGCGAGGACGGGTCCATCACCGGCGATGTGGACGCCGCGGCCGTCACCGGCAAGGCCGCCGCGTTGAGCCCGGTTCCCGGCGGCGTCGGTCCGGTGACCACCGCGCTGCTCATGCGGCACGTGGTGCAGGCCGCCGAGAACGCCCGCTGACCGCGCGACACCCGGCCCGCCGATCCGGGCCGGGTGTGACTCCGCGCCGTGTGGCTCGGTGACGTGGCGTCACCAGTGCAGATACACCGGGTCGCCCACGCTCACATTCTCGTAGTACCAGGCGGCGTCCGCCGGTGGCAGGTTGATGCAGCCGTGGCTGACATTCGCGTAGCCCTGCGAATCCACCGACCACGGGGCGGAATGGACGAAGACTCCGCTCCAGGTCAGGCGCTCGGCGTACTCACCGTCGATCAGATAGCCCTCGGGCGAGTTCAGCGGGATGCCGATGGTGCGGGAATCGAAGACGATGTTCCGGTGCTTCTCCAGCACGGGGAAGGTGCCGACGGGAGTCTCCCAGCCCGGCTTGCCGAAGGAGGCGGGGATGGTGCGCACCGGGACGCCGCCGATACTCACCGTGAAGGTGTGGTTCGACATGTTGCCCTCGGCGGTCACCCCGGCATTGGTGTTGAATTCCGTGCGCGCGGTGCCCGCGGACACCGAGATGGGGGTCGATGCCGGGAGGAATCCCTCGGGCGTCCAGGTCAGTTCGCGGTCACTGTGCCACGAGAAACTGCCCGCCAGTTCGGTTCCCGCCCGGATGCTCACGGATTGCTCTGCGCGCGTGCGGTTCTCGACCGGTTCGGCGAACTGCACCCGTACGGGTGCGGCGATACCGACCGTTTCCCCCGCACTCGGTGAAATCGCCTGCACCGCAGGGACGGTGGGCCGGATGATCGCCGCCGCGGCGAGCCCGGACCCGAAGACCGTCAGCGCCGCGACCACGGTCGCGAAGAACAGACAGCGAATCGCTTTCCGCATGGGTTCCACCCCTTTCGAGGATGGTGTGCTCTCGGATCACCAGCCTATGGCTTCATGATCAAGACCAGCGAGAAAAGTTCTCTGTTCGTGACCTACCCGGCGGCGTGGTGTTCTAACGCGATCGCCCGGCGGTACTAGCGCACCGCCGGGCGATGAAAAGGAGTGGCCGCTGGTCGCGGGCCGTATCGACGAACGGATGTTCGAGACTATGTGGTAATGGCCGCGACCACGTCGTCGTGCACGGCGTCGGCGCGAGCGGTGAGCTCGTCGATCTGCGTGAGCACCGGCTCGAACTCGCTGCCCGCGCCCGCCCCCAGCGAGGCGACATTGATGGCGATGTTCAGCTGCGAGGTGGCGGCGGCCGCCCGCGCGCAGTCGGCGGCCGCACCGATATCGGTGACCACATTGGGATTGCCGATGGGCAGCAGCTCGGCGGCGAGGGAGATGATCTCGTCCGCGACCGCGACCACATCCGCGGGCACCCGCGCCGCACCCAGCAGTGCCGCGGTGATCGCCTCGGTCCGCGCGGCCTGCTCCTCCTCGGTGTCCTTGGGCAGCTTGTAGGCGTTGCCGACGGCGGTGAACGCCTCGGCGTCGGCATCGGCCAGCTCCAGCGCACGCACCCGAGCGGAGTCGGCGGCCCCGATGATCCGGTCCACGACGGGCCGGTGCTCGGCATCCTTCGCCCGGGTCGTGTACCGCGCCACCATGGCCACCAGCGCCGCCCCCTGCGCGGCATGCAGCGCCGCGACAGCGCCACCGCCGGGCGCGGGCACCTTGGCGGCGAGCTGATCCAGGTACCCCTGCAGTGTCGAACCACCGAACGAGGCGATGTCCTGCGCGGTGTCCTGAGTCATGAGCGGTGCCCTCCCGGGGAGTCGTCGTGCCGTGAGCGAACTTTCGCGCCCTACGCTACCGGCCCCGGCCTGGTCGCCTGCGCGCGCCCGGCGTCGTCGAGTCCGCCGACGGGGCCTCCTGCCGGCCCGCTGTGTTCCGCCGCGCGCCCGGTGGTCTCATCGCGCGAGGACATCCAGCATCGCTTCGGCGACACCCTGCGCCGAGGCCGGGTTCTGTCCGGTCACCAGTCGATCGTCGGTGACCACCCGGGCGGTGAAGTTCTCGGCGGGGAGATGGGTGGCGCCCTGGGCGGTGAGGCGATCGGCCAGCAGGAACGGCACCACCCCGCTCAGCCCGACCGCGGCCTCCTCGTCGTTGGTGAACGCGGCGATCTTTTTGCCCGCTACCAGGTACGACCCATCCGACAGCGTGGCGCCGACCAGGGCGGCCGGTCCGTGGCAGACCGCACCCACCACACCGCCGCGTTCGTAGATCTCCCGCGCCAATCGTGCCAGCGCGGGGTTGTCCGGGAAGTCCCACATGGTCCCGTGCCCACCGGCGAACAGGACTGCCTCGTACCTGCCGCTGTCCACCGCATCCGGGGTGGGGGTGTTCGCCAGCTGGGCGGCGATATCCGTGTCGGTGAGGAACCGGCGCTGCGCCGGGTCGGTGGGATCCGTACCGTCGCGCGGCGGATTGCCACCGGCGACGCTGACTAGATCCACCGTGTATCCGGCGGCGGTGAACACCTCCCACGGGACCGCGGCCTCGCCGACGTGGAAGCCGGTCGAACGGCCCGTATCACCCAGGGCCGCATGGCTGGTCAGGGCGATGAGGATGCGCTTGGACATGACGGTCGATCTCCTTGTCTCGAACTGCTGCCGCAACCCCTTGCGCTGCGACGCGATCGATACTGCCCGCCCATACCTATCGGAAACCAATAGTGAATCTTGCTTTCCATATCGAAATTCTGATACATGAGGCAGTCATGAGCGGTGCCTCCCTCGACCTGTTCCGAAGCTTCCTCACCGTCTACCGGGCCGGTTCGGTTTCCGCCGCCGCCGATCAGCTCGGCCTGGCCCAACCCACCGTCACCGCACACATCAAGTCGCTCGAGGCCGAGCTGGAGCGGCCCCTGTTCCAGCGCATCGCCCGCGGCATGACACCCACTCCCGCCGCCGACCACCTCGCGGCGCGCATCGGCCCGGCCCTGGACGACCTCGCCCAAGCGGTCCTCCACGAACTGCACGGCCCCGGTGAAACCTTCGGTCACACAGTCCATCTCGGTGGCCCCGCCGAACTGGTCTGCACCCGCGTGCTGCCCTCGCTGGCAGGACTGGTCACGGAGGGCTTGCGGCTGCGAATCACCCTGGGACTACCCGACCAGCTGTTGGCCGATCTGTCCTCGGGCGGGCTGGACCTGGTCGTCTCCACCCTGCGCCCCCGCCGCCGCGGCCTGTCCGTCGACGCACTCACCGATGAGGAATTCGCCCTCGTCGCCGCCCCCTCCTGGACCTTCGGCGACATCGACCACGCACCCCTGATCGCCTACGCCGAGAACCTGCCGATCCTGCGCCGCTACTGGCACACCGTTTTCGACACCCGACTCACCCGCACGCCCGCCGTCGTCGTCCCCGACCTCCGCGGCGTGCTCGCCGCCGTCACCGCCGGCGCGGGCATCACCGTGCTACCCACCTACCTGTGCGCCGGCGAACTCGCGGACGGCCGACTCCACCAACTCCACCACCCGGACATCCCGCCCATCAACACGCTGTTCATCGCCACCC
Organism: Nocardia sp. CC227C; assembly: GCF_030767025.1. GTDB lineage: Bacteria > Actinomycetota > Actinomycetes > Mycobacteriales > Mycobacteriaceae > Nocardia. The sequence goes on along the minus strand of NZ_JASITE010000020.1, from coordinate 73,631 downwards.
GCAACGGTCCCGCGCACCCCGCCATTACCGCCGTGCGCGGCCACCTCCTCCTGCACGCCGGCGGCTGGGCATGACCAACCCGAAATGGGGAGAGTGACCGTTCCGCAACGCGCGTTCGCCGAGCCGGCCGCGCCATGTGCGACGACCAAGTGATGTCGCCGGGCGACACCTGCGTCTCCCCGAACTCCGGCACCACCACGACCCACCAAGACGAACTCGCCACCGTGCAGCGCCAGCAGGACGGAGCTCCGGTCGCTCTGACGGTCGCCGTTGCCGGTGCCGTCTTCGCCGTCGGTTCGGTCGTCTTCTTGTTCACCGCCGACCGCGATCAAGACCTACCGGGCGGTTGACCGAGGCTGACCTCGGGACACCCGATACGAGTGCACTGCGCGATTTCCGGCTCGTGCCGGACCCCGGAAGTAGGCGGATGCGCCATCGTTGTTGGGGCAGTTGGGAACTCGTTGGCGTCAGCTGACTCGGCGTGCCATGCTCGCGGTGTGGATTACGGCTTGATGCCATATGCGCTGACATGGGACGACGTGGACCTGAGCCGCTATCGGTTCGACGTGGACTCCGTTCCCGAAGTCGTGAGACAGCTGCCGCCGGCTTCCGTAGTGCCGCCACGACCTTCGGGGAGCCCCGGTGATCGGCATCTGACCGACTGGGCGCATGAGGTCGGCGGCCGCGGCGCGCGCTGCCCGCGTCTATCTGGATGTCTGCTTCTTCCATCCATTCGCCGACGGCAACGCCCGATCGGCATTGCTGGCGTTGGCGTTCGTGCTGGCCCGGGACGGTATCGTGCTCGACGAAGTCGGTCCGGTCGCGCAGGTACAGCGGCCCGCGGACGACGCGGAAGGCGCTCTAGGACTCGCTGACCTGGTGGTTACGCTGATCGAGAGGACGCAGCGGCGCCTCCGCCGGGGTGCTCACGCCGTGATCGACGGGTCTTGAACCCGGTTTCGCGCCCGATCACGTGCGGGAAGGCGGCTGCTGCTGCCCACTGAGCTACGGAGGCTTCGTGACCTCGGTGGGAATCGAACCCACGTCGCCCTGAGTGAGAGTCAGGGTGCCGAACCAGCACAGCACGAAGTCATCGGTGACGTAGATCGGAGTCGAACCGACGAGGGTCCTGATTGAAAGTCAGGCTGCCCATACCGACAGAGCAACTACGCCATGGTCCGGCCGAACGATCGACACCGCAACGACGCAGCCGACATGCGCCGGACTGCGCTCGCACAGGCGGAGAGAACCGAACCCCCGGGACTCGATGCCCGCCTCCGGCTTTCGAAACCGGCTGGCCTCCACTGGCCGGAACCTTCCATCACCGCCGCCGTTTCGGCTTGCGGTGCAACTAGATTCGCAGGAGCACTGAAGCGCCGCAACTGATTTTCCGACGTGCGGATACACGAAACCTGGTTCGCCAACCGTCCGGATGGCTGCCGGGTCCACTTCCGTAACCCGGGCGAGACGTGTTGCGGAGGGCCGAAGGTCGATTCCTGCTGGTCAGGCCGCGGAGATTGCACGGAAAGTCAGAGCCGACGCTGATGTCAGAGGGCGTGGGGAGTTCCGGTATAGCGGAACGCGTCCGGCTGATATGTTCCCCGTCATGCCTCGCCGCGACGACAAGACCGTCGGCCTGATCCTCGTCACCTACCAGAGCGCAGAAGACCTGCCGCCCTTCCTGGATACCATCAACGCCGCTGTCACCCCCTATGAGCTGGACATCATCGGCGTCGACAACGTCTCCAGCGACAACAGCGCTGATCTCGTCGAGAAGTTCGGCGGCACGGTGATTCGCAACAGCCGCAACGTCGGCTTAGCCGCAGCCATCAACCAGGGCGCTGCCGTCACGACCGCGGAGTGGATTCTCGTCGCGAACCCCGACACGAAACTCGCTCCCGGGTCGATCGCCGCACTGGTCGAGACTGCCAAGGCTGACGATCGCATCGGCATGATCGGACCGCGTATCGCGCGATTGGACGGAACCCCGTATCCGAGTGGGCGCCGCTTTCCGTCATTGCTGGTCGGTATCGCTCACGCGCTCCTCGGCGGGGTGTGGCCCGACAACCCTGCCACGCGGCGCTACTTCGGTGAGCCTGTGACCGTAATCAGTGATGTGGACTGGATCTCGGGCTGCTGCATGCTCTTTCGCCGGGAGGCGTTCGACGCGGTGGGCGGTTTCGATGACCGCTATTTCCTCTACTTCGAGGAAACGAAGATGGCGCTGGACATGCACCGCGCCGACTGGCGGGTCGTTCTCGATCCGAGTGTGGAAATCCGCCACCGTGAGGGCGGGAGCATGCGTAGCGCACCGTTCCGGAAGGTACGCAGTCACCATCGCAGCGCCCTGCGCTTCTACTGCGACTACCACCAGGGGTCACCGTGGCTGGTGTTCGCTCCGCTGGTGGCAGTCGGCTTGATCGTTCGCGGTGTGCTGGCGGTGGCGCGGACTGCGGTCGTTCAGCGCCTGGGACGCGGCTAGGACGGTTGCTCGTCCAATCCGATACCAGCGCGCAGGTCGTCGAGGAGTTGGGTACCCGGCCCGACCGGCCGTAAACGCCGATGTCCACGGCAGTGCCTCGGTATCCCGGGTTTTGCGTCAGTTCACGGTCGGCGGAACGAGGAACCAGAGGTGGCTTTCGCGCAACGTAGCCGACCGTGCAAGCCGTTGAGGAGGGCCGAAGGTCGATTTTCGCCGGTCGCAGCGTCAGGTTGGCACAGAAAGTCAGTCCCGATTCGATGTGGACTGAACTTGGTGGAACGCCCACGCGTCGGCGACGATATCGCGGATATCGGGCTTCTCCGGCTGCCAGCCGAGCACATCCTGTGCGCGAGCTGATGACGCGAACAATGTGGCGGGGTCGCCAGATCTGCGGGGCGCGATCTCCAGGTCGAGGGGAAGACCGGTGACCTCGCGGATGGCGTCGATGACCTGGAGGTTGGAGAACCCGACTCCGTTGCCCAGATTGAAGATCTGATGCTCACTGGCTGTGACGGCGTCGAGTGCGAGCAGGTGGGCGTGGGCGAGGTCGGTGATGTGGATGTAGTCGCGGATGCAGGTGCCGTCGGCGGTGGGGTAGTCGTCGCCGAACAGTTGGAATTTGCGACCATCGGCTGCCGCGGCCAATGCGAGCGGGATGATGTGGGTTTCGGGGGTGTGGCGTTCGCCGATCCAAGTGCCGTCCGCGCAGTGGTGGGCGCCTGCGACGTTGAAGTAGCGCAAGCTGATGGCACCGAGGTTGGTGGCGCGGGTGAAAGAGGTGATGGCGCGGTCGATGGCGAGTTTGGTGTCGCCGTAGGTGTTGACCGGATCGGTGGGTGCTGTCTCGGTGAGTGGGAGTTCGGTGGGTTCTCCGTAGACGGCGGCGGTGGAGGAGAACACGAGTTTGTCGACGCCTGCCTCGCTCATCGCGTCGAGGAGAGCGAGGGAGGCGCGGGTGTTGTTGTCCCAGTGCCATTCTGGGTGTGCCATGGATTCACCGGCGGCGATGAGTCCGGCGAAGTGGAGGACGGCGTCGTAGCCGGCACCGGGGGTGAGGACTTGCGCGATGTCGTGGACTCGCAGCTGCACGAAGTCGGCACCTGTGGGGATTTGGGTGGCGTCGTTGCGGGAGAGGTCATCGACCACGGTGACCTGGTGTCCGGCGTCGAGCAGCAGTCGTGTCACGGTCGCGCCGACGTAGCCTGCACCCCCGGTAGCCAGCAGTTTCATGTGCGCACTTTCATCTCGAGTAGATGGTTGTGGATTTCACGCTGGTGGGCCGCGAAGTAGTCTTCCGGTCCCTCGCGCGGAGTGGTTCCGGTCCAGCCGGTGACAGAGTCCCACACTTGGCGCATGACATTAGCCAACTGCTGGGGGTCGGGTGAGGCCAGCCACGTGTAGGCGAGGTGCCGGGCGAGTCGGTGCACGCGTTGGTGGTGGCCGGCGACGATGTGTCCGTGGAGGCTGCGTGAGTAGCGGGTGCCGGTGACGGCGTCGGCGTGGACGCAGCCGTAGGCGGTGTCGAACCGGTCGAAGGCATCGGCGAGGTAGGTCCAGAACCGGCCGGGGTTCATGGGCGGTTTGGCGGGGTTGGCGCGCCAGGCGAGTTCGGTGCGCATTCGGTCGGCCACGCTCGGCGGCATCGTGTGCAGGTCGTGGTGGCAGTAGGCGCCGTCGAGCATGGCCGTCGACCGCAGGACTTTCACGCACAATCGGCTGACGGTGTGGTGGAAGTCGGCATCAGGGGCGGTGAGCCAGCGGCCCGTGCATCGTGACCAGAACCACGCTTGCGTGTAGTAGAGGAGGTTTTCGTAGGCGTCGCGGGGCATGTCGAGATGGACGGTGTCGTGTGAAGGGAGCCCGCGGTCGGTGATGGACAGGCCGATGTTCTTCACGTCGAATCCGAGCAGTGTGCCCAGTGCGCGATAGTCGGCGACCGGCATGGTCATCATGTCGACGTGCGGGAATGTCTTCTCGGCGACGGTGACGAGGTCGGCGACGGGCATCGATGGTTCATCGCCGTAGTGCACATACATGCAGTCGATGTCGCTGGCGAGGATCAGGTCGTCGCCGTGGCGGACGAAGGTCGGTTCGCCGCGGGCCAATGATCCGCCGATGATCAGCCAGTCGTCGGCGGGGACCATCGCTCCGAGGTTGAGCAGTTCGTCGGCGACGCGACGGCCGATCTGGGCGATGGCAGCGGTTTGTGGGTGGCATCGGGTGATGCGGCGGGCCAGGGCTTCATTGTTGACGGGCATCGCTGGTCTCCGTGCTGTTCGGGGCCTTCTTCGGTGTGATGACGTGGGGGCAGAATTGGCCGCAGATGGTGCAGGGGGCTCCTTCTTTGAGGCCGTGTTGGATGAACACCTGGTTGGCGAGGTCGGGGTAGAGCGCTTCGTCGGCTTGGACGGTCCAGGCGTTGGCGCGGCGGGCGACGCTCATGCGGTGCTGCCGGGCGATCTCGGAGTCGTTGCCGCGGGCGACCTCGAGGGCGGTGATCGCGACGTGTGCCATGCGCAGGGCTGTGGCGGTATCGGCTGCGGTGGGCATGGCGTAGTGCTCGTTGTGGGTGATGGAGGCGAACATGTCACCGCCGCAGGCGCCGGCGGTGGCGATGCCGAGGGTGTTGACGGTGTCGTCGAGGGTGACGGCGTTGTCGAGCACCATGGGGCCGGCGAGCCACAGGGGTGCGCCACCGAGCGCGGATTTGTAGGCGGGGACGAGTTCCGGGATGCGGTGCAGGGGCATGTGTCCGCCGGTTTCGCACAACACTTGCACTCCGCCTCGGAGGATTTCCTTGCGCAGCTCGGCTTGCAGTTGGATTTCGGCCCACTTCAGGTCGTCGCCGGCGTCGTGGGCGCAGCCGGGCCGGAAGATGTCTCCGAGATCGAGGGTGACGCCGGTGCGGCGGCAGATGTCGATGATGCCGTCGAGGTATTCGACGAGCGGGTTTTCGCAGTGGTGTAGCCGCATGTAGCGGGCGATGAGGCCACCGCCTCGCGATGTGGTCGGCATGACGCGGTCGGAGCGTGTCATACGGTCGGCGAGGGCTGGTGTCATGCCGATATGGATGAGGACGAAGTCGAGTAGCCCGCCGGCGAGACCGTTCTCGAAGCGGTCGAGGAATTCGGTGCGCGACAGCCGTTTACGGGGGTTGGTGAACAGGTCGTAGGTCAGGCATGCGGCCAGGGGGACGTTGACGATGTCTTTGAGTTCGTGGCGCAGCGCGACCCCGGCGGGATTGGTGGTGAGGTCCATGATCGCGTCGGGGCGGGCCGCGAGGATGACGTTCATTGTCTGCGTGATCGCGTCCCGGTCGGTGTCGCGGGGTCCGAGCCCGATCAATGCGGTGACCTTCGCGCGGGTGCCGGACCCGATCAGGGTGGGCGTGAACGCGCTGCTGTGGCGGCTGGTCGAGCATCGGGGGAAGACGAGCGTTCCAGCCTGGATGCGTTTTTCGGCGTCGATGGGGTCGATGTTCTCGGTGGCGCACGCTGTGAGGAACTGTTCGTCTGTGCTCAGAGACATCTTCTGCCTTTCTGGGGAGCGTGGTGTGGCGTCGGGGTTAGGGCGTCATATCGGAGACGGCGGTGGTGAGGTGGTCGAGGACGGCGACGGGGTCGAATCCCATGGCGCGCAGCTGGTTCGCGGGGAATGTGGTGGGTCGGTTGTGCCAGACGAGGAGGAGATGTTCGGGTCCGACGAGGCGTGTGCCTGCGGCGGCGGCGAGTTCGACGGCTGCCTGGAACAGGTGTTGCAGTTCCGGGTTGGGGGCCGAGATCTCGGAGGTGTTGTCCTCGTTGGTCATTGAGCGGGGTTCCTTTCGTGGGTGTCGCATTCGGGGTGGGGGAGTCGGCGCCAGCCGCGGGTGTTGTGTGGAGCTTCTGTCGATGGCGCACATGGCTTAGCCCAAAGGAACGCCAGTAGGACGTGTTCTGGAGCGACCTGTCGTCTGCCGGCTGCTCGCCTGCGGAGTGCGGGAGCGGGTATCACGCAGTGTGTGGTTTAGGTGCCGGAGATCCGTCCGCATCGTGCTCGGCCGTCGGGGTGCATCTTTCCCGCTCCTCCAGCACCTTCCACCACAGTTCCTTCTGGGCCGGGAACAGAGTGAAGCACTTTCCCAAGTCGGTCTTTTTCATGCGGCATGGGTAGGTCTCGTGCTGCGCTCTGTGCAGCGACCACGGTGGCGATGCCATCGACGATCCGCCACCAAGCGGTGCCGACGGGGTGCATGGTGGAGCGGGTTACAGGTCCGGGTTCGATCACCGGACGTCCTCGGGGGTGACGTCGATGATCGCTGGTAAAGCAAGGAGGGCGAGCGCGTCCCGCGTTCCACGTTCGAGTTCGTCGAGTTCGTCAGCGGTGACGGGCCAGCCGTCCTCGCCGACGGGCCAGATGCCGTCGTCGCGGTGATGAAAGGAGATCGGGCCGCCGTCCCGGCCGTGGGCGGATTTCTCGTTCACAGGGGCCACGCTGCTGGCATGAGTTTTCCCTGACCCACCAGAGTCATGTAGGCAACAGATTTGGTGATGCACTCGCCGACGCGGCAGTCGATGTGGACTTGCATCGCTCTGTGGGGATGTCGTTGTGCCCATTCTGGGCTGGAACAACTGAGCATCTGCCGGACTGTGACAGCGTTAGCATCCCGTGGGATGTCGGTTACTTCCACTGGCCTTCTCCGTCTCCTCAGCACGCAGCACTGGTGGATAGCACCCGGTGCCGGGGACTTGACGCCTCTTCGGGGCGGCTGCTGGTATTGCGATGGGTTGTCGCCATCCCGGCACCGGGGCTGCGCTAAGCGTGCGATGGATCTGGCACCGGAACTGGCACACTTTGTGCCAGTCTGGAGTTGGGGGATGCGATGGAATCGAGGGGTGATGGCGAACGAGCCGACCGGCATAGGGGAGCGCGTAGCGCAGGCACGGAAGTTGCGTGGCTGGAGCCAGGGTGAGTTGGCGCGTCGGGCCGATGTGTCCGAATCGCTCATCTCGAAGGTGGAACAGGGTAGGCGCGGGGCAACGTCGGCGGTGATCGCTTCGTGTGCGAAGGCTCTGGGTACTAGCAGCGCGGAACTGTGCGGACAGCCTTTACCGGCGAAGACGCATGTAGATCGGGAAATCCATGCCGCGGTTGCGCTGGTTCGTAGCGAGCTTGCCGCCTATGACATCGATGCTCCGAACATAGAGGTGCGCCCGCTAGCGGCACTATCCGACCGGGTGCGGGAGGTTCGAGGGTTCCGGCGTGCTGCTGCCGCCCCGAAGTTGGCAGTCGTACTGCCTGCATTGCTGACAGAGTTGCGCGCAGCTGTTCACCGATCGTCCGGAACGGAACGCGACAACGCGCTGAGTCTGCTGTGCGAGCTGTATTACGGCTCCCATAGCCTTGCCCACAAGCTCGGCTATACGGATCTGGCTGCCATCGCGATCGATCGGATGACTTGGGCTGCACGGGAGTGCGGTAGTCCATTATGGACGGCGACGAGTCAGTTCCACCGTGCCGCATTGCTCACCGCCGCTGGCGATTGGAACGCAGCGCTAGTGTTCCTGGAGCGGTGCCGCACCGACATCGAACCGCGCCTGGGTGCTGGTGTGAATCACGATTTGGTGGCCTGGGGAGGGCTGCACTTGCAGTCTGGTCTTGCTGCGGCCCGCTCGGGCGCGCGAGATCTGGCCGACTCACATTTGTCCGAGGCGCGTGAAACCGCCTACCGGATCGGCACGGACAGCGATCCGATCCTGTCGTTCGGACCAACCAACGTGGGGATCTGGAATGTTGCCCTGGCTGTCGAGATGATGGACGGCACAGAGGCATTGACTCGGGCGCGCGGAGTCACCATTCCGCCGACGACGCCGCGTGAGAGGTCAGGGCACCACCACATCGACATGGCCCGAGCGTGGCTACTGCACGGCGACCGCCGGGCGGCGTTCGATTCCCTCCAGACGGCCCGCAGGATTGCGCCGTCGCAGACTCGCTACCACCCCATGGTTCACGAAACTCTGCGAGTTCTCGGATTGGCCGATGCGAGAAGTACCGAGACGCTGCGCGGGTTCGCGGCATGGTGCGGGATCAGCTAGCCGAGCGCGGGAGTCCTTTGTCCGAGGCGGGGGAGAGGAACTCGACGCGGAACGAGTCGACGAACTCCTCACGCTTGCTGAGGAAGTGCTTGGTGTGTGGCTGACGTTCATGCTCTTCGAAGGCGGCGCGGTCCGCGTAGACCTCGTAGAAGACTCGTGCCAAGGGCTCGCCCTCGACCGTGTGGGTCGCGTAGACAAGGGTTCCGGGTTCGTGTTCGATGATGCCCTTGACCGTTTCGGCGACGAGCTCATCGAAGGCGGCAGTCGCCTCAGCGTGCAGATTGAACCTGACAACAAGAGCGAACATTCGCCGAGGGTACCGCCTGATTGGCTAGTAGGTCCGATTTCTCGTGCGCGATCTTCTGAAGGGGTTGTAGGCGTATTTCGTCTTTGACCAGCGCGAGACAATCAATGTGTGAGTGAATCCGGCAGCCGCGACATAGTCGACGAAATCGACGCGCTCGTCGACTGGCAGTTGACGAAAGAACCGTCTGGCTACGACTTCAGCGTGAACCAGGCGAAATGCCCACACGCATGGTGCGACGCCGACTTCCACGGGCTGCCGATCACCACACGCATGCGGTTGATGCGCCGCAGCGGCCGGATGGACCCCGAATACCGGTACGCCGAAGATCGCCGCCGGCAGGGCCACGAAGCCTTGTCCGATGACAACGACTGTGCGGGGACCGGCGGTGCGTGCTCGCGTGATGGAGGCGCTGTTCATCGCGGCTACTCGGTGCTCTCGGTGCGGATAGTGCCCACCAGGCGTGTCAGGAGATCGACCGGGTCGAATCCCATGACGCGCAGCGGTTAAGTCGGGGTGTTACCTCCTCGACTCGCCGTTGGATAGAGGGCGTGCCCAGCGCGATCGACCGACCGTCACACACTCCAGGAGCCGTCCGGGTTTTGCGTCAGTTCACGGTCGGCGGAACGAGGAACCAGAGGACCTATCAGCTGGTTCAGTTCGCCATCTGTCATCGTTCCGCCGTGTCCGAGGCCCACCCAGTTGGACGACTCTTTGAGCGACATCAGGGAGATTTCGAAGGCATGGAACAGATAGCTGGCGAGCTGGATGTTCGGGATCGACCCGAGCTCTTCTAACAACCAGGTGCCGACTTCGGCTGGAGTATCTCCTCGCTGAGCTCGCGTTCGCAGCTCACCGACGATGCGCTCGCTGTCACGCACTACGAACACCTCTCTCGGCTGCGCCGCCATCGTGGCGAAATCGTCGGTAAGTGTATCCCGATCTTCGATCCGTCGACATCCGATGCTGTCGCATAGCGGTCGTCGAGCAGGCGTTCTCAGATCTCCGGATGGAAATCAACGGTGCGTCGGCGTGGCGAGCACCGATGTGCTTGCGGGTGGGCGGGTTCGCTTGACGTCGGCGCGGCGCTCTGCGGGGAAGCGTTGGAAAGTGGTGACCTGCTCGTTTCGTTCCGCCGGTGTATTCGGTGTTACCAGTTGCGAGGTCTGCGACCCATCTCCCGGTGCCGAGCCGGTGGCGGTCGCAGGCGCCTACAGCGAGCCGCCGCGCGAGGCGGGTAGCCGGATCGGTATCGTCCGATACATGCGTATCGGACTGTCGATCAATTACACCGACGGTTTCAAGGAGGTGGCGGCTGAGGTCGCTGATCTGGAGCGGGCCGGGCTCGATGTGGTCTTCGTGCCGGAGGCGTACTCGTTCGACGCCGTGAGCGCGCTGGGGTATCTGGCGGCGAAGACCGAGCGGGTGCAGTTGGCGTCGGGGATTCTGCAGCTGTACACCCGGACGCCCACGTTGACGGCTATGACGGCGGCGGGGCTCGACTATGTGTCGGACGGGCGGTATGTGCTCGGGTTGGGGGCTTCGGGGCCGCAGGTGATCGAGGGATTCCACGGGGTGCCCTATGACGCGCCGATCGGGCGGACGCGGGAGGTGCTCGAGATCTGCCGGAAGGTGTGGCGGCGGGAGCGGCTGGAGTACCAGGGGAAGTACTACACGGTTCCGCTGCCCGAGGGGCGGGGGACCGGGCTGGGCAAGCCGCTGAAGCTGATCAATCATCCGGTGCGCGAACGCATTCCGGTGCTGCTGGCGGCGCTCGGGCCGAAGAACGTGGAGCTGGCCGCGGAAATGGCGGAGGGGTGGCAGCCGATCTTCTTCCTGCCCGAGAAGGCCGACGCGGTGTGGGGCGACGCGGTGAAAGCCGGTCTCGCCAAACGGGATCCGGAGCTGGGCAAGCTGGATGTGTACGCCGGTCCGGCGCTGGCCATCGGTGACGACGTGGAGCCGCTGCGGGAATGGGTGAAGCCGCATCTGGCGCTCTACATCGGCGGTATGGGCGCGAAGGGGAAGAACTTCTACCACAGCCTCGCCACCAAGTACGGGTACGGCGCGGAAGCCGACCGCATCCAGGAGCTCTACCTCGCGGGGAAGAAGGAAGAGGCCGTCAAGGTGGTCCCCGACGACCTGGTGCGCGATGTGAGCCTGATCGGGTCGGCCGGATTCGTGAAGGAGCGGATCGCGGCCTTCCGCGAGGCGGGCGTCACCGTGCTCAATGTGGTCCCCATGGCGGGTACGCCCGCCGAGCGGGTGAAGCTCATCGAACAGCTGCGCGATCTGGTCTGAGCGCCGCACGCCCGACGAATAACGACCGTGCGCCCGCCAGTTGGCGGGCGCACGGTCGTTTCACGAGCTGACACCGGTCGTTGTCGTCGCCAGCGGCCACCGATTCGCGTGTGCCGCGCGGTCGTCGGCATGACGGGGCGTCGTTCCCGGGAAGGGCGGGCGATCGGTGGTACCTCCGCCCGCCGGGACGAGTGGACCGCGGTGCCGACGGGGGCATCCGGGGGCGGTGCGGCCCGGCGGACCCGTCCGGTCAGTTGGGTCGGAGCGAAGCCAGGGCTTCGTCGAGCGTGGGGAACAGGGCGAAGACCTGGTCCAGGTTGGTCATCTTGAGCTGGCGGCCGGTGGCGGGACCGTCGGCCACGACGGCGATCCGGGTTTCACCGGCGCGCTGATGGGCGGCCACCAGGGCCGCCATCCCCGCCGAGGCGAGGAAGCTGACCTCGGTCAGATCGATCACGAGCGCCGCGGGTTTGCCGCCCAGCGTCGCATCGATGGCGTTCTCGAGCGCGGGGGCGGTAGCCAGATCGACCTCGCCGGCCACGGTGAGCACGGTCGCTTCGTCGCGCACCGAGACCGTGGTGGTCATCGTGTCGGCGAGGGGATACGCGTCTCCGGAAGTGTTGGTCACATCAGAACAATCTGCCATGAACGGTCCTTTCCCGCTGCATCGTCGGCCACATCGGTATCGGATCGGTAGCCGGGCTCGTGGGGAAATACCCAGCTACCGCGGCATTTCGGCGGATACACCGCGGTGTGGTGGCGCAATCGTGCCGCTCATAGGCGACTCGCCGCCGCGGAGAACGACACCGCGGGCAGCCGCACCACCATCCGGACCCGGGTACCCGGCCCGCCGTGGTCGATATCGAGTTTGTCGGTGAGCGCCTGCATCATGGCGATACCGCGCCCGCGGTGTCCGGGATCGGCGGGCAGCGGCCGCCACACGCCGGTGTCGCAGACATCGATGGTGACGGTGTCCATCCCCGATTCGGCGAGCAGTTCCACCCGTGCCGGGCGCCCACCCAGGTAGGCGTGTTCGATGCTGTTGCTGCACGCCTCGTTGGCGGCGGCGATGATGTCGGTGGCGATCTCCTGTGGAACCGCCGCCGAATCCAGCCACGCCTCGAGCCTACGCCGCATCGCGGCCAGTTCACCGGGAGCGGCGGGGAAATCCAGGCGCAGCGGCGCCGGTGGCTGCCGGTAGACCACCATGGCGACGTCGTCGTCGTACCCCCCGGCGGGGCGCAATCGTGACAGCACCGAATCGGCCACTTCGCGCGGCATCTGCCCGGCAACCCCGGACAGTTCGTCGGCCAGTTCCACGAACCGTTCGTCGATATCGACGCCGCGCTGTTCGACCAGCCCGTCGGTGAACAGCACCAGGGTGGATCCCGGGGCCATCGGCGTGGTGGCCTCGGGTCGGCGCGGCGGATCGAAGGTGGCCAACGGTACCGACCGGCCGCCTTCCAGTAGGCGGCCTCGACTGCCCGGTTCGGCGAGCACCGGCGGCATATGTCCGGCACTGGAGTAGCGCACCAGGCCGCGCACCGGATCCAGGATGGCCGCGCACACCGTGGTGCACATGGCCCCCGGAATACGCGCGGCCACGGTGTCCAGTTCGGCCAGCAGTTGCGCCGGTCCGGCCCCGCGCAGCAGCAATGCCCGTGCGGCGGTGCGCAATTGACCCATCACCACGGCCGCCGAGAGCCCACGCCCGACACAGTCGCCGACCACCACGCCCATGGTGCCGTCCTCGAGGCGCACGACGTCGTACCAGTCGCCGCCGATCTCCAAGGGCGGCAACGCCGGTTCGTAGTGCACGGAGAAGCGCGGCGGCAGCTCGATGGGGCCGAGCATGGCCCGTTGTAGCGTCAGCGAGGTGGAACGCGCCTGATCGAAGTTGCGCGCCCGCTGCACCGCCAGACTCAGATGCCCGACCAGCAGCGAGAACAGCGCCCAGTCACCCGGGCTGATGGCACGCGGTGCGGCGAAGCGCAGCCACAGCGCCGAATCCCCGGTCTCACCCAGCGGCGCGACGATCCCCTCGGAGCTGGACGCGCCCTCCGGAATCGCGAACATGCTGCGCCCCGGCCGCAGCCGGGCCCGGTCCAGCAGCGCCCGCGCCCGTGCGTCCAATACCTGACGGGATTCGCCGGTGCGCGGATTGTCCTCGGAGACATACAGTTCCGGCCCGGTATGGCGGTACGGCCACACCGACACCACCGCCGACTCCGCGCCGACGGTATGCCGCAGCTCCTCCAGCCCGACCGTGAGTACCTCCACCACACTGGTGGCCGCGCCCACCGCGGTGGCCAGCCGCGACACCGCCTGATCGCGGGCCTGCGCATCGTGCTCGGCGGTGACATCGCGAATGGTGCCGACGAAGATCCGTTCCCCGTCTTCGGGTTTGACCAGTGACGAGGTGCTCACCGCCAGCCACAGCCGCCGCCCGTCGCGATGTCGCACCGGCATGACGAACCGGGCCGCGTCGGTGCCCAGGTCCGGATAGCGCGGCCCGTCCGGCACCGACCACGGATGCGGCAGCGGATACGGTGCGCCGTCGGGGCCGTAACCGGTCAGCGCGCCGAAGGCCGAATTCACCTCCACCAGCGTGCCATTCGAGTCCACCACGAAGAAGCCGTCCTGGAGCGACTCCACCAGGGCGGTGCGGAAGGCGTCGCGACCGGCGAGATCCTCGGCGCGGGAACGTTCCGCCTCGTAGCGGCGCGCCCCGTCCAGGAAGCCGCGGGTGGCCACATCCAGCGCCGCCATGGTCTGGAGCAGGAATTCCAGTGCGGCGTCGGCACGTTCGTCGTGCGCGGCGGGCAGCAGCCCCTCGTCCTCCAGGATGCGGAAGTGATGTTCGGTGAGGTCGAGGATGCTGACACCCTCCACCAGGGCGCGCCGGCCCAATTCGTAGCCCTCGTTGAGGGTGGTCTGATTGGGTGCGCGCAGGTGCTGGCGGAGCGCGCCGGTGTACGCCGCGCGGAAGGCGGCCAGCACCGCACTCACGGCGTCGGCCCCGTGTGCCCGCGGTGCCGCGCGGCGAGAACGAGCGCGTCGTCGGTGTCCTTGGCGTGCTCGGCCAGAATCTCCGCGGTGATCTCGGCGGTCGGCTTGGCCAGGTCGATGCCGTCGGCGTAATCGGGCACGATGCCGTCGGTGGACATGAGCAGCAGGTCACCGGGCCGCACGGCCACCGTCTGCGCCTGCAGATTCGGCGGCAGCAGATAGCCGACGATCCCGCCGACCAGCAGCGCCGCCGCCCGCACCGCCGGTTTGCCGGGAGCCGCGGCGACAATGCGGGATTCGACATTGCCGACCCCGAGCCACTGCACCTTCTCACCGGAGTCGAGCAGCGCCAGCGAGACCGCCGCGCCGCGGGTGTCGGCCATGGCGCGATGACACAGCAGCATCAGCACGTCCAGGGGTTCGGCCCGATTCTCCGACAGCACCTGGGCCGCCCGGTCGGCCGCGTCGGCCGCGGCCGCGCCGTGCCCGAGTCCGTCCATCACCGCGAACAGCACCGAATCGCCGCCCGCGTCGAGTATCACCGACCGATCGCCGGAGACTCGCTGCCCGGGTAGCGCCCGTCCGGCGACCGCCCATTCCACCGCACCGATGAATCCGTCGTCATGCACCGGTGGGCACCCACTTCCACATCTCCACGAGCGTGCCGTGGCCGGGGGTGGACTCGATGATCAGCTTGTCCATGAGTCGTCGTGCGCCCGGCAATCCGAGCCCGAGGCCGCGGCCGGTGGAGTAGCCGTCCTCCAGGGCCCGCGGGATGTCGAGGATGCCCGGGCCTTGATCCTGTGCCTGTACCACCAGTGCCCGGCGGCCTTCCTTGTCGGTCACCGACAGCCGGATCTCCCCGCTGCCTGCGTAACTCGTGATATTGCGGGCTACCTCCGAGATGGCGGTGGAGATCATGGTGATGTCGGTGAGCGAGAACCCGTGCTCCAGCGCGAGTTCCCGCCCGGCCTGCCGTGCGGTGACGATGTCGTTGGACTCTTTCACCGCGATCACCACGTAGTCAGCGGCCACGATCACGACCGTCTCGCTGGCGGCGGGTATCGAGTTTGATGTTCAACCAGGCCAAACCCTCCTCCAGATCGAGGGCGGTGTGCATGTCCTCGAAGGTGAGTCCGAGCTGAACCATGGCGAACGCGACTTCGGGCTGCAAACCGACGATGACCGTCTCCGCACCCCGCAGCTTGGTCATGTGGGCGATGGTACGCAGCGATCTGGCCGCGAAGGAGTCCATCACGTCGATTGCCGTGACATCGACGATGATTCCCTGCGCTCGGTACTTGCTGACGTACTTCATCAGGTCGTCCTGCAAGCGCTCGGTGTCGGCGTCGGTGAGGGCGGACTGCACCGACGCGATGAGGTAGGTCCCCTGTTTCAGAATGGGTACCGGCATGAGCGGGCCCGGTCTACCTTCCGTCGCGGTCGGCGGTGACGCGCGACACCTCGTAGCCGAGCAGCCGCTCCGCTTCCTCGATACCACCCTGCAGGTCGCCGACGGCGTTCATCTTGGACAGATCCAGGCCGATGGTGACGAGGGTCAGGGCGATCTCCGAGGACAGGCCGGTGATGATGACATTGGCACCCATCAGGCCCGAGGCGTCGACGGTCTGCACCAAATGGTTGGCCACGGTCGAGTCGATCGCGGGCACACCGGTGATGTCGATGACGACCACCTTGGCGCGATTGGCGCGTATCGCCCGCAATAGCTGTTCGGTCAGCTGCCGGGCGCGCTGCGAGTCCAGCACGCCGATGATCGGGAGGATGAGCAGCTGCTCGCGCACCTGGAGAACGGGCGTGGACAGCTCGCGGATGGCCTCCTGCTGCTGGCGGATGACGCGTTCGCGCTCCTGCACGAAGGACACGCCCACGGTGTTGGCGATGCGGTTGGCCGCGGGCTCGTAGGCGTCGAGCACCTGGTTCAGCAGCTCGAAGTTCGACTGGTACTTCTCGAACAGCGAGCGCGCCAGCACATCTCGCAGCAACAGCACGATGCCGAGGACCTCGTCGGTCTCGACTCCTCTGGGAATGATGCGCTCGGACAGGTCGCGGGCGTACGCCTGCAGCGCCTCGACGCTGCCGGTCTCGAGAACCTCGACGTAGTTGTCGAAGATCGAGGTGGCCTCGGAGAAGATCTCCTCCGGAGTCATGGCGGTCAGCAGCTGGGCGTCCGTGATACGGCGGGCCCACTCCTCGCGCAGCTCGGTGCGATTCTGCCGCAGGTGTTCGACCAGCTGTGGAAGCAGGTTGTCGACGGACCCCGCGGGCAGTGAATCCGCCGGAAGGCCGATGGACACGTCGGACATGGAAACTCCTGCCCCTTTCACTAAGGCCAGGTTCGGGTGCTCGGTGTGCGCTCGGTTGCCGACAGTCTGCGTGGAACACAGGACAGAGCAGCCGTTGCCGAGCCTAGTCTTACCCAATACCCGATGCGGGCGAAACCAAACACGGGCGGGGGTGGAGAAATCGTCAGGCGGAATGACGGTTCCGCGGTTGTTGCTGGGCCGATGGTCTTCGATGGTGGTCCAGCAGTGTGTCGTAGATATCGGCCAGGGCCGCCAGCTGGTCGCGGTCCAGCACGTCGATCATGTGCCGGCGCACGCTGTCGACGTGGGCGGGAGCGGCGGATTCCAGCACCTGCGCGCCCTTGTCGGTGAGGACGGCGGCGGTGCGGCGGGCATCGTCGGGAATGGACTCCCGGGCCACCAGGCCGCGCTTCTCCATGCGGGTGATCTGGTGGGACAGGCGGCTCTGCGACCACTCCAGGACCGCGGCCAGTTCGGCGAAACTGCGGCGGTGGTCGGGCGCGTCGGCGAGGCGGGCCAGCACGGTGTACTCGACATAGGTGAGATCGGACTCGCGTAGGGAGTCCCGGCCGACCGCGGCGGCGATCAGGTCGCGGGTGAAGACGAAGCCGAGCCAGGCGCGCCGCTCGACCTCGTCGAGCCAACGGGTCTCGGTCACGGTTCCCCTCCCGGGTTCTGAAGTCATGCTATTCCCTCCCCACCGCAGACGGCCGCATCATGGACAGGTAACACCGTGTGGGTTGAAGGTGCAACCTTTGCATGGTTCGCAGAGATAAGGTTTGCCTTAGACGCGGCGTCGGCGGCGTGCTGGCTAGGCTCTCCGGTGCTTCAACACGCCCCGGCCGCCCCCGGCCCTGCTCGAGGAGTGCGATTCGTGACCGCGCCTGACTTCCTGTACTCGGATCTGCTGCCGACGGGTGCCGACGACACCCCGTATCGGCTGCTCACCACCGAGGGCGTCAGCACCTTCGAGACCGGCGGTCGCACCTTCCTCCAGGTCGAGCCCGAGGTGCTGCGCATGCTCACCCAGGAGGCCATGCACGACATCAGCCACTATCTGCGGCCCGATCACCTGCGGCAGCTGCGCAAGATCATCGACGACCCGGAGTCCAGCGGCAACGACCGCTTCGTGGCATTGGACCTGCTCAAGAACGTCAATATCTCCGCGGGCGGCATCCTGCCCATGTGCCAGGACACCGGCACCGCCATCGTGATGGGCAAGAAGTCCGAGGGCGTGCTCACCGGCGTCGACGACGCCGAATGGATCTCGCGCGGTGTGTACGACGCCTACACCAAGCTCAACCTGCGCTACTCCCAGCTCGCGCCGCTCACCATGTGGGACGAGAAGAACACCGGCAGCAATCTGCCCGCGCAGGTCGAGTTGTACTCGGCGGCGGGCGATCCCGCGCATCCGGCCTACAAGTTCCTGTTCATGGCCAAGGGCGGCGGATCGGCCAACAAGTCGTTCCTGTACCAGGAGACCAAGGCGATCCTGAATCCGGACCGCATGCTGGAGTTCCTGGACGAGAAGATCCGCTCGCTCGGCACCGCCGCCTGCCCGCCGTACCACCTGGCCGTCGTGATCGGCGGCACCTCGGCCGAATTCGCCCTCAAGACGGCCAAATACGCGTCCGCGCACTACCTGGACAATATGCCGACCGAGGGCTCCATGGCGGCGCACGGGTTCCGCGACCTCGAACTCGAGGAGCAGGTGTTCAAACTCACCCAGTCCTTCGGGATCGGCGCGCAGTTCGGCGGCAAGTACTTCTGCCACGATGTGCGCGTCATCCGGCTGCCCCGGCACGGCGCGTCCTGCCCGGTGGCCATCGCGGTGTCCTGCTCGGCGGACCGGCAGGCCAAGGCCAAGATCACCCCCGAGGGCGTGTTCCTGGAGCAGCTGGAGCGTGAACCGGCGCAGTACCTGCCGGAGCAGACCGACGAGATCCTGGGCGGCGACGTCGTCGAGATCGACCTGAACCGGCCCATGTCCGAGATCCGCGCCGAACTGTCGAAATACCCGGTCAAGACCCGTCTTTCGCTCACCGGGCCGCTGGTGGTGGCGCGTGACATCGCGCACGCCAAGATCAAGGAGCGGCTCGACGCGGGCGAGGAGATGCCGCAGTACCTGCGCGATATGGCCGTCTACTACGCCGGACCGGCCAAGACGCCCGACGGATACGCCTCCGGCTCCTTCGGCCCCACCACCGCCGGGCGCATGGACTCCTACGTCGACCAGTTCCAGGCCGCGGGCGGCTCGTTCGTCATGCTGGCCAAGGGCAACCGCTCCGCGCAGGTCACCCGCGCGTGCAAGGAATACGGCGGGTTCTACCTCGGCTCCATCGGCGGCCCGGCCGCGCGGCTGGCCCTGGACTGCATCAAATCCGTCGAGGTGCTCGAATATCCGGAACTCGGCATGGAAGCCGTGTGGAAGATCGAGGTCGAGGACTTCCCGGCCTTCATCGTGGTGGACGACAAGGGCAACGACTTCTTCGCCGAGACCCAGAAGCCCGTCGCGCTGCGGGTGCGGACGCGGTCCAAGGAACGCGTCTGACGCGGTGAGGTAGCCGCCGAGCCGGGTCGGACCGCCGTTCCGACAACGGCACTCCCGCCGAGCCAGGGCCGTCGGAAGAGCCGCTGCCACGGTCGGTCGGGTGTCCCCGCGCGTGCGGTTCCGGTCGTACCCGCCGACTCCGCACGGCGCACCGGCGCACTGCCGTGCGAAACGCCGCGGGCCGTGGGGTCGATAGGATGCGCGGACGGTCGGTGCGCGGAAGATCGAATTCGCGAGCTTTCGGCGTTCTCCGGTGGGGCCGGATGTGGTGTGGCAGCGGGTCGGGCACGGTTGTGCGCAGACCGATCCGAATCGGGTGTGCGAACGAATACGTGGAGGTGAGCGGATGCGGATGAACAAGGGCGAGGGTGGTTCTCGCGGTGCCGAGGGCGGGCGCGGGGTGCGGCGTGGAGCCGCGCTCGCGCTGCTGGCCGGTACCGCGTTCGGCGGCGTGGGCACACCGGTGGCGCACGCGCATCCCGAGCCCGCCGTTCCCACCGCCGCCGACGAAGCGAATACCGCACCGGCGGGTGTCGCCGAGGTGACATCGCCGCGCGCCGGTGCGGCAGCGACCGTGTGGCCGTCGGTCGACGGCGGCGCGATGGAGTCGCCGCTGGACGGTGTGGGCGCGGTGTGGCCGTCGGTCGCCGACGGGGAGTCCACGGCGCGGTCGTTCACGCCGTCGGACGCCGCCGCCCTGCTCGTCTTCGGTGGCACCCGCGTGGCGGACTTCGCCACCCATCTGGTCTCCGCCGGAGCCGGTCAACCGCCCGCGCAGTCCGTCGCCGCCACCACCGCGGGCCTGGACCCGCTGCTGGCCATCGCCTACGACCTGGCCGCCGCCGAGGCGCACGCCCAGGGCGTTCCGCTGTCCATCACCTCCGGCTACCGCAGCCCGGGTGAACAGCAGGCCATGTGGGAGGACGGCATCGCCACCCACGGCAGCCCGGAGGAGGCCCGCCGCTGGGTGCTGCCGCCCGAGGAGTCCACCCATGTCACCGGCCAGGCCGTCGATGTCGGCCCGCGGGAGGGCGCGGCGTGGCTGGAGGCCAATGGCAATCGCTGGGGTCTGTGCCGCACCTTCGACAACGAATGGTGGCATTTCGAACTCGCCACTCTCCCCGGCATGCCCTGCCCCGCCCGACTACCCGACGCCTCCGCGCGCTGAGCGCCGCACCGGGCGACAAACTCGCGGACAAGGCGATGTCCGCACATTCGCCCGGTGTGTGCGCAGGTGGTTGGGCATAGTGTGACGCTGGCGCAGGTGCCAGCACTCCGTCGTCACGACGGTCGACAGTCGACAGGCAGCACTGCGCCCCGCACACCCGCGGGGACGATTCGGGAGGTTTTCGGGTGGTCAGGCACGGCAACCGCAGCACCAACCGCACGGCACGCTCCGCCCTCGCACATCCCAGACCCCCCGTCCGCCGCCGCCCGACCTCGCGGGAACCCCTCTACCCGCCGGGCTGGCTGCTGCTCGAACTCCCCACCGCCATCCTGCTGGCCGTCTTCATCGGCACCGGCTGGCTCGGCTACGCCCACCCCACCGGCCCCGCCCAACCCCAGCCCGCCGTGGTGGTCCCGGTGGAATCACCCGCCCCCGACCAGCACCCCTGATCGCGGCGGGATTCAGGAGGCCACGAACTCGTCCGCGGACCGAACCTCGGCGTTCCGGAGCGGCCGCCGGTCACGGGTGGCCGCGATGAGCACCGCGAGACCGGTGAACGCGAATCCCGCACCCACCCAGAGCGGTGACACCCAACCGAAACCCGCGGCGATGGCCGAGCCGGAGAGCCAGACACCGAGGAAGTTACCGACATTGAAGGCGGCGATATTCGCGGACGAGGCCATGGTGGGGGCCGTCGCGGCGTAGTCGAGGACGCGCATCTGCAAACCCGGCGTGGCACCGAAACCGAAGAAGCCCATGGCGAGTAGCAGCGCGGCCGATGCCAGCTTGTTGTCCGTGAGCAGGGCGAAGGCCACCAGCACGACACCCAGTGCGAGGGTGAGGGTGACCAGGGTGCGCGTCAGATCGCGGTCGGCCCAGCGGCCGCCCAGGAGATTGCCCGCGAACAGGCCCGCGCCGAACAGGATCAGCAGCCACGGAATGGCGGAGTCGGAGTAGCCGGTGACCCGGGTGAGCAGGGGCTCGATATACATGAACGCGCCGAACATGCCGCCGAACACCAACACCGTCATGAGCAGCGAGTACCAGACCTGACGGTTGCGGAAGGCGGCCAGCTCCGAGCGCAGGCCCGGGCGAGCGGCCCGCGTGACGGCGGTGGGCACGAGCGCCGTGATACCCGCGAGGGCGAGCACGCCGACCACGGCGATGACCGCGAAGGTGGCCCGCCAGCCCCATTGCTGTCCGATGACGGTACCCAGCGGAACCCCGAGCACAGTGGCGATCGTCAAGCCGCCGAACATGATCGAGATGGCTCCGGCCTTCTTCTCCGGCCCGACCAGTGAGGCGGCGAGTACCGCGCCGATGCCGAAGAAGGCGCCGTGCGCGAGCGCGGCGAGCACCCGCCCGCCCAATAGCGCGGCGTACCCGGGGGCCAGCGCCGAGACCACGTTGCCGACGGTGAACAGCACCATGAGCACTTGCAGCGCCCGCTTGGGATTCCAGCGGTTCACCACGGGCGTGAGGGCGAGCGCGCCGAATACGACGGCGAGCGCGTACCCGGAGATCAGATATCCGGCGGTGGGCACCGATACATCCATATCGTCGGCGACCGACGACAGCAGTCCGGCGATCACGAACTCGGTGAGTCCGATGCCGAAGCCCCCGAGTGCGAGGGCGATGAGGCCGAGCGGCATGAGCTGCGCTTCCTTTCCGGCGATACCAGCAGCGCGCGCAAGAGCTGCGCAAGACAATATAACGCGTGTGCAATTAAATGCGTATGCAACAAAGTAGTTGCACGCGCCGACTATTGCAACTCGTCGCTATGCTGGGGGCATGGGAATCGCCGACGACGCCGTCGAAGTCCGAGCCACCGGCTGGCGCACCCTTGCCGCGCTACACGGCCTGATCGAGGCCGCGTTGGAGAAGGAACTGGTGCGTGAACACGGGCTGTCCGTGGTCGAATTCACCGTTCTCGACGCGCTGTCCCGCCAGGACGGCTGGCATATGCGCATCTCCCAGCTCGCCCGCGCCACCGCCCTCTCACCCAGCGCCACCACCCGCCTGGTCAATCGCCTCGAGGACCGCGGCCTGCTGGTCCGCGTCCTGTGCGCCGACGACCGCCGCGGCATCTACACCGAACTCACCGATCAAGGCCGCGCCCTGTACGCGCTGTCCAAACCCACCCACGACCGCGTCCTCGAGGAAACACTCGCCACCGCCGCCCACATCCCCGAACTGGCCTCGCTCGCCGACTTCCTGCACCGTGTCCCCGCCCGCGCCGAGTAGGGCGACAATCGGGGCGGGGCGGCGGTATCGGGAACCACTTCCCCCCCGCGCTCAGGCGTCGGCGAGGAGGGTATCGGTGAGGGGGATGCCGCCTTCGATGGTGTGCGGGGTGCGGCGGCGGTTGGGGGAGCCGAGGGCGGTGGTGAGGTCGGTGCCGTCGTGCTCGGCGAGCAGATCGCCCGCGTCCCAGACGAGCAGGGTGGCGCTGACGGTGTTCTCGGCCGCGGAGTGGGCGAGATCGTAGTGGGCGCAGGCGGGGACGTGGTCGTAGGTGATCCAGAGGTCGTAGCCGGTCATGAACAGGTCGAGATCGAATTGCACCGAGAGGCCGAGCAATTCGCTGCGGCCGTTGTCGTCGACGCCGGCGAACGCCTCGTCCAGGGCGAGTAGGCGCGGAGCCTGCGGATCGGCCGAATCGAGCATGACGTGGGCCGCCGCGAACAGCGGCAGATGCAGGGAGACCGACTGCTCGCCGCCGGACAGCGCGCTGTGGCGGGCCACGGTGAGCCGGTCCTCGGTGCCGTCGGCGGTGATGATGGTGAAGGAGAACACCCGCCAGGTGCGATAGTCCAGCGTGGTCGCGAGGATCTCCGGGAAGGACCGCTCCGGATGCGCGGCGCGGGCGGCCCGGATCTCCGCGGCGAAATGCGAGCGGATGGTGGACAGATCGTCGGCGGTGAGCTCCGAGGAGTCGCGGTCGAGAATCTTGCAGACCGCCCGCGCCGGGTCGGAGAGGGTATCCGCGAGCACCCAGTGCACGCCGATCGTATTGCCCGAGGACATGTGCCGCTGCTTCATCTCCGCACCCATCTTGGCAATGAGATCGCGGGCGTCCCCGGTGCGTTCGTGGATCTGCTGGGCCAGACCGGTCAGCAGGGCGTCCTCGAGGATGCGGCGCTCGGAGTCGGTGAGCAGCAGTTCCTGATCGCGGCGGGCGGCGGCGATGCGCTCGGCGAAATCGGCCAGCGCCGACAGACCGTGCTCGTCGTGCACCTGCACCACCGTGAGACCGTCGGCGGCGTCCCAGTGCAGCCGGTAGTCCTGGCGGGAGGCGGCCAGGGCGGCGTCGAACTCCTGTAGCGCGGTGGTGACCGCACTGCGGGTGGACTTGCGGGCCGCCTCGCCCGCCCGCACCGAAGCGGTTGCGGCGGAAAGGTTCTCGAACAATTCGAGCACCTCCGCCGGGAGCACCTGCGGCTGCTGCTCCGGATCACCGTTCTCGATGCGGTAGAGCAGCTGCTCCGGGGTGGACCAGGCGGCATCGCTGCTGGGCCAGAGGCTGTCGGCCTGCGCGCCGAGCAGGGTGAGCAGATCCGGGCGGGCGTAGGGGGCGAGTGTCCTTACGTCGGTGCGCAATTCGGTGAGTGCGGTGCCGAGCGCGTCATGGGCGGCGCGGTGCGCGCCCTCGGCGCTGCCGACCGCCTCGATGGCCTCGTGCGCGGCCTTGCGGGCGGCCTTCTGCTCGGCGCGGGCGGCGTCGATCTTCTCCCGTGCGGCCTCGAGTTCGCGGTCGATATCGGCCGCGCCCGCGCCCAGCGCCTCGCGCAGCGTCTCCAGTTTGCGCAGCTGCTCCTCGTAGCCGCTCCGGGCGGCCTCGGCCTCCTCGGCGAAAGCCTCGGCCAGATCCCGGGATTCGTCGAGCCGGTCGCGCGCCTCACGGGCCCGTTCGTGCTCGCGCTGGTGATCGCCGCGCAGCCGCAGCAGGGCGGTCCCGGCGTTCTCGAAATGCCGGACGGCGGCGGCCAGGGCATCCAGTTCCGCCGGATCGCGGGGGGCGCGATGGTCGGCGGCGATGGCGCGCACCTTCTTGTCGGCGGCCGTGCAGTCGGCGATCGCCTGATCGAGGTCGCGCTCGGTCTGGGCGGCGGCCTCGGAGCGCGAGCGCAGCATGCCCGCCGCCTCGGACACCGCGCGCAGGGCCGCGGTCACGGCGGCGGTGCGCGGCAAGGCCTTGGCGGCGGCGGTGATCCGCGCCAGTTCGGCGATGGCGGCCGCTTCCTCGGCCTCGGCCTCGGCGATCGCGGCCTCCGCCGCCTCGATGGCGGATGCCAGTTCCGCCAACCGCAGTTCGCGCCGGCGGGCGCGCGCGGTGGTGCCGATGAATTCGGCATCGGGCTTGGTGTGGCGGCCCAACTGGATGCCCTGGCGGAAGTGGCCGTCGGTGGTCACCGTGAGGCGCGGATGCGCGGTGACGGCGGCCAGCGATGCCGGGCCGGGCGTGCGGCTGGTGCCCGAGGTTTCCCGGGGTGCGGTGGGTTCCACGCGCCGACCCGACGAGGGGCGGGCCTCGGCGTGCGCGGGAGCGGTGGGGGCGCTCTCGTGGAGGGCGATCGAGGCGAGGATGCCGTCGACCGTGGTGCGGGGGACGCCGAAGGTGTCGTCCTCGACCGCCAGGACGTCGGCGAGGGTGGGGCCGGTGGGGCGGTCCGCCGGGGGGAGGGGGAGCAGGAACTGCTCGGAGTCGGGTGCCGGGATATCGGCGTCCGGGCTCACCCAGGCGTCCAGCAGGTTCGCGGCCTGGAGGGCGGCCTCGACACCGGCGGCTGTCGCGGGGGTGAGGTCCGGCGCGAAGCGGACCAGTCGCCACAGCGGCGCGCCGGGGCGGCCGTCGCGCTCGGCGGTGCGGGCCGCGAAGGGCGGCGGGGCGTCGTCGCGTTCGGCCGCGATGCGCCGCTGTTCGGCGCGCAGGTCGGCGAGATGGGCGGTGGACTGGTCGGCCCGGGTACGGGCGTGCAGGCGGCGGGCGCGGATGTCCTCGGTGAGGGGTTCGGTGTGCTCGGCGAGAACCTCTGCCGGAGTGAGGAATTCGGTGCCGGAGCAAGCGGGGGCACGTTCGCCGGTGGCGGTGCCCGCGGCGGGCGCGGGTTCGGTGCCGGTGGTGGTGAGAGCCTGCTCGAGGGCGTCGACCAGGCCGTCGCGGACGGGACCGTAGACGTCGCGGTGGTCGTTCCACCAGTCGCGCAGGGCGGCGGCGGTGTCCGAGCGGGCGAGGGTGACGGCGGCTTCGGCCTCGGCGAGTTCGGCGGCGGCGGCATCGCGGAGCTCGATGGCGCGCTGTGCGGCCCGTTCGGCGCGGGTGCGTTCGGTGGCGGCGGTGTCGACCAGGGTGAGGGCACGGCGGACGGCGCGCACGTCGGCGTCGCGCTCCTCGGCGTGGCTGCGCACCGTGGTGGTGAGCTGGTCGCCGCGCGCCTGCTCGGGCAGCGCCGCCCACTCGATACCGGCTTCGGCTGCGGCGCCGCGCAATTCGTCCTCACCGCGGGCCAGGGCCGAGGCGGCGTGCTGCACGGCGGCCTCGGCGCGCTCGAATTCCTCGGCGCGCTGGTCGACGGTCTGCCGGGCCTTGGTGGCCTTGTCGCGGTGCACGGCCGACGAGGTCTCCAGGCGGCGCACCGCGTCGGCGAGGTCGTCGAGCTGCTGTTTGCCCTCGTAAGCGCTGGAGCGCTGGAGGGTTTCGCGGTCGGCGAGGGCCTGCTCGTAGCCGCGGTCGGCATCGTCGGCGCGGGTCTCGGCGGCCGCGCGTTCGGCGTCGCGGCGCTGCCGCAGCGCCGAGGCCGCGTGCAGCGCGGTGGCCGCGTTGGTGACCGCGTCGAGCCGGGTGCGCACCTGGTCGACATCGGTCTTCGCCTGCACCGCAAGGTATTTGCGATAGACGTTGACGAAGGTGCGGGTGGCGGTGTCGGCCTGCACCAGCCCTTCCAGGGTGCGGCCCACCTCCTCCATATCGCTGAAGGAGCGGGCGGCGTCGAGGATCAGCTGCTCGTCGAGCGGGCGCAGGCCGTCGGTGAGCGCCTGCGACAGCCCGCGCGGGTCCAGGTTCTTCGCCAGCTGCGGGCGGCGCAGCGTGAGAATGAGATTGATGAGCTGGTCGTAGCGCTGCTGGCCGAGCCCGAACATGCGGGCGTCGATGGCGGCGCGGTACTCCACCGGCCGGTCCACGATGGCGTCGGTGCCGATCTGCTCGGCCAGCTGTTTGCGGGTCAGCGGCCGGTCCTCGGAGTCCAGCAGCGAGAAGTCCACGCCCACCCGGCCGTCGGCGACGAAATACCACCGCGTCACCTTGTCGGCGGATCGGGTGGCGCGCATCCCGATGCCGACGGTCACCACCTC
Organism: Nocardia sp. CC227C; assembly: GCF_030767025.1. Lineage (GTDB taxonomy): Bacteria > Actinomycetota > Actinomycetes > Mycobacteriales > Mycobacteriaceae > Nocardia. Next base: position 47,064 of record NZ_JASITE010000020.1, on the reverse strand, counting down.
CGGCTCGTCCCAGTTGCCGCGCGCGAACTCCATCCACACGTACGAGTACGCCGATTCCTGTTTGCGGTACAGCAGATTCGATTTCATGGTGCGCTCTTCACCGGCGAACGGATTCAACCGCCGCGGTTCGATCCGCCCGTCGAGCACGAACGGGAACAGCACCTCGAGCGCCTTGGTCTTGCCCGAGCCGTTCGGGCCGCGCAACACCAGCCGCCCGTCGGCGAAGCAGAACTCCTGATCGCGGTAGTCCCACAGGTTCACGATCCCCGCGCGGGTCGGGACGAAGCGCACGCCACCGTGAATGAGGTCGCCCATGGATCAGACAGTCCCTTCCATATCGCCGGGTGCCACGAAGAGTTCGGTCTCCGCCCGCGTGCGGACGGTCACCACCGCACCCCGGTAGCGGGCCAGGGCGGGCAGCACGAGCAGGCCGCCGTCCAGTACCTCCACCAGGCGCAGCCGCTCCAGCAGCGCCACCACCTCACCGGTGAGGCCGGGCGCGTCGGCCTGCCACTGGGCGGCGAACGTCGCGCCGTAGCGGTCGGTGAGCGCCCGGACGGTGTCGAGAATCCAGGAGGACGCGATGAAGGGGTACTCGGGTATCTCGGCCGGTTCCGGCTCGTCGTCGGCGTCCCCGTCCGCGACGAACAAATCGGCCGGGTCCGACAGCGGGGTGAAGACAGTCCGCATCGGAATGGCGGCATCGAGCTGTTCGGTGAGGTCGGTCAGCGGGCGCTCCGGGCGGGGACGGCGCGGCACCGGATTGTCGATATCCAGTACCAGATCCGCGATCTCGCCCACCAGCAGCAGGGCCACCTGGGCCAGTGTGCCGGTGCTCGGGAACCGGATATCGGACAGCCGGCCCGAACTGTCGATGAGCGCCACGCCCTCGGCGCGGCGCTCGGCCGGCAGGCCGGTGAGCAATTCCACCTCGGCCACCAGTTTGTCCTGTGCCAGCAGTGCGCGTTCGGCGGGCGGGAGGTCGGCGGCGTAGACGACCGGCAGTTCCACCAGCGCGCGCCGGACCCGGCGGGCCGCCAGCGCCGCCGCGGGGGAGCGGGTGTCGGCCGCGGTGGCCTCGTCGCCGAGCAGCCCGGTGACGCTGTGCAGGTGCTGGAGGGCGCGCGGCGGACGGAACAGGGCGAAGACCACCGCCCGGTCGATGTCGTAGAGCGCTTCTCCCGCTTCGGGATCCGCGGCCCAGCCGCCCGCGTCGCCGTCGGCCAGGGCCACCGCCCCGCGGGCCGCCAGCCAGCCGACGGCATCGACGAAGGCGTCGCGGTCGGCGGCCCGGTCGGGGGCGAGCTCGAGACCGTCCACCTGCTCGGCGTAGGCGGCCACCTGGTCGGCCAGTTCGGACAGGGTGATCTGGTCACCGGCGCGGCCCAGTGCCGCCAGGGCGAGGGACAGGTAGGCGTAGCGGCGACGGTCGAAGACGCGGTCGGCCACCGTGCGGGCCGGTCGCGCGCCGTCGAGACGATCCACGATGGGGAACAGGCGCGCGGTGGTCTCGGTGACCTCCAAGCGGTAGCCGAACAGTTCGGCGAGATCCTCCCGCAGTTCGGTGGCCCAGCGGCGGATGAGGGCCAGCGCGATGCGATCCGGATAAGTGCGGGTGACGAGGTGGTTGGCCAGGATCACCCGGGCGGCGCGCTGATAGCTGTCCAGCGCCAGGGAGTCGATGGAGCGGGCATGCATCAGCCGCGCACCTCCGGGGCGTCGCCCGGCGGCTCCGGGGGCACCGGTGGTGTGGTGCTCTTCTCCGCCTTCCCGGCTGCTGCCGCGGCGCGCTGGCGGCGGCCGGTGTTCTCGCGGATCTCGAGCGTGCGGCCGTTGAGGTGGAGCAGGCCGCGGGAGGTGCGGACGGCGGTGGAGCCGGCGTGTTCGCGCACGGTGAGGGTGACGCCGTTGTCGGTGCCGGTGGTGCCGCCGACGCGGCCGCTGACCGGGACCCAGGCGGTGGAGGCGGCGTCGAGCAGCTTCAGCAGCACCTCGGTCTCGCCCTCGTCGAGAACGCGGTCGTAGAGGTCGGCGGCCGCGAGGGAGCGGGCGGCCTCGGCACGGGCGCGCTGGGCGTCGAGCTGGGCCTGGCGCAGGCGGCGGATACCGGCGTCGTTGCGCTGGATGCGGGCGGGCGCGCCGGGCGTCGGCGGGCGGCCGGTCTCGGCGAGGGTGCGGGCGATCTCCAGCGGCGGGGCGTCCCACCAGGAGCGGATGGCGGGGATGATGTCCGCGTCGGGATGCCGCATGGACAGGTGCCGCGGGCGGCCGAGACCGAAGACCGCGTCGTAGAGGGCGTGCGCGGCCTCGGCGGTGGGGGCGGCGGTGAACCAGCCCGCCAGATGGCGCAGCGCCGATTCGCGGGAGACGCCGCCCTTGCGGGTCTCGGTGACGCGGCGCAGCAGCGACAGCACCGCAGCGATGGCGCTCATGGTGGCCTCGCGCAGGCGTTCGCATTCGGTGAGCGCGCCCTCGGCGTCCGACGGCAAGAACCAGGCGTGCAGGCCCTGCCAGCGCGCCCGCCAATCCGCCTGTCGCGCAGCGGTATCGAGCAGGACGCGTTCGTCGCAGCGGGCGGCGCGCTCGATCAGCTCCGCCACCCCGGTGGCCTCCACCTCGCGGATGGCGGTGGCCAGCCGGGGTGCGAAACGCGCCAGGTCCATGGAGAACTCGCGCATATGCGCGAGCAGTGCGTCCTTGTGGACGAGGAATGCCTCGGGGGTGACCTCGGTGGTGCGCACCAGATCGCCCAGGGTGAGGTAGAAGTGCGCGGCCCGGTCGGCCAGATCCGAGAGCGCCCGGTCGAGCCGGTTGAGCACGCGGTACACCCGGGGCGCGTCGCCGGTGCGGTTGGCCTCGGCCAGGGTGTGCAGATCCGCCAGCAGTTCCGGCAGCAGCAGGCGTGAGAGCGCCGCCTCGTCCAGGCGCGCGTCCAAGACGTCGGAGACCGCCCGGTACGCCTGATAGCCCGCCTGCGAGAACTGGTAGACGAAATGCCGGTTCCGGTACTCGGCCAGCGTCGCCGCCCGGGTGCCGTCGTAGCTGCGCTCCAGCACGCCCCACTGGTGCAACTGCTCCAGCAGCGGTCCCACCTCGGTCGCGGTCAGCGCGGGAGCCCCCGGGCAACGTCCGAGCGTCTCCACGACGTCGCTGGCGTGCAGCAGCACCACGTAGGCGGCCCGCGCGGTGTCGAAGGCGCGCAACACCCACAGGTAATCGGCCCGTTTCTCGGCGGTGGCGAAGGAGAACAGCCGGAGCCGATCGGCGTGCGGCAGATCCCCTCCACCGACCCCGGACGGGTCGGGCAGCAATCCGGCAGCGGTCTCGGTCACCGGGGTGAGACTAATACCGCTGCCGCCCGAGTCCCCAATGCGGCCGCTGTTCGGCGCGCCACAGCGCCCGAATGCCGACGTGGCAGCGCTGAATTGCGTGGTAAGTCCGACTCGACAGGGCACGGCCGGATCAGCCGGCAATGCGTCCGGTGGCCACGCCCTCGAGGCCGTTGAGCGGTACTCGATGTGCTCGGCCGTGCCCGTGGGCGCGAATTCACGATCAAGTTCCCGGATTCCGGCACCGGTGGACGAGGTCGGCCGCGGCGCGGCGGTATCAGCTGGCGGCGAGGGTGCGCAGCTGATCGAGATAGGTGCGGGTGCGCGGATCACCCGGAAAGCGTTCGATCATCTCGCGTGCCGCCTCGCTCGCGATCCACATGAGGGAGGGCAGGGAGCGGCGCTTGCCGGTGAGCGCCTGGATTCCCTCGTCGACGGCGAGCTCCAGATTGCGATCGCGCACCGCCACCACCGCGAGGGTGAGGTGCGCCTCGGAGACGCGCATGGGTTTGCGGATGGTGCCGTCGGGTGCGGTGGAGTTGCGGATGACTTGCCACGCATAGCTTTCGGCGAGGCGGTCGTCCCCGGCGACGCGGCAGCAGTCCATGGCGTAGAAGTCGAATTTCTGCGGGTCCACCACGAAATGGTTGTCCAGATTGGTCGGATGGTGAAGTTTGTCGAGTATCGAGCGGCCCTGTGCCAGCGCCGATTCCACCTCGCGGCGATCGCCGATGCGCGCCCACGCCTTGGCGCGCTGCGCCGAGAGCTGCACGCCGACGCCGAGCGCGCCCGCACCGGGGAGGGCGCAGTCCACGGCGTCGATCGCGCCGCGGTAGTTGCCCTGGGTGAGGGCGAACCACGCCGCCATTTCCGCACCCCAGCCGATGATTTCGGCATGGTCGGCCTCCTGGCCCAGGGACAGGGCGGCCCGCCTGGTGGCCTCGGCGGAGGTGCGCCAGCCCAGGTCGTAATCTACGCAACCGACCAGTAGGGCGACCCACCCGGCGAGCACCAGCACCTCGCGATGCTGGGCGAGAGTAAGACGACCGTCCAGTAGCGAGGTAATTCGCCGCAACCACGCCGTCCCCTCCGCGTGCAGCTCGTGCGGATCGGTGCACGGATACTCCGAGCAGAGCCGGTCGGCGGTGATGTGGATGGCGTCCAGCGTCGCCGCCGAGACATCCGACATGCGCAGCCGCCCGATGAACTCGAGCGTGTCCATCCCGGTCGCCGACAGCATCTCATCGTCCCGATTCGGCCGTGACTTGGGAAAAAAGGCCGCGGTGACGGTGTCGAAGGCCGCCGCGATAATGGGCGCGTAGAAGTCGTCCGGGCGGGATTCGCCCGATTCCCACCGCCGCCAGTTGCGCAGCAACGTGGAGTCGGTGGGGAGGTTGTGGCTCGACTTCCCGCGCATGGCGCGGACGGCGTCGGCCTGTGACCACCCCCGAGCATCCCGTTCGGCACGCATTCGGACAGCCCAGACAGGTCGATCGTCGCCACCGGACACGCTCTGTAGTATCTCACCAGTTAACCCCGCGTGGACCCGGATAGGGCATCTGGATGTCAGTGGGTTGACATCTGCAATTGCATCTTCGAGAACGCCATAGTCGTTAGTGGGCACACAACAGAACAGCGAGATCCCCAATCCAACGGAGGTTCGGGTGGAAGCGTTGATCTATGGGTACGTGCGTGACGATCTGGCCGACGGCCGCGGTGACGAGTGGGAGAGCGCCATGTGCACCCTCGCCAGCTCGGCCGGATTCTGCTTCGCCGCCACGTTCCATGAATCGACTCCGGGCGACGGCACCGCATTCGCGGAGCTGACCGCCGAACTCAAGCGAGCCGATGCCCACCATGTCGTGGTGCCGTCACTCGATCACCTTGCCGGTCAGACGATTCCGCGTGACATTCTGATCGCGAAGCTGGCCCAGGAGGCGGCCGCGAAGGTCTGGACGATCGACAGCTGACCGGCGGCCCACTGCCGCATTCCGACCGATATCGGCGCGCACGAGCGCGGAACGAGCCCATCCGGTGAGCCGCGCGGCGGCCAACCCCGCCGCCAGCGAGGCCGCCAGCGCCGCCAGGTGATACTGCCCGAACAGCGGATACACCTGCCAGTGCAGGAGATACGCGAACAGCGAGCCCTCCGCGAGCAGGGCGGCCGTGCCCGCCACCAGTGCGGGCACCCGCACCGACGGCAGCCAGACGAGCAGCAGGATTCCGGCGAGAATCATGCGCTCTCGGTCGGTTTCGCCGAAGTAGCCCGGCACCGTCGCCACCGCGATCGCGCTGAGCAACAGCCGGTGCCACACCGTCTCGGCCTTGGCCGCTGCCCAGCCGAGCAGGAAGAACCATGCCACCAGCGGTGAGAAGGGCGCATCGTCCGGCCGGTACAGATCGAATGTCCGATATCGGAAGATGAGCGCCACGCCGAGCAGACCGGTCGCGAACCAGAACGGCGACAACCGTTCCCAGCGATCGGCCACCGGCAGGCGCAACAGCAGCGCGGCGCCCACGATGAGGTAGAGCACCACCTCGATGAACCACAGGTGCCCGGCCGTCGGACTGTCGTGCGGACCCAGGATCTTGTTGAGCAGCAGCACATTCTGCCAGCCGTAGTAATCGGTGAACGGCAGGGTGAGCAGCACCCAGGCGGCCGTCGGCACGGCGATGAAGGCCGCGGTGCGCAGGGTGTGGCGCAGGCGCGGGGCGGCCGGAGCCGCCGTGACGGCGAAGCGCGCGAAATTGAATCCCGCCGCCGCGAGCAGCACGTGCGCTCCGCCCCAGAGGGCGAAAAGTCCGATATGTGAGCCGATTACCGTCATGATGCCGATCGCCCGCAACAGGGTGCTGGTATCGAGCGACCGTCCGAATCGGGTCCGCCGCCGGGGGAGCGCCTCGAGTTCGGCGATGGTGCGCGACGGCCAGTCGGCCGGAAGCTGCCCCAACGCCCGATCGAGCCGCACCGCCAGGGCGACGAAAGTCAGTGAGTCGCCGCCGAGTTCGGCGAAGGTGGCGCGGGAGTCGATGCGCTCGCGATCGAGGCCGAGCGCCTGGGCGAAGGGGCTACGGACATCCGTGCCGGATTCCCCATGGGCACCCGGCGGGAGAGTGGCGTCGTGCGCGCCCGCCAAGCGACGAATGCTCGGATAGTCCGGTTTTCCATTGGGTAGCCGTGGAATCGACGCCACCACACCGACCCGCACCGCGGCGACCGGCAGCCCGGACAGGCGCGCCGCCTCCCGTGCGGCTGCCGCACCGTGCGGCGCGACCGCCTCGTCGCCCACGGCACTCCCGAGATGACGGCTGCCCGCGCGCGCGATCGCGACGCCGGGAACGCCCGTGCGCACGGACCTTCCGAACGAGGGGGCATGCTTACCGAGCGGATGTGCTCTTCGCCCGGCACTTCTCAGCAGAGTGACGATGGACGCGGTGCGCCGGCCGGGCGTGGCGGCGCGGGCGGTCGAGCCTGCGGCTCCGGTCGGTTCCGCACTCGCGATATCCGCGCTCGCGGGGGCCTCCGCCTCGACGGCGACGACCAGCGTCTCGCCGTCATCGGTGCAGCAGGCGGTGAAACCGGCGGCGGCGAGCCCGGATTCGATGCGTTGCAGGTCGATGCGCAGGCCGTAGATCTTGGCGAAGCGGCTGCGGCGGCCGATCACCCGGTACAGCCCGTCCTCGGTGCGGCAGGCCAGATCGCCGGTGCGCAGGGCGGTGTGGGTGGGGCCGAGGGCGAGGTCCGCCGGGGTTTCGGCGTAGCCGAGCATCACATTGGGGCCGTGGTAGACCAGTTCGTGCCCGCCCTCGTCGACCGCCTCCAGCGTGAAGGCTCCGCCGGGGACGGGGATGCCGATGCAGTCGGGATGGGCGGCCGCCAGGTCGGGCGGCAGGTAGGCCATGCGGGCGGTGGCCTCGGTCTGCCCGTACATGACATAGAAGCGGAACCCGCGGCGTGCGCCCAGCCGGGCGTAGGCGGCGACCCGTGCGGGCGCGAGCCGCCCGCCCGCCTGGGTGACGTAGCGCAGATGCGGCAGCGACATGCGCTCGAACCCGATGCGATCGAGCAGATCGATGGTGTAGGGCACCGCCGCGAAGGAGCTGGCGCGCTGCGCGCCGAACTCGGCCCAGAACTCCGGCTCCACCACCGATCGGCTGGTCAGCAGCAGGCTCGCACCGCGCAGCAGATAGCTGTGTACCACCGACAGCCCGTAGCAGTAGAACAGCGGCAGCGTCGTCGCGGCGCGGTCGGTCGGCTCGATCTCCAGGTACTCGGCGATGGCCGCCGCGTTCGACAGCACATTGGTATAGGAGAGCCGCACCAGCTTCGGCGAGCCGGTGGAGCCGGAGGTGCTCAGCAGCAGCGCCAGCTCCGGGTGCAGGGTGTGCGCCGATCCGTCGCGCCGGACGAGCGGTGCGGGCGTCGAGCCGTCCGCGGTGGCCGCGATGACCACGTCGGGGTCGTAGATGTCGACCAGTTCCTCGGTCACCGTCTCGGTGAGCAGCACCGCGCATCCGGCCTCGAGCGCGCCGAGATAGGCCACCAGCGATCCGATGTCGTTGCGCGCCGCCAGGGCGACAAGCCGACGTCCCGTACCGAGGCGTTCCGCGAATTCGGCGACTGATCCGGCTAATTCGGCGTATCGGACTTCGTGACCATCCTGGACCGCCGCGATACGGTCACCGTATCCGTGCAGATACGCGGCGATCCGTGGCGAGGTCATCCGGTCCAGTGTAATGGTGCCCTAACTTCGCCCCCGCTACAGCCCGAAGCTGCCCCGTCCGCGTCTGCGCAGGTACTTCTCGAATTCGGCGGCGATGGCGTCACCGTCGATCTTGGACATGGCGTCGTTGAGATCCACCTCCGCGTCGCCGCGCTCCTCGAGCGAGCGCACGTACTCGGTGATCTCCTCATCGCTCGAGGTCATCTCGTTGACCGCCTCCTCCCACTCGTCGGCCTGTCCGGTCAGGCCGCCGAGCGGCACCTCCACATCGAGCACATCCTCGACACGGTGCAGCAGGGCGATCACGGCCTTCGGATTGGGCGGCTGCGAGACATAGTGCGGAACCGCGGCCCAGAACGACACCGCCGGGACCCCGGCCTTGACGCAGGCGTCCTGCAGGACGCCCGTGATGCCGGTCGGTCCCTCGTAGCGGGTCTGCTCCAGATTGAAGCGCTCGGCGGCCTCTTTGTTGTACGCGGTCCCGGTGACGGGCACCGGCCGGGTGTGTGGGGTGTCCGCCAGCAGCGCGCCGAGGATCACCACCGTCGACACCCCGAGTTGTTCGACGAACTCGAGAATGTCGTCACAGAAACTGCGCCACCGCATATTCGGTTCGACACCGCGCAGCAGCACCACATCGCGCTCGCTGCCGGGCGGGGAGCACACCGACAGCATGGCGGACGGCCACTGGATCTCACGGGTGACACCGTCGACCTGGCGGACGGTCGGACGGTTCACCTGATAGTCGTAATAGTCCTCGGAGTCGAGTTCGGCCAGCGGTTGCGAGTCCCAGATGAGTTCGAGGTGTTCCACCGCTCCGCTGGCGGCATCGGCGGCATCGTTCCAGCCTTCGAAGGCCGCGACGAGGACCGGATCCCGCAGGGTAGGGAGGTCCGTCTCGGCAGGCACCGGGGGTTCACTGGCGTTCACCCGGTCAGCCTACGGTGTCGGCCGGGATGACGCGCCAACGACGCGCACCTCCGGGACACGCCGACATCGCCCGCGGTGTGACACGGCGAACTGTCAGCGGCGAGGCGCGCGGACACGCCGCGTCTCATAGCGTGGACCGGCGGCACCGGGGCCCGGATTGTCGGGACAGACCACTACTCTTGAGTACATGTCTGTGTCCCCCCGCGCCGAGTTCGACACCACCCTACTCGACACGCTCCGCAAGCGTGTCGTGATCGGCGACGGTGCGATGGGCACGATGTTGCAGGCGGCGGATTTGACCATGGACGACTTCCGGGGGCTCGAGGGCTGTAACGAGATTCTCAACGAAACCCGCCCCGACGTACTGCGACACATCCACCGCGCGTACTTCGAGGCCGGCGCCGACGCGGTGGAGACCAACACCTTCGGCTGCAATCTGCCCAACCTGGCCGACTACGACATCGCCGACCGCATCCGCGACCTGTCCGAGCGCGGCACCCGCCTGGCCCGGGAGGTCGCCGACGAGATGGGGCCCGCCGCCGACGGCACGCCCCGCTACGTGCTGGGATCCATGGGGCCCGGCACCAAGCTGCCCACCCTCGGGCACGCGCCCTACGCCTCGCTGCGCGACGCCTACACCGAGGCCGCGCTGGGCATGCTCGACGGCGGCGCGGACGCCATCCTGGTGGAGACCTGCCAGGACCTGCTCCAGGTGAAGGCGGCCATCGTGGGCAGCCAGCACGCCATGGCGCGGGCGGGTCGCCGGATTCCGATCATCACCCACGTCACCGTGGAGACCACCGGCACCATGCTGGTCGGCTCGGAGATCGGCGCGGCGCTCACCGCCATCGAACCCCTCGGCGTGGACATGATCGGTCTGAACTGCGCCACCGGCCCGGACGAGATGAGCGAGCATCTGCGGCATCTGTCCAAGCACGCCAACCTGCCGGTTTCGGTCATGCCGAACGCGGGCCTGCCGGTGCTGGGCGCGAACGGCGCGGTGTACCCGCTGACGCCGGAGGAACTGGCCGTGGCCATGCGCCAGTTCGTCTCCGAATTCGGGCTGGCACTGGTCGGCGGCTGCTGCGGCACCACCCCGGAGCACATCCGCCAGGTGGCCGAGGCGGTGCGCGAACTCACGCCCGCGCATCGGGAGCCCGAACACGAGCCGAGCGTGTCGTCGATCTACACCTCGGTGCCGTTCGAACAGGACGCCTCCGTCCTGATGATCGGCGAGCGCACGAATGCCAACGGCTCCAAGGCATTCCGTGATGCCATGCTGGCCGAGGACTGGCAGAGGTGCCTGGACATCGCCAAGGACCAGACCCGCGACGGCGCGCACATGCTGGACCTGTGCGTGGACTACGTCGGCCGCGACGGCACCAAGGACATGCGGGAGCTGGCGAGCCGGCTCGCGACCGCGTCCACCCTGCCGATCATGCTCGACTCCACCGAAACCCCGGTGTTGCAGGCGGGTTTGGAGCACCTCGGTGGGCGCTGCGCGGTCAACTCGGTCAACTACGAGGACGGCGACGGACCCGACTCGCGGTTCCAGCAGACCATGCGCCTGGTCGCCGAGCACGGCGCGGCCGTGGTGGCGCTGACCATCGACGAGGAGGGGCAGGCCCGCACCGCCGAGAAGAAGGTCGAGATCGCCGAACGCCTCATCGCCGATATCACCGGCAACTGGGGGCTGGCCGAATCCGACATCATCATCGACACCCTGACCTTCACGCTCGGCACCGGCCAGGAGGAGTCGCGCCGCGACGGCATCGAAACCATCGAGGCCATCCGGGAACTCAAGCGCCGGCACCCGCGGGTGCAGACCACGCTGGGTCTGTCCAATATCTCCTTCGGTCTCAACGCCGCCGCCCGGCAGGTGCTGAACTCGGTGTTCATGCACGAATGCGTCGAGGCCGGACTGGATTCGGCCATCGTGCACGCCTCCAAGATCCTGCCCATCAGCCGGATCCCCGAGGAGCAGCGCCAGGCGGCGCTGGATCTGGTCTACGACCGCCGCGGCGAGGACTACGACCCGCTGCAGAAGCTGATGGCGCTGTTCGAGGGTGTCTCGGCGGCCTCCTCCAAGGCCTCACGCGCCGAGGAACTGGCCGCGCTGCCGCTGTTCGAACGGCTCGAACGCCGCATCGTCGACGGCGAGAAGGCCGGTATGGAGGCCGATCTCGACGAGGCCATGAGGGAAGTGCCGCCGCTGCGGATCATCAACGAGACGCTGCTGGCCGGGATGAAGACCGTCGGCGAGCTGTTCGGCTCGGGCCAGATGCAGCTGCCCTTCGTGCTCCAGTCCGCCGAGGTGATGAAGGCCGCGGTGGCGCACCTGGAACCGCATATGGAGGCCACCGACGACTCCGGCAAGGGGCGCATCGTGCTGGCCACCGTCAAGGGTGACGTGCACGACATCGGCAAGAACCTGGTCGACATCATCCTGTCCAACAACGGCTACGAGGTGGTGAACCTCGGCATCAAACAGCCGATCGCGACCATTCTCGACGCCGCCGTGGACAAGAAGGCCGATGTGATCGGCATGTCCGGGCTGCTGGTCAAGTCCACGGTGATCATGAAGGAGAACCTGGAGGAGCTCAACGCCAAGGGGGTGGCCGAGCAGTTCCCGGTGCTGCTCGGCGGCGCGGCGCTCACCCGCGCCTACGTGGAGAACGATCTCACCGAGGTGTACGAGGGTGACGTGCACTACGCGCGCGACGCCTTCGAGGGACTGCGGCTCATGGACGAGATCATGACCCGCAAGCGCGGCGGCGGGCCCGACCCGGATTCCCCGGAGGCCATCGCGGAGCGGGAGAAGGCCGCCGAGCGCAAGGCCCGCCACGAGCGGTCCAAGCGCATCGCCGCCGAACGCCGCGCCAAGGAGACACCGATCGAGGTGCCCGAACGCTCCGACGTAGCCGCCGATCTGCCCGTGGCGGTGCCGCCGTTCTGGGGCACCCGCGTGGTGAAAGGGCTGTCGGTGCAGGAGTATTCGGGCCTGCTCGACGAACGGGCGTTGTTCCTGGGCCAGTGGGGGCTGCGCGGCCAGCGCGCCGGTGACGGACCCACCTACGAGGAACTGGTGGAGACCGAGGGCCGCCCGCGGCTGCGCTACTGGCTGGACCGGCTCACCGCCGAGGGGGTGCTCGCGCACGCGGCGCTCGTCTACGGCTACTTCCCGGCGGTATCCGAGGGTGACGACGTGATCGTCCTCACCGAACCCGATCCCGATGCGCCGCAGCGGTATCGGTTCACCTTCCCGCGCCAGCAGCGCGACCGGTTCCTGTGCGTCGCGGACTTCATCCGCTCCCGGGAGCTGGCGCGCGAGCGCGGCCAGGTGGATGTGCTGCCGTTCCAGCTGGTCACCATGGGCCAGCCCATCGCCGATTTCGCGAACGTGCTGTTCGCGGAGAACAACTACCGCGACTATCTGGAGGTGCACGGCATCGGGGTGCAGCTCACCGAGGCGATGGCCGAGTTTTGGCACCGCCGTATTCGGGAAGAGCTTGTGCTGGAAGGACATTCGGTCGCCGACGAAGACCCGGCCGATGTGCTGGATTACTTCAAACTCGGATACCGTGGAGCACGTTACTCCTTCGGCTACGGGGCCTGCCCGGACCTCGAAGACCGCGCCAAGCTGGTGGACCTGCTGGAAGCGGGCCGCATCGGAGTGACGCTGTCGGAGGAGCTGCAATTGCATCCGGAGCAGTCGACGGATGCGTTCGTACTGCTGCACCCGGAGGCAAAGTACTTCAACGCATAGGATTTTCGGAAGTTTTCCGGGCTATCGCGCGGAGTTGCAGGGTGGACTCGGCGTGACGCCAGCAGGAGGGGTACAACCACATGACGGCAGACCGGCTGATTGCGGGACGATATCGGCTCACGGATCCGATCGGCACCGGTGCGATGGGAGTCGTGTGGCGTGCGACCGATGTGCGCCTGCGGCGCACGGTCGCGGTCAAGCAGCTGCTGCTGGGTCCGGGGCTGTCCCGATCCCAGGCCATCGAGGCCCGGATGCGGGCCATGCGCGAGGGCCGGATCGCGGCGCGACTGCACCACGTCAACGCCGTCACCGTCTTCGACGTGGCCGAGGAGGACGGCCAGCCATGGCTGGTCATGGAGTACGTGAACGCGCCCAGTCTCGCCGCCGTCATGCGGGAGAAGGGTCCGATGCCGCCCACCGAGGTCGCCCGCATCGGGGCCAAGGTGGCGGCGGCGCTGGCGGCGGCCCATGACGCGGGGATCGTGCACCGTGATGTGAAGCCCGCCAATATCCTCGTCGCCGAGGACGGCACCGTGAAGATCACCGACTTCGGCATCTCGCGGGCCGTGGGCGATGTGACCGTCACCTCCACCGGATTCCTCGCGGGCACACCGGCCTATCTCTCGCCGGAGGTGGCGCGGGGTGAGAATCCGGAACCGTCCTCGGACGTGTTCGCGCTGGGCTCCACGCTGTACGCGGCGGTGGAGGGCGCCCCACCCTTCGGCGAGGGCGACAACCCCCTCGCCGTCCTGCACTCGGTGGCGCGGGCCCGGGTGCCCGACACCCGGCGGGCCGGACCGCTCGGACCGGTGCTCATGGAACTGCTCGCGGCCGAAGCCGACGCGCGGCCCACCATGAAGCAGGCGCACGAGGCGCTGGAGGCCGTGGCCGAGGGGCGCGGCGTGCCCGCGCACGCGCATCCGAATCCGACCAAGGTGCTGCCCTCGGCGAGCACCGCCGTCGCCGCGGACGCGGCGGCGCAGACCACGGTGCTGTCCAATTCGCACGGCGTGACGGGCAACAGCACCGATCCGACCATGCACGTGGACATGGGCACGCCCGCACGGCACCCGGGCACCGGCACGTCCGGGCGGCCGCCGAGTGGTCCGCTGCCGCCGGTGCCGCGTACCGGTGCGGACGGGCCGCGGCGCGATCGGCGTCGGCTCGCCCTGGCCGGGCTGGGGGTGGCCGCCGCGCTGCTGCTCGCTGCCGTGATCGCCACCACCGTGAATCGCGGTGGGGGAGAGGAGAATCCGCCGGTCGCCACCGGAACGTCGGCGGTCGCGCCGCCGGTCGGTGAGACCTCGGGCACCGCGTCGACCTCACCGGCGGTGATCGGCCAGGCCGACAGCCAGGAGCCGTCGCGCACCGCCGCGCCGACCACGACCACCGCGCCGCCGTCCACCACCACGAGTACGAATCCCGGCACGACGACCACGACAACGACGCCGACCACAACGCCGCCGACCACCACCGCCCCTACCCCGGGCAATGTCACCGCCTTCGTGCGGAACTACTACGGCATGCTGCCCGGCGATGTGAGCGGCGCGTGGTCCATGCTGTCGCCGTCCTACCAGGCGGCCACCGGCGGATTCAACTCCTACGCCCAGTTCTGGGGCACCATCGCCGCGGTGCGCATCGGAGCGGTCACCCCGCAGGGCGACCACCGGGCCGTCGTCTCGCTCACCTATGTGCTGAAGAACGGATCCACCGACAGCGAGAACCGCTGGATCCAGGTCGACGACAGCGGTGGCCGTATGCTCATCACCGCCTCCGGCCTCTGACCCCGACCCCGAGGAGTTGCTCCGATGACCCGCCCGGCCGCCGTTCTCTGGGATATGGACGGCACCCTGCTCGACTCGGAGAAGCTCTGGGATGTCGCCGTCCGGGAACTCGCGGCCGAACTCGGCCGCGAGATGACCGACCAGATCCGGCACGCGCTGATCGGCGCGTCCGGCCCCAACGCGCTGCGCATCATGTTCAACGGCCTGGGCCTGGACCCGACCCCGGCGGCCCTGGGCGAGGCGGGCCACTGGCTGGAACGCCGCGTCACCGAGCTGTTCACCACCGGCGAGATCCCTTGGCGGCCCGGCGCGCGGGACGCCCTCGCCGCCCTCGCCGCGGCGGAGGTGCCCATGGCGCTGGTCACCAACACCAAACGCTCCCTCACCGAATTCGGCCTGGACACCCTGGGCCGCCACCACTTCCACGTCTCCGTCTGCGGAGACGAAGTGCCGCACGGCAAACCGGCCCCCGACAGCTACCTGCGCGCCGCCGAACTGGTCGGCGTCGCCCCCGAACGCTGCGTGGCCATCGAGGATTCCCCCACCGGCGTCCAGGCCGCCGAAACAGCGGGCTGCCCGGTCCTGGTCGTACCGTGCGAGATCCCGGTCCCCGCCGGGTCCGGCCGGGTCTTTCGCGACTCTCTCATCGGCATAACCGTGGCCGAACTCGGCCGGGTCGCGGCCGTGCCCCGACGGCGGGAGAACCGACCGGCGTAACGGTCGACAGCACGGCCATCGGCGGGTGACCGGGCCGTGCGGCCGTGTCGCCATCCGCACCGTCCGCCGCGAGGTACTCGGGCAGTCTGCGCCATGGGCGTGATCACACCCCGTGACCAGGGTCGACATTGCCGCCGGTGACCACGGTGAGCACTTCCTGACCGCGGACATCGTGCACGGCCTCGGCCATGGTGCGGGCGGGAGCGGTGACCGGTACACCGGCTGTGAAGGACTCGTAGACCGTCGGCGCGTTCTCCGGGCAGGCGATACTCGAGCGCAGCCGCAGGGCGTCATCGGACGCCGTCGACTGCAACGCCGAGGAGAGGCGCCGAACCATTCGCTGAAACGCCTTCGCGAGGTCACTGGTCACGCCGAATCGAAGCACGGGAGGACGGGTGTCCCCAGGGGCGCGAGGGCATCGGTGATCTCGGGCGGACCGGTCACCACCTGTCGGCCACGGAGTTCGTCGCACCGACGGCGCTGGCCGTTCGCATGAATTCTATTGAGGCTCAGGAAAACTATGTGAGTATGCAGGATGACCGATTCCAGCGAATCCCTGGCGCGCCGACAGCCCCTCCGGTGAGAATGATCGGCATGGCTACGAGCGGGGGCTGGACCGACGTGTGCCCATCCACTGGCGATGGGGTGGTGGGCGATTCGGTGTCCGAGGTGGTGGACATCGAGCGCTACCCGCTGGACGCGCCCGGCGGCGCGGGCTGGGTGCGGGCGGTGCGGGCGGTGCGCGCCGACCTGGCCGCCGACGGGTGCAGCGTGCTCACCGGATTCGTGCGCCCGGAATTCCTGGAGACGCTGCGCGCCGAGGGTGCGGAGCTGGCCCCGCGTGCCTACTACACCGTCGAACGGGTCAACGCCTACAACATCCCGCTGGACGCCGCACTACCCGAGGGGCATCCCGGACGCATCGTGCTCGAGCGTGGGAACGCCTTCGTGGCAAGGGATCTCATCCCCGCGCACACATTGATCCAGCGGCTCTACACCAGCCCGGTCTTCCAGCGCTTCGTGGCCGACTGCTTCGAGCTCGAGCAGCTGCACGAGTACACCGACCCGCTGGCGGGGCTCTGCCTGAACGTGGTCGCACCGGGCATGTCGCACCCCTGGCACTTCGACACCAACGAATTCACCGTCAGCATGCTCACCCAGCGACCGGAATCCGGCGGCGTCTTCGAATACTGCCCGGGCATCCGCACTCCGGAGGCGGAACACCTCGACGATGTGCGCGCCGTCCTGGAGGGCAAGGGGGAGAAGCTGATTCGCCGCCTGGACTTGCGCCCCGGGGATCTACAGCTGTTCCAGGGCCGCTACTCGCTGCACCGGGTGTCACCGGTCACCGGGGCCGCGCAGCGGCACACCGCCATCTTCGCCTACAGCCGGACCACCGGGGTGATCGGTACCGCGGAACGCAGTCGGCAGCTGTTCGGCCGGGTGCTGCCCGAGCACCTGGGCGGCGCGACGGCCGTACGCGGCGACCGACTGCTGGATTGAGTGCTCGACCAAGAAGGAGAACACGTGCCGGTTTCGTTGCACAGCACCGGGAAAGCCTCGTTCGACCACATCTACGACCGGCCCGACCCACGCGAGTACTACGCGCGGATGGCCGAATTGGACTACTGCATACCGGAACTGGCGACACCGCACTTCGCGCGCCTCATCTCCGACTACCGCGAGGCCACCGGCATCGCCGCCCCGACCGTCCTCGATCTGGGCTGCTCCTACGGCGTGAACGCGGCCATGCTGCGGCTGGGCATCACCATGGCCGAACTCACCCGACACTATCGCGACGCGGACGCGGCCGGCACGGCGAACGGGGAGGACGCCACCGCCGCCCTCATCGCCCGTGACCGCGCCCGCCTCACCACCGCCGACCGGCTGCCCGGCGTCCGCTTCCTCGGCATGGACGCCTCCCGCCCGGCACTGGACTACGCCCGCGCCGCCGGGCTGCTGCACGACACCGTGCACGCCGATCTCGAATCCGCCGACCCCACCGAGGCGCAGCGCGCCACCCTCGCCACCGCCGATCTCGTCATCTCCACCGGCTGCGTCGGCTACATCACCGACCGTACGCTGCTGCGGGTCGCCCGCGCACACGGCGGAAAGCTGCCCTGGATGGCGCATTTCGTGCTGCGCATGTTCTCCTTCGACCCCATCGCCGCGCGGCTGGCCGAACTCGGCTACCGGACAGAACGCGTGCCCGGGGCGTTCCGGCAGCGCCGCTTCGCGGCCGCCGACGAACGGACCCAGGTCCTGAATACCTTGGCCGACAACGGCGTCGACACCGAGGGGCACGAATCCGACGGCTGGCTCTACGCCCAGCTCTACGTGTCTCGCCCGTCCCCGACCCTATCCTTCGACCATGAGGACCTCTCTTGAGCGAACCGACCTTCGCCCACGACGACCAGTTGCCCCGGGTGCCGCTGCCCACCCTGGAGGACAGCTGCACGCGGTTCCTGCACTGGTGCGCACCACTGCTCACCGGCGATGAATACGCGGCGACCGCCGCCGCGGTCGAGCTCATGCTCCGCCCCGACAGTCCGGCCCGCGCGCTACAGGCCGATCTCGAGCGCTACGACAGCACTCCCGGGGTGGGCAGCTGGCTGGACGAATTCTGGCCGTCGCGCTATCTGGGGCGACGGGACCGGATCGCGCTCAACGCGAATTTCTTCTTCCTGTTCCGCGACGACACCGTGCTCGCCGCCGCCACCGCCGCCGACCAGGCCGAGCGCGCGGGGGCGCTGGTGAGCGCGGCGGTGAACTACAAACTGCTGCTCGACGCCGAGCAGGTCCCACCCGCGACCCAGCGCGGGCAGCGGTTGAACATGGCGCAGCACAAGTTCCTGTTCTCCGAGACCCGGATTCCCGGCGATCCGCAGGACGGGGTGCGGGTGCCCTACAGCCCGGACTGGCCCGGACCGTCGCAGGCCCGGCACATCGTGGTCTGCTACCGCGGCAATATGTTCCGCATGGATGTCATCGGCCCGGCCGGCGCTCCCTACGCCCCCGGCGACATCGTCGACGGGCTGCGCTCGGTGATGAAGGCCGGGGCGCGGCGCGCGCCGGTCAACACCTCGCCCGGCCACCTCACCACCATGGCCCGGGCGGAATGGGCGCGGGTGCGCGGCGCGCTGCGCGCGGTGCCGTTGAACGCCGCGGCCCTCGACACCATCGAGACCGCGCTGTTCTTCGTCTGCCTGGAGGACTTCGCGCCGCGCGACACGCTGCAGGCGTGCGACCAGTTGCTGCACGGGGACAGCGGCAACCGCTGGTTCGACAAGGCGGTGTCGTTCGTCGTCTTCGCCGACGGCACCGCCGGAATCAATGTCGAGCACTGCGGACTGGACGGCACCACCATCCTGTCCTTCGTCGATGCGCTGCTGGAGACACCGGTGGCCGAGCATGCGGCCCGCTCGGGTGCGCAGCCGCAGGGCATGCCCGCGGTCGAACCGGTCGTGTTCGTGCTCGACGACGACCGCAAGCGTGAGATCGCGAGCGCGGCGGCGTCCTTCGCGCAGTACGCGGCCGACAACGCCACCTCGACGGTGTCCTTCGAGGACTTCGGCACCGCCCGCGCCAAGGAGCTGGGCATCTCCCCGGACGCGTTCGCCCAGCTCAGCTATCAGCTCGCCCATCAGCGCAGCAAGGGCATGATCGGGGCAACCTACGAGTCCATCGCCACCCGCCACTTCCGCAACGGCCGCACCGAGGCCATGCGGGTGGTGACCCCGGAGATCCTGGAATTCATCGCCGCCATGGAGGATCCGGACGCCGACCCGGACCGGCGGCGGCAGGCGCTGCGCGCCGCCGCGGACGCGCATGTGGCGCGCGCCAAGGAATGCCAGCGTGGGGAGGCGCCCGAACAGCATCTGTGGGAGCTGCAACTGATCCAGGGCCGTCGCGGCGAGCGGCTGGGCGCCACCGATCCGATGCCGTTCTACGACAGCCCCGGCTGGCGCATCACCCGCGACGACTATCTGAGCACCAGCTCCGCGCCGTCGGTGAACATCCAGTACTTCGGTTTCGGCTCCACCAGCCCCACCTGCATCGGCGTCGCCTACGTCATGCTGCCCGATCGCTGGAATGTCTACCTCGCCACACCCAAATCCGTTGCCGCGCAGATGCACACCTTCGCGGGCAACCTGCGGGCGGCGGTGGCCGAACTCACCGAGCTGCTGCGCGTGCCCGAGACCTCGACAGCGGGCTGAGCTCCGCCCGGCCGGCGCGTGCGCGTGCCGGTCGGGCGCATCCGGAGCGGTCGCCGCTGCCGTCCGGAACGGGATGTGACCCGTGGGCGGCGGCCGGGCGCGCCAGCCCGGCCACAGCGGGCCGGTCCTGGTCTGCGACAATATCTGCTCGTGAAATCTTTCGAAGCCCTGTTCGCCGAGCTGCAGGATCGTGCCGTCAACCGACCCGAGGGGTCGGGCACCGTCGCCGCCTTGGACGCCGGCGTGCATGCGCAGGGCAAGAAGGTGCTGGAGGAGGCCGGGGAAGTCTGGCTGGCCGCCGAGCACGAGAGCGACGAATCGCTCGCGGAGGAGATCTCGCAGCTCCTGTACTGGGTACAGGTGCTGATGGTGGGCCGCGGACTGCGGCTCGAGGACGTGTACCGACATCTGTGACGCGCCGAATCGCCGTACACGCCGTACGGCCGACCCCCACTCGACCGCCGTCCTCACGTCCCCCCACCCGTCCCGAAAGGACACCCTATGCTGCGCGTCGCCGTCCCCAATAAGGGCGCCCTCTCCGAATCCGCCGTCGCCATCCTGAGCGAGGCGGGCTACCGCAAGCGCACCGACTCCCGCGATCTGAGCGTGCTCGATCCGGCCAACCAGGTGGAGTTCTTCTTCCTGCGGCCCAAGGACATCGCCATCTATGTCGGCTCCGGCGAACTCCACCTCGGCATCACCGGCCGTGATCTCGCCCTCGACTCCGGCGCACCGGTGCAGGAGCGGCTCTCGCTCGGCTTCGGCCGCTCCACCTTCCGCTACGCCGCCCCCGCCGGGCGGGAGTGGAAGGTCGAGGATCTCCACGACAAGCGCATCGCCACCTCCTACCCGAATCTGGTGCTCGCCGATCTGGCCGCGCGCGGGATCGAGGCCGAGGTCATCCGCCTCGACGGCGCGGTGGAGATCTCCATCCAGCTCGGCGTGGCCGACGCCATCGCCGATGTGGTGGGTTCGGGCCGCACCCTGCGCCAGCACAACCTGGTCGCCTTCGGTGACTCGCTGTGCGATTCCGAGGGCGTGCTCATCGAGGCCGAGGGCGCGGATCAGCGCGACAAGGCGCGCAACCAGCTGGTGGCCCGCGTCCAGGGCGTGGTCTTCGCCCAGCAGTACCTGATGCTGGACTACGACTGCCCCAAGTCGCTGCTCGACGCCGCCGTGCGGATCACCCCCGGGCTGGAGTCGCCGACGGTCTCCCCGCTCACCGATCCGGACTGGGTGGCGGTGCGGGCGCTGGTGCCGCGCAAGGACGGCAACGAGCTCATGGACCGGCTCGCCGATCTCGGCGCGAAGGCCATTCTGGCCACCGATATCCGCTCCTGCCGCGCCTTCTGACTCCGGCGCGGCGCACGCACGACCACATCACAATTGAGCACCCGCCGTGGCCATCCGCGGCGGGTGCTTGTTAGCGTGACCCTGCGTCATCTTGCTTCGTGTCATATCGCTCGCTCGAACGACACCACGGAGGCTCGATGTTCATTCTGCGGAAGTCCTGCGTCGCAATCGTTCTCGGCACCGCCGCGGTCCTGACCGCGTTGCCGGGCGGCCCCGCGGCGGCCGAGGAACTGCCCTGCCCCGCCCACGATCGCGGTGAGACCGTCATCTGGGACTGGACCCACCTGGCCATCTGCGATGACGGACGCTGGACCGTCCGCGCCTGCGCGCCGGGTACCACGGCGCGCCAGGACGACTCAGGCCACGCCTTCTGCGCCTGACTCCGCGATCGCGTCCGCGACGCCCGGATACGGCGGTGGCGTGCCGCCGAATTCCGGGCACAGGGCGCGGTAGTCGCAGTAATCGCACATCCAGCCGCGGCTGGGCGGGAAGTCGCCGGTCTTGGCGGCCGCGTCGATGGCCGCCCACAGTGCCGACACGATGCGCTGGAAGCGGCGCAGCTCGTCGGCGTCCGGTTCGTAGGTGAGCGTCTGCCCGTCGGCCAGGTAGAGCAGCCGCAGCTGGGCGGGCACCACGCCGCGGGTGTGCAACAGGACCAGGGCGTAGAACTTCAACTGGAACAGCGCGCGGGCCTCGTAGGCCGGGGCGGGGGAGCGGCCGGTCTTGTAGTCGACGATGTGCAGGGTGTCGTCGGCCGCCTTGTCGATGCGGTCCACGATGCCGCGCACCGGCGAACCGTCGGGGAGTTCGGTCTCCAGGAAGAACTCCACCGACTCCGGATCGACCGTGGTCGGGTCCTCCAGCGTGAAGTACACGCGGACGAGGTCGCCGACCTCCGCCAGCAGCACCGGCAGCCCGCCGTCGGCCACCACCGCCGCCACCTCGGGCCGGTCGGCCACCAGCCGGGTCCACGCGGGCTCGACGAGGGCCGCGGCGGCCTCCGGTAGCCGATCGGTCGCGGGGAGGCCGAACAGGGCCTCGAGGACGGCGTGCACCAGGGTGCCGCGCACCGCCGTCCTGGACGGTGGTTCCGGTATCCGGTCGATTGCCCGCAACCGGTATTTGAGCGGACACTGTTTGAAATCGATTGCCCGCGAGGGCGACAGCGCGAGCCGCCGCCCCACGAACGGTTCGGACGGCGGGGGCGTACCGCCCGCGGAATCCGGGGTCGTGGACGCGGGCACCTGCATACCTGGCAGGCTAAACCCAGGCACCGACAGGGTGCGTCGGACGACCGCCGTGGCGACAGCCCGGCAAACGGCATGATCGGTCAGGCCCGGAGGCGGCAGCCTGCGTGACCACGTAGGGCCAGCGACCATGCCCATGGATACGGGACAGGAGATACATGACGGCCAGACGGACCGGCCCCTTCCGCAGCGGTGACCGGGTGCAGCTGACCGATGCCAAGGGCCGCCAGCACACGGTGATCCTGGAGGAGGGCAAGGAGTTCCACACCCACAAGGGGCAGATCCGCCACGACGACCTGATCGGCGTCGACGAGGGCACCGTGGTGAACTCCGCCAACGGCACGCCGTATCTGGCGCTGCGACCGCTGCTCACCGATTACGTGCTGTCCATGCCGCGCGGTGCGGCGGTCATCTACCCCAAGGACGCCGCGCAGATCGTGCACGAGGGTGACATCTTCCCCGGCGCGAAGGTGCTGGAGGCCGGTGCCGGATCGGGTGCGCTCACCTGCTCGCTGCTGCGCGCGGTCGGTCCCGAGGGCAAGGTCATCTCCTACGAGGTGCGCGACGACCACGCCGAACACGCCGTCAAGAATGTCGAGAAGTTCTTCGGGGAACGCCCGGCGAACTGGGACCTCACCGTCGCCGACCTCGCCGAATACTCCGGCGAGCAGGTCGACCGCGTCATCCTCGACATGCTCAAGCCCTGGGACGTCCTCGACACCGTCTCCAAGGCGCTCATCCCCGGCGGCGTGCTCATCGTCTACGTCGCGACCGTCACCCAGCTCTCCGAGGTGGTGGAGGCGCTGCGCCGCCAGCAGTGCTGGACCGAACCGCGGGCATGGGAGTCGCTCATCCGGCCCTGGCACGTGGTCGGGCTCGCGGTGCGGCCCGAACACCGCATGCAGGGGCATACGGCGTTCCTGGTGAGCGCGCGGCGACTGGCCGACGGGGTGGTGGCGCCCAAACCGCAGCGGCGACCGTCCAAGGGGTGAGGGGCGGGTCGCGGTCGGTCGAAAATGCCTTGTCGGCCGTGGAATTCGTGGGGCAGGGTGGAGCGCGTGCGCATTGGTGTCGTGGGTTTGCTGCGGGGGCTGTATCTGGGTGAATGGGCCGAACGCGCCGGTATCACCGTCGCCGCACTGTGTGATAGGGATCCGGCGCGGCTGGCGGCGGCGCATTGGCGATTCCCCGCCGCCCGCACCACCGCCGGGTGGCGGGAGCTGCTCGACGCCGATATCGACGGGGTCGTGCTGGCCAACGACTTCGACGCGCACGCTCCGCTGGCGATGGCGTTCCTCGAGCGCGGCATCCACGTGCTGTCCGAAACGGCCGCCTGTGCGAGCGACGACGAGGGCTTCCGGCTGATCGCGGCGGCCGAGCGGTCGACCGCCACCTACTCCTTCGCCGAGAACTATGTGCTGCACCCGCACGTGCGGCTGCTGCGGTCGGCCGTCCCGGTCCGGGCGGCGGTGGCCGCCTCCCTGGTCGGCGTCGCGGGCGCGGCGTCGCTCGCGGCGGGGTTCCCGGCCGGTGCCGGTGCCGGATGTGTCGTCGGCGGCGGGCTGACCGGCTCGGGACCCCGGGGCGCTACGGCTGGCAGGCGGCGCGCGCCATACCGAGGATGGTGCACGCGGAGGCGTCCGAGATCTTCCAGGTGCTGTCGTCGTATTCCCAGGTCATGGCCACGCCGGGCATGGTGCCGTGCGGGCTGGTGACATCCACCTCGGCGTCGGCGCGGTCGCCGTCCTGCCGCACCTCGGTGACGGTGAAGGAGACCTGGTAGTTGGCCAGGCCCTGGTTCATCTGCTCGATGAGCGCCACCCGCTTGTCGCCGTCGGTGACGAGTTTCGCCTTCTCCGCGGCGGGAACCGCCGGATCGGCGAACGTGGTCAGCGTGGACTGCAACTCCGCCGCGTCGGCGGCGGGTGCGGCGGCATTATCGTCTGGTGCGACCGTGGTGGCCGAAACGCTGCCGGGAGCGGTCGTGGACCCGGAATCGGTGTCGTCCGAGCCGCAGCCCGCCAGGGTTCCGGTAACGGCGAGGGCCGCCGCGACGGTAGCCACGGAAACACGAAGCGTCCTTGTGGCGTTAACCCGGTAACGGGTACGACTGCTGGGAAGGAGCATCGATAGCACCCTTTCGGCTCGGTCGGCGAAATAGCTCGCCGGAAACAGGTTAGGGCAGGCTAACATGGTCGTCCGGCCCGGTGACCGCAGCCTAGATGTGATCACGACGAAACCATGTCGGAAAGCGGGAACGGCTTGTCCCCGGTAGCGTTGATAGACCGGGACTGGGAGGAGCAGCATCATGAGCCCCATCGAACATTCGGATTCGGCAGCCTGGAGGGAACTCGAGGTAGTACGCGCCGAGGCGGCTGCACTCCGGAGGCAACTCGCCGACACGCCGGATCGCACACGGGAATTGGAAGCCCGGGTGGATTCGCTGACAATTCGCAACACCAAGCTGATGGACACCCTCAAAGAGGCGCGGCAGCAACTGGTCGCCCTCCGCGAGGAAGTGGACCGCCTCGGGCAACCGCCCAGCGGCTACGGCGTTCTCATCGGGGTGTACGACGATCAGACGGTCGACGTGTTCACTTCTGGGCGCAAGATGCGACTGACGTGCTCACCGAATATCGACACCTCCGAACTCACCTACGGGCAGACCGTGCGCCTCAACGAGGCGCTGACCGTCGTGGAGGCCGGACGCTTCGAGGCCATCGGTGAAATCGGCACGCTGCGCGAGATTCTCGACGACGGCCGCCGCGCCCTCGTGGTCGGCCATGCCGACGAGGAGCGCGTGGTGTGGTTGTCCGGCCCGCTGTCGGGTCTGGTCGACGTCGACAATCTGGACGATCCGGATTCCCCGATTCGTAAGCTGCGGCCGGGCGATTCGCTGCTGGTCGACACCAAGGCGGGCTTCGCCTTCGAGCGCATCCCCAAGGCCGAGGTCGAGGACCTCGTGCTGGAAGAGGTGCCCGATGTCGACTACGAGGACATCGGCGGCCTGACGCGCCAGATCGAGCAGATCCGCGACGCGGTGGAACTGCCGTTCCTGCACAAGGATCTGTTCCGCGAGTACGCGCTGCGGCCCCCGAAGGGCGTGCTGCTCTACGGCCCGCCCGGTTGCGGCAAGACCCTGATCGCCAAGGCCGTCGCCAACTCCCTCGCGAAGAAGATCGCCGAGGCGCGCGGTGAGGACGCCAAGGAAGCCAAGTCGTTCTTCCTGAACATCAAGGGTCCCGAGCTGCTCAACAAGTTCGTGGGCGAGACCGAGCGTCACATTCGCATCATCTTCCAGCGGGCTCGCGAGAAGGCCAGCGAAGGCACCCCGGTGATCGTGTTCTTCGACGAGATGGACTCCATCTTCCGCACCCGCGGCTCGGGCGTCTCCTCCGACGTGGAGACCACCGTGGTGCCGCAGCTGCTGTCGGAGATCGACGGTGTGGAGGGCCTGGAGAACGTCATCGTGATCGGCGCGTCCAACCGCGAGGACATGATCGACCCGGCCATCCTGCGCCCCGGACGTCTCGACGTGAAGATCAAGATCGAGCGCCCGGACGCCGAGGCCGCGGCCGACATCTTCTCCAAGTACCTCACCGACGAACTGCCGTTGCACGCCGACGATCTCAACGAGTTCCCCGGCGACCGCGGCAAGTGCGTGCAGTCCATGATCGAGCGGGTCGTGGAGCGGATGTACGCCGAGAGCGAGGACAACCGCTTCCTGGAGGTCACCTACGCCAACGGCGACAAGGAGGTCCTGTACTTCAAGGACTTCAACTCCGGCGCCATGATCCAGAACATCGTGGACCGCTCCAAGAAGTACGCCATCAAGTCCGTCCTGGAAACCGGCAATCCGGGCCTGCGGCTCCAGCATCTCTACGATTCGATCGTGGACGAGTTCTCCGAGAACGAGGACCTGCCCAACACCACGAATCCCGATGACTGGGCCCGCATCTCGGGCAAGAAGGGCGAGCGGATCGTCTACATCCGCACGCTGGTGACCGGCAAGAACGCCTCGGCCAGCCGGGCGATCGACACCGAGTCGAATACGGGTCAGTACCTGTAAGCGGTACGACACGACCTGTAAGCGGTACGACACGCACGGGGCGCGTTTCCTTCGGGAGGCGCGCCCCGTCCGCTGTCACCGGGACGGTACGCGGGGGCGCTGTGGCCCGGGATGCGCAGGGGTCCGCGCCCGTCACGGCGGCATCGGTGTGTCGAGGGACGGCGGTCGCGTGCGGGTCAGCCGACGCCGGGCAGATAGCCCGGGTACACGAAATGGCTGGGACCGCCGCCGGGCTGCGACGACCCGGTGATATTCGGGAAGTTGAACGGCAGCCGGGCCAGCCGGTGCGGATTGCCGTCCCGGTCGGCCTGGTAGCACTCCATGATCACGCCGTGGAAGGCGGTGCACACGATGCGGGTGCTGTTGCCGTAGGGCGAGGTCAGGCGGTAGCCGGTGTTCAGCGGGTTCCAGTAGTCGAGGTCGGTCGGGGTCAGGAACCCCTCGGCCTCGAAGACCGAGACCGGGCTGTTCGGCTGCTGCACCGGCCAGTCGTCGGCGGCGGCCGCGCCCGTTGCCAGGGCGAGGGCGGCTCCGGCGACGGCGGCGGTCGCGGTGATACGGGTGATGCTGCGGGCAATCGAGGTCATCGGCTCTCCCACTGTCGGCGATCGGTCACTATCGGTCGAATGGCGGTATGGCACCGCTGGGGAATCGAGGACCGATCATGCCGCTGTTACGGGTGTCCGCGCCACCGATCGGGCGGATTCGCACCCGTTCCGGACCGCTGCTCGGCGCGATCCGCGTAACGATCGGACGATCGAGGTGATATAGCTCACGTAGGGAACACAGCGCGTGGGCCGCTGGCGGTCGGGGTATCGGCCCAACCCGGAGGTCGTCATGAACGCAAAGCTGAAGCGGATGGTGGTGAGCGCCGCCGCCGTCACTCTGTTCGGGGCGGGCACCCTCGCCGTCGCCCCCGCCGCACAAGCGCAACCCGGTCCTTGGTGTTCGGTGAATCCGGTCGCCGCCACCGCCGCCTACTCCCAGTGCGCGGGCCTCGTCCACCACCAGGTGCGCATCACCTGCTGGGCATGGTGGTCCTGGTTCTCCAGCTACGAACGCTGGGGCAATCCGGCGGTCGGCGCGCAGCAGTCCTGGAGTAGCTGCGACCTGCCGTTCACACTGCAGACCTGGCAGGTAGTCACCTTCTGACCCGTGCGGGGTGACCGCGTGGCCGCGGCGTTGTCGGCGCGGCCACGCGGCCCGGCGGTGGTCAGCGCCGCACGCGCCGATAGGTTGGCGCGGCCTGGGCCGCTGCCGCCAATTCCGCACCGAGCCAAGGGATATCGGTGTCCGCCACGGCGGCGGGGGTGATGCGCAGGTGGTCGCTGGCGGGCAGGCCGATCACCTCGAACGGGGTCCCGGGGGCGGCCTTGACGCCGGCGGCGGCGAGGGAGATCATGGCCGCCGATTCGTCGAGGACGGGTAGCCACAGATTGATTCCGTCGGCGGGGGAGACCGAAACCTCTCGGCGGGAGAGCTCTTTGCGCAGGGCCGTGGTGCGGCGGCGGTATTCGGCGCGCGCGGCGGCGACCCGGGCGCGGGCGGCGTCGTCGGTGAGCATGTGCAGCAGGACGCGCTGGAGCAGGCGGCTGGACCAGCCGGGGCCGAGCATCCGACGCTCGATCACCGGGTCGAGCAGTGTGGCCGGGCCGCCGACAATGGCCAGACGCAGGTCCGCGCCATGGGATTTGGAGTACGAGCGCACGTGCACGGTGTGCCGCGGCAGCCGGGTGCCCAGGGAGCGGGGCGGAGCGTGGGCGATGCCCGCGGAGTGATCGTCCTCGATGACGACGAGATCGTGCTGGGCGAGCACATCGGCGAGTTCGCGCAACCGGGTGGCTGACAGCGAAGCGCCCGTGGGGTTCTGGGCGCGGGGTTGCAGCAGCAGGGCGGTCGGGGCGTGTTCGGCGAGCACCGCCGCGAGCTCGCCCGGCCGCATGCCCGACTCGTCCAACTCCACCGGGACCGCCCGCGCCCCCAGCCGCGCCAGCAGGTCCAGAAACGGTGGGAAGCAGGGATTCTCGACCACCACCGCGTCCCCGAGGCGCACCTGTGCGGTCAGCAGCCGGTCGATGGCGTCGAGCGCCCCGTCGAGCACGGTGAGCCGGTCCGGCCGGAACGGCCAGTCCGCGCGCACCACCCGATCCAGCTCCGGCAGCATGGCCTCGCCCAGATAGGTGGCGGACAGGTCGTCGATGGAGTCGTCGTCGCCGAGCCGGCGCAGCGCCGCCGTGAGATCGGGCAGCAGCGCCGGATCCGGAATGCCCCGGGACAGGTCGACCCGGAACACGCTGTCGGACCGTGAGTGCAGCCGTTGATAGCGCCCTCCCGCCGCCACCGGCCGCGCGGGCGCGTCCGCCACGAAGGTGCCCGCCCGCCCCCGCGCCACGATCGCGCCCGCGGCGGCCAGCGCCCGCCACGCCTGGGTGACGGTGGCCGGGGAGACCCGCAGCTCCCGCGCCACCTCGCGCACGGTGGGCAGCCGGGTGCCGGGCGACAGCGCGCCCGAGCGGATGCGGCCGCCGACGGTGGCGGCGATACCGGCGGCGGTGCGGTCGTGGACACCCGCGAACAACCCCGTGGTGGCCGGGTCGGGGGCGGTCGTGTCGAGCGGGCCGAGTTCGGTTGTCACAGCGTCATTCTGCGATGGCGGCACGGGCGCGACCACGGCCACCCCGAGGATTTACGGTTACGAAACTGTTTCCGTCATTCTGTAACACAGCGGAATTGGTTCCCAGTGCAGTATCACAAAGCATGGCAATCGTTCGAGCAGCGCTGGTTCAGACCAACTGGACCGGCGACAAAGAGTCCATGATCAAGGCGCACGAGGACTACGCCCGGCAGGCCGCCGCGGCGGGAGCGAAGGTGATCTGCTTCCAGGAGTTGTTCTACGGGCCGTACTTCTGCCAGCTCCAGGACACCAAGTTCTACGACTACGCCGAATCGGTGCCCGGCCCCACCGTGGACCGGTTCGCCGCACTGGCGGCCGAACTCGGCATGGTGATGGTGCTGCCGGTGTACGAGCAGGAGCAGCCCGGCCTGCTGTACAACACCGCGGCCGTCATCGACGCCGACGGCAGCTACCTCGGTAAGTACCGCAAGCACCACATCCCGCACGTGAACGGCTTCTGGGAGAAGTTCTACTTCCGGCCGGGCAATCTGGGCTGGCCGGTCTTCGACACCGCCGTCGGCCGGGTCGGGGTGTACATCTGCTACGACCGGCACTTCCCGGAGGGCTGGCGGGCGCTGGGCCTGGCGGGCGCGGAGATCGTGTTCAATCCGTCGGCCACCTCCCGCGGGCTGTCCGGCTACCTGTGGAAGCTGGAGCAGCCCGCCTCCGCCGTCGCCAACGAGTACTTCGTCGGCGCGATCAACCGCGTCGGCATCGAGGCCGACTACGGCGACGACGACTTCTACGGCACCAGCTACTTCGTCGATCCCGAGGGCAAGTTCGTGGGCGAGGTCGCCTCCGACACCGCCCCGGAACTGGTGGTCCGCGATCTCGACCTGGACCTCATCAAGGTGGTGCGCGACCGCTGGGCCTTCTACCGCGACCGCCGCCCGGACGCCTACGGACCGCTGGTGCAGCCATGAGCCGAATCCTCATCCAGGGCGGAACGGTGGTGTCGGCCACCGGATCCCAGCCCCTCGACGTCCTGATCGACGGCGAGACCATCGCCGCCGTCCTGCAACCCGGCTCCACCGCGCTCGGCGCGGTGGCGGCCAACGCCGAGATCATCGACGCCACCGGGAAATACGTGATCCCCGGCGGCGTGGACGCGCACACCCACATGCAGCTGCCCTTCGGCGGCACCGAGGCATCCGACACCTTCGAGACCGGCACCCGGGCCGCGGCCTGGGGCGGCACCACCACCATTGTCGACTTCGCCGTCCAGAAACCGGGTGAGTCGATACAGGACACCCTCGCCCTGTGGCACGACAAGGCGGGCGGGCAGTGCGCCATCGACTACGGCTTCCACCAGATCGTCGGTGACGTGAACCCCGAATCCCTGAAGGGCATGGCGGAATTGGTGTCGGAGGGGGTGACCAGCTTCAAGCTGTTCATGGCCTATCCGGGGGTGTTCTACTCCGACGACGGCCGCATTCTGCGCGCCATGCAGCGCAGCGCCGACCTCGGCGCACTGCTCATGATGCACGCCGAGAACGGCATCGCCATCGACGTTCTCGTCGAACAGTCGCTCCAGCGCGGCGATACCGCGCCGTACTTCCACGGCACCTCGCGGCCGTGGCAGCTGGAGGAGGAGGCCACCCACCGCGCCATCATGCTGGCCCAGGTCACCGGCGCACCGCTGTACGTCGTGCACGTCTCGGCCAAGCAGGCGCTGGAGCAGATCGCCACCGCGCGGGGCAACGGCCAGAACGTCTTCGGCGAGACCTGCCCGCAGTACCTGTACCTCTCGCTCGAGGAACAGTTGGGCGCACCGGGTTTCGAGGGCGCGAAGTGGGTGTGCTCGACGCCGCTGCGCTCCCGGGCGGAGGGGCATCAGGACGAGCTGTGGCGCTACATCCGCACCGGAGACGTCACCTCGGTCGCCACCGACCACTGTCCGTTCTGCATGAAGGATCAGAAGGAACTCGGCATCGGCGACTTCTCCAAGATCCCCAACGGCATCGGCGGCGTCGAACACCGCATGGACCTGATGTTCCAGGGCGTCAAGGACGGCCGCATCTCGCTCGAGCGCTGGGTGGACGTCTGCTGCACCACCCCGGCCCGCATGTTCGGCATGTATCCGCGCAAGGGGGCCATCACCCCGGGCGCGGACGCCGACATCGTGCTCTACGACCCGAACGGCCACACCAGCATCGGGATGGGCAAGACCCACCACATGAACATGGACCATTCGGCCTACGAGGGTTTCGAGGTCGACGGTCATGTGGACACGGTGCTCTCACGCGGCCGGGTGATCGTCGACAACGGCGACTATCTGGGGCGTGCTGGCCACGGCCGGTTCGTGAAGCGCGAACTTTCCCAGAACCTCATCTGATCCGGAACGGAGTGTGCCCCATGGATATCGGTGTGGTGCTGCAATGCACACCGCCCGCGTCGCGAGTGGTGGAACTGGCGAGAATCGCGGAGACGCACGGCTTCTCGCACGTGTGGACCTTCGACTCGCATCTGCTGTGGCAGGAACCTTATGTCATCTACAGCCAGATCCTGGCCGCCACCCGCAAAGTCGTGGTCGGGCCGATGGTGACCAATCCGTCCACCCGGGACTGGACCGTCACCGCCTCGACCTTCGCCACGCTCAACGATATGTTCGGCAACCGCACCGTCTGCGGGATCGGGCGGGGCGATTCCGCCGTGCGCACCCTCGGCGGCGCCCCCGCCACCCTGGCGACGCTGCGCGAATCCATCGGTGTCATCCGGGAACTGGGCAACGGCCGCAGCGCCCGGGTGGGGGAGACCACGGTGCGGTTCCCGTGGGCGCACGCCTCCCGGCTGCCGGTGTGGGTGGCCGGGTACGGGCCGCGCGCACTGGATCTCACCGGCGAGGTGGCCGACGGGTTCATCCTGCAACTCGCCGATCCGGATATCACGGCCTGGACCGTCGCCCGGGTGCGCGCCGCCGCCGAACGCGCCGGACGTGACCCGAAGGAGGTGACCATCTGCGTGGCCGCACCCGCCTACGTGACCGACGGCTCGGACGCGGCCATGAAACACGCCCGGGAGCAATGCCGTTGGTTCGGCGGCATGGTCGGCAACCATGTGGCCGATATCGTCGCCAAGTACGGTGCGGACAGTGAGGTGCCCGCCGCGCTCACCGAGTACATCGCCGGTCGCCGCGGCTACGACTACAACCAGCACGGCCGCGCCGGGAACACCCACGCCGACTTCGTGCCGGACGCCATCGTGGACCGGTTCTGCCTGCTCGGCACCCCCGACGAGCATGTGGTGCGATTGCGGGAGCTGGAGGCGCTGGGCGTGGACCAGTTCGCCGTCTACCTCCAGCACGACGCCAAGACCGCCACCCTCGACGCCTACGGGGAGTCGATCGTGCCGCGCCTGGCGCAACCGATCGTGGCGACGGCGAGTACGACATGACCGCGCTGTCCGAGGGCGGCCGCACCGCGGCCGCCCAGCGGGTCGTGCGCCCGTCCCGTCGGCGCGGTCGCGGCGCACGCGGGGATACGGCCGGATCGCGCTGGGGCACAGTGCTGTACCCGATCGCCGCCTTCGTGCTGGTGGCCTCGATCTGGGAACTGGTGAAGGCGCTCGTTCCGGCCGACGGGGTGAGCATCGGCGAGCAGCGCGTGCTGCCGCGCACCACCGACGCGGCACTCCCGCACACCTGGTCGGTGCTGACCGTGCTGGGTGAACCCGACGGTGCCGGCACCGTGGGCGGAACCCTGTTGCGCACGGCCGGATTCACCTTCGGCCTGGCGCTGCTGGCCCTGCTGCTCGGCACCGTCGTCGGGATCACGCTGGCGGTGCTCATGCAGCGCTTCGGCTGGGTGGAGCGCGGACTGCTGCCGTATGTGGTGCTGTCGCAGACCGTTCCGCTCATCGCGTTGGCGCCGCTGGTCGCCGGGTGGGGCGGCAAGATCGCCATCGCGGGGCGGCCCTGGCAGCCCTGGATGAGCATTGTGGTCATCGCCGCCTATCTGGTGTTCTTCCCGGTCGCCATCGGGATGCTGCGCGGCCTGCAATCGCCGTCGCGGGCGGCGGTGGAGCTGCTGCACAGCTATGCCGCGGGCTGGTGGGCGACGCTGCTGCGGTTGCGCCTGCCCGCCGCCGTCCCGCATCTGCTGCCCGCGCTGCGGCTGGCGGGTGCGGCGGCGGTGATCGGCGCGGTGGTGGCCGAGATCTCCACCGGCACCGCGGGCGGCATCGGCCGCCAGATCATCGTCTTCTCCCAGCAGTCCACCGGTGACGCCGCGCGCCTGTACGCGGCGGTGCTGGCCGCCGCCCTGCTCGGCGTGGCCATCGCGGGACTGGTGGCACTCGTGGAAGTGGCGCTGCGGCGCTACAGCCGCCCGGCCGGGGGCGGCCGCTCGTCAGGAGGTACCCGTTGACCGTCGAACCATCCACCGCCGCGCCCGCGGCGCAGGTGCCACCACACCATCCGCCCGATCGGCCGGACGGTCCGGTGCCCGCCGTGGCACTGGGCGCGGTCGGCAAGATCTACTCCGCCGGTGCGGTCACCGCGCTGGAGGACGTCTCGCTCACCGTCGCCGCCGGGGAGTTCGTCTCCCTCATCGGGCCGTCCGGCTGCGGCAAGTCCACCCTGCTGCGGATCATCGCCGACCTCGAGGAGCCCACCGGCGGCAGCGTCACCGTGCACGGCAAGACGGCCCGGCGGGCGCGGCTGGACCAGGACTACGGCATCGCCTTCCAGCAGGCGGGCCTGCTCGACTGGCGCACCGTGCAGGAGAATGTGGAGCTGCCGCTGGAACTGCACGGCGTGCCCAAACGCGAACGCCGCGGGCGCAGTGCCGAACTGCTCGAGATGGCCGGTCTCGGCGACTTCGCCCGCCGTTATCCGGCCGAACTGTCCGGCGGCATGCAGCAGCGCGTCGCCATCGCCCGCGCCCTGGCCCGCAGACCACCGCTGCTGCTGATGGACGAACCCTTCGGCGCGCTCGACGAGATGACCCGCGAACGCATGCAGGGCGAACTGCTGCGCATCGCCGGGGAGACCGGTGCGGCGGTCGTCTTCGTCACCCACTCCATTCCGGAGGCGGTGTACCTGTCCGACCGGGTGGTGGTCATGTCGCCGCGCCCCGGCCGCATCACCGCCGTCCTCGACACCGGCGGCACCGGCGTCGAATCGGAGGACATCGATGTCCGGGCGACGGAACCGTTCTTCGAGGCGGTGGCGGCCGTGCGCGCGGCCCTGCACGACGGGCACGCGGGACGGGAGCGGTGATGCGCACCTGGCTGCCGCCGCTGCTGGTGGGCGTGGCGATCCTGGGCCTGTGGCAGGTGCTCACGGTCGCCGCCGGGGTGCCCTCTTTCCTGCTGCCCTCGCCGAGCGCCATCGCGGAGGCGTTCGGGGACAATCGGTCCGGCATACTCGACGCCACCATCGCCACCGGCCGCAATGCCCTCATCGGGCTGCTGGTCGGCATCGCGGCGGGCATCGCCGCGGCCATTGTGGCGGTGCGGTTCCGGGTCGTCGACGGCCTGCTCGGACCGCTGGCCGCCGCGGCCGCCGCCGTCCCCATCGTGGCGCTGGCCCCGCTGCTGAACTCGCTGTACTCCAGCACCACCGACCTGCCGCGCCGGATGGTGGCCGCCATCGTGGTGTTCTTCCCGGTGTACGTCAGCACGGTCAAGGGGCTGCGGCAGGCTCCGCGCGTGCACGTGGACCTGATGACCTCCTATGCCGCCACCGGCTGGCAGGTCACCCGCGCCATCCGGCTGCCCGCCGCCCTACCGCACCTGTTCACCGGATTGCGCATCGCCGCGCCCGGTGCGGTCATCGCCGCCATCATCGCCGAGTACTTCGGCGGGCTGCAGCACGGGCTGGGCAGCCGCATCATCTCCGCCGCCGCCAACACCGCCTATCCGCGGGCCTGGGCGTATGTCATCGCCGCCATGCTGCTCGGCCTGCTCTTCCTCGCCGCCGTCGTCGTCGCCGAACAGCTGACCCGCCGACCCCGCACCATTAGTTGGAGATCGAAATGAGAAGTACCACAAGGAAATTGCGCACCTGCCTGGCCGTGGTGGCGGTGTCGTTGGCGGCACTGACCGGGTGCGGCACCACCGAGGGCGGCACCACCACGACGGCCGACGGGCTCACCAAGGTGCGGTTGCAGTTGCAGTGGTTCAAACAGGGCCAGTTCGCGGGCTACCTCGCCGCCGTGGACCAGGGCTTCTACCGCGAACAGGGGCTCGACGTCGACATCCTCGACGGCGGCACCGATATCGTCCCGCAGACCGTGCTCGCCCAGGGGCAGGCCGACTTCGCCGTCGCCTGGGTGCCCAAGGCGCTCGCCTCCCGCGAGGCCGGTGCCGGAATCACCGAGGTGGCGCAGATCTTCCAGCGCTCGGGCACCAAACAGGTGGCCTTCGCCTCCGCCGGTATCGACGGCCCGGCCGACCTGCGCGGCAAGACCGTCGGAAACTGGGGCTACGGCAACGAATTCGAACTCTTCGCCGGAATGACCAAGGCCGGACTCGACCCTGCCGCGGATGTGCGCCTCGTTCAGCAGCAGTTCGATATGAACGCCTTCCTCGCCGGGGATATCGCGGCCGCCCAGGCCATGTCCTACAACGAGTACGCCCAGCTGCTCGAAACCAGGAACCCGGCCACCGGAGAGCTCTACACCCCCGCCGATTTCACCACTATCGACTGGAACGAACAGGGTGTGGCCATGCTCCAGGACGCGGTGTGGGCCAATACCGAACGGCTGGGTGACAGCTCCTACCAGGATCTGACCGTGCGGTTCCTGGCCGCCTCGCTGCGCGGCTGGATCTTCTGCCGCGACAATGTCGACCAGTGCCGCGACATCACCGTGGCGGCGGGCAGCACCCTCGGGGCCAGCCATCAGCAGTGGCAGATCAACGAGGTCAACAAGCTCATCTGGCCCTCGCCGGACGGCATCGGCACGGTCGACGAGACGGCGTGGAACCAGACCGTCACCATCGCCCGGCAGACCCGCAACCAGGAGGGCGCGACGGTGCTCACCCGGGAGCCGGATGCCGACGCCTACACCAACACCTACGTCACCCGGGCGCTGGACCTGTTGCAGGCCGACGGCGTGGACGTCACCGGCACCGATTACGCGCCGGTGCAGGTGGTGCTGACCGAGGGCGGCCGGTAGCAACCGGATTCCGGGCCGTCCGGTCACCGCGCGCTGCTAGCGTCGCCGGATATGAAAGTTCAACTGCGGCACAGCCCGTCGTCGACGATCGCGCGCTGCTTCCTCGCCGGCGGCGAGCCCCTGCGGGTGGAAAGCGGTGCCATGGTGGCACATTCGGCGGGGGTCACCCTGCAGGCTCGGGCCGAGGGCGGCATCCTCGCCGGGATCAAGCGGTCGGTGCTGGCGGGGGAGTCGTTCTTCGTCTCCACCTTCACCGCGCCGCCGGAGGGCGGATGGGTGGATGTCGCACCCGCGCTGCCCGGGGATATGCTGCCGCTGACCATCACCCCGGACCGGCCGTTCTTCATCAATCGCGGCGGGTGGATCGCCAACTCGCACGGGGTGACCGTGGAGGCCAAATGGGGTGGCTTCGCGAATCTGTTCGGCGGCGAGGGCGGTTTCGGGCTGCGGGCGCACGGGCAGGGTGAGGTGGTGCTCGGCGTCTTCGGTGCCATCGATGTCATCGATCTCGCGCCGGGGGAGCCGGTCACCATCGACACCGGGCATGTGGTGGCCTACGACCTGGCCATGCGGTTCACCATCCGGCGGGCGGTGTCGGGGCGGTCCATCCAGTCGCTGACCTCCGGCGAGGGTTTCGTCTTCGATTTCACCGGGCCGGGTCGGGTGCTGTTGCAGACGCGCAATCCCGGGGCTTTCTCGGCCTGGATCGGGAGGGTGACCTCGTCGAGCTGAGGATGTGATCCATCTCACAGTCACGTGAAATCATCGTACGACTTTTGTGAATCGGTCATGCTTCAGATGTCCGACATGGCAAGACACAGAGATGAGGAGATACGCATGTCCGGATCCGCTTCCGATTTCCTGGCCGACGTGTTGATCAAGATGGTTCAGGGCCTGTTCACGGGCAGCGCCGGCGGCCAGTAGTCGCAGACGTGACAGCCCACCGGATCGCGCGGGTCCGGTGGGCTGTCGGCGTTTCCGGGTGCCGAGCGCGGGCGCTCAGCGCAGCAGATCGGGAACCAGCACGCGGGTGTCGGGGACGAACGGCCACACCGGATCGGCCAGCCGCTCGCGCAACCGGGCATCGGTCCACCACCAGCCGTCGGCGACCTCCTCGGGCTGATGCCGGATCGGCCCGTCCCAGCGCAGCTCGTAGGCGAACAGATGACATCGCATGGGCCGACCGGCCCAGCTGCCGTCCCAGGACGCGCGCGCCACCGGTCGCGGCGGCTCGGCAGCGTCGTCCAGCACGATGCCCAGCTCCTCGGCCAGTTCCCGCACGGCGGTCTGCGCCGGACGCTCCCCGGGTTCCACCACCCCGCCCGCCAGACAATCGTGCATACCGGCGAACACCGACTTGGTCTCGGTGCGCCGGTGCACGTACACCCGCGACCCGTCCCCGGACCGCACCAGCACCCCGGCACTGGCATGCCACAGCCCCTCGGCGTACACCACGGACCGGTCCTCGGCCCCGACCTCACGCCCGGCCGCGTCGTACAGCGCGATCATCTCCACCATGGCGGCCCTGCCTCTCTTCACGGCTCGGAAGCGGATCCCGGCGACCCATCGCGACCGGATGAGGCTTGCCCGTCGCCCAGCTCCGCATTCGCGGCGGCTGCCCACCCGGTTTCCACGCCGGACCCGCTCGCGCAGGGCGCTCCGCTCCTATCTCGGGGCACGATAGCCGGTCGAGGTCCCCCGCCCTGCGCGGGATCACCCGCGTCGGCGCGAAATCGGTCATGGGACCGCTGTCCGCGCTCGTCGTCGCCGACCGGGGTGGCGGATGCGGTCGGGCACCCGAACCGGCTGAGCACTCGCGTCGGCGCATCCGGATGGCGAGTCCGGAGCGGTCGGCGCGTGCGCGGCGTAGCCTCTGGGACGCAACAGCTTTCGTCGGAGAGGACGATTCCCATGCCGCTGCCACAGGCTCTGGCCAGGATCAATCGGCGGGTCACCAATCCGGTGCTGGGCGTGCTGGCCCGCTACACACCGGGATTCGGCGTCGTGGTGCACGTCGGGCGCAAGTCCGGACGCGTCTACCGCACCCCGGTCGCGGTATTCGACCGCGACGGCGGCTACCGCATCGCACTCACCTACGGCCGGGACGTGGACTGGCTGAAGAATATTCGCGCCGCCGGAGCCTTCGGCTTCGAGTCCCGCGGCCGCACCGTCATGCTCACCGATCCGGTGGTCGGCCACGACGCCAGCGCCAGCTGGGCCCCGGTCGGCGTCCGGCAGTGGCTGGTGGCGCTGCGGGCGGAGTACTACGTCCAGGCGCGCATCGCAGAGTGACCGAATGCCATCCGCACGGATGACGCGGTCGGCCCCGCACGGGTGACGCGCCGACGCGGGCGCGAGGATTCTCGGTGCTGCTTCAGGCCGAGTTGCCGAACCGCTCGACCGGTGTACGCGGCCGCATGCCCGCACCGCGCTCGGCGCGGTGGAGGGCGTCGGCGGCCTCGGGCAGATGGGCGAGGATCTCCGCGCGCAGCGCGCCTCCGGCGCCGAGCTGGCACAGCACGCCCGCCGTGGCGGCGATGGTGCGGCCCACGGGCGTGAGCGCGGGCGGCGCGGTCAGCTGCCTGCTCACATTGGACAGGCTGAGATCGGTGATGCGCAGTACCTGCTCGCGCAGCCACGGTGTGGTCATACGCACGGTATCGGTGCGGAACAGGGTGCGAATGGGGTCGATCAGTTCGCTGAACGCCACGGCGTCGAAACCGCCGCCGGGCGGGACGAATCCGTACTGCCGCAGGGCCGTCTCCAGATCATCGGGCCCGCCGTTGAACACCGCGTCGGCGATATCGCCCACCAGCGCCGGGAAATCGGCCGGAACGGGGGAGCAGGCGCCGTAGTCGACCACGCCGAGCCGCCCGTCGCGCAGCACACGGAAATTGCCCGGATGCGGGTCGGTGTACAGCAGGCCGGTGCGCACGATGCTGGATACGACGAAACGCAGCACCAGCCTGCCGACCCGGTCGCGCTCGGCGGGCGAACCCGACACCAGCAGTCGTTGCAGCGGAATCCCGTCCACCCATTCCGACACCAGCACATCGCCCTGCTGATGCACCACGCGCGGCACCGCGAAATCCGGGTCGTCGGCATAGGCGGCGGCGAAGACGCGCTGGGTCTCGGCTTCACGCGCGTAGTCGAGTTCCTCGTGGATGCAGGCGGCGAGCGCGTCGTTGAGCGCGCGCACATCCGCGCCCGGCAGCAGCACCGAGGTCAGCGGTGCCATGCGGCGCAGGTGCTCGAGATCGTGCAGGACGGCCTCGCGCGCACCCGGATACATGATCTTGACGGCGACCCGGCGGCCGTCGTGCCAGCGCGCCCGGTGCACCTGCCCGACCGAGGCGGCGGCGCAGGCCCGGGTGTCGAAATCGGTGAAGGCGCGCCGCCAGTCCGGCCCCAGCTGCGCGGCCATCACACCGGTGACGGCGCGCGGCAGCATGGCGGGCACCGAGTCCTGGAGGCGGCTGAGCGCCTCCCGGTAGGGTGCGCCGAGATCAGGCGGCAGGGCGAGTTCGTAGAGCGCCAGGATCTGCCCGAATTTGGCCGCGCAGCCCTTGAGTTCGCCGAGCACCTCGAACATGTGCTGGGCGGTGCGGGCCTGGATGTCGAGTTCGACCGCGCCCGCCGGTTCGCCGAAGGCGCGTCGCCCCACCCCGCGCACCCGGCGTCCCGCGTACGCGAGGGGCAGCGCCGCGAGTTTGGCATTGCGGACGGCCGACCGGGTCGGCGGATCACCGCTGGGATCGGCTGGGGTGCGCCGGGACAGCCGACGCAGTCCCCCCGGTCGCGGATCGGGCATCTCTGACCTCCGATGATCGACTGCCCCAGTGTGGCACGGCCACGAGCCGGACGACAGTGCCCGAAGTCGCCGGACGCCAAGGTTGGCGGCTGGTGCCCGAGACCGCCGGGACGGTGGCACGGCCGGGGCGACCGGCCGTGCCACCGTCGGCGGACCTCCTGCGCTCAGCGGGTGAACGCACCCGCCGGTGCCAGGGGTAGTACCAGGCTCGAAGGCCGTACGGCGTCCCGGTGGATCTGCTGCGAGGTGCCCAGCAGGCGCGGCAGATCGGTCGGAATCGGCATGGTGGACGGGAACGTGCCACTGGTGATGCGCAGGCGCAGCGCATGACCCGGCTCCAGGCGGTGGAAGGCCGGGCGCAGCTTGATCTCCATCCGGGTCACCTCGCCGGGAACCAGCAGCTGTTCGGTCTCCTTGCTGAGCACATGTTCCGGCGCGTAGATCGTGCCGTCGGGTCCGCGCCAGGTCTTGTCCTCGTTCAGGGTGCGCTGACTGGCCAGCTGGGAGCCCCCGGTGATGTTGACGACGGTGCCGTCGGGAGCCACGTCGTCGAGCCAGACCTGGAAGGCCGCGTCGGTTCCGGTGGAGGACGCGTACAGGGTGACGCTCGCCGGTCCGGCCAGCACGGTCGCCTCGGCCACCGGATCGGTGGTGTACTTCAGGCCCGCCGTCGGTTCCTGCACCCACTCCGTGCACGGGTTGTAGGCATTGAACACCCGGAACAGGAAGTCGAGGAGGCCGCCGGTGTACTGGGCCAGGCTCTGCCGGTTGCAGATATTGTCGATGCCGGTGTAGTCCAGGCGATCCGAGGCGTCGTCGACGGTCGGCGGCCGCGCGGTGAGCCGGTCGCCGTCGAACCAGCGCTGCTCGATGCGCGCCTGCTCGAACGGGTAGCGGGCGGTATCGGCGGCATTGTTGTTCGCGTCGATGACGTGCAGCGGCGTGTCTGTCTCGTCGACGCCGTTGGGAATGTCCTTGAGCCACCGGTCGAACCAGGCCAGCGTGATCATATTCGTGTCCAGCCGCGATCCGGGCCCGACGCCCAGGCCCACGTGATACCAGGGGCCCATGAGCAGCTGATAGCGGCCGTCGGCGCGCTGGTCGGCAGCCATGGGCGCGAACTGGTCGCGACCCGCCGCGAGATTCTGCAGCTGCGAGTAATTGCGCAGCGGCCCTTCCTGATACAGGTCCCAGAAGCCGCCCACCTGGTACATGGCGATGCCCTTGTCCACCAGATTGTGCATCTCGGTCTCGAAGCGGCGCTCCTGCCACCAGGCGGTGTCGTAGGCCAGCGGCCCGCCCGCGTACGCCTCGATGAGCAGTTTGATGGTGCTGTCCGAGGACACCAGCGCCTGTAGATGATCGACCAGCGCCGGAATGAACTGCTGCGGTGACACCACGGCCG
This sequence comes from Nocardia sp. CC227C, assembly GCF_030767025.1. Lineage (GTDB taxonomy): Bacteria > Actinomycetota > Actinomycetes > Mycobacteriales > Mycobacteriaceae > Nocardia. The sequence goes on along the minus strand of NZ_JASITE010000020.1, from coordinate 5,920 downwards.
TCATGAACGGGCCGATCAGGCTCAGATAGGGCACCAGCAGCGAGATGGCGGTGAGCAGGATCGGGCTCATCATGCCGTCGTGGCCCAGCACCTCGTTGAAGATATTGTTCGGCATCGCCATGGGCACAATGGCTTTCAGCGGCGAATCCGGGCCCACCGACTGGGCGGTGCGCAGTGCGGTGAGCGCCGGGAACGAGTACCCGTACATGCCGACCTTGCCATTGGAGCCGGGCAGCTGCGCCGCCCAGTCCACCAGCTGCGCGCCGTCCAGGCCGTCCTGCTTCGACGCCGGATTCCACGCACCGGTGGAGCCGCCGGTGCCGCGCACATCGGCGACCACCTCGATATAGCCGCGCCGCACCAGCACATCCTGGGCGCTGGTGGCCTGGTTGATCACCCGGCGCACATCGCGCAGCTGATCGGGCAGCGGAATCTGGAACTGGTCGATCACGCCGGTGAGGGCCGCGGTGAGGGCACTGCTCAACGCGCCGTAGGTGGTGACGTTGAGGACCACCGGGAACTCACCGGCGGCGCGCTGCCCGGTGGCCGGATCGGTGGGGTAGCGCACCTCGGCCTGGATCTGCGTGCCGTCGGCGAGCGGCACCACATGGCCCAATTCGTAACCGACGCCGTACTTTTCGGGGGTCGGCTGATAGCCGTCCGGGAGTCCGAAGTTCGTGGGCGCGGTCGGCACCGGACCCGCGGCGGGCACCGTCGACGCCGGTGGCGCGAGGGTCGCCGTCACGGCGACCGCGGTCAGGCACGCGGCGGCCAGGGTGACGAGACGGCCGCCCCTGCGCGGCCGGGTCGAAATTCTCAACGATCTACCTCTGCGGATGTCAGGAGGCCGCCGCGCGGGGCGGGACGCACCCGGTGCCGCGACACGACCTCTTCGTCGGATTCAGCACACCGCACAGTCCCGGGTGGCCGGTACCGGCAATAGCCAAGAGCGGGGGCGGGCGGATTGTGCACTCGGCCCACATCGCGCGGACGGGCGGCGGCTGCGCGCCGCGTCGCGGCGGCCCGGGCGAGACGGTGCCGCCGCCGGGCTCAGGGTGCGAAGTCGGCGGCCTCGAGGCGGCGGGCGATGCGCGCGGCCGACAGCGTCATGGCGTCGGTCGGGCGGTGCGGGTCCAGGCCGGTGAGTTCGTGCACCCGGGCCAGCCGGTAGGTCACGGTATTGCGGTGGATATTGAGCATGCGGGCGGTGGCCAGCTGGTTGAATCCGCTGTCCACGAACACTTCCAGGGTCTCGGCGAGCAGCGGCTGCGGATCCAGCGGCGCCAGCACGGCGGCCAGGCCGGGGCGGGCCGGGCCGCTGGTGGCGATGGTGTACTCGAACAACAGCTGCCTGCGCCGACACAGCGTGTCGGAGCGTTCCAGACAGCGGCCCAGCTCGGCGAGGGTGCGGGACTCGGTGGCGCGGTCGGGGATGTCCGCGCGCTGGGTCGCGGTGGCGACTCCCACCCAGAACGGGGCAGGACGGCCCGGCGGGCGCACCGGCAGCCGGGCGCTGAGGGCGGTGGCGGTGGCCGTGCCGTCGTCACCGGGTTGCAGCGGCAGCAGCGCGGTCCAGCCGCCGCTGTCCAGGCGCAGGAACACCCCGGGGATGGCCTCGATGCGGTGGCGCAGTTCGCCGGTCTCGGCGGAGCGGCCCGTACCCAGCCGGAACACCGCGATGAGGAAGGAGTCCGGCACCGTGATGGCGGGTTCGTCGGCCCATTCCACCGGATCGCGGCCGGTGAGCAGCGCGTCGGCGATGGCGCGGCGGCGTTCCAACAGTTCCCAGCGCGGATCGCTGACCCGGTGCACGCAGGCGGTGGCAATGCGGCCGGTCACCAGGGTGATGTATTGCAGCAGCGGTAGCGCGGCGTCGAGCAGCAGGTCGCGCTCGGCGTCCGGCGCCGTGGCCCGCACCTTGGAGAAGATGTACTCCGCGCCGATGCGGTAGCGGTCGAGGACCTCTTCGAGGGGTTCGCCGTCGCGTACCCGGCCCACGGCGATCTCGACCACTTCCCGGGTGTCGGTCTCGCTCGGCAGGCTGCCGGTGCGCAGGAAGTCGAAGAACAGGTCGATATTGAGCTTCGCGCCGCGCTCGAGTCCGTCGGCGACCAGGGGCGCGGGCAGGGTGCGATACGGCGGCAGCGCGGCCGCCGTATCGTCCCGGAACGCGGTCGCGCGCCGGTAGAGGTCCTCCAGCGCTCGGTCGCGGGTCAGCGGGTGCATGGCTGTTCCGCGTTCATCTCGGGTACCGCCTTCATGTCGTGTACAGCGATTCGATGGTAGCGGCGTAGTGGGTAGCTATTGGTTTGCGGCGTAGTTTTCCGGTGGCCGTGAGGCAGTCGCTGCCCGGTGTCCACACATCCGGGAGCACCGCGAACCGCTTGATCTGCTCCACTCGGGAGAGCTTGGCGTTCGCCGCGTCGATGCCCTCTTGCAGGGATTGCCGCACCAGCGGGTGCTGCGACAGGGCGGCCACGTCGCGATCGGGTAGCTGATGACGCTCGGCGAAGGCGGCGGCCAGATCGGGGTCCAGGCAGATGAGCGCGGTGTTGTAGTGGCGGGCCTCGCCGATGACGACCACCGTGCCCGCCAGCGGGCAGTTCTCGGTGACGGTGTTCTCGATATTGGTGGGCGACATGTTCTTGCCCGCCGCGCTGATGATGAGCTCCTTCTTGCGGTCGACGATGCGCAGGTAGCCGTCGTCGTCGAGGCTGCCGATATCGCCGGTGTGCAGCCAGCCGTCGGCGTCGACGGTCTCGGCGGTCTTCTCCGGGGCCTTGCGGTAGCCGCGCATGACATTGCGACCGCGCACCAGCACCTCGCCGTCCGCGCCGATGCGGACCTCGGTGTCGGGCAGCGGCAGGCCGACCGTGCCGATCTTGATGCGCCCGGGGCGGGAGATCGTCGCGCCCGCGGTGCACTCGGTCATGCCGTAGCCCTCGCACAGCGGCAGGCCCAGGGCCAGGAAGAACTCGTGGGTGTCGGGTGGGATGGGCGCGGAGCCGGTGACCGCCACCCGCACCTTGTCCAGGCCGAGCCGCTCCCGGACGGCGGCGAGCACCAGGCGGTCGGCCACCCGGTGGCGCAGGGTGTCCAGGGGGTTCGGTGCGCGGCCGTCGGAGATGGCGCGGGCGCGGGCGCGTCCGGTGCGGATCGCCCACTCCACCAGCGCGCGCTTGGGCCGCGGTTCGGCCGAGAAGCGTTCCTCCAGTGCGGCTTTGACCTTCACCCAGACCCGCGGCACCCCCAGGAACACCGACGGGTGCACCTCGGTCAGCGCCTCGGCGACCTGTTTCAGATCCGGCACCGTGGTGATCTGGCCGCCGGTCAGCATGGACAGGTAGTGCGCGAACCAGCGGTTGGCGGCGTGCGCGTCCGGCAGATACGACACCACCCGGTCGTCGGGACCGCCGCCGCCGAATTCGTCGATGACGCGGGCGTTCTCGATGAAATTGGTGTGGGTGAGCTCCACGCCCTTGGGCGGGCCGGTGGTGCCGGAGGTGTAGACGATGGTCAGCAGATCCTCGGGATCGACAGCGCGCCAGGTGGATTCGAAATCGAGGTCGTCGGAGCGGGCGGACTCCACCGCGGACAGCGCGATGGTGCCCGCCGGGGCGCCGTCCACGCAGATCACGTGCTCTACCCGAATGCCCTGCGCGGCGGCCTTCGCCACCGCCTCCAGCACGGTGGGCGCGAACTGCTCCTCGCAGATCACGGCCTTGTTCTCGGCATTGCCGAACTGGTAGACGAGCAGGTCCACCGGATTGGTGTTGTACACCGAGAACGGGGTCGCGCCGGTATGCAGCACGGCGGTGTCGCACAGGTGGAACTCGGGGCGGTTGGTCATCATGAGCGCCACCGTGTCGCCGCGCCCGATGCCCAGCGCCGCCAGCCCCGACGCGATGGCGCGCACCCGATCCCCGTACTCGCGCCAGGTGAGCGACACCCCGCCGCCGAGGGTGCGCAGCGCCACCGCGTCGGGATAGGCGGCGACCACCGACTGGAACGCCTCACAAAGGGTGCGTGGCGCGCCTCGGCCCGCGATTGACGATGAACTCACGACCTACCTCTGGTTCACTCCTGGTCGAGGCCGCAGTCGGCCTCGATCGTGTGTTCCAGGACACCCCACGCGGGGCGGTCGCGGTACCGCCAACCGGGCAGTTGCCGACGGGGAGATTTGTGCACAATGCCCAATTCGGTGGCCGGATCGGCGCGGCGCGGTCTCAGCGGGTCGTCAACCACCGTGGACACGAATGATCTTGCGCCACAATCGGTTTCGGGTACAAAGGTCGGGCCGGAGTCGTATCGTGGGAGATTGCACGGGTGCCGCGCGAATTTTGAGGAGCCAGCGGTGATCACTCCCACGACCAGCGGAATCCTGGACTTCATCAGTGCCGAGAATGTCGAATACGTCGATATCCGCTTCTGTGACGTACCGGGGGTGCAGCAGCACTTCTCGATTCCCGCCGCCATGTTCGGCGAGGAACTGGTGGAGAACGGTGTCGCCTTCGACGGGTCGTCGGTGCGCGGATTCCAGGCCATCCACGAATCCGACATGCTGTTGCTGCCCGATCTGCGGACCGCGCAGCTCGATCCGTTCCGGGCCGCCAAGGCGCTCAATCTGGACTGCTTCGTCCACGATCCGCACACCCGCGAGGCTTACAGCCGCGATCCGCGCAATGTGGCGCGCAAGGCGGAGGAGTATCTGCGCAGCACCGCCATCGCCGACACGGCGTACTTCGGTCCGGAGGCGGAGTTCTACATCTTCGACTCGGTGCGCTACGACACCACCATGAACGGGGCCTTCTACGAGGTGGATTCGGCGTCGGCGGATTGGAACACCGGCGCCGAGTACAACGCGGACGGCACCCTCAACCGCGGGTACAAGATACGGCCCAAGGGCGGCTATTTCCCGGTCGCGCCCTACGACCACGATGTGGATCTGCGCGATCACATGTGCGGCAATCTGCAACGCGCCGGATTCGAACTGGAGAAGGGCCATCACGAGGTCGGCACCGCCGGACAGGCGGAGATCAATTACAAATTCAACACCCTGCTGGCCGCCGCCGACGACCTCCAGCACTACAAGTACATCGTGAAGAACACCGCCTGGGCGCACGGCAAAACGGTGACCTTCATGCCGAAGCCGCTCTTCGGCGACAACGGCTCCGGAATGCACGTGCACCAATCGCTGTGGAAGGACGGCACCCCGCTGTTCTACGACGAGGCCGGATACGCCGGACTGTCGGATCTGGCGCGTCACTACATCGGCGGCCTGCTGCACCACGCACCGTCCCTGCTGGCCTTCACGAACCCGACGGTGAACTCCTACAAACGCCTCGTCCCCGGCTTCGAGGCCCCCGTCAATCTGGTGTACTCCCAGCGCAATCGCTCCGCCGCCGTCCGCATCCCGGTCACCGGAGCCAGCGCCAGCGCCAAACGCCTCGAATTCCGCTGCCCCGATTCCTCCGGCAACCCCTACCTCTCCTTCGCCGCCATGATGATGGCCGGACTCGATGGCATCACGAACAAAATCGAACCGGCCCTCCCCATCGACAAGGACCTCTACGAACTCACCCCCGAAGAATCCGCCGAGGTAACCCAAACCCCACCCAGCCTCGAAGCCGTCATCGACCGCCTCGAAGCCGACCACGACTACCTCACCCAAGGCAACGTCTTCACCGAAGACCTCATCGACACTTGGATCCGACTGAAGCGCTACACCGAAATCGCTGAAATCAACGTACGGCCGCACCCGTTCGAATTCGATCTGTATTTCGATGTGTGAGCCTGATCGGTTGTCCGAAAAATCCGAAAGTGTGAGCAGTCGAACTGAAGATTTCGATATCACATGGTTATTTCTGTTCTGTCGCAATGGAATTAGCGGTAGAATTGGTGCATGATTCCGGTGGGGGAA
>NZ_JASITE010000019.1 GCF_030767025.1 Nocardia sp. CC227C | reverse complement strand
TCGAACGCCGCACAGCTCACCGTGCTCGAACGCCGCGCAGCCGACGGTGCTCGAACGCCGCACACACGGCGGTGACGACAGACGTCGGGCGGGTGGTGCCGGAACGGCCACCCGCCTGCACGGCAATCGAACACGCGCACGGTCGCCAACCCGCCACCCCGCCACTCCGCCGCCGATGCGTCGGACGAGGAGGCCGCGCTCGGCGAATCGCTGTTCCGGGGACGAAGCGGCATCCGGGTGCGGCGCTGTGCCGCCGAATCAGCGACGCCGGGAGGGGTGGGTGCCGACCGCGGCGCGCCGATGGCCGCTGCGGCGGCGACTCCTGCCTTGTGCGCAGGCGGGGCCGTCCGCGCGGTGATCGGCGCACGGGCCACGGCTGTCGGCCGCGACGCCGGTCCACTCGAACAACACACATCGGGCTAACCGGCAGCAAGCGAAGCCGTGCGAGCTGGTCAATACTGATAGGTATGGCGGAGGCGGGAACGGTTCGGGTCGAGATCGCGGTGGAGACGCTGGGCGGTGTGGAGGCGGCGGAGAGTGCCGGTGCGGATCGCATCGAGTTGTGCACCGGACTGTGCGCGGGCGGGCTCACCCCGAGTCCGGCGCTGGTCGCCAAGGCGCTCGAACTCACCTCGAACACCCGGGTGCACGTGCTCATCCGCCCACGTCCCGGCGATTTCCACTACTCCGCCGCGGAGGTGGCGCTGATGCGCGCCGATATCGGCCAGGTCCGCCGACTCGGCGCGGCCGGGGTGGTGTTCGGCGTGCTGGACGGAGACGGCCGGGTCGATATGGCCGCCAATGCCGCACTCATCGAGGCAGCCGAGGATATGGAGGTCACCTTCCATCGCGCCTTCGATGTCTGCGCCGATGCCTATATCGCGTTCGAACAGGTGATGGATCTCGGATTCACCCGGCTGCTCACCTCGGGCCGACAGCCTTCGGTCGTCGACGGCGCGACGCTCATCGCGAAACTCGTGACCCGGGCGCAGGGCCGCATCGATGTCATGGCGTGCGGTGGCCTGCGCGCCGACAATGCCGCCGAGGTGCTGGATCGCACCGGGGTGCGCGATCTGCACGCCGCCGTCCGCAGTCCGGTGCCGGGACTGGTGGTCGAGGGTGCGGAGGTGTCGTTCGCCGAACCCGGTGCGCCACAGGGTTCCGACCATTTCGCGACCGATGCGGCCGGGGTGGCCGCACTCTGCGAGGTCGCGCGTCAGCGCGGGTGACCCCCACCGGGTCCGCCCCGTCGACTGCCAGGAATGGGGCGGACCCGGTGGGTTGCGAGGTGGCGTCAGTCCTCGCTACCCGACCCCACCGCCAGAGCCGTCGTGATCAGCATCGACAGCGGTGGGAGTTTGCTGTCTCGACTCGGCGGCACCACCCAGTGGCAGCCCTCGCGCGTCCACTGCCCGAGGCCGGTGGGCAGCATGACGGCGGAACCGGTGGGCGGTATGCCGATGTCGAGACGGTTGAGCACCTGGAGGATCTGTTCGCCCGGCCGGGAATCGGGCACCACGAGAAAGCTCCAGCGGATCTGGCGAGCCAGCATGGGCGCCGACTCCCCTTGTTGTTCCAGCGCGGCGCGGACCTTCTCGGCCCGTGCCACCGGCAGGTGGATAACTCCTATTCGCCCGGTAATCGGAAGCATCGCGAATCCGCCGCGCTCGATCACCGGGAGCCCGAACTCGTGGCGGTAGAACGCCACCCAGTCCCCGACGGTCCTCAGCTTGTCCGCATTCACCCCGAACTCCTTGCCTGCTGAATCCAGGGTCGCCCCCGAACCGGCGGTGTGAGAACGCCCGCACGCCCTCCTTACGCTGCCCTTCCGCCGCCACTGTTACCGGCGCGTAGACCCGGTGATACCAGCTCGGTTTCGCTTGTGGCCCATGTCACGACACGCTCGTACCCTGGACATCGGAGTTCGTTCGGAAGGGATGGACATCGTGGTCCGGCACTGGTCAGGTAAAGAGGCCCGCGCCCTTCGCGATGCCAAGCGGATGAGTATCCGAGAGTTCGCGGCGCATCTCGGTGTCCACGAACGCTTGGTGTCGAAATGGGAAGCCGGGGGAATTCGGGTGCATCCCCGCCCCATCAATCAGGCTGCCCTCGACACCTCCCTGGCCAGGTCCGACGACGTTGTGCGGGCGCGGTTCGCGGCATTGATCGATCAGCCTCTGATCGACCGTCCCGAGCCCGGTTTCAGTGTGCGCCAGAGCAGTTCGGCGCAGGCCATTTATTCCAGCGACGCGGAACTACTGTCACTCGTGGATACGGGTGCGATGAGGGGCGATGCGTTAGCGGCGATTTCGGAGAGGGATCTGATCATGGCGGCTGCCCATGAAGCAAGTGAGCACGCCGGGCGGGCCGAGAGCACCAATGTGGGAGCGACCACATTGGAACAGCTCGACGCCGATGTCACGCGCATCGCGAACGATTACGTGCACGTGCCTCCCGTCCCGATGATGGTGGAGATGCTGCGCGTGCGCCGCCGGGTGTACCGGCTGCTCGAGGGGCATCAGAGACCGGCCGACACCTCGCACCTGTATCTGCTGGCGGGCACCCTGTCCGGGCTGCTCGCCAATGCCAGCACCGACCTCGGCTACTACGACGCCGCCGGCGAACAGGCAAGGGCCGCTTGGGCTTACGCGGAACTATGCGGGCACAACGGATTACGCGCCTGGACTCGCGGCATGCAGGCGCTCATCGAGTACTGGTCCGAGCGGCCGCGACGCGCGGTGCTGTTGGCGCAGAACGGGCAGGAGTACGCGGAATCCACCACGGCCCAGGTGCGGCTGCACAATATCGAGGCGCGCATCTGGTCGCGGCTGGGCAGCAGCGCCGACACCGAGAACTGCATCCGCGCCGCCGAGACCGCCCGCGGTTCCAGCGGTGCCCAGGACTCGCTGCACGACGAGGTGGGCGGGGTCTTCGGATTCAACGAGCCCAAGAGCCAGTACTACGCGGGCGCGACCTACATCCATCTGGGCCAGGCCGAACCCGCGCTGCACGCCACCAGCCGCGCCATCGAGCTCTACGCCAACGGTCCGACCGAGCAGCGCTCCTACGGGGCGGAGGCCCTCGCGCGGGTGGACAGCGCCGCCGCGCACCTCATCAACGGCAGTCTCGACGGGGCCACCGAGGCCCTGCAACCGGTGCTGCAACTCGACGAGGACAAGCGCATCGCCCAGTTGGAGGAGCGCCTGACCGGCCTGCGCCAGCGCCTGGCCGGACCCGCCTTCCGCGAGGCGATCGAGGCCCGCCGCCTGGACGAACGCATCGAGGAGTTCTGCGGCAGCACCGCCGCGAGGGGCATCCCACCGGGCGCCCCCACCCAATGAATCCAGCCAGCCATCCACCCACCGAGCACAGCCCCGTGGTTCGCGGCGCGTCTCGGTTCTGGACCGACGGAGCGGGAGGCAATCGAACACAGCAAATTAGACTGAGCCGGGTGAGCAACCATCCGTACCGCGCGCCGCGCCACCTGGAGCAGTCCACCAAGCTGCAGAACGTCCTCTACGAGATCCGAGGACCGGTACACGAGCACGCGGCACGGCTGGAGGCCGAGGGTCATCGCATCCTCAAGCTCAATATCGGCAACCCCGCGCCGTTCGGCTTCGACGCGCCCGATGTGATCATGCGCGACATGATCGCGGCGCTGCCGTACGCGCAGGGCTACTCGGAGTCGAAGGGCATCATGCCCGCCCGCCGCGCCATCGTCACCCGCTACGAGCTGGTGCCGGGCTTCCCGGAGTTCGATGTCGACGACGTCTACCTGGGCAACGGCGTGTCCGAGCTGATCACCATGACCATGCAGGCGCTGCTGAACAACGGCGACGAGGTGCTCATCCCCGCCCCGGACTATCCGCTGTGGACCGCCATGACCTCGCTCTCCGGCGGCACCCCGGTGCACTACCGGTGCGACGAGTCCAACGGCTGGCAGCCCGATATCGCCGATATCGAGTCCAAGATCACCGACAAGACCAAGGCGCTGCTGGTCATCAACCCGAACAATCCCACGGGCGCGGTGTATTCGACAGAGGTGTTGCAGCAGATCGTCGATCTGGCGCGCAAACACCAGCTGCTGCTGCTCGCCGACGAGATCTACGACAAGATCCTCTACGACGACGCCAAGCACATCTCGCTGGCGACGCTCGCGCCGGATCTGCTGTGCCTGACCTTCAATGGGCTGTCCAAGACCTATCGGGTGGCCGGATACCGGGCCGGTTGGCTGGTGATCACCGGGCCGAAGGAGCATGCCGCGGGCTTCCTGGAGGGCATCGATCTGCTGGCCTCCACCCGCCTGTGCCCGAATGTGCCCGCGCAGCATGCCATTCAGGTGGCGCTGGGCGGACATCAGAGCATCGAGGATCTGATCCTGCCGGGCGGGCGACTACTCGAGCAGCGCGATGTGGCGTGGGAACGGCTGAACTCGATTCCGGGCGTCTCGTGCGTGAAGCCGAAGGGCGCGCTGTACGCGTTCCCCCGCTTGGATCCGGAAGTCCATGAGATACACGATGATTCGAAGCTGGTGCTGGATCTGCTGTTGCAGGAGAAGATCCTGATGGTGCAGGGCACCGGCTTCAACTGGCCGCATCACGATCACCTGCGGATCGTCACGCTGCCGTGGGCGCGGGACCTGGCCGTCGCGATCGAAAGATTTGGCAACTTCCTCGCCGGCTACCGGCAGTAGTTCCAAACGAAACAGACCATGAGTTCGAAAAAGTCAGGTTTTTAGAGACTTAGCTAGCGCAAAGAACCCCCTTTTGTGTACAGTAGTCCTCGGCACCTAGAGTGCCCCGGCTGGACCGCCTACCCCCCCTGGGCCGTCCAGCCCTGGATTGGTCGGCCTACCCCCCCTGGGCCGCCGATCCCCGGGCGGCGGAGACATCCCCCTGCTCTCCGCCGCCCCTCCCGCAATTCCGCCTCCCCGCGACTTCAGCGCACGGCTGGGAGCCGTTGCATTCCCGCCTCCCCGCGACTTCAGCGCACGGCTTAGGAGTCGTTGTCACTTGTGTACGCGTGCCGGCGGTCAGGATACGAACCGATTCCGGGGGTACCCGGTGAGTTACCCCGAACGGTGCGAAATCAGTTGTCACCTTGGCAGACGGTGTGTCGAGAAGGTCTTTCCGCTGACTTGTCGGCGACTAGGTGCCCTCGCGGCTACGGGCGGGAATCGTTTTCGTTAGGCTCGCGCGGGTGAGCGATCACCACCACGGCCATAGCCACAGCCACAGCCACTCCGGACCGATCAAGATCGGGGACACGGCTGCGCGCGTGGTGGTGGGGTTGCTCGTGGTCATCGGGGTGGCCGTGCTGGTGGGGCTGGTGTGGTTGTGGCCGAGCAAGCAGAACGTCGAGATTCCGTTGCCCATGCAGAACGCGGGCGGTGGGGCCGTGACGACCGAGGCCGGGACGGTCGTGATGCAGGAGTGGGGGCCGTGCGGGAGTCCGTCGCTGGGGCGGGTGTTCCCGGACGATCCCGCGCCGCCGCGCGCCAATACCTACGACTGCCAGCGCAGCATCATCACCATCGACTCCGGGCCGCATGCCGGGAACAAGACGCTGTTCGAGATCGCCCCCGGGCCGGGGCAGCCGGAGCTGCACGCCGGGGACAGTATCCGGCTGGTGCGGCAGTCCGACCCCAGCGGTGCGCCCATGTACTCGTTCGAGGACTACGCGCGCGGGCTGCCGCTCACCCTGATCGTGCTGGCCTTCGTCATCGTCATCGTGGCGGTGGCGCGCTGGCGGGGACTGCGGGCGATACTCGGGCTCGGGTTCGCGTTCGGGGTGCTGGTGATGTTCCTGCTGCCCGCGCTGCTGGACGGCAAACCAGCCATTCCCGTTGCACTGGTGGCGGGTTCGCTGATCCTCTACGCCGTGCTGTACCTGGCGCACGGGGTGAATCTGCGGACCAGTTCGGCGCTGCTCGGCACGCTGACCTCCATGCTGCTGGCGGCGGTGCTGTCCTGGGTGGCCATCGAGATCACCCATCTGACCGGGTTGTCCGAGGAACAGAACACCAATGTGGCGACCTATATCGAGCACGTCAGCATTACCGGGCTGCTGCTCGCGGGCTTCATCATCGGTTCGCTCGGTGTGCTCAACGATGTGACCATCACGCAGGCGGCGGCCGCCTTCGAACTCGCGGCGCTGGACGAGAAGGCGTCCCGGCGCGAGATCTTCGCCGCCACCATGAGGGTGGGACGCGACCACATCGCCAGCACCGTCTACACCCTGGTGCTCGCCTACGCCGGTGGTGCGCTGCCGCTGCTGCTGCTGTTCAGCGTGGCGGGCCGGTCCATCCGCGATGTCCTCACCGGTGACGCGGTCGCCATCGAGATCACCCGCTCCGCGGTGGGCGGCATCTGCCTCGCCCTGTCGGTACCGCTGACCACCGGTATCGCCGTGATGCTCGCGCGGCCCTTCCACATGCACCGCACCGCCCCCACCGGACCGGCAGCACGCGGCAAACGCCCGAGCCGTCCCGCCGCGCGCTCGCGCCGCACCGGGGCGCAGCCCGCCGCCCGCCGCACCCGTACCGGAGAACAACCGGCGGTCACGGGGCGGAACTCGGCCCTGGCCACCGGGGAACGACCGGCGGTCTCCGCCCGGAACCCCGCCCGCACGAGCGGCGACCCGTCGACGGCCCCCAGCCGGGGCGCGGCACCCGCGACCGGTGAACAGCCGGCGGCCCGACCGCACGGCGACGAGCAGCCCGGGCCCGCCCACCGGCACCCGAATCCCGGCACCGGGGAGCAGACCACGGTGCCGCGCACGTCCACGGCATCGAGCGGCTCCACGGCATCGAGCGGCGAACAGTCGTCCTGGTCCCTCGCCGCCCAGAGCGGAGCCCAACCGGCGGTGCCCGCCGCACCCGAGCCGCCGTACACCGACGATTACCCCACCGACCCGCAATTGCGGCTGCCGCTGACCGGCGAGCATCCCATCTGGCCGTCCACTCCGGAACAGGCCGAACAACCGCGCCGCCCGCGCCACTCCAAGGACTGGTTCGAGGAGTAGCCGCCCCGACGCCTCAGCTCACCGCGACCCGCACACCGCCGCCCACGTGCGGACACGCCGCAACCCGTGGTCGTGCGGGGAAGCCACGCCGCCACCCGTGGTCGTGCGGGAAAGCCATGCCCCAACCCGTGGTCGTGCGGGAAAGCCATGCCCCAACCCGTGGTCGTGCGGGAAAGCACCGTCGTGACACCGCGACTCGCACGGTCGTGGCATCGCGACCCCGGCTGCGAGACCGGGCGCTTACTGTCCGGCCGGGGCGGGTGGCGGGAACAGCGGTGGGATGGTGGGCACCACGATCGGGGGGAGGCCCGGGATGACCGTGATGGTGTTCGCGCTCGGCGGGGGCGGTTCCTCGCTGCTGGTGGTGGGGCTGTAGCGCGGGGGCGGGGCGGCGACGGATTCGTTGGTCGCCTCGGTGGTCGGCGCGGGCGCGGAGGTGGTGCGCGGCGCGGTCGAGGTGGTCCCGGCGGTGGTGCTCGAATCGCGGCTCTGCGAATCGGGTTCGAAGGCCGTCGGCCGCCAGCCCAGGGTCACGCCGATGGCGGACACCACCACGAGCGCGCCGACGGCGACACCGGCCACGCTGATCTCCCGGCGACGCCGGAACCGCTCCCCGGTCTCCCCGCCGGAGAGCCAGGTGGGCGAGGACTGGGAACGCGGCCGCGGAGCCGGTTCGTCCACGTGCGGCTGCGGCTGGGCCGGCGGCTGGCGCTGCGGTACCGGCCGGGCCAGCATGGCCGCGCCGCGCACCGCGGCGGTCTCGGGACCGTCGGCGACCACCACGGGAATGCCGAGCCAACGCCGCAGCACCCGCGCCACCAAGGGAATCCGGGCACAGCCGCCGATCACGGCGACCGCCTCCACCGGCTGCTCGGAGCGCAGGATCACATCGCGGGCCATGCGTGCCGAGGACTCCACGGCCAGCATGATGAGGGCTTCGAAATTCTCCTGCGAGAGCAGCACCAACCCCTCGGGCGAGGGCAGCGCCACGGCCGTGCTGGCGGACAGCTGTTCCTTGGCCTTGCGGCACAGTTCGTCCATGGCCGCCAGCCCGGCCGCATCCGGCGGATGCGCGATGCGGCCGGACGCGATCTGCTGTTCCCGGATCAGCGAGTCCAGATAGTCGCCGCTGATATCGCTGGTGCGCTCGGTGTGATGGATCTGCCGGGAGGCGGTGTCGACCACCGTGATGGACAGGCCGGATGCGCCGAGGTCGTAGACGGCGACGGTGCCGAAACCCTGGACATCACCGGAGTACTCCAGGAATTCCAGCGCCGCCACCACATCCGGGACGAGCTCGTAGTTGATGATCTGGCGGCGGGCCAGCTCCGCGCGGATGCCGCGGGCGTGCTGTTCGTCCCGATACGCGATGGCGGTGGCGGTGATCGACGGATCGGCGGCGAGCACGGCACCGACCGCGTCGGCCACCAGCTCCTCCACCCGCTGTTCGCCGACCGGGATGTCCTGGGTGTCGAAGGTCTGCGGAGCGCCGCGGTAGCCGTCGTAGAACGGCTCGGCCTGCTGGAATCCGGCGTACGAGTAGGCATCGGCCTCGGTGAGCGGCCGCGCGACGCGTACCGCGCTCACCCCCACCGACACTCCCAGTACCGAACTCATCTGCAGCCCATCTCGATTCACGCTCCCACGACGTGCGAGCGGGCCGCCGCCTGCGGATGGCCAGCGTCGCGTCACACTTGCGGTGGGGTCACTGTACCTGTCGGTGACACACTACGGCGTGCCGCGTCTTCCGTACACCCGCCTACGACCACCCGGTTCGGCGCATTCGGGACAGCCGCGCGGGGCCCGCGGGTAGCGATGTGAATACCGGCGACGGGGCGTACCCCACTGGGCGAGAGCGATATCCACGCCCGTGCCCCCCGGCCCCCGCGCACGCACCGTGGTCACATGGCGACCAGGTGGCGACATCCACGCCCATGCCGACATGCCCGCGCACGAACCGCGGTCACATGGCGACCAGATGGCGACATCCACATTCCCTCGCGCACCGGGCTCGCCCGCGCACCGGCAGGAGAGGTCCGAGACCGCCCGCCGTTTCGGGTAAGGGCGGTCGGCTTCCCGCGGCCGGACGACGCGTGCGCCGCACAGTGCCGGATCGCGGCGCGCGGGCTCTAGCATCGGCGGCGTGCGCCTGTCCCGTCGTACCGTCACCGCGATCGCGCTGCTGTGCGCCGCGGTCGTGTACGTCGGCGCGCTCTGGCCGGTATTCGTGCGGCCGCGCGTCGACACCCCGCGCCCGGCCGACGCCATCCTGGTACTCGGCGGCGCTCACGACGGCCGCGAGGAACTGGGGCTCGGCCTCGCCCACGACGGTGTCGCGCCGCTCGTGCTGATCTCCGACCCGTACGAGCACAGTCCGCTGGTGAACCGGATCTGCCACGGCGGCTACAGCTTCGCGGTGGAATGCTTCGACCCGGAGCCGCGCACCACCCGCGGTGAGGGCCGCTACCTGGCGGAGCGGGCCCGTGCGGAGGGCTGGCGGCGGGTGATCGTGGTGACCTTCACCCCGCACATCTCCCGCACCCGCTACATCCTCGGAAAATGTTGGGACGGTGAGCTGCTCGTCGTCGACGCCCGCCCGCGTATCGGCCCGCTGCGCTGGATGTACCAGTACGCCTACCAGACGGCGGGCTATCTGAAAGCCTTCGCCGAGGACTGCTGAACCCGCGTTCCCGCCGACCAGCGGACGATCCGGCGCGGGGGTCGCCCGCGCGAACGCGACCTCGCAGAGTGCGGCCACCCCGGCCGCATCCGTCGCGAAATGAGCCGCCGAATCGGCGCTCAGTGCCCGTTGGACGACAGGAAGTTGAGGTAGGCCCGCGACGGCGTCGGCCCGCGCTGCCCCTGATACTTCGACCCGGCCGCCTGGCTGCCGTAGGGATGCTCAGCCGGGCTCGACAGCCGGAACAGGCACAGCTGGCCGATCTTCATCCCCGGCCACAGCGTGATCGGCAGATTCGCCACATTCGACAGTTCGAGGGTGATGTGCCCGCTGAATCCCGGATCGATGAACCCGGCGGTGGAATGGGTGAGCAGCCCCAGGCGGCCCAGGCTCGACTTGCCTTCCAGCCGACCGGCCAGGTCGTCGGGCAGACTGCACACCTCCAGGGTGGAGCCGAGCACGAATTCGCCGGGGTGCAGCACGAACGGTTCGCCCGCGGTCGGCTCGACCATGGTGGTCAGCTCGTCCTGGCGCTGCGCCGGATCGATATGGGTGTAGCGGGTGTTGTTGAACACCCGGAACAGGCTGTCCAACCGCACGTCGATACTCGACGGCTGGACGAGGTTCGGGTCGAACGGGTCGAGCCCGAGGCGTCCAGCGGCGATCTCGGAGCGGATGTCGCGATCGGAAAGCAGCACGCGCACGAGCGTAGTGCCAGGTGGTCAGCCCGCGGTGGGAGGGCTCTGGTCTGCGGTCGCTCACCAGCGCGGCGGTTGCGGCGTGCCCTCCGCGACCGCACGCGGCTATCGCGCCGGCCAGCCGACCTCCGACTCGCTGCGCATGCGCTCGGACATGTGCGGATAGTGCAGTTCGAAGGCGGGCCGCTCGGAGCGGATGCGCGGCAGCTCGTAGAAGTTGTGCCGGGGCGGCGGGCAGGTGGTGGCCCATTCCAGGGAGTTGCCGTAACCCCACGGATCGTCCACCGTCACCACCTCGCCGTAGCGGTAGCTCTTGAAGACGTTCCACACGAAGGTCACCATCGACAGGCCCAGGACGAACGACCCGATGGTCGAGATCGTGTTGAGCGCGGTGAACCCGTCACCGGGCAGATAGTCGGCGTAGCGGCGCGGCATACCCTCGTCGCCCAGCCAGTGCTGCACCAGGAAGGTGAGGTGGAAGCCGAAGAAGGTGCTCCAGAAGTGCAGCTTGCCGAGCCGCTCGTCCATCATCCGGCCGGTCATCTTGGGGAACCAGAAGTAGACGCCCGCGAAGGTGGCGAACACGATGGTGCCGAACAGCACGTAGTGGAAGTGCGCGACCACGAAGTACGAGTCGGTGACGTGGAAGTCCAGCGGCGGACTGGCGAGGATGATGCCGGACAGGCCACCGAACAGGAAGGTCACCAGGAAGCCGACCGCCCACAGCATGGGTGTCTCGAAAGTGAGCTGCCCGCGCCACATGGTGCCGATCCAGTTGAAGAACTTCACCCCCGTCGGCACCGCGATGAGGAAGGTCATCATGGCGAAGAACGGCAGCAGGACCGCGCCGGTGGCGAACATGTGGTGCGCCCACACCGCCATGGACAGCGCGCCGATGGCCAGGGTCGCGTACACCAGGGTGGTGTAGCCGAAGATCGGCTTCCGGGAGAACACCGGCAGCACTTCGGAGATGATGCCGAAGAACGGCAGCGCGATGATGTACACCTCGGGATGCCCGAAGAACCAGAACAGGTGCTGCCAGAGAATCGCGCCGCCGCTGGACGGGTCGAAGATGTTCCCGCCGAGATGCCGGTCGACGGCCAGCGCCATCAGCGCCGCGGTGAGAATCGGGAACGCCAGCAGCACCAGAATGCTGGTGACCAGGATGTTCCAGGTGAAGATGGGCATCCGGAACAGCGTCATCCCCGGGCAGCGCAGGCACACGATGGTGGTGATGAAGTTGACGCCGCTGAGGATGGTGCCCAGGCCGGAGACGGCCAGCCCCATGATCCACAGGTCTCCCCCGACCCCCGGTGAGTGATCGACCAGGCTCAGCGGCGTGTAGGCGGTCCAGCCGAAGTCCGCCGCTCCGCCCGGGGTGATGAACCCGGCCGTGGCCATCGTCGCGCCGAACAGGTACAGCCAGTAGCTCAGCGCGTTCAACCGCGGGAACGCCACATCCGGAGCGCCGATCTGGAGCGGCAGTATCGCATTGGCGAATCCGAAGACGATCGGTGTCGCATAGAACAGCAACATGATCGTCCCGTGCATGGTGAACAGCTGGTTGTACTGCTCCGGCGACAGGAACTGCAACCCCGGCCGCGCCAGCTCGGCCCGCATGAGCAGCGCCATCAACCCGCCGATCAGGAAGAACGAGATGGCCGTGACCATGTACATCATCCCGAGCAGCTTGGGATCGGTGGTCGTGACGATGCGCCACAGATACGACCCCTTCGGGGCCATCCGCGCCGGATACGGCCGCGCGGGCTCGAGCCGGGGGACATCTTTCGAGGGCACCGCGGTCATCGCGTCCTCCTCCAGGACACGCGAACGCCGATCAGCGAACGTCCAGCGCATCCAAAGTCACTGTGGTGGACGGGCTTTCGACCCGGTGATCAGTCTACGACCGCCCGTAGACGATCACCCACACTTCGCCGAATCCCCCGCCGACCCGCTTCCGGCCGACTTGCATCCGACGACCCCGGTTCTGATAGAGTCGCGGAGCGTCTACACACACTGGCCGGTGTAGTTTAGTGGTAGAACATCAGCTTCCCAAGCTGAGAGTGCGGGTTCGATTCCCGTCACCGGCTCTCCTTTCTCTCGCGCGATTCCCGCGCAGCTCACCTCGGCAATCCAGCCCTGCCCGGCACAATCGTTCGGCCATGCCGCCCGCGCCCGCCGTGGCACACACGTGCCATGCGGTCCCGAGTGAACATGCCCGATCCGGGTGTCCACCGCCGCAACGGCTTTCCTGATCGGGCAGGCTATTCGGCCGCAGGCTTGTGCCACAGCAGGGTGTATCGCCAGAGCAGTCGCTTGCGGATGGTCGCGCCGGGGAGGAGCTCGGCGGCGGATCGCCTGATGCGGTCCAGGGAGTCCTCGGGGGCGTGGAGGGGGGCGGGTGGGTCGCTCTTGTGGCGCAGCAGGTCGACAGCTCTGACGAGGGGGTAGCGGAGCAGGTAGCCGAAGTCGGAGCGCAGGCTCATGGACCAGAGGCCGACGATGGCGAGCGTGCCGCCGGGGGCGACCAGACGACGAAGGGCGGTCAGGCCCTCGTCGACGGGGACGTGGTGCAGGCTGGCGACCGCGGTGACGTAGTCGAAGGTTCCGGTGAGATCGCGGAAGTCGGCCTGTTTGTAGGTGACGTTCGGGGCGGGGGCGGCTGCCGCGAGGACCGGCGCGTCGATGTCCACGCCGAGCACGCTGGGGCAGTGCCGGGCCAGTTTGCGGGCCAGCAGACCGTCACCGCAGCCGACGTCCAGGGCGGTGCGGGCACTGTCCGGCAGCTGGGCGAGCAGCCAGGGGTGGTAGTGGGTGTTGTGATTCCAGTACGGGTCACGCACTCCCGCGAGCATACGGGCGGTAACGCCCGGACCCAGGCCGCCGATCCATCCTGTACCAATCCCTGCCGATTGGTATCAATTCGATTCGACTAACCGGTCTTGTTATTTCGAGTCCCCACCGGACTCTCTTTCGCCATACCCTTTCGGGTTGCACCCAGGCACGTAGGAACAATGAGCTCTCGCCCGAACCCGCACACCTCGCGCAATGGCGCGCTGATCGCCGGGGCCGCCTTCGTCATCCTGGCGCTCGCGTTCCAGGCCTGCGACCCCACGCCCCCGCAGGACTTCTCCTCGCGGACAACGACATCGACAACCAGCGCGCACCGACTACCTGTCGGTCTCCCCGGATAATCTCGCCGTCATGGCCCACGACCGCTACTCGTTCACCGCCGAACTCTGGGAGTACGACGGGCCCGCCGCGTGGTACTTCCTCGACGTGCCGGAGCCGATCGCCGACGAGATCGAGGAGATGTACGGGCATCGGGTCGGCGGATTCGGGTCGGTCCGGGTGGAGGTCGTCATCGGTGCGAGCCGGTGGGCGACATCGCTGTTCCCGGACAAGAAGCGGGGAACGTATCTGCTGCCCGTGAAGAAGCCCGTGCGGATATCAGAGGGGTTGTCCGCAGGGGATTCGGCACGGGTGCAGATCACGGTCCTGGTGTGAGTCCGGATGGGTCGGGCACCGGCCCGTCCGGATTCGCTGCCGCCGTTCGCCGCGCCGACTACTGCAGGCACTCCGACACGATGCGGTTGGTGGCCGCCTTGGCCTTATCGGAGTCCTCCTGGCTCATGCCGAGCTCCTCGGGCTCCACCGAACCGGTCACATTGGCCTCCTTGTCGATCATGACGCGCAGGCCGTCCTGCGAGATCCCCTGATCCACATAGATCTTCGCCGCGCAGTCGGCCAGGGCGGTGTCCTTGAGGCCGCTGTCCTGCAGTGCCTTGGACAGGTCCGCCTGCGTGACGGCGGGAGCCTCTTCGCTGTCGCTGCCGCACGCGGCGAGCAGCGGCAGCGCGACGAACGCGGCGGCGAGCAGGGAAATCCTCACGGGTACCTCGATTCTCACGAGCGGAATGCCGGAGGAACCTTCTCACAGATCCATGGCCGCGCGCAGCGCTGTGTCGATGCGCTCCTCGGTCTCGGTGTCCACCGCGCCGATGCGCTCCGCCAACCAGGGGCGATAGATGCGGCCCAGATTCCCGGCGTGCACCCAGCCGTGCCCGGGAATCGGCACGGCGAGAATATCCAGCGGGTCCTCGTCCAGCACCTCCGCGGCGATCAGCCACGGGCGCGGCGATTCGTTGATGCCGTCGCTGCTGATGAGGACGATATTGCGGCGTCGGGGCGTGCCGTGCGGGTGGTAGACCCAGAGTTCACCCCTGCGCACGCAACTCCTTCTCGGCGGCCGCCAACTCCGCCTCGTCCAGCGCGGCGAGATCCGCCGCGTCGGGCGCCGGGCCCCAACCGGTCCGGACCGCCTCGCGCCGCGCGGCGCGGGATATCCACGCCGACGGCGACATGCCGGCCCGGGCGGCGGCCTGTTCGGCGTACGACCAGGCGGCCTCGTCCAGCGACAGAGTCACCTTACGGGTTGCCATACCTTTTATCGTACCGATGAGAAGGCCGATGCGGTGGCGATCGGTGGCGCAGCGCACCGCCGCGCGGACGGCCGGGTAGACCGCACCGCAGACGGCCGGAAATCTCGATTGGCGGGCCGCGCGGCGTTGTTAGGGTGAGGCGTCGGTGCAGTTCGCGGGAGGTTGACGATGACGTTGAACCATCACCGGGTGGGGGCGGGTGATCCGCTGGTGCTCGTGCACGGGGTGGGTAGCCGGTGGCAGGTGTGGGGGCCGACCATCGACATGCTCGCGGAGTCGTTCGATGTGATCGCCGTCGATCTGCCGGGATTCGGCGCCAGCCAGCCGCTGGCCCGCACCGATGTGCCCGCCCTCGCCGACGCGCTGGCCGACTTCCTGACCGAGCAGGGCATCGAGCGCCCGCATCTGGCGGGCAATTCCATGGGCGGCCATATCGTGCTGGACCTGGCCGCGCGCGGACTGGCGCGCAGCGTCACCGCCTACTCCCCCATCGGATTCTGGGACACCCCCGGCCGCATCTGGTGTCAGCAGGCACTGGGCCGGGCCAAGGATCTCTGCCGGTTGCTGCGCCCGGCCGCGCCCACCCTGCTCGGCAGCACCGCCGGGCGCAGCGCCCTCATGGGCCTGGTGTTCGGCAAGCCCTGGCAGCTGCCCGCCGACGCCGCGGTGCTCACCGTCGAAGGGCTGCTCGGGTCGGGCGGCTTCGACGCGGCGCTGGCCTCGTTCACCCGGGTGCGGCCGGTCGACGCCGCGGCGCTGGCCGACATCCCGGTGACCGTCGCCTGGGGCAATCGTGACATTCTGCTGACCTACGCCACGCAGAGCCGCCGCGCCCGGCAGTTGCTCCCCGCCGCCAGGCACGTCACCCTGCGCGGCAGCGGCCACACACCCTTCTACGACGATCCGACGGGCTGTGCGCGGCTGCTCCTGGACCAGAAGTGAGGAAGAGCATGGCACGCGACAAAACGGCACGCGACAGTACGGCTCGCGACAATATCGAGCTGACCTTCGAGGGCGATCGCGCCTACGTCGCCCTGGACCGCCCCGACAAGCACAACGGGCTCACCGTCGAGATGCTGCGGGAACTGGTCCGGGTCGCCGGAATCATTCAGGGCCGCAATGATATTCGAACCGCCATCCTGTCCGGCAACGGACCCAGCTTCTCCAGCGGCCTGGATGTCGCCAAGGCCATGGGCAATCCGATGTCCATCGTGCCCAACTTCATTCCGCTGCCGTGGCGCGGCACCAATACCTTCCAGGAAGCCTGCTGGGCGTGGCGGCGGCTGCCGCAGCCGGTGATCGCGGTGGTGCACGGCCGTTGCTACGGCGGCGCGCTGCAACTCGCGCTGGCCGCCGACTTCCGTTTCGTCACCCCGGATTCCGAATTCGCGGTGATGGAAGCCAAGCACGGCCTCATTCCGGATATGACCGGGGCGGCGACGCTGTCCCGCCTCGTCGGCATCGACCAGGCGCTGCTGCTCACCATGACCGCCGATCCGGTGGACGCCGCCTACGCCCGGCGCATCGGTCTGGTCACCGAGGTGGCCGCGGATCCGCGGGCCGAGGCGGAGAAGCTCGCGGACCGCATCGCGGCGCGCTCCCCGCACGCGGTGGCGAGCGCCAAACGGCTGTTCGACCGCTCCTGGGAGTCCTCGCTGCGGCGCACCTTCGCGATCGAGCGCGCCACCCAGCTGCCGCTCATCCTGCGCCAGGCCCTGGGCCGGAAAGACAACAAGTAAGGCAATTCACAGCAAACAAGTCGGTTTGCGTTCCCACCCACCCCGGTCGCGCTGTTAGCATCTTCACACTTTGCCAGCGAGCCGAATGACCGCGCGTCCGTAGGTTAGGCACGGCCCGCGCATCTTGTTCGGCGAGAACCGGAGGTTTGTCCGCGTTGACGAAGACCGCATCCCTGCTCATGTCCGCCCTCGCAGGAACCACGGCTCTGATCCTCACCGCGACCTCACCGGCAGCGGCCAACCCGAACGCCATCAACCCCATTCCGGTGCTCAATGGCACCCACGGCCTGCCCAACCTGCCCGGACGCACCAAGGCGGTGTTCCAGGTGACCGGTATGGCCAGCCCCAACAACACCCAGTCCTACAACGTGCTCGGCACCGATCTGGGCATCATGTGGGACAACGGACACGGCGAGATGCTCACCGCCTTCGGCGACACCGCCGGTCTCGGCTTCCCCAACCTGCTGGTCGGCAGCACCTGGGCGTGGCGCTCCAATATCCTGGTGCGGTCGCATACCAAGGATCCGTCGAACGGCATCTACTTCGACTCGGTGGTGCGGGACTGGTTCGGGCAGGCCCGCGACCTCATCCCCAGCCCCAAGATCCCCTTCATCGAGATCAGCCGCATTCCCACCGCGGGCATCTCGGTGGGCGGTGTGCAGTACATGAGCCTCATGTCCGTGCACAGCTGGGACGAGCCCGGCGAATGGACCACCAACTTCTCCGGCCTCGCGGTCTCCGGCGACAATGGCGAGAACTGGGTGGAACTGCCCGCCACCCGGCGGCCCGACGAGGGCGGCAACGCCAACTTCCAGATGAACGCCTTCCTGAAGGCGGACGGGTTCGTATACGAGTACGGCACCGCCTCCGGACGCAACAACCCCGCCTTCCTGGCGCGGGTGCCGGAGGCCGCCATCGGCGATCTGACGCAGTACGAATACTTCTCGGACGGCAACTGGGTGCGCGAGGACGTGAATGCCGCGACCCCGGTGATCGGCGGCGGCGTGGCCGAAATGTCGGTCATGTGGAACGACTACCTGGGCCAATACATCATGCTCACCACCGACCCGTGGAATTCCGTGGTCATGCACCGGGCACCGAGCCCGGAGGGTCCGTGGAGCGGGCCCGAGGTGTTGATCGACGCGCGGGAACTCCCCACCGCCTACGCGCCGTCGATCTTCCCGTACCAGACCGGGCGCGACCTGTACTTCCTCACCACGGTGCACAGCCAGTACAACGTGCTCCTCATGCACACCAGGCTGTAGCGCGAGACCGGACGCTCGGCCGCGACCACGGTCGCGGCCGTTCTCGTTTCCGGGCCACCGGCCGTCGCCGGTCGGACCGACCGCGCTCATAGACTCGGGGCATGGACGCCGCCGCCTGGGACGAGAAGTACGCCAGCACCGAATTGGTCTGGGGCGCACCGCCCAGCGGGACCGTGGTCGAGCAGGTGTTCGGCCTGGAGCGACGGTTCCCGCTGGGTGCGTTCGCTCCCGGGGAGCCCCGGCCCGAACTGCCCCGGGTGCTCGACCTCGGCTGCGGTGAGGGGGCCAATGCCATGTGGCTGGCCACCCACGGTTGGCAGGTGGACGCGGTCGATTTCGCACAGGTCGGCATCGACAAGGGCCGCACGGTGGCCTCGCGGCTGTCGCGGTCGGTGCGCAATCGGATCAACTGGCGCTACGGCGACATCACCGCTCTCGACACCCTCGGCATTACCGGCCCGTACGAACTGGTGCTCATGGCGTACGTGCATCTCCCCGCCGAGCAGCGCCGGGCCCTGCTGCTGAAGGCCGTCGACATGCTCTCGCCCGAGGGGGTGCTGCTGGTCCTCGGGCACGACACCCGCAATCTCACCGAAGGCTATGGGGGCGAATCGGATCCGGCGCTGCTGTTCACCGCCGAGGATGTCGTGGCCGATCTGGCCCCGGCCGGAGACCGCATCCAGGTGCGGGTGGCCGAACGGCTGCAACGGCCGACCGAGCACCGCGACGCCATCGACGCCCTGGTGGTGGCGACCAAACCCGCCCCGGCACCGGAGGATGCGAAGGAGCTGGAGTCCTAGTCCTGCTCGGCCTGGGGCAGATGGGTTTTCGCCTGCTCGTAGCCGCCGTCGGCGGGGGCTTCCGCCGAGGTGTACACCAGGTACTGCACACCCGACGAGAATGTGCGCGCCGACAGCAGTTTCAGCGGGATCGGGTCGCCCTCGTCGAACAGCCGCATCCCCTTGCGCACCGCGATCGGATGCACCATCAGATGCAGTTCGTCCAGCAGACCGGCGGCGAGCAGCTGGCGCACCACCGACGGTGAACCGCTCATGGCGATATCGGTCGCACCGGGCTCTTCCTTGAGCGCCCGCGCCCCCGCGAGCAGATCCCCGCCCAGCACTTCGGAATTGCGCCAGTCCGAATCCAGTTCCCGGTGTGTGACAACGACTTTGCGGGCGTCGCCGAGCGATTTGGCGAACACCGCGTCGTCACCGCCCGCGGCCTCGCGCTCCGGCCAGGCACCGGCGAAACTGTCGTAGGTATTGCGGCCGAGCAGCAGGGTGTCGGCACCGCCCAGCTGCGCGCCGACCGCTTCGCCCATATCGTCGTCGAAGTACGGGAAATGCCAGTCCTGCGGGTCTGCTATGACGCCGTCGAGGGATATGAAAAGTCCTGCGGTGATCTTTCGCATCGGATAGCTCCTCGAGATGGATCGGACTCGTGCCGAGCCTACGGTTTCGCGGGTGACCAATTCGCATATTCGCCCGTACCCGAAATGAATTCACCGGCGGGCGGCAGCAGCAGCGCGATATCCGGGTCGTGGCTCAGTCCGGGGATCTCCACATGCCGGGCATCGGGCAGCACATCGGTGATCGCCCGCGCCCCGGTCCGCAGCAGCGCGCCGCTGCGGCCGCCGGAGAGCACCAGCGTGGGCACGGTGACACCGGCCCAGTCGGCGGGCCGCAGCGCGGTGCCGCGCATGAAGGGGGCCATGACCGCCCAGTCGTGCGCGGTCGACGGCGCGGTGGCCGTCAGCTTCTTCCAGAAGCCTGTCAGCCGCATGGCGGCGACGAACATGCGCGGCACCCCCATCGCCTTGACCATGTAGTACCGCACGGTCTTGCCGCGCTGGTCGGCCGCGATCAGTTCGTGCAGCTTCTTGTCCAGGCCCGCGGGCGGAACGTGATGATCCCGGGTGACCACGACCGGCGGCTCGAAGGCCACCACACCGTTGATGCCGGGCGCCCGACCGGAATTCGCCGCCCGCAGCGCCAGCACCGCGCCCGAGGACCAGCCGAACAGGGTCGCACTGCCGCCGACCGCATCCAACAGCGCGATGAGGTCGTTGATCTCGTTCTCGACGTTGTAGATCCCCGGCACGTCGCTGCTGTCACCACGGCCCCGCCGGTCGTAGTTGATCACGGTGAGCCCGTATTCGTCGGCCAGCCGCCGCGCCAGTTCCACCATCTTCGGGAATTCGCGATAGCCGAACGCGCCGCCGATCAGGACCACCGTGCCCGCGTCACCGCCCACGTACCGATCGAATGCGAGGGTGATTCCGGCGGGCGTGGTGATGGTCTCCACGGATCATTCCTTTCTTCCGGCTCGCGCACCTGCGTGCGGCGAATACCGATGGGGACGGCGGTACGGTCCGAAATTCATCGGCGCACCGGGACCGGGGCTAGCCTGCCGCGGTCCAGCGGCGCAGCCAGTGGGCGACGGTCTCGGCGATCTCGTCGAAACCCGCGCGATAGGAGTGTGCCTGCCCGGCGATGACGCGCACTTCGGCGGCGTCGGCGGGTTCCGGGATACCGAAGGGATCGCGAGCGCCGTTCACCACGACCACCTCGATATCCCCGGGGGCGAGCAGTTCCTCGCGCCGTGATTTCTCCGGCTTGCCCGGCGGGTGCAGCGGGAACGACAGCGCGACCACACCGCGCGCCCCGACCGCGTGGGCGGTGCGGCAGGCCACCCGCGCGCCATTGCT
Organism: Nocardia sp. CC227C; assembly: GCF_030767025.1. Lineage (GTDB taxonomy): Bacteria > Actinomycetota > Actinomycetes > Mycobacteriales > Mycobacteriaceae > Nocardia. The sequence continues at coordinate 104,369 of NZ_JASITE010000019.1, read as the reverse complement.
GCGGCCGCCCTGGATCAGGGGGATCTTCGCGAACTTCTTGCGCAGGGCGGCGATGATCTCCACCCAGGCCGCATCCTGCACGGCCGCCGATCCGGGTGCGCGGCGTCCCGCCACCCGGTAGGGCTGGGTCACCAGGGCCACCGCACCGCCAAGCCCGAGCGCCCGGTCGCGCACGGCGAGCAGGTCTTTCGCATCCGTCCCGCCGCCGGATCCGTGGGTCAGCACCAGCAGGAAGGCCGCCTTGCGGGCGGGTCGGGCGATCTCCACCTCGGCCGTTCCGGCACTCGTCTCGATGCGCATGAACGCACGGTATCCACCGGATCGGGCGACCCGGGCGCGCCACACCCCGCCGGGCCGCCCGGCAATTGCCACGGTGTCCGATCTGCACGGTTTCAGCAACCCGCGTGCTTCTCGTCACATTGCGCCGAGATGTTCTTGGCGACGGCCTTACCCGTGGGTAACATGGCGCATAAGTTACCCGCTAGTAGCCTGCCTTTACGCTGTCTAGCCGGAGGACCGACGGGCGGGAACGGCAAGCACCGAACCGCACCCATCTCAATGGAGAGTGAGTACACGGCCATGGGTCACTACAAGAGCAATGTTCGCGACCTCGAGTTCAACCTCTTCGAGGTGCTCGGCATCGGCAGCCTCCTGGACGGCGGCGCCTACGGTGATCTCGACACCGAGACCGTGAAGGAAATGCTGGCGGAGGTCCGCCGCCTCGCCGAGGGCCCGCTCGCGGAGTCCTTCGCCGACGCCGACCGCAACCCGCCGACCTTCGATCCGGCCACCCACACGGTCACCCTGCCGGAGTCCTTCAAGAAGTCCTACAAGGCGCTCGAGGACGGCGGCTGGTCCAAGGTTCCGGTGCGCGAGGAGCTCGGCGGCCTCGGCGCCCCGAGCGTCATCGGCTGGGCGCTGGGCGAAATGATCCTCGGCGCCAACCCCGCGGCCCAGATGTACGCCGCCGGCGCCGGTTTCGCGCAGGTCTTCTACAACAACGGCACCGACGAGCAGAAGAAGTGGGCGCAGGTCATCGCCGACCGCAACTGGGGCGCCACCATGGTGCTGACCGAGCCGGACGCCGGTTCGGACGTCGGCGCGGGCCGCACCAAGGCCGTGCAGCAGGAGGACGGCTCCTGGCACATCGAGGGCGTCAAGCGCTTCATCACCTCGGGTGACTCCGACGACCTGTTCGAGAACATCATGCACCTGGTGCTGGCCCGCCCCGAGGGCGCGGGACCGGGCACCAAGGGCCTGTCGCTGTTCTACGTGCCGAAGTACCACTTCGACTTCGAGACCCAGACCCTGGGTGAGCGCAACGGCGTGTTCGTCACCAATGTCGAGCACAAGATGGGCATCAAGGTCTCGGCCACCTGTGAGGTCACCTTCGGCGGCCACGGCGTGCCCGCCAAGGGCTGGCTGGTCGGCGAGGTGCACAACGGCATCGCGCAGATGTTCGACGTCATCGAGAACGCCCGCATGATGGTCGGCACCAAGGCCATCGCCACCCTGTCGACCGGTTACCTGAATGCCCTCGAGTACGCCAAGACTCGTGTGCAGGGCGCCGACCTGACCCAGATGACCGACAAGACCGCGCCGCGCGTCACCATCACCCACCACCCGGACGTGCGTCGTTCGCTGGCCATGCAGAAGGCGTACGCCGAGGGCCTGCGCGCCGTGTACCTGTACACCGCCGCGCACCAGAACGCCGATATCGCCGAGCTGGTCTCGGGCGCCGACAAGGATCTGGCCTTCCGCGTCAACGACCTGCTGCTGCCCATCGTCAAGGGTGTCGGCTCCGAGCGCGCCTACCAGTACCTGACCGAATCGCTGCAGACCTTCGGTGGCTCCGGCTTCCTGCAGGACTACCCGATCGAGCAGTACATCCGCGACGCCAAGATCGACTCGCTGTACGAGGGCACCACCGCCATCCAGGCGCAGGACTTCTTCTTCCGCAAGATCGCCCGCGATCGCGGTGTGGCGCTGGCCCACGTGGCCGGTCAGGTGCAGAAGTTCATCGAGCGCGAGGGCGGCAACGGCCGCCTGAAGGCCGAGCGCAAGCTGCTCGCCACCGCCCTCGAGGATGTGCAGGCCATGGCCGCCACCCTGACCGGGCACCTGATGGGCGCCCAGCAGGACCCCAAGGAGCTGTACAAGGTCGGCCTGGGTTCGGTGCGCTTCCTGCTCGCCGTGGGTGACCTGCTCATCGGCTGGCAGCTGCTGGCGCAGGCCGAGGTCGCCATCAAGGCTCTCGACGGCGGCTCGACCGAGCCCTTCTACCAGGGCAAGGTGGCCACCGCGCAGTTCTTCGCCCGCAATGTCCTGCCGGAGCTGACCTCCGTCCGCACCGTCCTGTCGAACCTCGACAACGACATCATGGAACTGGACGAAGCCGCCTTCTGAGCTGGTCCCGCCGCTCCGGGTATTCAGCGCACGGCTGAGTGCCGTCGACCGCCGTGCACGCGTGCCGGCGGTCGGGAGCGGAACTGATTTCGGGCGTACCCGGCGAGTTACCCCGGACCTCACGAAATCAGTCGTCACCCTGGGTGATCCACGAATTCCATACCGGAAACACTGCGGCCCGGCGATCCCGGGCCGCAGTGCTGTGTCGGGGCCGCAGTGCTGTGTGGCCCGGCCACGTTGTCCAGGCGGCCAACGGCATGTGTCGGTTCGGTTTCGTGAGGTTACAACTCACATCGGTTCTCCACAGTTGTGCATCGGGTTATCCACAGTTGGTGGATAACCCGATGGTGTTGTGCCGGGGAGAGTTTCGGCCGGAGGGAGGTTTACCGGTCCGAGTCTTCGCCTGAGTCCGCGTTCGAGTCCGCGTCCGAATCCTCGCCCGAATCCTCGCCCGGCGCTACGCACTTGACGACCGGGATGGGGTCGTACTTCACCGTGCGGGTGTGGCGGGAGATCTCCGCGCCGGTGCGGTAGTCGCGGATGACACGGGTGTCGGAGGTGGTGAAACCGGGAGCGCCGTCGGTGGCGATGCAGTCGTCGCCCTTGGGGAGGGTGATGGTGGTCGGCTCGGTTTCCTTGGTGCGCGGGCCCGGGATGGATTCCACGTCAACGGTTTTGGTGCTCCACAGGCGCACGGTCACGGTGGAGCTGTCGGCGGTGGCCTCGATGAAGACGCCGTGCGGGGTGTTGTTGCGGAATTGCAGGTCGATCGCACCGTCGAAGACCGTGGCCTCGCGGGCGGCCGGATAGCGCGAGATGTAGTAGCTGTGCTCGGTATGCCCCGCATCCTCCATACCGGCGAAGTAGGCGGCGTTGTAGAGCGTAGTGGCGAATTGGCTGATGCCGCCGCCGACCGCGGTGCTGGGGCGGCCCTTGTCGATGATGCCGGACTCCACATAGCCCTCGGCCGCGCCGCGCGGACCGGTGAAACCGTTGAGCGAGAAGGTATCTCCGGGCAGCACGATCGCCCCGTTCACCTTGGCGGCCACGGTGCGGATATTGACGCCCGACGGACCGGTGAACCCGCCGGTGGTGAACGAGCCCACCACCTCGACCAGTCCCAGCTTCTCGGCGGCCTCGGTGGTCAGCGCGGGCTGCACCGGCTCGTACACCACCGCGGCGGAGCGCTCGCCGGTCGCGCTCACCAGCCCCGGCAGTGCCTCGAGCGTTCTCGGCCAGGAGATCTTGTCACCCACCACGGCGGGCACCAGGGTGAGTCGGTCGTTGCCGGCGGGGGTGAAGGTGGCGTCCTTCGGCTCCACCTCGGTCGGCGCCAGCTGCGGTGCGAGCACGGCGATCGCGGCGTCGTTGTCGTAGCCGAGGGCCAAGCCGCCGTGACCGTCGGGGGTGAAGCGCAGCACGCCCGCGAGCTGCGCCGGTTCCAGGGTCCCGTTTCCGCCCTTGCCGGTGAAGGTCACCGCCGATCGCATGGCGGGTTCGGCGAGAGTGCTCACCGCGGTGTCCACACCCTGCTGGGTCACCTCCGCGGGGGTCGAGATCACCGGCAGATCCAGGACGCCGCCGTCGGCCCAGTGCGTGAGCAGCGCGGTGCGGGCGGCCGGTGCGTCCAGTACCCGACCGGGTACCGGATACACCGGCACGGGTCTGGCGTCCTCGAAACGCACGGTGCCCTCGACCGGCTGGCGATCGAGGGCGCGCAGCTCCTGTACCTGCCGGTCCAGCGCCGCGTCGTCGACATCGGCGACCGGGGACACCGTGCGATCGGTGAACAGCGACGCCAGCCGGACGAACGGGTTGAGCGGCTGACCGCCGATCCGGTCCCAGGTGGCGTTCCAGTCCACCCCCAGCCCGGCATTGGCGGGCACGATATCCACGCTCTCGTCGCCGACACGGACGGTCAGCGGTTGGGTGGCCCGGCTGTTCAGCTCCAGTTCCAGGGCGGACTGCGCGGCGGCACGGTCCATGCCGCCGATGTCGATGCCCGCCACCTGCACCCCGCGCGGCACCTCGCCGGAGGACATCGCCCAGTCCGCGGCGTAGGCGATACCGGACAGCGCCATCAGCACACCGGCTGCGATTCCGGCGCGGCGGGCGGTGGCCGAGTTCAGCAACCGCGTACCGGGCTCGGGCTCCGGGACGGTATTCCGAGTCGGCGTGTGGCGACCGGTACTGGATCCGCTGGTCACGAACCACCCTCCCGATGGTCGGAGAAAAGGGCACCCGCACGCGCGAGTTCACCGCACACCATAGTGGGAGACACCGGCATCCGACGATTCCCTGGCCAACAGCAAACCCTGTGCAACAGGTCACTGAACAAGCGAAGAGCCCCGTGCGGTTGCCGGGTCGGGGGTCTGGCAACAGCACGGAGCCACCCTCTCTATCGAGCCCCGTCAGCGTGCGTTACACCCCTCGCACGGGAATCCCGGAAAAAACTCGAAACCGGCGAGCGGGACAATCGAGGAGGTTGCTACCGCAGCGCTCGGCGTAGCCGAGGATCGAGACGACTCGAGGGAGATGAGTATGCAGCTGGGAATGATCGGCCTGGGCCGGATGGGCGCCAATATCGTGCGCCGCATCGCCGCCGCCGGGCACACCGCGGTGGGGTACGACCGCGACAGCCCGCTGATCGACGAACTCGGCGCGGAACTCGGCGACCGCTTCTCCGGCACCACCGATCTGCCGAAGTTCGTGGCCATGCTCGAGACCCCCCGCGTGGTCTGGGTGATGATCCCGGCCGGGGCCACCGGCGCGGTCATCGACCAGCTCGCCGATCTGCTCGAACCCGGCGACATCGTCATCGACGGCGGCAACAGCCGCTACCACGAGGACATCGCACGGGCGGAAGCGCTGCGGCCCAAGGGCATTCACTACCTGGACATCGGCACCTCGGGCGGCGTCTTCGGCCGTGACCGCGGCTTCTGCCTGATGATCGGCGGCGAGGCCGAACAGGTGGAATACCTCGAACCGCTGCTGAAATCCATCGCGCCCGGGGTCGAGGCCGCGCCGCGCACCCCCGGCCGCACCGGCGAACCGTCACCCGCCGAGCAGGGCTATCTGCACTGCGGCCCGGCGGGCGCGGGCCACTTCGTGAAGATGGTGCACAACGGCATCGAGTACGGGGCCATGGCCGCCTACGCCGAGGGGATGAACATCCTGCACAAGGCCAATGTGGGCAAGCACCTCGACACCGAGCACTCCGCCGAGGTGACCCCGCTCGAACATCCCGAGCACTACCGCTACGACATCGACATCCCCGAGGTCACCGAGGTATGGCGGCGCGGTTCGGTGGTCGCCTCCTGGCTGCTCGACCTCACCGCGGCCGAACTGCACGCCGACCCGAATCTGGACTCCTTCGGCGGTCGCGTCTCCGACTCCGGTGAGGGCCGCTGGACCCTCGACGCCGCCATCGACGAGGGAGTGCCCGCGCCCGTGCTCGCCGCCGCGCTCTTCCAGCGCTTCTCCTCGCGCGGTGAATCGCTCTACGCCGACAAGGTGCTCTCCGCCATGCGCCAGGCGTTCGGCGGGCACCATGAGCTGCCCGGGGCATAGCCGCCGCGCACATGGCCGCGGTCATACCGGCCGCCCCGCCGCTCGGGTCGACTCGGGGCGCGTCGGTGGCCGCCGCGCCCGGAGTCGGGTGGGCGGCCGCGCCGGTGGCGGCTACGGTCGGGGCATGCGCATCTTCCCCGGGATCGTGCTCGCCATGGCCGCGGTAATGCTGACCGCCTGCTCCGGCGGCGGCGAGACGACCGCCGACCGGACCTCCACCACCACCGGTTCCAGCGACACCACCACCGGAGCGACCAGCACTGTGGCGCAACAGGATTGCGCCGCGGGCTATCTGGCGCAGTTCACGCTGCGACAGAAGCTGGCACAGCTGATCACCGTGGGCGTCACCGATGCCGCGGACGCGGAGAACGTGGTGCGCACCGAAGGAGTGGGCGGCATCTTCGTGGGCGGCTGGACCGACAAGGCGCTGCTGGCCCAGAACCAGATCGACGCGGTGCTGGCGGCGTCGCGCACCCCGCTCATGGTGACCGTCGACGAGGAGGGCGGCCGGGTGTCGCGGCTGCGCGACCTCATCGGCTCGGCTCCGTCGGCGCGGGTGGTCGCGCAGACCATGAGCGTGGACGAGTACTACCGGCTCAGCCTGGAGCGCGGCCGGAAGATGAAGGCACTCGGCATCACCGTGGACTTCGCGCCCGATGTGGACGTGAGCAACCAGCCCGACGACTCGGTGATCGGCGACCGGTCCTACTCCGACGATCCCCAGGTGGTCACGGAGTACGCCGCCGCCTTCATCCGCGCCATGAACGAGGCCGGGGTCGGCACGGTCATGAAGCACTTCCCGGGGCACGGCGCGGGCTCGGGCGATTCGCACACCGGCGCGGTGCGCACGCCGCCGCTGGCGCAGCTGCGGGACCGCGACCTGGTGCCGTTCCGGGGGCTGGTCGAATCCGGGGCGGCGGTCATGATCGGCCATCTCGACGTGCCGGGTCTCACCACCCCGGATGTGCCCGCGAGCATCAGTCCGGAGGTGATGGCGCTGCTGCGCACGGGTACCGGCTACGGTGCGGCACCCTTCGACGGCGTGATCTTCACCGATGATCTCGGCGGCATGGCGGCCATCACCAGTCGGATGTCGATCGCGGAGGCGGTGGAATCCGCCCTGGTCGCGGGGGCGGACAATGCTCTGTGGATTACCACGGACGCGGTGACGAGCGTGCTCGACCGGCTCGAGCAGGCCGTCGCCAGCGGCCGCCTGCCGGGTAGCCAGGTGGATGCCTCGGTACTTCGCATGGCAAAGTTCAAGGGCACTGGGCCGCGCTGCTGACGTCTCGACGACTCCGACCGGGAAGCCCTTGTCGACGCTGCACGGTGCGTATCGCGAGCGAATCTTCCGCAATGTTGAGCTCGCGAAACTTACCATGGAGTAAGATAAGGGTTTCGACATGTCCTAGGAGTGTGGATGGCAGGCGGAACGAAGCGGCTACCCCGGGCGGTTCGTGAGCAGCAGATGCTGGACGCCGCCGTTACGGTGTTCTCGCACAAGGGCTATCACGACACCTCCATGGACGCGATCGCGGCCGAGGCCAAGATCTCCAAGCCCATGCTGTACCTGTACTACGGCTCCAAGGACGAACTGTTCCGCGCCTGCATCCACCGCGAGAGCATGCGCTTCATCGAGGCCGTGGCGGTGGCGGGCAACCCCAAGCTGACCCCGCACGAACAGTTGCGAGCGGGCCTCGAGGCCTTCCTGTCCTACGTCGACAACAATCGGCTGTCCTGGCAGGTGCTCTACCGGCAGGCGCTGAACCAGCAGCCGTTCGCGCCGGACATCATCAACAGCCGTGACCGGATCATCGAACTCACCGCCAAACTGCTGGAATCCAGCGCCAAATACGCGGAGCCGGGCACCAATTTCGAGATCGTGTCCGTCGCGGTGATCGGCGCGGGCGAGGCCATCGCCGACCGGGTCGCCAGCGGCGAGGTGGAGGTCCGGCAGGCCGTCGACCTGCTGGACAACCTGGCCTGGCGCGGCCTGGCCGGCCGCAAACCCGAACCGGCCGCCGAGTAGCGAGCTCCCGCCGGGGGAGTGCGGATTCGACGAGTGTGCCGAGCCCCTCGCGGGGACCGTGATGCGAGCGCATCCGCCTCGGATCGGGGGCGGGCGGCGCTCGGGGATGGCCGAACCGGCGACCAGCGCGAGTGTGATCGGGGTAGGAAAGCGCAGAGCCGCGCACCGTGTCGCCGAACCGGATGTCGATACCCCTGCGAGCCGACATTCGGTTGGGCACGGTGCGCGGCTCCGGTCCCCCTGGTCCGGGGTCGAGCTTCGCGCGGGGCGGTCGAGGAGATCCGACCGCCCGGCAACTCAACGCAGCGTAGCCGTCAGGTGCGGATACCCCTTCTTCGGGTGGCGCAAGGCCAGGTCCCAGCCGCCCTCCACCTGGTCGGCGTAGACGTTCACCGTGGACGGCAGGAAGATCGGCTTGCCGAACTTCACGTCGTAGGTGGCCTCGGCGGGCACCCGGCCCTCGATATTGGCGAGCACGTTCGCCGCCGACCACATGCCGTGGGCGATGGGCTTCGGGAAGCCGAAAGCCTTGGCCCCCAGCGCCGAGGTGTGGATGGGATTGTGGTCGCCGGACGCCGCGGCGTAGCGGTTGATCATCTGCTGATCCACCCGGGTGGTGCGCATGGGCGGCGGCGGCACCTCATCGGGCTTCGGCTCGGGCTTGGGTCCGCCGGAGAGCGAAGTGCGCTGCTGGTGCAGGAAGGTGGTGACCTGCCGCCACACCTGCTCACGGCCGACGCTCACCTCGGTGACGGCGTCCACCAGCAGACCCTTGGGGTGCTCGCGCAGATTCTCGATATGGGTCTGGAAGTCCAGCGGCTCCGACACCGAGATGTCGCGGGTGCGCTCGATCAGGTTCTGCGCGTGCACCGCGCCCACCGCGACGAACGGGAAGTCGCGGGCCACCACCAGCTGCATGGCCAGCGGGAAGCTCAGGATGAACGGGTAGGTCAGCGGCAGGGCGTCGCCGAAGCGCAGGCCGGTGGCCCGGCAGTACGCCGACAGGTGATCGGGATCGACCTGCAGCCCCTGCAACTTCACCACCCGGTCGGGCAGTGTGGACGGGCGGTTCGAAAGTCCCGGCACCGGAATTGCTCCCAGCGCCGCCTTGACGAAAAGGCTGCTGTTCTTGGGGGTTTCGGTGAGCGTGATGGTCTCGGTCATCATGCTCCGATCAGGGCCTGGCCGCAGACGCGAACCACATTGCCGCTCACCGCGTTCGAGGCGGGGGAGGCGAAGTAGGCGATGGTCTCGGCCACGTCCACGGTCTGGCCGCCCTGCAGCAGGGACGACAGCAGTCGGCCCGCCTCGCGGGTGCCGAGCGGAATCGCGGCGGTCATGGCGGTCTCGATGAAGCCCGGGGCCACCGCGTTGATGGTGATGCCCTTCTCCGCCAGCTTCGGGGCCTCGGCGTTCACCATGCCGATGACACCGGCCTTGGAAGTGCCGTAATTGGTCTGGCCGCGGTTGCCCGCGATACCGGCGATGGAGGACACGTCGATCACGCGGCCGCCCTCCTTGAGCGCGCCCTTGGCCACCAGACCCTCGGTAATGCGGTGCGGGGCGGCAAGATTCACATTGACGACCGAGTTCCAGCGGCCGGAGTCCATATTGGCGAGCAGCTTGTCGCGGGTGATACCGGCGTTGTGCACGATGATGTCGACGCCGCCGAAGCGCTCGGTGGCGAACTCGGCGATCTTCTCGGCGGCGTCCGGGGAGGTGACGTCGAGGGCGAGCGCGGTGCCGCCGACCTTGTTGGCGGTCTCGGCCAGCGCCTCGCCGGCGGCGGGGATGTCGGCCACGATCACGGTCGCGCCGTCCCGCGCGAACACCTCGGCGATGGTCGCGCCGATACCGCGGGCGGCGCCGGTGACCACGGCGACCTTGCCGTCCAGGGGCTTGTCCCAGGAGGCGGGTGCGGTGGAATCGTCCTTGCCGACGCGGAAGACCTGACCGTCGACGAAGGCCGACTTGGCCGAGAGGATGAAGCGCAGGGTGGACTCCAGCCCGGTGGCGGCGGCCGCGGCCTCCGGGTGCAGATACACCAGGTTGCAGGTGGCGCCGCGCAGCAGCTCCTTGCCGACGGAGCGGGTGAAGCCCTCGAGCGCGCGCTGGGCGATCTGCTCGTCCACGGACGCGGACAGCTCGGGGGTGGTGCCGACCACCAGCACGCGGCCGGACGGGGCGATGCTGCGCATGGCGGGCTGGAAGAACTCGTACAGCTGCTCGAGCTCCTCGATGGTGCGGATGCCGGTGGCGTCGAAGACCAGCGCACCGAACTTCACGCCCGGCGACACCGAATCGACGAAGGTGTAGTCCGAGAGCAGGTTCCGCACCGCGTCGGCGACGCGACCCTTGCCGCCGACGAGCACCGGGCCCGGCAGCGCGGGCTCACCGGCACGGTAGCGGCGCAGGGCCTCCGGCTGCGGCAGACCCAGCTTGCTCGCCAGGAACGCGCCGGGGGCGGAGTGGATGAACGATCCGTACAGGTTGGGAGCGCCCTTGCTCTTGCTGGCAGCCACTGGTTCCTACCTTCTCTTCTCGTCGGTGCCCGGAAGCGATGTCGCGCACATGGGCGGGGTACGGTGTCGACAATGAACTTACTCCAGAGTAAGTTTAATGTAAACCAGGCCCGATCCCACCGACCGGGCATGCCGGACCCCGACGAGACACTGGAGACTCGAGTGACCACCAAAGCCCGTTCGGCGAAGGCCGCGGCCAAGAACACCAAGCAGGCGCGCCCCGTCGCCATCCTCGGCGGCAACCGCATTCCGTTCGCCCGCTCCGACGGCAAGTACGCGCACGCCTCCAACCAGGATATGTTCACCGCGGCGCTGGACGGACTGGTCGCCCGCTACGGCCTGCAGGGCGAGCGGCTGGGCATGGTCGTCGGCGGCGCGGTGCTCAAGCGCGTCGGCGAGCACGGCATGATCCGGGAGAGCGTGCTCGGCTCCACCCTGTCCCCCTACACCCCCGCCCACGACCTGCAGCTCGCCTGCGGCACCGGCCTCCAGTCCATCGTGACCGTCGGCGACGGCATCGCGCTGGGCCGCATCGAGTCCGGCATCGGCGGCGGCACCGACACCACCTCCGACGCGCCGATCGGCGTGAGCGAGTCCATGCGCGAATGGATGCTCGACGCCAACCGGGCCCGCAAGAACTCCGACTACGTGAAGCTGGTCGGCCGCCTGCGCCCGTCCATGGTCGGCATCGAGATTCCGCGCAACGCCGAACCGCGCACCGGGCTGTCCATGGGTGAGCACGCCGCCATCACCGCCAAGGAGTTCGGCATCGCCCGCGAGGCGCAGGACGAACTGGCCTACCTGTCGCACAAGAACATGGCGGCCGCCTACGACCGCGGCTTCTTCGACGACCTGGTCACGCCGTTCCTCGGACTGACCCGCGACGACAACCTGCGGCCCGGATCGACCGTCGAGAAGCTGTCCACCCTGAAGCCGGTCTTCGGCGTGAAGCTGGGTGACGCCACCATGACCGCGGGCAACTCCACCCCGCTCACCGACGGCGCGTCCGCGGTGCTGCTGGGTTCCGAGGAGTGGGCCGCGGCGCACAACCTGAAGCCCCTTGCCTACCTGGTGGATTCGGAGGTCGCGGCCGTCGACTACATCCACGGGCCGGACGGTCTGCTCATGGCCCCCACCTACGCGGTGCCGCGCATGCTGGCACGCAACGGGCTGAAGCTGCAGGACTTCGACTACTACGAGATCCACGAGGCGTTCGCCTCCGTGGTGCTCGCCACCCTCCAGGCGTGGGAGTCGGACCAGTACTGCAAGGAGCGGCTGGGCCTGGACGGTGCGCTGGGGCCGATCGACCGTTCCAAGCTCAACGTGAACGGCTCTTCGCTGGCGGCGGGCCACCCGTTCGCCGCGACCGGCGGGCGCATCATCGCGCAGACCGCCAAGCTGCTGGCGGAGAAGGGCGGGGGCCGGGCGCTCGTCTCCATCTGCGCGGCGGGCGGCCAAGGCGTGGTCGCGATCGTCGAGCGGTAGCCGGATCTCGAGTTTCGCGGGCGGCCCCGGTTCGGATGAACCCGGGCCGCCCGTCACCTATGCGGGGCCTGGTGCCGCGGTGCGGGATTCGAGATTGCCCGAGCGATCCGGATTCGAGATCGCTCGAGCAGTTCGGGGTCGAAGCCGCTCGGGCGGTCCGGGATCGCGGCCGCCGGGGTCATCCGAGATCGCGGGGCACTCGGGCAATTCCGGGTCGAAACCGCTCGGGCAGTTCGGGATCGCGGCCGCCAGGAAATCCGGATTCGAGGTTGCTCGGGCAGTTCGGGTCGAAGTCGCGCGGGCGGTCCGGGATCGCGGCCGCCGGGGTCATCCGAGATCGCGGGGCACTCGGGCAGTTCGGGTCGAAGCCGCGCGGGCCGTCCGGAACGTCCGGACGATCCGAGATCGCGGGCCGCTCGGGCAATTCCGGGTCGGAGCCGCGCGGGCGGGATCGGTGTCGGATCGGGGTGTGCTGCGCTCGGGCAGTCTGCGCCGGGGGCGCAGGGTGGGCAGGCGCAGCCGGTGCGGGGGCCGGGCGCTGTCGGCGGTGGCTGGGGTCAGCGGGGCAGGAGGGTGAGGGTGCGGGTGGCGAGGTCGGTGATGTGGGGGTCGCAGTAACCGGCTACGGAGCTGTGGACGCGGTCCTGGAGGGGCGTGGTCCAGTGGGTGGGGATGGCGTTCGCGCCGGTGAGGATGCCCGCTACCGAGCCCGCGGTGGCGGTGGTGGAGTCGGTGTCCCAGCCGCCCTGCACGGTGAGGGCGATGGTGCGGGTGAAATCACCTTCACCCCAGAGCAATCCGGCGGTGATCAGGCAGGCGTTGCCGATGGCGTGCACCCAGTTGTAGTGGCCGTGCCGGGCGTGGATGGCGGCCACGGCCTGATTCCAGGACAGGTCGCGGGCACGGTCGTCGAACACCTCCGCCAGCGCCACGGCTAGGCGGGAGCGCGGTGGGACGACGCCCTGCGCGACGGCCAGGGCGGTCTCGGCATCGGCGGCGGTGAAGGCGGCGGCGGTGAGCGCGGCGGCCCAGCTCGCGGCCCAGACGCCGTTGCCGGTATGCGACAGCGAGGCGTCGCGGGCGGCCAGCGCGGCGGCGCGGGCCGGTTCGCCGGGGCAGACGTAGCCGTAGATGTCGGCGCGGATCAGCGCGCCTATCCACTCGCGGTAGGGATTTCGGTGGGTGGCGGTATCGGGCGGGACATAACCGTCGATGAGGTTGCGGTAGGCGACGCGTTCGGCGGTGTAGGTCTGCAGGAACGGGAGGTGTTCCAGCCACAGCGCGGCCACGTCGTCGGCGGTGAACTCGGTGCCGTGCCGTTCGATCAGGTGCAGGCCGAGAATGGTGTAGTCGATGTCGTCGTCACGCGGGCAGCCCGCGATATTGCCGAGCGTGGATTCCCGCCAGGTCCAATGCAATTCGTAGCCGTCCGGCATCGGCTCCCGCGCCGGGACGTAGTCGCGCAGCGGATATCGGCCGATCGGCTCCAGATAGTCGCGGATCTGCCTGGGCGTCCAGACGAATCCGTTCTCCAGCGGTTTGCCGAGCGTGCAGCCCACACAGCGGCCCAGCCACCCGCCGCGTACCCGATCCGACAGCTCGGTGACCGGCACCGCGGGTGTGGGCGCGGCCGCCGCGGGCTCCGGCTCGAGCGGGTCACCCCACTCGGTGTACGGCCAGTCCGGCACCCGCTCGGCGGCCTCGATGCGGTCCAGCAGCCGCCAGCAGGCCGCCGGGACCGGCCGCTGGGTGTCGGTGAGTTCGAGCATCTCCTGCTCGAACTCGTCCACCGCCCAACCGGATTCGTGTCGCTGATGCCATTCGTAGTGGAGCAGGGCGCGCGGATCGGCCTCGTGGTGACCGAAGAACGCGGTCTGGATCGGATTCACAGCACCGCCTTCGCGGCGGCCAGCACCTCCGACAGCAGCGGCAGTGATTCATCGCGCTGGGGCGCGCGCGCCCACCAGCGGCCCTCGTGGGTGTGCCGCCCGAAACCGGTCGGCAGGATGACATTGCTGCGGTGCGGTCCGATATCCACGCTGTTGCGCTCCAACTGTTCGATGCATTCCACCGTGGGGTACCCATCGAAGACCGCGAGGAACGTCCGGCGCGGCGGTTTCTCGCGCACCAGCACCGGGCCGGGGACGCCGCGCACCGTCAGTTCACCGAGTATCAACGCCCCCAACGGTTCCGGGGTGTTCAACGCCGCGACGGTGTCGACGAGGGGTAGCACCACGAACCCCGGCGTGGTGACGTGGACATGCGGCAGGCCGAACAGGGAGCGGTACACATGCGCCCAGTCCTGCGGGGTGGTCAGTTCCTCCAACCGCACTATCCACACACCTCGATGCTCGAAATACTCCCGCGACGACGGCATTGTCGATCGTCGGTGCGAGGCCGACGAATCCAGTGAAGACCCCGCCCCGTCCGGTCGCCACGGGTTTGGGTGAATCGTTCGCAAACAGTGTTCGATCTGCGGCTAGTTCGTACCGACCGGTGCGCATGCGCGAACGCACCGGTAACACCCGGAACACGAGAACGACGCGAGACGGTGTCGCCCACCACCGTCCTTGCGGGTGAACGGGCGCGGCGCGGGGTACCCTCGGAACCGGGACCAACACTCCTACCAGGAGGTTCGTCATGCCGTGCGACCTGATGCTGATTGCCTACGACGGATCCGAGAATGCCCGCCGGGCCGTCGAATACGCGGGCCGCTTCCTCACCGCTAACCGCGCCGTCGTGCTCACCGCATGGGAGCCCATGGTGCGCCAGGCCGCACGACTGTCCGGCATCTCCGGCGTCATGCAGCCGGAGTGGGTGACCGACGAGGAGATCGAGGACGTCGCCTACACCGACGCCAAGAACATCAATGCCGAGGGCGCGAAACTGGCCGGACTGGCCGGACTCAATGCCGAGGCGCGGACCGTGGAGTGCACCACCACCATCTGGAACGCCATCGTGGACGTGGCCGACGACCTGGACGTGGACATCATCGTGGCGGGCACGCGCGGCGCCACCGGCATCCGGGCGCTGCTGCACTCCAGCGTGGCCGACGCCGTGCTCAAACACTGCCACCGGCCGGTCCTGCTGGTGCCGCCCGGCCGGGACCCGGAGGGTCACTGATCCCGCGCCGCGGGGCCGCCGCCCGCATCCGTCGCCGCGGTGCGGTGAACCGCCCCCGCCAGGGCAATCGGGGCACGCTGTAACCTTCGTCGCTCCACCGCCGCGGGACGGCGGGGCCGGACTATGGTCGGAGAGATCATGGACGGATTCCTGCTCGCGACGCCCGCGGCGGTCCTGCGGACCGCCGGTGTGCGCGCCGCCCTCGATACGGTCGAGGGGGCGGCGACGGCACTGCGGGACGGGGCGGAGCTGGTGGTCGGCGCGCTCGCCTTCGATCCGCGGCGACCGGCCGCGCTGGCGGTGCCGGAGCGCTCCGCGCACACCGCCGGGCCGTGGCGTCCCGCCGCCCTGCCGGACCTGCCGCCGGTCCGGGTGGTCACCGAGATGCCCAGTGCGGCAGAACATGTGGCGCGGGTGACCAAACTGGTCGAGCAGCTCGCCGATCCGGGACAGCCGCTGCGCAAGGTGGTGGCGGCGCGCTCGCTCATCGCGGCGGCGGAGTCGCCACTGGAACCGGAAGTCATTGCGGCGCATCTTATTACACGGCACCCGAATGCCAACGTATTCGCCGTCGACCTGGGTCCGGCCGGGCGTGGCGGGGAAAAGCTCATCGGCGCCACCCCCGAAGTGCTGGTCGCCCGGCACGGCCGCACGGTCACGCTGCGCCCCCTCGCCGGGACGCTGCCGCGGCGGCCCGACCCGGCCGACGATGCCGCCCAGGCGCGGGAACTACTGGCGAGCACCAAGAACCGCGACGAACACGCGTTCGTGATCGAGTGGATTCGCGAGCGGCTCGCCCCCCTCTGCGCCGAACTCACCATCCCCGACGGGCCGGAGATCATCGGCACCGCCGAGGTCTGGCATCTCGCCACCCCGATCGCCGGGCGGCTGCGCGACGCGGATGTCACGGCCCTCGATCTCGCCGTTCTGCTGCATCCCACCCCCGCCGTCTGCGGCACCCCGACCGACCTCGCACTCGACGCGATCACCGAGACCGAGGAGGATCGCGGCTTCTACGGCGGCGCGGTCGGCTGGTGCGACGCCCGCGGCGACGGCGAGTGGGTGGTCGCCATCCGCTGCGCCGAACTGTCCGCCGACGGCCGGGCGCTGCGCGCGTTCGGCGGCGGCGGGATCGTCGCCGCCTCCGACCCGCGCGCCGAACTCGACGAGACCAGCGCGAAGCTGCGCACCTTCCTGGGCGGGTTGCGCTGCGAACTTCCCACGTAGCACCGACCGGTCCGGCGCGATTCCGCCGATCAGCGCTGTGAGCTGGGACTCATCCGGAAGCGACGGCGCGCGGAGCCGCCCACAACCGGGCTACCGGTACGTACATGTCTGCCTTCCCGCCATCGACCTGCTAGGTTGGCTCTCCAGTTACGCATGCGTCGATGTATGGGAGTACCGCGATGAAGTTTGCCGTCCCTGGTGTAGCGAGCGCTGCCGGTGGAGCCCTGCTCGGACTGGTCGCCGTGCTGCTGGTGACGATGGCGGCGAGCCAGAACTCGCGCCCGGACATCGACCGCAGCGGAGACGCCTCGAGCTCGCTGCTCAACAACGTCGAGTACGGCGCACGCTGAACTGACCTCCGCTGATTCCGCCGCGACCGGTCTATCCGACCGGTCGTCGGCCACCGCACCGCTGGGCCGTCGCTGGCTGATCGGCACGGTGTTCGCCGCCTTCCTGCTGACCTTTCTGCAGGCCCCCGGCCGGACCGTCGCCGACACCAAATACGACCTGGCCCAGAACCCGCTCGGCTTCCTCTCCCGCGCCGCCCACCTGTGGAGTTCCCAAGCGCCCATGGGACAGGTGCAGAACCAGGCGTACGGGTATTTCTTTCCGCACGGGGCCTTCTTCTCGCTCGGGCACTGGCTCGGCCTGCCCGCCTGGGTCACCCAGCGCATCTGGTGGGCATTGCTGCTGCTCGCCGGTTTCTGGGGCATAGTCCGCCTGTGCGAAGCCCTCGGCATCGGCAGCCGCGGCTCCCGCGTCATCGCCGCCACCGCCTTCGCCCTCTCCCCCCGCGTGCTGACCACCCTCGGCTCGATCTCATCGGAAACGCTGCCGATGATGCTCGCCCCCTGGGTGCTGCTGGCCCCCGCCGCCCTTGGCACTGCGCTGGCCCGCGGCCGCACAGCAACGGCCGGGCAGCCCGCGCCGGGGGAGCGGGACGGGCGAACGCCCGACGGGAACCCGCGACGAGGTGCACCGTCCGCCCCGTGGCGGGGCGCGACCACCCCCGCCGCCAGCGCGTTCGCCTTGGCCCTCATGGGCTCGGTCAATGCCGTCGCCACCGCGGCCGCCTTCCTGCCCGCCGCCCTGTGGTGGGCCTCCTGCAAACCCAACCCGCTGTGGTGGCGCTTCACCCGCGCCTGGATTCCGCTGCTGGTCCTCGCCACCTTCTGGTGGGCCGTCCCGCTGCTGCTGCTCGGCCGGGTGAGCCCGCCGTTCCTGGACTACATCGAATCCGCCGGGGTGACCACCCAGTGGGCCTCGCTGGCCGAGGTGCTGCGCGGCACCGACAGTTGGACGCCGTTCGTCTCCCCGGAGCGCATCGCCGGTGCGGTGCTGGTGACCCAGCCCGCCGCCGTCCTCGCCACCGGCATGATCGCCGCCGCGGGCATGGCCGGACTCGCCCTGCGTTCCATGCCCGGTCGCGGCCGCTTCGTCCTGATCCTGTGCGTGGGCCTGGTCGGCATCTGCGCCGGATACGCGGGGCAGCTGGGCGGCCCGTTCGCCGAACAGGTGCGACTCTTCCTGGACTCCGGCGGCGCACCGCTGCGCAATGTGCACAAGCTGGAACCGCTCATCCGCATCCCGCTGGTGGTCGGCCTTGCGCACCTGCTGAGCCGGGTGCCGCTGCCCGCGTCGGTACCGATGCCGGTGTGGCGCAAAGCCTTCGCCCACCCCGAACGTGACCGCATGGTGGCGGTGACGGCGCTGGTCCTCGCCGCCCTCGCCCTGTCCACGTCGCTGGCGTGGACCGGGAAGCTGGCCCCGCGCGGCGCCTACGACGAGGTGCCGGGCTACTGGAAGCAGACGGCGGAATGGTTGGCGCACAACGCTTCCGAAACCCGCGCGCTGGTGGTGCCCGGCGCCCCGTTCGGCAGTCAGGTGTGGGGCCTGACCCGCGACGAACCGCTGCAAGCCCTGGCGAGCACCCCGTGGGCGGTCCGGGACGCGGTGCCGCTCAATCCCCCCGGAGCCATCCGCGCCATGGATTCGGTGCAGCGCCTCATCGCCGACGGGCGGCCGTCGGCCGGACTCGCGCCCACCCTGGCCGAACAGGGCATCGGCGTGCTGGTGCTGCGCAACGACCTCGACCCTGAGACCTCGCGCTCGACCCAGCCCATGCTGGCGCACCGGGCGATCGAGGGCTCGCCGGGGCTGACCAAGGTGGCGGAGTTCGGCGATCCCGTGGACACCAACGGGAAGGACGACGGCCTGGTCGCCGACGGAGACCTGCGCCCGAGCTATCCGGCCGTCGAGATCTATCGCGTGCAGCAGCGGCAGGTGGGCACGCCCGCCGAGATACACAGCGGGACGGGTGCACCGGAATCCTTCCCGGGCGCGTACGCGGTGCCGTTGGACAGCGTCCCCGTGGTGCAGGGCGGTCCGGAGGTGCTGGAGCGGCTGGCCCGCGATCCCGCCGTACCCGCCGGTCCGACGCTGCTGGCCGCCGATGCGGAGCGGGCCGGACTGCCCATCGAGGCGGTCACCGTCACCGATACGCCCATGGCCAGGGAGACCGATTTCGGGCGGGTCGACAACCACAGCTCGGCGGTACGCGCGGACGGTGATCCGCGCCGGACCTACAACCTCGTGCCCGACTATCCGGTGCCCGGTGCGCAGTTGGTGCGCGGACAGTGGTCGGGGGCCACGATCACTGCCTCCAGCGCGGCGGGCGATGCCACCCAGCTCGGCGGCGCCGCGCCCGGCAGTTCCACCGCCGCGGCCGTCGACGGCGATCCGGCCACCGGGTGGCTGAGCAATGGCACCCAGCCCGCCATCGGCCAGTGGCTGCGACTCGACCTGGACGAGCCGATCGACGCGGGCGCGTTGCGGGTGACCACCAGCCGGGCCGCCATCGGCTCGCCGGTGAAGTGGCTGGAGGTGGCGACGGCGCGGGGAACCGTGTCCGCGCGGGTCGCCGAACCTGGTACGCCGGTGAACATCTCGCTGCCGCCGGGACGGACACAATGGGTCAAGATCACGGCCCGGCAGACCCAGAACGGCTCGGGCGGCGGCCAGTTCGGCATCAGCGAACTCACCCTCGACGACTACAGCCGACGTGACGATCCCGTGCGAGTGGACATCCAGCACCGCGTCGTGCTGCCGCCCACGCCGGTCGGCGCACGGATCGACGGCTGGCGACTCGGCCAGGAATTCCCCGGCCGCAGCGCCTGTTTCGACACACCGGACCGGATTCGATGCAGCAAGGCGCTCGCACTGGCCGCCGAGGAGCCCGGGGTGTTCGAGCGCCTGCTCTCGGTGCCCGAACCGCTGGCCGTAGCACCCGAACTGATGGTCCGTACCCGACCCGGCCCCGCGCTGGAGCGGCTGCTCTCCGATCCGAACCGGCCCATCGCCCGGGGGCGCGCCGATGTGGCCGATCCGCGCGGCGCGGCCGTGGCAGCCACCGACGGCGATCCCCGCACCAGTTGGGTCGCGCCGGAGACGACGGTGCGGAACATCCTGGGGCCCAAGCCGACCCTGGTCATCGAACTGTCCGAGCCGACCCTCGTGACCGGCCTGGACCTCACGCCCTCGCCGGGGGAACTGCCCGCCCACCCGACCTCGGTATCGGTGAATCTCGGTGACGGGCCGCAGATTCGGGAGGTGGATGCCGACTCCGGTGTCACCTCCCGTGTCGACCTGCACCCACACGTCACCGACCGCGTCGAACTCAGCATCCACACCTGGGACACGGTGCTCGACCGCACCGCACTGGGTTTCGCGCAGGAACAGCCGCCCGGCCTGGCGGAGGTCGCCGTCCTCGGGCCCGACTACCCGGCCGCCGGAGACCCGGGCACACCGATCACCGTGGACTGCGCCGACGGGCCGACCATCGCGGTGGCCGGACGTACCCTGCACACCTCGGTCACCGGCACGATCGACGAATTGCGTTCCGGCGCACCACTGCCCGCCCGCCTGTGCACACCGGAGGAGGTGACCGCCGCAGCACCCGACCTGACCGTCGACGACGACTGGGACCGCAATGGCGGCGACCTGGTCGGTCTGCCCGCCGGACAGGTCGATGTGACCGTCGCGCCGACGGAACTCTTCACAGTCGACGAACTGCGCCTGCACCGCGCCGCGCTGGGCGGCTCGTTCACACCGGCGACAACGGAGACTGCCCCTCAGCCGGCGGCGGACCCGGCGCGCACCTTTGACGACGGCGCGCGGCCCGCCGAGGAGCGTGCACCGCAACCGACGAACAACGCCGCGCCACAACCCACGGACAACACTGCGCCACAACAGGGACCGGACGGCGGTGCGACGATCGCACCCAGTGCGCCCCCCAGCGCCTTCGCCGCCCCCGTCGGCGTCCGCGCCGCTCCCGACACACGGCTGTTGGTACTTCCGCTCAGCACCAATGTGGGCTGGGAGGCGCACACCGCCGACGGCACCGCGCTGGAACCGGTGGTGATCGACGGGTGGCAGCAAGCATGGCTGATCCCCGCGGATTCCGAGGGCCCCGTCACCGTTTCCTTCCCCGCCGACCGCTGGTATCGGCTCGCGATCTTCGGCGGGCTGGTTCTGCTGGTGCCGCTCGCGGTGCTCGCGCTCCGGGGCTCACTCTCGCGCCGCGTGCGCGCGCTTCGAAATCCCGGCACCGGCACGGCCGAACCGCACGCGGATGACGCGGACGAGCCGCACTCAGACGCTACGGCCGAGCCACACACGGGTGCGGCGGCCGAGCCGCACTCGGAGACGGATGCCCGAGCGATCACCACACACCCGGCCGCGCCCCGCACCTGGCGGAGCCGGACCGTGGGCGCGCTGGGGATCACGGCTGCCGCCGGGCTGATCTCCGGACCGGTTGGAATCGCGCTGGGCGCAACGGCCCTCATTGCCGACCAGCTGCGCCCACGTCACTGGGACCGCATCCTCGTCGCCCTGGCGGCGGGCGGCACCGCCGTCTCCGCCGCCGCCCTCTCCACCGGACCGTGGCGCTCCCCCGAGGACTACATGGGCGGCTCCCTCTGGACCCAGTTCCCCGCCCTGGTCGCCGTCATCGCCGTCGCCGTCGCCGCGCTCCCCCCGCGCTCTCCCAGCTGAACAAGCGATCAGGGGGAATTGCTGGCGGCATAACCCGAGAGGCTCCCGCCACCAGTTCCCCCTCGGTGTTCAGCCGAAGCGGCGCGCCCAGCGGCGGACGGGGTCTTCGATGAGGGCGTAGCTGGCGGCGGCCAGGGGGAGGGTGAGGGCGACGGTGAGGAGGAGGACCTGGGGGAAGTCGCCGTTGAAGGGGACGATGCCGAAAACCGGGAAGACGATGGAGAGCACGGCCAGGTGCCAGAGGAAGACCCCGTAGGACCAGCGGCCGAGCAGGGCCGCGGTGCGGCTCTCCAGCCAGCGGTGGCGGATGTCGGGGCGCAGCACCAGCGGAGCGAGCAGGGTGAAGCCGATGATCGCGCCGAAGGCCATCTTCATGACGTACTGCCAGGGCGCTCCGCGGGTGAGTCCGGGCAGCCCGCCCAGATCACTGGCCGAGAGCAGCAGCGCCGCCGCCGCGACCGTCCACAGGATCCACGGGTTGCCGGCGAGGCGGCGCAGGCGCGGCACCGCCAGGTCGGAGAGTTCGGCCAGCAGCATGCCCGCGGCGAACCACGGCAGGTAGCCGGGCAGCCAGTTGTCGGAGTTGATCGCGTCCGGGGTCGGCACCGGGATGAGATTCCAGGTCAGACACAGCGTTCCGAACACCAGCAGCACCGGCACCCGCCAGCGGGCCCGCTCCCCGCGCAGCCACGCCACTGCGACGGCCAGCAGCGGCAGCAGCAGATAGAACGCCATCTCCACCGACAGACTCCACATCTGGGTGAGTCCGTCGGTCAGGGTGAGCGGCACGAACACCTGCACCAGGCCGAGATTCGCCAACCACACCCGGAATCCGGCGGTGCTCGCCGCGGTCGGCAGCAGGATCAGCACCGCACAGACCACCGCCCAGTACGCGGGCAGGATGCGGGCCGCACGATGCAGCAGGTACCGCCGCGCGGTGGGCGCGGTGCCGAGTCCGCGCGCCGCGGCGGCGTGGGGCCGCCAGAGCAGGAATCCCGACAGCGCGAAGAACACAGCCACGGCCATGTCGAACCGCTCCAGCACACGCCCCGCCATTGGCAAACTGGTCGCCCCGGTTTGGAATGCCACGTGGGTGACGACCACACCGAGCGCCGCCATCCCGCGCATGCCCTCCAAGGCGGGCAGGAATCCGGACCGCCGCCGCGCGACGGCGGCGGAGGCCGCACCGGGTTCGCTGGCCCCGTTCGCGGCGCGGTCGGCCGCACTCCCCTCGATTCCACTCGGCGCGGCGGACTGCGGCGTGCCCCCAGCGGCTCCGCTCCCCGCGGATCTCGCCGCTGGGACAGCTTCGCGGCGGGCCGGGGATGTCCGCGCCCGGTGTGCCGTGTCCGGCTCGGCTGCGGCCGCGCGCTCGTCGATACCACGGTGCGCAGGCGTGCTCGCGGCCGCGGGCTGCGCGGAGTCGCCGCGTCGCGGTGCCATAGCGAAAGCAGATGATGTCGCGGGCGTCGGGTCGGTGTCGGCCGCGTCGGTCGCGGCGGTGGAATCGCCTCGCCGCGGCGCCGCGGTGTCGGCGGCCGCGCCGACGGGTGCGGAATTCGACTCGATTGCACCCTCCACCTCGGCGGATTCGGCTTCTTCACCGACCGGTCGGGGGGGTTCGGAGGACGGGTGCAGGGTCGTGGTCATCGCGATCCAGTGTGCCTTGTCTGGCCTGATGTGAGCACTCCGTGTTTGACTTGGGGCCGTTTCGCGGGGATTTCCGGCCTCGGCGCAGCGTAAGGGCAGACCGGACTGTTAGTGTCGGGGCTCACGCGTGCTGCGCGGCGACCGCAGTACCGCGCCGGAACGACCTGTTCGACGACGAGGAGAACCTGCATGGCACTGAGTGCCGGTACCAGAAGGACAGTAGCCTGCCTACTCGTGGGGTTGGGCGCGATGCTGCTCGTCGCCGCGGTGATGATCCCCACCTATACGGTCAATCAGCTCGCCAAGACGCCGCTCGACCTGGAGATCACCACTGTCGCGACCAATGGACCCGAGAATACCGGTGAGGTCCTCGACGCCAAGTCGCTGACCTCCCCCGAGGGCGCGGCGAAGGTCGACACCAACGTGCCGCTGTTCTCGCAGCGCTTCCTGACCATCGAGGAGCCGGTCAGCGCGGAGATCCTGACCATCCAAGCCGGTCAGACCCTGCGCCGCACCGACAAGCAGGGCGACACCGGCCTGCTGACGGCGTCCATCGACCGCGTCACCGTGGACCGCAAGACCGGTATGCCGGTCGACGAGGTCGAGGGCGGCCCGAACGGCGCGATCGGCGCGACCGTGGACAAGAACGGTCAGACCGTGATGGACCCGGTCCAGCACACCGGTCTGCAGTACCGCTTCCCGATCGGCACCGAGAAGAAGACGTACCCGTACTTCGACGTCAACGCGCGGCAGACCTACGACATCGAGTTCGTCGAGGAGACGGAGATCAACAACACGAAGGTCTACCACTTCTCGCAGACGATCCCGCCCGTCGACCTCTCCACCGTCGTCAACTCGCCGACCAACAAGCTGAGCCTGCCGGCCGCCAAGTGGGGCCTGGAGGGTGAGGAACCGGTCACCATGACCCGCTGGTACACCAACACCCGCGACGTGTGGGTGGAGCCGGATACCGGCACCGTCATCAAGGGCGGCGAGAAGATCTACCAGTACTACGCGCGCAGTGCCGACAACCCCGAGGTCACCGTGCTCAAGGGCGACCTGGTCTTCGACGAGAACACCATCGAGTCGCAGATCGCGGTCGCCAAGGAGAACACCGACAAGCTGGCGCTCTACGGCCGGGTCATGCCGATCATCTTCGGCGTCCTGGGCGCCATCGCCCTGATCGCGGGTCTGGTGCTGGGCCTGCTCGGCGGCGGCAAGGATCCGGTGCGCCGCGGCGCGGCCCGCTCGGGTTCCGGTCCGCGACCGGGTTCCGGTGACGCGTACTCCGACGCACCGACGCAGCAGATCGATATCGGCAAGATCGACACCGAGAAGAAGCCCTGATCTCGGACTGATCCCGAACCGGCGGCTCCCCACCTGCGACGGTGAGGAGCCGCCGTCGTTTTGTGCCGATATCCGAACGCGGGCACCGCGACCGACCGCGGCTGCCCAACGTAATCGCGCGACGCGACCGCGGCTGCCCAGCGTACGGAAGGACGCGAATCGTCAGGCGGGATCCGAGACCGGGTGCGTGCGGCGGGTCGCGCCGAGTGCGACAGCAGCGATGACGGCGGTGGTGATCGCCGCCGTAGTGGTCGCGATGGTGATGAGCCCGAGCACGGAGTGGGCGAGGGTGAGCATGGCCGCCACCCCGGCGGCCAAGCCCAGCCAGGTGAGGGCGGCGGGCGCGGTGCGATCGGCCGCGATGGCGGAGAGCAGGGCGGCCTGCAATACCGCCAGCAGCGCGCCGTCGAGCGCGAACAGCCACAGCAGGCCCTGCACCGGGGCGTAGTCCTGGCCCGCGAAGAGCGGGGCCAGTGGGGCGGCCACCGCCGCCCCCGCCACCGCGAGGATCCCGATGGCCGACAGCACCGCGAGTGCCGAACGCACCGTCTGCGCCGAATGCTGCGGCTGCGCCATCCGGGGATACAGCACCACGCCCACCGCCTGCGGCAGCCAGAACGCGATCTTGGTAGCCACCGCACCCAGCGCATACCTACCGGCATCGTCGGTCTCCAGCACGATGCGGGACACGATCAGGTCAGCCGACGACAGCGCCATGAGCGCGGCCTGCAACTGCGCCGCCCGCAGCACCGCCACCACCCCCGCCTCCTGTCCGGCCGTCCCCGCGGACACGCTGTCGGCTGCCGGTCGCGACCGGATCCCCTCCCGCGACGAATCACCGTCGCCGGTACCGGCGACGAGGCGGGCCGAGCCGGCCGCGACGGCGATACCGGCCGCTGCCGCCCACAGCGCGGCGGCGGTGCCACCGCCCATCGCGAGCACGATGATCGCGGGCGTCACCCGGGCGACACCCGCGCCGCCGAGTACGGTGGCCAGCTCGCGGAAGCGCCGCTGCCCCTGCAGAATCCCCTGTTCACCGGAGAGCAGGACCAGCACCGGCGCGGCGCCGAGCGCGGCGGCGGACGCGCCGACACCGACCTTCAGCACCGCGCTCACCACGGGCACCAGCACCACCGCCACACCGGCCACCAGGGCCGCGCAGCGCCACGCCAGCCCGCGCGCGGCACCGATCCCCGCCCCCCGCACCACCTCCCGCGCCACCACGTTCTGCAGGGCCAGCGCCGGAACCGCACACAGCAGCTGCACAGCCAGCAGACTCGCGAACGGGCTGTACCCCGACACCCCCAGCCACCGGCTGGCCAGCAGTTGCAGCAGATAGCCCGCGACATTCGCGGTCATGGCCCCGACCGTCACCAACGTCAGATCCGCGACAACAGGCAGACGGCGTACAGCGGACACAACGGCAATGCTCCCACCCGCATCCCCCCACCCCGGCCCCACCCCGCCCGAAATCGGCGAATGCACCCCCGCCCGACCCGGGCCACCACCGCACCGCCGACCCGATACCACCCGCCGATGTCCCGCCCGCTCGCCGTGGGGGTCGGCCCCACCATGACACAGGCCGGACAGCGAATGCGGTGCGCCGCACACGGTGAGCACGGGCGCAGCGAGGCCGTACACAGGTCGGCGACCGGCCGAACAACGCGTACGGACGCGGCCGTACCCGCGTGGACGGTGGGTCGGACAAGCGGGCGGTCCGGGCGCACACGCGCGCGTCGGCGGTGGGTCGGTTCGACGGAGCGTGAATGAACGTAGGGTGCTGGGCGTGAATGCGGTGGTGGACCGGGAGCGGTGGTGGCGGTGGGTGGCCGCGGGGTACAGCCTGGTGCTGGCGCTGGTGGTGGTCGGGCCGCTGTTGGGGTCGGGGTATCTGTTGCTGCGGGACGCGGTGAGCACGCCGCGCTCCTATCTGACGGACGCGGCCCTGGGTGTGGGGGACGCCGCGCCACGGGCGGTGCCGCAGGACGCGGCGGTCGCGGTGCTGTCGGCGGCGCTCGACGGCGGGGTGGTGGTCAAGGGGATTCTGGTGGGGGCGCTGTGGCTGGCGGGGTGGGGTGCGGCGGTGCTGGCGCGGGAGCTGTTGGGGGTGCCGCCGGGGGCGCGGTTGGTGGCGGCGACCGTCGCCGTGTGGAATCCGTATGTCGCGGAACGACTTCTGCAGGGGCACTGGAGTCTGCTGACCGGATACGCGGCGCTGCCGTGGATCGCGGTGCTGGCGCAGCGGATTCGCGCCGCGGAGCCGTCCGGCCGGAGGGAGCGGGTGCGGAGCTGGGCGCTGCTCGGCGGCGGTCTGGCGGCGGCCGGGTTGACTCCGACGGGGTCGCTGCTCGCCGGCGCGACGGCGCTCCTGCTGGTGGGACAGCGCAATCTCCTCGGGGCGGCGGGTCTGTGGGCGGTCACGGCGGCACCGTGGCTCACCGCGACCGCGCTGTCGGGTGCGGGAGCGGAGCCGTCGGACCCGGCCGGGGTCGCGGCCTTCGCGGCGCGGGCGGAACCGGGGTTGGGGACGCTCGGCAGTCTGGCCGGGCTGGGCGGCATCTGGAACAGCACGGCGGTACCCGACTCACGCACCACGTATTTCGCCGTCATCGGCACCCTGCTGCTGTTGACCATCGTCGCCCTCGGCGTGCGGGCGGTCGCGACCGGCGCGCGCGATACCCGGCGGGTCCGCCGCATCCTCTTGGTACTGGGGGTATCCGCCATCGTGCTGCCCGCGCTGGCGGCGACCGGCTGGGGTCTGTCGCTCGGCGAAGCCATGATCGAACACATTCCGGGCGCCGGGCTGCTGCGCGACACCCAGAAATACGTCGCACTCGCGATGCCCGCCTTCGCCCTCTGCGCCGCCGCCGGCTGCCATGCCGCCGCCGGCCTGCTGTTCCGCGACCGCCGCACCATCGTGGTGGTTGCGAGCGCCGCCACCGCACCACGCGCCGCGACCGTCGATACGGCGGTCCAGGACGGTGATGGCAAGCCCGACAGCGTCTTCGAGGACGCAACCGGCTCGGCGAACGCACCTGCCCCCACCGGTGGTCCCGGGACGCATGCGCCTGCCAGCGGCCGAACCGCGAACGCACCCGGTGACAGCGCCCCGGCGAAGCTGTCTGCCGAAGCCACCGCACCCGATGACCGCCGGTCTCGAACCGGCGCTGTCGCAGTGCTTTTCATCGCTCTCCTGATCGCCGCCCTGCCCGACCTCGCCTGGGGTGTCGGTGGTGAGCTGCGGCCGGTCCGCTATCCCCCGGCCTGGCGGGAGGTCGCCGCGCTGGTGGACGCGCCGGGCGATGTGGCGGTGCTGCCGGGCGGTATGTTCCGCAAGTTCCGCTACTCCGGCTCCGCGCCGGTGCTGGATCCCGCGCCGCGCATGCTGCGCCGCGACGTCCTGCAAACCGGCGAGCTACCGGTCCGCGGCGCGACGGTGGCGGGTGAGGGCGCCCGCGCCCGCGAGGTGGAACGACTGCTGCTGCACGGCGGGTCCGCGGCCGACCTGGCGCGGTCGGGCGTGGGCTGGGTGCTCGTCGAAGGCGGCACCCCCGGCCCGCTGGGCACATCGACAACCACACTGGCCCAGCTGGAACCGGTGCACTACACCCCGGCCCTCCAGCTCTACCGCGTCCCCGGCCCGATCGCAGACCACGACGCTTCCCCCACCACCCGCCGCATCTCCGCAACCGCCCACCTGGTCTGGGCGGCCCTGCTCGCCACGGGAGCCCTGGCAGCACTCGTCCCCCGCCGCGTTCACCACCCTCCCCCACGCCCGGCCGGGCCGCCGGTCGACCCCTGAGAACCCGACCGGGCTCCCGATCGCCCCTGAGAACCCGACCGAGCCGCCGGTCCACCCTGAGAACCCGACCGAGCCGCCGGTCACACTCGGGAATCCCGGTGAGCCGTCGGTCGGCCGATGCGAACCCGGCGGTCGGCCCCGTGCTCCTCGGACGTCCCATCGGCTTCCACACGCCCGCAAGCATGTTCGCGATTCGTTCCGAGCAGTGCTCGCACGGGGCGGTGAGAACGTGCCGTACGGGACGACGCCTCGGCCGGACCACAACCGCCGACGGCCGGACGCCAACCGCTGCGACGGCCGGACGACGACCCCGCTGTCCCTGCGGCCGGACGGCAACCCTTCTGTCCCTGCGGCCGGACGGCTACCCCGCTGTCCTGGCCGCCGGACGGCAGCCCCGCTGTCCTGGCCGCCGGGCGACATCCCCCTGCCCCGGCGGCCGGGCGACATCCCCCTGCCCCGGCCGCCGGGCGACGGCTACACCTCGGCGGTCGCCGCCGTCACCAGCCCCGATACCCGCTCTCCGCGGGCGACGGCCGCGAGTACTTCGTACACCCCGTTCCCCGTCTGCTCCCAGGAGAATTCGCGGGCGCGGGCACGGGCTTTCTCGCCGAGGACGATGCGGGTCTCGGGTTCGGTGAGCAGTTCGCCCACCGCCGCGGCGAGTTGGGCCTGGTCGTCGACCAGCAGGCCGGTGACGCCGTCGACGATGGAGTCGGTGAGACCGCGCGAGCTGCGGTAGCCGATGGTGGGGACGCCGTGTTGGGCGGCTTCGATGACCGCCAGGCCCCACCCTTCCTTGCGGGAGGGGAGCACGTGCACCCAGGCGCGGGCGAGCAGGTGGTGTTTGCGTTCCTCGTCCACGTGCCCGTGGAAGGTGACCGCGTCGGCGATGCCGAGTTCATCGGCGTGCGCGCGCAGGTTGTCGGCCCACCAGCCGTCGCCGATGACATCGAGGTGCAGGTCGGGAATGCGGGGGCGCAGCGCCGCGATGGCGGCGAGGGCGTCCTCGATCTGCTTGTGCGGCACCAGGCGGGAGAGCACCACGATGCTCGGATGCGCTGTGCGGGTGGCGTCGGAGCCGGGCGTGACACGTGCGGGGACCGGTTCGGCACCGTTGCGCACCACCGCCACCCGGGCCGGTTCGACGCCGAGCAGCGACAGTTCCTCCGCCGAGGGCAGTGAGACCGTCAGGTACTGGTTGCGCCGGTGCACGCGCGGCGAGAGCCGGGATTCGATCCACCAGCCGATCCGCCCGACCAGGCGACCCGCCACCGGCCACTGTTCGCGGTGCCCGTGATGCACCAGCACCACGGTCGGCGCGGCACTCGCGGCCCGCGCGAAGAAGGGGATGCCGTTCTGGGTGTCGATCACCGCGTCCGGGCGTACGTGCTTGAGCGGTCCGATCCCGAGCCGTCCCAGGGCGATGGCCGCCAGCGCTCGCGGGTAGACGGTGTAGCGTCCGCCGGCCCGGCTGATCTCGATGCCGTCGATCCGTTCCCGCCGGGCGGCCCCGGGATATCCGGCGGTGCGCAGCGTGACCTTCACACCCCGCGCGGCCAGATGCGCCCCGACCTGTTCCAGATACCGCTCGCTGCCCCCGCCCTGCGGGTGCCCGGTGTCCCGCCAACACAGCAGCAACACTTCACGCACGGGCTTCTCCAGGTCGTTCTCATGGATGCGGGCAGACAACGGGCTCCACCATAACCGCCCACCTCGATTTCCGGGCCCTCAGTGGTCAGCTGACCAGCCCAGAGCCGGGAAATCGCCGCCGTCCGCGCCCGGGTGGGCGCCTTCGCCCCGTGGTCGCTGTGCGAGACTGGCCGCCATGCTTCGAGCCGCGCAATCCGGATGGCGACGTCCGCGTTTCGCCCGTCGCGCTACCTTGCGGCGGTCCCTGCGTCTGCTGGGCAGCTTCCGATTCGAGCAGACGGATCCGGCCGTGTTCTACGGGGGCGTGGCCGCCGATACGGCCGATCTGGTCGGCGACTTCTACCGGGATCTGACCGGTCGTTCCCTGCGCGGGACCGTCGTGCTGGATGTCGGCGGCGGTCCCGGCTATTTCGCGGACGAGTTCGCCGAGGCCGGAGCGCGCTACCTTCCGGTCGAGCCGGATCCCTCGGAGATGCACGCGGCGGGACTGTCGGTGCCGGGGGCGGTGCGCGGTTCCGGGATGGCGCTGCCGTTCCGCGATGACGCGGTGGACATCTGTGTGTCGTCGAACGTGGCCGAGCATGTGCCGCAGCCGTGGGTGATGGCCGACGAGATGCTGCGCGTGACCAAGCCGGGCGGCCTGATGGTGCTGTCCTACACCGTCTGGCTCGGCCCCTTCGGCGGGCACGAGACCGGCCCGTGGCACTACCTGGGCGGGGAGTACGCGGCCCGGCGCTACCGGCGCAAGCACGGCCGGGAGCCGAAGAACCGCTTCGGGCGGTCGCTGTTCGCGGTGCGTGCCGCGGACGGCCTGCGGTGGGCCCGGTCGACCCCGGCGGATATCGAGATTCTGGCGGTCTTCCCGCGCTACCATCCGCGCTGGGCGTGGTGGCTGGTGCGGATTCCCGGACTGCGGGAATTGCTGGTCAGTAATTTGGTGGTGGTCGCCGGTAAACGGAATTCAGCGCTCGAGGCATCCGCGACGCCAGAGTCGGCGCAGTCCCCCCGTGCATTCGGGTTCGCCCCACGGTGACTCCTGGTTTGCGAGCCCCACTGTTTCGATGGCGGTGAGCCCGACCTGTCCGGCGAGTTCGTTGACCGTGGCAACGGCTTCGGCGGCTCGCAATGCGGCGGTCGCTTGCTCGGTTGTCAGTGTCCGACCGGGGAGGAATGACACCACCCAGCCACCGGCGCCCACGCTTTTCGCCTGATGCGGTGTGAGATCGCTGGTCATCAGCGATCTTCCGATCACTTGCACCGACATGACTCGGACTCCCTGTGCCGTAACGGTTCATGAATCGAACGAGCAATCCGCGGTAGCTATAAGCATGCTCGCAGCGGCTGCAGAATGCAATAGTGCGTTTCATGAAAAGCGAACCGACAGGTTGGAATTCGAAATTAGGAATGTCTAGTATTTGCCACACGTATGCTCAAATACCCTGCGCTCCCGGCGATCTCGATGATCACCGATCCGCCATGACCAATCGCAATACCGGCTGCCCCGCCCGATCCGCACATTGCGGACCCGCCACCACTTCGACCCGCCAACCCGGTGGCAGCACCCGCTGCAATTTCTCCGCGGCCCGATGCAGGGGCGTACCGGCGGCCACCGCCGGCAGGTCGGTGATCTCCGGGAGCACGAAAGCGCCGAGATCCAGATCGGTCATGCCATCGCCTGCCTTCCGTGAGTCGGCTCAGCTCCCCCCGGCCGAACCCGCATGCCGAAGACGAGCAGCGAACAACCTCAGTTGAAAAGAATAGCTAACTTTTGGCAACCGGACCGATGGTCCGTGAGACGAAAACCACAGTGAGCATAGGCCACACCTCGGCGCACCGACGGCGAACGCCGCACGAACGGCGCGCCCGCCGCCCGGACAGCAGTCCGGACCATCATCCGGACAACCCTCGACGGAAAACTGTAACGTGTTCCTATGAATTACCAGAGCTTGTTCATCGGCGGCCGCTGGACCGCTCCCGCCAGCGCCGAACGCGTCCCGGTCGTCTCACCCGCCACCCTGGAAACCGTCGGCAGCGTGCCGGTGGTGAGCCGCGCCGACGTCGACGCCGCGGTGGCGGCGGCCCGCCGCGCCTTCGACAGCGGCCCATGGCCCGCCACACCGCCGGAGCAACGCGCCGAAGTCCTCGCCCGGATCTCCCAACTGCTCGATCAGCGGGTCGGCGACCTGGTGGCCGCACTCAGCGCGGAGATGGGCGCACCCGCCATGACCGCCAACACGCTCAACTACTTTCCGGCCAAGGCCGCCCTCGACTTCTACGCCGGACTCGGAAAGTCCTTCCCCTGGAGCGAGACTCGCGTCGGCGCGTTCGGAACCAGTCGGGTTTCGCGCGAACCGGTCGGTGTGGTCGCGGCCGTCACCGCGTGGAACGTGCCGCTCTTCCTGGCCGTCAACAAGCTCGCTCCGGCCCTGCTCGCGGGCTGCACGGTCGTGCTCAAGCCCGCACCGCTCACCCCGCTGACCACCAATCTGCTGGCCGACCTGTGCACCGAGGCGGGTTTACCGGAGGGCGTGCTGTCGGTGCTGCCCGCCGACGCGGAGGTCTCCGAATACCTTGTCTCCCATCCCGATGTGGACAAAGTGACCTTCACCGGCAGCACCGCGGTAGGTCGCAAGATTGCGTCCAGCGCGGGCAGTCAGCTCAAACGCTGCTCGCTGGAACTCGGCGGCAAATCAGCGGCAATCCTGTTGCCGGACCTGGATATCGCCGCGAGCATGCCCCAACTCGCCTTCTCCGGCCTGATGAACTCCGGTCAGGCGTGTGTGGCGCAGACCCGTATTCTCGCGCCGCGCAGCCGGTACGACGAGATCGTGGAAGGGCTGGCGGACGCGGTACGCGCCATGAAGACCGGCGTTCCGAGCGATCCCGACGCGACCCTCGGCCCGCTCATCTCGCAGCGGCAACGCGACCGTGTCGAAGGCTATATCGCCAGGGGCAAGGACGAGGGCGCTCGCCTCGTCCTCGGTGGTGGTCGCCCCGACGACCTGCCGGGCTGGTTCCTCGAGCCGGCCGTCTTCGCGGATGTCGCGAACTCCATGGCCATCGCGCGCGAGGAGATCTTCGGCCCGGTGCTGTCGGTGCTGCCCTACGACACCGAGGCGGAGGCCGTCGCCATCGCCAACGACAGCGACTACGGACTCGCCGGTTCGGTGTGGACCACCGATATCGAACACGGCGCGGAGGTCGCCGCCAAGGTGCGCACCGGCACCTACGCCATCAACTGGTACGCCTTCGACCCCTGCGCACCCTTCGGCGGCTACAAGAACTCCGGTATCGGCCGCGAGAACGGCCCCGAGGGCCTCGACGCCTACTGCGAACAGAAATCCCTGCTCATGCCCATGGGGTACACCGGCACGTAAGCGATTGCGGTGGAACGAAATCGCCCGCCCACACCGCGGTGGTGTGGGCGGGCGGTCGCGTCGATGCGCGCGCGTCAGCCGAGGCGCTGCTTGAGGGCCTCGAACTCGTCGCGGACACCCGAGGGCAGCTTCTCGCCGATGAACTCGAACCACTCCTCGATGAGCGGGAGCTCGCGACGCCACTCCTCGGGCTTGACGGCCAGGGCCTCGTCCACGTCGGACTCGTTCACGTCGAGGCCGTCGAGGTAGAGATCGGCGGCGGTGGGGACATTGCCGATCGGGGTCGGGCGGGCGTCCTTGCGGCCCTCGATGCGGCCGATGATCCACTCCAGCACGCGGGAGTTCTCACCGAAGCCGGGCCACAGGAAGCGGCCGTCCTCGCCGCGGCGGAACCAGTTGACGTAGAAGATCTTCGGCAGCTTCTCGGCGTCGGCGTTCTTGCCGATATTGCCCCAGTGGCCCAGGTAGTCGCCCACGTGGTAGCCCATGAAGGGCAGCATGGCCATGGGGTCGCGGCGCACGGTGCCGACCTTGCCCTCGGCGGCGGCGGTCTGCTCGGAGGCCATGGTCGCGCCCATGAACACGCCGTGCTGCCAGCTCAGCGATTCGGTCACCAGCGGCACGGTGGTCTTGCGGCGCGCGCCGAACAGGATGGCCGAGATCGGCACGCCCTGCGGGTCGTCCCACTCGGGCGCGAGGATCGGGCACTGCGACATCGGCGTGCAGTAGCGCGAGTTCGGGTGCGCGGCGAGGGTTTCGGACTCGCGCTCGTACCAGTCGTTGCCCTTCCAGTCGATCAGGTGATCGGGGGTGCCCTCCAGGCCCTCCCACCACACGTCGTTGTCGTCGGTCAGGGCGACATTGGTGTAGACGGTATTGCCCGCCTCCATGGTGGCCATGGCGTTCGGGTTGGACGAGTGGTTGGTGCCCGGCGCGACGCCGAAGAAGCCGAACTCCGGGTTGACGGCGTAGAGGCGGCCGTCCTTGCCGAAGCGCATCCACGCGATGTCGTCGCCGAGGGTCTCGGCGCGCCAGCCCGGGATGGTCGGCTGGATCATGGCGAGGTTGGTCTTGCCACAGGCCGACGGGAAGGCCGCGGCGATGTAGTACGCCTTGTTCTCCGGCGAGATGAGCTTGAGGATGAGCATGTGCTCGGCCAGCCAGCCCTCGTCGTGCGCCATGGCCGACGCGATGCGCAGCGAGTAGCACTTCTTGCCCAGCAGCGCGTTGCCGCCGTAACCCGAACCGTAGGACCAGATCTCGCGGTCCTCGGGGAAGTGGGTGATGTACTTGGTGTCGTTGCACGGCCACGGCACGTCGGCCTGGCCCTCGGCCAGCGGCGCGCCGACGGAGTGCAGGGCCTTCACGAACGGCTTGTCGGTGCCGAGCTTCTCCAGGGCGGCCGCGCCCATGCGGGTCATGACGCGCATGGAGACGACCACGTACTCGGAGTCGGTGAGTTCGACACCCAGCTTGGGATCGTCGGCGCCGAGCGGGCCCATGCAGAAGGGCACCACGTACATGGTGCGGCCCTTCATGCAGCCGCGGTACAGCTCGGTCATGGTGGCGCGCATCTCGGCCGGATCGACCCAGTTGTTGGTCGGGCCCGCGTCGGCCTCGGTGCGCGAACAGATGTAGGTGCGAGATTCGACGCGAGCGACGTCGGAGGGATCGGAGAGCGCGAGGAACGAGTTGGGCTTCTTGGCCTCGTTCAGCTTCTTGAAGGTGCCCGCGGCGACGAGTTGCTCGGTGAGACGGTCCCACTCCGCGTCGGACCCGTCCGCCCAGACCACGCGGTCGGGCTGGGTCAGTTCTGCGACCTCCTGAACCCAGGCAAGCAGTTCCTTGTGCTCGGTGGGCGCGGTGCCATCGTGAAGACCAGGAATGGTCGCTGAGGTCATGAAAACTCTCCTGAGATGGGTGGCCTCGGATGGCTCGAGCCGGCGTGAGTCCAGCTCGCGACACCTGTTGCCACCGATTGCGGTCGGGCCCCCGCCCGCCGTCTGCGCGATAGCACGTCCCGGCTGGACGGCATACAGGGACGAAGCGGACGCCCGGGTTCCTGCTATAGAGGTTAACGCCATATATCCCGGGTGCAGGAATCGGGTTGTCCAGTCGGTATCGGGTCGAGACCGCCGACCAGCGGTTATGTGAATTCCAGTGTGCGAAGGTCACGTTCACAGGCCGCTAATTGCCCTGGTCGGCGCGCTGTGGCGGCGCGGAGCAGGTCCTCGATTTCGCCTACCCGGCGGTCTGTTTCCACCACATTCTCGGTCGCCAACCGAACCAGCTGGTCTGTGATTTGATCCTCGGCCTCCACCAGCACCGCGGCCACCCGCTGCTCCAACTGCGCCTTCACATTCACCAGCGCATCCGCGATCCACTGGCGCAAATGCGCCTTGTCGGCCAGCTGACCGCGCGCCCGCGCCAACCAGGCGGCCACCCCCGCGCCCAGCAGCAGGGTCAGCGGAACGGTGGCGTAGTCCAACGCGGGCATGAGCGCGAACGGCGAGACGATCAGCCGCCCCAGCCCGAAACCGGCGGACGCGCCGACCACGATCATCAACCGGTCCTCCACGCCGATACGGCGCGGCTCCGGATCGGGACCGACCCGGGGCGGGGCGGCGACCCGCTGCGCCACCCGCATGGTCGGCTCGGGCTCGGCGTCCTCGTCCTCGGTCAGTGCGAACGCCCGAACGGTCAGCTCGACGATCCGGGTCAGATCGGTGAGCCGGTGGCGGATCTCGGCGTCGATCTCCGTGGTCAACTCGTCGACCGCACGCTGCAGATTCCGGGGATAGTCACGCTGCTCGGCGCGGCCGAGGCGCTCGACATCGGCGCGGGCAGCGATATTGAGCGAACGGATCCGCGCGCCGACCTCGTGCACGAGATCGACCTTCGCCAATTGCATCCGATTGTGCAGGGCCGTCATGCCGATCGACCGCCCGCCGTCGCCGACGGCCAGCAGTTCCACCCGCTCCTCCCGCAGCGCGGCCGTATCGGCGGCCGACCGCAGGGCCTCGATCTGCTCGCCGATGCGTCGACGGGTATCCGCGAGCACCCGCCGCAGCACACCCTCGGCCTGGTCGGCGGCGGTCACCGCGCCCGCCGCGGCGGCCAGGCGGGCGTGCAGCAGAGCGATACCGGCGCGATCCAGCAGGGCCGCGTCCGCGACGGCGCCGTCCTCGGCGGTGCGCGCCGCCGCGGCCAGCTGCGGTGACACCGGGACGATATCGACACCGGCACGGTCGTCGAGGGCCGCGGCCAGCAGCTCCCGGTTCCGGTCCCGGACCGCACGCCAGTCGTCGTGCGCATGGATGCCGCCCAGTGCGAAGACGATCCGCGCACCGCCCGCCCGCAGCCGCCGCACCACGTCCAGGGTGTGCGCCCCGATCGGCGCCGCGGCATCGCACAGCACCAGCGCCACGCCGACCGGCCGCGACGGCGCCTCGACCGGCTCCGACACCTCGAGCCGGGGTACGAAGCGCGCCAATTCGGCGCGCAGCAATGCGGTGTTGGCATCGTCGACGCCGATCAGCGTGATCGAACCGGCCACCTCACCGCCGACCCGCGCCGCCTCCAACAGCGCCATACCCTGTGGATTCCAGCGCGCCACAACGGCTTCCGCCGCTGGCGGCAGCACCAGGGAGGAGACTCGCGCGGAGTGCGCCGCCGCATCGACCGGCACGGCCAATCCGTACGGAATCGAAAAGAGTCCGGACGGCAGAGAAGACATTCCGAACGGGGTTCTCTCGCTTCCAGACGGAGTTGATCCGGGCGACCGCAATGACATTCCGAACGGAGTATTTACAGTTCTGGACGGAGTGGATGAGGCGGCCGGTCCGGCGGCCGCGGCATCGGAGGCGACGGAACCGTCGGTCGGCGCGGACGACACCCGCCCGCGCGGCGACCCGGAACCGGGTTCGCGGGGCTCTCCGGTGGTTCCACCCGCCGGCTGTTCCCGCCGCACGGGGCCCCGGCTCAACGGCTCGTCGTACGGAGCGGGCGGACCGACCAGCGGGGTGGCGGGCTCCCGGCGCGTGTCGTGGGCGGTGCCGGGGCGTTCAGAGTCGGGCATCGGTCAACCGTTCCCACAGGCGGACGTAGCCGTCGTGAATGCGCAGCGCGGCGCGACGAGCATCCGGTGTGATGTCGGCGGCGACGACCGCACGCCAGTGCGCGGCGTGCGCCAGGGCCTGGTCCGGATCGGTGGGCGCGGGGTCGGTGGAGGGCAGCCGGGCGAGCGCGGGACTGGACAGGCCCGCCCGCAGTCCCAGCGCCAGGGCTTCGTCGCCCCGGAGGTAGGTCTCGATGCGGTCGCGCGCCGGAATGCGGCAGGCGGCCAGCCGGGTGAGCTCGTCCAGCAGTTCACCACCGCGCCGGGCGGCACGCCATTCGCAACGCCGGCGCAGCTCGGCGTGCAGCGGGTCGATTCCGCTGGCGGCGTGCAGGATCTGCACGATCCGCCCCGAGGGCAGTTCGGGCCGGAACCGCAGCGCGGAGAGGGCGCACGCCAGGCCGGGCAGCGGCCAGCGGGCGAGCAGCGCCTTCCGATCGACGGTATCGGACCCGAAAGCGGGGTCGGTGAACCGTTCCGGGACAAGGGCGAAGGTCGGGTCCGGATGGTCGCGGTGGCGGCGCAGGGTGGCCAGTTCGGCATCGATGACGATGCCGGAGCGGGTTTGCGCCGCCAGGGTCGCCACCAGCGGATGAACGGGAACGCCGAACTCCTCGGCACAGTGCTCGGCGGCGGCGACGGCATCGCTCCAGCGGCTGCCGATGGCATCGGCCTTGTTCAGTATCAGCAGGATTCGCTCCGGCGGCACGGTGCCGAGCACCGCTCTGTCCGCGGGGTGCGGGGCGCCCGCCAAGATATAAAGGACGAGATCGCCGTCCAGCACCGGTTCGGGTTGCCCCGGCACGTCCACCGAGGGTGTCTCCTCGGCGGCGAGCAGGGCCAAAGCCCGCTGCACCGTGGTCTTTCCGGCACGGCTGCGCCCGGTGACCTGAATGCGCAACGGCCGCCGCCAGCGCCGGACGGCGGCTTCGAGTTGTGGGGGGACCGGCGTATCGCTCGCGCGGACCGCCGTCAGCAGCAGCTCCAGTTCGCTTCGACCTTCATCCATCGCGTATCTCGCTGTAGCTCAACGCAATAACTCACGTGTTTTCGGCAGAAATGCCCTGAAATCCGGCGTGCCCGTACCGGCATCCGCGCGCCCTTCGCGAATACAGCGGAATCCTAGTCACGAAAACGACTCCATGAAGCGGGAATTGCGCCTTCGGGGCAACCCCGCTGGCCGGGGCGCCGGCCACCCCGGCCGACGGCACGGACGGTGCGCCCGGTCACCGGCACCGTGCCCGTGTGTGCCCCATCACGGTGCGCCCATTCGACCGCGGGCGCGCATTACCGCTCGTTTCCCGGCATCCGGTCACGGAAACGCAGGTGGGGGGACCATCGCGAAAATGGCCGCCGGAAAACCGGTTGCGCTCGCAACGCATGGTCGATTGCTGCACTAAACATCCAATACTGGACAATGGACGCCGTGAACGACGCCGCGAACCACACTGCCGAGTCAGTTCCCGGGCCGCGGTCGGCCACCGGCAACCGTCTCTACCCCCGGGTCACCAGCTTCCGGTCCCGCCGGGGCGCGCTCACGCCGTCCCAGCAGGAGTCCTGGGAGCGGATGTGGCCGCGCATCGGGAAGGACGTGTCCGACGACCGGCTCGACGCCGACGCCTGGTTCGGCCGCACGGCGCCGCTCATCATCGAGATCGGCTGCGGTACCGGTACCGCCACCGCGGCCATGGCCCTCGACGAGCCGCAGTTCAACCTGATCGGCATCGAGGTCTACAAGCCGGGTCTGGCCATCCTGGTGAAGACCATCGAGCGCGAGGGCATCGACAATATCCGGCTACTGCGCGGCGATGCCGTGGACGTGCTGGAACACATGATTGCCGAGGAGTCGCTGACCGGCGTCCGGATCTTCTTCCCGGACCCGTGGCCCAAGGCTCGCCATCACAAGCGGCGGCTGATCCAGCCCGCCACACTGAAGCTCATCGCGTCGCGGCTGAAACCCGGCGGCGTGTTGCATGTCGCTACCGATCACGCCGACTACGCGGAGTGGATCGCCGCGGTCGGAGCTGGAGAACACCAGCTCATCGGCCTGAATGAGACGACCGGGGGCAATTCGGACGACTGGCGCAAAACCGCACCAATCGGTTTCGAACGTCCGATTACCAAGTTCGAAAGCAAAGGACTCCGCGCGGGTAGCGCGATCAACGAGTTCATCTGGGGGAAGATCGAATCATGAGTGTCAGCGAAATGACCCCGGAGGTCTCGGATGTTGCCGGAATAATGCACGGCACCCCCTCCGCGGAAGTGCCCGGCACCCCAGCACTAGGCGTCAGCACCCCGGACGTGCGCCGCGTCCTGTTGGTCTGGGACGCGCCGAATCTCGATATGGGACTCGGCGCGATCCTCGGCGGCCGCCCCACGGCCGCCTACCGCCCCCGCTTCGACGCGCTCGGGCGCTGGCTGCTGGCCCGCACAGCCGAACTGTCGGTAGGTAGCCCGCGCCGGGTCGAACCCGAAGCCACCGTCTTCACCAATATCGCGCCCGGCACCGCCGATGTGGTGCGGCCGTGGGTGGAAGCACTGCGCAATGTCGGCTACGCGGTCTTCGCAAAACCCAAAATCGACGAGGATTCCGACGTCGACAGCGATATGCTCGCCCACATCGAGCTACGCCGTCGCGGCGCGGGCCTGGCGGGCATCATGGTCGCCTCCGCGGACGGACAGGCGTTCCGCGCACCGCTCGAGGAGATCGCCGCGACGGGCGTTCCCGTTCAGGTGCTCGGATTCCGTGAGCACGCGAGTTGGGCCGTCACGTCCGATATCCTCGAGTTCATCGATCTGGAGGACATCCCGGGCGTGTTCCGTGAACCGCTGCCCAGGGTGAGCCTCGATTCGCTGCCCGACGAGGGAGCGTGGCTGCAGCCCTTCCGGCCGCTGTCCGCACTGCTCACCTCCCGCCCCGCTCAAGGAGTCGCTTAGTGTTCACCCGCTGGGGCGACCTGGTCTACCGGCTGCGCTTCGCCGTGCTCGGCGTGGTCACGGCCGCCATGCTCGCGCTCGGAGGTTTCGGGTTCGGGCTGGAAAACCATCTCAGCTCCAGCGGGTGGTTCGACCCCACCTCGGAATCCACCCAGGCCGCCGAACTCAAGGACCAGGTCTACGGCCGCGACCACAGCGCCGACATTCTGCTGCTGTTCACCGCGCCCGAGGGCAAGACCATCGACGATCCGGAGTTCAGCCGGACGGTCGTCGACAAGCTCAACAGCCTGCCCGAGGAATACCCGCTGATCACCAAGGTCAACGGGGCCTACTGGCAGACCGAGACCGGCGAGTGGATCCCGTCGGTCGCGGGCAGCAAGGACAAGAAGCACGCCTTCGCCGCGCTGTCCCTCGAGGGCAACAACGACACCGAGATGCTGCGCAACTACGCCCAGGTGCAGGGCGCCTTCGAGATTCCGGGTGTCCAGGTCGAGGTCGCGGGTCTGCAACCCATCGGGTTCACGCTGAACGACACCATCGCCAGCGACGTGAAGCGCATGGAACTGCTGGCGCTGCCCGCCGTCGCGGTGCTGCTGTTCTTCATCTTCGGCGGCATCGTCGCCGCCTCGCTGCCGCTGATCATCGGCGGGCTCACCATCCTGGCCTCCAACGGCATCATCATGGGGCTGACCAAGTTCACCGAGGTGAACTCGTTCGTCTCGGCCGTGGTGTCCATGATCGGCCTGGGTCTGGCCATCGACTACGGCCTGTTCATCGTGAGCCGGTTCCGCGAGGAACTCGCCGAGGGCTACGACACCAAGGCCGCGGTGCGCCGTTCGGTCATGACGGCGGGCCGCACCGTGACGTCCTCGGCGACCATGATCATCGCCGCCAGCGCGGGCATGCTGCTGTTCCCGCAGGGCTTCCTCAAGTCGGTCGCCTACGGCACCATCGCCGCGGTGCTGCTGGCCATGGTGTCGGCGCTCACCGTGCTGCCCGCCATGCTGAGCATCCTCGGCCCGCGTGTGGACATGCTCGGCCTCAAGTGGATTCGCAAGACCAAGACCGCCGACGAGGTCGAGAACAGCTTCTGGGGCCGGATGACCGCGTGGGTGATGAAGCACCCGCTCAAGGTCGCCATCCCGCTCACCATCGTGCTGCTGCTGCTCATCATTCCGGTGAAGAACCTGCAGTTCGGCGGTATCAGCGAAACCTATCTGCCGCCGGACAATCCGACCCGCCTGGCGCAGGAGCACTTCGACGAGATCTTCCCGCTGCGCAAGTCCGACCCGGTGCAGCTGATCATCGTCACCGACAACTCGCGCAATATCGGGCAGATCCTGGCGGAGGCGAATCAGGCTCCCGGACTGGTGAAGAACTCCCAGTTCGGCATTCCGGCCAAACCGCCGAACGATTCGAACGTGTGGGTCTCCGAGGCCACCGTCACCGACAGCGCCCATCCCGAGGACACCGTCGCCTATCTGCGCTCGATGGCGGTGCCCGAGGGCGCGGAGGTCATGGTCACCGGGCAACCGGTCATGATGATGGACAGCATCGACTCGCTGCTGGACCTGATGCCGCTGATGATCGCGCTGGTACTGCTGGTCACCACCATCCTGATGTTCCTGACCTTCGGATCGCTGGTGCTGCCGCTCAAGGCGGCGCTCATGAGCGCGCTCGGCCTCGGCTCCACGCTCGGCATCCTCACCTGGATCTTCATCGACGGCCACGGTGCGAGCCTGCTGAACTTCACGCCGCAGCCGATCATGTCGCCGGTGCTGGTGCTGATCATCGCGATCATCTACGGCCTATCCGTGGACTACGAGGTGTTCCTGCTCTCCCGCATGGTGGAGGCGCGCACGCAGGGAGCGAGCACCACCGAATCCGTGCGCGTCGGCACCGCCCAGACCGGCCGCATCATCACCGCGGCGGCGCTCATCCTGCTGGTCGTGACGGGCGCGTTCGCGTTCTCCGAACTCGTGATGATGCAGTACATCGCCTACGGCATGGTGGCGGCGCTGTTCATCGACGCCACCGTGCTGCGCATGCTGCTGGTGCCCGCCACCATGAAGCTGCTCGGCGACGACTGCTGGTGGGCTCCGGCCTGGATGAAGAAGGTCCAGGAGAAGGTCGGCCTCGGCGAACCCATTCTCGACGATGAGCGGCCCGGCGGCGGGGACATGGTGGACCTGGTGAAGACCACCCCGGTCACCGACCCCGTCACTTTGCAGATGCCCGCGCTGGCCGACGGCACCCCCGCCACCAAGCCGCGCTCGTTCCGCAAGATCCGCCCCCGCATGGTGGACAGCGAGGCCCCGACCGAGCGGCTGGATGACTCCACCACCGTCCTGCCCGTGGTGACGGCCTCCGGCGGTATCGCCCAGACCAATGCGGCCGAGGCCGTGGCCCGCGCCACCGGGGCGATCCCGAAGGTCGACGCCCGGCCCGGCTCGGACGCGGCCGGCGCTCCCACCCGTTCGGCCCGGCCGACGGACTCCGGCAGCGCCACCGCAGCGGACGATCCGAGCCGGTCCGGCCCCGCCCCGGGTGTCGGCGTGCAGCCCCGCGCCGCGTCCAATCTGACCAACCTGTCCGGTCTCGACTCCGGTGCCGGTGAGCCCCGGGCTTCCGGTGCGGCGGTCCCACGCCCGCCGGGCGATGACGGCCAGTCGGACGAGGCGGGCCGGTATCGCGGCGACGACGCCCCCCGGAGTCCGGAAGGCGGTGCGTCGCACGCGGGCGACGAGATGGCGCGTGGTGCGGATGCCGCCGCGCGCGGGCCGGTGCCGCAGATCTCCCAGCCCAGCACCCGGCGGTCGACATCCCCGGCGGCGGAGGGCGATTCCACCGTAGCGCCCGCGACCCCGCTGGTAGCGGGTGCCGAACGGGTGCTGCCACCGCCCGGTGTGGAGAAGCTGCCCCCGCATCCCGCCACCCGCGCGCAGCTGTACCAGCCGCATCCCCCCGCCGCTCCCCGGCAGCCGCAACAGGCACGGACGCCCTACCCGTCGGCGCAGCCACCGCAGGCGCAGTCGCCCGCGCAACCGCCGCAGCCGCAACCGCCGCAGGCGCAGCCGCCCGCGCAGCCATCGGCCCACCCGGGTGAGCGGCCGGGCTACGAGCCGAGCCGCACCACCGAGGTCGGCCGTCCGCCGCTGGCCCAGGGCGACCGGGCATCCGGCGCAGGGTTCGACCCGTCCGGCGGAGCCGCCGGAACCGACCACCAGCCGCCCGGCCGACCGCCCGCGCAGGCACACCAACCGCTCGGCCCGACTGCGCAGACACACCACAC
The DNA here is from genome assembly GCF_030767025.1 of Nocardia sp. CC227C. Lineage (GTDB taxonomy): Bacteria > Actinomycetota > Actinomycetes > Mycobacteriales > Mycobacteriaceae > Nocardia. Next base: position 60,783 of record NZ_JASITE010000019.1, on the reverse strand, counting down.
GCCTGGCCAGCCACCCGCCCAGGAACACCCGACACCGGGCCAACCGCCCGCGCAGACACATTCGACACCGGGGCAGCCGCTCTCCCAGGCACACCCGACACCGGGCGAGCCGCCCGCTCCGACGCCTCAGCATCCGGCTCCGGCCCAGCCCGCCGGTCCGGGTCGTCCGGACCTCGCCGAGCGGTCCGGTCCGGGTCGTCCGGACGCCGACGAGCGGTCCTACCCGAGCCGTTCGGGTCACGGCCAGCCGCCCGAGCCGGAGCACCGGGCGGGCGGCCAACCACCCGCCCAGCGGCATCCGGCCCCGGGAGCTCCCGCCGCCGACCAGCCCGCCCCCGGCCGTTCGGGTGCGCCGCAGCGCCGAGTCGGTTCCGCCGCGGACGAGCCGACCGAGGCGATCCCGGACGCCGCCGCACCGGAGCACCGGCCGATCCCGCCGGCCGCCGGGGAGCGGCCGCAGGGCGGCGGCCCGCGCGGCAGCGTCGAACAGTGGATGTCCGACCTCCGCGCCGCCCGCCGCCGTCCGGCCGCCAAGGACGACGACGAGGAGGGCCGCCACCGCGGCGGCGAGGGTCGGACCGTCAGCGTCAACGAACTCCTCCGCCGCCAGAACCGCGACTAAGCCAGACATTTCGCCACACATCTCGGAAATTAGATATCTGATAATATGATTTTTGATATCAAGTGGAGGTGGCCATGTCTCGCACCGTTCTAGATGTCGATGACGACCTGCTGGCTGAGGCCGCGACGATCCTTGGCACATCCAAGAAGGTGGCGACCGTCAACGCCGCACTCGCCGATGTCGTACGGCGGCACAAGCGCGAGCAATTCGCGGACTGGGTGAAGCGGGGTGGACTCGAAGCCCCCACCGTGGAGTCGAATGAGCGCTGAGCTCTATCTGCTCGACAAGTCGGCGCTGGCACGCTGGCCGAAGCCTGCTGTCGCACCGGTCCTTGATGAACTCTCGTCCCGCGGCCTGTTGGCGGTCTGCGGCGCGGTCGAGTACGAGGTCCTGTTCAGCGTCCGCCGATCCTCGGAACTCGACCTCGTGCGCAGCATGCTGCAAGGCTTCGGTTGGCTGACTATGCCCGACGAGGTCTGGGATCGCGTCAACGAGGTGCAGATCCAACTGATCCGGTCAGGAAACGATCGAGCGATCTCACTCGCTGATCTGCTGATCGCGGCTACTGCGGAGCGACACGGTCATACCGTGCTGCACTATGACGGCGATTTCGACATCATCGCGACAATCACCAGACAGCCAACACGGTGGGTAGTCCCACCGGGTACCGCCGACTAAGCCATTGTCCGACGACGTGGCGGTGAAGCGCGCTCAGACGCGGGCGATGGACTTGCGGATTTCGGTGGCGATGAGGGTGGGGGCCTCGAGCATGGGGACGTGGCCGACGCCGGGGAGCGGGCGGTCTTGCAGGGTGGGGTGGCCGGTGAAGGCGTCGGGGGCGTAGAAGTGGGGCGGGATGATGCGGTCGTGTTCGGGGCGCAGAATCGTGATCGGGAGGTCCAGCTCCGCGAGTTCGGTGAAACCGGCTGGGATGGCGGGGTCTTCGGCCAGGTCCTTGATGATGGTGCAGTGCGCGGGCGTGGCGGCCATGGCGTTGGCGAGGCGGTTGGGGACGACGGCGGGCTGATGGGCCAGTAGCGGAATCAGCAAGCTGCGCAGCATATTCGGCATGACCGGCAGACCGTCGGGGGTGTTGAGGCCGACCAGCGGGCCGAACGAGCGGAACTTGCGGATCAGGGTTTCGGCGGTGGGGCGGTCGGGCCAGAATCCGGCGGGCGCGATGGCGGTGAGGGTGGTGGCGCGACCGCGCGCGGCGAGTTCGCAGGCGATCCAGCCGCCCAGCGAGTTGCCCACCAGATGCGCCGTGCGCCAACCGACTTCGTCGAGCATGGCCTCGACGTGGTCGACCAGTGCGGGAATGGTGGCGGGTTGTCGCACGGGCGGTCCGCCGAAGTGGCCGGGCAGGGTGGGGGCGAGTACGTCGTGGTCCGTGGCCAGGTCGTCGATGACCGCGCCCCAGGACTGCCAGGTGAGCAGGAAGCCGTGCAGCAGCAGCACCGGCGTCCCGCGCCCGGCCCGCAGTCTCGGTTCGGGTGCCGGAATCGCGTCGACCGAGCCGTGAACCACCATGGGCGCGACGATACCGCGCGTGCGCCGCGCCCGGGGTGGCGCACGGCGTTGCCCGGAATCACAGCCGGAATCACATACCCATGAGCTTCTTCCAGTGCGCCGAGAGCGGATGCTTGGCGGTGACCGAACCGAAGCGGATGCGGCCGTGCACGACCAGGTGCAGCGGCCCCATTGGCGGTCCGGTGTGCACCTTGTTGGTGACGCCGGACCCGATGAGTTCGAGCCCGTTCAGATCGGCGGTGGCCTCCGACGGCAGGACGAGATTCAGCGAGCCGCCGCTGATGTCGGCCCGGATCTCCACCACCTGCGTGGACATCACGGCCTGGGTGAAGTCGAGCGTCACACCGGAGAGGAAGCTGTCCACCAGCAGTGTGGGATGCACCTGCCAGCGGCCCTTACGGGTGACGCCGGACATGCGGGCGCGGATGATGTTCCCCCCGGCCGTATTCGGGACGGGCCGCACGGTGGGCGGCGGCGCGTACGGCGCGGCGGGCGGCGGGCTCGGGAACGGCCGCGGCGCGGGCTGTCCCGCCAGCCGGATTCCCGGCAGATCGACCAGTACCGCGTTCAGCTCGCCGCGGGTCTTGGCCGCCAGCGCCGTGTCCATGCGCTCGGTGAACTCGCCGAGCGACAGCATGCCGAGCCCGACCGCACGTTGCAGCAGCCGCCCCACGTGCTCGCGTTCGGCATCGGACACCCGCAGGTCCCGGTCGCCCACCACGTGCTCGGCACCCGCCCTGGAAACCGCTTCAGGACCACCCATGCCATCGAGGCTAGCGGCGGTGGGGCCCGCCGCGCATCAGGGCAATCCCTGAGAAATGTGCTACTCCAGCCCCTGCTCGATGGCGTAGCGCGTCAACTCGACCCGGTTCCCCAACTGGAGTTTGCGCAGCGTGGATTGCACATGGTTCTCCACGGTGCGGTGGCTGAGGTGCAGGCGGTTGGCGATCTGTTTGGCGGACAGCCCCTTGGCGACCATGCGCAGCACCTCGGTCTCCCGCTCGGTGAGGGCGGGCCGGTGCGGCTCGTCGCGGGCGGGCGGCGCACTGGCGATGCGGCGGTACTCGCCGAGGACCAGCCCGGCCAGGCCGGGGGTGAAGACGGCCTGCCCCGCGGCGGTGGCGCGCACGGCATCGGCGAGTTCGGCGGCGGACGCGCTTTTGACCAGGTAGCCCAGCGCTCCGGCCTTGATGGCGTCGAGCACGTCGTCGCGTTCGGCCGAGGCCGAGAGCACCAGCACCCGGCTCCGCGGCGAGACGCGCAGGATCTCCGCGGTGGCGGTGGCGCCGTTGCCGTCGGGCAGGTTCATATCCATGAGCACGACGTCGGGGCGGACGGCCGCGGCCCGCCGGGCGGCGGCGGCCACGCCCTCGGCGGTGGCGGTCACGTCGAATCCCGCCTCGGTGAGATCGCGGGCCACCCCGTCGCGCCACATCGGGTGGTCGTCCACCACCATGACCGAAATACGGTTCTCTCCGGCGTTTTCCGCCATGTCGCCTCCCGTGTCGCCTCTCATTGTCGGGCCTCGTGGTCGCGCGGCACCCGGAATTCCCATTCGGTTCCGGTCTCGGCGTCGGTGAACAGCTCCGCCGTACCCCCCAGCGCCGCGATCCGGCCGATGATCGAGCGCGAAACCCCGAGCCGCCCTTCGGCTTCGGCGGCGACCAGGCGGCCCTCGGGGATGCCGGGACCGTCGTCGCGCACGCTCACGATCACTTCGCCGCCGGTGTCCTCCAGCAGCACATAGGCTTTCGCGCCCGGTCCGGCGTGCGCGGCGACATTCGACAGCGCCGCCGCGACGGCGGCCGCCACCTCCCGCGCCATCCGCCGCCCGAGCGGGACGGGATCGCCCGGTGTGGAGACGAAGACCAGCGGAGTCGCCTGCGCGGTGAGCAGCGGCCGCAGATCCTCCTGCCCGCCACCGGTGTCGGCGCGCACCACCTGCTCGGAGATGAGCACTCGCAGCGCCACCTCCTGTTCCCCGGCACGTCGCGCCAGTTCCGCGGTGGGGCCGCCGATTTCGCCGCCGCGCCGCTTGATGTAGCTGAGCACCTGGAGCACTCCGTCGTGCACCTCGCGCGCCAGCCGTTCCCGCTCCTGGGTGGCGGCGTTGAGCCGGACCGCCTCCTGCAACTGCTGCTGCGCCCGGCGCGCGGTATTGGCGGCCAGGCCGATCGCCAGACCGACCGAGACGAGCACCGGGGTGGTGGCGTCCTTCCACACGTCCACATCCCACTGCGCCCGCACGGTGGTGCTGACCAGGGAGATCAGCGCCCCGGAGCCGATACCGCCGAGCGGGCCCCAGCGGATGGCGGCCGACATGACCGCATTGGCGGCCCACAGCGTCGTGGGCAGGGTCTGGTGGCCGTGGTACCAGTCGTAGTCCGCGACCAGCCGGGTGGCGGCCATGAGCGCGATCACCACCACCTGATCGCCGACGACCACCGCCGTCCGCATCCCGGCGGTGCCCCGCACCAGCCATTGCGACAGCAGCACCGAGGAGCCGACCGACCACACCACCATCAGGCCGATGAGCGCCCAGCTCAGGCCCGGCCGCTCGTAGTAGCGCACCGAGGCGACCTGCTGTCCGATCGCGTAGATCAGGGTGACCAGCCGGAACACCTGCGCCGCCCGCCACAGCGGCGCGGCGGCGGCGTAGCCGGGGTCGAGGTCAGTCCGCGGGGTCACCGGTATCGCTCCGCACGGAGTCGGGCCCGGATGGCTTCGGTGCGGGTGGGGACAGTTCGAGCGGACTGGGATCGGTATCGGGTTCGGCGCTGAACATCGGTTTGCGCGGGTTCCCGGTGTGCAGATCCTGGTAGAGCTCCTCGGGGGAATCCGCCAGCAGCGATCGGATGGCGGTGTTCAGCACCGCCACGAACGGCACCGCGAGCAGACCGCCCGCGATACCGGCCAGCACCACTCCGGCCGCGATCGCCAGCACCACCGCCAGCGGGTGGATGCGCACGGCCCGGCCGAGCAGCAGCGGTTGCAGCACATGGCCTTCCAGCTGCATGACCGCGATGGTGATGCCGAGCACGATGAGCGCGGTGACGAGGCCCTTGGTCATGAGCGCGATGAACACCGCCACCGACCCGGCGATGAAGGATCCGATGATGGGGATGAACGCGCCGATGAAGACCAGGGAGGCCAGGGGCAGCGCCAGCGGCACGCTCAGAATGGCCAGGCCCGCCCCGATGCCCACGGCGTCGACGGCCGCCACCAGCACGGTGGCCCGCACGAATCCGGTCAGGGTGCCGAAACCGAGCCGTCCGGCGGTGCGGACGCGTTCGCGCTGCGCGGTCGGGATGACCCGGGTGGCGAACTCCCAGATCTGTTCGCCGCCGTACAGGAAGAAGATGAGGATGAACAGGGTCAGGAAGATTCCGGTGAAGAACTCCCCGATGGCCGTGGCCGTGGTGAGCGCCCCGCTGGTCAGCGTGTCCTGGTTGTTCTCGATGGTTTTGACGAGGGTGTCACCGGCATTGCGGATCTGCTCGGTGCTCAGATGGAACGGCCCGTTGATGAGCCAGTCCTGAATCTCGGTGACGCTGTTCTTGAACTCGTCGGTCAGCTGCGGCACGCCGATGACGAACTGTTCGATCACGAAGGTCATCACCCCGGCGAGCAGTCCGAGCGATCCCGCGAGGGCCACGAACACCCCGATGGACCGCGGCACCCCGAACCGCTGCATCCAGTCCACCAGCGGCGACAGCAGCGCCGCCCCGAGCAGCGCGATGGCAAGCGGAATGGTGATCGCCGAGAGCCGGTGCGCCACCCACGCCACCGCCAGCACCGCCGCGAAGATGATCAGCAGCCGCCACGCCCACTCCGACGCCTGCCGCACGAGCGGGTGCACAGCCTCGGCATCCCGCCGCCGCACCCCGTCCCGGGTCCGGGCGTCCGCCACCTGCTGCCCCTCGCTCACGGCTGCGAGCCTACTGTCCGTTTCGCGCTTCGCGCCGTACCCGCACTGTTCGACGCGCTCGCCACGCCACACCCCTGAGCAGCCGACGTGACAACTGATCTCGAAAGACGCGCGGGTAACTCATCGGGTACGCCCGGAATCGGGTCGGCACTCGACCGACGGCACGCCCGCATCACCGTGAACGGCTCTCGGCCGGGCGCCGAAGTCGCGGGGAGGCGGCCCAGCAGGCACGGGGAGGCGGACCAGCGGGCTGGCGCTAGATTGGTGAGCGTGTCAGCGCCCTTGGAAGCGGTCAAACAGACCATGCGAACCCGCTGGCCGCTGTACCTCGCATCCATGCTGGCGGCCAATGCGTTCGGTGCCGTCCTGGTGTGGGCTTTCATCCAGTACGGGCTGCCGGTGCCGGAGGGCGGGACGGCGGCGACCCGGGAGACGGGGCTGCTGATTCCCGGCGCGGTCTTCGTGGTCGGCGGCATTCTGAGCCTGGCCGCGTCGGCGCTCATGCTGCGGCCGGTCATGCGCTGGCAGATGCGCGGCGGCCCGCCGAGTCGTCAGGAGCAGATGGCGGCGCTGCACGCGCCGCTGCGGCAGTCGATCGTGCATCTGGCGCTGTGGCTGCTCGGCGGCGGCGTGCTGGCCTCGCTGATCATCGTGCGCGCGCCGGAGCTGGCGGCCGCGGTGATCGTGACCGAATGCATGGCCGCCACCATCGTGTTCGGTTTCACCTACATGCTGGGGGAACGGATTCTGCGTCCGGTGGCGGCCGAGGCGCTGTCCACCGGCACCTTCGACCACACGCTCACCGCCGGTGTCGGCACCCGGATGGCCATGACCTGGGGAATGGGCACCTTCGCGCCGGTCATCGCCATTGTGCTGCTGTGCGTCACCCAGATCTCCTCGCGGGTGCAGTTCTCCGCGCAATCGCTGGCGGTGTCGATTCTGCTGCTGTGCGGTGTGGTGATCATGCAGGCGCTGGCGCTGTCCATGCTCACGGCGTCGAGTATTTCCGATCCGATTCGCCAGCTCAGTCAGGCCATCGACCGCGTGCAGGAGGGGGCGCGAGATGTGCAGGTGGAGGTTTTCGACGGTTCGGAAATCGGGCTGCTGCAGGTCGGCTTCAACCGCATGATGGACGAAGCCGCCAAACGCCGCGAACTTCAGGAATTGTTCGGTCAGCACGTCGGTGAGGACGTGGCCCGGCGTGCCCTGGAGTACGGCACCGAACTCGGTGGTGAAACCCGATTCGTGGCGGTGTTGTTCGTGGATATGGTCGGTTCCACCGCGACCGCCGCGGAACGTCCGCCCACCGAGGTCGTCAGCCTGCTCAATGAGTTCTTCCGCATCGTGGTGGACGTCATCGACCGGCACCACGGCCTCATCAACAAATTCGTCGGCGATGCGGCGCTGGCCATCTTCGGCGCGCCGCTGGATCGTCCCGACGCGCCGACCGCCGCCCTGGCCGCGGCCCGTGAGCTGCGCGAAGCCCTGCGGGAAGTGCCGGGTCTGGATATCGGCATCGGAGTTTCGGCGGGTTTGGCGGTGGCCGGGAATATCGGCGCGGCAAATCGTTTCGAGTACACGGTCATCGGTGATCCGGTGAACGAGGCGGCCCGGTTGACGGAACTGGCGAAAGAGCGCCCCGAACGCGTGCTCACCTCCTCGAGCGCCCTGTATTTCGCCGACGATCCCGAACAGCGGCACTGGGAAACGGGCGAGGAGGTGCAGTTGCGCGGCCGTCGCAGAAAAACGCGCCTGGCCTGGCCCAAGCAGAGCAGCGACGACATGAGTGCAGACGCCGCGGCCATCGGTTCGTTAGGCTGACGGCGTGACGGCCCCGAGTAGCACACGCCGCCGGTTCTGGTGGGTGAAATGGGTACTTGGTGCCGCACTTGTCGCTTTGTTGATCGCCGAGGGCATATATCTGTATCCGCGCCTGTCGGAATCGTGGCAGAAGCTCACCGAAATCCATTGGGGCTGGGTCGCCGTCTGCATCTGGTTGCAGGCGGTTTCCATGAGCGGCTACGGACGTGTGCAGAAACAACTGCTGCACGCGGGCGGCGTGCGGGTGAGTCAGCGCAAATCGGTGTCGGTGGTGTACGGCTCCACCGGTATGGCTTTGACGCTGCCCGCCGGGCAGGTGTTCTCGACGGCGTTCACGTATCGGCAGACCCGGCGCTGGGGCGCGAGCCCCATCGTGGCCTCCTGGCAGCTGGTCATGTCCGGAGTGGTGGCGGCGTCCGGGTTGGCGCTGCTGGGCGTGCTGGGCGCGCTGCTGGTGGGCGCCCGGGTCGGGCCGCTGAAGCTGATCGTGTCGCTGGGCGCGGTGGTGCTGCTGGTGTGGGCCGGGAATTACGTGGCCAAGCATCCCGGCACCATCGAGGCGGTGGTGCGGCGCGTGCTGCACGTGATCAATCGGATTCGGCATCGCGCCGGTGACCGCGGCGAGGACAAGCTCGCCGAGATCGTGAGCCAGCTGGAGTCGGTGGACCTGGGCCGCCGGGACGGCGTGTGGGTGGCGTTCTGGGCGGTGCTGCACCGGGCCGCGGATGTGGCCTGTCTGGGCGCGGCCTGCTACGCGGTGGGGGCCGATCCGCGCTTGGCGGGTCTGGTGCTGGCCTTCGCCGCCGGGAAGGCGGTGGGCTCGATTCCGTTCGCGCCGGGCGGCATCGTCTACGTGGACGCCACGCTCATCTACGGTCTCACCGCGTTCGCGGGTCTGCCCGCCGCGCAGGCGGTGGCCGCCGCCTTCGCCTATCGCATGGTCAGCTTCATCCTGGTGGCCGTTGTCGGCTGGATCGTCTTCGCCTTCCTGTTCCGCACCCCGCACGCCGACGACGCCGACTACGAGAAGGAGTTCGAGCAGCGCCGCACGCCGCTGGTGAGCGAGCGCCACCATCCGGACCCCGAGGTCGGCACCGCCTGACCCGGGTGTCCCTGCGCGGGGGCCCGCGCCGGGCGCACTACCCTGTGGCGCGTGAAGAAACCGCTGCCGTTCGTCGTCGATGCCGTTCTGGTGGTCCTGTTCTGCGCGATCGGGCGCAGCAGCCACGACGAGTCGATTCTGACGGGATTGGCGCACACCGCCTGGCCGTTCGAGGCCGGGCTCATTCTGGGCTGGGCCATCGCCTTCGCGGTGTGCGCGTGGCAGTCCGAGCGCGATTTCGATACGGCGGTACGGCGTTTCGACGGGTGGTCGCTGTGGCCGACGGGTGTGATCATCTGGGCGACCACGCTGGTCGGCGGCATGCTGCTGCGCGTGGTCAGCGGCCAGGGCACGGCCTTCAGTTTCATCCTGGTGGCGGCCACCGCCCTCGCGCTGTTCCTGCTCGGCCCGCGCGCCGCCCGGAAGGCGCTGCGCGCCAACTGATCCGCACGCTCTCCGAAACCCGCCGCGGCCCGGAACCATTCGGTTCCGGGCCGCTCGACCGTGCGGCCGATCCGCTAGGCGGTGTCCGGGCTGGCCAGCGACTGGAGCATGCGGGCCGCCATGCGGGCGGTGGCGTCGCCGCTGTCGATATTGTCGATGTGCACGGCGAAGGCCAGATCGCCCATGGTGGCGATGAGCCAGCCGCTGGTGCCCGCGGTGGCGGCGAAGGCGTTCACGTTCTGGTAGCGGTGCAGACTGGCGAGTTCCGGTGCGCCGGTGGCATCGCGGAGCATGCCGCGCAGCCGGTCGGCGACCTCGCCCGAGAACGGGGTCAGCTCGGCCTCGACGGTGGCGGGGGTGCCGATCTCGATCATGGGCTTTGGCGTCTGTCCCTGGGCGATGGCGGCCGCGGCGATGGCCATCCCCCACGGGCTGGCCAGCAGCGCGTCCCCGGCGCCACCCTGTTTGACCTGCTCACCGCGCCCGGCCGCGGGCAGGCGACCGCTCACCTCGTCCAGTCCGGGCACCTGGAAGTCGATGCCGACGCCGAGCAGGCTCGCCGCCTCGGAAACGTCACCGAGCGAAACGTCCTGCGGCGCTTTCTTCTTCACGACGGCGGCCAGATTCTTGAACAGCTCCACCATGCCGCCGACCGGATACAGGCCGGTGAACGCCACCGCACCCTGCGCACTGGCCTGGCTGTTCTGCGCGACCGCGACCACCGCGCCGGTGGACGGCTGGATGGCCACGATGGACGCGGCGCCCCAGTAGCTCACCACGGCGTCCTCGGCGGCCCGCTGCAAACGCTGATCCATGGTGGCGGCGATATCGGGTCCGGGCGGACCCTGTTCCCCGGCGAGCTGGGTGATGAACTCACCGTCGGGGCCGAAGAGCTGCACACCCCATCCGGCCCGCTCGTCGTTGTTGTCCTGCCACACCTTGCGCAGCGAGTCCAGCATGGGCGACCAGACGCGACGGTCGGCCGCGATGAGGCGGGGCTGCTTCTCCATGACGACACCGGGAATGACGGCCATGCGCGGTTCCAGGATGTTGAAATCGCCTTCGCGGAGATTGACCGCCACGATCGGCTTGCCCTGCGAGGACGAGAGGTCCTGCAGCAGCGATTCTCCCGTGATGAGCGGTGCGACGGGTTCGATGGCGGCGGCGAGCGCGTGCGCCGAGCCCGCCGGGTCGCCGGTCTTGGCGGGGTCGAGTTTGATCACGTTGATGACCTGCTCGGTCATCAACGGCGCGCCCGCGATGTCGACGACCTTGGGCGACGGGGTGGCGTAGGTGCGCACCAGCCGGACGGTGCGCTTGCTGTCGAGCTGCGGCATGACGACGGTGGGATCCCATGAGATGCGCCAGCCCAGGCTGAGCTTGCGGATGGTGCCCTGTAGGTCGTACTTCCAGACCTGGTTCTCGCCGAAGGTCCAGGTCGCCGTGAGGCTGAACAGCCCGGTGGTGCCGTCGAGGGTGATGAACTGGGTCTTCTCGTAGTCGGGTGTGCCGGGCTCCAAGCCGCTGAATACTTGCTTCAGGGTTGCCGAAGCTCCGTTCGGATACGAGGTCAGCCGACCGGCGGCCTCGTAGTCCTTCGCGTCGAGCAGTTCGGTGAACTTCTCGACCACGGCCTCGGGGCCGTTGGACCGCTCGCGGACCGCGCACGAGCCCATCCCGATCGCAATGGCGGCCACCGCCGCGAGCGCGATCGCGGCCCGTACCCGGAAGCGGCGGGATCCCCACACATCCATATCGCCCACTCTTCACTCTTGCCACTTCAGCAACAAGACCACGGTACCGCGAACCGATTGCCCGCGGTGCCACCTTCACGTCTGGCGTGCCATGCCGAGCACCACCACCATAGTGCCGATTTCGGCCATGCGGCATCGATTGTCGGATGGGCGGGCCGTCAACGGCTTCCACCTCCGAACGCGTATGACCGACCGATTGGTTCTTGTGCCGAGGTACCCATTCGGCAAGATCACCAACCCTCCGGCCCCAGTTCTATCACGTTCTCCGAGAGCAGAATCCACGACACCACAACCGTTGTAACGTTGTAATCAGCATTACAGCTCCAGGCAGTAAGTGAGTGTGACCGCCATGAAGTACGGACAGCGCGGACGTGGATTCGGACGTCCCGGAGGGTGGCAGCAGGCCGATCTCCCGGACGCCGCGGACGCCCCCGATTGGTTCGCTGGAAGATTGCCCTCCGAGTGGTTCACCGGACCGGCAACCCTCGAGATCGACCGCGACGAGATCGTCGTGATCGGAGAACTACCGCTCCCCCGCGGCGACGCCGCCGACGCGCCGCCGACGGCCCGCGCGGGCGAGGCCACCGCCGCCGACGCCGGCGGTACCGAGTCCAACGCCGCAACCGGCAGCGCCGCCGACCCCGGGAACAAGGACACCCGAGGCAAGGACACCCGGAGCATGGACGCCGGAGGCAAGGACACCGGAAGCAAGGACACCGGAAGCAAGGACACCGGAAGCAAGGACACCGGGGCGCGCGCCACCGATAGCGAGGTCGCAGACAGGGGCTCGACCGCCCCCGGGGCCGACGCGGCGGCCACGTCCGGTGTCGCCGAGGTGCCCCGGGCGACCCGCGAGGGACTCGTCGCCCGCTTCCGGGAGACAACCCGCCCGGCCCGCATGCAGATCGCCGCCGAGGCGCAGCACCGCTACGGGCGCACCGTCTCCTGGGGCGTCCGGGTCGGCGACGAGCGCATTATGTTCACCCACGTGGCGGCCCCGGTCATGACGCGGTTGCGCCAGCCCGAACGCAAGGTGCTCGACACCCTCGTCGACGCCGGTGTGGCGCGCTCCCGGTCGGACGCCCTGGCGTGGACGGTCAAACTCGCGGGCCGGCACGCGGAGACGTGGCTGGCCGAATTGCGCGATGCCATGCGCAAGGTGGACGAACTGCGCGCGGAAGGCCCGCGTGACCTGTAGCGCGGAAGGCCCGCGTGACCTGTAGGCCGTGGCGGACCACCCCGCGCTCCGGCAGTGACCGCTGCCGCGTGACCACGAACGAGAACTCTTGGCCGCAAGCAGGGCAGGTGGTCACGAGACGACACGTGGTCGCCCGAAGAAGACGGCCTCCGCGAGCCACATACCGCGCGATCGGAGACCGGTGGTTACGGCGGTCGTTGGTGGCATTCTGGTGCCGTGGCGGCGGCGCACTGGTGCCGTGGCGGCGGCGCACCATCGCGGCGGCAGCATTCGAGCGGCGCGAGTGCACCCCTCGCGGCGGGAGCGCACGATCCCGGTGGGAGCGCACCCCCGCAGCGGCGGTGCACCGTCGCGCCCGAGCGTATGTGATCAATCGCGCAGGGCGAGACCGGTTTTCGAGTCGGGGTGTCGGCTCAGGTCTTCGGGCGTGCCTTCGAAGACGACGTGTCCGCCGTGGCGGCCGGGGCCGGGGCCCAGGTCGATGACGTGGTCGGCGCGGCGGATGACGTCGAGGTTGTGTTCGATGACGACCACCGTGTTCCCCTGGTCGACGAGGGTGCCGAGGACGGCGAGCAGGGTGTCGATATCGGACAGGTGCAGGCCGGTGGTGGGTTCGTCGAGGACGTAGAGGGTGTGGGCGTCGCGGGTCGCCAATTCCTTGGCGATCTTCAATCGCTGGCATTCGCCGCCCGAGAGGGTGGTGAGGGATTGGCCGAGGCGCAGGTACCCGAGGCCGACCGCCGCCATGTGGCGCAGCGGGCGGGTGATGGCCGCCGTGGGCAGCCGGGCCGCGGCCTCGTCGATGGTGAGGTCGTCGATATCGGCGATGGTGAGGCCGTCGACCGTGTAGGCGAGCACCTCGGGGGTGAAGCGGCGGCCGCCGCAGGTTTCGCACGCGGTCTCCTGGCCGTCCATGAAGGCGAGGTCGGTGTAGACGACGCCGAGTCCCCTGCAGGTCGGGCAGGCTCCTGCCGAGTTGGCGCTGAACAGGGTGGGCCGCACGCCGTTGCGCGCGGCGAACAGTTTGCGCACGGCCGGGGCGATGCCGGTGTAGGTGACCGGGGTGGAGCGGCGGTTGGTGGTGACCGGGCGCTGATCGACCACGGTGGCGGGATGCTGGCGTACCAGTTCGGCGACCAGGCTGGACTTTCCCGACCCGGCCACGCCGGTGAGCACGGTCAGCACGCCGGTCGGAATGTCCACGGACACATCGCGCAGATTGTTGCGGGTGGCGTTCTCGACGCGCAGCTTGCCGGTGGGTACGCGGTGCCCGCGTGGCGCGCGGCGGGTGCGCAGTCCGCGTCCGGTCGGGGTGTCGGCGGCGCGCAGGTCCGCGAACGAGCCCTCGAACACCACCTCTCCCCCGGCGGTGCCCGCCCCCGGCCCGATCTCCACGATGCGATCGGCGATCCGCATGACATCGGGATCGTGTTCCACCACGAGCACGGTATTTCCCTTGTCCCGCAACTGTTTCAGCAGACCGGTCAGCGATTCCACATCGTAGGGGTGCAGTCCGGTGGTGGGTTCGTCGAAGACGTACAGCATTTCGGTGAGACTGCTGCCGAGGTGCCGGACCGTCTTGATGCGCTGCGACTCGCCGCCGGACAGCGTGGTGGTCGGACGGGCCAGGCTGAGGTAGCCGAGGCCGATGGCGGTGAGGGCGCGCAGCCGTTCGGCCAGGGCGGAGACCACCGGCGCGACACTCGGTGCGGTGACGCCCGGAATCAGTTCCGCCAGCTCGGCTATCTCCATGCGGCTCATCTCGACAATGGTGCGGTCGAGCACGCGTGCGGTGCGCGCGGCCGCGCGTAGCCGTTCGCCGTGGCAGTCCGGGCACGGCCGGGTGTCGGTGAACCGTTGCAGCACAGCTTGTTTGCGTTCGGAGAGATTGTCCGCGGTGTGCAGGTAGACGCGTTCGAAGCGCTCGATCACGCCTTCGTAGTCCTGCGGCGGGCGGGTGCCGAGGCGGGCGGCGGCGGCTCCGCCGTACAGCAGCGCGCGGCGCTGGTCGTCGGTCCACTCCCGCAGCGGGGTGGTCGGGTCGAACGAGCCGATGTCCGAGTACTGCCGGTACCAGTACTGCCCGTTTCCGAAGCCCGGCAACAGGATCGCGCCCTGTTCCAGTGACTTGTCCAGGTCGAGCACCCGCTCCACGGCGGTCTGCACGGTATCGCCGAGCCCGGAGCAGGTGGGGCACATTCCGGCCGGATCGTTGAACGAGAAGTGGTTGGACTCACCGACATACGGCTCGCTCACGCGCGAGAACAGCAGTCGCAGATAGCTGTAGGCGTCGGTGATGGTGCCGACGGTGGAGCGGGCGTTGCCGCCGAGCCGCCGCTGGTCGATGACCACCACGGGCGACAGCCCCTCGATGTGGTCGACCTCCGGCCGGGTCCAGCGCGGCAGGCGGTTGCGCACGAACGGCGGATAGGTCTCGTTGACCTGGTATCCGGCCTCGGCGGCGATGGTGTCGAAGACCAGCGAGGACTTGCCCGAACCCGACACCCCGGCGAATACGACCAGGTTGTTGCGCGGCACCTCGAGGTCGACGCTGCGCAGGTTGTTGGTGCGGGCGGCGCGGATGCTGATCACGCGGTGCTGCTCGAATGCGGTCATGACCCCACGCTCGAAGTCATTGCGGCCGGATTCTGACCGCGATCGGGTCCAGAATGGCGGCATGGCCGATGTCACCCGCCGCATGCTCGAATTGCTCGCCCAGCTCCAGACCGGTCGGCGCTTCAGCGGCCACGACCTGGCCGCCCGCCTGGAGATCAGCCCGCGCACGCTGCGCCGCGATGTGGAGCGGCTGCGCGAGTACGGCTATCCGGTGTCCACCCAGCCCGGCCCCAGCGGCTTCTACCGGCTGGCGGCGGGCCGCACCCTGCCGCCGCTGGTCCTCGACGACGACGAGGCGGTGGCGACCCTGGTCGGCCTGGCACTGCTCGGCGCGACGGAACCGCTGGAGCCGTCGGCACCGTTGCGTGAGAAGGGGACCGGACCGACCCGGCGTGGTGCCGGACACACCGGCGTCGCCGACCCCGCCGGAGGTCATAACAGCGCGACCACCGACCACACCGGCTCCGCCGACCACACCGCGACAACCGACCACACCGGTGCCACCGACCGCGGCTCGACCACCGACCACACCGGCGCTACCGACCACAGCGCGGCCACCGATCCACGGGAAGCCACCGATCGGCGCGCGGCCACCGATCCCGGCACGACCACCGATCGCGGCGCGACCATCGGCGCGGCGGCGGATCGCGCGTTCGGCAAGATCGACCAGTTTCTGCCGAAGCGGTTGCGGCCCAGGGTTTCCGCGCTGCGCGCCACCGTGGAGACGGCACCGCAGTCCGCGCCCGCGGTCGATCCGGAGGTACTGGCGACCGTGGGCGCCGCGGCGGCCGGGCACGAGTACCTGACCTTCGGCTACACCGGCCGCGACGGCACCGCGTCGCATCGCCGCGTCGAGCCGTACCGGGTGGTGCACCTGCGATTGCGCTGGTACCTGGTGGCGTGGGATGTCGAGCGTGGCGACTGGCGTGCCTTCCGCATCGACCGCATGGCCGAGGTGACCGGCACCGCACGGCAGTTCGCGCCGCGCCCGCTGCCCGCCCGCTCGGCCACCGAGTACGTGCGCGCGGGGATGAGCACGCCCCGGCATCGGGCGGTGGTCACGGTGGCCGCGCCCGCCGCCCAGCTCGCCGACGCACTCAAATATCTGGACTGGGATATCGAGGCACTGGGCCCGGACCGCTGCCGCGTCACCACTCGGGTGGACTCCTTCGAATGGCTGATCCTGCGGGTCGGCCTGCTCGGCGCGGAGTTCACCATCGAGGAACCGGCCGAATTCCGCGACCGTGCGCTCGTACTCGCCGATCGGCTGCGCCGCGCCGCAGCACCCGCCCGCTGAGCGCACCGACTCGACCGACCCCCGACGATCGCCCGCGCGCCGCAGCGGTCACCGTGTTCCGTCCGCAGGCTCGCCGACCTGCCCGCCGATTCGAATGCCACGCGTCTGCGCGGCTGATGGACGGGCTCGGCGAAGACTCCAATACAGTGTCGAACATGGCTGAATCCCGCGGCCCGATACTCGTGCTCAACGGCCCGAACCTCAATATGCTCGGCACCCGCCAGCCCGAGGTGTACGGCGCCGACACCCTGGACGACGTGGTGGCGCTCTGTCGCGCGACGGCGGCCCGCTTCGACCGCGAGGTCGTGGCCTTCCAGTCCAATCACGAGGGTGCGCTGATCGACCGCGTGCACGCCGCCCGCGGGGTCGAGTCGGGCATCGTCGTCAATCCCGGCGGTCTCACCCACACCTCGGTGGCGCTGCGCGATGCCCTGGTCATCCCGGAGGTCCCGATCGTCGAGGTGCACATCAGCAATGTGCACGCCCGCGAGGAGTTCCGGCACCACTCCTACGTCTCCCCCATCGCCACCGCCGTCATCGCGGGCATGGGCATTCGCGGCTACGCCGCCGCGATCGAATACCTCTGTACCCGCTGAACCGCCAAACATCGAACGCGGCCCCGTGACCGGACGGTCACGGGGCCGCTGCCGTTCCCACGGATCGAAAAGCGGTAGCTTTCGCACGGCGGGATGTAGTAGATATGCTACATACTATCCGGCTTCTACTACTGAGAAGGTCTTATGGTTGTCGCCGACGGCGTCGCGATCGACGTCGAGAACTTGCGCATGCGCTACGGCACCCGGGATGTGCTCCAAGACGTCACATTCCAGGCACGACGAGGGGAGGTGCTGGTACTGCTCGGACCGAACGGGGCGGGCAAGACCACCACCATCGAGATATTGGAAGGCTTTCGCATGCGGTCGGCGGGCCGTGCCGAGGTACTCGGCACCGACCCCGCGCACGGCGACGAAGCCTGGCGGGCACGGCTCGGGGTGGTGCTGCAATCCTGGCGCGACCACGGCAAGTGGCGGGTGCGGGAACTACTCGACCACCTGGGCATGTTCTATGCCCCCTACGCCACCCCCGACATCCGAAAACCCTGGGACACCGACGAACTCATCGCCGCGGTGGGCCTCACCGCACACGCCGACGCCAAGATCATGGCCTTGTCCGGCGGCCAGCGGCGCCGCCTGGACGTTGCCATCGGCATTGTCGGCCGCCCGGAACTGCTGTTCCTGGACGAGCCGACGGCGGGCTTCGACCCGCAGGCCCGGCGCGAATTCCACGACCTGGTGCACCGTCTCGCCGATGACGACCGCACCACCATCCTGCTCACCACCCACGATCTGGACGAGGCGGAGAAGCTGGCCGACCGCATCCTGATCCTGGCGGGCGGGCGCATCATCGCCGACGGCTCGGCCGACCAGCTCTCCCGCCGCATCGCCGGCGAGGCCGAAATCCGTTGGACCCGTGACGGTCAGCGCTTCGTCCACACCACCACCGAGTCGACGAAGTTCGTCTACGAGCTGTTCCAGCAGTACGGCGAGGCCATCGGGGAACTCGAGGTGCGCCGCGCCTCCCTCGAAGACACCTATATGACCCTGGTGCGACGCGTCGAATCCGGGCGGGGCGAAGCGGACGTGCACAGCTTGGAGGAGGTCACCCGATGAACCGGACCGAACCCGTCAACGCGGCGGTGCGCGCGGGCGTCCAGCGCGGCTGGATCGAACTGCGCCAGTCCCTCACCAACGGCATGGACCTGTTCTCCACGTTCTTCTGGCCGGTGCTGACCCTGGCGGCGCTGTACTTCATGCGCGACGGCAGCTACGAGGCGACCGGCCTGGGCCTGGGCTCGCTGGCCCTGCCCGGCGTCCTCGGCATGCTGCTGGCGTTCACCGGCCTGTTCGGGATCGCGCAGTATCTGGCGCTGGAGCGCGAGGACGGAACGCTGTTGCGCGCCAAGGCCACTCCCAACGGCATGGTCGGCTACCTGATCGGCAAGATCCTCACCACCTCCGGCCAGGTGGTCGTCCAGGTGGCGGTGATCCTGGTGTTCGGCGCCATCCTGGTGGGCGGGGTGGAACTCAACTCCGCGGGGCGCTGGCTCACCCTGCTCTGGGTGATGGCCCTCGGCCTGCTGGCCACGCTGCCGCTGGGCGCCATCATCGGTTCGGCGTTCGAGAGCCCGCGTTCGATGGGTTTCCTCTCACTGCCCATCATGGGTCTCGTGGCGATCTCCGGTGTCTTCTATCCGATCACCGCCCTGCCCGGCTGGGTACAGGGGGCGGCGCAGGTGTTCCCCATCTACTGGCTGGGTCTGGGCATGCGTTCGGCCATGCTGCCGGACGATGCGGTGGCCGTCGAGATCGCGGGCTCGTGGCGGCACTGGGAGACCGCCGCCGTCCTGGGCGCGTGGACCGTGGCCGGGCTGCTCATCGCCCCGATCGTGCTGCGCCGCATGGCCCGCCGGGAATCGGGCGCGAATCTGGCCGCTCGCCGGGAGAAAGCGCTGCAGCGTGCCTACTGAGGTCATCTACAACCGGATCGCCATGCTGCGCGCCGAGCGCGGCATCTCCCGCCGGGAACTGGCCGAGGCGCTGGGCGTGCACTACCAGACGGTCGGCTACCTGGAGCGTGGCGAGTACAGCCCGAGCCTGCACCTGGCGCTGCGGCTCGCGCGGTACTTCGAGGTGCCGGTGGAGGTCATCTTCTCCACCGCCCCATTCCCCCGCCTCGGCTCCGAGACCGCCTGAGCGACGACCGGCCCGCCGTCCGAATCCGCGCCCGGACGGCGGGCATCCCACTGTGACCGGCCGTGGCCCGCCGACCGCGGTCAGTCGTTCTCGCCCTTCATGATGCGGAACACCGGTACGGCGTGCCCGGCTCGCTCCGACACCTCGATGGCCTTGCGCCACATGCCCTGCGAGACGTGCGAGAGGGTGGCGTCGACGCCGACCTCCTCGCTGGCGTCGATGATGTGCTGGGCTCCGGCGTCCATCATGCGGTAGGCGGCGAGGTCGCCCACACCACCCTGCTGGGCAGCGTGCGTGAATTCCTCCATGAAGAACGGGTAGGCACCGGCGGCGCGCACCGCGTAGGGCAGGAACTGGGCGATGTCGTGGCCGGAGCGGTCGATCATGGCCAGCGCCTGGTCGTAGGCCAGCATCCAGGGGTGGAACACGGTGAGCAGGGCCTGGTAGTAGATCTGCGACAGGCCGTCGTCCTCGCCCAGGTACTCCGGCGGGCTCAGCGGCGTGAGCAGTTCGACGTGCGCCTCGAACACGTCGCGGGGACCGCTGTAGAAGATGTAGGACGAGGGGTGCTCGATATTGTCGCCCGCCGACATGACACCGCCCGCGATGAACTGCGCACCGTGTGAGCGCACCCACTTGCCGCCCGCGCGGGCCTGCTCCGGGGAATCGGAGGACAGGTTGGCGATGACCTTGCCCGGCAGGTGGTCGGTGGCCTGGCCGAGCACGTCGTACATGGCGGCGTAGTGGGTGAGGCTGAGGACGGCGACCTCATTGGCGGCCAGCGCCTCGGCGACGGTGGCCGCCCGCTTGGCCCCGAGCTCCACCATGGCGTCGACCTTGGCGGTATTGCGGTTCCACACCGTCACCTCGAACCCGGCCTTCAGGAAGGCCCGGACCATGGCCTGGCCCATCGGGCCCAGCCCGAGGACGGAGACGGAATGCTGCTGCTGAGACATGTTTTGTCCCCTTCGGAATCGTGACGTGGTTGCTGTCGGCGCCGACTCCGATACTGGTCGCGACGGATAGGCTGGGGAAGACCGCACATTCGAGTGGGGTTGCTTACCTCGAGGTTCGAAATCTGGTCAGGAGGACATGATGTCGCAGGCGAGTGACGCGGATCACGATGTGTGCGGTATGTCCGTGGCCATCGATGTGGTCGGTGGCAAGTGGAAGCTGCACCTGATGTGGGTGCTGGGCGAGGGTCCGCAGCGTTTCGGTGAGATCCGCCGCCTGTTGGACGGAGTCAGCGAGAAGGTGCTCGCGGAGAATCTCCGGCACCTGGAGGCCAGCGGTGTGGTGCACCGCGAGATCTATCCCGAGATCCCGCCTCGGGTGGAGTACTCCCTGACGCCGCTGGGGCAGGAGCTCAACGAGGCGCTGGGGCCCCTGGAACGCTGGGGCGAGCGCAATCGCGACCGGGTGCTCGGCCGCCCGCTCACCGCCGCGAGCTAGCCGCTCCGCGTCAGCGGCCGGAGGTGCGGTGCGCGGTGCGGGTGGTCCGCCCGTCACCGGACGTCGGCGGCTTGGTGCCGATGTGCTGGCCGATGCGCTCCAGGATGGCGGCGGCGTCGGCCATGCAGCGCTCCGGACTCGGCTCCAGATCCGACAGGGCGAGGTGGGCGGCGAATCCGGCCGCGCGGAGCTGATCTGCGCTGAGCTGGATGCGCCCCGCGACCGCCATGACCGGCACACCGGCCGCGCGGGCGGCGTCGCGGACGCCCATGGGCGCTTTGCCGTGCAGGCTCTGGGTGTCCAGCGACCCTTCCCCGGTGACGACCAGGTCGGCCCCGGCGAGGTGACTGCGGAAGTCGAGGAGATCGAGGACCAGTTCGATACCCGGGCGCATGGTCGCGCCGAGGAGGGCGAGCGCGCCGAAACCGGTACCGCCCGCCGCACCCGCCCCGGGCGCATCGGCCAGATCCGGTGCCACGATCCGGGCCCAATTCGCCAGTGCGGCTTCGAGCAGCGCCTGATCCTTCGGCTTCGCCCCCTTCTGCCGGGCGTAGACCGCCACCGCACCGTTGGGTCCGAGCAACGGGTTGTCCACATCGCTGGCGAGGATGACGCGGGCGTCGGTCAGCGCGGGGTGCATACCGCTGCGATCGATCCGGTCGGCGGACCGGAGAGCCGCGCCGCCGGACGGCAATTCGCTGCCGTCGGCGGCGAGCACGCGCAGTCCGAGGGCCTGCAGCAGGCCCGCGCCGCCGTCGGTGGAGGCGCTGCCGCCGAGCCCGAGCACGATCTCCCGCGCGCCGTGTTCGAGGGCGTGCGCGACGACGACCCCGAGCCCGTAGGTGCTGGCCCCCAGCGGATCCTGCTGCCCGCCCGGCAGTTTCGACAGTCCCACCACGGCTGCGAGTTCGATGGCGGCGGTCCGGCCGCGACGCGCGTAGGAGCAGGGTGCAGGATCACCGGTGGGTCCGGGCGCGTGCAGGTGCACCCGCGTCCAGCCCGCGGCGAGGAAGGCGTCCACGGTGCCGTCGCCGCCGTCGGCCACGGGCAACCGCAACACGTCCGTGCCGGGTGCGGTGCGCCGAATACCCCGGGCGAGTGCGTCCGCGACCTCGACCGCCGTGAGCGAACCCTTGAACTTGTCGGGTGCCAGCACCACCCGACGCGGCCCCTTCTGCGTCATCACCACAGTCTGCACGCTGCGGCGGACGACCGCTGCCCCCGCCCGCGCCACGCCCGGCCGCCACGCGAGCGGATCTCCGACACGCCCGGAGCGCGAGTAATGGCAATCGGCGCAAATCGACCACGGGCCACCCGATAGCGTCGTGCCCATGTCGAGTGAGTCGAATGAGTCGATCGAAGTGCGCCGCAACCCCGCCTTGGATCGCTTCGAACTGCTGGTCGACGGCCTGGTGGCGGGGGTGACCGCCTATCAGGACACCGCGAACGAGCGGGCCTTCGTGCACACCGAGGTCTACCCGCGGTACGAGGGCCGGGGCTACGGCCGCAAACTCGTCCAGAGCGCACTGGACGCCACCCGCGACGAAGGTCTGGGCATCCTGCCGCTCTGCCCGATGGTGCACCACTTCGTGGAGTCGCGGCCGGAGTACCTGACGCTGGTCCCGCACTGGTCCAGGGAGCGGCTGGGGCTGCCCCGGAACTGAAACCGGCCCGGCGCTCAGTACGCCGCGACGGCTCCGTCGAGCGCCGTCTGCAGTTCGCTCCGCACCAGCCGCGCGATCTCCGCGGGTCGGGTGGGCAGGTCGAGGACCGGCACACCGAAGTAGAAGCTGGCCGATTCGACCTGCTCTTTGGTCGGTTCGACGGTCGGATCGGGCCGGGGGCCGTAGCTCAGGCCGATGCTCACCAGGGCGGGCCGCGCGCCCAGCTTCATCGACTTGAAGGCGATGTGGCCGATTCCGCTGCCCACCGACTGGACCCGGGTGGGGTCCACGTCGTTGCAGGTGCCCTCGGGGAACACCGCTATGCCGTCACCGCGGAACAGCCGCTCGGCGCAGATCTCGATCATCCGCTGGCCCGCGGCGTTCACCGCGCGAATCCCGTGGTCCTTCCCGCGGAAGACCGGGATCCCGCCCATCATGTCGATCCGGCGGCGCTGCTTGGCCTCGGCGAACAGCTCGTCCTTGGCCAGCACCCGGGTCCGGCCGATCACCGGCCGCAGCCCGCTGCGCCAGGCCGCCGCGGCAACGGTGTAGGGATCGAGCTGGGACAGGTGGTTGATCGAGATGAGCAGCGGTCGACGCTCGGAAATCAACTCCCGCAGGCGCTCTCGCGCCCCTGGCGCATATGCGACCCGTGGGCGGTAGCGACGCCCGAGCAACGCGTAGGCGCCCCACGCCTGCAACCGATTCTGCTGATGCTCCCGGTAGAAGTCGTAGACCGCATCACTGTTCTCGAGGACGACCTCGGGACGTTCCATGGGGAAACCCTAACTCGGTTCGTTTGCCCCCGCCGCACTCCCCGATATGGGCCCTTGACCAAAACAAACCGAGCCAATCGGGGTATCGCGGTGCGATGATGTCGAGGTGGCACGCGCAGAGGAACACGGCGATCGTTCTCGACGCGAATCCCGGCACGAGGATCAGGTGGTTCGGCCGGGCACACTTCTGGTGTCCGCGACCGACCTGGTGGAACCGTCGTTCCGGCGCACCGTCGTGTACATCATCGAGCACAACGACGCGGGCAGTCTGGGCGTGGTGCTCAACCGGCCCAGCGACACCGCGGTGCACGACGTGCTGCCGAACTGGGCCGAATTGGCGGCGTCACCGCGCGCGCTGTACATCGGCGGCCCGGTGAAACGCGATGCCGCCCTGTGCCTGGCCCTGGTGAAGGTCGGCACCCCGGTCACCGAGGTGCCGGGGCTGCGCAGGGTGGACGGGCGCGTGGCCCTGGTGGATCTGGATTCCGATCCCGAGGTGATCGCGCCGCTGGTGGAGGGCCTGAGAGTGTTCGCCGGCTATGCGGGCTGGACCTTCGGCCAGCTGGAGGGCGAATTGGACCGCGGGGACTGGATCGTGCTGTCGGCGCTGCCGAGCGATCCCATCGCGGGCCGCGGCGATCTGTGGGCGCAGGTGCTGCGCCGCCAGCCGCTGCCGCTCTCCCTGTTGGCGACCCATCCGATCGAGGTGGAGCGCAATTGATCTGAACCCGCGGCCGGGCTGCGCCGTGGGAGGGTTCGCGATAGTTGCGGCGGGTATGTGAATCCAGGCGTTCATCAGTGTTTGTGTGGACCCGAACACGACGGCCACCGCCGCCCTGTTCGGGCACTGCGGCGCGGCACGATTCGCCTACAACCACATGCTCGCGAGAGTGAAAGCCGTCCTCGACCAACGCACCGCCGAAACCAGCTACGGCCTGACCGGCGACGAATTGACGCCCGCGCTGAACTGGTCGGCCTACGGACTGCGCAAGGACTGGAACCAACGCAAGAACACCGTCGCGGTCGATCGCGACACCGGGATGCCGTGGTGGAGCGAGTATTCGAAGGAAGCGTATGCGTCGGCGGGCGGGGAAGCCGATGGGTTTCACGCGGTTCAAGCGCCGTAGGGGGGATGCGGTGGGGTCGGTGCGGTTCACCACCGGCACCATCCGGCTCGAGGGCCGCACGCGGGTGGTGCTGCCGGTGATCGGCCCGGTCGAAACCCACGAATCCACCCGCAAGCTGGCACGGCGAATCGAGGCCGGGACCGCGCGGATCTTGGCCGCGACCATCAAGCGGGAACGCCGCCGCTGGTGGGTGGTGTTCACCTGCGAGGTCGACCGCCACGACCCGCCACCCCGCCTGTCCAGCGCGGCGGTCGGGGTCGCTCTGGGTGTCACGACCCTCGCCGTCACCAGTGACGGTGTCGCGCACCCGAACCCGAAACACCTCAACAGGCACCTGGCCCGGCTTCGGCGCGAGTCGCGGCGGGTGTCGCGGCGGCGCGGTCCGGACCGGTGTAGCGGGTTCACCGGGTCGGCGCGCTGGCATCGCGCCAACCGCACCCGTAACCGGGTCCAGTATCGGGTGGCCGACGCCCGCCGCGACAGTCTCCACAAGCTCACCAGCCACCTCACCGGTGCTTATGGTGCGATCGGGGTGGAGGACCCGCACGTTGCCGGGATGCTGCGCAACCGGCGGCTCTCCCGCGCGATCGCCGATGCCGGGTTCGCGACCCTGCGCCATCAACTCGGCTACAAGACCGCCTGGCGGGGCAGCGTGTTCGCCGTCGCGCAGCGTTGGTATCCGTCGAGCAAGACCTGTTCCGGTTGCAAGGCAGTGAAAACCAAACTGCCTCTGCAAGTGCGGGTGTTCGAATGCGAGTCCTGTGGGCTGGTCCTGGATCGGGATGTCAATGCCGCCCGCAATCTCGCTGATCAGGTGTATACCCTCTTCCCGGAGTGGCCGGGTGAGATGAAACGTGGACGTGGAGGCGGTGTCAGACCCACCCGGTGGGCAGTCGCCAGTGAAGCGTCTACCCGACGACCGCCCCTGGCGGTACAGGGACCTCCGGGCGGAAACGCCCGGATCACTGAGCATCACCGATACTCGAGTGAACGGTAGCGGGAGGTGCATCCGATGCCCGAGGAACAGGCCGAACTGCTGCGGGTGCTCTATGACGAGCACGCCACGGCGCTGTGGCGCTACACCTACGGACTCGTCGGCGATCCGGGCCGCGCCGAGGACATCGTGCAGGAAACCCTGCTGCGCGCTTGGCAGCGGCCCGCGGTGCTGGATCAGTCCACGCATTCGGCCCGCGCGTGGCTGTTCACGGTCGCCCGGCATCTGGCGGTGGACGAGTACCGCAGTGCCCGCAATCGACGGGAGTTCCGGATGGACCATCCGCCGGAGCAATCGGTGGCGGATCAGGCGGACCGCACGCTGGACGGCTGGCTGGTGGCCGACGCCCTGGCGCGGTTGAGTCCGGACCACCGGGCGGTGATCGTGCGCGCCTACTACCGCGGGCTGTCGACGCATCAGATCGCCGCCGAACTGGATATCCCGGAGGGAACGGTGAAGTCCCGCATGCACTACGGGATGCGGGCGCTACGACTGGCGCTACAGGAGATGGGGGTGACCAAGTGACGGAAACAGTGGCGGGACGGGAGCCCTGCGCTGCCTACGAAACCTGGGACGGTCCGTATGTCCTGGGCGCGCTCACCCGTGACGAACGCCGCGACTACGAGGAACACCTGGCCGGATGCGACCACTGCCGCGCGGCGGTGACCGAACTGGCGGGGCTGCCCGGCCTGCTCGCCCTGGTGACCGACGAGACCGCCGAGGCCATCGCCACCGCGGACACACCCGCGGACGCCGTGCCGCCGCCACCGGATCGGCTGCTGCCCGGCCTGGCCGCGCGGGCGCGCGGGGAGCAGCGCCGCGCGCGGCTGCGGTCCATCGGCGGCGCGCTCGTGGCCGCCGCCGCGGCGGTGCTGATCGCGGTGCCGGTGACGGCCGCGGTCACCGACCGCGCGGCCGCGCCCGTCCAGCAGGTGGTGGCGCAGGGGCCGCTGGAGTCACCGGACCCGATCCCGATCACCGCGACCTTCGAACTGCTCGCGGTGAACGGGGAATCGCGCGTGGACATGTGGTGCGCCTACGCGGCCAGCGATTACGCCTATCGGTGGCAGCTGTCGCTGTGGGTGGTGCGCACGGACGGCACCGAGTCCAAGCTGGCGGAGTGGACCGCCGCGCCGGGCCGGGAATTCACCCCGGACGGAACGACTTCCGTCCCCCCGGACCGGTTACGGACCATCGAGGTGCGCGACGACGCGGGCCGGGTACTGCTGTCGGCGACGCTGGGACGGTAGCCACACAGCACGGAACCCCCGTGCCGACAGGGGGTTCCGCGTTGTCGGTCAGTTCGCTCGCCTGCGATACAGCGAGTCGGACCAGAAGTATGGGCTGTTCAGTTGGGGCGGAGGTGTTGGGGCGGAGGAGTTCTCGACTCAGATGTCGAGGTCTTCCACCGGCGGCCGATCTGCGATGTCGGCGACGCGCCGATAGAGCTGCGCCGGGAGCAGTTCCTTCAGCTCCCCGACGGTGTCCACGATGGTCAGGGTGTAATCGCCCCAGTCCGGGTCGCCGACGCCGAACATGCGCCGCCAGCTCTTCATGTCCTTCAGCGATCCGGTGACCATGTCGTCCCAGTTGGCGACGTGGTCGTGGGCGACGAATTTGCCTTTGCGGCTGCGGTATACCCGCACGTGCCGCTGCGCGGTGTCGTCCATATCGCGCCATTCACCCAGCAGTGCACCGGAGAAGCGGACCTGGCGCACACCGTTGTGCCCCACGGGGAGCACGGTCTCCTCGAAGCCCTCGAGCCGCCCCTCCTCCAGTTCGATGTAGCGACGCAGTGCCGTCACGATCGCACCGGACAGATTGCCGCCGACCAGTTCCTGAGCGCGGCTGAACAGCGTCAGGTCGCCATCGGATACGTAGATCGTCTTGTTCGGCATGGCTTCACTATACGTAGACGTATATGTACACACAAGACCTGGCGTATTCGCCCCGGTCGAAGCGCTCATAGTGCAGTGTTGAACCACCCGGTGATCGGCTTCGTATCTCCGTACACGCGGCGGGCACCGGCTCTCGACAGCCCGCCGGCATCGAGAGGACGTGTATGGACAGCGGGGCCCGGGTCGCCGACTACCTGGTTCGAGCCGTTTCGCGACTGGGGATCCGGCATCTGTTCGGTGTGGACGGCGCGAATATCGAAGACCTCTACGATGCCGTGTTCGACCACAACGCCGCCCTGGACCACGATGCCGCAGACCGCCGCGCACCGCTCACCGCCGTGGTCGCCAAACACGAATTCTCCGCCGCCACCATGGCCGACGGCTATGCCCGCTCCACCGCCGGACTCGGCGTGGTCGTCGCGACCTCCGGGGGCGGCGCGGTGAATCTGGTTGCCGGGCTGGCCGAATCCTTCGCCTCCCGGGTCCCCGTCCTCGCACTCGTCGGGCAGCCCCCGACGGTCCTGGAAGGCAAGGGCGCCTTCCAGGACTCCAGCGGTCGCGCGGGGGCATTCGACGCCGTGCGGTTGTTCTCACCCCTCACCCGCTACTGCGCGCGCGTCGAATCCCCCGCCGACCTCCCGGCGCAGCTGCACGACGCGGTGGCGGCGGCCCGGTCCGGCGGGCCCGCGGTGCTGTTGCTGCCCAAGGACATTCAGCAGGCCCGGCTGTCGACGCCACCCGAGTTCCAGCCGCCCGCACGGACGCACCGCCGCGATCGCGACGCACTGGAGCGGGTGCGACGGGCACTGCGCACCGCCCGCGCCACCGGCAAGGTGGTGATCGTCGCCGGTGACCAGGTCGCCCGCGACGACGCACGAGACGAATTGGCCCGGCTCGCACGCCTGCTCGACGCCTCGGTCGGCGTCGCGCCCGACGCCAAGGACGTCTACGACCACCACGAGCCCGGCTACTGCGGGGTGGCGGGCAGCATGGGGCATCCCGAACTGCTCGACGCCGTCCACCGGGCGGAACTGTGCCTGCTCGTCGGCACCCGGATGCCGATCACGGCACGGGCCGGAATGGAGGACGCGCTGGGCGCGCTCACCGTGGCCAGCATCGGCGCGGAGGCCCCGTTCCTGACCAGCCTGCACGCACACAGCACGGAACTGGCGTCCACGCTCGCGGACCTGTGTGACGACTTCGCCCACCCCACGGGCGATCTCGGCTCCGGTGGCGCGCAGCCGCGGGTGAACGCGCTCACCGCGCTCGACGTACCCCCTTCCGACGGACCGGGCCTGCGGTATCGCGCCATCGTCGAGACCCTCAACGACGCGCTGCCGGACGGCACCGACGTCTTCGCCGACGCCGGCAATACCGGCGCGTCGGTGGTCCACCATCTGCGCATGCCGCGCGGCGGCCGCTTCACCGTCGCGCTGGGTATGGGCGGTATGGGCTACGCGTTCGGAGCCGGAATCGGTTCCGCCTTCGCCCGGTGCCGCCGCGCCGACGGCGGGGTGCGGCACACCGTCGTCATCGCCGGCGACGGCGCGTTCTTCATGCACGGCATGGAGATTCACACCGCCGTCGAACACCGGCTGCCCATCACCTTCGTGGTGCTCAACAACAACGCGCACGCCATGTGCATCACTCGCGAACAGCTCTTCTACGGAGACCGCTACAGCTACAACCGCTTTCAGCCCGCCGATATCGGGGCGGGGGTGGCCGCCATGTTCCCCGGGCTGCGCACCCACCGACCCACCACCCTCGACGACCTGGGCGCGACGCTGCGCCGGTGCGTCGACACGCCGGGGCCCTCGTTCGTGGCCGTGGACTGCGATCCGGACGAGATTCCCCCGTTCACCCCCTTCCTGACCGATTCGAGGAGGCTCCCGTGACCACCGCCCTGCCCGCTCTCAGCGACATTCCGGAGGAGGTGGTGCCCGGAGTGCTGCGGATCGAGAACTCCGACCGGGAGGCCACCACGCCGATCATCATGGACATGCTGCGGTCGGTGTATCCGCACGATCAGATCTTCGGGCAGTACTGTCCGGTACAGGACTACATCGCCGCGCCGCCCCGCGAGGTCTACGAATACCTCGCTGACACCAGGAGTCTGGAGGAGTGGACCTACAGCCTGCGCGGCTTCACCGAGACCGATGAGCCGGGGCTGTGGCTGGCCGCCGACCGGTTGGGACCGAATACCAGGATCTACACCCGCACCGTCGCCAACCCGGACGCCATGACGGTGGACTACCACTGCGCCTGGGATCAGGGCGAACACCTGTGGATGATCTATCTGATGCGGGTGGTCGACGCCCAGGTGGTGTTGAACAAGCCGGGATCGGTGGTGCTGTGGACGAACTGCCGCCACCCGTTCTACGACGAGAACCCCTATCCGGAGGCCGCGCCCGCGGGACGCACGGTCTGGGTGGGCGACTTCTGGGAGATGTTCTCCGCCGGGCACAAGCTCGAACTCGACAACCTCAAGGCGATCTGCGAATACCGTGCCGCGCACGGCCTGCCGATCAAGCCCGACTGGATGATGTGAGGCACCACGATGGATTTCACCGATCCCGCACTCGCCATGCCGCCGGTCAGCCTGGTGGACGTGTCCAGCTATCTGCCCGGCGACCCGGTCGGCACCGAGTACTTCACCCGGTTCTCCCGTTCGGAGCGGATGGCGAAGAACGTCATGTTCCGCGCGCCGCGCGCCCGCCATCACGTCGACCGTGACGAGACGGCGGTGGACATGGTGGAGCGGGCCGTGTCGCCGCTCATCGAACGCCATGGGCGCGAATACATCTCGTCCGTCGACATCCTGCTCACCCACACCCAGCTGCCGGACAATCCCGTACTGGGGGCCGGTCCCGAGGTCGCGCGGCGGCTGGGCATGCGGCCCAAGCATGTGATCGACGTGCACAACGGCGGCTGCGCGGCCTTCGTGCACATGATGTCGCTGGCGCGAGACCTCATGCGCGCCACCGACTCCCGCACCGCGCTCATCGCCGCCACCCAGAACTGTGCGGGGCCGGTGTTCACCCAGACCGAGATTCGTGGCAAGGCGCAGGCCCCGGTGCCCGGGGACGGCTGCGGCGTGGGCCTGCTGGTGCAGGACAACAGCGCGCCGATTCTGGACATCGAGTGCCGCACCTATCCCGAATTCGCCGGGGACATGGACTTCTCCACCGGTTCGGAGCGCAAGTACTGGGAGCCGGGCGAGGGGCAGGGCTGTGTGGCCTTCAGCGAATCCAAGATCACCAAGGTGTTCGCGCGCGGCAACCGGCTGGTGCCCGAGGTGGCGCTGGCCGTCTGCGACCGCATCGGGGTGAAGGGCCGCGATATCGACACCTTCGTCACCAATCAGCCCAACCGGCTGTTCCTGCGCAACTGGCACGACGCGTTGGAACTGCCCGCCGAGCGCCATCCCGACACCTTCGACGAATGCGGAAACCTGTTCGCCGCGGCCATTCCCGTCACCCTCGACGTGGAGCAGCGGGCGGGGCGGCTGCGGCCCGGATCGGTGGTGCTCATGTCGGCCTTCGCCCATGCCGGTGACTTCGCGGGCGCGGCCGCCGTGCGCTGGGGCGCGGTCGGATGACCGCCCTGCCGGTGTCCGGCACCCCGGAACGCCCGGGTGGCGCACCGGTCCGCTACGACCTGAGTCTGAGCGAGAATCCCTTTCCCCCACTGCCTTCGGTACTGCGGGCGCTGAGCGAGGAGCTGCCGCGGACGAATCTGTACCCGGAGTTCGAGCCGCGGCGGCTGCCGCGGCTCGTCGCCGAGCACGTGGGGGTGACGCCGGAACAGGTGGTGGTCGGTACCGGAGCCACCGGGGTGACCATGCAGATCATGCAGACCCTGGCCGCTCCCGGGCGTCGCATCGTGTTCGCGACGCCCACCTTCGACGGCTACCCGATCATGGCCGCCATGACCGGGCTGGAATCGGTGGGCATACCGCTGGATTCGTCCGGTCGGCAGCGCCTGTGGGAGCTGGTCGCGGCGATCGACGACCGGACCGCGCTGGTGGCGGTGTGCCGTCCGCACAATCCGACCGGCACCGTGGTCTCCGCCAGTGAGCTGAAGGCGTTCCTGCACGCGGTGCCCGCCCGGATACCGGTGATCCTGGACGAGGCGTACGTCGAATTCCTCGGGGCGGCCGAAGTTCTCGACGTGGTCGAGCTGGTCCGGCGACATCCGAACCTGCTCGTGCTGCGCACCTTCTCCAAGGCGTACGGACTGGCCGGGCTGCGCATCGGCTACGCCTTCGGGTCCGAGGAACTCGTGCGCCGGGTGCGGCGGCTGCAATTGCCGTTCGGGATGCCGAGCAGTGCGGTGGCGGCGGTGGCGGCCTCCTATGCCGCGGCCGACGAACTCGCCGTGCGCGTCCTGCGCATCACCACCGAGCGGGAACTGCTGCGTACCCGGCTGCGCCGCAGCGGTATCCGGGTTCCGCGCGGCAGCGGCAACTTCCTGTACCTGCCCGGCGACGGCGTCGCGGCCGCGCTGGCGCGGGCCGGGATCGTGGCAAAACGCTATCCGGACGGCAGCGCGCGCATAGCGGTCGGCGAGCCCGCGGCCGGACGGGCGGTGCTGCGGGCGCTCACCCGGGGCCCGGGCGCGCCGCGCCGACCGCTCTCGCCCGAGGACAGCATCCGCGCCCGCACCGTACACGCGACCGACGAACTCAGTCGGCGGTCCGCGCCCACCGTTGCGCCAGGGCCGCGCAGGTGATCAGCTGCACCTGGTGGAAGATCATGAGCGGCAGCACGATCAGGCCGACCGGCGCGCCCGCGAAGAGCACCGTGGCCATGGGCAGCCCCGTGGCCAGGCTCTTCTTCGAACCGCAGAACACCACCACGATGCGGTCGGCCCGATCGAACTTCGCGAGATCGGCCACGAAGGCCGTGGCCACCAGCACGATGGCCAGCAGCACGCAGCACACCGCGATGAGTCCCACGATCCGCCACGGCGACATGGACTGCCAGATGCCCTCCACCATGCCCGCGCTGAACGCGCTGTAGACCACCAGCAGGATCGAGCCGCGGTCCACCAGTTTGGTGGACTCGGCGTGGCGCGCCAGCCATCCGGAGATCCGGGGCCGCAGCAGTTGCCCGAGCAGGAACGGCGCCAGCAGTTGCAGCACGATGTCCACGATCGCGCCGAGATCCACCTCGGCCTGGCCGGTGGTGTTCATGAGCAGGATCACCAGCGCCGGGGTCAGGAAGACACCCAGCAGATTCGACAGGGTGGCACTGACGATGGCACCGGCCAGATTCCCCTTGGCGATGGCGGTGAACGCGATCGAGGACTGCACCGTGGACGGCACCAGCGTCAGGAACAGCAACCCCGTGTACAGGTCCTCGGTGAGCACGGTGGGCACCAGCACGTGGGCCGCCAAACCGAGCAGTGGGAACAGCACGAAGGTACAGGCGAGCACGGTGAGGTGCAGCCGCCAGTGGGTGAGACCGGCCAGCGCCTCGGGCGGGTGCAGGCGAGCGCCGTACAGCAGGAACAGCAATGCGATGGCAATCTTGGTCAGCCAGCCCACCACCTCCGCGCCGTCACCCCGGGCCGGAAAGACGCTGGCCAGGACGACTACCGCGAATATCGACAGGATGAACCCGTCGATGTAGAACTTGCTGAGAAATCGCACCGGTCGAGATTAGTCCCGGATGTCGGGCCACTCGGCCGCGGAGGTTGGAAATGATGCGTGAGTGCTAATGTCAATATGAGTTAGCTGACAGGAACCGACTGCTTCAGAGAGGAACACCGATGACGACAGCTCACGCGGTTCACGAAGTACACGACCATCAGCACGGCCCCGATTGCGGGCACGTCGCAGTTCCGCACGGCGACCACACCGACTACGCCCACGACGGCCATCTGCACCGCGCCCACGACGGACACTACGACGAATGCGAGCCCGCCGGGCACACCGCGCACGACGCCCACGACCACACCCACGGCGAGGGCTGCGGCCACGTGGCCGTGCCGCACGGCGACCATGTGGACTACGTTCACGACGGCCACCGCCACGCCGCGCACGATGGGCACTACGACGAGCACTGAGTACCGACCGAATCCCGCGCCCGCGACGGGGACGGCCAGTCGCGAACTGGTCCGCTTCACCCTCGCCGGGCGCGATTTCGTATTGCGCCGCACGATCGTCCAACCCGGTGGCCACAGCGGCTGGCACTATCACGACGGAACGCTGTTCGTGCTGGTCACCGGGGGCGACCTCGATCACCCGTGGACCGACTGCGTCCCGCTGACGCACCGGCGCGGACGCATCTTCAAGGAACCGGGCGGCCCGGAGAACGCGCATCTGGCACGCAATCTCGGCACCAGGCCGCTGACCCTGACCGTCCTCTACGTCAATCCGGCGGGCAGTCCGCTGTCGCGGAGCATCCCGCCGCCGCCCTGCGCGCGCTGAGCGGCGGGACAATCAGCGCGCGGCGGGCTCGCAGGCGTCGCGCAGCGAGCAGGAGCCGCAGGCGCTGCCGCAGCCGCCGATCTCCTCGGCCGGGGCGAGCCCCTCGATGGCCTGGGCGGCGGCATTGGCGCCCGCGCCCAGGGTGAGGAAGGCGATCGCCACCGTGCCGACCGGCACCAGAAGCCCGGCGAGACCACCGGTGACCAGCGCCACCACCCCGCCCGCGGCGAGCAGGATCCCGGCCCCGACGGACGTGGGTCCGGCCACCCGATTGGCCAGCCGGAAGGCTTCCTCCGAGGCCAGCGCCTCGTCGGTGTGCACACCGAAGTAACGGTTCCCGGGCAGTTTGCCGGTCAGACCGAGCACCCCGGTGACGACGGCTACCGCCGCCAACACGAACAGGATCAATGCCACCACGAACACCCGAGCAGGCTATCAGCGCCACCGGCCACCCCAGCGCCCGCCGCGTGTGAGGCACACCTCCCGCCCCCGGCGGTCACGCCCTCGACAGCGTTGAAACACCGTCCCACCAGCAGCCTCGTCATCGGCCGCAGTGCAACCCCGCTGGTTCGCGGCGCGTCTCGGTTCTGGATCGACCGGAGCGGCGGAGCGAAGCGGAGGGCGAATTGGACACAGCAGGGCCACGCTTTACCCTGGTGAACGACCTTATCGGGGATCGGCTAGAGCAGAGGGCAGGACCGTGCAGGACACTCGTGCGACCGACAGCACCGGCACCATCGAAGCCGGGAACGGAGACGTGCCCGCACACCGCTACAACGCCGACCTCGCGGGACGGATCGAACGCAAGTGGCAGGGCAACTGGCAGGAGCGCGGGACCTTCCACGCGCCCAATCCGGTCGGTCCGCTGGCGGGCGACACCCCGGCCGACAAGCTGTTCATCCAGGACATGTTCCCCTAC
Organism: Nocardia sp. CC227C; assembly: GCF_030767025.1. Taxonomy (GTDB): domain Bacteria; phylum Actinomycetota; class Actinomycetes; order Mycobacteriales; family Mycobacteriaceae; genus Nocardia. The sequence continues at coordinate 26,455 of NZ_JASITE010000019.1, read as the reverse complement.
CCGTCGGGCGCGGGCCTGCATGTCGGCCACCCGCTGGGCTATATCGCCACCGACGTCTTCGCCCGCTACCACCGCATGCACGGCCGGAATGTGCTGCACGCCCTGGGCTACGACGCCTTCGGCCTGCCCGCCGAGCAGTACGCGGTGCAGACGGGCGCGCATCCGCGCGTGACCACCGAATCGAATATCGCCACCATGCAGCGGCAGCTGGACCGGTTGGGCCTGGGCCACGACCGCCGCCGCTCCTTCGCCACCACCGATCCCGAGTACTACAAGTGGACGCAGTGGATCTTCCTGCGCATCTACAACGCCTGGTACGACGAGCGGCTGGGCAAGGCCCGCCCGATCGACGAGCTGATCGCGGAATTCGAGGCCGGTTCGCGCACCGCCGAGGGCCGCGCGTGGGCCGAGCTGACCGCCGCCGAGCGCGATGCCGTGATCGACTCGTATCGGCTGGTCTACCAGACGGATTCGGTGGTCAACTGGTGTCCGGGCCTGGGCACGGTGCTGTCCAACGAGGAGGTCACCGCCGACGGCCGCTCCGAGCGCGGCAACTTCCCGGTGTTCCGCAAGCGCCTGTGGCAGTGGATGATGCGCATCACCGCGTACTCCGACCGCCTGGTCGACGATCTGGACGAGCTGGACTGGCCGGAGAACGTGAAGGCCATGCAGCGCAACTGGATCGGGCGGTCCCGGGGCGCGCAGGTCAAGTTCGAGGCGAACACCGCGTCCGGCGCGGCCGACACCATCGAGGTGTTCACCACCCGGCCCGACACCCTGTACGGCGCGACCTATGTGGTGCTGGCCCCCGAACACGAACTGGTGGACCGGCTGACCGCCGCCGAGTACGACGCGGGCACCGACCCGCGCTGGACCTTCGACTCCGCCAACCCCGCCGAAGCCGTCGCGGCCTACCGCAAGTCGATCGCCGCCAAATCGGATCTGGAGCGGCAGGAGAACAAGGAGAAGACCGGCGTCTTCCTGGGCTCGTACGCCACCAACCCGGTGAACGGCGCGCACGTGCCCGTCTTCATCGCCGACTACGTGCTGAGCGGCTACGGCACCGGCGCGATCATGGCGGTGCCCGGTCACGATCAGCGCGACTGGGAGTTCGCCACCGCCTTCGGCCTGCCCATCGTGGAGGTGATCGCGGGCGGCGACATCGCCCAGGGCGCGTACGCCGGCGACGGACCGCTGGTGAACTCCGGTCCGCTGGACGGTATGGACGTGGAGGCCGCCAAGGCCGCCGTCGTCGAGCGGCTGGAGGCCGACGGGCACGGGCACGGCAAGATCCAGTACAAGCTGCGCGACTGGCTGTTCGCCCGGCAGCGCTACTGGGGTGAGCCCTTCCCCATCGTGTACGACGAGGACGGCCGGCCGCACGCACTGCCGGAATCCATGCTGCCGGTGACCCTGCCGGATATCGAGGACTTCGCGCCGGTCACCTTCGACCCCGACGACGCCGACTCGGAGCCGTCGCCGCCGCTGGCCAAGGCCACCGACTGGGTGCATGTGGAGCTGGATCTGGGCGACGGCCCGAAGCGCTACCGCCGCGACACCAATGTCATGCCCAACTGGGCGGGCAGCTCCTGGTACCAGCTGCGCTACGCCGACCCCACCAACGCCGAGGCGTTCTGTGCGCCGGAGAACGAGAAGTACTGGCTGGGGCCGCGCACCGCCGAACACGGCCCGAAGGATCCGGGCGGCGTGGACCTGTACGTGGGCGGTGTGGAGCACGCGGTGCTGCACCTGCTGTACGCGCGGTTCTGGCAGAAGGTGCTGTTCGATCTGGGTGACGTGTCCGGTTCCGAGCCGTACCGCCGCCTGTTCAACCAGGGCTACATCCAGGCGTACGCCTACACCGACGAGCGCGGGGCCTACATCCCGGCCGCCGAGGTGGTGGAACGGGACGGGAAGTTCTTCTGGACGCCGCCCGCGGCGGACGGAGAGTCCGGCGTCGAGGTCGAGGTGTTCCAGGAGTACGGCAAGATCGGCAAGTCGCTGAAGAACGCCATCTCCCCCGACGAGATGTGCGACCTGTACGGCGCCGACACCTTCCGCTTCTACGAGATGTCCATGGGACCGCTGGACACCTCGCGCCCCTGGGCCACCAAGGACGTCGTCGGCGCGCACCGCTTCTTGCAGCGGGTGTGGCGACTGGTGGTGGACGAGGAGACCGGCGCGGCCAAGGTCACCGATGCCGAACCGTCGGGCGAGACGCTGCGGCTGCTGCACAAGACCATCGCCGGGGTGGACGACGACTACGCCAACCTGCGCGACAACACCGCGGGCGCGAAGCTGATCGAGCTGACCAACCATCTGACCAAGCACTACCCGAACGGTGCGCCGCGCGCCGTGGCGGAACCGCTGGTGCTGATGCTGGCCCCGATGGCCCCGCATATCGCCGAGGAACTGTGGGAGCGCCTGGGGCACACCACCGCCCTGGCGCACGGACCGTTCCCGGTCGCGGATCCCGCACTGCTGGTGGCGGATTCGGTCGAGTACCCGATCCAGGTCAACGGCAAGGTCCGCTCCCGCGTCTCGGTCCCCGCCGACGCCGACAATGCCGCCGTGCAAGCGGCCGCGCTGGCGGACGAGAAGATCGCGGAACTGCTGGGCGGCAAGCAGCCCCGCAAGGTGATCGTGGTGCCGGGCCGCCTGGTGAACGTGGTCGCGTGATCGTTCGGGAGGGCCGCGACGCGGCTCCGTGCCTACGCGTCGCCGACCCGTGCCGGTGACTCCGGCGGTCAGGGCCGCTGTGCTGACCGAACCTGCCGCCGGTGTCACAGGGTGCGAGCGATGATCTCCTTCATGATCTCGTTGGTTCCGGCGTAGATCTTCTGCACCCGATTGTCCACCCACATCCGGGCAATGGGATATTCGGTCATGTAACCGTAGCCACCGTGCAGTTGCAGGCATTCGTCGATATTGGCCATGGCGCGATCCGACGTCCACCATTTGGCCATGGCGACCGTGGCGATATCGAGTTCGCCGCGGATATGCCGAGCGACGCAGTCGTCGGTGAACACCCGCATGATGCGAGCTTCGGTGGCGACTTCCGCCAGCGTGAATCTGGTGTTCTGGAACGAGAACAGCGGTTTACCGAACGCCTGGCGCTGCTTGGTGTAGGCCACCGTCCGAGTCAGCGCGCTCTCCACAGCGGCGGTGGAGCCGACGGCGAGGATGAGGCGCTCCTGTGGCAGCTGTTGCATGAGCTGCACGAACCCTTGCCCCTCGGATTCGCCGAGCAGATTGGTGACGGGAACGCGCACGGCGTCGAAGAACAGCTCGGAGGTGTCCTGGCCGCGCTGGCCGATCTTGTCCAGCACGCGGCCGCGCCGGAAGCCGGGGCGATCACCCTCGACGAGTATCAGGGAGATCCCCGCGGCGCCGTCACCACCGGTCTTGGCCACCACGATGATCAGGTCGGCCTGACTTCCATTGGTGATGAACGTCTTCGAGCCGTCGAGCACGTACTCGTCGCCTTCGCGGACCGCACGGGTCTTCACGTTCTGCAGGTCCGAGCCGGTACCGGGTTCGGTCATCGCGATGGCCCCGACCACCTCGCCGCTGGCCATCCGGGGCAGCCAGTGCCGCTTCTGCCCCTCGGTGCCGTAGGCGAGCAGGTAGTGCGCGACGATCCCACTGTGCAGCGGCGCGCCCCACGAGGAATCGCCGATGCGGGCCTGCTCCTCGATCAGCACCGCCTCATGTGCGAAAGTTCCACCGCCGCCGCCGTATTCCTCGGGGATGGACATGCACAGCAGACCGAGGCTCCCCGCTCGCGACCAGAGGTCGCGGTCGACGTGGTGCTGCTCGATGAACCGCTCCATACGCGGCTCGAGTTCCTTCTCGCAGAACGATCGAGCCAGCTCACGCAGGCTGTCCAGGTCTTCGTCCAGCCAACTGGATCGGTAGGTAGTCGTCATGCCGGGTAGTGGTTCCTCACTGTGTCAACGGGGTTCGGTGGAGCGTGCTCACCGGGCGGGTTCGCTGCGGTATCGCGACGGTTTGCCATCAATGCGGCACAGCTTCCAGAGCAACCGGGCTACTGGGTTCATGAGGTTCAGTTCCTCGGCCAGCATGCGCACGTCGGCGAAGGAGTCACGCAGCGTCCTCCGCCCCTGCGGGCTGCGCCAGAAGACGTCACGGACCACCGCGCGCGGCACATCGCAGTCGGTGCGGAATTTGCGCGTGGGCACCGCGATGAGATCGCAGATGATGCGCATGGTGGGCGCGAAAACCAGTGACAGCACGAATCGTTTGACCCGTCCGGCACGCGGCACGTGGTGTTCGAGATACTGATGCGCGAAGCTGATGTGGCGGGCCTCCTCGGCCACGTGGATAGTCATGACCCGCTCCAGCATCGGATGGGTGCGGTCACCGCCCCGCAGCACGTTCTTCTGCGCGTGGTCGATCGGCTCCTCGCCCGCGAGCACCATGACGAAGAACCACTCCGGGAAGATCGAGGCCAGAAAGGGCACCAGCGGTCCGACCACCCGAACCCAGGGCCGCATACCCGGCACGTCGAGGCCGATCCGGTTCACCACCTCCTGAAACATCATGGTGTGGTTGCATTCCTCGATGGCTTCGTGCGTGCAATAGCGGAACTCGGGTGACCCATTGGGCACGGAGAACACGTACTGCATGAGCCCGCGTATGAGGATGTTCTCGAACTGCAGGCCGACCTTGGCGACATTGGCCTGCCGCCACATGCCGATACGGATCCGACGTTCCCGCGACTGCGCCCGATACCAGGGGTGGCCGCCGAAGGGATCGGTGGGCGGCAGGATCCAGCGGTCGTCGTCGGCACGAACCACGAAGTCCTGGACGTCCCAGTCGATATCGAGATAGGGATCGAACCGCTTGTGTACCGATCCGTGGGACAGAGTACTCAGCGCGTCGTTGTAACCGTCCAGTGTCGTGCTGTCCTGCATCGCGTTCTCCCTGACTCAGCGATTGCGACATGATGTCGCGATCATTCGACGGTACAGCTCCGCCCGCCTCCGAAACAAGAGTGATCGCGACACGATGTCGCAATAAGGTTGGCGCGCGGTCAGCCTTCGACCCGCGCGGGCGGGTCGGCCAGCAGTTCGGCGATCGGGCGGTCCGGATCGATCACGAACCCTCGGCTGCGGGCATGTCCGTCGAACAGGTACCAGATCGAATCGGCGAGCAGGCGTGTCACGTCGGCCGCCTCCAGGCCCGCCGGGCGCGTCTCCAGCCACCGGGTCACCGCACCGTCCACCAGGGACAGCACACCGTAGGATGCCGTATCGATCCCCGGGTGATCCAGGCCCACCACACCCGCCGCCAACGTAAACAGCTCCGAGACACGTTGGGCGACAGCTGCTTTCGTACCACCAACCAGCGCTCTACCGGTGGGATCGCCGCTGCCGGGTCCGCGCTCGATCCATGCGTGCAGCCGCTCGTGCCGCGACACCCAGCCGACATAGGTGTCGATGATCCGAAAGACCGTGCCGCGCAGACTCTCGGCCGGGTCGAAATCCGGCATCACCAGTTCGACGACGCCGTGCACCGCGAATTCGCGTATCTTCGCGTCGAGTTCGCGGCGGTCGCTGAAATGCCGATAGATCACCGACCGTTTGACCCCGGCCCGATCGGCGATGAGCTGGAGCGGGATCTCCTCGCCGGGCTCTGACTCCTCGATGAGCGCGATGGCGGCGTCGATGATGGCACGACGGCGCTCGGCATTGTGGCCGCCCCAGCGACCGCCCGTGACCTCCGCCGCGTCCACCACCATCGGTCCAGCATCGCACCCGAACCCGACACCGCGATCAGGAGGGAGGCAGCAGTACGTCGTTCAGGGTGACCATGGACAGGTTGCGTTCGCGGATGATGTCGGTGAGCTGGCCGTAGCAGCGGGTGACCGGGGGGAAGTTGGCGTGGCCGATGACTATCGACTGCGGTTGGAAGTACTTGTGGGCGCATTCGATCAGGTATTGCTCGGTGATCAGGCCGGAGTCGGAGAGGGAGCCGTACCACATGACGGGGACGGTGTAGCCGAGGTCGGCGGCGATGCGGTCGACGGCGGCATTGTGGCGGCCGAAGGGCGGACGGTAGTACGGGGTGCCGTCGACGCCGAAATTGTCGCGGAGGAAGGTTTTCGCGCGCTGGAGCTGGGTGACGGCCGCCGAGGCGGAGACGGCGGTGAGGTCGGCGTGGTCCCAGGTGTGGTTGCCGAGCTGAATCTGGCCGGATTCGACCAGGGGGCGCAGGGTGTTGCGGTGTTGCATCCAGGAGTCGTAGTACGCGGTCACGAAGAAGGTGAAACGTGCTCCGGTGTCCTGTGCGAACTTGATGTACGCACCGACCACCTCGGGGCTCGCGCCGTCGTCGACGGTGAGCGCCATACTGCTGCCAGGGCCGGGCAGGGCGGTGATGACGCCCGCCGGGATCGGGGTCTTGGGTCCGGGCGGCGGCGGTGGCAGCGTACGCGGGGCGGCCGGGGGCGGCGCGGCTGCCGCCGGGATGTCGCCGACCCCGAGCTCCGGCGTGCCGCTGTGCGCCCGCGTGCAGCCGGCCAGGGCGTATGCGGTCCCCGCGGCGAGCAGTCCGAGCAGGTTACGTCGGTCCATACGCGTGATCACTCCGAAGTATCGAGCCAGCCCCAGCAATCCCACAGTTATAGCTCTGAACGGCACCCGACCGCGAGTAACGCGCGGCACGGTCGGCAAGCCGCGCCGGTCGCGCGACCCGCGCGGCACCCACCGCGGCGAACGGGCCAGCGATCAGGCCCCGGCGCACAGCCGAGCCCGCGCACGACAGCCGGGGCACGGCGCGGGCCCGGCACGCGTCAACCCTCCACGCACACCTGAGCCCGGCGCCGGTCGGACGCCAGCGCACAACTCGATCCGACGCCCGGCAAGGCTCGACGCGCAGTCGCGCCCGCACACGACGCAGGCAGCAAGGCGCACCGGCACGGGGTCAGCCCTCGACGCATAACCCCCTCTACGCATAACCTAGTCCGGAAGCGGTCAGATGCCGGTGCACGATTCGATCCGAGGCCCGCTCGGGCACGGCGGGGCTGGCGTGCGACGGCCGCAGGATGCCTCAGCGCGGGATCGGGCGCAGCACGATTTCGGTGGGGTGGGCGTCGCGCGGGGTTTCGATGGCGTTGCGCACCGCGCGCGCCACGGTCGACGGTTCCAGGAATTCGCGCGGCTGGTAGTCGCGGCCCTCCCCCGCCACGATCTCGCGCTGCATATCGGTGTCGATGCGGCCGGGGTGCACGGAGGTGACGCGCAGTGCGGTCTCCTCCAGCCGCAGTGCGTCGGCGAAGGCGCGCAGCCCGAACTTGCTGGCCGCGTACACGCCCCACCCGGCGTTGGCGCGCAGCCCGGCCCCCGAATTGATCAGCACCACATGCCCGTTGGCGGCGCGCAGGGCGGGCAGCAACACCCTGGTCAACTCGGCGACCGCGATCAGGTTGGCCTCCAACGTATTCCGCCACTGCGCCACCGAGGAATCGGCTAAGGTGCCGAGGTCGGCGATCCCGGCATTGTGGACCAACACCGCCAGCCGCTCGATCGGTTCCGCCGCACGGGCAACAGCCTCGTAGTCGGTGAGTTCCACGGGAAACCCGGTAGCGCCGGGCAATTCGCTCAGGATGGGGGCGAGCGACCGCTCGGTGCGCGCACCCAGCAGCAACCGATGCGTGGGCGCGAGTTCGCGCGCGACGGCTGCCCCGAGTCCCCGGCTCGCACCCGTGATGAGCGCCGTCGGACGGTTGTCGCTGCTGCTCGCGTCGGAGGTGGCCATGCGACCACCGTAACGGGGATGGACAGCGGGCGATGATCCCGGTCGACGGCACCGACGGCCCGCGGCGGATGAACGCGGGGGCCGCGGCGACCGCCGTGAACAACGAGCTCCGCCGCGTGTGCATGTCCATTCGCTCCAGACGAAGGCCGACAAGGGTGAACGCTGCCGAACCCGAACCATCCCCGGATCACACCCCCGAACACCGCGTCCACCGCGCATACCTGCCGGTGCCGTCGCAGAATAGGGCGATGACACATCCCGGGTTCACGCCCACCCAGCTCGCGGCCCGCGCCGCCTATCTGCTGCGCGGCAACGATCTGGGCACCATGACCACCGCCGCGCCGAAGCTGTATCCGCACATGTGGAGCTGGGACGCCGCCTTCGTGGCGGTCGGCCTGGCCCCGCTCAGCGTGGAGCGGGCCGTGGTCGAGCTCGACACGCTGCTGTCGGCGCAATGGCGCAACGGGATGATCCCGCACATCGTGTTCGCCAACGGCGTGGACGGGTACTTCCCCGGGCCTGCCCGCTGGGAGTGCCGACGGCTGGCCGCCGACGCCCCCGACGGGCCGGACACCTCGGGCATCACCCAGCCGCCCGTGCACGCCATCGCGGTGCAGCGGATTCTCGACCACTCGCGCCGCCACGGCCGCAGCACCCGCGCGGTCGCCGAGGACTTCCTGCACCGGCGCTGGCCCGACCTCATGCGCTGGCACCGCTGGCTGGCCTACGCGCGCGACCCCAAGCAGCACGGCCGCATCACCATCTACCACGGCTGGGAATCCGGGATGGACAACTCGCCCCGCTGGGACCGCGCCTACGCGAATGTGGTGCCGGGCGATCTGCCGCCCTACCAGCGCGAGGACCTGCACGTGGTGGACGATCCGACGCAGCGGCCCTCCGACCGCGAATACGACCGCTACATGTGGCTGGTCGAGCAGATGCGCCGGGCGGGCTACGACGACTACCAGCTGGCCTCCACCATGAGCTTCGCGGTGGAGGACGTGTTCGTCACCGCCGTCTTCTCGCTGGCCTGCGAGGTGCTGGCCACCATCGGCGACGACTACCGGCTGCCCAACGCCGACGTGCGGGAGCTCTACGAATGGGCCGACTACTTCCGCGCGGGCGTCATCGCCACCACGGACGCGCGCAGCGGGGTGGCCAGGGATTTCGATCTGCGGGCCGGCCGGTGGATCGAGACCGAGACCCTGGCCGTCTTCGCGCCGCTGTTGTGCGGCGGCCTCTCGCGCGACGCCGAGCGGCGGCTGCTGCGGCTGTTCGAGGGTCCGCGCTACTGCGGCCACCCCGATCTGCGCTACGCGCTGCCGCCCTCCACCTCACCGGTGTCCAAGGACTTCCGGCCGCGCGAGTACTGGCGCGGCCCGGTGTGGCCGGTGATGAGCTGGCTGTTCTCCTGGGTGTTCGCGCGCCGCGGCTGGGCCGAGCGGTCCTTCATGCTGCGCGCGGAGGGGCTGCGCCAGGCCGGTGACGGCACCTTCTCCGAGTACTACGAACCGTTCACGGGCGAGGCGCTGGGCAGTATGCAGCAGTCCTGGACGGCGGCCTCGGTGCTGGACTGGCTCGGCTGAGGGCGGCGCTTTGTAGCGAATTCGTAGCGAACACCACGGCGGTGATTCGCACGAGACGCGTCACAGGCGCTCTACTGTCGAGCGGCATGGACCGGAACCACCCGCTCGTGGCCCGTACCCAGCTCGCCGCCGCCCTCGCGCTGGCCGCCCTGCTACCGCTGGGCGGCGCGGCGGCCGCCGCGCCGCACGGCCCCGACGTCTCCTCCTGGCAGCATCCGGGCGGCAGCGGAATCAACTGGTTCGCGGTCCGGGCCGCCGGACACCCTTTCGCCATGGTGAAGGCCACCGAGGGGCTGAGCTATGTGAACCCGTACTTCGTGCCGGACAGTCTCATCATGCGGGCGGCCGGAGTAGCCCGGGGCACATACCATTTCGCGCGCCCCGCGCTGCCGCCCGAACCGCAGGCCGTCTTCTACTCGACGGTTGTGCTGGGGCAGAACGGCCCGCTGGATCTGCCCGCGGTGCTGGACCTGGAGGACTCCGGCGGATTGCCGCCCGCCGCGCTGATCGACTGGACCCGTCGCTACCTGAACACCGTCGAGGCGCTGACCGGTCGGCCGCCGATCATCTATACGGGCGTGCACTTCTGGAAGACGGCCATGGCGAATACCACCGAGTTCACCCGCTATCCGCTGTGGATCGCGGACTACCGCGGCAATGCCGCGCCCGAGGTGCCCGGCGGCTGGCCCACCTGGACCTTCTGGCAGTACACCGATTCGGGCAGTATCTCGGGCATTCCGGGCCCCACCGATATCAATGTGTACAGCGGAGCCCAAGGCGATCTCGGTGCTTTCGCGCGGATGCCGGGCAGCGGCAGCGCGGGCGGATAGCGAGCCCGCGCCGCCGCTGTAGTTTCAGACGCCGATATTGCCGCCGCCCTGCTTCCACACCGCCACGACGGCGGGCCGGGGCTGGGCGGTGCCGCCGTCGGGCCAGTGCGAGGCGGGGTTCTCGACGGAGGCGTCGTCGACCTCGCCCGGATGCTGGACGCTGACCAGCACGCGCTGGTCGGTCACGATCGGACCGCAGGTCTCCGCGCCCACCGGCACGGTGAGGAACTGCTTGGTCTCGCCGCGGCGCTCCCCCTCGAGGGTGACGGCGAAGAGTCCGTCATTGGACTTCAGGGCATTGCCGTCGGTGGAGATCCACAGGTTGCCGTGCGGGTCGAAGGCCAGATTGTCCGGGCAGGAGATGGGGCTGACCTTGGACTTGTCGAAGCCCGCGAAATAGGTGTCGGCGGCCTCGGGATCACCGCAGACCAGCAGCAGCGACCAGGTGAACGCGGTGCCGGTGTGGTCGTCGACGATTTCGAGGACCTGCCCGTTCTTGTTCTGATTGCGCGGGTTGGCCTCGTCGGCTCCGGGCTTGCCGTCGGTGCCGCGCTTGCTGTTGTTGGTCAGCGCCACGTACACCTTGCCGGTCGCGGGGTTCGGCTCGAAGTCCTCGGGGCGGTCCATCTTGGTGGCGCCGACCTTGTCACCGGCGAGCCGGGTGAAGACCGCGACCTCCTCGGCGCTCATACCCTCGACCAGCGACCTGCCCTTGCCGTCCGCGCCGGTCTCCAGCAGCGCAATCCACTGGCCGGAACCGGTGAAGCCGTTGTCCGAGGGCACCTTTCCGCTGCCGTCGATCTGATCCGGGTGGTCGCCGGTCAGTTTCGCGACGTACAGCGTGCCCTCGTCCAGAATGGTCATATTGTGCTTGCGCGCCGCCGCGGTGTTGCCCTGCTGAATCTTCTTGGCGGAGACGAACTTGTACATGTAGTCGAAGCGCTCGTCGTCACCCGAGTACGAGACGACGGTGCCGTCCGGCGTGACGTAGACGGTCGCGGCCTCGTGCTTGAACCGGCCCATGGCGGTGTGCTTGACCGGGGTGGAGGCGGGGTCCCACGGGTCGACCTCGACCACCCAGCCGAAACGGTTGGGCTCGTTGGGTTCCGCGGCCAGGTCGAAGCGCTTGTCGTAGCGCTCCCAGCCGCGCGACTTGTCGTCGTCGCCGCCGATGCCGTAGCGCTTGCCGCGCTCCGCGGCGATCGGGTCGGCGAACTCGCCGGCGAAGTACTGGTTGAAGTTCTCCTCGCCGGAAAGGATGGTGCCCCACGGGGTCACGCCGCCGGCACAGTTGTTGAGGGTCCCCGCGACCTTCAACCCGAAGGCGTCGGCGGAGGTCTTCACCAGATCGCTGCCCGCGGCCGGGCCGGTGAGCTGGAATTCGGAGGTGGCCGTGATGCGGCGGTTGTACTTGCCCATCACGGGGGTGAGCTTGCCGGAACCGGACTCGCCCTCGACTTCGATCACGGTGAGACCGTGTGCGGCCCATTCGATCTCGACCTGCTCGCGGGTCGCGTTCTTGTTGTCGTAGCCCGCGAACATGAACGGGCCGGTGGTGTACTCGTGGCTGGCCACCAGCAGGTAGCTGTTCTCCTGGCCTTCGATGGGCAGCAGCGCCGAGAAGTCGTTGTTGTAACCGAACTGCTTGGCCTGGGCCGCGGCGGTCTGGTTGGCGAAATCGAACTGGGGTGCGTCGGGCAGCACCGGATCGCCCCAGCGGATCACCACGCCCTGCTCGTAGCCCTCGGGCACGGTCACCGCGTCGGCCCTGTTGGGCGCGACCGGGGTGAAGCCGGTGCCGTTCCCGGTGCCGGGGTTGGTCTCGGCGGCATTCTGCACGTCGTCGCCGTCACCGCAGGCTGCCAGCAAACCGGCCGTGCCGGTCGCCAGCACCACGGCCGCACTGCCCTGGAGCATGCGGCGGCGCGACATGGCGGCCACGATGTCGCCGAAGTACTCTCCGGCCGAGGAGTTGGGAACCTCGTGGGCGCAGGCATTGCCGCACTTGTAGCGGCAGGTGACGGCGGCGCGCGACGATGCGCCATCATGCTTCACGAAGAGGGCGAGGGGTTTCAACACTGCATGCTCCCGGGATCGACTTGTCGGGCGCACCGTAACCAGACGAGAAGAGTCGGAGGAGACGAGCAGATGAACAGCCGACCAATTAGGTAGCCCTAAGTTTGCCGGAAGGATGCGGCGCATCCTCCCGGATCGCTAGAGCACCTGGGAGAGGAACTGACGCAGCCGCGGCGTCTCCGCGCTGTCGAAAAGCTGGTCCGGCGTGCCGGTTTCCACCACCTGCCCATGGTCCATGAAGACCACGCGATCGGAAACCGAACGAGCGAAACCCATTTCGTGCGTGACCACCACCATGGACATGCCGTCCCGCGCCAGATCGGCCATCAGGGCGAGCACACCCTTCACCAGCTCCGGATCCAACGCCGAGGTGGCCTCGTCGAAGAACATGAGCTGCGGCTTCATGGCCAGCGCACGGGCGATGGCCACCCGCTGCTGCTGCCCGCCGGACAGATTGGCCGGGCGCACATCGGCTTTGCCGGACAGGCCGACCTTCTCCAGCTGCTCCAGCGCCAGCGTGCGCGCCTGCTCCTTGGACAGCCCGTGCAGCTTGCGCGGACCCAGCTCGATATTCTCCGCGACCGTCTTGTGCGGGAACAGATTGAAGTGCTGGAACACCATGCCGATCTGCTGACGCAGCTTGTCCGGATTCTCGGTGAGCACCGACTTGCAGTCCAGCAGAATGTCGCCCGCGTCCGGCTCGTGCAGCCGGTTGAGCACCCGCAGCAGCGTGGACTTACCCGAACCCGAGGGACCGATCACCGTGGTGGCCTTACCCGCGTCCACGTGGATGTCCACCCCGCGCAGAATATGCGTGCGCCCCAACGTCAGATGCAACCCACTACCCGTCAAAGAGGCACTCATGCCACCGTGTCCTTTCGAGCATGAGCGGGGCGCTCCGTGGTTACGCTCCGCTGCCGCCTCCGCGCCTGACCGCTCATGCTGCTGTGTCCCTTTCGAGCATGAGCGGGGCGCTCCGTGGTTACGCTCCGCTGCCGCCTCCGCGCCTGACCGCTCATGCTCCGCGCCCTTCCGTGATCACGGCCTGTTCGACCGGGTCGATCGGCTCTTCCTTGCGGCCGGTGCGCAACCGGCTGTCGATGTAGTTCACCAGGTGCGTGAGCGGCACCGTCAGCAGCAGGTAGACCAGGCCCGCGGCCACCAGTGGCGACAGATTTCCGGTCTGCGCGTTGAGATCACGGCCCACCGCGAACAGTTCCCGCTGCGAGGCCAGCAGACCCAGGAAGTAGATCAGCGAGGAGTCCTTGATGAGCGCGATGAACTGGTTCATGAGCGCGGGCAGCACCCGCCGCACGCCCTGCGGAATCACCACCAGGGTCATGGCCTGTCGATAGCCGAAGCCGATGGCGCGGGCCGCCTCCAACTGCCCCGGCTCCACCGACTGGATGCCGGAGCGGAAGATCTCGCCGATGTACGCCGACGACAGCAGCGCCAGCGCGACCGCGCCCAGCCAGTACGGGTTGTTGCCGGTGATCTCCTTGACCACCGGCCCCACCCCGAGACCGATGAGCAGGATGATCACCACCGCGGGCAGACCGCGGAAGATGTCGGTGTAGACGCGGGCGGGCCAGCGCAGCCAGCGGGTGCGCGAGATGCCCGCCACCGCGAGCAGCATGCCGATGACGGTGCCGAGCACGCCCGCCACCACCGCCAGGATCAGGGTGTTCGGCAGACCCGTCTTGATCAGGTCGGGGAACGCCTGCTTGTACAGCTCCCAGTCGAAGAAGGTGTCCTTCAGCTGTCGCAGCGTCGACTTCTGCTGCACCGCACCGCTATCGGCCTGGTTGTCCGCGTTCTGCGCGGCGATGGCGGCGAAGTCGGGCAGCTCCGGCAGCGGCGCGGCCTTGGAGCCCGGCTTCCAGCCCGGCGGCAGTTCGCGCGGCACCCAGTCCTCGTAGAGCCGCGCGTAGGTGCCGTCCGCGATCACCGCGTCCAGCCCGGCATTGAGGGCGTCGATCAGCGGCTGGTTGTCCTTGCGCACCGCCCACGCCGCGAAGTTGTTGAGACTGAAGGTGTTCTGCGCGATGGTCGTGGCGTCGTCCGGCTTGATCGCGCCCACCGCCTGCGCGGAGGGGGCCACCCAGGCGTCGATCTGACCGGCCTTCAGATTCGCGTACGCGGTGTTGTAGTCCGGGAACTTCACCGGATCCAGGTGCAGCTCGTTGACGACGTACTCGTCCTGCACGGTGCCCTGCACCACGCCGACGCGGGTGCCGCTGTTCAGGTCGGTGAACGAGCCGATGGCACTGTTGCTCGGCACCACCAGCGAGAAGTAGCCGAAGTCGTAGCCGTTGGTGAAGCCCACCAGCTGACGGCGCGCGTCGGTGGTGGTGATATTCGAGGAGCCGACATCGAAGCGGCCATTGGCCACCTGCGCCAGCAGACCCGCGAATTCGGTTCCGGTGAACTCGATCTGCAGGCCCAGCTTGGCGGCGACGGCCCGCAGCAGCTCGTTGTCGAAGCCGGTGAACGCGCCCTGGGAGTTGACGCAGATGCTCGGCGGCGCGTCCGACAGGGTGCCGACGCTCAGCTTGCCCGGGGTGATGAGCCCCAGCCGCCCGAGGTCGATGCTGTCGAGCGGTTGCACGTTCGGCGTGGTGTACCGGTCCGAGGACGCGCCCTGCTGAGCCGTCGACAGCTTGGGTGGCAGCGCGGTGGCGGCGGCGGGCCCCGGGGGCGAACACAGGTCGTTCCCGGGTGCGGCGGCGCTGGGCCCGGTGCCCAGCGCCAGCATTCCGGCGAGTGTGACCAGCAACACTCCTGCGACCGCCGTCATGCGAGGTCGCCGACCTGTGGGCCGGGACCTGACCGTGCGCAAGCAAACCATGACGAAACACCCTAGTCGGGACGATTCGCCACACCTGAGTTGCGGTCAGCCCGCGCCCAACGGTGTCAGGCGATACCCGCCACCGACTCCGGGTTGAACTGATCGCGCCAGCGGATGGCCTGCTCGACGGTGCTCAGGTCGTAGCCGGGGCCGCCGGTGCCCACGGTGAACAGGGTCGCGCCCGCCGCGGCGAAGGCGGGCGCGGCCTCCACACCCGGCCACTCCACCGACTTCTCGACCTTGCCCGCGTCGGTGCCGACCTCGGCGCAGTGGTCGGCCAGAATGCCGGTCTTGCGCTTCAGCGCCTCGAGGTCGGCGAAGCTGTGCCAGATATCGGCGTACTCGGCGACCAGGCGCAGCGTCTTCTTCTCACCGCCGCCGCCGATGAGGATGGGGATATCGCGCACCGGCTGCGGATTCAGCTTGGCGAGCCGGTCGGCGATGCGGGCCATCGACTCCTTGAGCAGCGCCAGACGGCTTCCGGCCGTGCCGAATTCGTACCCGTACTGCTCGTAGTCCTTCTCGAACCAGCCCGCGCCGATGCCGAGGATGAGGCGGCCGCCGCTGATGTGGTCCACGGTGCGGGCCATATCGGCGAGCAGATCGGGATTGCGGTAGCCACCGCCGGTGACCAGCGCACCGAGCTCCACCCGCTCGGTCTGTTCGGCGATCGCGCCGAGCATGGTCCAGCACTCGAAGTGCGCGCCCTCCGGATCGCCGTAGAGGGGATAGAAGTGATCCCAGTTGAAGACCACGTCCACGCCCAGATCCTCGGCGCGTCGGACCGCGTCGCGGATCAGCCCGTAATCGGGCGCGTGCTGTGGTTGCAGTTGGACTCCGATACGAACCGGTCGGCTCACGTGGCACTCCCTAGTCGCGGCATGGACTATCCGTTTCGCTGATCGAGGCTACCGATGCGGAGGTAGGTCCGCCGTTTGAACGCGGTGACGTTCACTCACAGGAGAACTCCCGCCCGTGCCTGCCCGGCGCGATCCGGACGCCTAGGATGTCGCGGACCCTCTACTTCGGATCGTCCGGCACGTTCCTGCCGGTGAAGGGATGTAATTCCATATGGCTACGGTCACCTTCGATCGCGCCTCCCGGGTGTACCCCGGTGCGGTCAAACCCGCTGTCGACGCCCTGGACCTGGAGATCGCCGACGGCGAGTTCCTGGTTCTGGTCGGCCCCTCCGGCTGCGGGAAATCCACCTCGCTGCGCATGCTCGCCGGGCTGGAAGAGGTGAGCACGGGGCGGATTCTCATCGGCGCGAAGGATGTCACGCACGCCGAGCCCAAGGAACGCGATATCGCCATGGTGTTCCAGAACTACGCCCTCTACCCGCATATGAGCGTGGCGGAGAACATGGGCTTCGCGCTCAAGATGGCGAAGGTGTCCAAGGAGGAGCGCGCGCAGCGGGTGCTGGAGGCGGCCAAGCTGCTCGACCTCGAGCCGTACCTGAACCGCAAGCCGAAGGCGCTCTCCGGCGGGCAGCGCCAGCGCGTCGCCATGGGGCGCGCCATCGTGCGGCAGCCGCAGGTGTTCCTGATGGACGAACCGCTGTCCAATCTCGACGCCAAGCTGCGGGTGCAGACCCGCACCCAGATCGCCCAGTTGCAGCGCCGCCTCGGCACCACCACCGTCTACGTCACGCACGACCAGGTCGAGGCCATGACCATGGGCGACCGGGTGGCGGTGCTCGCGGACGGGCTGCTCCAGCAGTGCGCCTCGCCGCGCGATCTGTACCGCGACCCGGCCAATCTGTTCGTCGCCGGATTCATGGGCTCCCCCGCCATGAACCTGTTCACGCTGGCCGTCGAGGGCGGCGCGGTGAATCTGGGCGGGCACCGGCTGCCGCTGCCCCGTACGGTCGCCGATGCCGGCAACGGCAGCGTCGTGGTGGGCATTCGGCCCGAGCACTTCGAGATCGCCGGTTCCTCGAACGGGCTGAGCAAGGAGGCGCACGGGATCACCATGGAGGTGGATGTGGTCGAGGAGCTCGGCTCCGACGCCTACGTCTACGGCCGCGCCCTGGACAAGAGCGGCAATGAGACCATCGTGGCGCGGGCGGATTGGCGCAACCCGCCCGCCAAGGGCACCCGGCTGGTGCTCCAGGCCGACCCCGAGCACACCTACTTCTTCGCGCCCGAAGACGGGCGACGACTGGGCTGAGCACCGATCCGCCCGTCCGCGGATACACGGGCGGGCGGGTCGCCCGTGTCGGCCACCGCCCCGATATCGCGCGGCATCGACCGAGTTTCGGCGGAGGGGGCGGCACGCTCGCACACGGCGCATCGTCGCGGCAGGACGGGTGACCGTCGGCCGCCCGCACCATCGATCAGGAGGCGGGTGGGAGCCGTCCGTGGCGGCGCAGCCAGTCCTTGTTGACGCGCACGCGCAGGTGCTCCGGGGCGACCTCGTTGCCGGAGGCGCTGACCAGCTCGACTCGGACCGGCTCGCCCGTCGCGTCCTCCAGACGCTCCAGCGGCGGGGTGCCGTCCTGGAGGTACGTGTCGCCCCACTGCCAGAGGGCGACCACCGCCGGGAGGAGGTCCCAGCCCATCGGGGTGGGGACGTACTCGTGCCGGGTGCGTTTGCCCTCCTCCTGATAGGGGCGTTTCTCCAGCAGCCCCGCGGCGGTGAGCTTGCGTAGCGCGTTGGCGGCCGCGGCATCGGTGATGCCCACGCGCGCGGCGAATCCGTCGAAGCGGCGGGTGCCGTAGTACGCCTCGCGCAGGATCAGGATCGCCGAGCGGGTGCCGACGATATCGAGGGCCTTGGCGATCGAGCAGCCCTCGGGTTTCCATGCGCTCAGGTCCCTGAGCGGTCCTTCCAAGACGAACGACATGACGCTCATCATACTCCCGCTGACTTGCCTCAACTATTGCCAGCTCCTAATCTGACTTTAGAGCGGTTGAGCCAGCCGCCGAAGGCAGGCCGCGACGCAGCGGCCCTCGGAAGGAATCGCCATGAGAGACGCAGTGATCGTCGAAGCCGTCCGCACCCCCGTCGGCAAGGGCAAGCCCACCGGAGCCCTGCACGGCGTGCATCCGGTCGACCTGCTCGCACACAGCCTGCGAGAAGTGGTGGCGCGCAGCGGTATCGACCCCGAACTCATCGACGACGTGATCGGCGGCGTGGTCACCGCCGTGGGCGAACAGGGTTCCAACCTCACCCGCCGCGCCGCCCTCGCCGCCGGATATCCCGAATCGGTGCCCGCCACCACGGTCGACCGCCAGTGCGGCAGCAGCCAGCAGGCCATTCACTTCGCCGCCCAGGGCGTCATCGCGGGTGCCTACGACATCGTGGTGGCCGCGGGAGTGGAGTCGATGAGCCGGGTCCCCATGGGCGCCAACCTGATCGGCGCGGAGGACATCACCGGCGTGGGCTTCGCCGAACGCTACCCCGAGGGCTTGGTCCCCCAGGGCATCAGCGCCGAACTCATCGCCGCCCGCTGGAACCTCGGCCGCACCCGGCTCGACGAGTTCGCCCTGTCCAGCCACGAAAAAGCCGCCCGCGCAACCAAAGACGGATCCTTCGAAGCCCAGCTGGCCCCACTGGCCGGACTGAGCGCCGACGAGGGCATCCGGGTGGGCAGCACCCTCGACACCCTCGCCGCCCTGCGCCCCGCCTACCACAGCGACGCCATGGCGGCCCGCTTCCCCGAGATCACCTGGAACATCACCGCCGCCAACGCCAGCCAGATCAACGACGGCAGCTCCGCCCTCCTCATCATGACCAGCGAACGAGCCGCCCAACTCGGCCTGCGCCCCCTCGCCCGCGTGCACAGCTTCGCCGTTGCGGGCGACGACCCACTGCTCATGCTGACCGCGGTCATCCCCGCCACCCGAAAAGTCCTGCGGCGAGCCGGACTCCAGCTCTCCGACATCGACCTCTTCGAGGTCAATGAGGCGTTCTCCTCGGTGGTCCTGGCCTGGGCCCATGACACCGGAGCCGACCTCGCCAAGGTCAACGTGAACGGCGGCGCGATAGCCATCGGCCACCCCCTCGGCGCCTCCGGCGGCCGCCTCGCCACCACCCTGGTGCACGCCATGCACGACCGCGGCGCCCGCTGGGGACTGCAAACCATGTGCGAGGCCGGAGGTTTGGCCAACGCCACCGTCTACGAACGGCTCTAGCGGTCGCCTACCGACCGTCACCACCGGACGGCAGGCGTTCGCGGGACGCCGACGCACCGCGCCGACCGGTCATTCGACCGATGCGGATACCGACAGGCCCGCTCATACCGTCTCCCTCGTGATGACAACGACCGCATCCGCCGGACCCTCTCACGACGCGCCGAGATACGCCTTCCAGCCGCCGAACTCGGTGATGTCGGTGGCCGTGGCGGTGGCGTCGTGGGTGGCGGTGAATCCGACCACGGTGCGGCCGTCCTCGAGTTCGATCGCGGTCAGCGCCATCGGTGCGGGCAGGCCAGCCAGGAAGCGGCCGAGTGCGCCTTCGGACAGCCGGAACAGTTCGCCGAGGATGGGGGCCCCGAGTCCGGGGCCGGTGCGCACCAGTCCCGGTTTGAGAGGCGTGGTGTCGAGGGCGGTCAGGCGGTAGGCGTCCGTGGTGCGAACGGTGCCGCTGAAACGAGCGCCCAGTTCCTCGAGTTGCCAGTGCAGTGGCTGGTCGCGCAGATGGGCTCCGAAGACCGCCAGTTCCACCCCGGCGTCGAGGAGAAGCGGTGCGGGAGAGGTGTTCTGGAGCCGTGCGGCGATATCCACGGCCACCTGGTCCGCGAAGGCGGGTACGACGACCATCACACCGAACGGATCGCCGTCCGTCGTGGCCGCGCCCGGGATCGCCACCGCCGCCAGATCGAGCAGATTGCAGAAGTTCGTATAGGTACCGAGCCTGCGATTGATGGTGAACGGGTCGGCTTCCACAGCGGCCAGCGTGGGATGCTCGGTCGTGGTGGGAAGGAGCAGGCCGTCGAAGGGCGCGAGCAAGGTCGCGGCCACCGAGCGGGCCCGGGCGAGCGTATCCAGGTCCGCGGCGAAGGCGGGGCCGGTCGTATTGGCGGCCGCCGAGATGATCGCCGCCACCGTGGGGTCGGCTCCGGCGGGCCGGGCTTCGAGGAAATCGCCTACCGCCGCGTGCCTTTCGGCGACGATCGCGCCGTCGTAGAGCAGCAGGGCCGCGTCGAGCAGCGGTGCGATATCGACGGCGTCGATCTTGCATCCGGCCGCCGACGCCGCGTGGACGGTCCGGTCGAACGCGTCCCGGTAGGCGGGGTCGAGAGCTGCCAGGTTCGCGGGGTCGGGTACCGCGAGCCGGGGGACGTGTGCGGTCGCGAATCGCACGTCGGCGGGCCAGGTCCGGCTGCGTGGATCCCGGGCGTCCGGCCCGGCCATGACCGAGGCGGCGCGGACGGCGAGGTCCAGGGTCGCGGCGAAGACGGTCACCGCGTCGAAATCGGCGCAGGCCGGGACCACTCCGTGCGCGGGGATGACGCCGAGGGTGGCCTTGATGCCGACGAGACCGTTGAATGCTGCCGGCACCCGGCCGGAACCCGCTGTGTCGGTGCCGATTCCGATGTCGGCAATACCCAGCGCGACGGCGACGGCGGATCCGGAGCTGGAGCCGCCCGCGATCCGCTCCGGATCGTGGGCGTTGCGGACCGCGCCGTAGGGGCTGCGGGTGCCGACGAGCCCGGTGGCGAACTGGTCCATGTTCGTCTTGCCGAGCACGATCGCGCCGGCCTCCGCCAAACGCTGTACGGCGGAGGCCGATTCGGTCGGCGTGTAGGCGAATTCGGGGCATGCGGCCGTGGTGGCGAGACCGGCCACGTCGACATTGTCCTTCACCGCGACGAGCAGACCGGCCAGCGGCAGCACGGCACCCGTGGCGAGGCGCTCCTCGACCTCGGCGGCCTCGGCGCGCACCGCCGCTTCGTCCCGAAGCGTGATCCACACCTCGGGTCGATCGACTTCGGCGATCCGTGCGAAGGCGGCGGCGACGCGGGCGGAGGGGGAGAGCCGCGCCCGGGCTTCAGGCTGGGGGCTGGTCATTCAGTCGACTCCGATCACGGCGAGAGGGGTTCCGGGTTCCACGGCCGCACCGGGTGCGGCGAGCACCTTCAGCACGGTGCCGGTGGCCGGACTGGGCACGGGCAGTTCCAGTTTCATGGCTTCGAGCACGGCGACCGGGTCACCGGCGTTCAGCTTGGTTCCGGGCGTGATATCGACCCGCCACACATTGCCGACCATGGGCGCGGTCACCACGGTGGCATCGGGCGGCAGATCCGCGAGCAGGGCGGCACGCCGGTCGACGACCGGTGGCGCGGTGACGGTCCGGTCGAATTCACCGGCCGCGCGCCACGCGGCCTTCTCCTTCTCGAATGCGGCGCTCTGGCGGGATTCGAAAGCGGCGATGGCATCCGCGTTGTCGCGCAGCATGCGCTGGTGGTCGGCCAGGGCGAAGGTGCCCTCGCCGACTTCGGCGTCGAAACGTCCCGCCTGCGCGGCCGCACGGTACTCGAGCAGCTGTTCGGCGGTCACCGGCTCCCAGACGATGCGGTCGAAGAACCGGAACAGCCAGGGTGTCCCGGATTCGAACGGCGGATGCTGCCGGTAGCTGGACCAGATCGGCACGGTGCGCCCGATGAGCTGGTATCCGCCGGGCGACTCCATGCCGTACACGCACAGGTACTTGCCGCCGATGCCCACCGCGTCCGAGGGCGTCCAGGTGCGGGCCGGGTTGTACTTGGTGGTGACGAGCCGATGCCGGGGATCGAGCGGTACGGCCAGGGGCGCGCCGAGGTACACATCGCCGAGTCCGAGCACCAGATACTCGGCGTCGAATACCGTGCGACGCACGTCCTCGACACCGTCGAGTCCGTTGATGCGCCGGATGAATTCGACATTGGACGGCAGCCACGGCGCGGTATCGCGAATCCCGTTGCGGTAGCGGTCGATCGCCGCCGTAATGGACGGATCGTCGAAGGACAGCGGCAGCCGGATGGTGCGGCTGGGCACCACCAGATCACCGGTGGCGGGCAACTGCTCCTCCAGCTCCGCGAGCAATCCCAGCAGCCGGTACTGCGGCAGCACATCGGGATCGACGTGGATGTGCAGCGAACGCACGCCCGGTGTCACATCGATGATGCCGGGGACGGCCACGGCCGCCAGCGCCCGACCGAGCGCGTGCACCCGCATCCGCAGGCCGAGATCGAGCATCTGCTCGCCGTATTCGACGAGAATATTGTCGTCGCCGCCGCGCAGATAGGTCACCCGTGGCCGATCCGCTCCGGCCGCCACGGTGCCGAGGATTCCGCGATCACGAAGTGCCGCCTGCTCGTCCGCGATCACGCCGGTGGCGCGGGTGGCGACCGAGCCGCGCAGTGCGGTGGCGGTCGCGTCGCCGATGGGCGCGAAGCGGACCGTATCCCCGGGCCGGAGCTGACCCAGCTTCCAGCGGTGCGCCGACATCACGGTCAGCGGGCAGGCGAAACCACCCAGGCTGGGGCCGTCCGGACCGAGCAGGATGGGCGTATCTCCCGAAACATTCAGCGCCCCCACGCTGTACGGATTGTCATGGAGATTCGAAGGATGCAGTCCCGCGTCGCCGCCGTCGGTGCGCGACCACTCGGGCTTGGGACCCTCCAGTCGGATGCCGGTGCGGTTGGCGTGACTGCCCACCCGCCACGAATGCCGGTAGAACTGCGTCATATCCGCGTCGGTGAAGTACACGGGCGCGGTCTGCGGACCCTCGCCCACGGCCAGCTCCCAGTCGTGGGTGAACAGCGGTCGTAGCGCGACCGGCACTACGGCTGGATCGCTCAGCGTATGCTCCTGCGCAGCAACGAATCCGAGCACATCGCCATCGGCCACGGCTTTGCCGGTGACGCCACCGAAACCACCGAGGGTGAAGGTCGAGGCGCTGCCGTGGTAGAGCGGCGCGTCGATGCCGCCTCGGATGGCCAGGTAGGTGCGCAGTCCGGCATCCGACGGCGTGCCGATATCGAGTACCGACCCCGCGCCGAGGGTGACGGGCTCCCACATCGGCACCGGCTCACCGTCGACGGTGATCAGCGTCGGTGCGCCGGTGACGCAGACGACCGCCGGCCCCGAGAAGCGGATACGCGGCCCCTGCAGCGTGCACTCCAGCGCGGGTGCACCGGCCGGATTGCCCACGGCGGTGTTCGCCAGGGTGAACGACAGGTCGTCCATCGGCCCCGAGGGCGGGATTCCCACTTCCCACAGGCCGATTCGGCCGGGATGGTCCTGCACGGTGGTCATGGTCCCCGCCCGCAGGACGTCCACGCGGCGGCTGGACCAAGCCAGGTCGGCGAGGCTGCCGGTGATGTGCGACGCGGTGCGTACCACCGGTGCGGTGGCGGCGGCGCGCAGCTGCGGGAGGTTGGTCTGCACGCCGTATATCCGGGTCTCGCCCAGGGCCTCGGTCAACCGGTCGAATGCTTCGTCGCGGGTCGCGCCGTGGGTGATGACCTTGGCCAGCAGCGGATCGTAGAACGCGCTGACCTCGGTGCCGGTCGAGATCCAGGTATCGACGCGGGCGTTCTCGGCGGGGAACGCCGCGGCGGTGACCATGCCCGCGCTGGGCCGATGATCGTGGCCGGGATCCTCGGCGTAGACGCGTGCCTCGACAGCGCATCCGTCGCGTACCGGTCCACCGTCGGGGACGGAGTCGAGCACGGTGGTGTCCCCGCCCGCCAGCCGCAGCATCCACTCGACCAGGTCCACACCTGTCACGGCCTCGGTCACCGGATGTTCCACCTGGAGACGGGTATTCATCTCCAGGAACGACGCCTGCTCACGATCGGTGTCGTAGACGAACTCGACGGTCCCGGCCGAGCGGTACCCGACGGACCGCGCCAGCGCGCGCGAGGTGGAGAGCAGCTGCTCGGTGACCTGCTCGGAAAGTCCGGGCGCGGGGGCCTCTTCGATGACCTTCTGATTGCGCCGCTGCAGCGAACAATCACGGGTGCCGAGACTGACCACGCGGCCGAGACCGTCGCCGAAGATCTGCACCTCGATGTGGCGGGCCCGCGCCACGAACCGTTCCAGGAAGACCCCGGCGGACGAGAAGTTGGCGACAGCCAGTCGCCGCACCCGGTCGTAGGCGGCCCGCAGCTCGTCGGCGTCGAAGCACGCCTGCATGCCGATTCCCCCGCCGCCGCCAACGGCTTTCACCATGACGGGGTAGCCGACGCGCTCCGCCTCGGCGACCGCGTGCTCGACCGATTCCAGAATCCCGCTGCCGGGCACCAGTGGTACCCCCACCGCGCGAGCGGCCGCACGGGCGGTGTGCTTGTCGCCGAAGATACGCAGTTGCTCCGGGGCCGGACCGACGAACGCCAGCCCGGACGCTGCCACCGAGGTAGCGAAATCGGCGTTCTCGGACAGGAATCCGTACCCGGGATGCACTGCGCCTGCACCGGAGGCCAATGCCGCCTCGATCACGCGGTCAGCGCGCAGATACGACTGCGCGGCCGGCCCCGGACCCAACCGCACCGCGGCGTCGGCCATCCGGACATGTGCCGCACCGAGATCCGCGTCGGAGTACACCGCGACGGACTTCAGACCGAGCGCGCGAGCGCTGCGGATGATGCGACAGGCGATCTCACCGCGATTGGCTATCAGCACGGTGTCGAAGTTCAAGCTCACCAGCTACTCCTGTTCGGCGGCCATGGACATGGCGACGACGGCGCGCGTCACGCGCTCGAGTACGACGTCCAGAGATTCGCCGATGTGCACGCGCAGCAGTTCGTGGGCGAGCGAAAGATCCTCTGCCAGAACGGCATCCAAAATCGCGAGGTGTTCGGCGATGGTCACCTCGATACGATTGTTGACCATGAAGTCGTACATCCGGACGTGCCGGATGCGGGCATTGACCGCCACCAGCTCGCGTACCAACTCGGCGTTGCCGGCGGCTGCGAGCAGAGCGACATGGAATTCCTCGTCCACCACCACGAACCCGGGTTCCTGCGCGGGCGGATCGTCGCGCAGCGCCAACCAGCGTTCGCGTTCCAGCCGCAGCAGTTCGTGATCGTGCACAATGCCCGGATTGGCGATGGCGCGTTGAATCCCCGCCAGCTCCAGCATGATTCGCAGCTCGTAGAGGTCGCGGACCTTCGGGATGCTCGGCCGGACCGGACTGTATCCGACATCCTCGCGCTGCAGCAGCCCGTCGGCGCACAGCATGGCCAGCGCCTCGCGCGCCGGGGTCCGCGAAATCCCGAAGCGCGCGGAGAGTTTCGGCTCGGTGAGCCGTTGACCGAATTTGACCCGCCCGTTCATCAATTCGTCCCGCAGGGTGGCGTACACCCTGTCCCGTAAGGGCGCGGTTACGAGGTTGGGACGTGTACCCGTTGGCGTCGACACGCCTGTATACGCTATGGACCGGCGGTTTCCTGATCGTCACGCCGAGTTACCGCCTGGTTAGCAACTCTGCGACTCGCGTAACCACCGGGTTAGCAACACCTCACCGCTGTCAGCACCGGCACCGCCTTCACCCGAGCCGAGAGCATCGAAGACCGCAGTGCCGCTATCAGCGGACCAGCAGTTCCGCGATGGACAGCGGGCGGCCGCAGTCGGGACAGTCGAAACTGCCGAACAGGTAGGTGAGTTTGGTGGCGATGGAGCGGTGTCCGGCGTCCAGGGCGCTCTGGTACAGGTGGGTGAGCACCGGGTCGAACGCGGCGGGGTCGATCGGGGTCAGCGCGGGATCGTTCGGCACGAGGGCGGGGTCGTCGTCGGGGAGATCGTCGGTCTGCCAATAGCTTTGGCCCCAGTCGAAGGACCACTCGCGCCACTGCCCGTTGGGTGCCTTGATCTCGCAGTGCGTGCACACCGGGAGGCTGAAATTGAACTCCTCCAGCACGAGTTCGTCCAGGTGCAGGAAGTCCAGCACCACGTGCCAGTCGGAGGCGCCCTCGAAGGCCGCCACCGCTTGCAGGACGTAGGCGAAGTCGTACCGGTTGAGCCCGGCACGCAGGGTTTCCGAGGTCAGCCGGGCCAGCGCGGCGACCTCGGCGGCGTGCGCGGCCATGACGTCGATGCCGTGTGGTTCCGCCGCGGCGACGATGTTTCCACTCAGCACCAGCAGATCGATCCGGCCCGGATCGCCGGGCGGCAGCCCGGCAGCGATCTCCGCCATCGGCTCCAGGGCGGCGAAGCTGGCGGAATACACGGATCCCTGGTGGTAGATCCGGGACTGCAGGCGCCCGGTCACCGCCTTACCGTCGCCGGTGGTGTAGCGCGCGAGCATGCCTGGGATGTCGTCGGCAGGGCCGTAGGCGTGGTGCAGGCTGGACCAGTCGATCATGCGGAACATCAAACCACCTTGTGCACCGCGCCTAGGCGACC
>NZ_JASITE010000018.1 GCF_030767025.1 Nocardia sp. CC227C | reverse complement strand
ACTGTTCCTCCGGACGCATCACTCCATCGTCGGTACCTGGCCGAAGTCCGGCGGCCGGTTGTAGTCCTCCATCGTCGCCTTGCTTGTGGACGGGTCCATGAGCACCAGTTCCCACGGGCCGGAGTTGATGTCGAAGTTCTTCCCGAACCCGATCCACTTGCCCTACAACCGCGCCCCGGTCGGTTCGATCAGCAACTGAATCGCACCGTGATAGCGGGTGCCTCGGTAGTAGCCGTTCGGGTTGGTGTCCTCTGTCCACGTACCGGTAGCCACGCTGCCGTCAAGTGTGAGATCCATGCTCATCGTGGACGGCGCAGACCCGGGCAACGACCGCACGGACAGGCTGCTACCGTGCTGAAGTGCGACCACGTAATGTCCTGTGCTGAAGGTTTTTTCACGCCCGGAGCTGTAGTACTGGTAGTGACTGAGCCAGATACCGGAATAGTTGCCGGGGTTCGGTCGGGCTCTAGGCTGGGGCCGCTGTTCGTCGGCCGCGCCGTTGTTCGATGGTTCCACGTCGTGACCTCCGTATCCGTCGTCGCGCACTCGCGACATCATGTCGAACCCCAGCGTCTCGATGGGCAGCCCTAGAACCTTCTCCAGGGCGCTGGCATGACTGGGGCGGGGTGTGCGGGTGGTGCCGGATTCCCAGCGTTGGACAAGTCGTTTGGTCGCGCTCGAGCATCCCGCGTTGCGCAGCTCTCGAGCTAGGTCGTCTTGGCTCATCGGTCTAGTGATAGTCATCGCGATACCAGCCGCCGTGACCTTCGCCGCATGGCTGTGGCCCCACCGATAGCGAGGAAAATCCATGCGCAGGTTAGCTTTCCGCGTTCTGTCCATCGCGACCGCTACCACCGCGGCTCTACTGTTCACCACCGGCACGGCGTCAGCCATCTCGCCCGCCGATTGTGTCAGCGACTCAAACGGGTTCGTGGAAGCCCTCATCGACCCCGTCGATTCGTCCAAAGCCACCTGCCGATGTATCAGCAAAGGCATCATGAACGGTCTGGAAGTGTTCGGACCGCACGTCATGTGGATTGCTGGCGCACCGCACGCGGTGACCTGCGTCGGTTTGGAAGTCGTACGGTATCGGCCATGACGACAGAGCCTGAACGCATGGAATGCTCGATCAGCATCGAAGGTGTCAGTCCCTCAGTATTGATGATGTTGCACAAGGCCGCTGCGATCGCGACCGAGCATGACCGCGACCACATCGACATAGGTGATATCACGGCTGCTGTGCTCACCTGGGATGCCTCTGGTTGGTCTGATCTGGATGCGGCGTGGCCTCGGCCTGGGTTCGAACTCGATCTATCCGACCCGCAGTGCTTCGAGGCGAAGCGGGCAGCCGGGCAGGCCGCCTTGACCTACGACCAGTTACGGGAACTGGTTTTGAGCATGGTCCCTGGCTCGCGTCACAAGCTGCGCGATGCCCCGGTGCGGGTCACGCACGAGATTGTCGGTGACGGACCGTATGCCAGCGAGTTCCGGCAGCGGATGCGACAATAGTTGGCCGAGTAGTCAAGAACACCCAAGTAGGGGACAGGCCCGCCGGTCTGGCGAGCCTGTCCCAACTTCCGCCCCGTGATCGCGCTCATTCCCGGATCGGCGGCCGGTGAAACCCGCGCTGAGCGCTGCACACGGGAGACTGTGGCCTTACAACGCCGCACGGGGGTCCACCTGGCGGGCAAGCAATCCCGGCAAACCGGGATCCCACCCCCACCACCCGTGCCCTACGTCTGCCACGACCCGGGCAAACCGACCACCACCACGACCACGCCGTTGCCGACTCGGGACGCCGTCTCCAAGTTGGGGTTACGCCGCTGCGGTGGGAAGCCCGCGGCCGGGCGTGTCTGCGGGCCGATCGCGTTTCTGCATCGTGCCGATGGTGTGTGGCAGGTCGGCGAGGACCGCTGGCCGGTTACCGAGGAGGAGAGGCGGGAGTCGAGAGTGCTGTCGGGTGGGGCGTACTCAACCTCCTCGGCGGCCCGACGGTATCGACGCTGAGCCGGACTCAATCATCTGAACTAAATTCCCCCTACCTGCTGCTTTGACATGGCTGCCGATCGGATGGTTGACAACGTGCTTCTCGGACGATGAGCGACGTCGCTCGTGTCCGGATCTCGTCTGTGCTGGCGATCAGTTTCGAGCGATTGGGACATGTCGTAGATACCTCCTACCTGCGATTTATCTCGATAGAGCTTCAGTGGCCCGCCGATGTATATGTTCCGGTTCAATAATGCTTCGAAGGAGACTGCCGTGCCAGAACGCGACAGTTTATCGATCCGAGTTTCAAAGAGTGGTTATCCGGATTGAGTGTGTGGTGGGAACAGCTGCGTTTCAGCCCTGCTGAGAATCAAGGGCATTCGTCAGCCTCGGTCGGGAAACGTGGTCGCACCTACACGTTTACGGGCATGACCCCTGCCAGCGCTGCCCGCAAACTTGAGCGGATCCATGCTGTGCAAGAAATGACCGAATCGGCGCGTTCCTTCAAGGTGAAGTCGACCACGGTGACGCTGCCCGCCGATAGCGACCCCTTGACCGTTCCGCTCCGAAATCGGCACGAACCGTATGGGATCTCGAACGCCTCGCCGATCAGCGATCCCTCCATCGCCAACCCGCCGCCGCGCGACTCCGATCCGGACGTCCCACCTTCTACGACTCCCGCAGCGCCCGCGCTGGCTCCCACGCCCCCAACTACCGGTCCGCCGCAGCCACGCTCAGCATCCCCGGTGCAGCCAGGCGTGACATTCGAGCGGCCCCAAGGGACCGACACAGAATCCGACCAGCGCGGACGTGGGACGCGGCAGCCGGGGATCTCCACGAACCCATCGCCTCTCTACCCTCAATCAGGGCCTGTGCAACCAGGTGTCGCGACCGATCCGAATCCGCCAAATGATCAATCTGACGCTGGTATCCAGAATGGGAACGGGACACAACAACCAGGGGTGTCAAGGAATCCTGCGCCGATACCAACGAAAGCCGGGCCGAGGCAGCCTGGTGTGTCCACCGGTCCTGAAAGCGGACAGCGCGATCGTTCTGGTCTCGACACCACCCCATCTGGGCAAGGCACGCGACAACCTGGAGTATCGACCAATCCTGCCCCTCGGCGGCTCGATCCGAGCCCGATCCAGCCCGGCATAATAATCCGCCCGCAGCCATGGTCCCAGACCAGTAAGGACGGTACCACGACCGTCTACATCCCCATGTGGGATGACAACCACACTGAGCGTCCTTGGCTTCATGTGCAAGTTCTCGACGCCAATGGACACCTGCTGTCCTACCGGCGCATCGCACCGGATGGGAAGGTCTTCTACGATAATCCGAGTGAACAAAGGTTCGTCGATGCGGAATCCTACATATTCGGCGAGATGAAAACAAACATAACCGCTCCCGTCGTGAGATATATCAATGATCTCCTGCGGGATCCGGCCTGGTATGAGCGAGTGATAGATATCCTTGGAAGCGAGGATGATTGGTACAAGAGATTTATCGAGCAGAACAAAGAGCAAATTACTGATGAAATGAAAGCGCTCGTTCTTTGGGGTGCCTATGTAGCGCCCAATTCGAAATGGGATCATAAGCCGAAAATTGCGAATATGTTCGACCTGTCCGTGGAGAACGATTACTACTTCAAAGATCCAGATCGGCAGATAGCCGTCTACTACGACATCTACTCGAACATTCATTATGGTTATGTTGGCAGAGCGGCAGGCTTCTCGTCGGAAACCCTAATACAGGGGGCCTCCCTGAACATTCCCGCCCTGACGGGAACCGATGACTTGGGCGACCAGATCACGATGCAGATCGGTGTCGAGTTGTGGGACAAGTATGGTGCGGACCTCACCGAGGAGCAACTTCACGACGGGATCATAGACGCTATGCGGCAAATGGAGGAAGCTCAGCTGGCGGGCGGTGACCTGACACAGATACGATCCACCAAGTGACGAACAATGTCGGCAGAGACATCAGGATTCAGGACCATCTCGTCCCGTACCTGGTAGCTCTGGTCGCTCCAGTTGCGGGCTTGGTTACCGGATTGGTGGGTGTCGTACTGCTTGGATCGTCATGGGCAACATGCGATGTCGGCACCAGATCCGCCAATTCGGTTGCGCTCCTGATCTTCTACCTCCCTGTTCTCACTGTTGCGGCGGGTGTTTGGTGGTGGTGCGTGGTGATGGTGTTCTTCTCGCGGATACGGGGATGGTCTGTCGCAGCTAGATCGTGGGCCGCGCTCGTCCCCGGGATTCTGGGTGCGCTCGGGCTGATATGGGTCTTGATGGCGTGGTGGCACAACCCGGGCGGCGACTACCCGGCACCTGTGTGCCCTCCGGATAATGTCGCGCCGTGGTGGCCGACCTGGTTGCCTACTTGATACGCAGAAGTGCTGCGGCACAGTCGGTGCGGGACTGTGCCGTACCTGCCTTTCGTGCACTTCCCGGCCTTCGGTGCGGGTTTCCGCGCACCTGTCCGCGATAGCGCACGAGAATGCCATCAGCCCTGGGGAGCGGCGTGGTCTTCGCTTGCCTGATGCACCCGCTCCGGGTGGTAGGTGATCACCGCGACCACGAAGATCGCGAAGGTGAGCAGCACGTAGCTGCTGCCGATGATCTGCTCCCACCAGGACCAGGCGAGTTCGCGGTCGCGGTCGTGCGGCAGCACCCACTGGGGGCCGATGGCGAACAGGACCGTCGCCAGGGCGACCGTGCCGACGAACCAGGGGTTGCGGCGGCCGCGGAGGATGGCGTCGATGGCGATCACCAGGGTGGGGGCGATCCAGACCCAGTGGTGGGACCAGGAGACCGGGGAAACCAGCAGGACCGCACCGGCATTCACCATCAGGGCGGTGACCGGGTGGCCCGCGTCGATGAGGCGTTTCATCCAGATGGCGGCCAGGGCCACCGCGATCACGGAGAGCGTGAGCCAGATGACGGTGGCGATCGAGTCGGAGACGCCCAGACGGAAGGCGAAACCCTTCAGCGATTGGTTGCCCGCGAAATGCGGGGGACCGATGCGGCCGGTGTCGGACAGGGTGTGGAACCAGTACTGCACCGACTCGTGCCAGAAGAAGACGAACATCAGGCTCACCGCGGTAATGGTCGAAACCACCAGGGTGACGGGCGATTTCCAGTCGCCGCGCGGCAGGTAGCGCCGCCAGCCCGCGGCGTCGGGCCAGCCGCCGCGCGGAGGGAAGTCCAGGCATAGCAGGAAGAACAGCAGATAGGCGGCGGGGGTGAGCTTCACCGACACCGCGATGCCGATCAGCATGCCGCGCGGCCAGAAAGGCTTGCGCACCAGGCAGTCCAGGGTGATGGCGGCCATCAGCACCAGGTTGATCTGGCCGAAGCTGTAGGTCTGGCGGATTGGCTCCAGCCATTGCAGGATCGCCACCGCGCCGATGACGAGCGCCAGCCGCGTCGGACGATCCATGGCCGGGCGCACCCGTTCCAGCACGATCCACAGCGTCACGCCCAACGCGGTGATCGAGGTCGCCAGCACCAGCACCTCCGCCACCGACAGCGGCATCAGCGCCAGCGGTGCGAAGAACAGCGCGGCCAGCGGGGGATAGGTGAACGGCAGGCCGATACCGAACACCTCCGGCATGGGGCCGTACAGCTCCCCGCCGTCCATCCACACCCGGGGGCCGTTGCGATACACCTGGAGATCGATGTAGCCGTGCCAGATCTTCCCGAAGTGACTGATGAGCGCCGACACCACGAACAGTGCGAGCGCGATGAGCAGCAGCCGGACCTGACGGCGAGACAATCTCGCGGGTCCTCCATGCGTCGTCGCAGGCTTCTCGGTCGGATCCGCGACCCCGGATCGATCGTTCACCGGGACAGACTAGCTGCACCGCCTCCCCGCGTAGTCGGCGCACGGCTGAGAGCCGCCGCCCGTTTCGCATGTGTGCCCGCGATGGCGAGCCGACCCGAATTCGGGCGTCCCGGCAAATCACGATTCTCGCTCGATCAGTCGATGCGCTGGCGGCTCGGGAGTGCGGCGGGGAGAGCTTCGCCACACCGGGTGCGTCGGGGCGCGGCCGTAGCCAACCCGGCAGGTTGGGCAGGGTTTGCCGGGCATTAGACTTCGAGGCGAATCCCGCCGTATCCAGCTTGCCGGTCGCTGTCTCGTTCCGGCCGAAAGGACTCTGGTATTCCCGTGACCAACCACGTCGATACCGTCAGCGCCGCCGCGGCCAGCCCGGAACAGCCGCAGCCCTACAAGGAACTCGGCCTCAAGGACGACGAGTACGCCCGCATCAAGGAGATCCTCGGCCGCCGCCCCACCGATGCCGAGCTGGCCATGTACTCGGTGATGTGGTCCGAGCACTGCTCCTACAAGTCCTCCAAGGTGCACCTGCGTTACTTCGGCCAGACCACCACCGACGAGATGCGCGCCGCCATGCTCGCCGGAATCGGCGAGAACGCGGGCGTGGTGGACATCGGCGAGGGCTGGGCGGTCACCTTCAAGGTGGAATCGCACAACCACCCGTCCTATGTCGAGCCCTACCAGGGCGCGGCCACCGGCGTCGGCGGCATCGTCCGCGACATCATGGCCATGGGCGCGCGCCCGATCGCCGTCATGGACCAGCTGCGCTTCGGCGCGGCCGACCACCCGGACACTCGGCGCGTGGTGGACGGCGTGGTGCGCGGCGTCGGCGGCTACGGCAACTCCCTCGGCCTGCCGAATGTGGGCGGCGAAACCGTCTTCGACGCCTCCTACCAGGGCAATCCGCTCGTCAACGCGCTGTGCGCGGGCGTCATGCGGGTGGAAGACCTGCACCTGGCCTTCGCCTCCGGTCGGGGCAACAAGATCATCCTCTTCGGCGCGCGCACCGGCCTCGACGGCATCGGCGGCGTCTCCGTGCTCGCCTCCGACACCTTCTCCGGCGACGAGTCCGGAGCGGGCCGCAAAAAGCTCCCCAGTGTCCAGGTCGGCGACCCCTTCACCGAGAAGGTGCTCATCGAGTGCTGCCTCGAGCTGTACGCCGCCGACCTCGTCGTCGGCATCCAGGATCTGGGCGGGGCCGGACTGTCCTGCGCCACCTCCGAACTGGCCGCCGCCGGTGACGGCGGCATGCACATCGAACTCGACAAGGTGCCGCTGCGCGCCGCCAATATGACGCCCGCCGAGATCCTGTCCTCGGAGTCGCAGGAGCGCATGTGCGCGGTCGTCGCCCCCGAGAACGTGGACGCCTTCATGGCGGTCTGCGCGAAGTGGGACGTCATCGCCACCGTCATCGGCGAGGTCACCGACGGCGACCGACTCGTCATCACCTACAACGGCGAGACCGTGGTGGACGTGCCGCCGCGCACCGTCGCCCACGAGGGCCCCGTCTACGAGCGCCCGGTGCGGCGTCCGGACTCGCAGGACGCGCTCATCGCCGACACCCCGGACAGGCTGAACCGGCCCAAGACCGGTGACGAACTGCGCGCCACCCTGCTGAAGATGCTGGCCAGCCCGCAGCTGTGCTCCCGCAAGTGGATTACCGAGCAGTACGACCGGTACGTGCGCGGCAATACTGTGCTGGCCGAGCACGCCGACGCCGGTGTCATCCGCATCGACGAGGCGACCGGGCGCGGTATCGCCCTGGCCACCGACGCGTCCGGCCGCTACACCAAGCTCGACCCGTACACCGGTGCGCAGCTGGCGCTGGCCGAAGCCTTCCGCAATGTCGCCACCACCGGAGCCACCCCGAAGGCCGTCACCAACTGCCTCAACTTCGGCTCGCCGGAGGATCCGGGCGTCATGTGGCAGTTCCAGCAGGCCGTGCGCGGCCTCGCGGACGGCTGTGTGGCCCTGGGCATTCCGGTCACCGGCGGCAATGTGTCCTTCTACAACCAGACCGGGCAGACCGCCATCCTGCCGACCCCGGTGGTCGGCGTGCTCGGCGTCATCGACGACGTGCACCGCCGCATCCCCACCGGCCTGGGCCTGGAACCGGGCGAGACCCTGATCCTGCTGGGCGAGACCCGCGACGAATTCGGCGGCTCCATCTGGGCGCAGGTCGAACACGACCACCTCGGCGGCGAACCGCCGAAGGTCGACTTCGCCCGCGAGCAGCTGCTCGCCGAAATCCTCACCGCCGGTTCCCGCGACGGCATGATCAGCGCCGCGCACGACCTCTCCGAGGGCGGACTCGCCCAGACCGTGGTCGAAGCCGCGCTGGCGGGCGAAACCGGTTGCCGCATCCTGCTGCCCGAGGACGCCGACCCGTTCGTCACCCTGTTCTCGGAGTCGGCCGGGCGCGTGCTCGTCGCCGTGCCGCGCACCGAGGAGACCCGCTTCACCAAGATGTGCGACGCCCGCGAACTGCCGTGGGTGCGCATCGGCGTGGTCGACCAGGGCTCCGACTCGGTCGAGGTGCAGGGACAGTTCACCGTCACACTGGACGAACTGCGCACCACCTTCGAGGGCACCCTGCCCGCCCTCTTCGGCGGAGCCGTCGAACACTGACAGCTCGGCGGAGCCGTCGAACACTGACAGCTCGGCGGAGCCGTCGAACACTGACAGCGAAACGCCCCGCCCGGACCCCTCGTTCCGGGCGGGGCGCTGTCACATCACCTTGAACGGATCGTGCTCGGCCATCAGCTTTTCCAGCCGGGCCTCGTCGATGCGGCTGTGCACCCGCGACGCCTCGTGCTGATCTCGAACCACCTTCGCGAGAGTGAAGGAGCTGCTGACCAGAAACAACAGCGACATCACCAGGAACCCGCGCTGCCAGATGTCCAGCGGCAGATAGAGGATGCCGATAATGCTGGCGGAGAAGGAGATTCCGAACGCGATAGCGGCCTGGGCGAGAAAGGCCGTGGTGCTCTTGCTCTGTGCGTTGGGCGTATTGCTCATACCCGAGAAGTCTGTCGGCTCCGGCGTCCGCGGACCCGCGTGGTTCTACTCGAGCCGCCCGGGTAGATGCCCTGCCGCGTCACCATTGAGCGACGTCACGACACCGAATCCCCTGATTCGGACAGCCTACCGCCATACTTGACGGGTGCTCGACACGACCGACGCTCTGACGCGGCTGCGCACCGGTGGCGCCGTCGCGGTTCGGCCCGTGTCGGCATGGGTGCGCCGAGCCGCCCCCGCCTGGCGCAAGATCGAGGAGATCATCGACCTCAATCACGTCGGGCTGGTGGTCGCCACCGTCTTCTTCGCCTGGTCCGTCACCCCCTCGCTGCTGCCGCGCGACTGGCTGTTCCAGGGCCTCATCTCCGGGGTGAACGCGGCGCTCGGCTACGGCGTCGGCTGCGTACTGGAGTGGATCTTCCGGCGCTGGGTGCGGCCCAAGATCAAGATCAGCAGCCCGCCCATGTGGGTGCGCGACGCCGTGAAGACCGCCGTGGTGCTCACTTGCGCGCTGGTCGCCGCCTACATGCTGGTGCTGTCGGCGGACTGGCAGCGCGAGACCTTCTCCCTCATGGGCATGGACGGCACCACCACCGAGGCGTACCTGCGCACCGGCGGACTCAGCCTGCTGGTCGGCGTGCTGGTGGTGGCGGCGTACCGGACGCTGCGCGAGGTGGTGCGCTTCTTCGGCCGCCAGCTCAGCCGCTGGGTGCGGGTGCCGCCGCACCTGGCACCCGCCGCCGGGACGCTGCTGCTCGTCGTGCTGATCGTGACGCTCTTCAACGGCGTAGCCACCCAGGCGTTCTTCGCGGTCGCCAACTCCGCGTTCAGCGTGCGCAACGACGAGATGTCGCCGTACGCCGTCCAGCCGATCACGCCGGAGCGCTCGGGCAGCCCGGCCTCGCTCTCGGAGTGGGAGACCCTCGGCTCGGAAGGCCGCTGGTTCGTCTCGCACGGGCCCGACCCGCTGCTCATCAGCTCGCTCACCGGCAAACCCGCCAAAACCCCCATCCGCGTGTACGTGGGGCTGGAATCCGCCGGGCAGGACATCACCCAGGAAGAGCTGGCGGTCGCCGAACTCGAGCGCACCGGGGCCTTCGACCGGGAGGTGCTGGTGATCGTCACCACCACCGGCACCGGCTGGGTGAACGGCATGTCCGCCGCCGCCATCGAGTACATGTACGGCGGGGACACCGCGATCGTCGCCTCGCAGTACTCGTATCTGCCCAGCGTGCTGTCCTTCCTCGCGGACCGGCAGAAAGTGGCGGCCGCCGGGAAGAAGATGTTCGACGCCGTGTACGCCGCCTGGTCGCGGCGGCCGGTGGAGGAGCGGCCGAAACTGCTGGTGTACGGGGAGAGTCTGGGCTCGCAGGGCTCCGAGGCCGCCTTCGACGGGCTGGCCGATCTGCGCTCCAAGGTCGACGGCGCGCTGTGGGTGGGGCCGCCCAACTCGAATCGGCTGTGGGAACAGTTCGTTTCGCGCCGGGACCCGGGGACGCGCGAGGTCGCGCCCATCTACGCCGACGGTCTGGTGGTGCGATTCGCCGCCGACGCGGCCGACCTCGCCCGGCCGCCGACGAATTGGCAGCGTCCGCGCATCGCCTACCTCATGCACGCCTCCGACCCCATCGTCTGGTGGTCGACCGATCTCATCGTCTCCCAACCGGATTGGCTGTCCGAACCACGCGGCTCCGACGTGTCCTCGCAGATGCGGTGGTGGCCCTTCGTCACCTTCTGGCAGGTGGCGGCCGACCTCACCAATGCTCAGGGCGTGAGCGACGGACACGGACACCGCTACGGATCCCTGGTCCTCGACGGCTGGGAAGCCATTGCCGCACCGCCGGACTGGAATCCGGAATTGCGCGAGAAGATCCGCACCCAGATCGAATTGGCCGAGGACTACGAACGAACGGTCAAGTAGGGGCTGTGGTGGGCGTTATGGGTGGAGTGCCGCTGAAAATCACTGCGGCCGTGGGTATCCCGCTGTTGTGGAGTAATCGGTTGCTGCCCGCGCTGAAGCTGGGGATGCGCGGGCGCACCGCCGCCAACCTCGCCTTCGCGGGTGGGTACGCCGTGCTGTTCCGGGGGCGTCCGGAGTGGTTCTCGGCGCGCGGGTGGCGTGTCGGTCTCGCCGCCGCCGGACTCACCCTGGCGGGTTACGGTGTGACGCTGGCCGTTCCGGGACTGCGCGAGCGGGTGGGGGAGATCGCGGAGCGGGTGCCGGAGACATCGCATGCCGAATGGGTGGGCCTGCACATCCCCGTGGGCACCGTCGTCAGCGAGGAACTCGTCTTCCGCGGCACACTGACGCCGCTGTTGGACGACACCTTCGGTCCCGCCGGCACCTGGCTCGGCGCAACGACTTTCGGGCTCTGGCACATCTACCCGGCACGTGCGGCGGGCGACCCGATTCCGGTCGCGATCGCCATCACCGCCGCCGCGGGCCTGTTCTTCGACCACCTCCGCCACCGCACCGGCAGCGCCGCCGCCCCGGCCCTGCTCCACCTCGCCCTCAACGCGGGCGGCGCGCTCGCCCCGTTGCTGGCGCGCCGCATCTCGGAACCACCGGAGATCCTGGTCGGCGAGTGACACCCCCAGACCACTCACTGTCCGGACGGCCATCGCCATTGATCGTGCCGCGAGCGCAGTGACGTCCCGGCGTCGCCCGCTGGGGACAACGCCGTGCCGTCGGGCGTAGTGACATCGCGACGCAACCTGCCGTCCGAACAGCCGTGCCGCCAACGTGACCCGGCGCGGAGCTGCCGCCGCCCGCACGGACCAGGGGCGTCTCGCCGGGCACAGCAGCCTCGCCGTGCTGTCGTGCTGTCGTGCTGTCGTGCCGTCGTGCGGCTGTGCTGTCGTGCCGTCGTGCGGCTGTGCCGCTGTGCTGTCGTGCTGTTGCGGCGCGTACCGGCGGCTTGCGGTGGCGTGCCGAATCCCGGTGTGGGCCGGACCGGCTAGCCTCGTCGGGTGGCACGACGAGCGGCGGTGAACCCGGAGGAGCTGCGAGCGGCGCTGGCGGCGCTGGAACCCTGGTTGCGCGACGAGACCGCGCCCGCGCCCGCCCGCGCCGAACTCGGTGCGGCGGTCAAGGGCACCGCCCGCACCCTGGCTGCCGACGCCCCCGGAGCATCGGTGGAGGTCCGCGTCCCGCCCTTCGTCGCCGTGCAATGCATCGAAGGCCCGCGCCACACCCGCGGCACCCCGCCGAACGTGGTCGAAACCGACCCCCGCACCTGGCTGCTACTCGCCACCGGGCTCCTGGATTTCGACCAAGCCCTGAACTCCGGCGCACTGACCGCCTCGGGCACCCGGGCACCTGAGATAGCCCGCTGGCTGCCCGTCATCCGTCCGCGCTAGCCCGGCCCACCGTCATCCGGTCGCGTCGACCGCGCTCGGGTTCGACTGTGCTGCCTCCCGAGCCACCGTTGTTCTCCGCGCTCGTGGCAGTCCGAGCACGTCGGTAGTCGCCGCACCGGGAGGCAGGGGCAGGCGCAGCGCGCTGCCCTGAGAGCGCGCCCCGGCCTCCAGTCCCGCTCGCGACCCGCCCAGCGGCCTCGCGACCCCGCCCAGCGAGCGGCCTCGCGACCCCGCCCGGCGGCTACGCCCGCGCCGCTCGCGCGTCCTTCTCCACAGGCTTGCGCTCCAACCCCTTGTGGTCGTAGAACCGCGTGATGAACAGCCCGAACACCACGCCGATCGCCAACCCCAGGGCCGCCATCCACACCCCGCGGGTCAACCCGGCCACTCCGCTGCCGTTGAAGTAGAGGATCGCGCGGGTGCCCAGGAACACCTGGTGCATGGGTTCGAAATTGGCCAACCAGCCGAAGTACTTCGGCGTCGCCTCGATCGGCACCGTGCCGCCGGAGGACGGCAGGCCGAGGATGATGAAGATGATCAGGTTGATGATCAGACCGGCCGTCCCCACCGCGGCGAGAACCGAGGTGCAGGTGAATCCGACCGCGATGATCACGAACGCCCCGTAGATGAACAGCAGCAGCGGTTTGTCGATCGGCATGCCCAGCGCCGCGCCGATGCCGAGCAGCGCGGCCGACACCGCCACCGCCATCACC
Source organism: Nocardia sp. CC227C (assembly GCF_030767025.1). Lineage (GTDB taxonomy): Bacteria > Actinomycetota > Actinomycetes > Mycobacteriales > Mycobacteriaceae > Nocardia. The sequence goes on along the minus strand of NZ_JASITE010000018.1, from coordinate 130,839 downwards.
GCCACGGCCGCCCATTTGAGCAGCAGCGTGCGCGTTCGCGAGATCGGGGCGCGTGGGAAATGCAGGTACCAGGGCCCCCATTCGGTCGGCAGGAAGCCCAGCGCCGAATCGATCAGCTGATGAATGATCATCGCGCCCACCATGCCGACCAACAGCAGCAGCAGGCTGTAGAAGAACGCGGTCAATCCCTCACCGGAACCGTTGGGCAGCGGCCGGAACTGCTCGACCACGATATTCAGCGGTTCCGCCAGCGCCACCCGGGTGGCCGCGGTCAGCTCCGGCGCGGGCGGCCCGTCCGGCGGCGGCGCCAACTGCGCGTTGACCTGTTCGGTCAGCTGCTCGCCGACCTGGGTCTGCACCTGACTGAGAGCTTCCTCACCGAACTTCTGGGTGATAGCCGTCGCGAACGCACCGGTGCGCGGATTGGTCTGCAGGGTGATGACAGGCTTCGAGATATCGCCCGGCACCACACTTCCCACGCCCAGAATGCCGAGCCGCTTGGAGAAGTCGCTCGGGATGATGATGGTGCCGTAGACCTGCGCCTGCTGCATCTGCAACTGCGCCTCGTTGATGCCGAGTTCGCGCAGATCGATCTTGTCGGCGGGTACCGCCTCCCGCAGGCCCGCGGCGACCTGATCGCCGAAATTCACCTGCTGTTCCTGGCCGGGTGCGCCGATGGTGTCGCCGACATCCTGATTCACGAGTGCTATCGGGAAGTCGTGCAGATTCTCTTCCGGATCCACGACATAGTCGAGGTACATCACGCCCAGCAACGAAGCCAGCAGCGTGACGACAATGATCGGAAAAGCCCATTTGATCGGGGTGAGATGCCGACGTGGTGTGGTTTCCGGGGTATCGCTGGTCGTCACCGGAGAAAGCTAACAGCAAACGCCGCGCCACCCGGGTTATCCCAACGGCGGGTTGCGCCGTGATTACCCGTAGACTGGTGCGTGCCCCCAGCCCGCCGAACAGGGAGCAAACGGTGAATCTGCACCACTCCGCCGCCGCAGCCGACCAGGACGAGAACGAACCGCGCGAAGAATGCGGTGTTTTCGGTGTCTGGGCGCCGGGCGAGGATGTCGCCAAGCTCACGTATTACGGGCTCTATGCCCTCCAGCACCGTGGCCAGGAGGCGGCGGGCATCGCCGTCGCCGACGGCGCGCAGGTGCTGGTCTTCAAGGATCTGGGCCTGGTGAGCCAGGTCTTCGACGAACAGACCCTGGCCGCCATGCCCGGCCATGTCGCCGTCGGCCACTGTCGTTACTCCACCACCGGGTCCACCACCTGGGAAAATGCCCAGCCGATCTTCCGCACCACGGCGGTCGGCACCGGGATCGCCTTGGGGCACAACGGAAATCTCGTCAATACCGCCGAGTTGGGCGCTCGGGCGCGGGAACTCGGCCTGATCAGCGGGCGGTTGGCCGGATCGCTCGGCGCCACCTCCGACTCCGACGTGATGACCGCGCTGCTCGCGCACGCCGCCGCCGACAAGAGCATCGAGCAGGCGGCCATGGAGATGCTGCCCACCCTGCGCGGCGCCTTCTGCCTCACCTTCATGGACGAGCACACGCTGTACGCGGCGCGCGACCCGTGGGGTGTGCGGCCGCTGTGCCTGGGCCGCCTGGATCGCGGCTGGGTGGTAGCCAGTGAGACCGCCGCCCTCGACATCGTCGGCGCGTCCTTCGTGCGCGAGATCGAGCCGGGCGAACTGCTGGCGATCGACGCCGACGGGGTGCGGTCCATGCGTTTCGCCAACCCCGAACCCAAGGGCTGCGTCTTCGAATACGTGTATCTGGCCCGGCCGGACTCCACCATCGCCGGTCGCTCCGTGCACGCCACCCGCGTCGAGATCGGCCGCCGCCTGGCCGCCGAACATCCCGTCGACGCCGACCTGGTCATCCCGGTGCCCGAATCCGGCACCCCGGCCGCCGTCGGCTACGCGCAGGGCTCGGGACTGCCCTACGGCCAGGGGCTGATGAAGAACGCCTACGTGGGTCGCACGTTCATACAGCCCAGCCAGACCATCCGCCAGCTCGGCATCCGCCTCAAGCTCAATCCGCTGCGCGAGGTCATTCGCGGCAAACGCCTCATCGTGGTGGACGATTCCATCGTGCGCGGCAACACCCAGCGGGCCCTGATCCGCATGCTGCGGGAGGCGGGCGCGCTGGAGATCCACGTCCGCATCGCCTCGCCGCCGGTCAAGTGGCCGTGCTTCTACGGCATCGACTTCGCCTCGCGGGCGGAGCTGATCGCCAACGGCGCGGGCGAGGGCTCCTTCGAGGACATGGTCGAGGGCGTGCGCCGCTCCATCGGCGCCGACACCCTCGGCTACATCTCCACCGAGGGCATGATCGCCGCCACCGAACAGCCCCGCAGCCGCCTGTGCTGCGCCTGTTTCGACGGCAAGTACCCCATCACCCTCCCCACCGAGGCCGCCATCGGCAAGAACGTGCTCGAGGGCATGCTCACCGGCGCGACGGAGGCCGAACTGCTGGCCGACAACGCCAATGCCAGCGCGCTGAGCAGGCCCTGACCGGTTCTCGGCCGGAGTGGTCGGCCGCATGCTCGCGCAGTGCGACGACCGATTTCGTGCGGCGAGGGTGACTCGCCGGGTACGTCCGAAATCGGTTCGGCACCCGACCGTCTGCACGCGTACATGACGGTTGACGGCTCTCAGCCGTGCGCTGAAGTCGCGGGTAGGCGGTAATGCTAGCGTGAGCAGGCATCTATCCACCGATTCGGCTTGGAGCTCTCCGAAGACAATGACTGAACAGACCCCCAGCGGTGCCGGTGCGTCGTACGCGGCGGCCGGAGTGGACATCGAAGCCGGCGACCGGGCAGTTGAACTCTTCGCACCTCTGGCCAAGAAGGCGAGCCGGCCCGAGGTGCAGGGTGGACTCGGCGGCTTCGCCGGGCTGTTCGCGCTGAAGGGTGGATACCGCGAGCCGCTGCTGGCCGCCTCCACCGACGGCGTCGGCACCAAGATCGCGGTCGCGCAGGCGCTCGACAAGCACGACACCCTCGGCCTCGACCTGGTCGCCATGGTCGTCGACGACCTGGTGGTGTGTGGCGCGGAACCGCTGTTCCTGCAGGACTACATCGCTGTCGGCCGAGTCGTGCCCGAGCGGGTCGCCGAACTGGTCTCCGGCATCGCCGAGGGCTGTGTCCAGGCCGGGTGCGCGCTGCTCGGCGGCGAGACCGCCGAACACCCGGGCCTGATGGGTCCGGACGACTACGACCTGTCCGCCACCGGCGTCGGCGTGGTGGAGGCCGACGCGGTGCTGGGCCCGGACCGGGTGCGGCCCGGCGATGTGGTGATCGCCATGGGCGCTTCGGGTCTGCACTCCAACGGCTACAGCCTCGCCCGCAAGGTGCTGCTCGACATCGACCGCATGTCCCTCACCGGGCACGTGGAGGAATTCGGCCGCACCCTCGGTGAGGAGCTGCTCGAGCCGACCCGCATCTACGCCAAGGACTGCCTGGCGCTGATCGCCGAAACCGATGTGCGCACCTTCGCCCACGTCACCGGCGGCGGCCTGGCCAACAACCTGGCGCGCGTGCTGCCCGCGGGCATGGTCGCCGAACTCGACCGCGGTACCTGGAACCCCGCCCCGGTGTTCAAGATGATCGCCCAGCGCGGCCGCGTCGAGCGTGTCGAGATGGAGAAGACGTTCAATATGGGCGTCGGCATGGTCGCCGTCGTCGCACCCGAGGACGCCGACCGCGCGCTGGCCGTCCTCACCGCCCGCCACATCGAATGCTGGACCCTCGGCACGGTCAAGAAGGCCAAGGACGCCGACGCCGCCCGCGCGGTGCTGGTGGGAGACCACCCGCGCTTCTGAGCGTTCGGGCACCGAAGACCAACCGCCCCGGTCACTTACGTGGCCGGGGCGGTTTTCGTCGAACGAGGGTCGAACGCTCCGTGCCGTCGATGCCGCGCCGTCGATGCCGCACGGCGCGGCACCCGGGACGGCCGCGAGCGATCCAGGGTGCGGTGAGCACAGCCGATGCCGGAACCGAGCATGTCCCACGGGCCGCTCGTTCGGGTCGGCTGCTGATCGGCTGCCCGGCACGGACAGCCCGAACACACCGACGCCCCGACGCGGCTGCGCGCGGGACGCCGATGCGGTCACTGTGTAGTTCGAGCCCTCAACACCGCGTACCACGGCAAATCGACGCGTTAAGGGGGAGGCCAGTCACGGCCTCCCCCTTAGCACGTCGATTCAGTCCGAGTCAGCGGCGCCAGTCGTCGTAGGTGTCTTCATCCCAACGCGACGATTCATCCGCGTCGTGCTCGTCGGAAAGCACACCACTCCGCTGCGAGCTGGGGGAAGAACTTCCCGACAGCTCGCGCTGAAGGCTCGCGAAGTCGGTTGGTGCCGAGCTGTACTTCAGCTCGCGCGCAACCTTGGTCTGCTTTGCCTTAGCCCGGCCACGGCCCATGGCTGACCCCCTCGCGTCACTGCGGGGCGGCCTGGGGTGGTTGGCGGCCCCGTTCGAATTAATATCTTCCTGACAGACACTTTAGCGTGTGTCAGGCGGTCGCGCTTCCATGAGTGCCGGAAGATCCTCGCGAGTGCCGTTCCGACCGGGGCGACGCCGTTTCCGACAGAGCTCAGAGCAGCCCGGGAATTGCCCGGATCACGCCCACGCGGGCGCCGCCGCCCAGCACGGCGGGAGCCGCCAGTTCGGCGTGGTCGTCGGTCCAGTCGATACCCATACGCTGCAGAATGGCCAGCGTCAGCGGCACCCGCGCGCGGTCGTGCCCGTCGTCGATCTTGTAGGCGAAGGCCGAACCGTCCGGCAGCGCACCCGCGTGCACCCCGTCCGCGCCGATCTTGCACACCAGTCCGGGCGTTGCCGTCATCACGCGCAGATCCGGCCCGTCCGTGCCGGAAATCACTCGCGGATAGGCCCGGATCGCCTCCGCCACTCGGCGTTCCGGGGAGCCGTCGGGCGCGGTGGCCATGGTGGCGTAGGCGCGGGCGAGGTTCACCAGCGACACCGGCACGATCGGCAGGCCGCAGCCGTCGAGGCCGAGATCGGTCTCCGGCTCGCCGGTGATATCGGCGATGGTATCGGTGACCGCGCGTTGCAGCGGATGCCCGGCATCGAGGTAGCCGCGGGTCGGCCAGCCGTTGATCCGACAGGTGGCGAGCATGGCGGCGTGTTTGCCCGAACAGTTCATGTAGATCCGGCGCGCCGCCTTGGCGCGGTCGTGCCCGGCGAGCACGGTGGCGCGGGCCTGCTCCTCGAAGGGCAGATCCGGCGGGCACTCCAGCTCGTCCTCGGCGAAGCCGAAGCGGTCCAGCAGCCGCTGCACCAGCTCCACGTGATCGGGCTCGCCGAAATGCGATGCGGTGGCGATGGCCAGCTCGGTGTCGTCCACCGGATCGAAGCCGTTGCGCAGCAGGGTGATCGCCTGCATGGGCTTGTTGGTGGAGCGCGGGAAGATGGGGCCGTGCACCTCGCCGAACTCCACGGTGGGCTCACCGTCGGGGCCGAGGATCACCAGCGAACCGCGGTGCACGCACTCGCGGAAACCCGACCGCACCACCTCGACCAGTTCCACACTCATGCTGTGCCCTTTCGTGCGTGTGCGGGGCGCTCCGTGGTTGCTCTCGGCTGCGACCTCCGCACCTGACCGCTCATGCGGTGTCCCTTCGCGTCGTGGCCCGACCGTCGGCTACCACCGCCCGCGATCGCCGACCCGCCAGTCGGCTCGTCCCGCGCCGCCGCCAGCGGGTCCGATCGCTCATGCCGTCAGCTCCGCGCTCGTCTTCGTATTCGTCGCGGCAGCGCGGTCGTTGCGGCGGCGGTGCCGCTCGATCTGCATGCGCACATCATCGGAGATGGTCGGCTCCTCGGTCAGCAGCCGGTCCAGCAGTGCCTGGTCGCGGCCGCCGAACAGGTCGCGCACGGTGATGCCGTGGGCGGGGATGTGGATCCGCCGCACCTCGTCCCCCGCGCCGATCACGCCCTCGGTGAGCACGCGCAGATATGCGCCGGTATCCGATTGCAGGGTGAAGCGTTTCACCCACTGCCGCTCGCCGCTCCAGTGCTGGAAGGTGGCGCAGGGCACGCGCGGTGCGCTCACCTCGAACACGGCGTCGCCGACGGCCCAGCGCTCGCCGAGCACCGCATCGCTCACCGGCAGGCCGCCGATGCGCAGGTTCTCCCCGAACCAGCCGTAGGGCAGCTCGCGATCGAGTTCGCGGCCCCAGCGTTCGGCGTCCTCCTGGGCGTAGGCGTAGACGGCCTGGTGTTCGCCGCCGTGGTGTTCGGTATTGCACACGTGGTCGCCGTCGAGGCTGAGCCTGGTCACCCGAACCCGATGCGCGACCGGGCGCTTGTCGATGGCCGAGCGGCCGACCCGGCCCGGCACCTCGATATCGGCGTGCACGACGCAGACCGCCAACACGGTGCCGACCGTGCTGGACGCCGTCGGTGCCGCGGCGCGCTCGGGCAGCGCGGATTCCGCCGCCGCGGTGAGTTCGTCGCTCATCGGCCGCGCAGCCTCTCCACGGCCAGGCGACCCGCCTGCGGCTCATCGTGGGCGCGCACGGAATCGGGGTCGATGGAGGCGGCGACCGGCCCCGCCGCCAGCTCCGCGTCGACCGTGACATTGCGCTTGACCAGGGCCAGCGCCACCGGGCCGAATTCGTAGTGGTCGACCACCGTGCCCACCACGCCGACCGCACGGCCGCCGGCGGTCACCGGATCACCGGTGGCCGGACGCGAATCCGCGGAACCGTCCAGATGCAGCAGCACCAGCTGCCGCGGCGGTTTGCCGAGATTGTGCACGCGGGCCACCGTCTCCTGGCCTCGGTAGCAGCCCTTGTTCAGGTGCACCGCGCCGAATTCGGCCCGGCCGCCGATCCAGTGCACCTCGTGCGGGATGGTGCGCTCATCGGTGTCGACGCCGATGCGCGGCCGCAGCGCGGCCACCCGCAGCGCCTCGTAGGCCCACATCCCGGCCGCCTCGGCCCCGGCGGCGCGCAGCCGCGCCCACCAGTCGCCCAGCTGGGCGCGGGGCACGATCAGATCGTAGGAGTCGGCCGTCGGCCAGGGCATGCGGCGCAGGAACCCGCCGCCGGGCAGCGCCACCGCCGCGTTGACCTCGGGCAGCGCCGCGACGCCCAGGGCGTCGGTCAGTTCGGATACGCGGGGTCCGAGCAGGCTCAGCATGGCGTGGTCGGGTGCGGGCTCGGGTTTGGCGTCGGCCCAGAACACCATCTTGGCGAGGAAGTCGAGCAGCGCCGGACCGCGCTGGGCCTCGGTGTCGATCCACACGGTGCCGTCGAGTTCGGTCAGCACGAAGTGGTTCAGCACGCGGCCGTTGAGATCCAGGTCCAGATTCTCCGCCGACTGTCCGTCGCCCAGCTCCGCCACATGCTGGCTGGAGACGGTGTGCAGCCAGGTCAGCCGCTCTTTACCGGTGATGGTGAACAGGAAGCGGTGCGAACGGTCCACCACCGCCACCCGCTGCGCCGCCGCGCGCTGCTCACCGAAGGGATCGCCGTAATGCCACGCGACGGCCGAATCCGGCGACTCGGGCAGCCCCGCGACTGCCCCTGGATTGGAAAGGATCGGGCTGGGTGCAACCTCGGAGGACACATACCCACAATAGGTGTTGGCCGATCCGCCTTGCGCCGGCGGTGGAGAAGCCGCGTAACCGGGCGCGATCTGTCCTAGGCTCACTTGCCATGGTGGAACGAGTTTTGGTGTCCCTCGACGGCGCGATCCGGGATCCGGACGCGCCGTTGCTGTATGCGGACGACATCGGTGTGTTGCGCGGTGACGGCGTCTTCGAGACCGTGCTGGTGCGCGACGGCCAGCCGTGCGCGATCGAATCGCATCTGGCCCGACTACGCAGATCCGCGGAGGCGCTGGAGCTGCCGCCGCCGGATCTCGACGCCTGGCGCGCCGCCGTGCAGAAGGCGGCGAAGCAGTGGGGCGAGTCCCGCGAGGGGCTGCTGCGGATGGTGCTCACCCGCGGCCGCGACAGTGAGCAGGGCATCGGCGGGCAGGCGGCCAACAAGGAGCTGACTCCGGCCGAACCCGCGACCACCGGCTACGTGCTGGTGCTGCCGGTGCCGGAGCGGGTGGAGACCGCACGCACCGAGGGTGTTTCGGTCATCACACTGTCGCGCGGAATCTCGGTGGATCTGGCCCAGGCCGCACCCTGGCAACTGTTGGGCGCCAAGACCCTGTCGTATGCGACGAATATGGCGGCGCTGCGTTTCGCGCACCGCATGGGCGCGGACGACGTGATCTTCACCAGCACCGAGCACAAGGTGCTGGAGGGTCCGCGCTCCACCGTGGTGATCGTGCGTGACAAGCAGCTCATCACCCCGCCCCCGAAGGTCGGCGTGCTGCCCGGTACCACCCAGCGGGCGCTGTTCGCCGAGGCCGAGAAGGCGGGCTGGGAATGCCTGTACAAGCCGCTTTTCGTCGCCGAACTGATTACCGCGGACAGCATCTGGATGCTTTCCAGCATTACCGTGGCCGCCCGGGTCAACTCACTCGACGGACTGCGGATGTCCGCGCCGGACCATGCTCCCGAGATCATCGAACTGGTTAATCGCGGGGTGGCGCGGGCGGGCAGCATCGCGGACTGGTGAGCGTGCGCCGCGGGCCTTCCGGATGACCTTCGGCGGGGCTCGCGCGAGGACTTGGGGGCACGCCTTCGGGGACTTCGGTCACCGATTGGCAAACGACCAGCATGTTGTGGCGCGTCACATGGTCATCCGACACCCAGCAGGCGTAGTGTCCGGTACTACGTCATGTCGTAGATCGGCAGGGAGGTCGGATGGACGTCGTCGACGTCGCGCGCTGGCAGTTCGGTATCACCACCGTTTATCACTTCATCTTCGTGCCGCTGACCATCGGCCTGGCGCCGCTCGTCGCGGGCATGCAGACCGCCTGGGTGATCACCGGCAAGGAGCACTGGAAGCGCCTCACCAAATTCTTCGGCAAACTCTTCCTGATCAACTTCGCCCTCGGCGTCGCCACCGGCATCGTGCAGGAATTCCAGTTCGGCATGGGCTGGAGCGAGTACTCCCGCTTCGTCGGTGACGTCTTCGGGGCACCGCTGGCCATGGAGGCCCTGGTCGCCTTCTTCATGGAATCGACCTTCCTCGGCCTGTGGATCTTCGGCTGGGACCGACTACCCAAAAAGGTGCACCTGGCCTGCATCTGGCTGGTCGCCATCGGCGTGAACGCCTCGGCGTACTTCATCGTCGCGGCCAATTCGTTCATGCAGCATCCGGTCGGCGCGAAATTCAATCCCGACACCGGACGCGCGGAGCTGCAGAGCATCTGGGAAGTCATCACCAACGTGACGACCCTCGCCGCCTTCCCGCACGTCATCGCGGGAGCCTTCCTCACCTCCGCCACCTTCGTCGCGGGCATCGCCGGTTGGTGGATGGTTCGCAACATGCGCAAGGGGGAGGCCGCCGGCGTCGAGGAGGCGCGCACCATGTGGCGGCCCGCCGCGCGCATGGGCCTGTGGATCATCCCCATCGCGGCCGTCGCGCTCGTCTACACCGGCGACGTGCAGGGCAAGCTGATGTTCGAGCAGCAGCCCATGAAGATGGCCTCCGCGGAATCGCTGTGCCACACCGAAACCGATCCGAACTTCTCCGTCCTCACCGTCGGCACGCACAACAACTGCGACAGCGTGAGCCACCTCATCGAGGTGCCCTACGTGCTGCCGTGGCTGGCCAAGGGCGAATTCAGCGGCGTCACGCTCGGCGGTGTGCAGGACCTCCAGGAGGAGTACGTCCTGAAGTTCGGTCCCGGCGACTACCGGCCCAACCTGTTCGTGACCTACTGGTCCTTCCGCGCCATGATCACCTTCATGGCGGGCTCGATCCTGCTGGCGCTGGTCGGATTCTGGGTGACGCGGCGCGGGCGGGTGCCGGATCAGAACTGGTTCTCCTGGCTGTCGCTGGCCGCCATCGCCACACCGTTCCTGGGCAATATCTCCGGCTGGGTGTTCACCGAGATGGGGCGGCAGCCCTGGGTGGTGGTGCCCAATCCGACCGGGGACCAGAGCATTCGAATGACGGTGCAGCAGGGCGTCTCCGGGGTGTCCGCGGGCACCATCCTCACCTCGCTCATCGTATTCACGCTGCTGTACGGCATTCTCGCGGTCGCCTGGTTCCACCTGATGCGGCGCTACACCGTCGCCGGGCCGGAACCGGCCGCCACCGAATCCGACGCCCCGAAGATGACCGGGGATTCCGTCGAGAAGCTTTCCTTCGCTTACTAGGAGACTCCGGATGACTCTGCAAGTGTTCTGGTTTCTGCTGGTCGCCGTGCTCTTCATCGGCTACTTCGTGCTGGAGGGCTTCGACTACGGCGTCGGCATGCTCATGCCCATCATCGGGCGCAAATCCGAGGTGAAGCGGCGCGTGGTGCTCAACACCATCGGGCCGGTCTGGGACGGCAACGAGGTGTGGCTGCTCACCGCGGGCGGGGCCATGTTCGCGGCCTTCCCGGAGTGGTACGCGAGCCTGTTCTCCGGGTTCTATCTCCCGCTGCTGCTCATCCTCGTCGGCCTGATCACCCGGGCCTGCGCCATCGAATGGCGCAGCAAGATCAACGACGACAAGTGGCGGCGTTGGTGCGATATCGGCATCGGGCTCGGCTCCTGGATTCCCGCGCTCGCCTGGGGGCTGGCGTTCGCCAATATCGTGCGCGGCGTCCAGCTCAACGAGAAGCGGCAGATCGAGGGCACCCTGCTCGACCTGCTCAGCCCGTACGCGCTGCTCGGCGGGCTCACCACGCTGCTGCTGTTCCTGCTGCACGGCGCGATCTTCATCTGCCTCAAGACCGGTGGCGAGGTGCGCGAGGACGCCGAGGCGATCGTGCGCAAGATCTTCGTGCCCACCGCGGTGGTGGTGGCGGTATTCGGCATCTGGACCCAGCTGTCCTACGGGCACGACTGGACCTGGATTCCGTTGGCGCTGGCCGTGATCGGGCTGGTGGTCGCCGGACTGGCACACAGCCGCAGCCGCGACGGCTGGGCCTTCACCGGCACCGCGCTCACCATTCTGTCGGCCACCACGCTGCTGTTCGGGGCGCTGTTCCCGGATGTGCTGCCCTCGTCCATCGACCCGGCCTTCAGCCTCACCGTGGACGGCCGCGACGGCACCGTCAGCGCCTCGTCCACGCACTACACGCTGGTGGTCATGAGCTGGGTCGCGGTGGTCATGGTGCCGATGGTGCTCATCTACCAGGGCTGGACGTACTGGGTGTTCCGCAAGCGGCTCACCATGGAGCAGATCCCCGACCCCATCGGCCTGCTCCCCGAGAAGCTGAAGAACTGACCCATGGCTCGACCGGTCGACCCGCGCCTGTGGCGGCACGCCCGCTCGGCACGACGGTATCTGGTGCTGAGCGTGGCGCTGTCGCTGGCGACCACGGTGTGCATCGTGGTCGCGGCCCTGGCCCTGGCGCGGGTGCTGGCCGGTGTCATCACCGATCCGACCCGACGTGACATCGGCTCCTGGACAGCCGAGTTGGCGGTCTTCGCGGTCGCGGTCGCGGTGCGGGCGGCGGCCACCTGGTGGCAGGCGCGGCTCGCGCACCGGGCCGGAGCGCGGGTGGTGGCGGAGCTGGAGACCGCGGTGGTGGTCGCCGGAGCCCAGCTGCCGCCGCGCGAACTGGAGCGCCGCCGAACGGAATTGGCGGTGGTGGCCGGATCGGGGCTGAACGGGCTGCGCGGCTACCTCGCCGGATATCTGCCCGCTCTGCTGCTGGCCGTGCTCGTGCCCCCGGTCCTGCTGATCGTCATCGCCCGGCACGATCTCGTCTCCGCCGGCATCATCGCCGTCACCCTGCCGCTCATCCCGATCTTCATGATCCTCATCGGGCTGCTCACCCAGGGGAAGTCCAAGGAGACCCTCGCCGCGACGACGCGGCTGTCGGATCAGCTGCTCGACCTGTTCGCGGGAATGCCGACGCTGCGGGCGCTGGGGCGGGAGACGGCGTCGCGGCCGCGGGCCGGGGCGCGCGGGGACACCGCGATCGGCACCGCTGCCGTCACCGGGGAACCGGCCGCCGTCACCGGGGAACCGGCCGTCGGGCGCGGGGATGCGGTGAGCGGATCGGGTGTTCCGGCAACGGGTCATTCGGCAACGGGTGATTCGGCCCGGACCACCATGGCGGGCCGGGTGCGCGATCTGGGCGAGGCGCTGCACAGGCGCACCATGTCCGCGCTGCGCATCGCCTTCCTCTCGTCCATGGTGCTGGAAATGCTCGCCACTCTCTGCGTGGCGCTGGTGGCCGTATCCATCGGCATGCGGCTGGTGTACGGGCACATGGGGCTGTACGGGGGGCTGGTGGCGCTCATTCTCGCGCCGGAGGTGTACCTGCCGCTGCGCATGGTGGGGGAGCGGTTCCACGCGGCGCAGGACGGGATGGCGGCCGCGGACAAGGCTTTCGCGGTACTCGAGCCGGACGACAGGGAGTCGGTCGCGAATCCGAGAGCAGCCGCCCCGCCGACCGCCGCCGCGTCGGCTACTGCGGCGTCGGCTACTGCGGCGTCGGCTACTGCGGCGTCGCCCGCTGCCCCGTCGGCCACTGCCGCGTCGCCCGCCGCTGCCTCGGCCACTGCCCTGTCAGCCACTGCCGCGTCGGACGCTACGGCGTCGGCCGCTGTCCCGACGACCGCTGCCCCGACGACCGCAGCCGGGTCGCCCATCGCTCCGGTGACTGCCGACCCGGCGGCCGGATCGTCCCGCAGGGTGGGCGGCGCGTCTGCTACCTCGGTCGATGCGTCTGGTGTTCGGAGCCGAGACATCCACGGCCACATCGAGATCGCCGAGTTGAGTGTCGCGGCGCGCGACGGCGCGGCCCCCGACGGGCTCTCCGCCACGGTGCGGCCCGGTGCTGTCACGGTGCTGACCGGACCCAATGGCTGCGGGAAATCCACGGTGCTCCAGGCGATGCTGGGACTGATCGCCCCCGATCACGGCGCGGTGCGCATCGACGGCACCCCCGTCGCCGACCTGGACCCCGACGATTGGTGGTCGCGGGTGGCCTGGCTGCCGCAGCGCCCCGTGCTCGTCCCCGGCACCCTGCGCGACAACCTCGAACTCCTCGGCGCGCCCGCCGACGCCGCACAGCTGGCGGCGGCCTGTGCGGCAACCGGTTTCGACGCCGTCCTCGACGAACTTCCCGACCGCTGGGACACCGTCGTCGGCACCGGCGGCATCGGCCTGTCCCTCGGCCAGCGCCAACGCCTCGCCCTCACCAGAACCCTCGCCGCCCGCCGTCAGGTCCTCCTGCTCGACGAGCCCACCGCCCACCTCGACGACGCCAGCGAGGCAACCGTTCTCGCCGCCCTGTCCGCCCGCGCCCGAGCCGGAGCCACCGTGGTACTCGTCGCCCACCGCCCCACCATCCTGTCCATCGCCGACCACGTCATCGAGGTGCGCGCCACCACCCGGCCGGACGGCGCACGCCACCTCCCCACCACCCGGCCGGACGACGAGCACGATCCGCCCACCACCCCTCCGGTTCCCCCTGAAACATCCCTCCCCACAACGGATTCCGATCCTGTAGGGCCATCGCGCTCGGCTGACGGCGGCCACATCGGCAGCGGTGGAAACGATCCCGGCTCGACACTGCGAGCCGCTGTGACGGGTGCACCGGGTCGGGGGCCGGGAACCCCCGGGTCGTCCGGGACCGCCGGGGTATTCGGGACTGCCGGGACGGTGGGGCGATGAAGGCGGTGCTGGCCGATTTTCGGCGGATTCGGGAGCTGCTGGAGCTCTCGCGGTGGCGGATGGCGGTGTCGGTCGGGTGGGGCACGCTGGCGTTGGGGAGCGGTCTCGCCTTGGCGGCGCTGGCGGCGTGGCTGATCGCCCGGGCGTGGGAGATGCCGCCGGTGCTGGATCTGACCATCGCGGTGGTGTCCGTGCGGGCGCTGGGCATCGCGCGTGGGCTGTGCCGGTATCTGGAGCGGCTGGCCACCCACGATGTGGCGCTGCGGGCCATGACGACCGCGCGCACCACCACCTACCGGACGTTGGCCGCGGCGGACATCTGGCGGCCGCGGCGCGCTGCGGCTGGTGTGCGGCCGGGGGATGACAGCAGCACGGCTGCGCTGGCGGCGTCGACGCGGGCCGCGGGTTCGGGTGCGGCCGCCGACCCCACGCGGTTGCGGCGGGGTGAGCTGCTCGGGCGGGTGATGGGGGATATCGACGATCTCGGAGCCGTGGTGGTGCGGGCGTTCGTGCCGATGGCCGTGGCGGTGGTGCTGTCGCTGAGCGCGGTGGTGCTGCTGGCGTTCATCTCCGTGCCGGCGGCGCTGATTCTCGCGGTGGCCCTGGTCGTGGCGGGCGTTGTCGCGCCGTGGCTTTCGGCGCGGGCGGCGCGGGAGGCCGAGGAGGCGGTGCGCAGCGATCGCACCGAGTTCACGGCTGCCGCGTTGACCGTGCTCGACCATGCCCCGGAGTTGCGGGTCGCGGGGCGGCTCGACGGCGCGGTAGCGAGCGCGCGGGCGGCGGGGGAGCGGGCCGTCGCCGCCGAGGATCGCGCGGCCTCGCACAGCGCGTGGGCGGCCGCCGCGACACCGTTGTCGATCGGCGTGAGCGTGCTGGGGGCGCTGCTCATCGGAATCGTGCTGTACGGCACCGGAACCGGTGCGCCGACGGCCGGATTCCAGACGGTCGAACCGGGCGGCATCTCGCCCATGGCGCTCACCGTGCTCGTGCTGGTGCCGCTGTCGGCCTTCGAGGCGGTCGGGGTGCTGCCCGCCGCCGCGCAGGCGCTCACCAACGGGCGGGCGGCGCTGCGCCGCATCGACCGCTTCGAACGCGGCGAATCCGCCGCCGCCCGAACGACTCTGCCGGACTTGCCGGAAGGGCATCGCATCGCGGTGGTGGGCCCGAGCGGCGCGGGCAAGACCACCCTGCTCATGGCGTGGGCGGGGCTGTTCGACACCCCGCGTCCCGACGTCACCTTCTTCGCCGAGGACGCGCACCTGTTCGGCACCACCGTCCTGGAGAACCTGCGGGTGGCCCGCGGCGACATCACCGAACAGGAGGCCGACGCCGCCCTGCGCGCGGTCGGTGCCGGTGCCTGGCTCGACTCCCTGCCCGACGGCGTGCACACCGAACTGGTCGGCGGCGCGGCCGCGGTCTCCGGCGGGCAGCGCCGCCGCATCCTGCTCGCCCGCGCCCTGCTCGCTCCCGCCCGCGTTCTACTGCTGGACGAGCCCACCGAACATCTGGAGGCCGCCGCGGGCGCGGATCTGCAACGCCGCCTGCTCGACCGCGCCAGCGGCCTGGTCGCCCCCGATCGCGTCGTGGTGGTGGTCACCCACCAACTCCCACCCGACCACCGCGCCGACACGGTGGTGCGGGTGGCCGGTGACGGCACCATCGGAACGGACCGGTTTATTCCCGCCTGACCTGCGTTTTCGCGGTCCGAGAAAATACGTTGCCGCCACCGCGGACCGCCACTAGATTCGTCGGTACACGGGAAAGGAGGTGGTTCGAGAAATGGTTGTTTCAAGGACGCGTGAGGTGGCTGCCAGCTAGGCGCTACCGCTGCACACGGATTCCGTTCGCGCGAGCGCCTCGCGAATCCCAGGCAGTCACCCGGCCCCCGAGTCCCGATCCGTCCGATCGGATCTGCGTGAACGTTGCATCCGCGGATATGGCTCGGGGGCCGTACCTTTTCCGACGAGTCTTCCCCCGACAGGGGTTACGCTGACGCCATGACCGTTGAGCCACTGCCCGACTGGGTGAACCCGCCAGGGGGTTACACCGTCGAGGAGTTCTTGCGGTTGCGTGATCTGCCTCGGCACACCGAACTGATCGATGGGGGGCTTGTCTTCGCGAGTCCGCAGGAGAAGTGGCACGGTCGTGTCATCACACTTTTCCAGCGCGAACTCGACCTGCAAGCGCCACCCGAATTGCGGGCAGAGCGGGAGATGGCGGTGCAGCTCGGCAAGCGACAGATGCCGGAACCGGATGTCGTCGTGGTGACGACGGACGCCTACGACCGCGAGGAACCTTCGACGTACTACTTCGCCGAGGACGTGGTTCTGGCAGTGGAGGCGGTTTCACCGGATTCGGTGGAGCGAGACAGGGATACGAAGCCGGGAAAGTACGCGAAGGCCAAGATCCCGTACTACTGGCGCATCGAGCGTCGTGCCGACGAAACTGTCGTCTACACCTATGAAATCGATCCGATGACCAGCTGCTATGTGCCCACCGGCATATTCAGCGAGAGGCTGCGGCTCGCGGTGCCGTATCCGGTGGAGATCGATCTGACCGCAGTGCTCGGACGTCGGCGCCCGTGACGCGGCAGTCCGGACCAGTTCCGAATCAGCCGACGTAGCGCTGCAAGCGCGCCGACAGTCGCGGTTCCAGCGCGCCGTCGGCGGAGATGCGCTCCTCGACGTAGCCCAGGTCGCCGCCTTCGACGATGCCGTAGAGGCGCTTGGCCCCGCCGACCACGATGCCGGACTGGCTGCGGATCACCACATCGGTGGCGAGTTCCCAGGAGGACTGGGTGAGAGCCTGGCCGTAGAACAGTTCCACGATGCCGGACGAGTGGGTGAGCAGCAGCTCCAGCACCTCGTCGTCGCCGTCGATGCCGACCCGCCAGAAACCGCTCTCGCGCAGGTCGGGGCCGCCGTAGGAGCCGTCCTCGGCGATGACCCAGGAGCGGGCCTCCCAGTTGAGGTAGTCGCCGCCGTCGTGGGAGACCACGATCTGCTGGCCGAAGCGGTAGTCGCCGGTATCGGGGTCGTTGCCTTCGCCCTCACCGCGCCAGACGCCGACCAGCGGCAGCAGCGCGAGCATGGAGGAACTCAGGTCGGGACCCTGGCGCAGATTGGCCGTGTCCTCCGGCAGTGGGAGACCGGAGAGCGAGGGGATGTTCAGACCGCCGGTGGACCGGGCCTTCTCGGCTGCGTCGGCCACGGCTTGATCACCACTGCGCCGGGCAGTGGCGGAGTCCGGCGCGGAACCGTTGAACGCGCCGTTGTCGGTATTCTCGCTCGCCGGCTCTGTCACGACTCGGTGAACAGCCGGTAGAGGACGTACAGACCGAACCACGCGATCAGCACGGAGACGAGAACCAGCAAAATCTCGAAGGCAAGCACCACGATTCCGGAGTCTAGTGGCACTGTATTCCGGACGCGAGAACGGCCCCGGGAAAACGATTCCCGGGGCCGTTTCCACGATCCCTCACCCCTGAACAGGGCGATCGGTGAGTTATTTGGCGACGACGACATCCAGTTCGTGGATGCCGGCACCCTCCGGCTTCACCTCGGCCGAACCGTTGCCGGACGACGACAGCGCCCGCACGGTCCACGCGCCGGGGGCGGCGAAGAAGCGGAAGTCACCGGTGCCGGAGGCCACGACCTCGGCGGTGAAGTCACCATTGCCGTCCAGCAGGCGGACGAACGCGCCGCCGACGGTCTGGCCGTCGTCGGTCAGGACACGGCCGGTGATGACCGTCTCCTTCTCCACGTCGACGCCCGCGGGGATGGCCTGACCCTGGGTAGGTGCTGCACACATGCTGATTACGCTCCCAACTCGATCGGTGCACCGACGAGGGAGCCGTACTCGGTCCAGCTCCCGTCGTAGTTCTTGACGTTCTTGTGGCCCAGCAGCTCCTGCAGCACGAACCAGGTGTGCGAGGAACGCTCACCGATGCGGCAGTAGGCGATGGTCTCCTTCTCGCCGTCCAGCCCGGCCTCGGAGTAGAGCTCGGCCAGCTCGGCGTCGCTCTTGAAGGTGCCGTCCTCGTTCGCGGCCTTGGACCACGGGACGTTGATGGCGGTCGGGACGTGGCCCGGACGCTGCGACTGCTCCTGCGGCAGGTGCGCGGGGGCCAGGATCTTGCCGGAGAACTCGTCGGGCGAGCGCACGTCGACCAGGTTCTTGGTGCCGATGGCGTTGATGACTTCGTCGCGGAAGGCGCGGATGGACAGGTCCTGCTCACCGGCCTTGTAGGAGGTGGCCGGGCGGTTCACGGCGTCGCGGGACAGCGGGCGGCCGTCCAGCTCCCACTTCTTGCGGCCGCCGTCGAGCAGCTTCACGTCCTGGTGGCCGTAGAGCTTGAAGTACCAGTAGGCGTAGGCGGCGAACCAGTTGTTGTTGCCGCCGTAGAGCACCACGGTGTCCTCGTTGGCGATGCCGCGCGCCGACAGCAGATCGGAGAACTGCTCCCGGTTCACGAAGTCGCGACGGACCTGGTCCTGCAGGTCGGTCTTCCAGTCCAGCTTGACGGCGCCCTCGATGTGGCCCGTGTCGTAGGCGGAGGTGTCCTCGTCGACCTCGACGATGACAACGCCCGGGGCGTTGAGGTTCTCTTCGACCCAGTCAGCGGAGACCAGGGCATCGGAGCGAGCCATGTTGTTCCTTTCAGATGTTTGCCGGGGTCAGGCGGTGGGATGGGGGGTGGTCGCCGCGGCCTTGGGGAGCAGCCGGGAGACGAGGGGGTAGAGCTTGCAGCCCAGGCAGACGCCGAACGCCGCGTTGAGGAACGCTGCGAACAGCGCGAAACCGGTGAAAACCGCACCGGCGACGGGGGTCGAGGCGGCGAACCCGATGACGCCGAGGACGGCGAAGATCAGGCCAACCAGTTGGGCGAACCGCAGTGGCGCAACGGGTTCCAGGGCGGGGGCCGGGCCGATGCGGGGCAGCACCAGGTTCTGGTAGAGCAGGCCGTAGGGGCTGCCGCCGGGGCCGCGCAGGGCGCCGAGAGCGAAGACCACGGCCTGGGCGGCCAGCAGGATTCCGGCCGCCAGAGGGGAGAAGACGGAGAGGATCAGCGTCAGCGCCAGGACGGCGGTGGTGATCCAGGCGGCGAAACGGGGGCCGCGGACATCGACCTGGCCGGAAGGAAGTCGAGTACCGACCGGTTGGAGGTTGGGGGAAGTAGTGTGCGACATATTCGTGCTCCTGCGCAGGAAGAGGATTCGGTTGGCCAGAGCGCCGGAGGATGCGGACATCACTCGTACGGCGGGTCAATCCCGGTCGGCGACAGAAGGATTCGAAAGGCCGACCGGCTAGCGGCACAGGCAGCAACAACCACCGAGGCGGCACAGGTCTACCGTGCGGCGTCGGGTGAGCATCAGCTCGCGGTTGGATTGCACGTTTCGGAGTTTACCCGGTTTTCGGGGGAAATTGGACCCGGGGTCCGTAATGCTGGTCACTCTTCGGTATTGGCCCTGGTCAGCGGGGCCAGGGCGGTGCGCAGATCGGCGGCTTCGGGTACGCCCGAGATCCGGAAGCGCTCACGACCGTCGGCATCGAAGACGAACGTGGTCGGCAGCGACAGCACCGACAGCTCCTTCGCCAGCGCCGGATCGGCCTCGATGTCGACCTCCAGGTCCAGCGGCGGGGCCGGTGCGTCGGCGAACTCGGCGACGGTGCCGGCCACCACCCGCCGCACCGCCGCGCACGGGCCGCACCAGTCGGCCGAGAAGTGCAGCACCGCAGGCCGATTCGCGACCAGCCCGGCGGCGGCCAGCAGCTCGCCGCGCGGCGACGCGGCGTCCGGGTGCGCCGAGTCGGTGGCTCGAACGCGACCCTCGTTGCGCCGCAGCAGGATTCCCACCGCCACGGCGGCGGCCACGGCGACGGCGAGGACGGCGAGCTCGATCATCGCTGCCGCTGGAGCTGGTCCAGGTCGACGGTGACATCGCGGCCGCGGCCCTCGACCACGATCTGCCCGCCGACGGCCTCGACCTTGGTCGGGCGGATGCCGAAGGGCAGATCGCGGGTGTCGATGGTGCGGGTGAACCAGCCCAGAATCGTCTCGGTGGGCACCGAGGGCAGCACCGCCACGGGTGTCGCGGTGGCCTCCTCGCCGTGGTAGATCTCGGTCGCCACGATCTGGATCTGACCGTCGGCATCCAGCCGCAGATCGGCGAGCACACTCACCAGCTGACCCTTGTCGGTGGCCGCCGAGCCGGGCGGGGTGTCGGCGCGCGGCGGCACGGTGCCGGTCAGGATGATCGCCCCGGACGTGGTCATGCCGGTGCCGCCGGAGCCGCCGGAGCCGTCCGACTTGTCGGCGGGCGGGCCGAACACCTGCAGATCCGGAATGCGGAACAGCCGCCCCAGCTCGATGGGCTCGATGTGCATGCTGGCCTGCACCTCGTCCACCGGAACCATGCGCACCCGGCCGTCGGCCAGGTCGCTCAGCGGCAGCCGCACCCCGTACAGATTCGATTCGATCTGGATCTCACCCGGAATATCCGGACGCCGGGCCCGCGCCCGGATATAGATGTCGTCGTAGGTCCCGTCCACCGCCTGCGCCACGAACGGGAAGCCGCGAAAGGTCACCTCCGGATCCGCGCTCAGGTCCGAGCCCTCGCGCAGCAGCCGCGACACCCGGTACTCGGAGTAGGCCGCCGTCCCGAAATCGAGGACGACCGCCAGCCCCGCCAGGCAGAGCAGCCCAATGATCACCCTGCGGAAACTCATGACGAGCACCCTACTGTGCTCGATTTGCCCTCCGCTTCGCTCCGGGCGGGTGCTGTGTCTGATCGCCTCCGCGTCGCTCCTCCGCTCCACTCGGTCCAGAACCGGGACGCGCCGCGAACCGAACGGGGGTGTTCGGGTGTCGTCGGTCGCGGCGTTCGGGGGCGAGTGGGCAGCGGATGCGTCGTGATCTCGGGGTAGCCGGAGTGACCTGGGCGGCTGCTATACGTGGTCACGGAGACATACACGCTAAGGTATGACCCGACTTACCTGTGATGACGCGCATGGCGTCGTGGCGGACGATGAGGTTGCCGCGCACATGCCAGATGGGAGGAGAGCCCCCATGGAGCTGCTCCTGCTGACCTCCGATCCCAATCCGGAGTCGGTACTGCCGTCGCTGGCGCTGCTGCCCCACCACGTGCGACCCGCGCCGACGGAGGTCGCCTCGTTGCTGGAGGCGGGGTCGGCCGATGTCGCGCTCGTCGATGCCCGCACCGATCTGGCCGCCGCGCGCGGACTGTGTCGGCTGCTGGGCAGCACCGGCTCCTCGGTGCCGGTGGTGGCGGTGCTGACCGAGGGCGGACTGGTCGCGGTGAACGCCGACTGGGGGCTCGACGACATTCTGTTGCCCGGCACCGGCCCCGCCGAACTGGATGCGCGGCTGCGGCTGCTGGTGGCCCGCAACGGCGGCGCGGCCAGCCCGGAGAACACCGGCAAGATCACCCTCGGTGAGCTGGTCATCGACGAGGGCACCTACACCGCGCGCCTGCGCGGCCGCCCGCTCGACCTGACCTACAAGGAATTCGAACTCCTCAAATACCTCGCCCAGCACGCGGGCCGCGTGTTCACCCGCGCCCAGCTGCTCCAGGAGGTATGGGGCTACGACTTCTTCGGCGGCACCCGCACCGTGGACGTGCACGTGCGACGACTACGCGCCAAGCTCGGCAGCGAATACGAATCGCTCATCGGCACCGTCCGCAATGTCGGCTACAAGGCCGTGCGCCCGGCGCGCAGCGCGACCAAGGGCGATGCGGTGACCTTCCCGGAATCCGAGAGCAGCGACGACGAATACGCCCCGGTGAACGGCACGGCCCAGTAGCCGCACATCCCGCGCCGAGACACGGTGACGCGATGTCGATCGCGGTGCGCGCGGCGCGCGGGTGCCGGACCACTCACGAAGCGGTCCGGATGCGCGGGCCGGGATGATCGTGCGACCTCGCCGTGTTGGACTGGTCCGGCAGGGCCGATAGCGTGGGCCGATCCGAGCGCGCCGACCGCACAGCGGGTGGGACGCGTTCGAGTCGACCGACACGGGTCGGAACGGAACTCGCCGCCGGTCCCGCTACCGGCGGCATGGACTGGGAGCCGAATTCGGCGGCGTCCCGCGATGGGAGGATGCGGTGGAGGTCGAAGCGCGGCGCATGCGCGAACTGGGGTGGGCCGACCGGTTGCCCGCCGAAAGCTCCGCGCGGGTGCGCGAGATCCTGGACCGCGCCGCCACCGCCGATGGTGTGGCCCCCGTATCCGAACAAGCCGTGCTGTCCCTCGCCCGGGACGCCGAGGCCTGGCATCTGGTCGCCCGCGACGGTGACGCGATGACCGGCTACGCGAATCTGGTTGCCGCGCACGGGGAGCATCCCGCCATGGCGGAGGTGGCCGTCGATCCGGCGCACCGCGGGCGGGGAATCGGAGCGGCGCTGGTGGCCGCCGCCCTCGATGCGGGCGGCGACGGCGCGCGGGTGTGGGCGCACGGGAATCTGGCCGCGGCGCGATCGGTCGCGTCCCGGCTGGGGCTGACCGTGGCCCGCGAACTCTGGCAAATGCGTCGCCCGCTTGCTAATTCGGAGCTACCGGAGCTGACGGTGCCGGAGGACCTGCTGGTGCGGACCTACGCCGGTCCGTCCGACGACGCCGAGATCCTGCGCGTCAACAATGCCGCGTTCGCCTGGCATCCGGAACAGGGCGGCTGGACCGAACGCGAGCTCGCCGCGCGCCGCGACGAACCCTGGTTCGACCCGAAGGGGCTGTTCCTCGCCATCGACGCCGCCGACCCGGACCGCATCCTCGGATTCCATTGGACCAAGGTGCATCTCGATGAGAACCCCCAGGTCGGCGAGGTCTACGTGGTGGCCGTCGACCCGGCCGCCCAGGGGCGGGGCCTCGGTCGCCTGCTGACCCTCGCCGGACTCCACCATCTGCGTGAACGCGCCTTGCCCGAAGTTCTCCTCTACACCGAGGCCGACAACACCGCCGCCGTGCACACCTACACCCGCCTCGGTTTCGCACCCGCTCACGTGGACGCCGCCTACGCGCGCTGACCTGCCTGCGGCGACGCATTCCGCGCACCCGCCCCCGCACTCTCGCCCCACTACCCGCCCCTGTGCACACCCGCACTCTCGTCCCGCCAACCCCGCCCCCGTGCCCGATACTCTGCACGCCCCGTGCCCGGCTCCCGGAGCTGGCTCGGGTGGCGGGCGCGATGCCCGGAGCGACCGGCGCACGCCGCCGACGTCGGGTGACTTCCATCCCAGTGCTTTCGGTCACGGTCGGGCAACCGTCCATCCGGGTCGCAACTGCGTGGCTATCGACACGACCCGCAAATTAGCGGCTAATATCACGCATATCGGCCGAGATCGCACGAGGTTGTTCACCTTCCGTTCACCCGCCCAGGTCCAACTGTCTACGTACCGCCCCTACGTTGCTATGTGGGCGGTACCAGGCTGCCCGGTGCGCGAGTTCGCAGCGAACAGCCACCAATATGCGCCCGTCCGGCCGTTGAGGGGTCGGGCGTGCAGAACGATGATTCCCGGAGGAACTTAGGTGAATCTCAAGCGTAGTAGCGCCCTGATCGGCGTGCTCGCCGCAGGTGCCATGACGCTCGCCGCGTGTGGCAGCGACGACAACACCGAAACCAGCCAGGTGTCCGCGAACACCGATGTCGCCTGTGGCGGCAAGACCTCGCTGAAGGCCAGTGGCTCGTCCGCGCAGAAGAACGCCATGGAGCGCTTCATCGCCGCCTACGAGGCCAACTGCGAGGGCTACACCCTCGACTACACCTCCAGCGGTTCCGGCGCCGGTGTGAAGGAATTCCTCGGCGGCCAGACCGACATCGGCGGCTCCGACTCCCCGCTGAACGCCAAGAAGGACGAGCCCGCGCAGGCCGCCGACCGCTGCGACAGCCCGGCGTGGAACCTGCCGGCCGTCTTCGGCCCCATCGCGGTCACCTACAACATCGACGGCGTCACCGACCTCGTGCTGGACGGCCCGACCCTGGGCAAGATCTTCAACGGCACCGTGAAGACCTGGGACGCTCCCGAGGTCCAGGCGCTGAACCCGGACGCCAGCCTGCCGGCCGAGCCGATCGCGGTGATCTTCCGCAGCGATGAGTCGGGCACCACCGACAACTTCCAGCTGTACCTCGACGCCGCCTCCGACGGCGCGTGGGGCAAGGGCGCGGGCAAGACCTTCCATGGCGGCGTCGGTGAAGGCGCCAAGGGCAACGAGGGCACCTCGGCGGCGATCAAGAGCACCAAGAACTCGATCACCTACAACGAGTGGTCGTTCGCCAAGGCGCAGAACCTCTCGATCGCCCAGATCGTCACCTCGGCCGGTCCCGAGCCGGTCGAGCTGAGCGTCGAGTCCGCGGGCAAGGCCATCGACAGCGCGAAGATCGCCGGCGAGGGCAACGACCTGGTGCTGGATGTTTCCTCGTTCTACAAGCCCACCGAGGCGGGCGCCTACCCGATCATCCTCCCGACCTACGAGATCGTGTGCTCCAAGTACGGCGACGCGGACACCGCCACCGCGGTGAAGGCGTTCCTGACCTCGGCGATCACCAACGGCCAGACCGGCCTGGAGGAGACCGGCTACATCCCGATCCCCGACAAGTTCAAGACCAAGCTGACCACGGCGATCGACGCCATCTCCTGATCGCCCGCCGATGACCGTTCACGATGACGTCTCGGCCGCGGGCCCGTCGAAACCGGCGGGCCCGCGGCCGGGCTCAGCTCACCCGTCGGGGGATACTTCGCTCATGCCGACCGACCCCAGCACGAAACCGAAGGCCGCCGCATCCCGTGGATCGGGGCTGAACGCCGAATGGCTGTTCCGTTCGGCCGCCACCACGGCGGGTGGCGTCATCGTGGCGGCGATCGCCTTGATCGCGCTTTTCCTGCTGGTGCGGGCGGTGCCGTCGATCCAGGCCAACGAGGCCAACTTCTTCTCCAGCACGGAGTTCAACACCTCCAACGCCGAGCATCTGCGTTTCGGCATCAGGGACCTGTTCATGGTCACGGTGCTGAGTTCGCTCATGGCGCTGGTGATCGCGGTGCCGATCGGGGTCGGGATCGCGCTGTTCCTCACCCAGTACGCGCCCAAGGCGCTGGCGCGGCCGTTCGCGGTGCTGGTCGACCTGCTGGCCGCGGTGCCCTCCATCGTTTTCGGCCTCTGGGGCTTCCTGGTGCTCGCGCCGGAGCTGGAGCCCGTACAGCGCTTCCTCAATGACAACCTCGGCTGGTTCTTCCTGTTCTCCGACGGCAATGTCAGCATCTCGGGCGGCGGCACCATCTTCACCGCGGGCGTGGTGCTCGCGGTCATGATCCTGCCGATCATCACCTCGGTCAGCCGCGAGGTGTTCGGTCTGACCCCGTACGCGCACATCGAGGCCGCGCAGGCATTGGGCGCCACCAAGTGGGAGGTCGTCCGGATGACCGTGCTGCCCTACGGCCGCAGCGGTGTGATCGCCGGATCCATGCTCGGCCTGGGCCGCGCGCTCGGTGAGACCATCGCCGTGCTGGTGGTGTTGCGCACCGCGGCGGAGGCGGGCACCTGGTCGCTGTTCGACGGCGGCTACACCTTCGCGTCCAAGATCGCTTCGGCGGCGGCGGAATTCAATGACGCCCTGCCTACGGGCGCCTACATCGCGGCCGGCTTCGTGCTGTTCGCGCTGACCTTCGTGGTGAACGCCCTGGCACGGCTGGCGGCCGGCGGGAAGGTGAACGGATGAGTACCGTACTGCTCGACAAGCCGGTCAAGGCACCGACCTTCCGCGAGACGAGTCTCAACCGGCGGATTCGCAACAATATCGCCACCGGTGTGGTGTGGACCTGCTTCGTGCTCGCCCTCATCCCACTGGGCTGGGTGCTGTTCATGGTGGTCAGCAAGGGCCTCGAGGCGATCGTCGCGCCGAACTGGTGGATGAACTCGCAGCGGGGCGTGCTGCCCGACCAGACAGCGGGCGGTGTGTACCACGCCATCTACGGCACCATCGTGCAGTCCGCCGTGGCGGCGATCATCGCGGTGCCGCTGGGTGTCATGGCCGCCATCTTCCTGGTCGAGTACGGCCGCGGTTGGCTGGCCAAGGTCACCACCTTCACCGTCGACATTCTGGCCGGTGTGCCATCGATCGTTGCCGCGCTGTTCGTCTTCGCGCTGTGGATATCGACGTTGGGGTTCCCGAAGAGCGCGCTGGCGGTGTCGCTGGCGCTGGTGCTGCTCATGCTGCCGGTGGTGGTGCGCTCCACCGAGGAGATGCTCAAGCTCGTCCCCGATGAGCTGCGCGAGGCGTCCTACGCGCTGGGCGTGCCGAAGTGGAAGACCATCGTGCGGATCGTGGTGCCGACGGCGCTGCCCGGCATGATCAGCGGCATCCTGCTGTCGCTGGCCCGCGTCATGGGCGAGACCGCGCCGGTGCTGGTGCTGGTCGGCTACAGCAAGTCGATCAACTCGAATGTCTTCGACGGCAATATGGCGTCGCTGCCGCTGCTGATCTACCAGGAGCTGGCCAACCCCGAACCCGCGGGCCGACTGCGGGTCTGGGGTGCGGCGCTGACGCTGATCCTGATGATCGCCCTGCTGTACCTTGCCGCCGCGGCGGTCAACAAGTTCCTGACGCGGAACCGATAGAGCGGAACGGATAAAGACGAGATGGCCAAGCGGATCGACGTCAAAGATCTGAATATCTACTACAGCGCCTTCCACGCCGTGAAGGACGTTTCGCTCACCGTGCTGCCGCGCAGCGTGACCGCGTTCATCGGTCCGTCCGGCTGCGGCAAGTCCACGGTGCTGCGTTCGCTCAACCGCATGCACGAGGTGACCCCGGGTGCGCGCGTCGAGGGCGCGGTGCTGCTGGACGGCGAGGACATCTACGGGGCGGCCATCGACCCGGTGGGGGTGCGTCGCACCATCGGCATGGTGTTCCAGCGTCCGAACCCGTTCCCCACCATGTCGATTCGCGACAATGTGGTGGCCGGGCTCAAGTTGCAGGGGATGCGCGGCAAGAAGGAGCTCGATGAGGTCGCCGAGCGCTCGCTGCGCGGCGCGAACCTCTGGAACGAGGTCAAGGACCGCCTGGACAAGCCCGGCGGCGGTCTCTCCGGCGGTCAGCAGCAGCGTCTCTGCATCGCCCGCGCCATCGCGGTCTCGCCCGACGTACTGCTGATGGACGAGCCGTGTTCGGCCCTGGACCCCATCTCCACGCTCGCGATCGAGGATCTCATCGCCGAGCTGAAGAAGGAGTTCACCATCGTCATCGTCACCCACAACATGCAGCAGGCCGCGCGCGTGAGTGACCAGACGGCGTTCTTCAACCTGGAGGCGCAGGGCAAGCCCGGCAAGCTGGTCGAGATCGACGAGACGGAGAAGATCTTCTCCAACCCGTCGCAGAAGGCCACCGAGGACTACATCTCCGGCCGCTTCGGCTGACAGTCCGCCTCTCCGCGGCTTCGCTACCGAATTCCACACCACGACCCCGAGCCTGTCGGCTCGGGGTCGCTCCGTTGTGCGGTCGGGGGCCGACGCACGCCGCTCGCCCGTCTGTTCCTGTGCCGACTGTTAGCTGCGTCATATGGCACGCGGATCATTGTATGCAACTGTCGGTAACAGTTAGTGTCCTAGGTGACTAAACCGATCGTTATACCTAGGAGGCGGAGGATGGCTATATCAGCGTCGATCCAGCAGTCCGAAGCGCGGATCGCCTTGTCCGGGCGGGGCAGAGTGGCGGCATTGATCGCCATCTGCCTCGCCGAACTGCTCGTGGTACTCGACAACACGCTCGTGAATGTGGCGCTGCCGTCGATGGCTGTGCAGTTGCAGGCCGATATGGCCGGACTGCAGTGGATCGTGGACGCGTTCACGCTGGCGTTCTCCGGCCTCCTGCTCGCCATGGGCCATCTGGGCGACCGGTACGGGCGGAAGCGGTTCCTGGTCTGGGGCCTGGCCGGTGTGGCCGTCATGTCGGCGGCGGGTGCGATGTCCTCGGGACTCGGGCAGGTGATCGCGGCGCGCGCGGGCATGGGCATCTTCGCGGCCATGGTCTTCCCGGCCACCCTGGCCCTGCTCACCAATATCTTCACCACCGCGAAGGAGCGCGCCGCCGCCATTGCCGTGTGGACGGCCATGGCGGGCATAGCGATCGCCATCGGCCCGACCGTGGGCGGTTGGCTGCTCGAGCACTTCAGCTGGCATTCGGTGTTCTGGATCAATGTGCCGGTGGCCGTGATCGCCATCGCGGCCGTCTGGATCACCACGCCGGAATCCCGTGCCTCGCATGTGGATCGGCTGGACCGCATCGGCATCGTGCTGTCGCTCGCGGGTGTGACCCTGCTGGTGTGGTCGATCATCGAGGCGCCCAAGCACGGCTGGCTGTCCGTGGAAAGCCTGCTGGGATACGCGATCTCGGCGGCGGCGCTGGCCGCGTTCGTGGCCTGGGAGCTGCGGGTGCGGACCCCGGTGCTGAATATGCGGCTGTTCCGGATCCGCCGGTTCGCGGTGCCCGCCCTGGCGATCACGGTGTCCTACTTCTGTGCCTTCGGCTTCCTGTTCCTCATCACCCAGTACTTTCAGGGCGTCAAGGAGCTGTCCCCGCTCGAATTCGGCATCCACTCACTGCCTTTCGCGCTGGCGGTGGGTATCGGCGCCCCGGCCGCGACCCTCATCGCACAGCGGTTGGGCGCGACCGCGGTCATCGTGGCCGGTGTGCTCACCCTGGCGGTCGCCATGTACATCGCCGGGCAGACCACGGTCGACACGCCGTACCTGGGGCCGGTGCTGGTCGCCATGGTGCTCATGGGCATCGGCTTCGCGGTGGTGCAGGGTCCCGCCACCGAGTCCATCATGGGGTCGGTCCCGCTGGAGGAGGCCGGGGCCGGTTCCGCGGTCAACGACACCACCCGCGAGGTCGGCGGTGCGCTCGGGGTGGCGCTGCTCGGCTCCATCATGAGCTCCATCTACGCCGACCGGGTGGCCGGACGCATTGCCGCGGTGCCGGAGGCGATCATGAACGCCCGGCAGAAGGAACTGGCCGCCAATACCCCGATCAGCGTGCTGGAGATCATGAAAGCGCCGATCAACCCGCTGCTGGAGCAGCCGCGCGCGGATCTGGTGCACGCCATGAAGGTCGCGGCCCTGGAAGGCTCGCACGCGGCCTCCATGGTCGCGGTGGGCACGCTGGTGGTGTGCGCGGTCATCGTGGCCGTCACGCTGCCCTGGAAGCCGGAACGCAACCGGTCGCTGCTGCTCGGCTGGCGCGACGCCGAGAGTGCGGAGGAAATGTCAACGGGACAAACGCCGCCGGGACCGAACCCGCTCGGGGGCGAGACGCCTGAGCCTCCGACTCCGCAGCGCTGAAAAGTTTTCGGCCGCCCGGTGTACCGGGCGGCCGAATCGCGCGTCATTGTCGGACGGTCAGAGAGATTCCTTCTCCTGATCCGGGTCGGGCGGCAGCACACCGGTCACCAGGAACACCACGCGGCGGCCGATCTCCACGGCATGGTCGGCGAAGCGCTCGTAGTAGCGGCCCAGCAGCGCCACGTCGACGGCGGCGGCCACACCGTGCTCCCAGTCGCGGTCCATGAGGAGCGTGAACAGGTGCTTGCGCAGATCGTCCATCGCCTCGTCGTCGTCATTGAGCTTGGCGGCGCGCTCGGGGTCGCGGGTCTCCAGGACGTCCTTGGCCGCCGCGCCCATCTTGACGGCGACGCGTCCCATCTCCGCGAAGTAGGAGTTGACCGCCTCCGGCACCGTGTGGTTCGGGAAGCGACGGCGCGTCATCTTGGCCACGTGCAGGGCGAGCACGCCCATCCGGTTCACGTCGGAGACGATCTGGATGGCGCTCACCACCTGCCGGAGGTCGCCGGCCACCGGCGCCTGGAGGGCGAGCAGTGCGAACGCCTTCTCCTCGGCCAGCGTGATCATCTCGGCGATCCGGTCGTACTCGGTGATCACCTGCTCGGCCATTTCGAGGTCGGCGTCGAGCAGCGACTTGGTCGCCCGCTCCATCGCGTCGCCCGCGAGGCCGGCCATGCCGCCGAGCAGATCGGCGAGCTCGGCCATTTGTTCGTTGTAGATGACACGCATGAGTCAAGACACTAGTAGCCATCGCTGACCAAGTCACCAACGGTCGGTGAATCATCGGTGCCGGGCCGGCATGTCGGCCGTCACCACCGGCGGTGCGGCCGCTACTTGCAGGTGTCGTCGGCCGCGTTCACATGCTCCAGGTCGGACGGCAGTGTGATCGGCGTCTCCTCGGCGGCGGAGATCGGCGTATCCGGCAGCGTTTCGCCGAAGGTGGTCGGCGACCGCACGGTGCCGGTGAAGTCGGAGCCGAGCACCACCTCCACGATGCTGCCGAGCCCGGTGGTGGACTCCAGGGACGCACCCGGGATCGCGCTGGCCACCGTGGCGGCCGCGGCCTCTTGGTCACTGCCGGAGTAGCGGACCTTGGTGGTGGCCGAGGAGCCCTCGGCGTAGTTGCCGGTGCTGTAGATCTGGAAGCCCTGGTTGGCGAGTTTGGTGGCCGTGGTCGAGGCGATGCCGGCCAGCCCGGAGCCGTTGGACACCTGCAGCGACACCATGCTGGGGTCGACCGCCGTCAGCGTCGGCTTGGTCGGCGGGGCCTGCGTGGTGGAGGTCTCCTCGGGTTCGGGCTTCTTCTCCCCGGGCAGCGGCTGGTCGTCGATGATGGCCCGGAAGATGGCCTTGATATCCGACTCGCGTGGAATCTCGTTGCCGTACGACGTGGTACCCGCCGTCGGGATGGTGAGAAAGGTGATCGCCCCGGCATCCACCTTCTGTAGTGACCGGCCCAGGGTGAGCAGATCCTTGGTGTTCACATTGTCCATGAACGAGTGCTGTGCGAAGCCGTTGATGAAGCCGTTGAGCTTGCCCAGATCGAACAGCACCTTGCCGGACAACGCGCCCCGCAGCAGCGAGGCCAGGAAGCGCTGCTGACGGTTGATGCGGTCGTAGTCGCTGCGCTGCTCGCCGTACACGTGCCGGGCGCGTACGTAGTCGAGCGCGGTCGCGCCGTTGACGATCTGTTTTCCGGGCTCGGCGAGGATGGTGCCGAGCATGTCGTCGACCAGCGGCTCGGCGGTGCACACCTCGACGCCGCCGATGGTGTCGACCATGGCTTCGAAGCCCGCGAAGTCGATGCCGACGAAGTGGTTGATCTTGAGGCCGGTCATCTTCTGGATGACCTTGGTCAGGCATTTGGGCCCGCCCAGCGCGTACGTCGCGTTGAGTTTGTCGCCGATAGCCGAGGAGAAGGTCTCCGAGCTGTACTCGGCAGTCTCGTTGTCCCAGCCCTCGCACACCGGCCGAGTGACATCGAGGTCGCGCGGGAAGGACACGGCCACAACGCGATCCCGCTTGGCCGGAATGTTGACCAGCATGACGGTGTCGGCGCGCGCGCCCTCGGCGTCCTCGGTGGTGCCCGCACCCAGGTCGGAGTTCACGCCCGCACGGGTATCGGTGCCGACGATGAGGAAGGTCTCGTCGCCGTACTGCGCATTGGCGTCGATGATGTCGGCGGAGTTCTCGTCCAGCGCCGAAACCTGATTGAAGCCATTGTCCTTGGCCTTCAGATAGCTCCAGCCGCCACCGGTGACGAGCAGCGCGATGACCGCGACGACGGCGGCGGTGCTGCGTCCGGCCAGCCGCAGTCGCTTGCTGCGGCGTTGGCGGTTCCCGGCCAGGCGGGACAGCGGCTTGGAGCCGACCGATGTGGGCAGTGCGGTGGTGGGGTAGTCGGCCGGTGAGGTGACGCCCCGGATGGGCCGCGGCTCCTCCGGCTCCAGTGCCGGACCCGTCACGGGCGGCAGTTCCTCGGTGACCGGATCGACGGCGGCGGCCCGAACCGGCCCCGCCGCACCGGCATTCGCGGCCCCCTTGCCCTTACCCCACGGCGCGCGCCGCACGGGGGCGGAGTCCGCGGGGGCCTGGCGGCCGATGGCGCCGGATTCGCCGGGAGGCGGGCGGCGGATGACGCCGGAGTCCGCGGCGGCTTGGCGGGCGATGGCTCCGGATTCGCCCGGGGGCGGGCGGCGTACAGCGCCCGAGTCCGCGGGACCCTGGCGGCCGATCGCGCCGGATTCGCCCGGGGCGGGGCGGCGGATGACGCCCGAGTCGGCCGGGCCCGGGCGGCGGACCGGCGTGGAGTCCACGGGCGCGGGACGTCGGGTCGGGGCCGAATCCACCGGGGCCGGACGGCGTATCGCGCCGGACTCCCCGGGAGCGGGCCGTCGGGTCGGGGCGGAATCCGCGCCGCGGCCCATATCGGGCGGGACGGCGCGGCGGGTCCCGGTCTGGTCGGCCGCGCGCCGGACGCCGTTGGGCTCGGCCGCGTGCGTGCCGCGAGATCCGTTGGCGGACTCGGCGTCCCACGCGCCGATCTCCGGTGCATCGGGCTCGGCGCGGCGTCGGCGCCGGCCCTTGCGCTCGCTGTCGACCTTCTCGACGAGGTCCTGCACCGAGATGGGCGCGGAGCCGTTGGTGGCGTCGTCGGCGTGCCGATTCCGGCGGCCGCGCGGCTGCTCCGCCTCGTCCGCGGGGTAGCGCTCCCACGGGGCGCGACCTCCGGGCCGTGGCGTACGCCCGTACCGATCGTCACCCACCAACGAACCTCACTTTGCTCTTCGATGCAGAGGCCATGATAACGATTCCGCCACAACGGACCAGTCGAACTCGAGAACCGCGCGGTCTCAACCGCCGCCGGAGCCCGTATCAGCCGCCGCTGTGCATGACATCCGCCGCGGTCGGGACCGCGCAGTCGTCGGGATCGTCGAGCCAGCCGTGCGGCAGCGCCACCTTGCCCGGTGAGCCCTGTCTGCCGCGCGGACCCTCCGCGTCCTTGGGGAACGGCGCGGTGGGATCGAGCTGTCCGATGAGGTCGGAGAGTTCGGCGAGGCTGCCGACGGTGGCGAACGCGCGCCGCAGTTCGGAGCCGACCGGGAAGCCCATGAGGTACCAGGCCATGTGCTTGCGCAGATCGCGCATGCCCTTGTCCTCGCCGTCGTGATCGGCGAGCAGGGATGCGTGCCGGTACAGGATCTCGCCGACCTTGCCGAGATTCGGTGGCGTCGGGACGGGTTCGCCCCGCAGCGCGGCCTCGAGTTCGGCGAACAGCCAGGGGCGTCCGAGGCAGCCGCGCCCGACGACGACACCGTCGCATCCGGTCTGCGCCATCATGGTCACCGCGTCGTCGGCGCTGAAGATATCGCCGTTGCCGAGTACCGGGATGGTGGTGACGGCCTCCTTGAGCCGCGCGATGGCGGTCCAGTCGGCCTCCCCGGAGTAGCGCTGCGCCGCGGTGCGCGCGTGCAGCGCGACCGCCGCCGCGCCCTCGGCCTCGGCGATGCGCCCGGTGTCGAGATAGGTGATGTGGTCGTCGTCGATGCCGATGCGGAATTTCACCGAGATCGGCACCCCGGCCGGTGCGGCCGCCGCCACCATCTCCCGCACGATGGCCCGGAACAGCTCCCGCTTGTAGGGCAATGCCGCGCCGCCGCCGAGCCGGGTCACCTTGGGCACCGGGCAGCCGAGGTTGAGGTCGATGTGGTCGGCCCAGCCCTCGCCGACGACGATGCGCACGGCCTCGCCGAGGGTTTTCGGGTCGACGCCGTAGAGCTGCATGGAGCGCGGGCTCTCGTCGGGCCCGAACGACATCATGTGCAGCGTCTTCTCATTGCGCTCCACCACGGCGCGGGCGGTGATCATCTCGCAGACGTAGATGGAGGTGGCGCTGCCGAATTCCCGGCACAGGGTGCGGAAGGCGACGTTGGTGATTCCGGCCATCGGGGCGAGCACGACGGGCGGGTCGACCGGGTATGGGCCGATCCGCAGACTGCTCGCAGCGGTTTCCAGGGACGTCGTCACGAGATCGATTGTCGCATCAGTCGCGGGGTGGCCTCGGCCACACACCCGCCGACCGGCTCGGCCGTGATCGTTTCGCCGCCCGCCGGGCCACGGCCGCCGGGTGCGGTGTGCGGCGGCTCCACCGTCCGGGCGCAACACGGGTACGGCCCGGCCGCACGTGCTGTGCGGCCGGGCCGATGAGTGGGTGAGCGGATCAGCTGATCCCCGCGCCCGCCAGCGCCTTCTCGCGCTTGGCGGCCTCACGGGCCAGCATGCGGTCACGCTGCTCCTCGAACTTGTCCACGTCCTTGGACAGCTTCTCCAGGAACAGGCCCAGCCGTTCGCGGGTCTGCTCGCCGCGCGCGGTGAAGTCGGTGCGCTCGAAGATCTTCCACTTCTTGAGCACCGGGTTGACCACCTCTTCGAGGTGCTGGCGCAGGTCGTAGATGCCGTGCTTGGCCATCAGCACGCCGTTGCGCCGGAAGTTGGGCATGCCCGCGCCCGGCATCTGGAAGTTCTCCAGAATCAGGGTGATGGCGTCGAGCGCCTGATCGGGCGACAGATCCAGCGCCGCGCCGCACATGTTCCGGTAGAAGATCATGTGCAGGTTCTCGTCGGCCGCGATGCGCTGCAGCATCCGGTCGGCGATCGGGTCGTCGCACACCTTGCCGGTGTTGCGGTGGGAGACGCGGGTGGCCAGCTCCTGGAAGGTCACGTACGCGACCGAATGCAGGAATCCGGCGTCCTCCTCGGTGGGGGAGGCGAAGCCGTTGGTCATGTGGATCATGCGCGCTTCCTCGAGCGCCACCGGATCCACGCCGCGGGTGACGACCAGGTAGTCACGCATGACGATGCCGTGCCGGTTCTCCTCGGCGGTCCAGCGACCGACCCAGGTGCCCCAGGCGCCGTCCTGGGAGAAGTTCTCGGCGATCTCGCGGTGATAGGAGGGCAGGTTGTCCTCGGTGAGGAGGTTGGTGATCATCGCCGCCTTGGCGACCTCGTTCAGCTTCGACTGTGACGGGTCCCAGTCCTCGCCGCCCATGGCGGCGAAGTTGCGGCCCTCGTCCCACGGCACGTAGTCGTGCGGATGCCAGTCCTTGGCCAGGGAGAGGTGGCGGTTGACGTTCTCCTCGGCAACCGGCTCCAACTCCATCAGCAACTCGAGTTGAGTCAGATCCCTTGCCATGTATACGCCCTTCGTGTCGTGCGAACTTCCAGTGGTTCCCTCGCAGGCCATGCCGCCGCGGTCCCATACCTTACGGCACCGTAGGTGTGATGCGAAACGCATACGACCAGCATTGCGGCGGCGGTGATCGATGTCATATGGATGACAGCCCGCGACGTGTTCTCCATCGCCGTGAGCCGTATTTCGTTAGCGTCCGGCGATTTTCACTTCTTGCCGCCGAGCAGACCACCCAGAACGTTGCCGAGCACATTGCCCGCGTTCTTGCCGAGTGCTTCGCCCAGCGATCCGCCGAGTCCGCCCGCGTTGCCGCCCGAGCCGCCGCCGGTGGCCCCGCCGAGCAGGCTGCCGAGGATGTCGCCGAGCCCGCCGCCGCCGGCCTGGGTGGCCGCGCCGCCACCCGCACCACCGAGCACCTTCTTCCCAAGGTACGCGAGGACGATGGGGGCGAGCATGGGCATCAGCTTGGCCATCAGATCCTGGCCGCCCGCGCCGCCGACATCGCCGAGGGCGCTCATGACGGTGTTCTTCTCGGTGCCGAAGGTCTGTTCGACGATCTTGTCGCCGCCCGCCACATCGACCTGGTCGATATCGACGCCGCCGTCGAGTAGGTCGCTGCGCTGGTTGGCGATCTCCCCTTCGATCGCAGACGCGGCCTCGGGGTTGCTGGCCTTTGCCTGCAAGCCGCCCAGTAGGACGGGGATGGCGGCCTGGATGGCGGTGTTCGCGGTCGCCTCGTCGACGCCGAGCTTCCCGGCGATCTGCGAGACGGGGACTTGGGAGAGCAGGTCATCGAAGGAAGTCATGAGTTCCGCCTGTTTTTGGGGTTCCCGGGAAAAGGCCTATCGGGCTAACCCTAGGGGAAAACAGGGGATGTTGCCATGAATTCGCGGGTGTGGCGGCGGACCGGAAGGTCGGTTCCGCGTCCGCCGCCACGCGAGTGCCCCCACCAGGGCTCGAACCTGGGACCTGCGGATTAAAAGTCCGTTAGATCCGCGCATACCACGATGTGTGCTCAGCTGCAAGTTCTTCCCTCATTGATGCTGGTTATCGCGCATTTCCTGGTCGGAACTACGTGCCTTGTGAGTGTAACTGTGGTGAGTACGTGTAAACACCTCTGCCCCATTTTTGCCCCATGAACATCGGTCATCTGCCCCACGTACGTCGGTGTTCTGCGATACGATTACGGAAACATGCGGAAACGCAGGTCAAAGGGGATAATTCCAATGCAGGACAACGGATTTCGCCTCGGGGGAGTGGACCCGGTCGGTGGGCTGGGGTCGTCGGCGGTGGGGCAGAAGAATCTGCGTCTTGCGACCCTGATGGCAGAGCGAGGGATCAGTGCCAAGAGCTTGGCTGCCCGGATGCAGCAATACAGCGAGCAGGATGGCGGCCAGCCGGTACGTCCGAAGCACACGAACATCACTCGGTACATCGCCGGGACGAACCGCCCCAAACAGCGAAGTATCGACGTGATGGTGGGCGTTCTCAGCGTCATGACAGGCCAGGCGCTCACGGCCGCGGACATCGGCTACCCGGAGGAACCGAAGCTGGACCTTGCCCCGGAGGTGAAGGCGCCGACGCTTCGCTCCGATCTACTGGCCTTGCCGTTCGACACCGTCGATTCCG
The DNA here is from genome assembly GCF_030767025.1 of Nocardia sp. CC227C. Taxonomy (GTDB): domain Bacteria; phylum Actinomycetota; class Actinomycetes; order Mycobacteriales; family Mycobacteriaceae; genus Nocardia. Next base: position 94,431 of record NZ_JASITE010000018.1, on the reverse strand, counting down.
CGTTTGTGGAGCACCTCAAGGCAGTCCTTGACGCCCATGCTCGGATGGATGCGCTAACCGGCCCGCGGTACATCATCGGCACTCTCCAGGGTGAGCTACAGCTGGTCGAAGACCTCTGCGGCAAAGCCCGAGGCGCCATGCGCCCCGCGCTGCTCGAAGTCAGCACGCGATTCTGTGAGTTTGCTGGATGGCTCTATCAGGACTCTGGCGACCTCAAATGCGCGCAGTACTGGACGAACCGGGCGATGGACTACGCCGAAGAGCTGGGAGACGCGCATCTCAGGTCCTACGTGCTCCAGCGCAAGAGCAACATCGCCACCGACTGCGGCAATGCCGCCCAGGGACTTGGACTGGCAAACGCCGCCCTGCGAAATTGGGACGAGATCACGCCCGAGTTGCGGGCGGTTGCACTGCGTCAGCGGGCTAACGCCTACGCGATGACCCGCGAGGTGGACGAGTGCAGGGAAGCGCTGGACAAGGCCATGGAGCAGGTCATCACCGTGGTTGATCCCAGCCCACTCGCGTTGTACTGCACACCGTCGTACATCGAGATGGAGGCCGCGCACAGCTGGGTACGCCTCGGTCAGCCCGTGCGTGCGATCGAGACCTACGCGATGGGACTCAATGACTGGCCGGACTCACAGCGCCGTGATCAGGGACTCTGTACGGCGAGGCTCGCCTCCGCGTACGTCGATGCCGGGGAGTTCGACGCTGCTGGTCAGGCAGGGCTGCGAGCTGCGAGGCTCATACGCACGGCACCGTCGGCGCGCTCGCTAGGTGTCCTTCGGGCCCTGGCCAAGCGCGTGCGCCCCGTGAGGAACGAGACGGTCCGTGAGTTCGAGGCCGCGGCTACGGATCTGCTAGGCCGATAGCCGCTGCATGTAGCTCTTGAATGACCCGGAGAGCGACGCCAGAGCCCGCTCTCCCTTCTCGGCGGTTCCGAGTGACGGAAAGCCGATGACGCCGCTCTCTGTGTACTCACGCATCCCGGACATCAGCAGGAATGGGCGGTCATCGGCCCGCCAGTCCGCGGAGTCGTAGCCGGGCCGCAGCAGATGCGGAGTCGCGTGGAGCAGGATGGACGTCTCCAGCTCGCCAGCGTGCATGTCTTCGTGGCTATTCGTCTGCATGCCCGCGTCGGCGCGCGCCGCGTCCCAATCAGCACGCCCGGGGAATAGGGCCATCTGCGACCCGCTGGCGTTGGCCTCCTGGACGACGTTCTGGAGGACGTAGTTTCCGCCGTGACCGTTCACGAGCACCAGCCTGTCGACCGCCGACGCTCGGAGCGAACTCTGAATGTCCCGGATGACTGCGATGAGCGTCGAGGCGCTGATGCTCACCGTTCCGGCGTAGTCCGAATGCTCGTGTGAACACGAGAAGGTGACCGGCGGCAGCAGGAAGAGGCTGTAGTCGTCCGCTATGCGCTGCGCGATCGTGCAGGCAATGACGGTATCCGTGATCAACGGGTGGAACCGGCCATGTTGCTCGAAGCTGCCAACCGGCAGTGCGGCGATGCGTGTTCCGAGGTTCTGGACCTCTTCGGACGTTGCAGACGTAAGCAGATCCTCCACCTGACCAACATACGCCCGGGCGCTCGGCAGCGGTCGCCGGATACGTAGGGGCGCGAGGGGGCGCACGGGCGACGGGCGCATGCGCCCCCCATGCGCATTTCTGCCCCTTATGCGCACTGATTCAGACCATTGCCTCCGAGTTTTCCTGATTACCAACAGTTTTCGTTCGTTGGTACTGAAGGAGTCGAGACAATGCCCCATCCGAGAAGTTCCCGGAAAGTCAGGGTTCAGACAGCGCCGGAGAACGCCGCTCTGGTGACCATTCAAGAGGCGGCCAAGACCGTCAGCGTCACGGAACGCACGGTGCGAAATTGGATCAGCAGCGGCCTCCTGACCGGCTACCGGTTCGGCCCGAAGATCATCCGCATCAACCGCACAGAACTGCTGGGACTCGCGACCCCCGTCAACGGCGAGGGGGTGGCGTGATGCGTGACTTCATGGGCAACCACGTGTCGCAGGTGGACAAGTATGGGCACGCCGTCGACGCCGACCGGATCAGCGTGACCACGATGGTCTGGGGTTCGTTCCGGGTGAAGTATGCCGACCATATCGACAGGGTCTGTGTCGAGGTGGTGGCGGGTCACCCTGGCTGGGCCGACATGTCGATGCAGTTGACGTTGGAGCAGGCGACTCTGCTGCGCAGTCTGCTCGATGCAGGGATCGCGGATGCGTTGGCCGCCAACGTTGTCGAGGTCGACGCCGCTGTAGGCGAGGTGGCGTCATGAGCGACCCTCGCAAGATCGACCGCGCCGACATGGTGCACGCGTTGTGGCCGACGATCGGCCCGCACACCGCCGAAAGCGTAACGGCGGCCGCGGAAGTGATTTCGGAGCTGTGGCGCTATCTCGCGCATGCCACGCGCAACAGCACGGGGGATGCGTTGGCGGACCCCGCCGACGTGTACGGCGTTGTCGGCAGCCTCATGACCGGAGCGCGCAGCGCCGCACAGGTATTCGCCCAGCTCCAGGAGCGGTCCCGCGGTCTTAGCTGTGAGCCAGGTCTTACCGATGATCGCGACCCCATCGATAACGAGCTGCCAAAAGATGCCGCGGTCGCGGCTGCCGCGTGGCTGGGGCAGGCCAGGGCCGACATGCAGTCGCTCGCCAGCGACCTCCACCAGGCCAGCCTCCAACTGTCCCACCTCTACATCGATTCCGACGATGCCGAGGAGGGGCAGCGATGAACCGCCTGAATCTGTTCCTGCTCGCGCTGCTGTTCGTGCTGCTCGCGCTGCTGATCGCCCCGGGATTCGTATTCGGCGTCTTGCTGCCGGCTGTCGTGGTGGTGGTCGGTGTCCGCTGGTTCGTGCGGACGGCGACCCCGCGCCACCGTAACCGGGGGGTGTGGCGATGAGCGAGGCATTCGCACGCACCGACGCGGCCGTCATGCGGGGGATCGGTACCGGTCTGGGGATGCTGCCGATCGGTGTCCGGCTGCTGGTGTTCGCGGGCGCGCTGCTGGTCGGCATGGCCGGATGCGCGGGTGCGTGGATCGAGCACCAGGACTATGTGCCGTCGCCGAACATCTGCCGCGCCGACGAGGTCCACCGCACCGACTGCATCCACCTGGACCGGTCGGCCCCGGCTGAGGGGGTGGCGCGGTGAGCGGGTTCATCGGCGAGGCGCCGCGCGACTATCGCGACTTCACCCCGGACCCGACCGGGGAGAAGTACGGCATCCCCACCTACTTCTGGAAGACCGCGCCCGAGCATCTGCTGACCCGTCGGCAACTGCGGTCGGTGGGGTTGCGGCCGGGCGGGCAGGACATCGCCGCGCAGGTGGTGATCCTGCGCCGTCATCGAGACCCGTTGGTGGCGCACCTGTTCGACGTCAACCAGGCCGCATTGAAGCGCGAGGCAAGCCCCGCCCAGCGCGAGGCGCTGCGCAAGGCCACCCGCGAGCGGCAGCTGCGCGCCGCCGAACGCCACGGTGTCGACCGCAGCACGTTCGAGCCGAGACCGAGCAGGACTCGGCATGGGATGCGCCCCCCAGCGCGCTCGCGGGCTACGCGGGCACGGGCAACGCCCTGGCCGATGCGGTGGCCCGCGGTACTGAACGCGAGGGGGCGGAGCGATGACCCGCGCGAAGCCGAACGGCACGGTCTACCTGCTGCATTTCGATCTCCCGTACAGACATGCGCGGCATTACACCGGGTGGACCACCGATCTAAATGCACGACTGGCCGAGCATCGAGACGGGCGCGGTGCCCGGTTGATGTCGGTGATCCGCGAGGCCGGGATTGGGTTCTCCCTGGCGCGCACATGGGAGGGCACTCGCGGCCGGGAGCGGCAGCTCAAGCAGACCGGCGGAGCGTCACGACGCTGCCCGATGTGCGGCGTAACGCCCCGACACGGAGTGACCCGCGACCACCAGCCGCATGCCACCGCACGCGACAGCAGCAATCGCGACGAGGCCACACGGAGCGCCGAGACCGGGCAAGACCTGGACCAGGGCTCATCTACCAGCGCACTCGCGGGCTACGCGGGCACGGGCAACGCCCTGGCCGATGCGGTCGCCCGCAGCACTGAACGCGAAGGGATGGACCGATGACCATTCGATTCTCGCCGCGCGACATGGTCGGGCTGACGATCCTCGCCGAAATGTACGGGGCGCCTATGGATGTGGTCGCCGAGATGCTGGGCGTGAGTCTCAATCGCGCGTACCGGATCACGGCGAAATGGCAAGCGGCGCAGATGATCAGCTCCCGGCGGATGCGTCCGGTACCGGGACCGTCGTGGATCTTTCCCACGAAAGCAGCAGCGGAGGCCCTGCTGGGCCGACCGGTGCGCTACTGGGTACCGACGCCGAAGATGGCCGCGCACGTCATCGCGGTCTTCCGGTTGCGGCTGGCGCTGACCGGGATGGATCTGGACCGCTGGATCTCCGAGCGTGCCCTACGGGCGCAAGTCGGCATGGTGGCGGCCGGGCAGGCGCGCCCGCATATCCACGATGGCCGCTACCTCACCAGTGGTGGCGATCTGTGGGCGGTCGAGGTCGAGCTGACCGCGAAAAGCATCGCCGCGGCCCGCACCGCGGTGCGGCAGGCCCGCCACGTCGCGCAGCAGGCGGACTGTGCGGGGCTGACCTACTACTGCCGCGGCGACGCGGTGAAGAACGTCATCCGTGAAGCGGCCAAGGGCCTGGACCTGTCGACCGGCCCGAAGCTGCGCCTGATGGATCTGGACGAGTTCTTGGCGGCGAAACAGGCCGAATCCGCGTCTCCCGCTGCGCGTCCCGGGCTTCGGGTGATCGCGGGCGGCGCCGCTGATCACGACACCCCCCGGGGCACGAACCGGGACAACGGAAAGGCGGTCGGGTCATGACCTGCACCCCGATGATCACCCCCGACGACTGCGGACCCCACACGCCCGCACCCCTCCCGGCCCCGGCCCCGGCCCCGGCTCCGGCTGCGGTGGAGCAGCCCGGTATCCAGGTGGGTCGGGAGATGCCGCCGATCGGCATCGATCGTGACCCGCTGGGGTGGCTGCCGGACTTCTCGGCCTGGCAGTGGGACAGCGTCGCCGACCACGCCCTGTTGGGTGCGGCGTGCCTGGTCACGGTCCTGATCGGTGTGGTCGCGATCGTGGCCCCGGCGACCCTGCTGGGCTGGAAACCGGCCCGGCTGCGGAACTGGATGTTCGCGGCCGTGCTGGCGATGCCCGGCGCCACCGCGCTGTGGGCATGGGATGTGTTCGCCCCCGCCCACGACTTCGGCCAGGCCGCGCAGGAATGGCTCGCGGGCCAGTTCGTCGGCGGCATGTTCGGGATGGCCCCGGTGTTGATCCCCGCGGCGTGGGTGATCGCGACCGTGCTCTACACACAGCGGCGCGTGCAGCTGCTCACGGTCGGGTTGGGCAGCCCGGCGCGGACCGAGCGGGCGTTGTATGTCCAGGCGCAGCGCGAGCAGCGGGCCGCGGCCCGGCTGTCACGGCGGCGGCTGCCGTACACGACCGGGGGACTGAACCCACAACTGGTGATCGGCCGCCTGGCGCTGGAGACCGACCAGGCCCCGCCGTCGAGCGTGTTCCGGGCATTGTGGGGCCGCAACGAGACCCGGTTGATCCTGCCGTGGATCAACGTGGCCGAGCACATGACCACGGTGGCCTCCAGTGGCTCGGGTAAGACCACGCTGATGCTGCGGGTGCTGCATTCGTGGTTCGTGACCACCTGGACGCGGCATCGGCAGTGGTGGCGCCGCGACCGGCCCGGCCGGCCGTTGGTGATCGTGGTGGACTGCAACGGCGGCCCGGAGTCCCGCAAGGTCGCCAAGCGGATGCGGACGTGGTTCGCGGGGTTGGGTGTTCGCCCCGACCGAATCGGGATCTTCCCCGACGATGTGGCGCTGCGGATGTGGCCCGCCGCCGACTTCCACCAGCGTTCTGCGAAGGAGCAGAAGGCCATCGTGGACGATCTGCGGTCGATCCTGTCGGCGATGGTGTCCGGCGGCAGCACCCCGACCACCGACACCGAAAAGTACTTCCACGAGATCCGCGAAACGCTGATCCACCTGATCGTGGACGCCCCGGCGAAGGTCGAACTGGTCAACGGCACACCCACCCCGGTCGGGCATAACCCGCCCCGCAGCTGGCTGGAGTTCCTGTCCCGCTTCGACGTGGACACGCTGTCGAAGCTGTGGGGCGGGGAGACCGGAGTGACGCCGTGGCCGGGCGTGATGGGCGTGGATATGGAGATCGCGTCCACGATCGACGGCAAGCAGCCGGTGATGAACTCCGCGCGGTCGGAGTTCGCGAACCTGTACCGCTCGCTGGGGGACGCCTTCGACGGCGACAAGGACCTGACCGACTTCGACCTGATCTACATCGTGCTCGAAGGCGTGAAGACCCCCGATCGGGCGCGGTCGCAGTTCGGTGCGCTGGGCACGATGTTCGAGCAGCTGGCCGACAAGCAGCACGGCCGCGCCTCGCTGATGGTCGTGGACGAGTTCTCCGCGGTCTCCGACGGCAAGACCCGCGCGGTCAAATGGGTCGAGCGGCTGCGTAAGGCCGGGATCGGGTCGTGGTGGATCGCGCAGTCCTGGCAAGGGCTCGGACACGACGACGACAACCGGGCCGCCCTGGTCGCCGCCGCCTCCGGCGGCAGCCTGCTCGGCCGCACCACCGACCCGGAAACCCTGTGCAAGGTCTACGGCACCCGACCCAAGTTCGAGCTGAGCCGCAAGCTCATCAGCGGCACGCGCGACGGCGACGAGGGCAACGTCCAAGCCTCCGACCAATACCTGCTGCCGCCGAACCGGCTGCGGGCCATGGCCAAAGGCGATGTCGTGCAGGTCTCTGGTGGCCGTGCCCGCTGGGGCCGGGTCAGCCCGCTCGATGACACCGAGCTGAAGAACCTGCGCCCGCTGCCCGGCATCGCCGACTTCACCGAACCCACACCCCCCGACACCGAGCAGTTGGCGCCGGTCATCGACCTGAACAAGCGCCGCCCGGCCTGACACCACCACGACCACAAGGAGATACGACGATGTCCACCCCGAACCCGATCGACCCCGAAGACCGCCCCGAGAACCACGGCGAAGACCTGGACGGGCGCAGCACCGCCGAGCAAACCCACGAACAGCAGGTACTCGACGCGCTCACCGCCGACATGGCCGGAACCACCGCCGCCCAACTGGCCACCCAGCTGGTACCCGTCATCCCCGACGGCGGCACCGTGGGCCGCACCGTCACCCCCCACACCGACAGGATCACCAAAACCCGAGACGGGCTGCGGATCTGGGGACCAGCCGTAGCGGCCACGGGCGCCGCGGCCGTCGCGGTCGCGGTGCTGCCGCTGCCCGGCCCGCTCGCGCTGTACGTGGTCGCGCTGGCTGCTTTCGCCTGGTGGCACTGCGCCGGACGCCCCGGACCCGCCGACACGGTCCGCATGCTCACCGCCGTCGTCACCGACACCTACGCCGCATTCCGGCAGCGGGTGACCCGCCTGGACGAACGGCGCCACACCTACGAGGCCCGCCGCACCTCCACAGACCCCGGATCGCAGTAGATCCGGTCCTTCAGTAACACCCATTGAAAGGAAGTCCGACCCATGTCTGACCCCAATGCTGTCGACGAAATCGCTGGTGAGGCACGCAAATTCAGTGCCGCGATGCTGTCGGCGATGCGCCGGTACTCCCAGGCCAGCGGATGGCTGGAACGCCGCCGAGCCCGCAAGGGGATCTCGCGAGTGCTGCGGACCGAGCAGCGCGAACAGGTCCAGGCCCGCGCCGACCAGCTGACCTGGACCAGCCAGGCCGTGGACCGCTACCGCGCCCACAGTCTCGCCGTCGCCGCCCGCACCCACGACCCGCGAGTCGATTACGACCGCCGAGCCCGTGACGCCCAGGCTCTGGCCCAGCACCGCGCCGACCTGGCCGCCCAGTTCATCACCAACAACCATCTGACCCGCACCGAGCAGGGCATTGCCCTGGACGGTTTGGACGCGGCCACCGTGTTTCCCGAGTACGAGACCGGGAACCTGTTCAGCCACGCCCACAAGGTCAAAGGCGTGGAAGCGCTGCGGTATCGGGCGCTGGTGGCCCGTGAAACGGTGGGCATGCAGCAGCGTGCCGCTGCCGAACGGGTGTCGTGGGAATCCGGGTTGGATGCCGCGCGGCGCGCGAACCGCGAACAGGCCGAGTTGGCTCGGATCGAGAAGGCGCAGCCCGATCAGCGCCGCTACCGCGGGCAGATGACCTGGACCGACAGCCGCGGCGGCACGATGACCGAGGCCCGGTCGTTCCCGACCGAGCAGGGCGCCACCGAATGGATGTGCCGCAGCATCGATCACAGCCTGTGGATCGAGGGCGCCACGGTGCAGGTCCAGACCTACGACCGGCACCACGGCGCGACGAGATACACCGAGCGGGGCCGCCCCGAGGTCGTGGGCGAGCAGCTGGCCGCGCGGGAGGCGATGCTGCGGGAGCGGACCCTGGCCGGGCAGGTGCACCGCGACCCGCCGCAGGCCCGCATGAGTGGGCGCGAAACCGGTCGATTCGCCAGCACGGTGTCCTATCTGCCCGAGGGCGCGGATCGGGTGGTCTACGCCCACGCCCGTCACGGCAGCGAGATCGAGTCGGCGGTGTGGACCCACGATCAGGTCACCACGATTCGGCCGGCGCCCGATTCCACCGTGCTGGTCACCGCCTACGACACCGACGGCCAAGGCAACGCCGAACCGGTGTTCCGGGCCGAAGGTGCCCAGCAATTCGTCACCGACGAAGTGACCGAGTGGTGGGACAGCACCGAACAGCACCGCACCGCACCCGAGCGGGAAACCGAAGGCGTGCAACAGGAGCGACGACGCGATGAGGCCGTGCGGATCGGCACCGCGCAGCGGGAGACGCCGCAGTCGGTGTCCACGGTGACCCGGTCGGAGTCGGAGCAGGCGCAGGGGATCGCGGGGCAGACCAACGAGTTGGCCGAGCAGCGGGACGCTCTGCTCGCGCAGACTCAGCAGCTCACTCAGATCGCTGAACAGCTCACCGCGGAGCGGGATCAACTGCGCGGCGAGCGGGATGAGGCGGTGCGCAAGCTCGTCGCGCGCACCCCGGCACATGAGCGGTACGGCAGCCCCGAACGCCAAGCCGAGCAGGCCAAGACCGCAGCGCGTGAGTCCGGGCGTTCGGCACTGGCCGACTACCAGCCCGGCAGCGCGCTGGCCGACGCTGTCACCCGCACCAACGGGCACGACCGGGACGGGATGGAGCGGTGAGCGGCGAACAGATCACCGCCACCTGCACGACCTGTGACGGCGCTATCAACTGGATCGAGTGCCCAACCGGCGGATGGTGGGCGCACGAGGCACACCCTGTCGACCACCACGACGCCGCTGCGTCAATCCGCGTGATCGAGGAGATCGACGATCACGGCTACTGGTTCACCCGAGGTGTCGACAGCGAGACGGCGTCGACCATGCCGGGCGAGGCCCCGCCCGGCATGGACCCGGCGACGCGGCGCGGTCAGTCGCAGGCCCGCGACCTGACCGGCCCCGGCCGATGGCCCGACATCACCACAACATCGCATCGAGAGGACACCGAACCAATGAACGACATTACCGACCCCACCCACAGGATCGAATCGAAGATCGAGCAGCAGATGCGCTCCGACTTCATGCACGCGTGGGGTGCCTACCCGGACAACCCCGAGGAGTACGACCCCGCCAACAGCGTCGAGTATGCCGAGTACGCGGACCCGTGGCTTGCCGAGGAGCGCTGGGCCATGGAATGGGACTACCTGTCGGACGCGACGCTGCGGTGGACCGACGACCGCGCGGAGTCGGAGCGCCGACTGGCCCTGCTCCAGGACTGCGGTCTGCTGTCTCGAATCGAGCAGCGCAGCGAGGAGCAGGCCCGCTACATCGCCGAGCACGGCATCGAACGCGACGAGGCAAGGCTGCTGACCTCTCACTATGTGACCCGGGTGCGGGAGCGTGAAGCATCGGCGGCGGGTACGCCGTCGGCGCTGGCCGACTACCGGCCCGGTAACGCGCTCTCCGCGCACACGGAGGCCAGCGAGCGAGACGGGATCGACCGGTGAGCGCCCCGCCCATCGCGGCGACCATGCCCGCCCAGGCGGTCGCCGAGCCCGGCCAGACGCTCACCCGGACCGCACCACGGACCCCGGTCTGCACCACGTCCACGGCCACGGCTACGCCCGTGGCGGCGGCCCGGATGGCGCCCGAGACGCCGGGCGGTGGTGGTGATCTTCAGGCGCGGTTGACCGCAGCGAATCAGCGGGCCGCGGAGCTGGAGGAACAGCTGGCGCAGGTGACCGCCGCGCTGGACGCGGCCGAGCATCGGGCTGCGGACCTGGCAGACCGTAACCGGGAGTTGGCCAGCGACCTGGACGACGCGCTGGATCAGTTGGCCGGGCACGCCCTGCACGCCGAGCAGGAGCGGCTGATCCGCCCTCCGGCGTGGAGCCCGTGGACCGCGTCCGCCGACCGAGGAGGGTACGACCGATGACCGCGTCCACCACGGGTGTCCAGTCTGTCCAGCGGCTGTCCAGTGGCCGGTTCGATCTCGCGGAGCTGACCGCGCTGGCAATGACGATCGTCATCGGTGCCGGAGCGTTCGCGTGGTCGTTCGCGGCCTTGACCGAGCTGGCGGTCATGGCAGGGATCAGTCCGCGGTTGGCGTGGGCCGGACCGATTTTCGTCGACGGCGCCATTGTCCAGTCCGCTGTGGCGCTGGTGTCGTTGCAGCGCCGCGCCCGCCAGGGCGTCACGATCCCGAAAACAACCCTGTGGTTCTTTTGGGGTGAGTTGTTCGCCGCCGAGCTGATCAGCGTGGTCGGAAATGGCCTCCACGCTGCGGAATCCGGTCAGCGCGTGCTGCCTGCGACGATCGCGGCGTTCGTCGCCGGTGCCGCCCCGTTGTTCGGGTTGGCCGCCACCCACGGCCTGACCGCACTGATCGAGGTCCCCCGCGCCCCGCAGCCGGAGCCGGAAACGGACCCGAGCCCGGTGCACGCCGAGGCCACCCGACTGGACAGCGACCCGACCGGACTGGACACCGACTGGACAGGGCTGGACAGCGACTGGACGGGCCTGGACAGCGAGCGTCCAGCGCTGGACAGCGGCCAGCCGGTCACGGCCGAGACGGTGGACACCGATCCGGTCGCCGAGCGGGACGCGGAGATCCGGCGACGGTACGCGGCCGGGGAATCGATGCGCGCCATCGCCGCCGCGGTCGGGCTGTCCAGCTCCCGCGTCGGGCAGATCATCGCCGCCGCCGACGACGACCCACAAGACGGTGGGGAGGTGCTGAGCCTGGTTCGCTGACCGATCACCCCGAGGGTGCGGGAGGGTTCGCGGCGGTCCCTCCCGCGCCCGGGGCGCACAGCGTCGCCGCTCTGCCGGGACAGGCAGGCAGCCTGCCCCGCTCGATTCCCTTTCCATCTCCGAAACCTCTTGGAGGACACCATCATGACCAACGCTCTGACCGACCTGGACCTGATCAACGCCGAGCTGATGGGCACCGGTGCCCGCAACCCGTTCGGCAAGGACGTGCAGCCCGGCCACGGCGTGAGCGGCGAGATCGTCTCGGTCGTGCGCCGCCACCGCCACAACAGCCAGGGACAGCCCCTGTACTGGGTCAACCGCAAACCGACACCCGCCGCGGCTGGTGACCCGGTGATCGACTCGCAGCTCATCGTCGAGACCGACTCCCGCGACGACGACCAGGACGACGGGCTGCGCACGATCACCCTGGACCGTGACATCGCCCGCGCCATCAGCGCGGGTGTGCGTCGGGCACGCGCGGGCGGCCTGGCCATCGGCGGCCGGATCGAGGGCCTGCTCTACGTCGGCCCGGCCGAGAGCGGCTACGGCCGCGTCTACAACCTCGGTGCCTACATCGCACCGCCCTCTTAGGCTTCCGGGACGTGAATTTCGGCTCACGGCAACGGGATACGACCGGCGGTCTCTCAGATCGTCACAGATCAGGGTATGAAAAGCGTCTCGAGCCGGTGCCAGCGGAAGCTGGCACCGGCTCGAAAGCGATGGTGAGGTGCGGTTTACGGCTCTCAGCGGTCAGTAGCAGTACGCCAGGTTGGTGTTCGGGGGGACGTAGCACGGCCGGGTGCTGTTCGGCGCGCCGGAGCCGCTGAGGCCGCCGATCACCGCACCGCCCAGGATCCCGGCGGGTATCGCCATGAACCCGAAACCGAGGCTGATGACGGTGACCACGAGACCGAGGATGCCCCCGATGAGCGCGCCGGCCGCCGCGTTGGCGCTGCCGGTTTGGGCGGTGCCCTCCGCGACGGCGGTGGCGGTCGGGTGTGCGACCAGTGCGGCGCCGTCGTCAGCGATGCTGGGGTTCAACGAGAGCACCTGATCGGTGCCGTCGATGGTCACCGAGAGCGGCATCGTGGAAGTGACGATGCCGTTTCCGTCGAGGATGTTCACCGCGGCGTCGGTGAGCTGGAACGTGCCCCCGGTCAGGGTGGTGGTGACGGTCTGGTCCGTATCGGAGCGAACCACGTCGTAGTGGATGCCGCCCTGGTCTCCGGACAGCTGCGAAACAGCCTGCACATCCTGTGCGTTCGATTCCGGCGCCGCATACGATGTGCCCCCCGTGATAGCCATGGCGCCGATGGTGAGCGCAGCTGTGGCGACGATCTTTCTCATTTTCACGAGGCCATCATAGGCCGCGCGGGGGATCACGATGCTTGACAACGAATTCACTTTCGGCGCTGGTGGTTTCGCTCGTGCGATCACCAATCCTTACGCCGGAAATGGGGAGTCGATACCGAACCGGCCAGCCGCGCAGTTGCCGATCACATCATCGCGAACCTGCTCGCCGAACACCCCACAGACAACCAACCCCCCGCCGCATAACCACGAACGACAGAGCCTCCGCCCCGCACTCGGCGGAGGCTCTGTCGTGTCCGCGGCTTCCGGCTGCTCGTGTCCGCGGCATCCGGGTTGATCCCCCGACTGTTCCCCGGCCCCTTCCTCCGAAGGCTTGTCGTGCCCGGACAGCGGGTTGCTCAAGGGTGGCCGCCAGGCCATCGCCGTCAGGCGACGCGACGCAGGAGCGCCCTTGAACGACCCGAGGGCCGGGCACACACTGTCCCGCCGAGGAAGGGCCGTCCCGTGTCACGGCATCGGCTCTCGGCAGTCGATCACGATGGCTGCCGAGGGCGCGAAAAACGCGCAAAAGTCGCGCGAAATAGGCATACAAGAGGGTGCGGGGTTTTCGCGTCTCTTCACCACCACACCAACACTCGCTGAGCTGGGGCGAAAGGCATGATTCCTGCTCACTCCCCACCCCCACCCAGTTCGACATCTCATCGCCCACTTCGTGAACGGACGATGAGATGTCGAACTGGGTGGGGGTGGGGAGCAATCAGAAATCAAAAGAATCAAGTAGGTGAGGGTTGGTGTGGTGGTGAAGAGAAGAACAACGAATCGGGTTGCGTAAGGCGGGTATCGGAACGTTTGCGAGCGAGTTGCCTTGGCGTACGGAGGAGTACGGAGGTGTGGTGAAGTCGTCTGCCTCTGCTGCGGTCTAGGCACGTGGCTATGCATGGTGCTCAGTGTCGTGACTCGGACCGGTCCCGTGCCAGGGTCGGCGACCTGACGGCCGCGCGGTCGGCGCGCGGGGTGCTGTGTCCCTCCGGTATGGCCTTTCCGGGGCTATCACAGCCGGAACCTGTCCCGCGCGCTTGGCATCGGTATCTCGCGGTCGGTCCGGAGGGCGCGGGCCAGAACCGCGGCTGTGATCGGAGACGCCCCAGGCCATACCGGAGGGACACAGCACAAGCCAGGCTCTCGCGGTCCGACCGAAGTGCATCGCGCCCCGGAGGGGCGCGGAAAAGCGTCGCCTCGGCGGCGGGCCAGGCCGCCCAGAGGGACACGGGCTGTCAAGTGGCCGTTGGCGGGTCTACCGCACAACGAATCCCGGACGGTACTGGCCGTATCCAGCCTGACTGTCGCGAGGAATGCCGCCGATTCGCCGCGAATTCGCGGCGAAGAACTAGCAACGCAGAACCGTCAAATGTCCTGGTAGACAGACAGATTCGAACGTACTAGCCGACCGATGCAGATCCGCCCATTTCGGTCGCAATGTCCGACCGCTATGTCACTCTGGTGGAAGGAACCAGGTCGAGCAGCGTGCGGCGGCGCCGCCGGACGCCTACCGGCTGAGCACGGAGACATCAGCGATATGCGCAGCTTCGAAGAGCAGTACGCGGCCCTCCTAGCCCGGGCGAAGCGAGTCGGCGCCCATACTCCGCGCGCGGAGATTTGCATGATCCGACACGAGATCAAAACCCTCGACTACCGGCTGAGCCGCGCCGAAGTGACGCCCGAGCGACGTGACCGGCTGAACCGGGCAAGCTGGGAGGCCGCCCACGTGCTGGAACTGCAACGCTACGTCCTGAAGCATCCCCCCGTCACCGGACCGCAGAAGCCCCGCGACTCGGATCGCGACCGGCGGCGATCTCGCTAGGCGGGCCATCTTGCAGGTGAGATGGCTGGTAGGGCAGGGATTACAGGGTTCGGCAGTACAGACTGTCAGGCTGTCAAAAGTACAGAATTCTGTAGAATCACTACCGGGTAGTGAAACTGCCCGTTGAACGCGAGAAGGCCCCTCCCTCCGGTGCGCGGAGTTCGGGGCCAGTGGATGGCTAGAGCCATCCACTCTCGTGGGCAAGAAGAAGAACACGATGACCTGTGACCAGCAGGTTTCCGGTGAAGGTCGCTGCGATAGCAGCGACCTTCAGCCGTTCAAGGCATCTTTCACGTCTTCCCGCGGGCCGACGATGCTTGCCGCCCATTGGTATTCGCACCTCCCGTGGCGACCTCGGTCGAAGTCCCCTCCCCTGTGGAGAGGACCGCCGAAATCAGCACAGGAGCCGCGACAGCCGCGGGGAAGCGGTTACCGCCGACGGAGCCGATTCTACGTAATGCCGCGCCTCGTAGGGGATTTCGAGCTCATACAATCCGGGTGAGTTCGATGCGGACGCGGTCGTTCATGTCTCGGTCTAGCTGGGATCTACTCGTGTGCCTGATTTCGGGCGTCACCGGGGCCGCCGTGCGGTGTGTCCGGCCCTGACCGATATCGTTCTGGTCGAGGCGCACAGGCCGACCGTCCCACACAGGATGACCGAGGCATTCGAGCCGGTTGACGTCACTCGGTACCGTAACTAACTTCAACTGCTGCGATCGCAGTTGTCGCGGCGACCCCCGAAAGGGCTATGCACCGCCCGTATCGGGTAACGGATCTCCATGAGACAGCACGCGTATGAACTGATGCTCGGTCCGCTTCCGTTCACCGAAGCTGTCAGAACTCTTGACAGTCCGTACTTCGATCCGCAAGTACACATCCCAGGGAAGCATCTTTGCTTCGTTGGTGGGTACCCGAACGATCTCGGTCTTTCGCTTGTTCTGGCGCAGTTGCACCTGCGCGAACTCGTCGCCGAGCGTAACGCCTGCGAGGGACCCAGCTTTTACTTCGACCTCGTCGCTGGTACTCCGGGGTTCGAATAGGCGGTTTGCGCGGCTGCGTCCGCGGGTGGTGAGTCTCGATTGCCGCCGTCGACCGTCGTGTTGAGACAAATCGATCTCGATCCCAGCATCTGCCTTGTCGAGCGACTCAACCAGCAGCCTCAGCCGATGAGCGAGGTCTGTCGGAACGCCACTGAGTACGGGAGCGGCCCACGCGTCAGGGATAGTGGGGTGTTCCAGTAGATCATGCAAATTCAGAACACGAACCAGCGCGAGCTCAAGTGGTGAGGGCACGGCGACATCCAGCTCGCCCTCTGATGGAGAGTCAGCAGCAAATGAGGCGAGCGGAAGTACCACGCTGCCTTGCTCCACCTGACGGAACCCGAACGTGAGCTGGTTGGCGACGTCGGCTGGAGCAGCTGCCCGAACCTCGCGATCGAGCTGAGTGAAGATCTCCGCTGCATACGAGTCGAACAACCCGTCGTGGAAGCGCTCGCCGAGCAAGCGAATGCTGGCAAACCCGGGAAGGGACGCGGCAGGCTCGAACTGGCGTAGACCTGCGAACATTGCTGCGCGCAGGTATGACGAGGCAGGCTCGTCGTCCACCTCGTCCAGATTGCGAGCAGGTTCACGGCCTTGTAAGAGATGCGCATACTGTTCACGGACGCTCACAGCCGAACCTCCAGATAGCCTCGGCGGCTGCTACAGCTTTCTACCGAGGGTATGTCAGATCCGTCAATCCGGCAGCGTTCCCACCAATCGTCAAGACGGCCGCGGTCGTGAAGGTATGCCTGCTGGTCACCGCTGAGCACAGCATCCGCACGATGCGGCTGCACCACGGGGAACCAGCGGAGAGGAAACACCTCCAGACCGTACAACCTCTTGATTCCGTCCCGGTGTTGGGTGAGATCTCGAATTCTTTTCGATCCTGGTTTGCCGCATGCCTCATCTGCGAGAACGCCGTCGACCACGGGTGTGATATCGATATCGCGGGGGTCGAGCTTGCGGGATGCGAAGCTGCCCGCGATCCAGAACGAACGTAGCAACGACGACGAGAATCGGAGCCTCTCGGCCGCTTCCTCCCAGTCTGCGAGGTACTTGAGCAGCCCCACGAACAAGTCCCGCCGCGTGGTCGATGTCTCGAACTCTTCCGCCGCGACCAATCGCTCCTCAACCTCCCCGAGCGTGCAGGTATACCGGCCCGGTGGGATTTGGCCGGTCGTTTGGTCGAACGCGGGAATCAACCGCGCCCCCCTTTCCGATCTTCTTCGTGGGCGCCCGCAATCCATACCACGACCCACAGCAGACCCAATACGGCCAGAGACCAGGTCCAGATCGGTTGGCAGCGACGGTCATAAGGTTGGCAGATTCGGTCACCTCAGCCCAACGCTGTGCGTACGTCGTCCCACTGGGATCTTGAGCGATGGGCGTACCGCATGGTCGTGGTGATGCTCGCGTGGCCGAGTAGCCGGGATACTTCTTCGATCTGGATGCCGCTCTCAAGCAGTCGGCTGGCGTAGGTGTGGCGAAGGTCGTGGAGCCGAACATGGCCGATCGAGTGTCTGTGCTTGCCCTTGCCTACGTGTGCGATCCGGACCGACGCGTCGAATCGGTTCCGGAGGTTCGACGGGTCGAACGGCCGCCCTTGGACGTGAGCGAGGACGAGGCCGGAGCGGACGCGAGCACTGCGCGGGTATCTCACCGGTCGAGGCGCAGGTTTGCCTACGCCGGCATGCGAAAGGTGCCTGTGCAACTGCTGGCTCAGGCTCGCGCCGATAGGGATCACCCGTCGCTCATGATCCTTGGGCGCCTTCATCTCCTGCTCTACGGGATCGAACGCCCATTCGACAGAGATCGTTTTCCGCTTGAGGTCCACGTTTTCCCAGTGCAAGCCCATCGCTTCCCCGAGCCGCATCCCGGTGCCGAGTAGGACGTCGACGATCAACTGATCGAACTCGGTCAGTGACGCCTTGATTGCTGAAATTTCGCTGTCATCCAGGTAGCGCTCGGGCATCGGGCCTGGTTTGGGCAGAACGACCCCTTTGCACGGATTCGCGTCGATCACCTTCGCCTTGTGCGCTGCCTTCATCGATGAGCTGAGCAGGTAGTAGCACTTGGCGACCGTCGACGGCGCCATGCCGTCCCGTGTGAGATCAGTCACCCATCGTTGGATCGTGTCGGTCGTTATGTTGCGCATCGCAACCGACTCCCACTGCGGGCGGACGTGGTCGCGCAGCCGCCCTTGGTCGGAACGATCTGTGCTCTTCGCCACAATCCTGCTGGCTTGCCACTGCGGTTCCCACTCGCCCCACGTGAGCTTCCCGGCGTCGGCGGGGGAGGGTGACCGCCGCTGCTTGCGCTCCTCTGCGGACGCATCTCGAGCCGCATCCGCCTTCCTGGCGTATGTGCCCGGCACGCGCCGCTTCTCGCCCCTGGCGCCGCGGTAGACGCCTCTGTACCGGCCGTTGGGAAGCTTCTCGGCCCATGCCATCTCGGTCGTGCCTCCATCGATAACGATGTGGGGCATGCGTGGGGCATGTTGTAGTCTTGTCCCCGCTAAGCCCCTTTAGCTCAGTTGGTAGAGCTGGTGACTTTTAATCACTAGGTCGTAGGTTCGAGTCCTACAGGGGGCACCACGCTTGTCAAGGGGCACCTACGGGTGCCCCTTCGTCGTCTCTGCCCCATGACTGCCCCATTATTCTAGCGTTTTCGCAGGTGGGAGCGTTGATACTCGCGGATTAAAAGTCCGTAGCTCTACCAACTGAGCTATAGGGGCGCGGGAGGCCAGTTTAATGTGCGCGCCAGGGAAGTGTTAACCGAGTATCCGGTTGGTGGTTAGCTCCGGATGTTTGTGCAGGTCATGGCAGTTGAGCGGGTGGTCTGCGGGGGTGCGGGGCGGTGGGTTGCGTGGGGCGGAGCCGGCGGCGTGGGGCAGTGGGCGTCGGAGTCCGGCGTACCCGGGTGGCCCCGTCGGGGGTCTGATCGGCCGGTTCGCGCGGTCGGGGGTTCCGGCTGGCGTGGGGCAGGGGGGAAGAGGTGCGTGGGGCAGGGTGGGTGCTTCGGGGTGAATGGGGGAGCGATCGGGGATACCCTCGGCGGTGAACCAGTGTGGACGGGGCTGTGTCGCGGCTATCCGGCTCGATCCCCGTTCCGGATGATCGCCGCGGGTGGGCGCCGTGCTGTCGTGGCGGGTTGCGCCGGGGCGCGCGGTGGTTGGGTGGGGGCCGGTCGGAGGGACTGGCAATCGTATTGACACCCAGATTGATTCAGCTGGCAGTCCTCCGAATATCATCCAATCGTGATGTGTGGCAATGTAATTGGTGGGGGGTGTGGTAACCGGGCGGGGGCGGCGCCGGGCGGGCGGCGGCGCGGTGGCGGCGACAGGGTCCGTGCGCGGGCGGTCGCGGCGGGGTCGGCGGGCGGGTCGAACCTCCGTGAGATAAGGGTGAATTCGTCCTTCCGGACCAATCGCCCAACCGGTTGCTGCGGAATTGCGGAACGAGATAGGGGACGTTCTGGCTAACTGACTTTCCGGTACACACCACGCGGAGTGCGCTTTCCGGGTACGGTGACCGACTGGTGAATTCCCGAAGAACCGGGATTGCCCCGGCGGCACGGGATTCGGCTTATCGTTGATGTGCCCGAACGTGTCGCGACCGGTCTGGCCGATCGCGGCTCCAGAAGAGAGGCAGCGGGAGGCGACCAGACGACGTGAACGCCCGGGTGCGCACCCCCTGCGGCGCACCCGGGCGGGAAAAACTATACCAGTTGGTGTGTTTCAAGTTTTTCGCGCTTTTTCGTACCACAAGTTTGGTAATTCGGGCGCAAGCCCGTTCTGAAGTATTTGAAAGACACGTAACTTTGCGCCGGATGGCTGTTCTCACCGTGGAGAATGGCGCAACGGCGGTTAGCTAGCTTCGGAGGCGTTTCGAGCATGGCACGGCAGCAAGAGCGGGCCCGCCGGACACGTGCGGCGATCATCAGGTCCGCCGCCGTTGAGTTCGGGAAGAGCGGCTATGCCGCTGCATCGCTCAACCGCATATTGGAAGGTTCCCGCGCCACCAAGGGCGCCATGTACTTCCACTTCGACTCCAAGGAGGATCTCGCGCGCGCGGTCTTGGAAGCGGCTGTGGACCGCTACCGCGCGTCCACCGAAAGATGGCTCACCCGAGGCGATCTCGGTCCGCTCGACATCCTGCACGGGATGGTCGACGAGATCGCGTTGCGCCTGGAGAACGACATCATCATCCAGGCTGAGTTCCGGCTCATCATCGAACCGGAGTTCTACCGGGACATCCAGGCGGGCGGCGGTCGCATTCTCGGCCGCGCCATCCGGCTGCTCGCGGTGCGGGCGATCGAGCACAAGCAGCTGCGGCCGGACGCCGATCCGGACCGCTTCACCCGCACGCTGGCCGCCGCCCTGGCGGGCCAGCGCTACATCGCGGATGTGCTCGGCGGCCCGGGGGATCTGCGTTCCCGGTTCCGTGAGGCGCTCGAGGTGATCATCGAGGCGACGGCCACCCCGGAGTGGTCCGAGGAGTTCCGTCGCGTGGGCTGGCGGGTCAACGCCCGGCTGGAGGATCTTAATTTGACACCCTGACCAGCAGATTTGGGAATAAGCGGCGAGCTGTCATAAGCTATCTCCGCTCCCAACGGAAGCCGTTGAGCAAACGGTCCGGAGACATCCGGCGGGCCCCCTTCGTCTAGCGGCCTAGGACGCCGCCCTTTCAAGGCGGTAGCGCGGGTTCGAATCCCGTAGGGGGTACCAGTGGTGGAAACACCGCTGGAGGAGCAAGCAAGGCCCTGTGGCGCAGTTGGTTAGCGCGCCGCCCTGTCACGGCGGAGGTCGCGGGTTCGAGTCCCGTCAGGGTCGCAAGACTACAGCTTGGCATTCGGTACGGGTGCCTCCGGCCAGGTAGCTCAGTTGGTACGAGCGTCCGCCTGAAAAGCGGAAGGTCGCCGGTTCGATCCCGGCCTTGGCCACAGTTCGGATGGGTGTTGCACACACGGTGTGCAACACCCATTGTTCGTTTCCGGGTTATCCAGGCCGTAGCTGTCACGGCGAGTTTTTCATTTCGAGATTTCGAATTGACGGGCGCGCCGTACTGCCGCGTGTTTCACATCCGCCGCCGTGATCGCGGTGGGATGCTGGAGGCATGGCCGACAACTCCGATGATCAGTGGTACTACTGCCTGAAACACCACCGGGCGGAACAGGGCAAGCAGCACTGGGTGGGCGAACGGATGGGTCCCTACCCCGATAAGGCAACGGCGGAGCGGGCTTTGGAGATCGCCAGGGCGCGGAACAAAGCGGCCGACGAAGCCGAGGATTGAGCCCATTTCCCACGGTTGCCGGTGCGCTCACTCATCCCTCAGGTGAATCAAGTACCGTTTCGGGAGCAGAAACGACGAATGCCCGCCCGTGCCGCGCGCGCGTACGGGCCGGAATCGAGCGGGAGGGCGAGCCTTGAAGGTAACCGTGGTGGTGCCGACCTACAACGAGCGGGAGAACCTGCCGGTGGCGGTGGAGCGGCTGACCGCGCTACCCGTGTCCGACCTGCACGTGCTGGTCGTGGACGACAACTCACCCGACGGTACCGGCGAGGTCGCCGACAAGCTCGCCGCGGAACTGCCCAGCGTCGTGGGCGTGCTGCACCGCACGGAGAAGGACGGTCTGGGCCGCGCCTACATCGCGGGCATCACCCGGGCGCTCGCCGAGGGCGCGGATGTGGTGATCCAGATGGACGCCGACCTCTCACACCCGGCCGAGGTGATCCCGGCCATGCTGGAGAAGCTGGAGACCACCGACGCGGGCGTGGTGCTCGGATCCCGGTACGTGCCCGGCGGTTCCACCGCCGAGGAGTGGAAGTGGTACCGCAAGGCGCTCTCGGCCTGGGCCAACTTCTACGTGAATCTGATTCTGCGCTTGGGCGTCAAGGACGCGACCGCTGGGTTCAAGGCGTGGAAGGCCGATACGCTGCGCGCCATCGACGTGTCGTCGATCAAGTCGAACGGCTACTCGTTCCAGGTGGAGATGAACTACCGCACGGTCAAGAAGGGCATCCGGATCGCCGAGGTGCCGATCCGCTTCGAGGAGCGCACCAAGGGCGCGTCCAAGATGAGCCTCAAGGTGCAGCTGGAATCCGCCGCCATGCCCTGGAAGCTGCTGCTCGGCCGCCGGCTCTGAGGTAGCGAGTTCAGTCGCCCGTCGGCCACTCCAGCAGGGTGTCCACGAACAGCTGGCGCACCCGTTCGATGTCGGCGTCCATATCGGCCGGATTCCACCCGCTCACGTCGATGGGCGGCAGCACGGCCACGTCCACCACACCCTTGCGGACCACCGCCGAATCGCGCCAGGCGATCTCGCCCGCGTTCCGGATGACCACGGGAATGATCGGCACCCCGGACTGGATGGCGATGTGGAACGCGCCCTTCTTGAAGGCACCCACCCGCGGCGTGCGCGAGCGCGTGCCCTCGGGCGAGATGACGATGGACAGCCCGCCCCGCAGCGTCCGCACCACCGGAGCCAGCGCGGCCTTGGCCGCCGTCGGATCGGCGCGGTCGATGAAGGTCACCTCGACGAAGCGCATGAGCGGTCCGAAGATCGGATTGCGGGTGATCTCCTTCTTGGCGATGCCGGTGATGCCGCCGCCGAGCACCTCGGCCACCACCACCATGTCGAACTGGCTCTGGTGGTTGAAGATGAACACCGCGGGCCGCGGTGCGCGGGTGTGCTCCCGCCCCGTCACACGCACCCGCACCCCGGTGCCGCGCAGCGTGGAATCGGCGGCGTGGTTCAGCAGCGAATCCGCCATCTCCCGGCGCTGTTTGGTGTGCGCCTTGGCCGCCACCCCGAACAGCGCGCCCCCGAGCAGCGCCGCGAATCCGGCGGCGGTGCGGGCGTAGTCGGTGGGGCGGGGGGTGGTGCGGGGCCGGAAATGCAGGATGGGCCAATCCTTCTCGGTGGCCTCCAGTACCGTGCGGGGATCGGGGTTGACGGCCACCGGCCGCCCCGCCACCCCGAGCAGCGGCAGATCGGCGGCGCTGTCGGCGTACACCCAGCTGCGCTCCAGGTCGATGCCCTCGGCGAGGGCGAAGCGCCGCGCCGCGTCGGCTTTGCCGTTGCGCCACAGCGGCTTTCCGTCCACGTGGCCGGTGAGGACGCCGTCCTGGGTGGCCATGGCGGTGCACAGCACGGTGGGGATACCGAGTTCATCGGCGGCCGGCCGCACCTGGAAGCGGGTCAGCGAGCTCACCAGCACCAGGGTGTGCCCGGCGGCCTCGTGCTCGCGGATCAGCCGCCAGGCTTCCGGGTACAGGTGTCCGTAGACGGTGCGCTGGAACAGCGTCGCGCCCAGTTCCTCGAGCCGCTGCTCCGGCAGCCCGGCCCAGGCGTGCATGGTGTGCTGGAGGAATCGCTCGTATTCGCCCTCGCTGCGGGCGCCGCGGATACTGCCGAGCAGTCCGGCCGCGACGGGGTCGCGGTCGCGGCGCAGCAGTCGCCGGGTGAGCGAGGGCGGGTCGAATCCGTGTACGACCGTCCCACCGAAATCGAAGATGGCGGCGACCTCCGGACCTCGCGGCCCGCAACGGATGTCCGCGACCGCCTCGTCGAGGGTGATGGCCCGCGCTGGCTGCTCGGTAATGCCCGCGCCGGGCCGTCGTCGCCGCAGATACACGGGCCCGCCGGTCCGGGCGGAGTCGGCCTTTCGCGTGGTCCGGGAGCGTGTCAGGGCCGTACCGCCGGGAATCCTGCGGGCGCTCATAGCGTTTCCCGCCGGTTCGACGGGTCCAGGGTGGCGGCGCGGGTGATGCGTCCGCCGATGGCGCGCAGCTCCCCGGCGAATCTGGTCCGGCGCGCGGCCGAGTCGGCGGGGTCGGACGGGCCGGGGGTGAGCAGTCCGTGGTTGTCGGCGAGTTTGAGTGCGCTGCTGAACAGTTCGGAGGACACCGATTCGGGGCTTTGCAACCGCTGCTGCAACAGCATCTGCCGCCCGACATTGAGGCATTCGTCGATGATCGCCTTGCGATCGACGTCGGCGGCGGGGTCGTGGGCGGCCAGCCGTTCGGCGACCACCAGCTGCGCGTCGAAGAAGGACCGCAGTACCCGGTGCGCCATCATGAAGCCGGATCCGGCGAGCTGGGCCAGGATTTCGGTGCCGACGGTCCCGGCGGCGGTGCGGCGGTGCCACTGCGGGTCCACGTGCAGCATCTCCGCGGTGAGCTGTGAGGTGAACTCGGCCCGCTCGGGGAAGAAGAACTCGAATTTGAGCAGATCACGCAGCCGGTAGGCGGCCTCCCAGCCGACCCGCAGCTGATCCCCCTCCGGCGCTTCCACGGCGGTGAGCACGGCCAGCTCCAGAATGGCGCGGTTGACGAACCAGTGCACCGCGCTGTTGCGGTAGAACGCCGCCTCCAGATGCGCGCCCGCGCCGATGGAGTAGACCGGCTCCAGTCCGCCCCGGTACACGGTCACCACCTTGGCGATGGCGAGCTGTTCGAGCACCACCGCCAGGCCGTGATCGTCACGGAGCGTGTCGAGTTCGCCGCGGGGCAGATCGCGGTGCTCGAGGTAGCCGAGCACGGGCGCGATGGCGGCGCGCAGTTCGTCCCGGGTGAGGGCGCGTTCGTGCACGCCCAGCAGCACGAGCGTGGTGAGCGCGTTGACGGTGATCGGGGTGACGGCATTGATGCCCACCGCGACATCGAAGGCGAGTCGCTGCACGGCCCGCCGCTCCTGTTCCTCCACAA
Organism: Nocardia sp. CC227C; assembly: GCF_030767025.1. Classification (GTDB taxonomy): domain Bacteria; phylum Actinomycetota; class Actinomycetes; order Mycobacteriales; family Mycobacteriaceae; genus Nocardia. Next base: position 70,161 of record NZ_JASITE010000018.1, on the reverse strand, counting down.
CGCTTTCCGCTTCCGGGACGACGCCGTCACCGCCCGCTGCCGGGTTCGCCGTCGACGTCGCCGGGTTCGACACTGCCGGATTCGACGCACGCGGATTCGACGTTGCCGGAGCGGTGTTCGCCGCCGTCGCAGCCGCAGCCGATGTGCTCGGATAGGAGTCCGCCCAAGCGGGGGCCGATGCTGTCTGAGCCTCGCCCGCGGTCGTCGTACGCGGATTCGATGTCGGGTCCGACACCGCCGGTCCCGGATTCGAGATCGCCGGTCCCGCCGCCGCGCCCGGATCGGTGGGTTCGACGAGCGGGTCGCCGTGTGCGATCAGCCGTTCCCGCGCCGAGAGTGGTTCCCCGAAGCGCACGTACACGTGCCCCGCCGAATGCTGCTGATTGCGCACGTACCGCGCCAGCCAGGCCAGCCCCTCGGGCTGCTTCTTGCCGCCGGTCTGTTCGTCGGCGATGGCCCCGATCTCGTTGAGCCGCTCGTAGGTGATGGACACCGGCACCAGCATCACGTCGTCCACCCGGCCGGAGCGCAGCGCCGCCGCCAGATAGTTGAGCAGTCCGTATCGCGGCGGTCGCAGCTTCCCGGTGCGGGTGCGCCCGCCCTCGAAGTACCACTCCAGGTTGAATCGTTTGGCGAGCAGGTACGCGAAGTACTCCTCGACGACGGCCTTGTACACCTCGTCGTCACCGAAGCTGCGGCGGATGAACACGGTGCCGGTGCGGCGCGCGATCGGCCCCATGGGCCAGAAGCCGAGATTGGCTCCGCCGATCACGTGATTGGGCGGGAAGTCGTTGCGGGCGAGCACATCCCCGAGCACGAAGGCGTCCACGTAGGAGCGGTGCGAGGGCAGGAAGACCAGCGGGTAGCGCCGGTTGAGGCTGCGCAGCCGTTCGAAGCCGACGGGGTCGTCGTCGACCTTCCAGGTGGAGGCGTGCACGGGTCGCATGGCCTGGGTGAACAGATCGGAGACGAGGCGGCTCTGCGCGGCCACGAGTTCGCGCAGCGCCTTCTCCGCGCGGTGGTGCATCTCACGCGGTGAGGTGCCGGTCCGCGCGGCGATATCGTCGAGGCGGCGCAGGAATTCGGGGGAGTCGAGGATCTCCTCGGCTACCAGGCGCGGCACCTTGTAGCGGTCGCCGATGACGGCGCGCTCCGCGCGTTCCAGTGCGACGATGCCCGCGCGCACGATGGCGCGGGCGAACGCGGCGGCCGCACCGACGGCTCCGGGATTGTTGGCGCGCAGCTCGCTCAGCCGCGCGGGCTGCCCGGTAAGCACCAGGTGCCGGTCGGGCGCTTTGCCGATGAGTCGCCGCTGCATGAGGCGGTTGGGTTTGCGCGGATTGCTGAAGGTGATCAGATCGGTGAAGGTGGTGCGCCGCACGCCATCTCGTTCCGGCGGCAGCCACAGCACCCGCACGGGCACCACGAGCGGGTCGTCGTTGCGGTCGACCAGGCGGGTGGCGATGGCGGTGGGGTCGAGGTCGATCTGGGTGACGGGCGCCTCGGTGCCGAATTCCTGGTTGATGCCGCCCTCGGCGAGCCAGCTGCCGACGAGTTCACGTTCGACGCGGGTGGTGGAGTCGACCAGCGCCACCACCGAGCGCGGGGCGGTGGTGGCCGTGGGTATCCGGCTGTCGTGGTCGATCATCTGTGATCCCTCCGCGCGTGCTGACGTCTTCCATTCAAGCCGATATCGGGGTCGGTGGATGGCCGGTCGTGGGAAACATCGGCGATGGCGTGGCGATTCGCGGGCGGGCGGGGAGTGGCTGGCGCAACACGTCACTCTGAAGCAGGTAATGCTAACCTTACTTTCCTGAGTTAGGTCAGCATTACCTTGGAGGACGGGTGTCGGCGACGGACGAACGAGTACGACTGGACTTTTCGCACAGTCCGGCGCCAGCGAACCCGAAGGGCGGAATCGATCCGGTCGCCGCGCTGACCGGCCTGGCCGCCGCCGACCGATTCGGCGAATACGTCGTCTACGAGAAGCCCGGCGAATGGGTGTTCGCCGCCGACCCGCTCGGCGGCATCGAACTCGACGCCGACGAGTTGCGGGTCACCTGGGCGGGCGACACCACCGCCACACCGTGGACCGGCAGCCCGGCACGGGTCGTCGACCGCGCGCTGGCGGGCCTGCCGCTCGCCGGGCGCAACGCCTACGGCTGGATCGGGTTCGAGTTCTGCGCCTGGGCGCTCGGCTCGACCGATTACGTCCACCCCCGCGCCACCCTCGCCCACCTGATGATCCCGCGGATCGAGGTGCGGCTCAGCGCCGCCGGTATCCAGGTATCGGGCGCGACCACCGACGAGGCCGCCGACATCCTGGCGCTCATCGGCGCGGCGCAGGGAACGGCGCTGCCGGTCGGGCATCCGGTAGACGTGACCGGCGATCCGACCGGGTACCGGGAGCGAGTGGCCAAGGCCGTCGAGGAGATCAACGCGGGCCGCTACCAGAAGGTCATCCTGTCGCGGAAGGTGGAGCTGCCCTTCGCCGTGGATATTCCGTCCACCTACCGGCTGGGTCGGGCCAACAACACCCCGGCCCGGTCCTTCCTGCTGCGGCTGGGCGCGCTGGAGGCCGCCGGGTTCAGCCCGGAACTGGTCGCCGCGGTGGACGGCCGTCGCGTGGTCACCACCGAACCGCTCGCCGGGACACGCGCTTTCGGCCGCGGCACGGACGTGGATACCGCCGCGCGCGCCGATCTGCTCAGCGATCCCAAGGAGATCGTCGAGCACGCGCTGTCGGTGCAGACCTCCTTCGCCGAGATCGCGACCGTGGCCGAGCCCGGCACCACCGTCGTCTCTGACTACATGGCGGTGCGCGAGCGCGGCAGCGTGCAGCACCTGGCCTCCACCGTGCGCGGCACCCTGGCCGCCGACCGCAGCCCGTGGGACGCGCTCGAGGTGCTGTTCCCGTCGGTGACCGCCTCCGGCATTCCGAAGGCGGACGGCGTGGACGCGGTTTTCCGCCTGGATCACGATGAGCGCGGCCTGTATTCGGGTGCGGTGGTGACGGTGTCGCCGGACGGCGCGTTGGAGGCCACCCTGGTGCTGCGCGCGGTCTACCAGACCGGCGAGGGCGCGTGGCTGCGCGCCGGAGCGGGCGTGGTGGGCCAGTCGCGGCCGGAGCGCGAATTCGAGGAGACCTGCGAGAAATTGGGCAGCGTCGCACCGTACGTGGTTCGGGCGCAACAGCACTGAGGTCCCGGCCGAAGTCTCGACAACACTGCGGCCCTCCCGGAGCCTCGACAACACTGCGGCTCTCCCGGAGCCTCGACAACACTGCGGCCTCGCCCGAAACCCCGGCAACACTGCGGCCTCGCCCGACGCCTCGGCCCCGAAACCCGAGCCCGAATCCCGGCCACCACAGCGCGGCCCCCGGACCGCCGTGCGGAGACCGCTTCGCGTCTTCCCCTCGCGGGCAGTCGGTCTCCGGCCCCGGTGGAACGTGTGGCCCCCTGCATCAGCAGGGGGCCACACGCATTTCAGGCGGGATGCCAGGATGCTCTCGTGCGCGCGCCCGTACCGTTTCGCTACGAGCGCCGACGAATTCGAGGGCGGAGTCGTACACGAACGGGAAAGCGTGCGAGCCTGCCACTCCGGCGGCCCGCCGCACGGTGGGCTCAATCCGCCGCGCGCAGCGCCTTCTTGTCGATCTTGCCGACGGCGGTGACGGGCAGGGTGTCGGCCTGGCGCAGCACGTCCGGCAGCTTGTAGGTGGCCAGGCCGCGGTCGGTGAGGAAGCGCTTGATCTCGGCGAGGCTGGGCATCTCGCCCTCGACCACCAGGACGGCGCACACCTTCTCGCCGAGGGCGGCGTCGGGCAGGCCGACGGCCGCGGCGTGCCGCACGGCGGGATGCGCGAGCAGATGCTCCTCGAGTTCGTCGCAGGAGACGTTCTCCCCGCCGCGGTTGATCACGTCCTTGCTGCGGCCGGAGACGATCAGGTGCCCGCTGGGCAGGCGGCGCACCAGATCACCGCTGCGGTAGAAGCCGTCCGGGGTGAACGAGCGCGCATTGTGTTCCGGCGCACGATAATAGCCGCGCAGCGTGTAGGGGCCGCGGGTGAGCAGCTCGCCCTCCTCGCCGTCGGGCACCTCGTTGCCCTCCCCGTCCACGATGCGCAGTTCGTCGTGCGGCGACAGCGGGCGGCCCTGGGTGGTGCAGACGATCTCCTCGGAGTCGTCCAGGCGGGTGTAGTTGAGCAGGCCCTCGGCCATGCCGAACACCTGCTGGAGTTTCGCGCCGAGCGCGGGGGCGACCTCGCGGGCATTGACCTCCGCCAGGCGTGCGCCGCCGACCTGGAGCAGACGCAGCGAGGACAGGTCGGCCTCCTCCCACTCGGTGGCGGCGCACCACAGCTGCGCCAGCGGCGGCACCACGGCGGTCACGGTGACCCGATGCCGTTCGATGGCGGCGAAGGCGCTCTCCGGGCTGGGGTCGGTGACGAAGGCGAGCGCGCCGCCGGTCGCCACGGTGCCCAGGATGCCGGGGCAGGCCAGCGGGAAGTTGTGCGCGGCGGGCAGCGTCGCGAGATACACGTCCTCCGGTCCGAGCGCGCACACCGCCGCGCTGGCCGTGGCGTTGTAGGCGTAGTCGTCGTGGGTGCGCGCGATGAGCTTGGGCAGCCCGGTGGTGCCGCCGGAGACCAGCATCAGGGCGATGTCGGCGGCATCGATCTCGGGCAACGAATCACCCTCGCCGGAAATGGAATTCAGGTCGGTGAAGGTGCCCGGGTCGCCGAGCACCAGCACGTGGCGCAGCGTCGGCACGGCGGCGGCGACCTCGGTGGCGAGGACGCGGTAGTCGAAATCGCCCAGCCGGTCGGCGATCAGGTAGGCGACCGCGCCGGAGAGCCGGGTGAGGTGCTCGATCTCGGCGCGGCGGTGCGCGGGCAGGGTGAGCACCGGAATGATCCCGGCGCGCAGCAGACCGAACAGGATGCGCGGGAAGTCGGGGACGTTGGGCAGCTGCACCACCACGCGGTCGCCGGGGCGCAGGCCGAGCTTCAGGAAGCCGTGGGCGGTGCGGTCGGCGGCGGCGTCGAGTTCGGCGTAGGTCAGGGTGGCGTCGTCCGACAGCAGGGCCGGGCGGTCGGGCCGGGTGCGAGCCGTCTCGCGCAGCAGCCGGTCGAGCGGGCGGCCGGTCCAGTAGCCCGCGCGGCGGTATTCGTCGGCCAGGTCGGCGGGGAAGGGAACGAAGCCGTCGCGGTGGTCCTGGGCGGCTGGGGCTGGGATTGTCACGTCGTGCCTCTTACTCACGCTATGGGATGTCTTGGTCACGCTATCGAATGTCGCTACATAGGTTAGGCAACCCTATCTCAATGGGTTAGTCTGCTCGGGTAGGAGTACGGGCGAACCCCGGCGGCACGGCACGAGGAGTGACAACGGCATGGAGTCAGCGCAGAGCGGCAGCGACGCGACCGGCGCGGCGATCGGCAAGGACGAGATCCGCTCCGCCATAGCCACCCACCTCGGCCTCGACCCCGCCGATATCGCCGACGGCGACGACCTCATCCAACACGGCCTCGACTCCATCCGCACCATGAAGCTCGCGGGCGGCTGGCGCAAACGCGGCATCGCCGTGAACTTCGCCCAGCTCGCCGCCGCACCGACCGTCGCCGACTGGCACCGCCTGCTCGGTGGAGATACGACCGCGTCGGAACCGGATGGCGGCGCGGGTGAGCACCGCGCCGCCACCGAAATCGTCCCCGCGACGGCCAATGGTGCCGCACCCGCGTCGAACCATGGCAATGCCGCAGCGGGTGGACGCGTTGCCGCCGCCCATGGTGTCGATGGTGGCGCGGGCGATGCCGACGCCCGGCCAGGTGATGCCGTGAACGGGCGCGCTGTGGCGGACGCCCCGGTCGGTGGCGTGGGTGGTGCCGACGACCCGTCACATGATGCTCCGCGCCGACACGGGTCAGCGGACGTCGTGATCGGCGGCGCGGGCGTCATTGCCGGTGGTGCGGACGGCACGGTCGGTGCGGCGGACGTCGCGGACGGCGAGTCTTCGGGGGCGCTGGCGGTCGGCGATGCCGACGCGGCGCGTGCGGTGCCCGCGGCCGCGGGTTCCTCGCCCGCGACGGAGACGGCCGACGACGGTTCCCCGTTCCCGCTCGCGCCGATGCAGCACGCCTACTGGATCGGGCGGTCCGAGGGGCAGCGGTTGGGTGCGGTCGCGGCGCATCTGTACGTCGAGTTCGACGGCGGGGACGTCGACCCCGAACGTCTGGAGCGGGCGGCCGAGCAGCTGGTGGCACGACATCCCATGCTGCGCACGCGGTTCCTGCCCGACGGCACCCAGCAGACCCTGGAGCGTCCGGGGCGGCCGGTGTGGAGTGTGACCGATCTGCGGGATCGGGACGCCGCCGAGGTCGAGCGGGTGCTGGAGTCGCTGCGGGACGGCAAGACCCATCAGCTCATGGCGGTGGAGGACGGGCAGGTCATCGATATCGCCCTGACCCTGCTGCCGGGCGGCCGCACCCGCCTGCACCTGGATGTGGACATGCTCGCCGCCGACGCCATGAGCTACCGCATCCTCATCAGCGATCTGGCGCGGCTCTACCACGGCGAGCAGCTGCCGCCGCAGACCTACACCTTCCGCGAATACCTGGCGGGCCAGGCCGCGCCGGGACCGGACCACGCGCGCGACCGCGACTGGTGGCAGCGCCGCCTGCCGGAACTGCCCGGCGCACCGGAACTCCCGCGCGCCTCGGAACTGGCGCATGCGACGGCACCCGAGAGCACTGCGGCATCCGCGAGCCCGGCACCAGTAAGCCCGGCACCTGTGAGCGCCGCGGCATCCGCCAGCGCCGCGGCACCCCAGCCCGTGCCAGCCGTGGGGAGTCACGCGGCCGAGATGCGGACCGTGCGCTTCCACCGCTGGCTGTCCCCGGCGGCGAAGGCGCGCATGTTCGCCGCCGCGCACGCCCGGGGCATCACCCCCGCCATGGCGTTGGCGTCGGTGTTCGCCGAGACCATCGGCGGCTGGTCGGCGCAGCGGCGGTTTCTGCTGAATCTGCCGCTGTTCCACCGGGAACCGGTGCATCCGCAGGTCGATGGCGTGGTGGGCGACTTCACCTCCTCGGTGCTGCTGGCGGTCGACGTGACCGAACCGGCCACCGTCACCGAGCGCGCCAAGGCATTGCAGCGCGAATTGCATGCCGCCGGTGCGCATTCGGGCTACTCGGGGCTGGAGGTGCTGCGTGATCTCGGCCGCCGGCGCGGCGAGCCGGTGCTGGCCCCGATCGTCTACACCAGCGCCATCAACCTCGGCGAACTCTTCGCCGACCACGTCACCGACACCTTCGGCGACCCGGCCTGGATCATCTCCCAGGGCCCGCAGGTGCTGCTGGACGCCCAGGTCACCGAGGTTCGCGGCGGCCTCCTGCTGAACTGGGACGTGCGCGCCTCCGCCTTCCCCGCGGGCATGGTCGAGGCCATGTTCGCCCGCTACATCGACGCCATCCTGCGCCTGGCGGGCAGCACCGACAGCACCGAGACCAGCGAAACCATCGGCGGCGCGGGCGCGGCGGCCGCCGAGGCGGCGGACCGGGCAGCCGCCAACTCGGCCACCGGGGTCACCGAGCATGCCGCTCCCGAGACCGCCGCCGATGAGGTGGCCGGTGTCGCGAATCTCGCGGCCCAGGTCGGCGCCATGGAGGAAGCCGTGGCCGCCGCCCTCTCGGCGACGCGGCCGGTGGACAACTCCGAGACCGGGTGGGATGCCGAGGCCACGGTCCGAATCCCGCTGGAGCAGGCCGTCGTCCGCTCGCGGGTGAACGCCACCTCGGGGCCGGTGACCGGTCGGACGCTGCATGCCGGACTGTTCGAGCACGCGGCAGCGAAACCCGACGCGCCCGCGGTGATCTGGGAGAGCGACGCGGTACCGGGTGATGATCGCGCCGATGGCGAGCGCATATCGCGGGCGCACACCCTCTCCTACGGCGAGCTGGCCGCGCAGGCGCTCGCGGTGGCGGGTGCGCTGCGGGCGGCCGGGGTGCGGCCGGGGGACGCGGTGGCCGTGCAGCTACCGAAGGGCCCGGATCAGATCGTCGCCACGGTCGGCGTGCTGGCGGCCGGGGGCGTGTACGTGCCGATCGGCTTCGATCAGCCCGCCGCGCGCCGCGCGGAGATCATCCGCACCGGTGACGTGGTGGCCGCGCTGACCGCCGGGGCCGAGGTGCCGGAGGTGCGCACGCTGGCGCTGGCCGGTGCCCGGGTCTTCGCCGAACCCCTTGCCGAGCCGGTGTTCCCGGATCCGGAGGCCATCGCCTACGTGCTGTTCACCTCCGGCTCCACCGGCACGCCCAAGGGTGTCGAGGTGCCGCACCGCGCCGCCATGAACACCATCGACGATCTCGACGACCGCTTCGAGATCGGCCCCGCCGATCGCGCACTGGCCTTGTCCGCCTTGGAGTTCGACCTGTCGGTGTACGACATCTTCGGTCTGTTCGCCGTCGGCGGCGCGGTGCTGGCCGTGGACGAGACCCAGCGCGCCGAACCGGCCCGCTGGCTGGAACTCATCGAGCGGCACCGGGTTTCGGTGCTCAACTGCGTGCCCAGCCTGCTCGACATGCTGCTGTCCGCGGCGTCCGGGCGGCGGCTGGACAGCCTGCGCATGGTCATCCTGGGCGGTGACTGGGTGGATGTGGCCCTGCCGGGCCGCCTGAAGCAGATCGCGCCGGGCTGCCGCTTCGCCGGTCTGGGCGGCGCGACCGAGACCGCCATCCACTCCACCGTCTGCGAGGTGGTCGACGCCCGCGTCCCCGCGGAGTGGTCGGCGGTGCCGTACGGCACGCCGCTGCGGAACGTGCGGTGCCGCGTGGTCGGCCCGGCCGGGCACGACTGCCCGGACTGGGTGACCGGGGAACTGTGGATCGGCGGCGACGGCGTGGCGGCCGGATACCGCAATGACCCCGAGCGCACCGCCGACCGCTTCGTCACCCACGAGGGTCTGCGCTGGTACCGCACCGGCGATCTGGCGCGCTACCTGCCCGACGGCACCCTGGAATTCCTGGGCCGCGCCGACCATCAGGTCAAGATCCGGGGCTACCGGGTGGAATTGGGCGAGGTGGAGAGCGCGCTGCGCGCCCTGCCCGGTGTGCGCCACGCCATCGCCGCGGTGATCGGTTCGGCCGCACCCAAACTGGCCGCCGTGGTGGTCGGGGTCGAGGGCGCGCGGCTGCGGGTGGAGACGCTGCTGGCGGAGGCGGCGGACCTGCTGCCCGCCTACATGATTCCCACGCGCGTCGAACTGCTGGCGGAGCTGCCGTTCACCGCCAACGGCAAACCGGATCGCAAGGCCATCGCCGCACTGCTGGCGGCCGGTGAGCAGGCGAGCGAATTCGTCGCCCCGCGAACGGATCTGGAGCGCGCGCTGGCGGATATCGTCGCCGCCGTGCTCGGCCGCGAGCGGGTCGGCGCGACCGACGACTTCTTCGCCCTCGGCGGTGATTCGGTGCTGGCCACCGCGGTGGTCGCACGGGTGCGGGAGTGGCTGGATTCCCCCGACACCGTGGTCGCCGACTTCTTCGCCGCCCGCACCGTCGCCGGACTGGCGCAGCGGCTGCTGGACCGCGAGCAGCGCACCGGCGCACCCGGCCGACTGGCCGCGGTGGCGGCGATGTACCTGGAGGTCGCCGCCATGTCCGAGGAGGAGGTGCTGGCGCAGCGCTGAGTTCCTGGAACGAACGCTGGCCCGCACCGAAATCGGTGCGGGCCAGCGGCATTCGTGAACCGAGGCGGACTACTCGATGACCGGGCAGGCTCCGTCTATGACCCCGATGTCGTGGAAGAACCGGTAGCACGACGGATTGTCGGGCAGGTACCAGTGCAGGCCCTCCAACAGGAAGACCGCCACCAGGTTGACCACGATCACCAGCCCGCAGAACCACAGCGCGAGCCTGCCGATGCGCGCGGCCGCACCGCCGGTCGGCACGGACGTGCCCGCGGTCGCGTGGGCGAAGGTCAGCACCACGCCGATGGTGGCGATGGCGGCGACGAACAGGATCAGCGCCCACACGTAGAGGTGCAGTCCGAGCACCGTGCCGCCGTATCCCGGGTCGCCCGGCAGGATGTGCAGCATGGTCTGCCGCCACGCGGCGAAGCCGCCGCCGAAGCAGCCGACCACCGCCAGCCCCCAGCCGGTCATGTAGTCGCGCCGGGTGATGGTGCCGCGCAGCCCCTTCGCCACGATGTAGGCCCCGCCCAGTGCGGCGAGGGTCATGAAATCGCGCTGCACCATGCACAGCGGGCACGGATAGTCCCAGGTGCCGAACTGCACGGCCAGTCCGCCGCAGACCACACCGGTCCAGCCGACCACGAAGATGACGGCGAGCCAGTACTGCACCAGACCGAGCCGCCCGCTGTCGACGGTGCGGCTGCCGAGCGTCGTGGGCGTCACCATGTCAGCCCCAAGCCGAGTCCGCTGGTGATGTGGTGCTTCAGCAGCAGACCGGTCGCCAGGAACGCGATCCACCAGGCCGCCAGCACCAGGCGGCGGGATCGCTGTTGATAGATCATGACCAATACGACCAGCAAACCGGCCCAAATGATCGTGTCCATGTGGCGGACGCTACTGCGTGACCTGGTGGTGGCCGGTCAACCGCGGCTCTGACACGCCGCTCGGTCCCGTCGCCGGCGTGGTCCGGCGAACGGCTGGCATCCGAGCGCGTTCGCCGACACCCCGCGCCGACACGCCCCCGCACCTAGACTCGTGCGGGTGAGTGGTTGGGACATCGGCGACATCCCCGATCTGACCGGGCGTACCTACATCGTCACCGGCGCGAACAGCGGCCTGGGCGCCGCGACCACGCGGGCGCTGACGGGTGCGGGCGCACGGGTGATCATGGCCTGCCGCAATGAGGTCAAGGCGCATGCCGTGGCCGCCGAGATGGGGGAGCGCGCGCAGGTGCGCCGTCTCGATCTCGCCGACCTGGCCTCGATTCGCGATTTCGCCGACGGCATCGAATCCGCCGATGTGCTGATCAACAATGCCGGGATCATGGCGGTGCCGATGCGACGCACCGCCGACGGCTTCGAAATGCAGCTCGGCACCAATCATCTCGGCCATTTCGCGCTCACCGGGCTGCTGCTGGACAAGATTCGCGAGCGGGTGGTCACCGTGTCCAGCGGCGCGCACGCCATCGGGCGCATCGACCTGGCGGATCCGAACTGGGAGCGCCGCCGCTATCAGCGCTGGGCCGCCTATGGGCAGTCCAAGCTGGCCAATCTCATGTTCGCCTACGAACTGCAACGCCGGCTGGCCGCCGCCGGATCCCCGAAGCTGTCGCTGGCCGCCCATCCCGGTTACGCCGCGACCGAACTCCAGTCGCACACCGAATCCTTCCAGGACTTCATGATGTCCATCGGCAACCGGCTGTTCGCGCAGAGCGCCGAAATGGGTGCGCTGCCGACGCTGTACGCCGCCACCGCGCAGGTGGAGCCGGGCGCGTTCTACGGCCCCGGCGGCCTGCGCGGCATGCGCGGACACCCGGTGCGCTCCGGATCCTCCTCCGCCTCCCGCGACGAGATGACCGCCCGTCGCCTCTGGGAGCTGTCCGAACAGCTCACCAAGGTCACCTATCCGTTCGGGCGGAAGTAGCCAACGGATCGATATCGACGGGCCGTGTCCGCATCGGGACACGGCCCTGATCGTGATCGACGCCACTCGCGGTCACACTCCGCGCGCCGGTTCCGTCATCTCTGTGAACGCGACAACGCGGCGGTAGTCACCTTGCGGTGGAAAGTAGGTAGTTGCAATGACCTTCGAGAACCTGCGGACTTTCGAGCAGCTGCGGCGGTCCGTCCGGGGCGATGTGCTGCTTCCCGGGGACGCCGGCTTCGACTCGGCGGCGCAGCCGTGGAATGTCGCCGTCACCCAGCGGGTGGGCGCGGTGGTCACCGTCGCGGACGCCGACGACATCGCCGCGGTGCTGGCCGCGGCCCGGGCCGCGGGGGTGCCGGTGGTGACGCAGCCGACCGGGCACGGCGCGACCGGCGATGTCGACGGGGCCATCCTGGTGCGCACCGGCCGATTCGACGGCATCGAGATCGACGCCGAGGCGCGGGTCGCCCGGGTCGGCTCCGGGGCACGGTGGGGTGCGATCCAGAAAGCCGCTGCCGCGCACGGGCTCACGGGGCTGGCGGGCAGCAATCCGGTGGTGGGCGTGACCGGTTACACCCTGGGCGGCGGCGCGGGCTGGTTCGCCCGCAGGTACGGCTGGGCCTCGGACGCGGTGCGCGCCTTCGAGATCGTGGCGGCCGACGGTCGCCCGGCGCGGATCACCGCGGACAGCGATTCGGAACTGTTCTGGGCGCTGCGCGGGGGCGGCGGCGATTTCGCGGTGGTGACGGGGATCGAATTCGAGCTGTTCCCGGTGCCTGCCGTGTACGGCGGCCGGGTGCTGTTCCCGGGTGAGCGCACCGAGCAGGTGTGGGAGACCTTCCAGAAGCTCACCGCCGACGCGCCCGACGCACTGTCGGTGTGGTTCCAGCGGGTGCAGATCCCCGGCTCACCGGAGCTGGTCGGCCTGGATCTCGCCTACCTGGGTGCGGTCGAGGAGGGGCGGGAACTGGTGGCCGTCGTCGACCGGCTGGGCGGCGCCGTATCCGACAATCGCGGCCTGCTCCCGGTGGACCGCGTCGGTGAGATCACCGCCGAGCCCACCGACCCCAGTCCGGCGCTCTCGCACGCCGAACTGCTCACCGATCTCGGGCACGAGGTCACCAAGATCCTGGTGCGCGAACCGGTCACGCCACTGCTGAACATTCAGGTCCGCCACCTCGGCGGGGCGCTGGCGACCGCGAATCCGGCGGGCGCGGCGCGGGGGCCCGTCGCGGAGCCGTACCTGCTCTACCTGCTGGGGCTGGGTCTGCCGCAACTGCGTGCGGCCGTGTCGGCGAAGCTGCGGGCGGTGGTGGACGCCCTCGGCGAGCACGCGCCCGGACACAAGCCCTACACCTTCCTCGGTGCGGCCGACACCGCGGCGGCGGCCTTCGACGACGCCACCCTGGCACGGCTGCGGGCGGTCAAGCGGGATCGTGATCCGCAGGGTGTGATCCGCGCCAACTTCCCGGTGCTCGGCTGACTCGAGGACCCGGCGCGGCCCGGTGCGGGAACTGTTCCGCGCCGGGCCGTTCCGCGTTCGCGCGGCGTTCGCGGACGCTCGATAGGCTGGTTCGGTCAATGGAACGCCATCCCGGATAGTGAGATGCCTATCGTGAATGTGTCGGCGGCCACACGCATTTTCCGTGGCTTCTGGTACTGTCGCCGCCATGCAGCGCGTGTATTTCTGGTTTAGCCAGCCGGCCCCGGGTGGGCCGAGCGGCGTGTACCAGCGCTGACTTCCTCCCACCCCGAGCCGGATGAACACAGACCGGCTCCGAGGGAATCTCATCGTGAATCTCCGTGGGTCGGCCTGAGAAAAGGAACCCACGAATCATGACTCTCGCCGCCGCCATCGACTCCAGGCATGCCGATCTGGACGATCAGCGCACCCTCAGCGTGAGCCCCCTTCGCTCGCCCGCCGACATCCGTCGCACCCACCCCATCGACGACGCGCTCGCCGATACCGTGCGCGCGGGCCGCAAGGCCACCGTCGACGTGCTGCGTGGCGACGACGACCGGCTGATGGTCATTGTCGGCCCGTGTTCGGTGCACGATCCCGACGCCGCCCTCGACTACGCGCGCCGGTTGGCGGCCAAGGCCGCCGAGCTCGGGGATCGGCTGCACATCGTGATGCGCGTCTACTTCGAGAAGCCGCGCACCACCCTGGGCTGGAAGGGCCTGATCAACGACCCGCACCTGGACGGCACCTTCGACATCAACACCGGGCTGGATCTGGGCCGTCGCCTGCTGGTCGACATCACGGCGCTCGGACTGCCGGTGGCCTGCGAATTCCTCGACCCCATTACCCCGCAGTACATCGCGGACCTGGTCGCCTACGGCGCGATCGGCGCGCGCACCGCTGCCAGCCAGGTGCACCGTCAGCTCTCCAGCGCGCTGTCCATGCCGGTCGGCATCAAGAACGGCACCGACGGCGATGTGCAGGTGGCCGTGGACGGTGTGCGGGCCGCCGCCGCCAGCCACGTGTTCCCCGGCACCGATCTGGAGGGGCGTTCGGCGCTCATCCGCACCGCGGGCAACCCGGACTGCCACGTCATCCTGCGCGGCGGCAGCAATGGCACCAACTACGACGCGGCCTCGGTGGCCGAGGCGTGCCTGCGCCTGGAGAAGTCGTCGCTGCCGCAGCGTGTGGTGATCGACGCCAGCCACGGCAACAGCAACAAGGACCACAACCGGCAGGTCGACGTGGTCACCGATATCGCCGGGCGCATCGCGGCGGGGGAGACCAGCACGGTCGGCGTCATGATGGAGAGCTTCATCCTCGCCGGTCGCCAGGACCTCACCCTCGGCCGCGCCGACGAGCTGGCCTACGGACAGTCCATCACCGACGCCTGCCTGGACTGGGACACCACCGCCGCGCAGCTCGACCGGCTGGCCGAGGCCGTCGCCGCGCGGCGCGGCTGAATCAGTACAGCCGCGCGGCGCGGCTGAATCAGTACAGCCGCGCGGCGCGGCTGAATCCCGCAGCGCGGCCACGTCCCCTATACCGGGGTGGCGGCAATACCGAGGAGATCGCCTGAGGCGCGGGTTCGGATATCGAATCCCGCGCCCCTCAGGTGCTCGGACAGCCTGCCCGGCAAGGGTTTCGGGCTGCTCGCGGTATCGGCTCCGGGGTCACCGTAGCCGTACATCAGGTACAGGGCGCCGCCCGGATCGAGCAGCTCGCGGATGGTGGCGAGCTCCGGCGTCGGATCCCTGGTCCAGAAGAGGTTCACATTGACCGCGAGGATCTTGTCGAAACCGGTGCCGTTCTCGCGAACATCCTCGGGCCGCAGGTCCTCCAAGGCGACCTGAAGCAGCCGCACCCGCCCCGACTCGACCAGTGCCGCATGCTTTTTCGCCGAACGTGCGATGGCGGTGGCGGAGCGGTCGATGGCCACGACGCGACCCGTTGTCAACGGTGCCGCCAGATAGGCGACCGACGGACTGGACCCCGCGCCCACCTCCAGAATCCGGTCCTCCGCCCGGATCCCCATGATCCCGACAATCCACTCGAACCGCGCCGTGCCCGCCATATCCGCAATCTACGCGGGCGGCCCCGGGTTTGTGCTGACCTCGCCCGTGACAGTCACAGATCGGCCGGAAGGATCCGAAAATGTTCGATTCCGGGTGTGAGCGGGGTGATCGCTCGAAAGCCTCGCTGGTCCAGTGTGAAGATAGCGTCGGTTCGAAAACGATCGGCGAGGACGACACCGACGGCGTCCGCCAAGTCGAGGTGAAGCCCCTCGTACTTGCCTCGAACGTACTTGCCTCGAATCTCCTGTGCCGCAGCCAGATCGACATGCTTCAATTCGGCAAGTCGATAGCGGCCGTCGAGCATGCGGCCCATGAGAGCATCGACTACTTGCATCGCGGCCGGGAAGCCGAGATCTCGATGCACGAGGTGATCCAACTCGGTCAGTACGAGCGGTGAGATCACCAGCGTTTCGCTCTCCATGACCGAAGCTGCTGATCGATGATCATCTTGATCGGCCATCAATGGGACGACAGGCGTGCCCGGGCCTTCTCGGCCCAGCGTTCGACGTGGTCGAGGTGGCGTTGGGCCTTGTTGAGGGCTTCCTGGGCGGTGCGGTTGGCGGCCACGGTGACGCGGCGTTCGGATTCGGCGTGCGAGAGGTCGGCGCGCAGGGCGGCGATGCGGTCCTCGACGGCGGTCAGGTCGGCGGCGACGCGGTCGCGCTCCGCCTGCGCGGTATCGCGGGCGGCGCGGGCGGATTCGAGTGCGGCGAGGGCGTCGGCGGCCGTGCTCGCGAGTTCTCCGGCCGTGCCCGCCCGGTCGCGTTGCGCCGCTCCGCCCGTCATCGGGTGCGCAGCGCCGTCATCGGCGTGAGTACGGGTCGAATCCGTGCCGGTGCCGGTGCCGGTGCCAGTGCCGGGGACGGTGGCCGTTGCGGAGGGGGATTCAGGTGTGGGGACGGCGGCGAGGGTGGCGGGGCCGAAGCCTGCGTAGCTGGCGGCGGTGGCGAGGGTGCCGGTGCGGACCGCTTCCGCCACGTCGGGGTCGGCGAGGGCGGCGTGCAGGGTCTGGCCGATCTCGCGGAGGGTCGCCTCGCTCAACTTCTGGTCGTGGGCGGCCGCCAGTTCGCCGGACTTCTTGGTCAGCGCGTTCACCACCCGCTGGCGCTCGGTGGTGAGTGACCGCAGCGCATCGCCCGACAGTTTCCGCTGCGCCTCCCGCAGCGAATCCCCGACGGCCAACAGCGCCGCCACCTCGTCGGCAGCCTCCCGAGCCAGCACATTCACCGCCCAGGCCGCCACCGTCGGCCGCCGCAGCTTGCCGATGGCCGCGGCCAGCTCGCGGTCCCCGCCTTCGCGGGCCCGCCGCACCCACTCGTCCCGCGCCGCGATGAACCCTGCCGGGGCGACGCCGTACAGCTCGCCCGCTACCTCCTCGAGCGTCATAACCCCCAGCCTAAGAGCGGCTTCCCGAGATCGCGGCCACATCCAACCGGTCCGTTCTCCGGAGGTGCGCCCGGTTCAGCCCCGGTCGAATTCGGCGGGCCAGGCCGGGGCCGGGCCGGGTGGGTCGGTGGCGAGGCGGCCCGCGATCCAGATATCGCGCCGCACGCCGCGCTGGACCATGCCGCCGCGCAGGATGCCCTCGTAGCGGAAGCCGGTGCGGCGGACCACGGCGGCGGACGGGTGATTGCCGACCATCGCCCGCCATTCGAGGCGGCCGTAGCCGAACGGCCCCGGGGCGAAGGCGGCGGTGCAGACCAGGTCGACGGCCTGGGTCATGAGTCCGCGACCGCGGGCGGCGGGGCAGAGCCAGTAGCCGATCTCGGCGGTCTCGTCCTGCGCGCGGATGGTGGGGTGCAGGCCGATCATGCCCACCACCGGCCCGTCCGCCGCCGTCCGCACCGCCCAGGTGGGGCTGCGCGCGGCCCATCCGGGAATCACGATGTCGGTCACGAAGCCCTCGGCGTGCTCGCGCAGGTAGGGCACCGGCATGGTGGTCCATTCCCCGATGGACGGCTCCTGGCAGCAGGCGGTGATGGCGTCGATGTCGTACACCGTGGGCGGCGTGAGCCAGACCGTTCCGTTCGACAGGGTGCTCGGGTCCATCGCCTCATGCTGGCATAGGATCACCACGGTGGTTGCCGCACTGCTCGCCGATTTGTTCGAATCCCATCGATCGCACCTGCTCGCGGTGGCCTATCGGCTGACCGGCAGTGTCACCGACGCCGAGGATGCGGTGCAGGAGAGCTGGCTGCGCCTGGCCACCACACCCCAGTACGAGATCGAGGATCTACGTGCCTGGCTCACCACCGTGGTGAGCCGCATCTGCCTGGACCGCCTGCGCAGTGCCGCCGTGCGCCGGGAAACCTATGTGGGCCAATGGCTGCCGGAGCCGGTCGTGACCGCGCCGAGCCCCTCCAGCACCCCCGATCCGCTGGCCGCGGTGGTCCGCAAGCAGGATGCCCGCCTCGCGGCGATGATCGTGCTGGACAATCTCACTCCGCCGCAGCGCGTGGCTTTCGTTCTGCACGATGCTTTCTCGGTGCCGTTCGACGAAATCGCCGATATCCTGGACATTTCCACCGACGCCGCCCGGCAGCTCGCCGCCCGGGCGCGCAAGGCGGCGGCGCGCGGCCCGGAGCCGGTTCCCGATCCCGAGCACGAGGCCGCCGTGCAGCGGCTCATCGAGGCCATGTACTCCGGGGACCTGGACCGGGTGGTGGCGGTGCTGCATCCGGAGGCCCGCACCATCGGCGACGCGGGCGGCACCACCGCCACCGCCATCAACGTGGTCACCGGTGCGGACAGGGTCGCCCGCCTGTTCCTGGGACTGCGCCGCAAACTGGGATTCGACGACCCCGCCAACCTCGCCGCGGGCCTGTTCGAGCCGGTGCTCGTCAACGGCCAGCTGGGTGTGCTGGTGCACGAGCGGGAGCCGGGGGAGAACCATCCGGGCAATCCGCGCCGGGTGTACGGCTTCACGGTGGCGGACGGAAAGATCTGGGGCATCTACGATCTCGCGAATCCGGCCAAGCTGTCCGGCATTCGCCTGTCGCGCTGAGGCGGGCGCCGAGCCGGGCGAGCGCGACGGCGCGGTCGCGAATGCCCGCGACCGCGCCGTCCACATCCGGGTGGGCGGCACACCCCCGACGGTCTTGCCGCACACCGGATTCGATCAGTT
Organism: Nocardia sp. CC227C; assembly: GCF_030767025.1. Taxonomy (GTDB): domain Bacteria; phylum Actinomycetota; class Actinomycetes; order Mycobacteriales; family Mycobacteriaceae; genus Nocardia. The sequence continues at coordinate 51,890 of NZ_JASITE010000018.1, read as the reverse complement.
CGGCGGTGTCCGCACCGCGGAACCGCTCTCGCATTCGACGCCGCCGGACAGGCTCACCGATCCGGTGGGCGTGCAGTTGCCGATCCCGGAACCGGTGCCGGAGCCCGAGTCCCCTCCGGAGCCCGAGGGTGGGAAGCTCGATCCGGTGCTCCAGTCCGGGGTGGTCGACCCGGTGGCCCAGCCGATGAGCTGGTTGGCGATGTGGTGGGCATGATCGACGACCGCGACGGGGTGTAACAGCAGGTCGATGAAGGAGGCCATGTGCGCCCCTTTCGTTGATCCACCGGTGAGGGTGGGTGTGAGATGGAACACGGGGAGGCTAGCCGCCATTGGGTCAATGCACAATCACACTGGTAGGCAAGATATTTCAACAGTGAAACATAGGCATTCGCTATTGCTTCGCAACTGTTTGGCCCGGTGGGCTACTCTCCGGACATGCCCTACGTGCCCACCGTCGAACGCCTCCGCCCCTTCGGGGCCACCATCTTCGCCGAGATGACCGAACTCGCCGCTCGCCACGGCGCGATCAATCTCGGCCAGGGGTTCCCGGACAGCGACGGTCCCGTCGGCATGCTCGAGGTGGCGCGGCAGTGCATCGCCGACGGACTCAACCAGTACCCGCCGGGCCGGGGCATGCCCGTGCTGCGCCGGGCCATCGCCGCCGACCGCGCCCGCCGCTACGGCACCTCCTACGATCCCGACAGCCAGGTGCTGGTCACCGTCGGCGCCACCGAGGCCATTGCCGCCACCATCCTCGGCCTGGTGGAGCCGGGCCGCGAGGTGGTGCTCATCGAGCCCTACTACGACTCCTACGCCGCCGCCGTCGCGCTGGCCGGTGCCGAGCGCCGCACCGCCCGGCTGGTTCCCGACGGCGACGGCTTCGCCCTGGACCTGGACAGTCTGCGCGCCGCCATCACTCCCGAAACTCGTATGCTGCTGGTGAATTCGCCGCACAATCCGACCGGGACGGTGCTCGGCCACGAGGATCTCACCGCCATCGCCGAACTCGCCATCGAACACGACCTCATCGTCATGGCGGACGAGGCGTACGAGCATCTGGCCTTCGACGGGCACGAGCACATCAGCCTGTCCACCCTGCCCGGAATGTTCGAGCGCACGGTCGTGATCTCCAGCGCCGCCAAGACTTTCAGTGTCACCGGCTGGAAGATCGGCTGGGCCTGCGCCCCCGCCCCGCTGCTGGACGGCGTGCTGGCCGCCAAGCAGTTCCTCACCTTCGTCGGCGGCGGTCCCTTCCAGCCCGCCGTCGCGCACGCCATCGAGCACGAACAGCGCTGGGTGGCCGACCTGCGGGAATCCCTGGCGGACAAGCGGCTTCGGCTCGCATCGGCGCTGGCCGAGGCCGGGTTCGAGGTGAAGCGCAGTGACGGAACATATTTCGTCTGTGCCGACATCACCCCGCTGGGCGCGAGCGACGCCCTGGCCTTCTGCCGCGAGCTGCCCGAGCGCCTCGGGGTGGTCGCCGTTCCGGTGAGCGTGTTCGCCGACGATCGCGCCGCCTGGAACCATCTGGTGCGCTTCGCCTTCTGCAAGCGGGACGAGACCCTGGCGGAGGGGGTGCGGCGGCTGCGCGCCGGGATCCAGGTGGGCTGATCCGGTGGCGGGTGTGGCCGGCTCGGTCAGGCCGGTACCGGCCGCGCCCGATCGGCGGCGAGCAGCGCCGCCATCGCACCCAGCATCGTCCCGGTCACCCACCGCTGCGCCCGCTGCCACAGCGGCCGCCCGCTCAGGAAGCTCGCGACCGCGCCCGCGCCCAGCACGATGAGGCCGTTGACGGTCAAAGCGATAGCGATCTGCACCGCCCCCAGGCACAGGCTCTGCAACCACACCTGACCGTGCTCGGGCGTCACGAACTGCGGGATCAGCGCCATGTACATGATCGCGATCTTGGGATTGAGCAGATTGGTCACCAACCCCATGGCGAACAGCCGCCGCGTCGGATCGGCGGGCAGCGCATCGGGGGTGAAGGCCGAGACACCGCCGGGGCGCAGGATCTTCCAGGCCAGCCAGGCCAGATAGGCGGCCCCGGCGAACTTGATCGTCAGGTACAGGCCGGGCACCACCGCGAACACCGCCGTGATTCCGGCCGTCGCCGCACCCAGGTAGAACGCGAAGCCCACCGCGACGCCCGCCAGTGAGACGAATCCGGCCCGCCGCCCCTGCGACACCGTGCGGGAAACCAGATACATCATGTTCGGCCCCGGAGTGAGCACCAACCCCAGTGCCGCGGCCGCTACGCCCAGTATCGCCGTCGCCTCGATCATGCGGTCGATATTTCCGCTACCGGGAGCATGCTGTCGCGGGCCAGTCGGCAAGCACTGGCCCTGCCGATCACGAGCGCAGCGTGCCCGGATACAGATACTCGTCCGCGGGCGGCCCCTCGCGGTCCAGCCAGGCGGCGAAGAACTCGGTCAGGTCGCCGGGGGCGCGGGACTGCACGAATGCGCGGAACTCCGGCATGGACGCGTTGCCGTAGGCGTGCCCGGTCACGAAATCCCGGAGGGCGGGGAAGAACACGTCATCACCGAGGGTGCGGCGCAGTGCGTGCAGGAACAGCGGGCCGCGGTAGTAGACGGAGGTGAACTCGTTTCCGACGCCCGGATCCTGGAGCGTGATCCGCCAGAACTTGGGATTGTCGTAGAACTCGGCCACGGTCTCGCGGTACTCCGCGTCGACGTCCTTGCCCTCCTTGCGCTCCGGCCACAGATAGTCGGCGGTGTAGCTGGCGAAGCATTCGTTCAGGCAGATATCCGACCACTGCCGCACCGACATGGAATCGCCCCACCACTGGTGGGCGATCTCGTGCACCACGGTCCGCAGATCCGTCCACGGCGCGTAGACGGGCCGGGTCTGGGTTTCGAGCGAGAATTCCAGTTCGGTGTCGACGTAGATGCCGCCCGCCACGTCGAAGGGGTACGGCCCGTACAGCTCCTCGGCGAAGTCCAGGATCTCCGGCAGCCGCAGCTCGTTCTCCTTGGCGTCCAACGCATCCGGTGCGAAGGCGCTCAGCAGCGGGGTGCCGTCGGCGCGGCGCTGCTCCAGGAATTCGAAGCGGTCGATGGCGACGGTGGTGAGGTAGCCGATCACCGGATGCCGCGACTCCCACCGTGTGGTCCGGCGGCCGTCGGTCACCGTGTCGATGGTCTTGGCCCCGTTGGACATCACCTCCCACTCCTGCGGCACCGTGGCCGTGAGCGTGAAAGTCGCCTTGTCCGTAGGGGTGTCGTTGAGCGGATACCAGCTGGTGGCCGAATGCGGTTCGCCCGCGACGAAAGCGCCGCCGCTGGGGGAGACGTACCAGCCGGAGCCCTCGTCCTCGCCCACCGGCCCCGCGTAGTCGACCTCGACCGTGAACGGCAGGCCGGGCAGCAGCGGCAGCAGCGGCGTGACGACGAGTTCGTGTTCGTCGGTGCGCTCGAACCAGGCGGGCAGATCGTTCACCGACACCTTCGCCACCTCCGGACCGGCGTAGTCCAGATTGAAGGTGCGCAGCGCCTGGGTGGCGCGGGCGCTCACCCGGGCCGAACCGTTCAGGTGCCGGGTGGGCGGGTCGTAGTCGATCGCGACGTCGTAATGGACGGCGTCGTAGCCGCCATTGCCGTCCATCGGATAGTAGGGGTCACCGAGCCCGGGCGCGCCGACCAGCGGATCGGTCGACTGCGCCTGCACGGGTGCGGCGGCGGCCGCCGCCAGCGCGACACCCGCCACCGCGTACCGCCACCAGCTGCGAGAGGTCACCGAGCCGCCCCTTTCCGGCATCCCTTGCCGATCAGCCGATGCTAGCCGTCGCTGCATCAGTGGCCGGTGCCCGACACCGCCACGCTCGCGCCCAGCCCGAAGATCATGACGCCGCCCGCGCCGCCGACCGCCTCCAGCCGCTTGGGCGAGCGCGCGAACCAGTTGCGCGCGGTGCCGGCGAGCAACGCCCACGCGCTGTCCGAGACCAGGGCGATGAGCAGGAAGGCCAGGCCCAGAATCAGCATTTGCAGCGGTATGGCCCCGCTCGCCGGATCGACGAACTGCGGCAACACCGCCGAGAAGAAGATGATGGCCTTGGGATTGCTCACCCCGACGACGAACGCCTGTCGCAGCATCTTGTTCCGCTGCGCGGGTTCGACGTCGGCCCGCAGCGCCGCCCGCAGCGATTTGCGGTCGCGGATGGCCTGAATGCCGAGGTACATCAGATAGAGCGCGCCGACGACCTTCACGACGGTCAGCGCTACCGCGGACGCGGCGACGAGTGCGCCCAGCCCGGCGGCGACGCAGACCAGGACGAGCAACACCCCGACCGAATGGCCGAGCACCGAGAGCAGGGCTGCCCGCCGACCGTCGACGAGGGCGCGTCCGATGACGAAAAGTACACCGGGACCGGGGATTACGATCAGAACGGTGGCCGCGACGAGAAAGGCCAGCAGATTCGCAGCGGGGATCATCGGCCCAGTCTATGCGCGTGCACCTACCTCCGGTCCACGGAATATCAGGTCCCGCGCAGTTCGTCCGGCAATTGCTGTGGATCGATGAGCAGCCGTTTGGCGTCGACCCGGCGCACCTTGGCGGCCAAGTCCAGATTGTCGGTGAGCAGCTGCCATTCCACCTCGCGGATGGTGGTGCGGGCGCGCTCGATGATATCGAGATCCCGGGTGCCCCAGGCGATGGGCATCATGGTCACCGCATGCCACAGCTCGCCGACGGAGGCGGGGGCGCGGTCGATGCGCACCGTCACCGAGGGCACCCGCTCCCCGGCGCGGACCCGGTGGCCGGGCAGGCTGCGTACCGTGCGGGTGACCAGCGCGTAGCGCGGGCCGTCGGCGGTGGGCTTCGCCAGGTCCACCAGGGCCAGCAGGGTGGTGCCCTTGGCGGTGCTCTCCGAGACGACCGCGGGGACCAGGGTGCCGGTGGCGTAGAGCTTGTCGATGCGGGCGCGGTGCGGGGTCCACAGCCCCACGAACAGCGCGGTGGCCGCGCCCAGGGCGAAGGCGACGGCGAGCAGGTACGACCACGGGTGGTCGAGCCAGACGAGGTACCCGGTTCCCACGCCGAGCACGATCGACGCGGCGATGGCGAGTACCCGGATCCGCCGCAGGTAGGCGGCGACCTCGTTGACCGTTCGGGCATGCTCACGATCGACCGTGAATTCGAATCGCCGTCGCACGTCGGTTCCCTCCCGCCCTTTTATGGAGGCTGCCGCTCCATTTTTATCCTATCGCCGGACCGAGCAGGTCGTCCGCATCCGTGATGCGGTAGGCATACCCCTGCTCGGCGAGGAAACGCTGTCGGTGCGCCGCGTATTCGGCGTCGAGGGTGTCCCGGGCGACCACCGAGTAGAAGTGCGCCTGCCCGCCGTCCTGTTTCGGCCGCAGCAGGCGGCCCAGCCGTTGCGCCTCCTCCTGCCGCGATCCGAAGGTGCCCGAAACCTGCACCGCCACCGACGCTTCCGGGAGATCGATGGAGAAATTGGCGACCTTCGAGACCACCAGCACCGGAATCTCGCCCTGCCGGAACGACTCGAACAGCGCCTCCCGCTCCTTGGTGCGGGTGGAGCCCTGGATCACGGGTGCGTTCAGATGCTCACCCAGTTCCTCGAGCTGATCCAGATAGGCCCCGATGACCAGGCTCGGCGCGTCGTGGTGCTGCGCCAGAATCGATTCCACCACGGCGAGTTTGGTGCGCGCGGTGGAGCACAGCTTGTAGCGCTCCTCGGGTTCGGCGGTGGCGTAGGCCATGCGCTCGGCATCGGTGAGCGTCACCCGCACCTCGACGCAGTCGGCGGGCGCGATCCAGCCCTGCGCCTCGATGTCCTTCCACGGCGCGTCGTAGCGCTTGGGGCCGATGAGGGAGAAGACGTCGCCTTCGCGGCCGTCCTCGCGCACCAGGGTGGCGGTCAGGCCCAGTCGCCGCCGCGATTGCAGATCGGCGGTCATGCGGAAGACGGGCGCGGGCAGTAGGTGCACCTCGTCGTAGATGACCAGGCCCCAGTCCCGGCTGTCGAAGAGTTCCAGGTGGCGGTACTCGCCCTTGGTCTTGCGGGTGATCACCTGGTACGTGGCGATGGTGACCGGGCGGATCTCCTTGCGCTCGCCGGAGTACTCGCCGATCTCGTCCTCGGTGAGCGAGGTGCGGGCCAGCAGTTCGCGCCGCCACTGCCGTCCGGCCACGGTATTGGTGACCAGGATCAGGGTGGTCGCCTTGGCCTTGGCCATGGCCGCCGCGCCCACCATGGTCTTGCCCGCGCCGCAGGGCAGCACCACCACGCCGGAACCGCCCGCCCAGAAGGAGTCGGCGGCCATCTCCTGGTAGTCGCGCAGGTGCCAGCCGCCGGTTTCGAAGTCCAGGTCGATGGCGTGCGCCTCACCGTCGACGTACCCGGCCAGGTCCTCGGCGGGCCAGCCGATCTTCAGCAGCGCCTGCTTGATGTGACCGCGTTCGGAGGGGTGCACGATCACGGTGTCGTCGTCGAGGCGGTCACCGAGCATGGGTGCGATCTTCTTGTGCCGCAGCACTTCTTCCAGCACCGCGCGATCCAGCGACACCAGTGTGAGCCCGTGTGCCGGATGCTTCACCAGTTGCAGCCGCCCGTAGCGGGCCATGGTGTCGACGATGTCCACCAGCAGCGGCTGCGGCACCGCGTAGCGCGAATAGCTGACGAGGGCGTCCACCACCTGCTCGGCGTCGTGTCCGGCCGCCCGCGCATTCCACAGCGCCAGCGGCGTGATCCGATAGGTGTGCACATGCTCCGGCGCGCGTTCGAGTTCGGCGAACGGCGCGATCGCCTGCCGCGCCGCGTCGGCCGACTCGTGGTCGACCTCCAGCAGCAGCGTCTTGTCGCTCTGCACGATCAATGGACCGTCGGTCATGCCACCTCCTGGATCGGGCCCGCCCACCCGGGCCGTCGACCATTCTTCCCGAAGCCACCGACACCGCGCCGGGCCCCGCGCGCGTGTTCCCCGCGCGCGGCCGGGTGGCGCGCCGGTAATCGTGGTGTGACCGGGTGATGTTCGTTCGCCGGAAAGCCCGCAAGACCCCAGTTCCGATGGCTAAGATCACACCTCATTTGGACATACGTCCAGCTAATCGGAATCGACGGACAGCGGGTGATTCGATGCGCGGGGTCGGAGCAGGGGAGAACGCACGCGGACGACGGCGCGGGCGCTGGGCGGCGGGCCTCGCCGCGGCGGTGGTCTGGGCGGGGCTGCCGGCGGCGGCTCCGGGGGCGGCCGCACCGCCCGTACTGCCGGACGTCCACGTCGAGGACGGCCGGTTCGTCGATGACGCGGGTCGCACCGTGCTGCTGCACGGCGTGAACAATGTGGACAAGGAGCCCCCCTACGTCGAACCCGGCGACGGCTTCACCCTCACCGCCGAGGACGCGGAACTGCTCGCACGGCACGGCTTCAACGTGGTCCGCCTCGGCGTCGCCTTCGACGGCCTCATGCCCACCCGGGGCGTCGTCGACACCGCCTACCTGGACCGGGTCGCCGCGGTGGTGGACACGCTCGCGGCGCACGGCATCTACACCCTGATCGACCATCACCAGGACGGACTGTCGAAGATCTGGGGCGGCAACGGCTTTCCGGAATGGTCGCTGCGGTCTCGGCCCGGCGCGCTGGAGCCGAATCCGGGCTTCCCGCTCTACTACCTGATGCCGAGCATGAATCGCGGCTGGGATGAGGTGTGGCACAACAGCAATGGGGTGCTGGACCAGCTCGGCGTCGCCCTCGGCGCGCTGGCCGCGCGGCTGGAGGGGCGGCCGGGCATGCTCGGGATCGAGCTCATGAACGAGCCGTGGCCCGGGTCGGCGTTCCTGTCCTGCTTCCCCAACGGCTGTCCCGGCTTCGATGCCGTCTACCAGGCGGCCATGCAGCGGCTGACCGATGCGGTGCGCGCCCGCGCCGCCGATCTGATGGTCTTCTGGGAACCCAATGTGACCTGGAACGAGACCATGCCCACCAACCTGGGCAGGAATCCGCCCATCACCGCGCCCGATATCGGCTTCGCGCCGCACGACTACTGCATTCCCAGCCAGCTGGCCATCTACCTGGGGCTGCCCGAGGGGCTGCGGGCGCTGTGCGGGGTGCAGCAGGACAAGACCTGGGGCAATATCGACGCCTTCACCCGCCGCACCGGGATTCCCACGCTGGTGACCGAGTTCGGCGACGGTGACGCCACGGTGCTGCGCAATACGCTGGTGCGCGCCGACGATCGCTTCATCGGCTGGATGTACTGGCACTACTCCTCCCGCTTCGGGGCGGGTGGCCCGCGCCCCGACCCCTTCGACGGCGATCTCGGCCGGGAGCTGGTGCGTACCTACCCCCGCGCCACCGCGGGCGTGCCCGGCCGGATGGTCTTCGATCCCGCCGACGGCGACTTCGCCTACCGCTACACCCCGGGCCCCGCCGCCGCGACGACCGAGATCTACGTGTCGGACCTGCATTACCCGGACGGGTACCGGGTGCGGGTGGAGGGCGGCACGGTCACCTCGGCTCCGGGAGCGCGGGTGGTGACGGTGCGCGCCGCCGCGAGCACGCCGGTCTCGGTGTACGTCAACCGGCCCGATTCGCCGGGCGTGCCCGTGCCGGAGGGTCCCGTCGGCACCGGATCCGCGGGCGGCGGCTCGTCCGAGTCCGGTTCCGCCGGAACGGGTTCGGGTGATGCGGGGTCGGCGGACCCGGGCTCGGCGGCCACCGGCTCCGCGGGGTCGAGCTGAGACTGCGCCGCCCCGGAAACCCGGGTCGGGCGGGTCTGTAACAGGACGGCGATTCGACACGACACAAGGGCGCGAGACCCATAGCTGGTCATGTGCCCAGATAATTGAGAGGGAACACTTGTGAACTACTTCAGCCTGCAATTGCTCAACAACTTCCTACCCATGGTCCTCAACCTGTCGTTGCTGGGCATGCGTGGCGGCGGGATGTACTACTACTGATCCGCCGCTCCAACGCGGGACTGATGCGGCCGCCGGTCCCCTGCGGGTAGCCTCAGGCCGTTCACGGCGGCCGTGAACGGTTCGGTGAGAAAGGTTTTCGCAGGTGAAGTTCGCACCAACGAGGCTTATCGCGCGCCTCGTGTTGGCTCTCGTGGCAGTCGCCGCGCTGGCCGGATGCTCGATGTTCGAAGAGGCCAGCAAGTCCGACACCGCGAAAGCGCAGGTCGGTGACTGCATCAATGTCATCTCCGGGTCCGCGGCCGACTCCGAGACGGAGCCGGTCGACTGCTCCTCCGAGAAGGCCGTCTACAAGGTCATGGACGTCCACGACACCAAGACGGAGTGCAAGGAGGAGTACACCTCCTACGAGGAGACCCTGAACGGCGGCACCACCGCATTCCTGTGCCTGGCCCCCAACTTCAAGGAGGGCGCCTGCTACAACGAGAGCCCCACCACCGGGTACAAGAGCGTGGACTGCTCCGCGCCGGAGGCGTCGTTCAAGGTGACCAAGCGCATCGACGGAGAGACCGACGAGTTCCTCTGTGATACCGCGGCCATCGGCTACCGCATCGTGCCGGATCCCAAGATGACCTTCTGCCTGGGCAGCCCGCAGAGCTGACCGGGGAAGCGGATCGGCCCGTCGCATCTCCGGGAGCGACGGGCCGATCGCGTATCAGGCGCTCAGTCGACCAGGGTCATCGAGGCTCAGTCGACCAGGGAGACCGAGGCGATGCGGTGCAGCGTGAAGGTGCGCACGGTGCCGGTCACCGTGTCCAGGGCGTCGAGTTGGCCGCCGCCCACCTTGACCGGCTCCACCACCCGCTGGGTGGCCACCCCCTGCGCGTCCACGTAGCCGATGTGCACCGGGCGGTGGACCCGGGCGGCCAGTTGCAGCAGGGCGAGGGTGGCGGCGGTGCTGGTGCGGGTGCCGTCCGAACGCACCGTCTGACCCGAACGTGCCTGTGCCGCGAGCTCTCCCGCGCGCAGTTCGCCCACCAGGGAGCGCAGTTGCTCCAGGCTCGGCGGGTTGGGGCGGTAGACCGGCCGCGCGTTCGGCCGCGGGGCGATGCGGATGCCGCGCGGGCGTAGATCGACCACGGCCCCGGAGGAATCCTCACCGGCCGGGCTGAAACCCGCCGCGCGCAATTGCTCCAGCACCTCGCCCAGCGGCGCCTGGGAGATCGCCACCGTGGGCGCGACGGCCCGCAGCGCCAGCTGCCCGGCCACCGGGGCGGCCAGCACCTCGGCCAGCAGCGCCGGATCCTCGCTGCGCACGAAGGATTGCGCCATCCCGACCCGCAGGCGGCCGTGGCGGCGCGCCACGTCGTCGATGAGATAGGTCAGCGACTGCGGGACCGGGGTGCGCGAGTGCGTGGTGAACAGATTGTGCAGTTCCGCGGCGGTGGCCCCGGCGTCCAGGGCGCGCCGCACGGAGGTGTCGCTGATGCGGTACACCGTTGCGGCACCGGCGGATTCGACATCGGCGACCAGCGAGACGCGGTCCTGCAACTCCGGGACGAGCGGCCCGGGGGCGATGACCGTCAGATCCGCCTGCACCAGGATGTGGTCCACCGGTTTCGGCAGCGCCGCCGCCATGGCCGCCTCGGCATCGGCGGGACCGGATTCGTTGCCGTGCAACAGGGCCCGCCCGGCGGAGGTGAGCGCGCCGTGGGCGACCAAGCCCAGCGCCTGCGCCTCGGCCAGGGTGTTCGCCACCGCGTCGGTACGGAAGTGCCGCCGCCAGCGCGGTTGCCGCCAGGCCAGCACCCGGCCCAATTCGGCCGCCGGTACCGCGGTGCCGGAGGGGAACTCGCCGAGCAGGTCGAGAATGGCGCGACGGTCGCGCACCGCGTGCAGGATGCGCAGGTCCGCCGAAAGCGCGACCAGCGGTTTGTCATTGGCGTCGCGCAGGCCGATCATCCACGGGAAGCGGTCCAGCTCCAGCCAGGCGCGGGCGAGCACCACCCAGCGTTTCGCGGGGGCGGCGGCGGTCCAGGCGTCGGCGGTGGTGGTGGGGGCCCAGTGGTCCTCGAGGTCGCTGTCCGGCGCGGGCTCGGGACTGCCGCGATCCACCAGGCGGGCCGCCGTGAGCACCTCGGCGAGCAGGCCGAGGCGCGAGTCGTCGATACCGGTCTGCTTGGCGATGCGCCGCGTCTCGCGCACCCCCAGCCCACCCGAGCGCAACACGGGAGCCGGTGTGCGCCCGAGTGATTCCAGCAGTTCGGCACTGTGGCGCAGCAATTCACCGACCTCGCCGGCGGCGGCCGCGTTCACATCGGCGGCGGTGAGTTTGGTGGTCGCGGGCTGTGGCGGGGTGAGTGCGTGCGGATCGGTGGTGGGTTCGCGCCGCAGCACCTGGCCGACCATGGGTGGCAGTTCGACGGTCTCGGCGTCGATCCAGTTCAGCAGTCGGCGCGCCAGCAGTCGCTGTACCGGGCGGTCGGCGGGCGTGCCCGGCGCGGCGTCGCGGGTGCGCCCGCGGGGGCCGGTGGTGGCGAGCTTGTCGAGCAGCGCCCGTTCCTGGGTGGTGAGTTCGCCCAGCGCGGCGGCGATCTCGGTCGCGGTGAGGGCGTCGGGAATCTCCGTGGTGCTGCCCAGCGGCCACGGTAGCGCCTCCTGGGCGGCGGGGGTGAGCCGCAGCGCCTTGTCCGAGCCCCAGACCAGGGCGCGCGCCCGCAGCCGGTCCACGGCGGCGTTGATCAGCTTCTTGCCCACCCGATCGCCCAACAGCTCGTGCAGGCGTGTTCTGGGCATGGCGACGGGTGTGCGGGGGTCGGCCGCTCCGTGCACCGCCAAAGTCTCGATCACCGCGAAATCGAGGGTGTCCAATTCGTCGGTGGCGCGCAGTACGGAGGCCCGCTGTTCGGTCCGCGCGGCCAGCACGGCCATCGAACCGGGCAGCGGCACGGCCAGATCCGGTCGCAGCTGCAACAGCCCCACCAACTCGTCGTCCCCCCGAGCCGCCAGCCACTCCGTCAACGAGGCGGCCTCGGCGGCGGCCTTGCGGCCCTTCGCGCCGGTAGCCGCGCGGCGCGCGGCCCCTTTCGCCCCCGAGACGGTGGCTCCGGACCGGCTGTCGGCGTCTCCCGCACCTCCAGCCGCCGAGCTGCTCGACCCGCTCGTCTCGGCCGTCGCGGTCGCCGTGGTCGTCCCGCTCGTCGCGGTCGTTCCGCTCGCCGTGGTCGCCCCGCTCGTCGCGGTGGTCCCGCTCGCCGTGGTCGCCCCGCTCGTCGCGGTGGTCGCGGTCGTCCCGCTCGCCGCAGTCGCCGCGGTCGCCGTGCTGTCGTCCGCCGATGGCGCTGCGGGGGCATCACCGACCGCGTCCGGCGCGGTGCCGCCGGACGGTTCGGAAGCCGGTGCACCGTTGGCGAACTCGGCGTGGCCGGGGCCGCTATCGGTCACGGCGAACCAGCGGGGCGCGGTGGCGGGACGGCTGACCGGTATGCGTCGTGGGGCACGTTTCGATGGCCGTCGCGCCGAATCGGGGGTGCGACGGCCACCGCGCGATGTGCCGCGCCACGAACCGCATGGGGTGAAGCGTCGTCAGCGGTTGATGACCGTGTGCGGGTGCACGTACGGCAGCTGATCGACCGGAAGCGGAAACTCGATGTCCTCGCCGTAAGGGGAGAGGTTGCCGGAACGCGTCGACGACAGTTCGGTCACGGCGTGCTCACCGCTCGCCACTTCCGGCCAGCCATTGTCGACGTACGGTTTCTTCGATTTGTTCACCACGGGCTCATTCTGGCATGGGGAGGGTGGGGCCGCCTGCCCCGGCACCCGGATATTCCGGCGGGGACGGCGCTCTTCCGGCAAACAGGGGTGCGGTGGCGCGAGTCGCCCACCGCGGCGGCTCCCGGCTCCCGGGATATCGGGCGTGCGCTCGGCACGGCGAAGCCCCGCATCGCCGTGGATGCGGGGCTCGGCCGTGCGCGAACGGATTACTGCGGGAGCAGGTTCTTGTTCGCCTCGAAGAAGTCCACCACCGCGGGGTCGAGCTCGACGCCGCCGTTCTTGGCCGCGTCGACGAAGGCACGCGCCTCCTGCGGGATGTTGATGCCGTTCTGCTGGGCGACCTCGAAGGCGCGGTCGACGGCATGGAAGACCTGCTGGCTGCTGTCGGCGGCCTGGGTCTGCGGCGCGACGCCGGGGTTCCAGCGCGGGGTCTCCTCGGCCGGAGCGCTGCGCGGCGTCGGAGCGCTGCTCAGCCCGAGGCTGGAGGAGCAGGAGGGCCAAGCGCCCCAGCCCTGGCTCGCGAGCACGCGCTCGGCGACGACGATCTGCTCTTCGCGGCTGGCCTGGTAGGCGTTGGGGGCGAATTCGCCGCCGCCGTGGGCGCGCCACGTGCTGGGCGAGAACTGCAGGCCGCCGTGGTACCCGTTGCCGGTGTTGATCGACCAGTTGCCGCCTGCTTCACACTGTGCGAGGCGATCCCAATCGGAGTCGGGAGCCGCGCTGGCGTTGCCCGCCAGGGCCACTCCGGCGCCGCTGATCATGGCGCCGGTGACGGCGACCTTGGCGACGGTGCGGCCGGTGTTGGTCGGCTTGCGATGGCGTCCACTCATGTTCGGGTCGTTTCCTCTCGTACGCTCCTGCGAGGCCGACTACCGGGGGGCGAACTGAGAGGTCGTCCGTCCCGGCGCGCTGGTGCGCGCTGTTCCTCGCCCTCACCCCTGGTTCCGTGTGGGGGTCCGTACCCGCGGGGTGAGGTTCGGTGCGGCGGGCCGGTGGCGCCGGGCTGACCCGGCTAGCGACAGACACTACGACTACCGCCGCGAAAAATCACTATTTGGTAACCGGCGGGTCTGATCGAGTGGCGATCCGGCACAAGGGCTTCCGCACACCCGTATGTGCTGGTGGTCACGGCGTGTCTGGCCCGATAGGGTCCTGTCACCGGGTCGTTATCGGCCTGTTATGTGACTAAGATCACATGTGTAGCCGGGTAACGGAATGGGCAACCCGCGTGTCCGCGGATACCCCCGACGGGTCACCGCGCGCGCCGACCCGACCACAGCGCGAACACCACGCCGAACAGAAATCCGAGTGGTGCGCACATGGCGAGGAGATAGAGCCAGAGACCCGGCTCCGAATCGGCGAGAATCGCCCAGCCGAAGATGCCCACGATCGCCAGCAATCCAATGGCGAACAGGACGATCGCGGTGCGCAGCAGCCAGGTCCCGGACCTGCGCGGGGTCGGGTTCGAGGAGGTGTCGGACACCTCGAGACCTTAAAACTGATGTGCTCGGGCTATTCACACCGGGGTAGACTCGAAGCATTCGCGTCCCTCATACCTGTGTGGGGCGCGTTCTTTCGCAAGTGGATAGGTTGCGGACGTTTGGTCCGACAACGAGTTGTGCCCGGGAGGCCGGGCATCCGATCAACGAACGGGTGAGCGCAGTGCCGACCGGCAAGGTGAAGTGGTACGACGTCGAAAAGGGCTTCGGCTTCCTTTCCCAGGATGAGGGTGAGGACGTCTATGTCCGGTCGTCCGCACTGCCGGAGGGCGTGGAGGCCCTCAAGCCCGGCCAGCGGGTGGAATTCGGCATGGCGGCGGGCCGGCGCGGCCCCCAGGCTCTCAGCCTCAAACTGCTGGAGACCCCGTCCGTGCGCGGCCAGGGGCGCGGCGAGCGCCGCAATGCCGAACCCGCCGCTCCCCGAAAGACTCCCGACGAACTGCACGGTCTCGTCGAGGACATGATCAAGCTGCTGGAGATGAAGGTGCAGCCCGACCTCCAGCGCGGCCGCTACCCCGATCGCAAGATGGCCCAGCGCATCGCCGAGGTCGTGCGCGGGGTCGCCCGCGAACTCGACCACTGACGGCCGAAACGACGGGCCCCGATGAGCATTCGCTCACCGGGGCCCGATTGCGTTGGCGGACAGTTCGTCCGGGCGGTCAGTCCGCGGTGCGGATGGACCAGGCGGCGTGCGGGATGTAGCCCTCCTCGCCGGTGCTGGTGTCGCGGGCCAGGATCGGCAGCTGCACCTCCACGCCGAGCAGCGGCAGTCGCTCGGCGGACGGAATGGTGATGGCGACCGTACCCTCGTCGAAATCGCGGTGCGAGATCCGCTGCGGCATGATCGCCCCGTCCGGCAATTCGTAGTAGGCCACCGCCACCCACGGGCTCCCCGCGATCGACTTGGGCAGCGACAGCTGCAGCGGGTACCCGCTCGGCACCTCCAGGTCGGCGAATTCGCCGGTGCGGCAGTCGGAGTCCGCGGGGCAGTCCAGCTCGAGGGGCAACTGCGCCTCGTTGCCCTTGGGCAGCACCAGGCAGTCATCCATCTGCACCGAGCAGTACATGAAGGGCTCGACCGTCACGGCCTTGCCGTGCGCGTAGGCGGTGATGGCGGGCTTCGGCTCATCGGCGGCGCGCACCGCGAGCGCCACCACCGTCGCGACGGCGGCCACGAATACGAGCAGCGCCGCTGCGACGAGAGCGAGGATCGTGCGGGCGTTCGGTTTGCTCACCGGTGCTTCCTGTCCGTCATGTGGCGGGTTCCCCCGCGCCGTGCGTGCGGGAAGTCTCCTGTTTCGCGTGCTGGGGTCGGTTGCCGCCCAAACCGGGCAGCAGCGAATGACCACGGTAGCTGACCACGGTCTGCACCAGACCGAGCGCCATGATCGCCGTGACCACCAGGAAACCCTTCCAGTAGTCGGTCGGCAGCAGCACCCCCGCCGCACCGCCCAGCACCCACGACAGTTGCAGCACGGTCTCCGAACGGCCGAAACCGGAGGCGATGGACTCCGGCGGCAGATCGTCCTGGATGGAGGCGTCCAGCGACACCTTGGCCAGCGCGCTCGCCCCCGCCGCCACCAGCGCCGCCACCGCCGCGCCGATCAGACTGCCGAGGATCGCCGCCAGCACCGCGACCGCCACGCAGGCGATGGTGCAGCTGAGCACGATGAGCGACGGACGACCCAGTTTCATGCGGGCCCCGGTGGCATTGCCGGTGAAATTGCCGACCGCGGCCGCCGCGCCGACCACACCGAGCATGGCGGCCTGCTGCACCGGCCGGTGTTCGGTCGCCTTGGCGACGAACGCGACGTAGAAGGTCAGGAATCCGGTCAGGATGCGGATGGTGCCGTTGCCCCAGAGCCCGGTCACCACCGCCCGGCCCAGCGGCTGCCGCCGCTTGCTGGGCTGGATCTTCGCCGCCTGGCTCGGGTCGAGCACCTCGGTGCGGGCGTCGCCGCCGTGATAGCCGAGGGTCGCGGGCACCTCACCCTCGGTGACCTCCACCCACGACGGAATCCGCAGGCTCAGATAGCACCCCGCCCCCGCCAGCACGGCCGCGAACACCAGGGCTCCCGGGGTGTGCAGCACCGACGCGATCAGACCGGTGACACCGCCCGCCACCAGCGTGCCGCCCACCAGGCCGAAGACGGTGAGGCGGGAGTTGGTGCGCACCAGGTCGATGCCCGGTGGCAGCACCCTGGGCGTGACCGCCGATTTCAGCACCGAGAACGATTTGCTGAGGATCATCATGCACAGCGCCAGCGGATACAGCGCCCAGGTGTCGTAATTGAAGATCAACAGCACCGCCACCACGACGCGGACCGCGAACGAACTCGCCAGCGCGATCCGGCGGCCCCGTTGCAGCCGGTCCAGCATGGGGCCGATGAGCGGGGCGATCACCGCGAACGGTGCGATCGTGATGAGCAGGTACAGCGCCACTTTCGTCTTGGACTCGGCGGTGGCGCTGGCGAAGAACAGCGTATTCGCCAGCGCCACCGCGATGGCGGCGTCGGTGGCGAAGTTGGCCATGGTGGCGTAGACGAGCGCGGTGAGCCCCGATTCCTCCGCACCGTCGGCCTTCGCCGCGCGCTGGAAGGTCGCGAAGCCGCGATTGGTGAGCTCGATGCCGCGCCGCGCGGCGACGCGGGTGACGGTCAGCTTGCGCGGCGGCTTCCGCAGGCCCGGGCTGGTGATCTCGCGGGTGCGTTCCGGATGTTCCGGATCGGTGGCGGCGAACCGGGCGGTCGGCGGCAGGTCACCGGAATCGGGTGTGACCGGCTCGGCGTCGAGCGGCCGCGGGGTGCGCGGTGCCCGCTGCTCGCGGCCGTCCCGGGACAGCCCGACGCCGCGCGGCTCGTCCGGCGGCACGGGGACACCGCGCGGCGGCAGCGCCCGCGCCCGTCCGGTCCGGCGGGCCAGGAATTCCGGCAGGTCGGGATCATCCGGCAGCGGTGCGCGGGCGGGCGTGTTCGGCGGCGGATAGCGGTCGTACCCGGGGTGCCGATCGATGAGCGGGTACTCCTCGTCCCTCCACCGACCGGACTCGGCGTCAGGGTCACGAGGAGATGTCACGCCCCAATTCTTGCAGTGTCCACCGACGGCGTCGCGGGCCGCCGCACCCCGACATGCCCACCAGCGCGAATGCGACGCGCCGGGGATGTCACTCCGGGACGAAGCGGACCTCGAAGGAGGTGGGCCACTTCTTGCCGGTGAGCAGGAAGCGGTCGGTGCCGGGGATGTGCGCGATGCCGTTGAGCACATCGCTGTCCGGAGTGCGGGCCGAGCGCGGCAGCAGTCCGGCCGCGTCGATGACGGCGAGCACGGTGCCGGTCTCGGGGTCGATGCGCAGGATGGTGTCGGTGGGCCAGGCATTGGCGTAGACGGAACCGTCGGGCGCGCAGTCGAGTTCGTTGAGGCGGGTGTCGCCGCGGCTGGCGAGGGTGACCTCGCCGGTCGGCGCGAAGGTCTCCGGATCGCGGAAGGTCAGGGTGGCGGTGCCATTGCTCATGACGATGCGGTCACCGCGCGTGCACAGTCCCCAGCCCTCGCCCTCGTAGTCGGTGCGGCGCAGTTCGGTGAGGGTTTCGGCGTCGCGGGCGATGGCGATGCCCTCGGTGTAGGTGACCTGCCACAGCACGTCACCGGCCCGCGTGATGCCCTCCCCGAACAGCGGTGCGGGCAGGTCGGCGCGGGCGTGTTCGACCCCGGTGGCCAGATCGCTGGCGCGGACGAGGGATTCACCGGGCAGGCCGGTGCTCTCGTAGAGCACGCCGTCGTGGATCTCGAGGCCCTGCGTGAACAGGGACGGATCGTGCGGGCGCGTGGCGACCACTTCGGCGCGCAGACGCGGCGCGTCGTCCGGTTCGGCCGCGCCGCACGCCACCGCGGCCGGGAACAGTGTCGTCGCCGCCAGCAACACGGCGATGTGCCGTCCGAACAGGCCGGTCACCACCGGTGCACGGTGTTTGCGCTTCATACGGCAAAATGTAGGACGTGAGCGCTGTTCCTGTTTCGGAGTCCGGTGTGCGGCCGATCCTGGCGGAGGCGGTCGAGCAGGCCCGTCGCGCGCTCGTGGAGTTGGAACCGACGGGTGTGGGTGTCCATCTCGGCGTGTCGGCGGAGGACGAGTCCTCGGCCACCCATCACTTCGAGGCCACCCTGCCCGGTTACCGCGGCTGGCAATGGGCGGTCGTGGTGGCCGCGCCGCCGGAGGCCGACCACGCGACCGTGAGCGAGTCCGCGCTGCTGCCCGGGCCCGATGCCCTGGTGGCCCCCGACTTCATTCCGTGGGAGCAGCGCATTCGCCCCGGCGACCTGGCCCCCGGCGATCTGCTGGCCCCGCCCGCCGACGATCCGCGCCTCGTTCCCGGCTATCTCGCCACCGGCGATCCGGTCGTCGACGACGTCGCCCTGGAACTCGGGCTCGGCCGCAGCCAGGTGCTGTCCCGTGAGGGTCGCGAGGAAGCCGCCGACCGCTGGTACTCCGAATTCGGCCCCGACGCCGATATGGCCCGCGCCGCCCCCTCCACCTGCGGCCTCTGCGGCTTCTACGTTCCCCTCGCGGGTGCCCTGCGCGCCGCCTTCGGCGTCTGCGCCAACGCCATGGGAGCCGACGGCCACGTGGTGCACGTCGACTACGGCTGCGGGGCCCACTCCGACACCGTCCTGCCCACCGGCTCCGGCTCGCCGCTGTACGAGGCGTACGACGACGCGGCGGTCGAGGTGGTCCCCGCCGAGGATCTCCGCCGACCGGAAGACGCGAACACGCCCGCGGGCGCACCGCAGGCCGAGGCGACCGATACGGCGAACAACGGCACTGCGAACAACGGCACGGCGAGCGGCATCGTGGCCGCGCAGGCCGACGCGGAGACGATCGACAACGCCGCTGAAACGGGCGAAACCACCTTGGGCCCCACCGCGGCTGCCGACGAGGCGACCGGGTTCCGGGAATCGGCCACCGACAGCGCGGTAAGCGCCGGTGATCTCACGGACTCCGCCGCGGCGCTCGGCACTGCCGCCGCGACAGCGGCGGATCCGGCGGATTCCACCCCGGCATCGGCCGATCCGACCGCCGAGACGGCCGGGACCGGCGAGGCCGTCGCGGATTCGGCGGCGGCGGAAACCGATCCAGCGATCGGCACCGCTTCCGGAACGCCGAGCGAGTCCACCGAGACGGCTGTGGATACTGCCGAGACGGCTGTGGAAGCCACAGATTCTCCTGCGGATTCCGCGAATTCGGCCGCGGTCGCCGGTGCGGTCGAAGAGGCCGAGGACGCTCCGGAGGTGACGCCCGTCGGGATGGCCGCCGCCGAAGACGATGCGGATGCCGCCGACGTGGTCGAGTTCCACGGGGCCGCCGAGGCGGTCGCGCCGGTCGACGTTCCGGGTGGGGAGTTCGGTGCGCCGGTCGCCTACTCGACGGATCCGGCGGTCGCCGCGGCGTCCGGGGCGGGGGTGGTGGACTCCGGTGAGGCTACTCTGTTCGACCTGTACGACCCGGACGCCGGGCCCTACGACGATGCCTGGGGCGTCACCGCGGTGAATGTGGAGCCGCAGGGCGGCGACCCCGCGCCGGGGTCGAACTGAGTCCGCGGCGCGGTCGTTCCCGCCGCGTCGTCGAGCGATTCGACTCCCGTTTCGCTACGCACCGCCGTGGAAGGGGTGTTCGGATTGGTTAGCGGGGTGGCGGATCCGTTCGGGACCGCGGCATTGCGCGAGGGCGTGCTCTCCGCCTGGCGCGGCTCACCCACCCGATTGCGGGAGGACGCGGCCACCGAGGCGGATCTGGTGCGGGCGGGCTACCGCGACCGGGTGCTGACCGAGCTGGCCCAGAACGCCGCCGACGCCGCGGCCAAGGCCGGGGTGGCGGGGCGCGTCGCGGTGTGGCTGGCCGACGGCCGCCTGCATATCGCGAATACCGGTGTTCCGCTGGATGTCTCGGGCGTCCACGCCTTGACCGCCCTGCGTGCCTCCGCCAAGTCCGGCGCGGACACCTCGGTGGGCCGCTTCGGCGTCGGATTCACCGCCGTGCTGAGCATCTCCGACGAGATCGAGTTCCGCTCCACCGGCGGCTCGGTGCGGTTCTCCCGTGATGCGACTCGGCAGGCATTGCGCGAGAGCGGTATTCGCATCCCCGACACCGAGCACCCGTTCGAGCCGCCCGCCTTGCGCCTGGCCTGGCCGACCGGGCACGACCCCGCACCGGGATTCGACAGCGAGATCATCCTCGACCCGCGCGCCGACGTGGATGTGCCCGCGCTGCTGGCGAGCATGCGCGCCGAAGCCATCGACCTGCTGCTCGAATTGCCCGCCCTGCACAGCATCCGAATCGCGGACGACGAGATCACCGGCACGGTGATCGATCTCCCGCACCCCACCGCCGCCGCGCACCTCGGTCATGACGGTGATGCCGATAGCCCTGGCCTGCAAGAGGTTCGGATCACCGGTCCGCACGGGGAGATCCACCGCTGGTGGCAGTTCCGCACCGCCCGCGCCCGCTGGCTGCTGCCGCTGCGGGACGGGCGTCCGGTCGCGGCCACCCCCGACGTCCTGCGCGCCCCGACCCGTTCGGACGAGGAACTGTCCCTCCCGGCCCTGCTCATCGCCGACATCCCCATGCAGCCGGACCGCCGCCGCCTGCTCCCCGGCGTCCGTCTCACCGACTTGGCCTCCGGCTACGCCGATTTCGCGCGCGCACTTCCGCCCCGCGACCGCTTGCTCCTGGTTCCGACCCCCGGCTTCGCCCGCAGCGAGGCCGACGGCCTGCTGCGCGAGGCGCTGGTCGCGGAGCTGGGCGAGCATGCCTGGCTTCCGGTCCTCCACCCCGAGCCGGATACCCACCCCGCCCTGGATGCGGCGTACCCCCACACGGCGGACCCCCACGCGGCGGACCGCAGCGTCGTGGAGCAGGCCGCGACGGAGATCGCCGATACGCGTTCCGCCGCTTCCAACTCCGGTCCACTCGGTTCCGGCGTGGTGGATACCGTCGATTCCGCCGCCGTATTCGCGGGCGAGGAGCGGGCGGTCGCGGTCGAGCGGCCTCGGCGGGCGAGCGTATTCATCGGGGTGAGCGCGGAATTGGCGCGGCTGCTGGCGGAAATCGTTGGTCCGCTGGTGGTTCCGGAGTTGTCGGGGCGGTCGACCGCCGACGCGCTGTCGGTGCTGGATGTGCACCGGATCGGATTGGCGCGCATCGCGGAGCTGTCGGGGAGTGTGGAACGTCCTCCGCAGTGGTGGTATTCGCTGTACGAGGCGCTGGAGCCGTTCGTCACCGATCCGCTGGCGGTGGAGGAACTGGGGGCGCTGGCGGTGCCGCTGGCGGACGGCCGGATGGTGACCGGGCCGCGCACCGTGGTGCTCGACGATCACCTGGAGGCGGCGGTGCCGGTGCACTGGGCGCGTCTGGTGCATCCGGAGGCGGCCCATCCGCTGCTCGGGCGGCTGGGCGCGCGTCCGGCGGGCCCCGAAGAGCTGTTGCACGATCCGGCGCTGCACGCCCAGTTGGAGCACGATCCCGCCGACCCGGACACGGTGGAGGCGGTGCTGAGCCTGGCCGCGCACGCGAATCCCGGTGCGCGCGCCGTGGAAACCAGCTCCGGGGCAACGGATCCGGCTCGCGGCGAGCCCGCCGCCCCGGTCCCCGGACTGCTGCCCACCTGGCTGGGTCTGCTCGAAATACCGGACGCCACCGGCGATCTCGTCCCCGCCGACGAACTGCTGCTCCCGGACGCCCCGTTGGCGGGCGTCCTGGTCGAGGATTCGCCGTTCGGCACCGTGGCCGACGACCTGGTGCGCCGTTACGGCCCGACCGCCCTGCGCGCGGTCGGCGTGGGCTGGGGTTTCACCGTGGTGGCGGAATCGGATCCGACCGGCCCCGACCATCATCTCGACGACGAGGAAACCTGGTGGGAGAGCCTCGCCGAGGACCCGCCGGAACTGCTCGCCGTCCGCGACCTGGATCTGGTCGACCCGGAGCAGTGGCCGCGAGCCCTGCGGCTGCTGCTCGCCGACCCCGCCACGCGGCCGCTGCTCGCCGACCGCGACGGTTACACGGCGTGGTGGCTGCGGCGGCACGCATGCGTCGACGGCACCGCACTGGGCCTGTTCCGCCATCCGGCCGATCCGGTCTTCGCGGGTCTGCTCCCGGTGCTGTCCATCGACGCCGACACCGATGCCCTGCGCGCCGTGCTCGCCGACCCGCAGATCATCACCCCGGATCTGGCCGCCGAACTCCTCGCCGCTCTCGCGGACCCGTCCAGAAACCCGACCGCGGAGGCGATTTCACGAACCCACGAGCGACTGGCCGAGGCCACCGCCGCGGGCCGCCTCGACCTGGACGACCTGGTTCTCCCCGAGCGAGTGCGCGCTCTCTCCGGCGCGGTCGTCGACGCCGCCGACGCCCTGGTTCTGGACGCGCCCTGGTACGGCCTGGCGCTCCCGCCGGAGCGGCTCGTGGTCGGCGGTATCGACTCGGCCCCACACCTGGCCGCGCTGCTGGACCTGCCGCTGGCCTCGCAGGCCGTCACCGCGCGCGTCGAGGGCACCGGCCGACGCACCTCCTGGTCGGCCGAACCGCTCGGCGTGCTGTGGCGCATGCAGAGCGGACTGCCCGCTCCCGCAGGCGATCTCGTCGTCCATGACGAATTGCGGGTGCGGTTGTCCGGCGCGTACGAGGCGACCGTCACGGTGCCGTGGTGGCGTGACGGTGCGGACACCCACGTCGTGTCGCAGCCGCGTCCGGCGCACTGGTGAAGTCCGGCAACCGAGCGTAACGGGTACGAATCGGCGGCTGTACGAGCGTGGGCGAGGGCCGCGCGGTATCGGCGGCCCTCGCCCGGCGTCGGGCTACTCGCTGAACTGCGCCACCATCCGCGCCAGCAGGTCCATCTGCTCGCGCACCGCCGCGCTGTCGTTGTCCACCAGCCAGCGCAGCACGATGCCGTCGATGGCGGCGAGCATGAAGCGGCTGATGACGCCGACGGGAACGGACCAGCGGGTGTCCGTCGCCTCACGGGCGTGTTCGATGATGTCGGCGACCGTGGAGTCGTTGAACGCGTACTGTTCGCGGGCGATGGCGAGTTTCGCCGGTGTCTGCTCGCTTTCGCGGAGGGCGTAGGTGGTGGTCTCGTAGGTGAGTAGTTGCCGTTCCGGGGTGGCTTCCACGTTCTGCCACATGAGTTCCAGGCCGTCGCGTACCAATTTTTGAAGTGATTCTTTTCCACTTCCGACGTCCTGCCATACCGTTTCGTTGGCATCGACGGAATCGCGCAATTCCATCGAGAGCGCTTTGACCAACTCGGTCATGAGCGCGTCCTTGTTTTCGAAACAGTAATGCACCACACCGAGCGAAACACCGGCTGCCTGAGCCACATCGCGCGTGGTAACTCCTGCCACGCCCTTTTTTTCGGCAAGGCCGATGGCCGCCTCGATAAGGTGGGCCCGTCGTTCTTCGACGCTCAATCGGGAGGACACTCCAGGGAGTTAAGCCTTCAAGAGCCGCGCAGTCAATTCGCGCGTCGGGAAAGTCTCCACTGGACGTGTGTCCAGTTCTGTGGTTCGCTGCGAGTTGGTACGAAGGGAGTCGCCGAATGGTGGTGTCGCGCAGGACTGTTCTGGCCGGTGCGGCGGCGGGGTCCGCCGCGCTGACGGCCGCCGCCGCGATCACGCTGCCGGGCGGGTCGGCGCACGCGGCTCCCGGCGGCGACTTCCTGATCGGCGTGGGCATTTCCGACATCACGGGCCCGGCGGCCGAATGCGGCATGATGGGTTACTCCCAGCTGGAACAGACCACCGCCGGAATCCACCTGCGGCCCAGGGCCCGCGCCTACATCATCGGCAGCGGCGACCAGCGGATCGTGTACGTGGTCGCCGACAATGCGATGATCTTCCAGTCCGTGCACCGCGGCGTCCTCGACGAACTCGCCCGTCGCTTCGGAGATCGCTACACCGAGCAGAACGTGCTGCTCACCGCCACGCACTCGCACGCGGTCTGCGGCGGCGCCAGCCACGACTACGCCTACAACCTCTCGATCCTCGGCTTCCAGCGGCAGGTGTACGACACCGAGGTGAACGGCATCGTGGAGGCCGTCGTGGCCGCGGACGCCGACCTCGGACCCGGCACCCTCGAACTCGGGCGCGGGGAATTGCACGACGCCAGCGTCAATCGCTCGCGAATCGCCTTCGACCGCAATCCCGAAGCCGACAAACGGTATTTTCCGAATGCCATCGATCCGGCCGTCACCGTGCTGTCGCTGCGCAAGGGCGGTCGACAGGTCGGTGTCATCACCTGGTTCGCCACCCACAACACCTCCATGAGCAACACGAATCGGCTCATCAGCGGTGACAACAAGGGTTACGCCTCCTTCGCGTTCGAACACGGGGAGCGCGGCGTCCGGTACCTCGACGGCGGAGCCGATTTCCTCGCCGCTTTCCCGCAGACCAATACCGGCGACATGTCGCCCAATCTGAACCTGCGCCCGACCTCCGGTCCCACCGAGGACGAGTTCGAGAACACCCGAATCATCGGCGAGCGCCAATACCGCGCCGGAAAGGCCGCACTCGCCACGGCGCGCGCCATGAGCGGGCCGGTGGACGCCATGCTCTGCTATATCGACCTGTCCGACATAGCGGTGGACGGTCGTTTCACTCCCAACGGGCAGCCCCGGCACACCGCGGCCGCCTGCGCGGGCGTCTCGCTCATCGCGGGCAGCATCGAGGACGGGCCCGGACTGCCGGGCGTGCCGATCCCCGAAGGCGTGCGCAATCCGTTCGTGGACGCGCTCGGCGGTGCGAATATGCCGGTGCCGGACTGGCTCACCGACGCGCAGGCCCCGAAGGCGATCGTCGCGCCGCTGGGCCTGCTGCCGCCGGTGCCGTGGGTGCCGAGCGTGGTGCCGATCCAGATCGTGCGCATCGGCGAGCTGTATCTCGCCTGCGGCGGAGCGGAATTCACCATCGTGTCGGGCCTGCGCATCCGCCGCACCGTCGCCGCCGCGCTGGGCGTGCCGCTGGAGCAGGTCCTCATGCAGGGATACGCCAACGCCTACCACCAGTACGTGTCCACGCCCGAGGAGTACGACGCACAGCAGTACGAGGGCGGCTCGACGCTCTACGGTCGTTACACCCTGCCCGCCTACCAGCAGGAATTCCACCGGCTGGCAACGGCTTTCGCGGCCAGGGGGCGGGTGCCGCGCGGTCCCGCGCCGCGCGACGTCTCGGCCTTGCAGCCGAACTTCGTGCCCGTTCCCGGCCCCGACGCCACCCCGCCCGGCCTGGATTTCGGTGCGGCACTGCTCCAACCGGCCGCCGCCTACCCCCGCGGTGCGCAGGTCGCGGTCGAATTCGTCTCGGCCCACCCGAAACACAACCCCCGCCGCAATGGCACCTTCCTGGAGGTGCAGCGCAACACCGGCGGCACGTGGACCCGCGTCGCCAACGAGGGCGAGTGGGCGGTGAAATTCCACTGGTCCCGCCGCGGCCCGGATATCTCGGTAGCCCGCTTCACCTGGGACATTCCCACCGACGCCACCCCCGGCCGCTATCGCTTCCAGCACTTCGCCGACCAGCTGACCCCCGACGGCACCCTGCGCCCCTTCACCGGCCTCAGCGCTGAGTTCGACGTCGGCTGACGGCTGCGCCAGGCCGACTATGCCGTGCCGAGTCGGGTGCGCGAGCCCGACCCGCGCGCGCCTCCGTGACCGCCGCGCCTCCGTGGCCGCTGTGTCGCGTGACTACCGTGGCCGCCGCGCCGCCGTGACTGCCGTGGCCGCCGCGCCGCCGTGACCCCGCGCCTCCGCACGTCCGTGGCCGCCGCGCCGCACCACCGGTCGGCCCGCTGATCGAGCCTGGACAGCCCACTTGCCCGGGTGCAGGGCCGCTGACCGGGTGGATCGGCGCGAATACGATGCTGAGCCAGTCGAAGTCGTGATGCGGCGGGTGGCGTCGTGCCGGGGCTTGTGGGGTGGTGACCGGCGGGTGCGCCGCCCGCCTCAGAGCCCGACCTGCGCCCCCTTGTCGCCCCGTCGCGCCCCGCGCCGCTGGATGGCGAAGATCGTGTACCCCAGCAGCCCCACCGCCAGCCCCATGAGGCAGACCGGGCGCGCCTCGTGCCAGCGGTCACCACTGGCGAACACCACGATCGTGGCGATCAGCCAGGCGATGCTGCCGATCGCCAGCACCGGCCGCGGATCGGTGAAGCGCGGCGGAATCTCCGGTACGGGTCGAGTCACCCCACCAGCCTAGAGCCCACCAGCCCACGCGTATCCCGCCGAGGCACGCTTCCCGCCGACGTGCGTATGCCGCCGACGCGCGTATGCCGCCGACGTGCGCATCCTGCCGACGCACGACGTGAGTATCGCGTCGACGTACGCTTCCTGCCGAGGCACGCATCCTGCCGACGCACACATCGGGTCGACGTACGCATCCTGCCCACGTAGGTGGCTCGGCTGCGCGTCCATGACGAAGTCGACTACGTACACCACGGACGGCCCACGACATTCGACGACGCCACCGGACCGTTGAGGACGCCCGATCCGGGCTATCGTCCGCTGGACCGGAAAGCCAGGCTCGGCGCGGAGGACCGTACTCGGCGCGGACGATCGTGCTCAGCGTGCGGCCCGTCGCCGCCGTTCGGAGTGTGGGTGGGTGCGGCGCCCGGAACCTGTCACTTTCTCGCCTCGAGAACGGCGGTGTGGCCCGGATGGGACAGGGGTGGTGCGGGCTGCGGCGAATGTCTGTTCGCCGCGGGTTCGGGATCGGGTGGGGGCGCGGGCTGGGCTGGCGGGTTTCGGCCGTTGTCGGGGTGTTCGCCTGCTGACGTGAGGCATGATCGGTAGGTGGGCTGCCGGGCGGTGCGGCGGTGGCCGAGTCCGGCGTGCGGTGAGAACGTGCGCGGTCCGGGGCCGAACAGCCGCCCCCGATGCGGCCGGTCCCGTATCGTTTGCCTCTGTGACAACGCCTTCCGATATTCGAGCGCTCGCTGGTGACCTCTCACTGGCGGTGGTGCGCTTGACGCGACATCTGCGGGGTAGGCGAGCCGATGCCCAGATTTCGCTGACCCAGCTCTCGGCGCTCGCCACCCTGAACCGGGAAGGCGCCATGACCCCCGGCACGCTGGCCGCCAAGGAGCGGGTGCAGCCGCCGTCCATGACCCGGGTGATCGCATCGCTCACCGAAATGGACCTGGTGGAGCGCAATCCGCATCCGACCGACGGGCGGCAGATCATCGTGTCGCTGTCGGACGCCGGGCGGGCGCTGATCGCCGATGAGACCAGCGCGCGCGAGGCGTGGATGACCGAGCAGCTCAGCGGTCTGGCCCCGGATCAGCTGAAGGTGCTCGAAGAGGCCGTCGCGATCATGAAGCAGATCGTCGACGAATCGGAGTAGCGCGGGTCAGGCCCGCGCCGGCTGATATCCGAAAGGCTGGTCACTGGAGACGATTTCGCGCCCCAGCGGGAACAGCGAGACCGGAACGAGCTTCAGATTCGCCCACGCGAACGGGATGCCGATGATGGTGACCGCCAGCGCGATGCTGGTGAAGATGTGGCCCAACGCCAACCACCAGCCCGCGACGATGAACCACACCACGTTGCCGAGCATGGACGGCACGCCCGCCCCCGGCTTCTCCACGGCCTCCCGCCCGAACGGCCACAGCACGAACGAGGCGAGCCGGAACGCCGCGATACCCCACGGAATGGTGATGATCAGGACGCAGCAGATCAGCCCGGCGACGATATAGCCGACCGCCATCCAGAACCCGACCAACACCAGCCACAGTACGTTCAACAGCAGTCTGAGCACGCTCACCCTCCCCAGCATGCCAGCGCCCCGGAATCACTGCCACCGCCCGTAACCGGCGTGTGATCGGCGGTACTCGTCGTCGGGCAGCGCCTGCTCGGCCGGGCTGATCGCCGGGGAGCCGGATCAGGATGCGCGGGCCGTCGTACGGCTCAGAAGAACCAGCCGAGTTCGGCGTCGCGCTCGGTGGTGAAGGCTTCGTCGAACGCGCGCAGGGTGGCCGGGTCCTTGACCTGGATTCGGTTGGCGGCGGCCAGCACTCGGGCGCGGTGGCCGCCGAGGTAGAGGCTGGACAGTTCCGCGGTGCCGAGTTCCAGGTCGGCGGAGCGGGTGGTCGGCTCGCATTCGGCAATGCCGTCGCGCACGCGGAGAGCGAAGGTGCCGCCCGCATCGCGGAACGGATCGTGCACGGCCACAACCACATCCAGGTCGCTCCGGTAGGTGCGCGCGGTCAGCGCGGCAGGCACGTCCATGATCCGGACCCACAGATGATCACGCCGACCGGTGACCCGCACCAGGCGGGGATCGGTGAGCAGGTAGGGGAGCGGATCGTTGTCGGCCAGATCGCACACCACCCGGTCCACCAGATCCAGGCCGAGCAGCACCCGCCACAGCGCCGCGTGCGCCTCGGTGGTGACGGCGCGGAACTCCCAGACGGTCGCGACCGACTCCCTCTCACCCCATTCCCGGCGGTAGAGCACGTAGCCGTCCGGATGCAGCAGCGCGAACAGCGTCGACGCGCCGCCGCGGTAGCGCGGCGGGTCGGCGAAACAGAGCCGCCAACCGGCGTCGGGGCGTTCCTGCGCTCCGGGCACCAGCCGCCGCCAGCGGTCGTACACGTCGCGGATGCGGGCCTGGGTCGACTCGTCCACGGGGGCGATCTCGACCCCGCCGTGATCCGGTGTGGTGGGCCGGAATTCGGCCCGATGCCGATCGATGCTCACGAAATCGCGCTCGATGGCGGTGCCGTAGCCGAACCGGCCGTAGATGGTGCCCTCACTCGCGGTGAAGATGGTGAGCGGCAGTCCCTCCGCCTCGGTGCGCGCGTGCTGCTCGGTGTAGAGCGCCCGCAGGATGCCGCGCCGCCGGTGCGTCGGAGCCACCGCCACCGCGGAGATGCCGGAGGCCGCCACGGTCCGCTCCCCGGGCACGGTGACGGTCATCCGCCGGTCCACGGTGTGGCCGACGATGCGGCCGCCGTCCATGGCGAGCAGGGCGCGCTCGGGGGTGAACAGATCGGGGATGATGTCGAGCTCGGCCGGGTCGTAGCGCTGGCCGAAGCCGGTCTCCAGCAGGTTCACGACCGCGGGCCAGTCGTCGCGGGTGGACGAGCGGATGGTGATGCCATTCGTCGATGCCATTACCGGACGATCGCACGCGGGCGTGGGGGTGCGCACCTGAATTTCCCGGATGTGCGAACGGAGCCCCACCTGCCGCCCCCGCCGCGGCAGGTGCGGCTCCGCTCTACGAGAGAGCATGGGCGCTCGCGCTAGTCGGGTGCTAATGATCCGCTTGCGTTCGGGTCGGCCGACGGGGCGCGGGAGGCAGTTGCCGGTGGGGCAAGCGCTGCGGTCTTCCTACTGCCGCATCGGCGGGGTCTCCCGCCAGCCAACCGGGAAGGGGTGGTCTCCCGCCAGCCGACCGGGAACCGGGGGCGGAATGCGCGAAACCCGCCTCCGAGTACGGGGGCGGGTTTCGGGGGTGCCGGGGTCAGCGACCGGTGATGTCCTGGTAGTCGCGTTCGCCGTAGCCGGTGTAGATCTGGCGGGGGCGGCCGATCTTCAGCGGCTCGCTGTGCATCTCGCGCCAGTGGGCGATCCAGCCGGGCAGGCGGCCCATGGCGAAGAGCACGGTGAACATGCGGGTGGGGAAGCCCATGGCCCGGTAGATGACGCCGGTGTAGAAGTCGACGTTCGGGTACAGGCGGCGCTCGATGAAGTAGTCGTCGGTGAGCGCGGCTTCCTCGAGCGCCTTGGCGATGTCGAGCAGCTGGTCGTCGCCGCCGATCTTGGCCAGGATCGAGTCGGCGGCCTTCTTGACCAGGGTCGCGCGCGGGTCGTAATTGCGGTAGACGCGGTGTCCGAAGCCCATGAGCTTCACGCCGTCTTCCTTGTTCTTGACCTTGCGGACGAACTCCTTGACGTCACCGCCCTGGGCCTTGATGTCGTCCAGCATCTCCAGCACCGCCTGGTTGGCGCCGCCGTGCAGCGGGCCCCAGAGCGCGTTGATGCCGCCGGAGACGGAGGTGAACAGGTTCGCGTCGGAGGAGCCGACCAGGCGCACGGTGGAGGTGGAGCAGTTCTGCTCGTGGTCCGCGTGCAGAATGAGCAGCATGTCCAGGGCCGCGGCGACCTCGGGGTCCACCTCGTACGGCTCGGCCGGGAAGCCGAAGGTCATCCGCAGGAAATTCTCGACCAGCGACAGCGAGTTGTCCGGGTACAGGAACGGCTGGCCGACCGACTTCTTGTAGGCGTAGGCCGCGATGGTGGGCAGCTTGGCCAGCAGGCGGATGGTGGACAGCTCGACCTGCTCGGGATCGCGCGGGTCCAGGGAGTCCTGGTAGTACGCCGACAGCGCGTTGACCGCGGAGGAGAGCACCGGCATGGGGTGCGCATTGCGCGGGAAGCCGTCGAAGAACCGCTTCAGGTCCTCGTGCAGCAGGGTGTGGCGGCGGATGCGGTCGGTGAAGTCGTCCAGCTGCGACCGGGTCGGCAGCTCGCCGTAGA
This sequence comes from Nocardia sp. CC227C, assembly GCF_030767025.1. Taxonomy (GTDB): domain Bacteria; phylum Actinomycetota; class Actinomycetes; order Mycobacteriales; family Mycobacteriaceae; genus Nocardia. The sequence goes on along the minus strand of NZ_JASITE010000018.1, from coordinate 21,195 downwards.
TGAGCAGGTAGCTCACCTCGATGAAGGTGGACTTCCCCGCGAGCTGCTCGATCGGATAGCCGCGGTAGCGGAGGATGCCCGCCTCACCGTCGATGTAGGTGATCGCCGACTTGGTCGACGCGGTGTTCATGAAGCCGGGGTCGAAGGTGGTGTACCCGGTGCTGGCGAGCAGCTTGCCCAGGTCGATCCCGTCATTGCCCTCGGTCGCACTGGCGACGGTCATCGGGTACTCGCCACCGGGGTAGGACAGCACCGGCTTGGCGTCGTCGTCGACGTTGATGATGTTCTCAGCGGGCACGGAAGGATCCCTCTCAGGCTTGTAACCGTCGGCATCGGTGCGGTCGGCACACGGTGCGCTTACCCTCAACGCTAGTCGCTGTCCGGTAGGCCCGACTAATGAGGGTCACCCTTGACTACCTCACAGTCACTTCGCCGCGAGGTGAGGTCCGGTGCGGTCATGTGGTATCGGCATGAACCGATCCGACGGCCGAGATCATCAGCTTCCGGCCGGTACCTCCGCATGTGTGCGGGTGACGCGGTAGCGCACGAAGATCGGGAAGGCGATCGCCGAGATCGCCATGCCGATCACCACGAGCAGGCCGCCGCCCGCCGCAGCTACAGCGGTACCCACCGCGGCCGCCGCGAAACCATGGGCAACATCACCGATACGGGGTCCGCCCGCCACCACCACGATGAACACCCCTTGCAGGCGTCCGCGCATCTCGTCGGTGGCGACCTGCTGGAGCATGGTGGTGCGCAGGGCGGCGGAGAACATGTCGACCGCGCCGCCGAGGGCCAGGCAGGTCAGGGCGATCCAGAGGCCCGCCGCCAGGCCGAGGCCGTGCCCGGTCGCGCCCACCGCGGCTCCGAAGCCGACCATGGCCAGCCCCCACAGCACGATCAGCCAGATCACCGCCAGCCCCTGGCGGCGGATGCGGGTCAGCCAGCCGGAGAACACGCCGCCGAGCACCGCGCCGACCGACATGGCCGCGAAGAGCAGGCCCAATGCCGTTCCGCCCGAGGGGGAGTCGCCGAAGCTGTGCTGTGCGATCTCCGGGAACAGCGCGCGCGGCATGCCGAAGACCATGGCGACGATATCGACGGCGAAGGAGGCCAGCAGCACCTTCTGCGTGGCGAGATAGCCGAAACCGTCCAGCACCTCCCGGATTCCGGCGCGGCGGGTCTCGCCGATGGGATGGATGGACGGGAGCTTCCACACCGCCCAGACGGTGGCGAGCAGCGCGATGGCGTCCAGGAGATACAGCATGGCCAGGCCGGTGATCGGAATGAGCATGCCCGCCGACACCGGTCCGGCGATGGCGCCGAACTGCATGACCGTCATGGACAGCGAATTCGCCGCGGGCAGTTGCTCATTGGGCAGCAGCCGCGGGTAGATGGCGGCGCGGGCGGGCTGGTTCACCGCGAAGAACGCCTGCTGCGCGGCGAACAGCCCGAGGATCAGCCACGGGTTGGTGTTCCCGGCGGCGGCCTGCGCCCAGAACGCCAGGGCGGTCAGACCGGTGCCGGTGCTGGTGATGAGCAGCAGCTTGCGGCGGTCCATGGCGTCGGCGAGTGCGCCGCCCCACAGGCCGAAACCGATCAGGGGGACGAGGCCGAACAGACCGGCGAGGCCGACGTACGAGGAGTTCTGGGTGATGTCGTAGAGCTGTTTGGGTACCGCCACGACGGACAGCTGCGCGCCGATGACCGTGACGATGCCGGTGGTCCAGAGTCGTCGGAAATCCGGATTCCGCAGCGGGGTGACGTCGGCGAGCAGCTGCACCGACAGGAGATTAATGGGATGAATTGATCGGCGGCACCGGATTTCCGGTGATTCATCCCACCATTTCGCCGCTCGAGACCGCTCGGATACGGGTATCCGCCGTGCGGCTCAGGGCTGGAGCCGTTCCACCTTCATGGCCGCGACATCGGTGGTTCCCGGCTCCAGCGTGACCCGGATCCGGTTGTGCATGCGGCTGCGCCGCCCCTGCCAGAACTCCACCGTCTCCGGTCGAATCTGGAACCCGCCCCAGAACGGCGGCACCGGAATGTCGTCGACCCCGGCGAATCGCTCGGTCGTCTCGGCCATCCGCCGGTCCAGCTCCGACCGCGAACCGATGGACCGGGACTGCTCCGACGCCCACGCCCCCAATCGCGACCCGCGCGGGCGCGACCGCCAGTAGATCTCGGTGACCTCCGGCGACACCCGGTGCACCGGTCCGCGCACCGTCACCTGCCGGCTCAGGGCGGGCCACACCAGGGTGGCCGAGGCATACGGCGTCGCGGCCAGCGCCCGCCCCTTGAACGACTCGAAATTCGTGTAGAAGGTCACACCCTCCGGCGACAGCCCCTTGCAGAGCACGGTGCGGGTCGCGGGCTTGGGGCCGCTCGGCGTCAGCTCCACGGTCGCCAGCACCATGGCGTTCGGATCGATCAGCCCGGCATGGGTGGCCTCCTCGATCCAGGTGCGCAGCAACGGCTCCCAGCCGTCGGCCAGCCAGCTCTCGTCCAGATCGGTGTCCCGGCCCGGATGGTTGTCCCCGGCGTCCACGCCGTACTCCACACGCATGGCCGCGATATCCAGCGCGGACGTGACGGATTTCTCCAGGTCGGTCATGGGCCAGAGGTTACTCCGCGGTAATGGTGGCGTTAAGGTCTAACTGATCGGCGAGGCCGCCCATCGATCGGACGGCCCGGTTTGCAAGGAGAGTCACACCATGACTGCCAGCGCTGCGGTTCCCAGTCCAGCAGTTCCGTCCGACTTCGTGAGCGGTCTCGAGGGCGTGGTGGCGTTCACCACCGATATCGCCGAGCCCGACAAGGACGGGGGTGCGCTGCGGTACCGCGGCGTCGACATCGAGGACCTGGTCACCAACCGGGTCACCTTCGGCGACGTCTGGGCGCTGCTCGTGGACGGCGAATTCGGCCGCGGCCTGCCGCCCGCCGAACCCTTCCCGCTGCCCGTGCACACCGGTGACGTGCGAGTGGACGTGCAGGCCGGACTCGCCATGCTGGCTCCCATCTGGGGCTACCAGCCGCTGCTCGACATCGACAACGAGGAAGCCCGCGAGAACCTCGCCCGCGCCTCGGTGATGGCGCTGTCCTATGTGGCGCAGTCGGCGCGCGGCATCTACCAGCCCGCGGTGCCGCAGCGGAAGATCGACGAGTGCACCACGGTCACCGAGCGGTTCATGACCCGCTGGAAGGGCGACCCGGACCCCAAGCACACCGAGGCCATCGACGCCTACTGGGTCTCCGCCGCCGAGCACGGCATGAACGCCTCCACCTTCACCGCCCGGGTCATCGCCTCCACCGGCGCCGACGTCGCGGCCTCGCTGTCCGGTGCGATCGGGGCCATGTCCGGCCCGCTGCACGGCGGCGCGCCCGCCCGCGTGCTGCCCATGATCGAGGAGGTCGAGAAGACCGGCGACGCCAGGGCTCTGGTCAAGGGCATCCTCGACCGCAAGGAGAAGCTCATGGGCTTCGGGCATCGCGTGTACCGCGCCGAGGACCCGCGCGCCCGCGTGCTGCGCGCCACCGCCCAGCGCCTGGCCGCCCCGCGCTACGAGGTGGCCGCCGCGCTGGAGCAGGCCGCCCTGGCCGAACTGCGCGAGCGCCGCCCCGACCGCGCCATCGAGACCAATGTGGAGTTCTGGGCCGCGGTCATCCTGGACTTCGCCGAGGTGCCCGCGCACATGATGCCCGCCATGTTCACCTGCGGCCGCACCGCGGGCTGGTGCGCGCACATCATGGAGCAGAAGAAGCTGGGCAAGCTGGTGCGCCCCGCCGCCATCTACACCGGTCCCGCGCCGCGCAAGCCGGAGACCGTGGCGGGCTGGGAGAACGTGGTCCGCAAGTAGCACGCAGGTCTCACACCCCGTCGGTTCGCCGAAGACGGGAAGCGGCTCGCAACCGAGAGGTTGCGAGCCGCGGTCGTTTCCGGGCGGATCCCCCGGCCTACCGGATCGGCAAGGGGATCAACCCTTCACCACGACCGTTTTCATGATCTTGTCAGCGAAGGTCTGGCGCTTCTCGTCCCACAGCGGCCACAGCCAGCCGATGTAGCAGGCGAAGGAATCCGCCGCGTGGCAGATCTTTCGCACGAATGCCATGCCGAAGCCGATCGGCTGGCCGGTGGCCTCCCCGACCAGCCGGATGCCGAGCATCTTCTTGCCGGGTGTCTGGCCCGTGGTGCCCTCCTTGTAAACCAGGAACAGCAGACCGGCGAAGCCGATCACGAAGGCCAGCAGCATGAACACGACGCCGACGCCACTCATGCCACCGCCGGTGCACCGACCGGTGGTCGTGGAACAGGTGATGTCCTCGGTACCGGCGACGCTCGCGATGATGTACAGCAGCGAGGCCGGAAGGCCGAAGATCAGGCCGTCGACGAGGTAGGCGCCCGCACGGGAACCCCAGTCGGCGAGCGGGGCCTGTGGGCCGTGCGGCGCATAGCCGCCGGGCGCACCCGGTGCCGGGTAGCCGGGTTGCGGTGCGCCGTAACCCGGTTGGGGAGCGCCGTAGGCGGGCTGCTGCGGGTAGCCCGGAGCGGACTGCCCGTACGGCTGCTGCGGGTAGCCGGGGTTGGATTGCCCGTACGGCTGTTGCTGGTAGCCGGGATTCGATTGCCCGTACGGCTGCTGCTGCGGGTAGCCCGGAGTGGGCTGCGGGTAGGGCTGCTGGCCGTAGCCGGGCTGCTGAGGGTACGGATTGTTCGGGTAACTCATTCTTTTCCTTGCAGGGTTGGATATTTCGGCACGGACGGTAGCCGATCCGGTGCCCGCTGTGTGCCGGGCGGGCCGTTCGGGGTCCGGGCTCGCTCCAGTCTGGTGCACTTCGGCTCGCACGGCGCGTCGAGTTGACGAGATTCGCCGCGAGCGGCCGAGTTTCTCTGTCGCGGGGTCGCCGCGACCGGAGATGGGCAGTGCGATGCGCGTAGGAGGATCGCACCTTCTGCGCGGACTGCGCCGCGGCCATGAGCCGGACCTGTCCGAACTGCGGCGGCGAGTTGGTGGTTCGGCCGCGCCGCCGCGGCTGACGGCGTCGGCTCCCGGCTTTCGCGTCCGTGTCACACTTCGCGACCCCGCGTCGTCGACCTGACGAACCAGCTCGCCGCGAAACCGGCGAGCGATGTGAAAGCTGTTGAGGGAGAGTGTATTCCAATGGAAACCGGCTACATCGTCGTCACCGTCGCCGCCGCGCTGTGGGTCGGATTCTCGGCCTTCGCACTGCTACGGCGCGTTTCGTGGGTGGCGGACCCGCTGGTGCGCTACGGGGTGCCGCGGACCTGGTGGACGCCGCTGGGGCTGATCAAGGCGGCGGGCGCGGCCGGACTGCTGGCGGGGCTGTTCGTGCCGGTCATCGGAATACTGGCGGCCATCGGGCTGATCCTGTACTTCCTGGGTGCGATCGTGACCGTGCTGCGGGCCGGGTCGTACGGCACCGTCGTCTTCCCGGTGCTGTATCTGGTGCCCGTCGCGGTCGCCCTCGGGCTGGGCATCGCCTGAACTCAACGGAACGTAAATTCTCGGCCCGGCCGCCGCGACGACGTCGAAGCGGCCGGGTTCCGGTGTGTTCGGGGTGCGTTCAGAGCGCGCGCGAGGCGGTCCAGTCGACCGCCACCGATTCGCCGCGATCGACGGTGAAGAAGGCGACCTCCAGCTGCCGTCCCAGATCGACGAGTTCGATGGCCGACAGCGGCACCGCGGCCACCACCCGCACCGGCCACGGCGACGCCTCGTCCCAGGCGTGCAGCTCCAGATCGAGGCGCAGCACCGGATCGTCGCGTCCGGAATAGTCCGCGGCGACCGGGCTGGCGGCCAGGACGGTGGCCCGCGCCCGGCGGCCGTCGCTCAGGATCTTGGCGATATTCGTGCGGGTGGCCTCCTCCGGTGGCGGGGCGTACAGGACCACCCGGTCGCGGTCGCCCGGATCGACCCGGCAGCACACCACGTCACCCGGCTGCATCCACTCCAGATCCGCCCCGGCGACCCGCTGCCGCACCCGCGTCTCGTACGGATGCCGATCGGCGAGCTGCACGCGGATCCAGAATTCGTGCTCCGGCCCCGAACGCCGCGCCCGCACGCCCAGCACGGTCGCGGTACCGGCGACGCCGCGCAGCAGCAGTTCCCGGCGGGCGGCGTCGGACATGCCCGCATCCCGCCGGGGTAGCCCGCCCGAACCGAACTGCGAGGACAGCCGGGTGAACAGGCCCGGTCGCCGCCCGGGGCGGCCGGAATCGGCCGGGGCGGCGGTCTCCGAGCTGTCGTGTGCGGCCGTGTTCATAGCCGTGAACCATAACCGCAGTGTGTTCGGGGCCACAGCGATACCCGCCGGTTGCCGACGGTGTCGGAGTCGATGGTGTTGCAGCGCCCACCCACTCGCGGATGCGGCCTTCGCCACGCTCTACCCTTGTCGCCATGACCTCTGCGTTCCCGACCATCCCCGACGAACTCCAGCCGGCCGACGGTCGGTTCGGCTGTGGCCCCTCCAAGGTCCGTCCCGAGCAGCTGCGGTCCCTGGTGGACACCGGAGCCTCGGTATTCGGCACCTCCCACCGGCAGAAGCCGGTGAAGGACGTGGTGGCGCGCGTGCGCACCGGTCTGCGCGAATTGTTCTCCCTGCCCGAGGGTTACGAGGTCGTGCTCGGCAACGGCGGCACCACCGCCTTCTGGGATGCCGCCGCCTTCGGCCTGATCCGGGAGAAGTCGCTGCACCTGAGCAATGGCGAGTTCTCCTCCAAGTTCGCCGCCGTCGCCAAGGGCAACCCCTTCATCGGCGATCCGATCGTGATCAAGTCCGAGCCGGGCAGCGCTCCCGAGCCGACCTCCGATCCGTCGGTCGACCTCATCGGCTGGGCGCACAACGAGACCTCCACCGGCGTTGCCATCCCGGTGTCGCGCCCCGCGGGCTCGGAGAACGCCCTGATCGCCATCGACGCCACCTCCGGCGCGGGCGGTCTGCCGGTGAACATCACCGATGCCGACGTGTACTACTTCGCGCCGCAGAAGTGCTTCGCCGCCGACGGCGGCCTGTGGGTCGCGCTCATGAGCCCGAAGGCGCTCGAGCGGGTGGAGGAGATCAAGAACTCGGGTCGCTGGACCCCGGATTTCCTGTCGCTGCCCATCGCCATCGACAACAGCACCAAGGACCAGACCTACAACACCCCGGCGCTGGCCACCCTGCTGCTGTTCGCCAACCAGCTCGAATGGCTCAACGGCAACGGTGGTCTCGATTGGGCCGTGAAGCGTACCGCCGATTCCTCCTCGCGCCTGTACTCGTGGGCCGAATCGAGCTCGTACGCCACCCCGTTCGTCCAGGATCCGGCGCTGCGTTCGCAGGTCGTCGGCACCATCGACTTCGCCGATTCGGTGGACGCCGCGCAGGTCGCGAAGATTCTGCGGGCCAATGGCATCGTCGACACCGAGCCGTACCGCAAGCTGGGGCGTAACCAGTTGCGCGTCGGCATGTTCCCGGCCATCGACCCCGAGGACGTCTCACAGCTGACGCGGGCCATCGACTGGGTCGTGGAAAAGCTCTGAACTCCACCGGTTCCGGGACGCGTCATCTCATGGTTTCGCGGCGCGTCCCGGTTCTGGAAACCTGCCCGGAGCGCAGCGGGGGGCAATCGAACGCAGTAAAATCGTTCACAGTAATCGGGCGCGGGAGTCTGTGAGCAGATTTCCGCGCCTGCGTGTCTTGACCCACTAATCTCAGAAGTGCACTACTGTTCCAGTATATGGGCGGTGTCGCGAGCCTGGCTGTGATCGAAGCAGCGATAAGGAGGTAACGGTGCGTGAACTTCGAGTGATCGGATTGACGCCCGATTCCACGCACATCGTGTGCATCGATACCGAAACCGGTCAGAAGTACCGGCTCGCCGCCGACGACAAACTGCGTGCCGCGGCGCGCGGAGACCTTGCCCGATTCGGCCAGATCGAGATCGAAACGGAAGCCACGATGCGTCCTCGCGATATCCAGGCCCGTATCCGAGCGGGTGCTTCGGTCGACCAGGTCACCGAGGAGTCCGGCATGCCCGCCAGCCGGGTGGAGCGTTTCGCCTACCCGGTCCTGTTGGAGCGGCAGCGGGCCGCCGAGCTGGCGCAGAAGGCGCATCCGGTGCGCAATGACGGGCCGTCGGTGGAGACTCTCATCGAGATCGTGTCGGCGGCGTTCGCCGAGCGCGGCCACAATATCGAGGTCGCCGAATGGGATGCCTGGAAGGACGAGAAGGGCTACTGGGTCGCGCAATTGCAGTGGCAGGCGGGGCGTTCGGTCATCGCCGCGCATTGGCGCTACCAGCCCGACGCGCACGGCGGTTCGGTGGTGCCGCTGGATGATCCGGCCTCCGATCTGATCGATCCGGATTTCGGCCGTGCGCTGCGCGGTCTGGCCACCATCCTGCCGGATCAGAACGAGCCGGTCGCCGAGCCCGCACCCGCCCCGGCCCCGCCGGCGCGCGAACGCGCGGAGTTCGAGGCGCCCGCCACCACCCGCGTCTCCGACCAGCAGAGCCTGGACGGTTTCTACGAGCAGCGGCCGGCCGTGGGGGACGGCACCGTACCGGCCGCCGCGCCCGCGGTACCCGCTGTGCCCACCGCGCCCGCTGTGCCCGCCGCGCCCGCCCCGGCACCGGCCGCGCCCGCCGCGCCGAAAGAACCGGCCGCCGTGACGCCTTCGGCCCCGGCCGCGGTGACGCCTTCGGCCCCGGCCGCCGAGACCAAGCCCGCCGAGAGCAAGCCCGCCGAACCGGCGGCACAGCCCGCGCCCAAGCAGAAGCCGAACCGCGCCAAGCGTGGCGGCAAGGCTCCCATGCCGTCGTGGGAGGACGTGCTCCTAGGCGTGCGCAGCTCGGGCCACTGAGCCCGCGCCGCGACACCTTCGCCCCCGTGGACCCGCGCCGTCGTGGCGCGGGAACCACCCGCCGGACACTGTCGCCCAGCGCCCCGGCACCTCTGCGGTCGCAGGGTCGCGCGCAATCCTCGAGAATCGCCGCTGTCGCGCCCCGCTGAACGCTGCCGTACGGCCCGCCGCCGTTTGGTCTACTGTTTTCCGCCTGCCCGCCTGCCCGCCTGCCCGCCCGGGCCGGGTGTGCGCGGCAAGCGGTGCACGGATCACAGTATGCGCTGGGAATTAGCTATCGGCGCGGGACGGATATCCGTGTGCGAGTAGGGGTGCGGTGGGCGTGTTGCGCGTCGAGAGTACGGAGCGGTGTGACTACCTGCTGATTCACTGTGTTGGTGCGTACCGACCGATTCGTTCGGTAAGGCCGAGTGCGATCGGATCGCCCGGGTGTCCGCCGCGCCCGGAAAGTCCTTGCGCAACCACGCCATTTCGGGCCTGACAGGGGTAGATTTCTTCATGATGGCAGTGATTGCCGAGTCGATCACACGCTGGCTGGGCATTCGACCATTTAATGTAGCTCGATAATAGCTACACTTGGGATGTAAAGATCTCGGGAGGTGTCGCGCCTGTGCCGTCCACAGTCTCCTCGCTCTGGTATGTCGACGCCCCCGATCCGGTAGCCGTCCTGCGCGCACACCCCGGCCCCGATCCCGATGCCGCCTTCGCCCTGGCCAAGCAGCTCAATCCGGATCGCGACGTGGTCCCCGCCGCCTCCGGAACCATGAAGGTCTGGGCCGGACCCGATCCCGAATCCGTCTACATCGGCTGCTATCCCGGCGTCACGGTGGTGTGCTCGACCCAGGCCGCGCTGGCGCGCCCGACCCGGCTGCCGGAACTACTGGTGCGCCCCTTGGCATCCGAGCACACCTTTCTCGTCTCCTACGACCTCGCCATGGGCTGGGGTGCGTTCGCGTACTGGGAGCGCGGGGAATTCCGCCGCGCCTTCAGCGCCACCCGGGTGAACATCCTCGAGGACGAGGGCCTGCCCCGGGTCTGGGAGCGCCCGTACTGGGCAGGGGAGCATCCGATCCAACTGCGCGCCGGAGAACTGCCCGACCCGCAGTTCCTGCCTTTCGACCCACCGGATTTCGCCGACGCCGCCAATGCCGAATGGCTCGGCTTCCGCTACCGAAACGGCGCGACCAGCGCCCCCGGCGTCGCGCCGGAGGACATCCCCACCCTCGCGGATATGCCGCTGATGCCGGAGGAGATCGAGGTCTGCGGCTTCTCCCTGTTCCCGAAGGGACAGGCCCCCAAGCCCGAAGCCCCCGCCGAACCAGCCCACGACCACAACGGCAAACGCGGACTCCTCCACTGGCTGCGCGGCCGCGACCGAGTGAGCTGAACCGCGACACCGCTGCCGGGGCACGGCCGGACAATGCCTCGGCCCGTCCCGCACGCCGATCTGCCGCTACACGCCGATCAGCAGCGCGATCCAGCCCAGCAGCACGCCCGCGCCCAGCCCCGCGATCACCCACCGCGTGACCGGCGCGAACCGCCAGCGCCACGCCGTGGGGAGCACGCCGCCCACCGCGACCAGGTTCACCGCGATGGCCAGCAGCGGATGCACCTGCGCCAGTGCCGCGCCGAAGGCGTACACGCCGCAGGCGGTGAGCAGCGCGACCATGACCACGACGGTGAGTCCGGCCGCCCACGGGGTCGGCTCGGAGTACCCGTACCCGTAGGGTCCGTCCGGCGGATAGGTCACTGTGTCCTGACTCTCTCGTAGAAGGCCATGGCGGCCGCGGTGGCCACATTAAGCGAATCGGTTCCCGGTGTCATGGGGATCCGGGCCCGGATGTCGCAGGCCCGCATGGTGTCCTCGGTCAGACCGGGGCCCTCGGCGCCGAGCAGCAGCGCCACCTTCGTTCCGGTCATGGCCGCGGCCAGGGCGGGGGCGGCGGGATCGGGGGTCAGGGCGATGGTCTGGAAGCCGTTGGCGCGCAGCGGCTCCAATCCGCCCGGCAGCTCCGGCAGCGGCGCGAACGGCACCCGCAGCACATGTCCCATGGACACCCGCACCGAGCGCCGGTACAGCGGGTCCGAACAGCGGTCGCCGAACAGCACCGCGTCCGCGCCGAGACCGGCGGCATTGCGGAAGATGGATCCGATGTTCTCGTGATCGTTCACCCCCTCCAGCACCGCGACCGTGCGCGCGGTGGCCAGCACCCGCTCGGCCGACAGCTCCGGCGGCCGCCGGGCGGCGGCCAGCACACCCCGGTTGAGATGGAACCCCACCACCCGCGCCATCACCTCGGCCGAGGCGCGGTAGTACGGCACGTCGACCCCGGCCAGGTCGTCGGCCAGCTGCTCGTGCCGCCGTGCCGTGCCCAACAGTGCGAAGGGGGCGAACCGGGAGGTCAGCATGCGCTGCACGACCACCACGCCCTCCGCGATGACCAGCCCTTTTCCACCCGGCAGGTCCGGTCGGCGGTCGGCATTGCTGAGGTCGCGGAAGTCGGCGACGCGCGGGTCGGCGGGGTCGTCGATATCGATCACTTCGGCCACGGGCAACCATCCTGCCCTGGCGACATGCGCGGCCCGGCTCCGGACCGGCGCCGCACGTCGTCATAAGGTGAAGCACGACCGCAGGATCCCCGATCGCGAAGAGGACAGCGTATGAGCAACAAGCCGGTAGTCGAATTCCAGGAAGGCCCCGCCCCCGCCGAGCTGGTGATCAAGGACCTGGAGGTGGGCACCGGCGCCGAGGCGAAGCCCGGCGACAAGGTCGATGTGCATTACGTGGGCGTCGAGTACGACACCGGCGAGGAGTTCGATTCGTCCTGGAACCGCGGCGAGTCCATCGACTTCCCGCTGAACAACCTCATCCGGGGCTGGCAGGAGGGCATCCCGGGAATGAAGGTCGGCGGCCGCCGCCAGCTCACCATCCCCCCGGAGCTCGCCTACGGTCCCGCCGGCGCCGGGCACCAGCTCTCCGGCAAGACCCTCGTCTTCATCATCGACCTGCTCGGCGTGAGCTGAGCGGACGGACGTGGCCGTGCCCGCCGCGCATCAGCACAGTGGGCACGTCCAGAATAGGTTCGCTCCGGAACCGCCGGCACGGGTGCGGCGAGTGCCACGGCACTCTGCCGCCCGCCGAAGTCCCGGAGAGGCGGACGAGCCCGCCCTAGCCGACGACCGCGTTCATGATGGTGCCCGCACTGGTGGCCGTCGCACCGCCGAGCATGGCGTTGGCGACCATCTTCGGGGACTGGAGTCCGCCGCCGCCCCATTTCTCCCAGGCGAAGCGGCCGCCGCCGTAGGTGATGGCGGCAATTCCGGACATCTGGGCGAACCAGGTGAAATAGCGGAACATCTTCATGAGCTTGTCGGCGGCCGGAGGGGTTTCCGACGTGGGATTCGTGTACTGCTGTGCCACAACGGTTCCGTACAGGTCGTGCGCGGCGACGAGAATACTGCTCACGATCAGTTCCTCTCCGAATACCAGATGGTGGGATGGAGCTTCTTGTGAAACCGGTCGACCAGAGCAAATCGGGCTAATTCTAAACCCTGTGATCTTGTTATTTGCGAACGATCTCGACGGGGTCGGCGAGGCTGATAGCAATCTGTGACTGCTGTCCGCCGCTGCCCTTCGTGAGCGTCGTCAGCGCCTGATTCGCCTGTTTGCCCAGGGTGGTGGTGACATTCTGGAGCTGGTCCACCCCACCCGTGAGCGCCTGCATGGCCGCGAGCAACTGTGCCGCGCCCTGATCGGCGAGCTGCGGGATCTGTTCGGCGAGTTGCGCGCCCTGGCCCAGCTGGGCGCTGGCGTCGCCGAGGCGCACGGCGGCGTCGCGTAGCAGCTGGCCGATTCGCGTGTCGGGGGTGACCTGGGTGCCGGTCAGCTGTCCGAATCCGGTCAGCTGCGCGCTGGCCTCGTCGGCGACCTTCCGCAGCCCCTCGAGCTGGGTGATGATGTCCGCCAGCTGCGGATCCGCCGCGAACGGCAGGGCGCGCAGCAGCGGCAGCACCGTCGCGAGTCCGCTGCTCAGCGTGGTCGCCGACTGCTGCACCTGGCCGACCGTCACGCCGGTGGTGTCCAGGGTGTCGGCGAAGGAGTTGGCCTGCGCGGTCGCCGCCGACACCGTCTGCTCGAGCGTGGCGATGGCCGAAGTGATCTGTCCCGCACCGGATTTCGCGCTCTCCAGGAAAGCAAGCATCTCGTCGGCCCCGCCCTGGAACTGCTCCGCGCCGTCGGCCGCCGCCTGCACGCCCGCACCCAGCAGGGTGGCGGTGAACGCCACCTGCGACACCTGCCCGCGCGCGGAGTTCATGAGCGCGAAGACGGTGTCCATCCCGGCCGCGCTGATCTGCCGGGTCACCTCGGTGACCGCGTCGTTCACCAGGTTCGGGTCGGCGTGATCGTTCGTGCTCACCTCCACCCGCGCCCGCTGCGGGTCGGCGGTGGCCAGCGAGGCGACGGAGGTGGACAGGTCGGCGGGCAGGGTGACGATCGCCGCGTACTCGGAGGTGTCGGCCTCGTCGACCACCTCCCACTCCTGCGCGCCGCCCTCGCGCAGGCTGGTGGCGATGCGCTCGCCGAGGGGACCCTCGTCCTCGTTGACGAGCGCCACCGCGGTGGGCGGATCCGACCAGCGCAGATAAGCGACCGCACCGGCGGCGAGCGCTCCGGTCAGGACGAGGGCGAGCAGTGCGAAGACCAGGCGTTTGCGGCCGCGGATTCCGGTGCGGTGCGACGCGGTCGACTTCGAGGTGCTGTTGGCGGACACGCTTAGCGACCGTACGGGTACGAAATGTCCTCAGCTCTGGCGATTGTCTGAGGGTTCGGTAAGGGATGCGGTGCGATCGGGCAGATCCAGCACCAACCGTACGCCGCCCAGCGTGCCGTCGTCGAAATAGGCACGGCCGCCGTGCAATTGCGCCTGCTGCGCGACCAATGCCAGCCCCAGTCCGGAACCGCCCTTGCTGGCCTGACTGCCCCGGAAGAAGCGCTCGAATACCGAATAGCGTTCCGCCTCGGGAATTCCGCGCCCATTGTCGTCCACGGAAATGATGATGTGCCCGTTGCGGGCCCGGTGCGCCGACAGCAGCGCCTCGGTCGCCCGCCCGTGCCGCGCCGAGTTGGCGAGGGCATTGTCGAGGGCGAGCCGCAGCCCGGTGGGCAGCCCCCGGGTGACCAGTTCGGCATCGGTGTCGATGCGCACCTTCAGCTGGGGGAAGTGCCGCATGGCGTCGTGGGCGGCGGTGTCGCAGAGATCGCCCACATCGGTTTCCACGTGGTCGCGTTCATCGGTGAGGTCGCCGGCGGCCAGCCGTTCCAGGGCGGCCAGGGTGGCCTCCACCCGGTCCTGGCTGCGCTGCAGATCGGCCAGGATCTCCGCGCGCTGCGTCTCGTCCAGGTCCAGGGTGCGCAGCACCTCGAGGTCGGTGCGCATGGCGGTGAGCGGCGTGCGCAGTTCGTGTGCGGAGACGGCCGCGAAGTCGCGCGCCGTCTCCAGCGCGGCGGCGGTCTCGGCCTGCGCCCGGTCCACCCGCCGCAGCATGGTGTTGACGGCGTCGGCCAGCTTCTCGGCCTCGCGGACGCCGGAGCCGTCGACCGGCAGCGGCCCACCGGAATTGGAGGGGCGGCGTTCATCGACCTGCCGGGTCAGATCGGCGATCGGGCGTACCGCGCGTCCGCCGAACAGCCAGCCCAGCGCGGCCGCGGCGACCACCGCCACCACGGCGGCGACGAGGACCCAGCGCCGCTGCTCGGCGGTGGCCTCGGCGGTCTGTGTGGTCGGAATGCCCAGGGAGACAACGCGTCCGGGCGGCTGGTTCTGATCGGTGGTGAGCACCCGGTAGGGCACGTCACCCACGGTGACGGTCTCCGACCCCAGCGGCAGCTTCGGCAGTTCGGTCCGGGTGCTGTCCACCAGACCCTGCTGATTGCGGACGGTGATCGCCAGATCCTTGTTGGCCCCGAGGAATTCGAGCACATTCACCGACAGCACGGGCTCGATGAGCACGATCTGCGAGGCCAGCGTCAACTGCTGGTCGGCCTGGGCGAGATTGTTGCGCTCGATGGCGTAGATGGTCACCCAGGACAGCGCGGCCACGATGACGGTCGCGCCGAGCGCCGCCGCGGCGGCGACGCGGGTGCGCAGCGAATACGACCGTCTGTGTTTGATTGGCCCTCCGCTCCCTCGCTTCGCTCCTCCGCTCCGGTCGGTCCGGAACCGGGACGCGCCGCGAACCGAACGGGGGGTGTTCACTTCGGTGCCCGCAGCACGAATCCGACCCCGCGGATGGTGTGCAGCAGTCGCGGCGTTCCGTCGGATTCCAGCTTGCGACGCAGGTAGCCGACGAAGACGTCCACCACATTGGTGTCGGCGGCGAAGTCGTAGCCCCACACCAGTTCCAGCAGCCGTTCCCGGCTCAGCACCACCCCGGCGCTGCGGGCCAGGGTGGACAGCAGCTCGAATTCCCGCTTGGTGAGTTCGATCTCCTTGCCGTGCAGCAGCGCCCGGTATCCGGCCACGTCCACCTCGAGCGGTCCGACGGTGATGCCGCCCGGGGTGGTGGGCGCGGCGGCGTCGCTGCTGCGGCGCAGCAGCGCGCGGATCCGCGCCACCAGCTCGGCCAGTACGAAGGGTTTGACCAGATAGTCGTCGGCACCCGATTCGAGTCCGGCGATGCGGTCGTCGACGGAGCTGCGCGCCGAGAGCACGCAGATGGGCACCTCGTTGCCCATGGCACGCAGCGCCGTCACGACCCCGGCCCCGTCCAGGACCGGCATATTCATATCGAGCACCACCGCGTCCGGCGACTCCTCGGTCACGGCGCGCAGGGCCGCGGCGCCGTCCCGGGCGATCACCACCCGGAACCCGGAGAGCCGCAGCCCGCGTTCGACGGAGGCGAGCACATCCTCGTCGTCGTCGACTACCAGCACGGTCGGGGTCTCTCCGCGTTCGGCCACGGTGTCCATTTTGGCGCAGTCGAGGTCAGTAGTTGTGGCAGGACTCCGCTACGGCCTGGATGGCGGCGGCGATTCCACCGGCCCTCGGATCGTTCTCGGCCTGGGCGGCGGCCTCCGGATTCGCGCGGACATAGGCGTCGAACTCGGCCTGGCGCTGTTCGATGGGCTGGTCGAACTTGGCCCGCAGTTCGGCCTTGGTGTCGGGATTCTGGTCCAGGAACTGGGCCAGGGCGGGGGCCTTGTCGTGCAGTGCGGCATCGACCTGGTCGAAGGTGCAGGTGGAGGTGAGCAGCGGCGCGACCAGATCGGCGGGCGCGGCGGCGGCCGTCGCGGGGTAGAGCCAGACGGATACCGCGGTGAGAGCGCCGAAGGCTCCCGCGGCGGCGACGGCGCGGCGCGGACGGCTGTGCAGAGATGACATGCGCCCGACGCTAGGCCAATCGCTCGAGGGCCCGATGAACGGTTTCTGAGAAGTTCTTGAAGATGAAACCCGTTCAGTTGGTGACGGCCGGGTCGACCGGGGTGTCGCCGCTGTCGGCGGCGTCCTGGTCGAGGGGCAGCGGCGGGGTGCGTTCACCGCTGCGCATGAGTTCGGCGGCATCGCCGACCTGCCGTTCGAGCACGTCGAGCATGCTCGCGTCCTCGATGGTGGGCGGCACCTCGTACTCCTCGCCGGAGGCGATCTGGCGGATGGTGCGGCGCAGGATCTTGCCCGAGCGGGTCTTGGGCAGCGCGCTCACCACGACCACGTCGTGGAGGGTGGCGATGGCCCCGACCCGGTCGCGCACCCGCTCGGTCACCTCACCGCGCAGCTGTTCGTGGTCGATGTCCACGCCCTGTTTGAGCACCACGTACCCGATCGGCCGCTGCCCCTTGAGCTCGTCGGGTATGCCGATCACCGCGGTCTCGGCGACGGCCGGATGTCCCGAGATGGCGGCCTCGATTCCGCCCGCGGAGAGCCGGTGCCCGGCCATATTGATCACGTCGTCGGTGCGGCCGAGCACGAACAGGTAGCCGTCCTCGTCGAAGTATCCCGAGTCGCCGGTCAGATAGTGGCCGGGATACGCGGAGAGATAGCTGCGCTCGAAGCGGGTGTCATCGCGCCACAGTGTCGTGAGTGTGCCGGGCGGCAGCGGCAGCCCGATCACGATATTGCCCTCGGTGTTGGCGGGCACCGCGTTGCCGTTGGAGTCCAGCACCCGCAGCCGGTACCCGGGCACCGGCACCGCGGCCGAGCCGGGCTTGACCGGGAGCTGTTGCAGTCCCAGCGGATTGGCGCAGATCGGCCAGCCGGTCTCGGTCTGCCACCAGTGGTCCACGACGGGGCAGTCCGGGTGGTCGGCCAGCAGAATGGTGGTCGCCCACTCGTAGGTGGCCGGATCGAGCCGCTCCCCGGCGCAGAACAGCGCGCGCAGCCGGGACAGGTCGTGGCGTTTGGCGGCCGCCGCCTGCGGATCGGCGCGCCGGATGGCACGCAGCGCGGTCGGCGCGGTGAACATCACATCGACGCCGTAGTCCTCGATCAGCCGCCAGAAGGTGCCCGCGTCGGGTGTGCCGGTGGGCTTGCCCTCGTACAGCACGGTGGTCGCGCCCATCAGCAGCGGCGCGTAGACGATGTAGGAGTGTCCGACCACCCAGCCGATATCGGAGGTGGTCAGCATGACCTGCCCGGGGGCGACGTCGTAGATATTGCGCATGGACCAGGCCAGCGCCACCGCGTGGCCGCCGTTGTCGCGCACCACGCCCTTGGGCTTCCCGGTGGTTCCGGAGGTGTAGAGGATATAGAGCGGATCGGTGGCGGCCAGGGATACCGGTTCGGCCGGTTCGGCGTCGCGGACGGCGTCTTCCCAGTCCAGCCAGCGCGCGGCCACCGTTTCGGCGGAATCGGGCAGGTTCTCGGTGGCGGCCTGCGGGGTGGGGAAGCGGATGGTGGGGAAGCCGTCGCGCTGCTTCACCAGGACGAGCCGGGGCGCGGTGGTCTCGGCGATGTCGAGGGCCTGCAGCACGATGGGCGGGTACTCGATGTGGCGGCCGGGTTCGAGTCCACCGGATGCCGTGATGATGAGCACAGGTTCGGCGTCGTCGATGCGGGCGGCGAGTTCGGGGGCGGCAAACCCGCCGAAGACCACGGAGTGGACCGCGCCGATGCGCGCGCACGCGAGCATCGCGACCACGGCTTCCGGGATCATCGGCATATATATGACGACTCGGTCGCCGGTTCGGACACCGAGGCGCAGAAGGGATCCGGCAAATCGGGCGACTTCGTCGAGTAGCTCCCTATATGTATAGATGAGCCTGGCGCCCGTCATAGCGGAGTCGTATATTAGGGCGGGCTGATCGGCGCGACCCCCGGTGTGACCGTTGGACCGGTCATCATCCGATGTGATGTCGCGCACATGGCGGTCGAGTGCGTTGTAGGAGGTGTTGAGGCGAGCATCGGGAAACCACCGGGCCGTCGGGCGGGTTGTCGGGTCCATGATCTGGCTGGGAGGCACCTCCCAGCTGATGAATTCGGCCGCGGCGAGCCAGAACTCCGAAGGATCGACCAGGCTCGTCTGGTACGCCGGCCGGTACTCCTGCTTCGCGTTCAACCCCGTGACTCCCTAGCTCCCCGTCGATGCCCGCCTCGATAGATCTGCCTGATTGTGGCAGACTTCACGCGACGTCCGGGCGGACGCCGCGACCTTTGATTTTGTCTGGAACAGGCAGGTCAGCGACCGGTGGTTGCCAAGAGGTCACACAAGAAGTTATTGATCCGTTAGAATCGCATGTCACATATTTCGGCCGTCATGGACGCAATTTCTCGGCCAGCCGCAGTTCTCGGCCAGCTCTGCCTGTCGAGCCCAGCGTGCGATCGTGGAGGCTCGCTGATAGCGCGTGGCCAGGGCCAGTTTGGAAAGTGAGTGGGAGATGCGCGACGCCGCTAGTTCCGGCAGCAAGCGCTGGGCGCTGAGCAACTGGGACCTGCGCTGGAAGGTGACGGCTGTGCTGGCCGTCCCACTGCTGGTCGCGGTGGTGCTCGGCGCCTCCAGGATCTCGGCGGAGTTCCGAGAGTCGACACGGCTGTCCGCGGCGGTGGAACACGTCAGCGTGATTCCGGCCATCACCGGCCTCAGCGCGACCGCGTCGCAGGTCGCCGGTGGTCAGATGGTGAAGATCGGCGGGAACTCGTTCACGACCGATCCCGAACTCGCCCAGCTGGACACCGCGATCCAGTTCGCCGAGAAGGCCGCTCCGAAGCTGAGCGACATGCCCAACGCGCGCACCGCGCTGGACGACATGATCGTGGCCGCCAAGGCCATTCGGGCACAGGGTCTCGCCCCCTCGGAGTCGGTTCCCGACACGGTCGCGCAGATCGAGCGGATCCGCGGCAACAGCGTCAACACGGTGGAGTCCATCGTGGCCACCGTCGCCGACAAGTCCGTCGACCAGGCCAAGCTGCAGCTGGTCGACTCGCTGAACTCCCGTGCCGTACTGGTCGGCGAGGTCGCCGGATTCGCCGAGGCGCTACGCAACAACCCCAAGGATGGCGTGCGCGACATCCAGATCGGCATCAGCACCGAACGCCAGTTGCTCGCCGTGCTCGCGCACCGGTTCCCGGATGGCGATCCGCTCATCTCCGAGCTGCAGAACCAGGTGAACATCCGGCTGCAACTCGTCGGCGGCCCGGAGGCAAGCGCCGGTCAGCTGCCGGTGACGGATCTGAAGGATTCGCTGGTCGTCAGCGTCGACAACTACCAGACCATCGCGACCGAATCGACCAAGTCCATCGTGTCCCGCGTGGACGCCCTGGCCGCCACCGCGCGCACCGACGCCATCCGCTACGCGGTCGTCGTCATCGCCACCATCCTCGGCGCGCTCGCCCTGGCCGTGCTGATGGCCCGCTCGATGATCGTGCCGCTGCGCCGGCTGCGTCTGGCCGCGCTGCGCGTCGCCGAACACGATCTGGCCCAAGAAGTCTCCGCGCTGCGCGACGGCGCGGACCCGGAAGACGTTCCGCTCGAGCCCATGCCGGTGGACACCGACGAGGAGATCGGCCAGCTGGCCCGCGCCGTCGACGACATCCACGGGCAGGCGCTGCGCCTGGCCGCCGACCAGGCCGCCATGCGTACCCAGGTCAACGACATGTTCGAAACCCTGGCCCGCCGCTCCAAATCGCTGGTCGACCACCAGCTCACCCTCATCGAGGCGATGGAGTACGACGAGAAGGACCCGCGCCTACTCGAGAACCTGTTCCGCCTCGACCACCTCGCCGCGCGTATGCGACGCAACGGCGACAACCTGCTGATTCTCGCCGGCACCAAGCAGCGCCGGTCCAAGTCCGCCCCGGTCGAGATCGCCGACGTGCTGCGCGCGGCCATCTCCGAGGTGGAGGACTACGAGCGCGTGAAACTGGGTGCCACGCCGCGCGGTTCACTGGTCGAACCGGCCGCCTCCGACCTCGCGCACCTGTTCGCCGAGCTGCTCGACAACGCGCTGCGCGCCTCGCCGCCGGAGACGGACGTGAAGTTCACCTTCGCTCAGGCGCACGACACCGGTCTGCTCATCGAGGTCGCCGACCGCGGCATCGGTATGCCGCCCGCCGAGATGGCCGAGATCAACCGTCGACTGGAGACCACCGCCGAGGTCGGTCCCGACACCGCCCGCCACATGGGCCTGTTCGTGGTCGGCCGACTGGCCGAGCGGCACGGTCTGACCGTGCGGCTGCGGCCCACCTTCGACACCGCGCGCGATCCGGGTGTGACCGTGACCGTGCATGTGCCCAAGGCGCTCATCCTGGCCCCGGGCGGATCGATTTCGGTGCCGCCGCAGCCGGGTGGTCAGCAGCCCGCCCCGCAGCCGGGCGGCCCGCAGCCGTCGGCCCCGTCCTCCATGCAGATGCGGGCGGTCACCCGCACCGCCACCGGCAATGTGATGGTGACCGTGGATCCGGGCGGGAGCGGGCCGATTCCGGCCGGTTCCGGTTCGGGTGCCGGTGCCCCCGCGCCCACCGCCGCGAGTGCGTCCGGTGGACTGCCCCAGCGGTCGCCGGGGTCGGCGGGTGCCGCGGTGGGACTGCCGCAGCGTGCGCCGGGTGGCGCCGCGCCCGCCGGGCCGGGTGGGCTGCCGCAGCGGCAGCCGGGTACCAGCGGTCCGACCGTCCGCCACACCGTCGCGCCGCCCGGACCGGGCGGGCTACCGCAGCGTGAGCCGGGCGCGAACAATCCGGTGCCCCCGTCCGGGCAGCCGAATACCAATCTGCAGCCGCGTCAGCCCGGCGAGGGTCCGGCGCGTCCGGGCGGCGGGCTCGCCGCCAATATGATGCGCCGCCAGGCCGGTGCGCCGGGTGCGCCCGGCGGTCTGCCGCCGCGGCCGGGGCCGGGTGCGCCGCC
>NZ_JASITE010000017.1 GCF_030767025.1 Nocardia sp. CC227C | reverse complement strand
TGTGGAGGTCGGCCAGCAGTGGCGGCGCGGCGGTGGTGGCGGTGCGGATTCGGCCGTGCGGATGTGTCGGTGGCCGCCGCGGTGCCATGCTGGAGCCATGGCGTTCGATCTGAACAGCGACCTCGGTGAGGGTTTCGGTGCGTACAGCATGGGCGACGACGCGGCCATGCTGGACATCGTGACCAGTGCGAATATCGCCTGTGGCTTCCATGCCGGAGATCCGTCGATCATGCGGCGCACCTGTGAGCTGGCGGTTGCCAAGGGTGTGCGGATCGGCGCGCACATCGGCTACCGGGACCTGGTGGGGTTCGGGCGGCGACATCTGGCGGTGTCGGCGGCGGAGTTGCGCGACGAGACCCTGTATCAGATCGGCAGTCTGGATGTCTTCGCGCGCAGCGCCGGCGACCGGGTGCGGTATGTGAAGCCGCACGGCGCGCTGTATCACGCCGCGGCCGCGGATCGGGAGCTGGCGGAGGCCGTGCTGTCGGCCATGGCGGAATTCGGTGCGGATCTGACGTTGCTCGGCCCGGCCGGGACCGAGCTGGAGGCGGCGGCGCGGGCGTGCGGAATCGCGTTCGTTGGCGAGGGTTTCGCCGATCGCGCCTATCTGTCCTCGGGCGCGCTGGCCCCGCGCAGCCGGCCGGGCGCGGTGCTGTGGCCCGACGACGCGGTGACCCAGGCGCTGTCGATCGCCCGCGACAGCAAGGCCGTCACGGTGGACGGCGGCTCGGTGGCGGTCCGGGCCGCGAGCATCTGCGTCCACGGCGACTCCCCCGCCGCGGTGGAGATGGCGCGGCGAATCCGCTCGACCCTGGACGACGCGGGTATTCCCGTCGGCGCGTTCTGCTGAGTGGGGGGACCGCGCATGAAGGCCGTCCCGCCGATGCCCCGCCCGCGTTCCCGTCCGCCGACGGCATATCGCGGAGGCAGGTCGTAGTGCCGGGGCACGATCCCGCCCCCGCCCCCGGTGATGATGCTGGTCGCGAGGTCGCGAGCGCGAGTGACGATTCCGATCGTGAGGTCGCTAGCGCGGGTGACGATGCTGGTCGCCGGGGCGCGAGCGCGGGTGATGATGCTGGTCGCGAGGTCGCGAGCGCGAGTGACGATTCCGATCGTGAGGTCGCTAGCGCGGGTGACGATTCCGGTTGCCGGGGCGCGAGCGCGGATGCCGCGACCGCCGGTCGCCGCACCGTGAGTTCTGGTGATGTTGCAGGTCGTGAGGCCGTGGGGTCTGGTGGCGCTGCCGGACGCGGCACCGTGGGGTCTGGTGGCGCTGCCGGACGCGGTGCCTTGGTCGCCCGGCAGTCGGCAGGTAATCCGCAGCCCGCCGCGCACGCCGCCGGGAAGACGACCGCGGCCACTGCGGATGTCGCCGCCGCATCGGAGCTGCCGGGTGCGCGCCGTGCCGCCGTCATCCGGGAGACATCGACCGGGGACATCCGTGCGGCGGGAGACCGTGCGCTGCTGGTGATTCCGCCGTCGCGCGCCGTGATCCCGCGTCTGCTCGCTGCTCTCGGGACTCGACCCGACGGCGTGGTGGATGTGCTGCCCGCCGCCGAGACCGTTCTCGTCACGCTGGCCGCACCCGCCGATGCGGAACCGGTGCGCCGCCGACTTGCCGCCGCGCTGGCGGACCTTGCCGCGACCACCGGCCACGCTGCGACCACAGGCCACGCCGCGACCGTCGAGGACGCCGAGGACGCTGAGGATGCTGAGGACGCCGCGACCACAGGCCACGCTGAGGCCGTCGAGGACGCCGCGACCGCCGACGGCACGAGTGGGACGCCGAGGCCGTCCGATCGCGCCGCGCCCGGCTCGCGCCCGGCGGACGACCCCGATCTCGGCACCGAGCCGCTGGTGGTGCCGGTCCGCTACGACGGCGCTGATCTGCCACAGGTGGCGGAGCTGCTCGGTCTGACCGTCGACGAGGTGATCGCACAGCACACCGGTACCGAATGGCATTGCGCCTTCGTTGGTTTCGCGCCGGGATTCGGCTACCTGGAATCCCCGGACGGCCGCCTGACCGTGCCGCGCCGCGCCCAGTCGCGCACCGCCGTTCCGGTGGGCGCGGTCGCGCTGGCGGGCGGTTACTCGGCGGTCTATCCGCGCCGCAGTCCGGGCGGCTGGCAGCTCATCGGCACCACGGACCTGCGTATGTGGGATGTCGATCGCGATCCACCCGCCCTCGTCCGCGCCGGTACCCGGGTGCGCTTCACGGTGGTGGAGGACGGCCGATGATCCGGGTGGAACGGGTCGGGCCGTTGGCGACCATTCAGGATCTCGGCCGTCCCGGCTGGTTCGGCTCCGGCGTGGGCACGGCGGGTGCGGCGGACCGCGCCTCGCTGCGGCTGGCCAATCGGCTGGTCGGCAATCCGGAGGGCGCGGCCGGAATCGAAGTCCTGCTCGGCGGAGTGGAGCTGCGTGCGCAGCGCCACGTGACCCTGGCGGTGGCGGGGGCACCCGCGCCCGCCTTCGTCGACGACCGCCCCGTCGGCATCGCCAGTGTGCTGGAAGTCGAGGAGGGCCGGTGTCTTCGGCTCGGCCTGGCGCGCACCGGACTGCGCTGCTACGTGGCGGTGCGGGGCGGTATCGACGTGCCGCCGGTGCTGGGTTCGCGCAGTCGCGACACCATGGCGGGCATCGGCCCGGAACCGCTGCGGCCGGGGGACGTGCTTCCGGTCGGCGCTCCCCCGCGCACCTATCCGATCCTCGATGTCGCCCCCGTCGCGCCGCTCGTCGACGACCTGCTGACCGTTCGGGTGCTGCTCGGTCCACGCGACGACTGGTTCACCGCTCCCGGTGACCTGTGCGCCGGGGAATGGACGGTCTCCGCCGACACCGACCGCATCGGCGCACGGCTGGACCGGCACACCGGCCCACCGTTGCGCCGCCGCGACGACCGCGAATTGCCCACGGAGGGAGTGGCACTGGGCTCCATCCAGGTGCCGCCCAGCGGCCAGCCGGTGGTCTTTCTCGCGGACCATCCGATCACCGGCGGCTACCCGGTGATCGCGGTGGTGGCGGACGCCGATGTGGACGCGGTGGCGCAGGCGCGTCCCGGCTGCCGAATCCGGTTCCGGCGGTGCTGATTTCGACCGAGTCGGAGTCGGACGCGCCGCTGCCGGAGGCGTCGATGTCGGCCGGGCTGGTGGCGGCGGTGCCGCGCGGCGGGGACGATCACGGTCGGATCGAGCGCGGTGGACCCCGTCAGTGCTCCAGCTTCGCGTGCATGAGGTACACGTTGTAGCTCCCCCATGCCGACAGGGTGAAGTACAGGTCCTCGGCGGTCGACCACGGATGGATGAATCCGCCGTATGTGGCCGGATAGTCCCGGGTGCTCACCAGCGGAATCGGATCGCTCCACGTGCCCTGCGGTTCGGCGGCGGTGCGCAGCACGAGCTGATGTGCGGGCGCGTCCAGGTACACCATCTGCCACTGTCCGCTGTCCTGGTCGTAGCGCACGGACAGCTCGCTGGCGGTACCGAGAACCAGTGGGGTGGCGAGCAATTCGTTGGGCCCGTCGGCGGGCACCCAGTTGCCGCCCACCCAGTACTGGTAGGCCGTCTTGTTCAGCACCTCGGTGGCGGGTACCCGGGCCAGGCCGATAACGCCCATGCGCCCGTTGGGAGTTCCGAACATGTACACCCAGTCGCCGTGCGGCACCATGGTGGCCACCTGGAAGCGTCCGACGCCGAAGAGATTGTCCCACTGCGCGTGCTGGGATTTCACCCAGGTGCGGCCGTTGTCGTCGGACCAGGCGATGCCGCCGTGATTGGTCCACCACATACCCGGTATCCGGCTCCACCGGTTCACCGACATGTAGGTCAGGTACTGCCGGTCCCCGAGCGCGAATCCGGAGGTGGGAATGGTGGTGGTCTCGAAGTTCCTGAGCTTTCGGCTGCCCAGCAGTTCCGCCGCGTGGCAGCGGCTGTCCTGGACGAAGGAGTCCAGGGTGAGTCCGTCGGAGAGGTCGCGGTCGGTGCTGTAGGCGAGCACATTGCTGCGCCAGTCGGCGTCGGGTGCGCCCGCGCCGCCCGGCACCCAGCCCTTGCCGAAGGTGTCGCCGAAGACCACGGCCACCTCGCCGGGCTTGCTCTCCCACATCAGGCCGAGGTCGGTGCCGTCCACCTGCCAGCGGATATCGGTGCGGTTCTCCGACCCCGGCCCGGTGAGCTGCTCGACCAGCCGGACCTCGGCGACGTGCGGCGGCGCCACGGGCGCGGCGAGCGGCCCGGGTGCGGGCGGGACGTGCGTCGGCGTCGGTGCCGGCTGCGGCTGCGGCGGCTCCCCGCCGGGGACCGGGACGGGAATCGGCTCGGTCTCCGGAACGATCTCGATCTCGGGCAGCCGCGGCAGGGCCGGTACGGGCGGCTGCGGCTGCGAACCCTGCGGTTCGGGTGCCGGTTCGGGTGCCGGCGGCGCGGTGGGCGTCGGCGCCGCATCCGGCGGCAGCTCGCCGTCCGGAACCTCCGGCGGCGCACCGCTCGGGGTGGCGGGAGTCCGTGTGGCGCTGGGATTGTGGCGCAGGTCCGGGCACGGTGAGGCGCACGGGTCCGACGGCAGCGGGGCCGGGTCGATCCGGGTGTTGTCGGGGGCGGGTCCCGGAATCGGCACCGGCACGAATTCCGGTACGGGGACCGGGATTCGGATGGTCGGCGGCGGGCTCTCGGGCGTGACGTCCGGTTGCGGCTCCCGGGCCAGCGGATCGAATCCCACTTCACCGCAACTGTTCACGGGGGCCGGCGCCCACGGCGCGGGGGCCGCGGCCGCCGGCGGGGTGAGCGCCAGACCGACCGCGACGACGCCGGTCAGTACGGATGCGGTGCGGAGCGGGGTCGGGATCGGCGCGCGCTGCGGAAATCCCATTGGTCTGTGCGTCTCCTGTCCGGGGGCGCGGCGTACCGCGTCACTCGAGATCGACAACCGTGTCACAGTATCGACCCGACCGCCGTTACGCGCGAGTCATCCGTGCCGTCAACCGATTCGCGGCCGAAACGATATCGACCGGCCTACCGCGAGCGCCCGCCCCGCCGTCGCGTGTCGAGCGCGATGGCGGCGAGTCCGCAGGCGTAGACCCCGGCCGCGGCCACCACCACCGCGGGTGCGCGGCCGTCGGCCGGTATGACCGTCGCGGTGGCCGCCAACGCCAGCACGAAGGCGATATTGAAGACGGTGTCCTGGAGTGCGAACACCTGCCCGC
The DNA here is from genome assembly GCF_030767025.1 of Nocardia sp. CC227C. GTDB lineage: Bacteria > Actinomycetota > Actinomycetes > Mycobacteriales > Mycobacteriaceae > Nocardia. The sequence continues at coordinate 141,755 of NZ_JASITE010000017.1, read as the reverse complement.
GGTGCGCGTCGTCGATCTCGATCTGCATGGCGGCATCGCCGGTGAGCTTGATGGTCTGCCCGGCCAGGCCGAGCAGGAAGGCGGCGGCCAGCAGCGCCAGCCGGGCTCGCGCCTCGTCGTCGCCGGTGGCCACGGTGATCGGGGTGACCAGCGTCAGCTGCACGACGATGGCGGTGACCAGACCGGCAACAACGGTGCGGATGCGGCCCAGCCGCGGGATGAGCAGCGGGGCCAGTACGGCCGCGCTCAGCATGCCCGCCCCGGTGCTGGTGATGGCGACGCCGAAACCGGCCAGCCGCTCGGCGACCCCGGAGCCGTCCTCGACGCCACGCCGCAGCACCAGCACCATGAGCAGCGTGTCGGCCCCGAACACCATGCGGTGCGCCCCGATGCCGATCATGGCGGTGGTGACCTGGCGGGAGCGCCCGGCCGCCACCGCGCCGCCGTGCAGCCCGCCCGCGATGGCGCGCACCGAGCCGCGGGCATCGCGTTCGGTCCGGTCGGGCCCGAGTGTCCGGCCCCGGAATCCGGCCGCGGCACCGGCGCCGAGCACCGATCCCAGCGCACTGCCCGCGACCGCGGCCGCCGATCCGGTATCGCCCGGTCCGATCACCCCGATGATGCCGAAGCCGAGGCTCGCGCCGATGATGGCGCAGCCGGCCGCCGTTGTCGCCATGACCGAGTTCATGGGTACCAGCCAGCGCTGTTCCAGCACCTTGGGCAGCGCCGCGGCGCATCCAGCGCCCACGAACCGCCCGATGCCCACCACGGCGAGCGCCAGCAGCAGCAGCGGCGTCGCGGCGATGCCGCTCGCCAACAGTGCGGCCGTCACCGCGATCAGCCCGGCCCGCAGCACATTGGCCAGCAGCAGGACGGTGCGCCGGTCCCAGCGGTCCAGCAGCGCGCCCGCGTAGGGGCCGATGATCGAGTACGGCAGCAGCAGGGCCGCGAAGCCGGCCGCGATATCGGCCGGGTCGGTCTGCCGTTCCGGATTGAACAGGATCGCCCCGGACAGCGCCGCCTGGAACATGCCGTCGCCGAACGGACCGGCCAGTCGGACGACCGCCAGTCGCAGTACCCCCGGGTTGCCGCGCAGCGCCGCGCGGACCGTGCGCGCGAGTGCGCCGAAACCCTGCCCCGATCCGAATCCTCGCCCCGTCTCCGGGACGTTCACCGGGCGGGATGCGTGGTCACGAGGGCGTAGACGGCGGCGCGCATATCGGGGGCCATGGGCAGGTTGTCCAGCCCGTCGGCGTCGACCCACTGGTATTGGTCGTGTTCGCTCGGATCGAGTGTGATCTCACCGTATTCGGCTTCGACGACGAAGCTGTATTTGCGGACACGGGATTTCGTGCGGGTGGCGTAGTCGAATCCGCCGAGCACATCCGTGATTCGCACCAGGCGAAGTCCGGTTTCCTCGAAAAGTTCCCGTTCCACGCATTCGGCGAATGATTCCCCCGATTCCACGCCGCCTCCCGGCAGTTCGTACATTCCACCGTGCCAGTCATCCGCGACACGCCGTACGACCAGTAGTTTGCCATTTCGGAAGACGGCGACGCCGACCACGAAATGGGTGATCCCATCACTGCCCGCCTGCTGCCGGAGTTCGCGTTCGATACCCGCGAGTACCTCAGGTCTCATCCGTCCCCCTCCCTCCGGTTCTGCTTGCGGCACATCATGTTACGGTCGCCGCCCCGGCGCGGCACGGCGGGCGGCTTTTCGGCGCGCCCGTCGGGCGACAATTCGCCGGCCGGATGCGCCGTTCGGTAATGCCTGGTCGGGGCCGTGCGGATGATTGCTGCCCGCACGATAGAATTTACCGGGAATTCAGGCAGGGGTTCCGAACGGGCTTCTACCCTGGAAGTCGATCGGTGCTCGCCGGTGAGAGGAGACGGCGGTGTCCACGCTCACGACACCACACATCGATGTCCATCGGGGCGGCGACCGCATGAAAACGCGTGTGGCGTGGCTGGATTCGAAGCACTCCTTCTCCTTCGGCGAACACTACGATCCCGACAACACCCACCACGGGCTGCTCCTGGTCAACAACGAGGACATCGTGCTGCCCGGTGAGGGGTTCGACACCCATCCGCATCGGGATATGGAGATCGTGACCTGGGTGTTGAGCGGCAGCCTGGTGCACCAGGATTCGCTCGGCCATTCCGGTGTCATCTATCCCGGCCTGGCCCAGCGTATGAGCGCGGGCACCGGCATCCTGCATTCGGAGAAGAACGACTCGTGGCGGGTCGGCGACGCCGCCGCACACCGGGAACCGGTGCATTTCGTCCAGATGTGGGTGGTGCCCGACGAACCCGGCATCGAACCGGGCTATCAGCAGTTGGAGGTCGACGACGAACTGGCCCGCGGCGGTCTGGTGACGGTGGCCTCGGGCCTGCCGCGCTACCGGGACCGCACCGCCATCGCCATCGCCAGCAGTCATTCCGCACTGCATGTGGCTCGAATGGCCGAGCCGCCCGGCTCGCCAACCGAGGCGGGTGCCGAGGTGCGCTTACCGGAGGCCCCGTACCTGCATGTCTTCGTGGCGCGGGGCGAGGTGGAGGTGGAGGGCGTCGGCACCCTCTACGAGGGCGACGCCGTGCGCATGACACGCAGCGGCGGTCAGCGAATCACCGCGAATACCCCCGCTGAGGTGCTGGTCTGGGAAATGCACGCCCGGCTCGGCGGGCAGTAGCCGACTCCGGGGCGGCCGCGCCAATACCATGGGCGGGGTGCGTTACCTGCGTTAACGGTCTCCGCGCGGCCGCGCGATACCGGGAGCGAGCACCGATGGAAGGATGCCACCATGTCGCAGTATCCGCCGCCCGGCCAATACCCGCCCCCTGGTGACTATCCCCCGCCGGGTGGATATCCGCCGCAGCCCGGTTATCCGCCGCAGCCCGGCCAGCAGTACTGGCAGGAGCCCCCGAAGGGCAAGGGGCTGGCCATCACCGCCCTGGTCCTCGGCATCGTCGCGCTGCTCAGCGGCCTCTTCCTGCTCGGCTTTCTATTCGGTCCGTTGGCCGTCATCTTCGGGCTCATCGCGCTGCTGAGCAAGAAGGCGGGCGGCACCGGCATGGCCATCGCCGGTATCGTCCTGGGTCTCATCGGTCTGGTGATCTCGCTGGTCGTGGGCCTGTTCGCCTGGGGCTTCATGAAGGAGGCGGGTTTCGACAATCTACTCGACTGCATGAATGCCGCGGGCAATGATCAGGCCAAGATCGAGCAGTGTCAGCGGGACTTCGAGCAGAACCTCGACGAACGGTTCGGGATCACCGTCACCCCGGAGCCGACGCGCTGACCGTCAGGCCGAGCCCTCGCGGCCGGTGTGGGTGATGCGGCAGGCGCGCGTCGCGCCGAGCACCTCCGCCAGTTCGGGTCGGAAGTCCCCTCGCGGCGGACAGATCCAGCGGCGGTAGTCGCCGCGCTCGTCGGCGGGTGAGGGCAGCACGATGCGGCTGCCGGGCAGGGCCACGCCCGCGCAGTCCCGGAACAGGTCCGCCACCAGCGTCATATCCAGATACGAGTTGTCGGTGGGGCCGGTGAGGAAGGTCCAGCGCCCCGAGCGCGGGTGCGCGATGACCGGTCCGCAGCGGGCGCGCAGCCGGGTGCGGACACGATGCCCCAGTTCGGCGGGCATGGTCACGGCTCCGACCGCGCCGACCTCGAGCATGATGCGGCCGAGGCCGGGTTCGACGACGCCGTAGAGACCGTGCTCGGCGCGATAGCTGCGGCAGCGGGCGAAGGCGTCCTGGGTGTCCGGGTAGGAGGTGGGGTCGAGCGTGCTCATGGGCGAACTCGTCTCGGTGCGGACCGCTCGTCGGGGTAGGTGATCAGACCGTAACTCCCGGCAATCGAAATGACAATAGTCACACGCTAGGGAGTTGCCAGGCGTAGCATCGGCAGGCATGGCACCCGTCTCTCCGACCGTCGCCCGCTGGGAACTGGTCCTGCGCCTGCGGGAACTGCGCGAGCAGCACGGGTTCGATTCCGCCACCTTCGCCAAACGGGTCGGCTTCACCCCGGCCAACTGGTCACATGTGGAGAAGGGCCGCCGCGTCCTCACCGTCAACACCATCGGCCCGGTGTTGGAACTGCTCGAGGTGGAGGGCGAGGAACGCGAGGAACTGCTGGCCCTGCTGGCCGCCAGCAAGGAGCGCGGCTGGTGGGCCAAGTCCTCGGCCCTGATCGGCACCGAACTGCAGCGCTACTACGGTATGGAGTACGGCGCGGAGGCCATTCGCAGCTACGACAGCCTGGTGATTCCGGGCCTGTTGCAAACCGAGGAGTACGCCCGGGCCCTCATCAGCGCCGACGTCATGATTCGCCCGGTGCAGGTGGAACAGCTGGTTGCCGTGCGGATGCGCCGCCAGCAGCGGCTGTACGGCGACGACCGCCCGGAGGTCACCGCGGTGGTCGGCGAGGCGACATTGCGTCAGCAGATCGGCGGCCCGAAGGTGCTGCGCGGCCAACTCGAGCATCTGGCCCGGCTGCTGGACGACAACGACGCGGTGGTCGTGCGGGTCATTCCGTTCACCGCCACGGCGGGCGCGGTGCTGGGCGGCTCGAGTTTCCATCTGCTCGATTTCGCCGCCGCGACCCTGCCCACTTTCGGCTGGGTCGAGAGCGCGGTTTTCGGCGGTGCGGTGGACGATCCCGATCAGGTGCGGGATCTGTCGTTCGCATATGTGCGTGCACTCGACCAATCCCTCGATCGCGCAGATTCTTTGGAGATGATCAGAATTTATGCGAAAGGGGAATGAGAGTATTTCGTACCGTAAAATGCAGCCCATGTCCACCACCGCGAGGCTTCATCCGGAAACCACCGGATGGTTCACATCGTCTCGAACCAACAACGGCAATCAATGCGTCGAGGTCCGTTTCGACGGTGCCGCGGTGCTCATTCGTGATAGCAAGTACCGCCGCGATCCGGCGCACCGCCCCGACGACGAGCCCGTCATCACCGTCACCGCGACCGAATGGATGCGCTTCATCGCGTCCGTGACCGGCCGGTCGTCCGCACCCCCGGCCCTCACCTGGCACACCGCCCCGGACGGATCGACGACCCTCACCGATGGCGTGACCACCCTCGCCTACACCCCCGGCGAGTGGGCGGCGTTCACCGCCGGAGCCAGAGACGGCGAATTCGACCGTACGCGACCGTCACAACTGATGTCGTAACGGTCGGGGTAACTCACCGGGTACGCCCAGAATCGGATCGGCACTCGACGCAGGCACGCGTGCACGACGGACGACGGCTGACGAGCCGTGCGCTGAATACGCGGAGAGGCGGATCGGCATACTGGTTGCTGTGACTACGCAGCAGGCTCCCTCCGGTATCGATCTTTCCCATGTCGACGCGAGTGTGCGGGTGCAGGACGACCTGTTCGCACACGTCAACGGCACCTGGCTGGACGGTTACGAAATACCGGCCGATCGCGCGGTCGACGGCGCCTTCCGCAGCCTCTACGACCAGGCCGAGCTGGACGTGCAGCGGATCATCCAGAACGCCGCGGCCTCGAATGCCGAGCCCGGCACCGAGGAACGCAAGATCGGCGACCTGTACTCGTCGTTCATGGACGAGACGGCCGTGGCCGCCGCGGGACTGACTCCGATCGCCGAGGAACTCGAGGCCGTGCGTGCGGTCACCGGCCGGTCCGAGTTCGCGGCGCTGCTCGGCCGCCTGCAGCGCACCGGGGTGGGCGGCGCGCTCGTCTTCTACGTCGACACCGACGACAAGGATTCGACCCGCTACCTGGTGCACGTCAGCCAGTCCGGGATCGGCCTGCCCGACGAGTCCTACTACCGCCAGGACGAATACGCCGAGATCCGCGACAAGTACATCGCCCATATCCGCCGCATGTTCGAGCTGGCGGGCCTGGAGGTCGACGCCGACAAGGTGTTCGAGCTGGAGCGGAAGCTGGCCGCCGGGCACTGGGATGTGGTGCGCCGCCGCGATGCCGAACTGTCCTACAACCTCACCACGTTCGACGCCCTGGTCGCCGAGCATCCGGAATTCGACTGGGCGGCGTGGACTTCCGCACTGGCGGAGGGCCTGGACCGCTCGGGCCCGGAGCTGTTCGCCGAAATCGTGGTGCGCCAGCCGGATTTCGTGCGCGCCTTCGCCCGGCTGTGGGCGTCGGAACCGCTGGCCGACTGGCAGGCGTGGGCGACCTGGCGGGTGCTCGAGGGCCGCGCCGCCTACCTGACCGACGACCTGGTCGAGGAGAACTTCGACTTCTACGGCCGCACCCTCACCGGCGCGCAGGAGAACCGCGAGCGCTGGAAGCGCGGCGTCTCCCTGGTGCAGGAGCTGCTGGGTGAAGCGGTCGGCAAACTCTATGTGGCCGAGCACTTCCCGCCCGAGGCCAAGGCCCGCATGGTGGAGCTGGTCGGCAACCTCCAGGAGGCGTACCGCCGCAATATCTCCCAGCTGGACTGGATGAGCCCGGAGACCCGCGAGGCCGCGCTGGCCAAGCTGGAGAAGTTCACCCCCAAGATCGGCTACCCGGACACCTGGCGCGACTACTCCGCCGTCGCCATCGACCCGACCGACCTGGTGGGCAACTTCCGCCGCGGCTACGCCGCCGAGCACGACCGCGACCTGAACAAGCTGGGCGGCCCGGTGGACCGCGGCGAGTGGTTCATGACCCCGCAGACCGTGAACGCCTACTACAACCCGGGCATGAACGAGATCGTCTTCCCCGCGGCCATTCTCCAGCCGCCGTTCTTCGACATGAACGCCGACGACGCCGCCAACTACGGCGGTATCGGCGCGGTCATCGGCCACGAGATCGGCCACGGCTTCGACGATCAGGGCTCCAAGTACGACGGCGACGGCAATATGGTCGACTGGTGGACCGAATCGGATCGCACCGAATTCGGCAAGCGCACCAAGGCGCTGATCGACCAGTACAACGCCTTCTCCCCCAAGGACCTCTCCGACGACCACAAGGTCAACGGCGAGTTCACCATCGGCGAGAACATCGGCGACCTCGGCGGGCTCTCGATCGCCCTGGAGGCGTACAAGATCTCGCTCGAGGGCGAGGAGCCGCCGGTCATCGACGGGCTCACCGGATTGCAGCGGGTGTTCTTCGGCTGGGCGCAGGTGTGGCGCACCAAGGCCCGCGCCGAGGAGGCGATCCGCCGCCTCGCGGTGGATCCGCACTCGCCGCCGGAGTTCCGCTGCAATGGCGTCATCCGCAATCTCGACAGCTTCCACGAAGCCTTCGGTGTGCAGCCCGGTGACGCCCTCTACCTGGAACCCGCACAGCGCGTGAAGATCTGGTAGCGCCCTAGCGCAGGCGTACCTCGGTGTCGGCATCGAAGAAGAACACCTCGTCCGCCTTCGGCGTCAGCCGGAGGCGGTCACCGAGGGCGACCTGGAAGCGGCGGTCCACCCGGGCCACGACCTTGCCCGAGCGGCTGGACCATTCGTCGGTGACGCCGTGGGAATAGAGGAAGGATTCGGCGCCGAGTTCCTCGAGCAGTTCCACCTCCACGGACAGCGCGTTGGCCGGATCCGTGGTGACCTCCCAGGACTCGGGCCGGATGCCCACCACGATCTGCCCACCGGTGATCGCCTTGCGCGGCACCGGGATCGACAGCCCGTTCAGCACCGCGCGGCCGTCGTGGATCGGTGCGGTCAGCAGATTCATCCCCGGTGAGCCGATGAATCCGGCCACGAAGGTGTTGACCGGATCGTCGTACAGCTCGCGCGGCGCGGCCACCTGCTGCAGCACGCCGTCGCGCAGCACCGCCACCCGGTGCCCCATGGTCATGGCCTCGACCTGGTCGTGGGTGACGTACACGGTGGTGGTGCCCAATCGCTGTTGCAGCGCGGCGATCTGGGAGCGGGTGCTCACCCGCAGTTTGGCGTCCAGATTGGACAGCGGTTCGTCCATGCAGAACACCTGGGGCCGCCGCACGATGGCGCGCCCCATGGCGACGCGCTGGCGCTGGCCGCCCGACAGCCGCGCGGGCTTGCGGTCCAGCAGTGGTTCCAGCTCCAGCATGGCCGCGGCCTGCTCGACCCGAACCCTGGTGTCGGCCTTGCTCATTCCCGCATTGCGCAGGGCGAAGCCCATATTCTCGGCCACGGTCATATTCGGGTAGAGCGCGTAACTCTGGAACACCATGGCCACATCGCGGGCGCGCGGCGGCAGCGCCGTCACATCCCGGCCGCCGATGAGAATCCGTCCGCGCTCCACGGATTCGAGTCCGGCCAGCATGCGCAGACTGGTGGATTTCCCACAGCCGGACGGGCCGACCAGCACCAGGAATTCCCCGTCGGCGATATCGAGTTCCAATTCCTCGACCGCCGGATGGGGTGCTCCCGGGTACCGGTGGGTGACACCGTCGAACCGCACAGTCGCCATAGTGGCCGGACCTTCTTCCGAAAGAGAGTGTTACTTGGGCAGTTTCGGCAGGATCTGCCGGTCGAGGATGGCTTGCAGCTGGTTGGTGACGTCGGCGTAGGTGGCGGTGACATCGGCGTTCTGCAGGCAGATCTTCTCGAAACCCGCGCCGATGATCTGATCGGCACCCGGCACGAAGACCCGCGCGTAGTCCTGCGACCTGGTCAGCGGCAGCTGGTCGATGGCGGTCTTGGCGTGCGGGTTCTCCGCCAGGTACCGCTGCTCGCTCGGATCCGCGAGCGCGGACTTGCGCACCGGCATGTACCCGGTGCCCTGGGCGAACGCGACCGTGCCCTCGGTACCGGTGAGGAAGTTGATGAACTTGAGCGCGTTCACCTTCCGCTCATCGGAGATCCGCGACGGGATCGCCAGACCCGCACCACCGGTGGTGCAGCCCGCGCCGTTCGGATGCGGCAGGAACGCCGTGCCCAGATCGAACTTCGAGTCTTTGACGATGCTGCTCAGGCTGCCGGTGGAGGCCAGCGTGGAGGCGATGAGGCCCGCGCTGAAGTCGGGGGCGATCTGCTTGCGCACCCCCGCGTACTTCTTGGCGTGGATCATGTCGCGCAGGAAGTTCCCCGCGGTCAGCGAGTCCGGTTCGTTGAAGGTGAGCTTCCACTCGTCGGAGTACGCGCCGCCGAAGGTCCAGTTCGGCCCCTGGAAGGTCCAGGCCAGATAGTCGGTGGCATTGCCCCAGCCGTGCGCGAGCTTGCCGTCGCCGACGACCTCCTGGATCTTCGGACCCCACTCGTCGAACTCCTGCCAGGTCTCCGGTCCCCGGTCCGGCAGTCCGGCCTGCGCCCAGACGTCCTTGTTGTAGTAGAACAGCGGGGTCGATCGGGCGTACGGCAGCGCCCAGTACTTGCCGTCGAACTTGTAGTCCTCGAGCAGTGAGGTGACGTAGTCGGAGGTGTCCACCCCGGCGTCGGCGAAGAGATGGTCCAGCGGTTCGATGGTGCCGTTCAGGGCGTAGTTGAACCACCAGACATCGGACAGCACCACGATATCGGGCAGTTCACCGCCGGACAGCGCCGCATTGAACTTCTGCGACACCTCCTCGTAGTTCTTGCCCGCGTCGACCAGGTTCACGGTGATCTCGGGGAACTGCTGCTGGAAGCGGCTGATCAGATCGGCCTCCAGATCCTTGGAGGTGCCGGGGTGGTTGGACCAGAAGGTGAGCTGGTTGGGGTCACCGCCCTGGGAGCCGCCGCCTCCGGTGCCCGCGCACGCGGTCAGGGTGAGACCGGCCGCGGTCGCACCGGCGAGGCCGAGGAAGCCGCGCCGCGACAGGGACGGCAGACGTAGATCGGACACGGGAATCTCCTTGTGGAACTCAGCCTTTGACCGCACCGGAGGTGAGGCCCTTGATCATGTGACGTTGCAGGGCGAGGAAGATGACGAGAATCGGCAGCATGGTCATGATCGTTCCGGCCATGACCGGCCCCCAGTTGGTGACGCTGGGGTTCTCGGTGTTCTGCAGCAGGGTGAGGCCCACCGGCAGCGTGGCCACCTCGGGACCGTCGGCCATGAGGAACGGCCACAGGTATTCGTTCCACTCGTTGACCAGCGTGATCACCGCGAAGGCCACCATGGTCGGCCCGGACATGGGTAGCACCACCCGGGTCAGCAGCCGCCACCAGCCCGCCCCGTCCATGCGGGCCGCCTCGATGATCTCGCCGGGCAGTGACAGGAAGTGGTTGCGCATGAGGAAGGTCCCGAAGGCGACGCCGAACAGCGGAACCATGATGCCGGTCAGGGTGTTTCGCCAACCGAGCTGGGAGACCAGCGCGTAGTTGGAGATGACCGTGATCTGGTTGGGCACCATGAGCGCCGCGATGATCACCAGGAACACCACGTTCTTGCCCGGGAACCGCAGGAACACCAGCCCGTACGCGCTGAAGACACCGAGCGCGAACTTCACCGCCGACACCACCGCGGTGACGATGATGGAGTTCTTCAGGAAGGTCCAGAAGGGCAGTGTGGTGGTGGCGTAGGAGTAGTTCTCCGGATGCCAGCTGTTCGGCAGGTACACGGCGGGCTGCACGTAGATGTCGCCGCGGTCCTTGAACGAGGTGATCAGAATCCACAGCAGCGGCGCACCGATGACGATCAGCACGCAGACCATGGCGCAGTAGCCGAAAATCGTTGCCCACCGGGCTCTGTCGATGGTCCGTCCGGCACCGTGGGCGGTCAGTTGGGCGCTGCGGAGCCGCTTCATCGCTCGTCCCGATCCATGGTGCGCACCTGGACCAGCGTCACGATCAGCAGCACCACGAACATGATGGTGGCCACGGTCGCGCCATATCCGGCACGGAAGTTGACGAAGGATTCGCGGTAGACCTGGACCACCATGGTGGTGGTGCCGGTGCCGAGCGGCCCGCCGCGGGTCATCGTGTAGATGATGTCGAACACCTGCAGCGAGTTGAGCAGCACGGTGATGGACAGGAAGAAGGTGGTGGGCCGCAACTGCGGCATGAGCACGCGGGTGAAGGTGGTCCGGCGGCTCGCGCCGTCGATCTCGGCGGCCTCCATCAGATCCTGCCGAACCCCTTGCAGCGCCGCCAGATAGATGACGAAGGTGTAGCCGAGGTTCTTCCACAGGTAGGTGACGGTCACCATGAACAGGGCCCAGTTCGGGTCCTGGTAGAAGTCGGGCACCGGCAGGCCGACCTTGCGCAGGATGTCCTGTACCAGGCCGAATCCGGGATCGAAAACGAACTGGAAGGCGACGCCGATGGCCGCGCCGGAGATGACGAACGGCGCGAACACCGCGGAGCGGACCACATTGCGGCCGAACAGCTTCCGGTCCAGCAGCAGGGCCAGTGCGAGGCCGAGCACCATGCTGCCGACCACCGCGGCGAGGGTGAAGACCACCGTATTGGTGACCACCTCCCACGAATCCGCGCGCCCCCACCATTCCCGGTAGTTGTCCAACCCGATGAAGGTGGCGGTGGTGTCGGAGATGTTCCAGTCGAAGAAGGACAGCCGGATATTGTCCAGCAGCGGCCGATACACGAAGACCGACAACAGGATCAGATTCGGCGCGACCAGCACGATGAACAGCGCGTAGTCCTGCCACGGCCGGCCCCGCCAGCCGCGGACCTTCGGTTGCGGCAGTACTCGCTCGGGCCTCGATCGCACCGGCGCAGCCTGACGGGTGCGGGCAAACGCGCGGTTACCACCCGATGCCCGGAATCTGAAATGTCGGCGCAAGCGCGGTTCGGCCGGAATGTGATCCAGATCTCCCCGCACCGCACACATGCGCGAATAGTACGGCCGCCCAGTATGTTCCGTACGCGAATTCGATCAATGCGGGCTGTGGCCCGGCGGCGAGCCCGCCCGGCTGAGAACCGTCGACCGTCGGCCGCGCGTGGCGACGGCCGACCCGATTCCGGGCGTGCCCGATGAGCTACCCGGATTCTCGCGAAATCAGTTGTCGCGTTGGGTGGTCAGTTCCAGTCGCCGTAGCCGTCGCCCGCGTTGAGGGTGCCGCCCTGGGTGTTCACCACGATCACCGGGTCGCCCTTCTTCACGTTCTCGAAGTACCACTTGGCGTCGGCGGGGCTGACGTTCAGGCAGCCGTGCGAGGCGTTCGACACGCCCTGCTGTGCCACCGACCACGGGGCGGAGTGCACGAAGATGCCGCTGTTGGACATGCGCACCGCGTACTCGACCTCGAGCTTGTAACCCTCGGGATCGGTGACGGGCACGCCGTAGGTGGAGGAATCCATGATCATCTTGCGATTGCGTTCGCTGGTGATGTAGGTCCCGTTCGGGGTCTCGTGCCCCGGCTTGCCCATGGACGTCGGCATCACCCGCACGACCTCGCCGTTGCGGGTCACGGTGATCTCGTGGGTGCTGTCGTCGGCGGTGGCGATGAACTCGTCGCCGATCTCGTAGGCGACGTGGGTGCCGCCCGCCTCCACGGTGATCTGGGAACCGGCGGGCCAGAACGACTCGGGCCGCCACCGCACCTGCTTGTCGCCGAACCAGTAGAAGTGGCCGCTCACCTTGTTGGTGGAGGTGATGCGAATGGCCTTCTCGGCGGTCTCGTGGTCGGTGACCGGTTCCTTGAAGTTGATGATGATCGGCTGGGCGACGCCGACCACCTCGCCGTCACCGGGGCTGACGTTCGGCGCGGCGAAGTTGGCCGGCGGCACCGGGGCGTTGGCGTTGGGCGAGTTCGGGGTGTCACCGGGTGCCGGCTGCGGCATGACGGCCGACGGAACGCCCGGGATATCGGGTCCGCCCGGCCACAGCGGGGCGGCCTGTGCGGGGGCGGCGAGCACCAGTCCGGCCGCCGCGGTGGCGGCGAGGGAAAGCAGTCCCGTTCTCCGGTACGTGGTCGTGCGCAAGGCGGTGTCCTCTCCGGTCCTTCGGTTCGCGCGCGGATATGCGCCACGCGCGCAGAGCGCGAGCAGGTATCTCGCGGCAGGCCCCAACCCCGCACTCATTCCTACCGTGCGATCACGGGCATGCCAATCACGTTCTGGCGGTTATGCATACCGACCAACTGGTGTGAATTGCGGCACACTCACGGGGGTGGGTGACTCGCCGTGAGGCGACACGCTGTTCGCCCCGGCGATTCGCCGCCGCGCCCCGAGCGGCGGACTCGAACCCGAACGATGTGATCTCAAACCTCTGTGTGATCGAAATCACGGCTGACGCCGTGGGATTCGAGCACATCGAAGGTGATGGCCGCGCGCGGACCGGTGGCGATATTGTGCGGCACCGAGATCGGGACCCGGCCCGTCGCGAACCGCGGCGACAGCCGCAGCCGCACCCGGCTCAGCAGCGTGGCGAGGACGATGCGCAGTTCGTAATCCGCCAGCGCGGCGCCGATACAGCGCCGATGCCCGCCCCCGAACGGCGCGAATTCGAACGGCCCGTACCGCCGTTCCAGGAACCGCTCGGGCCGGAACTCCTCCGGTCGCTCCCACACCTGGGGATCGGAGTGCAGCAGCGGTACCGCGAGGCCCATGGTGTCGCCCGCCGCCAGCTCCCGGCCGCATAGCGTGCCGCCCTCCCGCAAGCGGCGCAGCACGATCGGCACCGGCGGATGCAGCCGCAGCGTCTCCTGGCACACCGCGTCCAGATATGGCAACCGCGCCAGTTCGGCGGGTTCGGCTCCGGCGTTCGCCGCCAGTTCGGCCCGCAGTCGCGCCAGGGCGGACGGATGCCGGTGCAGTCGGTAGAGCGCCCACACCAAGACGGTCGCCGTGGTCTCGTGTCCGGCCACCAGCAGGGTGCGCACCTGATCACGCACCTCCGCCGCGCCGAGGCGGCCGCCGTCCGCGCACCGGGCGGCGAGAATCGTGCCGAGCACGTCCGCGCCCGGCGCGTCGACGGGGCGTGCGGCGATATCGCTGTCGATCAGGGCGTCCAGCCGTTCGCGCGCGGCGGTGAACCGATCCCAGGGCGACAGTCCGAACGCGCCGCGCCGCAGCGCGGGCAGCAGCATCAGCGGCCCGCCGTAGGCGTTCAGGAATTCCGTTGTCGCGCTCGTGTATTCGCCGCGTTCGCGGGCGTCGTGCACACCCAGGGCCGCGGCCAGCACCACCCGCAGGGTGATGGCGCGCGCGGCCGCCCGCGCATCCACCCGGGCGCCCGCCCGCCAGGGTGCCCCGGTGCGCTCGCCGGTCAGCTCCGCCACCGTCGCATCCCGGATGACGGTGCCCCAGGCGCGAATTCGGCTGGCATGGAAGGCGGGCGCGAGCATGGTGCGATCCCGTCGGTGTCGTGCGCCCGCCGTCAATATCAAGGATCCCGGGCCCACCATCGGCTCGATCGGATTCGGCAGCGGTGGTTCGACCGACTCCGCGGCCGCCCGGAACAGCTCTCGCGCCCCGGCCGCCGTCCCCGTGAACAGGGCCGTTCCGAAGCCGGGAAAACCCACCGCGAACGGATCCCCGTCGCGGTCGCGCCGCCACCGGAAGTACCCCTCGAAATCCACACCGGCCCGCAGCGCGTGCCACAGCACCGGCCGCGGCCCCCGCACCGGTGCGGTCGACGGAGTGCCCCGGGCCCCGGCTGCAGCGCTCATGTCCTTCATTACGTTGTCGGCCCCGCGCGGGTTCGAATTCGGACCGCGCCGGGCGTCGCTCCGCCGCGGTGTTCACATCCACCCGGGCACGCCCGATTACCGAGTGGTCCGCGGTTCCCGGCCGGGGCCGCGGGTCCGCCACCGGTCGGCGGGATGCCCGCGCCCCGAGATTTTCGGGGTGACGCGTCTCCCACGGGTGGTGTATGCATTCCAGGAAGCAAAAGCATGATCTTACTAAGGAAATACAGGACTCATCGTGTCGCGACAGTCGTTCTCTCTCCGGGTCGCCGTTTCCGCGTTCGCCGCAGCGGCCGCCCTGGTCCTCGCGGGCTGTGGGTCCACCGTGACCGGCACTCCGCTGGCGGCCGACAACGCCGGACCCGCCAGCCCCGCGCCCACCACCTCGGCCGTTTCCCCGACCACGACCGCTCTCGCACCCACCACCGGCGCGGACGAGGGTGGCTCCACCGACTTCCAGGCCGCGATCGGTGATTGCGTTCGGCTGGGCGGCACCACCGACGATGCCACCATCGTGCAGGTGCCCTGCGGTTCGGAGAGCTCCAACTACAGGGTGATCGGCAAGGCCCGCACCAACGACCAGTGCCCCACCGACGTCGACCAGGCGTACTACGAGACCCTGGGCGGCATCGAGACCGGTGCGCTGTGCCTGGATATCGACTGGGTCGTCGGCGGCTGCCTGGAACTCGGCGGCGACGATCCCGAGCGCATCGACTGCTCCTCGACCACCGCCGTCGAGGGCGTGCAGGTGCTGGCCATCGAGCGCGACACCACCAGCGTCGACGACTGCACCCGGGGCGATCAGGGCTATGTCTACGACGAGCGTCGCTTCGTCGTCTGCGTGACGCCGCTCTGATCCCGGGAAGGCTGTCCGGCACGGAGATCGAAGCGTGACAACTGATTTCGTGCGAGTCGGGGTAACTCGTCGGGCACGCCCAGAATTGGTTCGCCGCTGACCGGCGGCACGCGTGCATACCGGTCAGCGGCTCTCAGCCGCGCGCTGAAGTCGCGGAGAGGCAGGCGAGTTCAGATCGGGTGGTAGCCCGCGCCCGCACCGCCGCGGGCATTGATATCCGCCATGATGGCGTCCATATTGGTGCCCACCTCGGGGCCGAAGCAGGCGATGGCCAGGTAGGCGTTCACCATGCCGACGAGGGT
Source organism: Nocardia sp. CC227C (assembly GCF_030767025.1). Lineage (GTDB taxonomy): Bacteria > Actinomycetota > Actinomycetes > Mycobacteriales > Mycobacteriaceae > Nocardia. The sequence goes on along the minus strand of NZ_JASITE010000017.1, from coordinate 126,122 downwards.
GCTGCCCACCACGACGGGCGCGCCGGAATCGCCTTCGACCACGCACATCTGGGTCCACGTCTCGTAGTTGGTGGCGAAGACGTCGCCCCAGGTGACACCGCAGGTGTTGCCGGTGGTCCGGCCCTCCTTGCAGACGATCATCGGGAACTGCGGCGGTGCGCCGATCCCGGTGATGGTCACGTTCCCGATCCGGTTCACCGGAACTACCCGGCCGGGCTGGAATTCGATGACGGCGTAGTCGAGCGCGTGGTCGGAGTGCACGAACGTCCCGATCACGCCGTATCCGCGGGCGGCTTCGGCGTACACCTGCGCGCCGGGATCGCCGCAGTGCCCGGCGGTCAGTCCGACCAGTCGGCCGGCGGCGTCGTGCCCGATCGTCGTGAGGGTGCATTCGTACTCGTTGTCGATGACGATTCCGGAGCCGCCGCCCAACACGGGGGGTGCGGGGTCTGCTAGTGCGGTCCCGGCTCCCGACCCGAGCAGCGCCGCGCTCATGGCGACGGCGAAGGTGGCCTGGGCCACCTTGGCGAGTTTCCTGATCATGTCCCTCCAGACGTCGGATGCCGATCTGTCAACGGTGTCAGCACATCCTGTCAGTATTCGTTCCCGATCGCCGGTTGTACTGCCACATGTTGCGCAGCCGTGTCCTGACTCATCGCTTCGGACCGGTCGGATGTTGCCGGCTCGTCATGAACTCGCGGAATCATTACGCGCACCGGCTGGATTTCGGATAAATTCTTTCCAATTAATTATCGGGGCGGGGTCGTGATTGTGTTGAGATCAGTGAACGATTGTTCGGTAACTAGAACGAGTTCTAGACGCTTGCCTGGTTCTTTGTGATATTTCCCAACCATGTTGTCGCTGTTCACATCAGTTCGCGGAAAGTGATCCGGCTCTATGACGGACAGCACAAGAGCGTGATGTGTTTTTCCTAACTCCGTAGTAAGGTGCGTCAAGCAACAGTCGCCGGAGGCAGGTCACCGGCGTCGAGAGGGGTAGCCAGTGGTGCAGTTGACCAAGAGTCCGGGAGGGGCGGGGTCATCAACGGAATCACGTCTGAACGCAGCGGTTGACTGGACCAAGAGGTACTGGGACGACCATCCGAAACGGTCCCTGGAGACCGGCGGCCGCATGATGGCCATGGGGGTCTCGGCGGTCGCCGAACTCTTCATCGCCATCTTCCGCAAACGCTTTCCGTTCGGTGAGTTCATCCGGCAATGCGCCTTCATGGCCAATGTGGCCGCGGCGCCCACCCTGCTGGTCGCCATTCCCATCGGCGTCATCGTGTCGATCCAGGTCGGTTCGGTCGCCGGACAGGTCGGTGCGACCTCGTTCATCGGCGCGGCCAACGGCCTCGGCATCATTCAACAGGGCGCGCCGCTGGTCACCTCGCTCATGATCGCGGGCGCGGTCGGCTCGGCCATCACCGCCGATCTCGGTTCGCGCACCATCCGCGAGGAGATCGACGCCATGAAGGTGATGGGCGTCGACCCCATGCGGCGTCTGGTCGCCCCGCGCCTGGGCGCGGCCATGCTGGTGTCGGTACTGCTGTGCGGCTTCGTGGTCTTCGTCGGCTTCCTCACCGGCTACGTGTTCAACATCTTCGCCCAGGGCGGTACGCCGGGCTCCTACGTCGGCACCTTCTCGTCCTTCGCGGTGACCCTGGATCTGCTTGTCGCGCTGGTCAAGTCGCTCATCTTCGGCCTGCTCGCGGCTATCATCGCCTGCGACACCGGCCTGAACACCCGGGGCGGTCCGGGCGGTGTCGCGAACTCGGTGAACACCGCGGTCGTGATGTCCGCGGTGATGCTCTTCGGCGTCAACCTGATCCTCACCCAGGTCTACAACACCCTCTTCCCCCCACAGATGGTCTGAGTCGTGTCAGCAACGTATGTTCCGCCGCTGCTGCGGCCGTTCCAGAAGATCAGGAGCACCGGGCGGGCTCCGGTCGATTTCATCGCGCGGGTGGGCCACCAGGTCTTCTTCTTCCTGCGCTCGCTCGCCTCCATCCCGTTGGCCTTCAAGCAGTACCCCAAGGAGGTCTGGCGGCTGCTGTCCGACGTCACCTGGGGCAACGGCAATCTCGTCGTGGGCGGCGGCACCATCGGCGTGGTGATCATCCTGTCCGCCTTCGGCGGCATGACCGTCGGCATCCAGGGGCACACCTCCCTGAATCTGCTGGGCCTGAGCCCGATCACCGGCGCCATCTCCGCCTTCGCCACCACCCGCGAACTCGGGCCGCTGCTGGCTGCGCTGGCCTTCGCGGCGCAGGCGGGCTGCCGCTTCACCGCGCAGCTGGGCGCCATGCGCATCTCCGAGGAGATCGACGCGCTGGAGTCGGTCGCCATTCGGCCGCTGCCGTATCTGGTGAGCACCCGCATGATCGCGGCCATGATCGCCATCGTGCCGCTGTACTGCCTGGCGCTGCCGGTGGCCTACATCTCCTGCTCGCTCACCGTGCAGCTGATCGGCGGCACCGCCGCGGGCACGTTCCAGCACTACTTCTATCAGTTCCTGGTACCGCAGGACGTACTGTATTCGATGCTGAAGGCGATCCTGTTCGTCGCCATCACCACCTTCATCCAGTGCTACTACGGCTTCTTCGCCTCCGGCGGTCCGGAGGGCGTGGGCGTGGCGGCCGGTCGCGCGATCAAGCTCTGCATCATCGCGGTGGTGTTCGCCGACCTGTTCATGACATTGGCAATCTGGGGCGTCGACCCCGGCATTCGGATCTCGGGATAGGGGGCGAGCATGATCATCGATCCGAGCGGGCGTGGACCGACCATGCGCCAGCTGCTCATCGCGGGTGTCTCCGGGCTGGCCGTCTTCGCCTTGATCCTGGGCTTCCTGATGGCGCGCTATCAGGGCTATTTCGTCGAGAAGGTCAACGTCACGGCCAATCTCACCACCACCGGTGACGGCCTGCCGCAGAAAGCGGACGTGAAGTTCCGCGGTGTGCTGGTCGGCGTGGTCGACGAGGTGTCGGTGGCCGCCAAGGGCGAGCTGCAGGAAGTGCACATCGAGATGAAGCCGGAGTACATCTCCGGCATCCCGGCCAATGTGACCGCGCGCGTGGTGCCCTCCAACCTGTTCGCCGTGACCTCGGTCGAACTGGTCTACAACGGACCCGATCCCGCGAACGCCCACCTCGAGGAGGGCTCGGAGATCTCGGAGGACCGCTCCAAGGGCACCATCGCGTTGCAGGACACCCTCACCACGGTCCGCGACATCCTCAGCAAGATCGACCCCGTGCAGTTCGGCCGGGTGCTCGGCACCCTGTCCTACGCGCTGGACGGCAGCGGCCGCGTTCCCGGTTCCACCATCGAACGGGTGGATCGGTGGCTGCTGGCGGTCGACGAGTCCATCCCGGACCTCGGGGTGATGCTGGACGACTTCTCGCAGTCGTTCCAGGCGCTGAACCAGTCGGCTCCCGAGCTCATGAACGTGCTGGCGGATTCGGTGCAGACCGCGCAGACCATCGCCGACCGGCGCAGTGAACTGGCCGCCCTCATCACGGGCACCGGCGGCACCGTCGACAAGGTCAACGACCTGTTCGCCCGCAATCCCGATGTGGGCAAGGAGGTCACCGTCGGCACCAGTGCGCTGTTCGGCGCGATGTCCGACGATCCCAGCGCCATTCCGCAGGCCATCGAGAATCTGAACAACTCGGTGCGCGCGCTGGCCAGCACCTTCCACTGGGGTCCGCAGCGGCAGATGGTGTGGAACATGGGCCTCACCTTCACGCCGTACAAGCCCTACACCCAGGCCGACTGCCCGCGCTACGGCGAGCTGGCCGCGCCCAGCTGTGGCACCGCGCCCGCGGAGTCGAGTCCGGGCGAGTTGCCGGAGTCGTTGCGGCCCAAGGCCCTGGAGTCGGCGGCCGGGCTGCCGCCGGTGCAGCTGCCGGAGGGCTTCCCCGGCATTCCGGGGCTGACCACCGCCGAGACCACCGAGCCGGGTGCGCCGCCCACGCCGGGTGCGCCGGGTGCGCAGCCGGGCAACCCGCTGCGCGGGACGCCGCTGGAAGGGCTGTTCCCGAACCTGTTCGGCGCCGCCCCGGCTCCCGCGCCCGCGCCGATGCCGGACCCCGACGCGCAGCCGCAGACGGCGCCGGCCGCGGCCGGGCCGATCTCCTACGCCGGTGATGACGCCATCGTGGCCCTGCTCGGCCGCAAGCCGACCATCGCCGAGTACCTGCTGTTGAGCTCGATCCTGAGGGGTGGAACGTTGCAAGTGACCGAAACCGGAGGCGGCCGATGAGCATTCGCAAACCGCTGATCGGGTTCAGTCTCTTCGCGGTCGTCGCGATCCTGGTGACCACGGTCATCTGGAATACCCTCGCGCGCACCGTGGAAGGCTCCACCAGCACCTACAACGCCACCTTCTCCGACGTCCTCGGGCTGCGGGAAGGCGATGACGTCCGCATGGCGGGCGTGCGGGTCGGCAAGGTCGAGTCGATCGAACTGGATTCCGGCAACAACGCCCGGGTGCGTTTCATCGTGCAGCGCGACCAGTCGCTGTTCAACAACACCAAGGCGCTGGTGCGCTACCAGAACCTGATCGGCCAGCGCTACATCGCGCTGGCCCCGGGACAGGGCGGCGACACCTCGGAGCTGAAGAACAACGGCTCCATCCCGATCGAGCGCACCGAGCCGTCCTTCGACATCTCGGGTCTGCTGGGCGGCTTCCAGCCGCTGTTCCAGGTGCTGTCCCCGGAACAGGTGAACAACCTGTCGGAGACCTTCATCCTGGCGTTGCAGGGCGACGGAGTCTCGTTGAGCGCCTTCATCACCCAGGCCGCGGCACTGGCCACCGACTTCCAGCGCCGTGACGCCATCCTGTCGGACGTGATCACGAATCTGTCCGGCGTGATGTCCGGTCTGGCCCGGCGCGGCGGCGAACTGGAGACCCTGGTCGCCCAGACCCGGGCGCTGATCGGCGGCCTGTACGCGCAGGGCCAGTCGCTGCAGGCGTCCACGGTGCAGATCGCCGACGCCACCGGCGCGCTGGTGAACATGCTCGGCGCGATCCAGCCCAAGCTGGCGGTGGCGCAGAGCTCCACCCGCGACGCCCTGACCCTGCTGCTCGCCAATGGCGCGAAGCTGGACCAGGCCGCGATCGACCTGCCCGCCATCCTGGCCAACGTCGGCAAGTTCAGCCAGAACGGCACCTACGCCAACGCGTACGTGTGCTCCCTGGACGTGTCCCTGTACGGCGTCCTCTTCCCGCGCGGTCTGTTCAATCAGATCGGCGGCAACTCCCACTCGGCGGTGTGCCGGCCATGATCGAGACAATCAAGAACCGCTTCAACAGCAATCGCAATTTCTGGCTCGGCCTGGTAGGTGCGCTGGTCATCGTAGCGCTGCTGCTGGCCTCCAATGTCTATCGCCTGATCGGCGTGGGTGAGCAGTCCATCGAGGCCGAATTCGCCCAGACCGCCGGTGTGAAGGCCGGTGACAAGGTGAACGTCTCCGGCGTTCCGGTCGGCCGGGTGGCCGATATGGAACTCGAGCGCGGCCACGTGCTGATCACCATCCAGGTCAGCGACGACGTGAAGCTCGGGCCCGACGCGCGGGCGGCCATCAAGATGGCCACCCTGCTGGGCGCGCGCTACATCGACCTCGATCCGGGTGACGGCACCGGGCTGCCGGGTGACCGAATCCCGCTGAACAACACCGATGTTCCCTACAACCTGGCCGACGTGGTGCAGGAGGGCACGCCCAAGTTCGCGGCCCTCGACACCCGGAAGCTGGCCGAATCGCTGAACCTGATCAACCAGCAGCTGGGCGACACCCCGCAGCTCACGGTGCAGGCCCTCGACGCGGTCGGCGCGCTGGCCAAGACCATGAACGATCGCAAGAACGACGTCGATCAGCTGCTGAAGGATCTGGACAAGGTCACCAGGATCCTGGCCGACAACCGCAACAGCGTGCTGCTGGTGATCACCCAGGGTGAGGCCATCGCCAACCGGGTGATGGAACGCCAGGGCCTGCTGCGCTCACTGCTGGACAACATCGCCACCCTCAGCCGCCAGCTGCAGGAGATCGGCGCGCAGAACGACAACCAGTTCGGCCCGACACTCCAGCAGCTCAACACCATGGCCGAGGGACTGCAGAAGAACAAGGACAACCTGGACCGGCTGCTGTCGATCATGCCGCCGGCGGTCCGGCAGTTCAACAATGTGTTCGGCAACGGCAACTACGGCGAGGTCGGCCTGCCGTGGCTGTTCCCGGACAACTGGCTGTGCTTCGCGCATGTGGCAGAGGGGTGCCAGTAATGACCAAGTTCACGCGAATCGCCAAGGCCCTCATGATCGGCGTGGCCGCCCTGGCCGTCGGCAGCTGCTCCGTCGTGCCCATCGGGGTCAAGGACGCCGTCGGGCAGACCCAGCACTTCACCGCCGACTTCCTCAATATCGCGGGCATGTTCGAGGGCAACCCGATCACGGTGCTCGGCCTCGAGGTCGGCAAGGTCGACAAGATCGTGCCCAAGGGTGAGTACGTCGAGGTCCACCTGACCGTGGACAAGGGCGTCAAGATTCCGAAGGACGTGACGGCGGCGCTGATCTCGCCCTCCATCGTCACCGACCGGCACATCGAGCTGACCCCGGTGTACACCGGCGGCGAGACCCTGCCCGAGGATGCGCACCTGACCACCCAGCAGACCCGGACCCCGGTCGAGCTGGACCAGATGATCAAGACCATCGACGCCTTCGCCGAAGCGTTGAAACCGCAGGAGGGACAGGAGGGTATCGGTCCGCTGTCCGGGCGGGTGCTCTACCCGATGCTCAACGGTCAGGGCGAGAAGATGCGCGACACCCTCAATGCGCTCTCCGGGGCGCTGAAGGTGGGTGTGGACAACAAGGACGCCGTCTCCAGCATCATCATCAAGCTCAATGAGCTGACCACCATGCTGGCCGAGAACGACCAGGCGGTCCGGGATTTCAGCGACAAGATGACCCAGATGTCCACGCTGCTGGCCGAGCAGGCGCCCGGTCTGCAGGCCACACTGGACCAGCTCAACGCCTTCCTGGCCAATACCAGCGGTGCGTTCGCGGAGTACCAGGACGAGCTCAACGGCACGCTCACCGGTCTCACCAATGTCACCCAGCAGCTGCGTGACAACTCGGCCGGTGTCATCGAGATCGTGGACGTGGCACCGCTGCTCATGCAGAACCTGGATCGCTCGGTCAACCGTCAGGGCCGGTTCATCCGCCTGCACGCCGTGCTCGGCACCGCGCTCTCCGGTGAGATCGTCAGCCTGTTCTGCGAGCGCATCCAGATGCGGGCCGACGGCTGCCGCACCGGCAAGATAGAAGATTTCGGACCCGATCTCGGGCTCACCGCGGCAATGTTGGGACTGACACGATGAGCAACCGTTACACCCGGGACACCCGGCGCGCCAAACGGATCCGCCGCGGCGTGGTCGCGCTGGCCGCGACCGTCTCGACGCTGGCGGTTTCCGGCTGCGGTGTCACGGTCGAGAATCTGCCGCTGCCGAAACCCGGTGCGGGGCGCGACACCTATACGGTGCACGCCGTCTTCGAGAACGCGCTGAACCTGCCGGACCAGGCCAAGGTCAAGATCGGCGGCTCCGACGTCGGCGTGGTCACCAAGATCGAGACCAAGAACTTCGAAGCACATGTGGATCTGGACATCCGCACCGATATCGAACTCCCGGCCAACAGCACCGCCGAACTCCGCCAAGCCACTCCGCTCGGTGATGTCTTCGTGGCGGTGTCCAAGCCCAAGGACGAACCGGGGCAGCAGGTCCTGGAGGACGGCGACACCCTCAGCCGCGAGCAGACCTCCGCGGGCGCGACGGTCGAGGAACTGCTGCTGTCGGTCTCGCTGCTGTTCAACGGCGGCGGCATCGCCAGTCTGACCAAGATCACCAATGAGCTGGAATCCATTGTGGGCGGGCGTGGTCCGCAGCTGGCCCATCTCATCACCCAGATGACGGGCATCACCGCCAGCCTCAATGACAACAGCGCCCGCGTGGACCAGACCCTCGCGGGATTCAGCGCGCTGGCCACCACCCTCGAGGCCAATCACAACGAGCTGGGCCAGGTCGCCGACACCCTGCCGAACATGATCGGCGCCATTGCCGAGAACAACCAGGCCCTCGGCGAACTGCTCACCAAGGTCTCGACGACCAGTGCGGCCCTGGGCGACTACGCGAATACCACCTCCGCCGAACTGGCCAGCCTGCTCGACAACGTGCAGCAGCTGATGGACGCGCTGGCGCAAACCGAACCGAACCTGGGACCGGCGCTCGACGCCCTGCGTGAGATCCGGCCCATGGCCGACGCATCCTTCAAGGGCAACACCCTCGCCGTGGCGGCCACCCTGACCATGCTCGATATCGGCCTGCTCACCGATCCGGCCAACAGCAAGTTCCCGGATCTGAAGGACTTCGGCGATTTCGCGGGCAGCCTCATCCAGGTGTTGCAGATCGTCCAGGGCCGGATTTCGGAGGGCCACCGATGAGTTGGGTGAAGGCGCACAAGAATCTGGTGTCGAACGCCGCGCTGGTGCTCATCCTGCTGGTGGGCGCGTCCTACCTGGCGGTGAGCGTGATGCGGGTGAACCCGCTGCGCGATACCTACCGGGTGACGGTCAACCTGGACCGCTCCGGCGGTCTGCAACCGGGCAACGACGTGACCCTGCGCGGCTCCCGCGTCGGCAAGGTCGCCGAGATCTCGCTGGTCGACAATGGCGCGGGTATCGCGGCCATCGCCGAGATCGACACCAAGTACAAGATCTCCTCCGATACCCGGATCGCCGTGCAGGCGCTCTCGGGCGCCGGTGAGCAGTACATCGACTTCCGGCCGAATACCGATCAGGGCCCGTACCTGCGCGACGGTTCGGTGGTGGCCTTCGATCCGGAGGCCGTCCGGACCCCCACGCCCGTGTGGGCGGTGCTGGACAACTCCAGCGAGCTGATCGCCCAGATCGATCCGGACAAGTTCAGCGTCATCCTCAATGAACTGGACATCGCCCTGTCCGGCGGCCAGGATCAGCTGCGCGCCATGATCAACGGCATCAGCCTGGCCGCCGCCGGTCTGGACGGACTGCTGCCGCAGACCACGAACCTCATCACGAATCTGCGCACCATCACCCAGACCACCTCGCTGGCCCAGCCGGATCTGGGTACGCTGACCGCGAATTCGAGTGTGCTGTTCCAGCAGTTCAACGATGCCAACGCCGAACTTCAGCGGATCCTGGAGCAGGCGCCGGGCCAGATGGAGACCCTCGGCGCGGTGCTCGACAAGACCGCCGATCCGATGACCAGCCTGGCTCAGAATTTCGCGGCCATCACCAAGGCCGCGCAGTTGCGGGTTCCCGCGCTGCGGGCGCTGTTCCCATCGCTCGTGGTGGGCACCTCGGCCATGGGCGTGCCCGCGCACGACGGCGAGTTCTACACCATCGTGGATATCTGGCCGCGCCCGTACTGCCAGTACCCGGCCAAGCAGGTGCGGCCCGAGGTCGCCACCGAAAGCACCTTCCCCCGGTGGACGGGCACCTGCGTGAACCCCCCGGCGGACCAGCAGATTCGCGGTTCCGCCAACGCACCGCGGCCGGATGTGCCGAACAACGGCGCCAATCCGCCTGCGGATGTCGACCTGAACGAGCGCACCCTGCCGCCCGTGAAGTGAGCGCGAGCCTCCCGGTACGGTGGTGTGGGTCACCGGGCCGGGCTTACTCGCCGAGCAGAACCTAGACGGTGCGTCCGCAGCGCACCGGGAAAAGTGAGAGCAATTTCCATGTCGGATGACGCTGCCCAGAAGAAGACAACCGAAGACGATTCGACGGCCGGGGCCGATGCCGTGGGCAGCGCCGACACTGCTGCTACGGAGAAGATCGAGGCCGCCGACGCCACGGCGGAATCTACGCCCGACCTGAGCAAGAAGGCCGATGCGGCCGAGGCGAAGGCACCCGAGGCGAAGGCACCCGAGGAGAAGGTCTCGACGTCGAAGAGCGCCCAGCCGACCCCGCCGCCCCCGCCGCGAGAGCCGCAGCGCCCCGCCACCGGAGGGGGCTCGGGTGGCGGATCGTTGCCGCTCATCGCCGCGTTCGCCGCCGGTGTGCTGCTGGTCGCCGCCATCGCCACCGGCGTGTGGTTCTTCCTGCAGAACCGCACGCACGAGAACGAACTCACCGCCCGCGACGAGGCCACGGCGGCCGCCTGCGAATTCGGCAGGGCGGTCTCCAGCTATGACGCCGCGAATCTGGGCGACTACTTCGACAATGTGAAGTCACGGTCCACCGGACAGTGGGGCCAGTTCTTCAGCGGCGCGGCCGACACCCTCGAAACGGCCATGAAGAGCGTCGACGCCCGCTCCACCCTGGACGAGATCCACTGCGCCTTCGAGTCCGGCGACGAGAACAAGGCGTCCGTCGTCCTGATCATCACCCAGGTCCGCTCCAATTCGGTGGTGCCGCAGCCGGACATGCTGACCGTCCCCGGTGTGGCCGAGATGGAGAAGAAGGACGGCAAATGGCTGGTGGCCAACTTCGACTCCCCCACGCTCAAGGGCCTGAACCCGGTCGCGCCCACCGGTCCGCAGCCCGAGCAGAACGAACAGCCGGAGCAGCCCGCCCCCGATGCCGAGGCCCCCGCGCCCGGTAACTGACCACTCCCGATAGCGGACGCCCCACTCGCAACCAGGCGGGTGGGGCGTCTGTCGTCCGGGGGTTGGTCGCTTCAGAACAGCGTCAGGGCGTCGGGATCGGGTGTCGATGTCGGTCGGCGACGCATCGGCGCCGGTGCGGGAATGGTGTCCTGCAGCGCGGCCGGGTCGGCCACGGCCGCGGCCGTCGTCGCCGCGTGGGCGGGCACCACCGGAATCGGGGTGGTCGGCGGGGTGGCGTCGGCGGCACGGGTCTGTGCCGGTGCCTCGGGCTCCGCCGCGGCGGGTTCCACCGCGGCGGGTGCGGGGACGTCCGGATCGGGCAGTGCGCCCGCGGCCACCTTGCGGGCCGCCTGCCCCGCCAGGGTGTCGGCCTGCTCGTTGAAGTAATTGCCCACATGTCCGCGTACCCAGCGGAAACGCACGGGTCCGGGGCGGGAGGAGATGGCCTCGTCGATCTGGCGGATGAGTTCGACATTCTTGACCGCGCCGCCGGTGGAGGTGCGCCAGCCATTGAGTCGCCAGCCGTTGATCCACTCCGAGGCGCACTTGATGGCGTAGAGGGAATCGCTCTCGATGAGTAGGGGTTCGGATCCGTGATGGGCGCGCACGGCCTCGAGTAGGGCGCGTAGCTCGGCGATCTGATTGGTGCCGGTGGGAGCCCCGCCACTGGCCGATCCGCCCGCGTGGTTGACCCAGGCCCACCCGATGGCGCCACCCGGGTTACGCAGGCACGATCCGTCGGTGCTCACGATGATCATGCTTGGCACCCTACGCAATCCGGCCGACAAGATCCGTTCCGTGGAATCCCTCTATCTCCCTTCGCAATTGCGATTCGGTCCGTCGCACCGCCGATTGTACGGCCGGATGCAGCATTCGCGAGCACAGGCGGCCGAGAAGACCTGGCGGTTCGAAATACTCCGCCTCGGAGGTGATGACCGAGCGTCCGTAGCCGAGCGGGTCGAAACGCAGGCTGATCACCGCGAGAGGAGAGTCCGCGGGCGCCGCCTTCCCCGGCCGGCGCCTGCGGAGTGTGTACTCGATGACCGCGTTGCGGCGGTATTCGGAGATCTCACACTCGACCGTCGGATGCCACGGGCCCACTCGGAGAGTACACGCGAAGATCGCCCCCGCACCGTGGTCGGTATCCCCGACGGGTTCGAAGGCGGCGACGGCGAAGGCCCAGTCCGGCACGAACTGATGGTTGTCCGTGTACCTGAACGCGACTTCCACGGGCGCTCCGACGTCGCTCGCGAGTTTGATATGGCCCATAGGTGCTCCCTGTCCCACGGCTGCGGTTAAAAATACTACATCCGTCCTCTTTATTGTCAGGGTTACCGAGCCTTTGCCGCATTCCCGATATGTGATCAACCGTCCAATTCATTGACGATGTGCGCCGCGATGGGCAGCGCCGATGTCGCGGCGGGCGAAGGGGCGTTCAGTACATGAACCGACCGCTCTGTCTTTTCAACCAGGAAGTCGTGGACGAGCGTGCCGTCGCGCAGCACCGCCTGCGCCCGGATGCCCGCCTCGCGCGGCAGCAGATCGTCGAGGGTGAGTTCCGGGCAGTAGCGCCGACATTCGGCCAGATAGCCGCGCTTGAACAGCGAATTGCGCAGCTCCCGAACGCCGGTCCGCACATTGGCCGCCGCCACTCGGTGAAACCCGCGAAATCCCAGGATCTCCCGCACGTCGCGCAGATCGACGCTGCCCTTGCGGTAGCCCTCGCGAGCCAGGCCCAATACCGCATTCGGCCCTACGGTCAGGTCACCGTCGACGGTGGGGCTCAAATGCACGCCCAGGAACGGCAATTCGGGATCCGGGATGGGGTAGATGAGGGTGCGCACCAGATCCTTGCGGGTCGGCGGCAGCTGGTAGTACTCGCCCCGGAACGGCACGATGCGCAGGTGGGTCCGCAACCCGGCCAGCCGCGCCAGCCGATCGGCCTGCAGGCCCGCGCACACCACCAGCCGCCGGGCCCGCCAGCTCCCGGCCGGGCCGGAAACGGTGACCGCGTCACCGGTTTCGTCGATGGCGGTGACCTCCGCGCCGAGTACCACCGTCCCGCCCGCGGCCCGCACCTGCGCCGCCAGCGCGGTGGTCACCCGGGTGTAGTCGATGATCCCGGTGTCGGGCACGAACAGCGCGCCCACCCCGGTCACCCGGGGCTCGCGCCGTCTCAGTTCGGCGGCGTCGAGCAGTTCCACGTCCACGCCGTTGGCGACCGACCGCTCGTAGAGCGCCAGCATCCGGGCGTGTTCGGCGGCATCGGTCGCCACCAGCAGCTTTCCGCAGACCTGGAAGGGAATGTCGTGCGCCGCCGCGAATTCCTTGGTGCGGCGCGCTCCTTCCCGGCACAGCCGCGCCTTCAGGCTGCCCGGCGCGTAGTAGATGCCGGAGTGGATGACGCCGCTGTTGTGCCCGGTCTGGTGCGTGCCCAGCGCGGCGGCCTTCTCCACCAACAGCAGACTGGCCCCGGGGCGGCGGGACAGCAGCCGGTGGGCCGTGGCCACGCCGACGATCCCGCCGCCGATCACGCAGTAGTCGTACACGCAGCAAGTGTCACACAGTGGTGAGGTCGCCGGTCTCCGGTGCGACGGGGGTGCTGGGTCGCTCGCCCGGGGTCGCGGAGGTCACGACCGGTCGCGGTGGGGCTGCCGGTTCGGCCCCGCCGGACTGCTCGGATACGCCGGTGTATCCGGATGCGATGTCCGGCTCGGTCGCCGTCGGCGGTTGCTCGGTCGCCGTCGGCGGTTGCTCGGTCGCCGTCGGCGATGTGTTCGCCGTGCGTGCATCCGGGTCCGGCGCGGTGGTCTCGGCGGGGGCGGGATAACGGGTCAGCCGCACCCCGATCTCGCCGAGTTCCGTATCGGAGAGCACCAGCGACAGTTCACCGCTGCGGGTATCGAGTTCGGTGTGCAGTCGGGTGGTGCCGGCCGGTCCGAGGTCGATTCCGTCGCCGTCCGCCGCGGGCAGCACCAGATCGGCGACGGTGCCGAAGACATTGGTGTCCACCGTGATAGCGACCGAATTGCGTGGGACCGGGACGACCTGCGCACCCACGAAGGTGTCGCCGACGCGCAACCGCCCGGCCAGGCCGGGCGAATCCGCGAGCTGGCGGCCGGGTTGCAGGATGGTGGGGCGCGCGGCCGTCACCGCCGACTGGGTCGGCGAGGCGGTCAGCGGACCGAAAAGCGAAGCGAGTTCGATCTTTTCCGCGATGGGCGTGAGTGCCGGGCGTTCCGGCAGCCCGTGACCGGTCCCGGTGCCCCCGCGCGGCGATGGTGCGGGCGGTGCGGCGAGGACGGTGTCGGGACGCTGTGCCCCGGGTAGCTCATTGGCGATATAGGTGCCCGCGGCGACGGTGAGGCCGATGCTGGCCATGCCCGCGCCGACGACGGCGGTGTGGCGGAGGATCTGTGCGGCGCGCCGAGTGTTCCGGGTAGCCGCGCCCCGCGTCGCCGGATCGTGCGACATCTGGTGCGGTCCTTTCCATCTCCCCTCGTCCCCCTGCTCCCCTGCAGCGTACGACCCGCACCGTTGAAAGTCGTACGCTCGTCCAGGTTACGGTGCCGTCGGGTTACACATGTCCCCCGTGAGACCAGGATCACAGCTCGGCAACCGGACGCATCAGTGCGTTTCCGCCGTCCGGCGACGGGGTAGATATTCGGTTAGCTGGCGAGCGTCATCTCGACTGCCACGAAGACCTCCGGCCAATGGCGTCCGGTCGGCACCAGGCACGGCGCATCTACAGTGACGCTCGCCCGCTCTCGTCAACGCCGAGGTCGGGGGTCGAGACGTGCGGCGGGTCAGCCGAATTGGCCCGCCGTGCGCCCGGTTCCGGGGGGACCGGCGAAAGCCTGTGCGAGGCCGAGCCATTCGATCGCATCGTCACCGACCACCTCGAGATCGAGGTCGTCGAGATGGCGGCGTTGGGTCACCAGCTGGCAGAAATCCAGTGCCGGACCGCTGATTCGCTGCGTCGCGTCCGCCGGACCCCAGGTCCACGAGCTGCCGTCGGGGGCGGTCAGCTCCACCCGGAATTCCTCGGCGGGTGCGCTGCGCCCGTGCACCAGGTACGCGTAGTTCCGCGTGCGCACGCCGAGATGGGCGATATGCCGCAGCCGCGCGGTGGGGGTGCGCGGCACGCCGAGCGCATCGGCGACGTCCTGTCCGTGTGCCCAAGTTTCCATGAGGCGCGCGGTGACCATGGACGCCGGACTCATGGGCGGCCCGAACCAGGGCAGTTTGGTCCCGGCGGGCACCTGTCGCAGCGCCTCGACCAGTGCCGTTCGCCGCGAACGCCATTCGGCGAGCAGTTCCCGCGCCGGGGTGCGCGCCTTCTCCTCCGCCGCTTCGTCCACGAAGGTCAGTGCCCGGGGCGCGGCCTCCTCGACCAGCTTCCCGAACCGCTCGGGGTCGGTGGCCGCGAGCGCCGCCACCTCGTCGGTCCAGGTCAAATGCGCGATCTGATGCGCGATGCGCCAGCCGGGCGCGGGCGTGTCGCGCTCCCACTCGGCGGGGTCGAGATCCGCCACCAGTGCATCCAGCTCCGCGCACTCGGCGGTGAAATCCCCGAGCAGCGCCTCCACGTCGGCCATGCCGGCCAGCATCGCAGTGCACCGATAAAAAGGCAAGCACGCGTGCTTGTATTTCTGCGGGTGCCTACCAGCCGAACAGGATCAGGTGAATCGCGCCGACGCCGAGACCGAGCACCGCGCCGTGCAGGTACAGCAGCCAGGCGTCCTGTTCGACCGAGGCGTAGAACATCTCCATGAACTCGCCGGGGGTGAGCTGCTGAAGTTTGCGGGCCGCGAACTCATCGATCTTCTTGGCCTGTTCGGCCGCGAAGACCTCGTCCTCGACCAGGCTCGGGGCCAGCCCCACCGCCGCGCCGACCGCCCCGACCTTCAGATTGTCGAACTGCCGCCGCCCGAAGGCCGCCCGCACCACCGACCGGGTCGGCCCCAGCTGCCGGTGGATCGAATCGGAGATGAGCCGTTCCAGCAGTCGCCGGGTCTTGTCCCCATTGGGGCCGTCCAGCAGTTCTTTCGCCAGGTTCGGCAGCGTCAGCACCTGGTAGGCCAGGATCTCGGCCAGATCCTGCGCGGCCTCGGGCTGCCGCTTGGCCAGCAGCGCCTGCTTCCACAGGTACTTGTAGCGCGGCTGCGGATCGCCGGGTTCGAACACCATCTTCACGGCGATCACATTGACGATCACGCCGATGGCCGCCGTGGCGACCAGCACCACGAACCAGCCGGGCAGCCAGCCGACGACCGGAATGTCGTGGTGCACATGCAGATACAGCGCCAGCAGCAGGCCGAAGGGCGCACCGAGCAAACCGATCCGCACCATGAAACGCAGTTCCGGCGCGGCGATGGTGGTGGTCAGATCCTTGAGGATGGTCGGGTTGTCCCGCAGATAGCGGATGACGAAATCCTTGATGTCGATGAGCTGTTCGACATTGTCACCGAGGTGGTCGAAGGCCCGCCGGGACAGCAGCGGCAGTTCGCGTTCCACCCGCTGATAGATGATCTGCTTCACCGCGCGCGGCACGGTGGCCCACAGATCCGGGTTCTCCCGCATCATGATCTCGTCCACGATGGGCTGCACCTGCTTGCGGGCGATCTCGGCGATGTAGTCGGCGATACCGTCCAGATCCAGTTCGTGGATGAAGTCGCGCGGACTGCCGATCCGCATGAGCGCCTTGTCCACGCAGATACTGGCCATCTTCTCCGCGCGGGCGGGGATGAAGCCCTGGAAGCCGAGCTGTCTGCCGTCGCCGGAGAAGGTGGGCAGCACCTGCACCCGGCGCGGGAAGTAGGGATACAGCACATCCAGGCCCGGCACCCGGAAACCGCGGAAAAGGACCGGCCAGAAGAGCATGAGCACGCCGGTCCAGTTGGTGAGCCAGCCCGCGACGGCACTGAACAGGGGGAAACTCACCAGGTCGACGACGAGTTTGGACTGGCCGGTGAGGTGCTCCCAATCGATGAAGAGCCCCGAGGCCAGTATGGTCATCGCAGCGTCCCCCTACGGTGCCGGCGGGTGAGAAATAGTGCGCATAACACTCTCACCGGGCAGGGGCGGTGTCAAAGCTACGAGAGGCAGGGGTGAACAGGATGAATCTGGACCGCCGCGGTTTCCTGGCGGGAGCGACCGCAGCCGCCGGAATAGCCACACTGGCCGGTACGGCGACCGCTCACGCCGCCCCCGCCCCGGCGGTGACCAAGGCGGCCTTCCCCACCGGCGATTCGCTGCGCATCCTCGTCACCGGCGACGCGGGCACCGGTGCCCGGCCGCAGTGGCAGGTCGCCGACGCCGCCCGCGCCCTGCACGCCCGCGACCCGTTCTCGCTGGCCCTGGCGCTCGGCGACAATGTGTACGAGAGCGGCCCGTGGTCCGACGAGGACGCCCAGTTCGCCGCCAAATTCGAGGACCCCAACCACGGGCTCGACTTCCCGTGGCTGATGGTGCAGGGCAACCACGACAACAGCTCGATCCTGCCCGGTGACGGCGGCTGGCTGCTGCGCGGTGACCACGAGGTGGCCTATCACGCGCGCTCGGCCCGCTGGTTCATGCCCGCCCGCTACTACTCGGTGCGCATTCCCGAACAGCGGCCGGTGGTCGAATTCTTCGTGCTGGACCTGAATCCCATCGCGGCCTACCTGCCGCCGCTGTTCGCACCCTACTGGGCGGCCGACGGCCAGTTCATGACCGAACAGGCCGCCTGGCTGGACAGCGCCATCGCCGCCTCCCCGGCCGAGTGGAAGATCGCCTGCACCCACCACCCGTACCTCAACAACGGCCCGCACGGGAATGCCGGAAACTACGAGGGCCTGAATATCGAGCCCATCAACGGAATCCACGTCAAACGCTTCTTCGAGAACCATGTGCTGGGCCGCTGCCAGTTCATCCTCTCCGGCCACGACCATTCGCTCCAGGTCCTCGATCCGACCACGGCCTCGAAGGGCACCCGCCAACTCATCTCAGGCGCGGCCGCCAAATCCGTGCACGGCGACCGCGCCAGGGGGCAGGACCCGACCCCGGCGCTGTACGAGAACTACGACGAACTCGGTTTCATGACGCTGGACCTGACCCGGAATTCGGCCGATCTCGGCGTGGTGACGGTGGACCTCGCCACCGGCGAGCCGGCCACCGTATTCCAGCGCCGACTGTCCTGACGCCCGCGCCCGGCAGCACCGCCCTTACCCGAGCGCGCGAAGTCGATCCATCGGGCTGCGGTTGCGAGCATGCGCGCCGCCGTCAGGTACGCGGTCGTTCCAGGATGCGGGACATGACGATGCTGCTGCGGGTGCGTCCGACACGGGTGTTCTCCCGGATGCGTTCGACGGTCCGCTCGATCTCCGCCATATCGGTCGCCATGACGTGCACCAGGGCGTCGGCCTCGCCCGCGATGGTCCACACGCCCACCACCTGCGATATGGGTTCGAGACTGCGCTTGAGTTCGGCCGGGGTGATGTTGTCGCGGTAGTAGACCTCGACGTACGCCTCGGTGCGCCAACCCAGTGCCGACGGGTTGACCATCGCGGTGAACCCGGTGATCTGGCCGCCCGCCACCAGCTTGTCCACCCGCCGCTTCACCGCGGGGGCCGACAGGCCGACCGCCGCGCCGATCTCCTGGAAGGACGCGCGGGCATACCGCAGCAGATGGGCGAGGATGCGCCGGTCGATCTCGTCCATGGGTACCGTCCGTTTCGTCTGTGCGCAATGATTCGCTGTTTCTATCCGAATCTGCGCAACAGATCAGTGTTCTCAACGCAACGATACGCCCAATACCGTCGTGATCACTGCTGTGTCACCGATTCGGACGGAGTGTCGATGACCTCGATAGCCACGCTGCGCGCCCCCGAACCCTCCGGCGCGCGTCGCCCGATCTCCCGGCACTACCTCATGTGCCGCCCCGAGCATTTCGACGTCACCTACGCCATCAACCCGTGGATGGACGTCTCCGCGCCCGTGGACCGGGCGCTCGCCCTGGCCCAGTGGGACGCCCTGCGCGCCGCCTACGAGCGGTGCGGCCACCGAGTGGAGGCCATCGCCGGGGAACCCGGGCTGCCCGATATGGTCTTCGCCGCCAATGGCGGCCTGGTGGTCGGCGGCGCGGCGCTCTCGGCCCGCTTCGCCAATCTCGAACGGGTGCCCGAGGGCCCGGCCTACCACCGCTGGTTCACCGGGCGGGGCCTGACCCGGGTCCGGGCCGCGACCGAGATCAACGAGGGCGAAGGCGATTTCGCGGTCGTCGGCGGACGCATCCTGGCGGGTTCGGGCTTCCGCACGGCACCGGCCGCGCATCGCGAGGCCGAACACTTCTTCGGTCGCCCGGTGATATCGCTGGAACTGGTGGATCCGCGCTTCTACCACCTGGATACGGCGCTCATGCCGCTCGGCGACACCATTGCCTTCCATCCCCCGGCCTTCTCGGCGGACAGTGCGCGCCTACTGCACGCCATGTTCCCCGACGCCCTGATCGCGACGGAGGCCGACGCGAATGTGCTGGGGCTCAACGGAGTCTGCGACGGCTACCACGTCTTCCTGACCGATCGCGCCACCACACTGCCGGACCAGCTGCGCGAGCGCGGCTACCATCCGGTCGGCATCGACCTGTCGGAGCTGCTCAAGGCGGGCGGCAGCGTGAAGTGCTGCACCCTGGAGCTGCACCGGGTGGAGTGAGGCTCAGGCGGCCCGGGCGGCGCGCGTCAGCGTCCGCAGGGTCGCCTCCGGATCCTCCACGTCGACGACCAGTCGGGTGAAGTCGGTACCCGCCAGTTCGATGAGCACGGCGTGGCCGTCGAAGCGGGTATCCCAGAACTCCTTGCGGCCCTTGCCCCGGAAGATGCCCGCGGCGATCACACCCGGAAAGAAGGTGCCGGGCGCGCGCAGCCACGGCGGCCGCATATCCACCGGGGCGGGCCCGAGACCGGTGACGCGGGCCAGGTCGAAGCTGACGTGTTCGCGCAGCGCGAGCACGCGGTGGGTACCGGTGACATGCACCGTCGCGGTGGTTCCCTCGATCTCCAGCTCGACCATTCGGCACCCCTAGCTCACATCGGTACGTTCCATCACTGCCGAGGGTGCCCGGTGCGTCTGGACATAGCCTGTGCGTTTCCTGTCGTTTCTCTCAGAAATGACGTGATTTGACCCTCACGCGACGTGAGGCCCGACCCTGTGGTCATGACAGACACCTACCCCGCCTTCGAAGTCGGCCCCGTGCCCGCGCCGGGTCCGGACGCCCAGCCGCCGGAGCTGTTCCGCGGCGTCTACGGCATGCCCATGTTCGTCACCCTGCCGACCTCCGACCTGTCCGCGTCGGTGGACTTCTGGGAGCGCGGCCTCGGGTTCTTCGACCTGTTCACGGTGCCCGGGCAGGTCACCCACCT
Organism: Nocardia sp. CC227C; assembly: GCF_030767025.1. Taxonomy (GTDB): domain Bacteria; phylum Actinomycetota; class Actinomycetes; order Mycobacteriales; family Mycobacteriaceae; genus Nocardia. The sequence goes on along the minus strand of NZ_JASITE010000017.1, from coordinate 106,088 downwards.
GCGTCGCTGGATGTTCCAGGACGTGCTGCTGGTTCCGGGCGAACCACCGGCCGCGACACCGGTGCAGAGCGTCACCTTCTCCTGTGTGCTCGGCCAGATCGACGGGATCGCCGACGCCTGTGAGCGGCTGCTGCCCGGCTGCACCACGGGGCCGCGCGTCATGCCCTGGAACACGGTGGAACTCGAGGTCGTCACCCCCGAGCGCGCCCGTGTCATCATGACCGCCGCGCGCCCGTACGATCCGAACAGCGCCTCCGCCGAATATCTGCGCAATATCGGAATCGAAGGGCCATCCGAGTGACCGAACCCCCGCGGGCTCTCACGGTCGGTGCCGTCGCCACCCTGGTCGGCGTCACCGTCCGGACCCTGCACCACTGGGATTCCATCGGCCTGGTCCGCCCCTCCGACCGCAGCGGTTCCGGCTATCGCCTCTACACGCCGGCCGACCTGGCCCGCCTGCACCGGGTGCTGGTCTATCGGGAGCTCGGCGTCCCCCTCACCGAGATCGCGTCGCTGCTGGACGCCAATGCCGGTGACGCCCTGGAATCCCTGCGCCGCCAACGGGACCAGCTCCGGGAGCGCATCGCCGAACTGCACCGCATGAGCGCGGCGCTGGACCGGCTGATCGAAGCCCGCGAGTCCGGCCTGCTGCTCACTCCCGAGGAGCAGGTGGCGATCTTCGGGCGAGACTGGAAACCGGCCTGGGTCGGCGAGGCGCGGGAACGCTGGGGCGATACGCCCCAGTGGGCGCAGTACGCCGAGCGGTCGGCGCAGCGTTCGCCCGAGCAGTGGGGCCGTGTCGTCGCTTCCGTCGAAGCGCTGCACACCGAGCTGACCGAGGCGTTCCGCGCGGGTGTCGCCCCGGGCAGCGACGCCGCGGCCGATCTGGCCGAACGCCATCGCGATTCACTGTGCGCCTACTTCCACTGCACCCACTCCATGCATGTCCTGCTCGCCCGCGGCTACACCGAGGATCCCGGCTTCGCCGCCTATCACGACACCATGGCGCCCGGCCTGGCCGCGTGGCTGCGCGCCATCATCGAGGCCAATGCCCGTGCGCACGGCATCGACCCGGACGCCGCCGTCTGGGAGTGATGCCGCCGGATCAGCGTTTCGAGATGGCGGTGATCAGTGCCCGCTCCCCGTCGGTGCGGGTGGTGATGATCTGCGCGTACCGCTGTGGTTCGGGGTCGGAGGGGTACTGCTCGTGCAGTTCCACCTGCCAGGTGTGGCCGTCGGCGTCGGCGCGGGTGAGGAATACGCAGTAGCGGGTGCCGTCGGGTACCTCGTCGATACCGGCCTGGATGGTCGCCGTGTCGGGCACCGCGGCGTCGGCGGCCACGTGTTCGCGGGCGCGCGCGGCATTGCGGTCCACGTAGTAGGCCCATTCGAAGGCCAGGATGGCACCGGCCGCGGTGGCGGGGTCGCCCGGTCCCGCGCCGACGACGGCGGTGTCGGTGCGGGTGGCGAAGCAGTTGTCGGTGGCGTGCGGATAGTTCTCCGGCACCGGCGCGGCGCTGTCGGTGGAGGCCGGGACCAGCGTGACGGTGCTGGTGACGGCCGCGGTGTTCGCGGCGTCGCCGAGGTTCACGTTCACCGCCACGATGACGCCGATCAGCAGGGCGGCGGCGCCCACCGTCGCGACGGCCACCAGGGCGCCGCGCGAGCGGGTGCCCTCGTAGTCGTCGTGCTCGCGGCGTGGGGTCAGGCGGCCGAGCACGGGTTTGATGCGGCCGGTCCGGTCGACCACGCTGCGGCGCGCGGTGGCGCTGTATCCGGAGTCCCCGGTGTCGTCGTCGCGGGTGTCCGGCTCGTCGTCGGTGCGCGCGGCGGTGGCGCGCGGGAGGCGTTCCGTGCCGCGGCCGCGGGCGGGACCGGCGAGCCATTCATCCCAATTGCCGGTGTGGGCGGCGACTTTGGCCGGAATCGGCGCGGGCGGATCGACCCCGGTGGTGTCGGCTCCGAGTACGGGATCGACGGCGCGGTTCGGTGCGCCGTAGACGAACTCCTCGTCCTCGGGGTCGGGCAGGGCGTGCCGTCCGCGGCCGGTGGACACGTTCCAGCTCTCGCCCCGGTCGGTCACGCTCGCGGCGGGGCCGAGTTCGTCGTCGTTGTTCGCGTAGTGCGCGTTGGCCGGCTGCCCCCAGCTGTCGCCGTTGTCGGTGATGCTGGCGGCGGGGCCGCCGTAATCCGGGTCCGGCTCCGCGGATTTCGCGGGCTCCGGCTCGGGTGCGGGAGCCGGTGGGAGGTCGGGCATTCCGGCGTAGGCGGGCAGGCCCGTCTCGCCACCCAGGACGAACGGATTCGGGGTCTGATCCTTGGTCACGTGATTCCCCCTGGGGTCCGCGGGCGGTTCAGCTGGTGCGGGCCGCCGGTGTCACGCCGAGCTGGCCGTCGCGCCGGGGTGCGCGCTCCTCCTGGGGCGCGGGTTGGGCGGCGATCGGGGGCGGCAACACCCCGCCGGGGCCGGGGTCGGCGTCTTCCTCCGGCAGCCCCGCCGAGGGGGCCGGATCCGGCTGCGGCGCATCGTCTCCGGTCTCCGGCGCGGTCGGGTACGGAGCGAGTTCCACCGGATCGTCGCCGAGACCGAGACTCAGGTCCGGTGTCGCGTCGGGTGTTTCGGGCTCCGCGGGGGCCAGCCCGGGGAACAGCTCGCCGCCGGGCGTGGTGCCGGCGCCGTTGTTGTTCTGGTTGGCGGCGGCGGGGTTGACGGCCTGGGTGACGGCGGTCGTGCCGACGGTGGCGAGGGCGTCGATGCCGGTGGACGCCACTTCCGCGCCCTTGTCCATGGCGTGGGTGATCACGCCGGCCGCGGTGTCGATCAGGTGGGTGCCGACCGAGACGCCCGCCTCGATGAGGCTCGATCCCAGGCTGACTCCGCCGTTGATCAGCGCCAGTTGCAGCGCGTGCTGCGCGGCCAGGACGGGATCGGTGGTCGTGGCGGTGTCCGGGCGATAGGTCAGCGTCGGCGTGCTGTAGTACCCGCCGGTACCGCCGGTGCCGTTCCAGGTGGGCGCGCCGGGGTGGAAGCCGGTGGGCACGGTGACCCGCGGCGCGTTCTCGCCGACCCCGAGGGTGTTGACGGTGGCGGTGTGGGCGTCCATCTCACCGTTGGCGGTCCGCACCACCCGCACCCCGTCGCGAATGTAGTCGGTGGCGAGTTCCACGATCTGATCGGCGTCGGCCTGCGAGCGCGCATTGTTCGCCAATACCGTTGCCTTCGAACGGAAGTCGGCGATGAGCCGGTCGAGTTCGACGGCGGCGGCGTCGCGGGTGGCGTAGGCGTCGGCCAGGGTCGCGCCCAGCCCCGTCGCGGTGTCCGACAGCGCCGCCACTTCGTCGCGGGTGCGGGTGATGGCGGGCACCGCAGCCACCGCCGTCCGCGCCGATTCCAGTCCGGTGGCCCCGGCCCGGTGCGGTTCGTCGGAGTCCCGAATGGCGGTGGGGACGGCACCGAGCGCCGCCACGGTGGTAGCGTCCGGCCGCGCCCCGTCACCGAGCGCGGCCCGCAGCCGCAGCAGCGGTTCGACCAGCGTGGTGACGATGGTGGGTTCGGTGATCACGGTGGTGGTGTCCGCGTCGCTGGTGGTCACGACTACACCTCTCGCGTCGGCGTATCGGCCACCGTGGCGGCGATCGCGTCGGCACTGTGCGCGTCCGTGGCCGCCATGACCTCCCCCCACGCCTTGACGGCCTGACCGTAGGCATCGGTGAGCACCGCCGCCGTCTCCACGGTCCTACCCAGATTCCCCCAGGCGGCAGCCCAGGCCGCCGCGAAATCCGCACCGAGAACGCCCAACCCGGATAGGTCGAACGCGGCGGCCCGCGCGGCCCCACCGGACGCCGTGGACAGTAGCCCGGCGGCCTGAGCGGCGGCGGCGGTATAAGCGGCCGAAGCGGTGTAATCGAACACCACTTCACCGGACGTATCAGGACTGTTGCTCATAGCCGAATCTCCCCGGACGGTGGAGTGACGTGGATGCCAAGTCATGCTGCCACGAATCGCCCGGTTTCGGCTGGGCGAACCGGACAACCGGTGCGGTGGAGCGGACGGGGCAGGGTCGGATTCGGTCCAACCGGTACGCCTCGCGGTCACGGCGACGGCTCGGCGTGCCCGCGGATCGGTCGTTCGGGGCAGTGGCAGACGCACCGCGCCGTGTTCGCCAGGGGCGAACCGGTCAGTCGGAACAAGTCCGTGGGGTGCGAGGTTGAGTAGATAACGCTCAACCTTGGAAGGGGTCGAAGACGTGAGTACTTCTCAGAACCTGCCGGTCCTGTTCCTGACCGATCCGATCGTGCTGCCCGGCATGGTCGTGCCGATCGAGCTGGACGAATCCGCGCAGGCCGCCATCGATGCCGCGCGGGCCGGAAAGGTCGAACAGGTGCTGCTCGCGCCTCGGCTCGAGGAGGGTTACGCCACCTACGGTGTGGTCGCGACCATCGAACAGGTCGGTCGGATGCGTGGTGGCGCGCCCGCCGCGGTGCTGAAGGCCGAGCGGCGCGCCAAGATCGGACACGGCGTGACCGGTCCGGGTGCGGCGCTGTGGGTGGAGGCCGAGGAGGTCGAGACGCCCGCCGCCGACGGCCGCACCACCGAACTGGCCGACGAATACAAGAAGCTGGTCGTCGCCGTGCTGCAACGCCGTGAGGCGTGGCAGGTCATCGACGCGGTCAATCAGCTGACCGATCCGTCCGCCCTGGCCGACGCGGCCGGGTGGGCGTCGTGGCTGAGCAATGAGCACAAGCGCGAATTGCTCGAAACACCGGATACCGCAACCCGTCTGACCAGCCTGATCGCCTGGACCAAGGCGCATATCGCCGAAACCGAGGTCAGCGAGAAGATCAGTGAGGAGGTGCGCGAGGGCGTCGAGAAGACCCAGCGCGAATTCCTGCTGCGCCAGCAGCTCAACGCCATCCGCAAGGAGCTGGGCGAGGACGAGCCCGACGGCGCGGACGACTACCGCACCCGGGTGGAGAACGCCGACCTGCCCGATTCGGTCCGCGAGGCCGCGTTGCGCGAGGTGGGCCGCCTGGAGCGCGCCAGCGACCAGAGCCCCGAGTCGGGCTGGATCCGCACCTGGCTGGACACCGTCCTGGAGCTGCCCTGGAACGAGAAAACCACCGACAGCGCCGATGTGGCGGCCGCGCGGGCCGTCCTGGACGCCGATCACCACGGCCTGGACGAGGTGAAGGACCGCATGGTCGAGTACCTGGCGGTGCGCGCCCGGCGGGCCGCGCGCGGCCTGGAGGTGGTGGGCGGTCGCGGTTCCGGCGCGGTGCTGGTGCTGGTCGGCCCGCCCGGCGTGGGCAAGACCTCGCTGGGTGAGTCCGTGGCGCGGGCGCTGGGCCGCGAGTTCGTGCGCGTCGCCCTGGGCGGGGTGCGCGACGAGGCCGAGATCCGCGGTCACCGCCGCACCTACGTGGGTGCGCTGCCCGGCCGGATCGTGCGCGCCATGAAGGAGGCGGGTTCGATGAACCCCGTCGTCCTGCTGGACGAGATCGACAAGGTCGGCTCCGATTTCCGCGGCGATCCCGCGGCGGCGCTGCTGGAGGTCCTGGACCCGGCGCAGAACCACACCTTCCGCGACCACTACCTGGATCTCGATCTGGACCTGTCCGATGTGCTGTTCATCGCGACCGCGAATGTCATGGAGACCATTCCCGGCCCGCTGCTGGACCGCATGGAACTGATCACCGTCGACGGCTACACCGAGGACGACAAGGTGGCCATCGCCCGCGACTTCCTCATCCCGCGGCAGTTGGAGCGCAATGCCCTGACCCCGCAGGAGGTTTCGATCACCGACGCGGCATTGCGGGAGATCGCGGCCGACTACACCCGGGAAGCCGGTGTGCGGCAGCTGGAACGGCTGATCGCGAAGGCGCTGCGCAAGGCCGCGACCAGGCTGTCCCAGCAAGGCTTCGACGAAATCGTCGGTGCCGGACTGGGTTACGACCCGTCGCTGGGCTACGAGGACGCCGACCGGGCATCGCTGACCATCGACCTGCCCAACCTGAAGGACTACCTGGGGCGTCCGCGCTTCACCCCGGATTCGGTGGAACGCACCGCGGTTCCCGGCGTCGCGACCGGGCTGGCCGTCACCGGCCTGGGCGGCGACGTGCTCTACATCGAGGCCAATGCGGCCGAGGGCGAACGTTCGCTCACCCTCACCGGCCAGTTGGGTGACGTCATGAAGGAGTCGGCGCAGATCGCCCTCACCTACGTGCGCTCGCACCTGGAGGAGATCGGTATCGAACCGTCGGTGCTGGATCGCGATATCCACATCCACTTCCCGGCGGGCGCGGTGCCGAAGGACGGCCCCTCGGCGGGCGTCACCATGGTGACGGCCCTGGTCTCGCTGGCCCTGGACCGCAAGGTCCGCGCCGATGTCGGCATGACCGGCGAGGTCACCCTCAACGGCCGGGTGCTGCCCATCGGCGGCGTCAAGCAGAAGCTGATGGCGGCCCAGCGTGCGGGCCTGAAGACCGTGTTCATCCCGGCCCGCAACGAGCCGGATCTGGACGAGGTGCCCGCCGAGGTGCTGGAGGCCCTGGATGTCCGCCCCGTCGCCGACGTGGCCGAGATCCTCGCCTATGCCATCGAGCCGGTCGCCGAACCGGCGCTGGAGGACCGTCGACTGGCCAGGACGGCCTGACGGCAATCTCCCGGCGATCTCATACGGGCCGTGGCTGTTTCACATGAAACAGTCACGGCCCGCAAGCTTTTCGGCTATCGGTACTGTTCAGGGGTGCTGCGATATTCGGCGGCACCCGGGCGGGTGCCGCGTAGCCCCTCGTCGTGGTGACCTCTCGGTGGTCCGTGGTGTGACAAGCAACGGCGCAGCAGGGCGGTGATCTGCTCGGCGGTGGGCGGGGTGTCGGTTGCTATGCCGCGCAGGGTGATTCCCTGTGCGGTATCGGTGAGCAATGCCGCGGTGTCTGGGTCGGTGTAGTGGGCGTACATGGTCCGGGTGGCTTCGGTGAACCGGTCGGCGATCGGGCGCAACGCGGGACGTCGAATCGCGGCGACATACAGCTCCAGCTGCACGGTGGTGAGGGTGCGTTCGGTGGTGAAACAGCCGATCAGGGCCTCGGCGGTCTGATCGATGATCCCTTCGATCGTCATGGCTGGGTCCGCTCCCGGGATGGCGGCCATGAGCGCGGCGTAGTCCGCGACGCAGAGTTCGAGCGCCGCGGTCAGCAGTTCTTCTTTGTCCTTGTAGTGGTAGGTGGTGCCGGCGATCGGGACGTCGGCGGCCGCGGCGACCGCGCGATGGGTCAACCCCTCCACGCCGCGTTCGCCGATGACCTCGATCGCGGCGCGGGCGATGCGTTCGCGCCGGTGCGGGTCGAATCGGCGGCGCCGCTGCGGGGTTGGGCGCTGCTCGAGCGGCTCGCTCATCGGCACCTCCTATCTCGGCCCGTCTGGATTCTCCTCGCGGACCCTCCAAGGTACATAGGTACCTAATGTGAGTCGGCTCATATCGGCTGCGCCGGCGACTCCTTTAAGGGTACAAATGTACCTAGCGGTAATCCCTAATCCGCTCCGATCGAGTTTCGAGGTGATGACTTATCTCCCAGGCCAAGTAGCCGTTGTTCCGGCACCGACCTCATGAGCCGCCGCGTGCGTGCTCGGGTCGGGTCGTGGACGGCTTGTACCCCGATGGCCTGGGCTCTGTCGTACCCTCCCCACCCCTCCTGTGCGCAGTGGCGTGCGTGGGCCCCGGCCTACCCGTATCTCCCAACTGTCAGAACAGGAGGTTTTCGTGTCTTCGGAAACCCTCGACACCGCCCGTGCTCGCGGCCCTCTCGGCACCGCGGGACGGGCTCTCACCATCACCCTGGTGGTGGTACTGGTCGCCGAGTTGATGAATGCGCTCGACGGATCGATCGTGCACACCGCGTTGCCGACCATCCAGGCCGAGACCGGTGCGACAAGTGTGGCGGTGCAGTGGATTCCGGCCGCGTACACCCTGGTGTTCGCGCTCGGGCTGATCACCGGCGGCCGCTTGGGCGACCTGTACGGCCGCAAGCGCGTGTTCCTGCTCGGCACCGGCGCGTTCACCTTGGCCTCACTGCTGTGTGGCCTGGCAACCGGACCGGCGATGCTGATCGCGGCGCGAGCGCTACAGGGCGGGGCCGCGGCGGTCATGGTGCCGCAGGTGCTGGCCACGCTGTATGTCAGTTTCGACGGCGCGGCGCGCGCCAAGGCATTCGGCCTGTACGGGTTGATCATGTCGCTGGGCGGGGTGCTCGGCCCGGTGCTCGGTGGCGTGCTCACCGGCGCGGATCTGTTCGAGCTGGGCTGGCGCTCGATCTTCCTGATCAACATTCCGATCGGGCTGGCCGCGGTAGCACTCGGGCTGCGGTTCATCCCGGAGTCCAGTGACCCGCACGCGCGGCGTCTGGATCCGCTCGGCATCCTACTGTGCAGCTCCGGACTGCTGCTGATCGTCTATCCACTCACCGTGGGCGGGCAGTACCACTGGCCCGCGTGGAGTGTGGCGATGATGATCGGTGGTGTCGCGGTGCTGACGGCGTTCGTGGCGCACCAGCGCACCAAGATCGCTGGGAATGGATCACCGCTGCTGGCGCTGACGCTGTTCCGGAGCCGGTCCTTCGTCGGAGGCGTGTCCTCCCAGCTGATCTTCGGGCTGGTCTCGGGGGTGTTCCTGCTGACCTGGACCCTGTTCATGCAGGACGGTCTCGGCCTGTCTCCGGCTCGGTTCGCACCGGCCGCCGCCGCCGTGGCGATTGGCGGCATGGGTGGTGCGATGATCGCCTCGAAACTCGCTCTCGCACACGCGCGTCGAGTCCCCCAGGCCGGCGCGCTGCTGGTCGCGGCGACACTGCTGGGCTATCAGCTGCTGGTCAGCGTGCAGGGCACCGGGGTGCCATTCGCCGCTGCGGTCGCGCCGATGCTTGCGCTCGGATGCGGTTTCGGCATGATCGGCGCGGGCCTGGCCGGATTGGCACTCGGGCAGGTCGATCCGGCGGATATGGGTGCGGCGTCGGGTGTGTTCAACACCGCGATGCAGGTCGGCACCGCACTGGGTATCGCACTGACCTCGGTGGCGTACTTCGTGCACGCACCCGCGGGCGCGCACGGCACCGAAGTGACCGACGCGTTCGCCGCAACGCTCCGGTACGTCATCGGCGCACTGGTACTGATGTGGGCGCTGATGTTCCTCCTGCCGCGCCGGCAGCCGCGAGGCTGAGCCCGAGCCGTCCCCCTACCGGATGTGTGGGGACGGCTCGGGGGTGCCTTCGGATGTCCATTCCTCCGATCACATCGGCATTGCCGGAAACGGAAGTCCCATGATTCGAGTACTGATCGCGAGCGGCCTGCGGCTCCCCCGCGAAGCGATGGCTGCGGTGCTGTCCGGGATCCCCGGGGTACAGGTGGTCGCGCAGGTGGCCACCGGTACCGCGGTGGCGCCGTGCGCCGTGCGCACCGGTCCGAATGTCGCGGTGCTGGACGCCGATCTGCCCGGGCTGGACGGGATCTCGGTCGCGGTCCGACTTCGATCTGCGCCATCGGACTGCCGGGTGGTGCTGGTGACGCCACCGAACCGGCCCGACCTGCTCGGCCGCGCACTCACGGCCCCGGTGGACGGACTGTTGAGCAGGAGTGCACCCCTGGAAGCGTTGACCGACACCGTGAATCGCGTCGCGCACGGCGAACGGGTGCTGGAGCCGCACGCTGTGGCCGAAGCCCTGCACACCCCCGACAATCCGCTCGGTGCGGGCGAGGTCGGCATCTTGCGGCTCGCGTCGTACGGGCACACGCCGGAGGAAATCGGGGCGGCACTGCACCTTTCGGCAGGAACGATTCGCAACAAACTCGCCGCCATCAACCGCAAGATCGGTGCCCGCAACCGCATCGAGTCCATCCGGATCGCAACCACCCGGGGCTGGATCTGAATGCGTGCATTGTGCATCGAATCGAATGCGATTCGCACGATGTGTCGGTCGTCAGAACCGGTGTACGCGATGTTCCGGCGCTGGTCAGCCTGCGGATTCTCGGTGAAGGTCGACCGAAAAGCATCTCGCGTATCCCATGATCGCGTCCGACGCTATCCCCTTGTGATCCCGCCGATCGGACCGACGGCGAACACTTTCGAGAAAAGGAGAACTCATGTCTGCCCACTGCGATGTGTGCGGCAAGAAGCCCAGCTTCGGCAACCGTGTCGCGCGCGCGGGGCGCCGCGCGCAGCAGCGTTACGTCAAAGGGCGCACCAGCCGCCGGTTCAACCCGAACATCCAGTCGGTGCGCGCTGTGAAAGACGGCACCCCCGTACGGATGAAGGTGTGCACCTCATGCCTGAAGAAAGGCAGCGTGCAGCGGCGTGCGACGCCGTGAGCAACCACCGTGGCGGCGGTGATTCGCCCCTGCAGCGATCGGTACACCGGCTCGTGCGGCGTATCCGCACGGTGGAGGGGCGAGGAGGTACCGGGAAATCCTCGCATCCCGCGCGAGAGGAGTTTCCGTGCCATGACTGCGCGGTGCCGACCGCGCCGCTCGAGGGCCCCGACGAGTGGTACACCGTGCACGACGCCCTCTGGCAACACGCGGGAGCCCGACCCGACAGCATCCTGTGTATCGGCTGCCTCGAATCCCGGCTGGGGCGGCGACTGCGGCACAACGATTTTCTCGACGCGCCGCTCAACGATCCCGTATACGGACAACACAGCGAACGGCTGCGGCATCGGCTCCGCCCGATCACCCGCTGACACGCTGGCCCAGCGCCCCCGACACCAGAGAATCGACATGCCCACTTCCCGATACACCTTGCGTGCGAGCACATCCGACGATCAACCGTTCTTGGCGCGCATGCTGATCGAAGCCGCCCACGCCTCCGGGCACCTGCTCACCCTCGACGAGCTGCCCGGCACACCGGGCTCCTACCGGTATGTCGCCGACTGGGGTGGTCCGACCGACCTGGGCGTCATCGCCCAGGACGAACACGGCACACCCGTCGGTGCGGCCTGGGTGCGGCTGTTCGACCGATCGGTCGCCTCACCGGCATTCGTCGATGACCACACCCCCGAACTCACGATCGCCACCACCGCTGCGACACGCGGCCGCGGTCTGGGGACCGCCTTGCTGCGCCAATTGCAGGACACCGCCGCCCAGGCGGGTGTGCGGTCCCTGGCGCTGGGTGTGCATCGCGACAACCAACCCGCCCAACGGCTCTACCGCACACAAGGCTGGACACCCCATAGGCTGGCAGGCGACTACGACATCCTGGTCAAACACCTCGACTGAACTCGTATCCGCAGCTCGCCCACGAAACGAAAGGACAAGCACATGCCGTTCGTCCCCTGTCTCGGCGTGCAGGACACCGCTGTGAGCAAGGCGTTCTACGAGAAGCTCGGGTTCACCGTGGACAGTCGAACCGCGACGGGCCCCGAGGATATCCACATGCTCGTATTCGACGGCCAGTTCTGCGGCATGCTGTATCGAAATGCGCAATTGCAGGACTGGTTGCCGGAGTTGACGGGCCAGCCGATCGGGTTCACCGGCATGTTCTATCTCGAGGTCCAGGACTTCCAGGCCATGCTCGACACCTGTGCCGCGGTCACCGACATCCTGCGTGGACCCTCGGTCGATCACACGGGCACACGTGAGTTCTACTTCGCTGATCCCGACGGTTACATCATCGGGGTCAATGACGCCGCCTCCCGTCGGAACAGCGAGCTGGTCGGCGGCTACTCCACCTGATCCGGGCTTCCCGACGAAACGTGCGGGCGGCGATGACACGGATGCGCTCAGCTCAGGCGGTGCCACTTCCGTTCAGTTCTCGTTCGACCGAGCGGATCGTTCCCTGCGCAACCGCGCACAGCGCCGACTCGCCGTTCTCGTCATCGGCGTAGATCTCGCAGTGGCATACGGCTTGCCGTGTGGTTGCCCCCGTGACATTGGCGACCGCGCGCAGCCGCACGCCGGTGGCGGGGCGCAGATAGGTGATGGTGAATCCGCCGGTGAGGACGTTGTCGCCCAGGACCGTTCCGGCCGCGAAGGTGAGGGCGTTGTCGGCGGCGTAGGCGAGCACGCCGCCGTGGACCAGGCCGAACTGCTGGCCCAGTTCCGGGCGGATGGGGATTTCCAGCGTGGCGGATCCGTCGCCGAAGGCGGTGATCCGGGCGCCGACGAGCCGACTGAAAGCCTGGGCCTCCAGCACCGTGCGGGCGAGGTCGAGGTCGAGGGTCTTGGTCATGCGGGTCCTCGGGTCGGGGGTGTGCGGAGGGACTGCCAGGCGGCCTCGGCCAGTGGATCGGCCACATCGACCGGGGCGGTGTGGATCTCACCGCCGAGCCACAGGCGCGCGTACTGCTGGGCGGGGCCGAGCCAGAGTGCGTAGAGCAGGTCGAAGTCGAGTTCGCGGACGGTGCCGTAGGCGGCATGGGTGCGCCACCAGCGCAGAATGCCGCGCAGGAATTCGCGGTTGCTCTCGCTCTCGTGCACGCCGGGTGGCCGGGCGGAGGTGAGAACCTGTGCGCGGTGGCGGTTGTCGGTGACCCAGCGCAGGTGTTCCGCGACACCGGCGCGGATTCCGGATTCTGCGTCGGCGCTGTCGCCGACCGCCGACCAGAAGTGCCGCTGGTAATCGGCCAGGGCATTGGCCCAGACCTGACGGTAGAGCTCGGCCTTGTCCGGGAAGTGGTGATAGAGCGCGCCGACGCTGGCTCCGGCGTCGGCGCGGATGCGGCTCAGGGTGGCGTCGAGCGCGCCGTATTCCGCGAACTGCCGCTCGGCCGCCAGCAGCAACCGATCTCGAATCTGCACGAACAGAATCTAGTTCTGTTCGCGCGAGGGAGCAATGGCCCCGCTGCCGAGCGGCCGCGGCTCAGTGCGGGCTGCGCCCCTTGAACCAGGTCCCGAGGTAGCGGTACGGATACCGGGCCTTCACCACGCCGGATTCGACATGACCGCTCACCCGCACCACCCGGGCGCCCGGGAACGGCTTGCGCTTGACCCGGTTCACCACGCGCCCGACGTCCGTGCGCACCTCGTCGAGGTGCACCCGCCACCCGCGCGGCACCACCAGCACCACCGAGCCGGAGCCGACGTCGACGCGCATATCGATTTCGCGGTGGGGACAGAAGGCGCGCGTGAAGTCGACTGTCACAGTGCCTTTCGGTGATTCGGCGCGAATCTGTGTCGGAACGGCCCACTCGCCGTTCATCTTTCGCCTGCCACCGATTGAATTCAGCTCCAAAGAAGAGACTTTCACTGCCGACGCCTGCCGTTGCACATTGGAACCGCTCACCGATGCTCCTCCACGAAAACTGCGCCCGAGCATACGACGACCCGAACCCATCGGACAGAACTGTTATGCCCCCGATACCCAATGCGAAACAGGGGCTCGTGGCTGCCCCCGGCCCCGGTGTTTGTCATGCTGTCCGCAAGCGACGAAAGGGATCACCCATGAGCGACCGGAACACGACCGAGTTCGAGACGATCCGGTTCGAGCGGACCGGCGACATCGCCCGCGTCACGCTGAATCGGCCCGACGCCGCCAATGGCATCAACGCCGACCTCGGCCGCGAACTGGCCGCCGCGGCCGGGTTGTGCGTCGACGACCCGACGCTCAAGGTCGTGATCCTGACCGGCGCGGGCCGCTTCTTCTCCGCCGGCGGCGATCTCAAGGGAATGGCCGCCGCCGCGGCGGGCCCCGGCCCGTACGTGCAGTCCCTCGCCGAGGACCTGCATCAGGCCCTGTCCTCGTTCGCCCGGATGGACGCCCTGCTCATCGTGGCCGTCAACGGCACCGCGGCGGGCGCGGGCTTCAGCCTGGCCATCGCCGGTGACCTGGTGGTCGCGGCCGAATCCGCCGCCTTCACCATGGCCTACACCCGCGCGGGGCTGAGCCCCGACGGCGGTTCGTCCTACTATCTGCCCCGCCTGATCGGCCTGCGCCGCACCCAGGAACTCATGCTCACCAACCGCACCCTGAAGGCCGCGGAGGCGCTGGAGTGGGGCCTGCTGCACCGCGTTGTCCCCGACGCCGACCTCACCGCCACCGTCGACGCCCTCGCCGAACAGTTCGCCGCCGGCCCGAGAACCGCCAACGCCCACGTCAAGAAGCTGCTCCTGGTCACCCACGGCCACACCCTCGAGGAGCAGATGAACACCGAGGCGGGCTTCATCTCCGATGCGGCCGGTTCCGCCGACGGCCAGGAGGGCATCGCCGCGTTCCTGGGCAAACGCGCCCCGAAATTCGCCTGACGGTCGCCGGTCCGAATACCGCGCCGCCGTGACCACGGTCTCGCGCGCGGGAACGGCCTATGCTCGGCTGCATGGCGTTCTCGGCGATGGTGGCACGCGAATCCGACGGCAGTGTGGTGCTGGCTCGTGAGGAGGTCGGCGACGACTTCCTCGGGGCGGGCACGGTGACGATCAAGGTGCACTTCTCGAGTGCGAATTACAAGGACGGGCTTGCCATTACGCCGCGCGGCGGGGTGGTGCGCGAATACCCGATCGTTCCGGGCATCGATCTGTCCGGTGAGGTGGTGTCGTCGGAGGACCCGGCGTTCGCGCCCGGCGATCCGGTGCTGGCGCACGGCTACGAGATCGGTGTTTCGCGCAATGGCGGATTCGCCGAGTACGCCCGAGTTCCCGCGGAGTGGGTGGTGCCGCTGGAGGGCCTCACGCCCCGCGAGGCCGCCGCGCTCGGCACGGCCGGTTTCACCGCGGCCCTGAGTGTGCAGGCGTTGCTGGACCGCGGCCTCACCCCCGAATCCGGACCGGTGCTGGTCACCGGCGCGACCGGTGGGGTCGGCAGCGTCGCGGTGGACATCCTGGCCGGTCTCGGCTTCGAGGTGGTGGCCTCCACCGGCAAGTCCGATGCCGCGGAGCTGCTCGGCACACTCGGCGCGGCGTCGGTGATCGGCCGCCTGCCCGAGGATCCCGACGCCAAGATCCGCCCCCTCGGTAAGTCGCGGTGGGCTGGTGCGGTCGACAGCGTGGGCGGCCGCTCGCTCGCCTACATTCTCTCCACCGTGAATTACGGTGGCTCCGTGGCGGTTTCCGGCCTCACCGGGGGTACGGAGCTGCCCACCACGGTGATGCCCTTCATCCTGCGCGGTGTCTCGCTGCTGGGCGTGGACTCGGTGAACCTGCCCATCGGCCCCCGGCGGGAACTGTGGGCGCGGCTGGCGAAAGACTTGAAGCCGCGCCATCTTTCGCTGCTGGAGAACTACGCGCCGATCACAGACGCGCCCCAGGTGCTGCGCTCGATCTTGGACGGCACCCACTCCGGGCGCACCGTCCTCGGCGTGGCGGGCGAGTTCTGAACACTGCGCTCGTCAAGGTAGGCGGTTCTCGCCCGGCTGCCCGCGCCACTGCCCGCCGGACCGTCGGACCGCAGCCCGCTGGACCGTACGCTGCGTGCTCGCTGGACCGTACCCTGCCCGCCCCCTGGACCGGAGCCTTGCTCGCCGGACCGTAGCCTGGCCCGCCCGCTGGACCGTGTACCCTGTTGCCCGCCCGGCCGTCGGCCGTCCACCCGGCGGGTCCGCATCGACGACGGTGTTCGCGTCCCGATGGACGGACGAGCCGACAGCCGACGCGAGGTTCAGCCGCGGCGGCCGACGTGCACGGTGGCGGCGCTGAGCAGGAAGATGTCGTCGCGCCTGCCGACATAGGTGTCGGCCGCCGGATCGAGCAGCGCCCGCAGCGCATCCCGATCCGCCTCGGACAACTCCTCGTCCATGCGGTCGTTCATCATGCTCAGCCACTCCACCACGGCCTCGCGCACCGCCGGGCCGGCGGGTGCGGGGTGGTCGGTCAGCACGCTGAACGAGGTCACCTCGGCCAGACCCGCCTTGGACAGTGCGACGCCCCACCCGTACGGCATCCGCACCGATCCGGGCATATCCGCGCGCATCCGGGCGAACCAGATATCGCGGGCGGCATTGAGGCGGTCCTGCAGGCCGGGCTCGCCGAGCCCGAGGTCCCAGGGCAGGTACCGGGTGGCCAAGCCACCCTCCGCCAGCGCCAGGTAGCCACCGGCGCGCACCAGCCGGGCGAGCCGGTGCACACCGGCCTGCTCATCGGGCAGGTGGTGGACCGCCCGGGCCGCCCACACGAGGTCGGCCTCGGGTACGCGATCGAGCAGCTCATCGGAGGCCGCGTCGGCGTGCACCTTGTCCACCCGCACCGATTCCGCGTCGACGCCTCCGTCCAGTGCGTTGTGCACGGCTTCCTCGGCGGCGGTCAGCAGTTCCGGGACGGCGTCGACCAGCACGACGCGCCCGCCGCCCCGGGCGGCGAGGGCGGTCGCGAAGGCGGCCGCCTGACCACCCGCGCCGGAGCCGACATCCACGACGGTGGCCCCGACGGGCAGGCCGCCGACCAGCCGCTGCGCGATACCGGCACCGGCCTCGGCCGCTACGGCGTCCTCGCGCCGCAGGTGCCCGATGCGGGTCGACCAGTCGATACCGTCGTGGGTCAGGTGGTCATGTCCGCCGTGCGCCTGACCGTGTCCGCCGTGCGCGTGTCCGTGGGTATGTCCGTGTGTCTGTGCGCCCATGGTTACGACGCTAGCCACCTCCGCCGCCATGGCAACTTTCATTGCTGTTTCGGCAAAACCGTGCCGCGCATCCCGTCGGGTTGCAGATGCGCCAGCAACAGCTTGATCAGCAGGACCGGCGTGAGCCACGCCAGTACAGCGGGAATGTCGAGCGGAAGCAGCAGCGCCAGCGTCACCCACGCGAAGCCGAGCGGTCGCTGTACCGCGGCGGGCGCGGCCAGCACGGCGATCGCACCGCCCAGGGCGAGCAGATAGACGAAGGCCGCGCTGTACCAGGGAAATTCGGGCACCACGAGGGCCAGCAGGAATGGCTGCACGTGCACCGCCACGAAGCCGAGATGGTGCCGCGCGGTGCGGCCGGGCCGGTGGAAGTGCCGCTTGGCCGATGCGGTGGCATTGACCACCGACCCGCCGAACAGGTCGAAGGCGATGACGGCGATGACCCCGATGGCGAGTGCCGAGAACTGCGCGTGCACCGCCAGCGCGGCGGCCCCGGCGGCTCCGGCCGCGGCCGCGCCGTAGCCGAGCATCCGCTCGGCGCGGGTGGCGTCGGGGGCGATGAGGTAATCGGAGATGGAGCGGGTGGTCACGGGCGTTCTCGCAATCCGTCGAGCACGATATCCAGCATCGGCTGCGCCAGTCGTCCGATGGGCACGTCGGGGTCGACGAGCCATTGCAGCAGCACGCCCTCGATGACGCCGATGATCACCGTCGCGTGCGCCTCCCCCAGGTCGGGCCGGATCTCGGCGAGCAGTCCGGTGATGATGCGCCGCTGTTCGCGATAGACGTCCTTCATGTAGTCGGTGGCCCACAGATCGAAGAGGACGCGGGCATGGTCGGGTGCGCCCGCCAGCACCTCGAAGACGCCGCGGATCAGTTCGGTGAGCCGGTCCAGCGGTGGGGCGTCGCCGTCGACGGCGCGCTGGACGGCGGCCAGCGCCTCGGCGCTGTACTGCTCGAAGGCCGCCTTGAGCAGGGCGTCGCGGCTGTCGAAGTACAGGTAGACGCTGCCCTTGGCAATGCCGGCCGCGGCGGCCACGTCGTCGATTCGGGAGGCGGCGAACCCTTTTCGTGCGAAGACCCGGACGGCGGCATCGAGGATCTCCTGCCGCCGCGCGGTCTTGTCGACCCGTTTGGGAGACAGGACCACTCCTTATTATGACTGACTGTTCAGTCATAATAAGGGTGGGAGTCGAAGCATTCAACCCCGGAACGGCACGGGCGCGGTGCCGCGATGGCACCGCGCCCGCAGGAGAAACGCTGTCCCGCGGTCGGGTTCAGGCCGCTGCCGGTTGGCTGTCGTCCGCGAACTGGGTCCGGTACAGCTCCGCGTACCGCCCCTGCTCCGCCAGCAGCTGGGTGTGCGTACCCCGCTCCACGATCCGCCCGTGCTCGAGCACCACGATCTGATCCGCATTGCGAATCGTCGACAGCCGATGCGCGATGACCAGGGCCGTCCGTCCGGCCAGCGCCTCGGCCAGCGCCGCCTGCACCGCGGCCTCCGAGGTGGAGTCCAGCGAGGCGGTGGCCTCGTCCAGGATCACCACGCGCGGCTGCCGCAGCAGCAGCCGGGCTATGGTCAGCCGTTGCCGTTCCCCGCCGGAGAGCCGGTAGCCGCGCTCGCCGACCACGGTGTCCAGGCCGTCGGGCAGCGATGCGATCAGCTCGCTCAGGCGGGCTCGGCGCAGCGCGTCCCACAGCTGTTCGTCGTCGGCCTCGGGCCGGGCGAGCAGCAGATTGTTGCGAATGGTGTCGTGGAACAGGTGCCCGTCCTGGGTGACCAGTCCGACGGTGGCCTGGATGGAGCTGCCCCGCAACTCGCGCACATCCACACCGCCCAGCCGCACCGCGCCCGAATCCACGTCGTAGAGCCGCGAAACCAGCTGCGCGATGGTGGATTTCCCGGCCCCCGAGGAGCCGACCAGCGCCACCATCTGCCCCGGCTCGGCGCGCAGCGACACCTCGTGCAGCACCTGCTCCCCGCCCCGGGTGTCCAGGGTCGCCACCTCCTCCAGCGAGGCCAGCGACACCTTGTCCGCCGAGGGGTAGCCGAAGTTCACCGCGTCCAACTCCACCGACACCGGCCCGTCCGGCACCGCCCGCGCATCGGGCGCGTCCTCGATGAGCGGTTTCAGATCCAGCACCTCGAAGACCCGCTCGAAGCTCACCAGCGCCGACATGATGTCCACGCGGGCACTGGCCAGTGCCGTGAGCGGCGAGTACAGCCGGGTCAGCAGCAGCGAAAGCGACACCACCGCACCGGCTTCCAGCTGTCCGCGCAGGGCGTAGAACCCGCCCAGGCCGTACACCAGCGCGATGGCCAGCGCCGACACCAGGGTCAGCGCCGTGATGAACACGGTCTGCAACATGGCCGTGCGCACTCCGATATCGCGCACCCGGCCCGCCCGCAGCGCGAATTCCGACGATTCCTGCGTGGGCCGCCCGAACAGCTTCACCAGGGTCGCGCCGGGCGCGGAGAACCGCTCGGTCATCTGCGTGCTCATGGCGGCATTGAGTCCGGCCGCCTCCCTTTGGATTCCGGCCAGCCTGCGCCCCATGGCCCGCGCGGGCAGCACGAACACCGGCAGCAGTACCAGTGCGAGCAGCGTGATCTGCCAGGACAGCCGCAGCATGACAGCCAGCGTGAGCAGGAGTGTCACCAGATTGGTGACCACCCCGGACAGGGTGGAACTGAAGGCCCGCTGCGCGCCGATGACGTCGTTGTTGAGGCGGCTCACCAGCGCGCCGGTGCGGGTGCGCGTGAAGAAGGCGACCGGCATCCGCTGCACGTGATCGAATACGGCGGTGCGCAGGTCGAAGATCAGCCCCTCGCCGATGCGCGCCGACAGCCACCGAATGACCAGCCCCAGTGCGGCATCCAGCACCGCCACCACGCCGATGACGATTGCCAGCGTCACCACCACGCGCGGCGCGGACCCCCGCACGATGCCGTCCACGACCCGGCCGGCGAGGACCGGACCGGCAACCGCCAGCAGCGCCGAGGCCACGCTGAAGCCGAGGAAGGCCAGCAGCCGGCGGTGGTGTCGCTGGGCGAAGGCCAGAATCCGCCGCGCCGTCGCCAGCCGCAGCGGTCGCTGCTCATCGGGCGCGTGCACCTGCCGATACAGCTGATCCCACGCCACGGATTCGATACTCATGCCCGCTCTCCTCACCGCTTCGGGTCTATGGAACCCGAGGGCACCGACAGTAAGACCTCAACAAAGGTTGAGAGCAAATCCATCCGGCGGGCGACACGCCTACGCTGTGGGCGAAACGCCGGGTCCGACGCGCCGCGGTCTCCCCCGCGCTCATGACCGCCAGTAGCATTTTCGGTGTGACCGAGAAGCTCAGCATCACCATGCCCGATCGGGTGGCCGCTGCGGCTCGGGCCGCCGCCGCGGCCGCCGGTAAACCCCTCTCCACCTGGATCGCCGAGACCATCGACCGCGTCACCTACGCCGATGCCCGGCGCAACGACGTGGCGCTGATGGAACAGCACAAGCTGCTGGACGGCGATTGGGCGCAGCAACAGGCCGCCGCCTTCCGAGCGGCCCGGGGAGCGCGTGGGTGATCGCCCGACGGGGCCACATCATCCTCACCCAGGCGGCCACGGTCATGCCGGGCGGCACCATGTTCCTGGTCGTCTCCGGCGAGAACTACAACAACGATCAACCCGGCCTGCGCCTGGTGGTCCAGGTGGTCGGGCCGCAACTGCGCCCCGCCGCCGGGGCCTACCTCTACGACCTCGGCACCGTGGGCACCGCCGTCCTGGTCGCGCCGACCACCCTGCCCAGCGACTGGCTCACCGGCGACCCCATCGCGGTCGTCGACCCGGACACCATGGACGACATCGCCACCCGCATCGCACGGCTGTACCTGTGAAAGCCTGTCCGATCGGCCACGGAGCCGGGTCTGCCGCGGCGTTCCTGCCCCGGTCGCGCTGACCCCGTCGGCTGGACTTGCGCGGTCGGCGGCAGCCTTCGTCGTTGCGGGCCGCCTAGGCTGTCCTCGTGACCGATTCGCTGGAGCGGGCGCTGCGCGGCCGGATCGCGGGTGAGGTGGACGCCTCGCCGCGGCGGCGTGCCGAGTATTCCTCCGACGCCTCGAACTACCGGGTGCCGCCCCGGGCGGTCGTCTTTCCGCGTACCACCGCGGATGTGGAGTCCACATTGGCCTTCGCCCTGGTCGAGGGCTTGCCCGTAACCGCACGCGGTGGCGGAACATCGGTGGCGGGCAATGCGATCGGCCCCGGGATCGTGCTCGACTTCAGCAGGCATATGAACGCCATCCTGGAGGTGGACCCCGAGCACGTCTCGGCCCGGGTGCAACCGGGTGTGGTGCTGTCCACTCTGCAACGCGCGGCGGGTGCGCACGGCCTGCGCTTCGGGCCGGACCCGTCCACCCAGAACCGCTGCACGCTGGGCGGGATGATCGGCAACAATGCCTGCGGCCCCCGCGCCGTGGCCTGGGGCCGTACCTCGGATACCGTGCGCGAACTGCGAATTCTGGACGGCACCGGCGTCGAGCGCACCCTCGCCGACGACCTCTCCGCCGTACCGGGCCTACCCGAATTCACCCGCGCGCACCTGGCCCTGATCCGCACCGAACTGGGCCGGTTCGATCGGCAGGCATCCGGATACTCGCTGGAACACCTTCTCCCGGAAAGCGGTTCGTCGCTCGCCAAGGCGTTCGTCGGCACCGAGGGCACCTGCGGGCTCCTGCTCGAGGCCACCGTCGGTCTCGTGCCCGTCCCCACCGCCACCGTGCTGGTCGTCCTCGGCTATCCGGATATGCCCACCGCCGCGGACGATATCGCCGCCGTCATGGCGGGCGCGCCCATCGCGGTGGAGGGCCTGGACGCCCGCCTGGTCGACGCGGTGCGAGCGCATCGTCGCGCGGTGCCCGAGCTTCCGCGCGGCGGCGGTTGGCTGTTCGTGGAGTTCGGGGCCGACAGTCCCGAGCAGGTGCGGGCCGCCGCCGAGCTGTTGTGCCGGAGCGCCGATGCGCTGGACACTCGCATCGTCACCGATCCCGCTGTGGCTCGAGCGCTCTGGCGGATCCGCGCCGACGGTGCCGGGCTGGCCGGCCGCACCCCCGATGGCGCTCCGGCCTGGCCCGGCTGGGAGGACGCGGCGGTACCGCCCGAGCACCTGGGTGCGTATCTGCGCGAATTCCAGTCCCTCACTCGCGATCACGGTCTGGACGGCCTGCTCTACGGCCATTTCGGCGACGGCTGCGTTCATGTGCGCCTGGATCTGCCGATCGCCGATGCGCCGCAGCGCTTCCGGTCCTTCCTGGAGGATGCCGCCGATCAGGTGGTGAAGTTCGGCGGCTCGCTGTCGGGCGAGCACGGGGACGGCCGCGCCCGCTCGGAACTGCTGGCGCGCATGTACTCCCCCGCCGCCCTGGCCGCCTTCGCGGGTTTCAAGGCGCTGTTCGATCCGGACGGCGTACTCAATCCCGGAGTACTGGTCGACCCGCGCCCGATCGACACCGGGCTCCGGCTGGCCGGGCTGCGGCCGGTTCCCCCGGCGGACGGTTTCGCCTACCCCGGCGACGGCGATATCGGTACCGCCGTGCACCGCTGCGTGGGTGTCGGCAAATGCCGTGCCGACACCGGTGTCTCCGGCGGCTTCATGTGTCCGTCCTTTCTGGCTACCGCCGATGAGAAGGACAGCACCCGCGGTCGCGCCCGCGTGCTCCAGGAGGTGGCGCGCGGCGCGCTCGACTGGCGCTCGGACGCGGTGGCGGAATCGCTCGATCTCTGCCTGTCCTGCAAGGCATGTCATGCGGACTGCCCGGCGGGGGTGGATATCGCCACCTACAAGTCCGAGACCCTGCACCGCCGCTACCGAGGGCGACGCCGTCCACTCGACCATTATTCGCTCGGACGGCTGCCGCGGTGGCTGGCGGCGGCCTCGCGGCTGGCCCGGCCGGTCAATGCGCTCGCGAAGGTCGGCCCGCTGCGTCGGATCGGCCTGCGCGCGGCCGGAATCGATCCGCGACGCCCGGTGCCAGCACTGGCGCGCAAGAGTTTCCGGCGCGGTTGGACCGGAAGCGATGCCGTTGGTCCGGAGGTGATGCTGTGGATCGACACCTTCACCGACGGCTTCGATCCCGACATCGCCTCGGCCGCGGTCGAACTCATCGAATCACTGGGCTACCGCGTGCGGATTCCGGAGCGCCGGGTGTGCTGCGGGCTGACCTGGATCAGCACCGGCCAGCTCGACGCCGCGCGCACCCGGCTGCGCGACACCCTGGACGCCCTCGACGACCATGTGCGCGCCGGCGGCCTGGTGGTCGGACTCGAACCGTCCTGCACCGCCGCCCTGCGCGACGACCTGCCGCGCCTGCTGCCCGCCGACGACCGCTCGGCCCGGGTCTCGGCGGCGGTGCGAACCCTGGCCGAATTCCTGCTCGAGCACCCGCGCTGGCGGCCGCCCGACCGCGCCTCGACCACGGTGGTGGTGCAACCGCACTGCCACCAGCACGCCATCATGGGCTTCGCCGCCGACCGCGAGATCCTCGCCCGCACCGGCGCGACGGTGGTCCCGATCGCCGGCTGCTGCGGCCTCGCCGGCAACTTCGGCATGCAGCGCGGCCACTACGACCTCTCGGTGGCGGTCGCCGAGAACGGCCTGCTGCCCGCCCTGCGTACCGCCGACCCCGACGCGGTCTTCCTGGCCGACGGCTTCTCCTGCCGCACCCAGGCCCACCAACTGGCCGGACGCACTGCTTTGCACCTCGCCCAGTTCCTGCGGAACCCCTGAGCCGTACGCCGCTCCTCCGGTGCTGGACGACCTCGCCGCGTGATCATCGCGCGTGGCCGCCGTGGTCGGGCCGCGATGATGTCACCGGTTGGCAAAGCGCTGCGGTGGCGCGACACGGCCACCGTGACCCACAGGGGGCGGCGACGGTATCCCTGCGGCCCCGCCGCGCCACAGTTGCCTCGTGCCCGCGCATCGTCGTTCCGCGTCCACTGTGGCGTACCGTGCGTGGTCGTTGTTTCGTGGCCGTCGTCGGGCGGTGTCATGGCACGGTCGCGGGTCGCAGTTGTGCTGCCGTGACGGGTGGTGGTGGGAGCTGCCGCGTAGTCGCGTGGCGCAGTGGCAGTGGCGTGGCACCGCGGCAGTGGCGTAGCGCAGCGGCAGTAGCGCAGCGGCAGTGGCACCGCGGCAGTGGCGTGGCGCAACTCACCCGGGGGCGGCATACCGGTCCGTACCGTCCGCGCGGTAGCGCAGAATGGCGCGGTGACCTCAGCGACGACGGAGACCGCGCGAACGCGGACCGTGCGCTCCGATCGTCCCATCGACCTGGCGAGTACCGTCCTGCCGCTGCGGCGCGGTCCGGGCGACCCCTGCTACCGCATCACCCGCGACGGCGCGCACTGGCATGCCTCGCGGCTGGCGAGCGGTCCGGTGACCTATCGCCTGCACCAGGCCGACCGGCACGGGGTCGAGGCCCGCGCCTGGGGGCCGGGTGCGGAGGAGTTCCTGGAACGGCTGCCCGGGATGCTGTGCCTGGACGAGGATCTCACCGGGTTCGCCCCGGCGCATCCCAAGATCGCCGAGGCGCTGCGGCGCGATCCGGGCCTGCGCATGCTGCGCACCGGCCTGGTGTTCGAGGCGCTGGTTCCGGCGGTGCTGGAGCAGAAGGTGCACACGGTGACCGCGCATCAGTCCTGGCGGAAGCTGGTGTGGCGCTACGGCAGCCCCGCCCCCGGCCCGGTCCCGGACGGCCTGCGTCTGATGCCGGATGCCGAGACCTGGCGCCATATCCCGTCCTGGGTCTACCACCGCGCCAATGTCGGCCCGCAGCGCTCGAAAACCATCGTGCTGGCGGCACGCATGGCCGCGAAGCTGGAGCAGGCGGCGCACCTGGACCGCGCGGCCGCTTCGCGGCTGCTGTGCACGGTGCCGGGTATCGGCGTCTGGACCGCCGCCGAGATCGCCCAGCGGGCCTTCGGCGACGCGGACGCGCTGTCGGTGGGCGACTTCCATCTGGCCGCCACCATGGGCTGGACCCTGCTCGGCCGTCCCATCGACGACGACGCCATGGTCGAGTACATGGAACCGCTGCGCCCGCACCGCTACCGCGCGGTGCGCCTGTTGGAACTCGCGGGCTTCGCCCACAAGCCGAAATTCGGTCCCCGCACCCCGTACACCGACCACAGCCGCATCTGATCGCCGTACGGCGGTGGTCCGGCTCGGTGTCGGGTGGCGGGCCGGAAAAGTCGGGCCCGGCCCGGCCGCTCGGCGGTGTTGCGGCCGAACCGGACCCGACGCCGACCTTCGCGTCCGCGGTGACCGGGGGTGATCACCGCGGGTCGCGATGTCGGAACCTCACCGGGTGCGCCGGTGGTGCCGGGCACCTTCCCCTCGCATGCCCGATGTGGCGACCCCGGGCTCCGCGGCGCGGGACGGGGCCGACTCGGCGAGCAGCGCCCGCCGGATATCGACCAGCAACCACACCAGTCGGTGGGTGGCGCGGTCGAGCAGATCCGGTCCGGACGTGGCGGCGCGGTTACGGCAGGGCGCGCTCATCGAGAACACACCGCCCCTCGTCGACGAGGGTGGCGCGGGCCCGCCGCCGTACCCGACAGGTGTCCACCGTGCAGTCCAGATGCATCTGCATGGCCGCGTGCGCTTGGTCGACGGCCATGATTCCCGGATCGGTACCGCACCGCATGAACCCGGCGACGTGCATGTTCAAGGAGGTCAGCTGCATGGCGCCACCCCCGCCGCGCACACCGTGCGGTGTGGCGTCGGAGGATGGCAACCCCAGGTTGTCCACCCGGTTGCCGGACGGGCGGTGCGGATACGACGGGGGGTGACGCGTTCAGCCATGACTCCTCGTTCCTGCGTGTGAATCCTGTCCTTGCGTGCGAGTCGTGAAGCGTGCCCGGAGGTTTCAGTCAAGGAAGGGGCCGAGGTGCTGTCCGCCCCGGGCACACTTCGAGCACACCACGAGCAGCCGCCCGGCGTAGCCGTTTCCGAGATTCCCCGGGAAAAACGCGCGAATTCCCAGCAGCGAATCCGCTCGGGGTAGCAGGATTGTCCATAGTGGACGAAGCCCCCCTGCCACGCTGTCGGTCGACACCGATCTGCGTCCCGGGCGGGAGCCGGTGTGCTGCACGACTTTCAGCGTTTTGGTGACCGCCCGCGCGTGAACACTCGAGAACGGAGCGCGCTGTGTCAGTTGGTCCCGCGAATTCCCCGAGCGCCGCCTCGACCCTGCCGCGCCGCCAGCTCGGCCGCTATCTGCGGGACTGGCGCACGCAGGCAGGGTTGACCATCGCGGAGGCCGCCAAACTCATGGAGTGGGGCGCCAGCACCCTGCAACGCCTGGAGAAGGGCAATGCCGATCGCATTCGCACCATCGATATCCAGGAACTCTGCCGGATCTACGGCATCCCGGACGAAATCGCCGAGGGGCTCAAGGGTCTGGCCCAGCAGGCCGCCGTGAAGAGCTGGTGGCATTCCTACGGCGATCTCATCCCGGAGAATTTCGATGTCTACGTGGGTTTGGAGGCATCCGCGCAGCAGCTTTCCTGTTACCAGTCCGAACTGGTACCCGGCCTGCTGCAAACCGCAGATTACGCGCGGGCGCTCAACCGCCTCGGCTATCCGCACGATTCCGAGGCCGAGCTGGAGCGGCGGGTGCAGTTGCGGATGCAGCGCCAGGCCCTGATCACCCGCCGTCACCATCCGGCCAGCGTCGCAATGGTGTTGCACGAATCGGTATTGCACCGTTTGGTGGGAAGTGCCAAGGTGATGGCGGCGCAGGTGCGGCACCTGGCGGAGCTGAGCACCCGTGACAATGTCGCGCTGCGCATCCTGCCCTTCAGCGCCGGTGTCCCGCTGGGACTTTCCACCGGACCGTTCGTGATTCTCGAGTTCGGAACCGACGGCAGAGGGCAGCCGGTGGAGCCGCCGGTGGTCTATGTCGAGGGCTTCACCGGAGATCTGTATCTGGAGAGACAAGGCGACGTGCAGCGCTACAGCCGGGCACTGGACTGTCTGGAGCGCTGCGCGTCGGACATCCAAACCAGTAGGAACCTGCTGCGGCAGGTGGCGAAGGAGTTTTCGGCATGACAATGGATCTGGCCGGGGCGCACTGGTTCAAGAGCAGTCGCAGCGGCGCGGGCAAGGAGTGCGTGGAGGTCGCGTTCCTGCCGGACGGCCGAGTCGGCGTCCGGGACAGCAAGAATCCGGACGGCCCGGCCCTGGTGTTCCAGGGCGGCGACTGGTCCGGCTTCACCACGGTAATCGCCGCGGGCGCGTTCGACGCCTGACACCCTCGGCGGCGGGCACGCCCCACATGTCCGCCGCCGAGGCGCGGCCGCTGTACCCATTCCCGGCCCTGGAAGATCACGATTGTGCACCCGTTCGGCAACAGTAGTATGTTTGCTCGCGCTAAGTACGGGTAATCCAATATGCGTGGACCGAGGGCTCAGGAATTCTCATCCTCCCCGGTACCGCAAATTGCTCCCCGAGGATTGGGTCGAACGTCTGATCGTCGGAATGCTGTTCGCGGTCTCGGCGGTGGGCATATTCGTACTGACCGGCGCATTGGTACCCGCGCTGGCAGTCGGTGTTCTGGTGGCGGCGGTGGCCGTCGGCGTGGTGGAGATGTTATGACCACACCGATGCCGTTCCGACGTGGTTTTGGCTGGAATCACGGGTGGATTCCAGCCAAAAGCGGGCCGGAAGCGGCGTCTACTTGCGGCGAAAGAGCTTGTTGCCCAGCCAGACCAGTGGATCGTACTTGTGGTCCACCACGCGCTCCTTCAGCGGGATCAGAGCGTTGTCGGTGATCTTGATGTGCTCGGGGCACACCTCCGTGCAGCACTTGGTGATATTGCAGTAGCCGAGTCCGGCCTCGCCCTGGGCGAGTTCACGCCGATCCGCCACGTCCAGCGGATGCATTTCCAGTTCGGCGATGCGCATCAGATAGCGCGGACCGGAGAAGGAGACCTTGTTCTCCTCGTGATCGCGCACCACGTGGCAGGTGTTCTGACACAGGAAGCATTCGATGCACTTGCGGAATTCCTGTGAGCGCTCCACATCCTGCTGCCGCATCCGGTACTCACCCGGTTTGAGATCCGCGGGCGGCGTGAAGGACGGGATTTCCCGCGCTTTCTCGTAGTTGTACGACACATCGGTGACCAGGTCCCGGACCACGGGGAAGCTGCGCATGGGCGTCACCGTCACCACCTCGTCCTGGGTGAACGTCGACATGCGGGTCATGCACAGCAGCCGTGGCCGCCCGTTCACCTCCGCCGAGCAGGAACCGCACTTGCCCGCCTTGCAGTTCCACCGCACCGCCAGATCGGGAGCCTGGGTGGCCTGCAGGCGGTGGATGATGTCGAGCACCACCTCGCCCTCGTTCACCTCCACGGTGAAGTCCTGTAGTTCACCGCCCTCGGTGTCGCCGCGCCAGACCTTGAATTTCGCCTCGTACCCCATGGCTAGGCATCCCCTTTCCCGGACGCGGGATGAGCCGCGAGTTCGGTTGGGCCGTAGTACTTCTCGAGTTCTTGCAAGTCGAACAGCGCGAGCAGGTCGGCGCGCATGGGCTGCTGCTCCTCCGGCGTCACCGTCACCGACGGCACCGTGAAGCCCACCTCGTCCGGATCGACCCGGCACACCAGCAGTTTGTTGCGCCACGCCGGATCCATTCCGGGGTGATCGTCGCGGGTGTGCCCGCCCCGGCTCTCGGTCCGCAGCAGCGCCGCCTGCGCCACACATTCGCTGACCAGCAACATGTTCCGCAGATCGATGGCCAGGTGCCAGCCCGGATTGAACTGCCGGTGCCCCTCCACGGTCACGTCGTCGAAGCGGTCCCGCAGCTCGGAGAGCCGCTCGACGGCCTGCTTCAGCTCGTGCTCCTTGCGGATGATGCCGACCAGGTCGTTCATGGTCTGCTGCATATCGGTGTGCAGCGTGTACGGGTTCTCCCCCGGCCCGGTGGTCGGCGGATCGAACGGCTGCAACGCGGCTTTCGCGGCCGCGGCGATATCGGCGTCCGCGATGGCGGGCCGCTCGCTCAGCCCCTCCACGTAGGTGGCCGCGCCCAGGCCCGCGCGTCGACCGAAGACCAGCAGATCCGACAGTGAATTGCCGCCGAGCCGGTTGGAGCCGTGCATGCCGCCGGAACACTCACCGGCCGCGAACAATCCGGGCACGGTCGCCGCGCCGGTATCCGGGTTCACCTCGATGCCGCCCATCACGTAGTGACAGGTCGGCCCGACCTCCATCGGTTCCTTGGTGATGTCCACATCCGCCAGCTCCTTGAACTGGTGGTGCATGGACGGCAGCCGCTTCACGATCTCGGCGGCGGGCATGCGCGAGGCGATATCCAGGTACACGCCGCCGTGCGGTGTGCCCCGGCCCGCCTTGACCTCTTCGTTGATGGCCCGCGCCACCTCGTCACGCGGCAGCAGATCCGGTGTGCGCCGGGCGGAGTCGTTGTCCTTCAGCCACTGGTCGGCCTCCTCCTCGGACTCCGCGTACTGCCCCTTGAACACGGAGGGGATGTACTCGAACATGAACCGCTTGCCCTCGGAGTTCTTCAGCACGCCGCCGTCGCCGCGCACGCCCTCGGTGACGAGAATGCCCTTCACGCTGGGCGGCCAGACCATGCCGGTCGGATGGAACTGCAGGAATTCCATATTGATCAGCGTGGCCCCGGCGCGCAGCGCGAGCGCGTGTCCGTCGCCGGTGTACTCCCAGGAATTCGAGGTCACCTTGTACGACTTGCCGATACCGCCGGTGGCCAGCACCACCGCCGGGGTCTCGAAGAGAATGAACCGGCCCGACTCCCGCCAGTAGCCGAACGCGCCGGAGATGCGGTCGCCGCCGGTGAGCAACTCGGTGACCGTGCACTCCTGGAAGATCTTGATGCGCGCCTCGTAGTCGCCGGTCTCCGCGAAGTCCTCCTGCTGCAGCGAGACGATCTTCTGCTGCATGGTGCGGATGAGCTCGAGTCCGGTGCGGTCGCCGACGTGCGCGAGCCGGGGATAGGTGTGCCCGCCGAAGTTGCGCTGCGAGATCCGGCCGTCCTGGGTGCGGTCGAACAGCGCGCCGTAGGTCTCCAGCTCCCACACCCGGTCCGGGGCCTCCTGCGCGTGCAGCTCGGCCATCCGCCAGTTGTTGAGGAACTTGCCGCCGCGCATGGTGTCCTTGAAGTGGGTCTGCCAGCTGTCCTTCTCATTGGCATTGCCCATGGCGGCGGCGCACCCGCCCTCGGCCATGACGGTGTGCGCCTTGCCGAACAGCGACTTGCACACCACCGCCACCGAGAGTCCGTGTTCGCGCGCCTCGATGACCGCGCGCAGTCCGGCGCCACCGGCACCGATCACGACGACGTCGTACTTGTGCCGTTCGACTTCAGGCATAGGACCGAATACTCCTGACGATGGGGATGATCAGTTGATGAACCGGAGGTCGCTGATGGTCCCGCTCGCGACCAGCATGACGTAGAAATCGGTCAGCATCAGCGTGCCGAGCGTGATCCAGGCGAACTGCATGTGCCGGGTGTTGAGGCGGGAGACCTGGGTCCACAGCCGGTACCGCACCGGATTGCTGGAGAAGTTCTTGAGCCGCCCGCCGGTGACGTGTCGGCAGGAGTGGCACGACAGCGTGTACGCCCACAGCATCACCACATTGACCAGCAGGACCAGATTGCCCAGACCCAGTCCGAAGCTGCCGTCGGAGTTCGTCAGCGCGTAGAGCGCGTCATAGGTGTTGATGAGCGTCACCACCAGCGCCGCGTAGAAGAAGTAGCGGTGCGAGTTCTGGATGATGAGCGGCAGCCGGGTCTCACCGGTGTACTTGGCGTGCGGTTCCGCGACGGCGCAGGCGGGCGGCGACAGCCACACCGACCGGTAATAGGCCTTGCGGTAGTAGTAGCAGGTGAGCCGGAAGCCGAGCAGCAGCGGCAGCACCAGGAAGCCGAGTGGAATGAACATCGGCAGCTCGCCCACCGGCGTCCCGAAGTGCGCGGAGCCCGCGACACAGGAATCGCTCACGCACGGTGAGTAGAACGGCGTCAGATAGCGATACTCGTCGACCCAGTACGCATCGCGCACAAAGGATCTGATGGTCGCGTAGACGATGAACGTGCCCAGGCCGAGCACCGTGATCAGTGGCGGCAGCCACCAACGGTCGGTGCGTAGGGTGCGGCTCTGAATGGCGGCACGGCTCTTGCTGAATACTCCGGTGGCGCCCGACTCCGGGGCGCTCGTCGGTGCGGCGCTCACTGCTGGATGCCTCGCTGCTCTACCCCGTGGAACGTCATCGTTACCTCCGGCATCGAATGTGATGCCCAGCACCTTACGACAGGTCCGCTATCACCCGGGCACTGTCCCGGGAATTCGGACCCGCCCGCAAACCCGTGATTTGCGCCACATTTCCTCGGTGCGCCGGGGGTGAGCTGCGGCGGTGAACCGACCGCAAACCCCACGAACCAGGCTAGAGCCCAGTCGGATTCACCGAATCGCGCACCGGAACAGAACTCGATCCCGGAAATTCGGTCCACCGGGCGTCACACGGCAGCAACACGTCTGTGATGGCCTGTGCTGCGAGATCGACATCCGGGGGAAGGAGCCGGACATGAGAAGAGCCGCCATCGTCATGCCCATGCGTACACCGGTCGGCCTGCCCGGCGGAGCGTTGGGCGCCGTGGCTCCACACCGCCTGATCGCGACGGCGCTGTCCGCGGTCCTGGGCCGCTCCGGCATCGACCCCGAGCGCATCGAGCACCTGGTCACCGCCGTCCCCACGCCCGAGCCCGCCCGCCTGGCCGCAGACCTGGCCGGAATCCCGCCCGCCATCGGCCATTTCCCGATCGGCGCGGGGCCGGGCAGCGGTCTGCGCGCCCTCATCACCGCCGCCATGATGGTGCAGACGGGCACCGCCGACGTGGTCCTCGCCGTTGGCGCGGAGTACTCCCGCACGGGGCCGACCCCCTTCACCGGCGGTTCGGCCACCGGCCCGCTGCCGCGCGTTCCCGGTACGACTTCGTCCGGGCCGGTGCGCGGAGCTTCCGGTCGCGCGGTCTCCGGCCCGGTGTCCGGAGTTTCCGGCGACCCGGCGTCCGGTCCGCTGCCTCGGACTTCCGGTGCGACGTCGTCCCGGCCGATGCCGGGAGTTCCCGGTGATATGGCGTCCGGTCCGCTGCCGGGGGTTTCCGGTGACACGGCGTCCGGTCCGTTGCCGAGGGTTTCTGGTGCGGCGGCGTACGGGTCGTTTCCGGGGCTTTCCGGTGACACGGCGTCTGGCCCGTTGTCGCGTGTTCCTGGTGCGCCGCCGTCTGGTCCGTTGTCGCGTGTTCCTGGTGACGCGACGTCCGGTCCGTCGCCGCGCGTTCCTGGTGACTCGGCGTCCGGTCCGTTGCCGCGTGTGCCGAGTGCACTCGAAACCGGTCCATCGGCGGTGCCCGGCGTGGCGGGTGTGCCGCCATCGGGTCGCGGCGGGCCGGACCCGCGGCAGCCCTCGGCATACCCGGCGGGGAGCACGGGGCCGCATTACGGTGGCGGCGAATCTGGTTCGCCGCCAGCGGGTTTCGCGCGATACGGCGGCGGGGACGGTGCCGGTCCGGCGGCGGCCCGGGCCGAGGGCGCGGCACGGGCGGCCTTGGAGCGGGTCGAGCATCTCGCGGCGCATTACGGGTTCAGCCGGGTGCAGGCCGACGAGGTGGCGGCGGTCAGCCACCGGCGCGCGGCGAAAGCCCGCCGCCAGGGTGTGTTCGGGGCCGAGACGGCGCCGGTGGTGGTGTGCGCCGATCCCGACGACATGAATTCTGATGTGGTCCAGCTGATGGACCGTGACGAGGGGCTGCGCGACGACGTGTCGCCCCGCGCCTTCTCCACGCTCCTGCCGCTGCTGCCCGGCGGCGTCGTCACCACCGCGAACAGCAGCGCCCGCACCTTCGCCGCGGCCGCCTGCCTGGTGGTGGCCGAGGAGCGGCTGGCCGACCTCGACCTGGAACCGCTGGGCTATCTGGTCGGTTGGGTGAACACCGCCGTGGATCCGGCCGTTCCCCGCCCCGCTTCCGCGGAGGCGGTCGCGAAGGTGCTGTCCAGCAATGGTTTCGAGCTCGGCGATCTGGATCTGGTCGAGGTGGACGAATCCGATGCCATCGAAATCCTGGCCCTCGAGCACCTGTGGGGCGACTGGGACCCCGAGGACACCCGCCTCAATGTCCACGGCGGCGCCATCGCCCTCGGCGATCCCGGCGGCGCCGCGGGCCTGCGCATGGTCACCACCCTGCTGCACGAGCTGACCCGCCGCCAGGGCGGTCGCGGCCTCGCCGTAACCGCCTCCGGCACTTCACAATCCCTGGCCGTCCTCTTCGAATCCCCCTACTCCCGCCCCATCACCCCAACCCCCCGCGGCGCCCGCTTCCACGGTTCCCGCTCCCGCCGCTCCGGCCGCCACCGCGCCTGACCGGCCACCGCGTTGGCTCGGCCACCGCGCTCGACCGGCCACCGCTCGCTCGGCTGCTGTGCCGATCGGCCGCCGCGCCCGACCGACATCATGCGCTCGACCGGCCCTGTGCCCGTTGACCCCGGTGCCGCTGTGCCCCATGATGTGGGGGCTGACCGGCGCGGTGTCGCGCGGCTACCGTGCTGTGGATACCGGCCGGAAGGCCATTCGGCACAACAAGATCGTGTGCCGTTCAGCTCGTGAACACGGAGGCTTTGCCGTGCGTCGAACCGCTCGTCTCATCATGATCGGGGCGGTGTCGGCCGCCGCCCTCACCGCCGTGATCGCGCCCGCGTCCGCGGATATCACCGGTTCCGCCTCCGGCTCGGCCAGTGGTTCGGCCACCGGCAGCGCCGATCTGGCGGCGGTGATCAGCCAGCTCTTCATCACCATCTCCGCCAACACCGCTCCGAACTGCCCCTACGGCAATCTGTTCTGCTTCATCCGCTGACTCGGGCGGCGGCCCGCGTAGGCGGTCCCGCACCCCGCTGCGGTGCGGGACCGCGCACGGCCCCGGGGATCACGCCCGCTGGCGGCGGGCGCGGAGGTCGATCCCCCTACTTGGTGCGGGGCCGGGAGTGGAAGCCCAGCCCCTCGTCCTGTGCGCCCATCCAGGCGGCCTCGTCGGACTTGGAGTCCGGGACGTAGATGACGTCTTGGTCGCGGCGGGCGGCGACCTCGGGCGGCGGGGCCTGCTCGAAGTCGTCGGCGTCGATGGCGAGCCGCTCGAGATCGTTCTCCAGGCGGCGGACCGGGCCCGCGTCCCCGTAGTGCGAGCGCAGCGCGGTCACGCACTGCCGAAGCTGGCCGACCGCGTAGCGCAGTTCCGCAATCTCGCTGCGTGTCATCGAAACCTCCTCGAGCCGTGTGACAGACCACACATCGTGATCTACAACACAGTACGGCATGGATCGGGATATGGCTCGTCCGAGCGATGTAAGCGCAGGTCAGCCGGGTGGTTGACCGTCGGCTTCACCCCGCGATAGCCCGACATTAGCCCGTTCGGCAGGGCTGTTCGAGCGCATTCCGCGCTATCCCGCGACCGCGAATTCCGGCCCGGGCCGGTGCAGCGCGGCGAGTCCCCGGTCGACCAGGGCGACGATGGCCGCGGCCACCTCCTCGGCCCGTTCGAGGATCACGCTGTGCCCGGCCCCGTCGATGCGGACCAGCTCGCTGTCGTCGAGTTGGGAGGCGAGCACGACCGAGTGTGCGAAGGGGATGACGATATCCGCCGAACCCGCGAGCACCAGGGTGGGAATCGCGCCCAGCCGGTGCAGGGTGGCGGTCTCGTCGAAGCGGATCAGCGAGTCCAGGAAGGCCGACATGGTCAGCAGCGGCGTCTCGTTGAGGATGGTGGTCGCCACCGCGAGCACCCGCGGATTGACCTTGCGGGTGCCAAGGGCGGCCTCCCGCATGATCGGCTCGAAGAAGCGGCGGCTCAGGTGCTTCGACGCCTGCATGAACCGCGGTGCGCGGCGCACGGCCAGGTTCAGCGAGCTGACGGCCGGACCGGAGAGGAAGCGCCCGAGCCCGACCCGGGTGACCCCGTTGGCGGCCCCGGCGATCAGGCCGACGCCCGCCACGCGGCTGCCGATGGTCTCCGGGAAGAGTCGCGCGTAGGCGAGGGTCACCATCGCCCCCATCGAATGCCCCACCAGCACAACGGGTCCGGTGGGCACCACGGCCCGCAGCACCGCGTCCAGGTCCTGGGCGAGCTGGTCGACGGTGTAGGTGCGCGGATCGGCCACTCCCGAATCCCCGTGCCCCCGATGGTCGTAGAACACCATGCGGGCATCCGCGCCCCAGTGTCGCTGTAGATGCTCGCGCAGGAAGGTCCAGGATTCGGTGCGCAGGCAGTGCCCGTGGACGAACACCACGGTGACGGGTGCGTCGGCCGGACCGAAGTCGCGCACCGCGATGGGGGTGCCGTCATCGGCCGTGACGGTGGTGTGGTGGCCGTCGACATCGGCGGCGCGGCGGCTGAGCAGGGACATGACGCCTCCTCGAAGAGATCGCCTTCAGCCCGGTTGTCGATAGTCATTGCCGCGGCGTTAGCCCGCCACACCTGGCGTTATGCACAAGTTGCCTAACTGAGGCTGCCGATCGATACGAGCCGATCGGCAAATGTCCGAATGTCTGGCGGACGGCCTAGAACTCGCTGGAAAAAACTGCCAACGTGATCCTGTTGGGGTTTCTAGATAAATCTAGCGGCAACACTAGAAATATGTAGATAGCGCTGACGCCGGTGCCGGACACAAGAATCTGCCCTTATCTAGCGAGATGGCTAGATAAGGGCAGATTGAGCTGAGCACCGGGGCGCTCAGCCCCTTTCCGGTCCGGCGTCCGGAGTATCAGGTCGACGCGTCCGCCCGTGTCGACGGCAGGAACGGTCGCAGCAGATTCGGTTCCGTGGACGGCCCCAGCTGCCAATCCGAGATCCACGGCCCGGTGCCCTCGCTCGGATCCAGCGCCCCCGCTTCGAGCCAGCGATACCGGCCGTCCAGGAGTCCACGCGCGATCTCGGTGTCGGCGTCGTCGGTGTTGTTCCACAGTGCGTCGAACAGGCGCTGCACCCGCAGTCGCGCCTGTCGGCAGAACACCTCGGCCAATTCCTGCGCCGCCGCGCCCTCGGGCCCGCCCTGCGATACCTCGGCCTGCGCCCGTACGCAGGAGGCCGACATGGCGAACAGTTCCGCGCCGATATCCACGATGCGTCCCAGGAAGCCCTGCTTGTACTCGAGCTTGGCCTGCCAGCGCGCCATGCCGTACATGAGCGCCCGCGCCTGCTTGCGCGACATCCGCTCCACGAAGCGCATATGCCGTGCCAGCGGCCCGAATTCGCCGAAGCCGGCGGGCACCGTGCCCGCACCGACGGCCAGCTGCGGGAACCACTTGGCGTAGAAGCCGCTCGCCCCCACCGCCGCCTTGGCCTTGTCCTTCAGCTCGGCATTGCGATCGACCAGCGCCCCGGCCGCCGCCATGTGCGCGTCGGCCATCTCGCGGGCGACGAGCAGTCGCATGATCTCGCTGGAGCCCTCGAAGATGCGGTTGATGCGCAGATCCCGCACCAGTTGCTCGGCGGCCACGGCCCGTTCACCGCGCGCTCGCAGCGAGGCCGCCGACTCGTAGCCGCGCCCGCCGCGAATCTGCACCAGCTCGTCGGCGATGGCGCAGCTCATCTCCGAGGCCCAGAGTTTGGCCAGGGCCGCCTCGATGCGAATGTCGTTGCGGTCCTCATCGCACATGGTGGCCGAGAGGTCCAGCACCGCCTCCAGCGCGAAGGTGGTCGCCGTGATGAAGGACAGCTTCTGCCCGACCGCGGCGTGCTCGCCGACCGGCCGTCCCCACTGCACCCGGGTCGCCGACCACTCCCGACCGATCTTGGTCGCCCATTTGGCCGCCGCGGTGCACATGGCCGGAATGGCGAGCCTGCCCGCGTTGAGGGTGGTGAGCGCGATCTTCAGCCCGTCCCCTTCCCGCCCGACCAGATTCCGCTTGGGCACCCGCACATCGTGCAGCCGCGTGACACCGTTCTCGATGCCGCGCAGTCCCATGAACGCGTTGCGGCGCTCCACGGTGATGCCCGGACTGTCGGCCTCCACGATGAAGGCCGAGATCCCGCCCCGGTGCCCCTCGCTGCGGGGTACCCGCGCCATGACCACCAGCAGTTCCGCGACCACGCCGTTGGTGGTCCACAGTTTCACGCCGTTGATCTCGTAGGCTTCGCCGTCCGGTGTCGGCGTGGCGGTGGAGGCCATGCGCGCCGGATCGGAGCCGACATCGGGTTCGGTGAGCAGGAAGGCCGACACGGCCCCCTGGGCGCAGCGTGGCAGGAACTCCCGCTTCTGTTCATCGGTGCCCGCGAGCTTGAGCGGCTCCGGAACGCCGATGGACTGGTGCGCCGAGAGCAGCACGCCCAGGCTGGGGTGGGCGGAGCCGACCAGCATGAGCGCCTTGTTGTAGCCGACCTGCGAAAGCCCTTGTCCGCCGTACTCTTCGGGGATCTTGAGCCCGAAGCAGCCGAGCGTGGCCAGTCCTTCCACGTATTCGGTGGGGATGCGGCCTTCGGTCTCGATCCGTTCACCGTCGATGGTTTCGCAGAACGCCCGCAGTCGCGTCAGGTACGCCTCGTACTTCGCGGTGTCCTCGGCGCTGGGCCGCGGGTAGGGATGGATCAGGTCCAGCCGGAAGCGCCCCAGGAACATCTCTTTGGCGAAAGAGGGTTTGGCCCAGGTGGTTTCGCGGGATTCCTCGACAAGTTGCCGGGCTTGCTCCTCGGTGGCGTCGACTTTGGCGGTAGTCGCCATGATGTCCTCCCTCGGACGTGATCGGAATCACATTCGAGTGTAGGAGTGTTTGTTACCCGCCGGTAGATCCGTTGCCGGTCCGAAATGCGCCGCGATGCAATGATCTTGAATTTCTGGCAATTATTCCGCTGACACGCACAATGATGCGCCACAACCGATTCCCTTCGCGAACACCCGACACGACCGGGCGGCCAGGATGCGGGCACGTCGCCGTTCGCTGGGGCGGTCGTAGATCAGCTGCGGCAGCATCCGCGTCTGTGCCGCCGTCCACCGCTGCTGGTCCAGCCATATGTGTTGTTCTTCGCGCGATTACTGCCGGAACCCGAACACCCGCGGGTCGTATTTCATGAATACATCGGCCCGCCGGTAGGGACTCGGCGGCAGCTCCTCGGGTGGCACGTGGACGAACCCCATCGACTCGTACAGGTGCACCGCATTGGCGAGTTTCCGGTTGCTCGCCAGAATTATCGAGGTAGCCCCGAGCGCACGGGCCTGCTCGATGGCGGCCTCGAGGATGCGGCGACCGATGCCCCGGCCGCGATACCGCGGCGACACCGCCATCTTCGAGACCTCGTAGACCCCGTGGCCCTCGGGCACCACCGCACCGCAGCCCACGATCTCGCTGCCGATGCGGGCGATCAGCACCCGGCCGCCCTTGGCGACGATCTCCCGCTCCGGGTCGTCGAGCAGGGCCGAGTCGGCGGGTTCGAGGGTGAAGTAGGCGCGGATCCACTCCTCGTTGAGTTCCTTGAACGCCCGGGCGTGCGCGGGCGTACTCATGGATTCGATGACCGGTGTTGCGATGATCGGCTCAGACACCTGATCAGCATGCCCGGCCTCGAATCATAAGGTCCAATACTTGATAGCTGCGATTGATACGCTCAACTTATGGTCGATGGGGTGGAGCTACGGCACTTGCGGTATTTCCTGGCGGTCGCCGACGAACTGCACTTCGGCCGGGCCGCCGCCCGCCTGCACATCGCCCAACCCGCGCTGACCCAGCAGATCCGGCGGCTCGAAACCCTGCTCGGCACCAGGCTGTTCGACCGCACCTCGCGCAGCGTCGCGCTCACCGACGCCGGAGCGGTACTGCGCGAGCGCGCCACCGCCATCCTCGGGCACGCCGCCCGGGACCTGGACGAGGTCAGCCGGGTCGGCCGCGGCAGCCAGGGTCGGCTGTACCTCGGTTTCGTCCCCTCGGTGCTGCCGCTGGAGCCGCTGCGCGGCGTGCGCCGCTTTCGCGAGCTGTACCCACTGGTCCGGGTGGACCTGGTGGAGGGCTACAGCTCCCGGATGATGGAGCAGCTCAGCCACGGCGCGCTCGATACCGTCATCGTGCGCGATCCCGACGACCTACCGAATGTCCGGACCGCGCCGCTGATCACCGAACCGTATGTCGCGGTACTGCCCGCCGACCATCCCGATGCCGGTCGCGCGGCCATCACCGGCGCCGAACTCGCCGACCATCCGCTGGTCTTCTTCCCCCGGACCGCGGGCCGACTCGCGCACGAGAAGAACCTCGCGCCGCTGCTGCGCTCGGGGCGTCAGCCGCAGGTGGTGCAGGAGGGCAATACCTGGACCACCATCATGTATCTGGTCGCCGAGGGGCTGGGGGTCACCATCGCGCCGCGCAGCGCGACCTTCACCGCGCCCGCCTCCGTCCGCATCCTCCCGCTCGCCGAAACCGATGCGGAGACCACCGTCTATGTCGCCCATCGCCGCGATGACGACCGCGCGCTGATCCACAATTTCCTCGCGCTGCTGCCGAATCACGGGAATGTGGGCAAACTTCCGGCATAGCCCCGGGTCTACTGCACGCCGCGCAGATATCGGCCGAAATGCGGAACCGTGAAGCCGATGGAGCCGCGCTCGGCCGAATAGATGAGTCCCTTCTTGATCAAACCGTCGCGGGCCGGTGACAGCGACGCCGGTTTGCGTTCCAGGTGTTTCGCCACCGCGGCGGTCGGCACCGGGCCCTCGTCGCCGGCGAGATCGGCCATGGCGCGCATGTACTCCCGCTCGGCCGGGGTGGCGCGCTCGTAGCGGGAACCGAAGAAGCCCACCGCCAGCTCCTCCTCGGCATGCGGTGCGGCCACCTCGACATCCTCGGCGGTGATGGGGCTCTGGGCGGCGACATCCCAGGTCGCCTTCCCGTACGCCTGCACGAAATACGGGTAGCCGTCGGCCTTCCGGTAGAGCGTGTCGAGGGCGTCCTCGGTGAACTTCACGTTCTCCCGCTCCGCCGGTGCGATGAGCGCCTGATCGGCGGAGTCGCGGTCGAGGCGGTCTATGCGGTGGTAGGAGAACAGCCGCTCGGAGTACGACCGGGAGGCCGAGAGCACGGCGGGCAGATGCGGCAGTCCGGCCCCCACCACGATCAAAGGCGCGGCGTCCTGGCTCAATTCGTGGCACGCGCCGCAGATGGCGGAGACGTCGGCGGGGCCCAGATCCTGCATCTCGTCGATGAACACGGCGATGCCGACCTCGCGGTCGCGCACCAGCTGCGCCGCCTCCAGCAGCAGCTCCACCAGGTCGATCTCGATATCGCCGGAATCGGCGCGGCCGGTGACGGCGGGGACGTCGATACCCGGGTTCCAGCGTTCCCGCATGCCCTTGTCGGCGGTGGCGCGCAGGGCGAAAGCCTTGAGGATGCCGAGGAAGTCGTCCATCTGCTCGGGATTGCGATGCGTGGCGGCCACCGAGCGGGCCGCCATGTGCAGTGCCGACGACAGCGGTCGCCGCAGCCCCTGATCGGGTCGCGCCTCCAGCTTGCCGGTGCCCCAGCCGCGCGCCCGCGCCGCCGAGCGCAGTTGATTCAGCAGTACCGTCTTGCCGACCCCGCGCAGCCCGGTGAGCATGACGCTGCGTTCCGGGCGGCCGCGTGCCACCCGTTCCAGCACGACATCGAAGGCGTCGAGCTGACGGCCACGGCCCGCGAGTTCGGGCGGGCGCTGTCCCGCTCCGGGGGCGTACGGGTTGCGCACGGGATCCATGCCGCCCAACCGTAGCGTGAAATCGGCGGATTATCGGGGTATCTACGGGCTCCCCAATAGATGGCTATCGATTGGCATATCGGTCGGCTGGGTACCGGGTCGGCAACGAGCCGAGGCGTGCGTGCGTCCGCGAGGTTCCTGGTTCGCGTCGCAGTCGAGCGCACGTCTCTACTCTTGTGTCTGATTCGCGAAGTAGCCCAGCGCAGGGAGGGACCATGTCGGAGGAAGCTGCACCTGTTCCCACCGTCGCGGAGGTGGTCGAATCGTGGAACGTGCCCGAGGAGGCGCCCGTGGCGGCGCGTATCCGCAACAACATCCTGGTGGCCATCGAGCGCGGATACGACGATCCGCAACTGGTCGCGGATCTCGCCGTGGGTCCGTTGGTGATGGCGCTGGGCAAACTCGAGGTGGAGTTGGCCGATGCCCGGCGGCGGATCGAGCACCTGGAGCGCACGGTCATTCCGGGCGAGTGAAGTGCTCGCGTCCGACTTCCGTTTCGGTAACGGGGGTAACGCCTGTCGTGACTCGGCTGTGACTCGGCGTGTGTGCGTTGAATCGTCCGCTCAGCGGGCGCTTTTGCGCCACGCCGGAACACACCCGCGTGTGGGGTGGACAACACCGGCCCCGAGCCGTAATCTTCTCGTGACTTAGCGGAGTCTGTCGCTTCATCGGAGAGGCGGCCCGCGACGTTACCGCCTAATCGGAGGTCGGGAGAAGGTGCCGACACCGAGCCGGGGACCCAGAGTTCGTGGGGTGAATCCTCATCGGCCACAAGGTCGTCGAGGTAGGGCCGATCTTCCCGGCCCGAACCCGTCAGCTAACTCGGTCGGCGGTCAGAGCAAGGAAGATCGGAGATGTAACTCGGTGGGTAAGCACAGCTTGCAACGGGAATCTCGGCTGCCGAATTCCGTGAAGGGCGCTCTCGTCATGGGCGCGTTCGCCACGGGGGCGTTCCCGGCGATCAACGCCAACGCGGCTCCGATCGAGATCCCCGGTATCGGCACCTTCGACACTCCGCTGTCGGACCAGGATGCCGCGGCGGTCAATACACAGGTTCAGGCATTCACTTCGGGTGTGCTCAACCCGGAGACCAACCAGTTCGGTGGTGGCCTGGGTGTCGGTGGCGGCGCGCAGCTGCCCGGCATCGCCCCGCCGCAGTTCGAACTCCCCGGCTTCGGTCAGCAGCAGGGCCCCGGCAATATCGCCCTGGAGGCCGCCAGGTCCAAGGTCGGCGCACAGTACTCCTGGGGCGCGTCCGGCCCGTACAGCTTCGACTGCTCCGGTCTGGTGCAGTGGGCGTACAAGCAGGCCGGAATCGACCTGCCCCGCACCAGCTTCGAGCAGTCGCACGTCGGCGCTCCGATCGCCTTCGAGAACCTGGCCCCCGGCGATATCGTCATCACCAACGGCGGCGGCCACGTCGGCATCTACGCCGGTGACGGCAAGCTGCTGAATGCGGTCCAGTCCGGCACCCCGGTCTCCTACACCCAGCTCAGCGAGGATCAGGTCGTCACCGCACGCCGTATCGTCTAAGGCGTGGCGCCTGATCGAACCAGTGCACCGGCCCAGGCCCGCGTCGATTCGTGGATCTGGGCCGTTCGCCTCTTCAAGACCCGCTCGGCGGCGGCGACCGCCTGTCGCGGCGGACATGTGCGCGTCAACGGCACGGCGGTGAAGCCCGCCCACCAGATCAAGCCCGGCGACGAGATCCGGGTCCGGGTGGGCGGTCTGGAACGCATCGTCATCGTCGAGCGCGTCATCACCAAACGCGTCGGGGCACCCGTCGCCGCCCAGTGCATGATCGACCGCAGCCCGCCGCCGCCCGACCCGCAGCTCGTCGCCACCATGCCGCGCCGCGATCGCGGCTCCGGCCGTCCCACCAAACGCGAACGGCGCGAGACCGACCGGTTGCTGGGCCGCTCGGGTGCGGCCGAGCGCGACTGATACGCGGGCCGTTGCGCCGCGCTCAGGGCAGGGCGGCGATCTTCAGCGGGATGGCGATGTTCTCGTCCGCGTAGTGCACGGCGCACACTCGGTGGTAGCCGTCGGCGATCTGGAGCGGGACGCCGGTGCGGAAGTCGCCGCGCACCAGCAGAATCGGCGAGAGTGCCTTCCCGGCCACGATCTTCTCCAGATCCCGCCGCACGTACGGATTCATGGCGGGCGCGAGGTCCAGTCGGGCCGCCCGCAGAATGTCCTTGGCCTTCTTGTGCACGACCGGTGCGGCCCGCAGCTCCCGCACCACGGTGTCGATCACCTCGGGTTCGGCCAGCAATTCCAGGAAATCGGCCGCCGCCGGATAGTCGTGCTCCTCCGGCTCCTTCTTCCACTTCACGTCGACCACAGGCTGCGCCATTCGGCCATCA
The DNA here is from genome assembly GCF_030767025.1 of Nocardia sp. CC227C. Lineage (GTDB taxonomy): Bacteria > Actinomycetota > Actinomycetes > Mycobacteriales > Mycobacteriaceae > Nocardia. Next base: position 63,397 of record NZ_JASITE010000017.1, on the reverse strand, counting down.
TCCCCGCGCGTGCGGCGTGCCGTCATCCGACACGCGGTGGGCGGCATCCTCCCAATCCACCCGAACCACTCGCCGATACCCGTGCGCGGCGGCCAGCCGATCCAATTCCGCCCGCGCCCCGTCCTCCACCGCGACCAGCAGCGTGAAGTCGGGAGCATCGGCCGCCGTCAGCTCCAGCACATTGGCGGCCGCCCCGGCCCGCCACTGCCCCGTATGCACCACCCCGCGAATGGGCGGCCCGCATTCCCGCAGATCGTGCAGCACATGCGCGAGGTCGTCGCGATCCGCGATATCGCAGTGCACCAGGACGATTCGATCCTCCAACCCGTCCAGCGGCGGCGGCAGCGCCCGCGGCGCCCGCGTCAACAGCACCACATCGCTCGCCCCGGCGGCCAGCAGCCAGCACACCGCCCGCACCCCCGCCGGCCCGAGGCCCCCGGTCACCACATACGTGCTCTCCGCCCACACCTCCACATCCGGCACCGGACCAGCCACCCCGCCCGAACCGACGCGATACCCCCACCGGACCGGATGATCCGATGCCCCCGCCGCCGGGTGTCGCCGGTAGTGTGCTGCGGTCGCCGGTTGGTATCGGGCGGTGGCGGGGTATGGCTCGTCGTCCGGCGCGGTGGTCGAGCGCTGCGGTGCCGCGGTGAGTGGGTCGTGCTGGTCGCCTGACGCGGCCGCCGGGCTCGGTGGCGCGGTCGAGTCCGGCTGCGGCTGGTCGTTCGGTGCGGAGCCCCGGTGCCGCGGTGCCGTGGCGTCGGCGTACTGCCGGTCGCTCCGGATGGCGTGCGGCTGCCGGAGAGCGCCGTGGGCGTGGGGCCGGGGTGGGGGTGGGGTGGTGAAGGGGCCGAGGGCGGTCCAGTCGAGGGGACGGCCTTCCAGGTGGAGGCGGGCGAGGGCGCGGAGGAGGGTGGGGGGTTCGTCGGCGCGGGCGGCGACGGGGTGGGTGGAGTCGCGGAACGGGGCGTGTTCGCGGACGGTAGGGGTCAGCGTGGGATGCGGTGCGATCTCGAGGACCGTCGAGAGGCCCTCGGCGGCGGCGTGTTCCAGGGCTGCGGTGAGGTTCACGGGGCCGCGGGAGTGCTCGCCCCAGTAGCCGGCATCCATCTCGGCCGCCAGCACGGCACCGGCCCGGGTGGTCGAGTAGAGCGGGACCACCGGGGTACGCGGCGCTATTCCGGCGAGCCGGTCGACCAGCAGCGGGGCCAGTTCGCGATATCGCGGACCGGGCACCGCCGCACGCCGGGCGCCGGCCTGGTCCGCCAGGCGCTGCGCGAATATGGTGCGGCGGTGCGCGCGACGTACCAGTGCGTCGATATAGCGCGCCTCCCCGGCCACCGTCACCGAGCGGGGACTGTCGATGGCCGCCACCGCGATGGCGGCGCGCATGGGTTCCACCAGCCGTATCGCCTCGGTCGCGGTCGCCTCCAGCACTGCGGTGGCGGCATGGTCGGCCCGCGCCGCTATTCTGCTGTGCTCCACCACGACCCGTGCGGCGTCGGCCACCGACAGCCCGCCCGCGACGGCCGCCGCGGCCATCTCACCCGTGCCGTAGCCGACCACCGCGTCGGCGCGAATTCCCCACCGCGCCAGCAACTCCGCCATGGCCACCTGGTAGACGAAGGTCGCCGCCTGCGCGAATTCCGCACCGCCCCCGCCGTTCCCGAAGCCGAAGCGCGGCGTCCACACCCGCGGCCCGCCCGCCGCCACCACCGCGTCGGCGGTATCCATGAGCGCCCGCGCGAACACCGGATAGCGTGCCGCCAGTCCGCGCCCCATCCCCGGATACGGCTCGCTCGACCCGGAACACAAGAACAGCACACCGCCCCGCGCCGCCCCGGCCCGCGGCCCGAAAACCTCGGTCACCGCACCCCGCCTCACCTCGGTCGTCTCCACCCGCCGAGCAGGCGCTCTCCATTGCTGCCCGATCTGTAGGAGTTGCTGAGGCTCCCGATGCTCGTCCCGCTGCTGCGGCTCCTCGTCGCGCTGGCGTCGGTCGCCCTGTTCGCGCCATCCGCTCCGCTCGTGCCGATCTGCCCGGTGGACTTGCACTGTTCGTTCGCTCCGCGCCACCGATCGGCCGTCCTCCGTTCGCCCGCTCCGCGCCACCGGTCGGCCCTGTTCCGCCTGCTCGATTCGTTCCGCCCGTCGGGCTCGTTCCGCCGCCGAGACCGGCTGCCGGGCGGCCGCGATCCGGGCGGCGAGCGAGCGCAGCTGCGCGGCGGCATCGTCCCGGTCGCGCCCGAGGACCGCCGCCCGCACCGGCCCCGGCAGCATCCGCCCGGTGGCGGCGGCGAATTCGCGCAGCGAGCGGTGCCTGCCGAGCTGCTCGGCCCAGTGCAGCGCCGTGTCGTGCACCTCGAGGGCATCGCGTCCGCTCAACGCGATCAGTACCGGCGGTTCGTCCCCGCGCTCCAACCGTGCCAGCCGGTCGTTGTGCGCGTGCGCGCTGTCCAGATCGAGCGGAATACGCCTACCGCCGGCGATAGCCGAGAAATCCGTGACGCCGGTGATTTCGGCGTGCATCCGGATGCCGCCGCGCCTGGCGTCCGCGACCCGATGCACGATGACGACGGTGAACTCATCGCTGCCCGCGCCTATTTCGTCGTCTTCGATCGAAATATCCGGCGACAGCGGCAGGTCCATGCCGCCCGCGATGACGAACGGCACCGACTCGTCGGCCAGCAGCCGGACCGCGGTATCCACGGCGGCGGCCGCCGATGCGGATCCGCTGTCCAGCATCAGGCTGGGACCGCGCAACCCGAGTGCCCACGACAGCCGGTTGGCGAGATTGTCCGTGCCGGGCGGTCCGCATCCCGCTGCCCCGAACACCACCGCCGCACTCGACCCCCGCGCCGAATAGCCCAAACCGGAGTCATCCAACGCCGCGACAGCCAGCTGCAGCCCGGCCACCTGCCACGGCTCCAATCTCGCCGCATCCACTTCGGTCAGCCCGAACCACGCCTGATCGAAATCCGCCGGGCGGTCGAATTCCGTTGCCGGACAGTCGAGCCCGAGTTCCGGAAGCCCGGCCCCGGCGGTCGCGCCTCGACTCACGGTGGTGCACGCACGCCCGTGGTCCGTAGTCGGGCCTTCGTTCCGAACCGCGCCGATGCTCGAACCCGCCGGGCCGACGCCATCTGCGGGTGCGCCATCGTCCACCGATGTATCCGACGCCGTGGCTCGGCCATCTCGCGTCGTCCGGTCGGCGCGCGCGGCGCTGCCGTGCGCGGCGCTCACCGCACCCCGTGCGAGGCCGACCACGCCCACCGCTGGCAGAGTCGGTGCCGGGTGATCGGGTGCCGGCGCTGGGCGATCCGGCGCACCACCCGCGCTCATGGCTCGCCACGCTGAGGTCGTGTGGGTTCGGCGCGACCCGAGTCGCGCACGGCTGTGCGGTGTGCGTGCCGGTGCCGCACGGTGGTTCCGGCCGATGCTGTCGTACTCTCCCGCACAGGAATTCCCTCCCGCGTCCGGCGGTCCCGGCCGCCGAGGTACCCCCCGCGATTATGCCGAGCGCGCACCCCGCTCCGAAAGTCCCGTCGGCGTGCCGGGCCGACCGGTCGGCACTTAATGTCCCGGGTGCAGTGAGCCTTCCCCGCCCGATTCGGGATCGCATAGCCTGACGCGGTGAGCTTCGATGTCACCGCCGGTCGCCCGTCCACCCTCGGCACCCTGGCGCGCTGCTGCACCGCGCTCGCCGCCACCCCCGCGCGCCTGCTGCGGCCCCGCCGACCGGACGCCGACTTCCTGGCCGGACTCGAGGTGGCCGATCCGGCCGCCCCGCGGGCCACGGTCACATTGCGGGCGCTCATCCAGGGCCGGATGGCGGCCCCCGAGATCATCGTGGCGGAGGGCGTGCGCAGCCTGCGCGAGTTGCCCATGGCCATGGGCGCGTTCCTGGTCGAGCATCCGCGCGCCAGGTTCCTGGTCGATCCCGCCCTGTGCGCGAATGTGCACGAGCGAGTCATCCCCGGTCTGCCGTTCCCGGTGCCGCTGCTGGTCTCCCCGGAGAAGCCGGTGCTGGGCCTGCGCGACGCCCTCGCCGCCCGCGATCTCTCCGGGGACGACATCGATTTCGTGCTGGCCACGCACCTGCACTGGGATCACGTGTCGGGACTGCTGGAACTGCCGGACTCGGTCGAATTACGCCTGCCCGCCGTTGAATACGACTGGGCCATGCGCGGCGCGCACGCCCCGATCGGCGTGGTGCGCGCACCGCTGCGCGACCGCGCCGTCGGCGGCCTGGAACTGGACGGTCCCCCGGTGCTGACCTTCCCGCGCAGCCACGATCTGTTCGGTGACGGCGCGGTCGTGCTGGTCGACCTCGCGGGCCACACCCCGGGCAGTGTCGGCGTCCTGCTGGCCGTAGCCGACGGCACCCGCGTGCTGCTCGCGGGTGATGCGGTGTGGAATCGGGTGCAGGTGCGCCTGATTCGCGAGAAGGCACCCATGCCCGGCCAGCTCTTCGACGCCGACCGCGACGCCGCCTTCCGCACCATTGCGCGCCTGCACGCCCTGCCCGACGGCATCGAGGTCATCGCCTCCCACGACTACGACGCCTGCGCCGCCCGCGCCTGAACGCTTGTCGAGCTCGCCCGCCTCTCCGTGTCTTCGGCGCACGGCTGAAATGCGCTGACCGCTGTGCACGCGTGCCGGCGGTCGAGTGCCGACCCGATTTCGGGCGTACCCGGTGAGCTACCCGAACGTCGCGAGATCAGTCGTCCGGTTGGTTCGGAGGCGGGTCAACGCATCATGCCCGCCAAGCGGGAGTTGATGATCGACTCCGCCTCGGTGACCATGCGCGACACCAGCTCCGCACAGGTCGGGATGTCATTGATCAGACCCTGCACCTGACCGGCCGACCAGATGCCCGCGTCCAGGTCGCCCTCCTCGAAGACGCGCCGTCCGCGCGCACCGGCGACGAGATCGCGCACATCCTCGAACTTGCCGCCGGACTTCTCGATCTCGACGACCTTGCGGCTGATCTCGTTGTTCGCCACGCGCGCGGTGTTGTGCATGGTGCGGAAGATGAGCTGGGTGTCGCGCTCGCTGTGCGCCACGATCTGCTCCTTCACCGTCTGGTGAATGGCCGACTCCCGGGTGCACATGAAGCGGGTGCCCATGTTCACGCCGTCCGCGCCCAGCGCCAGCGCGGCCACCAGGCCGCGGGCGTCGGCGATACCGCCGGAGGCGATGACCGGGATGTCCAGCACCTGGGTGGCGGCCGGGATCAGGATCAGGCCGGGCACATCGTCCTCACCCGGGTGACCGGCGCATTCGAAGCCGTCGATGCTCACGCCGTCCACGCCGATCTTCTGCGCCTTGAGGGCGTGCCGCACGCTGGTGCACTTGTGCAGCACCTTGATTCCGGCTTCCTTGTAGTACGGCAGGAAGGGCTCCGGATTGCTGCCCGCGGTCTCGACGATCTTCACGCCGGACTCGATGATCGCCTTGACGTAGTCCTGGTACGGCGGCGGGTTGATGGAGGGCAGGATGGTGACGTTCACGCCGAAGGGCTTGTCGGTCAGCGACCGCGCCTTCTCGATCTCGGCCAGCAGATCGTCCGGAGTGGGCTGGGTGAGCGCGGTGATGATGCCGAGACCACCGGCCTCCGACACCGCGGCGGCCAGTTCGGCGCGACCGACCCACATCATGCCGCCCTGCACGATCGGGTGCTCGACCCCGAACTCCTCGGTGAACCTGGTACGCAGCGTCACGCTGTCCTCCTAGCCTCTCGCGGGTCGCACACACGCCCGGACTGGCCCGATAGTCGCATAGTTGCATATGGGGGGACAACCCTCATGTGAGCGATCGTTTGCACTCTGAATCAGCGGTCTGCGGCCATCCTGTGGATAAACGGTCAGCGCTCGGCGATGTGAAGTAGCAAAAACAACGCCTTTGAGCTGCTGAATGATCGAATGAGAAATTTTCGCCAGAACCTTCTCTGTAACCCTTGTCACGCCAGAAAGTTAGTTGCTATTCTCGCGACTGTTCACTCCCCGTGTGAGAGGAAGCAGTATGACCGCCGGTATCCAGCCGCTCGATGAGCCCCTTCGGTCGCGGCGCAACCACTGGGTCAACCAGATCGCGACCCATGCGGCCATGCGGCCCGACCGGGTGGCATTCCGCTTCCAGGGCGTGGACACCACGTGGCGGCAGCTGCACGAGCGTTCGGAGAAGTTCGCCGACGCGCTCGCCCGTCGAGGGGTCGGGTTCGGCGATCGCGTGCTCATCCTGGCGCTCAACTACACCGAGTACATCGAGGCCGTCATGGGCATCAATGCCCTCGGGGCCATCGCGGTGCCGGTGAACTTCCGTCTCACCCCGCCCGAGGTGGCCTACATCGTGGGCGATTCCGGCGCGAAGGCCATCGTCACCGACGCGCCGTTGCAGCCGCTCGCCACCGCCATGGTGGGCCAGGTCCCCGCGCTGGAGACCTGCGTGGTCATCAACGGGCAGACCGGCGACGGCGTGATCGGCTACGACGACTTCATCGCGGAGGCGGGCGAACCGCACGCGCCGCTGGACATCCCCGAGGACACGCCCTGCCTGATCATGTACACCTCGGGCACCACCGGCAGCCCCAAGGGCGCGGTGCTCACCCACGCGAACATGACCGCGCAGGGGCTCACCTGTATCCGGGCCATGGAGATCACCGAGGAGTCCATCGGCTTCTGCACCTCCCCGCTGTTCCACATCGCGGGCCTGGGATCGCTGACCCCGTACTTCATGCTGGGCGGCAAGACGATCCTGCACCCGTTGGGCGCTTTCGACGCCGGTCAGTGGCTCGACGCCGTGGAGGCGGAGCAGGCCACCACCGCCTTCTGCGTCCCCGCCCAGTGGCAGATGATCTGCGAGGACCCGACGATCGAGCAGCGCAAGCTGGCGCTGCGCTCGCTGTGCTGGGGTGCGGCCCCGGCCTCCGACACGGTGTTGCGGGCCATGGCGGACCGCTTCCCGGAGGCGTTCAACGTCGCGGTGTTCGGCCAGACCGAGATGTCGCCCATCACCTGTGTGCTGGAGGGCAAGGACGCGCTGCGCAAGCTCGGCTCGGTCGGCAGGCCCATCCCCACCATCCAGGCCCGCGTGGTCGACGACGAGATGAACGATGTGGCCCCCGGCGAGGTGGGTGAGATCGTCTATCGCGGACCGACTCTCATGCAGGGCTACTGGAACAAGCCCGAGGCCACCGCGGAAGCCTTCGCGGGCGGCTGGTTCCACTCCGGCGACCTGGTGCGGCAGGACGAGGAGGGTTTCGTCTGGGTGGTGGACCGCAAGAAGGACATGATCATCTCCGGCGGTGAGAACATCTACTGCGCCGAGGTGGAGAACGTGCTGTTCGCCCATCCCAAGATCCGCGAGGCGGCGGTGATCGCCCGCCCGCACGAGAAGTGGGGCGAGGTGCCGGTGGCGGTGGTGGCGCTGTTGCCCGACACCGATCTGACCCTGGCGGAGCTCGAGCCCTTCCTCAACGAGAACCTGGCTCGCTACAAGCACCCCAAGGATCTGGTGATCGTGCCGGAGCTGCCCCGCAACGCGAGCGGCAAGGTCGTCAAAGTCGCACTGCGCAAGGACTTCTCATGAACCGACTGCTCGGGTAACCGAGTGCCGCCGCGGCGCGCTGTACCGCCATTCCGGCGCGCCGCGGCCCCCGCATGGCGCACTATGGGGTCATGATGCTCGAACCTGGGCGCACCGCGGTGCTCGCTCTGCACTGGCAGGTGAATGTGATTCGGCCCGAAGGGTTCTTCGGTCCCATGCTGGCGGAACCGATCGCGGAGAGCGGGGTGGTGGACCGGGCGGTCGAGTTCCACAATGCCGCCGCCGCGGCGGGCCTTCCGCTCGTGTTCACCCGCTTCACCATTCCCGTCGGCGAGGGCGCGTTGGTGCGCAATACCGGATTCATGCGCTCGGTCGCCGCCGCGCAGACCGAGTTCCGCCCGAATTCTCCTGGCACGCAGATCATTCCGGAGATGTCGGCGCAGGCGCGCGCGGGTGCGGTCTTCGACAATCAGAAGCTGTCCGGCCTGGCGGGCAGCGCCCTGCCGGACTGGCTCGCCGCCCGCGGCATCGACACCCTGCTCGTCACCGGCGTCGCCACCAACCTCACGGTCGAGCAGACCGCCCGGCACGGCACGGATCTCGGTTTCTACCTGCACCCGGTGGCCGACTGCGTGGCCGCCGCGACGGCCGAAACCCATGCATCTTCCCTGGCCGACCTCGAATTGACCACGGCCGGTTGCCTTTCCGTCGATCAAGTGCTCGAACACCTGCACGGTGCCCGTCGCTGAGCCCGAGCTCAGATCTTGTCGTTCGAGGTGAGCCACCGCATGATCGGCCAGCCGACGGCCACCGGCAGCCAGCAGGTGAGCACCCGGTAGAGCAGCACCGCCGGCACCGCGATACTCGCGGGCACGCCGAACGCCGCCAGACCGCCGATGAGCGCCGCCTCCACCGCGCCGACGCCGCCGGGTGTCGGCGCGGCCGAGGCCAGCGTGCCGCCGATCATGGTCACCACCGTGACCGTCACGAAAGTCGTACTGCCGCCGAAGGCTTCGATGCTGGTCCACAGCGCCAGCGCCGCGCCGAGCGTGGTCGCCGCGCAACCGCCCACTATCATCACCAGCCGCAGCGGACTGCGCACCAGCTCGTGCAGCGAACTCACCACCTCCGCCAGCTGTGGCCGCACCTCGGTGCGCAGCCACCGCCGCACGGTCGGCAGGAAGATGGACACGCCCAGCAGGCCCAGCAGCACACCGCCCACCAGGTACAGCACCGTGGCATTGGGGAAGATGTGCGACAGATCCGCCGAAACACCCGCCGCCACACTGAAGAAGATGAGCAGCACGATGTGCGTGACCACCTGCACCGACTGCTGCATGGCCACCGCGGCCGTGGCCCGCACCGCGCCCAATCCGCTCTTCTGCAGGAAGCGCACGCTCAGTGCCAGACCGCCGACACCCGCTGGAGTCGTGGTGGCGGCGAAGGTGTTCGCCACCTGCATGAGCATCAGATTGCGCAGGTTCACCGCCGCCCCGGCGCACGCCCACAGCGCCATGGCCGCGCCGATGTACTTGAGCACCGAGACGAGCAGGCCGAGCAGCGCCCACCACCAGTTGGCGTTGCTGAGTTCGGAGGTGAAGGTGGGCACCGCGCTGATGTACGGGTAGGCCACGTACACCAGGCCGATGAGCAGCACCAGCTGGATGATCTGATTGCGGGAGAACCGGGTGATCTGCGCGGCCTCGATGCGGTCCTGCCCGGTCTGGTGCGCCACCTGATCGCGGGTGGCCTCGAGCACGTCCTTGAACTCCGGTACCGACTTGCGCACCTGCACCGGGATGGCGACCTTGGTGAGCCGACGGGAGGCGGTCAGCACCCGCTGCGGGCCCAGCACCTCGAGCGCCGTTCGCACGGCGGTCTCCGGGCCGAACACATCGGCCGTGGTGACCAGCAGCTGCGCCACATCCGACTGGAACCGTGCGTCGTACGCCCCGAACTCGGATTGGGTGAATCCGCCGAACAGCACGTCGCCGCCCGCGACGCGGACATCGTCGGCGCGCAGTTCGCCGTGCGAGATCTGCGCCCTGTGCATGGTGTCCAGCGCCCGCCACACATCGCCCAGCTGTTCTACGTGTGTTTCGGCCAGCGGATCCCCAGCGGACACGGTGTGCGCGTACAGCATCCAGCCGCGGTCCAGCGCGGCCACGGTGAGCGGTTTGTTGCTGCCCAGTCCGAGATCCCCGATGGCGATGCCCATGAGCGCCCGGTGCTCCACCGCCCGCCGCATGGAGGCGAACAGCGCCGGGTACTCCCCGCTGCGGATCGTCAGCCACCGTCGCAGGGCGTGCAACGCGCTGCGACTGCGCTGGTTGGCTCCGTAGAGTTCCACGACCACCTCGTCCTCGGCGGGCGTATGCCGGATGGAATCGAGGGCGGCGGCACGGCCGTCGGCCTGGTTCCGCGCGGGCGCGACCGAGTCCGGCGGCGCGCCGATGTCGCGCTCCGTCTTCTCGGTGGTCGCGACGGCGGTGGTCGTGGTACCGCCACCGGCGGCGGCGCGCGCCGCCGTGTTCGTCGAACCGCGCCCGGCGACCGATCCCGAGGCGATGACCGCCGCCATTCCGGGCGTGGTCACCGGGCCGACTCCCGTTCGCGGCGTGGTGCTGGCCGAGAGCACCAGCGGACCCCGCCCACCCGGGCGCAGCACCGTGAAGGCGTTCACCTGGTATCCGCGCCGGGCGAGCACCCGCACCGCCGCGTCCAGCGGCACCTCCAGCGCGGGCGTGCCGACCACCAGCACGATCACCGCGCCCACGAACCAGCCGATGGCCAGGCCGAGCAGGGCGCGCGCGGGCACCACCAAACTCACCACCAGGTGAATCGGGACGAAGGCCAGCAGCAGCGTCCACCACCAGCGCCGGGCGCGGGCGGGCAGCCACGGACTGGCGACGGTCAGGGTGGCGGCCAACATGGCGATCCAGCGCGGATCGTCGAGGAATTGCGACAGGAAGGTGTTCACCTGCTGCGGTTCCGACAGATGCCAGCTGGGGGCGGCGAATCCGGTGCCGGTGAAGGAGAACGCCAGCAGGGCGATCAGGCCGGCGGACAGGTAGCCGCCCAGCAGTTTCCATTGCCCCCGCCAGATCAGGCGCAGGAAGATGGCGAACGGCAGCGCCAGGATCGCGATCCCGTACCCGATGTAGACCGCGTTGGACTGCTCCGGCGTCAGGAAGCCGATGATGTCGGACAGCGACCTCTCCAGCGCCTCCCACTGCGGCCGGGTGATGAGCGAGCCCACGATGACGACGGCGACCAGCAGCGCGGACAGCACCACCCGCAGAATGTCGCTGGTACGCCGGAGCCGTGGCTGCAGCAGGCTGCCGGCGACGGGTATTTCCCGTCCGTCGACTCGCATGTCCTATCGGCGCTTTCGGATCGTGGGAACGGCCTCGGTCCCATGGTCGGCTCGGTGTCTGGCGGGCGGATGAACAGGCGAACCCGCACACCTACCCGCCGGTTACGGTAACCCGTCGCGCCGGTCCGGCGGGACGAGCCCATCTCCCAGTGTGTCCGGCGTGTCCGCCCCGGCGCTCCCGATATGTCCTGGCAACCGCCGGGCGCACCTGGAAGTATCGACCCGTGCTCGAGGATCTTCGCGTGTGTTTCGTCGGTGAATCGTTCGTCGCGGGGGTCGGAGATCAGCAATGTCTCGGCTGGGCGGGCCGCCTGGCGGTGCGGGCGATCGCGGCCGGACAACCACTCACCTACTACAACCTCGGCGTGCGCCGGGAAACCTCCACCCGGTTGCACGCCCGCTGGCTCGCCGAATGCGCGCCGCGGCTACCGGCGGGCTGCGACGGCCGGCTGGTGCTGTCGACGGGCGTGAACGACACCATGCACGAGAACGGGCGGCCGCGCGTCCCGCTCGAGGAATCGGTGGCGAATCTCGCGGGCGTGCTGGACACCGCGCGCGCCCGGGAGTGGTCCGTCCTGGTGGTCGCGCCGCCGCCCGTCGCGGACGCCGCGCACACCGACCGCATCGCCGCCCTGGACGAGCGCTTCGCGACGCACTGCGACGCGGTCGGCGTCCCGTACCTGCGGGTGCACACAGCCCTGCGGGACAACCGCGTGTGGATGGCCGAGGTCGCCGCCGGAGACGGCGCGCATCCGGGTGCGGCCGGATACGACGAATTCGCCGAGCTGTCGGCCCCGTACTGGCTGCGGTGGCTGGGCATCACGATCTCCTAGCGCACCGACGGATGTCCGAGGGGCACAACGGACGTCCGAGGGGCACCGATGAGTTTTCGGCGGGCTTTCCGTCTGCATGTTCGAGTCCGCTCGGCCGTGCCGCGGCGGAAGAACCCCACACCGAGAGTGAGAAAATCATGGGCAAGATCGTTGTCGCCGAATTCGTTTCGCTGGACGGCGTTATCGAGAATCCGGCCTGGACCGTGCCGTTCTGGAACGACGACATCGCCGACTACAAGAGCGCCGAGATGCGGGAGGCCGACGCGCTGCTGCTCGGCCGCGTCACGCACGAGGCGTTCGCCGCGGCCTGGCCGAACCACCCGGAGGAGGGTGAGTACAAGGACAAGATGAACGCCATGCCCAAGCATGTGGCCAGCTCCCGGTCGGATCTGGAATGGAACGGCCACCGCATCGAGGGCGATCTGGCCGACTCCGTCGCCAAGCTGCGCGCCGAACAGAATCTGCTGGTCTTCGGCAGCTCCAAGCTGGTCCATTTCCTGGAGGCGAACGGCCTGGTGGACGAATACCGCCTGGTCATCTACCCGGTACTGCTCGGTAAGGGCGATCGGCTGTGGGTGGATGTCGACGCCGAGGCGACCCTGGAGGCGGTCGAGACCACCGCGCTCGACAACGGTGTCGTCCTGGCCACCTACCGGGTCGGCGACCCCACCGTCACCCGTCCCAGTTTCGGGTGAATCGGGCGTCTCGCAGCCGCCGGAATCGCGAATAGCATCACGAACTTCCGTCGTGCCGGTCGACGCCGGGATATGCCTACCGGTACGTGCGTTCGTAACCTTGTGGCGTGGACATCGATACGCGACTGCTGCGTTACTTCATGGCGGTCGCGGAAACCGAGAATTTGGCGCGGGCCGCGCAGCGACTCCATGTCGCGCAGCCCGCGCTGGCCACACAGATAAAACAGCTGGAAAACCAGCTTGGAGTGGAACTGTTCATCCGGTCCCGGGCGGGGATGACGCTCACCGCGCCGGGCAAGGTGCTGGCAAAGCAGGTGCCGGGATTACTGGCCGGATGGGACCGCATTCTGCGCGAGACCAAGAGCGATGCCAGCCGTACCGCCTGCGTGCTGCGTCTCGGTGCGGTGCCCAGCGCGGCCGACGGGCATATTCCCGAGATCATCCGGGTCTTCCACCGGCTGCATCCGGACTGGGAGGTCGATCTGCGGCAGGGCGGGTGGACCGATCCGACCGCCGGACTCGACGAGGGCGATGTCGACGTCGCCATCCTGCGGCTGCCGTTCCCGGGTCAGGACGAGTACCACCTCCGCGAGCTGTTCACCGAACCCCGCTGGATCGCGCTGCCGGAGGACCATCCACTGGCCGAGCGCGAGGACATCGCCTTCCGCGAGCTGTGGGACGAGCCCTATGTGGCCTCGCCCGCGGACACCGGCTGGTGGCGCGACTACTGGATGGGGCTGGACGCCCGGCCCCGCGACACCGCCATCGTCGGCGCCATCGCGCGCAGTACCGACGAGTGGCTGACCGCCATCGCGGGCGGCTACGGGGTCAGCTTCACCCCCGCGTCCACCTCGCACACCCATGCCCGGCCCGGGGTGGTGTTCCGGCCGGTGCACGGCATCGGGCCGACCCGCGTGGCGGTGGTGTGGCCGGACGCCTCCGAAACCGATCCCGTGGTGCGGTATTTCGTCCGCTGCTGCTCCGATGTGATCGGCCAGTCCGCCGACGGCTACCGGCGTCCGTCGTAGCCGAAACAGCGTCGTGGCCGCATCGCATTACCGCCGTAGCCGCATCGCCGTGGCATCCGCATCGCCGTGGCATCCGTATCGCCGTAGCATCCGCCCGCCGTGGCATCCGTACCGCCGTCGCCGCGATCAGCGGGCGTCGAGTACCGCCATGGCCGCGTTGTGGCCGCCGATGCCGCTGACCCCGCCGCCGCGCACCGCGCCCGCACCGCACAGATGGATATTGCGGTGCCCGGTGGCCACACCCCAGCGGGTGGCCGGGCTGTCGTCGGAATCGTCGGCGCGATAGGGGAATTCCAGATCGCCGTGGAAGATGTGCCCGCCGGGCATGCCGATCTCGTGCTCCAGGTCCAGCGGTGACTTGGCCTCCAGGCAGGGGCGGCCGTCCGCGTCCAGGGCCAGGCAGTCGCGAATGGGCTCCGCCAGCACCGAATCCAGTCGCGCGAGCGTGGCGGCCACCAGCTCGGCCTTCGCGCCTTCCGGATCCTTGTCGAAAAGTCGTGCGGGCGTGTGCAACCCGAACAGTGTGAGGGTGTGCATCCCCCGTGCGGCCAGTTCGGGTGACAGGATCGACGGATCGGTGAGGGTGTGGCAGTAGATCTCCGACGGCGGCTCCGAGGGCAGCAGCCCCGCCGCCGCCTCCCGGTAGGCGCGTTCCAGTTGCGCGCCCGCCTCACCCACATGGAATGTGCCCGCGAAGGCATCGTGCGGGTCGACCGCCGGATCCCGCAGCGCCGGTAGTCGCCGGAGCAGCATATTGATCTTCAGCTGCGCGCCTTCGGGTTTGGCCCGCGGCTCACCCAGCAGCCGTCCCAGCTCGTACGGAGCGGTGTTGACCAGCACACGGTCGGCTCCCGCCGCGCCGCCGTCGAAGCGCACCTCCGCGGTGTCGCCGTCGGTGTCGATGCCGGTCACGGCGCGGCCGGTGACGATCTCCGCGCCCGCCGTCCGTGCGGCGGTCGCGAGGGCGTCGGTCAACGCGCCCATACCGCCGACCGGCACATCCCAATCCCCGGTCCCGCCACCGATCACGTGATAGAGGAAGCACCGGTTCTGTGCCAGCGACCCGTCGTGCGCATGGCTGAACGTCCCGATCAGCGCATCGGTCAGCACCACCCCGCGCACGGTGTCGTCGTCGAAGGTCCGCTCCACCAGCTCGCCGAGCGGTCGCTCGAAGATCGACTCCCACATCGCGTCGTCGGCCACGATGCCGCGCAGTTCCGTCCGCGTCGGCAATCGCTCGGTGAGCGTCGGGAACACCCGCCGCGCCAACTCCCCGGTCTCCGCGTAGAACCGCTGCCAGGCGTCGAATTCCCGCTCGGACCCGGTGAGCCGCGCGAAGCTCGCCCGCGTGGCCGCCGCCGATCCCCCGTCCACGAGCAGCCCGCCGTCCCCCACCGGCGTATACGAGGAGATCCGCCGCTTGCGGGTCTCGAACCGCACCCCGAGATCCCGAATGATCTTCGCGGGCAACAGACTCACCAGGTACGAGAATCGCGACAGCCGCGCGTCCACCCCGGCGAACACCCGCTCCGACACCGCCGCGCCACCGGTGTGCGCCTGCCGTTCCAGCACCAGCACCGACCGCCCCGCCCGCGCCAGATAGCCCGCCGCGACGAGGCCGTTGTGGCCGCCTCCGACGATGACGACGTCGTACCGAGCCCGGACCGGAGAGCCGCTGTCGTTCATGTGTCGACTCTAGAAGTGGGCACCGACAATCGCCGGTAGGCCGCGCGTGGGGCCGCCGATCAGCGCCGCACCACCAGCAGGCAGCCCTGTTCGCCGCGTTCGTTCTCGTGGGGCTCGCGGACCATGCGGCAGATGGGGTGCAGGCCGTGCGGGAGCAGCAGTTCGGCGAGGGCGTCGGGGGACCAGCGGTAGGCGGTGGTGACCTTGTGGTCGTACGCCTCGACACCGTGATCGGTGGCCTGAAAGCCGAGCAGTGCGACGCCATCGGGACGCAGCACGCGCGCGAACTCGGCGAATGCCGGTGCCAGCCGCTGGGGATGGATGTGGATGATCGAATACCACGCGAGGATGCCGCCCAGGGACGCGTCGGGGATGTCGAGGGCCGTCATGGAACCCGTCTCGAAGCGGAGGCCGGGGTGGGCGGCCCGCGCCAGCCGGACCATCTCCGGCGAGAGGTCGACGCCGAATATGTCCAGGCCGAGATCGCGCAGCTGACCGGTGAGTCGCCCGGGACCGCAGCCCAGGTCGAGGACGGGGCCCGACGCCAGGTCGGCGAACGCGCCCAGCATGGCCCGGTCGAACGGCATATCCCGCAGCGCGTGTTCGAACATGGCCGCGTACAGTTCCGCGACCCGGTCGTACGCCGCCGCGACCACCGGCATTTCGTCATCCGCCATGGACCCGACTGTATCGACTTCCACCCGCCGTGGACCTGTCGGCAACCTTGTCGGTGCCATGCCATAGCTTCATGCCCATCGCGACCGAGTGGGAGGCAAGGATGGTCTCGAGTTCTAATAATCAAGCCGCACAGGAAGATTCGACACGCATGTCGATAGTGCGGGTGCTGCCCGCCGTCGCGCCGCGCAAGCTGGCGAAGGTGCCGTTCGTCGAACTGGCGGAGGGGCGGCTCCAGGGGGTGGTGTCCAGCGGTTCCGACATCGCCCGGGTGTACGTGGCCTCGGTGACGGCCGGGACGCACGGATTCAGTTGCAGCACCAACAACAACCGCCCCTGCGGCGGCCTGTCCGGCAACTGGACCTGCAAACACCTGGACGCGCTCATCACCGAGGCGGTGCTCCAGTACGGACAGGAGCGTGTCGCCCGCTACCTGCGGGTGGAGGTGCCGGAGGGCGGACGGCTCGCCGACGCGCTGGACGGCACCCGTGATCCGGCCCCGGCCGCCACCGTGTTCAGCCGGTTCCTGCGGCATCTGTCCTATCTGGAACTGGCGGGCGGCAATACGCCGATTCCCGAGCTCCAGTGGTTTCCCGCGGTGGGGGTGAGCCGCTGATGTCGGTGCGCTGGGAAGAACTGCTCGGCGAGACGCCCGAGGGCATCGCATCCGCCCACGAGGTGGTTGCCGGATTCGACACCGCGCTGGTGGACGGCTTCGCCCGCGTGGACGAGCGGCAGTCCGCCGCGCTCCAGGCGCTGGCGGGTGCGGTGGCCGGATCGCCACTGGCGGTGCCGGTGGCCGAGGCCGTCGCCCGGACCGGAGGCGGGTCGATCGGCCAGGATCAGCTGACCGCACTGGCGGCGGCACGCGCCGCCCTGCTCGGTGCCGTGCACGACGCCCTGCTGGAGCGACTCGACACCGCCCTGGGCCGAACCCGGCTCGACTGGGTGCGGTCCGCGGTGACCGCCGCCGACCCGCATCCGCTGGCTGTCGGCTGCCGTTCTTGGCTGGGCGAGGTGGCCATCGCGGGCTGGCGCGGCGTGGACCACGACCTGATCTCGGCGGCCGATCGCACGGTGGAGGGCCTGCTCGCCGAGCCGGGCCAGCGTCGGCTGGCCGTCCTGCTCGACGGCCTCAGCGCCGAGCTGAGCGCCTCGGCCCCCATCGCGACCATGGACGTACTGCCCGCGCGGCGCTGGGCCGACCTGTGGACCCGCGCCCTGTTGCTGACCTGGCGAACCGGGGCAGCCACCGCGCCGGAGACCGTTTCGGGTCGCCTGCTGCCCCTCGGCGTGGACGTGCACGAACACGGCACCGCCGTCCAGGCGCAGGTGCACGCCATCCTGGAGACCTCGGGCGCACCGTCGCGCACGGTGCGGGTGAGCGTGGCGGCCGCCAAGGTGGACACCATTGTCGGACCGGCGGTCTGGCAGCTGCTGGGCGCACACCGGCACCTGCTCACCGCACTGGCCGAACATCGCGCCCTGACCCTGACCGATATGCCGCTCACCGCGACCGGCGATCTGGTGTGGCAGGACGACCGGGCCAGCGTCGGCGACCCGGCCGACCCCTTCGCCACCGCGACCGTGCAACTGGCCGACGCGCTGGCCGCGCCCGCCGAACCGCTGGACCGCGACCCGGTGCACATCGCCGAACCGGTGCTGCTCGAGGGCTACCGAATCAAGGACGGCGCAATGGAATTGGACGGCCTGCGGTTACCGCTCGAACTGGACCGGTTGCCGGCCAGCGGACCGCTCACCCCGGCCGCGGTATCGGGCTCCTTCGCCTGCCTCGGCCTGCTGCGCTGGGACGGCGGGCGCTGGAGCCTGCGTCCGCTGGCGGTGCGGCGCAAGGTCAAGTCCACCGTCGTGGCCCTGCACAACGGCGACTGGGCGTGCGGCCCGACCGATCCCAAGGTGGCCAAGGCACAGGCGAAGTCGGGTGACGCGGTGACGGTGCTGCGCGAGCGGGCGGGACGGTTGCTGCGGAAATGACCGATCATGAGACTCGCCGTCAGATCCTGTACTGGCGGCTGCTGGCGGGCGTCTTCGGGGGCGATCCGCAGCCCACCCTGGAATCCGCGAGCGCGAGCATCGTCGAGGACATCGGGCTGCCGCTGGCGGTCCTCGATCCCGGCGTCTCCATAGACAATGTCGTACAACGATTTCCGGAACTCGCCGCCGAATTCGAGGCGCTCGATCTCACGGCCGAGCGCACCGCTGTCGAGACCGAGGCCGCCGAGGAGTCGGCGGATATCGGCGACACCGATGTGCGCTCCGCCGCACTGGTGTCCAAGCTCCTGCTGAACATCTTCGCCACGGGCTGCGGTGCGGTGAGCGCGGACCAGCTTTCCGGCTGGCAGAGCGACGCCAACTGGCTGCGCCGCGGCCTCGGCGAACAGCGCGCCGGGGAGGTGCGCGGCGTGCTCGCCGAACTGGAGGGCGATCTGGTGTCCCGGATGCGGCTGCGCGAGGTGCTGGCCGACCCGAAGCTGGCCGCCCAGCTGACCCCGAGCATGTCGCTGGTCGAACAGCTGTTGCGGGACAAGCACAATCTGTCCGGCGTCGCGCTGGCCAATGCCAAGGCCCTGATCCGGCGGTACGTGGACGAGGTCGCGGAGGTGCTGCGCACCCAGGTGCGGCAGAGCAGCGCGGGCACCGTCGACCGGTCGGTGCCGCCCAAGCGCATCCTGCGCAATCTGGACATCGACCGCACCATCTGGAAGAACCTGCCCAACTGGAATCCGCGCGACGAGCGCCTCTACGTGGACCGGCTGTTCTACAAGCCGACCGCGAAACGCACCGTGCCCGCCCGCATGATCGTGGTGGTCGACCAGTCGGGTTCCATGACCGACTCCATGGTCAACTGCACCATCCTGGCATCCATCTTCGCCGGTCTGCCCAAGGTGGACGTGCACCTCATCGCCTACGACACCCGGGCGCTGGATCTCACCCCGTGGGTGCACGATCCGTTCGAGGTGCTGTTGCGCACCAATCTCGGCGGCGGCAACGACGGCCCGGTCGCCATGGCCATGGCGCAGCCCAAGATCGCCGATCCGAAGAACACCGTGCTGGTGTGGATTTCGGACTTCTACGAATTCGACCGATCGCAACCGCTGTTCGAGAGCATGGCGGCGGTGCACCGCTCCGGCGTGAAACTCATCCCGGTGGGATCGGTCAACAGCTCCGGCCAGCAGAGCGTCAACCCGTGGTTCCGCGAAAGGTTCAAAACCCTCGGCACCCCGGTGATTTCGGGACGCATTCAAAAACTCGTCAACGAACTCAAGAACTTTCTCGACTAGGAGACCCCCATGTCCGAAGTCCTGCGCGCTCCCGCCGAAGTCAAGTACGCCGAAGAACTCGACTGGCTGGAGTCCATCGACGACGGCCCCAAGCCCTTCGCCTGGCGACTGAGCCCGAAGATGGTGCGGCTGTTCATTCTCGGCTCCGAACGCGCCGACGGCCTGGACCGCACCGTGGAGCAGAAGTGGTTCGGCGACCGGAGTTTCGTCGAACGCAGCATCGTCACCCTGGCCTCGGACCGCGGGCTGCTGCTCATCGGCGATCCGGGCACCGGCAAGAGCTGGCTGGCCGAACTGCTGTCCGCGGCCATCAGCCGCAACTCCACCCTGGTGGTGCAGGGCACCGCGGGCACCACCGAGGACCACATCAAGTACTCGTGGAATATCTCCATGGTCATCGCCAAGGGTCAGTCGCGTGAATCCATGATCCCCTCGCCCATCATGACCGCCATGGAGCAGGGCGTGATCGGCCGCTTCGAGGAGCTGACCCGCTCCACCAGCGATGTGCAGGACGCGCTCATCTCCATCCTGTCGGAGAAGTACGTCTCGATTCCCGAACTCGACGACGACAATGTGGTGTTCGCCCAGCCCGGTTTCTCCATCATCGCCACCGCCAACAGTCGTGATCGCGGCGTGAACGACCTGTCCTCGGCGCTCAAGCGGCGCTTCAATTTCGTGCGGATTCCGGTGGTGTCGAACAAACGCAGCGAGGCCGAGATCGTCCGGTTCCGCACCCAGGAGCTGTTGCGCCGCCACCGGATCGAGCTGGAGTTGCCGCCGACGCTGCTGGATATCCTGCTGGAGAGCTTCGCCGACCTGCGCGCCGCCGCCGCGGCGGCCACCAGCGACGACGACAAGCTGGAATCGGCGCTGTCGACCGCGGAGCAGATCGGCGTGCTCGAGGACGCCATTCTGCACAGCCAGTTCTTCGGCGAGCGGGAACTGCGTGCTGAAACCCTCGCCGGGTCGCTGGTCGGTTCGCTGGCGCGGCGGGCGCCGGAGGACCTCGCCATTCTGAACAAGTACCTGCACGGCGTGGTCGAGCCGCGCAGCAAGGATCAGGGTGGAGCCTGGGGCGAGTTCCTCGAGGGCGGCCGCGCGGCGATCGCGAGGCTGTCGTGACCGCATCCGAGATCCGCACTACCACATCGCTGTTCGCCACACTGCGAGACCAGTTGGCGGATGCGGCCGCCGCGTTCGCCGGTGATCCCGGTGCGGCGGGCGACATCCTGGCGGGCATGGTCGACGATGTCGACCGGGCACTGTCGGAGCGGCTGGAGATCTTCCCGGTCTGCCACCACTCGCCCGCCTCCGGACTGGCCATGGTGCGCCGCCTGCGCGAGAAGCAGCCCACCGTCATCTACATGGAGCTGTGCGAGGACCTGCGGCCGCTGCTGGACGAGCTGCGCAACTGCCGCCTGCCGGTGGCGCTGCAGGCGTTCGCGAGTGCGGTGGACGGCTTCCCGGCTTCCTGGGCCCCGCTCTCGATCGTCGCCCCCATCACCGAATCGTCGGCCGAGTATCAGGCCATCGCCTACGCGCTCGAGACCCCGGGCGTCGAACTGGTGCTGGTGGACCGCTCCACCGATCACGTCTTCCAATGGTCGCCGCGCGAGGACGAATCCGCCGACGCACCGGCGGCCGACGGCGGCCTGCACGGCGAAGCCGTCGGCATCGAGATCGGCGATATGCGACCGCGTTTCGCGGAACTCGAGCAGTACCTGCTGCACCACGGCAAGGTGCGGCACTGGTCGGAGTGGTGGGACCAGTACGTCGAACAGCCGCTGGCCGACGCCGACTACGACACCTACCGGCAGGTCATGGTGATGATCGGCAGCCTGTTCCGGCGGCTGCGGCGCGGCAGCACCGAGGTGGACGAGGACCGCGAGCGGTACATGTGGACGCGCATGCGCGAACACCTCGCCGCCACCGGAGCCGAGCCCGAACGCGCGCTGTACATCTGCGGCGCGGCCCATGCCGCCAGCCGGGTGGAGCAGTTCGGGCTGGATTCCACCGCGCCCTACGAGATTTCCCCGCGCACCGCCACCACCTGGCATTACGGGCTCATCCCGTCCAGCCACTCCGCCATCGAGGAGCAGTTCGGGCTGGCCGGTGGCGCGGTCTCCATCGCCGCCGCCACCTGGGCGAAGGGCCTGCGGCGTGCCAAGACGCAGGCGTTCCGGCTGGCCGGGCAGCCGGGGGCGCGGGGTCGGGCCGTGCGGAAGCCGCTGCCCGCCGCGAAACCCGCCGCGGCCGTGGCGGATCACCTGTCCGGCTTCCTGACCAGCGCACCGGCCCTGGATCCGCTGGACGAATCCGAACTGCTGGAGTGGTCGGTCGACATCGTCCGGCTGGCGCGCCGCAATGGTTATCTGGCCAGCACCGCCGACGCCATCGCCATCTTCGAACACTCGATGCTGCTGGCGGGCCTGCGCAATCGGACGCGTCCGACGCCGTACGACTTCCAGGACGCCGCCATCACCTGCATCGAGAAGGACACCGTGCCCGGCCGCCGCGATGTGCGGCGGCTGTGCGAGATCCTGCTCGGCGGGGACCGGATCGGTCAGGTCGGCTACTCGGCACTGCCGCCGCTGGCCCGCGATGTGCTGGACCGGCTGGCGCCGCTGGGCCTGGACCTGTCCAAGCGCACCCTGCAACGGGCGCTGCTGGACCTGCGCACCGACCCGCACCTGCGGCCGTGCTCGGATCTGCTGTGGCTACTGCGCAAGCTGATTCCCGCCGACGCCGTCCGGCCCATCATGGGCTCGCGCGGTCTGGGCGAGCAGGCCATTCAGGAGAGCTGGGATCTGGGGCTCGGCAAGTATCAGCGCTCCCTGGTGGAACTCGGCTACGAGGGCGTCACGGTCGAGCAGGTCTTCGAACAGCGCCTGCGCCGGGCGGTCGACGACCCCGACGCCACGGCCGCCGCGGCCCTGGCCGCGGTCGAGGACGCGCTGGTGTATCTGGGCTCGGCGCGGCTGGCCGACGAGATCGGCTCCCGCGCGGTGGAACTGCTCGCCGCCGAGCGCACGGTGGACGACGCACCCGCCGTGCTGCGCCGTATTCGGCTGCTGCTCAACCACTTCCGCTCATCCGGTGA
The DNA here is from genome assembly GCF_030767025.1 of Nocardia sp. CC227C. GTDB lineage: Bacteria > Actinomycetota > Actinomycetes > Mycobacteriales > Mycobacteriaceae > Nocardia. The sequence continues at coordinate 41,151 of NZ_JASITE010000017.1, read as the reverse complement.
CGGGCTGCCGGAGTGGTGCGAGCGGTTCGTGACCGCGGGGTACGCGCACTACTGCACGCTGCTGCCGACGGCCTTCGCCGCGGACGACACCGGCGCGGGTCAGGTGGCCGCCATGCTCGGCTTCCTGTTCGGGATGGAAAGCCTCGCCCTGTCGCTGGGCTGCGACCACACCCAGCTGGAACTGGCCGTGCTGCAATCGCATCCGGAGGCTCCCGACAAGGTGGCGCTGCTGTGGGCCGCGCGTTTCCAACTCGGGTTGCTGCCGCTGGCCGAACTGCGCGAGCGCTGCGACGACATGTTGGTCAATCCCCTGGTGCTGCCGTCCTTCCCGCGCTATCTCACCGGTTTCGTGCATGCCATCGATCCGGCTCCGGCGCTGAAACCCTTTGTGGTGGAACTGCTGTCGAAAGCCTTCGGTCGGCTGCCCGATCGGGTGCTGCTGCCGTGGCTGCCCACCCTCATCACCACGCTGCGCAAACAGGTGGGCGAGGTGGTGCCCGCGCTGGTCCGGGAGGCGGGCCGCACCTTCCCGGGCGCGCTGCCCGCGGTGGACAGCTGGGTGCCACCGTGGTCCGAGACGGCCGCCGCGCCGACGTCCGCGGCCTCCGCCCCCCGCGGCCCCGCCACCGACCTGCTCGCGGCGCATCCGGCCGCGTGCGATGCGCTGGCGGCGTTGTTCGGCCACGATCCGGTCTGGCAGGAGCCGTCGGCGGCCACCGATACCGCGGTCACCGACCTGCTCGACCGGTATCCGGCGACGGCGGCGGCGCTGGCCGCCGACCTCGGAATCGGCTGACCCGCCGGGGGTCCGGTCCCCCGGACCGGGCCCCGGCGCATGTCGCCGATTACTTGACGAATCGCCGCCGCCACTGTAAATATTGAAATGGGAAAGACGCCGATAATTCGGATGTCTATTTGTTCGTGCCCTCGACATTCGTCGTTTTCGGGTGTAATTTTGGACTTCGTTTCCGGGGAAGAACCGTCCAGATCTCGAAAACCGAACGACTGTGGGGATGTAATGTCGAGTCGAGTATCGTTCGCCGAAATCCGTGAGCCGCTGGCGGTTCCGGATCTGTTGGGTATCCAGACCGATTCATTCGAGTGGCTGGTCACGAGTGGTTTAGCGGAGGTACTCGAGGAGATCAGCCCGATCGAGGACTTCGCAGCGACAATGTCGCTGACGCTCTCCGAGCCACGCTTCGAGGAGGTCAAGACCTCCGTCGAGGAATGCAAAGACAAGGATATGACCTACGCGGCGCCGCTGTTCGTGACCGCGGAGTTCATCAACAACAGCACCGGAGAGATCAAGTCCCAGACCGTGTTCATGGGCGATTTTCCGCTGATGACCGACCAGGGCACGTTCGTCATCAACGGCACCGAACGCGTCGTCATCTCGCAGCTGGTCCGATCCCCCGGTGTCTACTTCGACGAGACCATCGACAAGACGAGCGAGAAGACGCTGCACAGCGTCCGGGTCATCCCCTCGCGCGGCGCGTGGCTGGAGTTCGACGTGGACAAGCGCGACACCGTCGGCGTGCGCATCGACCGCAAGCGCCGGCAGCCGGTGACCGTGCTGCTCAAAGCCCTCGGGTGGACCAGCGAGCGCATCGAGGAACGGTTCGGCTTCGCCGAGATCATGATGACCTCGCTGGCGAAGGACGGCATGGCGGGCACGGACGAGGCGCTGCTCGACATCCACCGCAAACTGCGTCCGGGCGAGCCGCCGACCAAGGAGTCCGCGCAGAACTTGCTGGAGAACCTGTTCTTTCGGGAGAAGCGCTACGACCTGGCCCGGGTCGGCCGCTACAAGGTGGACAAGAAGCTCGGCATCCGCGCCGACTCGGACCGGGGCCCGGGGGTGCTCACCGACGTCGATATCGCCGCGATCATCGAGTATCTGCTGCGACTGCACCGGGGCGACAAGGTCATGACCGGACCGGGCGGCGTGGAGGTGCCGGTCGAGGTCGACGATATCGACCACTTCGGCAACCGCCGCCTGCGCACCGTCGGCGAGCTGATTCAGAACCAGTTCCGCGTCGGCCTGTCGCGCATGGAGCGCGTCGTGCGTGAGCGCATGACCACCCAGGACGTCGAGGCCATCACGCCGCAGTCCCTGATCAACATCCGCCCCGTCGTGGCCGGTCTCCGGGAGTTCTTCGGCACCTCGCAGATGTCGCAGTTCCTGGACCACCGCAATCCGCTCGCCAGCCTGACCCACAAACGTCGGCTGTCGGCGCTGGGTCCGGGCGGCCTGTCCCGTGACCGCGCCAGTCTCGAGGTCCGCGACGTGCACTACAGCCACTACGGCCGCATGTGCCCGATCGAGACGCCCGAGGGGCCCAATATCGGTCTGATGGGCTATCTCTCGGTGTACGCGCGGGTGAACCCGTTCGGCTTCATCGAAACGCCGTACCGAAAAGTGGTGAACGGCAGGGTGACCGACGAGGTCGACTACCTGACCGCCGACCGGGAGGATCGGCACGTCGTCGCGCAGGCCAATGAACGACTCGACGCGGACGGGCGCTTCCTCGCCGATCGAGTCGTGGTGCGGCGGAAGAACTCCGAGGTCGAACTGGTCGACACCGCCGAGGTCGACTACATGGATGTGTCGCCGCGCCAGATGGTGTCGGTGGCGACCGCCATGATTCCGTTCCTCGAGCACGACGACGCCAACCGCGCCCTCATGGGCGCGAACATGCAGAAGCAGGCCGTGCCGCTGCTGCGTTCGGAGGCCCCGCTGGTGGGCACCGGTATGGAGGCGCGGGCGGCGATCGACTCCGGCGACGTCATCCTCGCCGATAAAGCCGGTGTGGTGGAGGAGGTTTCGGCTGATTTCGTCACCGTGATGCACGATGACGGGACTCGTCGCTCGTACCGGTTGCGGAAGTTCGAGCGCTCCAACCAGGGCACCTGCGCGAATCAGCGTCCGATCGTGGACGAGGGTCAGCGGGTGGAGGCCGGGCATGTGCTCGCCGATGGTCCGTGCACCGAGAACGGTGAGATGGCCCTGGGTAAGAACCTGTTGGTGGCGATCATGCCGTGGGAGGGCCACAACTACGAGGACGCGATCATCCTGTCGCAGCGTCTCGTGGAAGAGGACGTGCTGACCTCGATCCATATCGAGGAGCACGAGATCGACGCTCGCGACACCAAGCTCGGTGCCGAGGAGATCACCCGCGATATCCCCAACGTCTCCGACGAGGTCCTCGCGGATCTGGACGAGCGGGGTATCGTGCGGATCGGTGCCGAGGTGCGTGACGGTGACATTCTGGTGGGCAAGGTGACCCCGAAGGGTGAGACCGAGTTGACGCCGGAGGAGCGGTTGCTACGTGCGATCTTCGGTGAGAAGGCGCGTGAGGTGCGTGACACGTCGCTCAAGGTGCCCCATGGTGAGTCGGGCAAGGTCATCGGTGTGCGGGTGTTCTCCCGTGATGACGATGATGATCTGCCGCCGGGTGTCAACGAGTTGGTGCGGGTGTATGTGGCGCAGAAGCGCAAGATCCAGGATGGTGACAAGCTCGCGGGTCGGCACGGTAACAAGGGTGTGATCGGCAAGATTCTGCCCGTCGAGGACATGCCGTTCCTGCCCGATGGCACGCCGGTGGACATCATCCTCAATACCCACGGTGTGCCGCGTCGGATGAACATCGGCCAGATCTTCGAGACGCATCTCGGCTGGGTGGGCAAGGCGGGCTGGAACATCCGGGCCGTCGACGGCACCCGGCCCGACTGGGCGCGGCGCCTGCCCGAGGAACTGCTGTCGGCGGATCCGGACACCACGCTCGCGACCCCGGTCTTCGACGGTGTGCGCGAGGACGAACTCGCCGGACTGCTCGCCTCGACCCGGCCCAACCGCGACGGCGACGCCGTGGTCGGACCGGACGGCAAGGCGACGCTGTTCGACGGCCGCTCCGGTGAGCCGTTCCCGCATCCCGTGGCGGTGGGCTACATGTACATCCTGAAGCTGCACCACCTGGTGGACGACAAGATCCACGCGCGTTCGACCGGCCCGTACTCGATGATCACCCAGCAGCCGCTGGGCGGTAAGGCGCAGTTCGGTGGTCAGCGCTTCGGTGAGATGGAATGTTGGGCCATGCAGGCCTACGGCGCGGCCTACACGCTGCAGGAACTGCTCACCATCAAGTCCGACGACGTCGTGGGCCGCGTGAAGGTCTACGAGGCGATCGTCAAGGGCGACAACATCCCCGAGCCCGGCGTGCCGGAGTCGTTCAAGGTGCTGCTCAAGGAACTCCAGTCGCTGTGCCTGAACGTGGAGGTGCTGTCCTCCGACGGCGCCGCCATCGCCATGCACTCCGGTGACGACGACGAGATCGACCGCACCGCGGCCAGTCTCGGAATCACGCTGTCGCGCAACGAGTCGGCCTCGATCACCGATCTGCCGGGCTGAGCGGCGGGCCGCGCCCGGAATCCGTGGCGCGGCCCACCGGCACCCGATACGTCAGCGCACGCGGGCCTCGTCGTCGGTCAGGCGCAGTTCCATGGTCACCGGTATCACGCCCACCTCCAGCGCCTCCCGCAGCCGGACCACGGCCTCGCCGAGTATGCGCCGCCGCAGCTCGGTGAGGTCGGCCTCCGGCGTGGCGGTGACCACCAAGTGCAGCTCCGGTGCCCGGCCCGGCCCGGACAGCCACGCGGTGGCCGAATCCACGGTGTCGAAGGATTCGATGTCCTCGGCCACCGCCCGCGCCGCCGTGGCCGAGGACAGCGTGGTCCGACCGGTCGAATTCGCGTCCGCCAGCTGCCATGTCACCGTCGGCGGCAGGCGGAACAGCTGCGCCACCAGCCAGCGCAGACACAGCAGCGCCAGCACCGCGGCGCCCGCGACGACCGCGTAGAACACCCAGGTCGGCGGTTCGGCGGCGCCGGGTGTGAGCGGCTGCGAGCGGTCCACCCAGCCGACCCAGCCGCGCTGGGCCGCGATCAGATAGCCGCCCGCGGCCAGCAGCAGCACGCCGACCAGGGCGATGAGCGACCGATTGAGGCGAGCCGGGCGGTTGACGGTGATCATCGGGAACCTCCGGTCCGGGCGGGGCGCAACCGGGCGCGCACCCGCGTGGGATGCCGCGGGGAAATGCGATCGAGGGTGTCGGCCAAGGCCGCGTGCACGGTATCGGGCAGCTCGCTGATATCCACGCGGTCCGAGGCCGCGGATACGCGCACCCCCTTGCCGCGCACCTTGATCCGCGCCTTCTCGATCCCCGGCACCCCGGCGGCGGAACGGTGCAGTGCGGTGCGCAGGCTGCGGCGCTCGATTCCCGCGTCGCTGCCGTCCACGGTGCGCAGCGGCAGTACCACCGCGCGGCCGGGAATCGCGGCCAGTGCGATGAGCGCCAGCCCGACCACCGCCGCCGTCGCGCCCACGGCCAGCACCACGACATCACCCCATTCGGTGTCGTGCAGCCGGGTGGCGACGCTGTCGTAGGAGAGGATCTCCCCGGTGCCGGTGAGCCGCTGGACGAGCGACACGATGACGGCGACGGACAGCGCCAGCAGTGCCAGCGCCACCACCACCGCCGTGCCCACTCGCCGCGGCCGCCGGATCACCGCACCCTCCGGCGCGCGGATTCGACAGCGGGAGCGGCTGTTTCGACCTCCATGGCGGAGATCTCGATATCCACGCCGGTGACCGTCAGGCCCGCGAGTTCGCCGACCCGCGCGATCAGGTGCGTACGGCAGGACTCGGCGACCCGGGCCACCGGCAGCGGATACCGCACCGGCAGGCGCACCCGCAGGGCGGCGGCATCGGCGGTGACATCGGCGTCCACGCCGACCCGCGACCCCACCCCGTCCACCTCGGTGGCCGCGTGTGCCGCCAGGCGGCGCACGGCGCGCTCGGAAACGGTGGTGGTGCCGGGCAGATCGAGCGCGACCGCGGCGGTCACCGCCGGCTCCGATCCTGTGCCGACCGGATCAGGCCGGCCAGATCGATCTCGCCGTCGAGCCAGCGGCCGACCAGCAGGCCCAGCCCGGCGAACACCAATACGATGGCGAACGCGCCGAATCCGCCGAAGGCCATGGCGAATCCGAGCGCGATACCGACAGCGAGACTGATCGTCGTGGCGTTCATCTGCGTCTCCTCAGCTGCGGGCGGATGGGATTACTGCACGCGATTGGATGCGGGCGACTCGTCATCGTCGTCGCCGGGGATGTAGACGTCGTTGACGTTGATATTCACCTCGACGACCTCGAGGCCGGTCATCTGCTCGATGGCGGTGATGACATTGCGGCGCACCGCACGCGCCAGTTCCGCGATGGATACGCCGTATTCGACCACCAACTCCAGATCGACGGCGGCCTGCTTCTCGCCGACCTCCACCGAGACACCCTGGCCCACACTGGCCGACGCGCCCGGAATCCGGTCCCGGATCGCGCCGAACGCGCGGGCCGCACCGCCACCCAGCGCGTGGACGCCGCGCACCTCGCGGGCGGCGAGTCCGGCGATCTTCTGCACCACGATGTCGCCGATGGTGGTGGTGCCCTGATCGGTCACCAGCGCATCATCATTCGCCGATTTGTTGCGAACGGCCGTGATCTGTCCATCGGCGGCGGTCTTGCCGGTCGACTTCTCGGTGCTGGTTCCGGTCATGTCTTCCTCCTGAATTTTGTTGTCGTGCAGCGGAACAAAAGTGTCCGTACTGGTTCGACACCGGGAGTCCGCCGAACTCACGCCCGATGTCCGTGATCTAGGTAACCGTTTCGTCGCCGAAGGCGGCGGCATCGAGCTCGGCGACCACCACGCGGATGTTCGCCTCGGCCCAGGCGGTGTCCTTCAGCAGGGCTGTCACCGCGGTGGACAGCCGCTCCACCAGCGGGCGCAGCGGCAAAGCGGTTGCCGCCACCCGGATTTCGACGACCTCCTTCGTCAGATCGACCGCATAGGCCCGGCCGCCGCGGGGCAGCCAGGCTACCGCGTCGAGACCGAACGGCGCGACGGGGCGCAACCCGTCCGTCGCCTCGATCGCCTCGACGATCGACTCCACCAACTCCGCCGCAGCGGTCACAGCGCCCCCGGTTCGATATCGAGAATGGTCACCGACACCTCGTCGACGGTGACTCCGGTCTGCTCCCGGACGGCGTCGACCACCGCCCGCTGCACCGCGGCGCCCACGGCCGCGGCACGACTTTCGGCCCCCAGCGACAGGTCCACCTGGACGGCGAGACCGCCGATGGCCGTGCGCTGCACGCGCACCCCCTCCGCGGCCGCCGACTCCTGGCCGATCAACAGCTGCTTGCCCAGGCGCGCCCAGCCCACCACCAGGCCGCGCAGGCCGGGCTCCAGCCGCGCCACCCCCGGCACCGAGGCGGCGGCGCGCGCGGCCACCGCGGCCACCACCGCGTCCGAGACGACGAGTTCCGCGTCCACCGTCATCGGTCCCGCTCCTGGTAGACGTCGTCGACGGTGACATCCAGGCGGCCGAGCAGCAGCCCCGCCCGCGCCGAGACGGCCGCCGCCACTCGCTGGCGCACCAGCGGCACGATGCCTTCCAGGCTGCCGCCGCGCATGCGCACCGCGATGGACAGGGTGACCCGCACGATATTCGCGCCGTCGGGTCCGGTGCCGACGCTGCGCATGCGGCAGCGGCGCGCCCGCACACCCGGAACGCTGTCGGCGGCGTAGCGGATAACCACCGCGACCGCCTGCTCGCTGACCTCCACCCTGCCCGGCAGGTCGGTGGGCAGCTCCAGCGTCTGTCCGCGCCGCACCTCCGCGCGCACCGCGAACATGATGCGGCCGAACAGGTCCGGCGGTGTCGGTTCCGGTTCGTCGATCAGCTCCTGGGTGGCCTCGCGCAGCGCCAGCAGGCTGTCCCGTGCCGCCCGGCAGTCCGCACAGCGCGCCTCGTGGGCGTCCGCGTTGCCCGACTGCACGGCGTCGAGCCGCCGCCACACCTGTTCCATACCGCGCCCACAGGGCAGCAGATAGTCCTCGTCGGTATCGGTTACATCCGTCATCGCCATGCCTTCATCACCTCCGCCAATTGCACCCGGGCCCGGGCGATGCGCCCGCGTACCGCCGTGACGTTCGCACCGACGATGTCGCCGATCTCCTCGTACGAGCGGCCGTGCACCTCCCGCAGCAGCCAGCACGCCCGTTGCTCCGGGGTCAGTTGCTGCAGGGCTGCCGTCAGCGCCTCCAATTGGCTGTTCACTTGCACCGCGTGCTCGGGTCGGATGTCGTGCCGTGGTGACACGGTGCTGTCCGGATCCACGTCCGCCGCGGGCTGACGGGCCCGCAGCGCATTCAGGCACCGGTTCGTGGTCGCCCGATACAGCCACCCCGCGAACGCGGCATCGTCGTGTAGCTGACCGATCCGTCGCCACGCCGTCAGGAAGACCTCCTGCACGACATCCTCGGCCTCGCTCCGGTCCGCCAGCATCTTCGCCGCCAACCGGAACATGGGCCCCTGATAGCGCAGGACCAACTGTTCGTATGCACGAACATCGCCGTCCCGCGCCCGACTCACCAGGGTGGCATCGTCGAGTTCTGCCGCATGTGCCGCATCCGTCGGGGTCACCACGCCTCCTCACCGTTCACCAATCAGGACACGGCTATCTCGAAAACGTCACGCTCCAGTATCCGTGACCGTTGTCTCAGCCTCGGCCGAGTGAGTTTCCGTGCTCTCCAGTGTCCTCATATCGGTGCCTGAATCCGGGCACAAACACTCGATACGGAGGTTTCGATGTCTCTGAGTGACAAGATCAGCAACAAGGCCGAGGACCTCACCGGCAAGGCCAAGGAAACCGCCGGTGACGTGACCGGGGACGACGAACTGCGCGGCGAGGGCAAGGCCGACCAGCTCTCCGCCGGCCTGAAGGACGCCGCCGAGGACATCAAGGATGCCGTCGGCGACGTCGTGGACAAGGTGAAGGGGACGCTGGGGAAGTAACCCCGCGACCCGGTGAACAGCATCGAGCCCCGCCCGATCGGGCGGGGCTCGATGCGTGGGCCGGTGGCGGTTCCGGCGGCCGGGCGCGGCCGGGCTACCCGCCCGCCAGGCTCTCCCGGAGGGCGCGCACCGCCGCGGTCGGCGTGTAATCCGCGGGCACCCCCTCCACCATGATGATGTCCCCCTCGATATGCCGCGATCGCAGCGGCGCGATCTCCCGATACGCGGGCGAATCCCACCACGCCCGCGCCTGCTCGATCCCCGGGAACCCGATCATCACCACATTCCCCGGCCAGGTCCCCTCCTTCACCTCGTGCTCTTTCATATGCACGAGGTAGCGCCCCCCGTACTCCGCGAAGGTCCCGGGCAGCCGCTCGATGTACTCGGCGATATCCGGGTGCGGAGCGGCATCGCGCAGATGGGCGATCACGTAGGCGGTCATGGGGATCCCTCCGGTCGATCATGTTCGTCCCAGCGATCGTGGCACGCGGAAGGGTTTGGACGCGATTACCTTTCGGGTAATGGCAGCGCCTACGGCCGGGCGCTGCCGCCCGTGTATCGGTGCCGTGGCCGCGGTCTCGGCGAGCAGTGGCCCGCGGTGCCCGCGCGGGCAGTGCACTCCAGTGTCGACGGGACCTTCCCCGATCGCCGCGGGTGCCTGGATCGGTGCCGTGGAGCAGGCCTGCGTCTCGCCGGACCGCGGATGGCGGTATGGACGGTCGGAAACGGGCATCACCTCGCTTTCTCGCTCACCGGAGCCGCGTGCGGGCCGCGGTCGCGCCCGCGGCGGTACGGAGGGCCGCGCTGGGTGGGCTCCGGTGGGGATGGTCGTCGCCCGCGCGGCGTCGATGGTCCGGCCGGGGCCGGGATCGCCGCGGTGGCGGGCCGTCGACGTGGCGGTCGCGCTCGTCGGGGACCGGTCACGCGGGCGGCCGCCGACCGCAGGATCTCCTCGACGTCGGCGAACAGCTCCTCGATGTCTGGATCGAGCGCGAGCAGTCGTTCGTCGAGGTCATCGAGCCACCTCGCACCGGTATCGACGGGTGCCGGTGCGGCGGCAACGGTCAGGCGTTGATCGCCTGCCGCTCGCCGTTGTGGTGCGTGATCTCGATCTTGCGAGGCTTGGCCTGTTCGGCGACCGGAATGGCCAGCCGCAGCACACCGTCTCGGTAGTCGGCGCGAATCCGGTCGGTGTCGAGGCTCTCGCCGAGGAACAGCTGGCGGCTGAACACCCCGCGCGGACGCTCCGCGGCGATCATCGATCTGTCCGAGTCCAGTTCCGGGCGCGACGCCCGCACCGTGACCACATTGCGTTCGACATCCAGATCCACCGAGTCCGGGTCGATACCCGGCAGGTCCAACTCCACCAGGAACTCGTCCCCGTCGCGCCAGGCGTCCATCGGCATCGCCGCCGGACGTGCCGCGGTACCGAGCACCTGCTGCGTCCACCGGTCCAGATCGCGGAACGGATCCGTGCGCATCAGCATGGTCGCCACCTCCCACTCACTCCAATCCCATACTCATTGGGTTAGATAATCTGTGTCTGATGACAGAGATATTTTTAGCACTCTCTCACCGAGAGTGCAAGGCTCGGAGTGCGCCCCCGGGCGGATCGATGCGGGTGAACGGGGTCGGCGGGCCCGGCGGCCGTGCGGCCACGGTCGCCGACTCCCGCGCGACACGTCCGGCCAGCTCCGGCCCAGCAGAGCGCCCCGCGGTGCTGCGACGACGCCGCGGCCGCGACGGTCGCCGCTCCGGAGCACGGCCGCGCGGGGCAGGCGTACGACATCGTCGACGACGAACCGGTGACCTGGTCCGCCGAAACCGCCGGAAATCGTCCGGATTTCCATGAATCGATATGCCGCGCTCGCGTTTTCCTGCTACGGCCCAGCGCTGCCCGGCGGTTCGTGCTCGGTCGGCACGTCGGCGTCGAAGCGGGCGCGGGCGCGTTCGACATCGGGCAGGGTGACGGTGGCCCAGTGCAGCAGTGCGTCGATGAGACTCTGCAATGACTTTCCCAGCGGTGTGATGCGGTATTCCACCGCGACCGGGCGCGTGCCGATCACCACGCGCTCGACCATGCCGTTGCGCTCCAGGCGGCGCAGGGCGGTGGTGAGCGACTTCTGCGTCACCACCGGGATGGCGCGGCGAAGTTCGTTGAAGCGCAGTGAATTTCCGCAGAGGGCGTCCAGGATTTGCAGCGACCACTTGTCGAGCATCTGATCGAGCAGCTCACGGTGCTGCGCGGTGAGCTGCGGGGCGTCCGCACCGGAGGGGGAGGTTTCCAGCATGACACCTAGTCTCGTTGAAGTTCCCTTCGAGTACCAGGTAGACATCAGATACCTACTCCGACAGCGAAGGGATCACCCGTGACAGTGCAACTGCTCACCCCGCCCGGCATGTTCACACCCGTTCCGTACCACCATGTCTCGGTCGCCACCGGATCGCGTCACATCCATGTCGCGGGCCAGATCGCCCGCGACGCCGAAGGCAATCCGATAGCCCCCGGCGACCTGGCCGGACAGCTGGTGCAGGCCCTGCGCAACACCGCTCGCGGCCTGGCCGGAGCCGGGGCGACCTTCGCCGACGTGGTCCGCCTCCGCTTCTTCGTGACCGGATGGACTCCCGACAAGTACGACGAGTTCATCGCGGGCATCGAACGTGTCACCGACGAGCTCGGCATCCCCCGGCCGCTGCCGCCCGTCTCGGCCATCGGCGTCGACTATCTCTTCGAACCCGACGTACTCGTCGAGGTCGAGGCATACGCCGTGCTCGACTGACCCCGCGTCCACCGACAGCGGGTGCGGCCGGTTCCCGGCAACCGGCCGCGGTGTGCCTAGCCGGACAGGCTGCTGATCACGCAACCCAGCCGAGCGAGCGGGTGGATCACGCCGGTGCAACTGTCGGCGATCTGTTCGGTCGGTGCCGGAGCGTGTGGTTCGAGCGACAGCGGGGCCGCGGTAGCGGCGCCGGCACCGACCAGGGTCGCGGCGCCGATGACAGCGCCGACGAGGATTCCGCGCAATGCGCGCATCTGAAACTCCTTGCGTAAGGGGAAACGGCGGCCGGAAACACAACCCGGCCGACCTCTCGAACCTACCCGATTCCATTGCGCACGAGGCATTTACGGTTTCCGCGCGAGGTGGTCAGCGTCCTGGTCTCGATTCCCCGCGAAACCGATGTAGATTCTCAGTCCCCGCATGGCGGCCATCTTCTCGCGGGGAATGATGATCTTTGCGGAGCTGACCAGAAGGGCGGCTGCCAGCAGCCCGGCAACAATCCGAAGGGCGAGGTTCATGAGTTTCTCCTGATGCCGTTCGCGGCATCGTCGTCGGCGTCCTGATGGTGTAACTGTCAGTGCGAATGCAGGTCGCTGCGGCTGATGGTGCGCGGGGTTTCGAGGGAGGCGAGTTTGTCGGGGTTGCGGATTCCGTAGAAGTTGCTGATCTTGCCGTCGATGATCTCGAGTACGGAGACGGCCTCTAGACGGTCGCCGCGGAAGATGGCGATCGCGGGCGCCTGGTTGAAGGTCACCAGTTCGACTCGCACGTTCGAGATCCGGTGGGCCGTGCGGAAGACTCCGATGAGGATCTCGGCCACCTGCTGGGCGCCCGATGCCCGCAGCGCCGCCGCCGATACCTTGCCGCCGCTGTCGGTGGTCCAGGTGGCATCGGGGGCGAGAATCGACAGCATGGCGTCCATGTCGCCGGTGCTGGCCGCCGTCATGAACCGTTCGGTGAGTTCGGTGGTTCTGGCGGTGTCGACGGGGGCGAATCGAGGTCGTCGTGCGTGGACGTGGGAGCGGGCGCGGTGCGCCATCTGGCGCACCGCGGCCACGGATTTACCGACCGCCGCAGCGATGTCGCTGTAGTCGAAGTCGAAGACTTCGTGCAGGACGAAGACCGCGCGCTCGTCGGGGTTCAGAGTCTCCAGCAGTACCAGCATGCCCATCGACACCGATTCGGCGAGCACGACATCGGTCAGTCCGTCACTCTCGGTGACCAGCAGCGGCTCGGGCAGCCACGGCCCGACGTAGTCCTCGCGGCGCCGCGCACCGGCCCGGAGCGTGTTGAGCGCTTGGCGGGTCACCAGTTGCGCCAGATACGCTTTGGTGTCACGGACCGTGGTCGGGTCCACGTCGGCCCATCGCAGGTAGCTGTCCTGCAATACGTCGTCGGCTTCGGTGGAGGACCCGAGGATCTCGTAGGCGATCGTGAACAGCAGTGGCCGCAAACAGGTGAATCGCTCGGTGTGCTCGTCGGTGCTGTTCACAGGTTCGGCACCTTAGCGGGTGCGCTCACCGGCTGTGCAGGTCGATCGCCGAGCCCCTTGACCATCGGGAATGATCCGGGTTTGCGGGCTTCCTTGCTGATTCCCGACACGGTGCCCTTGCACACCGCCTCTTTGATCGATGCGCCCAGTCGACCACCGAGGTAGAAGTTGCGGGCGGTGTCGTCACGGCGGGTGAACTGCACAGTCGCGGCACGCCGCCCCAGGCTGATCCCGGTGCCGACGAAGCCGATGTCGATAGTGGCGGGCCGAGCACCGGAGAGCCGGGCCAGCACGGTGTCGGCGGCTTGGGCGCCGAGCGGTCCCGCAGCCTGGCAGCTCATCCGCAAGGGCTGACCGGACGGGGCCGCGCAGTCGCCTGCGGCGATGACCCGGTCGTCGTCGATGCTGGTCAGTGTCTCGTCGGTGAGGAGCCGCCCGGCGTCGTCGGTTCGGAGCCCGCTGTCGGCAGCCAGCCCCGGCACGCCGAATCCGGCGGTCCAGATCGCGACCGGGCCGGGCAGCACCGTGCCGTCGGTCAACACGACCCGTTCCGGCCAGACCTCGCCCACATGCGCGTTCTCCAATACCGCGACGCCTCGCTTGGTCAGCCACTTGGCCACCGACCGCCGAGCCGGTTCCAAGAAGGTCGGGGCCAGCTGCGCACCACACACGAGTGTCACCACGCGACCTTGTTCGGCCAGTTCGGCGGCGGTTTCAATGCCGGTAGGCCCTGCGCCGACGACGGTGATCGGCGCATCATGGGGCAGCTCGTCGAGCGCTGCACGCAGACGCTGCGCGTGTTCCCATTCCCCGATGGGGTAGGCGAACTCGACCGCGCCGGGCACCGACGCGGGGATCGTCGCGGTGCTGCCGACCGCGTAGATCAGGTAGTCGTAGCCCAGTTCACCACCGGATGCCAGAGCCACGGTGCGCGCGGCCGTGTCGATGCGGTCGACGCTGTCGATGACAAGCCGCACGCCGTCACCGAGCAGGCTGCCATAGTCCACGACAGCCTCGCTGGTACCGGCCACATACTGGTGCAGCCGAATTCGCTCGACCAGATGCGGCCGCGGATTGATCAGGGTGATATCGATGTCGGCGCGCTGCCGCAGACGGTTGGCCGCCACAGTGCCGGCGTACCCGCCGCCAATGACGACGACCTTGACGGTGTTGCTGTTTTCAGTCATGCCCTCGAGACACCGCGGACCCCTCCGGACGTAACACGATGTGACGCGCATCACTTTCGAGGACCTACCGGAGGAAAGCGTCAGCCGCGCGCCATATCCACGAACCGGCTCAGATGCAGCTGGTGCGCGACGGTGATGGTCGCGGTAGGACCGTTTCGGTGCTTGCCGAGAATGAGGTCCGCCTCGCCGCCGCGCGGATCGTCTCGTTCGAAGGCGTCGGGGCGATGCAGCAGGATGACCATGTCGGCGTCCTGCTCGAGGCTGTTGTGGACGGCGATCCCCTGGGCCACGAAGTTGTGTGTGCCGGGAACGGTGCCGTCGTAGACGTCCTGCTCGCCGAGGCTGGTGATCTCGACGATGCGGTCCCAGAAGACGTCGTTCGTCGCGAACATCTCGATATCGGCGTCGTCGAGGACGGCGGCGACGCGGGCGAGGCGAGAGCGACTCGGGGCGTGCTTCCAGAGGGCTGAACCGCAGTAGCGGGAGCCTAGGGCGGCCTGGAACTCACGGTGGGAAATCTCCTTGGTGGCGAGGAGGGTTCGAACCTTGCTCCATACGTCCTTGGGCACGGTGTCCACGTTGGTGTTTCGAGTCATCGGCTCGAGTTCGAGCAGCGCCGCCTCAGCGGCTGTTCCCCGGGCACCGTGGACGCCAACGTTCTTCAGGAAGATCGTCTGGTTGTCCGCGCCGTCGATGGTGAGGTGCCAACAGGCGCGGTAGCCCGGCTTGTGAACCTCCTTGATGCGTCCGTGGACCCCCACGCGGAGCAGCAGCTGCGCGAGGCCGTCGATGAGCCGACGGCTGGTGCTGGTGTAGTAGATGCGGGCTTGGCGGCCTTTCACGTCCCATCGCACCGAGCCATCCGTTGCCCATAGGTGGCGGATGAACAGTGCGACCTGATCGTTCGGCAGTGCGAAAACGCGCTGGGGGATGAACTTCTCATAGCTGCGAAGGCCGAAGAGACCCAATTCGTCCAGCCATGCGGCGATCGGGTTGCGCTTGCCGTGGGTGAGGCGGTTCGGCGCGGGCAGGCGCAGAGTGGTCACCCGCGCGGCGGCGTACTCGTCCCGGACGGGCGTGATGCCGAAGTGGGTCGCGGCGGTGCTCACCGCGGCGAGGTTCTCCTCGTCGATGCTGGCGTATCGGATCGGCTGACGCTTCACACAGGAACCGTCGCCGATCATGTGCGCGAGCATGATCACTTCCGCGTCCGGCATGCGCTCGGTGTGCACCGGTTCGGGAACGACGCGTGGGGTCGCCAAGCGATCGCCGACAGCGAGCTTCTCCAGAGGGATCCACCCGTCCACGGTCAGGAACGGGTGATTGCCGGTCGCCTCGACCTCGCGGCCGGAGGCGAGCCGCAGACGGAAGACCTCTTTGCGCCCGCTGGGGAACACCTTCACCATCGGACGCGCGACCATGCGCATGCGCTCGTCCAGCGACCACACCAGCGGCTGTTCACCGCTGGAGAGCAGTTCACCCAGCGTGACCTCGCTTCCGGTGTCTGCCCGCAGGATTCGCGTCGATGCCGGGAGACAGCCCGATTCGCGCAAATCGGACACCATCGGCCGTTTATCCGTTCGCTGTTCCGGACCACGGTTCAGCTGGGAGATCGCGACCACCGGAACCTCGAGTTCCTTCGCGAGCAGCTTGAGGCTTCGGGAGAATTCCGAGACTTCCTGCTGGCGGGATTCGACCTTCTTGCCGGAGGTCATCAGCTGGAGGTAGTCCACCACGACCAGGCGCAGGTCGTGCCGCTGCTTCAGCCGCCGCGCCTTGGCGCGGATCTCCATCATGGTCAGGTTCGGCGAATCATCCACGAACAACGGCGATTCGGAGATCTCACTCATCCGCCGCGCCAGCTTGGCCCAGTCGTCATCGCTCATCCGCCCCGAACGCATATCCCCGAGCTTGATCTTCGCCTCGGCGGACAACAGACGCATGACGATCTCGGTGCGGCTCATTTCGAGCGAGAAGATGACGCTGGCCAACCCGTGCCGAATCGAGCAACTACGCATGAAATCCATGCCCAGGGTCGATTTGCCCACGCCCGGACGGGCCGCGACGATGATCATCTGTCCCGGATGCAGGCCGTTGGTGACCTCGTCGAGTTCGGTGAAGCCGGTGGGTACGCCGAGGGAGATGCCGCCGCGGGAGGCGATGGAGTCGAGCTCGTCCATGGTGGGCTGGAGGATTTCCTCCAGGGGGGCGAAGTCCTCGGTGGAGCGGCGTTCGGTGACCTCGTAGATCTCGGCCTGGGCGCGGTCGACGACCTCGGCGACGTCCTGGCCGTCGGCGCCCGCGTAGCCGTACTGGACGATGCGGGTGCCCGCCTCGACCAGGCGGCGGAGGATGGCCTTCTCGGCCACGATCTCGGCGTAGTAGCCGGCGTTGGCGGCGGTGGGGACGGTTTGGGTCAGGGTGACCAGATACGGGGGGCCGCCGATGCGCTTGAGTTCGCCGCGGCGGTCGAGGGCGGCGGAGACGGTGACGGGGTCGGCGGGTTCGCCGCGGCCGTACAGGTCCAGGATGGCGTCGTAGACGGCCTGGTGGGCGGGGCGGTAGAAGTCGCCGGGGCGGATCACCTCGACCACGTCGGCGATGGCGTCCTTGGACAGCAGCATGCCGCCGAGGACGGACTGCTCCGCGGCCATGTCGTGCGGGGGCTGGCGGCCGAAATCCTCGCCGGGCGGTTCGTAGGACGGGCCCTGCTCCTCGTGGCCGCGATCGTCGACGACTGCCATCAGGCTCGACCGTCCTCTCTCATCTCCAACCACCTTCGATGACTCGTTGTACGCCTGCGCACCGACATGTTTCGGGATGCTTCGCGGCGTTGCGAGTGCGCGTCGGCAAACTCGTGGTGCCGAGCGCTCGGATACGTGAGATCACGTCGTCGCCGGGCCCCGGGCACGACACCCAAGCGAACGTAGGCGAGCGCGGGGGCACCCGCCAAACCGAGTTGTGCGCGGATCTGGGGATAACGTGGGCATTGTTCACCAGCTGTTGTGCACCCCCTGTGGATTGCTTGGGGAGAAACCGGGGCCGGATAGATCAATCCCCAGGTAGCGATGTAATTCGCACGGTGCGCAACTGTGGATCAAACCGGTACGGCGTGTCGCTGGACATGAACATTCGGGCGTGTTGAGTGAACGGCATCCGACCGCAATGTGGCCTGTGACACAACGGGAGAGGTTGGTTTCATCCAGTAGTCCCCAGGGCGGCAACCGCTGTGGATCGGCAAATGGCACACCGATCCGACGAGCACCGTCGACGCCCAAAAGCCATCGTCGAGCAAACAGGTGCGGGCCTCACGAGATCGCGAACGTGACTACTGATCTCGTGAGGCCCGGGTAACTCACCGGGTACGCCCGAAATCGGGTCGGCACCCGACCGCCGGCACGCGTGCGCGACGGTCCACGGCTCTCAGCTGTGCGCTAAAGACTCGGAGAGGCGGGGGAGACCTGGAGGTCGAACTTGGCGACCACGGACGGGTGCAGGTGCACCACGACGCCGTGCTTGCCGATGTTCTTGATGTGCGCCTTCGGCAGCTCGATGCTGCGCTTGTCCACGACCGGCCCGCCGGCGGCCTTGATGGCGGCGGCGACGTCGGAGGTGGTGACCGAGCCGAACAGCTTGCCGGTGCCCGCGGTCTTCACCGACAGGGAAACCGACTCCAAGCCCTCGATGGCCTGCTTCAGCTCGTTGGCGTGGTCGAGGTCGCGCACCTTGCGGGCGTCCTGCGCCCGGCGGATGCCCGCGACCTGCTTCTCGGCGCCACGGGTGGCGACGATCGCCAGACCGCGCGGCAGCAGGTAATTGCGGCCGTAACCGTCCTTGACCTCCACGGTGTCGCCGGGCGCACCGAGGTTGTCCACATCAGCAGTAAGAATCAACTTCATTGCTGTGCCTTCCCTTCTCAGCGAGCCGTGGACACGTAAGGCAGCAGCGCCACCTCACGGGAGTTCTTGACGGCGACAGCGACATCGCGCTGGTGCTGCACGCAGTTGCCGGTCACCCGACGCGCGCGGATCTTGCCGCGGTCGGAGACATACTTGCGGAGCATCGTCGTGTCCTTGTAATCGATCTTGACGATGCCGGACTTGCTCTCCTTGCAGAAGGAGCAAGCCTTCTTCTTCAGCACCTTTTCACGCGCCGGTGCTTTGGCCATGGTCATCTACTCCGTAATTTCGGGAGCCTCTCATCGGAGGAGGCTCCAATGCCGTTGTCTAGAACGGCGGTTCATCGTCCATACGCCCGCCCCCGAAGGAGCCGGCCGCGGGCGCGCTACCCCAAGGGTCGTCGCCGCCGGAGCCGCCAGAGCTCTGCTGCTGGCCGCCTCGACCACCACCGCCACCACCGGAGTTGTTGAAGTTCCCGCCACCGCCGGAGCCGCCGAAGCCGCCCCCACCGCCACCGCCTCGGGTGGTCTTGTTGACTTTCGCGGTGGCATACCGCAGCGAGGGACCGACCTCGTCGACCTCGAGTTCGACGACCGTGCGCTTCTCACCCTCGCGGGTTTCGTAGGAGCGCTGCTTCAGTCGTCCGCTCACGATCACTCGCGAGCCCCGGGTCAGACTCTCGGCGACATTCTCCGCAGCTTCACGCCAGATATTGCAGCGCAGGAAAAGCGCTTCGCCGTCTTTCCATTCATTGGTATTACGGTCGAACATACGGGGGGTCGACGCGACGGTGAAGTTCGCGACGGCCGCGCCCGCGGGCGTGAATCGAAGTTCCGGGTCAGCCGTCAGGTTTCCGATGACGGTGATGACCGTGTCGCCTTGGGCCATTATTCCTCCTGCTCTCCGGTGCAGTCCGCAATGCACTCGCTGTTGCGCACAGCCTAGAGGCGGGCACAGACAGTTACGAGCACACTTGCTGGAGGACTGGACTTACTTCTTGTCGAGGCGCAGCACCTTGGTGCGCAGCACCGATTCGTTCAGACCCAGCTGACGATCGAGCTCGCTCACGGTGTCCGAGTTGGCGGTCAGATTGACCACCGCGTAGATGCCTTCGCTCTGCTTCGCGATCTCGTAAGCCAGGCGGCGGCGACCCCAGATGTCGACGTTGTCGACCTTGCCGCCCTCGGCCGTCACAACATTGAGCATGCTGTTCAGGTTCGGGCCGACGGTGCGCTCGTCCAGGCTCGGATCGAGAATGACCATCAATTCATAATGACGCACGGACCTCATCACCTCCTGTGGACTAGGAACGGCCCACGGACGGTCCGTGGGCAGGAGGGTTCGTTGCGTCAGCAACCCGACAAGGGTACATGGGTTCGGCTCGGGCACCGTGCGGGGGGCGGATTCGGCGAAAGTTCCGGTGGGATGAGGCGGTCGGTCGAGGATACGCGGCCTAGGGTGGGTGCCATGCCGAACCGACCCGCCGCCATCGAGCCGGTCGCCGACCAGAGCACCGTCGGCCGTCTCGGGGGCGCGGGCAGACTGGGCATGGCGCTGACCTCGGTACTGGTGTGCGGGGTCACCCTGGTGCTGGCGTATCTGAACAAGGCGCGCTGCGCCGGCGGCCCGTTCACCGGTGACGGCCGCAGCACCGTGTTCGACACGATCAAGGACTCCGACGTCTGCTACTCCGATATCCAGTTCCTCTGGTTGGGACGCGATATCAACGAGCACGTGTTCCCGTACGTCTCGGGCGGGATCACCGCCGACGGCATGCTGACCGGCGGTGCGGTCGAATATCCGGTGCTGAGCGGGCTGCTGATGTGGCTCGGCGCGCTCGGCGCGCACGACGACGCGGCCTTCCTGCTGCACTCCGCGCTGCTGCTGGCCCCGTTCGCCCTGCTGACCGCCTGGATGCTGGGCCGACTGTCCGGTCCGGCCGCGCTGCTGTGGTCCGCCGGACCGCCGCTGGTGCTCTACGCCTTCCACAACTGGGAACTGCCCGTGGTCTGCACCGCCGTGGCCGCGGTCTACGTCATGACGGTGCCGACGCGGTATTCGGTGCGGACCCGGGGCATCGCGGCGGCGGTGCTGCTGGGGCTCGGGTTCTGCCTGAAGCTGTATCCGGGCATCTTCGTGCTGCCCTTGGCCGTCTACGTCCTGGTCACCGGGCGGAGCCTGCGCGGGTACGACGTGCGCGGCGCGTTCGCGGTCTTCGCGGCGGCCGTCGGCACGGTGGTGGCGGTGAATCTGCCCTTCGCCCTGGCCGGCTACGAAGGCTGGCGGGCCTCGATCACCTTCCAGCAGCTGCGTCAGGCCGACATCACCACCAATTCCATCTGGTACTGGGGGCTGCGGCCGCTGTTCGAGCCCGGCACGGAGGCCGAACGCGGCTTCCAGGACGTGGTCTCGCTGGCCTCGCCCGCCCTGGTGCTGGCCTCTTTCGCGCTGGCCATGTGGCTGGGCTGGCGGCGGCACGCCACCGCGGGCCGGTATCCGTGGATCGGCGTGAGCGGCGCCATGCTGTGCGGATTCCTGTTGTTCCACAAGGTGCATTCACCGCAGTACACCCTGTGGTTGATCCCGTTCCTGGTGCTGCTCGAGGTGCCGTGGACGGCGGTCGCGGGCTACCTGCTGGCCGACGCCGCCATCGGCATCGGCGTCTTCCGGTACTTCTACGCCCTGGGCTCCGGCTACACCGCGGAGGTGGAGGAGAACATCGTGCAGTTCGGCGTCTGGGGTCGCGCCGCCCTGCTGGTGGTCTTCTTCTTCGCCTTCCTGCGGGCCGCCCCGCGCGGCAGGCGCGCCGTACCCGATCCCTTCGCCGGTGAGCGGCGCGACCTGGTGCCCGTCTCGCACTGACCCGGCGCGCGGTGTACGCCGCGCGCCTACTTGCGGGCGGGCTGCCAGTCCATACCCCACCCGTAGGCGCGGTCGACTGCGCTCTGATTCCCGTTGACGTAGTTGACTTCCCGGTGCACGGTCAGCCCGCCGCCGCTGCTGTCCAGCAGCGCCACCGCACAGGATCGGGCGCCGTCGACCGGGGAGTCCAGCCGCACCTCGATCTCGCGGCCGTCGGTCGGGTAGAGGGTGACCACCCCGTCGGCCGCGGCCCAGTTCGGCACGCCCTCGTAGATGAAGGCGAAGATCAGGACGCGCCGGAACACCTCGGGCCGCGCCAGATTGATGTGCATGGTCTCACCGCCGGTGGCAGCGCCGGTGCGATCGTCGCTGTCGAGCCTGATGTACGGGGCGGCGTCCAGCGATCCGAAGTTGTTGCCGATGGCCTGCACCACCCCCTTGGTGCCGTCGGCCAGTTCGTAGAGGCAGCCGAGGTCGAGATCGATTGCGCTGGAACGCTTGAACAGCCCCCGCTTGCGGCCCTGCGACCAGTTGAGGTTGACGCGCATGGCGCCCTGGCTGTCGCCGGGCTTGGTGAGGTTCACCGACGGCGTGGCCTTGGATAGCGTGACCTTGGACTGGTTCACACCGCATCCCCCCTCAGGGATTTGATGACCTTCCCGCACCCGCCACGCCGAATGTGGTTGGCGGGTGCGGGAAGTCGATGGCTAGGCGAGACTCAGCCTACCGGTGTGACTTCCTTGTCACCCACTGATTCGGGCTCGGCCTCACGCCGGTTGCGCATAACGCTGGTGATGAAGGCCGCGCCGATGAAGGCGACACCGACGAGACCGGTGATGATCTCGTTGACGTGCACGCCGATCGAGATCAGCAGGATGAACGCCAGCGCACCGATGGCCCAGTGCGCGCCGTGCTCCAGGTACACGTACTCCGACAGGGTGCCCTTGCGCACCAGGTACACGGTGATGGAGCGGACGAACATGGCGCCGATCAGGCCCAGGCCCAGCGCGATGATGATCGGATCCGAGGTGATGGCGAACGCGCCGATGACGCCGTCGAAGGAGAACGACGCGTCCAGGACCTCCAGGTAGAGGAACAGGAAGAAGCCCGCCTTGCCGGTGGCCTTGGCCAGCCCGGACGGTCCGGCGGAGCGCTCGGCCTCCTCGACCATCTCGTCGGTGTGGAACATCGAACCGAGGCCGTCCACCACGACGTAGGTCACGATGCCGAGGATGCCGCCCAGCAGCACGGTCGAACGGTGCGCTTCGTCGGAGACGAACTCCGCGGTCACCACCACGCCGACCAGCGCCAGCACCACGGCCAGCATGTCGAGCTTGCCGAGGCGGGCCAGCGGCCGCTCCAGCCAGCTCAGCCAGGTGATCTCGCGCTCGGCGAGGATGAAGTTCAGGAACAGCATGAGCAGGAACGCGCCGCCGAAGGAGGCGATCTGCGGATGCGCGTCGGTGAGCAGCTTCTCGTAGCTGGGGCTGCCGTCGGCGAAGGTGAGCGCGCCGTCGGCGGGCGGATTCAGCGCTAGGTCGAACGCCTGCACCGGGCTCAGACCCGCGGTGATCCAGACGATCGCCAGCGGGAACACCAGGCGCATGCCGAAGACGGCGATGAGGATGCCGATGGTGAGGAAGATCTTCTGCCAGAACTCACTCATCCGCTGGAGAACGGTGGCGTTGATGACCGCGTTGTCGAAGGACAGCGACACCTCGAGGATGCCCAGGATGGCGCACAGCGCCAGGGCGGTCGGTCCGCCGTACACAAACGCCACGATCAGCGAGAGGATCGTGACGAGAATGGAGAGGCCGAATATTCGCACCGGCTGTGGCCTTTCTGGAAAGTTGGTCGGGGCGCGAGGATATACGCCGAAGGGGCTCGGATCTCCCGAGCCCCTTCGACCGTGAGCGTCAGCGCTAGACGTTCACACCGAAATCGCGGGCGATGCCCGACAGACCGGAGGCGTAGCCCTGGCCGATGGCGCGGAACTTCCACTCCGCACCGTTGCGGTACAGCTCACCGAAGACCATGGCGGTCTCGGTGGAGGCGTCCTCGGAGAGGTCGTAGCGGGCCAGCTCGGTGCCGTTGGACCGGTCCACCACGCGGATGTAGGCGTTGCGGACCTGGCCGAA
The DNA here is from genome assembly GCF_030767025.1 of Nocardia sp. CC227C. GTDB lineage: Bacteria > Actinomycetota > Actinomycetes > Mycobacteriales > Mycobacteriaceae > Nocardia. Next base: position 17,884 of record NZ_JASITE010000017.1, on the reverse strand, counting down.
ACTCTGCCCGCGCGATTCGGCTTCGTAGATGGAGACCGGGAAGACGATGCTGTCGACGGTGGGCGGCGTATTGGCCAGGTCGACGTTGATGACCTCGTCGTCGCCCTCGCCCTCGCCGGTGCGGTTGTCGCCCGCGTGCTCGATGGTGCCCTCGGGCGACTTCAGGTTGTTGAAGAACACGAAGTGGCCGTCCGACACGGCCTTCTTCTCCGTGCTCAGCCCGATGGCGCTGGCGTCCAGGTCGAAGTCGGTCCCGGTGGTGGTCCGCACATCCCAGCCGAGGCCGACCGCGACGGCGGTCAGGTTCGGCGCCTGCTTCGTCAGCGAAACATTGCCGCCCTTGGACAAACTGACACCCATGCGGGAATCCTTCCGTTGGAAAGTCTTGTGTCGTTAGTGGTCAACCCGGCAATGTCCGAATCGCCGGGTCTGCGTCTACGACACTAATCGTTTTCCGGGGACTTGGTGACGAACAAGCTGAGGCCATGATGTGAATCGCGGGGCTCGCCGAGCCCGTAAACGCGCGGGCCGGACACATCGGTCACCACCTACCATCGGGGTCGTGGCAGGGCGTAGACGCGGATGGTTCCGGTCGTCCCGGGACGACGAGTGGGTGGGGCGGGCCCGGCAGTTGCTGACGTCCGCGTTCCTGGACATGGATCACCGGCAGAGCATCGCCGAGGCGGGGGCCACCGCGTCCACGCAGCTACAGCCGGAACGGGGTCTGGAGGCGCGCTGGGAGCCGGTGCGGGCGCGGTGCTACGACGCCGCGACCGCGTATCTCGCCCTCACCGAGCGGCTGGACCGGGCCGAACGCGAGGGTTTCCGGGTGCCGCAGCAGGAGATCGACATGGTGGTGCGCCGCCTCGCCGACGCGGCACGCGGGGTGGACGATTTCTACCGCGGCAATCAGGCCCAGATCGAGCATGCGGTGGCGGTCATGGGGGCGGTGCCGCAGCTGGTGTTGCAGGTGCGCACGGCGGCCGAGCAGGTGCGGCAGGCGGCGAACGAGTCCGCGTACGCGCGATACCCCTCCGTGCGCCGGAGCGCGACCGCTGTGGATGAGGGACTCGTCACACTCGACGCGGCGGTGGCGGGGGCCCCGGTGGGGGAGGTGCGGGAGGCCGCCACCGCACTGGAGGCCCGTACCAAGGCGCTGTCCAGAGCGCTGGAAGACGCTCCCGGCAAACAACATTCGGCTACCACCGCGCTGTCCTCGGCGAGCACCCGGCTGGCCGCCGCCCGGCATCGCCTGGAACGCGTCGGCACGGCCTACTCGACACTCCTGCGCGAGTTCAACGCTGCGAGTTCGGCGGATTTGGCGAACAATGAGCGAGACAGCCAGCAAGCTATCGACGCAGCCGCCGCCGAACTCACCAGAGCCCGGGAAGCGCTGGCGGACGACAACCCGGAGCACGCCCTTGAACTGACCACATCCGCGCGCGCACATCTCGCTACCGCCGAGGCGCGGGTCGACGCCGTCACCGACCGGCTGACCCTGCTGCGGCAGGTGCGCGCCGACCCGCAGCAGAAGATGAAAGCCGTCCGATTCAAACTGCGTGACGCGCAGATGCTGGCCGTGCAGCGAGACCTGGTCGACGAATGGGGCTCGGTACTCGATGCTCAATCCGATCGGATCGATCGGGCCACGGCTGGACTGACCGGTCGGCATCCTGATTACTGGGCATACGTGTCCGAACTGGACGCCGCCGCCGCATTCATCGCCGGGGTGGTCGACCGGATGCGTAAAGCCGAGAAATAGCCACACACGAAGGGAAAGTACGGGGGCAGATGACCGCGAGTGCCACCTGTCCGGAAGCCGCGGCCGTCCCGGTCTCGCTCTTCAAGCGCACGCCGCTGCGCCACTTCCGGCAACTACCCGGTCCCGAGATCCGACGGTTGTTCCATCGCGCGCCCGAACCGTTCGGCGATTCCACCGATCGCGAACTGCTCGCCATGGCCCTCGGCGCGACCCTCTACGTGCCCGCCACCCGCGCCGACCTGACCGCCACCATCACCCGGCGTGCCGAACGCGGCGTCTGCTCCATGGTCATCGACCTCGAGGACGCCGTCGCCGACCACGACCTGGAGTTGGGCAAGCGCCAGGTGGTGGCCACCCTCGACGCCCTGGCCGCGGGCACCGACCCGCATCCGCTGCTGTTCGTGCGAGTGCGCGACGCCGACACCATCGGCGAGATCGTGGACATGCTCGGCGGCGGAGCCAGCGCACTGATCGGGTTCGTCTTCCCCAAATTCGACAGCTTCTGCGGACCGAAATACCTCGACGCCATCACCACCGCCTCGGAGCGGTTGGGCCGCAACGTCTTCGGCATGCCGGTGCTGGAATCGCCGGCGCTGGTGCACCGGCAGAGCCGCGACGAGGAACTGCAGACCATTCGCGAACTGCTCGCGCCCCAGCGGGAGCGGGTGCTCGCGGTGCGCATCGGTGCCACGGACATGTGCTCCAACTTCGGCATCCGCCGCGACCGCGATCTCACCATCTACGACGTGCGAGTGGTGGCCGACGTGATCGCCGATATCGTCAACTACCTCGGGCGGGTGGACGGCACCGGATTCACCATCACCGGGCCGGTGTGGGAGTACTTCGCCGACCACGAGCGCATGTTCCGGCCGCTGCTGCGCACCTCGCCGTTCGCGGAATCGGATGCGGTGCCCTTCCGCCAGTATCTGGTCAGCCGCGACCTGGACGGGCTGCTGCGCGAGATAACCCTGGACCGCGCCAACGGGATTCAGGGCAAGACGGTCATCCATCCCTCGCACGTGGCGGCGGTGCACGCCCTGTCGGTGGTCACCCACGAGGAGTACGCCGACGCGCTGCACATTCTCGAGGCCGACGTCGGCGGCGTCGCCGCCTCGGAGTACCGCAACAAGATGAACGAGATGCGCCCGCATCGCAGCTGGGCCTTGCAAACCCTGCTGCGGGCCCGGGTGTTCGGCGTCACCAACAAGGGTGTGTCGTTCGTGGACCTGCTGAAGGAACTGGTGGCATCGTGAGCTTCGCGCCGTGGGCGACACGGGAACTGGGATTGGAACTGCGGCACGGGGATTCGTTCGTGCCGTCGCGGTGGCGCATCGCCGAGCTGATCGAACCCGGATTGCGGCGCAATCCACGGCGGGCGCACCTGCTGGTCTCGACCGTGCTGGGCAAACATCTGCCCACCGATCCGCACCGGGTGATCGACGCGGGCAACCGGCTGGGCGACCTGGTGCTCGAGATGCTGGGGGAGGCCGGTGGCGGGGGACGCGGTGTGGCGGCGGTCGTACTCGGATTCGCAGAGACCGCAACGGGTCTGGGCCACTGCGTGGCGGCGCGGATGCGGGCCGAGTGCTATCTGCACTCGACCCGGCGCGACGTGGCGGCGGCCGAGACCCTGACCGGATTCGAGGAGGGCCATTCGCACGCCACCTCGCACCTGCTGCAACCCATGCCCGCCGAGATCTTCCGCAACGACCTGCCCATGGTGCTCGTCGACGACGAGATCTCCACCGGCGCGACCGCCATCGACGCCATCCGCGCACTGCACGAATTCACCCCGCGCCCGCGCTATGTGCTGGCCTCGCTGGTGGATATGCGCACCGACGCGGACCGGGCGGCCTTCGACGCGGCCGCCGCCGAGCTGGGCGCGCGCATCGACACCGTCTGCCTGGCCTCCGGGCAGACGCTGCTGCCCGAGCGGCTGATCGAATCCGTTGCCGCTCTGCCTGATCCGGAGCTCAATCCGGTCGCGGCCCGGCGTGGCGAGTTCGCCCGGATCGAACTGCCCTGGCCGCACGATGTGCCCGAAGGCGGGCGGCACGGCCTGCTCGCCGCCGACGCGGCCGGTTTCGAGGCGGCGCTGGCGACCACCGCCGAACGGCTGCGCTGGGAACTGGACGCACTGCCCTGGTGGAGTGACGAGCGTTCCGGCCATCAGGCCGCCACCAGGAGAACACCGGGCAGCCGCGCGGCGGGTGCGCTGGTGGCCGACCCCGCGTCCGGTCACGGCGGTGTGCGGACGCTGGACGACCAGGGTGCCGTGGAGGCTGCCAACGGTTCCACACCGGATCACGCCGGGGCGGTGCGGCCGGTGATCGTGCTCGGGCACGAGGAGTTCATGTATCTGCCGCTGCGGCTGGCGGCGGCGCTGGCGGACGCTGGCGTGCCCGCCCGGTACCAGACCACCACGCGGTCACCGGCGTACGTGCTGGATGAGCCGGGCTACCCACTGCGGCGCGGATTCCGTTTCACCGCACCGGAACCCGACGACATCCCCCGCTACCTCTACAACGCCCACTGGCCCGAGCCGGGCGCGGCCGACCCGATCCTGCTGGTGGTCGTCGACACCCCCGCCGACACCGAGCGCCTCACCGAGCCGGGCGGCCTCGTCGACGTCCTGACCGCCTCCGGAGCCGATGTGGTGCTCGCCGTCGTCCCCGACGCCGACCCCCGCGCCCTCGCCGCCGCCCGCACCGACTGCCGGACGGCGTCGAAGGCGGCAGCCGGGACCGCCGCGACCATGGCCGACGCAGCGGGCGTTACCGCCGTGAGCGGTGCGACAGCGGGCGTCGGCACCGCGCTCGGCGCGCTGCCGGAACCCCTGCGCGGGCCGGAGTTCGGGTCGTACGCGCCGGACGAGGTGGCCTGGCTGCTCAAGGATTTGTCCGGGGCGGATCTGGAAGCCGATGTGGCGGAGCGGGAGCGGCGGATTCAGGCCGGGGTGGCGCATTACGCGGAGTCGCTGCCGATGGAGTATCAGCCCGACGCCGCGTATCGGGAGCTGTTCGACCGGGTGCTGGACGAGAGCGCCGAACGACTGGCGCTGGCCGTGGCGACGGTGGCCGAACTCGTTGTCGCCGAACGTGGAGACGAGGTGGTGCTGGTCTCGCTGGCGCGGGCCGGGACGCCGGTGGGTGTTCTCATGCGCCGCTGGCTGCGTCGGCGCGCACCGGCGCTGGAGGTGCCGCACTACGCGGTGTCCATCGTGCGCGATCGCGGTATCGACGCGGTGGCACTGGATTACCTCGCCCGGCATCATGATCCGGCGCAGATCGTCTTCGTGGACGGATGGACCGGCAAGGGGGCCATCACCCGCGAACTCACCGCGGCCCTGGACGCCTACCACGCCGCGGGCGGCGCGCGCTTCGACGACGAGTTGGCGGTCCTGGCCGACCCGGGCGGCTGTGTGCGCACCTACGGCACCCGCGACGACTTCCTCATCGCCTCGGCCTGCCTGAATTCCACGGTCTCCGGTCTGGTCTCGCGTACCGTGCTCAACGACACCCTGATCGGCCCCGGCGAATTCCACGGGGCGAAGTTCTACCGCGAACTGGCGGCCGACGATGTGTCCGGCCACCTGCTCGACACCGTGAGCGCACGGTTCGAGGCGGTGCGCCCCCGGGTGGCCGACAGTCTCGCCGCTCTCCTCGCCGCCGACCGCAGCCCCACCTGGGCGGGTTGGGATTCGGTCGAGCAGGTGCGGGCCGAATACGGCATCTCCAGCGTGAATTTCGTGAAACCCGGCGTCGGCGAGACCACCCGTGTGCTGCTGCGGCGAGTGCCGTGGAAGGTGCTGGTGCGCGAGGCCGACGCCCCGGAGCACGCCCATATCCGCATGCTCGCGCGGGCGCGCGGGGTACCCGTGGAAGTAGTACCCGAGCTGGCCTACGCCTGCATGGGATTGATCAAGGACGTGAAGCAGTAATGGTGGACCGAAGACCCTCGCCGAACCGCAAGACCCTCATCGCCACCGATCTCGATCGCACGATGATCTACTCGCGCAATGCCTTCGGGGAGACGCCCGAGTTGCGCACGGTCTGCGTGGAGCACCTGGAGGGCGCTCCGCTGTCGTTCATGACCGTCATCGCCGCGCAGCGCATGGCGTCGCTCACCGCCCCGGCCGCGGTGATCCCGACCACCACCCGAACCATCAAGCAGTTCAACCGGATTCGACTACCCGGTGCCCCCTGGAGATTCGCCATCACCAGCAACGGGGGCAATATCCTGGTCAACGGCATCCCCGATATGCGCTGGCGCATCGACCTCGACGCCGAGGTGCGCGCCACCAGCGCAACGCTTTCCGAGGTCAGCGCCGAACTGCGCGCCCGCATCGACGACTCCTGGGCCACCAAGTTCCGGGTGGCCGACCATCTCTTCTGCTACCTGGTGGTCAAACCCAAGCTCGTGCCCGACGGTTTCCTCGCCGACTGGGACGCCTGGTGCCGGGAGCGCGGCTGGTCGGCCTCCCAGCAGGGCCGCAAGATCTACAGCATGCCCACGGCGGTCTGCAAGAGCCGGGCCGTCGCCGAGGTGCGCCGCCGCCTCACCGCCGCCGGGGAGCTGCACGCCGGTGCTCGCCTGCTCGCAGCCGGGGACGGCGCGCTCGACGCCGAGATGCTGCGCGCCGCCGACTCGGCCATCCGCCCCCGTCACGGTGAGCTGGAGCAGCTCGCGTGGACCCACCCCAACCTCACCGTCACCCGCAGCACCGGCATTCTGGCCGGTGAGGAAATGATCGACTGGATGCTCGACCGCTCCGAAACCCGCTGAGCGTTCAGCGCCACCGGTCCAGCAGCCGCCCGGCCTCGGTGGCGAGGGCGTGCTGCAGGAACGGTCCGAAGCTCACCCGCGCCGCTCCCGCCTTGGCGAAGACCGCAGGCTCCCCGGACTCCGGCGCGGCGATGGCATTGACCGGCAGCGGGAGTTCGCGGCACAGGCGGCGCAGCACGTCGGGGTCGTGGCGACCGACCGGATAGAGCACGTCGGCGCCGGCCTCGGCGGCGAGTTTCAGCCGGGTGACGGCACTGTCGAAGCGGTCGGTCGGAGCGTCGGCGGCGGGTCGCACGAAGACGTCGGTGCGGGCGTTGACCACCAGGTGGACGCCGGTGGCATCGGCGCTCTGGCGCAGCGCGCCGACCCGGTCGGCGTGTTCGGCCGGGTCGCGCAGCCGGCCGCCCTCGCTGTGCACGGTGTCCTCGATGTTCAGGCCCACCGCTCCCGCCTCCAGCAGCCCCTCCACCAGGCGCTCGGCGTCGAGCCCGTAGCCGGATTCGATATCCACCGAGACCGGAATATCCACGGCGCCGGCGATTTCGCGGACCCGGGCGATCACGTCGGTGAACGCCATCCCCTCGTGGTCGCTCTTGCCCATGGCGTCCGCGAGTGGATGGCTGCCGACGGTGAGCGCCGGAAATCCCGCTTCCCGCACCAGGGTTGCCGACCAGGCGTCCCATACGGTCGGCAGGATCACCGGATCGCCGGGGCGATGCAGGGCGAGAAAGGCCGCCGCCTTGTCCTTCAGCTCGATCATCCCTCGATCCTGCGCCATCGAACCGCCGGACGCTATGGGGGAACGCCCACCGATCGGCTCACCGCAGCGCCTGCCGGGCCGCGCGCACCAGCAGCATGGCGCTCGTCGCGCCGGGATCGATATGTCCGATACTGCGTTCGCCCAGATACGACGCGCGCCCCTTGCGGGCCCGCATGGGCGCGGTCGCCCTGCGGCCCGCCTCGGCGGCGGCGACCGCCGCCTCCAGCGCGGTAGCCGGGCCGGAACCCACGGCCAACTGCCGGTCGAGGCAGTCAGCGGCCGGGGCGAGCGCGTCGACCATGGTCTTGTCGCCGCGTTCGGCCTTGCCGCGCGCCATCACGGCCTCCAGCCCGGCGCGGAACGCCTTGGCGAAAGTCGCTACGTCGGTGGCGGATTCGAGGCCGTCCGCCACCCGTAGGAAGAAGGTGCCGTACAGCGGGCCGCTGGCACCGCCCACCGTCTGCACCAGGATCGTCCCGGTCTGCTTGCACACTTCGGTGGCGCTCGCCCCGGGCGCGCCCGCCAGGGCCGCCACCGCCGCGGCCGTGCCGCGCTGCATATTGATGCCGTGGTCGGCGTCGCCGATGGCCGCGTCCAGCGCGGTGAGTTCGGCGGCGCGCTGATCGATCAGCGCCGCGTAGGACCGCACCCAGGCGGCCGCGTTCAGTTTTGCCATCACATCCCCCATCGCAGGGCCGGGGTGCGCACGGGCGCATCCCACAGCGAAACCAGATCGTCGTCGAGTCGAGTCAGGGTCACCGAGCAGCCGGCCATATCCAGCGCGGTGATGTACGGCCCCACCAGCGACCGGGCGATGTCGATGCCCTGCCCGCGCAGGATCCGCGCCACCTCGTCGAACATGACGTACAGCTCGATGAGCGGCGTCGCGCCCATCCCGTTCACAAAGCAGAGCACCGAATCGCCGCTGGTGAACGGCAGATCCGCGAGCAGCGGCTCGACCAGCACGGCGGCTGTCTCGCGGGCGGGCGCGAGCGGCATCCGCTCCCGTCCCGGCTCCCCGTGGATACCGATGCCGATCTCCATCTCGTCGTCACCGAGTTCGAAGGTCGGGTGCCCGGCCGTGGGCACCGTGCACGAGGTCAGGGCCATCCCCATGCTGCGCGAGCGGGCGTTCACTGTTTCGGCCACCCGCAGCACCTCCTCGAGCGGCCGGCCCGCCGCGGCCGCCGCCCCGGCCATCTTCTCCAGCACCACGGTGGCCCCGACGCCGCGTCGCCCGGCCGTGTACGTGCTGTCCTGCACGGCCACATCGTCGTTCACCACCACCGCCCGTACCTCGCCGCCGGATTCGGCCTCGGCCAGTTCGGCGGCCATCTCGAAGTTCATGACGTCGCCGGTGTAGTTCTTCACGATGTGCAGCACGCCCGCCCCGGCCTCGACGGCCGCGGTGGCGGCGAGGATCTGGTCCGGGACCGGGGAGGTGAAGATCTCCCCCGGACATGCCGCATCGAGCATGCCGGGCCCGACGAATCCGCCGTGCAGCGGCTCGTGCCCGGATCCGCCGCCGGATACCAGGCCCACCTTGCCCGGTACCGGTGCGTCCGCGCGCACGATCAGTCGTTGCTTGGTGTCGATGCGCAATTCCGGATGGGCGGCGGCCATTCCGGCGAGCGCCGTTTCGACCACATCCCCCGGACGATTGATGAGCTTTTTCACCCGAACGCTCCTTCTGGCGAAAGCCGGTCCGAATTCAGGCTCCCATCACGGCCGCCCGCGTGCGTCGGATTCGCGGCTATTCCGCGTTCGCGTCGTCGCCGGTGACCGCGTCGCCGCCGAGCAGCGGTGTCTCGTCCTCGAGGGTGCGGGCGAGTTCGATGTCGGCCACCAGCTGCACCACCAGTTCACGCAGCGGTGAGGTCGGCAGGTGGTGGGCGGCGAATTCGAAGGGTTCGGCGATGTCGAGCCCGCCCCGGGCGGCCGCCGTGATCACCCACGGAATGCCGACGCCGTCGGGCGCGACGCCGAGTCGTTCCCGCAGCACGTCGGCGGTCTCGTTCATGAACCCGGTGCGCCGGGCCACCGCATCGGTCATCAGTTCGTCGAGTTCGGCGCGGCGCAGCTCCAGCGCGCCCATATCCGCGCCCCGCTCCTGCGCCCGCGTGGTGCGCACCGACCCGTCCTCGAACACCTGGAAACCCTCGTTGATGGCGGTGGTGCCGAGAGTCACCTCGGTTTCGGCGAGATCCGGGAGGACGCGCAGACAGTCGAGCACGGCGTCCAACGCGGTGACCAGCCGATCGCGGATCTCGCGTCTTCGCCGCCGCTCGCGGTCGGCTTCGTCGCGTTCGGCGAGCACCTGCTCCGCCGCGCGGCCGATCCGGAAGGCCAGGGCCGTGGATTCGGGGGCCCACCCGCCCGGCGGCACGTACTCGCCGACGCGCGGGGTGACCGTGTCGAGGAAACTGTTCACCGCGTCGAGCAGGTCGTGCAGTTGTTCGCGGGACACGCCGGGGTGCCGGAACGCCCGCAGATACTGTTCGTGCGTTACCGCCGGATCGCCGCGCCCGGTCGGCCGCTGTCCGGCCGCCGGATCGACTCCACCGTCGCTCACCCAGCCGATACTGCCACGGCGGGACCTCCCGGCGGGGCACCGACAGCCCACATCCGGCGTGCCCCGGTGGGTGGCGGTACTCGGCGGTGTCGCCGATCAGTGCTGCTGCTGGGCGTTCAACTGCTGCATGATCACACTGTGCAGGCGTTGCAGACCGCTCGGCGTGATCCCGCTCTGGAGCTGGCCCTCGAGGGTCCGGACCAGGTGGGAATCGTCGAGCACCTTCTCCGACGACTGGATGAGCACGGTGCCCGCGCCGGTGAAGTCGAACTGCCGCTCCTCACCGGAATTCACGCCGAAGCGCGCCGCCCCGGCCGCCAGGAAGCTGGAGATCCAGCGCTCGTCGTAGTGATGGCTCGGCGAGGGGCAGTCCGCCCAGCCCACCAGCGCCTCCGGATCCACCCGCAGCGGCGGTTCGGCGAACATGACCGGGCCGTTGGAGGAGGCCAGGAACTTGCCGGTGCCGATGAGGGTGAGGAAGCCGGGCACGATCGACTGGTTCAGCGACAGGCCGGGCTCGAAGGCCAGCAGATTCGCGGCGCGCACGGTCAGGTTGCCGTCGTCGAGGTCGTAGGAGTTGATGTCGTAGCCGCGGTCGCCGATGATCAGCTTCCCGTGGCCCTCCGCCACCACGTAGTCGCCGGTGAACAGCGGCGCCGAGAACTGCTGCGACACCATGTGCATGAGATTGCCCTGCAAGCCGTGCGCGAGCGACTGGAACCGCATATCGCCGTAGTAGGCGATCATCGCGCCCTTGCGCATGAACCAGGGTTGGGTGAGATCGATGCAGAAGGCGTAGTGGTTGCCCGGAAGATTGTCGCTCTCACCGAGATTCATCGGGCTCAGCATCTGCGGCTGCTGGCCCTGATGCCCGCCCGCGAACTGCTGCTGACCCGGATCCTGGTATCCCCCTTGCTGATTGGGGTATCCGCCGGGCTGCTGGTAGCCGGGCTGGTAGCCGCCAGGCTGATTCGGGTAGCCGCCCTGAGGATTCTGGTAACTCATCGCTTCACAGCTTCTCTTCGGATGCCTGCACGTATACGACGCCTTGGCCGACGCAGTGCAGCTGCATCGCCTCGCCCGAACCGCGCCCGACCGCGTCGCGCCAGCTCATCGCCGCCTTCAGTTCCGTCTGCACGTTGCCGTAGGCCGCCACGAACGCCTGCGGGTCCACCACCACCGGATTCGGTCCGCCGACCTGTAATTCGATGAATCCGCCGTGGCCGAGCAGCACCGCCGCGCCCTGACCGGACAGCTGGGTGGTGAACAGGCCCTGCCCGGTCAGCACTCCGGCCGCCGCGCCGCGCAGCGCGCCCATCAGGCCGCCGCCGCGACCGCCCTGGCCGCCCGAACCCGCCACCGACACAACCGAACTCTGCAACCCGGCGGTGTTGGCCAGCAGCCGCGACGCCTCCACGCGCAGGGTCGCGCCGGGCTGCATGTGCACCACATGCACCTCCAGACCCGCGAACCCGTAGTGCACCTCGCCGTTGCCCTGGGCCAGCATGGTGCGCTCGTGCTCGCCCGTCATCATGCGCCCGGCCATGCCCATCAGACCGCCCATGCCGCCCAGCTGGCTCGCGCCGGGGATCTGGTGCGGGGAGAAGGAGATATCGCCCTGGTAGAAGAGCATCGCGCCGGTGCGCGCGACCACGCCGCCCGCCTGGCCCGCGTGGACCTTGACGACCTTGCTGTTCACTTTCTCGAACATCGCGTGCGCCCTCTCACCGCTCGGCGGGCTGGATCGACACCACGCCCTGCCCTTCCCAGCGCAGCGAGAACGCCTCCCCGCCACCCTGGCCCATGACCGACCGCCACGAAACATCGGTCACGAAGGACTGATTCAGATTGCCGCGTGCCGCCACGAACGCATCCGGATCCACCACCAGCGGATACTGCGGCGACACCTCCAGATGAATGAGCGGGCCGCCCGCCGACAGCAGCGCCACCTGACCTTGGCCGGTCACCTTGGTGGTGAACAGGCCCGCGCCCGTGGCTCCGCCGCGCAGGCCCGCGAAGGTCACGTCGGTGCGCAGATTTCCGGCGAAGGCCAGCAGCTGCTGCGACTCCACCTGGAGCGTGTCGTTGTTCAGGTTCACCACGGTGACGTCCTGGCCGTTCACGGCGAAGAAGACCCGCCCGTTGCCCGAACACTCCATGAGTGAGAGCGATTCGCCGGTGGCACGGCGCTTCAGGCCCGCCAGCACGCCGTCGCCGCCGCCGAAACCGGCGCTCTTGAACTGGATGTTTCCCTCATAGGCCACCATCGACCCGGAGATCGCCCGGATACTGCCCCCGGCGAGCTGCGCCTCGATGACCCTCTTCGATTTTTCGAACAACTGCGCCATGGGTGGTTCATGTCCCCCGGGGGTACTCGGACTGTCGCCGCAACCCTAACCGAAAACCCTCGGCGCAGGTACGGCGTGTTTCTCGTAGAGTGGCTGACGAACGCACCGACAAGCGAAGGGTCGATCTTGTCCGCAACACTGGTTAAGGGCCAGAACGGTCCGCTGGCCGTCAACGACGTCGTGATCTCGGTTCAGATCGGCGCGCCCGCGGATGTGTCCGCACTGCTGGTCACCGAGAACGGAAAGGTCCGCTCCGACGCCGATTTCGTCTTCTTCAACCAGCCCAGCGGTCCCGGCGTGAACCTGCAACCCGCGTCGTCGGGGCAGCCCGCCGCGCTGGCGGTGTCGCTGTCGGCGGTGCCCGCCGACATCGCGCAGATCCGGGCCGTCATCACGCTCGACACGCCCGGCGGCAGCTTCGGGCAGATTCCCGCGCCCGTCGCCTACGTGTCCGACCAGTCCGGGAACCCGTTGTTCGAGTACCGGATCGAGGGGCTCAGCAGCGAATCCATCGTGATCGCGCTGGAACTGTATCGGCGCCAGGGCGGTTGGAAGGTGCGCGCCGTCGGGCAGGGCTACGCCGGTGGTTTCGCCGCGCTGGTCACCGATCACGGTGTGCAGGTGAACGAACCGGCCGGACAACAGCAGGCACCGCCGCCGCAGCCGCAGGCGCCCGTCCCGCCGACCCCGGCCACCCCGCCGCCGGGTCAGTACCCGCCGCCCGTGCCGGACTACCCGCCCGCCGGTGGCTACCCGCCGCCCGGACAGGGCGGTTACCCGCCCCCGGGACAGAGTGGCTATCCACCGCCGGGGCAGGGTGGCTACCCGCCGCCCGGTCAGGGCTATCCGCCGCCGGGACAGGGCTACCCGCCGCCCGCACCGGATTACGCGCCGCAGGGCGGCTTCCCGCCGGGCGGTCCCGGTGGTTATCCGCCGCCGGGGCAGGGTGCTCCCGGCGGTGCCGCACCCGGCTTCCCACCGTCCGGCCCCGCACCCGATCGCGACCTGCCGCAGTCCGGCGGCGCGGTCAGCCTGGTCAAGGGTCAGCGCGTCAACCTCCGCAAGGAGGGCGGCCAGGCGCTGACCTATGTGCGGATGGGTCTGGGCTGGGATCCGGTCAAGCGCGGCGGCATGTTCGGCAGCCGGGCCGTGGATATCGACCTGGACGCCTCGGTGATCCTGTTCGCGGGCATGAACGTGATGGATGTCGTCTACTACGGCAGCCTGACCTCCAAGGACGGCTCCATCCGCCACTCCGGTGACAACCTCACCGGTGAGGGCGCGGGCGACGACGAGCAGATCATGGTGGACCTCACCCGGGTTCCCGCTCCGGTCACCACCATGCTGTTCATCGTGACCTCCTACAAGGGGCACACCTTCGAGCAGGTCACCAATGCCTTCTGCCGACTGGTGGACGCCAATGGCGACAGGGAGCTGGCGCGCTTCACCCTGGCGGGCGGCATGCCCTTCACCGCCATGGCGATGGCGAAGCTGTCCAAGTCCGGATCGGACTGGAAGATGGAGGCCATCGGCGAGGGCTTCCAGGCCAAGCATCCGGGCGAGGCGGTCCCGCAGCTGGCCCGCTTCATCGGCGGCTGAGCCGCGCCGGCAAGGACGAGAGCGGGTGCCCGCGAACCGGAGTGGTTCGCGGGCGCCGTGGTATTCGCGGACCGGTCACCGGTGGGCGGCCGCGGCGACCCGGCCCGGCCGCGGCCGCAGTGGGCGCGGCAGCCACGGGAAAACCGGATCCGCCGTGTGGTCGAGTACGCCGCCCACCGGATCGTCGGCTCCGTCCCGGCGCACGAGATCCTCGGCGGGGCGGTAGATCTGCCGAACTATCAGGACGCACAACGCGACCACCGCGATATCGCGCAGGATCACCGTGCCGGTGAACCATTGCTCCGGTACGCCCTTGCGGTCCTCGCCGAGGTAGTAGTACATCCGCGGCACCCACACCAGTGCGTCGACGGTCATCCACGCCAACAGGATTCGCCGATGCGGCAGCGCCAGCACCGCCAGCGGCACCAGCCACAGCGAGTACTGCGGACTCCATACCTTGTTGGTGAGCAGGAAGGCCGCCACCACCAGGAAGGCCAGCTGCGCCAGGCGCGGTCGCCGCGCCGCCGTCAGCGCGACCCAGGCGATGCCCGCACAGGCGGCCAGGAACAGCAGCAGCGACACCAGATTCAGGATCGACGGCGTCTCACCGGAATTCAGGTAGCCGTCGAATCCGGCCCAGCCGGTGAAGGAGGTGATGACGTTGTACACCGAATCCGGATCCGCGTGCCGTTCGGTGTTGAGCCGGAAGAACTCCCACCAGCCGTTGGGGTACAGCACCGCGATGGGCAGATTCACCGCCACCCAGGTACCGGCCGCGGCGGCGACGGCCGTCAGCCCGGAACGCATGGGGCCCAGCCGATGCCAGGACAGCGAGGTGCCGTAACCCTCGTCCCCGAGCCGCTCGGCGCGCAGGCACAGCACCAGGATCGGTCCGAGCAGCAGCAGCGGATACAGCTTGGCCGCACCACCCAGGCCCAGCAGCACCCCCGCCAGCACCGGTCGCCGCCGCGCCCACGCCAGCAGGCCACCGGCCGCGAAAGCCGTTGCGAGAGCGTCGAAATTGGTGAACGCGTGCACCAGCACCAGCGGCGAGCACGCCACCAGCGCCGCATCCCAGACGCGGCGACCGGCCAGCAGCGCGGTTGCCCACACCGTCACCAGCCACGCCATGGCCAGCCCCAGCGCCACCACATTGAAGTAGATGACCACCTGCAGCGCGCCCGGCAGGCCCCACAGCTGGGAGGCGGCGTCCCAGGTCTTGGCGACCTGCATGGATCCGTACTGGTACAGGCCCGACAGCACCGGATACTCCATGTACCGCACCTGCGGTTCGCCGTCCGGTCCGGTCTCGGTCCACTGCTTCTTGTACGGGAACGCGCCCTCGTTCAGGCGCTCGGCCCCGTAGAGCGGCACCGTATCCGAATAGCACATGGCGATGTACTGGCGGCCGTCGTTCCAGTCCAGGCCGATGACCCCGTTGTCGTCGACGGTCTGCTGAATGCACGGGGCCTTGCTGCCCCAGCCGAGCGCCAGGAAGATCACCGCGAAGGCGAACAGCACCCGCATGGGCGTCCAGAACCGCACCCGCCCGATCAGCGCGTGATCGCCGACCGGACCACCGGTGAGGGTGCTCAGTTGGGCGACCAGGGAGTCGTTGCGACTGGGCTTGTCCCGATCATCGGCGGAGCGCAGATCCCACGCCAGCGGCGCGGGTGCGGCGTACCGCCCCGATATTTCGCGCATCGGCCGTCCCCCGCCCGTGTCCGCGCCGCCGGCCGACGAGTGCTCGTCGGCCAGCGGCGCGCGCACCAACTCCTGCTCGATCACGGCAAGAGGCTACCGGTTGTTCGGTGACCCGTAGCCGTTGCCATTGTCCGACCGCGGTGTGGGCGCGGGCGCGGTCGTCAGCGGTGTGCCGTCCGACGGCGCGACCGGCTGGCCGGGCAGCGGTCCGTCATCGGAGGGGCTCTGATTCTGCGGCATGTTCTGCGGGGTCTGTTGCTGCGGATTCGGCGCCAGCCCCGGAATATTCAGCGTGAACGGCCCCACCTGCACCGGGCTCTGGGTGATGACCACCGGCGGCTCCGCCGGGGCCTCGGACGACGGCGCGGTGTACGGGGCCGACCACGATGGCACACCGGCCTGGCCGCCGATGGCGCCCGGCTTCGGGAACTTCACCTTCGGCTGGCCCTCGAGCGCGCCGTCCATGGTGTCCTTCCAGATGTCGGACGGCAGCCCGGAGCCGTAGATCATGCCGCTCGCACCGCGCAGTGGATCACCCTGCTCGGTGCCGACCCACACCGCGGTGGACAGCTGCGGGGTGTAGCCGACCATCCACGCGTCGCGGTTCTCGCCGGTGTCGCCGAGCTGGTGGGTGCCGGTCTTGGAAGCGGACACCCGGCCGCCCGCCAAGCCGTGGTTGCGCGAGTACGCGGCGATGGGCTCCATGGCGGCGGACACATTGTCGGCCACCGCGGACGAGACGCGCTGCTCACCGGCCACCTCACCGCGATCGAGCAGGACGGTGCCGTCGGAGGCGACGACCTTCTGCACGAAGTGCGGCGCGTGGTAGACGCCGGAGGCGGCCAGGGTGGCGTACGCCGAGGCCATATCCAGCACCCGCACCTGGTACTGGCCCAGGACGATGCCGTTGTTCGGGCCGACGCCGCCCGGCTCGGTGAGCGTATCGCCCACGCCCGGGATGCTGTCCGGAATGCCCAGCTTGTGCGCCATATCGGCGATCTTCTGCGGGCCGTTGCCCGGCATGTCCAGCATCATGCGGTAGAAGCTGGTGTTGAGCGAGCGTTTCAACGCCTCGGCGATGGTGCACGTACCGCACTGCTCGCCCTCGACATTGGTGATCTTTATGCCGTTCACGGAGACCGGGGAGCTGTCGTACAGCGTGGACAGCGGCTTGCCCATCTCGAGGTTCTGCGCCAGGCCGAATACCTTGAACGCGGAACCGGCGGGCAGGCCCGCGCTGGCGAAGTCGAAGCCCGCGCCGTTGTCGCCGCCGTAGTACGCGCGCACGGCGCCGGTCTGCGGATCCACCGACACCACGGCGGTGCGCAGATTCTCCGGCTCGCCCTGCATATTCGAGGTCACCGCGTCCACGGCGGCCTGCTGCGCCTGCGGGTCGATGGTGGTGGTGATCTGCAGTCCCTCGGTATTGAGCTGCTGTTCGCTGATGCCGGCGGCGCTCAGCTCCTCCAGCACCTTGGATTTGATCAGGCCCTCCGGGCCCTGGTCCAGACTCTTGTCACCCAGCGAGGCGATCGGGACCACCTGCGGGAACTGAATGTTCGCGCGTTCGGCGGCCGGCAGCTTGCCACTGGAGACCATGCCGTCGAGCACGTACTTCCAGCGCTCCTCGGCGCCCGTCGGATTCTTCTCCGGGTCCAGGTTGGACGGCTGCTGAATGGTCGCCGCCAGCACCGCGCCCTCGGAAACGGTCAACTCCTGCACCGGTTTGCCGAAGTACGCCTTGGCCGCCGCGTCGATGCCGTACGCGCCGCGCCCGAAGTAGATGGTGTTCAGGTAAGCGGTGAGAATGTCGTCCTTGGACCACTCCTGCGCCATCTTGACCGAGATGACCAGCTCGCGCATCTTGCGGGTGAGCGAGCGCTCGTTGCCGACCAGCGCGTTCTTCACATACTGCTGCGTAATGGTGGAGCCACCGCCCGCGGTGTCCTTGCCCATCAGGTTGTCGCGCAGCGCGCGGGCGAAACCGCTGAAGGAGAAGCCCGGATTGGTGTAGAAGTCGCGGTCCTCGGCCGCCATCACGGCATTGCGCACGTGCGGCGGGATCTGGTCGATGGTGACGTCGGTGCGGTTGCCCTCGGGCGGAACGACCTTGGACAGCACCGTACTGCCGTCATTGGCGTAGATCAGGGCGACCTGGTTGTTCTTCAGATCGCCAGGACGCGGCACCGACGCGGTCGAGTAGGCGAGCAGGAAGACCGTGCTGGGCAGGATGATGCCCAGCGCCAGCAGCACGTAGAGGGTGCGGCGCACGATCTTCCACGGCGAGCGCTTACGGCCCGCGCCAGGGCGGGAACCGCCGCTGCCGCTGCCGCCGCTGCCGCCACCGGGTCGGC
>NZ_JASITE010000016.1 GCF_030767025.1 Nocardia sp. CC227C | reverse complement strand
GAACGTCTTCGAGGCCATCCGGGCCCGCCGGGCCTGAGCACACCCTTGGCGCGCGAACGGCCCTGTGACCTGCGCAGTCACAGGGTCGTTTCACTCCGAGTCGGAACATTTCCGGCAAACCATTAGAATCCCGTAAAGGTGTGCCGGGAAGTCTGGTCGGCATGCGGCATGCGGCCGGTCGCTCTCGGATGGGTTTCGCACGCCGCTGTTCTGTCGAACCGGCTGAAAGGTGCCCGAGTGATCACCCAGGTCCGCTCCGAGCTCTCCCGCTACCTACGGACCGAAACATTCGGTGGCGCGCTGCTCCTCATCGCCGCCGCGGCCGCCCTGATCTGGGTCAACTCCCCGTGGGGCGACAGCTATACGACCATGGTCGACACCCGGCTGGCGATTCCGCCGCTACATCTGGATCTCACCCTGGCCGACTGGACCAAGGACGGTCTGCTCGCCATCTTCTTCTTCGTCGCCGGGCTGGAGCTCAAACGTGAGCTGGTGGTCGGTGAGCTCGCCGACCGCAAGAGCGCGTCCCTGCCGATCATCGCGGCGTTCGGCGGCGTGCTGCTGCCCGCGCTCATCGCCGTCGCGGTCGGCTGGGGCGTGGAGGGCATGGACCGCGGCTGGGCCATTCCGGTGGCCACCGATATCGCCTTCGCGCTGGGCGTGCTGGCGCTCACCGGTTCCCGGATTCCGGCCGCCGCGCGCGTATTCCTGCTGAGCCTGGCCGTGGTGGACGACCTGATCGCCATCATCCTGATCGCCGTGCTGTTCACCACCACGGTGAAGATGCTGTGGCTGCTGGCGGCGATCCTGTGCTTCGCGATCTGGTGGGTCGGACAGAAGTACCGGGTGAGTACGCCGATCCTGTACGTGCCGGTGGCGCTGGTGGCCTGGTATGCGCTGCACGAGGCGGGCATCCACCCGACCCTGGCGGGTGTGGCACTGGGTCTGTTGACACGGGTGCGGCCGGATCCGGACGAGGACGAGCACTGCGTGCCCGCGGCCAACCTCGAGCACTTCTTCCAGCCCATCTCCGCGGCCTTCTGCGTGCCGGTGTTCGCGCTGTTCGCCTCCGGTGTCACGCTGAACGCCGACGTGTTCTCGGAGATCTTCACCAACCGGCTGGGACTGGCCATCGTGCTCGGCCTGCTGGTGGGCAAGACCGTGGGCATCTTCGGATTCGCCTGGGCCGCAATCCGGCTCGGACTGGCCACGAAACCCACCGATCTCGCCTATCGGGATATGTTCGCCCTGTCGGTCCTCGGAGCCATCGGCTTCACCGTTAGCCTTTTGGTGGCAGAACTCGCACTCGCGGATGTCGGCGACGGCTCCACGGTGGAACTCGCGAAGGCGGCCGTGTTGCTCACGTCGTTGGCGGCTTCCCTGGCAGGTTCGGCGCTACTGTTGCGTCGTGGCCGTGCTCACCAGGCGGCGCGAGACGAGCGGGCATTGCAGGAACAAGAGAGTGACTGACCGGGCGGTACCGGGACGGGTCGACTGACACGGAGAAGGGTCGAGCAATTGAGCTTCACACAGGGCGGCAACGGTCAGGAAGGGCGTCATGCCCGAACCCTCACCTCGATTCCACTGTCCGAGGTCGATGCTCGCTCCGAAAGCATCGGCGGGCTGGTTCGTGATGCCACCGAGCAGATGTCGACGCTGGTGCGCGCCGAGGTGGAGCTCGCCAAGGCCGAGGTGACATCGGAGGTCAAGAAGGGCCTGCTGGGCAGCGTCTACTTCATCGTGGCGCTGGTCGTGCTGCTGTACAGCTCGTTCTTCTTTTTCTTCTTCCTGGCCGAGTTGCTGGACGAGTGGCTGGAGCGCTGGGCCGCGTTCCTCATCGTGTTCGGATTGATGATCGCGGCGGTTCTGGCGTTCGGCTTCCTCGGCTGGCGGAAGGTGAAGAAGCTGCGCGCACCGGAGAAGACCATCGAGTCGCTCAAGGAGGCGAAGACCGTGCTGCCCAGCGGTTTCGGCGCGCCCGGGGCGCACGAGGCCGCGCCGGGCTCGCTCGACAAGTTCCGGGCGTAGGTCTTCCATTACGCTTCCGGGCGTGTCGTCGAACTCGCTTCCTGATCCGTCCAGCGTCCGCTACGAGGGCCCGTGGACCCATCGGGACGTGCATGCCAACGGCATTCGCTTCCATGTGGTCGAAGCGGAGCCCGGTGCCGGTGCGCCGCCGATCGATCCGGATACGCCGCTGGTGGTGCTGCTGCACGGTTTCGGCGACTTCTGGTGGTCCTGGCGGCACCAGCTCACCGGGCTCGCCGAGCGCGGATTCCGGGCCGTGGCGGTGGATCTGCGCGGCTACGGGGATTCCGACAAGCCGCCGCGCGGTTACGACGGCTGGACCCTGGCCGGTGATGTGGCGGGGTTGATCCGCGCGCTCGGGCACACCGAGGCCACGCTCGTCGGACACGCCGAGGGCGGCCTGGTGTGCTGGGCGACCGCCGTGCTGCACCCGCGGGTGGTGCGGTCCATCGCCCTGATCAGCTCACCGCATCCGGCGGCGCTCAAGCACATGGTGCTGCGCGACGGACGGCAGCGGCGCGCCTGGCTGCCCAATTTCCTGCGCTACCAGCCGCCGCGCTACGGGGAGCGGCTGCTCACCAAGTCCGGCGGCGCGGAGATCGAGCGGCTGCTGCGGCAGCGGGTGAGCGAACGCTGGTCGCACACCGCCGAGTTCGCCGACGCCGCCGCCCGGATGCGCGCCGCCATCCGCATCCCCGGTGCGTCGCACTGCGCCCTGGAGTACCAGCGCTGGGCCTTCCGCAGCCAGTGGCGGCCGGACGGCAAGCGCTTCATGGCGACCATGCGCGAACCGGTGCGGGTACCGGTCCTCGCCCTGCACGGCGACGGCGACCGCTACATCCTCGCCGCCACCATCCGCCGTGGCCGCCGTCTCTCCCCCGACCGCCGCCTGGTGGGCATACCCGACGCGGGCCACTTCGCCCACCAGGAGAACCCCGAGGCCGTCACCGCCGAGTTGGCCGAACTGCTGGCCTAGCCCGCGGGTTCCGGACCTCGCGCCCGAGCCGGCCCCCGGTCAGCTCAGCACGCACTGCCCCGTGGCCACCGGCGCGGTGAAGGCGGACGCGGTGTCCAGCTCGCCGCGAACCTCGTTGAGCGTCAGCACGTACCCGGTGTCCTCGTCGGTGACCGCCGCGCCGAACACGACGCCGAGCACCTGCCCCTCGGTATCCACCAGCGGTCCACCGGAGTTGCCCGCGCGTACCAGCCCGCGCACGGTGTACACCTCGCGCTGCACATTTCCGTCGCGATAGATGTTCGGCCCCTTGAGGTCCAGCGTCTCCCGCACCCGGGCGGCGCTGGCCGAGTAGGCGCCGCCGCCGGGGTACCCGAGCACGATGGAGCTCTCGCCGGCCGCCGCCGGTTCCGACGCCAGCGGAATGACCGGCGAGGCCAGTCCGGGCACGTCGAGGATCGCGATGTCCTTCATCGGATCGAAAAGCACCACGGTGGCCGACAGCGGCCCGCGCACGGTGTCCACGCTGACCTTGTTGGTGCCCGCCACCACGTGCGCGTTGGTCATCACGCGTTCGGGCGCGACCACGAATCCCGAACCCTCCAGCGCACGTTGGCAACTGGGCGCCTGCCCGCGAATGCGCAACACGCTGAGCTGCAACTGCTGCGCCACCGGCAACCGCAGCACACTCGCGTCCGGCGGCTCCACGGCCGCCACCGACACCTGCCCGAACGGACCGATGACATCGGGCAGTCCGGAGGTGTTGAGCAGGCTGGAGAATTCGTTGGGCAGCTTCCGCAGCCAGTCCGGCGCTACCGAGTTCACCTCGCCCAGAACCCGCGAATTCTGCACGGCCGCAGCGATATTCGGCTGCGAGGAGCTGGTCAGCGGCAATGCCAGCAGCCATGCGGTGGCCAGTACCGCCGCCGTCTGCAGGCCCGCCCCGACCACGCTGTCCACACTGCGGGTGAAGGGGTCGCGCATCCCGCTGCGGGCGGCGCGCCCCAGCACCATGCCCGCCACCTCGCCGATGATCACCAGCACGACGATGAGCACCACGCCCACCAGTACGCGGCTGCGTCCCTCGCTCAGATGGATGAGGATGTGCGGCGCGATGAGGATGCCCGCGACGGCGCCCAGCACGACCCCCAGGAAGGCTAGCGCCGAGGCGACCGCGCCCTGCCGCCACCCGGAGGAGGCGGCCAGCAGCGCGATGATCAGGACACCGAGGTCGAGCCAGGCCGAGGCGCTCATAACGTCATCCCTACCGCGGCCAACGAGGCCTGTAGATCACGCACATCGTGATGGTCCCATTCTTTCTCCCAGCCGGATACCGCGAGTAGCCCCGCGAGCACGCCCGCGGTGAATCCCCAGACCAGCATGCCGTCCACCGCGAACGCCGGACCCATGTATCCGAGCGGATGCCGCACCACGAACCGGTTGGCCGGATCGAGCAGCTCCGACAGCGGCACCCGGGCCACCCGGGTGGCCTCGGCCGCGCTGACCACCCCCACTTCCCCGGGGGTGCGCCAGTAGCCGATCACGGGGGTGACGTCGAAACCCGACGGCGGCACGAAGATCTTGGGCAGGACGGCCAGCGGCTGCACGTCGCCGGGGTCCAGGCCGGTCTCCTCCTCGGCCTCCCGCAGGGCGGTGAAGATCGGCCCCTCGTCGCCGGGGTCGACCGCGCCACCGGGGAAGGCGACCTGCCCGCTGTGCTGGCGCAGGGTGGCGGCGCGCTGGGTGAGCAGCACATTCGCGTCCTCGGGCATACCGCCGGGCGCGCTCGGGTCGGGCTCGGGCGCTCCGCCGAACAGCACCAGCACGGCGGCGTCGCGCGTCATGCCGGTGGCACCGGCGACCTTCCGCACGGCCTTGCGCATCACGGTGCGGCGCAGCACCGGATTGATGCCGGTGGGGTCGGCCGGATCGTGTTCGACCACCCCGCGCAGCCACTGCGGCACGCCGTCGGTGGAAATCTCGTATCTCATGCCTGCACTCCGAGCTGGGCGTCGACGGTCGCCGCGATGTCGTCGACGCTGGTGAAGGTGCGCCGGACGATATCGGCCACGGTGCCGTCGGCCCGCAGCAGCACCGACTGCGGGTAGTAGGGGCCGGTGCCGACCGCGGCCCGCACCCGGGTGCCGGGGTCCGCCACGCCCGGCAGGTGTACGCCGAGGTCGGTCAGTCGCGCCAACGCCTTCACCGCATCGGGATCACTGTGCACGGTCAGCACCGTAACCGCACCGGCGGCTCGATCCGAAAACTGTTCCAGCAGAGGTAGTTCCTCGGCACACGGACCGCACCAGTAGGCCCACAGGTTGAGCAGTGCGGGTTTGCCCGCCAGGGCGGCGGCCAGATCGACGGGCCGCCCGTCGGCCAGGCAGGTCAGCGTGATGCCACGCAGCGGGCTGTCGCCGACGGGCGCGCCGCTCGGAGCCGGGCACGCGGCCAGCGCGGCCGCGGCGCGATCCTGTTCGGACACGGCCGGAACGGGCCGGTTCGCGCCGTCCTCGGCGGCGCTGTCGTCGCTGCTCTCGCGCGGCCACAGCGCCACGGTCAGCGCGACGGCCACCACGACGGCGACCAGCGCCCACCGCAGCACCGGCCGGTGCGACAGTCCACGTGATCTCTGTTCGTCCCCCGAACGCTCGGGTCTCACAGCCCCACCAACTCGAGCAGATGCTCGGTCTCCGGCCCTTTCACCAGGGCGGCGGCGGTGGCGGGATCGGTGGGTCCGGTGCCGTAGGAGGGGCAGTCCTTGGCGAGCAGGCAGGCCCCGCACGCGGGTTTGCGGGCGTGGCAGACGCGGCGGCCGTGGAAGATCACCCGGTGCGAGAGCATGGTCCAGTGTTTGCGCTCGATGAGGGCGCCGACCGCATGCTCGATCTTGACCGGGTCGTCCTCGGTGGTCCATTTCCAGCGCTGCACCAGGCGGCCGAAGTGGGTGTCGACCGTGATACCGGGCACATCGAAGGCATTGCCGAGGATGACGTTGGCGGTCTTGCGCCCGATGCCGGGCAGTTGCACGAGCTTGTCGAGGGTGTCGGGTAGCTCGCCGTCGTAGCGCTCCGTGAGCGCCTGGCCCAGGCCGATGAGCGCGGACGCCTTGTTGCGATAGAAACCGGTCGGCCGGATGTACTCCTCCAGCTCGGTGCGATCGGCTTCGGCATAGGCGCGCGCGTCGGGATACTTCGCGAACAGCACCGGGGTGGTCATGTTCACCCGCACATCGGTGCACTGCGCGGAAAGAATTGTGGCGACGGCCAATTCGAGGGGCGTGGTGAAATCGAGTTCGCAGTGCGCGTCGGGAAATGCGACGGTCAGATCGCGGTACATCCGCCGGGCGCGGCGCACCAGACCCGTCCGGGTCTCATTGCGGCGCGGATTCGCTTTCGCCGGTCGCTCGAACGCTCGCGGGACGGTGGCGCTTTCGCTCGTCGCCGCGGGCACGACGGCATCGGCGGACCGCGCTTTACCGCTTCGCGCGGCAGCGCTGGATTCGGAGACACGCACGCGTCCACCTTACGGAACTCGAACCGGCCGACAACCGGGCTGAGCACCTCCCGTGTTCCATCTGAGACCTTCGCCGTGTTTACTCACCCGTATGCAAGGACTCGCTGTGGTGCTCTTCCCGGTGGTGCTGATGCTGTTCGCACTGGGGATGGAACGAGTCGAGAACCGGCTCCGCAAGCTGCTCGAACCGGACGAAGAGGTGCGGCAGTACCTGGATAGGGCGACGAATGCCGAGGTCAGCGATCTGACCAAATTGGGACTTCCGGCCGCTGCGGCGCGCCCGCGGCCGCGGCGGACCCGCGGTGAAGCCATGGATGTGGCGCAGGCCAGCTGAGAACCGCACAGCAGCCGCCCCAATGCGACGCGACCGACCCGCCGGTTGCGAAAGTTACGCGTGTCGCAGAATTATGTTCTGTGTGTCGTGAGCACCGGACCCGTGTGTCACAGGAAGCGCACCCCGTGTCGCTGTAGTGGGCTTCTGTGCGTCGTGAGGGCCGACGGCAGGCGTCGTGAAAATGGGCGCAGCATGTCGGAGATCGAGCGCGGCGCGTGGTGTCTATCACTACCCGGACATATTGCAAAGTAGACTGCACTGTCGGCCGAATCAGCTTCGGTCCAGGACAGAGCCATTTCCCATAAGGAGCACATTCGTGGACGAGGCCCTCGCCAGAGCAGGCATCTTCCAAGGCGTCGAGCCAACCGCCGTGGCGGCCCTCGCCAAACAGCTTCAGCCCGTGGATTTCCCGCGCGGCCATGTCATTTTCAACGAGGGTGAGCCCGGCGACCGCCTGTACATCATCACGTCCGGCAAGGTGAAGATCGGCCGCCGGTCCCCGGACGGTCGGGAGAACCTGCTGACCATCATGGGCCCGTCGGACATGTTCGGTGAGCTGTCGATCTTCGACCCGGGCCCGCGGACCTCGACGGCCACCACGGTCACCGAGGTGCGCGCGGTGACGATGGATCGCGACGCGTTGAAGTCGTGGATCGATCAGCGGCCGGAGATCGCCGAGCAGTTGCTACGGGTGTTGGCGCGCCGTCTGCGCCGCACCAACAACAACCTCGCCGACCTCATCTTCACCGACGTGCCGGGTCGTGTCGCCAAGGCGCTGCTGCAGCTCGCACAGCGGTTCGGCACCCAGGAGGCGGGCGCCCTGCGCGTCACCCACGACCTCACCCAGGAGGAGATCGCCCAGCTGGTCGGCGCCTCCCGCGAGACCGTGAACAAGGCCCTGGCCGACTTCGCGCACCGCGGCTGGCTGCGCCTCGAGGGCAAGAGCGTGCTGATCTCCGACTCGGAGCGCCTGGCCCGCCGCGCCCGCTGACGCCGGGGAGAACCACAGAATCGCGGAGGCCGGGTCGTCACCACACCGGTGACGACCCGGCCCACACGCGCACGAATATCGGCCCGCACCGGTACGCCCCGGCCGTGGCCGCCACCGGTCTCCCGGGCTGCTTCGGCGGTCGCTGCGAACCCGCCGTCTCACCCGCTGCACCCGCGTCGCCGGTGCGGCGGGATGAATCGGACGCCGCAGCAGGCCGGGCCGTCACCGGGAGTGGCGGCCCGGCCTACTCGCACGACTACCCGTGGCTGCGGATGTAGGCGAGTTGGGCCTTCACCGAGCTGTGGGCCGCGGGCCAGAGACGCTTGTCCACATCGGCGTAGACGTGGGCGACGATCTGGAGCGGCCTGGCCTTGGGGCCGAGCTTCGCCAATGCGTCACGGACCTGTTGGAGACGTTCCTCGCGATGCTTCAGGTAGTACCCGATCACCGGTTCGGCGTCGAGGTGGTCGGGGCCGTGGGCCGGGAGCAGCGTTCGGCCGGGCGCGGTCTCGGCCAGGCGTCGCAACGAGGCCAGGTAGTCGGCGAGGGCGTCGTCGCGGGATTCCAGCACGGTGGTGCCGCGTCCGAGCACGGTGTCGCCGGTGAGCACCGCCGCGTCGGTGTCGTCGGGACCGTCGAGCAGCAGGCTCACCGAGTCGGTGGTGTGGCCGGGGGTGGCCAGCACGGTCAGGCGGATGCCCGCCGCCTCGATGACCTCGCCGTCGGCCAGTTCCGCGCCGCCGCCGTGCAGGAAGCCCGGCTCCACGGCCCGCACCGGCGTTCCGGTGAGCCGGACCAGCCGGTCGATGCCGCCGGTGTGGTCGTGGTGGTGATGGGTGATGAGGGCGAGCGCGATATCCCCGTCGGTCGCGCGCGCGATCGCCTCGGAGTGCGCCCGGTCCTCCGGCCCCGGATCCACCACCACCCACCCCGACGCGTGCGGTGCCCGCAGCAGCCAGGTATTGGTGCCCTCCAGCGTCATCCGCCCGGGATTGTCGGCCAACAGCACCGCGGCGCTCGGCGTCACCTGTCGCACCCGCTCGTACGCGGGATGGTTGAGGGTCATACCCCGTCCTTACCGGATCGAGCCGCCACACACCAGACCCGCCCCCCGACACCAGACCCGCACCCCTACACCCCCGCCCCTCGCGTCACCCCCCGTCGGTTCGCGGCGCGTCTCGGTTCTGGACCGACGGAGCGGGGGAGCGAAGCGGAGGAGCGGAGGAGGGAAGAACCGAGACCTTCAGCGCCGCGAACCCGCCCGCAGCGCAGCGGAGGGCAAATCAAACAGAGCGCACCTCGGCGATGAGTTCGACCTCGACCGGGGTGTTCTTCGGCAGCTCGGAGACGCCGACCGCGGAGCGCGCGTGCACGCCCGCCTCGCCGAAGACCTCACCGAGGAGTTCCGACGCGCCGTTGATGACGACGGGCTGGTCGTTGAATCCCGGTGCGGAGGCGACGAATCCGACGACCTTCACGATCCGCACCACACTGTCGAGCCCGACGAGTCCGTGCACGGCCGCCAGCGCGTTGAGCGCGCAGTACTTGGCCGCCTCCTTGGCCTCCTCCAGGCTCACCTCGGCCCCGACCTTGCCGACGGCGGTGAGCTCACCGTCGCGGAAGGGCAGCTGGCCGGAGGTGTAGACGTGGATGCCGCTGCGGGTGGCGGGAATGTACGCCGCGACGGGTGCCGCGACCGGGGGCAGCGTCAGCCCCAGCTTCTCCAGGTTCTCGGCCCAGTTGGTGGCCGCTGCGGCGCTCATCAGTTCTTGGGCCGCTTCAGGTAGGCCACGTGCTGCTCACCGGTCGGTCCGGGCAGCACCGTGACGAGCTCCCAACCGTCGGCGCCCCACTGATCGAGGATCGCCTTGGTCGCATGCGTCAGCAGCGGCACGGTCGCGTATTCCCACGCGGTCACATCACTCATGGGGTGAGCGTAGAGCTCGGGTGCGGCACACGGCATCCCCGGCCCTCCCGTCCGCACCGAACGGATCGGGAATCGGCCGGTCGAAACGTGGTGTACCAGACAGTCCTCGTCATCCTCTGGGCAGGAATAAGGAACGAGTTATAGGCTCGCCAACGTGGGAGTACCGATCGCAGTGCCCGTTTCGGCGGAGCCAGGGGTCCAAACAGGATGGCCGCAGCGGGCCGAGAAGGCCCGCCTGCACTATGTCTCGGGGAAAGGGGGGACCGGGAAGTCGACGGTCGCGGCGGCGTTGGCGCTCGCACTGGCGGCCGGTGGTCGTCGGGTGCTGCTGGTGGAGGTGGAGGGTCGGCAGTCCATCGCCCAGCTCTTCGACGTACCGCCCCTGCCGCCCACCGAGACCCGCATCGCCACCGCGGACGGCGGCGGTGAGGTGGTGGCGCTGGCCCTGGATGTCGAGCATGCGTTCCTGGAGTACCTGGACATGTTCTACAACCTGGGTTTCGCCGGGCGGGCCATGCGCCGGGTGGGCGCCATCGAGTTCGTCACCACCATCGCGCCGGGGCTGCGGGACGTGATCCTCACCGGCAAGATCAAGGAATGCGCGGTGCGCGTCGACAAGTCGGGCAAGCCGGCTTACGACGAGATCGTCATCGACGCGCCGCCGACCGGCCGCATCGCCAGCTTCCTGGACGTCACCCAGGCCATGGCGGAGATCGCCAAGGGCGGGCCGATCGCCGCGCAGGCCGAGGGCGTGTCCAAGCTGCTGCACTCCGAGCAGACCATGATCCACCTGGTCACACTGCTGGAGGCGCTGCCGGTGCAGGAAACCGCCGACGCGGTCGCCGAATTGACCGCGGGCGACCTGAATATCGGCACGGTGATCGTCAACCGGGCGAGCGAGGGCTACCTGCCGCGTCCCGTGCGGGCCGAGGCCGCCCGGGGCGAGCTGGACGCCGAGGCCCTGAAGTCCGGTCTTGCCGAGGCCGGAATCACGCTGTCGGAGCAGGATTTCCAGGGGCTGATCACCGAGGCCGTGGAGCATTCGGCGCGGTTGCAGGCGCAGGACGAGAGCGCGGCCGACCTCGCCGAGGTGGACATCACGCGGCTGTACCTGCCGTCGCTGGCCGACGGCATGGATCTGGGCGGGCTCTACGAGCTGGCCGAATACCTGAGCGCGCAGGGGGTTCGCTGACCATGATTCTTCCGGCAAGTGCGGTCCCGCTGGACTTCTCGAAGATCATCAAGGATCCGTCCGCGCGCATCATCGTGTGCTGCGGATCCGGCGGTGTGGGCAAGACCACCACCGCCGCCGCCATCGCGCTGCGCGCCGCGGAGGAGGGCCGTCGCGTGGTGGTGCTGACCATCGACCCGGCGCGGCGGCTGGCGCAGTCGCTGGGCGTCTCGGATCTGGGCAATACCCCGCAGCGGGTGCAGCTGGGCCCCGACGCCAAGGGCGAGCTGTACGCCATGATGCTGAACATGCGCCGCACCTTCGACGAGATGGTGCTCGAGCACACCAGCCCGGAGAAGGCCGAGCAGGTCTTCGCCAATCCGATCTACCAGACGGTGGCCTCGTCCTTCGGCGGGACGCAGGAGTACATGGCCATGGAGAAGCTGGGCCAGCTCGCCGCCAAGCGCGAGTGGGACCTGATCGTGGTGGACACCCCGCCCTCGCGCAATGCGCTGGACTTCCTGGACGCTCCCAAGCGGCTCGGAAACTTCCTCAACGGCCGCATGATTCGCGTGATCATGATGCCGGGCCGGGGCGTGGGCCGTCTGGTCACCGGGGCCATGAGCCTGGCGCTGCGCGGCGTGTCCACCATCGTGGGCGGGCAGCTGCTCAAGGACGCCTCGCTGTTCCTGCAGTCGCTGGAGTCCATGTTCGGCGGCTTCCAGGATCGCGCGGACCGCACCTACGCCATGCTGTCGCGGCCGGGCACCCATTTCGTGGTGGTGGCGGCGGCCGAACCGGACGCGCTGCGGGAGGCGTCGTTCTTCGTGGACCGGCTCTCCACGGACAAGATGCCGCTGGCCGGGCTGGTGCTCAACCGCACCCACCCGGTGCTGAGCTCACTGTCCGCGCAGGAGGCGCTGGTGGCCGCCGACCGGCTGGCACCGGCGGACGGCACCGAGAACGCCGAGGCGAACACGGCCACACTGACCGCCGCCGTACTGCGCATCCACGCGCACCGCGCCGAGACGGCCCGCCGCGAGCAGCACCTGCTGCACCGGTTCACGGGTGCGCATCCGCGGGTGCCGATCGCGACCGTGACGGCGCTGCCGTTCGAGGTCGCCGATCTGGAGGCGCTCCGGGCGGTCGGCGCACAGCTCGCCGAGGCCGAAACATCCTCCAAATCAGTAGCAATTGGACATAAGTGACCCTCCGCCGATTGGTACGGTCTGTTCGAAACGACCGATTCTGCCCCGGAAACGGACCGAGCCCGCTATATGCGGGCTCGGTCCGTTCTGCCAATCGGTATACGGGTTACATCGCTACCTTCTGCTGACGCTGGACGCGGAAGAAATCCGCCCAGGACGTCACCTCCGGGTGCTGCTTCAACAGCGCCCGGCGCTGCCGCTCGGTCATGCCGCCCCACACTCCGAACTCGACGCGATTGTCGAGGGCGTCAGCGCCGCACTCCATCAACACCGGGCAATGCCGGCAGATGGTGGCCGCCTTGCGCTGCGCCGCGCCACGCACAAACAGCTGGTCGGGATCTACTTCCTTGCATCGGGCCTGGGAAACCCAGGCGATTCTCGCTTCGGCCTGCTCCACATCCAATCGAGCGATCGGGGTAGTCATGTGCATTTGGTGTGCCCCTTTGCAGTCCGAACACCGGGTCACGGCGCTCCAGAATCGCGTACAGCGCGCAGCTACCCAACCCCGCTGCGTCCTGTACCACATTCCACTTTGAGTGTTAGCTCTATCACACTGGGTTCTCAATCTAGATAGTCGTGCGCGCCCTGCGCAAGACCGTGCCGAGATTTTCTGGTACGTCCGTCCATGCAATTGAGATATGAAACCGGTCAGTCGGCCCCATTTGTGACAAACCGACGCCTGCGACACGCGCACACCGAGTGCCCGCGAGGCCAATTAGGCTAGGACTCGTGCCGATATCACGAACGCTCGCGAGACTCGCCGGCAGCTGCGTACTGGCCGCCGTGCTGCTCGCCGGGCTGCTCTTCCCGCTCGCCGGTGGATTCGGATACATCTCCAACCGCGCCGCGGACGCCGTCGACAATGTCTCCGCCGAACTGGTGGAGGGCACTGTCCCCGCGGTGTCCACCATGGTCGACGCGAACGGCACCCCGTTCGCCTGGCTATACGAGCAGCGCCGGTTCGAGGTGCCCAGCGACAAGATCTCCAACGACATGAAGTTGGCGATCGTGTCCATCGAGGACCGCCGCTTCGCCGACCACCACGGTGTGGACTGGCAAGGCACCTTCCGCGCCTTCCTCACCAACACCTCCAGCGGTGAAGTGCAGCAGGGCGCCTCCACGCTCGACCAGCAGTACGTGAAGAACTACCTGCTGCTGGTGGTGGCCAAGACCGACGCCGAGCGGCGCGCCGCCATCGAGACCACGCCGGCCCGCAAGATCCGCGAGATCCGGATGGCGCTCACCCTGGACAAGCAGCTCACCAAGGACGAGATCCTCACCCGGTATCTGAACCTGGTGCCCTTCGGCAACTCCTCCTACGGCATCCAGGACGCCGCGCAGACCTACTTCGGCATCGACGCCAAGGACCTCGACGTGGTGCAGTCGGCCATGCTCGCGGGCATGGTGCAGTCCAGCTCCAAGCTCAATCCGTACACCAATCCACAGGGCGTGCTGGAGCGGCGCAACACCGTGCTGGACACCCTGATCCAGAACATCCCCAGCCGGGCCGACGAATTCCGCAAGGCCAAGGCCGAGCCGCTGGGCGTGCTGCCGGAGCCCAAGGGCCTGCCGCGCGGCTGCATCGCGGCCTACGATCGCGGCTTCTTCTGCGACTACGCCCTGCAATACCTGGCCAACGCGGGGATCAGCCGCGAGCAGATCGACAAGGGCGGCTACCTGATCCGCACCACCCTCGACCCCGCCGTCCAGGACGCGGTGAAGGCGTCGGTGACGGAGAACGCCGACCCGAATCTGGACGATATCGCCCAGGTCATGAATATCGTCGCGCCCGGCCAGGATTCGCACCCGGTGCTGGCCATGGCGTCGAGCCGCACCTACGGACTCGACGCGTCGGCGAATCAGACGGTGCAGCCGCAGCCGTACTCGATGGTCGGTGACGGCGCGGGCTCGGTGTTCAAGCTGTTCACCACCGCGGCGGCGATGGAGAAGGGCCTCGGCATCAGCGCGCAGCTGGACGTGCCGTCCACCTTCCAGGCCCGGGGCATGGGCAATTCCAACACCCCCGGCTGCCCGCCCGAGACCTACTGCGTGAAGAACGCCGGTTCCTACAAATCGCCCATGTCGGTGACCGAGGCGCTGGCGACCTCGCCCAACACCACCTTCGTCAAGCTGATCCGGGACGTGGGCGTCGAGCCGACGGTGGATATGGCGGTGCGGCTGGGCATGCGGTCCTACACCCAGCCCGGCACCTCCGGATTCGGGAACCAGAGCCTGGCCGACATGGTGAAGAGCCAGAACCAGGGCTCGTTCACACTGGGGCCGGTCGCCATCAATCCGCTCGAGCTGTCGAATGTGGCTGCCACGCTGGCCTCCGGCGGCAAGTGGTGCCCGCCCACCCCGATCCGCGAGGTGATCGACCGCAACGGCAAGCCGGTGCCGCTGACGCAGCAGGCGTGTGAGCAGGTGGTGGAGCCGGGTCTGGCGCACACCCTCGCCAACGCCATGGGCAAGGACGACATCAGCGGCACGGCGGCGGGCGCGGCCCGCGCGGTGGGCTGGAACGGGCCGCTGTCGGCGAAGACCGGTACCACCGAATCGCACCGCTCCTCGGCGTTCCTGGCGTTCACCAACTCGTTCGCGGGTGCGGCCTACATCTACGGCGACACCCCGACGCCCGGCGAGATCTGCTCCTTCCCGCTGCGCAACTGCTACAGCGGCGACCTGTTCGGCGGTAACGAACCGGCCCGCACCTGGATGGGCGCGATGAAGAACGTGCTCGACCGCTTCCCCCCGCTGGCCTTCCCGCCGCTGGACGACAAGTACGTGCGCGGCTCCAACAATGCCCAGATCCCCGACGTCGTGGGCATGAGCCAGGGCGAGGCCACCTCGACCCTGATCGGCGCGGGCTTCCAGGTGTCGGTGGCTTCCGCCCCCGGGCCGACCAAGGGCACCGTGCTCAGCATCTCGCCGGACGGGTCGGCGATACCGGGCTCGGTGGTGACCCTCTACGTGAGCGACGGCAGTGAGCGCCCGGCCCCGGTGCAGACGCCGGGACCGCCGCCCGGCCTGCCGAGCCTGCCCGGCCTCCCGCAGTTGCCACCGATCCCGCTGCCGATACCCGTCCCGCGCTGACCGGCGGGGGCACAGACGAATATCGCCCGGAGTGCGGTGCACTCCGGGCGATGTCGTCTCATCGTCGGCTCAGAGCCGAGCCTTGACCGCCGCCGAGACGCGCGAGCCGTCCGCGCGGCCCGCGGCGAGGGCGGTCGCGATCTTCATGACCTGGCCCATCTGCTTCATGCCGGGCCGCTCCCCGTTCTCCTCGGCCACCTGGGCGATGGCGGTGTCGGCGACATTCGCGACCTCCGCGTCGGTGAGCGGCGTCGGGAGGTACTCCTCGATGATCGACTCTTCCGCGCGCTCGTTGGCTGCGAGTTCCCCGCGGCCGTTCTGCTCGTAGACGACGGCGGCCTCGTTGCGCTTCTTGGCTTCCTTGGACAGCACCGTGATCACCTCGGCATCGGAGAGCTCCCGAGCCTCGGTACCGGCGACCTCCGCGTTCTGCACGGCGGTCAGCAGCATGCGCAGCGTATTGAGCCGCAGCGCGTCCTTGGCCTTCATCGCGGCCGTGAGGTCCGTACGCAGCTTCGCCTTGAGTTCCGACATGTGCTCACGCTACCGCCCACGGCCCCCGCACCCGCCACTCTTTTTCCCGGTGTCGACGCCTCGCAGTGGCCTACGCCTCATACGAGTCGATGTTTCCCCCGCAGGTCGCCTATTCTGGGCGAATGCCCGTTATCTCGACCTCCGCCCTGCGAAACGCCGCTCTGGGAGCCGCCGGGGCCGCGGTCGCCGGAATCGGTTACGCCTCGCTCGTCGAACGGAACGCATTCGTGCTGCGGGAGGCGACGCTACCGGTGCTCGAACCGGGTAAGCCCTCGCTACGCGTGCTACACATCAGCGATCTGCACATGACGCCCGGCCAGCAGTTGAAGCAGGCGTGGGTGCGGGAGCTGGATCGGCTGGAACCGGATCTGGTGGTGAACACCGGCGACAACCTGGCCCACCCCAAGGCGGTGCCGTCCGTCGTGCAGTCACTGGGCGGACTGCTGGCGCGTCCCGGCATCTTCATCTTCGGCAGCAACGACTACTTCGCGCCGGTGCCGAAGAATCCGCTGAAGTACTTCAAGTCCGACCACAAGCGGGTCTTCGGCGATCCGCTGCCGTGGCAGGATCTGCGCGCCGCCTTCAGCGAGCGCGGCTGGCTGGACCTGACGCACGTGCGCCGCGATATCGAGGTCGCCGGGGTGAAGATCTCGACCGCGGGCGTGGACGACCCGCACCTGAAGCGGGACCGCTACGACACCGTGGCGGGCGCGCCGAACCCCTTGGCGGACCTGAGCATCGGCCTCACCCACTCCCCCGAGCCGCGGGTGCTGGACCGCTTCGCCGACGACGGCTACGACCTGGTCATGGCCGGGCACACGCACGGTGGCCAGCTGTGCCTGCCCCTCTACGGCGCACTGGTCACCAACTGCGGCATCGACCGCTCCCGGGTCAAGGGCGCATCGCGCTGGGGCGAGCACACCCGCCTGCACGTCTCGGCGGGTCTGGGCACCTCGCCGTGGGCCCCGTACCGCTTCTGCTGCCGCCCCGAGGCCACCCTGCTCACGCTGGTGGGCGCGCCGCCGAAGAAGCCGGTCACCGAGACCGGTCGCGGGATCACCGCGTCCTCGGCCACTGCTGCGCGGTAGGCGTCGGCCGCGATATACAACGCGGTGATACGACAAGCAGGGGACGACCATGACCGACGACCGGAATCAGCCGGAGCCGAATCCGAATCCGCAGTGGTGGCAGGGCGCGCCCGACCCGGACGCGCAGTGGCGGCCGGGGAGCCCCGGCCCGTACCCGGCGGGACCGCCCGCCGGAGCCACCCCGCCCCAGCCGGGTCACCAGCCATGGCCCGGCGCGGCTCAACCCTGGCCCGGCTTCTCCCCGGGCGGACCCGGCTTCTCTCCGGCCGGACCGCCGACCGCCGCGTACCAGGCGGGTCCGATGGATCAGACCGTGCACGCCGGATACGGTGGGCAGCCGCCGTACGGTGGTGCACCCGGATACGGGCCCCAGGGCGGTGGCCGGCCGCCGAATGGCAAGCGCGGCAAGGGTTTGCTCGTCGCGGGCATCGGTGCGCTGGCACTGGTGGTCGTCGGCGCGGTCACGGCGGTCGTACTGGTGAACCGGGATTCGGCCGATTCCGCCTCCCCGGGCACCACACCGTCCATGGTGAGCGCACTGACCACGGAGAACTCCGCACCGCCCACGAGCACCGCTCCCCGCACCACGGCGACCCGTCCCACCACACCGACCGCGGTGATCCCCGGCTACCAGGTGGTCATGCTGCCGGAGAACGGCGCGGCCTACGATGTGCCCGCCGATTGGGAGATCGACCGGACCACCGTCGAAATCGGCTACGGCGCTGACGCCTTGCCGGTGGCCGGGGTGGCGCAGGAAGGCTCCGGCTACTGCCCCGACTACGTGCGCACCAATATGTTCCTCACCCAGTCCGACGAATCCGATCCGGCGCGGGCGATCTCCGACGTGACCACCCGCGTGATCGAATTCGCGTACACCACCTCCACGGATTCCACCCCCGGACCCGTCGAATCGTTCCGGACCTCCGACGGCAGGCTGGAGGGCGTCTTCGTGGAAACCACCGGCAACGCCCCCGCGCCGAGTCCGGGCTGCGCGTCCACCTATGCCGTCTACACCTTCGGATTCCCCGGCGACAGCGGCGCTTTCGTACTGACCATCATCGCGGACACGGGTGTGGACAAGGCCGTGACCAAAGATTTCGCCAAGCAACTCCTGGCCACCCTCCGCCCCATCTAGGCGGATGATCGACGGCAGGCCGCGAGAACAGGGGGTCGATCATGACCGGCGGATCCAACGACCGCGATGACGATGGGACACAGCGGAATCCGGAATGGTGGGAGGGCACTCCCGAACCCGGTTCGCCGTGGCAGTCGCAGCCGCGCCATCCGGAGCAGCCCGGCGATCCGACCACTCCGGCCGGATACGGTACGCCGGGCGGGTACGGAGGATATCCGCCGTACCCGCTGGGGTCCGAACTGCACCAGTCCGGCCCGGTGCCCTACCAGCCCGCGCCGTTCCCGCCGGGCCGGTACGGTCCGCCGTCCGGTGGAGGCCGAAAGGGCTTGCTGTTCGCGGGTATCGGCGTCCTGGTGCTGGCGCTGGTCACCGTGGCGGCCGTCATCCTGGTGAACCGCGATTCCGAGGAACCGGTCGTGGCCTCGACCACCACCACCTCCGCGGCACAGCCGACCACCACGACCAGAACCACCCGGACGACAACGGGACCGACGTCCCCGTCCCCCGTCATCCCCGGCTATCAGGTGATCTCCCCCACCGATATCGACGCGGCGTGGGATGTCCCGCGGGACTGGGTGCTCGACGAGTCCATCAAGGAATTCTCCAGCGCCGACGAGTCCGTCCCCGTCTCCGGCCTCACCACCGAAGGCGCCGGCTACTGCACCGATTTCGTGCGCACCAATATGTTCCTGAGCGCCACCACCAACCCCGAGGCCACCGCATCGGCCCGCGAGATCGGCGAGAAGCTCGCCCGCATCGGCTGGTCCACCGGCTCCGGCATCACCTCCACCCCCGGTGAACCCTTCACCAACACCGACGGTTCCCTCCAGGGCGTCTTCATGGAAACCACCGGCACCTTCACCGCCCCCGACCCCCGCTGCGCCGACACCTTCACCGTCTACACCTTCGCCGTCTCCGGCGGCGCCACCAGTTCCATAGTCCTCACCATCGCCGCCGACACCGGCGTAGACCGCGCCATAGACCCCACCTTCGCCCGCCGCCTCCTCGCCACCCTCCGCCTCGTTTAGTCCATTGACCAGCCGATTTAACGCCAACCCCGACCGTGCGCTAAGCTACTCCCGGTTCGCTTCACGGGGTGTGGCGCAGCTTGGTAGCGCGCTTCGTTCGGGACGAAGAGGTCGCAGGTTCAAATCCTGTCACCCCGACGTGTTGGTTGAGACACAAGAAACGGCCCCTGACCACTTCTGATGGTCAGGGGCCGTTTTCTGTTCGGAGCCGGTTAGGAATCTTGGTCGTCGGTTCCCGTCCGCAGTTCGTCCGCAGCAGCGGCGATAGCGGACGCGCGGCGGGTGTCCAGTGCCTCCGCGACCGATTCCAGATCGTCGGGGAACAGGTCGGCGTAGGTGTCCAGCGTCATGGCGGCGGACTTGTGTCCGAGCATGGTCTGTACCGCCTTCGGGTTCGCGCCTGCACTGATCGCGAGCGAGGCCGCGGTGTGGCGCAGGTCATGTGGTGTGATGAACGGGAACCCGCGCACCTCCTGGTCGGCTCGGTGCTCTCCTTTCTCCTTCACAGCCTGTAGCCGGGTGACCGCGGGCGCGAACACCCGCTTGCGGTAGGTCGAGACCCGCAACACCGCACCTTCGGGTGAGGTGAACACCAGGGCGTCGCGGCTCTTGCCGCGCATGAGCGCGGCCAGCTCGGTGGTGAGGAATTTCGGGAACGGTACCGAGCGGCGTTCGTGGTTCTTGGCGGTGGACCACACCAGCCGGCCTTCCACTTCGGCGACGGCTTCGACGATGTGCACGCGGCGGCGCAGCATGTCGAAGCTGGAGACCTTCAGCGCGGCCATCTCGCCCCACCGCAGTCCGGTGTAGGCCAATAGCCTTATGGCGGTGGAGGATTCGGTGACCTCCCGTGCCAGCTGCTCGACCTGGAGATGGGTGAGGTAGCCGCGGGCCCGGTGCCCGCGCCGCGGCAGCTTGACCCCGGTGCAGGGATTCCGGGCTATCTGGCGGTCCTCCACCGCGGTCTCGCAGACCATCCGCAGCACACCCAGGGCGTTCTCCAGCGTCGGCACCCCCGCGCCGGCGTCGACCATGGCCGCGATCCAGGCCCGGACCTCGGTGGTGCGCACGTCCCGGACCTCCACACCTCCCCACCGGGGTTCGACGTGCACGCGCCAGGTCACGCGCCGGGTGGCGGTGGTGGTGTCCTTCAGGTGCGCTTGTGCCTGGAGCCAGCGGCGGCCGATGGTGCCGATGGTCTCGCGGCCGGCCGACGGCGCGACATGGGTTCCGGTCACCAAGGAGCTGGTGGCCGCGTCCAGCCAGGCTTGCGCGTCGACCTTGCGGGCGAAGGACTTCGCGTGCTCCTGGCCGTGGTCGTCGACGTACCGGCCACGCCAGCGTTTCGAACAGCCGTGGTTGGCGGACTCGACACGCTCCCGCGTCGCGGAGCCGTCGGCGGCCTTCGTGGTGACGGTCTTGTACCAGCGGTCTTCG
Source organism: Nocardia sp. CC227C (assembly GCF_030767025.1). Taxonomy (GTDB): domain Bacteria; phylum Actinomycetota; class Actinomycetes; order Mycobacteriales; family Mycobacteriaceae; genus Nocardia. Next base: position 139,006 of record NZ_JASITE010000016.1, on the reverse strand, counting down.
ACGCCAGCGCGCCGGTTACGTCGGGCGGGCATCGCTACACTGCCTCCCCTCGCGCGGTGGCCGCCTCCTGCTGCTCGATCCAGGCCAGGACCGTGCTCAGCCGCCAGACACGGCGGCCGCCGAGCTTGAAACTGACTGGGCCCGAACCGATGTGCGCCCAGTACCGCCAGGTGGCGGCGGGGATTCCAGTCAGCTCCTCGCAGTCCTTGGCCTGCAAGAAACGCTCCTCTGTGGTCATGGTGGTACTCACTTCGCTGTCGGTTATGCGGTGGGTGGGGTGTAGGTGCCGCCGTTGTAGATGCGGCCGGATCCGTTCTTGAGCGGGCCGACGAAGGTGAAGCCCTCGATGCGGCCGCCGATGGCCAGCTGCGCACCCGCGGCGCGCAGGGCCTCGCGCAGCGCCTTCTGCACGTCGCGGTCCAGGCGCAGGGTGCGCAGTCCTTCGTCGTTCTCGTCGTCGGGGGTGTCGATCGCGATGATGAGGCTGGAGTCGATGACGGGCCGCCCGGTCGTCGGGGAGGTGGCCGGCCGGTTCTCGTGCCAGTACAGCGGCAGGCCGGCCTCGTTGGTGCGCTGGCGGCGTACCACGTCGACGATTTCGCCGGTGATGGTGTCGCCGGGCTTGGCGGCCTTGCTGAACGCGTTGCGCGCGCCGCCGCCGAGCAGTTCGGCGTTGATCAGGTCCAGGTCGTTGTTCGCGGTCATTGCGGGTGTCCTCCACGGGGTTTCGGTAATCGGGGAAAGGTGGTTGCGGGGCGGGCGACGCTGGCCGCCCCGCGGGTGGTGGTGATCGGTCAGCGAACCAGTGCGAGCGCGGTGCCCGGCTGGTCCGGGCCCGGGTCGTCGCCTTCGTCGCCCTCGCCGTCGGTGTCGCGTTCGGCGCGGATGCGGGCGACGATTTTGGCGACGGTGCCGTGGTGCAGCCCGACCTCGGCCCCGATCTCCCGCGTCGACAGCCCTTGTCGATGCAGTGCGTAGATGCGGGTGTCACGATCGGCTGTCGCCTCCGGCCCTGCCCCGTTGTCGCTCGCTGTCGCCTCGGTCCCGGCTGCTGTCGCCTGGCTGTCGCCTGCGTCGGGTGAGGCGACAGGAGTTGTCGCCTCGGTGTCGCCGGGCGACAGCAACGCGTTGCCCGCGGCCGCCCCCGCGGTGAGCGCGGCCAGGACGGTCGGCGCGGGTGTCTCGACGACGGTCACGGCTTCCATCGGTGGTACCGCCGGGGTGCGGGGTACCTCGAGCAGCGCGGTCAGGCCGTGGGTGGCGGCCAGGCCGAACAGCGGGGCGGCTCCGGCGACGCACGCGGCGATGGTCGCGGGCAGGATCCGCTGTCCGGATTCCGCAGCGTGCAGGCCATTTCCGACCACGCTGATCAGCTCAGCGACCAGGAGTTCGGCCCAGAAGAACCAGCGCGTCGCCCGCGGTACTTCGATGGCGGCGTTGCGTTCTCGGCGCTGCAATGACACCAGCGCCACGATGGACTGGACGATCGCACCGTCGACGAACACGGGCCCGATCCACGCCAACCGGGCGTCGATACCGGCCATGATCGACAGGTCGGTGAGCGCGGCGAACGACCACGCGAACGCTCCGGCACCGATCACGATCGTCATCGCCAGAGCCACGAACTCGGCCAGATCGAACCGTGCTGTCGCCCGCCCCGACACTGGATTGTCGCCAGGCGACACCGGGGCGACAGCGGTTGTCGCCCCCGACGGCTCGGGCGACACCGGGTCGTCGCCTGTCGCCTCCGGGGGCGAGGGCTGTCGCGGGCTCATCGGTCGTATCCGTTCTCGTAGCCGTGCGCCGCGCGGGCGAAGGCGTTCACGTACCGGTTCGGGACCACCGCGAGACGTTCGTGGTCTTCGTCCAGGGCGTGCTCGGCAGCAATGTCCAGAGCGTCGTCCAGGTCGCTGGCAAGCTCGCGGTTACGGTCTTCCAGATCCGCGGCACGATGCTCGGCGGCGTCGCGTTCCGCGGTGACCTGCGCCAGCTGCTCCTCCAACAGGGCGGCGCGTTCGTTCGCCGCGGTCAACCGCAGTCGCAGCGAGGCCACGTCGTCCGCGAGAATGTCCTCGGCGACCATGCCCCGGTCGCCGGGCTGTCCGTAGGGACGCAACGGCTCGAAACCGCCGTTGCGATCGGACGGGGTCGGGGTCTGCTGGATGGTGGTCATCGCTCAGTTCCCTCCCGTTCGACCCCTGCGGCGGCCGCGGCCGCGAACGCATTCACCCGCGTGTGCTCCGGCCCGGTCGCGAGATGCCCCTCGCGACCGTCGGCACGGTCGGGCTCGTGCTCCATGGCCCCGTTCCAGGTGAGCTCTCGGGCCTGCTGAAGGCTGCGCCACTGCACCGGATCCAGGGTCTTGAGCCCCTGGTGGTGCCAGCGGTCGAACACCTCGGCGGCCTGGCCCATCGTGTCCGGGAACCGCCGCCAGTCGTGCACGGCCGCTTCCAGATACGCCCACGCGGCCACAGCGCCGGCGGGAGCGTCGGGGCCGGTCCAGGTCGCATACGCGGTGTCCACGCGGTCCATCAGGGCGTGGAACTCCTCACGGGAGATGTCCTCGCGGCCCAACTCGGCGCTGTCGATGACCACGCGGGCGTAGTCGACGCGCATCCGCGCTTCCCACTCGCTGCCGGAATCGGCATACGTTGCCACGCTGATCATCTGCCGCCGCCACGCGGCGTACGCCTGCTCGGCCTCGGTCAACTTCTCCCCCATCGCCTCGCGTCCCGAGTCGCTGCGGCACTCGAACAGAACCGTGCGGAGCAGCCGGATCTTTTCGGGCGCGGGCATGATGCGGTACTGACTGATCCCGTCGCCGCGGTTCTGCGAGACGACTGCTCCGCCACGGGCTTCGGCCTGCTCGACGACTTCTTGCGGGGCGGCTCCGGGCCACCACCCGCTCTCGATGCGCATCACCGGTCGGCTCCGTCCCGCTCGTGGCCCTGCTCCGCCGCGGCGGTCGCGAAGGCGTTCATGGATGCGGTAGTGGTGGAGCTGGTTTCGGGCTCCCAAATGCCGTGTCCGGTGAGCTCGCGGGCCTGCTGCTGGCTGCGCCATTCATCGGGGCTCAGCCCCTCGTACCCGTCGGCGAGGTCAGTCTGGATCTGGTCGTGGAATCGGTTCATCGCGCCGGGGGCACGCTTCCAGTCGTCCACCGCGTCCCACAGGTACTGCCATTTGTGGGAGGCGACCGGATCTGGGCCGTGTCGCCAATGACCGTCCGCGGTGCGGGCGTCCTCGAAACGCTGTTCGTTCTCCTCGGTGGGATCGGCGAAGTAGGTCTCCCGCGCCTGGTGGTAGTGGGCGAAATCGGCGCGCAGTTGGTGCTCGGCGGCCGGGGCCCGGTCGGTGTAGTAGCTGGGCTGGGTCGGGTCGGTGGTGTCGGACATGGCGGTATCTCCTGTGGTGCGTGCGGGATTGGTCGGATCGGGGGTGCTCATCGTTCGGCTCCGTCTCGGTCGTGGCCCTGCTTCGCGGTGGCAGTCGCGAAGGCGTTGAGGGTTCGCGGCTGCTCGTAGTGGCGGCCGTGGCCGGTGAGGGCGCGGGCTTGCTCCTGGCTGCGCCACTGCACGTCGGTGAGCGGGCAGGCGCCGGTTTCGCTGCGGGCGGCGTCCAGGTGCCCGAACAAGCCCTGCATGGTGTCGGGGAAGTAGGACCACTCGAAATGCGCCCGGTTCAGGTACTCCCAGTCCGCGGCGTGATCGCTGGCCTTCCACGCGGATTCGATGTGGTCGGCGCGTTCTTCGCATTCGGCCGACCACTCCCAATTCCCAGCGGTCCGGACCTCCTCGCGCAGCGCTGTCACCTTCGCGAAGTCGCTGCGCAGGGTGGTCTCGTTCTTCTCGATCGCGGCTTGGGCCTGGGCCTTGACCGCGGCGGGCGGTTCGATTCCCGACCCGTCACAGATCTCGCACGGGTAGAAGTGGATATCCGGCTCGTAGGTGCCTTCGTCGGAGATCTCGTACCCGGTTCCGCCGCAGCCCAGGCAGTCTCGGGCCTCGCTCATCGCTCGGCTCCGTCCCGCTCGTGGCCGTGGCCGTGCTCGGCCGCCGTGGCGGTGGCGAAGGCGTTCATGGGACGCTCATGCTCCACGTCACCGGGCCCGTGGCCGTGGCTGCTGCCGTTGGTGTGGGCGGCGTGTTCGCGGGCGGCCTTCTCGCTGTGGTAGGCCACCCCGCCGCCGTCCATGACCCACCAGTGCGTGAACTCGTTGGCCGCGGCGGGGGCGTTGGTGCCGTGCCGTTCGGCGAGATCGCGCAGCTTGCCCTGCACCAGCGCGGATTTCTCGTCCCCGCACGCGGTCAGGATGCTGTCAGCCAGCTGCCACGCCCGCGGATCGGTCGTGCCCTGGTAGTCGGCGCGATTGGCGGCCCAGATCTCCGACGCGGACCGGAACCCGTGCATCATCGCCTGGACCTGCTCGGGCGACGGCGTACCGGTGTCGCCGCCGCTGTGCGCGTCGCGGGAGGTCGCGGCGGAATCGCGGGTGTCGGTGCCGCGGTCGCCGGCCGCGCGGTCCCAGTGATGGGTGGCCGGGGCGACGGTGGCCACGCTGCCCTCGGTGAAGTAGAACGGCTTGCGCTGGCCGGCCTCGCGGGCCCGGACCGCGAGCTGGGTCCCGGCCTGCCAATCGGTTTCGGTAACCCTCTGGTGCACCCACGCCGCGGCCTCGGCCTCGCTGGCGAAATATCCATGCCCTGTGTGCGACCGACCACCGGGGGCACTGGCGTCGATGCGGACCCGGCACCGCGAGTTGGCCTCGGCGTTCTCGAACTCCCACCGGATCTGCTCGACACTCAACCCCGCCGCGGCCGCCTGGTCGGCGACCATCCGCCGGTGCACATCCACCCGGTAGTCGGGCTTGCCGCTGGCCTGCTCACGCTGCCACAGCACCTGCGCGTGACGAATGTCCTGCACCGCATCGGCCTGCCGTGCCGCGCGGTCCGCGTCGGCCTCGGCCGCGGCCGTCGACCGCGCGTTGGGTTCGGACCGCTCCGGTCGCGCCTGCCTTTTCGGGCCGGTGGCGCGGTCGTGGACGGCGGCGGCCTGGGCGGCGGTCACGGCCTGCTCGAGTTCCTGCTGCCGTGCGGTCACCCACTGCTCGGACTCGACTGCGGCCTGCCGCGCATGGGCCGCGCGGTCGGCATCGAGTGTCGGGAAGACGTTGCCGATCACGGCTTTCGGGTCGCGCTCGACCGCATCCAGGGCGAGGACGACCTGGCCGCGCTGTTCGACCGCGAGTGCGGTGGTGTTCGGCAGGCTGGCCTCGATGCGGTAGCGCATGGCCGCCAGCCGTTCCCGGTCCAGCGCGGCGTCGCTGCTGGTGTAGAACGGATCGGACTCGCGGCGGTACTGCACGGCCGCGGCCTCGCGGTGGTAGTCACCGACGCGCTTGTGGTACCAGGCGGACTCGATGCGCTCCGCGCTCACCTGCGCCTGGATCTGCTCGGCCAGCTCGCGGCGCTCCTTGCGCGACAGCCGCGCCCCGCTCCCATTGCGGCGGCGGGTCCGCAGCCACGCGCCCGCGACGTTGAGCACGTCCCGGAACGTGGCTCCGGTCTGCTTGGTGATCTGGTCGACTTCGTTCTGCGACATGATGGTTCACTCCTGGTCGGTGGTGATGGTCTGGGCCTCGTCGGCGGTGTCGGGCCCGGCGAAATCCGGATACGGCCGGAACGTCGGCGTACCGAAGTCGCTGACCGGCGCGGGGGTGAGGGGCGACAGCGTGGGCGACGAATCGAGTGGCCACGGGTCGTTCACGGCTTGGCTGGCGGCGTAGTAGCGGTCGCGGTCGAGAATCGACATCGGTTCGCCCTCGCGGCGCTGGAACTCGCTGCGCAGCGCGCGCACCTGGTCGTCCCACATGCTGGTGACCGTGGCGGAGCCGCCCGCCTCGTTGACCGCCGCGATCCGGTGGACCTTGGCGTGGTTGATTTCCTCGACCAAGTCCCGCAGTGACAACTGCGCCAGCTCCGTCTGGGGGCCGGTGAGCAGGTCGGGGCGGAAGCGGGCACGGATAGCGGCCTGGGCCTGCTCCTGCTTGCGCACTTTCGCGGCGCGGTGCTCGGCGCGTTCACGGCGGATGCGGTCGTATTCGGCGCGGTCGGCCGGGGAGAGCCGCCAGCGGTCGACCGCGTCGCCGATGCGGGTGTCGAGCTCGAACTCGACGAACAGGATCGGGGCCAAGCCTGCGATCAGGCCAGTCGTCGCGCCGAAGACGGCGGCGCGAATATCGTTGCGGTGCATTACTTTTCCTTCCAATCGGTGTTACTGGGTTCCGACACTCGGGTGGTCGGGGTCTGGGCGGTGCCGCTTATTCCTGCTCGCTGCGGGGGACGGTGCGGCGCTGTGTAAGGCGCTCGATCCGGCCGCGTACGCGGGTGGCGGCGTCGGAGGTGGTGTAGGCGACCATGCGGGCCGCGTCGGCGGGTGCGGGCCGGCCGGCGGCGTGCCACCAGCCGAATCCGACGACGGCCAGGCCGTAGACCAGCAGCGGCCCAGGGATCGGGAACAGCGCCACTGCGAACACGAACACGACGGTCGCGGCGATGCCGGGGGCCCAGATCCGCAGCCAGTCACGGACTTTCGCGGCCTTCTCCACGCGCTTCGGGGTGAGGGCCTGGCCGAGGGTGCCGCCGTCGGGGACGACGGGCACCAGCTGTTGGGCCAGGCGGTCGGCGGCGGTACCGGCCAGCTGTTCCTCGATCGCGGCGATACCTTCGTCGACCTGGCGTTTTTGTTCGGGGTTGGTGATTTCTTCACCGTGGAAATCGGGGCTGCTCATGGCGGCTCTCCATGCGGGGGTGCGGGTCAGTGGCCGTGTCCGGGCCGTTTGCGGGACAGGTCGATGACCGGTGCCAGCGGCGGGGAGGGGTCGGTGTCGGCGGGGGCGGCCAGCCGCGACAGGCCCGGCAGCGGCCGCAGCGTTTTGAGCTGGGCGTCGTTGAGCGGGGCGGCGTGGCCGCGGCGGGCCCGGCCGCCGGAGACGTGGACCACGTCGCCGGGCCCGAACACCCGCAGTTGGGTCGGACTGACCAGGAACTGGTCGTTGGGCTGGATGTTGCCTTCGTCGCCGTGGCGGGTGCCGCCGATGAGCTTGCGCGACAGGTCGAATCGGCGTGTGGTGCCGAACGCCTTGCACAGCTCCTCGCACAGCTCCGACCGGCCCAGCAGGGCACCGCCGGCGGCTGCGGCGACCAACGAGGACCGCTGGTCGTCGTCGGCTCCCAGGCCGCGCCATTCCTGTGCGGTCCACAGCGTGCCGATGCGGGCTTTGCGCATCCGCATCACCCACGCCGGGGCGCGGGTCTTGCCGTCGGAGACCGCGGAGAACTCGTCCACGCACAGCAGCGCTTCGCGGCCGTGGTCCTGGTCGGCCAACTGCTCGAGCATGCAGCCCAGCGCGGCGAACTGGGCGCGGGCCCGGTCGGGCTGGCTGGAGCCGTCCAGGATGCAGTACAAGACGTCGAAATCGGTGATCTGCGCGTCCCCGTCGAACGCGTCGCCCAGGGTGCGGAACAGGTTGCCGAATTCCATGCGCGCGGAATCCAGCACGGGCTGTTTGCCGTTGCGGGTGGCCTGGATCTCCAGGTCGACACCGGGCACGCCGTCCCACGGGCCCGCGGTCTGCGGGTCCGGATCGAACACCCCACCCCACAGCGTCGACAACACGACCGGGTCCATGCGACGCAGGAACTCGATGTGATCACGCGGCGGGTTCCACCCCTGCGGGGTCCGCACACCGTTGACGGTCTCGACCCGTTCCGGCGCGTCCACGATGAGGTGGATGAGGCCGGCGCGGATCTCGTAGAAGTACTTCTCGGTGTCGGTGGTCGGGGTGGAGCCGCCGGAGATCATCGCGGTCAGCACCGCGCGCATGTCGTCGGCGTTGTCCGCGCCCCACAAGTTCAACCGGACCGACTCGAAATCCTTGGCGCGCGAGTTCGGGGAGAAGATGCCGATGCGCTGCTCGGGCACGCCGAGGGCCCGCATCCAGGTCTTCACCCGCTTGGCGGTGGCTTCGGAGTCCGGGCCGCCGTTGCAGTCGATGACCAGCGCCAGCGGCCGGCCGACCTTCGCCAGCCGCCACCACGAGGTGCGATGCCGCATCCAGGCGGTGACGAACCAGCTCAGCAGCAGCCGCAGGATGAGCGTGGACTTACCGGCACCTGTGTTGGCGACCAGCACCATGTGCAGCCGCAGCTTGATCCACGGAATGATCAGCCGGGTCTCAGTGCGCGCGAACAAAGCCTGCAACCGCGACCGCGGCGGCGCGGCGGTCTCCTCCCGCGCCAGGCGACCGAACACGATGTCCGGGCTCACCCCGCCGGTGGTGAAGGGCAGCCGGTAGCGGGCAAGACGTTTCGCGGCGCGCTGCTGCCGCTGCGCGTACACCCACATGGCCCGCTCAGTGCGCGCCGGATCCGGGAATCCGTTGGTCGCCAACCGGACCATGCGGCTGGTGAACATCACGGTCGCGAACATCCAGGCGGCCGGAACGACCAGCACGCCCATCACGGCCAGGCCATAGCCGTAGCGACCGTCCAGGAACATGGTTGCGCCGGAAGTGAATTCGCGGATCGGCGCGGCAGCGTCCAGGCCGTTGGTGACGATGTGCGCACCCGGCAGCACCGCCAGCGCGGCGGTGGCCCAGTTACGCAGCCGGGCGGGCTGCCAGCCCAGCAACCACGCCAGCGCCGACAACACCGCCGCCAGGACGACGGTCAGCGCCAGCGCGGCCCCGCCGACAGTCAGGCCCTGGCCGACCTCGACCCAGCTCCACTCCGGGATCGGCAGCATCCCACCGAAGAACGCATCCGTGGGGCCCTCGCCGAACAGCGGGCCCGGATCCGGACTCCCGGTCTCCGCCGCGGGCGCGGGCCCGGCCGGTGCGGGCGGAGCGGTGTCGGTGGGGCAGTCGGGTTGGAACGGGTAGCACGCGCCCTGGTCGGGAAACTGGAACTGCGTGTGCGAGTGGGTCATCGGAGGCTTCCTGTCTGCTTGCCGCCGTCGATCAGCCAGAGCCCCTGACGGGTCCGGGTAGCGGCGGCGGTGATGTCGTCCTCGTCGGGCAGCACGTCCTCGAGCAGGGCGACGCGGAACCGGGTGGTGGTGCTGAGCTGCAACCCGCCGGCACAGCTGGTGATCAGGTCTTTGATCTGCTGATCGGCGCAGTAGTAGATGAGTCCGGCGCAATGCGCGGCCTGCGCGGCCTGGTAGGCGCGCTGCACCGAATCCCGGGCGTAGGCAGGGTCTTTCGGACTGAGTTCGACTTCGACGGCCCAGAGTTCGCCTTTGTCGGTGGTGTAACGGCCGTCGTGGACGTGCGGGCGGCGATGGCCACGGATGTTCGGTGCCGAGACCTCGTACCGCAGAGTGCGTTCGGAGATCCAATTACCCAGCTCGGCACCGACCAGGGCCAGACGTACGCGCAGGACGGTCAGCGTGTGCTTAGCCATCTTCGGGGTGGGGGCCCAGTACCGGACCGGATGTCCGAGCAGCTCCTCGGCGCTCTTGGGAGTGCAGTAGATCCAGTAGTAGCCCGGCACCGGCTTGACCGGAAGCTTGGCCATCAGCCCGGCCTCACGCCAGCGTTTCGCGATCCGGTAGGCGTTGATAGTGCTGGTCTGAAGGATCTTCGCCAATTCGTCGATCGGCATCCCGTAGTGCTCGGCGACAATCGTCGACACATGCATGTCGCGGGGGTTCAGCCGGAAACTCATGCGCCTCTCACCGCCGCCCCGTGCCGCGCGGTGCGCGGGCGAAGCGCGCCACCTGGATCAGTGGCGACCGGTGCCCGGCGGGGGTGGCGCGGACGGCTTCCCAGTCGATCGCTGGGTGTTCGGCGAGCACTGCGAGGTCGGCGGCCCGGAACAACGCCACCAGCCGCACCTCGTTGCGGCGCTGCCAGCGTGAGTGCACATGCTTGACCGGTTCGAGCCAGCCCGCCGTGACCAAGTGGCGCAGGTCGCTGACCCGCACGTCCAGCTGGTCGGCGGCCGCGTCCAGGGTGTAGAGCCGCCCGTCCCGCTCGGCGCGCTCCATCGCGGCCGGGTCGTCGAACCGTTCGAGAGTGCGGCCGCAGTAGAGCGGATAGCCCTTGTACTGGCTGACTTCGGGCAGCGCCCCGGTACGGGCGAGTTCTTCCACGGTCTCCGCGGTGACCTCACACCCGAACCGTTCGGCCAGGATCTCCGCCGCGCGCTGCGCACCCAGGTCAGGAATCGACCCCACCGCGGCACGGATCTCCTCGGCACGGCCGACCGCGTCGTCGACCACGGCCTGCGACCATCGGTTGGGCCGCGATCGCGTGCCCGCGTCCGGCGGCGGCAGAATGTCGTCGCGCAGCGCGCGGTCGAACAGCGCGACCGACAGCCCCAACGCGGTACCGAACTGGATCGGTCCCCAAAACCGCTGCCTGCGAACAGCACCGGCCTGCGGTGTGTCCCGGGTGTTGTCTGGTGTGATGCTCATCTGTCGAATTCCTCTCGCTCGTAGGCGCTCTCGCGCTGGGCAGCGGCGGCGAAGGCGTTGAGCCGCGGTCGGTCGTGGTCGCGGGAGTAGGAGCAGTCCGGGCACAGTCGGGCGGCGTTCTTGAACCCCTTCAGCTCCCGCTCCAGTGCGCGGCCGCCGTCCCAGGTGCGGGCCAGATGCCAGCCGATCCCGTGCTCTTTGAGCACTTGCAGCAGCCGCGCCCCACGGCCCTCGCGGTGCGCGGCCAGCCGCGCCTCGAGATCGCGCGTGGTGCCGATGTAGTGGCCCGCGTGGTGGTATCTACGGTCGAAATGCAGCAGGTACACCTGCTCCCGGCCCGCGTTCATCGCTCCCACCCCGATTCCCGGTCCGCGGCGTCGCGCTCGGTGGCGGCCGCGAAGGCATTCACCGGACGGGCCGCCTCGCTGCGGTCTGGCTGGTCGAACTGCGCGCGGTCCACACCGTGGCGCTCCGCGGCGCGCAGCTGGTGCTCGCGTGTCGCCTTCCGCAGCGCTTCCAACTGGGCGGGGGTCGCTTCCCGCTTCAGGGCGGCCTGGTTGACGTCGAACAGGTGCGCCACCAGCGGTTCTCGGTGACGGCGCAGGATCACCACCTGGGCGGCGATGTCCTGCCCGCCGGGGCGCAGCCCGACCGATCGCAGCTGCCGACGGGTCAGCAGGTGCACCGGCGCGGTCTTCCAGAAATAGGTGGGGATGCCGTACTTCTCGCCGGTCGGATCCGGGGTGAAGTCGCGATAGTCGCGCGGCACCTCCCCGATGAACCAGCTCACCGCTCCGCCCCTCCCCGCTCGTGACTGCTGTCCTGCTCGGCGGCGGCCGCGGCGGCGAAGGCGTTCAACGGTCGCCCGGACACCAACCACTGATCCGGGCCCCGGCCGCGGGTGTGGACTCGCGGCGGCATGGGCTTGTCCACCCAGATCTCGCGATCGGTCTGCCCCAACCGGCGCGCGGCCTCGGCCAGATGCGGAATGTCGGTGATCGGGGTCAGCACCGCCCATTCGGTCTCGCGTGGCTCGATCACAGCGTCACCACCTGGGCGTAGGCGGCCCGAGCGGTCGATGCCGAACAGCCCAGCTCGGTCGCGATCCGCGCCCAGCTACGACCCTCGACCGCACGCAGCTCCGCGACACGGACTTGAAACGCGATGTCGCGCGGGCGATTCGGGCACCGCCGCCGCAGCCGCGGCTGCTGCGGCATCACCACTACCGGCGACGGCGCGGCGGCCGCGATGCTGTGCTGGTAGCAGCGGGTGCACTGGCTGCCGGACTGCTGCCGCGCCCACCCCTCGGGCCGGTGCGCAGTCCGCAGCGCCATCGGCCGCCCGCACCCCCGACACGTCGGGGCAGACTGTGCGGCGGCCTGGTCCAGGCCGAGCATCGCCAACAGCTCGCGACACTCCGCCGCGTTACGAGCGCGTTCTGCGACGCGCAGCTGCGCCCGGCGCGTGAGCTCGGGGCCCAGTTCCGCGCCCAGGATCAGCTGGGCGGGACGGATCGGGTCATTCATCGCCCCACCCCCGCTGCCGGGGCGTGCGCTGCCAGACGATCTCGCAGGACCGAAAGGTCTTGGAAACGAGCATCGCGACACCACAAGTGATGACGAGCTTGTGACGGCGGGGGAAGAACCGCTTCCGCAGCTGTTCGCACCGCGCCTCGACCTCGTCCAGCGCGGTAACCATGGCGTCCATGTCGGAACCGGTGAGCCCGCGAGCGTTCGCGGCCCGCAAACCTTCGAAGGCGTTCTCCCGCAGTCGATCCAGCTCCGCGACCTCGGCGACGAATTCCAGCGGTACGGTCCTCATCGCGCCACCTCCGCGGCGTTCGGGGCGGTGCGGTCCAGGTGGATGCAGTCGGTGCGGTGAACCTCGTCAGCCCGGCAGATGTTGAGTGAAGGCTGATAGTCCTGGTAGTCCACCCACGCGGCCGTGCATCCGGCCATGCCGACCAGCAGCGCGGCCGCGAACAGCGCCAGCCGGATTCCCACCGGCAGCAGGCTCAGACCGGTCCCGATCCCGCGGACCACGGCGGCGTCGGTACGTGCGAACGATTCGATCATCGCCACATCCCCCGATCCCGACGAGCAGGGAACGCAGCGCGGGCGAACCAGCGGACGCCGACCGCGAACACCACGGCCGTGATCAGGACGCTGAGCACGAATACCGGCGCGATCAGCAGCGAGAACAACGCGAACAGCGTCGTGACCAGAAACAGGGTGAGCCGGTTCATCGCGCACCGCCTGCGGCGTCGATATCGTCCAGCGCCTGCGACAGGCTGGACTTGATCGTGTTCTTCGCATCGCCGATCCGGCGCAGTGCCGCGTGTCGCCGTGGCCCGGCCTGGCCGGGCAGCGCCGTGCCGATCGGCTGCCGGTCGGAGTTCAGCCAGTCCCGCGCCTCCGACAGCGAGTTACGGGCCGTATCAACGGCTTCCAGCGCACGGAGGAACATCTCGGCCTGGGTGGGCAGGTTCGCGCTCATCGCCCGCCCTCCTCGGCATCGTCGTCCGCGAGGTAGAGGTGGCCCAGCCCCTGGGCGGCCTTATCCAGTGCATCCCGAACCTGTTGGAGCCGCAGCATCACTTCGTTCAGCGCGTATCCGGCGTCCGAAGCGGTTTCCGCGGCCTGTACCCCGGTTTCGTCGTGTCCCAGGGCCGGAATTTCGGACAGAGCCATCGCCCATTCGCAGAGCTGCCCCATCACCTGCATGGCGCTGCTCGTAGCGACACGAAGAGTGCCAACCACCAGGTACACATCGGCCGGATCCGCCAGCCCCTCGGCCTGCCCGCTATGCGTGGCGTGTGCCAAGTAGCGCCAGAGCTCCGAGATCGCTGCGGCGGCGGTGCCAATCGACTCGGCAGTGTGCGGGCCGATCGTCGGCCACAACACCTGCACCACATCGGCACGATCGAACTTGCGCGGATCGCTCATGCCGCACCACCCGACTCAACCGGCTGGGTCAGGGCCACCAGCTCGTCTCGGCTGACGTACAGCAGCCTGGAGGGACCGCGGCGGTACGCCTTCAGCATGTTTCGACCGATCCAGCGTCGAATCGTCGTCGGGTGGACATCACCAGCCAGACGGGCGGCATCACGCAGATTGATCAGGTCGTTCGGCAGGTCACCGTTACTGAACGACTTCGTCATAACCCTCTCCTCTGTGCATCGAAACGTGTTGACACACAAGGAGATTCGCGCATACATACTGGACACCATCACTGCATGGCTGGACTTGTCCGGACGTCCACAGTCACGTAAAGTCGTCCATAGACGTCCAAGGAGTGCCCCATGGCGAATGACCGGCTGCGCGACGCGCTGACTCGAAACGGGCTCGACTATGCCCAGGTCGCAGAAAGAACCGAGGTCGACGAGAGAACCGTCGAACGCTGGATAACCAAGGGGCGGACACCGTACCCGAAGCACCGCCGCAAGATCGCGGCCATGGTGCACGAGACCGAGAACTACCTGTGGCCCGACGCCGTCCCGCCGGAGCGGCGCGCCGCGGCGGCCGAATCAGAGGTCGTCAAGGTCTACCCGCATCGCAGCTCGATCTCTGCCGATACGTGGGTCCGCCTGCTCAGTGGAGCGTCAGAGCAGCTCGACATTCTGGTGCTAGCAGGTCTGTTCCTGGCCGAGGAACCGTCATTCGGCAAGGTCGTCCGACAGAAGACGCAAGAGGGACTGAAGGTCCGCATGTTGTTCGGCGACCCGAAAGCACCGGAAGCGACGAAACGCAGCGCCGAAGAACGACTAGCTGACGGCACCGTCGCGGCTCGCATCAAGAACGCCTTGGCACTGGTGGAACCATTCGCCGAGATCGATGGTGTGGAGGTCAGATTCCACCAAACCACCTTGTACAACTCGATCTTCCGGTTCGACGACGACATGATCGTCAACACGCACGTCTACGGATTCCCTGGCGCGCACGCTCCAGCGATCCACCTTCGCCGTCTGCCCGCCGGCGACCTCTTCGAGACGTACACAACGAGCTTCGAGCATGTGTGGACGACAGCCCATCCGGCCGACTTCCGAGAGGTTCACTGATGACCCGAACCGACTACTTTCATGACCCGGCGGCTCCCACTCCGAACAGCATCAAGGTCGCCGTCAGCGCGGTAGTGAAGGACGAACTCGGCCGCATCCTGATGATTCGCCGGACCGACAATGACATGTACTCGATACCGGGCGGCGCACTGGAGGCCGGCGAGACTGTCTCCGAAGCCGTGGTCCGCGAGGTGAAGGAAGAGACAGGGATCGATGTCCGGATCACCGGAATGGTCGGAGTCTTCTCCAATCCGGACCACGTCATCGCCTATGACGACGGTGAGGTCCGCCAGGAGTTCTCGATCTGCTTCCACGCCGATCCGATCGGCGGGGAGCTGCGAACCAGCGATGAATCGAAAGAAGTCGAATGGATTGCGCCCCAGGAGCTCTCATCTCGCGATATCCACCCGTCGATCGCCTTGCGAATCGAGCAGAGTCTCAACCGCGGTGACACTCCCTACTTCACCTAACGGCCCCGGCAGGTCACTACCGATGCGCCAGCTGCCCTAGCAGTCCTTCAGTGCGCTCGGCGGCTGCAAGGAGTTCCGGCGCTGCCTCCGCAACGGACTGAGCGACAACATGACGTAGTCCGTAACGCGTCTGAACCTCGTTAATGCGGCTGCGGACGTCAGTCCGTTCACCGGTCGGCGTTGTGGTCATGTCCGCCCACCAGAGAGCGTCACGCAGCGGCGTCTGCTCGTCCAGCCAATCGATCTCGATCCCTCGATGTACGGCCTCGACTCGCGCGCAGGAATGATGTGCAACAAGACCACACAGGCGAGCCGGAGCGTCCTGCCCCTCCAGAAAGACGGCACCGTCGATCGGATGGAATCCCGTCCGATCAAGCTCCGGGGCGTACCCGATGTCATGGAGCCATGCAGACGCAATGAGCAGATCCGAATCGTCGACAAGGCCGGCGGCGGCCTGAGCCTGGCGTACTACTCCCTGAACGTGCTGCCACCGCTGCGGCAGCGTCGACGCCAAGTAGAGGCGAGCCGCGTGTTCAGCCCAGCCGACGAGGTCTCCGCTCATGCCGCCACCGTAGCAACGCACGCCTTCAGGCCGCGCCGCGCGCGAGCACGTCAGTACGTATTCGTGCCGATTCGACACCACGCTGAGCTGCAAGTAGTCCACTGAGACGACGGCACCGGTTCATCAGTAAATTCTGACGAACTTTCGTCTGCCTATCGAAACTCCTGCCGCATAGTGCACGGCCGAATCGGGGTACAGCGGAGCCAGGAAGCCCGGTAGAGCTCGCAAACCGATCCGCCGACCCTGCCCCTCTGGGCGGCCTCCCCGCCGGAGGCGATGCCCTTCCACGGCCGCAAGGCCGTGCAGCCCTTCGGTCAGCGAGCGCGCGAGCCTACCTGCTGTCTGTCCCTCCGGTATGGCCTGAGGGCGTCACATCACGCCGCGGTTCTGGCCCGCCCCTACCACCGGAACGCCACGATGCCTTGCCAGGCCGGCGGGCCAGGTTCCGGCGTGATAGCCCTCAGATCAGGCCATACCGGAGGGACAGACAGCCCACGCGCCGGACCGCGCGAGCGCCTGCTCGCGGAACCACGGCACCCACGCGCCCCTGACACCCACTTCCGAACCGGCGGCCGCCGACGCGGCGGCCCGCGGCACTCGAATCCGGCGGTACCAACCGCCGCGGCCGCGCACGACGTGCCCAGCAGGCCGGAGGTAACCCAAGCTAGCGACGCTGGCAACAGCGTGGCGAACCAAGGCCGCTTGCGGCCGACTTCGACACGCTAGCCCGTCGCGGAACCACCATGCCAACGCAACATAACCACCCCACGCAACCACGCACCCAACCCGAACCACTCCCGGCACCCTCCCTGACCTGTCCTTGGATGTAATGGAATTCCACCCACCCCACTCCGACATCTCATCTTCCGTTCACGCAGTGGGAGATGAGATGTCGGAGTGGGGTGGGTGGAATGGAATGGAACGTTTACGCAGGTCAGGGAGGGTGCCGGGAGTGGTTCTCACGTGCAACAAAACGTGAACAAGATCATGGCTAATCTACAGCTCTTCAACAGCGCTTTGCACCGACAACGGGCACGCAAAGACCCCGACGGCATGTACCGAACCACGCGCCTCGAATGCCGATGCCCGCTCCCTCAGCGGCCGATTGTGCGCCGCCTCCGTGCCAGCCTCAAGCACGAAGGCGCTGCGCGTCGGCTTCGCCGATGGCCTGCGGCCACCTTCCTGCTTGACCCTGTCCCGGCTGCGGCAACGCACGCTTTCCGAGGGAGCGGGCAAAAGAACGGCTATCTATACCGTTGACACGCCAAGTTCCCTAATCCGGGTCACGTGCCTGAATTCTCTCTAGATCCAGCCCGTTCACGGTCTCGTGATAGGGGTCGATGGCAAACCGGAACACGGCCTCTACTGAGAAGCCGCCGCGCACCCTTACACGATCACCAGATACGTCCGAATCTACGAGCCAGATCGGCAGAGAGCCGGAATCCTCGTCATCTTCGAAGATGTAAAGCAGGGATTTGCTTACGAAACCCTCGTACTCCAGATCCATTACGGCACGTGCAGTACCTACCCACACGACGCCCTCGTACCCTTCCCGTACCGACTGGATCAGCGTCGCACGGTCGTACGAAAACTCCACCACCGTGGCGCCGTCCACTTCTTGAGGAACCTCGTACCCTTCCGCCAGGAAGACCTCCGCGCCATCGGGCGTGCGAGTCACCAACGGGGCTTCCAGCACCTGCTGACCAAATAGATCCAGAATTGGCTCCGTCAAGAGCTCCCGGACCCGCGCGGTCGACAACTCGGTCTGTGGCAGCCATGATGTGTCTGCGATCGCCCGCTGCGCAACAGCCAACGCATCCGGGATTGACCGAGCGAAACCCACGGAAGTCGACATACCTCCGTGCTCCAGGTGCCGGCCTAGTTCCTCGTGCAGCTCACACGAACCGCGCTGGAAGAAGTCATTGTCGTTGCTCACCAGCACTGCAAACCGCAGCGTGTCCTTTCTAGCTGCTTCGTAGAAGGTCCACCAGATCAACGCATCCCGATAGCCTTTGTCCGTCGTGTCGAACGGGTGGTGCTGTATCAGTGACCAGTCCACTAGCAGGTCATGGTTCGGCGTTGGTATACGCCCGATTTCACATCCCAGCCCGATCAGACGGTCCCGAAACTGAGACTGGGCCTCGTCCACTCCAATCGCAGGCATCGCCCGGAGCTCAGTCGCCGAAGGGAGCTTGTGTAGCGCTGCGACTCCCAGCCTCGCCTTGATCATATTGGCCTGTATCGCCTTTACCGCCTTGATCACTTCATTCCGAGCGCCTTTGCTGTCCCGCCGGATATGTCGCGCAACCTCGCGCACCACTACCTCGGGAACCAGCACCTCCACCTCACCGGCGGCTATTGCGGCCGTTAGCGCTGTCCACGCCGCGCCAACCAGATTCGGATCTGCATCCACGATATTGGTATCGATCACCAACAACGGCCGCGGTAGCCTCGGCACAATCCCTCCAACCGACGTATGACGCACCTACGAAGATCATCAACAGCTAAGCCGGTCTCAAGTATGGGTGCCATGGATGCGCACGGCACCTTACGGCGCGGTCCACGTCCGCAGTCCGTCCGCAGTACCTCCAGGTACATCCCAAACCAGCAAACCCATTCAACGCCCGAAACCTCAGGTAGCGCACCTGGTTCAACATAATCAACAACCTTCAAAAGCGGACAAAACGGGTCGCGGTCTCGTTCGGGACGAAGAGGTCGCAGGTTCAAATCCTGTCACCCCGACGTGTTGGTTGAGACACAAGAAACGGCCCCTGACCACTTCTAATGGTCAGGGGCCGTTTTCTGTCCCAATTCCCTGCTCCGATTCCGCGCCGATGGTCACCGATTCGGTCACACCGGCTCGCCGGAACCGTCGTCGGCGTCGAACTCTGCGCATGCGCACTGAAACGGTCGAACGTCTCCTGGAACGGCACCGCCCCACTCGATGCCTCCACACAGGATCTCCGCACGACGCCCGCCGGGCCGCCACAGTCGTCGATTACTGTCCGGCACCATGACCAAGAGCTGGCCCTTGTCGATTGCGGTGATTTACGTCGTGGCGTCGGTTTTCATCGGGCCGGCGATCGCGTTGGGCGGGTACATGGTCACTCCGGCCAACGGGGACTTCTGCGATCTGCGCGCGCACGGCGGCTCGGAGCAGCGTGACCACGATTACGCTGTCGTAGCGGGCATTCAGATCATCGGTTCGACAGCCATGCTCGCGGTCGGAGTGTTCCTGCTGGTCTGCCTGTGGACGATCTCTGCCCGTTCGCACTGGCCTGTGCGCTTGCTGCTCACCACCGGGATCCTCGTCATGATGGCCGGGTATCTCGTCGTTCTCTACATGGGCGTAGTCGCAAATCCACGTTGCTGACCACCAGTACGAGGGCGCGACCCATGAACTGACATCGGATCACCTTGTTCGCCGACACCCACCGTCAGGTTTCATCAGCGTAGTCGAGACACGATGGCGACGTCCGAGCCGACAGACCGCCAGTACCCGGCGTTGTTCGCGAGGCGACCCGGGATGTACATCGGCCGCGCATCGCTCGATGGGGTGGTCGGCTTCCTCGATGGAGGAGCTGCGGCATCGGCTTTCGATATTGGTTCGGCATGTCGCGTGTGCTGGGCTTTCGTGTCGCGACCCCGACCGGTAGATTCGAACATATGAGCGATCCCGCCGAGGTCGAGGACACCAGCTACGAACTGGTGGCACGACTGCAAGCGGTCCACGCACACATCGCCGCCGCCCAAGCCGAAGAAGTCGCGTTGATGACACGGCTGTACCGGCTACGACGGGCACAACAGCTCGAAGCCGGAGTCGCCGCGCGCTATGCCGGGGAATCGGCGGCCACCGAAATCGGTGTGGCGGTACAGGTCTCCCAACGCAGCGCCGACGGGCTGATCGCTCTCGGGATGGGATTACAGCGACTGCCCGCCACCCGACGCGCCTTCGCCCACGGACGTATCGACCTGGCACGAGCACGCGCCATTCACGACACGCTGGTCAACACACCCGACGACACCGTGACCGCGTTGGAGGAGACGGTCGTCGCCCGCGCCGAACGCTGTGATCCCGCCCGGTTGCGGCGCGACATCCGTAAGAAACTCCTCGAAACCGACCCGGCCGGGCAGTCGCGCCGCCGCCAGGACGCCGAACGCGAACGCTACGTGGCCGTGCGCGCCGCCGATGACGGCACCGCCCTGCTCGACGCGGTGCTGCCCGCCGCCGGAGGGTGGACACTGTACGAACGCCTGCGGGAGATGGCGATCACGCAGTGCTGTGCTGCGGACCCGCGCACGATGAACCAGCGTCGCGCCGACGCCCTGGTCGCGCTGGCCGACGGCAGCGGGCAGCTCACCTGCGGCTGCGACACTCCCGGCTGCCCCCGCCGCGACCAGCCCGGCTATCCCGGCTGCGACCAGCCCGACTGTTCCCGCCACGACCAGACCGACTATCCCCGCCGCGACTCGCGCACTCCCGCCCCGACCGCGCGGCGTGCGCTGGTGCAGGTCGGTGTCAGCGCGGCCACCCTGCTCGGCGTGCAGGACAACCCGGCACTGCTGGCCGGGTTCGGCGCGATCGACGCCGACCTCGCCCGTCAGATCGCCCGCCACGCCCGCTTCCACATCATCACCGAAACCAGCAGCGAGGCAACAGAACCACCTACAACGAGCTCACCGACCACGTCCGCCTCCGCACCCACGTCCACCTCCGCACCCACGTCCACCTCCACGCCCACGTCCACCTCCGCACCCACGTCCACCTCCGCACCCACGTCCACCTCCACGCCCACGTCCACCTCCGCACCCACGTCCACCTCCACGCCCACGTCGGCGTCGGCGCACACAGCCACCGGCGACAGCGCGGCCACCCCCACAAACGACGACCACCACTCCGCGATCGACGCCAACAGCCACTCGGCGCGCACCGACCACCCCGCGGCCACAGCGCCCGAACCCGTCGACGACAGTGCCCCCACCACAAGCCAACACACTCCCCGCACACCCTCGACCAGCCAACACACCCCGAACCCGACCAACGACCACACCCCGAACCCGAACAACGACCACACCGCGGACCCACCACCAACAAGCGAACGCGCGGCGGTTCCGCCCTCGCTAATCGCCACTCCCGCACGAACATCGGCGGACCCGCAGCAGTTGCGGTACCGGCCCGGCGCGAGCCTCGCCGCTAGGGTGCGCGCACTCGACGGAACCTGCCGCGCCCCCGGCTGCCAGGTCCCGGCCGCGGCGACCGATCTCGATCACCAACAGCCCTTCGACCACCACTCCCCCGAGTCCGGCGGCCACACCACCGAACACAACCTCGGTGCCCGCTGCCGCCGCCACCATCGACTCAAAACCCTGGCCGACCACGAGCTCAACGGCTGGACGGTGACACACCACCCGCACCGGCGCATCGAGTGGCGCACCCCCACCGGCAACACCATCTCCACCAACCCCGAAGGCGCGAAATTCCTGTTCCCCCGCTTTCCGATGGCCGCGACCCGAGTCGAACCCGTTGACCCACAACCCGATCCACCACTACTCGATCCCGGACCGGTGATCAACGCACTCACCGAACTGATCCACGTCTACATCCCACCCGCACGACGAAACCGCCACAAACGCCGCGACATCCGCCGCCCGGTCCGGACGGGGAGCAGCTCGTGCGGCATCGGTGGCTCCGATGGGGACGTGGACTGCCCACCCTTCTGACCGGGATCGGCCACATCGAACGGGCTCGAAGGAACCGACACGGCGGCGACAAGCGGTCGGCGACTCGTAGGCATGGGTGGCCGATTGGCGACAAGCGATTACGTCGCGCTGAGCCCACGCGACACACACCATGGCCAGCCGGCGCTCGACTCAAGTGGAGCGTGGCGTCGGCTGGCCATGTGGGGGTTCGGTCGCCGCCAACCCGACAGGCGATCGAACCGGGAACGCGCGATCGCGATCGGTGGGGCGGGCCCACCGATCGCGGATCGTGCTATGGATTTATCACCGCGAGAGCGATTTCCGCAGGTCGGTGAGGGTGGCGCGGCGCTCGTAGGCGATCCAGGCGAAGATCGCGGCGAGGACCAGGGGGAAGATCGACATCTCGGGCGCGTTGGCGATGAATGCCTGGGTTCCGGCGGCGAGCACGGTGAGGACGGACAGGCCCGCGGCGGCCAAGGCGCTGAGGCGGGGGACCATGAGGCCGATACCGCCCGCCACCTCCACGACTCCGATGAAGATGAGCAGCCCGACGGGGATGGTCAGGTTCTCGGGAGCGTTGTCCATCAGGGTGTTCGGGATCACGAGCTTCGGGCCGCCGGAGGCGATGATGAAGAACAGGCCGAGCACGATCTGCAGGGTCCACAGGACGCGGTTGCGGATCTTGCCGGGACGGTAGGTGGTGTCGGAGAAGTCGGCGGAGGGGTTGGCGGTGGTCATCTCTGGTCCTTCGGGTCGGTCGCGCCGGGTTGGTAGCGCGTTCACCAGATAGGACGGGGCGCCTCCCGAAGACTCATCGCTGTCCGGGAAAAGTTTTCGCGATCACCGCTCGTGGACCACCGCACAGCAGACCGAGGGAGGGTTGCAACATACCCCGGGGGGGTATATGTTTCATGGCGACGAAGAAGCAGAACCGTTCGGAGGTACCAGCCATGACCGCTCAGCACACCGCCCATGCGGGCCACGCCACGCACGCGGGGCACGCCGGGCACAGCGCGCACGCCGATCACGCCACGCACGCCGATCACGCCGATCACACCGCCCACGGCGCACCCGGCGGGTTGCAGGTGACACAGGACGGTTACACGCTCGAGCTCGTCGAGAACATTGTTCACGCAGGGGAAATCGACTTCCGCTTCCAGATCGTGGGGCCGGACGGGAAGGCGGTGACCGACTTCGCGCCGATTCACGATCGGGAGCTGCATCTGATCGTGGTGCGGCGAGAACTGGACGGCTTCTGGCATGTGCATCCGGTGCGGGCCGCGGACGGGACCTGGGAGGTGCGGTTGACGCTCCCGGAGGCGGGGGCCTACCGGGCATTCACCGATATCGCGCCGACGGCGCTGGGCAAGACCATCACACTCGGCGCGGATTTCGCCATCGCGGGCGATTACCGGCCGCAGCCGGTGCCCGCGACCGGTCGCACGGCCGCCGTCGATGGGTACGAGGTCACCCTGGACGGTGAGCTGGTGGCGGGGGCGGGGCGGTTGCTCACCCTCACGGTGCGCAAGGGCGGGGAGCCGGTGACGGATCTCCAGCCGTATCTTGCCGCCTACGGCCACCTGGTCGTGCTGCGGGCGGGCGATCTCGCCTACGTGCACGTGCATCCGAATGGCGAACCGGGAGACGGGATTACCGCCGCGGGGCCGGAGATCGGCTTCCATACGGCCGTGCCGGGGCGCGGCACCTATCGGTTGTTCCTGGACTTCCGGCACGGGAATGTGGTGCGGACGGCGGCGTTCACGCTGACGGCGGACTAGCCTCGGCGGCATGCCGACCGTTACCGCGCCGATAGTCGCCGTCACCGTGTATCCGCAGCGGGCCAGGGTCACCCGGCGCGCCGAGTTCGACGTGGCCGAGGGGCCGCGCATCGTGTTCGCGGGGTTGCCGGTGGCGCTGGACGCGGAGTCGGTACGGGTCACCGGGGCCGGGCACGCGCGGATCGTCGGGGTGGATGTGCGGACCGCGCACCATCCCGACCCGGCCGATGCCACGCGGCGGGAGCTCGCAACCCAGCGCAAGGCGTTGCAGGCCACGGTCGACGGCATCGTCGACGAGGCACAGGCCGCGGCGACGAAGGTCGATATGCTCACCGGGCTCGCGCGCAGCAGCGCCGAGAGTTTCGCGCAGGCGCTGGCGAAGGGTAAGGCCGAGCCCGGTCGGATCGCCACGGTCGGCGGGGCCCTGGACGCGCAGCTGTCCCAGGCGTTGAAGGCGCGGCGGACGATCACCATCCGGCTCGACGAAGCCCGCGAGGAGCTCGAGGCTCTGGATCGCCGCATCCAGTCGATGGGCAGCCAATCCAGCAGGGATAGTACGGAAGTCGTGGTCGAGCTGGAGGCGACCGGTACGGGAGCGGCGGAGTTGGAGCTGTCCTATGTGGTCGAGCACGCGAGCTGGGAACCGGCGTACGACATTCGCGTGGGCGACAAGGACGTCGAGGTGGTGTGGTACGGGCTGGTGACCCAGCGCACCGGCGAGGACTGGCCGGAATGCGCGCTGTCACTGTCGACGGCGCGCCCGGCGGTCACCGTGGCGGTGCCGGAGCTGCGGCCGTGGTTCCTCGACCGGAGCCGCCCGGTGGCCGTGCCGTCGGCACCCGGGATGGCGATGCGCGCTCGCGCGGCGAGGCCCGCCATGACGTTCACCGGCGCCGCCGACGAGGTCGAGATGGCGGCCATGGCGCCGATGAACGACGAGTTCGCCGATATGGAGCAGGGCGCGACGGCGAGCACCTATCGCACCATGCGCCCCACCGCGATCCCCACCGGAGCTCGCGGGCATCGAACCACGCTGGCACGCTTGGAGTTTCCCGCCGAACTCGGCTACATCACCGCCCCCGTGCAGGCGGAGGAGGCGTATCTGCGCGCCGAGGTGACCAACAACTCCGAGCACACCCTGCGCGCGGGCAAGGCGTCGATCTTCCGCGGGGAGGAGTTCGTCGGCAGCACGCGCATCGCCACCTGGGCTCCGGGTGAGGAGCTGGAATTGGCGCTGGGCGTGGACGATCGCATTCGCATCGAACGAAAGCTGGTGCGCCGCACCGCGAGCAAGGCCACCTTGTCGAGCACGAGCCGCCGCGAGGCCGAATACCGCACCACCATCGCCAATCACACGCCCACCGCGATCGCGGTCACCGTCCTGGACCAGTCTCCGGTATCGCGCGACGAGGCCATCACCGTCAAGGATGTGCGCACCTCGCCCACGCCGACCGAGACCACCGACCTGGGCGAGATCACCTGGAAGCTCGAGATCGCGCCCGGCGAGACGGCGACGACGCACCTCTCCTTCCGCGTCGACGTCGCCAAGGGCGTGGAGATCGTCGGCTGGCGCTAGCGCGGGCGGCGGCCCCGGTGGCCGGAGCCGCCACTGCCGAAACTCAGCCCATGCGCAGCTTCTTCATGAGTCGCAGGGTCACCAGCGTGCTCTTGAGCTGTTTCTCGTAGGGCATCCCCGAGCGCGCGGCGAGGATCTGCTTCTTCTGCACGCCGATATTGATGGTGTCGGTGTACTTGAGCAGCCCGGCGTCACCGTGCCGGGTGCCGACGCCGGACTGCTTCACCCCGCCCGACGGCGTGCCCTTGGCGGCATAGGTGGTCACGAATCCGTCGTTGATATTGACGCTGCCCGCCTCCAGCCGCGAGGCAACGCGGCGGGCGCGGTCCAGGTCGCCGCCCCACACGCTGGCATTGAGTCCGTAGGTGGTGGCGTTGGCGAGCCGGACGGCCTCGGCCTCGTCGCGGAAGGAGTAGATGGCGACGACGGGGCCGAAGGTCTCCTTGGTGGCGTGCTCCATGTCGGGGGTGACGCCGGTCAGCACCGTCGGCTCGTAGAAGGCAGGGCCGATATCGGGGCGCGCCCTGCCACCGGTGTGCACGGTCGCGCCCTTGGCGCGGGCCTCGTCGACGTGCGCCGCCACCCGGTTCATGTGGTCCACCGATACCAGCGACCCGAATTCGGGGCCGAAGTCGTAGGTGGCTCCGGCCTTGTCGCCCAGTTCCTTCGCGGCGGCGACGAAGCGGCGCAGGAATTCGTCGTGAATGCGTTCGTGCACGTAGATGCGCTCGATGTGCATGCACGCCTGCCCGCTGTTGCCGTATACGGCGAAGATGGCGCTGGGGATGGCCTCGTCCAGGTTGGTGTCGTCGAGCACGATCATCGGGTTCTTGCCGCCGAGTTCGAGGCTGCACCCGATGAGGTTGCGTCCGGCCTGTTCGCCGATGACCCGCCCGGTGGCGGTGGAGCCGGTGAACATGACGAAGTCGACGCTGTCGATGAGGGTGGGGCCGACGTCTGGTCCGCCGCCGCACACCACCTGCACCAGCCCGCGCGGCATGCCCGCCTTGTGCAGCAGTTCGATGCCGTACAGCGTGCACAGCGCGGTCTTGTTGTCCGGCTTCATGACCACACCGTTGCCCGCGATGAGCGCCGGGGTGGAGTCCGACATGGAGATGGCGAACGGGAAGTTCCACGGCGCGATCACCGCCACCACGCCCTTGGGCCGGTGTTCCTCGGTGGAGGAGGTGATGATCGGCATGGGCCCGGTGCGCCGCTTCAATTTGAGCACCTTGCGTGCGGTCTTGAGGTAGTGGGCGATGACCATCGGGGTGTCGCACACTTCCTCGATGGCCATGCGCCGCGACTTGCCGCAGCCGATCTGGATGAGTGTCGCCAGGGTCTCGATCTCGGTGAGAATGAGTTCGTGGGCGCGTTCGAAGACCGCCAGCCGCTTCTCCAACGGCCAGTTGGCCCATTCGCGCTGGGCCGCGCGGGCGGTGGCGACGGCCTTCCGCACGTCGTCCGGGGAGGACTGCGGCAGTTCGCCGACGATATCGCCGGTGTAGACCTCGATCATCTCGTACGGTTCGCGGGGTTCGCCCGCCTGTCCCGCGGTCACCGTGGCGGTGAGGCGGTTGATCAAGGATTCCGTGATCCGCGGCGGCAGCTTCGCCCGCGACTCACTGCGCGTACTCGTTGTGTCCATGGGGACCTCTCTCCAATGCTCGCCCCGCCCGTGACGGCGGTCACCATGATCCAAACTAGAACACGTTATTGTTCTGTACAACGTCGCCGGGTACTTTCGTCCCAGAATCTCCGGTACGGCAAGGACAAGAAGGGCCAACGATGACCACCGCATCCGCTGCAACAGGTAGCAACACCGACGGCGCCGAGGAACCGCACGCCCTGGTCGAGAAGCGGGGCGCGACGCTGATCGTGACCATGAACCGCCCCCGGTCCAAGAACGCGCTGACCGGCGAGATGCTGTCCATCATGGCCGAGGCGTGGCAGCGCGTGGACAGCGATCCGGAGATCCGGTCCTGCGTTCTCACCGGCGCGGGCGGGGCATTCTGCGCGGGCGCGGACCTGAAGAACATGGCCAAGTCCAATCCCGGCGACAATATGACGGCCGGGAGCTCGTTCGATCCGACCCGCATGCCCGGCCTGCTCAAGGGCTACCGGCTGTCCAAGCCGCTGATCGCCGCCGTCGAGGGCGCGGCCATCGCGGGCGGCACCGAGATCTTGCAGGGCACCGATATCCGCGTCGCCGCCGAGAGCGCGAAATTCGGTGTTTCCGAAGCGAAGTGGAGCCTGTTCCCGATGGGCGGGTCGGCGGTGCGGCTGCCCCGGCAGATCCCATACACCCTCGCCGCCGAGATCCTGCTGACCGGCCGCCACATCACCGCGGCCGAGGCCAAGGAATTCGGTCTGGTCGGCCATGTGGTGCCGGACGGCACCGCGCTGGACAAGGCTTTGGAGATCGCCGAACTCATCAACGACAACGGACCGCTGGCGGTACAGGCCATTCTGAAGGTCATGCGCGATACCGAGGGCATGCACGAGGAGGAGGCGTTCCAGATCGACGCCAAGGTCGGGCTTCCGGTCTTCCGCAGCGAGGACGCCAAGGAGGGCCCGCGCGCCTTCGCCGCGAAACGCAAGCCGAACTTCCAAGGGCGCTGAGGGTTTCGACGCAGCGACGAGAAAGGGACAGGGCGGGCGGCATCGGCATTCCCGAAATTCGGTGGCCGACCGGCGGCCGCACGGGGCAGCATGGGGATCCCCCCTTCTCGCATGCGTCCCGGCCACCAGGCACACCGGGACGCCGATCGGCGCTGTTCGGAGGATGGGGCTTGTGCTCGAACACGATTCGAGAGGAGGCGGATGGCTACCCGCGCCCCCGCTGTCAGGCTGGTCCTTCGTTACTACTTCCGGGAACTGGCGAAGCGTCCGCGCTTCGCCCTGCCGGCACTGTTCGCGCCCGCGCTGGGCAATATCTGTCAGCTGTACATCGCACCCCTGGTGGTGGCCTGGCTGATCGCCAGGATCGCCGCCACCGGTGACACGAGTTTCGATACGGTCGCGCCCTATCTGCTGGGCGTGGCGGGGCTGCTGCTGGCCTCGGAGGTGTGCTGGCGCATCGGCATCCACTGCCTGAACCGCACCGACGCGCTCGGCATCGAGAGACTGTACGTCCAGGCCATGGATCGGCTGCTGGCGCAGGATGCCGCGTTCTTCCACGACAATTTCGCCGGGTCGCTCACCAAGCGGTCGCTGAGCTTCGCCACCCGCTTCGAGCAGTTCGTGGACACGCTGGTCTTCGATATCTTCGCCGCCCTGGTGCCGTTGATCTTCGCCTCGGTGATCCTGTGGCGCTACGATCCGCGCCTGGTCTTCGTGCTGATCGGCCTGATCGTGACGACCGGACTGATCATCACGCCGTTGGTGAAACGCCGCCAGCGGCTGGTGGACGCCCGGGAGGAGGCCATCGCCCGGGTGTCGGGGCACGTTGCCGACAGCCTGTCGAATATGCAGACCGTGCGCGCCTTCGCCGCGGAACCGCAGGAGGCCGCCGAGCACCGCAGGCGGGTCACCGAGCAGCGGCGCAAGACGCTGATCTCCTGGGACTACGCCAATCTGCGCATCGACACGGTGGTCGCACCCCTGTTCGTGCTCACCAATGTGCTCGGCCTGCTGGTGGCGCTGCGGCTGGTGGGCGGCAAGGCCGGGGTGGAAGTGGTGCTGGTGGCGTTCACGTACTTCTGGAACGCGACGGGAATCATGTTCCAGTTCAACCAGATCTACCGGCGGCTGGAGAGCGCGCTCACCGAGGCCGCGCAGTTCACCGAACTGCTGCGGCGCGAACCCGCGGTACGCGATCCGGAAGACCCGGAGCCGTTGCGCCTCGAGGATTCCGGCGTGCGCTTCGACAAGGTGGACTTCACCTACCCCGGTGCGCGGCCGCTGTTCCGGGGGCTGGACCTGGAGGTGCGGTCCGGCACCCGGCTCGGCCTGGTCGGCCGTTCCGGCGGCGGCAAGACCACCATCACCCAGCTGCTGCTGCGCATGACCGATATCCAGGGCGGCGCGATCCGCATCGGCGGCCAGGACATCTCCAGGATCACCCAGGCCGACCTGCGCGGGCTGATCGCCTATGTGCCGCAGGAACCGGCCATGTTCCACCGCACCCTGCGGGAGAACATCCGCTTCGCCCGGCCCGATGCCTCCGATGAGGAGATCATGCGCGCGGCCAAGGCCGCGCACGTGACCGAATTCGCGGACGCGCTGCCCGAGGGCATGGAGACACTGGTCGGCGAGCGCGGCGTGAAGCTCTCCGGCGGCCAGCGGCAGCGGGTCGCGCTGGCCCGCGCCATCCTGCGCGACGCCCCGGTTCTGGTGCTGGACGAGGCCACCAGCGCCCTGGACTCGGAGAGCGAACTGCTGGTGCAGCAGGCGCTCTGGGAGCTGATGGCCGGCCGCACCGCCCTCGTGGTGGCGCACCGGCTGAGCACGGTGGCCAATATGGACCAGCTGGTGGTGCTGGACCGCGGCCGGATCGTGGAACAGGGTTCGCACGCGGAGCTGCTGCGGGCCGACGGGGCGTACGCCAAGCTGTGGCAGCACCAGTCCGGCGGCTTCCTCGCCGACGAGGTCGCGGTCTGAGGTTCGACGCCGGGCGGCTGTCGAGCCAGGCCGCCCGGCGCCGACGCGTGGCATCCGTCCGGAGCACAGAACGGATGCCGCGCGTGCTCAGTCGACCGGCTTGACCTTGCTGGCGACCAGCTTGCGCAGCGCCCCGGGGATGAAGCGCCGGGCGTAGTAGGTGGGTTTGGCCTGGCCCGGGAAAACGAACAGCGGACTCGTCGGCTTGGCGAGCGCCTGCTCGAGCGCGTCCACCACGCCTTCCGGGCTCATGCCGCCCGCACCGCCGAGGACGGAGGCGTTCTCCTTCCGAACCTTCTCCAGGAAGGGCGTTTCCACCATGGGCGGGCAGATCGCCAGCAGGCGCACGCCGCTGTCACGCAGTTCGTAGGACAGGCTCTCCACGAATCCGACGACCGCGAACTTCGACGCCGAATACCCCGCCATGCCGGGTGAGGGCAGCCAGCCCGCCACCGACGCGAACAGCACCACGGTGCCGGTGCGCGCCTGCTTCATGGCCGGAATGACGGCCTGGCACATGTTCACGGTGCCGATGTAGTTGACGTCCATCATCTTCCGGATCTGCGCCACATCGTGGTCGAGCGCGGAAGCGTGGACGTGGCACATGCCCGCGGCGTGCACCACGTGGTCGAGGGTGCCGAGTTCGGCGCGCACCTTCTCCACCACGCCGAACACCTGATCGGTGTCGGAGACGTCGCAGGTGTAGGTGTGCATGTTCGGGGAGCGCCGCGCGGTCTCGGCGAGCCCCTCGCCATCGAGGTCCAGGGCGGCGACGGTGTGGCCCGCGGCGGCCAGGCGCTGGGCGACCATGCGGCCCATGCCGCTGGCCGCACCGGTGACGAGTGCTGTCTTGGTCATGAGTTCTCCCGGGAGGGCAGTACCGTGGTGGCGTCGGCGAAAGTCATTCGCAGCGAGCCGATTCGGCTGGCGAAGAGGGCGGAGCGGGGCAGCCCGAGCGAGCGCAGCTCGTCGGCGACGGGGTGATCGCCGAGTTCGAGGCGGACGCCGCCGGGCCGCATGCGCACCCCGCCCGGATTCATCACCCAGGGGGTGCGGCGCAGGACGCCGTCACGGTGGGTGTAGGCGTCGATGGACGCTCCGCCCGCACCGCCGGGCGCGGGCACGCCGTCGGAAACGGTGAGCGCCAAGACCTTCCGGCCGTCCACCGCCACCTCACAGCGATGACCGCGCCGGGTCGGCGTGATGTCGATGTCGGCCATGAGTTTGGGGAAGCCCCAGATCTCCTGTCCCGCCGCGCAGGTGAAGCTCTGGTTCACCGGCAGCCAGTGGATGTACGCGCCGGTGCTGCCCTTGCGGCCGGGCTGGCGCGCCATGAGCGAGAAGGCGAATTCGTGATAGGGGCCCAGATCGCCGTCGACGTAGCGCACGAAGGCGAGGTTGCACAGCGCCCGGCCGAGCACGGTAACCGGTTCCAGCCCGGTGGCCGCGAGCAGCAGCCGGGCCGCCCCGGCGTCGACCGGGAAGAGTGCGGAACCGGCGTCCGCCGCGCGGATCTGCACCGGTATGCGGACTTGTTCGCCGAGAACGGTATGGGCCTCCACCATAATGGAATTAGAACAGGTTCTCATTGCTCTCGTACAGGGTTCCGGACATGTATCCCGATCACCGGGATACGACCTCGTAATCGGGCGTGCGCGACGCGGCGTATTCCTTGGCCCAGCGATAGTCGGGTTTGCCGCTCGGCGTGCGCACCACCGTCTCGGCCACCCAGACCCGCCGCGGCAGCTTGTACCCGGCCAGATGTGCGCGCACGTGCCGCTCGAGGGCCGCGAAATCCACACCCCCGTCGGCGGTGGAGACCACGGCGGCGACCTGCTGTCCCCACCGCTCGTGCGGAACGCCGATCACGATGGCGTCGTACACCGATTCGTGTGCCTTGACTATGGCCTCCACCTCCTCGGCGAACACCTTCTCCCCACCGCTGTTGACCACCATGTTCCCGCGCCCCAGCAGGGTGACCGAGCCGTCCTCCTCCACCCTGGCGCGATCGTCGGTGATGACCATGCGCACCCCGTCGACGGTGCGGAACAGCTTGTCCGTCTTGGCCGGATCCTTGTAGTAGCCGATGGGCACATTGCCGGTCTTGGCCACCCAACCCGCACCGCCGGGCGCGACGGGCCGCCCGGCGTCGTCCACCACCATCGCCCCGCGGCCGACATTCACCCGCGGCCCGCGCGTCGGATCGTCGACCTGCTGCGCGAATCCGATACCGCCGAAGCCGGTTTCGGAGGAGCCGATGGAATCCGACACCATCTTCGAGGGGAAGGTGGCGAGCAGTTCGTTCTTCACCGGCTGCGACAGCAGCGCCGCCCCGGAGGCGATCACCCACAGCGCGGAGACATCGGCGGGTTCGGACCGGTACGCGTCCAGCAGCGGCCGCGCCATGGCGTCCCCGGTGATGACCAGCACCTGCGGCCGCTCCGCGGCCACCACCCGCCAGACCCGCGCCGGATCGAAGCGCGGTTCGACAATCACCGCATTGCCCGACCAGAGCGCGGTGAAGGTGGGCATCATGGCGGCCGCGTGGATGAGCGGCGGCAGGATGAACCAGATGGCCTGGTCCCCCGCCGCGCCGGTGCGGGACTGCTGGTACTCGTCGGCGACGGGTTCGCCGGTGTAGAAGTCGATGCCGCCGCCGAGCACGCGCCACATGTCCTCCTGCCGCCACATGACGCCCTTGGGCAGGCCGGTGGTGCCGCCGGTGTACATCAGGAACAGGTCGTCGGGACTGCGCGGCCCGAAATCCCGTTCCGGCGAACCATTCTCGAGAGCCTGCTCGTAGGGCACCGAGGTGCTCACCACCCCGTCGCCGCCCTGATCGTCCTCGACCACCAACGCGTGCCGCAGCGACGGCACCTGCGGGCGCACCTCGTCGACCAGCGGCGCGTAGCAGCGGTGGTGCACCACCATCTCGAGGTCGGCGTTGTCGAAGACGTAGCGCAGCTCGTCGGCCCGGTACCGGTAGTTGATATTGATGGGTACGGCGCGGATCTTGAAGCAGGCGATCAGCGTCTCCAGCGTCTCGACGCTGTTGTGCATGAGGAAGCCGATATGGGTGCCGGGTCCGGCGCCGGCAGCGGCGAGATGGTGGGCGAGCCGATTGGCGCGCCGCTCGAGTTCTGCGAAGGTGCGCCGCCGGTCGCCCTGGATGACGGCGACCCGATCCGGCATGGCGTCGACGGAATGCTCGTACAGGTCGGCGAAATTGCACGCCATGGCTTGTCGCTTTCTGGTCTATCCGGTGGTGAGCGGCAGCGGGGTGCTGCCGTGTTCGGTGAAGGTGAAGTCCGCGCCGGTGCTGAACCGGGTGACGGCCACCTCGCTCGCCTCCCGGAACGGCGTCGCGGCCATGGCTATCTCGACGACGAGCAGATCGTCGTCGGCCGCGCGCACGCGGGTGTGCAGGCGCGGGTTCACGCCGCGTGCCATGGCGTCGAGGGGTTCCAGATGGTCGGGGGCGAGCAGTGCGGGCCACGCGCCGTCGGCGACGGCGTCGCAGTCACGACGCAGTCGCAGTTCCACCGCCTGGGCTCCGACGACGGTCTCGACCGCCACCTCGACACCCACGTAGGCCGCCGGATTCCAGGCCGGATGCAGGCGCAGCACCTTCGCCAGTGCCGCCATGTCGTCGCCGAGATCCAGGGCGCGCCGGATGCGCTCGGCGGTGAGTCCGGCGATACCGGTGAACTGCTTGCGCGCGATGGCCAGCGCGGTCGGCTCGTCGGCGCGCTCGGCCAGTGCGACCCGGAAGCCCAGGGTCAGCAGGTGGTGTTGCAGGCACACCTCGTCGGCCATCCGGACCAGTGCCGACCGGGAGAAGTCGCCGAAGCGCAGATCGGCGAGCAGCGGCCCCGCGTAGTCGTGCAGCCCCGGCCCGGCCCGGTCGATGGGCGGCAATTCCAGCAGCGCCGCACGGGAATTCGCGGTGCGGGCGGCATTGGCGGGCGGTGTCGGCGGCGTATGGTCGT
Organism: Nocardia sp. CC227C; assembly: GCF_030767025.1. Lineage (GTDB taxonomy): Bacteria > Actinomycetota > Actinomycetes > Mycobacteriales > Mycobacteriaceae > Nocardia. Next base: position 105,793 of record NZ_JASITE010000016.1, on the reverse strand, counting down.
CGTCGATGGTGACGGTCCAGGCGCACACCGGATGCCGGTCGGCGGGCACTCGCGGCGGCCGGTGCACGGGCCGCACCCGGATGCGCGGATTGGTCGCCAGCGCCGTGGCGTCGAAGGTGGGGTCCTCGATGTGGTGGCACATGGCCACCACGTAGTCCTCCCCCATGGGTTCCACATCGGCCAGCGCGCCGCAGTGGTCGAGATGGAATTCGCCGTGGTCGTGGTCGATCACCCGGTACCGGAAGTCCATGAACTGCGGTGGCGCGCCGATATCCAACTGCATGGCCTTGAAGACGGCGTCCACGCCGTCACCCGGAATGCGCAGCGCCTCGCGCATGCGCCGCGAGTAGACCGGGCTGGCCAGCGCCCACTCCTCGATGGCGACCGCCGTCATCCCCTCGCGTCCGAAGGCGGCGATGGTGTGCGCCATGCCGGAGCGGTCGATGAGATGCCCGCACAGCAGCAGTTCCGGCACCAGCACGGCCAGCTCCGCGCGGGAGAGGCTGTCGAAGCGGCTGGGAACGGTTGTCACCATTGCGGAACCGGCCCCTTGCCGACCGGATACCAGCCGGGCAGCGGCTGCCCGGACACGGACCGCTCGATGCGCTTCCGCATGCCGGGCGAGAGCGCGTTGTCGGTCATCATCTCCACGAACAGCGCCGACACATTGCCGAAGTCGAAGAAGTCACGCTGCCAGGACCATTGGAAGTCCCCGGCGTAGCGGAACCAGCTGCCGCCGATGCCCTCCGGGCTGTAGGGCCGCCCGTCGGACCGGTGCTTCTCGTTGACCTGCTTCCAGAGGCCGATGACGCTGCCGCTGCGGTCGTCGACGACGAATTCCTGATACGGGTAGGTCCAGCCCTCCAGCCCGAACATCTCCTGGCCGAGCGCGATATCGCGGATCTCGTCGCGGCCGACGGCCATGAATTCCTGCTGCGGGCCGTAGTTCCAGCCGTAGGTGGCGTCCTCGGTGTAGAAGTGCGCCAAGGGCTTCCAGTCACCGAGGGCCTCGCAGCGCTGGTTCTCCTCCACCCAGCGGCGCACCATCTCATCGAGTTCTGCACGGGGGAAAGGCATTACGGCTCCTTGTGATCGTCGACCAGGGACAGCGCCTGGGTCGGGCAGTAGCGGACGGCCAGGCGGGCCGCTTCCAGATCGGCACCGGGGTCGGCGCGCAGAATCCGCACCTGCCCCTGTTTGGGCACGTCGAACAGCTCCGGGGCCTCGTCCTGGCAGACCGCATGCCCCTGGCAGAGATCGAGATCCACGACGAGACGCATCACCGGCTCCCGTCGTCCGAGGTGAGCGGCGCTTCCGGCTGCACCTCCACCAGCACCAGATGCGCCCCGCGCGGTGTGCCGACCACGGCGGCGACGGCGGCCGCGATATCGGTGGCGCGCAGGAAGTGCGAATGCCGGGCGAAGCCCCACTTCACCCAGTCCTCCAGCAGCGGCCCGACCACCTCGGGCGCGGCGTTCATCCCCATGCCGGTGAGCGTCTGGCCGGGCCGCACCACCGAGGCGCGCACACCGGTGCCCTCCAATTCCATCCGGAGTTGGCGCGCCAGGGTTTCCGCCCCGATCTTGGCGGCGTTGTAGGCGGCCATGCCGGGGCGGGGCCGATCGGCGCAGTCGGAGCCGATCACCACGAAATCGCCGCGTCGGCGTTCGATCATGCCGGGCAGCAGCCGGTGTGCCAGCCGCTGCGCACCGCCGAGGTGGACGCGCAACTGCTGGTCGAACACATCCGGATCGGTGGCGTGGATCCGGCCGAACTCCAGGTCACCGGCTCCGGAGACGACGATCTCGACCGGACCGAGCTCGTTCTCGGCGGCGGTCGCGAACGCGTCGACGGACGCGCCGTCGGTGACGTCGAGCCGATGGGCGACGGCCTCACCGCCGTCGGCGCGGATCTTGCCCGCCAGTTCCTCGCACTGGTCGACCCGGCGCGCGCCGAGCGCGACCGGATGGCCGAGCTCGGCCAGGGTGAGCGCTGTGGCCGCGCCGATGCCGGAGGAGGCTCCGGCGATCAGCGCCGGTCGGCGCGCGGGATGGGGTGCGAATCGGGGCATTACCGAACCTCCACCGTGACGGGCAGTTTCGCGAAACCACGCACATTGATGGAGTGCACCCGCACACTCCCGGCCTCGTCCACGCCGTAATCCCGCACCCGGGCGGCGAATTCGCGCAGCACGATCTCCGCCTCCAGCCGTGCCAGGTGCGCGCCCAGGCAGAAGTGCACGCCGCGGCCGAAACTGATGAGCCCGCCCTTGTCGGCGCGCTCGATGTCGTAGCGGTCGGGCTCGTGGAAGACCGCGTCGTCGCGATTGGCCGCGCCGATGAGCAGCAGCACCTTGGCTCCGGCCGGGATGGTGCCGCCCGCGTAGCTCAGCTCCGCGGTGGCGGTGCGGGCCAGGATCTGGGTGGAGGCGTCGTAGCGCAAGGTCTCCTCGACCCAAGCCGGTACCAGTTCGGGATGGGCGGCCACCTTGGCGTACTGCTCGGGATGGCGCGCCGCCCAGTACAGGGCGTTGCCGAGGAGTTTGGTGGTGGTCTCGTTGCCCGCCACCACCATGAGGAACATGAAGCCGATGATCTCCTCGTCGGTGAGCCGGTCGCCGTCGGCGTCGGCGTCGAGCAGCGCCGAGGTCAGATCGGCGGTGCGGGAACGACGGCGCTGCGCGACCATCTCGGCGTAGTACCCGGCCAGATGCAGGGCGGCGTCCATGGCGGCGGGCGGAATGTCGAGCACGCCGTCCTCGCGGTGCACCAGAAGGTCGGCCATGCGCCGGATTTCGGCGCGGTCGACCTCGGGGACCCCGAGCAGTTCGGAGATGACGTCCATGGGCAGCCGCCCCGCGACGTCGTCGATCCAGTCGAAATCGGTTCGGGCCAGGGCCGGTTCGAGGTGCCGCAGCGTGATCTCCCGGATGCGGTCGCCCATCTCGGTGACCCGGCGCGGCGTGAAGCCCTGGTAGACGAGCTTGCGCAGGCGCAGATGCGCGGGATCGTCCATGGCAAGGAAGGACATGGTGCGGTGGGCGTGCGGCCCCCACGCCGCCGGGTCCAGGGAGACCCCGTTGCCGCTGGAGAGGCCGGTACTGTCGCGGAACCCGGCCGAGACGTCGGCGTGCCGGGACAGCGCCCAGAAGCCCAGCTCGGGATTGTGGTAGAGCGGCGCCTCGGCCCGCAGCCGCCGGTACAGCGGGTACGGGTCGGCGTGGACGGCGTAGTCGTAGGGGTCGAAGAGCAGCGGTTCCAGGGATGCGGCCGTCATTGCGCACACCTCCAGTTCGAGAACGCGTTCACCGAGCAACGTCGGCACCCGCCCGCCATGGAAGACACATAGCTGGACATGTGTCTGTACGGTACTGGAGCGGCACGGTCGAGACAACGAATTCCCGTAATTCCGCATAAATCGCGAGGCCGCGCCCGAGCGGTCATACTGAAACAGGTTCTTGCGTGGCTTCGAGCTCCGAACATATAGTCCGTACACGTGTCCGGACAGCAGAGGAGCTATCGATGAACGGCCTCGTCACCAGCGCTGGCTCACAGCTGCTGATCGGCGGCAAACTGCTTCCGGGCGGCGCGGGTGTCTTCACCACCGTCAACCCGGCCACCGAGGAGGTGCTCGGTCACGCGGCCGACGCCGACAGCGCCGATATGGACGCGGCCATCGCCGCCGCGCGCACCGCCTTCGACACCACCGGCTGGTCCCGCGACCACGCCTTCCGCGCCCGCTGCCTGCGCCAGCTGCGCGACGCGCTGCGCGGGCACCTCGAGGAACTGCGCGAGATCACCATCGCCGAGGCGGGCGCGCCGCGCATGCTCACCGGCGGCCCCCAACTGGAGGGTCCGGTGGGCGACCTCGGCTACTTCGCCGATCTGGCCGAGAACTACCCGTGGGAAACCGATCTCGGGATCGCCGAACCGATGGGCATCAAGAGCGCCCGCCGGGTGCGGCGCGAGCCCGTCGGCGTGGTCGGAGCCATCACCCCCTGGAACTTCCCGCACCAGATCAACTTCGCCAAGCTCGGTCCGGCCCTGGCGGCGGGCACCACCGTGGTACTCAAACCCGCCCCCGATACGCCCTGGTGCGCGGCGGCGGTCGGCCGGATCATCGCCGAGGAGACCGATATCCCGGCGGGGGTGGTCAATATCGTCACCTCCGCCGACCACGCCCTGGGCACCCAACTGGTCGCCGATCCGCGCGTGGACATGATCTCCTTCACCGGCTCCACCCAGACCGGCCGCGCCGTGATGGCCACCGCCGCCGCCACCCTGAAGAAGGTGTTCCTGGAACTCGGCGGCAAATCGGCGTTCATCGTACTCGACGACGCCGACCTGCGGGCCGCGGTGAGCTACGCGGCCTTCGGCGTGTGCGTGCACGCCGGACAGGGCTGCGCCATCAGCACCCGGCTGCTGGTCCCGCGCGAGAGCTACGACCGGGCGGTCGAGGCCGCCGCGCGCACCCTGGGCGGCATCGCGCCCGGCGACCCGGCCGATCCCGCGACCGTCTGCGGACCGGTGATCTCCGAGCGGCAGCGGGCCCGGGTGGAACGCTATCTCGAACTCGCCCGCGCCGAGGGCGGCACCATCGTCACCGGCGGCGGTCGCCCCGCCGGCGCGGCGACCGGCTACTACATCGAACCCACCCTCATCGCGGGCCTGCCGAATTCGGCCACGGTGGCGCAGGAGGAGATCTTCGGACCGGTGCTGGTGGTCATCCCGCACGACGGCGACGACGATGCCGTCCGCTTGGCCAACGACTCCCCGTACGGGCTGTCCGGTTCGGTCTGGGGCGGCGACCCCGAGCGGGTGCGGCACGTGGTGGAGGGCGTGCGCACCGGGACGCTGAGCGTGAACGGCGGCATCTGGTACTCCGCCGACGCGCCCTTCGGCGGATACAAGCAATCCGGGATCGGACGCGAGATGGGCGTCGCCGGATTCGAGGAATACACCGAGACCAAATTGATCGCGACCGGCTGCTGAAGGAGTTCCACCATGGCCCGCTTCACGGGAAGATCCGCAATCGTCACCGGCGCCGCACAGGGCATCGGCGCGGCCTACGCGCGGGCGCTCGCCGCCGAGGGTGCGAAAGTCGTTGTCGCCGACCTGAACACCGAGCGTGGCGAGGCGACCGCCAAGGAGATCACCGGCGACGGCGGCACCGCGGTGTTCCGGCGGGTGGACGTCGCCGACCCCGAATCCGCCGCCGCCGCGGTGGAATTCACCGTCGCCGAGTTCGGCGGTGTCGACCACCTGGTCAACAATGCCGCCATCTACGGCGATATGAAGCTCGACCTACTGCTCACCGTGCCGTGGGACTACTACAAGAAGTTCATGGGCGTGAATCTCGACGGCGCGCTGAATATGACCCGTGCGGTCTGGCAGCCGATGTCGGAGAACGGCGGCGGATCCATCGTCAACCAGTCCTCCACGGCCGCCTGGACCTACTCCGGCTTCTACGGCCTGGCCAAGGTCGGCATCAACGGCCTGACTCAGCAGCTGGCGCACGAGCTGGGCGGCTCCAAGATCCGCGTCAACGCCATCGCGCCCGGGCCGATCGACACCGAGGCCACGCGAAATGTGGTGCCGGGCAATATCGTCGACTCCATGGTGCGGCAGCAGTTGGCGATAAAACGCCTCGGCACCCCCGAAGATCTGGTCGGGGCCTGCCTCTACCTGCTGTCCGACGACGCCGCCTGGGTGACCGGTCAGATACTGAACGTCGACGGCGGACAGGTCTTCCGATCGTGAGCGAGATCGCCGTCGGGTTCATCGGATTGGGCAATATGGGCGCGCCCATGGCGCACCGGCTGCTGGATTGGCCGGGCGGGCTGGTGGTGTGCGATACCCGGCCCGACGCGGTGGAACCGTTCACCGGTGCGGGCGCCGACCGCGCCGGGAGCGCGGCCGAGCTGGGCGAGCGCTGCGGCGTGGTGTCGGTGGCGGTGCTCGACGACGCGCAGGTGCGCGCGGTCGTCACCGGTCCGGACGGCATTCTGCGCACCGCGCAGCCGGGAACCGTCATCGCGGTGCACTCCACCATCTCCGACGATACGGCCGTCGCGGTGGCGGCCGAATGCGCCGAACACGGAGTGGAATTCGTGGACGCGCCGGTGAGCGGCGGGGCTCCGGCGGCGAAGCACGGGGCGCTGGCGGTAATGGTGGGCGGCAGCGAGAGCGCCTTCGCCGCGGTGCGCGCACCCTTCGAGCGGTGGGCGTCGCTGGTCGTGCACGCGGGGGCGGTGGGCGCGGGCACGCGCATGAAGCTGGCCCGCAATCTGCTGCACTTCATCGCCTTCACCGCCGCCTCCGAGGCGCAGCGCCTGGCCGAGGCCGCGGGCCTGGACATCACCGAACTCGGCAAGGTGGTGCGGCATTCCGACGCGCACACCGGCGGTCCGGGTTCCATCATGTTGCGCGACACCACCGCACCGGTGGCCGCCGACGACTTCTGGTTCCCCATCCTGAGCCACGTCCGCGACCTCGGCGAGAAGGACCTCTCGCTCGCCCTGGCGCTCGGATCCCGGCTCGGGGTCGAGCTGCCGCTGGCCGCACGGGCTTTCGGCGAACTCGGCACCGGTCTCGGCGTCGGCCCCGGCGCTGTCGCGAAGAAGGAGCAGCAGTGAGCACAGCATCGCACGGCGACAACGGCCCGGAGCCGGATGAGCGGCGGCAGCGCGGCCTGAAGAAGATGTCCGAGGTGTACGGCTGGGAGTTCTCCGACGGGCCCGGCGCGCATTTCGCGGTCACCGCCGATCACCTCTTCGCCGACATCTGGTCGCGCCCCGGCCTGTCCATCCGCGACCGGCGGCTGCTGCTGCTCGGCGCGCTCACCGCCCAGGGCCTGTTCGACATCGCCGAGATCCAGCTCGGCGCGGCCCTGCGCAACGAGGAACTGGACGCCGAACAGCTGCGCGAGATCGCGCTGTTCCTGTGCCACTACGTGGGCTGGCCCGCGGGCACCACGCTCGACCAGAAGGTCGGGAAGGTCATCGCGCAAGAGCGGCAGAAGTAACCCCTTCCAGCAGTGAGGAATTCGAAGAACATGGCCGAGACAACCACCGTGCGACCACTCCGGGCCAGCGAGGTGCGGACCTGGGATCACACGGCCGACGTGGTCGTCGTCGGCTTCGGCGTGGCCGGCGTCTGCGCCGCCATCGAAGCCGCCCGCGCGGGCGCCGACACCCTGGTCCTCGAGCGCACCGGCGGCTGGGGCGGGGCCGCCGCCATGTCCGGCGGCTTCATCTACCTGGGCGGCGGCACCCCGCTCCAGCAGGCGCTCGGCTTCTCCGACACCCCCGAGAACATGGAGAAGTTCCTCACCGCCGCCCTCGGCCCCGGCGTGGACAAGGCCAAGATCCACGACTACTGCCAGGGCAGCGTCGACCACTACAACTGGCTGGTCGCACAGGGCGTTCCGTTCAAGGAGGAGTTCTGGGGCGAGCCCGGCTACGAGCCGCCCGCCGATCAGGGGCTGATGTACTCCGGCGGGGAGAACGCCGCGCCGTTCAACACCATCGCCGACCCCGCGCCGCGCGGGCATCTGCCGTTGACCCCGGACAAGAAGCTTGGTGAGAAGGGCGGCGGCTACATGCTCATGAAGCCGCTGGCCGACACCGCCGAACAGCTCGGTGTGCGCCACGAATACGACGTGCGGCTGCGGCGGCTGATCGTGGACGACTCCGGCCGGGTTGTCGGGGTGGCGGCCACCCGCTACGGCACACCGGTGCACGTGCGCGCCGAGCGCGGCGTGGTGCTGGCGACCGGCAGCTTCGCCTACGCGCACCAGATGGTGGAACAGTTCGCGCCCAAGATCTTCGGCCGCCCCGCCGCGACGGTGGAGGAGCACGACGGCATCGGCATCCGGGTGGCACAGGCCCTCGGCGCGGATCTCGCGCACATGGACGCCACCGAGGTCGCCTTCATCGCCGACCCGCAGGTCATCGTGCGCGGCATTCTGGTGAACGGGCAGGGCCAGCGGTTCATCACCGAGGACACCTATCCGGGCCGGATGGGCCAGGCGGTCCTGCAGGAGCAGCACAACCAGGCGTACCTGGTCATCGACGAGGCCGCCCTGGAAGCGGCCTTCGAGACCGAGTCCTCCATGTCCTTCCTGCGCATCGCACCCACCTGGGTGGCGGAGACGGTGGCCGAACTCGAGACCGAGATGGGCCTGCCGGAGAACGCGTTGCAGGCCACCATCGACCTGTACAACCACCACGCCGCCAAGGGCGAGGACCCGTTCCTGCACAAGAAGCCGGAATGGGTCCAGCCCATCGGCACTCCGCTCGGCGCGTACGACCTGCGCGGCTACACCGGCGGTTTCACCCTCGGCGGCCTGCGCACCGACCTGGATTCGCGGGTGCTGCACGTGGACGGCGAGCCGATTCCCGGACTGTACGCGGCCGGTCGCGTCACCTCGGGCATCTGCGCCGGTGGATACGCCAGCGGCTGTTCGCTCGGCGACGGCAGCTTCTACGGTCGGCGCGCGGGTGTGACCGCCGCCAAGGGCAACTGAGAGGTACTGACACGCATGCGATTCGGCATCGTCCTGTTCACCAGCGATCGCGGCATCGCGCCCGCGACCGCCGCGAAGGCCGCCGAGGAACGCGGATTCCGCTCCTTCTTCGTGCCCGAGCACACCCACATTCCGGTGAAACGTGAAGCGGCGCATCCGCTCACGGGCGGTGCCGAACTGCCGGACGACCGGTACACGCGCACCCTCGACCCCTGGGTGGCGCTGGCCACCGCGGCGGCGGTGACCTCGCGCATCGAACTGTCCACGGCGGTGGCGCTGCCCACCGAGAGCGACTGCATCACCCTGGCCAAGACCATCGCCACCCTCGACCACCTGTCCGGCGGGCGGGTGACGCTCGGGGCCGGATTCGGCTGGAACACCGACGAACTCGCCGATCACGGGGTGCCGGGCAACAAGCGGCGCACGGTACTGCGCGAGTACGTGGAGGCCATGCGGGCGCTGTGGACGCAGGAGGAGGCGAGCTACTCCGGTGAGTTCGTCTCCTTCGGACCCAGCTGGGCCTGGCCCAAACCGGTGCAGCCGCACGTGCCGGTGCTCATCGGCGCGGGCGGCACCGAGAAGACCTTCCGGTGGATCGCCCGCACCGGGGACGGCTGGATCACCACCCCGACCGAATCGGATGTGCAGGCGTCCACGGCACTGCTCATGAAGCACTGGCGCGAGGCCGGACGCACCGGCGTCCCCCGCGTGGTCGCGCTCGACTTCAAACCGGACCCGGAGCGGCTGGTCCGCTGGGCCGACGCCGGCGTCACCGACGTGCTCTACGGACTGCCGGACAAATCCGATGACGAGGTCTTCGCCTACCTCGACCGCCTGGCGGGCAAACTCGGCCCGCTCGGACTGCACGACTGAGTTCCCTCACCCGGAACTCTTTTCGCTTCACAACGCTTCATCACGGAAAGGCACACCGACGTGCGCGTAGCCCTGCTGTCGTATCGCAGCAAGACTCACTGTGGCGGGCAGGGCGTCTACGTCCGATACCTCAGCCAGGGACTGGCCGAACTGGGGCATCGGGTGGAGGTGTTCTCCGGACAGCCGTATCCCGAACTGCTCGACCCCCGGGTGCGGCTCACCGAGGTGCCGAGCCTGGACCTGTACCGGGAGTCCGATCCCTTCCGCACCCCGCGCCCCGGTGAGATCCGCGACGGCATCGACCTGCTGGAACTCGGCACCATGTGGACGGCCGGATTCCCGGAGCCGCGCACCTTCAGCCTGCGGGCCGCGAAACTGCTGCGCGGCCGCGCCGGGGATTTCGATGTGGTGCACGACAATCAGTGCCTCGGCACCGGACTGCTCGACATCGCCCGGCACCTGCCGCTGGTGGCGACCATCCACCACCCCATCACCCGCGATCGCGCGGTGGATCTGGCGGCGGCTCCGTGGCGGCGAAAACCCCTGGTGCGCAGGTGGTACGGCTTCCTGGGGATGCAGATGCGGGTGGCGCGGCGGCTGCCCGACCTGATCACCGTGTCCTCGTCGTCGGCGGCCGACATCCGTGCCGACTTCGGGGTGGCGCCCCAACAGCTGCGCACCGTGCCGCTGGGCGTGGACACCGAATTGTTCCGGCCGCATCCGCTGCCCCGGGTGCGCGGGCGCATCGTGGCGGTCGCCAGCGCCGACAAACCGCTCAAGGGCATCGGCCACCTGCTGAAGGCCATCGCACGCCTGCGCACCTGCTGCGACCCGGAACTGCGGCTGGTTGCCAAGCTGGAACCCAACGGGCCCACGGAGAAGCTCATCGCCGAACTCGGCCTCACCGATATCGTCACCGCCGTCAGCGGACTCACCGACGAGGAGCTGGCGCGGCTGCTCAGCTCCGCCGAGATCGCCTGCATTCCCTCCCTGTACGAAGGGTTCTCGCTGCCCGCCGTGGAGGCCATGGCCAGCGGCACGCCGCTGGTCGCCAGCCGAGCCGGGGCGCTGCCGGAAGTGGTGGGCGACTGTGCGGAACTGGTGGAGCCCGGCAATGTGGACGAGCTGACCAGGGTGCTGGGCACACTGCTGGCCGACCCGGACCGGCGACGCCACCTGGGCGCGGCCGGACGCCGCCGCGCCCTGTCCGTCTTCAGCTGGGAAGCCGTCGCCGCGCAGACGGTCACCGTCTACGAGCGGGCCATCGCCCGGCATCTCATCCGCCCCGCCATCGCGCCGCTGGGCGCGCCCACCCAGGAGGCACGCACATGCTGACCGTCGACTTCGACCGCCTGCGCATCGGACCCGGCGTCCGGGTCATCGACGTGGGCTGCGGGGCCGGACGACACTCGTTCGAGGCGTATCGGCGCGGTGCGGACGTGGTGGCCTTCGATCAGAACGCGGGGGATCTCGACAGTGTGCGGGTGATGTTCGAGGCCATGGCCGAGGCCGGGGAGAGCCCCGACTACGCCAAGGCCGAGACGGTGCGCGGCGACGCCCTCGATCTGCCCTACGGCGACGGCGAGTTCGACGTGGTGATCGCCTCGGAGATCCTGGAGCACATCCCGCGCGACGGCCAGGCGATCAACGAGCTGGTGCGGGTGCTCAAACCCGGTGGGGCGCTGGCGGTCACGGTGCCGCGGTGGCTGCCGGAACGCATCTGCTGGGCGCTGTCGGACGGATACCACGCCAATGAGGGTGGGCACGTGCGCATCTACCGGGCCGACGAACTGCGGGAGAAGGTCTGTTCGCGCGGGGTGCGGCATGTGCGCACCGAATACGCGCACGCCCTGCACGCGCCGTACTGGTGGCTGAAGTGCGCGGTGGGCGTGTCCGCCGACAAGCATCCGCTGGTGTCGGCGTACCACCGAATGCTGGTGTGGGACATGATGTCCGCACCGCCGCTCACCCGGGTCGCCGAACGGCTGCTCGACCCGCTCATCGGCAAGAGCGTGGCGCTGTACTTCACGAAACCGGCGGTGCGCCGTGGCGGTTACTGACCTACCCGGCGTGCCCGGGACGCTCACCACGGCCGAACTGCTGCGCACCGCCGAATCCATCGCCGCCGCACAGGAATCCGACGGCGCGATCCCGTGGTTCGACGGCGGGCACACCGATCCGTGGGACCACCTCGAAGCGGCCATGGCGCTCACCGTTGCCGGGCTGTACGAACCGGCGCGGGCGGCCTACGCCTGGTCGGCCGCCACCCAGCGGCCGGACGGCTCCTGGCCCATGCAGTTTCGCCGGGGCACGGTGGAGAACTCCGACGCCGACACCAACTTCTGCGCCTACATCGCCACCGGGGTGCTGCATTTCCTCACCCGCACCGGCGACCGCGCCTTCGCCGCCGAGATGTGGCCGACGGTGCGCCGCGCCGTGGACTTCGTGATCGGCCTCCAGCACGGGCGCTACGGGGAGATCCACTGGTCGCTCGGCCCCTCCGGCAGTTCCGGGGAGGCGCTGCTGACCGGCTGCTCCAGCATCTTCCACAGCCTGCGCTGCGCCCTGGCGCTGGCCGAGCACATCGGCGATCCCCAGCCCGAGTGGGAGGTCGCGGCCATGCGGCTGGGGCACGCGCTGCGCGAGCACCCGGATGCCTTCCTGGACAAGGGCCGCTACTCCATGGACTGGTACTACCCGGTCCTCGGCGGCGCGGTCCGCGGGGCGGCGGGCCGACGCCGCATCGACGCGCGGTGGGACGACTTCGTGGTCGGCGAGCTGGGCATCCGCTGCGTATCCGACCGGCCGTGGGTGACGGGTGCGGAGACCTGCGAACTGGTGCTCGCCCTGGACGCCCTCGGCGACCGTGATCGTGCCCTGCGCCTGTTCACGAATATGCAGCATCTGCGCGACGCCGACGGCTCCTACTGGACCGGCCTGGTTTTCGCCGACGGCAAACGCTGGCCCGAGGAGCGCACCACCTGGACGGGTGCGGCCGTGATCCTCGCCGCCGACGCGCTGAGCCGCGCCACCCCGGCCAACGGCATCTTCCGCGACCTGCTGCCGGAACAGCCGGTAACGCACCACCTCACCTGCGACTGCGCCGAAGTCCGAGGTTGACGAACGCTGTCCGGCGCTCACCCGCCGAAGTCGATCCACTCCCTCGCGGGTGGTCGGCAGCGGTCCGGGCCACCGCCCCGGAATCCGGACGTGATCTCGGAATCCGGATGTGATCTCGGAAGACGTCCGATTTCCCGTCTTGCCGAGCGCGGCCGGGCCTTGGAGGATGGCGGCGGTAGCTGTCCAGCCTGGAATCCGAGGTAGTGCGTTGAGTTCGATTCGTCGCGAGAGCAAGTCGTCCCCGCGCGCCCGGAGCGCGCTCGCGCTGGCCGTGGCGGCGGCCGGGGTCCTGGTCCTGGGCGCGAACGGCGCGGCGGCGCGGCCGGTCGGGGCCTTCGAGGTGGGCGGGGCCATCGAGGTCGAATACGACGCGCTGGGCGGTCCCGGGGCGCTGGGCGATCCGATCGGGCCGGAGGCGGACGCGGCCGCGGGCGGCAGGTACCAGGACTTCGAGCGCAACGCGTCGATCTACTGGAACGACGCGGTCGGCGCGCACGCGGTGGCCGGGTTCATCCGGGACAAGTGGCGGCAGCTGGGGTCGGAGCGCGGCACACTCGGGTACCCCGTGACGAACGAGGAGTCGACGCTCGGAAAGCCCGGCCGCTACAACCACTTCCAGGGCGGCTCGGTCTACTGGTCGGTCGGCACCGCCGCGCACTACGTCGGCGGCGTCATCCGCGACAAGTGGGGTGCGGTCGGCTGGGAGAACAGCCCTCTCGGCTTCCCCATCAGCGATGAGGCCAACACCAACAGGGGCAACGGCCGCTACAACCTCTTCGAGGGTGGAGCCGTGTACTGGTCCAAGGCCACCGGCACGCACATCGTGTGGGGCGCGATCCGGGACCGCTGGGTCGCCGCGGGCGGCGAGAACGGCCGCTACGGCCTGCCCACCGGCGACGAGTACGACTACGAGGACGGGAAGGCCCAGGACTTCCAGGGCGGACGCATCGTGTGGAACCCGGACGGCGAATAGGGCGGCGCGCGCCCGGCTGTCCGATTTCTTCAAGACGCCGGGTGGTGGCCGTTCTAGCGTCGAGGCATGACCAAGAAAGCACCTCGACTCGATGTCATCGGCCTGGTCGTCTCGGATCTGGACGCCAGCCTCACCTTCTACCGCCGCCTCGGACTGGAGTTCGGCCCCGTCCTCGGGGGAGGCCATGTGGAGGCCGAGCTGCCGGGCGGCTTCCGCCTGACCCTGGACACCGAAGCGGTCATCGCCTCGTTCCATCCCAACTGGCGACCGCCGCAGGGCGACGGCCGCATCAGCCTGGCCTTCCGCTGTGATTCACCCGCCGACGTCGACAGCCTCTTCGAGGAGCTGATCGCGGCGGGCCACCACGCCGAAGTGAAACCCTTCGACGCCGTGTGGGGGCAGCGCTACGCGGTGGTGCACGATCCTGACGGCAATGGCGTGGACCTCTACGCCGCGTTGGACGCCTGATCGGTTCCCTGCGCCGTCAGCAGTCGGCGCAGGGGCATTCCGGTGAGGTCGCGCACCTCACGCGCGAAGTGCGACTGGTCGGCGTAACCCGCGCGGGCCGCCGCCTCCGCGAACGGCACGTCCGCGCGGGCCAGGGCGAGACCGTGTTGCAACCGCAGCACCCGGGCCAGTGTCTTGGGCCCGTAGCCGAAGCTCGCCAGTGACAGCCGATGTAGGCGACGCGCGCCGAACCCGGTCGCCGCCGCCGTCTCCGCCACCGACCTGCCCGCCGCGAGTTCCGTCGCGATCCACCGCACCACCGGATCGGCCGGTTCGGCGACCGCGGCCCGTGCGGCGGCCACCGCCTCCAATCCGGCCACCGGATTCGCGGACTCCCCCACCAGCTCGCCCGCCCGGCGCACCTCGGCGGGTGACCACAGGGCGTCGATTTCGATACCGGCGTCCCGCAATTCGTGGGCGGGCACCCCCAGTAACGCCGGGGCCGTCCCCGGGGCGAATCGAATCCCGGCGATCCGCGTCCCGCCCGCCAAGGTGACCTCCCGCGCCCGGGTATCCGGGCCGGCGACGCGCAATTCGCCGTCCATCCACAGCAGATCCATGCACCCGTCCGGTAACACCGGCGCTTCGACCGCGGATCGCACGGTCCGCGTCCATACCACGGCTCCCGCGACCGCCGCCGACGGTCGCTCCCGATAAGCGGGCGCGGACACCGATCCCTCCACGTTCCCGAGGCTACGCGCACGGTCCGACAGGCACGTCACGCCGCCGACCGACCGACACGTGCCACCGCACCGGGCGCGGAGCGCATGACGCGCATGCCCGCCGGGGCCTACGGCGATTCGTGCCCAGAACGCGTCAGACGCACTCCCGGCATACTGGGGTTCCGGGGGTGCGAGCGGCCCGAACGGCACGGCGGGGTCGCTCGCGTGCGGTCCCGCTCAGTTGCAGGCGGCGGTGCGCTGGAGGACGCGCAGCGAGCCGGTCGCCGAGAGTTCGCGGAACTTCCCGGAGTCCAGCGCGCGGCGGTAGATGTGGAAGGGCGCCCGGCCGCCGTCGGCGGGATCGGGGAAGACGTCGTGGATGGCGAGCAGACCGCCGCCCGCCACCCAGTGCGCCCAGTTGTCGTAGTCCCGCTGTGCGGCTTCCTCGGTGTGACCGCCGTCGATGAACAGCAGGCGCACGGGGGTGCGCCAGATACGGGCGGCGGCGGTGGAGGAACCGAGGATGCCGACCACGGTGTCGGTGAGCCCGGCGCGCACCATGGTGCGGCGGAACGCGGTCACGGTGTCGAAGACGCCGGTCTCGGGGTCGACGAGGCCGGTGTCGTGGTACTCCCAGCCGGGCTGGTGCTCCTCGGAGCCGCGGTGGTGGTCCACCGTGTAGACGGTCGCCCCGGTTTCCCGGGCGGCCGCGCCGAGATAGATCGCGGATTTCCCGCAGTAGGTGCCGATCTCGACGACGACGCCGTCACCGGCATGGTCGCGCGCGGCGTCGTAGAGGGCGCGACCCTCCTCCGGCGGCATGAATCCGGTGGCCTGTTCGGCGAGTGCGAACAATTCGGCGGTGGCGGCGGAAATCCCCGCGGCGGCCTGTGTCATGAAATCCTTGCCTGCCTCATCCAAAACGGTTCCGGGGCACCCGCATCGGTACCCCGCGAACATCGTGCGAGTTGCTCGGGGAGCCGAGCCATAGTAGCATCCAGACACGTGTCTGATTCCCTTTCCGCCCGTCCGGTGGTGAGCATGGAGGCCACCCGCCGCCGCCTCACCGAGAAGCAGGCCGACACCGTCGACAAGCTCACCCGGGCGGCGATGGAGGTGCTGGCGCGCGAGGGTTTCGCGGGCCTCACGGTGCGCATGGTGGCCGCGGCCGCCGGAGTCGGAACCGCCACCGCCTACACCTATTTCTCCTCCAAGGAACACCTGGTCGCGGAGCTGTTCTGGCGGCGACTGGCCGCCACCGAGCCGCCGGCCGAGACCGATGCCGCCCCCACCGCGCGGGTGATCGCGGTGCTGCGCCAGATCGCCGTGCTGGTGGCCGACGAACCGGCGTTGGCCGGCGCGGTGACCAGCGCTCTGCTCGGCACCGATCCCGATGTGGCCCATCTGCGGCTGCGCATCGGCACCGAGATCCGCAATCGACTCGTGAACGCCCTGGGCTCCGAGGCCGATCCGGAAATCGTCGAGACGCTGGAATCGCTCTATGCCGGTGCGCTGGTACGCGCCGGAATGGGTTATGCGTCCTATATCGAAATCGCCGATCAGTTGGAAAAGTCGGCTCGGCTCGTACTGCCGAACTGAATTCTCGCGCCGAGCTTTCGAAATGGCACCGAATTCGGCGGGATCCCTTGCCGTGCAACGCCTTCCGTAGTACCGTCCAGACAGGTGTCCAACGCCAGTACTGTGGGAGGTTCCGATGACTCTGGTGCGACCGCGACAGGTCTCCGGCGGTGAACACGAACACGGCCATCTCGAGGAGTTCCGCACCGATCCCATCGCCCTCATGCGCCGGGTCCGCACGGAATGCGGCGATATCGGCTCCTTCCGGCTCGCCGACAAGGATGTGATCCTGCTGTCCGGCGCGCAGGCCAACGAGTTCTTCTTCCGCGCCGGCGACGACGAGCTCGATCAAGCCGCCGCCTACCCGTTCATGAAGCCCATCTTCGGCGAGGGCGTGGTGTTCGACGCACCGCCGGAGCGACGCAAGGAGATGCTGCACAATTCGGCCCTGCGCGCCGAGCAGATGCGCGGCCACGCCAGCACCATTGCCCGCGAGGTGGACCGCATGGTCGCGCGCTGGGGCGACGAGGGCGAGATCGATCTGCTCGAGTTCTTCGCCGAGCTGACCATTTACACCTCCTCGGCCTGCCTGATCGGCGTGAAGTTCCGCGAGGAGCTCGACGCCCGCTTCGCCCGGCTCTACCACGAGCTGGAACAGGGCACCGACGCCTACTGTTACGTGGACCCCTACGCTCCCATCGACAGCTTCCGCCGCCGCGACGAGGCCCGCCACCAGCTGGTGAAGCTGGTGCGCCACATCATGGCCGGGCGGATGGCGAATCCGCCGGAGGGCAAAGCGGACCGGGACATGCTGGATGTGCTGGTGTCGGTGCGCGACGAGCAGGGGCAACCGCGCTTCTCGGCCAGCGAGATCACCGGCATCTTCATCTCCATGATGTTCGCCGGGCACCACACCACCTCGGGCACGGCGGCGTGGACGATCATCGAGCTGCTCCGCAATCCCGAGGTGCTCGACAGCGTGGTGGCCGAGCTGGACACCCTCTACGCCGACGGCCAGGACGTGAGTTTCCATGCGCTGCGCCAGATTCCACGCTTGGAGGCGGCGCTGAAGGAGACGCTGCGGCTGCATCCGCCGCTCATCATCCTGATGCGGGTCGCCCGTGACGAATTCGAGGTGTGCGGCCACGGCATCGCGCCGGGCGACCTGGTGGCCGCGACACCCGCTGTCTCCAACCGCATCCCGGAGGACTTCCCGGAGCCGGACCGCTTCGATCCGAACCGCTATCTGGATCCGAACCAGGAGGATCTCGCCAATCGCTGGACCTGGATCCCGTTCGGGGCGGGCAGGCACCGCTGTGTCGGCGCGGCGTTCGCGCTCATGCAGCTGAAGGCGATCTTCTCGATCCTGTTGCGGGACTGGGAATTCGAGCTCGCACAGCCGTCGGACAGCTACCGCAACGACCACTCCAAGATGGTGGTGCAGCTGGAGCAGCCCTGCGCCGTGCGCTACCGACGACGGCGAGCCTGATCAGAGCGCGGCCTCGATCGCGCCGGTGACGGCGGCGTCGGTCGGCTCGGTGCGCGGGCGGATGCGGCCAAGCACCTTGCCGTCCCGCCCGATCAGGAACTTCTCGAAATTCCACTGGATATCCCCGGCCGCACCCTCGGCATCGGGGGTCTGGGTCAGCTCCGCGTACAGCGGGTGGCGGCCCTCGCCGTTGACCTCCAGCTTCTCCAGCAGCGGGAAGTCCACGCCGTAGTTCGTGGCGCAGAAGGTCTGGATCTCCTCGGCACTGCCGGGCTCCTGCCCCATGAACTGATTGCAGGGCGCGCCGACCACGGTGAAGCCGCGCGGACCGTAGGTCTGCTGCAACTCCACCAGGCCCGCGTACTGCGGGGTCAGGCCGCACTTGGAGGCCACGTTCACCAGCAGCACCACCTTGTCTCCGGCCAGGTCGGCCAGGGTGGTGGGTTCGTCGGACAGGGTGCGCAGCGGAATCTCACGTAGGTCGGTCATGGGCACCGATCCTAGAACGAGTTCGTGACCGGTGCCCGACCGCCGGACTACGCGTAGCGAACCGGCCAGTGTTTGATGCCGTTGATCCACCCGGACCGCAGCCGCTGCGGCGCGGCGACCTCGCTCAGATTCGGCATGGCGTCGGCGATGGCGTTGAACATGAGATCGATTTCGAGCCGCGCCAGATTGGCCCCGACACAGAAATGCGTTCCGGTTCCGCCGAATCCGACATGCGGATTGGGATCACGCAGCACATCGAATCGGAAGGGGTCGCCGAAGGCTTCCTCGTCGAAGTTCGCGGAGCTGTAGAACAATCCGACCCGATCGCCCGCCCGGATGCGCTGCCCGCCGATTTCGGTATCGCGGGTGGCGGTGCGCTGGAAAGCGGTCACGGGCGTCGCCCAGCGCACGATCTCGTCGGGCGCGGTGCGCGGCCGCCGCTCCCGATACAGCTCCCATTGATCGGGATTGTCCACGAAGGCTTTCATGCCGTGGGTGATGGCATTGCGCGTGGTCTCGTTGCCCGCGACGGCCAGCAGAATCACGAAGAATCCGAATTCGTCGGATCCCAGCGCCTCGCCGTCGACATCGGCGTTCACCAGCTGGCTCACGATGTCGTCGACCGGGCAGGCCCGGCGCTGTTCGGCCATATTCCAGGCGTAGCCCAGGATCTCGGCGGAGGCGGCGTTGGAGTCGCCGCCGTATTCCGGATCGTCGTAGTTCAGCGTCTCATTGGTCCAGGTGAACAGCTTGTGCCGGTCGTCCTGGGGTACGCCGAGCAGTTCGGCGATGGCTTGCAGCGGGAGTTCGCAGGCGACCTGTTCGACGAAGTCGCCGCCGCCGGTTTCCTTGGCGGCGGCCACGATTCGGTGCGCGCGCTCGGTGAGCGCCGCCCGCAATCCCTCCACGGCACGCGGGGTGAATCCCTTGGAGACAATCCGCCTGATCTTGGTGTGTTTGGGCGGATCCATATTGACCAGCAGGGCATTACGGGTCAGATCCATCTGCTCGGGCGTGCTGTCACCCGGTATGCGGATGATCGCGCCCTTCTCGTTCGAGGAGAACAGATCGGGGTGGCGGGAAATCTCCTTGACGTCTTCCAGGCGGCTGATCACCCAGTAGCCGCCGTCGCCGAAGGGGGCCGCCTGTTCGGGCGTCTGCGCATTCCACCAGACCGGTGCGGTGCGCCGGAGCGCGGCGAATTCTTCGACCGGACTTCGGTCCGCCCAGAGTGCGGGATCGGTGAAATCGAATCCGGTCGGTATCGACGGAACAGCCATTGTTCCTCCTGCGGCCTGTCGCCGCCACGATGCGAAAATGGAACAAGTTCTACACCAGATTGAACCATGCGACCCGGCCGCGGGCCAGGGGTCGCGGCCACCGATTTCACCGCGGTGCACATCGACCCGCCCAGCTATCCGCCGGCACCGGTCGTGAAACCCGTTCCCATCCTGTCACATCATGGGCATCCATCCCACTGAGTGAGAACGAGCCGGACTGCCCGCACATAAGTTGATCTATGAATCTGGACAAGTTCCGCCGGGTGTGCTGAGACTAGAACTTGTTCTACAGTGATCAGAGGCACACTCGAGGATGAGGTAACGAAAATGACCGCTTCTCCGCGCTCCGCGGACGCCGCAACCGAAGCCGACTACGTCGTCGTAGGCGCGGGCAGCGCCGGCGCGGTGGTCGCAGGCCGCCTCGCCGAGGCCGGGGCGAGCGTGATCCTGTTGGAAGCGGGGCGCAAGGACGACACCCGGTTGGTCACCAGCCCCGGCATGATCACCATGGTGCACACCGTGCCGCAGCTGAAGCAGCGCGTGGTGTGGAAGCAGTACTCGGTACCGCAGAAGCACGCCAACGAGCGCAAGATCCCCATGACGCGCGGCAAGGTGCTCGGCGGTTCCAGCTCCGTGAACGGCATGCTCTTCGTGCGCGGCAACCGCGCCAACTACGACTCCTGGGCCGCCGAGGGCAATACCGGCTGGAGCTACGACGAGGTGCTGCCCGCCTACAAGCGGCTGGAGAACTGGGAAGAAGGCGCGTCCGACGTACGCGGCGCGGGCGGCCCCATCGAGGTCACCCGGCAGCAGGACCTCACCCCGATCACCCAGGAGTTCATGATCGCAGCCTCCGAGACCCTCGGCGCGCCGATCATCGAGGACTACAACGGGAAATCGCAGGAAGGCATCTCGATCTTCCAGCAGAGCGTGCGAAACGGTCTGCGCTACAGCTCCTCCCGCGGCTTCATCACCGACCGGCCGAACCCGAACCTGACCGTGGTCACCCACGCGCACGTCACCCGCGTGGTCATCGAGAACGGCCGCGCCACCGGCGTCGAGGTCGCCGACAAGAAGGGTGCGCGCCGGGTCGTCCGGGCCGCCAAGGAGGTCGTGGTCTCCGGCGGCGTGGTCGGCTCGCCGCAGATCCTCATGCTCTCCGGCATCGGCCCGGCCGGGCACCTGCGCGACCTCGGCATCGACGTGCACGCGGACCTGCCGGTCGGGCAGAACCTGCACGACCACCTGTTCGTACCCATGACCTACATCTCCAAGAAGGCCATCCACCGCGGCATCCCCACCTATTTCGCGCGCGGCATCCTGCGCGAGATGCGCCGTCCGGGCAGTTCGTGGATGGGCCGCACGGTGTTCGAGGCGGTCGGCTTCGTCAAGACCGCATTCGCCGAGGGCGACTACCCGGATATGCAGATCCACACCCTGCCGTGGTCCTACCCGGTCCCCAACCAGGACGAGGACAAGCTGCACATGGTGGACCGGCGGCCGGGCCTGACCATCTTCCCCAGCCTCATCTACCCGAAGAGCCGCGGCGAACTGCGGCTGGCCTCCGCCGATCCGTACGCCTCCCCGCTCATCGACCCGGGCTACCTCACCGATTCCCGGGATACCGAATTCCTCGTCGAGGGCATCCGCATCATCCGGGAGATCATGGCGCACAAGGCGATCGCCGGTGACGTCATCGAGGAGCTCGCGCCCGGCCCCGACCTCATGGACGAGAGCGCGCTGCGGGCGGAACTGCCCAACCGCATCCACTCGATCTATCACCCGGTCGGCACCTGCCGGATGGGCGTGGACGAGCGCGCGGTGGTGGACCCGACGCTGAAGGTGAACGGCATCGAGGGCCTGCGCGTCGCCGACGCCTCCATCATGCCCAGCATCACCGGCGGCAACACCAACGCACCCAGCTACATGATCGGCGAGAAGGCCGCGGAGTTCATCACCGCCGACATGTAGGACGACGAGACCCGGTACCGCGCTGTTGTGCTTCCCTGCCGGCGCGGTGCCGCCCCACCCCTTCCGGGACCGGTTGCACCCTCGTCGGTCCCGGGAGGGGTGCGTGGAATAAGCGAGGAGATACCGGTGGGATTGCCGATCGACGTGTGGCTGGGCGGTTCCGCCCTGGAGGCGGGCACCCGGGCCGCGCAGCTGCGCGCACTGGGCGTGGACGGCGTCTTCACCTTCGAGGGTCCGAACGATGTGTTCTTCCCGCTGGTCGCCGCGACCCGGGTGCCCGAGCTCGCGCTCATGACCAATGTCGCGATGGCGTTCCCGCGCAGTCCCGTTCACCTCGCGCACGCCGCCTACGATCTACAGCTGTTGTCCGACGGGCGATTCCGGCTCGGGCTGGGCAGCCAGATCCGGACTCACATCGAGAAGCGCTACGGCAGCACGTGGTCGCGGCCGGTGGAGCGGATGCGCGACAGTGTGCTGGCGGTCAAGGCCATTCTGCGATCCTGGCAGACCGGGGAGCGGCTCGACCATCGCGGACCGTTCTGGCAGCACACGCTCATGCCGCCGCAGTTCTCCCCGGGACCGAATCCGTGCGGGGTGCCGCCGGTGCTGGTCGGCGCGCTGGGGCCGCGGATGACCGAGATGGCCGCGCAGGTGGCCGACGGCGTGCTCGTCATGCCGTTCAACAGCGCTCGGCACTACCGGGAGCGGACGCTGCCCGCCGTGGCCGAGGGCCTCGACGGGTCCGAGCGTCCCTTCGAGATCATCGCCGAAGCCATCGTGGCCATGGGCACCACGGACGCGGAGATCGAGACCGCGCGGCGGGCGGTGCGGAATCTGCTGGCCTTCTACGGTTCCACCCCGGCGTATCGACCGGTCCTCGAGGTGGAGGGGCGGGCCGAGTTGCAGCCCGAACTCAATCTGCTGTCCAAACAGGGACGCTGGCAGGAGATGGCCGCGCGCATCGACGACGACCTCGTCGACGCCATCACCGTCAGCGGCACTCCAGCCGCGTGCGCGGCCGCCATCCGAGAGCGGTTCGGGGACACCATCTCCCGGGTGTGCTGCTACTTCCCGGGCTATCCGGTCACCGATGCCGCCATCGCCGAACTGGCGGCCGCGCTGCGCGACGGAGCCGTCAGCCGATCATGATGGACGCACCCGCCTCGTACATGGTGCGGTTGCCCTCCACATCGGTCACCACCAGCCGAGCCCGATGGGGTCCGCGGCCGGTGTAGGTGTGCGAGACCGTCGGCGCGGTGGTGGTGACGTGGATGCCGTCCCCGAAATACCAGTCGTACTCGCGGGCGGCGCTACCCGCCGCCGCGGCGTCGAAATGCACCGTCTGCCCGACCGGCCCGGACTCGTGGGAGACCGTGAAGCCCTCCCCCGCCGGCCCGCCCCCGCCGAACCACTCCCGCATGCGCGGATTCAACAGGAACGCCTCGGCGTACTCCCGCGCCCCTTCCACGTCGGGCGTCCCCAGTACCGGGATACGGCACTGCGGGGCCTCGTGATCGGACTCCGGACAGGTCAGCGCCCGCAGCGTGACCGACTCGTCGCCGAAGGGGTTCAGCCATAGTCGACTCGTGCCGCCGGGCACCCCGGTGCGCGCCACCAGTCCGTCCGCGGCCACCGCGAAATCGACTCCGGCGGCGGCATTGGCCTCACGCGCCGCCCGCTCGAAAGCGTCCGCGGACAATCGCACGAACTCCGACCAGCGGGGCAGATCGTCCGGCGGCAGTTCGGCGTCGAAGCCGTGCAAGTAGTTGGACACCAGCACTTTCGGCGCGCCCGGCAGCCCGTGCGCGCGTTCCAGGGCGGCGCGCATGCCGCGGCCGCCGTAGCCGAGCTTGGCGCCGCTGTAATAGGGCACGTCGGCGGCCGGATTCGCCGGATCCGCACCCTCGCCGCCGCATTCGCGGCGCACGGCGCTCACCAGGTCGGCGCTGCCCGGGGTGACACCGAGCGGAATGCCGTAGAAGGGGTCGAGATCGTTGACACAGCCGTTCACCAGCACCAGGTCCACCCGGTAGCCGCCCGCCGCCGCCTCCGACGCGGCGCGCTCCAACTGGCAGAACACATCCGGCACGCGTTCGTCGAGCGGCACCGACTCCATCGCGACTTCGCCGTACACCTCCCGCGCGTAATGCTGGTCGAGACAGCCCGCGTCGTCATTGCCCGCGGGCACGGTCGGTGCGTCGAGGACCGCGCCGGACACCGAGTAGTCGTGCAGCTCGACGGCGCGGCCGGTCCGCGCGCCCAGGGTTTCGGCGGTCAGGTGGGCGAACTTGTGTTCCAGGTCGAGCACCTGACCCCAGGTGACCGCGTCGCCGACCGAGACCACGTGCAGCGCATCGCATTCCCGGACCGGATGCAGCGGCCACGGGATGCCGAACTCGGTGACCGCGCCGCCGGGGAGGTGGGCGCGGGCATCCACCCGCAGCGGCCCGGAGGCGGGGAGTTCGTGCCGGGCGATCTCGAACGGAATGGTCAGCACCTCGCCGTCCACGCGCGCGGTACCGCCGCGCAGCAGCCGGTCACCGGCGCGCACCCGCCATTCGATATCGGCCCGGAGCGGGATGCCGGGCGGGTACCAGACCGACGTGGTGCCCCGGAGCGGGCCGTCGCACAGGCCGCCCGGGGTGGTGCTGACATCGATGACCACGGGGTAGTCGGTGATCACCTCGCCCTGCGCCGGTGCGGATCCGGCCGCGACGGCCAGGACCGGGACGGCGAACGGCAGCACGGGGTGCCACCACCGCGATCGCCACAACTTCAACAGGTCCTCCTCGGGTGCGCATACGAAAGGGCATCGGCGGCATGTGAAATGCCGCCGATGCTGAAATAGGAAGTTCTCCGAGCGAATTCGCCGCGCACGATACCCAATCCGGCTGCGCCAGCTCGCTACCAACTCGCTACCAATCGGCACACGCCGAGCAGCAGACGAAGACACGCCGCGACCCGCCGGAATCGGCGTTTCGCGCGCCACGCCGTACGTGCGTGTCCAGAACGTATCTACCTGCGTTTCTGCTACACAGATGCCATGCACGCGAGGAATCCGACGCTCACCACACTTGCCTTCACCCTGACCTGCCGGGCGCGGAACCCCAGTGCACCGCTATCCGACAGCTACACACCGACGCCGCATCGCTCCCCGAGCCGGACCGCGGTGCCGGGGGCCACGCCGGTGCTGTTGGGGCCCAGCCGTTTCCAGGCTGCAAGATCTTGTTAAGGGGGTGCCAAGCCGAGCGCGACATCGTATGTCTCATACCGGAACACCCGGTACCACCCCGGAACACCGAAAGGGACACACGATGATCGCGCAGCCGCCCGACGACGGCGCCGCGGTCTGCCATTGAGCCACCACCGGGGGTGGGAGCCGGGGCACGACCCGTCCACGAGGGGTGTCGGGTCGTGCCCGGGCAACACGAACCACCACTGTCGGTCGGACCCGTCCACGAGGGGTGTCGGGTCCGGCGCCGCGGTGGCAGGAAGACCGGGGGGATGCCCGGAAGGCTCGGCCGCGGGGAGGCGGCGGGCAGGACGGGCACAGCGGGAGCCGACGGGCTCGGGCACGGGGAGGTGCCGAGCCCGACGGCCCCACGGGGGGCACCCGCCCAGGTCGTCTCGGGGAGGAGCGACGGCGGCGGGTCGGGGTGGGAACGCGGGACTCGGCCACGAGGGGTGTCGGGTTTCGCGGGCGGAGGGTAGAGCCCGCCGGGCCGATCGGGTCCGGCGGGCTCTTTCGTGTATCACGATCCGGTCGCCGCACGATCTTGATTCATGGATGGCCTGGTCGGCCGCCGGTGCCTGGGGGCATCATGGAAACAAGTGCGGCAAGAAAAGTGGGAGCGATATGGAAACCGTGGTCGTCTTCGTTCTGGCCACCCTGATCTATTGGTTCGGGTTGCTGCGCTGAGGCATCCGCGCCACAGCGACCAGCGCGTCCGCGATCTGCTCGCAGAACGCGGCCGCGCCCTCGTCGCCGTGTGTCAGCACGCGAATCACCGTCGCCCCTGACCACGCCCTCCGTACTCGTTCGGCGCTACCCGGAGGTCGCCAACTCCTCCTCGCCATCAGCCGACGCATCCGCGCGTACGGATGATGCGGGCGGAACCCCCTCTCCCGCGGCGGCTTTCGCACCACGCATCAGGAAGAAGGCGATGACCGTCGCGGCCAGGACGCTGGCAGCGCCGCCGAGGAAGGTGGCGGACATGGCGGTGGTGAAGGCGTCCTTGGCCGCCGTGATCAGCATGCTGTCGCCGCTGGTCAGGGCCGGAGCGATGCTTTCGCGCGCGGCGCTGGGAGCCGTGGCGGGCATCCCCTCGGCGTAGGTACCGGCCAGCACCGCGCCCAGTACCGCCACGCCCAGCGCGCCACCGGTCTGCTGGATGGTGTCGTTCAGCGCGGAGCCGACACCCGCCCGCTCCGGCGGGATCGCGCTCATCAGCGCGCCGATGGCGGCGGGCATGGCCAGACCGGCGCCGGCGCCGACCAAGGTCATCGCCAGGGCGGGCTTCCAGAATCCGGAGTCGGTGGTGAGCAGCGACAGCACCACGAAACCGCCTGCCAGCACGGTCATTCCGACCAGCATCACCGAGCGCACACCGACCTTCCCGACCAGGCCCGCGCCGACGCCGTTGCACACCAGCGCCATCAGGGCGAACGGCGTGAAGGCGAGCGCCGTGCGCATCGGCGAGTAGTCCAGCACGAATTGCAGGTACTGGGTGAGCACCAGCAACAGGCCGCCATTGGCGAAGGTGACCAGCACCAGCGAGAAGCTGGAGCCGGTGAACACCCGGTTGCGGAACAGCTGCAACGGCACCATCGGATGCTCCGCCTTCAGCTCCCGCACCACGAACGCCGCCAGACCGGCCACCGCGATCAGCAGTGCGCCCCAAGTGCCTTCGATCCCCGCTGTCGGCCATTCGATGATCGTCCACACCAGCGCGGTGGTGCCGACGATCGACAGCACCATGCCCGACAGGTCCGGCTTGGTCCACGGCCCCTTCGACTCCGGCATGAGCGCCAGCGCCGCGACGATGGCGACGACGGCGATCGGCACGTTCAGCACGAACACCGAACCCCACCAGAAGTGCTCCAGCAGTAGGCCGCCCACGATCGGGCCGCCGACCATGCCGACCATGGCCACCGCACTCCAGGACGCGATGGCCTTCGGCCGCTCCTGCTCGTCGAACACGGTGATCAGGATGGACAGCGTGCTCGGCATGATCAGCGCGCCGCCGATACCCATCAGCACCCGGCCCGCGATCAGCAGTTCCGGGGTGTCGGCATAGGCGGCCAGCACCGAAGCCGCGCCGAAGATCACCAGACCCACCAGCATGACGAGCCGTCGCCCGAAGCGGTCGGAGAGGCTGCCCGAGGTGAGCAGCAGACCGGCGAACACCAGGATGTAGGCGTCGATGATCCATTGGATGTCCTGGGCGGTCGCGCCCAGTTCGGTGGAGATCTGCGGGATGGCGACATTCAGCACCATATTGTCGATCACCAGCACCAGGGAGCTCAGGCAGAGCACCACCAGAATCCACCAACGTTTCGGATTTCTCTGGTGCACTTCGGTATTCACCGCCGCACCGGCTATGTCACGCATCTCGTACCCCTCTTCGAACTCATTCGCCGTACACTGTTCGGCGCTAGCGAACACTGTACGGTCGAACGAACAGTGTTCGCAAGGGGGACATTGTTCGGACCATCGAACAGCGTTCCAACAGCGGTTATGCTGACCGCGGACCGAAGAGGAGAGGCAATGACAGCGAAGGCTGAGCAGTTTCCGACCGTATGGACGCGCCCGCACCGCACCCGACGCGACACCCCGGCGCTGAACCGGGAGCAGATCGTCGCGGAGGCCATCGCACTGCTGGACAGCGAGGGCCTGGACGCGCTCAGCATGCGGAAACTCGGCACCCGACTCCATGCCGGGGCCACCTCGCTCTACACCCATGTGGCGAACAAGGAGGAACTGCTCGAACTCGTCGTGGACGAGATCTTCGGTGAGATATGGCTGCCCGAGCGGTGCGAGGCGGAGCACTGGCGCGCCGATATCATGAGGTTCAGCCGGAGCATGCGCGCCACCATGCTGCGGCACGTGTGGATGCCCGCCGTGCTGAGTACGGCCGGACTGGTCTACCTCGGCCCCAATGTGATGCGGATGACCGACGGACTACTCGGCATTCTCGAGACGGCCGGATTCGACGCAACCACCTCCGACCGCGCCACCAACGCCCTCTTCGCGTACCTGGTCGGGGCAACCACCACCGAGACCGCCATGATCACCACGGTCACCCGCAGCGGGCTGGGCGAACAGGAGTGGATGGAACAGATCATGATCGCCTCGGAGCGGATGAGCGAGCCGTACCCGCGCCTGCACCGCAGCTACGCCCGGCACCGGGAGCTGGATTCGGCGCGCAGTCGCGACGAGTTCTTCGACACCGAACTCGAGCTGATCATCGACGGACTCGAGGCGCGCCGCGGCCGGTGACCGCGGCCCGGACAGACGGCTGCCCCCGGCCGGAAGGGCCGGGGGCAGCACGTATTTCGCTCAGTGACCGTTGAGCCCGGCGCGCACGCCCTCCTCGATGCGCTTGCCGAGATCGCTGTCCACGTTCTTCCAGTACTCGAAGACCCGGCTCAGCACCGGCTCCTGAACGCCGCCCAGCACGTGGCCGACCACATTGGCCACCAGGCGATCTCGCGCGGCGTCGTCGAGCACCTCACGGACCAGGGTGCCCGCCTGGGTGAAGTCGCCGTCCTCGGCGTGCTGCACGTAGCCCGCGCGCACCGCGGTCGGCTCGAAGGTCCACAGGCCCTCGTCACCGGCCCGCTCCGGGTCGGCATGCGGGCCGCCGAACGAATTCGGCGCGTACACCGGCACATCCGCCGGGTTGTAGTCGTAGCGCATCGGGCCCTCCTTGGAGTAGGAGTTCACCTCGGCGGCCTTGGCGCGGTTGGGCGGCAGCTGCGCGTAGTTGGCGCCGATGCGGTAGCGGTGCGCGTCGGCGTAGGCGAAGACGCGGCCCAACAGCATCTTGTCCGGCGAGAAGCCGATGCCCGGAACCACATTCGACGGTTCGAAGGCGGACTGCTCGATCTCGACGTGGAAGTTGCCGGGATTGCGGTTGAGCGTCCACTTGCCGACCTCGATGAGCGGGTAGTCCCGCTGCGACCACACCTTGGTCAGGTCGAACGGGTTGAAGCGGTAGCCCTCGGCCTCGTCCACCGGCATGACCTGGACCTTCACCGTCCAGCTCGGGAACTCGCCGCGCTCGATGGCGTCCCACAGATCGCGGCGGTGGAAGTCGGCGTCCTCCCCGGCGATGCGGTCGGCCTCGGCCTGGGTCAGGAATTCGATGCCCTGGTCGGTCTTGAAGTGGTACTTCACCCAGAAGCGCTCGCCCTGGGCATTGACCCACTGGTAGGTGTGCGAACCGAAGCCGTCCATGTGACGGTAAGTCTTCGGAATGCCGCGGTCGCCCATCAGCCAGGTGACCTGGTGCGCGGTCTCCGGGCGCAGGGTCCAGAAGTCCCACTGCATATTGTGATCGCGAAGTCCGCTGCCCGGCAGGCGCTTCTGCGAGCGGATGAAGTCGGGGAACTTGATCGGATCCTTGATGAAGAAGATCGGCGTGTTGTTGCCGACGATGTCGTAGTTGCCGTCCTCGGTGTAGAACTTCACCGCGAACCCGCGCGGATCGCGCCAGGTGTCGGGGCTGCCCTGCTCACCGGCGACGGTGGAGAACCGCACCAGCGACTCGGTGCGCGCACCCGGCTGGAACAGCTTGGCCTTGGTGTATCGGCTGACGTCACCGGTGATCACCAGTTCACCGAACGCACCCGCGCCCTTGGCATGCACGATCCGCTCCGGCACCCGCTCGCGGTTGAACTGGGCCAGCTTCTCGATCAGGTAGTGGTCGTGCAGCAGGATCGGGCCCTGCGTACCCGCGGTGAGCGATTCGTTGTCGCTGGCGACCGGGATACCGGTGTTGGTCGTGGTCGGCTTGGTCATTCGACGTCTCCTCGGCTGTGCTGCCTCGGGCTGCGAGGCAACTTATGGACGACAGGCCGGGCACAGCCCCCAGAAGACGACCTCGGCCTCATCGATGGCGAAGCCGTGGGTCGAGGCTGGTTCCAAACAGGGGGCTGCGCCCACGGCACAGTCGACATCCACGACCGTGCCGCAACTCCTGCACACCAGATGGTGGTGGTTGTCGCCGGTGCGGGCCTCGTACAGCGCCGACGAGCCCGCCGGTTCGATCCGCCGCAACAGCCCGGCCCCCACGCACGCCCTGAGTACGTCGTACACAGCCTGCGTGGACACCGACCCGAGCCGTTCCCGCACCGTGGCGGCCACGGAATCCGCATCCGAATGCGGCGCCGCGACCACCGCGTCCAACACCGCGACCCGCGGGGCGGTAACCCGCAGGCCGACTTCGCGCAAACGCTCCCGCGCGTCGTACCCGGTGTGCATGAACCCAGTCTCCCTCTAATCTGGAATAAGTCAAGAAAATATTCTTGAGTGTTTCCAGAAAAGCATATGCCTCAGGTAGACAGCCCTGCCGCCGGTCGGGTGCGCCCCGATAGGCGGAGTTCTCAGCGTGCAGGCGGGAGGAAGACGGGCGGCCGGTACGTGGGGAAGGTCGGCGGCCGTGGCAGATAGGTCGGCGGCATAGGCGGGAGGTACCCAGGGTGCCGACTGTAGGTGGTGGTGGGGGTACGGGTGGGCGACTCATGCGAGCCGCCCTCGTTCGACACCACGGCTATCACGCCGCGAATCGCCAGGAAGACGATAAGGACGGCGACCCACCGCGCCCAGCGAGGCGAACGCGTCGACTCCGGTACCGCCGCACCGGACTCGGCGGGCTCGGCGACCGTCCGCCGGGCACGCCGCCGGACGGAATGGGCATCCGCCAGCTCGGCGAGTCGAGCGCGCACGACGTCGGCGCGGCTCGGGTCCAGACGCGCGACCTCCTGCAGCCGTCGGGTAGCCGCCCTGTAGTGGCCGCGCTCCGCGTCGACCATGGCCAGGCTGTACAGCGCGCCGCCGTTCTCCGGATCGAGACGCAGCACCTCACGCAGGTCCGCCTCGGCGCGTCCGAGATCGGCGAGGCGCAGACGCGAGACCGAGGCCCGCACCAGCAAGGTGTTGATGTGGTGTGGATCGAGTTCCAGCGCGCGCTCGAAGGCCGCCATGGCGCCGTGGTCGTCCTGTTCGGCGTCGACCAGCACCAATCCGTGGGTGTAGTGGCATTCCGGATCCCAGGGATCGAGCTCCACGGCCGAACGCGCCGCGCCCACCGCTCGGGACAGCAGTTCGTGGCGCTCCGACGAACCGTCCGGTGACCGCAACCCGAGGGAGAGATACGCCAGCGCCGTTACCCGCAGCAGGAAGGGGTTCTCGGGTGCCAGCGCCAAGGCCGACGCCGCGTGGTCGAGCGCCCGCTCGAGGTCGTCGAGTTCGTAGTCGACGGCAGCGAGCAACTCGAGCGCATCCACATTGTCGGGCTCACCGCCGATCACCGTGGCCAGCAGGGCCCGCGCCTGTTCCGGGCGGTTCAGCTGGGCGAGGACCCGCGCCCGCTCGATATCGGTGTGCATATCTCCGGGCCGTCGCTCAGCGCGGTCTCGACTCCCTCATGTACCGGGCCAACTCGTCGTAGGTTCCATCGGTATTGGCGAACTCCACGACATTGCGGGCGGATTCGAACCAGGAGCCCGCGCTGGGCCGGATCTGGGCGAGTGCCTGCTCGATGTCCGCCATGCGCACCGGGCGGACGGTGCCGGTGCGAATCGCGTCCGCCATGGCGAGCTGGGTGGCCGAGGTGCAGATGTGGGCGAGGTCGGCGCCTGAGAACCCCTCGGTGCGGTTCGCGATGGCGGCCAGGTCGATACCCGCCACCGGCCGGTCCTTCAGATGGTGCCGCACGATCGACACGCGGGCCTGTGGATCGGGCAGCGCCACCAGGATCATGCGGTCGAAGCGGCCGGGCCGGCGCAGGGCGACATCGATATCCCAGGGGTGATTGGTCGCGCCGAGGACGTAGACGCCGTCATTGTCGTTGGTGGCCGAATCCAGCTCGGTGAGCAGCTGATTCACCACGGTGCGCATGGTCGCCGAACCCGACATCTGACTGCGCTTGTGCCCGAGGGCGTCCACCTCGTCGAAGAACAGGACGCAGGGGGCGTTGCGGCGGGCCACCTCGAAGATGCCGTGCAGATTGCGTTCGCTCGCCCCGGTGTAGATATCCAGGATGTCGGCGATCTCGACCGGATAGAAGTTCGCGCCCAGCTCCCCGGCGACCGCGTTGGCGAGGAAGGTCTTGCCACAGCCGGGCGGACCGTACAACAGCAGGCCGCCGCGGGCACTGGTGCCGAAGGCCTTGGCCAGCTCCGGATTTCGCAGCGGACCCAGTAGGGAGAGCTCGAGCTGGCGCTTGACATCGTCCATGCCGCCCACATCGGCCAGCGTGACCCTGGACCGTTCGAACAAGCCGACATCTCCGGCGGCCGCGAGCACCGGTTCACCGCTGTCGACGAAGGCGGGCGCGATGATGTCGTCGACCTCGAGTTCGGCCGCCGCCCAGTCGAAACCCGCCGGGTGCGAGGCCTGCCGATGCCGATCGGCATCGGACTCCACCTCTCCCGCCGTCGCCGCGGCGGGGTGCACCGGCGACGCGGCTGTGGTCTCGGTCCGCTGTGAGTCGGGGCGCTGCGCGGACGTGCCGGCCAGCGCTGCGGTGCAGTGCTGCAGCAGCTCCAGCACCTGCGTGTTACCCGGATCCTGCTCCAGCGCGGCGGCGCAATGGGTGAGCGCGTCGGGATAGCGCCGCCGGTCGGCCAGCAGTTGGATGACCCGCACGCGCAACGGCAGCAGATCGGGGCTGCCGTCGAGCACGGACAGCAGTTCGGCGAGCACCGGATCGTCGGTCACAATCCCCCCAGGAGCAGCGCGGGCGATCAGCCCGATGAGTCGTACCCGCCGAATGCTAGACGGTCACACCGACAGGGAACCATCGGGTTTCGGTTGCGCACATCACATCTCGATCGGCGGAATAGAGTGCGCACCCTCGCCGTTGTGAACCACTGTCGGCGTCCGGACAGCCCCGGGCCGCACCCTTCGTCGCTGCGAGCGACCACCCGCCGAGAGGCGCTTGTGGGACGTCGACACCCCTTCGCAGTCATGCTGCGAGAGCTGCGCCGCCAGGAAATCCCCCGACTGGCGGCGCTTCGCATGTCCGGGACCGATGGCCCGTGCGCGGGTCGAGTCGCGCGGGCAGGGCGGGGCGGCGACCATGTGGGCATGGCGAATCAGGACGGTGCGCTGCATCGGAGGCTCGGGCTGAGCGATTCGGTGGTGATCGGGCTCGGGTCGATGGTGGGGGCGGGGATATTCGCGGCCCTGGCCCCGGCGGCCGCCGCGGCGGGATCGTGGCTGCTGCTCGCGCTCGGGGTGGCGGCGGTGGTCGCGTACTGCAACGCCACGTCGTCGGCGCGGCTGGCGGCGCTGTATCCGGTGTCGGGGGGCACCTATGTGTACGGCCGGGAGCGGCTGGGGCCGTTCTGGGGATATCTGGCCGGGTGGGGATTCGTGGTCGGGAAGACGGCGTCCTGCGCGGCCATGGCGCTGACGGTCGGGGCCTACGCGTGGCCGGAGCACGCACGGGTGGTGGCCGTGGCGGCCGTGGTCGCGATCACCGCGATCAACTATGTGGGCGTGCGGAAGTCGGCGCTGGCGACGCGGCTCATCGTGGCCGCGGTGCTGGCGGTGCTGGCGGCCGTGGTCGGGGTGTGCCTGTTCGGCGAGCACGGCGGCGCGGCCCGGCTGGACGGCGAGATCGGGGCGCGCGGCGTGCTCGAGGCCGCGGGTCTGCTGTTCTTCGCCTTCGCCGGATACGCGCGCATCGCCACCCTCGGTGAGGAGGTGCGGGAGCCGCGCCGGACCATCCCCCGCGCCGTCGGGCTAGCGCTCGGGCTGACGCTCGCGGTGTACGCGCTCGTCGCGGTGGCGGTGCTGCTGGTGCTCGGGTCGAAAGGGCTGGCGGAGCACGCCGATCCGCTGGCGCGGACCGTCGGCGCGGCGGGGGTTCCGGAACTCGCCCCGGTGGTGCGGGCGGGCGCGGTGATCGCGGCGGCCGGATCGCTGCTCGCGCTGGTGCTCGGCGTCTCCCGGACCACCCTGGCCATGGCCCGCGATCGGCACCTGCCGGGGGCACTGGCGGCGGTGCATCCGCGCTACGGGGTTCCGCACCGGGCCGAGCTGGCGGTCGGCGTGGTGGTGGCGATGGTGGCCGCGAGTTTCGACATCCGGGCCGCCATCGGGTTCTCCTCATTCGCGGTGCTGGTCTACTACCTGATCGCCAATGTCTCGGCCGCCACCCTCACGGCCGCGGAAAACCGTCCGCCCCGGGCGATTCCGGTGCTGGGCGCGATCGGCTGCGTGGTGGTCGGGCTGTCGCTGCCGACGAGTTCGGTGCTCACCGGCGCGGCCGTGCTGGCGGCGGGCGCGGGGGTGTACGCGATTCGCCGATTCGCCCGGCGGTGACCGGTATTTCTACCGCTGCCCAGGGGGCTTGACAGATAGCCTGTGCACATGGTGCGCAGGGGGCTCGCGACGGTCACGGCACTCTTACTCACGGCGGGATCGCTGGTCGGCGGCACCGCGCGGGCCGAACCCGGCCCCGACCCGCGGGCCAGCGCCGCGTGCGCCATGCCGTCGGGACGCGAATTCGAACGCGCCCGACCGGAATCCACCGGTGTGGACTCCGCCCGGCTCGCCGACGCCCTCGCCTTCGCCGCCACCCGCAATCGGCTCAACGTCCAGGTCTTCCGGCACAACTGCCTGATCGGCGAGGGACCGACCAACGACCGGACCGGCACCACCGCCTGGAACGTCTGGAGCATCACCAAGAGCGTGGTCTCACTGCTCGCCGGAATCGCTTGGGATCGGGGCAGACTCGACATCCAAGCGCCCATCGACCGCTATCTGCCGCCCGGGCTCGGCAGCGCGAAGCACCGCTCCCTCACGGTGGAGCACCTGCTCACCGAATCCTCCGGGCTGCGCATCGGCGTCGTCACCGAGGGGCTCACCGGCGTCATCCCCATCGACCCGAACAGCGCGGTGCAGGCATTGGGCGTCCCGTTCGACTACGAGCCGGGCACCCGGTTCGTCTACAGCCAGCGCAATGTCGACCTGCTGGCGTATGTGATCGAACTGGCGGTCGGTGAACCTTTGCAGCGCTTCGCCCAGCGGGAACTGTTCGATCCGCTCGGCATTCCGCCGACCGACTACTACTGGGCGCGCGACCGTTCCGGAAACACCTACGGGTACGCGCATCTCATGATTCCGCCGAACGATCTGGCCCGCATCGGCATGATGGTGGCCGCGGGCGGCGACTGGGGCGGGCGGCGCATCGTGTCGGATGCGTACCTGCGACAGGCGATCACGCCGTCGGCGACCAGTTCCTGTTACGGCTATCTGTTCTGGCTCGGTCCGGGTTGCGCGGAAAATCCGGAATTCCTCCCGGACGACGTGTATTCCATGTCCGGACTCGGACTACAACATGTCTACATCGTGCCCAGCCTGGATCTCATGGTGGTGTGGACCGGCGTCTTCGGCACCCACACCGACCGGGGGGTCGGCGGAATTCTGCAGTACGGCGTGGAGGTGCCGCACGAATTCTTCCGGCGGCTGCTACGGGGGTTCCGGGACAGCCGGATCCCCGACCCGGGGCGCTACGTGGAGCCGCCCCTGCGCCTGGACCCGCGCCGGTACTTCGACGGCGATATCGCACTCGCCATCCTCGGCCTCGGACCGGCCGCCTATCCGGGCTGCAATGTGCTGTCCTGCTTGAACATTCCGCTCGCGCCGCCCTTCGCCGACGCACCACCGGGCTGCCTGATCGTGGCATGCCTCGGCCCCGACCCACGCACTCCGGGCATACGGGCCGGGAACTAGGGGGTCACCGCGGCGCGCCCGGCCAACTCCCGCAATTCCTCCGACGGTCGGCGACCCGCGAACTGCAGCAGATCGCGCATCACCTCCCGGGCTCGATGATGGGTGTGTACGAGTTCGGGCGTCAGCCGTTCGGCCGTCAGCAGGGCTTCCAGCGCCTGATGCGCCTGCCGCCGCTGCGCGTGCGCCCGCGCCACGTCCACCAGGAAACGCGCTTGTCGTTCCGGGGTGAGGATGGAGGCGTTCACGGCCCGCGCGATATCGAGGGCTTCACCGGCATCGCCCAATTCGACGGCCACCGCCACCGCGTGCACGGCGACACTGGTCGGCCCGAATTCGGTGTCGAAGTCGTTGCGGTCGTCTCCGATCCGCAGGGCCGCCCCGCGTGCGGCGGCCAGCCCCGCCCGCGACTGTGCGCGGTTGCCCTCCGTCGCCGCGATCACCGCCAGCATGAGCTGGAGCGATCCGTAGAGCGACAATATCTCCGGTGTACTCCGCTGATCGTCGTCCACCAGCGGTTCCAGTGCCGCCACGGAGGTCCGCGCGGCCTGCGCGGCCTGCTCGAACCGCTGTAGCCGCAGGAACGCCTGTGCCATTCGGTAGGTTCCGGCCACCACGCTGAGCGGATCGCCGGAGCGCTCGGCCGCGGCCAGCGCCCGATCGGCCGCCACCCACGCGGCGTCGACCTCCTCCTGCCTAGTGAATGCCGTTGCCGCCGCCTGATAGGCGCGCGACAGCAGGCCCAGCACCTCCCGCCGCGTCGCCGCGACGCGTGCCGCCTGCTCCAGATCCGGAATGAGCTCCAGCAGACTGCTGCCCACTTCGACGAGCCGTGACTCGTGTGCCAGCTGCCAGGCCAGATCGACGCGTTCGGCCAGCTGCGGAACCTCGACCGGCTCGCGACCGGTCTCGTCGCCGAACAGCCGGTCCAGCGCCGGATGGCCGGTGAGCATGAGTCGCAGCTGTTCGAAGACCGCTGAACCCACGCGTTCGCCGCCCGCGCGATCGGTCGACAACGGTTCGGCCGCTTCCGGCCGCAGATCTCGGACCGCGACTCCGAGAACATCGGCGAGTCGTTGCAGTACCGACAGTCGCTCGACCGGCAGTACATCGCGCTCTACCTGCGACACCCAGCTTTCCGACCGCCTGATGGCGGCGCCCAGCTCTTTCTGCGATAGCCCTCTACGCCGGCGCAACTCCGCTACCCGTGCCCCAAGGGTACTTTCGGCCACCGGGTCAAACTCCTTCTACCTGATGGGCTTTCCCGGCGATCACCGCCAGAGGATCGATGTGTGCGCCCGGCAGATCCCGCAGCGCCTCCGTAACGAATCCATGCTCACTCCTTCCGATCGGATCTGCCGACAAGGATTGCAGACCGGGCGAGCTTACGGCGCACAGTATGGAACATGGATTTTTCTTATTGCACCGCAATTTTTCTGTGTTTAACGTCATAGGTGGGAGCTGTCGATCGACAGGGACGATACGGACGTCAAGAGGTGAGCATGCCCGGCGAACTGTGGTTCTTCCTACTCGGACTCGGAATCGGTGGTGCCGCAATGTGGTTCGCGGCCTGCGCGGTGACGACCACCAAGTATTCCGGCTTCGGCGAGGGACCGACGGTACAGAACATCACCGCCCGCCTGGAGCGCGAGGGAGTCCTCTCGGCGCGCACCGCGAAAGGAAACTCTCCGGCACATCGGGCATCGCCCAGATGACCGAATTCTCCGATTCACATTCACCCCCACTCACCCACCGATTGATAGCAACTTGCTAGCAATGCAGCCTGGCGACAGCTGATTCTCAGGATGCATCGGTAAGACTGGTAGCGCTCACATCCCCCGGAAGGAGCTCTACCTGTGCCGGAAACGGATGACAGCCCCTACGCGGGCATGTTCGACGCGGAAGCACGGCTGTCCTGGGTGCTCGCGGCCATGGCCGGTGTCATCGGTGCGGCGGCACTCCTGCACACCGAGGGCTACTTCGTCACCTTCATGACCGGCAACTCCGAGCGCGCCGTCGTGAACTGGTTCGACGGGCGCAGTTCCATGGCGTTGGCCGCCGTCCTGCTCATCGTCAGTTTCGTGGCCGGAGTATTCGTGGCGTCCTGGTGCCGACGGCACTTCTGGCACCAGCATCCGCACGGGCCGACACTGCTCACCACGGCGAGCCTCGCCATCGCCACGGTCATCGACTACTGCACGGAGACACCCGCCGGAGCGCCGGACATCGAACTGGTGCCGATCCTGTTCGTGGCCTTCGGCACCGGGGCGCTGAACACCTCGTTCGTGAAGAACGGGGAGGTGTCGGTGCCGATCACCTACTTCACCGGTGCCCTGGTGAAAATGGGGCAGGGGCTCGAACGCCACCTCGCGGGCGCTACCACCGCCGCCGCCTGGCTGGGCCAC
Source organism: Nocardia sp. CC227C (assembly GCF_030767025.1). Taxonomy (GTDB): domain Bacteria; phylum Actinomycetota; class Actinomycetes; order Mycobacteriales; family Mycobacteriaceae; genus Nocardia. The sequence continues at coordinate 67,954 of NZ_JASITE010000016.1, read as the reverse complement.
TTCCTGATCTGGTCGTCATTCCTGCTGGGCGGGCTCATCGGCGGACTCATGAACATGGTCACCGACGGCCTCGGGCTCCTGCTGCTGGCGACCATCGTCTGCCTGATCACCACCGTCTACACCTACCTGCACCTGGACCGGCACGGCCCACTGGCGACGGAGTGAATGTGGAGCCTAGCTCCTGCTACGTCAGTTCACGGGAGTCCTCATCCTTGACAATTCCCACCCAGAGGTAGTCACGCGCACGGGTCATTGCGGCTGATGCCTGCCGCGCTGCGAGTTCCGCCGCCGTTCGCTCATCGGTCGTCAGCTGGTCAGCCGACTGGGGAACCGCGGGCGTCGGATGGAACACGGCCGCGAACTCAGCCCCGATCGCGCGGCGCACTGTTCCCACCTTCACCGCGTTCTGGTACGTCCCGTCGAACTTGTCGAGAGACAGTGTCGGTATGCAGGCATGATCGAGGACTCGCTGCAGTTGCTCAGCCTCACCCATCGTCGACGTGATGACCGCAATATCCGACCACGGGAAGCCAGACCGACCGATCATCTCGACGAGCCTGGCTCCCAACTCACCTCGAAGGACCTGCTCCGATACAACCCTCCGCTCCCGAGGTGCGGCTGCAGCACCGTGCAAGACGGTATCGATCGTCGTGCCGCAGGACGTCAAGCCATACTGACGCAGCCGTTCCCAGGCTGATTTGACGTGGTCATCCGTGAACATCTCAGCTTTACGAGGAGTCCACTCCCGCACCAGATCGGCGGCCACCCGCCAATCCATGGCAGCGCCGCGGTCGTGCGTTACAAGCCAATGGACAGTCGACAGCAACTCCATGCCGTACATCGACTCGAAGCCGTCAATAATATTGTCTACCAAAGCGATTCGCTGACGCGTTGCAGGTCGATCCGCCAGTACCAGGGAAGCTTGCTCAGTCGCCCCAGCAAGCGGTCGTACCGATGCGGCCTCCAAGGTCCGCGAGGAACCATCGCCGTAGCCGGTAAGAAAATGACCTTCGACCAGAATTAGTACATGTCGCAAATTATCGGCGTACGGCCCGTAGCGCCCCTTGGAGAACTCCAGCCTCAGGGGTTCACCGACCACCTGCAGGAAGTACATCAACTTCTGAATTTCGAGCGGGGTCACCTCGAGGGCATTTCGCAAGTACCGACTCAGAAGTACGATCAGCGCTGCTCGACCAACCGTCATATCAGGCCGAGGAGTCGCGTTCACCATGTCACCAGCAGCGGGTGTATCGCCCGGAGGATAGAGGCGTACGTCGAGGCTCGCCAACGGCTGGAGTGCGGAAACGATCAACGGCTCGACCTGTGACCAAGCTAATCCGCCGTTACCGCACCCCAGGGGTGGGATAGCGATGGAGGTGATGCCCAGATCGCCGATCACCGCGACAAGGTCTTCGAGACCGACCTTGATGTGCTCTACCCGCGATCGTGCACGCCAATGCCGCTTTGTCGGAAAGTTGATGATGTACCGAGGGCCTTCTAGCGCGCCGGTTTCCCAAACATACATCTTGCCGACACGGACCTCGCCACGCTCACAGGCCTGTTGATACGCCTGGAACATCTCCGGATACGCGCGGCGGAACTGCAATGCGATACCTTTGCCCATCACACCGACGGTGTTAACTGTATTCACCAACGCATCCGTGTCGGCGCGGAGCAGGTTGCCTGTGGCCTGAGTGATCACGGCGAACGACTCCATATGCTAGAAGTACCAGTTGCGTCTGACAGAAACGGATGGTCTGTTTCCCAGGCTACCCGTCCGGTTGATGTTGTCTGCGTGTTGCTTGCTGTGTACGGCGATCTCACTGATAGCTGACCAAGGTACGTGACCGTGCACGAGACACTCAGCCATTCGCCGCTCTCGGCGCTCCTGATCGTCCTCTGTGTTCTTCCAGATACGCGCCCTCATCAGTGGCCAGTCGATCATCGAGTCGAGGGATGCGAGATCATCCGAGAACCTGCACACCTCCAGCGTGGCGTTCCGGTCGGTAAACACCAGCTTCGAACCGTGCGCGACCAGGTCTTCGACGGTTGTCTGTAGATAGATGAGGTCGCTGTCGCACCCTCCGTAGGTCTCCACGTTGTTCATGTGTATCGAGAACATCATCGGGCTTCTGGGTGCGAAGTAGAACGGCACGTAGTCCGCGACGACACCTTGCGGCCCAATGGGGACCGATCGGCTCCGGCGCTTCCGCTTGATGCCCTGGTTGCCAGCTTCATATCTGATACAGCCAGCTTGCTGGGCGTAGGCGTCTGCCAGCAAGCCACACGCGACGAGCGTCTGCAGGTGGTCGATATGCGTGAAATGGAAGAGCGGAGTCGGCTTCGGGCGAGACAAGTCAAGCCCCCGCCGTCCCGTAATCCCATCCCCTCAGACTACGTACCCGCATGACCCCCCTCAGCATGGCAGACACCACCGTAGGCATTGCGCTATCAAGCGTAGTGCATGCCGGTGTCGAATCAGATACTCGCGCAGAGCATCCCGTTCGACGCGAGCCGCTAGAGACGAGCAGCCGTCCGACCCTCCTGGATCGGACGGCTCGGTGTCCACCCGCCGCGTCAGCGGTCCTGGAGCAGCACCTCGGCGATCTGGATGGTGTTGAGCGCCGCGCCCTTGCGCAGGTTGTCACCCGAGATGAACAGGGCCAGACCGCGGCCGTCGGGGACGCCCGGATCCTGTCGGATGCGGCCGACCAGGGATTCGTCGATACCGGCCGCCTGCAGCGGGGTGGGGACGTCCACCAGCTTGACGCCCGGGGCGTTCTCCAGCAGCTTGGTGGCGCGCTCGACCGAGAGCGGTTGCGCGAACTCGGCATTGATGGACAGCGAGTGGCCCGTGAAGACCGGGACGCGCACACAGGTGCCGCTCACCGCGAGCTCCGGCAGGCCCAGGATCTTGCGGGACTCGTTGCGCAGCTTCTGGTCCTCGTCGGTCTCGCCGGAATCGTCGTCGACCAGCGAACCCGCCAGCGGGATCACGTCGAAGGCGATGGGCGCGACGTACTTGTTCGGCGCGGGGAAGTCCACGGCCGAACCGTCGTGGGTCAGCTTCTCGGCATCGTCGATGACCGCGCGCACCTGCGAGGCCAGTTCCTCCACACCGGCCAGGCCGGAGCCCGACACCGCCTGGTAGCTGGACACGATGAGGCGCTGGAGTCCGGCTTCGTCGTGCAGCACCTTCAGCACCGGCATGGCGGCCATGGTGGTGCAGTTGGGGTTGGCGATGATGCCCTTGGGCAGGTTCCGGGTCTGCTCCGGGTTCACCTCGGAGACGACCAGCGGCACCTCGGGATCCTTGCGCCAGGCCGAGGAGTTGTCGATGACCGTGACACCGGCCGCCGCGAAGCGCGGGGCCTGCACCCGGGACATGGTGGCACCGGCCGAGAACAGCGCGATATCCAGCCCGGTCGGGTCCGCCGTCTCGGCGTCCTCGATCACGATCTCGGTGCCGCGCCACGGCAGGGTCTTGCCCGCCGAGCGCGAGGACGCGAAGAACCGCACCTGGTCGGCCGGGAAATCACGCTCTTCCAACAGCTTCCGCATAACGGCGCCGACCTGACCGGTCGCGCCGACGACACCTACGCGTACACCCATTGTGCTCAGTGTCCTTTCGACATGATCGGGAGCGCTCCGTGGTTACGCTCCGCTGCCGCCTGCGCGCTTGACCCGCTCATGTCAGCGCCCCGTTCCCGCGTGCACGACCGCCACCTCGTCGCCGCCCAGATCGAAGGCGCGGTGCAGCACCTGCACGGCCTCGTCCAGGTCGGTGTCCTTGACCAGCACGGAGATGCGGATCTCGGAGGTCGAGATGAGGTCGATATTGATGCCCGCGTCCGCGAGCGACTCACAGAAGGTGGCGGTGACGCCCGGGTGCGACTTCATACCCGCACCCACCAGGGACACCTTGCCGATGTGGTCGTCGTACACCACCTGGGAGAAGTTGATCTCGCCCTGCCGCTTGGTCAGCAGCTCCACGGCGCGCGGACCCTCGCTCTTGGGCAGGGTGAAGGTGATGTCGGTCTTGCCGGTCTCCACCTTCGAGATGTTCTGCAACACCATGTCGATATTGATCTCGGCATCGGCGACCGCGCGGAACACCTTGGCGGCGTAGCCCGGCTCGTCCGGAATGCCGACGACGGTCACCTTGGCCTCGCTGCGGTCGTGCGCGACGCCGGTGAGGATTGCTTTCTCCAAGGGGATGTCCTCCATCGATCCGTAAATGTAGGTGCCCACCTTGTCGGTGTAAGACGAGCGCACATGCACGGGCACGTTGTAGCGGCGCGCGTACTCCACACACCGCAGCATGAGCACCTTGGCCCCGGTCGCGGCCAGTTCCAGCATCTCCTCGTAGGAGACCTGTTCGAGCTTCTGCGCATCGGGGACGATGCGCGGGTCCGAGGTGAACACGCCGTCCACATCGGTGTAGATCTCGCAGACATCGGCCTCGAGCGCGGCGGCCAGCGCGACCGCGGTGGTGTCGGAACCGCCGCGACCCAGCGTGGTCACGTCCCGACTGTCCTGGGAGACACCCTGGAATCCGGCCACCAGCACGATGACACCCTCGTCGAGGGCCTCGCGCAGGCGACCCGGCGTCACGTCGATGATGCGCGCGTTGCCGTGCGCACCGGTGGTGACGACACCGGCCTGGGAGCCGGTGAAGGAGCGGGCCTCCGCGCCGAGCGAATGGATGGCCATGGCCACCAGCGCGTTCGAGATACGCTCACCGGCGGTGAGGAGCATGTCCATCTCGCGGGCGGGCGGCGCGGGGGCCACCTGCTGGGCGAGATCGAGGAGCTCGTCGGTGGTGTCACCCATGGCGGAGCAGACGACCACGACGTCGTGGCCCTGCTTCTTGGTCTCGACGATCCGCTCAGCGACGCGTCGGATGCGCTCGGCCGATTCGAGCGAAGATCCTCCGTACTTCTGAACGACGAGAGCCACGGTGGAATCCTCCAAGATCGACAAATTGCTGCTATCGAGCACCCAGCCTACCGATGAGCGTCCAGGGGTTTTGCGCCTACCTCCCGCCTGTGACCCATGTAATGCCGCGCGAATATGACGAACAGATTGACTTCGGTGGTGACGCGGGTACGGCGGCACCCGCCCGTCACCGGTGCGGTCGCGACCACGCGACCGGGTTTCATGCATAGCCTCTATTGGCGAGAACACGGTCCGGCGGGACCATGGCGATGAGCGGATTCGGGAGGGCGATCCATGAAGAGCACGATGCTCGAGCTGAAGACCGGGCACAGCGAGGCGGTGCACGACATCACCGGGCTGTGCGAGGAGTTCCTACGCGATGCCGCGGGCGGCGGCGACGGACTGCTGCACATCTTCGTGCCGCACGCCACGGCCGGTATCGCGATCATGGAACTGGGTGCGGGCAGCGATGACGATCTGCTGGCCGCGCTGCGCGATCTGCTGCCGGCCGACGACCGCTGGCGGCACGCGCACGGATCGCGCGGGCACGGCCGTTCGCACGTCATGCCCGCGCTGATCCCGCCCTACGCCACGGTGCCGGTGCTCGGCGGCGCGGTGGCGCTGGGCACCTGGCAGTCCGTCGCGTTCGTCGACCTCAACGTCGATAACCCGACCCGGAAGATACGGCTCTCCTTCCTCGCCGATCCGGCGTGACCTCACGGGTCACGCCCGGTTGAACCAGGTGACCTGCGCCCCGTTGTCGAATTCCCGCCGCTGAGCGGGCCGGAACCGGGTCGGAGTGAAGCTGCCGGTGAACGCCGGGATACCGGTCCCCGCGATCACCGGATAGCTCTTGATGATCAGCTCGTCGATCTCGTCGACGAGTTGCCCCGCCAGCTTGCCGCCGCCGCACAGCCATATGTTCTTGCCCGCTTCCTTCTTCAACCGTCGCACCAGTTCGACGGGATCGCTGTCGACCACGGTCACGTTCGGGTCGTCCACGGAGCCGAGCGTCGTCGAGACGACGTACTGCTTCAGGTGGGCGTACGGATTCGTGATGCCGTGCAGGTAGGCCGGGTCGTAGGTGCCGCGGCCCATCACCACGGTGTCCCATTCCCGGTTGGGCGCGTCGGCCGCGAGTCCGACGTGCCCGCGAACGTGGGTGGGCAAGGACTCCGGGTACCGCTGTGTGATCCACGCGGTCATCTCGTCGGAGAGGGGGTAGAAGTCGACCTCCCCGCCCGGCCCCGCGATGTAGCCGTCGAGAGAGACGCCCACGTAGTAGACCAGGTTGCGCATACTTTTACCGCCTCATTTGTTGTACTTCATTCGTAGTGATTAGGAACGTAGTACTACACCCAAAGTGGTGTCAAGAAGGTTTCGAGGCTCGCCCACCCTTGTGACGCGCGTCACGGACGACCGATAATGCACATCATGCGAGCGAATGTCGGTGACCAGCTTGTCGTCCACACCCACGCCGTCGGACTGCGGGAACGCACCGGCGAGATCGTCGAAGTACGCGGAGACGACGGCGCACCGCCCTATGTGGTGCGCTTCGACGACGGCCACGAGAGCCTGGTGTTCCCCGGTCCGGACTGGGAGGTGAAGGCACCGGGCTGAACCCGGGATTCCGCGTAGTTCACCGCGGTCTCCCGAAGATTCTCGAAGACCCCCAGCGTCGTCCGATCCCGTTGCCGGACAGCGAAATTCGCTCATGTACCAGTTCCCGCAGGTACCAGCTACCGGACCGGTAGGTTGACTCCTAGAGCGACGCTCGTCACAATCGGCCCCTGAAGCTGGAGGGTTGGAATGCGTACTAAAACAGATCACCGATTCGTTGTCGACGTCGATCCCGAACAGGTGATGGAGGCGCTGCTGACGGTCGAGCGGCTGCCCGACTGGTCACCTTCCCACCAGGATGTGCGTGTCGCGACTCGCGACGACTACGGGCGGCCCAAGCGGGTCTACGTGTCGGCCAACCTCATGGGCCGACCCGACCGGCAGGTGGTCGAATACACCTGCGGCCAGGACCGAATCGAGTGGAAGGTCGCCGAATCCAGCGCCGGTGCGGGCGGCAAGGGCTGGTTCGAGGTCACCGACACCGAGGACGGCACCGAGGTCTGGTACCACTCCGAGATCTACCTGCCGATTCCGGTGCCCGGCATGCTGCTCAAACGCACCGCCAATCGCGAGAGCGAGACGCTGGTGGAGAACTTCATCGCCTATATCGAGGACTACGCGGGCATCGAGCCGGAGCCCGAGGCCGAGCCCTACGCCGACGGCGCGTACGAGGCGCGCGGGTACTCCGGGCCGCTGTACGGCGGATCGTTCGAGCCCGGCCTGGCCTGACCCATTTCGCCAGCGGCGGAAATCCGCCGGAGGTCCGCGTCTTTCGGGCCGGTCAGCGTTCGAGCATTGCCGACCGGTCCGGGGCGGTCGGCGGCCGATGGTCGAACGAATCCGGCACCCGCACACCCGCGCGCACCGCCTCGCGCATTTGATCCACGTTCTCCCGCAACACATCAGCGACCAGCTCGTCGGTGCGCGGGTCGGCCAGCACGTCGAGGACCACCCGGAAGCTGGCGTCGGCGATGCCGCGAATGATCTCCTCGTGGAAGGGCAGGTAGCGCACGCGGCCCAACTGCGGATCCCTGCGGATGGTCTCCAGGATCATCTGATCCAGCTCGCCCCGGTTCTCCGCCAGCGCCGCCGAGATATTGCGGGTGAAATGGGCAGTGCGCAACACCTGGGCGACCTCGTCCATGACCGCCACGGTCACCGGGCGCTTGATGGTCTCGACAATGGTCCCGACCGAGCGGTTCACCACCGCGGCGGTGACCCGGTCGCCGAACGCCCGGTCGGCCATGCGCGCCAGCCGCACCACGACAACCACGATGCGCAGCAGTCGGAAACCGCGGAAGAAGGGGCTGGTCACCGGGATCATGCCCAGCACCTCGTACCAGTAGACGAACGGGAACGACCACGGCCAGCCCTCGCGCCGCCAGCGCCAGACGAACTCGATCGCGAAGATGCCGCAGATGATCCAGTCCAGCACCACGATCGTCCGATAGGTGCTGTCCGCCACCGGGAAGAACGTCACCCAGCCGACCAGCACCACCGAGACGACGGCGAGTGCCAGCATGGCGAAATCTGTCCACAGCACGGGCGGTTTGCGCGGGTACTCGCCCTTCGCACCGCTGAACTGGCTCACAACGGCCCCTTCCACCTCGAAACAGCCAAGCCGAGAGTAGTTGCCGCTTCGGTGCCGCGGGCGGAACCGAAGCGGGCCGAGGCTGCGCGCCCACCGCTTCGTGTCGAACCCGGCTAGCGTCCGGCGCGGAGGATGGCCTCGATATTGCGCTCGGCGACGGCGGTGATCGTCAGCGACGGGTTCACCGTGGCGGTGCTGCCGGGCAGGGCCGCGCCGTCCATCACATACAGGCCCGGGTGGCCGTGCACACGGCCGTAGGCGTCGGTGGCGCGGCCCAACACCGCGCCGCCGAGCGGGTGGGCGGTGAAGAACGCCTGGGCGTCGTAGCCGATGGGCGTGTAGTCCACGATCGCGTTGCCGCGCTCGGCGATCCGGTCGTCGACGGCACGGCAGGCGGCCAGCACCTGTGTCTGGGCGTGCGCGGGCCAGCTCAGACCGACCCGGTCGGCGGCGCGGTCGTAGCCGAAGCGGGCGCGGGTCGGGTCCAGGACCATCCCCAGCGATGCGATGGCGCCGGTGTCCACGGGAATGCCCGGCACATACCAGTTCTCGAGGGTCAGCGGCACACCCGACTCGTCCAGGATGCGGCTGGCGCTCGGGACACCGTTGCCGACCCCGGTGAGGGCGTTCGCGCCGCGCGCCAGCACCACGTCGCCATTGGTGCCCCAGCCGTCGCCGATGTGCTCGTTGAGGCGCGGCAGCGCACCGGTCGCCTGGGCGCGCACCAGCAGTTCGGAGGTGCCCACCGACCCCGCGCCCAGGAACAGGCGGTCGCAGGTGAGGGTGCGGGTGGACAGCACCCGGCCGGTGGGGGCCAGCTTGGTCACCGTCACCACGTACCGGTCGCCGTCCTGCGCGATGGCGTCCACCCGGTGTCCGGGATAGATGCCGGTCTTGCCGGTGGCCTCGGCGTAGCGCAGGTAGTTCTGGTTGAGATCGAACTTCGCGCCGTTGGAATTGCCGAGATTGCTGCGCGCGGCGATCGCGGAGGCGCGGGTGGTGCCCGCCAGCTCACCGCGAATGATGTTCCAGTCGAAGATGGAGTCGTTGGCGGTGGGCTGGTAGCCCGCCGCCCGCGCCTGCTGGTCCCAGATGCGCGAGTGCGTGAACGGCGCGGAGGCGTACACATCCGCGGGCATGGGGCTCAGCCGCAGCATCTGCCGGACGCGCGGGTAGTAGACGCGGTCCAGTTCGTCGTAGTTCACGACGCCGCCGAAGACCGCGTCGAACAGATGCCGCTCGGGCGCGACCATGGCCCCGGTGAAGATCACCGACCCGCCGCCGACCGCCGCGGCCCGCCACACGTCGATGCCCGGGTACTCGGTCACATCGAGGACGCCGCCGAAGCCGGCGAACGACATCGGCACCTTGGTCACACCGGTGAAGGTGTTCCGATGCCAGAACCCGCGGCCGTCCGGCAGGTCGTCGCCGGTGAAGATCTCCCGCCACGGGTCGTTGGGCCACCGGGATCCGCGCTCCAGCACCGTGTTCCGCACCCCGGCTTGGGCCAGCCGCAGCGCGGTGACCGAAGCGCCGAACCCCGACCCGATGACGATGGCCTCGGTGTGCTCGGGCGGATCCGGTAGCGGCGCAAAGATTTCCGGCACCCAAGCCTCGAACAGCGCGTGCCACAGGAAATTCGCCGACGCCGGTCCGGCGCCGCGCATGGCGGCTCCCGTCCCGACGCCCGCCAGCAAAGCCGCCAGCCCGGCAGCCTTCAATACGGCGCGCCTGCGCAACCGGCCACCTCCTCATCAACCAATGGCCGCGCGCGACACTACCGGGCCGTCGCCCGCACCTCAACACGTTCGCAATGTCCCACCCGGACACCAGGCTCGGTGCGGCGCGGGAAACGCATCCGATCAGGCGCGGAGGCGTTCGCGGCGGAGCTGGTCCACCTCGGGGAGATCCAGGGCCGGGAGGGAATCGACGCCGAGGGCCTCGGCGAGCAGATAGTCGGCGAGTTCGGGGTTGCGGGCCAAGGCGGGACCGTGCATGTAGGTGCCGATGACCGAGCCCTGCACCACGCCCTCGAGTCCGTCGCCGACGCCATTGCCGACACCGCGGGTGACGCGGGCCAGACCGGTGGCCTCGCCGCCGAGTTTCGTTCCGCCACGGTGGTTCTCGAAGCCGGTAAGGGGCTGGCTCAAACCGGCGAGGATCGGGTTGGTGACCACCTCGCCGATGGCGCGCTCGGCCTGCGGGGAGGTGGTGACGTCGATGAGGCCGACGCCGTCCACGCGTTCGCCCGAGGAGGTCTCGTACCAGTGGCCGAGCACCTGGATGGCCGCGCAGATGGCCAGCACCGGGACTCCGCGCCCGGCGGCGGCCTGCAAGCCGGGGTAGCGCTGTAGATGACGGGTGGCCAGGCGCTGCGCGGAATCCTCCGCACCGCCCAGGGTGTAGATGTCGAGCGAATCGGGAACCGGTTCGCTCAACGAGATTTCGACGATCTCGGCGTCGTACCCGCGCATGCGCAACCGCTGCCGCAGCACCACCGCATTGCCGCCGTCGCCGTAGGTGCCCATGACGTCCGGCAGCACCAGACCGATGCGCACCGTGGACTCGCTCGATCGCTTCCCTTGCGCCGCGGCCTGTTCCACCCGCGCGGCGGCCGCGATGCGCGCCGCGGTGACATCCGCCGCCTCCGACGAGGCCGCACTGTCCCGCACGCCCGCGGACCTCCCACGGTCGGCCGTGTCCTGCGCGGCGGCGGCTTCCGGTCGGTCGTTTCGCTCGCTCATGCGCGCACCCCCGCCTTCTCCTCCAGGTCGCGGTTCAGGTCGCGGAACGCCGTGTAGTTTGCCAGCACCTCCACCTGCCCCGGCGGACAGGAGCGGATGGCGTGCAGGGGATCCGCGACGACGGTGTGCTGCACCCCGGCGTAGGTGAGGCGGACCGCGAGGTCGGTGGCGCGCTCGCCCGCCGCCACCACCCGGGTGCCCTCGAAGTGTTCGAAACGCACGTCCCACAGCCAGGACAGGTCCTCGCCGTCGGGCACCTGGCCGTTCACCGCGATCACCAGCCCCTTCGCGGCGGGGTCGATCATGGACAGCGCCTCCTGCCAACCGGCGGGGTTCTTGGCCAGCAGCAGCCGGGTCGCGTGATCGCCGACCTGAACGGTGCGGTAGCGGCCCGCGATCTCCTTCACGGTCGCCGCCGCCGCCACGGCCCGCGCAGGATCGGCCCCCAGCGCGATGGCCGCCGCCACGGCCTGCGCGGCATTACCCCGGTTGGCGCGTCCGGGCAGTGCCAGGTGCAGCGGCAGCTCAAGGCCGTCCGGGCCGTGCAGCGTGTGCTCGTCCACCCGCCAATCAGGTTGCGGGCGTTTGAAATCCGTGCCGGTGCTGTACCAGTGGTCACCCTCCCACAGGATGGGCTCGCCACTGCGCGGGCAGCTGGTGGCGTCGACCTGCCAGCCGCTCCCGGCCGCCACCCACACCACATTCGGGTGGTCGTAGGCGATGGAGGTGACCAGCACGTCGTCACAGTTTGCGATGAGCACGGCGTGCTGATGCCGGGCCATGCCCGCACGCAGGCGGCGTTCGATCATATTGATCTCGCCCACCCGGTCCAGCTGGTCGCGACTGAGGTTGAGCAGCACCACCGCCGAGGGGTTCAGCGCGTCGGCGACATGGGGCAGATGCAGCTCGTCCACCTCGATCGCGGCCAGCGGCGCGGTGCGGTTCGCGCTCAGCGCGGCCACGATGCCGGCGTCCATGTTCGCGCCGTCCGCCTGGGTGGCGACCCGGCCGAGGGTGCCGAGCGCGGCCGCCGTCATCCGGGTGGTGGTGGACTTGCCATTGGTGCCGGTCACCAGCACCGTGCGCCGTCCCCGACCGAGCTGCGTCATGAGTGTCGGGTCGATCTTCAGCGCGATCAGGCCGCCGATCATCGAGCCCTTACCGCGCCCGGCTTTCTGCGATGCCCACGACGCGGCCGTCGCCGCCCGCAGCGCCACCCGCCCGCGCACCGAAATGTCTGCCACGCCGCGAGTGTATTGCCGCCGCCGCACCCCGTCACACGCGGTCCACGTGAACCACACCGCACCGACCGAGCGGCCGGGGGAAGGGCGGCGGCATCGCACGAGCGGCCCCCGCCGGCGTTCCCCACGGGGTCAGGACTTGTAGAGGGACCGGGAGTAGTTGTCTTCGGCGTAGTAGTGCGTCAGTTCTTCCAAGGACTGGGGTGTATCGGGTTGCAGTTCTTTGACCAGGTGTGCCGCGGTGGGGAGGGTGTCGGGGCCCCAGCGGTCGGGGTGCCAAAGGTTGGAGCGGAGGAACGCCTTGCCGCAGTGGAAGAAGATCTGGTCGACGTCGACCTCCACGGCGAGGACGGGGCGGTGGCCGCGCACGATCATGTCGTCGAAGTACGGGGCGTCGCGGACCAGGCGGGCGCGGCCGTTGACGCGCAGGGTCTCGGTGCGGCCGGGAATCACGAAGAGCACGCCGACATGCGGGTTGTCCAGGATATTGAGGTAGCCGTCGGCGCGGCGGTTGCCGGGTCGCTCCGGTATCGCGATGGTGCGGTCGTCGAGGACCCGGACGAATCCGGCGGGGTCACCCTTCGGGGAGGCATCGCAATTGCCCGCGGCGTCGCTGGTCGCCAGCACCACGAACGGGGATGCGGCGATCCACTCGCGATCACGCGGGTGCAGTTGGACGCGCTCCTTGGCGGCGGCGCGAGGATTCACCGCGCCCAACAGCTCTCGTAGTTCCCCGGGGTCGGTGATCTCGCTCATGGAGTCGATTGAACTCGCCGGCCCGGCTGCGGCACCAGGGGTTTGTGAACAATCAGACCGGGCCGTCGAAGAGGTTCGGCTGGCCGCTGGCGTACCGCGCGACATCCAGCTGCCGGAAGGGCTCCAGTTCCGCGGCGCGGTACAGGGTGAACAGGCGGCAGCGCGGGGCGGTGGAACCCGTGACGTCCAGAATGGCGTTCACCGCCGTGCGCGCCGACTCCGACGCCCCCTCCATGGTGGCGAGATCCACCTTGGTGCGCACGTAATCGCCTGCCAGATAGAGGTTTTCGATAGCACCGTGCGACTCCGGGCGCAGCGCCCACGACCCGGCCGTGTTGATCAGCAGCGGATCGGCGTTCTCGTTGCGGCGGGTGGCGGCATTCCAGGTGATCCCGGTGTCGAGGAACCAGGAGTGCAGATCCTCGTCGCGCAGCAACTCGGAGCGGTCGTTGAGATGGGCCTTCAGCTGCGCCCAGACCTCGCGGACGATCTCGTCGTGGGTGCACTCCTTGGCCGTCTTGCCGTACAGCGTGCCGGGGGTGTTCCAGTCGGAGATGTCCACCGACAGGCAGTCGACGACGGTGCCGTCCCCGTGTTCGGACAGTCGCACGCGCGGCCAGAACTGACCCTGCGAAATGGAGGTCAGCGACCACGGGGAGTCCACGTAGGCGACGTGGCCGCGCGCGATGGCGGTCGGGCGGCGCAGGAAGAACTGGAGGCCGGTCATCCAGTCCACCATCAGCTGGTGCATCCCCGCCAATTCCGGTCGCAGCGCCAGGATTTCGGGGGTGAGCAGGGTGCGGGCCGCCTCCACGGGCAGGGCGCAGACGAAGTGGTCGGCGGCCACGGTTTCGGCCGCGCCGTCGGCGGTCACCACCCGGGCCGAGCCGATGCGGTTGCCGCTCACCTCGAGTCCGCGCACCTCCGCCGCGACGAAGCGCACGCCGAGTTCGCGCAGCCGCGCCGCCCACGGGTCGATCCACGCCTCATTGGTGGGGCCGTCCAGAATCCGGTCCAGCGCACCGTCATTGCCGATCTCGAGCGGGTTGCCGAGGAACTGCTCGCCCATATTGCCGATGGTGCGGGTGCTGGCCAGATCGTCCCGCGCCGCCACCAGCAGCGTGGTGAGGGTGCGCGACATGAGCATGCGGAACTCGCTGGACCGGTTGCGCGCGCCCACATAGTCCCGCCAGGACACGTTGTCCCACTGGCCGTATCGGCGGGCGTCGCAACTGGTGTTGAAGACCAGCAGCCGGTTGGCGAAGTAGAGGGCGTCCTGATGGGGCATCTTCGCCGTGGTGGAGATGGTCGAGCTGACCGTCTCGCGAAAGTCCTCCGGTGTCGCCCAGACCCGGCCCGCCCTGCCGAGCGGCATGATCACGTCGTCGTTGTCGCGTCGGGAGAAGCGCGCCTCGGGTGCGGCGATCAGGTTGTCCCATACGCCATTGGCGTTGCCCGCGAACGGGATTCGCCGCATGGTGTCTGGGATGTGATGGTAGAAGCCGGGAAAGAAGCGGAAGCCGTGCTCGCCCCACAGGTCGGGGCGGCCGCCCCGCCCACTGCCCGGCACCCGCATACTGCGCGCCTTGCCGCCCAGCGCCCGACGCTCGTACACGGTGACCTCGAAGCCGCGCTCGGCGAGTTCGTGCGCGGCCGTCATCCCCGCCACGCCGCCGCCCAGCACCGCCACCCGGCGTCCCGCCGCCGCCCGCGCGGGGGCGGACCGCAGCCCGGTCGCCAGTGCCCCCGCGGTCACCGCGCCCGCCGCGACCGTGCCGCGCAGCACCGACCGCCGCGACACGGACATGCGCTGTCCTGCCATTCCCTTACCTCCCAGCCGGGACCGATCCTAGGCAGCGGATTCAGCCCTGTGGTCGGTTGGGGTCCGGGATTTCGAACCGAGAGCCAGCAAATTTGCGAATTTCACGGGCGCGCGGCCGGCGGAGGTGGCGGTGAAGGCTCCGATGATGACCACGGCCGCACCCAGCAGGGACAGGGCGGTCGGGGTTTCGTGCAGGAAGGCCCAGGCGGCGGCGATGCCGACCACCGGCACCAGCAGCGACAGCGGCGCGACGGTGCCCGCCGGGTAGCGGCTCATGAGCAGGGTCCACAGGCCCGAGCCCGCGATGGTGCCGAGCGCGACGATGTAGGCCAGGGCCACCAGGGCGGGCCAGCCGGTCGCGGTGAAGGACTCGGCCAGATCCCGCCAGCCCGTGGTCGGCCCCTCGGTCAGCGCCGAGAGCGCGAACATCGGCAGCGGCGGGACCACCGTCATCCACAGGGTCAGGTGCAGCGGGTTCACCCCTTCGGCATGCGCCACCGCCAGCCGCGACCCGATATTGCCGAATGCCCAGGCCAAACCACCGGCCAGCGTCAGCAGCAGGGGCACCAGCGCCGCGTACTGCGCGCGATCCCAGCCGATGACCGCCATACCGGCCATGGCCACGACGATCCCGACCAGCTGTATCGGGCGCAGCCGCTCGCGCAGCAGCAGTGCGCCGAGCAGCACCGTGAACGGAGCGGAAGACTGCAACACCAGGGAGGACAACCCGGTCGGCATCCCGGCCCGCATGGCGGTGAACAGGAAGGCGAACTGCAACACCCCGAACCCCGCCCCGTACATCAGCAGATACCGCCGGGGCACCCGCGGCCGCGGCACGAACAGCAGCACCGGCACCGCGATCACCGCGAACCGCAATCCCACGAAGAAGAACGGCGGGTAATGGTCCAGGCCCACCCGGATCGCCAGAAAGTTCAACCCCCACAACACGACGACGGTGAGCCCGATCAAGCGGTCACGACTACTCATGCCCCGCATCGTGAAGCGCCCCATAGGTAAGAACAATCGAATTGTTGTGCACTAATAATGTAGTAGAACTGAACTATGCCGCAGCATCATCCGCCCACCACCGGCGATACACCCGCCACCGGGACGGCGCGGGAGAGCAAGACCACAGCGACCCCGGCGCGGACCGTGGGCACGGCGATGGCCGTCGAGCGGCTGCGCGTGCTGCGCGAGCTGGCGGATCGCGGGACCGTGGCGGCGGTGGCGGCGGCCCTGTCCATGACACCGTCGGCGGTGTCGCAGCAGTTGAAGGTGCTGGCGCGAGAGGCCGGAGTGGCGCTGCTGGAGCCGGACGGGCGGCGGGTGCGGTTGACCGATGCGGGGCGGGCGCTGGTGGTGCGCGCCGACGAGGTGCTGGCGGCCATGGACCGGGCCGTCGCCGAGATGGAGTCCTACCGTGGTTCACCGCGCGGGCAGGTGCGGGTGGCCCTGTTCCCGTCGGGGGCGGCGCTGCTGCTGCCGCAGGTGCTGGGCGAACTGGCGGGCAGCGGCGTGGACGTGGTCGCCGCCGACGAGGACGCGCCGCCGTCGGAGGTGCTGCGGCTGCTGGCGGACTACGACGTGGTGCTCACCCACCGCGATGAGCACGCACCGTCGGTGGCCGGGCCGCGGGTCGACTCCCGGGTGCTCATGCGGGAGCCGATCGATGTGCTGGTCGCGCCCGACCACCGGCTGGCCCGCAGCGGCGCGGTGGTACCCGCCGAATTGGCCGACGAGGAGTGGCTGTCGGTGCGCGGCGGCTTCCCCGTGGACGACGTGCTGCGCTCCATCGCCACCGTCACCGGCGTGCAGCCTCGAATCACCCAGCGCCTCAACGACTTCTCCGTGATCGAAGCCATGGTCGCCGCCGGGTGCGGCATCGCCCTGATGCCCCGCTTCGCCGTCCGCGACCCGAACCTGGTCATGCTGCGCCTGGCCGGTGTCCGCGCCGCCCGCCTCTACGACCTCGCCACCCGTCCGCACGCCGACCGGCGCCCCGCGGTCGCCGCCGTCCTGTCCGCCTTCCGCGCCGCCGCACACCACGCCACCGCACCCGACCGGCCCCGCTGACACCACAGGGGCACAACCGGATCGACCGGTCATGCCCTGTCGTGGGAATCGTGTGGCCGCGGTGCCCGCTAGCGCGGCTGCTGGTAGCCCCGCTGCGCGTTGGCGTGGTAGCCGAAGTCGTCGGCGACCATGGCGGCCAGTTCCAGGAGCGCGCGTCGGGTCGGCTTGCCGACCAGCTCCAGGTCGATCTCCGCACCCTCGGCCAGGTGGTCGTCGAAGGGCACCACCTGCACGGCGCGGGTGCGGTCCAGGAACAGCTTGCGCAGCTGATCCAGGTCGACGGTCGACGAGCCCTTGCGAGACGCGTTGACCACCACCACGGTTCGCTCCACCAGCTTGTGGTAGCCGTGGTGGTCCAGCCAGTCCAGAGTGGCCGAGGCCGACCGGGCGCCGTCGATGGCGGGCGAGGTCACCAGCACCAACGAGCTGGCCATATCCAGCACACCGGCCATCGCGGAGTGCATGAGGCCGGTGCCGCAGTCGGTGAGGATGATGTTGTAGAACTGCTGCAGGATGCCGATGGCCTTGCGGTAGTCGGCCTCGCTGAACGCTTCGGAGACCGCCGGATCCTGTTCGGAGGCAAGCACTTCCAGGCGGCTCGGGGCCTGCGAGGTGTGCGCCCGCACATCCGAGTAGCGGGTGATGTGGTTGTCCTCCAGCAGATTCCGCACGGTGGAGCGAGTCTGCCGCGGCACCCGGTGCGCGAGCGTACCGAGGTCCGGGTTGGCGTCGATGGCGATCACCCGGTCACCGCGCAGCGAGGCGAAGGTGGAGCCGAGACCCACCGTGGTGGTGGTCTTTCCGACACCGCCCTTGAGCGACAGGATGGCGATCCGGTAGTCGCCGCGCACCGGCTGGTTCACCCGGTCGACAAGCTCGTTGTGGATGATGTCCGCGGGCGACTCGCCCGGATTGATGGCACCGCCCGACATCTTGTGCACCGCGCGCCGCCACCCGCCGCGCGGGGCCCGCCGGGCCCGGCGCAACAGGTTCAGGTCGTTGACCGAATGGCCCGGCGGCGGCTGCTGCGCCCCACCCTGCTGCGGAAAGCCCGGCGGGGCTTGGTTCCACCCCGGCTGCTGATAGTTCTGCCCGGGCTGCTGCTGGAAGTTCTGCTGTGGATGCTGTGGCTGCTGCGGCGGTGCGGCCGGCGGCGGCGACCAGCTGTAGATCGGGCCGCCCGAGTGGTCCGCGCCCGCCGGGGGCTGCCCGCTCTGGCCCGGAGCGCCGAAATGCTCGGTCTGCTCACCGCCGGCGGGCTGATCGCCCGGCTGGTCGAAGACCCGGCGCACCATGCCGTCGGCGCCGATCTCCTGCCGGATCTCCCCGTACGGGGTCTCCTGCCTGATCTCGCCGTACGGGCCGGACTGCGGACCGCCTTCGCCCGCACCGGGATTGAAGCCCGGCGGCGGATACGCGCCGGTGGGCGGGAAGCCGGGCCCGCCGGGCGGGGCCCACGAGCCCTGCTCCGGCGCCGGGTACGCGCCGGTATTCGGGCCGGGCGGGAACTGCCCGTTCGGTCCGTACGGATGCGGCCCCTCGCCCGGTGCGCCGGGCGGCGCGAATGGCCCCGGCTGCGGGAAACCGCCCGACTGTCCGTGCGCGAACGGACCGTCGGGCTGGAAGGCGGTGGTCTGGTCGATGGCATCGGGCACCGGAGGGAAGAACCCGGACCCGGACGCCGGCTCCGGCTCGCCCGCGGGTTCCTTCGCATCGACGGCATCGTCGGCGACCTCGGCCACCGGCTCCTGTTCATCGGCGGTCACCGCGGTGTCGGCCGCGGCGGATTCGTCGGCATCCGGCCCCTGCAACCAGGGTGGCGAGGTCGAATTCTGGTCTTTCGTGGTCACGTGTCCCCCATCTGTTCGACGGCGCGAACAGAGAGCTCGGCGCTAATGCGTTCCAACGCTAGCAGCCTTCCCCGCCTCTCCGCGCCTTCAGCGCACGACTGTGAGCCGTCGCCGATCATGCACGCGTGCCGGCGGTCGCATGCCGTCGATGATTTCGGGCGTACCCGACGAGTTACCCCGATCCTCACGAGATCAGGCGGCCCGTTCCGAAGACGGTCGGTACCGCTCGCGGCGTCAGGCGGCCCGTTCCGAACGCGGTCCGGCCTGCTCCCGGCGTCGGCTGCCGTGGTCGCTGACACGTTCGCCGTCCTGGTCACGGCGTCGGCGTCGGGCGAGTCGCGGAGGATCGGGGTAGTCACTGTGTCAGGAGCGCTCGGCGCGGTTCACCGCGGAGACCACGGCGCGCAGCGAGGCGGTGGTGATCGAGGTCGCGATGCCGACGCCCCAGGTCACGGTGTCGCCGATGGCGATCTCCACGTACGACGCGGCCTGGGCGTCGTCGCCGGCGGACATGGCGTGCTCGGAGTAGTCCAGGATGCGCACGTCGTAGCCGATGCCGGACAGGGCGTCGACGAAGGCCGCGAGCGGGCCGTTGCCCTCACCGGAGATCTCCTGCTCGACGCCGTCCACCTTGACGACGGCTTCGATGTGGTCCACACCGTTGTCGGTCTCCGAGGCGGTGACCCGCTGGCGGATGCGCTCCAGCGGCGTGATCGGGTTCAGGTATTCCTCGGAGAAGACGTCCCACATCTGCTTGGGCGTCACCTCGCCGCCCTCACCGTCGGTGATCTGCTGGATGGCCTGCGAGAACTCGATCTGCAGGCGGCGCGGCAGCACCAGACCGTGGTCGGTCTTCATGATGTAGGCGACGCCGCCCTTGCCGGACTGCGAGTTGACCCGGATGACGGCCTCGTAGGTGCGGCCCACGTCCTTGGGGTCGATGGGCAGGTACGGGACCTCCCAGGTGATGTCGTCGACATCGGCGTTCGCGGCGTCGGCGGCGGCCTTCATGGCGTCCAGGCCCTTGTTGATGGCGTCCTGGTGGCTGCCGGAGAAGGCGGTGTACACCAGGTCGCCGCCGTACGGGTGGCGCTCGGCCACGGGCAGCTGGTTGCAGTATTCGACCGTGCGGCGGATCTCGTCGATATTCGAGAAGTCGATCTGCGGGTCGATGCCGCGGGAGAACATGTTCATGCCCAGCGTCACCAGGCAGACATTGCCGGTGCGCTCGCCATTGCCGAACAGGCAGCCCTCGATGCGATCCGCGCCGGCCTGGTAGCCCAGTTCGGCGGCGGCCACGGCGGTGCCGCGGTCGTTGTGCGGATGCAGCGACAGCACGATGGCGTCGCGGCGGGCCAGATTGCGGCTCATCCACTCGATCGAGTCGGCGTACACGTTCGGGGTGGCCATCTCGACGGTGGCGGGCAGGTTGATGATCAGCGGCCGCTCGGGGGTCGGCGCGATGATCTCGGAGACCGCGTCGCACACCTCACGGGCGTAGTCCAGCTCGGTGCCGGTGTAGGACTCGGGGCTGTACTCGTAGCGCCAGTTGGTGTCCGGGTACCGCTTCTCCACCTCCAGGCACAGCGTGGCGGCGTCGGTGGCGATCTTCTTGACGGCCTCGCGGTCGGCGCGGAACACCACCCGCCGCTGCAGGACGGAGGTCGAGTTGTAGAAATGCACGATCACGTTGGGAGCGCCGTTGCACGCCTCGAAGGTGCGCTCGATCAGCTCGGGACGGCACTGGGTCAGCACCTGGATGGTGACGTCGTCGGGCACCGCGCCGTCCTCGATGATCTCGCGGACGAAGTCGAAGTCGGTCTGCGAGGCGGACGGGAACCCGACCTCGATCTCCTTGTACCCCATCCGCACCAGCAGGTCGAACATGCGGCGCTTGCGGGCCGGGCTCATCGGGTCGATGAGCGCCTGGTTGCCGTCGCGCAGGTCGACGGCGCACCACGAGGGCGCGCGGTCGATGACCTTGTCCGGCCAGGTGCGGTCGGGCAGGGTGATCGGCTCGACCTCCTCGGCGAAGGGCCGGTACCGGAAGACCGGCATGGAGGAGTTCTTCTGCTTGTTCCACGCGGGCTGGTCGGCGGGCGCGGGTTTGGACGGCTGCGCGATGGTGCGTGTGCCGGCCGCGGAATTGAAAGACGTGAAGGCGTCAGCGGGTGACATGCGTGTTCTCTCCGAAGTGTGACTGGATCCCAGTGTTATGGGTTGACCGGCACGGCAGATCCCCGCGACAGGAGCCGGTCCGAATCAGACCCCGTCGCGGCGGCAAAGGAGAAGTGCCCGCTGCATGATGATCGGAGTTTACAGGGCGGCAATACTCGTGTGGAAGCGGGGGCGACGCGCGCCACATCGCGCGCCCGCGCACCACCCGGCCCGACACGCGTGTCCGATGCCGACGCTGTCGGTGCCCGGTGCTATGACCTAGGGGACGGTTGAAGGAGGCTCCATGGCCAACTCGGTCTGCTCGTCCTGCACATCGGCCCTCGACCACTGTCACGGGACCCTGGTCGAACACGCCGACCGCTCGGTGGAATGCACCGACGCCGACTGTCTCGACTTCGCGCACGCCCGCCACACGTTCGTGGTGGACTGCGGCGACATCGCGGGCGGCTGCCGCTGCGCGTCGACCGAGCCCACCCGCCTGCACCGCACCGGCTGACCCGGCACGGCTAGCCTGGCACGGGTGAGTTACGACCAGATTCTGCTGCCCTCGGGTGCGGCGCGCACGCCCGCCGAGGTCGACGCCTACCTGACCGCGCAGGAGGGGCAACCGGAGTCCGAGGTCGTGGCCGAGATCGCCGCGGAGCTGGAGCGGCGCAACGGGGAACTGCCCGAAGCCGACAGCTTCCTGAGTTCCACCCCGCTCGGCGGTAAGGACAACGGTGCCACGCTGGTCGTCTCCACGCCGTACGACGCCATCGGCCATGTCCGGGCGCTGCTTTTCGAGCTGGCCACGCCGCGCGGATACGCCGTCTACGACCCGCAGCTGACCTGGCTGGCCGATCCCGCCGGACATGTCCCGGCTACGGTCACGCACGGCGGCGCGGGCGAATTCCCTTATATAACAAAGGCATTGCTGGACCTCTGGCTGCCGACACTGGCGGATCCCGGACCCTATCTGATCGTGGAGCGGGCGGATCAGCAGTACGTCCAGACCTACCGCCACCCCGACGGCAGGTTCACGCTCGAATACCGCGACGGCTCCCCCGACCGGCACTTCGCCACCTCGGTGGACGACGCACCGGCGGTGGCCGATCTCATGTGGGAGTGGACCACCGAGGATCGCGCCGGGTTCGACGCGCTCGACTGGGAGCGGCTGCGACTCTGATCAGGGCCGACCGGTCGGTCTCGTAATGCGATCGAACACGTCTCGATTCGGCCTCGCGACCCGGAGTAGTCCGGCTCGCGCCGCCCGCGAGCGTTAGCCTTTCGCTGCCCGCATCACGTGCGTTCCCGCTTTTCCCATGTCCACCCGACGAGGGAGAACCATGGAGCTACGCCAGCAAACGCGCCCTCCGGCGCTGATCAGCAAGCGTCTGGTCGTCCTCGCGACCGTGGCCGCCGCGAGCGTCGGCGTCGCGTCGCTGCTCGTCTCCGGCACCGGCCCCGGCATCACCCGCAATCACCAGCAGATCCCGTGCCCGGAACCGGCCGCCCTGGAGATCTGGACCGGCGGTGTCCGCTACCTGGTCGGCGACGCCCGAAGCTGAGCGGCCGGGTCGGTGTCCCACTCGGGCAGCCCGCTCAGAGCGCGCGCCGCCCCGACAGCGCGCGGCCCAGGGTGAGTTCGTCGGCGAATTCCAGATCGCCCCCCATCGGCAGGCCGGAGGCCAGCCGGGTGACCGACAGGCCCGGGAAGTCGCGGAGCATGCGCACCAGGTACGTGGCCGTGGCCTCACCCTCGGTATTCGGGTCGGTCGCGATGATCACCTCGGTGACGTCCACGCCGTCGGCCTGGGTTCCGATGCGGGTCAACAGTTCCCGGATGCGCAGCTGGTCCGGGCCGACGCCGCTGAGCGGGTCGAGCGCGCCGCCCAGCACGTGATAGCGCCCCCGGAACTCCCGGGTGCGCTCGATGGCCTGCACGTCCTTGGGCTCCTCCACCACGCAGATCATGCTGAGATCGCGGCGCGGATCGGCGCAGATACGGCACAGCTCGCCATCGGAGACGGTGCCGCAGACCTCGCAGAAGCGCACGCCGTCGCGCACCTTCTGCAGGGCGGCCTGGAGCCGGTCGATCTCCGGCGGCTCCACCGCCAGCAGGTGAAAGGCGATGCGCTGCGCGGACTTCGGGCCGACACCGGGCAGTTTGCCCAATTCGTCGATGAGATCCTGAACGGGACCCTCGTACACCGGCGTCCTCGATCAGAGGCCGGGCAGCGCGCCGCCGCCCATGCCACCCATGCCGCCCGCCAGCGGACCCAGCCGCTCGGCGGCCAGGTTCTGCGCATTGGCCATGGCGTCGTTGACCGCGCCGATCACCAGATCCTGGAGCGTTTCCACATCCCCCGGATCGACAACCTCGGGATCGATGTCCAGCGACAGCACCTCGCCGGTGGCACGAATCTTGGCGCGCACCAGCCCGCCCCCGGCCTCGCCCTCCACCTCGGAGGCGGCGATCTCCTGCTGCGCCGCCATCACCGCTTCCTGCATCTGCTGGGCCTGGGCGAGCAACGCCTGCATGTCGAACTGTCCACCGGGTTCCACGGACGTGTTCCTCTCTGAGTGGGGATCGTTCCCCAGCGTAGTCGTGCGCGCGACGATGGTGACCCGCGCGGCCCCACTCACCGAGGGTCGTTGACTCTCCCCCGGTGGGAAGGTGTTCCCTGGTGACATGACAGCGATCGTTCCGATCGGGGAGTTCTCCCGGCTCACCCATCTCAGCGTGAAGGCACTGCGGTACTACCACGACATCGGACTGCTGGAGCCCGCGGTGGTGGACGCGCACAGCGGGTACCGGCGGTATTCCACGGATCAGGTGGAACGGGCGCATCTGATCCGGCGCCTGCGGGATCTGAATATGCCGCTGCCGGAAGTCCAGGAGGTGCTGGCCGCCCCGGACCGGGACGCGCGGGACGCGGCGCTGCGCGGACATCTGGAGCGAATGGAGGCGGAGCTGCTGCGCACCCGCGACGTGGTGGCCTCGCTGCGCGCGCTGCTGACGCCGTCCACCGCGGTCGCCGTGGAATACCGTTCGGTCCCGAGCTTCCCCGCCCTGGCCATGGCCGAGTCGGTGGCGTGCGATGGCATCGACGCCTGGTGCGCGACGGCGTTCACCGCGCTCACCGAATCACTCGGCGCGGCCGGGCTCACACCCGCGGGCCCGGCCGGGGCCACCTACGCGGTGGAGTTCTTCGAGCAGGCCAAGGGCGAGGTGGTCGCCTACATTCCCGTCGCCGAGCGCGACCGGGAACGCGCCGCCGCGCTGGGCTCGGTCGTCGACCTCCCGGCCCGCCGCTTCGCCATCGCCGTCCACCACGGCCCGTTCGAAGACTTCGACCGCACCTACGGCGCCCTCGGCAGCCACGTGGCCGAACACGACAGCGCCCTGGCCGAACCCATCCGCGAGGTTTACCTGATCGGTCCGGGTGACGCCGCGCCGGCCGACTACCACACCGAGATCTGCTGGCCTATCGGCCGACTCTGAGCCGGGCTCTCAGGCCAGTTCGCGCTTCAGGTTCTCCAGCACCTCGGCCTGGATCTTCTTCAGGCCGAGCGGGGCGAAGATGCCCTCGAAGATGCCGCCGATGCCGCCCGCGCCCTTCCAGCTGGTGCGCACGGTGACCAGGGAACCGCCGCTCTCCGGGGTGACGGTCCAGGTGGTGACCATGGAGGAGTTCGAATCCCGTTCCGTCACCATGGAATCCGAGACCGAGATGGCGGCGCGCACGTTGCGGGAGCGCTTCTCGGTGGCCTGGAGCGTCCACTCCGCCACGGTGCCGGTGCCCTTGCCGCCCTCGACCACCTTGTAGTCGCGGTAGTGCGAGGAGAGGATGCGCGGGCGCACCGTCTCGTAGTCCGCGATCGCTTCCAGCGCCCGCTTCGGTTCGGCCGCCACCACGATCGAGCTGGACGCGCTGACCTGTCCCACCATGAGCTCCTTACTGATTCCCGGCTCTCGGCCTTTTGCCGCTCGGTTATGCTACGCCGCCGCCGGTGCGACGGGATCGGTCCGCTCCGATGTCGGGGCGACATGCCGGATCGTAAAGTTAGCTAGAGTAACTATCATCACGGCTCGGGTTGGAATATTCTCGCCCCGCCGCAGGTAGCGCCCCTCGACGCGGATGCAAACTGTGCGTGAAAAACCGCCCCGCCGGTGCGATCCTGCTGGCCGACTCGCCGGGTCCGCGATAGGTTCCAAAGGTGGCAGTGAGTCTGTTGGGGAAGGCCGGCCGCGCACCGGCCGCAGTGGAATCGGGTTTCGCCGCGCACGAGGCAGGGGTCGAACGACTGCTGGCGTCCTATCGCGCCATTCCCCGCGATGCCGATGTCCGGCTGGCGAAGAAAACCTCCAATCTGTTCCGGGCGCGCGCCGAGAACCGCGCCCCCGGACTCGACGTCTCGGGATTGACGAAGGTCATCGCGGTCGACCCGGAGGCCCGCACCGCCGACGTGGCGGGGATGACCACCTACGAGGACCTGGTGGCCACCACGCTGCCGTACGGACTCGCCCCGCCGGTGGTGCCGCAGCTCAAGACCATCACGCTGGGCGGCGCGGTGACCGGCCTGGGCATCGAATCGACCTCCTTCCGCAACGGCCTGCCGCACGAATCGGTGCTGGAGATCGACATCCTCACCGGGTCGGGCGAGATCATCACCGCCACTCCCGACAACGAGCACGCCGACCTGTTCCGGGGATTCCCGAATTCCTACGGCACGCTCGGCTATTCGACCCGCCTGAAGATCGAACTGGAACCGGTGCCGCCCTACGTGGCCCTGCGCCACCTGCGCTTCCACGACCTGGGCGAACTCGAGGCCGCCATGGATCGGATCGTCACCGACCGCGCCCACGACGGCGAGCGGGTCGACTACCTCGACGGCGTGGTGTTCACCGCCGACGAGAGCTACCTGATCCTCGGCCGGCAGACCGACGAGCCCGGACCGGTCAGCGATTACACCGGTATGGACATCTACTACCGGTCCATCCAGCACGACGGACCCACGCCGAAGCGCGACCGGCTCACCATCCACGACTACCTGTGGCGCTGGGATACCGACTGGTTCTGGTGTTCTCGCGCGTTCGGCGCCCAGAATCCGCGGATCCGGCGCTTCTGGCCCCGGCAGTACCGGCGCAGCAGCTTCTACTGGAAGCTCATCGCCCTGGACCACAAGTACGACATCGGCGACAAGCTCGAGGCCCGCAAGGGCAATCCGCCGCGCGAGCGGGTGGTGCAGGACATCGAGGTGCCCATCGAGCGCACCGCGGAGTTCATGCACTGGTTCCTGCGCGAGATTCCCATCGAGCCGATCTGGCTGTGCCCCCTGCGCCTGCGCGACACCGACCGCGAGCAGGGCGACCGGCCCTGGCCCCTGTACCCCCTGGAGCCGAAGCGGACCTATGTGAACGTGGGCTTCTGGTCGGCCGTCCCGACCGTGCTCGGGCAGCCCGAGGGCGCGGCCAACCGCGCCATCGAGCGGAAAGTCTCCGAACTGGACGGTCATAAATCCCTGTACTCGGATGCCTACTACGGCCAGGATGAGTTCGCGGCGCTCTACGGCGGGCACACCTACACCGGGCTGAAGGAACGCTACGACCCCCAGCATCGATTACTGGATCTGTATTCGAAGGCGGTGCAACGCAAGTGACGACATTCAAGGATCGTTCCGATGTCTTCGCGGAACTCGGAACCAAACTCACCATTGCCGAGATCTTCGAGACCCTGATCGACGGTGACATGCCCATCCGGTTCACCGCCTACGACGGCAGCACGACGGGGCCCGCGGATTCGGAATTCGGCCTGGAGATCAAGAACCCGCGCGGCGTCAACTACATCGCCACCGCCCCCGGCGACCTCGGGATGGCCCGGGCCTACATCGCCGGTGACATGGTGGCCCACGGTGTGCACCCCGGCGACCCGTACGCGCTGCTGAAAGCCATGGCGGGCCTGAAGTTCCGCCGTCCGACCGCACTGCAACTGGTGGTGATCGCCCGCTCGCTGGGCTGGGAGCTGATGAAGCCGGTGCCGCCCCCGCCCCAGGAGGCGATGCCGCGCTGGCGGCGGGTGGCGCTGGAGGGGCTGCGGCATTCCAAACTGCGCGACGCCGAGGCCATCCACCACCACTACGACGTGTCGAACACCTTCTACGAGTACGTGCTCGGCCCGTCCATGACCTACACCTGCGCCGCCTACGACAACGAGGAGCAGACACTCGAAGAGGCACAGGAGAACAAGTACCGGCTGGTCTTCGACAAGCTGCGGCTGCGGGAAGGCGACCGGTTGCTCGATATCGGCTGCGGCTGGGGCGGCATGGTGCGCTACGCCGCCAAGCGCGGGGTCAAGGTCATCGGCGCGACGCTGTCGGCCGAGCAGGCCGAATGGGCGCGGCGGAAGATTCGCGAGGAGGGCCTGACCGACCTCGCCGAGGTGCGCCACTCCGACTACCGCGACGTGCCCGAGGGCGACTTCGACGCCATCTCCTCCATCGGCCTCACCGAACACATCGGCGTCGCCAACTATCCCGCGTACTTCAGCTTCATGCAGTCGAAGCTGCGCGACGGCGGCCTGTTCCTCAATCACTGCATCACCCGGCCCGACAACACCCGCACCACCAAGGCGGGCGATTTCATCGACCGCTACGTGTTCCCCGACGGCGAGCTGATCGGCTCCGGCCGCATCATCTCCGAGATCCAGAACGTCGGCCTGGAGGTTCTGCACGAGGAGAACCTACGCCGCCACTACGCCCTCACCCTCGCCGAATGGTGTGACAACCTGGTCGAGAACTGGGACAAGGCGGTGGCCGAGGTCGGCGAGGGCACCGCCAAGGTCTGGGGCCTCTACATGGCGGGCTGTCAGCTCGGCTTCGAACGCAATGTGGTGCAGCTACACCAGGTGCTGGGCGTCAAGCTCGGCGCCGACCAGGAATGGACGGTGCCGCTGCGCCCCTGGTGGCAGCCCTAGACCTCGCCGCGTACCGCCCCGTCACAGCAGTGAGTCCAGGAACCGGCGGGGCAGCTCCTGCGGCTCCTGTCCTCCGGTGCCCAAAGGCATTTCGTGGCGCAGGGTGCGCAGGATGCCGAGAACGCCCGGACCCGCGTCGAGCAGGGGCCGGGGCCAGCCCAGTTCGGCGCAGCGCACCACGGCCGGGGTGAGCACGCTGATGGATTCGCCCGCCCAGCCCGCGGTGGAGAGGCATTCGGCCAGCAGCAGGGCGGCATCCAATTCGGCTCGGGGGCGGCCTTGTTCGCGGATGCGGGCGTGCAGGGCGCGGGCGCGTTTGACGGCGGTGTCATCGGTGCCGAGCGGGGCGATGTCGTCGGCGCCGAAGTAGCCGTCCGAACCGCGGTAGTGACGGGCGAGCAGCGCGCGGATGGTGGCGATCTCCTCGGCTTCCGCGGTGAGCCAGGCGGTTCCGGTGGTGTGGCGCACGGCGCGCACCAGCGGTTCGGTGACCTGGCCACCGGTGAGCGGATCGGGGGGCAGACCCAGGCGCAGGCGTTCGGCGCGGATGTGGGCCGCGAGGCGGGCCACCTTGCGGTCGGCGGCGATGCGCGCCCCCTCGTCGAGGCGGGCGGCGGCGGTCTCCGGATCACCGCGCACGGCCTTGACCCGAGCACCGATCACGAAGGTGGTGATCAGGAAGTCCACCGGGCCGATTCGGGCCGTCAGCTGGTGGCTCTGATCGAGCAGCCGTTCGGCGGCCTCCAGATCGCCGCGCCGATAGGTCAGCTCACCCAACAGCGCCGCCGCCACCCGCACCGCATGCGAGCGCGGGCCGGACCGATCCCGCGCGGTCTGCCACGCCTGCTCGAAAGACCTGGTGGCGGTGGCGATCTCGAGTTGCTCGTAGGCCGCGGCGCCGAGCCCGCACAACCCGAGCACCTCGCCCAGCGGATCGGCGGAGCGCGCGTGATAGGTCGCCGCCCACTCCTGCATCTCCCGTGCGCCGTCGAAGTCGAACGCGCACAGCCGCACGAAGGACGCCAGATTCGCGGCCGTGGACACCGTCCACGCGGGCAGCTCGTCGGCCAGTCGCAGACATTCGGCGATGCGTTCGGCCACCCCCTCGGTGCGGTCGCGCGCCACCTGGTCGACCGCCGCCAGCACCGCGGCCTGACAGCGCTGCCGTACCGCCTCGGCGTCGGTCGGCGAGGTGCGGGCGAGCAGATTCGACAGCCGCCCCAGCGCCGTTCGCGCCGCGCTCGACTGCTGTAGGTTCACATTCGCCCGCGCCAGGGCCATGAGCAGCTTGGAACGCGAAGTCACCTGCTGCACCGGCAGTTTCGACACGGTGCCGAACAGGGTCGCCAGTCGGGAGCGGTCGATGAGGTCCATGCCGCCGTTCTCGACCAGATCCAGCGCCATCTTGAAATCGGCGGCGGCCAGCGCGTGATCCACCGACTGACGCAGCATATTGTGCTCGGCGAACCAGCGAGCCGCCTTGCGGTGCAGTGTCTTCTGCTCGCCCGGCGCGGTACGGTCCAGCCGCGCCCGCAGCTGTTCGGCGAACATGGGCTGCATCCGGAACCAGGTCGGATCGTCGTCGAGCCGGTGCAGGAACAGCTCACGCTCCTCCGCCTGCTCCAAGAGTCCGGCGGCATCCGGATCGCCGGTGAGCGCGGCGGCCAACGAGGCGTTCACCCGTTCCGGCACCGCCACCGCGCTGAGGAAGCCGAGCATGCGCGGTTCCAGCGCGTCGAGCACGTTCTCGGCGAGATATTGGCGAATCGCCTTGGTATCGCCGGACAGTCGCGCGATGAGCTGTTCGGGGTCGTGCTCCTTGCGCAGTGTCATGCAGACCAGTTGCAGGGCGGCGGGCCAGCCGTCGGTGGCGGTGTGGATCTGCTCGACCTGCCGGTCGGTGAGATCGCAGGTGGACCGGTCGGCCAGCATGCCCCGCGTCTCCGCCTCGGTCAGCCGCAGCTGCCCCGACCCGATCTCCACCAGTTCGTCGGCCACCTGCATCCGGCTCAGCGGCAACCCCGCCCGCTCCCGGCTGGTGACGACGAAACGCAAGTGATGGCAGCCATTGTCGAGGAGCGCCTCCATCACCCGCTGCGCACCGGTGTCGGTGATGCGATGCCAGTCGTCCACCACCACGACCACGGTGGACCCACCGGCGTGTAACTCGTCGATGAGCGTGGACACCGCGAACGGCACCGCGTCGGCGGGCCGCTCCTCGAGGACCTGCTCCAAACCCGCGCCGATCTCGGGCCGCACCCGCCGGATGGCGGCGATGATGTGGGCGAGCAGCCACACCTCGTTGTCGTCGTCGCTGTCGATGCCGATCCAGGCCACCGCCACGCCGCGATCGGTGAGTTCGGCACACCACTGGGCGGCCAGGGTGCTCTTGCCGAAGCCCGCCGGGGCGTGGATCAGCGCGAGCCGCCGCTGCCCGGCCGACCGCAGCGGCTCCAGCAGCCGGGGGCGCGCCACCGGTTCCCGCGCCGGGGTGGGCGGCCGGAATTTGGTGACGGCGGTGGGCGGCAGCGTGGTGCCGGTATGGGCGACATGATTGCCGGTGGCGGTGCGGTTCTCGCCGAGCGGAGGAAAGCTCAGCGACCGCCGCGGCGACGTCACCACCGTGCCGCTGCGCACCGGCGAATACGGTTGGGCGGCCTGCGATTCCGTCGCGGCATCCGGATCGGACGGGCCGCAGTCGAGCAGCGCCATCTCATCGGGAACCTGACCGTGCTCACGCTGCACCGTGCGCAGCAGCTCCCCGAACTCCACCGCGCTGGCGGGGCGGTCGCGTGGATCGGGCGCCATGGCCGCCTCGATGGCCGCGGCCACGTCGGCGGGGATGTCCTGCTCGCGCAGATCCGGCAGCGGCTGGCTGGTGATGCGCAGGAATTGCGAGACGACCTTCTCCCCCACCTTCCGTTCGAAGGCGGCGTGCCCGGTCAGCAGGGCGAACAGGGTGGCTCCGAGACCGTAGACATCCGAACGCACGGTCGGCTCCTCGCCCTTGAGCACCTCGGGCGCGGTGAAGGCGGGCGACCCGGTGATCATGCTGGTCGAGGTGCGGAATCCGCCCGGAATGCGCGCGATGCCGAAATCGGTGAGCTGCGGTTCCCCGTACCGGCTGAGCAGGACGTTCGCGGGCTTCACATCGCGGTGCAGCACGTCCGCCCGGTGGGCGCTCTCGATGGCTCCGGCCAGTTTGACCCCGACCCGGACGGTATCCGACCAGCTCAGCGGACCGCGTTCGCGCACAAGCCGCTCCAGTGAGCCGTGCGTGGCGAAGGGCATGACGATGAACGGCTGCCCGCTCGCCGTCACGTCCACCTGCAGGATGTCGACGATATTGGGATGCCCGGAGAGCCGCCCCATGGCCTGTTCCTCGCGCAGGAAGCGCTCCCGGCTCTCGGCGTCGATCTCCGAGGACAGCACCTTCACCGCGACCTCGCGGTCCAGGGCGCGCTGGGCGCAGCGGTACACCACGCCGAACCCGCCCCGTCCGATCTCCTCGGCGTCGAAGAGTCCCATCAGCTCGAGCTCGTCGACCAGGCCGACCGGAAGGTAGTTCTGCGTGTTCGTGTCGGCTGGAGTTGTGTCTGCCCGGGGTTTCCCCGAACGTGACCGTGGATTCATCTCCGCCCACCTCGAACTCGGAACCAGCGCATACCGAACGTACGGGCCAGTCCAGCGTTCTACCCGCGCATATTTCAAACGTAGCGCGGGGCCGCGGGGCGTGTGGACGATTCGCCGCGTCTGTCGGCGTGCCGGCCGATTCGAAGCAGCAAGGTCAGCAAACGGAACACGGCCCGGACCGCGATATTCGCGATCCGGGCCGTGTGGTTCACCCCGGCAGACACGGTACGCACCGTGTCAGTGGCGCATATGCGCCCGCAGGAGAGTTACTTGCGCAGCGACGCGGGCACCTGGAAGCGGTCGCCGAACTTGGCGGCCAGCTCGTCGGCACGGGCCACGAAGGCCTCCTGCCCACCCGGGTAGCCCACGATGAACTGGTGGGTGCCACCGGTCCAGGCCGGGAAGCCGATGCCGAAGATCGAACCGATATTGGCGTCGGCGGTCGAGGTCAGCACGTTCTCGTCGAAGCACTTCTGGGTCTCGATGGCCTCCGCGAACAGCATGCGGTCCTTCAGATCCTGGAAGGTGACGCCCTCGGGCAGCTCGGTCGAGGTCTTGAACAGCGAGCGCAGCTCGGACCACAGGCTGGTGGCCTTGCCGTTCTCGTAGTCGTAGAAGCCCGCGCCGCCGGCCTTGCCCTTGCGGTCGAACTCGCCCACCAGCTTGTCCAGGATTCCGGCGGTCGCGGCGGAAGCGGCGTCGATCTCGCCGCCCGAAGCCTGGAGGGCCTCCGCGGTCTCCTTGTAGATCTTCTGCATGGTGGTGAAGTTCAGCTCGTCCGACAGCTTCAGCGGAGCCGCCGGGTAGCCCGCCTGCAGACCGGCCTGCTCGATGGTCTGCGGGTCGATGCCCTCGTCGAGCATCTTGATGGCCTCGTTGATGAACTTGCCGATGACGCGCGAGGTGTAGAAGCCGCGCGAGTCGTTGACCACGATCGGGGTCTTGCGGATGGCGAGGGTGTAGTCGTACACCCGGGCCAGCGCCTCGTCGGAGGTCTTCTCGCCCTTGATGATCTCGACCAGCGGCATCTTGTCGACCGGCGAGAAGAAGTGGATGCCGATGAAGTCCTCGGCCCGCTTCACACCGGTGGCGAGCAGGGTGATCGGCAGGGTCGAGGTGTTGGAGCCGAGCAGCGCGTCGGCGTCCACGATGTCCTCGATCTCCTGGAAGACCTTGTTCTTCAGCTCCGGGTTCTCGAACACGGCCTCGATGACGAAGTCGACGCCCGCGAAATCCTTGGCGTCGGCGGACGGGGTGATCCGGTCCAGCAGCGCCTTGGACTTCTCCTCGGTGGTCTTGCCACGCGAGAGGGCCTTCTCCTCGAGCTTGACCGAGTAGTCCTTGCCCTTGTTGGCGGCCTCGATGGTGACGTCCTTGAGGACGACGTCGATACCGGCCTTGGCGGTGACGTACGCGATGCCCGCGCCCATCATGCCCGCGCCGATCACGCCGACCTTCTTGATCTCACGCTTCGGCACGTCCTTGGGACGCGAACCGCCGTTGTTGATCGACTGCAGGTCGAAGAAGAACGCCTGGATCATGTTCTTCGCGACCGGGCCGGTCAGCAGGGAGACGAAGTAGCGCGACTCGATCAGCGAGGCGTTGTCGAAGTCGACCTGCGCACCCTCGACCGCGGCGGACATGATCGCGCGCGGCGCGGGCATGTTCTGGCCCTTGATCTGCTTGCGCAGGTTGGCCGGGAAGGCCGGGAGGTTGGCGGCCAGGGCCGGGGTGGACGGGGTGCCGCCCGGGATCTTGTAGCCCTTGACGTCCCAGGGCTGCACACCGGAGTCCGGGTTGGCCTTGATCCACGCCTTGGCGGCCGGGACCAGTTCCTCGACGGACGCGACGACCTCGTTGACCAGGCCGGTGGCCTTGGCTTTCTGGGCGTTGAACTTGTTGCCCTGCAGCAGCACCTGCATCAGGCCGTTGGCGATGCCGAGCATGCGGGTGACGCGGGTGACGCCGCCACCGGCCGGGAGCAGACCGAGGGAGACCTCGGGCAGGCCGACCTGCGCGCCCTTGACGTCGGCGATGATGCGGTAGTGGGTGGCCAGCGCGATCTCCAGGCCGCCGCCGAGGGCCGCGCCGTTGATGGCCGCGACGACCGGCTTGCCCAGGGTCTCCAGACGACGCAGGTCGTCCTTGATGAAGGTCAGCTCCTCCATGATGGCCGCGGCGTCCGCCGGGGTGGTCTGCATCATGTTCTTGAGGTCGCCGCCGGCGAAGAAGGTCTTCTTCGCGGAGGTGATGACGACACCGGCGATGTCGTCCTTCTCGGCCACGAGGCGGTCCACGGTGGCCCGCATCGAGTCCTTGTACAGCTGGTTCATGGTGTTGGCGCCCTGGTTGGGGTCGTCCATGGTCAGCACGACGATGCCGTCGGCGTCCTTCTCCCAGCCGATCATGTTCTCAGTCATTGATTCTCGTTCTCCTAGAGAAAAGTCTGTGTCGATTGCGACGTTCGCTTGGGCCCTACGTGGTTACGCAAGCTGCCGCCTCCGGGCCCAGCGCTCACGTCGCGGCGGGCGTCAGACGCGCTCGATGATGGTGGCAACACCCATGCCGCCGCCGATGCACAGGGTCACGAGCGCGTAGCGGGCATTGCGACGGTGCAGCTCGTCGACCATGGTGCCGGTGATCATGGCGCCGGTGGCGCCCAGCGGGTGGCCCATGGCGATCGCGCCGCCGTTGACGTTCAGCTTCTCGTCCGGGATCTGCAGGTCCTTCTGGAACTTCAGGACGACGGAGGCGAAGGCCTCGTTGATCTCGTAGAGGTCGATGTCCTCACGCTTCAGACCGGCCTTGGCCAGGGCCTTCTCGGCGGCCGGGGTCGGACCGGTGAGCATGATGGTGGCGTCGGCGCCGGAGGTGGCGGTGGCGACGATGCGGGCGCGCGGGGTCAGGCCCGAGGCCTTGCCGGCGTCCTCGTTGCCGACCAGGACCAGCGCGGCACCGTCCACGATGCCGGAGCTGTTGCCGCCGTGGTGGACGTGGTCGATCTTCTCGACATAGGTGTAGCGCTGCATGGCGACGGCGTCGAAGCCGCCCATGTCGCCGATGCCCGCGAAGGACGGGTTCAGCTTGGCCAGATCCTCGACCTTGGTGCCGGGGCGGCGGTGCTCGTCGGTGTCCAGCACGGTCAGGCCGTTGATGTCCTTGACCGGGACCACGGAGTTGGCGAAGTAGCCGTTCTTCCACGCGGTGTCGGCCAGCTCCTGCGAGCGCACGGCGTAACCGTCGACGTCCTCGCGGGAGAAGCCCTCGATGGTGGCGATGAGGTCGGCCGAGATGCCCTGCGGGACAATGTAGTTGTCGAAGCTGGTGGCCGGGTCCATGAACATGGCGCCGCCGTCGGAGCCCATCGGCACGCGGGACATGGACTCGACGCCACCGGCGACGACCAGATCGTCGAAGCCGGAGCGGACCTTCTGCGCGGCCAGGTTGACGGCCTCGAGGCCGGAGGCGCAGAAGCGGTTGATCTGGATGCCGCCGACGGTGTCGGGCAGGCCGGCGGTCAGCACGGTGGTGCGGGCGATGTCGGCGCCCTGGTCACCGACCGGCGAGACGACGCCGAGGATGATGTCCGAGATGCGGTCCTCGTCCAGGTTCGGGAACCGGTTACGCAGCTCCTGGACCAGACCGGTGGTCAGGTCGATCGGCTTGACCGAGTGCAGCGAGCCCTTCTTGTTGCGGCCGCGCGGAGTGCGGATGGCCTCGTAAATGTAGGCCTCTGTGGTCATATCGGAGTTGTCCTCTCTGAAGGTGCGCCGTCACCGCGTTGTGCGGAGCGGCCGCGGTTACCTCGCCGACCGGCCTTGTCGACCGACCGTCCTGACGCTGTACAAACCGCGTCACGAACCGGCTTGTTGACGCTCCGGTAGCCCTTGCGCCTGGGCATACCTTAGAACCTCGCCGAGCCAGAACTCACGGCCACCCGATCATAGTACCGCCGTATGCGAACTCCGGTTAACTTAATGTGCCTCACACGGGGTCTGTCAACCCTCCAGCGGGGTTGCGCCCAACTCCGACCGCAAGAGCTCCAAGGCCATCTCATCCGGGTCGCGGCGATCTCCGGCCGGGACGGGCACGGCCGCGTCGGCCAGCATCTCCCGCTCCTCCTCCTCTGTCGAAGCAGGTGGGACCCTGTCATAACCTACCGGCGAGTAGTCCGACGGCCCCGGGTCATCGGGAAGGTCCGGCCCGTCGGGCAGCGGAATGTCGTCGTCCGGCGGGGCCGCCGGAGCGCCTCCGGACGATTCGCCATCCCGGGAACCCGAGGACGGCGCACCCCAGCCGCCGGACGTATCGGTCCGCGGTTCGGCCGCCCCCGCCGCGGCGGCCTTGGCCTGACTCGGCCGGGAGAACTTCGGCGGAGCCTTCTTCGCCGGAGCCGGTCCGCCCCCGACGCCCGCACCGCGCCCGGCGTTCCCGGCACTCCGCCCGGCGCCGCCCTGCGCCGCGCCCCCGACCTCCCAGCGCACCTCGAACTCCCGCCCGAGCACCGCCCGCACGGTGGAGCGCACCGCCTCCAGATTCTTGGCCTCCGACAACCGCTGCGCCAGCGCCGCGTGCTGATGCGCCAGCACGATCACGTCACCCTCCACCCGCGCCACCGCGGCGGCGGCCAGCAGGGCGGGCAGCGCGGGTCCGAACTCGCGGACCTTCGCCTTGATCTCGACCCAGGCACCCTCCACCATCGCGGTCACATCGGTGCCGGCGGCCGCGGTGTCGGCACTGTCGTTGGCGGCGGTGTCGTTGGCGGCAGTGTCGGCAGTGCCGTTGGCGGCAGTGTCGGCGGTGCCGTTGGCAGCGTGGGCTGTGCTGGTGTGGGCGGTGTCTCCAGCCGTGTCCGCACCCGCCGACTCCGCCGCTCCCGCGAGCAGGTCAGCGTCCGCGCTCGCGCCCGCGCCTTCGGGTCCCCCCGCACCCGCCGCGTGTTCCGCACCCGCGGCCATCGCGGCGGCAGCACCCGGCCCGGCATCCGGCCTACCACTGCCCGCCCCGGATTCCGCCGTGCCACCGACCACTTCAGGCGCACCGGCCGGTTCCGGCGCGACCGACGCGCTGTCGCCGGAAAACCCACGGGCCCCTTCTCCGGCCGTGCCGAATGCGCCGGACTCGGCAGCGGGTTCGACAGCCCCGGTCTCATCGACAGCGGCCCCGACGCGACGATCCGCGGTTGCCGCCGGATCCGACACGGCCCGGGCCTCCGCCCTTCCGGCCGCCCCGGCCGAATGCCCTACCGGCGCAACGGCAGCGTTCGCGCCCGTACCGGTGAAATCGCCACCGGTCGACGGATCGGCCGACCCGGCTGATTCCGAATCGCCTTCCGGCGCGAGCGCGTCGGCGGTCCGGTGCTGCGTCGCAGTGCTCGCGTCGACGGCCCGGTCACGCGGCTGCCCGTGCTCCCCAGCCACACCGTGCTCCCCGCCACGGGAGGCACCGCGCCCGGCAGTGGGATCGGCCGATGCACCCGAATCCTGGAGTCCGGCAGCGATCACGGAGGCGGGCACGGCCTGCGTGTCCACCCCTTCGGCGGGAGTGGCGGTGCCCCGCGACGCGCCGTCCACGGCACCCTGCGCGGCGGCACCACCGATGCCCTCCGACGCCTGTTCGCGGGCGGGCGCATCCGATCGCGTGGCCGGGCTGTCGTCCCGTGCGGCAGCGGAGGGCTGCGTGGCGCGTTGCGCTGCGGCGGGCGCACTCGTTCCGATGGCCGAATCCGCCCGTGCCCCGGGGGCGCCGGTGGCATCCGGGGTGGCCGGGCCCGGGCCGTGGACGACGGACGCGGCGGAGCCCAGCAGTTCGCGCAGGGCGGCGGCGTCCTCGGTCAGCACCGTCTGGATTTCGGCGGTGGCGGCCGGGGTGAGGGTGTGCAGGCGGGCGGCCCAGCCGGTGAGCTTCTCGGTCCACTGCGGCTCGGCGACCGCGCGGGCGCTGGCGTAGCCGACCAGCATGAGCAGGGTTTCGCGGGCCCGCTCGAAATCGGCGGACGCGCCGGACGGCGCGGACGAAACCGGTTGGGCGGCAGCCGAAGTAGCGGCATCCGAAGCAGTGCCAACCGAGCCGGTGCCAACCGGAGTGGTGCCAACCGAGGCGGCCGGAGATCCGGCCCCCGACTCCGCGCCGCTCCGGGTAGCGCCGCCGCCCGGGGTAGCGGTCGTTCCGGAGGGTGACTGCTGTTGTGAGGCAGCGGTATTCGGATGGCCCGTGGCTTTGGGCGAGTCGGACGGGCCACCGGTCACGGGGTCGAGCTCGGGTGGGCGGGCGGCGGAGGTGCCGGACGGCAGGCGCGCCGAGGACTGCCGGGCCGCCGGGTCGCCCGATTGCCCGGTGTCACCGAGTTCCGGCGCGCCGCGACCCGCGTCGGCCGCGCCGCCACCCGGATTCGCGACAGGGCGTGCGCCGTCCGGTGCGGCGTAGGTACCCCCCGGCTCGCTGTTCGGGGAGGTCGGCGCGGGATAACCCGCCGCGTGGTTCGCCGGCGCGGTTCCCGACTTCTCGGCGCGCAGAGCGGCGAGGGCTTCCGCGCCGCGGCGGCGCGGCGACCCGCCGGGGTTCGGCTGCGCGGCGGGGGCTCCGGCCGCGGACTGCGCACCGGGGTGCGGGGGCGCGCCACCCGCGGAGCCTGGGTTGCCGGCGGCCGGGTCGCCCGCGGTGGTGTTGCCGGAGGCCGGGGGCAGGGGTGCGCCGCCCGCGAGGCGGCGTTCGATGCGTTCCAGGCGTTGCAGGGCCGCGGATTCGGTGTCGGTGGCCGAGGGCAGCAGCATGCGGGCCGCGATGACCTCGAGCAGCAGGCGGGGGGCGGTGGCGCCGCGCATTTCGCCGAGACCCTCGTGCAGGAGTTCGGCGTAGCGGGTGAGGGTGGCGGGGCCGATGGCGTCGGCCTGGACGCGCATGCGGTCGAGGACGTCGCCGGGGCCGGAGACCAGGCCGCGGTCGGTGGCGTCGGGGACGGCGCGCAGCAGGATCAGGTCGCGGAGGCGCTCGAGCAGGTCGGTGGCGAAGCGGCGCGGGTCGTGGCCGGATTCGACCACCCGGTCGATGACACCGAACAGCGCGGCGCCGTCATCGGTCGCGAGCGCCTCGACGGCGTCGTCGATGAGGGCGATATCGGTGACGCCGAGCAGCGACACCGCGCGCGGATACGTGACCCCCTCGGATCCGGCGCCGGCCAGCAGCTGGTCCAGCACGCTGAGGCTGTCGCGCGGCGAGCCGCCGCCCGCGCGAATCACCAATGGGTACACCGATTCCTCGACCTGCACCCCCTCCTGATCGCAGATGCGGCCGAGCAGCGCGCGCATGGTGGCGGGCGGCAGCAGCCGGAAGGGGTAGTGGTGGGTGCGGGACCGGATGGTGGGCAGCACCTTGTCCGGTTCGGTGGTGGCGAAAACGAAGATGAGGTGGGCGGGCGGCTCCTCCACGATCTTGAGCAGCGCGTTGAATCCCGCGGTGGTCACCATGTGCGCCTCATCGACGATGAACACGCGGTAGCGGGATTCGGCGGGCGCGTAGAAGGCGCGGTCGCGCAGTTCGCGGGTGTCGTCGACGCCGCCGTGGCTCGCGGCGTCGAGTTCGATGACATCGAGATTGCCCGGTCCGCCCGGTGCCAGCGCCACGCACGACGAACACACCCCGCACGGCGTGGACGTCGGGCCCTCCACACAGTTGAGCGAGCGCGCCAGGATGCGCGCGGATGAGGTCTTGCCACATCCGCGCGGTCCCGAGAACAGGTACGCATGACTGATGCGGCCGGTGTCGAGCGCCGTACTCAGGGGATCGGTGACGTGCTCCTGCCCCACGACTTCAGCGAACGTTGCCGGTCGGTACTTCCGGTAGAGAGCCACGGCCAAGAGGCTACCGGCGGACACCGACAGCGCATGCGCCGATGTCCCGACCCGGTTCGGCGCGTCCGATTCGACCGAAAATCCGTCCCTATTCCCGTTTACCATCGGCACGCAAACGTGATGTGAATCACGTCAGAACCGGGCGCCCCGTTCGCCGACGTCACGCAGTCCCCCGGTGCGGGAAGAATGCACAGCAAATTCTCAGCGTAGTTCGGGAACGGAATTTGCCGGACAACGCTGTAGTGCATGATCGTCGTCTACAGACCTGCGCCCGGTTTCAACTCGGCATTACGGACATAACGATACCGTCAACGGATGCGGCAAGATCGCAATTGCTTGGCTACCGTGGACATCGGCAACTTCGGTAGCCAAACCTTCATCAGGTTGGTGTCCCCGGCCGGTCCCTCATCCCGACCGGGGCGCAACCAAATCTCTCGGAGGAAATGCCCAACGTGCCGTCGCATGACGACATCGCAGCCGCCTGGCTTTCCGGTACCGAATTCGCCGGCAATCGAACCGCGGCCGACCTGCTGAGCCGGGCCATCAGCCCGCGGGAATTCGATCTGAACCGCGAGTCGCTGCCGGTCACGGCAGCCGCCGACCCCGCCACCGCCGGTGCGATCCTCGAACTCCTGCATCGCGGCCAGGTACCCACCCTGCCCGCCATCCGCACCCTGATCACCCAGAACGACATGCGCCGCGAGGCCGACCGCATCGAGCGGCTCGGTCGCCGCGCACAGCGCGGTATCGACGATTTCGGCCGGGTGATCGCCACACTGACCGACGAATACTGGACACTGCACGGAAAGGGTCCGACCCGCCGCGACATCCTGCTGTCGGAACCCGTTGTGGCACTTGTTCGCGAGTACGTCGGCGATATTCCGCCGACCGCCGTGAAACATCTGTGGCTCATCGAGCGCGCCCAGCGCGCGGGCTGGATCGCCTACAACGATTCCCCGCGCTCCCTGTGTGCCGGTCGGCGTTTCTATTCGGCGAAATACGGAAATCGGGTGTCGCTACGGCCGGTGAACGCGATCGGCACCCTGGTGGCCGCGTATCTGCGCGATCAGTTCGCCGAACACGACCGCCCGCCGCGCTGGTCGGTGCTGGCCCATGAACTGCGCGACGATCGCGGGCGACGGGTATTCAACGACACCGCCGATGCCCGCGCCCAGCAGCAGTGGATGACGACCGCGGAATGGATGGTGCTGCGTGACGACGGTCTCCCCCTGCCGGGACCGCGCGGTCTGCGCGCACTGAACAAGAAATCCCGGCGTCCGGCCCAGGAAAAACCGCGTTCCGGCGCGCGTGTGAGCATTTCGTAACATCCCGTGCACAATCCGTAACACACGGACTCTCTTCGTAACAGCACGGAAACGTGAGGTTTCGGTAACTTCCCTGAAACGCGAAACGCGTGGAAGGAGTTACCCCCGTGCCCACAATCGACGCCGCCGCCACCGCGTGGTTGCTGGCCAGCACCGCGCTGGTGCTGCTCATGACGCCCGGCCTGGCGATCTTCTACGGCGGCATGGTGCGCTCCAGCGGCGTGCTCAACATGCTGATGATGAGCTTCATCTCCATTCCGCTGGTCACCGTGGCGTGGTTGCTGGTCGGCTACACGCTGGCCTTCGGTCCGGACGCGGGCGGGGGATTCATCGGCGGACTCGATCATTTCGCCCTCTCCGGATTCGATCCGGCCACGGTGCGGGTGACCGATACCGAGGCCGGCACCGGCATTCCGGATCTGCTGTTCGTCACCTTCCAGCTGACCTTCGCCATTCTCACCGTGGCGCTGGTCAGCGGCGCCATCGCCGATCGCGCGAAATTCTCCGCGTGGATGATTTTCGTGCCGGTCTGGGCGACGCTGGTGTACGCGCCGATCGCGCACTGGGTGTGGAATTCCGAGGGCTGGCTGGCCGAATTCGGCGCGCTCGACTACGCGGGCGGCCTGGTGGTCGAGATCGCGTCCGGCGCTTCGGCGCTCGCACTGGCGTTGGTGCTGGGTCCGCGCGTCGGTTTCAAGATGGACGCCATGCGGCCGCACAATCTGCCGTTCGTGCTGCTCGGCGCGGGCCTGCTGTGGTTCGGCTGGTTCGGATTCAATGCCGGTTCGGCACTGGCGGCCGACGGCACCGCCGCCGCGGTCTTCCTGAACACGTTGGTGGCCGGCTGCCTCGGCATGCTGGGCTGGCTGGCCGTGGAGCAGGTGCGCGACGGTCGCCCGACCACCTTCGGCGCGGCGTCGGGCGTGGTGGCCGGTCTGGTGGCGATCACGCCGTCCTGCGGCTTCGTGAACACCCTGGGCGCGATGGCCGTGGGGCTGGCCGCGGGTGTGGTCTGCGCGTTCGCGGTGGGCTGGAAGTTCAAGGCCGGCTACGACGATTCGCTCGATGTGGTGGGCGTGCACTTCGTCGGCGGCGTGGTGGGCACCATGCTGATCGGTCTGCTCGCCACCGAGACGATGACCGGTGCGGGCGGCGCGGCGGGCCTGTTCCACGGCGGCGGGCTCACCCAGCTCGGCAAGCAGGCGGTGGGCGTCCTGGCGGTGGCCGCGTGGGCCTTCGGCATCTCGTTCCTGATCGGCAAGGTGATCGACGCGACGATCGGCTTCCGCGTCTCCCGCGAGGACGAGGTGGGCGGCATCGACTTCGCCCTGCACGCCGAGACCGCCTATGCCGAAGGGGTGCACGGACATTCACCGCGCCGCAGCGGTGAGGGGCCGCTCGGGCACTGATCCCGCGGGGTCGCGATGCACGACTCGAGTCCGTCGCCCCGCGACGGGCTCGAGTTCTTCAGTTCACCGCGCTCGCCGGGGCGGTGAAGGTGTTGCACGCGAAGGTGCGGTTCTCGTCGAGACCCACCTCGAACCAGGCTCCGCCGTTCTGCGTGGTGCCGTGGTCGCGCATATCGCCCGGCGCGTCACCGCGGTGGTAGGCGTCGTTGCGCGCCACGCTGATCTGCGCCGAGGTGAGCGCACCGCCGCCCCGGGAGGACGACAGGTACATGCCGTCGAAACAGTTGGCCTGCAACTCGGTTCGGCGCGACAGCTCGAGACCGGTGTCGGAGCGGACGCCCGCCTCGCGCCGCTGCGCGTGCACCTTGCCGAGGATGCCGGCCTGCGCCTGCACGTGGTGGCCGTACTCGTGTGCGAACACCGACAGGTAGACCACCCAGTTGTTCTTGAAGACGTCGGTCTGCAACTGGCTGATCGGCATGTAGATGGTCTTGTCGGCGGAGCAGTAGAAGGCGGCGAAATTGCTGCTGTTGCCGGTGCACAACGTGGTGATGCCGGTGGTGGAGGCGGTGACGTCGACCTTCGGCGCTTCGAAGGACAGCCCCACTTCGGCGAACACCGCGCGCCAGCCCGATTCCAGACAGATCGCGGCCGAGTCGAAGAAGGCGCGGGCCTGATCCACCCTGGTGCTCCACGGCGCGTAATCGCAGTCCGCCGGAACGAGAGTGGCGTCGGTATCGGTGAGCAGCGGATTGCCCGCCGTCTCGGCGACGCCGAGTGCTCCGACATCGGGGCCGTATCCGGTGTCCACCGAGTCGCCCGCCCCGATATTGTCCAGTCCGGTGCTGAGGGCGGTGCGCAGCAGCACGCCGGTCACCACCACGATGACGATCAACAGCACTGTGCCCCAACGACGGCGGCGCGGCGGCGGGGTCGGACGCACGGTGGGGCCGTAGGGGGTGGGGCCCTGCGGTGCGGGCGGCGGGGTCTGCGGGCGCTGGCGCGGTGTGTAGCCGACCGGGGGCAGCGGCGGCGCGAGCGGGATGCCGTACGGCGATGCCTGCGGTCCGGCCTGTCCGGGGCGCGGCTGGTACCCCGGTGGCGGCGGAAATCCCTGACGCTGTGGATAACCGGGACCTGGACGCTGTGGATAACCCGGGTCCGGGCGCGGGCCGGGAGTGCCGGGACGGCGGCCGGGCGGCGGCGGAACGGGCCGCCCGCCTGGGGAAATCGGTCCCTGCCCGTACGGTGGTCGAGTCATTCCCCCGGACCCCCTCGTCACCTCGATATCACCGACAGCCGCTGAGGAAGGATAGCAAGCTGTCTAAAGTACCCTTCCATGCAGATTTTTCGGGGGGGCTTGGTCGTCATGCTGCTCGCCCTGGCGAGCCTGCTCGCCCCGGCCGCCCAAGCCCAGCCCGCTCCGGATGGGGTGCGGATCGTCGCCGCTGTCGACCTCGGCGATGACGGGCTGCTGCGGGTCACCGAGACGGTGACGGTGCCCGAAGGTGAGGAGTTCCGCCAGGTACTGCCGCTGCGGGTGCAGGTCAGCGAGAGTGTAGCGCGCACCTTCCGGGTGACCGACGTGCGCTCGACCGGCCCCGGGGAGGCGACCGTCGCCGACGACCGCTTCACCGTTACCGCGCGCCCCGGGGAGTCGACGTTCGAGTACACGGTGCACAACACGGTCAGCGATACGACCGGAGCGCAGGTGTTCCACTGGACCGGTGTGCTGAACACCGATGTGGCGTCGGTGCTGGCGACGGTGAGCAGCCCGGACTTCCGCATGGGCGTGACGAAGTGCACCATCGGGCCGCCCGGGCAGC
This sequence comes from Nocardia sp. CC227C, assembly GCF_030767025.1. Taxonomy (GTDB): domain Bacteria; phylum Actinomycetota; class Actinomycetes; order Mycobacteriales; family Mycobacteriaceae; genus Nocardia. The sequence continues at coordinate 24,142 of NZ_JASITE010000016.1, read as the reverse complement.
CGCAGGACTGCGCTGATATCCGTGTCGAACCGGACGGTTTCGCCCATCTGGAGAAGACCGATCTGCGCAAGGGCGATGTCATCGATGTAACCCTGCAACTGCCGCCCGGAACGGTGGCGGCCAATGCCGATATCGACGATGCCGACGCGCCGGGTCCGTTCTCCGTCACGACTCCGGTGCTCGCCGCCTTCGCGGTCCTGCTGCTCGGCCTGGCGGTGGCCGCCGGATTCGTGGTGTGGTCGCGCGGGCAGGCCGCGCCGCAGGACGCCGAGATCGTCGATCCGCTGCTGCGCGAGGGCAAACGAGTGCTGTTCACCTCGCCGGACGGGGTGCTGCCGGGTACGGCGGGGCTGCTGCTGGACGGCTATGTCGATCCGCATGATCTCGCCGCGACGGTGGTGGATCTGGCGGTGCGGCGGTACCTGTGGGTGACCGCGATCGACGACACGGATTGGCGGATCACCCGGCTGAATCCGGCCGACGGACAGCTCACCGACCATGAGCGGGCGGTGTACGCGGCGCTGCTGCCGGAGGGCGCGGAGTCGGTGCTGCTGTCGGAGCTGCGGGGACGCTTGGACGCCACGGCGGTGCGCAAGGCGCTGGTGGCCGACGCGGTCGCCCAGGGGCTGTACGTGGACCGCGCCCGCCGCGGCACCGAATTCTGGCTCGGGGTCGGGCTGGTCACCGTCGGCGCGGCGGCCACCGTCGGGCTGGCGCTGGGGCCCGGTCACGCCCTGGTCGGGGTGGCGATCGCGCTCGGCGGTGTGGCGGCCCTGCTGCTCCCCCGCTATCTGCCCGCGCGCACCGCGGCCGGTCGCGAACTCACCGACCGCGTGCGCGGCATGCAGCGTGCCCTGGACGGGCTGTCACGCGAGCAGATTCCGCCGCCGGACCAGGAACTGGTCTTCTCCCGCGCACTGCCCTTCGCGGTGGCCGCGGGCCGCACCGACCACTGGACCCGCGCCTTCCGCGACCTCAACCCGCACTCGGACGGCCGTCCCGGCCTGTACTGGTTCGGCGGCTTCGAACGCGACCGCGACCTGTATCAGTTCGCCGGACACTTCCCGTACTTCATCACGGCGTTGGAGGGGTTGTTCACGCCCGGGAAGTAGCGCGGCGGACCCGTGCCGCTCACCGGGTACGGACGGCGCGGCGGACGGCCGAGAGCGGGTCGGCGTAGAAGATGCTCAGCGAGGTGACCGCGGCGGCGCTCTCCTGCACCCGGCCGCCGAAGCGGCTGATGCGCAGGTCGGCATCGGGCAGGCTGGTGTTCGCGCGGAAAGCCCGTGCGATGCGGGCGGTTCCGGGCTGGTAGCCGGTGAACGCCTGGCCGCCCAGGATGACGCGGTCCGGGTTGAACATGTCGCGGATGAGCGCGGCGGTGCGGCCCAGTATCTCGGCCCTTTCGGCGAGCAGGGCACGCGCGCCGGTGTCGGTCTCGGCGGCCCGGTACAGGTCGGTGACGCGGGGGCGGCGGTGCGCCTCCGGTTTGGGCAGGACACCCTGCCGCACGGCACGCGACAGCAGTTCGCGCTCACCGACGGTGACCTCCAGGCAGCCGCGACGGCCGCACGGGCATTCCGCGTCCGAACCGGTGGGCAGATGAGCGATCGACCCGGGGCCGTTGGCGGGCGTATGCACCCGATCGTCCAATGTCACCGCGACACCGACGGTTTCGCGCGCGTAGAGGTACAGAGCGCTGCCGGGGCGGTTGTCCGGCTCGCGTGGCGTCAGCAGTAGTTCGGCGGCGGCCATGGCCTCCACATGTGCGGACACCGACACCGGGAGGTCCAGCACGGCACCGAAGACGGCGGCCACCGGCGCGGCCCGCCAGCCGAGCCGGGGATGGTCGACGACCCCGGCGGCGGCCTCCACACGGCCCGACACGGCGACCCCGGTCCACAGCGGCCGTCGCCGCGGCAGCCGGCCCAGGAATGCCTTGGCACTGCGCGCGACAATGGTCAGCGCGGCGTCCTGCCCGGTCCGCGGCGTGGCGATCTCGAGGCCGCCCAGCATCCGGCCGGACAGATCCGCCGCCACGATGCGGGTGACGGTGCAGCCGATATGCACTCCGACCGTCACGAAGGAGTCGGTGTCCACCTCCACGGGCACCCGTGGCCGACCGACCGCGCCGGATACCGTGAGGTCGGCGCGTTCCCGCAGCAGCCCGGCCGAAAGCAGCGCGGACACTTGACGATTGACGGTGGCGATACTCGCGCCCGTGGTCCGGGCGGCGGTATCGCGGAAGATGGGGCCGCGCGCCGCGGCCCGCAGCACCGCGGCGGCCGGATTATCGGAGATGCGCAGTTCCGGCGGCACGGCCGGACGTGCCTGGGCCGGGCGGGTGGCCTGAGCCGGGGAATGCGAGCGCTCGAGTGCGGGACCGGACATGACGCGAATTCCTTGCTGCGGTCCCGTACCCGGACGGGACATGTCGACAGGAGCTATCGGCGGGGCAGCGAGGAGCCCGGGATACGACGGGAACCCGGGATCAGAACTCGACTGCGCGGCGGCGGGAGCAACACAGCTCGCGCTGGCGCGGCAGCCGCACACCCAGCGCGACGGTCACATAGGTGACCCGCGTGGCGCGAGGGCGGCCAGCAGTCATGTCGATCAACATAACATCCCACGAATCCGGCCCGCCAGCCTCGAGCATCGCTTCCGGAACGGGCCGCACGCCGAATCCCCTGCGATTGCCGGAAATTCGCCGACTGCCGACCGGTGAGACGTGTGGTTGCGTCGGCATGTTTCCGTTACTCTTTCGTCGAGAAAGTGTGACCTTGCGCTCATCTCGAGCAGACGGGCATTGCATACGGGCGGACGCGCCATCCGGAAGCAGGGAAGATCTACGTGGGCATTCGGCACAACCTGCGCACGGCGTCCGCCGCACGGTCCGATGCGCTGGCGCGCGACCTCCGCGACCTGCGGGGCCGGATCGGCATCCGCGCCCGACTGTTGTCCATCGTGCTCATCTCCAGCGTCACCCTGCTGGCCATCGGCGGCGGCGCGGCCGTGTACCTGGTGGACGGCGCGCGCAAGTCCACGGAGTGGGCGGAACTGGCCGGCAGCACCACCGGCCCGGCCATCCTCATGATCTCGGCCTTCGCGGAGGAGCGCCGCCTGTCCCTGCTGCGACTGGCCGGTGACGAGGGCGCGGCCGAACAGCTGGTCGTCGCTCGCCAGCAGTCCGATGCCGCGCTGGTCGCGCTGGAGGCCAAGGGCGACGCCGCCGCCGAACTCAACCCGAACAACTCCGCGGCCGATATCGAGGGCTACAACCGGCTTTTCGAGATGGTGCCCACGCTGCGCGCCGGTGTCGACGCACAGCGGGTTCCGGCCGATCAGGTGTTCACCTTCTTCACCCAGGTGATCGGCACCATCATCGCCGCGTCCATGCTGGCCGCCCGGGTGGCCCCGGACGCCGAGATCGCGGTCGAACTGGGTTACGGCGTGGAGGTGCTGCGCGCGGCCGAGGCGCTGTCGCAGGCCGACACCCTGGGCTCGGTGGCGCTGACCACCGGTGAGCTGTCCGAGCCGCAACTGCTCGAATTCTCGCGCCGGGTAGGCGAATTCCGCGATCAGGTCGCCTATTCCGCCACGGTGCTGCGGGGCGAACGGCTGGACCAGCTGAACGCCATCACCGCCGGTCCGGCCTGGCAGCAGGTCACGGCCATGCAGGACGCCATCGTGCTGCGCGGCGCGGTCACCGACGACGCCGAGCCGAGAACCACGCTCCCCCTGGACCTGATCACCTGGCAGTCGGCGACCACACAGGTCAATGCCGATCTGCAGCGACTGTGGGAGGACCAGAGCCGCGACGCCCACGCCGTCGCCACCCAGCGCGGCACCGACGCCACCCGCAACGCCCTGCTCGGCGGCGGCGCGGTGCTGCTGGTGGCCAGCATCGCCTTCCTGCTGGCGCTGCTGCTGGCCAACCGCTTCATCGGCCGGATGCGCCGATTGCGGCGCCACACCCTGGAACTGGCCGACGAGCGCCTGCCCGAACTGGTCCGCCGCGCCGGATCCGGCGCGGCGGTGGACACCGAGCGGGACGCCACCCGGCTGGACTTCGGCACCGATGAACTCGGCCAGGTGGCCGACGCCTTCAACCGCGCCCACGTGGCGGCGGTGGCGGCCGCGGTGGCGGAGGCCAAGACCCGCACCGGCATCAATGCCGTCTTCCTCAATATCGCCCACCGCAGCCAGGTGGTGGTGCACCGGCAGCTCACCCTGCTCGACCGCGCCGAACGCGAGGAGACCGACGCCGATCAGCTCGAATTGCTGTTCCAGCTCGACCATCTCGCGACCCGGGCCCGCCGCAACGCCGAGAACCTGGTCATTCTCGGCGGTGAGCAGCCCGGCCGCCGCTGGCGCAATCCGGTGCTGCTCATCGACCTGATTCGCGGTGCGGTCGCCGAAAGCCTCGACTACACCCGGATCTCGACCGGCCGCATCCCCGAGGCGCGGATCACCAGCAAGGCGGTGGCCGATGTGATCCACCTGCTGGCCGAGCTGATGGACAACGCCACCGCGTTCTCGCCACCCGAATCACCGGTCACCGTATCGGCGCTGGTGGTCGGCCGCGGGGTGGCGATCGAGATCACCGACCAGGGCCTCGGCATGTCGGAGACCGAGTTCGCCGAACGCAATGCCATGCTCGCCGATCCACCGGACTTCAGTGTGGCGGCGCTGTCCAGCGATACCCGGCTCGGCCTGTTCGTGGTGGCGAAACTGGCGGGACGCCACGGGATCTCGGTGCGGCTCACCGAATCCGACTACGGCGGGGTGCGCGCGGTCGTGCTGGTGCCGCACTCGGTGTTGGAGACCGCGCGGCCGGACGGCACCGGCGTTCCCGATGTCATCGCGGTCCCCGGCGTCATCGCGGTCCCCGGCGTCATCGCGGTCCCCGGCGTGATCGCGGTCCCCGATGTCATCGCTCCCGTCGGGCCGACCCCGGTGGATATGCGACGGCTCGCCGAGATCACCATGCCGCCCATGCCACCGCTGCGGGAGTCGCGGCCGGGCATCCTGCCGATGAGCCCGATCACGCTGAACAGCACCGTCGACGTCGCGCCGCCCGCCACACCGCGTTCGCCCACCCGGCCGCGGCCCTCGCGCGACGATCGGCCGGAACTGCCGCGCCGCCACCGCCACCCCGGCCCGGAGGCGAACTGCGACCCCGCGGCCCCCGCTCCGCCGCGCCGGCGCACCGCCGACGAGGCGCGCGATCTCATGAGCGCGATCGCCAAGGGCACCCGCCAGGGCCGTCGGCCGCGCACCGGAACCGGGTCCACCTCAACCGAATAGCTCTACCACAGAAGGCGACGATGACCACTTCTCAGCGAATCGACCTCGGCTGGCTGCTCGACGAACTGGTCAGCGGGCTGCCCGACGCGCAATCGGCGGTGCTGTTGTCCGCCGACGGCCTGCTGCTCGGCTTCTCCAACGGACTCGACCGCGCCGACGCCGACCGTTTCGGGGCCATGGCCTCGGCTCTGCACAGTCTGGCGCGCAGCGCCGGTCACCACTTCAAGGCCGGTGGGGTGTGCCAGACCGTGGTGGAACTCGACCACGCCGTGCTGTTCATCACCGCCGCCGGCGCCAATGCCTGTCTGGCCCTGCTGGCGGCCGAGACCGCCGATATGGGTCTGGTGGCCTACGAGATGAATCAGACGGTGCAGCGGGTCGGCACCCATCTGTCGGTGGATCCGCGGTTCACGGCGGTCGACCGGCCACAGCCATGAGTGACGCGCGCGAGCACTGGTACGAGGAGGACGCGGGTCCGCTGGTCCGCCTCTACGCCGTCACCCGTGGTCGCGGCCGGGTCCGGCGACCGGATCTGGATATGACGACGCTCGTGGTCGACATCCACCGGGGCGCGGCGACGCGCCGCACCGAGCCCGAATACGCGGCCATCATCGGACTGTGCCGCACCCCGCTGTCGGTGGCGGAGGTGGCGGCGCATCTGCGGTTGCCGCTGACCGTGACCAAGGTGCTGATCGGCGACCTCATCGACGACGGGCGGCTGATGCACCGATCGCCGCCGCCCGCGCCGACCGGGCACGCCGACACCGGCGTCCTGCATACGCTGCTGGAGGGCATCCGAGCCCTGTGACCGGTCCCGGATGCCGTGCGGGACTACGCCAATCGCGCGGCGAGGCGTTCGGCGTTCATATAGCCGATCGCCTCGATGGTCACCATGGGATTCACCCCCGGCGCGGTCGGGAAGCAGGAGCCGTCGGCGACGACGATATTGGCGACATCCCAGGTGACGCCGTCCGGATCGACCGCCGACAACTCGCGGGTGCCGCCCATGCGCGCCGAACCCATGATGTGCAGCGCGCCCATCGCGCACCGTCCCGGCGCGTAGCCCGCCCGGCGGCACGCGGCGGCGAATTCGTCGTGCGAGCCGCGCACCCCCGGCTCGTAGTCGATGCCCGCCTGATGCCCCGAGAAGATCCGGCGCGCCCCGGCGGCCTCGAGAATCGAAGCGGCCCCGACGATTCCGGTGTGCAGATGCGCGGCGTCGTAGTCGGAGAGCCGGTACTTCACGATCGGTTCGCCGCTGCCGTCCACGGTGACGGTACCCGGATCGCGGTCACGGGTGATGACACCGACCGAGTTCGACCGGGCGAAGTCGAGCATGGTGTCCCGGAAGCCCGCCGCGCCGCGCCAGTTCATGAAACCGGTGGCCAGCCCGGGATGGATCGGCCCGGTCTCGTAGATGACGCCGTAGCCCTTGCCGTCCAGGTCGGCGTGGTGGCGGCTGATCCGTCCCTGGAGCGCGCCCTCCCACGGCCGGATGTCCTCGTCGAACACCCCGAAGACGGCGGCGGCGGGATGCAACCGCAGATATCTGCCGATGTTCTTGTTGCGCAGGCCGGATCGGCGCAGCAGGGCGGGGGTTTGGATCGCGCCGGCGGCGACCACCACGGCACGCGCCCGCACGTCGATCTCCACGCCGGTCGAGGTGCGGGCCGAAACGGCTTCGGCGCGGCCGTTTCTCACCTCGATGCGGCGCACATCGGCATCGACCACCAGGCGCGCTCCGCGAGCGGCGGCGTCGGCGAGCCAGGTCTTGGTCACCGTCTGCTTGGCCCCGAGGCGACAGCCGTAACCGCATCGGCCGCATTCGATCCCGGCGTCACAGGCGTCGGACACATTGCGCGGCAACGGATCCACCGCCCAGCCCAGTGCCCGCGCGCCGCGTTCGAGGACGCTGTCGCGGGCCGAGAGCGGCGAGCGCTGCTCGGTGACCCCGATCCGCTTGCGCACCACCTCGAGTGCGTCGCCGAATTCGGCGTCGGCGAACTGTGGGACACCCAGTTCGGCCCATTCCTGCCGGATGGCGTCGGGGGTGGGCAGCGAGGTGCTCCAGTTGACCACGGTGCCGCCGCCGAGGCAGGTGCCGGCCACCAGCGTGAGCTGTCCCTCCGCGGTGGCGGACGGTCCGGGCGCGTACAGCTTCGTCAGCGCGTCGAGCTCGCCCCCGCCGAAATCACGGTCGTCGTAATAGTTTCCGCGTTCCAGCACCACCACGTCGAGACCGGCCTCTGCGAGCACGGCCGCCGCCACGCCGCCACCCGCACCCGATCCGACGATGACCACATCGCAGGTGAGCGAGGTGTTCTCGGTGCAACGCAGCGGGGTGAGCGCGGGCGGCGGGGCCGACGGCAGCGGGCCGGTGGGCTCGGGGTAGCCGATCCGCCCCCAGAGCGGATTGGACCCGGTCGGGCCGGGCGTGACGTTGTAGGCGAGCAGGGCCGCCTGCTCGAGCGCCTGGAAGACGGCCCGAACGGGTCCGAGCCCGGAGTCACCGAGACGCAGCAGGGCCCGTTCGCGCTGCTCCTGCGACAGCGACGAGAAGCGGCGCGGGCCGCTGCCGGTGAGCAGTCCGGCCAGCCGGGAATCCCACAGGTCCAGCAGGGTGGCCAGCTGCTTCAGCTCGGCCTCGCGCGGATTGCGGCCCAGTAACGCGAAGATCGTGTCGACCGCCCCGAGTTCGGTCGCCGCGGGCAGCGCCGCCCCGTCCCCCGGCAGGAACGTATCGCAGATCATGCCCAGTGCCGCGCGCTGACGGGCCGTTGGTTCCATGACGAATCCACCCTTCGTAACCGAGTGAGTTGTACCACACGATTGTGAATACTCGGTCACTTTTCATGGCGACAACGGGGCTTTAGCCAGATCTCCGATGGGAATGGCGAATAACATCAGCACCCACGCCGCAGTGGGGCGGGGCGGGCCGGGCCGCCCCGGTCAGCCCGCCTTGGCGGCGGCCTTGGCCTGCTTCTTGAATTCGCGGACCTGGGCCAGGGATTCGGCATCGGTGACATCGGCGACCGAGCGGCGGGAATTCCGTTCGCCGTAGGCGCCGGCGGCCTCCCGCCAGCCCTTCGCGGCCAGGCCGTCCTGCTTGCCCAGCAGCGCCAGGAAGATGCGGGCCTTCTGGTCGCCGAAACCGGGCAGGGCCTTGAGGCGCTTCAGGACTTCCTTGCCGTCCGGGTCGCCGTCGGTCCACAGGCCGGAGGTGCGGCCGTCGTAGTGCTCGATGATGTAGCGCGCCAGCTCCTGCACCCGCCGCGCCATGGAGCGCCCGTAGCGGTGGATGGCGGGCGGCGTGGCCCCGATCTCCTCGAACTCGGCGGGATCGGCGGCGGCGATGCGGCGGATGTCGAAACCACCCATCCGGTCCGCGATCTTCTGCGGGCCGCGGAACGCGTGCTCCATGGGGAACTGCTGGTCCAGTGCCATGCCGACGAGCAATGCGAAGTCGTCGGTGGAGAGCAGCTCATCGGCCTGCGGATCCTGCGCGATACACAGCTTGCGGGTCGGCATGCATCGATCATCGCACTTCGGCCCCCACGGTCGAGCGGAAAGGGGTGCGGCGGCGGCCGCATCCGTGCGCAACCGGGCGAAGAGCGTTATCGTGACACATATCACAGACCTGGTGATGCGTCGCCCTCGAACACAAGTAGGCTCGGCCCATGCCTGACACTATGGCCTCCCCCACAGTGGGCTCCGTGCCGCATAACGGCACGCGGTCCGGGCTGGCACCGGATCGGTTCGACAAGAACGGCCAAGACCAACTCGTCGATGTCCGCGACCTACGCGCGGCACTACCCGCCATCCGCAGTCTGCGGCACTGGGCGCACGAGGCGCTCGCCCCGCGGCCCGGCGAAAGCGCCCTCGACATCGGCTCCGGCACCGGATCCGAGGTGCTGGCCTTCGCCGACCGGGTCGGCCCCACCGGCCTGGCCGTGGGTGTCGAACCCGACCCCGCCCTGCTGGCCGCCGCCGAACGGCGGGCCGCCAACCACGGCTCCGGCGCGAAATTCAGCTCCGGTGACGCCTACGGACTGCCGTTCGGCAACGACACCTTCGACGTCGCCCTGTGCGAGCGCGTCTTCCAGCACCTCACCGCACCCGCCCGCGCCGCCGGTGAGATCGCCCGCGTGCTCGCGCCCGGCGGCCGCGTCGTGGTGATGGACAGCGACTGGGGCACCGCCATCGTGCACCCCGGCGACCGCCGCGTGGTGAACGAGGTCATCGACACCATGATCGCCAGCACCACCAATCCCTACGCGGGCCGCCAGCTCGCCGGGCAGCTCACCAAGGCGGGACTGGTCGTCGACGACATCGGCTCGCACGCGCTGGTCCAGGACCGCAGCGCGGGCGCGGGCGCACTGGTCGCCCGCGTCGCCGATATGGCCGTCGCCCGCCGCGCCATCACCCAGGAGCAGCGCGACCAACTGGTGGCGGACCTGGAGGCCGGTGCCGCCTCCGGCGACATCCACCTGTCGGTGACCATCTTCGCCGTCCTCGCGCACAAACCCGCCTGACGGCGGAGTTCATTCGGAGAAGTCCGGCGGCGCGCACCGATATCCGGTGCGCGCCGTCGTGTGTTCGCGGGCAGCCAGCGACAATTGTTCGCGGACAAACCGGAAGGCTGGCGAACACGGCCACCCGGAATCGAGGCCCGAGCTATCGCGGGCGCGGCGACCACGCCTCCGGCGGGAGGTGACTCGTGAGCCGGACGCGTGCACCGGTAGCACGCCTCCCGCGCGACCGGCACTTACTTCCCGTCCGCGAGCAGCTTCTCGGTGGCTGCGAGCAGGACGCAGGTCGCCAGGCCGTCCATGGCCTTCTCGAGTTCCGCCTCCTTGGGGAAGCTCGGGGCGATGCGGATGTTCTTGTCGTCGGGGTCCTTGCCGTACGGGAAGGACGCACCGGCCGGAGTCAGGGCGATGCCCGCGTCCTTGGCCAGCGCCACCACCCGGCTGGCGGTGCCCTCCAGCACGTCGAGGCTGATGAAGTAGCCGCCCTTGGGCTCGGTCCACGACGCCACCTTGGACGCGCCGAGGCGGTCCTCCAGGATGCGCAGCACCAGTTTGAACTTCGGCTCCAGGATGGCGCGGTGCTTCTGCATATGCGCGCGCACCCCCTCGGCATTCTTGAAGAAGCGCAGGTGACGCAGCTGATTCACCTTGTCGGGGCCGATGCTCTGCTTGGCGGCGTGCTTCAGGTACCAGTCCAGGTTGGCGGTGGACGCACCGACGAAGCTGACGCCCGCACCCGCGAAGGTGATCTTCGAGGTGGAGGCGAAGACGAAGGGGCGGTTGGGGTTACCGGCGGCGGCCGCCATGCCCAGTACGTCCTGCACCGGATCGGCGGTGTCGGTCAGCGGGTGCACGGCATAGGCGTTGTCCCAGAACAGCCGGAAGTCGGCGGCCGCGGTCGGCATCGAAACCAGTTCGCGCACCACCTCTTCGGAGAATGTGACACCGGTGGGGTTGGAATAGTTCGGCACCGCCCACAGGCCCTTGACGGTCGGATCGGCGGCCACCAGCTCGGCGATGGCGTGCACGTCCGGACCGTCGTGGCGCATGGGGATCGGGATCATCTCGAAACCGAGCGACTGTGTGATGGCGAAATGCCGGTCGTAACCCGGTGCCGGGCACAGGAATTTGCGCACCGGCTCGCGCACCCACGGCCGCTCCGAATCCGCGGTGCCGTGCAGCATGGCGAACACGATCACGTCGTGCATGATCTCCAGGCTGGCATTGTTGCCCGCCAGCAGATTCTCCACCGGGATGTGCAGCAGTTCGCCGAAGATGGCGCGCAGCTCCGGCAGACCGTGCAGTCCGCCGTAATTGCGCACATCGGTGCCCGAGCCGTCCCGGTAGTCGTCGACGCCCGGCAGCGAGAGCAGATCCGCGGACAGATCCAGCTGCTCGGGCGCGGGCTTGCCCCGGGTCAGATCCAGCGTGAGCTTCTCGGTCCGGAGCTTCGCGTAGTTCGCGTCCTGCGTCTCGTGTTCCGATACGAGTTCCGCGTGGCTCATCAAACCGATTTGCGTCTGCCGGGGCATCCTCGGGCCTTTCCAACGGCGTGGGGTCGATTTCCTTGGGGTCCGCGATGGGGGTCCGCGGACCCAGCCGCCCACGTTACTCGGCGAGCAGGCGGAAGTGGGAGGGATATACGCGGACCCGGTCGGCGATCGGAGAACGGCCCGGAAACGAAAGGGGACCCAGCGCACCCGGCAGAGCCCGTTGACCCTTGCTGCCTTCCGGCCCTGGGGGAGTTCACAGGATGCGCGCCGCGCTGGATCCGTCGGCCAGTGTAGCCGCTCGCCGAGCCGTCCGCCGCCCGGGGTAGCTACGATCTGTCGAACATTGCGGGGAGGGCCCGCTCTACATCGAGGGGAACAGGCAGTGACAGGCACGAATCCACCACCGGGCGGCGACCGGAACCCCGGAAATCACCCCGAGACGGCCCAGTGGTGGTCCACGCCACCGGCCGGAATCGACGCCCAGCCGGTCGCCGGTGATCCGACCATGCTGAACTACGCTCCGGGACAACAGGTTCCGGATCCGACCATGCTCAACCAGGGCGCGCCGCCGCCGTCCGCACCGGATCCGACCATGCTCAACTACGGCGGGGGCCCGGGCTACACGCCGCCCCCGCAGCAGACCTACCAGCCGGGCTACACCTCCGGCCCGGCCCCGGTGCAGCAGTTCGCCGCCGGACCCGCGCAGCCCTTCGCCTCCGGCCCGGCTCCCCAGCCCGGCTACCCCGGCTATCCGACGCCCCCACCGTCCGGCGGCAACAAGACCGGCCTGATCGTCGCAGCCGTCCTCGGCCTGGTGGTGATCGTCGGCATCGGCATCGGCGTCATCGCCCTCGCCGGCGGTGACGACGACTCCCCGAACACCGCGGGCGAGCAGACCGAGAACGCGAACGCCGACGGCAAGTACACGATGGACAATGTCACCAACGCCTGCTCGTTGATCGACCCCACCGCGCTGACCAGGTGGTCGAGCACCCCGGACGGAACGCCCACGCACACCGAGACCCAACCCACCTCGTATTCCGGCGGCAAGCTCGAATGCAAGGCGGGCTACACCGAGCCGAGCTCCGACAAGTACATCGACAATGACGCCGACATCACACTCGAGGTGTCCTATCTGGCCACGGGCAGCAAGTACTACCAGCCCGATCCGGACTACAAGCGCTGGAAGGAATATGACACCCGCTCCACCGGCAGCGGCCTGGCCTCCGGCGATGTGACGGGCCTGGGCGAGGAGGGCTACTGGCACACCGAGACCCGCGACTCCAGCTACCGCAACAACCTCGACTACACGGTCGCGGTGCGCGACAGCAATGTGTCGGTCAAGGTGGAGATCAGCATCGCGCGCGCCAGCGCCGACACGATCAGCACCGAGGAGGTCGGCCAGATCGCCAAGGAGCAGGTCCAGAAGGCCCTCACCGCACTCCCGCAAAAGTAGCCGCCACCTGCCCGTTTTGCCGTACACCCGAATCAGCCGCTATATTGCTCAGCGGAGGATTCGCCTAGTGGCCTATGGCGCTCGCCTGGAACGCGGGTTGGGTTAACAGCCCTCAGGGGTTCAAATCCCCTATCCTCCGCTCACGAAGGGCTCCGTCCGGATCACTCCGGACGGGGCCCTTCGGCATTCCCCGGCCCCTCGGCTTTCCCCGGTGCGCAGCGCAGCGCCGTGACCACATCGGCCACGGCGGTGGTCAGCAGCTGTGCGTAGGTGTCGAGGTCCGGGATGACGGCGGGGTCGGCGTGGATGGAGAAGGTGACGGTGTCGCCGAGGCCGTGAATGCCGTGGGTGAGGTGCATGACGGAACCCAGTGCCGGAAAACCGGCGGTGAAGTGGACGGGGCCGCTGCCGAGGGTCAGGTCGGCGGGGCCGCGGTGGACGCTGGAGACGACGGTGTGGCCCGAGATCCGGTCGGGCAGGACGTCCATCGGGTAGGTGGTGACGTCGCGGTGCAGCACGGGTGCGGGCAGGGCGGCGGTGACCGCGTCCTGGGCGGCGTGCAGGGGGTGGGTCGCTCGCGTGCGGCGGGTGGCCATGGTCGCGGCGATGCGGTCGGCGCGGCGGTGCGGGTCGGGCTCGTCGGCGGCGAGATCCACCGAGAGGTCGCGGTAGCTGTTGCGCTGGTCGCCGGAGTCGCCGGATACGGCCATGGGGACCTGCGCGCCGAGGGCGTCGGCCGGTTCGCCGCGGGCGCGGAGGTAGCGCTGCACGGCCAGTGACACCGCGGTGAGCGCGACGACGGTGACGGTGTGCCCGGGGGTGCGCAGGTCCGCCGTGTCGAACACGAGCATGCGGACCGCGTGGCCGGGGATCGCGCCGTTGCCGTGCAGCAGGTTCGGTGGGTAGCCGGAGGCCGGTGGCGGAAGTCGGCCCCGCGCGGTGAGCTCCGCCAGCTCACGCTGCGCGCGGTAGGCGGTGTAGCCGCGAAATACGGTGCGGGCCATGCCTAGCGGTATGCCGGGCAGCGCGACCGCCGCCGCGAACCACCTCCGCACGCGATCGGGGAACACCGCGGCCCGCCTCTCGGTCGGGCTGCCGCTCCCCCGCTGGTCCGTCGTGCCACACGGGGTGGGCCCTGCCGCGCCGCCGTGTCGACGGTCGTCCGACCGCTTCGACAGCCGCTCGCTCCCCTCCGGCCGGACCGCGTCATTCCCCCGTTGTGCGCCCACGCTGTTCCCGTTGCGCGGCAGGGGAATCGGCGCCGTGCCGTCGCGCTCGGTGAACAGGGCGCGGGCGAGGTCGGCGGCGCGGCGGCCGTCGGCGAGGGCGTGGGAGAGCTGGAGGACCGCGACCAGGGCGGGGCCGCTCGCGGTCGGGGCGGCGGTGACATGCCGGAACAGGTGCAGGCGCCAGGGGCGGTCGGTGGGGTCGAGGCTGGTGTCCACGAGTTTGCCAAGGGCATTGAGAAGTTCAGACCAGTCGGATTCTTCGAGTGCGTATTCGACGATTTGGCCGTCGGCGAACTCACAGGACACCCAGCGGGGATACGCAAGATTCGCAGGAACGTCCAGCACGCGGACCAGCAAATCTGGAATGCGCGCGGTTCGCTCGGCGATGGCGGCGCGCAATTCCGCTGTGGGCACACCGGTGTCGGCGAAGCAGTACAGCAGGAACAGATCATTGCGGGTGCGAGCGGACAGCCAATACATGGTCGCGTCCCAGGGCGCCAGCGAGTTCACGCCCGCGACCATATCGGTCGGAATTCCGGTCCCGCCCAACGGCACTGCGTGCTACCGTCTGTAGTAGAAGTCTTTCACTCTCCTGCGGGGGCGGGGTGACCGCTAATGGCAACTTCACGTGCGGGCCGTCGAGCGGCCGAACAAGCCGATGCCATGGATGAGCGGTACCAAGCCGCGGCATTCCTGAAACGATCCGTCAACAAGGTGTTTCCGACCCACTGGTCGTTCCTGCTCGGGGAGATCGCGCTCTACACCTTCATCATCCTGCTGCTCTCCGGCGTGTATCTGACCTTGTTCTTCGATCCGTCCATGGCGCACGTCGTCTACGACGGCAGTTATCAGCCGCTGCGCGGCGTCACCATGTCGCGCGCCTACGAATCCACCCTGGAGATCTCCTTCGACGTGCGCGGCGGACTGTTCGTGCGGCAGGTACACCATTGGGCCGCGCTGCTTTTCACCGCGTCCATGATCGTGCACCTGTGCCGCGTCTTCTTCACCGGCGCGTTCCGCCGTCCGCGTGAGGCCAACTGGGTGCTCGGATCGCTGCTGCTGATCATCGCCATGTTCGAGGGGTTCTTCGGCTATTCGCTACCCGACGATCTGCTCTCCGGCACCGGGCTGCGTGCCGCCTTCGCGGGCATCACCATGAGCACGCCGATCATCGGCACCTGGCTGCACTGGCTCATGTTCGACGGAGACTTCCCGGGGACCATCATCATTCCGCGGCTCTACATCGCGCACGTGCTGCTGTTCCCCGGCATCATGATCGCGCTGGTGGCCGCGCACATCGCGCTGGTCTGGTACCAGAAGCACACCCAGTACCCCGGCCCGGGACGCACCGAACGCAATGTGATCGGCACCCGCATCGTGCCGGTGTTCTCGCTGGACCAGGGTGCGTTCTTCGCCTTCAACCTGGCGATCCTCGCCTTCATGGGCGGGTTGTTGCAGATCAATCCGATCTGGAATCTGGGGCCGTACAACCCCTCCCAGGTGTCGGCGGGCACGCAGCCGGACTTCTACCTGATGTGGACCGACGGATTCCTGCGGCTGTTCCCGCCGTGGGAGCTGTATATCTTCGGCCATACGGTGCCCGGCGCGTTCGCGGTGGCCATCCTCATGCCGCTGATCTTCGTGCTGCTCATCGCGTATCCGTGGATCGAGAAACGGCTCACCGGCGACCGCGCCCACCACAACCTGCTGCAACGACCCCGCGACGTACCCACCCGCACGGCGATCGGGGCCATGTCGCTGACCTTCTATGTCGTGCTCACGCTGGCCTGCGTCAACGACATTATCGCGCTGGGATTCAATATCTCGCTCAACGCGACAACCTGGGGATTCCGCTTCGCCCTGCTCCTGCTGCCGCCGCTGGCCTACTTCGTGGCCTACCGGCTCTGCCTGGGCCTGCAACGCAGTGACCGCGCGATTCTCGAGCACGGTATCGAAACCGGTGTGGTGCGCCGACTTCCGCACGGCGAATACATCGAACTGCACCAGCCCCTGGGCCCCGTCGACGCCCACGGCCACCCGATCCCCCTGGAGTATCAGGGCGCGCGGGTCCCCCGGAAGATGAACGAACTGGGCATCGCGGGGCGTCCCGGCACCGGCGCTTTCTTCCGCCCCGACCCCGACGCCGAGCGCGAGCTGCACCGCGCCACCGAACAAGAGGAAGAGCACAAACAGCTAGCCGTCCTCCGCCGCGCCCAAGACGAGGGCAACGGCCACCCGGACTGACCCAGCACCTCCTCCGACCCGGACCGATACACGCCGCGAACCCAGCCCGCAGCGAAGCGGAGGGCAAAAAACACAGCCCCGAGTCCGCGTTGACTCGGGGCCACCTGTTCGTCGGATCAGGCGCTCTTGAACTCTCCGTCGGATACGCCCATCACGAACGCATCCCACTCGCCCGGCGTGAATGCCAGGATCGGGCCGTGGCCGTGGTCCTTGCTGTCACGGACCGCGATGTTGCCGTCCCGCAGAAACGCCACTTCAACACAGTTTCCATTCGGGCCGCTATGTTTGCTCTTGCGCCATGAGGCGCCTGCCAAATCCACCTTCACGGTTCTAGCTCCTTTGCTGCATCATGCGTGAGTACTTGCTGGCATCGTTCTCGTGACCGGCTGGAAGCGGCTGGAATCCGGCTTCCGCAGTGCGCCTGAGGTAGCACGCAACTGTGCCGTCAACTCGTTCTCTGCACTTCACGATGGGAATGCTCCCCCGATGACCATTCCCGGGCTAAACAGTAGCAGGGTTCGTCAACAGGAGATCGCATTCTTTCGAATTCAACCAGCGAATGCGTGGCAAAGTTTGCTGGCAAACTATTTGCCACATAATTGCAGAATCCCAAAACATGCGAATATCGGATGGCGCATGTTTATTGCGGGTGCGTTTGCGAGTCCCGGCGGCAAACCGGGCCGCGGCCGCGGTCGCGCACATCCGGGATGATGGAGGTCATGGCCGACGCACCCGATGCCGACGACTCCCGTGACCGCGACGAGGGCGGACGTGCGCGGAATGCACGTCCCCGTGATCGTTTTGGTCGCCCGCTGCCCATGGGCAGCGTCGGCGTACCTCGCATACCGGACGATCTCGAACTCCCGCCTGCGGAAACGCTCGAGTACGCCCAGCAACTCCTCGATGCGGGGCTCGCCTTCAATGCCCATGAGGTCCTGGAGGCCGCCTGGAAGAACGGGCCGTTCGCCGAAAGGATGCTGTGGCAGGGATTGGCCCAATATGCCGTTGGCCTGACCCACATTCAGCGAGGGAATAGGAAGGGCGCGCGCACCCTGCTCGAGCGCGCCGTGCACCGCCTCACGGCCTTCGGACCACCGCCGTACGGTATCGACAGCGCCGGACTCGTCGCCCGTGCGAAGGAGCTCCTCGCAATCTTCGACACCGATACGCCCATCGCCGAGGAGAGGTTGCGGGTGCGGCTGACGCTGCCGTCACCGACCGCTCGGACCGAGGACCGCCGCCACTAGCATGGACCGACGTGTCCATCGACCAGACCGCGCCCGCCCCGCGCCCGGCCACCGCCGACGCCACCGTGGGCAACGGCCGGTTCGCGCCCAGCCCCTCGGGCGATCTGCACCTGGGCAATCTGCGCACCGCCCTGCTGGCCTGGCTCTTCGCCCGCTCCACCGGCCGCGGCTTCCTCATGCGCGTCGAGGATCTGGACCGGGTGCGACCCGGCGCCGCCGAACGGCAGCTGGCGGACCTGGCGGCCATCGGACTGGAGTGGGATCCGCCGGTCGTGCGGCAATCCGAGCGGATACCGCGCTACGAGGCGGCCATCGCCCGGCTCACCGCCGCCGGGCTCAGCTACGAATGCTTCTGCACACGCCGGGAGATCCAGCAGGCGGCCACCGCGCCGCACGGCCCCATGGGCGCGTATCCGGGCACCTGCCGCGACCTGACCGCACGCCAGCGCGCCGAACGCCGCGCCGCGGGACGGCCCGCGGCGCTGCGCCTGCGTTCCGGCGTCCACGATTTCGAGATCACCGACGAACTGCACGGCCCCTACCGCGGCGCGGTGGACGATCTGGTGCTGCGACGCGGCGACGGCGTCCCGGCCTACAACCTGGCCGTGGTGGTGGACGATGCCGAGCAGGGCGTCGACCAGGTGGTGCGCGGTGACGACCTGCTGCCCTCCACACCCCGGCAGGCGTATCTGGCGACTCTGCTCGGCCTACCCGTGCCGCGGTACGCACATGTGCCACTGGTGCTGAACCAGGCTGGGCAGCGGCTGGCCAAACGCGACGGCGCGGTCACCCTCGGCGACCGCCTCGACCGGGGCGAAACCGTCGAACAGGTGGTGGGATTCCTGGCCGGGTCGCTCGGCTACGCGGCGAGCAGCCCGGCCGAGTTGCTGCCCCGCTTCCGCCCCGCCGACCTGCCACGCGAACCGTGGACACTCGATCCCGATTGGCTTGTTGCGAGCAGTCCAGGTCCGTAACGTACGGATTCGACACCACACCGGACGAAACTTCACATGAGGACGGCGAGACAATGACGAGCGGTGGGTACGACCCCAATCAGTATCCGCAGGGCGGCGACCCGTACGGGCAGAAACCCGGCGACCAGCCCTACGGTCAGGGCCAGCCACAGTACGGTCAGCAGCCATACGGCCAGTCCGACCCCTACAACCAGCAGCCGCCGCAGTACGGGCAGCAGCCGTCCGACCCTTACGGCCAGCAACCGCAGTACGGACAGCAGCCCGATCCCTACGGTCAGCAGCAGCCCTACGGCCAGCAGCCGCCGTTCGGGCAGCAGCCCGGTTACGGCGCACCGGGATTCGGCGGTGGGACGCCCGCCGACGTGTGGACCCGCCTGGGCGCGCGCATCATCGACTCCCTGATCGTCGGCATCCCCGCGGCCATCATCGGCTACGTCCTCAACTCGAGTTCCAGCGCGCTCGGCACGCTGTGGTCGATCGTGACCCCGCTGCTGCTGTTCGGCTACTTCATCTTCATGGAGACGCAGCAGGGCGGCCAGACCCTCGGCAAGAAGCTCCTCGGCCTGCGGGTGGTCGCGCCCGGCGGTGGCGTCCTGGACCCGGCGGTCTCGGCCAAGCGCAACCTGTTCATGCTGGCGAACCTGATTCCGTGCCTCGGCACGATCGCCTACATCGGTATGTCCATCTACATCGCGGTCACCATCGAACAGGACCCGAACAAGCAGGGCTGGCACGACAAGTTCGCGGGCGGCACCCAGGTCGTCAAGGGCTGACGACACCACGTCGGCACGGACGAAAGCGGGTGCGCATCCGAGGGGATGCGCACCCGCTTTCGTCGTCCGTGGTGGACTAGGCTCCGGAGACGACCGCCGCCCCGATGAGCACCCACAGCAGCACGCCCAGCGCCAGTCCGGCCGCGCCGACCCAGATGCCGCCCAGAGCCAGGCCGCGGCCCTCCTGTCGAGACTGTTTCAGCTGGTTGAGCGCTACCGCACCCAGGATCAGGCCGACCAGGGAACCGATCGGCAGCAAGCAGAAGAACAGGGTCGCCAGGCCGAGGATCGACACCACCAGTGACGCGATCGCCATGCCATTGGTGGCCCGCTGGGGCGCGTACCCGTACGGCGTGTAGCCGCTCTGGGGATAACCCGGCGGCGCGTGACCGCCGGACTGATAGCCGTACGCCGGTCCGGGGCCGGGTGCGGGAGCCTGCTGCTGGTATCCGGGCGCGCTCGGATTCGCCTGCGGCGGCGGGAAATTCGGGTACTGCGGCTGCGGCGGAGGCGTCATCGGCGGAGCCTGGTACTGCGGTGCCGAGGAATAACCGGCGACCGGGGGCTGCGGTACCGACGGCGAGGAAGGCGAATCGGGCGTGACGCCCTCATCTCCGTAGTGGTTCCACCACTCGTCGGAGCCGCCGCTGTTCGTCATCCGGCCAGCCTATTCCACCGACGGCGGTGAACGGTATCCTGTTCTCTTCGTGAGTGATGCATTACCGACCGAGACGGTCGGACCTGGACGCCCCGCCACCGAACACGCGGCATTCGCGAAGGCGGCGGGGGGCTACTACACACCGGTCGTGGCACTGTTCACGGCAGTTCTGATCATTTCCAATATCTGCGCCACCAAGGGCGTGCAGTTCTTCACCGACCACTCGCTGACCCTCGGGCCGATCGAGCTGCTGCCGATCACCACCGACGGCGCGTGGTTCCTCTTCCCGCTCGCCTACATCATCGGTGACGTGCTCACCGAGGTGTACGGCTTCAAGGCCGCGCGGCGGGCCATCTACTACGGCTTCGGCATCCTGCTGGTCATGGTGGTGGCGTTCAAGATCGCCATCGAGTTGCCCCCGGCCGGGTTCTACGAGAACCAGGAGGCATTCCGCAGCGTGCTCGGCACCACGCCGCAACTGGTGCTGGCCGGACTGGCCGGATACTTCGTCGGCGAGATGCTGAACTCCGCCACGCTGGTCGCGATCAAGGAGAAGACCAAGGAGAAGCACCTGTGGGCGCGACTGCTCGGCTCCACCGTGGTCGGCGAATTCGGTGACACGCTGATCTTCTGCTCCATCGCGGCGACGGCCATCGGCATCAGCACGTGGGGCTCGTTCATCAACTACGTGATCGTCGGGTTCCTGTGGAAGACCCTGGCGGAGGTCATCGTGCTGCCCCTCACCTACTGGGTGATCGGGTACCTGAAGCGGCACGAGCCGTCCTACGCGCCGACCGGGGAATCGGCGCTCGCGAGCTGACCGGCGCGGGTGCGGGGTCCGGCCCCCGCACCCCTGACCGGCCGAGATCAGTTGGCCGGGGCCTTGATTCGGCCCTTCCACCGGCCGAGGAAATCGGTCTTGTAGTCGTCGAATTCACCGCGTTCGATACTGCCGCGGATGCGGTCCACCAGCCGGACGGTGAAGCGTTCGTTGTGGATGGTGCACAGGGTGGCGGCGAGGATCTCCTTGGCCTTGAACAGGTGGTGCAGGTAGGCCCGGGTGTAGTTGGCGCAGGTGTAGCAGTCGCAGGTGTCGTCGATGGGAGTGAAGTCGCGGCGGAAGCGGCTGGTGTTGATATTGAATCGACCCTCGTCGACGTAGATGGCGGCATTGCGCGCCACCCGGGAGGGGTTCACGCAGTCGAAGGTGTCGGCGCCGTTCTCCACCGCCGTGAACATGTCCTCGGGTTCGCTGATGCCGAGCATGTGCCGCGGCTTCTGCTCGGGCAGCTCGTCACAGCACCAGCCCACGATGGTGCCGAGATTGTGCTTCTCCAGCGCGCCGCCGATGCCGTACCCGTCGAAACCCGTTCCGGTGGCGCCGCGCAACTCCTCCAGATCGCGACATGCCTTGCGCCGCAGGTCTTCGTACTGCGCACCCTGGATGACGCCGAACAGCGCCTGATAGGGGCGATGCGAGCGCGCCGCGGTGAGCCGCTCGTGTTCGTCCAGGCAGCGCTGTGCCCAGCGCCGGGTGCGCTCCAGCGATTCCTCTTGGTAGCCGCGGGTGTTCATGAGCGTGGTGAGCTCGTCGAAGGCGAACATGATGTCCGCGCCCAGCTGATGCTGGATGCCCATGGACACCTCGGGGGTGAAGCGGTGCTTCGACCCGTCCAGGTGCGAGCGAAAGGTGACGCCGTCATCGTCGACATGGGCCAGCCGCTCCTTGCCCTTGGCGATCACGTCGTCGTTCTGCACGCCCACCGCCTCCATGGCGAGCACCTTCTTGAAGCCCACACCCAGCGACATGACCTGGAAACCGCCGCTGTCGGTGAAGGTCGGCCCCGGCCAGTTCATGAAGCCGGACAGCCCACCGGCCTCGTCCACGATGTCCGGGCCCGGCTGTAGGTACAGGTGGTAGGCGTTGGCCAGCAGCGCCTGCGCCCCCAACTCCTTCATGGCCTCGGGCAGCACCGCCTTCACGGTCGCCTTGGTGCCCACCGGAATGAAGGCGGGCGTGGCGATATCACCGTGCGGAGTGCTGATCACACCCGTGCGGCCGTGCCGGCCGTCCAACCGGGTGCCGACCTTGAAAGCGAAGGATTCGGGGGAAGACACCCGACCATCCTCCCAGCTCCCCGCCGCGCACCCGAGACGGGTCACGAACACGCCCGTCCCTGTGGCGGCCGATCGTCAGGTCTTCGCCAGCGGTACCGCGTCCTCGTCCGGCTCGTCCGCACCGTCCGGGTCGGTGAGGGCGGCGGCGAACTGGGCATTGTAGAGCCGGTAGTACGCGCCGCGGGCGGCCAGCAGCCGCTCGTGGGTGCCGATCTCGACGATCCGGCCCTGCTCCATCACCACGATCTGGTCCGCATCGCGAATGGTCGACAACCGGTGCGCGATGACGAAACTCGTGCGATCCCGGCGCAGCGCCGCCATGGCCTGCTGCACCAGCAGTTCGGTGCGGGTGTCCACCGAACTGGTGGCCTCGTCCAGGATGAGGATGGACGGCTTGGCCAGGAAGGCGCGGGCGATGGTGATGAGCTGCTTCTCGCCCGCCGAGACGCCGGAGCCCTCCTCGTCGATGACGGTGTCGTAACCGTGCGGCAGCGCGTGCACGAACCGGTCCACATAGGCCGCCCGCGCCGCCTCCAGGATCTCCTCCTCGGCGGCGTCCGGATCGCCGTATGCGATGTTCTCCCGGATGGTGCCGCCGAACAGCCAGGTGTCCTGCAACACCATGCCGAGGCGTTCGCGCAGGTGGTCGCGGGTGATGCGGGTGATGTCCACGCCGTCGATGGTGATCGCGCCCGCGTCCAGCTCGTAGAAGCGCATGAGCAGGTTCACCAGCGTGGTCTTGCCCGCACCGGTCGGGCCGACGATCGCGACCACGTGACCGGGCTCGGCGATCAGGGACAGATCCTCGATGACGGGGGTATCGGGCTCGTAGCGGAACGACACCTCCTCGAAGGCCACCCGGCCGCGGTCCACCGGCCGCGAGTCCTCCACCTCGGGATCGGGCACCTGCTCTTCGGCGTCCAGGATCTCGAAGATGCGCTCGGCCGACGCCACACCCGACTGCAACAGATTGATCATGGAGCCGATCTGGGTGAGCGGCTGGGTGAAACCGCGCGAGTACTGGATGAACGCCTGCACCTCGCCCAGCGACAGATTGCCCGAGGCCACGCGCAGACCGCCCACCACGGCGATGAGCACGTAGTTCAGATTCCCCAGGAACATGATGGCGGGCATGATCAGCCCGGAGATGAACTGCGACCGGAACGCGGCGTGGTAGAGCTTCGCGTTGGTCTTGTCGAACTCCTCACCGACCTCGCGGCCGCGACCGAAGGCGGTGACCACCTCGTGACCGGTGTACGCCTCCTCGACCTGGGCGTTGACCTGCCCGGTGTACTTCCACTGGTCCACGAAGTGCGGTTTGGAGCGCTTGGCGATCTGCGCGGTCACGATCACCGCCAGCGGCACCGTCAACAGCGCGATCAGCGCCAGCAGCGGCGAGATCCAGAACATCATGAACAGCACGCCGATCACCGTCAGCGTGGAGGTGACCAGCTGACTCATGGTCTGCTGCAACGTCTGTGACACATTGTCGACGTCATTGGTGACGCGCGAGAGCAGATCGCCGCGCGGCATCTGGTCGAAGTAGCGCAGCGGCAGCCGGTGCACCTTGGCCTCGATATCGCCGCGCAACCGCTTCACGGTGCGGTTGATGACGATATTGAGCAGATACGACTGCAGCCAGCCGAACAGCGACGCGCCGATGAACAGGAACAGCACCCCGGTGAGGACCATGCCGACGGCCGAGAAGTCCACGCCGACACCGGGAACCACGTCCATGCTGGCGAGCATGTCGGCGAAGGTGGTGTCACCGCTGGCGCGCAGCTGCTCGACCACCTGCTCCTTGGACTGTCCAGCCGGGAGCTGCTTGCCCACCACGCCGTCGAAGATGAGGTTGGTGGCCTTGCCGAGAATCTGCGGACCCAGGGTGTTCAGCACCACCGAGACCACCGCGAGCACGAAAATGACCGTGAGTGAGGAACGTTCGGGCGCGAGTCGCCGCAGCAGCCGCTTCAGCGACGGTCCGAACGATTTCGCTTTCGCGTCCGGAGCGCCGGGATTCGGTGCCCCGGGCCTCATCGCGCCGCTCCTACCCGCGAGACACCCGCACCCGGTCGGCGCGACAAGAGGCTTCGCCCAGTGTGTCTCATCGCGCC
>NZ_JASITE010000015.1 GCF_030767025.1 Nocardia sp. CC227C | reverse complement strand
GCGTTCCCGCCGCACCGATGGTCGAGGCGGCCGCGGTCATGCGTGCTCTCGCCGGGGTGCACGATCCGGAGATCAACCGCCCCATCACCGACCTCGACATGGTCGAGGGAGTCGACATCGACTCCGGCAACCGGGTCACGGTGCGGGTGCTGCTGACGGTGGCCGGGTGCCCGATGCGCTCCAGACTCACCAACGATATCGAGACCGCGGTGCGCTCCGTCCCTGGAACCGATTCCGTCACTGTCGATTTCGGAGTCATGACCGATACGCAGCGCGCGACTCTGCGACAGCGCCTGCGGGGCGGCGACGATCCCGTCATCCCTTTCGCCCAGCCCGGCAACCGCACCCGCGTCTACGCGCTCGCCTCCGGCAAGGGCGGCGTCGGAAAGTCCAGTGTCACCGTCAATCTCGCCACCACCCTGGCCCGGCGCGGGCTGCGGGTCGGCATCCTCGACGCCGACATCCACGGTCACTCCATCCCGTCGATGATGGGCACCGGCGCCACACCCACCCAGATCGACCGCATGCTCATGCCTCCGACCGCCCATGGCGTCCGGCTCATCTCCATCGCCATGTTCGTCACCGGCAACGAGCCCGTCGTCTGGCGCGGCCCCATGCTGCATCGCGTGCTGCACCAGTTCCTCGCCGACGTCTACTGGTCCGATCTGGACATCCTGCTCATCGATCTGCCACCCGGCACCGGCGATATCGCCATCTCGCTCGCCCAACTCCTACCGACGGCGGAGATGCTCATCGTCACCACACCCCAGCACACCGCCGCCCGCATCGCCGAACGCGCCGGAGCGGTGGCAGTGCAGACCGGACAGCGGGTCGCGGGGGTCGTCGAGAACATGTCCTGGTACGAAGGTTCCGACGGTGCTCGGCACCTGCTGTTCGGTGCCGGTGGCGCCGAACAGGTCAGTGCCGGACTCACCGACATCCTGGGCACCGACTGCCCCGTCCTCGCCCGCATACCCCTCGACCCCGATGTGTGCACCGCGGGCGACGAAGGCATCCCCATGGTGCTCACCCACCCGGACTCCGCTGCCGCACAGGCGATCTCCGCTCTGGCCGATCACCTGTACGCACGCCGAACCCGTCTCGCCGGACACCGACTCGCGGTCGCGCCGGTATGAGCCGGGCTCGGTGGGCGACCGTTCAGCCCTGTTTCCACGCGCCTGCCGCGATCGCATCACGCACGTAGTCGTCGAAGTCCTTCGGCTCGCGCCCCAGCAGTTGCCGCACGGTGTCGGTCACCGTGGCGTTGCGGCCGTCCAGCAGGGTCGCGAAGATGTTCAGCATTACCGCCACCTCCTCGTCCGGCATGCCGAACTCGGAGGCCAGCACCGCACCGAACTCCGCACCGCTGACCGGTATGTACTGGATCTCGCGACCTGTCGCCGCGGCGATGGCGGCCGCGGCGTCACCGAAGGTGAGCAGTCGCGGACCGGTCAGGTCGTAATCCCGGCCAGCATGCCCGTCCTCGGTGAGCGCGGCGACCGCCACATCGGCGAGATCACCGGAATCGATGAACGGCTCCAGGACCTGACCGGCCGGGAAGGCGAGCGCACCCCCGAGGATCATCTCGGTGAACACACCCTCGTCGAAGTTCTGGTTGAACCAAGCCGCTTGCAGCACAGTCCATTCCACACCGCTCTCCCGCACCGCACGCTCGGCCGCGGCGGCCTGGTCCTCACCCCGGGCCGACAACAGCACCAGCCGCCGCACACCCTTGGCGACCGCCAGTTCGCTGAATGCCCGAAGCGTCTCTCCGGCTCGCGGATCCCCGATATCCGGGGTGTACATCAGGAATGCGGCCGACACGCCGGCCAGCACCGCATCCCAGCCAGCGCGGTCCGACCAGTCGAAGGGCACCTCCGCCGACCGGGACCCGATCCGCACCGAGTACCCGGCGGCACTCAACCGCTCGGCCACCCGCCGCCCCACCTTCCCGGTTCCGGCGGTGACGAGAATGCTCTGAGTTGCTGCTTTTTCGTTGTTCGAAGTCATGCCCCCAGTCAAGCCGCCCGGTCGCCGACCAGCCATCGTCGAGAATCTCGCCCCCATAAGTGACCGTCTTCCGGGGTGGACCGCCCGCTCCGACCCGCCGCACCGTCGCATCGCGGGTCGGGGTGTCATCGAGACCATGCCGACGGTGCGGGCGGCGATGCGATCCCTATGGGACCCGCACGGATGCACCGCCGCCACTGCAAGATCGCAACTTCACAGCATCCACGCAGGCGGCCGCGTCAGCGGCACACCGCGTCGGCGATGGCCTGGGCGGCGGGCAGCAGCGGGCTCTGCGCGCCGCCGGTCGCCTCGATCAGCAGGACCAGCGGATAGGAAACGGCAGTGCACTGCGGCGAGGGCGGAGGCGGCGTGGCGCTCGCGGAGCCGACGCCGGTCAACAGGGCGCCCCCGGCCAGGGCGCCGGCGATCGTGGTGGTGGCGAGCAGTGTGCGCATATCGATCCCACTTTCCATCCGAGTACTTCTCAATGCTTCAGACAATCTTCAGCAACTATCGAAGCCCTCGAGGCGGTCGTTTCGTAACCCGTCAGCGCTGTGATGTACGTCTCGCCACGCGTCGCATCGGCGGCACCATCGCGCGCGGCGCGCGAAACCACCCGTCAGGCGGTCCGGTCGTCTACCAGGTCCACGAGTCGCCGCAGCGTCGTCAACTGCTCCTCGAATGGGGTGTCCAGCTTCGCCAGGATCGTGGAAACGCCTGCCGCCCGATAGCGTTCGACGCGCTCGGCCAGCGCTTCGGGGGTGCCGACGAGGTTGGTGTGGCTGCCCAGTTCGAGCGGGACAGCGCGGCGGGCCGCGTCACGATCGCCGGATTGCCAGAGTTCGGCGACGCGGCGCACCGCCGGGCCGAAGCCGAGTCGGGTGAACGCCTCGTTGTAGAAGTTGCGGCCCGCCGCGCCCATGGCCCCGATGGTGAAGGCGTAGCCTTCCGCGTGGCGTCGAATACGTTGCGCCGCATCGGCTTCGTCGTCGGCGAACTCGACGGCGACCGGCGCGACCAGGTCGAGGTCGGCCAGGGTGCGGCCCGCCGATTCCGCGCCCTCGCGCAGTGGGTCGAAGAAGACCTCGGCGGCTTCGGGAATGAAGGCGTTGCCGAGCCAGCCGTCCGCGGCCGCGCCGGTCAGCCGGAGATTGGCGGGGCCCATGGACGCGACGTAGACGGGCACCTCCCGGGGCGCGACCAGTGGCCGCAGGGCACGGCCCGCGCTGTCGGGCAGGGGCAGGGTGTAGACCTCGCCGTCGTACCGCAATGGTTCGCCGCGGCTGATCATGCGCACGATATCGATGGTTTCGCGGGTGGTGCTGACGGGTTTGCGGAAGCGAACGCCGTGCCAGCCCTCCATCACCGCGGGGCCGGATACACCGATGCCGAGGCGGAAGCGCCCGCCGGAGAGTTCCTGCAGGCTCAGGGCCGAGGTGGCGAGCAGCGCCGGGGAGCGGGAGCCGAGTTGAACGACGAAGGTGCCCAAGCCGATCGAGGTCGTCCGGGCGGCGAGATAGGCCAGGCCGGTGAGGGCGTCGTAGCCCCACACCTCCGGCACCCACAGCGAATCGACGCCGAGTCGCTCGGCCTCCACCGCGAACTCCGCGGCTCCGGGCAGGCGGGGTTCGACGACTACGCCGACGCGTAGCGGTTTCCGAGGGGGCTGCGTCGCTACCATGCACTATGTTATAGATCATATAAACTGTCGACGGGAACCCGAGAGGACCGCGTGCGCTACCGCGATCAACCGACCATCGAAGTATCCGAACGCGTTTCGTGCACCCCCGCACAGGCGTGGGCCCTGGTCACCGACATCACGCTGCCGTCGCGATTCTCCGAGGAACTGGAGTCGGCACAATGGCTCGACGGCGCGGATCGGGTCGCGGTCGGGGCGCGCTTCCGGGGGACCAATCGGCACAGCGCCATGGGTAACTGGTGCACGGACTGCGAGATCATCGAGGTGGAGCCGGAGCGACGCTGGGTCTGGCAGGTGCACGGGCCCGCCGGTGTGAGCGCCACCTGGGGGTTCGAGGTGGATCCCGCCCGCTCCGGAGTGATCGTGCGCCAGTGGGGACGCCTCGGCCCGGGGCCGTCCGGGCTGAGCCACGCCATCTCCGCCATGCCGGACAAGGAATCCCGCATCATCGCCAACCGGCTGGCCGAATGGGAGCGCAATATGCGTGCCAACCTCGCCGCCGTCAAGGCTACATTCGAGCCGCCGCGCGAGGACTAGTCATGGCGGCACGGGGCACGACCAAACAGAAGATGCTGCTGGGTGCGGTGGAGCTGCTCCGGGAGCGTGGTTCGGCGGGAGTCACCATCGACGCGGTCCTCACCCGCACCGGCACCCCGCGCGGATCGGTCTACCACCATTTCCCCGACGGCCGTCGCCAATTGCTCAGCGAGAGTCTGGAACTCGCCGCCGACGCCATCGCGGAGCTGATCGAGCGCGCCGCCGCCACCGGCCCCACCGAGGCCATGCACCGCTTCGTCGCATTCTGGCGTCACCTGCTGCGCGAGTCCGACTTCAACGCCGTCTGCCCCGCCGTCGCGGTGGCCGTCAGCGGCACCGAGGACGATCGCGCCCTGCATCCCGACGTCGCCGCCATCCTCACCCGCTGGCACACCGCGCTCACCACCGCACTGACCGTATCCGGATTCCCCGCCGACCGCGCGAAACGCCTCGCCACCCTCACCCTCTCGGCGATCGAAGGAGCGATCATCCTCAGCCGCACCTCCCGCTCGCTGCAACCGCTTGACGACGTAGCCGCCGAACTGGAACCACTGCTCACCGCACGCCCCTGACCCACGCCGACGATTATCGGCCTGTTCGAATACGCCGCCCGGTCGTGGCCGTCGTCGTGCTCGTACTCCGCACGGTCGTGCTGGACACCATGTCGCGGGGGAATTCGATGCGCGACGCACGGCTCGCCGTCTCCACGCCCAGCTCGTCGCCGGGCAGTCGAGAGGGCGGCGCACCGATTCGGACCGCTGCGACCCCGGCCAACCATCGCGGCCCGCACGCCGCGCGGATCCGATTCGGGCGGTTGATGATCGGGCTGGGCCGTGGGTGTTTCGATGAACACAGTTGTGCTCAATACGATCGTGGTGTGGATGTGTACGAGGCGGTGGCGAGTAGGCAGTCCATTCGAGCGTTCACCGACCGGCCGGTGGCGCGTGCGGTGTTGGACAAGGTGCTGACGGCGGCTGCTCGCACGCCGTCGGGCGGCAACCTGCAACCGTGGCATATCTACGTGCTGAGCGGTGATCGGCTGAGGGAGTGGGCGGAGTATCACCGAACGGTCGATGCGGTGATCTCACCGCCGCCGCGGCAGTTGCTGTTCTGCGGCATGTCGATAGGCTTCGCGCACCCCGCCACCGCGCACCCCTACCCACCCCGGGCCGCACTGTCCGAAACCGTGACCTTCCTCGAATGAACCGCCCTGCCGGAGCGTCGCCGCCCGACGCGACGGCAGCTACTCCACGCGGACCCAGTGCAGGCGGTTGACGAGGGTCCGGTCGCCGACCGGGGTGGGCGGGGTGCTGAGCACCAGTCGGTCGCCGGACAGCTCCACGATGCGCCGCTGCTCGCTGCCCACCC
The DNA here is from genome assembly GCF_030767025.1 of Nocardia sp. CC227C. Lineage (GTDB taxonomy): Bacteria > Actinomycetota > Actinomycetes > Mycobacteriales > Mycobacteriaceae > Nocardia. Next base: position 172,664 of record NZ_JASITE010000015.1, on the reverse strand, counting down.
AGTTCGGGAACAGGCTCATGCGCAGGGTGTGGACGACGGTGTCACCTTCGAGGCGGTACTCGCCGCAGTAGGCGACATAGGTCGAATATGCTTCGGCGCGTTCGGGTTCGGGGCCGCCGAGCGCGTTCGGGGTCGACAGGTGGGGGCGGTCGGAGCGGGACAGGTGACCACTCATCCAGCCGCCGGAGGTGTAGACCACGGAGCCCTCCGGGTGGTCGCCGAAGGGCCGGGTGACAGCGCCGGTTTCGTCGGTCGCGGTCCATGCCGTCAACCGCCACCGTCCCACCAGGTCACCGGATTCCATGCGGTCGATGCTAGCGCCGGATCGGATAGCGGGCCGCGTGGGCTGAGTGGAACTACGCAGCGGTTCGGGTAGTCGCGCGCAGGTACGCGTGGGGTCGAACGCAGCAGGATCGACAGCATCGTGGTTCACGCACGGGAGGTCATGATGAATCGCTCGCTGTTGGTCGTCGGTCAGGTGCTCGTGGTGCTGTTCGCGCTCGGGGTGCGGGTGCTCGCCCCGGGGTGGTGGCTGGTCATCTTGTTCATATCGTTCGGCGTGGCCGCCCTGATCGTGCTGTCCCCGCTGCTGGTGGCGATCTCGGTCGCCCTCGCGCTCGCGCCGACCCTGCGCCCGCGCAGCCTGCTGGCGCTCGCGGCCGCCGACCTGTCCCTGCTCGTATTCGCGCTCACCCTGCCGGACTTCACCGATGTCGCGGATCGCTATCCGGTGCCGTTGGCGGCCCTGACCACCGGCGACGGGGAGGTGTCGCGGGCCGCGGCGGATACGTTCAGCACCGTCGCCGGATGCGCCGCCCTCGCCTATGTGGCGGCGGCCGCGCTCACCGTGGTGTTCGCGGTGCTCGATCAGCGCCGTTCGCGGGACGGCCGGACACCACCGCCGCCGGGTCTGTCCGCCCTCGCGGTCGCCTGAATCCGTTCAGTTCACGCACGGAACACCATCGCCGATCGACCCCGTCACCGGTTTGCCCGCGGTGAGGGTCGAGGCGGTCGTTGTTGTTGGCGAAGGTGTTGTCGTACTGGAGGTTTCGGCCGCCTCGTCCGCATCGGTGCTGGGCGTGGTGGTCGGTGTGGGCGCGGCGAGCCCGAAGGCGACGCGGACCTCCCGCTTGATCGCGGCGGGATCGATGATGTTCACGTCCTGGCCGTTGACCGTGGCGTAGCGCAGCACCGGCAGCGTGCGGAACTCCACCGGAATCGCACCCGCCCGGCCCATCGTGTGAGCGAACTCGAGCAGGTTCCAGCCCTTGGACAGCATCATGTTCGCGTGCGCGGCGTCCACGAGTCGCTTGAGCCTGCCCAGATCGGTGAAGGTGCCGGAATCCTGTAGCGACTTCGCCACCGACATGAGGAACGCCTGCTGTCGGTGGGTGCGGTCGAGATCGCCGTTGGGCAGGCCGTGACGCTGGCGCACGAAGGCCAGCGCCTGCGCGCCGTCGAGATGCTGGCGACCGGCGGGGAAGACGGCGCCGGAGTAGTAGCTGTCGTCGACGGCATCGTTGAGGCAGACTTCCACGCCGCCCACGGCATCGGCGAGATCGTAGAAACCGGCCAGGGAGATCTCGGCGAAGCGGTTGATCGGGACGCCGGTGAGCGAGCGCACGGTCTGCACGATGGAGGCACGGCCCGCCTCCCGGCCGCGATGCTCGAGCTCGACCGGATCGGTCATGCCCTGCTCCATCAGATCCTGTTCCACCGCGGCCTTCTTCAGCCCGTACGCCTCCTTGATCTTGACCTTGGTGTAGCCCGGGATACCGGAGACCTCGACATAGTTGTCGCGCGGGATGGAGAAGGCCACGACCTTGCTCAGATCCTTCGGAATGTGCACCAGGATCAGCGAATTCGCGTTGTAGCCGCCGACGTCGCTGTCCCCGGCGTGCAATGCGTCCAGGACCTCGCGCGGCAGGTCCTTGCCATCGAAGTCCTTGCGCGTATCCAACCCGATGAGCAGGATATTGAGATCGCCGTCGAGCGCGGCGGCGTCCTCGTCGGTGAGCACATCCGACCGCGTGAAGCCCTGGTCAAGCCCGGCCGACGCGTACCAACCCACGCCGGTCGCCCCGACCACCACGGCCGCCACCGTCGCGGTGAGCAGCCGCACCAACCCGCGGGCCCGCCGGGCGCGCACCGACCGCACCGGCGCCGCACGATGCCGCGGCCCGCGGGCATGCCGCGGTCCGTAGCGGGCGGGCGGATTGCGAGGTTCGTCGGGCATCACCTTCGAGTGTGTGACGCAATGCTGTGAACAGCCTGAATGCGCAGACCAACCGGTTGGTGATACCGGCCACGGCGAAACCTCGGCAATCCGCCCGGCCCCCGGGCGATCAGGCCGGAAGCGACAGCCCGCGCACCGCCGCGGCGGTGGCGCAGCGCAGCGCCCGCGCGGCCAGATCAGCGCAGGCCCCGCGGTCGAGCGTCCGCACGGCGGCCTTGATCAACGGAACGGCGGCGGGCGCGACGCTGAGTTCGGTCACCCCGAGACCCAGTAGGATCGGCACCGCCACCGGGTCGGAGGCCAACTCGCCGCAGACCGCCACCCGCGTCCCGCCCGCACCCCGGCAGACCATGTCGATCAACCGCAGCACCCCGGGATCGAGGGCGTCCGCGAGCGCGGCCACGGCCTCGTTGCCGCGCTCGACCGCCAGCGCGTACTGGGTGAGGTCGTTGGTGCCGATGCTGAAGAAGTCGACGTGCTCGGCCAGCTCCGCCGTCTTCGCCGCCGTGGCGGGCACCTCCACCATGATGCCGAGCTCGATCGACAGGTCGGCGGGGGCCACTTCTTTCAGCATCCCGCGGCCCGCGTCGATCTCCCGCACGTCGGTCACCATCGGGAACATCACCCCGACGGGATGGTCCGCGGCCACCCGTGCGATGGCGCTCAACTGCTCGCGCAGCAGGTGCGGATGTGCCAGGGCGAGACGGATACCGCGCTGTCCGAGAAAAGGATTCGCCTCCACCGGCTGGGCGAGGTACGGCAGCGGTTTGTCACCGCCCACATCGAGGGTGCGCAGCACCATCGGGCGGCCGTCGAAGACGGTCGCCAGATCGCGGTACACCTGCTCCTGCTCCGCGGCGGTCGGGGCGGCGGCCCGGTCGAGGAAGAGGAATTCGGTGCGGACCAGTCCCGCGCCGTCCGCGCCGCCTCGCACCGCGTCCTCCGCGTCCGCCAGGCTGCCGACGTTCGCGGCGACCTGGATCTCGACTCCGTCGCGGGTCACCGCGGGTTCCCGTGCGGCCGCTTCGGCGGCGCGCCGCCGGGCCCGCTGTGCGTCGGCTCGCGCGGTGAACGCGGCGAGGGTCTCACTGTCCGGGGCGATGACGAGCCGGCCGGTGTCGCCGTCGAGTGCCAGCATCGTCTGGTCGGGCACGGTCAGCACCTGCGGACCGGCCGCGACGACGGCGGGAATTCCCCTGGTGCGGGCCAGAATCGCGCTGTGCGCGGTGGGGCTGCCCTGCGCCAGCACGATGCCGGTGACCAGGTCGCGGTCGAGCCCGGCCACCTGCGCGGGCGTGAGGTCGGCGGCCACCAGCACGCCCGCGCGGCTGGCGATCTCGGTGGTATGCCCGAGCAGCGCCGAGAGCAGTTGATCACGCACCGCGCGCACATCGGCGGCCCGGGCCCGCTGATACTCGTCGGGCAGGGCCGCCAATTCATCGGCGGCGCTGTCGAAGACGGCGGCCACGGCCGCGGCGGCCGACCGGCCCTGGGCGATGCGCTCACGGACCTCCGCGATGAGGTCGTCGTCGTCCAACAGCAGTCGGTGCGCCGCGAAGATCTCCCCGGCGGTGGTGTCGGCCCGAGCGCGGGCGATATCGGCGTCGATGCGACCGCGCACGGTGGCGAGCGCGCCGTCGAAACGTTCGGCTGCCACGGCGGGAGCCTCCGCGCGGTCGTCGGCCAGGTCGAACTCGGCGACATCGAGCCGCCACGCCGGACCGATACCGATCCCCGAGGCCGCCGCCAGTGGACCGGTCCGCCCGGCCGGGTGGGAACGCCGCCAGGTCGACGGGGAACTGCCGTCCGGCACAGAGCTTCCAGGCAGCGAATGCCCGGCCGCGGTGCCTTCGGACACTGAGCTTTCGGCCGCTGTGTTGTCGGAGCCAATGCTGTCGGCCGTAATGCTGTCGGCCGCAGTGCTATCGGCCGTAATGCTGTCAGTCGCAGTGCTGTCGGCCGCAGTGCTGTCGACGGCAGGACTGTCGGCGACGTCTGTTGGCCGCTCGTCGAAGTGGCGGGCGGCCAGGTCCACGACGGCATCTACCGCCGCCCGTGCGTCCGGACCGTTCGCCGTGATCTCCACCTCGTGCCCGGCGCGCACTCCGAGCGCCGCGATCCGGCTCAGGCTGCGGCCCGACACCGACGGCGATCCGGTGCTCAGATTGCGGACCCGCACCTGCGCGTCGCGGCCACGCACGGCCGCCACCAGCCGTGCGGCGGGGCGGGCGTGCAGGCCGTGCTCGTTGGTCACCACGAAGACCGCGCGGACCGGATCCGCCGCTGTCGTGCGGCTCCCCGCGGCCGGAGTGACCCCCGCCCCTCCCGACGCCGCGTGCACGTTCGCCCGGTCCCCGGTACCCGCGTTCGTCTGATCCCCGGCAGCTCGTTCAGGAACCGCGTTCGCCTGACTCCCGGCAGCGTGCCCGGGGACCATGGTCGATTCGGACGCGCTACGTCGAGCACTTGTCGGCGACGTGTGCGCGCGTTCCTGATCGCCCGTCGGCGGCACGTCCGAAGGCTGCCGATCACCTGCCACCGGCAGATCCGCGGGATCACCATCGGACACTTCGGGGGCGGCCGCGTGGTCGCCACCGAGTCGGGTGTCGCCCGGCGACTCGTTCTCCGCCGTCGTCGGGTCGGGTGTCGCCGGTTGGCTGTCGGCGAGCTGCGAGCGCTTGGCCGCGAGCGCGTGTTCCGCCTCATCGGCCACCTCGTCGAGGTCGGCTCCCCCGGCGGCGGAGACGGCGGCGGCGACCAGGCCCTCCACCAGCGGTGCCGCGCACAGCCGGACCAGGTGCGGGCCGTCGAGCAGGTCCAGGGCGAGTTCGGCGGACAGGATGGCGCTGCCGAGATCCATGAGGATCAGCACGCCGTCGCCGCTGTCGGCCGCCGTGATGGCGGCCGCGACCGCTGTCGCGTCGGTGCCGAGGGTGTGCTCGTCCAGTCCGGCCGCGATCTCGATGCGGACCGGACTGTCGTGCAGCATCTCGGCGGCCAGCGCCACCGCGGCGCGGGCGAGGGCGCGGCTGTGGGAGACGACGACAATGCCGGTCATCGCACCGCCCGCCGGGCCGCGCGCAGCAGCAGCACCACACTGGTGGCGCCGGGATCCTGATGTCCGACACTGCGTTCGCCCAGATAGGAGGCACGGCCCTTGCGGGCCTGCATCGGCACCGTCGCGTCGCGGCCCGCCGCCGCGGCCGCGACCATGGCGTCCAGCGCGGCCCCGAAATCCGCTCCGGCGGCCAGGGCGCCATCGAAGGCGTCGGCGGCCGGGGCCAGGGCGTCGAACATGGTCTTGTCCCCGGCCTGGGCCTTGCCGCGCGCCACCACACCGTCGATACCGGCCCGCACGGCTTTGCCGAAGGTGTCGGCGTCGAGCTCGCCGGTGGTGCTCGCGGCCATCCGCAGCAGGAAGGTGCCGTAGAGCGGACCGCTGGCCCCGCCGACCGAGCGGACCAGCACCATACCCGCCTGTTTGATCGCGGCGGCTGTGGACTCTGGTGCGGCGGAATCGAATTCGGCCGCGATCGCGCGTGCGCCGCGTTGCATGTTGCTGCCGTGGTCGGCGTCGCCGATGGCGGCGTCGAGGGCGGTGAGCTCATCGGCGTGCTCGTCGATCAGCCGGGCGAATTCACGCATCCACCGCTGTACGTCGATGGTTGTCACGGTGTCACACTCCCCAGTTCAGGGCCGGTGTCCGCACCGGCGCGTCCCATAGCTCCAACAGTTCGTCGTCGACCCGGGTCACCGTCACCGAACAGCCTGCCATGTCCAGGCTGGTGACGTACGGGCCGACCAGTGACCGGACCACCTCGACGCCGTGCGCCCGCAGCACCCGCGCGACCTCGGCGTACATCACGTACAGCTCGAGCAGCGGAGTGCCGCCCATACCGTTGACGAAGCAGATGACCCGATCGCCGGATCGGTACGGCAGATCCGACAGCAGGGGTTCCACCAGCAGGCCGGCGATCTCCCGCGCGGACGCGAGTGGCAGCCGCCGCCGTCCGGGTTCGCCGTGGATGCCGATGCCCAGTTCCATCTCCGTCTCGCCAAGTTCGAAGGTGGGCCGCCCGGCGGCGGGCACCGTGCACGAGGTCAATGCCACTCCCATACTGCGGGTTTCGGCATTGGCGCGGCGGGCCACGTCGGCCACCTCCGTCAGTGTCCTGCCCGCTTCGGCCGCCGCGCCCGCCAGCTTCTCCACCACCAGGGTGCCGCCGACGCCGCGCCGCCCGGCGGTGTAGAGGCTGTCGCGCACGGCCACGTCGTCGTCCACCACCACCGACACCACGTCGGTGCCGGATTCGGCGGCCGCCAGCTCGGCGGCCATCTCGAAGTTCATGACGTCGCCGGTGTAGTTCTTCACGATGTGCAGCACCCCCGCGCCCGCGTCCACGGCGGTGGTGGCGGCCAGAATGCGGTCGGGCACCGGGGAGGTGAAAACCTCACCGGCACAGGCAGCGTCGAGCATGCCGCGGCCGACGAAGCCGCCGTGCAGCGGCTCGTGACCGGACCCACCGCCCGACACCAACCCGACCTTGCCGGGGGTGGGTGCGTCGGCGCGCAGGATCACGCGGTTCTTCTCGTCGATGCGCAGCTCCGGATGCGCGGCCGCCATTCCGGCCAGGGCATCGTCGACCACATCGGCGGGATCGTTGATGAGCTTCTTCACGAGATCTCCTATCGGACGGTCGATTCGACCGGTTCGGCGGTCGCGCCGAGGCGGTGCGAGGTACGGGTGAGGGCGTACGCGGTGGCGGCCGCAGCCACTCCGGCGAGGAATTCGGCGGCCAGGTAGACCGGGGCCTGACCCCACTGCACCTCGCCGCCCCACAGCTGCTGCACCAGCATCGGCCCGAGGGTGCGGGCGGGGTTGATGGACGCGCCCGTGGCGGGCGCCACCGGGATGATGGCGGCGAAGACCACCAGCCCGATCGCCACACCCGCGAACCCCGGTGCGGCGGCACGGTGGATGACCAGCAGGACGGTCAGCACCAGGATGAAGGTGCCGACGAATTCGGCGATGAACGCCTGTCCCGCACCGACATCCGTGCCGTACGCGGCGATGCCGAGTCCCACCTCGCTGGCACGGTCACCGAGGGTGCCGAGGATGGCCAGCGACCCGATCACCGCGCCGACCAGCTGCGCGGCAAGGTAGGCGGGGACCTGCCGCCAGGGGAACTGCCCGGACAGCGCGAGAGCGAGGGTGACCGCCGGGTTGATGTGATTACCCGACACGTGCCCGAAGGCGTAGACGGTCGCGACCACGACCGTGCCGAACGCCAACGAGATCATGCCGAGGTCGGCCATGGTGAACGGCGCGTCGCCGTTGACGATGAGCGTCGCCGGGACCGAGCCGACGCCGATGAAGACGAGGATTGCCGTGCCGAGCACTTCCGCCGCGAGACGCTGCGGTGTCCGCAGTCCATCCATGAGGTACTCCAGATATGTCGAACACCATTCGATAATGTCGAATAGGATTCGTAGAGTACGGTGTTGTGGCTCGGGTCACAAGGGCCCGCGAAAGGTGAGCGCATGATCCAGTCCGTAGACCGCGCCGTCCGCATCCTGTTCGCCCTGCAGGGCGCGCGGCGGATGACGCTGTCCGAGTTGGCCGCCGAGCTGGGGCTGGCCGCCACCACCGTGCACGGCATCGTGCGCACACTGGCCGCGCACGGCGTGGTCGTGCAGGAGCACGGCGGCGGCCGCTATCAACTCGGGCCCGCCGTACTGCGACTGGGCAATGTCTACCTGGACACCCTCGATCTGCGTGCCCGCGCCCTCACCTGGGCGCACGATCTCGCCCACCGCACCGGCCGCGCGGTCCGCGTCGGGGTGCTCTTCGGCGACGACGTGGTGATCATCCACCACGAACCCAGTCCCGACGGCAGCCGTCAGATGCCCGAACTCGGCATCGAGATCCCCGCCCACGCCAGCGCCCTCGGCAAAGCCGTCCTGGCCTTCCTGCCGCGCACCGAGACCGGCCCCCTGCGCAGCATGACCGGCGACACCATCACCACCGCCGACGACCTCGCCGACCATCTGCGCCCGGTGGCCCACTCCGGAATCGCCTTCGAGCGCGACGAGGCTGTGCTCGGCGAATCCTGTATCGCCGGAGCGATTTTCGACCACACCGGAGCGGTGGTGGGCGCGGTCGGCGTGGTCCTGCCCACCGCCGACTGGCCCGCCCCCGAGGCCGTCGTGGACGCGGTGCGCGCCACGGCCCGCACCATCTCCCGCGAACTGGGCTCCGGCCGCTGGCCGGTGCCGCCCGTGAGCGGGTAGATCCGGCGATCGGCCCGCCGCCCGCCGCGATCAGGACACGACTATTCGACCCGCACCATAGTCGTCATCACCCACGCTTCGGGATCCGGCCAGTCCTGCCGCAAAGATTTGACGATATGACGACGGCGAACACCATCGGGACATCTGACCATCACCTCGGTCTTGGCGAAAATCTGCGGATCCGTCGGCAAGAAGTTCAGATACTCGTCGAATTTCGGATGTACCCGACACCGCTCGAAGATTTCCGCCATGACCTCCGTCTCGACAATCCCAGGGGCCAGGATATTGAGCATCATCGCCGCATGGCGGGCCATGTCGTCCCACGAGTCCCCGAAGCTCTCCAGCGCACCCGGATTCGTGAAAAGCTCGATGACGAGATTCACCGGACCGCAATCGTCGGTCGGGACTTTCAACCAGGGAAAGTATTCGTCTGCCGCAGCGTTCTTCGCCATGATGTTCAGAACCGGACTCTCCATGAACATTCCGGGCCCGGAGAAGGAACTCAGCAGTTCGAGATCACCCTCCGCGAATCGCGGCGGCCAGCGACCGGCCCGGAACGGCACGATTCCATGCAGGACCTGATCGGCGACCTTCCAGCCCAGCACCGCAGGGAACTCGAAGAATTTGACGAGGGCGATGATCTCTTCGTTCTCGAAGCGGCGTTCCGCACGGAACTTCTTGGCGGTCGCGCTGAGTGAGAGATTCAACTCGGCTGCCACTCGGCTTCTCGAGTACCCGAGCACCGCACGGGTCTTGTCGAGTGCGGCGTAGAGGTGCTGCTGGGCCTCCGAGAGTGTCTCTTGTCGCTCGTACGGCGGGTAGTTCGTATCCTTTCGTCGTCGCCTGATCAACGGATCTCACCACTCGACCGGTAGTGCTTTGAGGCCGTACACCATCGCATCCTCCTTGAAATCGAGCTCGTCGATGGCCGCCGTCAGCCGCAGATCCGGAATGCGCCGGAAGAGCGTCTGCAACGTGATGCTCAATTCGATACGCGCCAACTGCAGGCCGATGCAGTTGTGGCGGCCCGCGCCGAACGAGAGGTGCTGGGCCGCGTTCGAACGGGTCAGGTCGATCCGATCCGGGTCGGGGAAGACGCTTTCGCTCCAGTTGGCCACTCCGATGTCGAAGATGATCGCGTCACCAGCGCGAATAGTCTCATCGGCGACGTCGATATCGGCGACCGCGACTCTCCGCAATCCGATGTGCGGGATGCTCAGGTACCGAGCGAGCTCGTCGACCGCATTGGTCAGGACTCTCGGGTCGTCGGTGTCCCGGATCAACGCCAACTGCTCCGGACTCTCCAGCAGTGCGACGACACCGAGCGCGATCATGTTCGCGGTGGTCTCGTGCCCGGCGGCCAAGAGGCCGACCGCCTCCATGGTGGCCTCCCAGGGTTGCAGTTCCCCGGCGCCTACGAGTTCTGCCATGTCGGACAGGGTGTCCTCGCCCGGCTTCTCGGCCTTGGCCAGTATCAGCTTGTTCAGATAGTCGAGCATCCGCAATGTGTTCTGCGCGGACTCCTCCACAGAGGTCGCGGAGTCGAACCCGGTCGCGGTCAGGGTCTCGAAGAACGCGTGATCCTCGTACGGGACACCGAGCAGCTCACAGATCACCTCCGACGACACCGGCAGTGCCAGTGACGTGACCAGATCAGCCGAACGCCCCGCGGCCAACATGGCATCGATCCGCTCGTCGACATGCTTGCGGATGAGCGGTCGCAATGTCTCCAGCCGCTTGGGCGTGAACGGCTTGGCCAGCATCCGCCGGAAGCGTGCGTGCTCGGCGCCGTCCGAGTTCAACATCGTACGCGGACTCAACTCCGCGACCGCTTTCATCGAGGGGTTGGTATGCGGGAAATCCGGATGTTTGTTGTCCAGCAGCACATTCGGGTCGGCGAAGAGCGTTCGGGCCTCCGCATGGCCCGTCACCAGCCACGCTGTCTTGCCTTCCCACGTCCGGACCTTGGAAATCGGTCCCGTGGCGGCGATCTCGCGAACTCCCGGGGCCGGCACGAAGGGACAGCCCTGCGCTCGGGGCATGGGATAGAAGGGCACCTCGGCGGTGGTCGATGTTGACGCAAGACCGCACAGGTGCCGGAGCTGCCGATGCATCGCCTCCGTTACCCGCCCCATCTGCGCATGGCTGTGTTCGACAGTGTCGTATTCGACCTGGACGGTCAGGCGGTCGCCCAGCGTGAACATCGTCATCGTCGGCGGCATCTGTTCACCCATGCCGTAGACGAAGTTGCGCACGAGTTCGAGGTTCGACGGGATCGGATAGGCCGGCATCCGGCCGATATTCGACAGCCCCAGCGACGGCACGATGGTGGGCATCCCCGCGGCTTCGGGATCGATGCCGCGGGACAGCGCGCGCAGAATCAGGGCGGGAAACCGGGCCTCGACCGCGCCCCGCACGCCGACCTCGACCATCCGCGCCAACTCGATCGGATCGGTGTCAGCGCTCGCGAAGACCGGGGTGGGGACCCCGCTCACGCAGTTCAGAACGGTCGACCCCGACAGCGGCGGCGCCAGTTGGTCCCGCACATCCGCACAATGCGTGGCGAGCATCATCGCCGGACCCCCGCCGGCATCGAGCTCGGTCCGCATCGCCGTCAATGCGGCGCCGGCGAGCAGGCTGTTGACCGAGACTCCGTGTGCGCGTGCGGTGGCGACGATCGCCTCGGAGTCTTCCACGGTCAAGTCCAAGGACCGCAGCGTGAACCGTCCGCACGGGTCACCGAACCCGTCGCCGTCGACGGGCAGATGAGCCGGTGCGGACGTGGCAGGGTCGGTGGCCGCGGCAATGGCGGCCAGCTGAGTCATGAAGGCATCGAGTTCGGCGTCGGAGACCGTGTGCGCCAGCTGGGCGTCCACTCCGTCGGGCAGCTCGCGATCCGAATCCGACAACGGCAGCGGCTCCCCCGCGAGGTGGGCGCCGTACCGCTCCCACATCTCGTGCACCAGCGGGAACATCGAGCGGCCGTCGCAGATGCCGTGATGCGCCACCATCACGATGCGACTGAGCCCTCCTTCCCGCAGCAGGTACCCCTTGAAAAGCCCCTCGCTCCAATCATGTTTGCTGTTGATGAGCGCCTGATACTCGTCGTCTCCGCCCGCCCGGACCTCCAGCGGGGGCTGATAGTTCTCCCGCAACTCGAAACCGAGCCCGCCATCGGCGGTCCGGACGACAACCGCGCGCAGCATGGCGTGCCCCGCGGCGAGCTCGGTCAGCACCCGGCGCAGGACCTCGGTGTCGACGTCACCACGCACCGTGCTCCCGATGTGCAGGGCCACTTCAGCTTTCGGCACGCTGCCCAGCTGGGCCTCGCGGTCGAAATGAGCCATCTCGAAGGGCGTCAGGGGGCGTGATGTGGTCATGCGTGAACCGTGCTTCCGTGCAGAGGACTTGCCGCACCGAACATACACACAGCGCTCGCGTCGCGACATTCGAGCCGCCGCGGCAGGAAGTCGCGGTTCGCATGTCGCCGTGCGGTTTTGGAGCCCACTCGATCGCGACCGAACGATCGGGTCCGATCCGACAGCCGAGGCTCGCTGACGGCGCTGCCATCGCCTGCCGGATGCCTCGCGGTGCCGACCCCCCCGCGAAGGGCTAGCGCCCCGACTCCGCGTCGAGTTCCCGTACGGCACGCTCGATTTCGTCGGCGAGCGTGGCTCCGCCGACCTCCCAGGCGGCCGCGCGGAAGCGATCGCGGAAGCGCATGAGGTCGGTGCCGAGGCCCTCGCCGCCGTAGCTGGTGGCGGCGGCGTCGCGGAAGGTGCGCGCCATCTCGTCGGCCAGGTCGGCGATGTGGGCGCGGATCAGTTTGCGCAGTGCGCCGCTGAGGGTGATGTCGGTGCCGATGTCGTAGAGGATCAGCGCGCCCTTGAGCATGGGCAGGTCCGGCACCCGCCAGCCGTCGTCGCGCCGTTCGAGGTAGTTGGCGGCGATCAGGTCGTCGAGGATCTCGGTGCGGCGGTCGCCGAGCAGATCCGACAGCGCCTCGTCGGAGAGGTCCACGACCTGGTCGGCCGAGACGGAGTGGCGCGGGTCGAACAGGGTCCGCCAATCCCCCGGCACGGTATCGGTGGCCAGCACCTCGCGAATGGCGTCGAGACGTAGGCCGCGTGCCCGCATGGCGGCGATATCGCGCAGCCGCTCCAGATGGTCGTCGCCGTAGACGACTTCCTTCCCGGCCCGGCCGGGTTTCGGCAGCAGGCCGAGCGAATGGTAGTAGCGGATGGTGCGCGCCGGGATACCGCTCAGATCGGCGAGTTGGGTACGGCTGAAGCGAGGCACGGGCCAAGCATAGAGTCAGGTCAGCCTTCATTGACAGTGGCAACTGTCCGCGTTAGCGTAACGCGCGTCACCGCCGACACCGAGGAGTTCCGCATGTCCCAGCGCGAAACCGATTTCGACGTGCTCATCGTCGGATCCGGATTCGGTGGCAGCGTCACCGCGCTGCGCTTGGTCGAGAAGGGGTACCGGGTCGGCATCCTGGAGGCCGGGCAACGCTACGCCGACGACGAACTGCCCGACACCAGTTGGGATCTCCGCAAGTTCCTGTGGGCACCGGCCCTGGGCTGCTACGGCATCCAGCGCATCCACCCGCTGCGCAATGTGCTGATTCTGGCGGGCGCGGGTGTGGGCGGCGGATCGCTCAACTACGCCAACACCCTGTACGTGCCACCGGAGCCGTTCTTCCGGGACGCGCAGTGGCGCGACATCACCGACTGGCGCGACGAGCTCATGCCCTACTACGAGCAGGCGCGCAAGATGCTCGGCGTGGTGCAGAACCCGCACATGACACCCGCCGACGAGGTGTTCAAGCAGGTCGCCGACGATATGGGCGTGGGCGACACCTTCGTCCAGACCCCGGTCGGCGTCTTCTTCGGCGAGCCGGGCACGACCGTCGCCGACCCGTTCTTCGGCGGCGTCGGCCCGGACCGCACCGGCTGCATCGAATGCGGCGAGTGCATGACCGGCTGCCGCCACAACGCCAAGAACACCCTGGTCAAGAACTACCTGTACCTCGCCGAAAAGGCTGGGGCGCGGATCGTCCCGATGACCACGGTCAAGGCGCTGCGCCCGCTGCCGGACGGCACCTGGGATGTGGACACCACCCGCACGGGCGCGCTGCTGCGCAGACAGCCCAAGACCTACACCGCCGCCAACGTGGTGCTGGCCGCGGGCACGCGCGGGACGCAGAAGCTGCTGTTCGCCATGCGAGACAAGGGCGTGCTGCCCGGTCTGTCCGACCGGCTGGGGGTGCTCACCCGCACCAACTCCGAATCCATCGTCGGCGCGGCCACCCGCACGGTGAACCCCGACCGCGACTTCACCCGCGGCGTCGCGATCACCTCATCCATCCACCCCACGCCCGACACCCATATCGAACCGGTGCGCTACGGCAAGGGCTCCAATGCCATGGGTCTGCTCCAAACCCTCATGGTGGACGGCGGCGGCCGGGTGCCGCGCTGGCTGCGCTTCCTGTGGACGGTGCTGTTGCATCCGCTCATGCTGGTGCAGTTCCTGAGCGTGAAGAACTGGAGTGAGCGCACCATCATCTCGCTGGTGATGCAGCATCTCGACAACTCCATCACCACCTACACCAAGCGCGGTCTGTTCGGCCGCAAGCTCACCTCCAGACAGGGCCACGGGGAGCCCAATCCGACCTGGATCCCGGTCGGCAACGATGTGACGCGGCGGGTGGCCGACAAGATCGGCGGCGTGGCCGGCGGCTCCTGGGGCGAGGTGTTCAATATTCCGCTCACCGCGCATTTCCTGGGCGGGACGGCCATCGGCGCGGACCCCGACCACGGTGTCATCGACCCTTACCACCGGGTGTACGGCTATCCGACGCTGAGCGTGGTGGACGGCGCGGCGGTGTCGGCGAACCTGGGCGTGAATCCGTCGCTGACCATCACCGCGCAGGCCGAACGCGCGGCGGCCATGTGGCCCAACAAGGGCGAGGCAGACACCCGCCCGGAACAGGGCCGGGGTTACCGGCGCATCGCACCCGTGGCACCGAAGCAGCCCGTGGTCCCCGCGTCGGCTCCGGCGGCGCTGGTCCTGCCGATCGTGGAGATCCGCGACGGCGGGCAGACCGAATCGACGCCCGCCTGAGTTGTGCACGCCGTGCACACTCGCAGCGCCCGCCGTTCGACGCTCGGACCGTTCGGCGCTCGCGCGACCAGCCACTCGGCCCTCGCGCCACCGGCCACTCGGCCCTCGCTCCGCGAGCCGTCCGGCGGCTGCCCGCTCAGCTGCCGAACACGTGCGCGAAACCCATCGGGGAGGTGGGCGGCGGCGCGGTACCGGCCGGGGCGCGGAATTCCTGGAGGGCGGACAGCACGTCCACATGTCGCGCCGCGTAGCAGCGGACCTGCGGCAGGGCGTGGGCGACCTCGCTGCGTTCGAGCGGTTCGGCGTCGATATAGCCGATATTGTCCAGGTGCAGTCCGAGGGTCTGGGCGATGCGGCCGATGGCGGCGGACTTGCGGCCCCACCCCACCTCGACGACCGCGAAGCGGTCGTGCAGTCCGTGGCGGCGCAGCTCCGCATCGGTCCACGACCACTCGCCGCGGCTGGCGACCGCGTGCAGGATGCCACGCTCCCCCAGTATGCGCAGGGCCCGCACCGCGTCGGGGCGCAGCGCTCCACTGGTGGAATCGCTCACCACCCCGTCCCACAGGGTCTTGTCCACTTCCCAGACAAGACATTTCACAGTCGGTGACATCTCCTGCCTTCACACGTCGAGCAATCATCCGGATATCTCGATGCCGGGCGCCGCGCTCGTGGCGAAGGGTGCCCTGCGCGTGACATCGTATGGTCCGTCTGGGCCACAGCACCAGTGGAACCGAATCGAGGCGGGGTGCGTTGACGCAAAAGTGATGGCGGATTCATCGCTGGTAGCGTCGGTTTCCGCAGCAGAACAGCGTAGGAGGTGGAGGAGCCGATGCGGCACCGCACAAGACTCTCGGGGGCAGTGCTTGCGGGCGCGACGGCGCTCGCCCTCTCGGGTTGCGGTGCTTCCCAGGAATCGGCGCCGGTGGTGATCGGTTCGCTGGAACCGGCAGCACATTCCGAGCCGCCCGCCCCGCCGGTGCAGGCGATGCCCGCACCCTCCCCCGCCGATATCGCCGCCCCGACCACGCTGCCGCCCGATGTGTACGCCGGGATGCCGCTCATCGAGCGCACCGAGTGGACCGACGCCGTCGACGGCCGCCGCCTGCTCGTCTACCCGACCGACGCGGGACGCGTCGACCGGTTCCCGACGGCCGCCGATCGGGCCTGGCGGGAGATCCTCACCCTGTCCCCCGACGCCGACACACCCGGTATGTGGGACCAATTCCGGTGCCACTGGGAGTGGGCGCGGGTGGTGAACCCCGACAAGCCGAGCTGGAACCTGGAGCCGTGGCGACCGGCCGTCGGCTACCAGGAGACGGTGAACGCGCTGTGCAATCCGGGCGGTCCGGAGCGCTGAACAGCTCCGTCGCGGCCATAACGAGACGGTCGCGGCGAAAGCGCTTGCCCGCGAGAACCTTCGAGTCCAACCTGAAAGTTGCGTATCGTGGGTGTCGTCGAAGCGCGTACTCCTCGGAGGGAGCGGCACGGTGCGGTCATCAGCGTCTCCGTCCGCCGGGCCGAACCTTGCCCGGGAGACCGTGCTGCCGGGTGCGCGGGAGCTGTTCCCCGCCCTCGACGATACCGTCGTCTACCTCGACAGCGCTTCCACCACGCAGAAGCCGCGACCGGTCATCGAGGCCGTCAACCGGTATCACTCGCGGCAGACCGCCAATGCCGGGCGCGGCACCTATCCGTGGGCCACGATGCTCACCCGGGAGCTGGAGCGGGTGCGGGAACGCACGGCCGGATTCCTGGGCGCGCATCCCGACGAGGTGGTCTTCACCGGCGGGGCGACGGCCGGGCTCAACGCGGTGGCGCTGTCCTGGGCGCTGACGAACCTGCGCGACGGTGACGAGATCCTCTACAGTCCGCGCGATCACGGCTCGAATGTGTACCCGTGGCACCACCTTCGGCAACTCCTGCGCGGCTTCGGGCGCGAGATCCGGCTGGTGCCGTACCGGGTGACCGCGCTCGGGGAGGCCGATATCGACCAGCTCGCCGCCGCCGTCACCCCGCGCACGCGCCTCATCACGGTCGCGCACCTGCATCACGTCTTCGGGGCTCTGACCACACTGGAGGAGCTGCGCGGACACATCGACCCGGAGATCGCGCTGTGCTTCGACTGCAGCCAGAGCGGCGGGCATCTACCGGTGGACGTCACCGAGTTGGACGCCGACTTCGCGGTGTTCTCGGCCCACAAGATGTTCGGCACACCGGGAACCGGGGTGCTGTACTGCCGACGCCGCCGCCACAAGGAACTCACGCCGTTCCTGCCGGGCGGCAATTCCGCTGTGGCGCTGGACTTCCCACACGGTGGCGAGCCGCACACCGAGGCGATGCTGCGGTCGGGGGCGATGCCGCGGCTGCTCGAGGGCGGCACCCACAATATTCCGGGCATCCTCGCCCTCGGCGCGGCCCTGGACGTGCTCGACGGATTCGGGCTCGACGCCATCGCCGACCACAACCGGGCGCTCACCCAACGCCTGATCGTGGGCCTGCGCACGATTCCCGATCTGGAATTCCTGCCCGGACCCGCCCACGCCCCCTGCGAAACCGGTTACGGCACAGTGTCGTTCACACTGCCCGGGATCACCGCCACCGATCTGGGATTCGTGTTGAGCGAGTACGGTTTCCTGGTCCGCACCGGCGCGCACTGTGTACCCGCCGACACCGTCGGCCGGGACGAGGATTCGGTGCGCGTCAGCGCGCACGTCTACACCACCGTCGACGAAATCGACCGCTTCACCGAATGCGTCGCCACCATAGCCACGGAGGTCAGATGACGATGAACGGGCACGACCCCCGCTACGACCGCCGCGCGGCCTCCCGCGTGCTCGCGGCGCTGGCCCGACCGGGGCTGTTCGAGACCGCCGGGTTGCCGCCGAGGCTGCGCATCGAATACACCTGCGCGCCGATGCGTTCCGAGCCCGGCTCGCATCTGACGCTGTCACAGCGGCTGTACCTGGGGCGGTTCATGAAACCGTGCCGTCCGGATCAAGTCACCTCGGCGACACACCGCATCGCGTGGACCGACAGCGACGGGATCCCCAATACCGGTCACTTCCACTCCGGCGGGCTGGGGCCGATCGTGCCCATCGCCATGCGGGAGACGGTACTGACGCTGTGGCACGCCCTTGCCGCCGATGAGGCACTGGCACAACGGATCTCGCGGCTGTCGGGGCGCGACCGGGCGGTCCTCGTCGGCACCACCACCGATCACGACCCCATCGACATCTTCCGGGTCGGCATCGAGGCCACCGGGCGAGCACTGGCGCAGCACGCACTGCTGGCGCGGTGGACGCCCTACCGCACGCCCGTGGAATTCGCTGTCGGCATGCGCGATTCCGGCATCTACGGGGCGGTCGCGACCCGGTGGTACTGGGAGCAGCAGGCGTCGACCTACCGGCGCGGCATGATCGCGGTGACCCTGGCCGCGCAACCCGACGGCACCGTGCGCTACTCGGCCGACACCGTGGCCACGCTGCGCGCCATGAAGGACGCCACCATCGCCGACGCTCACCGGATCATGCGGCGCGCCACCACCGTCGAGGGTTTGAGCGTGGCGGCCGCCATCGAGAAGTACCACGACGAACTCGACCTCATCTCGCGCCAGTACGCGCTGCTGCCGCCCGGCACGCGCCCGGCCTGCCTGGCCGCCATGCCGCATCAGATCGACGGCGAGCACTACAGCATCCTGCCGACGGTGGTGGACCGGTTCACCGAACTGTTCTGCGCCATCGTCTCCCGGCTCACCATCGCGCAGACGACCGCGGACGCCGAGGCCGGCGATGCGGAGCTGTCCGCCGAGGACCGGGTGTTCTGGGTGCCGGACATGAACTGCCAGCACTGCGTGCGCACCATCACCGGCACACTGGAATCGATGAGTATCGCCGTGCACGACATCGACCTGGTGTCCAAGCGGGTGCTCGCCGACTTCCGCAGCCCGCGCAATCGACACCGCGCCTTCGAGGCGCTGCGCGACAGCGGATACAACCCCACCGTCGAGACACCGGCACCGGCCACCACGGAAACGGCCGTATGACGGTTTCCACACCGCCCACACTGCCGCCCAAGATCCACCCGCTGGTCCGCGCGTTCATCGACGCGCCCGGGGCGGTGACCGCCGCGCTGGAGCGGTTCTCCTCGCCCGCGCATCTGGTCTTCCCGCAGGTGTTCGCCGAGAATCTCGGCCGCTTCCGGGAGGTGCTCGACGCGCACTTGTCCGGCTACCGAATCTGCTACGCGCACAAGGTGAATCAGTCCCGGGCCTTCGTTCGCACCGCGGCACGGGCCGGAATCGGCATCGACGTCGCCTCGGCGGCCGAACTGGCGAGCGCGGTTGGTGCCGGGTTCGCGCCGGAACGCATCGAGGTGACCGGTCCGAAGGGCGAAGCGTTCCTGCGGAATCTGGTGGGCACCGGAGTGACCGTCAACGCCGACAACCTGTGGGAGGTGCGGCGGCTGGCGGAGCTGGCGGACGAACCGGTGCCGCTGCTGCTGCGCATGTCCGGCTTCCCGGCGACGCCGGTGAGCCGGTTCGGGGTGCCGCTGTGGCAGGCCGAGGAGGCGCTCGCGCTGCTGGCGGCGCATCGGGACCGGATCGCCTTCCAGGGCTTCGCCTTTCACATCGACTCCGGGGAGCCCGCCGAACGGGTGCGGGCGGTGGAGGCCTGCCTGGCGCTCACCGAACGCGCCTACGAATGCGGACTCGTGCCGACGATCCTGAATATCGGCGGCGGCTTCCGACAGGTGTTCACCGCCGACGCCGACGCCTTCGACCGGTACGTGGTGGCGTTGCGGTCGGGGTTGCTCGGGCGCGGTGAGGCGATGACCTGGGGCGGCAACACCTTCGGTTTCCATCTGGACGGCGGCGCCGTGCACGGGACGCCGGTGTTCCACAAGTACGCCAATACCGTGCCCGCGACCGTGATGCTCACCGATCTGCTCGGCGCGGAACTCGAACAGCACGGTGGCCGCGCGATGGCGCGGCTGGCGGCGGAGAATCTGCTCGACATCTGGTTGGAGCCGGGCAAGGCGCTGGTCGATCATGCCGGAATCACCGCGGCCCGAGTGGAGTTCGTCAAGGATGTGGCCGCGGATACGACCCTGGTGAATCTCGACGTCAGCCGCGACACCGTCACACCCGCCGATCAGGAGGTGATGGTGGATCCGGTGCTGCTGCCCGGCAGTCCCGCGCCCGGACCGGATTCCGGCGACGCACCGGTGGGGGTGTTCCTGGCCGGACGGCTGTGCCTGGAGCGCGACCTCATCACCAATCACAAGGTGTGGCTGCCCCGGCGGCCGCGGCCGGGCGATGTGATCGTGTTCCCGAATACCGGGGCCTATCACATGGATCTGTCGGCGGCGACCGCTTCCATGCATCCGAGACCGCCGAAACTCGCTGTCGCGCAGCAGGGTGACGGGTTCCGGGTGTGCCGGGACGAGGAGTACGAACCCGTGCCGGTCGCCGGACCGCGGGAGGCGTGATGCGCTACGACCACATCACCGAACTCATCGGCAATACGCCGCTGCTGCGGCTCGATCCCGCCGTGCACGGGCTCGAGCATGTGGAGCTGTACGCGAAACTGGAGTCCTGCAACCCCTTCGGGTCCGTGAAGGACCGGGTGGCGTGGGGCATGATCCGCGACGAACTCGACGAGATCGTGGCGCGCGGGCAGAGCCTCATCGAGGCGTCCAGCGGCAATACCGCCAAGGCGCTGCGGATACTCGGGGCGGTGCACGGGGTCGGGCTGCGGGCGGTCACCAACCGGATCAAGGTCGACGAGGTGCGGGAGCTGCTGCGGCTGTTCGGCACCGAGATCGAGGAACTGCCCGGCCTGTCGGAGTGCCCCGACCCGACCGCACCCAACGACGTGTACTCGGTGATCGAGGCGACCATGGCGAAAGCGCCCGGCGCGTACCATCATCCGTCGCAGTACACCAGCGAGAAGAATATCGAGGCGCACTACCGGGGCACCGGGCGCGAGATACACGACGACCTCACCCGCGACGGCATCACCCGGGTGGACTATCTGATCGGCGGGCTCGGCACCACCGGCTCCACCCGGGGCGCGGCCAGCTACCTGCTCGAGCACAATCCGGAACTGCGCACCATCGCGGTGGTCTCCGAGCGCGGTGACTTCATCCCCGGAATCCGCTCCGAGACCGAGATGTGGGATGTGGGCCTGTTCCGGCCCGAGTTCTACGACCGCATCGTGCCCGTCGACTCCGCCGGCGCCATCACCGGAACCCTCGCCCTGGCCACCGAACACGGCGTCCTGGCCGGACCCACCAGCGGCGCGGCCTACACGGCGGCCCTGGACGCATTGCGCGACCACCCGGTCGACACCGCGCGCCGCACCGTGGCCGTCTTCATCGTCTGCGACCGCCTCGAACCGTATCTGTCCTACATCCGCAAACGCCGCCCCGACCTGTTCGGCGCACCCGCCCGCCACCGCACCCCGCCCACCCCGGAGGAACTGACCGCCACCCCCACCCTCACCCCCGGCGCACTGGAAGAGCTCGACCGCACCGCCCGCCCCACCCTCGTCGACACCCGCGGCGCCATGGCCTACCGCATCGCCCACGTCCCCGGGGCCATCAACATCCGCGACGACCAGCTCGACGACATGCTCACCCACACCGTCCCCTTCCCCCGCTCCCGCCCCCTGGTCTTCCTCTGCCCCATCGGCGAGGTCTCCCGCCACTACGCCGCCCTGGCCCGCCGCGCGGGCTACGACGCCAGCAGCCTGGCGGGCGGTGTCACCGCCTGGCGGGACAGCGGCAAACCGATGGAGTCGGCACCGAGACTGGATACCTGACGACGCCGCACCGGCTCACCGTTCCGTGGTCCCGCTGTCGGGCGACCCCGTGTACGCCACCGGCGGCGCTGACGCGCCGGGCCGACGGGGTGGCGGGCTGCACGGGCACGGGCGGCGCGGCTGGCAGGATATTCGCGTGGAGTTGGCGTTCGGACTGGTCGGGTTGATCGCGGTGGCGGTGGCGCTGGCCGCCTGCGCGCGCCGGATCGGGGTGGCCGAGCCGCTGATGTTGACGGTGGCCGGGGTGGTGGCGTCGTATCTGCCGTTCATTCCCGAGGTGGGGCTGGATCCGGAGCTGGTGTTGCTCGGGTTGCTGCCGCCGCTGCTGTACACGACCGCGATCAGCACCTCGCTCATCGACTTTCGGCCCAAGAAGGTGTCGATCACGCTGCTGTCGGTGGGGTTGGTGCTGTTCACGACGTTCGCGGTGGCCGGGGTGGTGATGCTACTGCTGCCGGTGCCGTTCGCGGCGGCGGTGGCCATCGGGGCGGTGGTGGCGCCGCCGGACGCGGTCGCGGCCACCGCCATCGCGCGCCGGGTGGGGATGCCGCGGCGCATCGTGACCCTGCTCGAGGGTGAATCGCTGTTCAACGACGCCACCGCGCTGGTGACACTGCGCACCGCCATCGCGGCCATGGCCGGGGCGGTGAGCCTGTGGGAGGCGGGGGCCGACTTCCTGCTGGCCGCGGGCGGGGGCGCGGTGATCGGCCTGGTCGCCGCGGCGGTGCTGGCTTTCCTGCGCCGACGCATCACCGACCCGGTGCTCGACACCAGCCTGTCGCTGCTGGCGCCGTTCGCGGCGTACCTGCCCGCGGAGGCGGTGCACTCCTCCGGCGTGATCGCGGTGGTCACCTGCGGCCTCATCCTCGGGCACGGTGCACCGGTGTGGCAGAGCGCGGCCTCCCGGATCGCCGAGCGCACCAACTGGCGCACCATCCAGTTCATTCTGGAGAGCGGGGTGTTCCTGCTCATCGGATTGCAGGTGCGTCATATCGTGGAGGACGCCTGGAACAGCGGGCTTCCGCACGACACCCTGCTCATCGCGTGCGCGGGGGTACTGGCGACGGTGATCCTCGCCCGACCGGTCTGGGTCTTCCCGGCCACCTACGTCGCCTGGTGGATGGAGGGCAGGCGGCGCGGCACACCCAAGCCGCAGCCGACCGGCGCGGCCGTGGTGTCGTGGGCGGGAATGCGCGGCGTGGTGACGCTGGCCGCCGCCATGCTGTTGCCCGCCGACACCCCGGAACTGGCGACCCTGCGCCTGCTCGCGCTGGTCGTGGTGGGCGGAACGCTGCTGCTGCAAGGGGTTTCGCTGCCCTGGGTGGTGCGCGCGCTGCGGCTGCGCGGCCCCAGCCGCGCCGAGGACCGGCTCCAGGAGGCGGCGCTGCTGCAACAGGCGACCTCGGCCGGGCTCACCGCGCTCGACGAGCACGTCACCGACGCCACACCGGTCCAGATCGTGGCGGCGCTGCGCGGACAGGCCGACCAGCGGGCGCGGGCGGCGTGGGAGCTGCTGGGCCGTTCCGAATCCGACCGCGTGACCCCCGGCGGGGAGTATCGGCGGCTGCGGCTGGTCATGCTGGCCGCCGAACGCGACGTGGTGCTGCGGGTGCGCGACACCGGCACCCTCGATCACGAGGTGCTCCAGCACGTGATGGCACTGCTGGACATGGAGGAGTCCACGCTGGTCCGCGTCACCGAGGCCGAGGACGACATCGCGGACACCACACTGGCCGGGGTGGTCGGCGGCGACTGCGAGCACCTGCGCGACGCCCCGGCGACCGCCCGGCCCGACACCCCCGACAGCTGTGCCGAATGCGTCGCCGCGGGACTGGTGTGGGTGCATCTGCGCATGTGCCTGGCCTGCGGGCATATCGCCTGCTGCGAGTCCTCGCCGGGCAATCACGCCGTCGAACATTTCCAGACCACCCGGCATCCGGTGATGCGCAGCGTGGAACCGGGTGAGAGCTGGCGCTGGTGCTACGTGGACGAGCTGCTCGGGTAGTGCCGCCGAGCGGGCACGACGGTTCCCGCGCACCGGGCGGACGCGGACCGTCCGCCTCGGGCACTACGCTGTTCCCGGTGCAGACAGGTCAGCAACCCTCCGACGCCGAGCCCCGACTCTGGGGTGGCACGACCCTCACCGAACGCCGTGAGGCGCGCCGCGCCGCGCTCCTGGACGCCGCTCTCGATCTGATCGGCGAATCCGGGGCGGGCGCGGTCACCATGCGCGCCGTGTGCCGGAAGGCCAATCTCACCGACCGCTACTTCTACGAATCCTTCAGCAGCCGAGACGAATTGCTCGACGTGCTGTACCGCCAGATCGCCGACGAATTCCTCGAGCCGATGACCGCCTACGCGGTGGCCGACGATCCGGCCCGCGACCGGGCCCTGTCGGAGGTGCTGGTGGACAGGGTGCTCCAGGATCCGCGCAAGTCCCGGCTGTTCCTCGTCGAGCCGTACTCGAGCACCGGGCTGGGCGCGACCACCATCTCGGTCATGCCCGCCTTCACCCGGCTCATCCAGGACCATCTGTTCAGCCATATCGAGGATCCGGTGCGCCGTCGACTGGCCGCGGTGACCATGGCCAGCGGCAATGCGGGCATGTTCTCGGCGTGGTTGAACGGCACCTTGCGCGCCAGCCGCGAGCAGATCGTCGACCATCTGGTGGAGACGATCGGGGCCTACCGGCGCATGTACCGCGGCTAGAACCGGCCCACGCCGCGCGCCGAGGGCGTAGCGTCGCGGACATGGACCGCGCGGCAGTGCAGAAGTGGATCGACGGTTACGAACTGGCTTGGCGCACAACGGGAACCGCGGCCGTCAGCGAGCTGTTCGCGGACGCGGCCGAATACTACGTCTCCCCGTGGGCGACGCCGATCACCGGCCACGCGGCGATCGCCGCCTTCTGGGAAGCGGGCCGCGACGGCCCCGACGAACCCTTCACCATGACCGCCGAGGTGATCGCCGTGGACGGTGACACCGCCGTGGCGCGCGTCGGCGTGGAGTACCTGGGCGAGTCCCCGGCTTCCTGGCGCGACCTGTGGGTGCTGCGCTTCGACCACACCGGTCGGTGTGGCCGCTTCGAGGAATGGCCCTTCGCCCCGGATCAGCCGGACGGACAAGATCATTCGACGACCCTTCGACGCCGAAATGATCATGACGAATTGTGCGAATTCGGGCATTTCGGACCCGGTCCGATACCGCTGGTAGCGCGTGTTTCACCGCCACCACGCCGAATCCCGCTATGACCTCGCGCGCCAATCCCACCCCCGCCCATTGTGCCCACCCCCGATTCCTGGAAGCGTCTCGGATCACGCGACCAGGAGGCGAGACTCCGCCGCCTCCTAGTCGCGCCCAACCTCTCTCCCACACTTTCAGGGATATCCACGTTGACCATCCGGCATCTCGTGCTGCCCGCCGCCCTCATTGCCGCCCTGCTGTCGGGCTGCGGCTCCGAGACCGCGCCGGACCCGAAACCCACTGTGGCGCACTCGACGACAACACAGCCGAGGGCGACCACCACTCCATCGACGACCCTTTCGGCCATCGCACCGCCGCCGCCGATCGCGACCACCACCGCCGCGCCGACCTCGACGACAACCCTCGCGCCGCCACCACCGGCCCCCGCGCCCGATATACCCACCGTGCGCGCCCCGGCCGTCCCCACGCCCGAGGCCCCCTCGGCCTACTACCGCAGCTGCGCCGCCGCCCGAGCCGCCGGCGCGGCCCCACTGCACCGCGGCGATCCCGGATACCGTTCCGGCCTCGACCGCGACGGCGACGGTGTCGCCTGCGAGAACTGATGCCGCCGAAGGCTACTGGCCGTAGGAGTAGCGCAGGTCGGCGAACAGCAACCGGTTGAGCCGCCGCCGCAGGTGCCCGGCCTTGCTCTCGTCGGGAGCCGACGCCGGGGTGCGCAGGGTGAACCCGAGCAGGGTCTCCCCGCGGACCGCGGTCAGTGCGAACTCGATGCGGTCGTCGGGCCGAGTGGGCCACAACGAGGACCAGACGAGGCGATGCGGCTTCTCCCGTCAGGATCTGCGGTTCGACCTCATCCGCGAGTAATACCAGCCACGGTCGCGCCCGCGGCCGCCTGGGCCGCGCGAGCGAATCCCAGACGTCCGCCGGCGGCGCCGCCAACATCTTCGCGCGCGAGCCGATCTCGATCACGAGGGCAGCCGAGTTCGTCGCCGCACCCGGATGTCGCGCCGCGCACATCCGGTGGCGAAACCGGGTTGCCGGGTGTTTACTCGCTGGGGCGAGGTGCCCGGACGGGTCACACCGCGAAGTGCCGAAGGTCCGACGAGGAAGGAGGTGGTGGACGTGCCTGGTGGACGTGATCGATATCGGAGTCGACAGCTGGCCACACGGTTTTTCGGTGTCCCACCCGCTCTCGTTCGGAGGATTCCGCCCTCCCGGTAGCGCGCGGTGCGCCGACCTTTCTCGGGAGTGCGTCATGACCATGGTGGAAATGCTCATCCGGCTGCTGGCCGGGGTGAGCTTGGGCGCGGTGATCGGATTCGAGCGGCAGTATCGGGCGCGCATGGCCGGACTGCGGACGAACGCGCTGGTCGCCGCCGGGGCGACGCTGTTCGTGCTGCTGTCGGCCCACGGCTTCAGCGGCGGTACCGCCGACCCGACCCGCGTCGCGGCACAGATCGTTTCGGGCATCGGATTCCTCGGCGCGGGCGTCATCCTGCGCGACGGGTTCAACGTGCGCGGCCTCAATACCGCCGCCACGCTGTGGTGTTCGGCCGCGATCGGCGCGCTGGCCGGTGCGGGCATGCTGCCCACGGCGCTGGCGGGCACGGTCGTGGTGGTCGTGGTCAATACCGCGCTGCGGGCCGCCGGTCGCCGGGTGGACCGCCGCCCGGAGGCAGGCGACGAACAGCACACCCGGTACTCGTTCGTCGCCTGCACCGACGACGCGCACGAGGCGCACACCCGCGCGCTGCTGGTGCAGTCGCTGACCCGCACCGATTTCCAGCTGGTGTCGGTCGCCAGCGCCGACATCGGCTCGGGCACGGTGGAGGTGCGCGCCGAACTGGTCTCCGACCGCCGCGACGACCGGCAGATGGAGTCCGCGGTCAGCCGCCTGAGCCTGGAACCTCATGTGACCAGCGTCGGCTGGCGCACCCTGGACCAGCTGAGTGGGCCATGATTTCGGGACCGGCCGGTTCCCGCCCCCTCCGCAGATCAGCAGCGGGGTGTCGGCGGTATCTCGAGGCCGTCCGCAGCGAGGCGGTGCCCGGCCCTCTCTGTGGCCCGGTCGGGCCGGAGACTGCGATATCACCACGGGTGGGAAGGCGGATTCCGGGGGATCGGGCCGACGACGACCCCCGGACACGCAATCCACTCGCGCACACCGCAACCGGACTCCGCCCCGTGCGCGATGGCATGAAACCCGCTGCGCACCAATCGGACTGAGCATCCTACGAGTGGCCGCCGACCCAAGTCCGAGATCCGCGGCGGCAGCGGGGTTCAGCGGTGTGCGGCAACCGAAATTAATCCCTTTCATCCGACATCGGACAGTTCGCGGGTTACAGTGACCGCAGAGGGACGCGGCGACGAGGAGCAGGTGTTGGTGTCCATCGGGAAATTGGTGTCTTTCGACAGTTCACGGGGGTTCGGATTCATACGCCCCGAAGACGGTGGCCCGGACGTTTTCGTCCATGTCAACGACATCGGCCTGGACGAGGACGAGCTACGTCAGGGGCGGGTATTCGAATTCGACGTGACCGAAGGTGACCGGGGGCCGAAGGCGATCAACCTGGCACTGGTCGGGGGGACGGGGCCGGTGCGGCACAAGAACAAGGAGCGCGGCGAGCGGACGGCCGGGCCACTCAGCGCCGAGGAGCACCGGCGGCTCATCACCGAACTGCTGCTCGACGCCAGCCCGGCCCTGACCGCCGGGGAGATATTGACCATCCGCGAGCGCCTGACCGCCTTCGCCGAACAGCACGGGTGGATCGACGGCTGAGGGCACGCCGGTCTCGAAAAACTGACCGGTACGGCCTTACGATCTTGGGGAGTCGCCGTATCCGACCGATGAGTTTCGATCGGGCGCGGCGTCTACCTGGGTAGGTAATCCGAGGAGGTCGCGTGGATCTGCCCGTCATGCCGCCGGTCAAACCGATGCTGGCGAAATCGGTGTCCGCCATTCCGGAGGAGCCCGGACTGCTGTTCGAGCCCAAATGGGATGGTTTCCGCTGTATCGTCTTCCGCGACGGACCCGAGATCGAACTCGGCTCCCGCAACGACCGCCCGCTCACCCGCTACTTCCCCGAACTGGTGGAACTGCTGGCCGCGGCACTGCCGGAGAAGTGCGTGGTCGACGGTGAGATCGTGGTGGTCACCGAACACGGCCTGGACTTCGACACGCTGCAACAGCGGCTGCATCCGGCGGCGTCGCGGGTGAACAAGCTGGCGGCGGAGACCCCGGCCAGTTTCGTCGGCTTCGACCTGCTGGCGCTCGGGGACCGGGATCTGACCGAGGAACCGTTCGAACAGCGGCGGGCACTGCTGGAGACCGTGCTCGACGGCGAGTTCTCCCGCACCCACCTCACCCCCATCAGCGACGATCCGGCACAGGCGCGGGACTGGTTCACCCGATTCGAGGGCGCGGGCTTCGACGGGGTGATGGTCAAGGCCAAGGATCTGCCGTACCTCCAGGACAAGCGCGTCATGCTGAAGGTCAAGCACGAACGCACCGCCGACTGCGTGATCGCCGGATTCCGCTGGCACAAGGACGGCGAAGGCGTCGGCTCGCTGCTGCTCGGCCTGTTCGACGACGACGGCAGCCTCCATCACGTCGGCGTGGCCAGCAGTTTCACCGCCGCACGCCGCAAGGAACTGGTGACCGAACTGGAACCGCTGCGCACCAACGCCCTGGAGAACCATCCGTGGCGGGATTGGGCCGACGCCGCCGCGCAGGCCAAGGCCGAGGGCAAGATGCCGGGCGGGGTCAGCCGCTGGACCGGCGGCAAGGACCTGTCCTGGGAGCCGCTGCGCCCCGAACTGGTCGGCGAGGTGCGCTACGAGCACGTCATGTCCGGGCGGCTGCGCCACGGCGGGCGGCTGGTGCGCTTCCGCACCGACCGCACGCCGCAATCGTGCACCTACGCCCAGCTCGACGAGGTCGCGCCCGCCGAACTGGCAGATATCTTCACCGAAGCGAAAGCCGGCAAGGGAGAACGGTCGTGAGCGGTTCCGTCGAGATCGAGGCGAACGGGCACACCGTCACCATCTCCAATCCGGACAAGATCTACTTCAGCAAGCGCGGCGACACCAAACTCGACCTGGTGCGCTACTACCAGGCCGTCGCCGAACCGATCATGAACACCATCAAGGACCGGCCGGTGCTGCTGGAGCGGTACCCGGACGGGGCGAGCGGCAAATCCTGGTTCCAGAAGCGGGTGCCCGCCTCGGTGCCGGACTGGCTGCGGACGACCGTGGTGTCCACCCCCAACGGCACCACCAGCGACGCCCTGGTCGCCGCCGACCTCGCCCATATCCTGTGGGCGGTCAATCTGGGCTGCCTGGGCTTCCACGTGTGGCCCACGCACGCGGGCGCGGAGGCGGAGAGCACCGCACCCCCGGTCTTCGACGCCGACGGCAACGAACTGCCGCCCACCGGCGTCACCGACGAACTGCGCATCGACCTCGATCCCTCCCCCGGCATCGGTTTCGACGATCTGCGCGCCGCCGCACAGCTCACCCGCGAACTGTGCGAGGAAATCGGCATCGACGTGCGCGTCAAAACCTCCGGCTCCCGCGGCCTGCACCTCTACGCCCTGCTCGAACCGCGCTGGGACGGCTACCAGGTGCGCGCCGCCGCCGTCGCGCTGGCCCGCGAACTGGAACGCCGCCACCCCGACCGCATCACCGCCCAGTGGTGGAAGGAAGAACGCGGCAGCCGCGTCTTCGTCGATTTCAACCAGAACGCCCCGCACAAAACGGTTTTCGGTGCCTGGTGCGTACGCCCCAAGGTCGGCGCCCAGGTCTCCACCCCCATCGCCTGGTCCGACCTGGACACCATCGTCCCCGACGACCTCACCATCGCCACCGTCCCCGACCGCGTCGCCCGATTCGGCGACCCCTGGGCCGACCGCGTCCCCCAATCCCTCACCCCACTGCTCGAGATGTCCGACCGCGATATGGCCGACGGTCTCATGGACGCACCCTGGCCCCCGGTCTACCCGAAGATGCCCAACGAACCACCGCGCGTGCAGCCGAGCAAGGCGCGTAAGAACAGCGAGTAGAGACTGGTGTCTCGTATCCGGGCTATCGCGCCACAGCCAGTGCTGTGCGATTCAGGATGATCCATTCCCGGGGCATACCCGCCTCCTCGGTGCCACCGACAGCAAAAGCATCGTAGCCTTTGATAGCGGCGAACTTGCCGCGATCGTAGACCTGCCAATAGCGTGATTCGAGCTCCTCTTCCCTTTCCGACCGTTCGGGCGATGGCTCCCCACGGCGAATCTCCGCCAAACGTTCACTGATCGAGCTCAATTCCGCCTGCTGCTCGTGGTACAGGTCGAGATAGTCCACTACCTTCGCATCAGGCTTCAGCACCATTCGCAACAATTTCTCCGAATCATAGTCGGCATAATGCAGCGCCAGTCCATCGTCCGGTGTCGCATAGGTCCCCTCCCCGTATTGTCCGGTGCCGGGAAAGTACGGACCCGACTTGAACTCCGCCGCATAACGTGTTTCCGACACGCCGCGGTACAGCCGGACGCCTCCCGCGGCGACGATCCTGTCGATCTCCTCGTAGGACACCACGGTGGGCAGACCGTCGAACCCTTGGAGCCGGTTTATCTCACCCAACGCGCGCCCGGCGCTGTTGATGCCGTACCCCGCGCCGTCGAGGGCGCGATAGTCGAGATCGTCGATGAGGTCACGGCCCCGGACAATGCTCCCGGGTACCGAATAGTGGGATGCGGATTCGCTTCCGTCCGGTGTTTCCGGCGCTGCCGCGGACGCCTCGCTGTCCTCTTTTCCGGTCGCCCCGACCATCCGCCCGAGTTCGCCGTCCTCGCGCACGAAACCTTCGACCGCGTCGTGGGCCCCGTCGCCACCGACCTGTCGCGATGCGCCCGCCACGGCGTCTCCGGCTGCACTGAGTTTCACCACACGATCGCGAATTCCCCTGCACAGATCGATCAGGACGCTGCTGATGAACACACGGAACCCCGCCCGAAGCGTGAACGCCGCGACTCGGTCACCGCTGGGCCGCGAGCCCGGGTCGGCGGCCACCGACACATGTGCGTGTTCCGATCATGCCAGGCAGTGTAATAACCTCCCGCCATTGGGAATACCGGCGCGCACGCCCTAGACGCTCGCGAGCAGTGCTGCCGCAGCGATGGCTTCGATCCAGAAGAACAGCCAGCTGGGAAAGCGGGGTGCGGGGCCATCGACCAGGCGGGAGATCAGATCTTTCAGCGACGCCTTCCACGCCATGTTCGGACTCACCGCGACGAAACTGCTGGCCCAAGGGACGCGCTTGAACGTCGACGACGATTGCGCGGCGCAAGCCGGCGACACTCACCGGTAGCCGATTCCGGACGCGGCCTGCCCGGTTCGGCCGGTGGCGGCGGGTAGGGTCGGCTCGGTGCGTACCAGGACACGACTACTCGCGCTGTTCGCCGTCCCCACCATGACGCTGACCGGATGCGGACTCTTCGACGACGACACCACCGAACGGATGACCTCCGTCGCCACCAGCTTCGCCGACGCGCTCACCAATGACGATCCGAGCGCGGCGGCCGCCGTCACCACCGATCCGACACAGGCCGTCGCCACCCTCGGCGCGCTCTACGACGGGCTGGGCACCGATGTGCGGTTCGAGGTGCGCGGGGTGGACAAGGACGCGGGGACGTTCACGCTCGCCGCGACCTGGAAGCTCGGCGCCGACGGCGCGAACGAGTGGAGTTACACCACCACCGGCAAGGCCGCCGATACCGGCGACGGATTCGAGGTCACCTGGGATCCGGCCGCCGTCGCTCCGGGGCTGGACACCGGACCGCTGAGCTACAGCCCGGTCTACTCCGATCCCGCGCGGGTGCTCGACAGCACCGGCGGTGAACTCATGACACAGCAGGTGGTGACCCTGGTGAACCTCGCGCCCGGCGTCGACACCGCCGCCGTGGCGAATCTGCTCTCCCCCATCGCCCCCAGCATCACCGCGGCGTCACTGCAAGCGGAACTCGATGCGGCACCAGGCAAGACGGTCACGGCGATCACCTTGCGGGAATCCGATATCGCCCCGATCCGGGATGCGCTCACAGCCCTGCCGAATGTCACGCTGGCACCGCAGACCCGCCTGCTGACCACCGACCGGGAACTCGCCTCCCCCACCCTGTCCGGACTGTCGGAGCTGTGGCAGCAGCAGGCCGCCGCCGCCGCGGGCTGGGCGGTGCGCGCCCGCACCGAGCAGGGCACCGAGCGGGTCGCGGGCCGCGACCCCCAGCCCACCACCGATATCCGCACCACCCTCGATCTCGGTCTGCAACGTGCGGCGGAGGCCGCGCTCACGCCCATCGCCCAACCGGCCACCATCGTCGCCTTGCAGCCCTCCACCGGGAATGTGGTTGCCGTGGCACAGAATTCGGCCGCCGACGCCGAAGGGCCGATCGCGCTGACCGGCCTGTACCCGCCCGGCTCCACCTTCAAGACGGTGACGGTGTCCGCGGCGTTGCAGGCCGGGTCGGTGACCCCCGACAGCATTGTCGCCTGCCCGGGTTCGGCGAATATCGAGGGCCGCCGCATCCCCAACGACAACAACTTCGACCTCGGCGAGGTCCCGCTGCACACCGCCTTCGCCCGCTCCTGCAACACCACCATGGGCCGCCTGGCCGTCGACCTGCCCCCGGCCGCCCTCACCGACGCCGCCGCCCAACTGGGCCTGGGCATCGACTACGTCACCCCCGGCCTGACCACCGTCACCGGCTCGGTCCCCACCGCCGACACCCCCGCCCTGCGCGTCGAGGAGGGGATCGGCCAGGGCAAGGTCACCGCCTCCCCCTTCGGCATGGCCCTGGTCGCCGCCTCCCTCGCCCACGGTTCCGTCCCCGCACCCACCCTGGTCGCGGGACAGCCCGGCACCCCCGACCGCACCCCGCCCGCACTGCCCCCCGGTATCGCCGACCAGGTGAGAACCATGATGCGCGAGACGATCACCGACGGCACCGCCACCCAACTCCGCGACATCCCCGGCCTGCTCGGCAAGACCGGCACCGCCGAATTCATCGACGACACCCACGCCCACGGCTGGTTCGTCGGCATCGACGGCGACCTCGCTTTCGCCGTCTTCGTCCACGACGCCAACAGCTCCGGCCCGGCCGTCGACGCGGCGGGCCGCATGCTGCGACAGCGCTGAGAATTCGGCAGCCAACGCGCGGCACGGCCCGCTGTCGACTACCCGCGGCGCCAGTGGGCGGACCCGAATCCGGTGGACTCGGCGGGGTGCCGCCTGACAGTCTCTGCACCCATGCTGGTGACCTCACGTTCCGCGGCCGAGTACCGCGCCATGTTCGATCTGTCCGCGACGGATCTGGACGGGTGGGTGCTGGATTGCTGTGCGGGCGGGGCGAGTTTCGCCGCCGAGACCGGGCAGCGGGTGGTGGCGGTCGATCCGGTGTACGCGGCGGGGGCGGATGCGGTCGAGGCGCGTGTGTCAGCTGGGCTGTGCGAGGGGGGACGAGATGATCGATGCGCACGCGGAGAGCTTCGAATGGGGGTGGTACGGCGACATCGCGAGAGTCGCCGGACAATGCGTCACGTGGCGGGAGCGCGCTTCCTCGCGGATCTGCGTGCGCGACCGGCACACTACGTCGCGGGCGCGCTGCCCGAATTGCCTTTCGCCACCGCCGCTTTCGACCTGGTGCTGTGCTCGCATCTGCTGTTCACGTGGGCGGAGCAGCTCGGCGCGGACTGGCATCTGCGCGCGCTCACGGAACTGCTGCGGGTCAGCCGCGGCGAGGTGCGGGTGTATCCGCTGGTGGTGCAGGCGACCGGGGAGCCGGTCGGCTTCCTCGACCGGCTGCGCGACGACTTGCACGGCCGCGGGCACCGCACCGAACTGCGGGAGGTCGCCTACCGGTTCCAGCGCGGGGCACACCATATGCTGCGCATCCGGGTGGGGCGGTAGCGCATCGGGGCGAATCCGTGGACAGCAGACCGGTTCGCGTCCGGCCGTTCGGAGCGGCCGGACGCGAACCCGGATCCTGTTGTTCGGATCGAGTCGGTCCGGATGCGCTTGCCCGGACCCGGTTGTCCCGGATTCAGTTGTCCCGGATTCAGTTGTCGCCGTGCACGTTCGGGAACGTCTCGGTGATGAGGGTGCGCAGCATGTCGGCGAGCAGGCTGTGCACCTGCTGCCGGGTCAGACTGCCGCGCACGATCCATTCCCGACCGGCCGCCTTCACCAGGCCGCCGTAACAGCGCACCAGAGCGCGCAATTCGTCGCTGTGCAGCGACTCCTCGAGACCCATCATCCGCACCACCCGGTCGGCGGCGGCGGTGTCGGCCTCGTCGAGGATGCGCTGCACTTCCGGGTCGTCGCCGATGCCCTCGTGGCCGGTGACCTTCACCCAGGTGTGGCCGTGCTCGCCGATGGTGTCGAGCAGCCACGCCACACTGGCGTCCACGCGTTCGCGCATGGTGCCGGTGGGCACGGTCATGGCTTCGGGGCGTGGCAACGTGACCATGCGGCGCACCACCGCCAGGTACAGGTCGCGTTTGTTCCCGAAGTAGTGGTTGATGAGGCCACGCGCCACTCCGGCGCGCTGCGCCAGTTCGGCGGTGGAGACGGCCGCGTACGGCCGCTCCCCGAACATGTCGATGGCGCACGCGAGGATCTGGGCGCGGCGTTCGTCGGGTTCGAGGCGACGGCGGCGCGAGGGCGCGTCCGCGCCCTCGGCCGTGGTGGCGTCGAGCGCCGTCGCGTCCACCGCGGTGTCCAGCGTGGGCCGCGACTCGGTGTCAGTGCCACTGCCGGGCGTGGGCCGCGACTCGGTGTCAATGTCGCTGCCGGGCGTGGGCCGCGACTCGGTGTCAATGTCGCTGCCGGGCGTCGGCCGCGACTCGGTATCAGAGTGAGCGGGCAATGAGATCCTTCATCACCTCATTGGCGCCCGCCAGAATCCGCAGCACTCGGGCGCCGGTGTAGAGCTGGGAGATCGGGTATTCGGTCATGTATCCGTAGCCGCCGAACAATTGCAGACAGCGGTCTACCACGATACCCAGTTGGTCGGTCAGCCAGTACTTCGACATGGCAGCGGTGGGAATATCGAGTTCCCCCGCCAGGTGTTTGACCAGGCAGTCGTCCAGGAACACTCGGCTCACCTTGGCGATGGTCGCGCATTCGGCGAGTTCGAACTTGGTGTTCTGCATGGCGAACAGCGGTTTGCCGAACGCTTCGCGGCCCTTGGTGTAATCGACGGTGAGCGCGACCGCCTGCTCCATCATGGCGACCGCCATGATGGCGGTGACCAGCCGCTCCTGCGCCAGCATCTGCATCATCTGGTAGAAGCCCTGACCCTCGGCCGAGCCCAGCAGGTTCGAGGCGGGCACCCGCAGACCGTCGAAGAACAGCTCCGCGGTGTCCTGGCCCTTGCCGCCGATCTTGGACAGGATGCGGCCGCGTTTGAATCCGGGGGTCTCGTCGTTCACCTCGGCGAAGATGAGCGAGACGCCCGCCGCGCCCTGCGTGGGGTCGGTCTTGGCGGCGATGATGATGCCGTCGCACAGCCAGCCGTTGGAGATGAAGATCTTCGACCCGGTGATGACGTACTCGTCACCCTCTTTCACCGCGCGGGTCTTGATGTTCTGCAGATCCGATCCGGTGCCCGGTTCGGTCATGCCGATGGACAGCACCATCTCACCGCTCGCCGCCTTGGGCAGCACCCGCCGCTTGAGCTCCTCGGTGCCGAATTCGTGCACATAGGGCGCGATGATCGAGGAGTGCACCGGCATGCCCATGGCGCCGTCGCCCGCACGGCACTGCGCCTCGATAATGGCGGCCTCGTGCGCGAAGGTGCCGCCACCGCCGCCGTACTCGGCGGGGATGGCCGCACACAGCAGCCCCAACTCCCCGGCACGCCGGTACAACTCACGATCCGGATGCCCCTGCTCGACGAATTTCTCCTCGTGCGGGATCACTTCCTTCTCGAAGAAGGTGGTCGCCAGTCCTCGTACCGCCTCGACTTCGTCGTCGCTCCATGCGGGCCGTGCCATCGTCGCGTTCCTCTGCTCTCGCGCGCCGCCTGTCCGGCGCTTCGAGACAAGAGTGCAGGGTTATTGGCGCAGTGTCAACAACCCCGGGACGCCTCCGCGCGGCGGCCTCACGACGCGCCACCGCGCGCCTGGTTCACCTCCGCCAGCGTGGTGAAGATCGGCACGTCCGGATCGGCCCGAACACCCTGGCGGCGCAGGAAACCGTCGATCAGATCCCACACCAGCTCCGTGGTGCGCTCGATGAATTCGGCGGTGCACTCGGGCGTCGGAGTATCGGAGTCCGACAGCCACAGATCGCTGACCGAGACGACGACGCCGATCAGCGCCCGCGACAGATAGTCGATACCGGCGGTGTCCAACGGAATCGCCTCCGCGACATTGGTCGCCATCTTGGTGAGTTTCCGGGCCGCATTGCGACCCAGATCCACCTGGAGCACCGCCCCGTCCGCCTGTCGCAGCATGGGCGCCTGCCCTAGATAGCGGAATACGTTGGGGTGCTCCAGGATTCCGTTCGCGTACTCGGTGAACACCCGGCGCAGCGCCGCCCGCGGCGGTTGCAGCATCAGCGTCATATCGGTGCCCGCCGCGGCGAAGGCCAGCCGGGTGGTGCGGTCGGCGATCTCGGCGTACAGATCGGCCTTGTCGGCGAACTGCCGGTACAGCCGAGGCTTGGTGATCCGCGCCTCGCGGGCGATGTCGTCCATGCTGGGGCGGGGGCCGTCACGGTCGATCACCCGGATCGCCGCGTCCACGATCTCGTCCCGGGTGATCGTGCGCGGGGCCGATCCGAAACTGGTGCGCGCCACGGTGAGAACTCTACATGTACCGGCGGTACGCGCCCAGATTCAGCCCGACGCCCCCGTTTCGCCGGTTTCTCGCCGGGCATTCCAGTGATCGACGCCACAGCCGCAGTCACCGATGTGGGATTGATTTAACCTCGCCCGTACTGCCAGTATCGAAATGCGTACCGGCAGTACGCTCCGGGGCGCGAGGGGTCGCATCCGGCCACACCGCCGGGCCGCTTCCGCGCCGACCACCGGGAAGAACCTCATGTCAGACGCAGCACGCCGAGACACAGCACACCAACTCGGCACCACCCTGCGGGCACCCCTGCCCGCCGCCTTCGACCGGCTCACCGACACCGAACTCGCCGAACTCGACCGGCTCCTCCACGACGCCCTGCGCCGCCGCGCCGACAACCTCGACGCCGCCATCGACACCTCCCTCGACTACGTGCCGCGCCTCATGCGCCCCGCCGTCAAGAAAGCACTCGGACTGTGAGCCAACACCTCGTCGCCGTCGCGGAAACCACCAAACTCGCCCGCGTCCTCGGCATCACCGACCCCACCGAACTCGACTTCCTCGTCGACCTGCCACCCGAGGCCCTCCGCGAATTCCGCGAACGCGTCACCGACCTGCTCTTCGACCGCGACGCCAAACGCCTGCACCGCGTCGCCGCCGCCAGCACCCTCGTCCCCGTCGGCATCAGCGGCAAAATCGCCGAACGCGCCTTCGGACCCGTCCTCTGCGCCGCCACCGCCTCCACCGTCGACCCGCGCCGCGCCATCGACATCGCCAAAACCCTGCCGCCGCACTTCCTCGCCGAATGCGCCGTACAACTCGACCCCCGCCGCACCGGCGACATCATCGCCGCCGTACCACCCGCCATGGTCGCCACCGTCGCCCGCGAACTCCTCGCCCGCGGCGACCACATCACCATGGGCCGCTTCGTCCACGTCGTCCCCGAACCCGCCCTGCGCGCAGCCGCGCCCATCATGAGCGACACCGACCTGCTGCGCATCGCCTTCCTACTCGAAGACAAAACCGCCATCGACAATGTGCTGCACGTCGTCGCCGACCGCGTCCCCGGCGTCATCCGCGCCGCCGCCGAACAGGACATGTGGGCCGAAGGCATCGACCTGCTCGACTCCATCGCACCCCAGCACCGCGCCTGGATCGGCGATATCGCCGCCGGACTCGGCGGCGACGTCCTCGACGCCCTCATCACCGCCGTCCACCGACTCGACGCCTGGTCGACCCTGCTGCCCATCACCAGCGCCATGAGCCACGACAGCCTGCGCCTGTTCGCCGAACGCGAGACCGTCCACGACCAGGCCGTGCTCACCGCCATCATGGACACCGCACTCGACCACGGACACTGGCGCAACCTGCTCCCCCTCGCGCCCCACCTGCCCGCACCGCAACTCACCTTCATCGCCGCCCGCGT
Source organism: Nocardia sp. CC227C (assembly GCF_030767025.1). GTDB lineage: Bacteria > Actinomycetota > Actinomycetes > Mycobacteriales > Mycobacteriaceae > Nocardia. Next base: position 134,719 of record NZ_JASITE010000015.1, on the reverse strand, counting down.
CGCCGCCGAAACCGACGACCGCCGCACCGAACTCATCCGCGACGCCGACGCCGCCGGACTCTGGGACGCCATGATCCCCCTCGCACTCGCCATGACCGACGAACACCGCCGCCGCATGGCCGCCCTCCCCGTCATGCACGAACCCGACCTGCTGCGCGCCGTCATCACCAGCACCGCCGAACACGAACTCTGGGCACAGGCGCTGCCGCTGGTCGACGCACTCCCCGACCACGCCACCCCCACCCTCGCCTCCTGCATCGGCGACCTCACCCGCGACCAGATGCTCGCCGGGCTGCTCGCCGCCGCCCGCAGCGACAACATCCACACCCTCGTCGACATCGCCCTCGCCCAAGACCAGGACGGCCGCGCCCGCGTCCTCGACATCATCGACGGCATGGACGACCTCGAGGACTTCCTCGCCGCCCTCACCCCCGACACCCCGAACGTGGTGTGGGAAGCCCTCGTTCAGGTCCGCGACGAAATACCCAACGGCCTGCTGCGGCTACTCGCCGAACGCGCCCGCGAACTCGGCCACGACCACACCGCCGACGCCCTCACCGTCGTCCCCGCCACCGACTGAACCGCTACCCCGACAGCACACGCACATCGGCGACGTCGAACTCCGCCACCGACGCCGACAGCATCGCCGCCCCCGGCTCGAACTCGGCACCGCTACGCCGGAAAGCCTCCACCGCCTCCTGCGAGTCCCACCGCTCGAACACATTCACCCGGCCGGGGTCGGTCAGATCGGCGCAGATCGCGAAATCCAGACAGCCCGCCGCCGCCCGCGCCCGCTCGACGACCACCACACACGCCGCCAGATACGCGTCCCGCTCCCGCGCCTCGACGGTGATATGGCCCGCCACGATAACCATGGGTCACTCCTTACTCCAGAGGTCTCCCACTACCGACGACATCCACCCGCCGGACTCATCGCTGTCAGCCGATCTCGTAGTCGAACCACAGCCGGTGCGTTCCATCCGCATCCACGGCCAGCCCGCCACCGCCGGTGATACCCGCCAGCTCACCCGTACCGCTGCCCGGCACGATGACGAAGTGCTCCCCGGTGCGATCGGCACCGGTCGTCGACGCCGAATGAAGGAAATTGAAGGTCCCGGCCCGCCCGTTCACACTGCCGTCGAAAGACTCCATGGCGACATAGGTGCCGACCCCGGACTCCTGATCGAACGCCGACGTGAACAGCGTCGCGGCCCGGCCGCTGATCTCACCGTCGAACACCTTCTCCATCCGCGCGACACCCACCCCCAGTGCCGTCCGAATCGCCGGATCGGGAACCGCATCGGTGGGCGTGAAGGACTTGACCTCGAAAGTTCCGGTAGCTCGCATGATCGAATCCTGACACGCGACGCCCACGACCCTCTTGTAAGAAAGCGACACCGCGCGCACCCGGACACGGCCGACCACACCGTGGCGGCGGTCACGCGGTATCACCGCCCCGCCACCACCGTGGCCGGGCCGCGGTACTGCTCTGCGACAATGGAGCGTCAACCGACCCCCGCACGAAGGAACACCCAGCCTCCCGATGGCCGCGCACACCACCCCGGACAACGCCGACAACATGGCCATCGACCCCGAAGAACTCGCGATCTGCCTGCGGGTACTCGAACGGGCCGGGCAGCTCGAGAAGGACCATCCCGACTCCATCGTCGTGCAGCGGGCCGTCGGGCACATGTTCAAGAAGCTCAAGCAGCGGCGGCGTATCGAAGCCCGCGAAGCCGTGGCCAGTGCCGACCGCGAGGTCATGGCCGCCACCGCCACCGCCTCACCCAGCCGCATCGACGACGAGACCGCCGGAATCCCCATCAGCTCCAACACACCCGGAGCCTCCGCCGGAACCCTGCTCAAACCACGGCCCTGCTACATCTGCAAGCAGCGCTACACCCGCGTCGACGCCTTCTACCACCAGCTCTGCCCCGACTGCGCCGTCAAGAGCCACGCCAAACGCGACGCGCGCACCGACCTCACCGGCAAGCGGGCGCTGCTCACCGGCGGCCGCGCCAAGATCGGCATGTACATCGCGCTGCGGCTGCTGCGCGACGGTGCGCACACCACCATCACCACCCGGTTCCCCAACGACGCCATCCGGCGGTTCAGCGCCCAGCCCGACAGCGCCGACTGGCTGCACCGGCTGCGCATCGTAGGCATCGACCTGCGCGACCCCGCACAGGTCGTCGCCCTCGCCGACGATGTGGCGGCGCAGGGGCCGCTCGACATCATCATCAACAACGCCGCGCAGACCGTGCGGCGGTCCGCCGGTGCCTACAGCGCGCTCGTCGACGCCGAGAACGGGCCGCTGCCCGCCGGACAACTGCCGGAGAAGATCACCTTCGGCAAGACCATGCAGGCGCACCCCACCGCGCTCACGGCGTCACTGACACCGGACCTCACCGCCGCCGACATCACCGAACTCGCGCTGGTCGCCGGTTCGGCCACCCCCGAACGCATTTCGCGCGGCGTCGCCATCGACGCCGGCGGGCTGGTGCCCGATCTCGCGCACACCAACAGCTGGGTGCAGACGGTGGCGGAGGTCGACGCCACCGAACTGCTCGAGGTGCAGCTGTGCAACTCGGTGGCCCCATTCATCCTCATCTCCCGCCTGCGTCCCGCCCTGGCCGCCTCCCCCGCGCGCCGCAAGTACGTCGTGAACGTCTCCGCCATGGAGGGTGTCTTCCAGCGCGGGTACAAGGGACCGGGCCATCCGCACACCAATATGGCCAAGGCCGCGCTCAATATGCTCACCCGCACCAGCGCCCGCGAGATGTTCGAGGCCGACCGCATTCTCATGACCGCCGTGGACACCGGGTGGATCACCGACGAGCGGCCGCACTACACCAAGATCCGCCTCGCGGAGGAAGGGTTCCACGCCCCCCTCGACCTGGTCGACGGCGCGGCACGCGTCTACGACCCGATCGTGCAGGGCGAGGCGGGCACCGATCTCTTCGGCGTGTTCCTCAAGGATTACGAACCCTCGAACTGGTAGTCGTTCAGCTCCTCCTGGCTTGTTTTTGGGGTCAGGTTGGTGGTTTGTGTGCTGCTTGCAGCGGATAAGGTTTACATAGTTAGATGCGCATATTGCCGTACTAGTATCTTAGACAGGGTCAGGCCCCCGTGGGCCGAACACCCGAACCTGCGAGAACCGGGGCTCCCTACCCTCCGCTCCCCGTCAACCGCGGAATCGGTGGGCGCCTCCCCTACCCCGCCACCCCAACCGGATGGCGAATCACCGATGCGACGCGACATGGCTGAGCTGGGAGCTGGCAGCACCACCCCCCTGTGTTCACGGGGATATGACACGGCATTTTCAATAAGTAAAGGCGCATATCCGCATGTGGACATGGAGATGGCCTACAGCATGATGACGCCCACTCACCGGGTGCGCCGGGGTGCACCCATGTCTCCTCGACCTCCTTCAGCGGGACCGGACTCGGGCGCGAAGGGGCGGCCGACCGGGTCGGGCTCGGTCGACAGGGCGTCCTCGAGCAGGGACGTGAACTCGGCGACTTCGGTTCCGAAAGCCTCGAGCACGGCGTGGAAGGCACGGGTCTTGTGGTCGCAGTCCGCGAACTGGCAGCTCTGATGCGCCTGGAGAGCATGGCGGGCGAGATGGTACGGCCCCCACGCGGGACCGGGTGCGCGATCGGGGTCGCTCACGGCCGTCACCTGACCCCGAATCGTCGGTCGCCGAACGCGATCGGTGCCGGGAGACAATGCCTGGCCTTCCCCGCACGGTGGACTCCACGAGTCGCCAAGCGGGGAACCTCCACCGCCCCTTCCCCTCTGACGTACGGCAGCACGAAAGGGGGCCGCTCCCCACCTTCCCGTAAATCGTCGCGAATGCCCCACATCGCCCAGATGAACACGGCGATGCCCACCAGCATCAACCCCACGGTCCATACGTTCCACGACATTCGGCCCACTCCCCTTCCTCGGTATGGGTTTCGCCCCGACTTACGGGGCGGCAGCACTCCCCCAAGTAGACAGCAGATTTCGAGGCGGAAAGCCCAAAAAGTGGCCCGGCCTCGAAATATGATGGAAGCCCAGATTGGACCGGCTCAGAATGGAACAACCCAGGTAGCGAGGCTTACGAGATGTCAGCGGTCTCCAGGCGAGCGTTCGGCAAGTTCCTGCGCGAGATTCGGCTGGGCGCGGGTAAGAGTGCGCTGGCCGCAGGACTGCACATCGAGACTTCGAAGCAGACGCTGTTGCGCATGGAGGACGGGATCTCCACGAAGATCGCAACGCCACAGCTCGAACGGCTGCTGGACTTCTATGAGGTGCCAGCCGAGGTTCGAGCTGAAGCACTCGCCCTGTGGGCAGAGGTTCGGGAACAGGCGAAAACCGCAAAGCTGCAAGGCAATTCCAAGGGGTTCTGGCAAGCCTATGCCGATCAGTTCGCATCCCATTTCCCGCACTATCTACGCTTGGAGTCGGCAGCGAACCATGTGATCACGCACCAGCTCGTCCTCGTACCCGGACTGCTGCAAACTCCCGACTACCGACGGGCGATCGTGCGCATCGACGGACCGGGACTATCCAACGTCGATGTCGAACGGCGGGTGGAACTGACAGTTCGCAGACAAGCCAAGTTGCACAGCAACGACTTCCGGATCGAAGCGTTGATCTCGGAAGCCACGTTGCGGCACCCGATAGGTGGCGCTCATGTCATGGCGGATCAATTGCGGTTGCTCGCGACCGAGCGCCCGAACGTCAGCATCCGTGTCGTGCCGTTCGGCCCATCGCACCGAGGTTTGACGATAGGGTCGTTCACTCTGCTGGACTTCCCGAAAATCGAAGGCGGACTTGACGAACCGCCAGTGGTCTACCTGGAAGGGGCCATCGGCGCTCTCTACCACGAACGAAGCGACGTGGTCGAGCAGTATCGAGAAGCCGTCAGTAGCCTGCTGACGGTAGCGTTGAACGAAGACGACACCAGGAACATGTTTCTGCACCTGGCAGAGGAGTACGCGGCGTGAGCAACATCCCACCTGTTGGCCAGTGGTTCAAATCCAGCCGATCCGAGCACGCCAGCGCTTGCGTCGAGATCAAGTTCGAGGACGGCGGGGTTGCGGTGCGCGACTCGAAGAATCCCGGTGGCCCCGTGCTGAACTTAGACGGGGAGGCGTGGGACAGGTTCCTCGACAGCGGGATCTGGGAGCGCTGACAGGAGGATGACCGAGCCGTTCGGGCCAGGCGGCCGGGCGGCGGCCGCTGCCGCGCGCGAGGTCGCCGAGCGGACGGCGCGAGCGCTGACCACGGGCGCATCGGGCATCAGCAGAAGCTCGCAGGAGCTGGCGGATGGGAGCCGGGACTCCGCCGGGGTTTGGTTCATGCCGACGAACGCGGCGTCATACCTGTCGATTCGGCCGGTCATGCCTTGATTCGTGATGATCAGGTCGTCGGGGGACGCGACGAGGCCGAGCACTCGGCGTGGTGGCGGGAATTGCGGGCTCGGGGTATCGATACCGACCGGGCTCGGACGGATCTGGGAACCGTATGGGACTACCTACGTCACGATCCCAAGTGGGCTTTCGATCCCGAACGGGATTACGGCGGCATCATCTTCTTCGGCAGCCGTGACATCGGCGGGTCATCGGTGATCGCGAACTTGGTCCGTGACCGTGGCCTCGGCGATGTGCCCGTCGTGTTCTCCGGATACCGGGGCGAGGCGGCCAAGTTCCGGCTGGCGGCGGAGAAGCTGAACCTCAACCCGAACCAGATCATCGAGGAACCCCTCGCCCAGAACACCGGCCAGAACGCGGTCTACTCGGTCCGGATGCTCGAGCAGCACGGCCGCGACGTCAGTTCGGTCATCGCAGTGTGCACCCCCTTTCACGCGCGGCGTGTGTGGGGCACACTCATGAAACAGTGCCCGGGTGTCGAGCAGGTCGCCATACCCGCCGCCGATGTCTCACTCGAGAACTACATGAAATACGGGAACCGCCCCGATGCCTCGACGGCCCCGCACCCGAAGTCGATCGTCGCCATCACCATGGGTGAGATCAAACGTTTGGACGAGTACCCCGGTGAGGGCCACATCATCCGGGAAGACATCCCCGACGATGTGCGCCACGCCTACGACAGACTGAGCGAGACCTTCCGCCCCGCCGAACGCAGGTCCTGACGAGTCGGGTGCTCGAAGTGTCCATTCGCAAGCCGTTGCGGTGCCACCGCCCGGCACCGCAACCGTTCGATCCGATTCCGCAGCGGCGGAGCGTGCGTCACGTGAGGTGGCGGGTGATGAGTTCGGCGACAGGGCGGAGGTTTTCGGGGAGGTCGAGGTAGAAGTGGCGACCGGGGAAGGTTGTCACGTCGAATTCGGCGGTGGTGTAGCTCGCCCACTCCCGTGCTTGGGCCACCGTGGTGGTGGGGTCCTCGGTGCTGACCAGGGCGCTGATCGGGGTGCGCAACGGGGTGGTCGGGTGGTGGCGGTAGGTTTCGACGGCTTGGTAGTCGGCGCGGACGGCGGGGAGGACCAGGTCGGCCAGGGAGGGCTCGTCGCGGAGGAGTTGGACCGAGGCGGGGTCGTTGGCGAGGCGTTCCAGGTCGGCGATGAGGTCGGCGTCGGGGGCCAGGTGCAGGCGGGCCGATTCCTCGTGGGCGGGTGCGGGGCGGCCGGAGACGAACAGCCGGACCAGCTCGCGGCCCGCTGATTCCAGGGCTCGGGCGGTCTCGTAGGCGACGGTCGCGCCCATGCTGTGGCCGAAAAGCGCCACCCGGAGGTGCGCGGGCCAGCGCAACAAGTCGGCGGCGGACTGCTGCGCGAGGGTGGTCAGGGAGGTGACGAGGGGCTCGGTCAGGCGGTCCTGCCGGCCCGGATACTGCACCGCGTACACGGCTGTGCCACTGCCGAATTCCTGGGACAGGGCGCGGTAGGCGGTCACCGCTCCCCCACCGGGCGGAAAGCAGACGAGCACTGTAGTCGCCTCGGCATCGGGCCGGAGCTGTCGTAGCCAAGCGGTACCGGTGAGATTCGCCACCAACGAGGTTCTCCTTCGCGCAGTACTGTCGAACGGGTGGATACGTGTGCAGCGCTGGTCCGCGACTACGAGGCCGGGATAGGCGTCACCGGGTCGAGTATGCCCGCACCACCCGACCCGGGGTCCAATCTGGCTGCCACGCTGCCCGTCTGGTCCCTGGCGGGCGGTGCGGTGGCGGCCTTCGCGGCGGCGACGGATAGACGCCGCGAGGCCACCGGGTTCGCCGCCCTGCCGCAACGGCTCGAACCGGCCCGGGTGACCGCATCGTTCTCGAGTGAGAAACTGCTCCGGATCGGCGGCGCGGGCGTGGACCAGTTCGCGGAGCTGTCCGGCTTCTTCGAGGCCGCCGGCGGGTGGGTGCGCACGCACGCCAACTATCCGCACCACCGGGCGCGCCTGCTGACCATGCTGGATCTGCCCGCCGACGCCGACCGGCCCACCGTGGCCGCGCGCATCGCCGCCCTGCCCGCCGCCGAGATCGAGTCGCGGGCCGACGAATTCGCCGCCATCGCGGTGCGGGTGCGCACCGAACGCGAATGGGCGGACAGCCCGCAGGGCAAGGCCGCGGCGGACGGTCCGCTGGTGGCCGTCGACATGCGCGCCGACAGCGGTGACTTCGACACCGTCAGCGCGGCCACGCAGATGCTGCCGCTGCGCGGGGTGCGGGTCCTCGATCTGACCCGGGTGATCGCCGGACCGGTGAGCACCCGGTCGCTGGCACTGCTGGGCGCGGATGTGCTGCGCGTGGATCCGCCGCGACTGCCGGAGATCGGCTGGCAGTATCTCGACCTCTGCCAGGGCAAGCGGTCCACCCTGCTGGATCTGCGTACCGACCGCGCCGTATTCGACGAATTGCTGTCCACCGCCGATGTTCTCGTCACGGGCTACCGGACCGGCTCACTCGAGTCCGCCGGGGTGGATGCGGCCCGGACCCGGCCGGGCATCGTGCACGCGCGGGTCAGCGCGTGGGGTGAGACGGGTCCGTGGGGTGCGCGGCGCGGTTTCGACAGCATCGTGCAGGCCGCCTCGGGTATCTCGCTCGTCGAACGCGCGCAGGCGGACTCCCGCGGCGCCGCTCCGCTCGGCGCGCTGCCCGCACAGGCGCTGGATCACGCGACCGGGTACCTGCTCGCCGCCGGTGTGGTGGACGCGCTCACCGCCCGGGACCGCGACGGCATCGGCCGCGATGTGCGGGTCGCGCTGGCGCGCACGGCGTCCTGGCTGATCGCCGCACCCGGCCGCACCCCGGACCACGCCCCGGCGCAGCCCCCGAGTGTGGCGTACGCGGCCGTCCACGACGCCCTGACGACGGCGGTCCCGGCACTGCCGGACTACCCGGACTACCCCTGGCCCGCCCGCCCGTACGGCGGGGACGCTCCCGCCTGGCAGCCGCGTCCCGACGACGGGGTCTGATTCCCGGCTTACGCCGCGCTATCCCGCCGTCGCGGGTCCCGGCGGCGGTCCCGGGGACCTCGCCACGCGCCGCCACGACAGCAGACCGGTCGCCCGGTCTTGTTCTGCCGCGCGGGTTTTCACACCTGCCCGAGAGTTGCTCGATCAAGATCGTGCAAGTGCACCTGTTCATGCATCGCAGAAAATCTGAATTCCCTTTCCCCACCAGGCATTTGTGGCGTTAATAAGTGAGATGCTGAAACCGACATCGTGAGTACCGACAGTTGCGCCGGCACGCGTATGGAGGAACGTCATCGTGGACACGCCTGGGCCCTTGCTCACCGCTGCGGAAACCAGCACAGGCAAGGGAGGTAGGCGTGAGTGGGCCGGACTGGCGGTGCTGGCGCTCGCATGTCTGGTGTACTCCATGGACCTCACCGTCCTGCACCTGGCGGTCCCCCAGATCAGCGCCGAATTGCGGCCCACCAGTACGCAATTGCTCTGGATCATCGACGTCTACGGCTTCTTCGTGGCCGGACTGCTGCTCACCATGGGCACCATCGGCGACAGAGTGGGGCGGCGCCGACTACTCATGGTCGGCGCCGCGGCCTTCGCCGCGGTGTCGATCGTCGCCGCCTTCGCCCCCACCGCGCCGGTGCTCATCGCCTGCCGCGCCCTGCTCGGCGTCGCCGGGGCCACCCTCGCACCGTCCACACTGTCATTGATATTCACCATGTTTCGCGATCCCGCCCAGCGGTCGGTGGCCATCGGGGTCTGGGTGGGGTCCTATTCGGTGGGCGGCGCGATCGGCCCGCTCGCGGGCGGACTCGTGCTCGAACACTTCTGGTGGGGTGCGGTGTTCCTGCTGGCGGTGCCCGTCATGGTGCTGCTGATCGTGCTCGCGCCGCGCATACTGCCGGAATTCCGCGATCCCGATGCGGGCAAACTGGATCCGATCAGCGCCGTGCTGTGCACTGGCGCGGTGCTGCTGATCGTCTTCGGTATGAAACAGGCCGCCCAGGATGGTCCCGGCCCGGAGGCCGTCATGCCGCTCCTGGCCGGGTTGGGGGTCGGCCTGATCTTCGTGCGCCGTCAACTCTCCTCCTCCGAGCCCATGTTGAATCTGCGTTTGTTCCGACTGGGCAGCTTCCGCACCGCGCTCACCATCAACCTGCTCGCCATCTTCGTGGCCTTCGGCTACTTCCTGTTCGTGGCGCAGTATCTGCAACTGGTCCTGGGCATGTCGCCGCTGCGGGCCGGATTGGCCACCATTCCCGCCGGGCTCGGATTCATGATCGGGTCGCAGTTGGGTCCGCGGATCGGGCGGGTGGTGCGCCCGGCCTACATGATCGGCGGCGGCATGGCGATGGCGGCGCTGGGTCTGCTCCTGCTGACCCAGATCAGTGCCACCGGCGGTGTGGTGCTGACCATCGTCGCCTCCCTTTTCGTATCCTTCGGCCTGGCACCGGTATTCGGCATCACCACCGAACTCATCGTCGGCACGGCACCGCAGGAGCAGGCGGGCGCGGCCTCCGGGCTCGCCGAGACGGGCGCGGAGTTCGGTGGAGCGCTGGGCATCTCGATACTCGGCAGCGTCAGCATCGCCATCTACCGGACCCAGCTGGCCGACACCCTGCCCTACGGCCTGCGTGAACCCGATATCGCCACCGCGCGCGACACCCTGGGCGCGGCCATCCATCTGGCCAATGCCCTGCCCGACAGTCTGGGTACCACGGTCGCCGATGCGGCCAGGCACGCGTTCCTGACCGGTATGCATGTCACCGCGGCCATCGCGGCGGGCGCGGCGCTGGTGCTCTCCGCCCTGGCGTTCTCCCGGCTGCGGCATATTCCGCCCGGTTGAAGCGCTAGCGCCGTGCCCCTGGAGCTGGACGAAATAGAGGCGGGCGACCGCGTGCGCCCCTCCCCGCCTCCCGGATGATGCGGCCGGTCATGACGCGCACGCCGAGCGGGACCGAGGACTACGCGCCGCCCTGATACCGAGCGGCGTTAGGCTCGACCGGTGCGGCAGAAGATCATCATGGACGTCGATACCGGAATCGACGACTCACTGGCCCTGCTCTATCTGCTCGCCTCGCCCGAGGCGGAGATCGTCGGGATCGCCGCCACCGCGGGCAATGTGGGTGTCGAGCAGGTGGCGGCCAACAACCTGGCCTGGCTGGACGTGTGCCGGGCGCCCGAGATCGAGGTGGCGCTGGGTGCGGCGCAGCCGCTGGCGATTCCGCTGCGCACCACCGAGGACACCCACGGCCCGCAGGGTGTCGGATATGCCGAGCTGCCGGTGTCGGCGCGCGCGCTATCGCCGCGCTCGGCGGCGCGCATGTGGGTGGAGCTGGTGCGCGAGCATCCCGGTGAGATCGTCGGGCTGTGCACGGGGCCGCTCACCAATCTCGCGCTCGCCCTCCGGCTGGAACCGGAGCTGCCTCGACTGCTGCGGCGGCTGGTGATCATGGGCGGCGCGTTCAACCATCCCGGCAACACCACACCCACCAACGAATGGAACGTGCACGTCGACCCGGAGGCCGCCAAGGAGGTGTTCGACGCCTTCGCCGCGGCCCCGCCGGATCGGCGGCCGCTGGTGTGCGCGCTCGACATCACCGAGACCATCGAGATGCGGCCAAAACACCTGGTGCTGCTGGCGGAGCGGGCGGGCAGCACACCGATGGAGGCGGTGACCGAGAGCGACCCTCCGCACGCCCGCTCGGCGGCGAGCAACCCGGTCATCCGGCACCTCACCGACGCGGTGCGGTTCTACTTCGACTTCCATCGGATGTACGACCAGGGCTACCTGGCGCATATGCACGATCCGTTCGCGGCGGCGGTGGCGCTGGACCCGCGGCTGGCCGTGACACGGCCCGCCACCGTGGATGTCGAACTGGCCGGCACCCTCACCCGCGCCACCACGGTCGCCGACTGGGCCGGGATGTGGGGGCGGGAGCCCAATGCCGACATCGTCGTCGGCACCGATCCCGAACTGTTCTTCGACCGACTGGTCACCCGCGTCGGCGACCACGCCCGCACGCTCTACCCGCCGACCGGGCAGGAGATCCGGTGACCGACCCCGACTACCCCGCCGAACTGCGTGCCCGCCTGGGCCGTTCGCATCTCGTCGACATCCACACGCATTTCATGCCCGACCGGGTCATGCGCAAGGTGTGGGCCTACTTCGACTCGGCCGGGCCGCTCACCCGCCGCGAATGGCCGATCGTCTACCGCGACGAGGAACAGGTGCGGTTGAAGACCCTGCGCGGATTCGGTGTGCGCGCCTTCACCTCGCTGGTCTACGCGCACCGACCGGATATGGCGGCCTGGCTCAACGAGTGGACGGCCGACTTCGCCGCCCGCACACCCGATTGCCTGCACACCGCCACCTTCTACCCCGAACACGGCGCGGACGGCTATGTCGAGGCCGCCGTCGACGCCGGAGCCCGGATCTTCAAGCTCCACCTCCAGGTCGGCGACTTCCACCCCTGCGATCCACTGCTCACCCCGGTCTGGGGGCTGCTCCAGGACGCCGCCGTCCCGGTGCTCGTGCACTGCGGATCCAGTCCCGCGCCGGGCACTTTCACCGGCCCCGAGCCGATGGCCGAACTCCTGCGCCGCTTTCCCCGCCTGACGCTGATCATCGCGCACATGGGCTCGCCCGAGTACGTCGAATTCCTGGACCTGGCACAGCGATACGACCGCGTCCATCTGGACACCACCATGAACTTCACCGACTTCTTCGAGGCCGACAGCCCCTTCCCCACCGACGCCCTCCCCCGCCTGCGCGACTTCTCGCACCGCATCCTGTTCGGCAGCGACTTCCCGAACATCCCCTACCCCTACTCGCACGCGCTGCACGCCCTCGACCGTCTCGGCCTCGGCGACGACTGGCTGCGCGCGGTCTGCCACGACAACGCCGCCCGCCTGTTCGGGCTGCCCTGACACCGCCGCCGCGGCGACCCACGGCGCGGGCACCCGATTGGTGAGCCGCGACCGGATCTCGCGGCAGGGCTCCTCGGCACCCGGCCGTTTCGCGTATCGGCTGGTCATGGAGCGGAAGACGCACGTGGGTATCGGGCTTCTTCACCACCGTGCGCGACTGAGACCGCGTCACCGACTGGTCGGTCGTGTGCCGGGCGGGTGTCGCGGCGAACGGTTTTGTCGGTGCCCCGGAAGGGAACTCCGCCGTCAGCGAAACGGACCAAGCATCCGGTGCGGGAAGGTGGATCGCCGGACCATGAGCAGCCATGAGGCCGCGTCCGACAACAGTCCTCCGGACAATCGACAGGACGCGCCCATCGCCGAGGACGCCGGATCCCTCACCGCGCGCCCGCTGTCGGAGGCCGCATGCCTGCGACTGCTCGCCGGGGTGGGCTTCGGCCGTATCGTGTACACCCGCTACGGCTTACCGGCCATCCGGCCGGTCGACCACATCGTCGACGACCGAGCGATCATCGCCGCCACCGACGCGGTGACGTTCCCCCCGTACCGGCAGGTCGTCGCCTACGAGGCCGATACCCTCGACCGGCACACCCAGCGCGGCTGGTGCGTCATCGTCACCGGAACCGCCGAACCGGTGACCGAAGGCAACGACCTCGCCCGCTACCGCGCGGCGCTGCGCCCACGCCTCACCGGCGGCCCGCACCGCATCGTGCGTATCCGCCCCGAGGTCGTCACCGGCGTCGAGTACGTCGCCCCGGCTCGGCACCGATAATCCCGGGCACGGCCCTCCGCCGGGCCGCCGTCCACACTCACCACGACCGGCTCGGTGACGGTAGCTGTTCGCGGAGACGTCCGAAATGCCGGTTTGCCACGTCGGAATAGGGACTTTGGACCATCGTTGACCCCGGCGCTCCCGCGTATGTTTGTTCGCATTACTCACCACAGATCGGATGCCGCCATGATCAAGGTGTTTCTCGTCGACGACCACGAGATCGTCCGCCGGGGACTCGTCGACCTCCTCGAGGGGGATCCGGAGCTCTCTGTGGTCGGCGAGGCCGGGGACGTCGCGCAGGCCCTGGCCCGGATTCCCGCGCTGCGACCGGATGTCGCCGTGCTCGATGTTCGCCTGCCCGACGGCAACGGCATCGAACTCTGCCGCGAACTGCTCTCGCGACTCGACGATCTGCGCTGCCTGATCCTCACCTCGTTCACCGACGAGCAGGCCATGATGGACGCCATCCTGGCCGGAGCCAGCGGATACGTGGTCAAGGACATCAAGGGCATGGAATTGGCCAAGGCCATCAAGGAGGTCGGGTCGGGCCGGTCGCTGCTGGACAACCGGGCCGCCGCCGCGCTGATGGAGCGGCTGCGCCGCAGCACCCAGCCGGACGGACCGCTGGCCGGGCTCACCGAACAGGAGCGTCGACTGCTCGACCTGCTCGGCGACGGCCTCACCAACCGGCAGATCGCCGAGCGCATGTACCTGGCCGAGAAGACCGTGAAGAACTACGTCTCGCGACTGCTGGCCAAGCTCGGCATGGAGCGCCGCACCCAGGCCGCGGTGCTGGCCTCCAAACTGCGCTCCGGATCCACCGCCGCGCAGCGGGATGGCTGATTCCGAGACGGGCTCCTCGGTGCGCGAAGCGCTCTCGTAGCCGCGGCTGCCGGAGCGTCGCTCCGAGTCCGGTTGATTCGCTGGACCGGAGCGCGCCGGTCCCCCGCACGCTCACCCGATTCGGCTTTCGCGGACCACCAGCACCGGGCAGGGCGCCAGATGCAGCAGCGCGGTGCTGGTCGAGCCCAGGTTCATACCCGCGAATCCGCCGCGCCCACGCGTGCCCACCACGACGAGTTGCGCACCGTCGGCGTACTCGAGCAGGGCGCGCACCGGGGTGTCCCGAGCCACCACTCGCTGCACCGCGACATCCGGAAACCGCTCCCCGAAACCGGCCAGGCATTCGGCCAGCACGGCGTCCTCGGTCTCCCGAATGCCCTCCCACGGGATGACGGGCAGGTCGTGGCCGGTGTCATCGCTCCAGGCGTGCACGGCCACCAGGCCGACCTTGCGGCGCGAGGCCATCTCGAACGCCATGCCCACCGCGGGCATGCTGTTCTCACTGCCGTCCACGCCGACCACGATGGGACGATGCGCGGCGGTCGGATCGGTCTCCGGCATGGCGGGGACGACCACGACGGGGCAGTGCGCATGCCGGGTGAGCGAGGTGCTCACCGACCCCAGCACCGCGCGACGCAGGGCGCCCCGCCCGCGATTGCCCAGCACGACCAGCCGGGCGGTGCGCGACCGGGCGATGAGCGTGGTGGTGATGGGCTCGAAGATGAGTTCGGTGGTGACGACCGGATCGCCGGGCGCGGTGTGCCGGGCGACGGCTGCGGCCTCGGTGAGCACCCGATTCCCGTCCTCGCGCACCCAGGCCAGTTCCGCCGCCCCCAGCGAGGTGACCGGCACCTTGGCCACCGGGATGGCGTACGAGGTGATGATGTGCAGCGGGCAGCCGCGCAGGTCCGCCTCCGCCGCCGCCCAGCCGACCGCCTGATAGGAGATCGACGAACCGTCGACAGCGGCCAGGATGGGCGCGGGCCGCGATGCCTCGTGCGCGGTGTCGGCCATGATTCCTCCCGTGGTCGGTGGTTACCCCCAGCATGCCCCGGCGGCACCGGGCGGCCCCAGGGAACAAGGTCATGCGCGTCCGGGGCCGTCCGGCCCCCTGCCGTCGGTCGCCGCCCGGAACGCGTCCACGGCGGTCGGCAGGGTCGGGTACAGCCGGTCCGCGCCGATCCGATCCACCAGGCCCGCGGCGTCCAGGGCGTCGCGCAGATCCTGTTTCACCCGTGCCATGGCGAAAACGATGCCGCGCGAATCCAATTCGGCGCGCAACTGGTCGACCGCGTCGAGTGCGGTGAGGTCGACCTCCACATTGGCCTCGGCGTTCAGCACGAACCATCGCACCGGCATGTCCCGGCTCAGCAGCTCCACCGACTCCAGCGCCCGGGTCCGGAAGTCCTCGGCATTGGCGAAGCACAGCGGAGCGTCGTAGCGGTAGATCACCAGTCCGGGAACGGGTTTCGCCGCCGGATAGTCGTCGACGTCGTGCATGCCCGCGAGACCGGGCACGAAACCGAGGATGGCGTCGTGGGCGCGGGCCACGCGACGCAGCAGATCCAGGATGGACAGCGCGATGGCGATGCCGACCCCGTAGAGGACGCCGAAGATCAGCACCGCGGCGGCGGTGCCCAGGGCCAGTACCAGCTCACTGCGCCGGAAGCGGGCGAACCGGCGGAACTCCGGGAGGTCGATCAGGCGCAGCGCGGCGAACACCACGAGCGCGCCGAGCGCGGCGGTCGGGAACTCGGCCAGAATCCCGCGCGCGCCGAACAGCACGATCAGCACCGCGACCAGGGCCACCAGCGAGTACGCCTGGGTCCGCGCGCCCCCGAGATCGGCGATGGTGGTGCGCGACGCGCTACAGCTGACCGGAAAGCCGTGCATCACCCCGGAGGCCAGATTGGTCGCCCCCATCGCCCCGAGTTCCCGGTTGGCGTCGACACGCTGACCGTGCCGGCTGGCGAAAGCCCGTGCGGTGAGGGCATTGTCGGAGAAGCCCACCAGGGCGATGCCGATGGCGGGCAGCACCAGCTGGGTGATGTCGGCGGCCGCCACCCCGGCCACGCCGGGCACCGGAACGCCGGGCGGGATCGCGCCCACCACACCGATGCCGTGCTCGCCCAGGGAGAACACGGCCACCACCATCGATGCCGTCAGCACCGCCAGCAGCGGTCCGGGCGCACGCGGCGCCCAGCGGCCGAGCAGCAGCAGCGCCGACAGCACCACGGTGGCCAGAATCGTTGTCGGCCAATGCACGTCGGAGAGGTTCGCGAGGAAGGAGCGCAGCTGGCTCGGAATCGTCTCCCCGTCGACCCGCACCCCCGTCACCGTGCCCAGCTGGCTCGCGATCATGATGCCCGCCGTGCCCGCGAGGTAGCCCACCAGCACCGGTTTGGACAGCAGGTCGGCGAGCACCCCGAACCGCGCCAGCGAACCCGCGACGCTGATCACGCCCACCAGCAGCGCCAGCATCGCCGCCAGCGCCGCGTACCGACCCGGATCTCCCGCCGCCAGCGGGGCCAGCGCCACGGCCGTGAGCAGGGCGGTGGTGGACTCCGGCCCCACCGACAGCTGTCGGGAGGTGCCGAGGAAGACGTAGACGGCCAGCGGCCCGAGTATCGCCCACAGTCCGGTCACCGGCGGCAGACCGGCCACCGTCGCGTACGCCATGACCTGCGGAACCAAATAGGCGGCCACGGTCACCCCGGCCACCACGTCGGGGCGCAGCCAGGCGCGCTCGTATCCGCGGAACTGCTCGAGCCCCGGAAGGAAACGCACCGGACCGTTGATCATCAGGGTCCGACAGTACCGCGCGGCGCGCCCGCCCGTGCCGCGTGCGCGCGACATGTTCTCGCGCCTGCGCGCCACTCGACGGGCTCAGCGCCGATCCCGCCCCGGCTCATCGGCCGGGGTGGTGTGCTCGCGGGACAGGTCGACCACGGCCAGACCGGCCTCCCGGATCACGACATCGAGTTCGTCGAGCACCTCGGTCACGACCCGGCGGGCCGCGACCAGCCCCGGGGCGACGCCGTCGGGACCGTCCAGCTCGGAGCGCACCGCGTGCAGGCGCAGTCCGATACCGAACATCCGCCGGACGAGTCGGTCGCTGGCGTCCGCGTAGGCGGCCTGCCCGTCGGCCAGCAGCGCCGGATCGAACTCCCCGGACAGTGGCGGCGGGATCGGGAGCGCGGCATCGGCCATCTCGGCTCCTGAGTCGTGTGCGGATCCCCCAGCCGCGCCACGGGACTCGGGAAACGTCACGAGTATCGTACGCTGTCACCGTCTCGGACAGACGGCATCTCGAAACGTAATTTCTTTCGCGCGCAATGCGATCATGCGCTTGCCCTATTTCCGAATCGGATACGCCACAGTCGGCGGCAAACATGGAATACTTCGTGTCCCAGCAAGAATGCGTTCGCAGTTCGATGGCCGACAGAGTTTGTGGGGTATGGCCGTGCACGAGGAACTCCAGCCGCGGGAACTGTCCACATCGGATTCGCTGCGACTGTTGAGCGGTATCCGCTTCGGCCGGGTGGTCTTCTCCCGGTACGCACTGCCCACCATCCGGCCGGTCAACCACGTCGTGGACGGCGGCATGATCGTCATCCACGCCAATCCGGGCACCACCCTCAGCGCACACCGGCAGGTAGTGGCCTACGAGGCGGACACCATCGACCAGGACACCCAGTACGGCTGGTGCGTGATCGTCACCGGCACGGCCGAGGAGGTCACCGATTCCGGCGACCTCGCCCGCTACCGCCGCCTGCTGCCCACCACCCTGCCGGGTCCCCGCCGTCGCATCATCCGCATCCGGCCCGATTTCGTCACCGGCGTCGAATACGTTCCCGCCGCACTACTTCCGCAGGACGTCCGGCCGATCGAGGAACGGTGAATTCGGCGGCGAATTCCGGCTACCCGCCCGACCGCCCGTCGAACGCGTTCAGGATCTCCTCGGCGGCCAGGGCCGGGGTGAGCGACCCGTCACGGACCTGCTTTTCCACTTGCACCCGGATGGCGCGCACCGCCGGATTGTCGGTCAGGCGGCGCAGCAGTTGGTCGTGCACCATATTCCAGGTCCAGTCGACCTGCTGGCGACGCCGTTTCTCGGCGAACTCCCCCGCCTCGGTGAGCACGCGACGGTGCTCGAGCACGGTGTTCCAGAACGTGTCGAGCCCGTTGCCCTCGAGGCCACTCATGGTGATGACGGGTGGATGCCACAGGGATTCGCGCGGATGGATGAGCCGCATGGCGCCGCTCAGTTCGCGCGCGGCGGTCTTGGCCTCCACCTCGTGTTTGCCGTCGGCCTTGTTCACCGCGACCAGATCGGCGAGTTCGAGCACGCCCTTCTTGATGCCCTGCAACTGATCTCCGGTACGAGCCAGGGTCAGGAAGCAGAACACGTCGACCATATTGGCGACGGTGACCTCGGATTGGCCGACGCCGACGGTCTCCACCAGGATCACGTCGTAGCCCGCCGCCTCCAGCAGCACGATGGTCTCGCGGGTCGCCTTGGCCACCCCGCCCAGCGTGCCCGCGGTGGGTGAGGGGCGGATGTAGGCGTCGCGCTCCACCGCCAGTCGGCCCATCCGGGTCTTGTCACCGAGGATGGAGCCGCCGGTGCGGGTGGAGGACGGGTCGACCGCCAGCACCGCCACCCGATGCCCCTGACCGATCAGGTGGATGCCCAGCGCATCGATGAAGGTGGACTTGCCGACCCCCGGCACACCGGTGATGCCGACCCGGTTCGACACCACCGCGTCGCCGTCGGGGGTGAGCCGCAGCAGCAGTCGCTGCGCCAGCTCCCGGTGGTCGGCCCGGGTGGACTCGACCAGCGTGATGGCCCGGGCCAGCGCCGCGCGCTCACCGGCGCGCACCCGGGCCGCCAGCTCGTCGACATCGATGACCCGGCGTGCCGCCCCGGCCACCCCCGGCGCGGCACCGCGCGGACCCACTCCCGCCGTGGTGCCGAGCCGAGGACGCTCGGCCCCACCCTCGTTCGTGTGTGCGGCGTCGCTCATTCGGCCGCGCCGGTGCCGATCTCGTGGCCGAGCGACGCGCCCAGCTTCTTGATCAGATCGATGGCGGCCTCGGCGATGACGGTGCCCGGCGGGAAGATCGCGGCGGCACCGGCCTCGTAGAGTTCGTCGAAGTCGCCGGGCGGGATGACGCCGCCCACGATGACCATGATGTCGGGGCGGCCCACCTCGGCCAGCGCCTGCCGCAGCGCGGGCACCAGCGTGAGGTGACCGGCGGCCAGCGAGGAGACGCCGACGATGTGCACGTCGTTGTCCGCCGCCTGCCGGGCCACCTCCTCCGGGGTCTGGAACAGCGGGCCCACATCGACGTCCATGCCGAGGTCGGCGAAGGCGGTGGCGATCACCTTCTGCCCGCGGTCGTGGCCGTCCTGGCCCATCTTGGCGACCAGGATGCGGGGACGGCGGCCCTCGGCCTCGGCGAATTCCTCCACCAGTGCGATGGCCTTGCTGATATTGGTCACCTTGCCCGCCTCTTCCCGGTAGACGCCCGACAGGGTGCGGATCTCGGCCTGGTGGCGGCCGTAGACTTTCTCCAGCGCGTCGGAGATCTCACCGACGGTGGCCTTGGCGCGCGCGGCGTCGATGGCCAGGGCGAGCAGGTTGTTCTCCATACCGCCCTCGGAGGACGCCGCCGCCCGGGTCAGTTCGGCCAGCGCGCGCTCCACCTCGCCGGAGTCGCGTTCGGCGCGCAGCTTCTGGAGTTTGGCGTTCTGTTCGGCGCGCACCCGCGAGTTCTCGACCTTGAGCACCTCGATCGGGGTGTCCTCCTCGACCTGGTACTTGTTGACGCCGATCACCGGCTGCTGCCCGGTATCGATGCGGGCCTGGGTGCGGGCGGCGGCCTCTTCGATACGCAGCTTCGGGATGCCCTCCGAAATCGCCTGTGCCATACCGCCGTGCGCCTCGATCTCGGCGATGTGGGCGCGGGCGCGCTCGGCCAGCTGATGGGTGAGCCACTCCACGTAGTACGAACCGCCCCACGGGTCGGCGGGCCGCGTCGTATTCGATTCCTGCTGGATCAGCAGCTGGGTGTTGCGCGCGATGCGGGCGGAGAAGTCGGTGGGCAGCGCCAGTGCCTCGTCGAGGGCGTTGGTGTGCAGCGACTGGGTGTGGCCCTGGGTGGCGGCCATGGCCTCCACGCAGGTGCGGGCCACATTGTTGAACACGTCCTGCGCGGTGAGCGACCAGCCCGAGGTCTGCGAGTGGGTGCGCAGCGCAAGGGATTTCGAATTCTTCGGCTCGAACTTCGCGACCAGCTCGCTCCAGAGCAGGCGGCCCGCCCGGAGTTTGGCGACCTCCATGAAGAAGTTCATGCCGATGGCCCAGAAGAACGACAGGCGCGGGGCGAACTTGTCCACCTCCATACCCGCGTCGATACCCGCCTTGATGTATTCCACACCGTCGGCGAGGGTGTAGGCCAGTTCCAGATCGGCCGTCGCACCGGCTTCCTGGATGTGGTAGCCGGAGATGGAGATGGAGTTGAACTTCGGCATCTTCGCCGAGGTGTAGGCGAAGATATCGGAGATGATCCGCATGGAGGGCTTGGGCGGATAGATGTAGGTGTTGCGGACCATGAACTCCTTCAGAATGTCGTTCTGAATGGTTCCGGCCAGCTGTTCGGGCTTGACGCCCTGCTCCTCGGCGGCCACCACGTACAGCGCCAGAATCGGCAGCACCGCGCCGTTCATGGTCATGGAGACCGAGACCTGGTCCAGCGGAATGTGATCGAACAGCTCCCGCATGTCCAGAATGGAGTCGATGGCGACGCCCGCCATGCCCACGTCACCGGTCACGCGCGGGTGGTCGGAGTCGTAACCGCGGTGGGTGGCCAGGTCGAAAGCCACCGAGAGGCCCTTCTGGCCGGCGGCCAGGTTGCGGCGGTAGAAGGCATTGGAATCGGCGGCGGTGGAGAAGCCCGCGTACTGGCGGATGGTCCACGGCTGATTCACGTACATGGTCGGGTAGGGACCGCGCACGAACGGCGCGACGCCGGGCACGCTGTCGAGCGGATAACCCGCCGCCACCACGGCGTCCCGTTCGGCCCGGGTGAAAACCGGTGGTACGTCGATCCCTTCGGGGGTGGCCCAGATGAGCTGTTCGGGCGCGTACCGATTGGCGGTCGCCGCGGCCCGCACGAAGTCGCGCACCTGCTCGCCGGTCACGGCCGCGTCGGAAGGCGCATCGAGGGGAACATCGGCGAAATTGCCGATCAGATGCTTGATGTCGCTCATGCTGTGTCCTTTCTGGCCTGAGCGGGGCGCTGCGTGGTTACGCTGCGCTGCCTCCTCCGCGCCTGACCGCTCATGCCGTGTCCTTTCTGGCCTGAGCGGGGCGCTGCGTGGTTACGCTGCGCTGCCTCCTCCGCGCCTGACCGCTCATGCCGGGGCTCCCAGCTTCTCCAGCAGGCCGGACAGTGCCGTCACCGCGTCCATCCGCGCCGTCAGGAATCCATCCGGCCGCTGTGCGCCGGAGGTGTCGGCCACCGCTTTCTCCGGCCCGGCCAGCAGCACCGTGGTCACACCGGCCGCGCGCAGCGCGTCCACCGCCGCCCCGGCCTCCGCGCCGTAGCGGTTGTCCGAACCGCACAGCACCGCGAGGGCGACACCGGATTCCGCGACCGCGGTCCCGATGCCGTCGACGGCGAGGGCACCCGGATTGATCGTTTCGATACCGCCCGAGGCGAGCAGATTGGCGGTGAAGGTGACCCGCACATTGTGCTCCGCCACCGGCCCCAGCGGCACCAGCAGGGCCCGCGGCCGCGCCCCGTGCGCGGCCAGGTAGGCGTCGGAGCGGTTGCGCAGCGCCTCGAACGCCGCGCCGTAGCTCGTCCGCGAGGTCATGGCGCGGGCCGCCTCGGACAGCGGCTGCTCGGCCAGGTTCGGGAACTCGTTCACGCCGGTGACGGCCGACTTGCGGTGCGCCACATCGGTATCGCGGCGCGCCTTGGTCTCGCCGACGCGCCGGGCCAGCAACCCGGATTCCAGGGCGGCCAGGTAACCGCCCGCCGCCTCCAACTCCCGCATGAAATCCCATGCCTTGGCGGCCAGTTCGGCGGTGAGCGCTTCGACGTACCAGGAGCCCGCACCCGGGTCCTGGACGTGGCCCAGATGCGATTCCTCCAGCAACAGCAGTTGCGTGTTGCGGGCCATGCGCTCCGAGAAGGCCTTGGACACCTCGAGTTCCCCGGCGGGCAGTGCGTGGTCGAAGGGCAGCACGGTGACGATATCCGCGCCGCCGACGCCCGCGCCGAAGGCGGCGAGGGTGGTGCGCAGCATATTCACCCACGGGTCGCGCTGGGTCATCATGGCCGGTGAGGTCACCGCCTGCTGCGGGGCGTTACCGAAGGCGGGCGCGCCGCACACCTCGGCGACCCGGGCCCAGAGCCGCCGGGCGGCACGGAATTTGGCGATGGTGGCGAACTGGTCGTCGGTCGCGGCGAAGCGGAATTCGAGCTGGCGCAGCGCATCCGCGATATCGGCACCGGCGTGGGTGAGAGCGCGCAGATACTCCAGGCCCGCCGCCACCGCCGCACCGATCTCCTCCGCGTCGGAGGCTCCGGCTTCATGGAAGGCCAGGCCGCACACCGTGATCGCACGCACGCTCTCGGGGCGCGCCACCGCCGCCCGCGCGAGTGTGATCGCGCCGTCCAGATCGATGGCGGGGGTTCCGGCGAACAGGCTCGTCAGCGGCGTCGCGCCCAGCTGGATCCGGATGTCCGCACGCTCGTCGACCCGGTAGGCGTCGAGCGCGGCGTAGACCTGCTGCGCGGCCTCGGCCAGCGCGGGACCGGCGTCCAGGGTGAGCGGGGCCAGTTCGAACAGCAGGCCCGACAGCGCGGCGGGCAGCTGTGCCACGGGCACGCCGCCGTCGCCCACGCGGAGCCAGACGGCGCTGACGCCGTTCTCCAGTCCGAAGAGGACCTCGCGATTGGTCTCGGCCGCGTCGGTACCGCCGAAACGGGCGCCGACGTACCAGCCGCGATGCACATCGCGGGTGCCGTCACCGCCGCGAACGAAGGGGAATTCGCCCGGCAACGGCTGCTCGGGCAGTTCGTCGCGGCGCGTGTAGAGGGGATTGACGGTCAGACCGTCGTACGTGGTGACCGCGAGCAGCTTCTCCGGCTCGTCCGGCAGTTCCGAGACCTCCACCCTGCGGGCCTTGGCCAGCACGCCGGCGACACCCTTGCGCCAGGCGGCATACCCGGGCACCGGTCCGGCGTCCGAGTCTGAAGCAATCGGCATAGCTGCTGTTCCTTCTCCCACACATGCCCCGAAAAGGACCGCCCCAGCAGCGCCGAACGTCTCGTTCGCCCTGCTCAGACAGCGTTTCGGTTAACGAGCATTCCTCGTCTTGCCTTCTGATGCTAGCGGCAGGGTTGTGATTCCCGTCGCCGGGCTTTCACTACCAGCCGGTAACCTGGCGCGGTGCCAACAAGCCCGCGGACCCACTTCAGCCGACTCGGTGGATACCGAACGGTCACGTTTCTCGTGGCCGTCGTCGCGCTCTTCGCGGTCGTCGCGCTCATCCCGCTGCCGACCGCCGCACAGATCCGGACCTGGGCCGATTCCTGCGGGCCGCTGTTGCCGCTGGTGTTCTTCCTCGCCCACGCGCTGATCTGCGTGGCCCCGTTCCCGCGCACGGTGTTCACCGTCAGCGCGGGCATGCTGTTCGGGCCGATCATCGGCTTGGGCCTGGCCCTTTCGGCGACGACGGTGAGCGCCGTGCTGGCCCTGCTGCTGGTGCGCGCCCTCGACAAGGAGCGCCTGCGCGCCCGGCTCACCCATCCGACGGTACGCGCCGTCGACACCCGTCTGGCCCGCCGCGGCTGGCTGGCGGTGGGCTCGCTGCGCCTCATCGCCTTCGCACCGTTCTCGGTGGTGAACTATTGCGCCGCACTGTCGTCGGTACGGATGCTGCCGTATGTCGTGGCGACCTTCGTCGGCGTCGTTCCGGGAACCGTCGGCACGGTACTGCTCGCCGACGCGCTCACCGACCACGCCTCCCCCGCCCAGCTCATCGTGTCGGGCGTCTGCATCGCCGTGGGCATCGTCGGACTCGCCGTCGACACCCTGCTGGCCACCCCGGAGGAGCGACCGGCGCCGGTGCCGGGCTGAGCACACTCCCCCTGTTTCGTCTGCGCCGACTTCCTTTGCGCGGCAGGATATCCGAGCAAGGGAGATAACGCAGGGAGATGCACATGGCACCCAGAGTCTGGCCGCTCGAGCGCGGCCACATCGTCACCTCACCCTTCGGACCCCGCGGCGGTGAATTCCATTGGGGGGTCGACTTCGGCTTCCCCGGCGGCTCGGCCAACCGCCCGGTCTTCGCCGTGCAGGGCGGGTATGTCACCCGTTCCGGACCGGCCTCGGGCTTCGGCCGCTGGGTGGTGATCGACCATCCGACCGACGACGGCTCGGGCACCACCGTGTACGGCCACATCGTCCCCGGGGTCCGCGTCGGCCGCCGCATCGAAGCGGGCCAGCGCATCGGCGTCGTCGACCCCGACCGCCGCACCAACGGCAATGTGCCCCCACATCTGCACCTCGAGTGGCACCGCTCGGTCTGGACGCCCCCCGGCCCGGACCGTCTCGACCCGCTCCCCCTCCTCATCGGCGCGGCGTACCCCCTCGCCGACTGGCGGCACGTCTTGACGCCCTGAGCCGGGCGACGCGCCGCGAGATCCGGGCTCGCACGAATTCGCCATTGTGCGACGGGCGGACCGCGGCTTTCATCGGCCGCGTCGATATCCCGACGCCGGGAGCACCCTCCCCACCTGTGCGTCAACTATCAGTTGACTCTCGCCGTATCGCCAACTAGTAGTTGACGCACGGCGTCGGTGGGGTACGGGGCGGCGCTGGCCCTGGACGGGGCCGACCGGCTGGGCGCGGCCGTATCCGCGCCGGGCACCGATATCGATGCGGCACTGGCGGCCTGGGAAGCCGAGCTGCGGCCCGAGGTCGTCGAACGGCAGGCACTGGCCCGCCGCGGCATGGCCCGCTACCTTCCGCCCACCCGCGCCCACGTCTGGCTGAGCGAGGCGATGATGCGGGCCATCCAACTACCGGGCCTGCGCGGCCTGGTCCGCAACGCCGTCCGCCGCGCGAACAACTAGGCCGGGCAACACAACCCGCGTCTCATCCCGCGTAGGCGCGGCACGCCCAGGATCGGCGGTCCCCGGCGGCGAGCGCCCTGGGATCCGAACGCCGACGGGGGTCAGTATTCGGGGAACCGAGACACGGCGGAAAGGTCGGCACCCCATGCGTATTCCCCTGCGATATCTACTGATCGCCGCGACGGCGACCCTGACCATCTCCTGCTCCGCGCAGACGGCGGAGCGAGAAGTGTTCGACCGGTACATAGTTCCGGGCGACCGGGCCTTCCCGTCGGGACTGGCTTACGATCGCGCCTCCGGGCACTTCTTCGTGGGCAGCGCCGCCGACGGGGTGATCTACCGGGGCCACGTGCACGAACCGCAGCTCGAGGTGTGGTCGCCCGACGGCGCCGACGGCCGCAGCGCCACCGCGGGCATGGCCCTCGATCCGGCCGGTCGCCTGTTCGTCAATGGCGGCGGCACCGGAGCCCTCCGGGTCTACGATGCCGCCGACGGTCGGCTGCTGGCCGAATTGCGCGGGCTCGACGGCGGTTTCGTCAACGAGGTCACCATCGCCGCCGACGGCACGGCGTACGCCACCGACTCACTGCTGCCGGTGGTGTACCGGATCACCGAGACCGGCGGGACCTGGCGCATGGAGTCCTGGCTGGATGTCACCACCACGCCCGTCGACTGGATCGCCGAGCGGCACAATCTCAACGGCATCCTCGCGATCGGCGATCATCTGCTCGCGGTGCAGAGCTCCACCGGGCAGCTGTGGCGCATCGACCGGCACACCGGACACACCATCGAGGTGGATCTCGGCGGACAGAGCCTGCCCAGCGGTGATGCGGTGGTCTCCGACGACGGCCGCCGGATCTACGTCACGCAGGGAAACCTCTACGCCGACAGCGCCGACCAGCCGCGGGTGGCGGTGCTGGAGATGAGTCCCGACCTGTCCGGCGGTCGGATCGTCGACAGCCTGGTGCCGCCGGGTGGCTTCCTGCACCCCAGCCAGGCGGCGCTGACCGACCGCGGCCGCCTGCTGGTGGTCAACAGCCAATACAACCGCTTCGCCGCGGGCCTGCCGCCCACGGCGCTGCCGTTCACGGTCTCCAGCCTGGACCTGCCGGGCGCGGACTGACGGATGGACCCGCCCCTGCTCGCGGTGCATCGAAACCACCGGCGGCAGGGACGAACTCGGCGATGTCCCGCGTGCCCGGCGAGCGCGGGCCGACTCCGGCGCCGGGGCTCGCCGGATGGCGGCGGTGGCCGGAACCTCGGCACCGGCCACCGCCACGCGCTCACGCGCGGATGACGCACTCCAGGACGTCGGGCACATCGGTCATGATGCCGCCCACTCCGGCTTCGATGAGCCGCCGCATATTCCGCGTATCGTTCACCACGTAGGCGAAGACTTCCAGCCCGCGGGCGCGGGCCAGTGCAAGATAGTCGGCGTCCACATCGTCGGCGGAGATGTGCACCATGCCACTGTGTTCGGCGAGGGCATCCAGTTCGTTCGCCGTGGGCCGACGCTGGCTCAGCCCGCCGAGCGGGATATCCGGTTCCAGTGCGCGGAACTCGCGCAGGAATTCCCAGTCCAGGCTCTGCACCATGAGACGACGCCGGTCCGGGGCCGTCTCCGTCCAGCCCGGCACCGCCCGCAGCTCCCGCGAGACGAGTTCGGCAACACCGTCTTTCGCGTCGGTGAGTTTGACCTCGAGCAGCAGTCCGGCGGGGCCGTCGCCGAGGGTGCGCAGCACCTCCCCGAGTTCGGGAACGGGTTCACCGGCATAGGCGGGCGCGAACCAGGAGCCCGCGTCCAGCGTGCGGATCTCGGCCAGGGTGAACTCCGCCACCCGCCAGGGCGCGCGGTCCGGGAAGCGTGCGGCGGCATCGGTGGTGCGCTCCAGGGTGTCGTCGCGAATGACCACGAGCCGGTCGTCGGCGGTGCGGCGCACATCGAGTTCGACCATGGTGGCGCCCTGTTCGGTGGCCAATCGCGTTGCCGCCACAGTGTTCTCGGGTGCGTACGCGGACGCGCCGCGATGGGCGACGGTGGCCGGGGGCGCGTCCTGCGCCGCCGCCGGCGCTCCGGCCGCGGCGAGCGCCAGGCCGGTGACCAGCGCCATGAGATGTCTGTACATGGTGGCCTTCCTCGGCTCGGGTCACAGGGAGGTGGTCAGTCCGCCGTCGACCAGCACCGACGTGCCGGTCATATAGGCGAGATCGTCGGAGGCGAGCGCGAGGGCCGCCCGGGCGAGATCCTCCGGCTCGCCGATGCGCTTGATCGCGGGCAGGTTCCGCTGCGCCCAGTCCTGCTTGTACGCGGTCCAGTCCCGCTGCGGATCGGCCGGTTGCACCGCCCGCCACAGCCGGGTGTCCACCGCCCCCGGTGCCAGCACATTGATCCGAATCCCCTGTGCCGCATAGTCCATACTCGCGGCCTGCGCCAGTGCCAGCACCGCGCGCTTGGTGGCGGCGTAGGCGGACCCGCCCGGTCGCGTGGCAACCTCGTGCAGCGATCCGGTAATGATGATGACACCGCCCCCGCGCGCCAGCAGATGCGGGATCTGCGATCGCATCGCCAGATAGACGCCGCGCACATTGGTGTTCTGCATATCGTCCCATTCGGCGGGATCGGTCTCGTGCAGCGGCCGGAACCAGTTGATTCCGGCATTGTCGAACGCGATGTCGAGCCCCCCGTACCGGTCCACCACGGCGGTGGTGAAGTTCTCGACCTGCTCGGCCTCCCGCACATCCGCGCGCACATACAGCGCCTCACCGCCCGCCGCGCGAATCTCGGCCTCCACCTTGGCCCCTTCCTCGGTCCGCCGCCCGCAGAAACCGACGCGCGCACCCTCGCGCGCGAACGCGATGGCGGCCGCCCGCCCGATTCCCGAGGTGGCCCCGGTAATGGCCACTACTTTCCCGGCGAAGCGTCCCGGCCGCTCCCCGGTCGCATCGGCCGCGGCCCAGCCCCCCGCCACCCCCGCCACGCCGGTACCCGCCGCCGCCAATCCGTACAGCATGGACCGCCGACTGACCCCTGTCCCCCGCTGCTCATCCGCACTCATATCAACCTCCAGCTCGTTCCCGCCGCCGGCTCCGGCGGCCACCCCATGGTGTGGCCGCCCCGAATCCCGACGGCAGGGCGCGAACTGGCGAGGACCCCCGATCCTGGTCACCCCATGACCAGGTACGACCGATGACCGAGACAACCGATGACCGAGACAGCGGCAGGACCACCCCGGGCGACACCGACCGCCGCCGATGGACCGCCCCCGGTGGCGGGGCCGGTCGCACTCGTCACGGCCGACGAGCGCATTCGCGGACATCGGGTGCCCGGTCGACGCCGCGAAGGGCACTGCCGCATCGGCCGCGGGTTGTCAGTCGCACACCGCCCCGTTGGACGCCGAGCCCACCAGCTTCGCGTACTTCGCGAGCACCCCGCGCGTGTACCGAGGCGGCAGCGGCTCCCACCCCTGTGCCCGCTGCCGCAGCTCGGCGTCGTCCACGAGCAGGTCGAGCCGGCCGTCCGCCACATCGAGCCGGATGCGGTCGCCGTCGCGCACGAAGGCGATCGGCCCGCCGTCCACCGCCTCCGGAGCGACGTGGCCCACGCACAGCCCGGTGGTGCCGCCGGAGAAGCGACCGTCGGTCAGCAGCAGGACGTCCTTGCCCAGTCCCGCGCCCTTGATGGCCGCGGTGATGGCGAGCATCTCCCGCATGCCCGGACCGCCCTTGGGGCCCTCGTAGCGGATCACCACCACGTCCCCCGCCGCGATGGTGCCGTTCTCGAGCGCGTCCATGGCGGCCCGCTCCCGGTCGAAAACCCGTGCGGTGCCCTCGAATACGGAGGAATCGAACCCGGCCGACTTGACCACCGCCCCGCCCGGGGCGAGCGATCCGTGCAGAATCGTGATGCCGCCGGTGGGATGGATCGGCGATCCCATGGCCCGCACCACTTTGCCGTCCGGGTCCGGCGGCGCGATGGCCGCCAGATTCTCCGCCACCGTCTTCCCGGTGACGGTCGGGCAGTCGCCGTGCAGCAGCCCCGCGTCCAGCAGCGCCTTCATCATGACCGGCACGCCGCCGATGCGGTCCACATCCGTCATCACATGCCGACCGAACGGTTTCACGTCCGCCAGGTGCGGCACCCGCCGCCCGACCCGGGCGAAGTCGTCCAGGGTGAGGTCCACGTCCGCCTCGTGCGCGATGGCGAGCAGATGCAGGACCGCGTTGGTGGACCCGCCGAAGGCCATCACCACGGCGATCGCGTTCTCGAAGGCTTCCCGGGTCAGGATGTCGCGTGCGGTGATCCCCTGCCGGATCAGCTCCACCACCGCCTGGCCGCTGCGCCGCGCGTAGCCGTCGCGGCGGCGGTCGGTCGCGGGCGGGGCGGCGCTGCCGGGCAGCGACATGCCGAGCGCCTCGGCGGCGCTGGCCATGGTGTTGGCGGTGTACATGCCGCCGCACGCCCCCTCTCCGGGGCAGATGGCGCGTTCGATGGCGTCCACGTCGGCTCGGCTCATGAGGCCGCGCGAGCACGCGCCCACCGCCTCGAAGGCGTCGATGATGGTCACCTCGCGCTCGGTGCCGTCGGAGAGTTTGGCGATGCCGGGCAGGATCGACCCGGCGTAGAGGAAGACACTCGCCAGATCCAGCCGCGCGGCGGCCATGAGCATGCCGGGCAGCGATTTGTCGCAGCCCGCCAGCAGGACCGAGCCGTCGAGCCGTTCGGCCTGCATGACGGTCTCCACGCTGTCGGCGATGACCTCGCGCGAGACGAGGGAGAAGTGCATGCCCTCATGTCCCATGGAGATGCCGTCGGACACCGAGATGGTGCCGAACTGCATCGGGAAGCCGCCGCCGGAGAAGACGCCGTCCTTGCAGCCGCGGGCGAGGCGGTCCAGGGAGAGGTTGCAGGGCGTGATCTCGTTCCAGGACGACGCCACGCCGATCTGGGGTTTGTCCCAGTCTTCGTCGCCCATGCCCACCGCGCGCAGCATGCCGCGGGCGGCGGTCCGCTCCAGCCCGTCGGTGACGTCGCGGCTGCGGGGTTTGATGTCCGGGGTGTTCTGTTGATGGGCCACGGTTCCCCATCATCCCCCGTGTGGCCGCCGGGTCGCGCCACCGCGCCCCGGTGCGCCTACGACGAAGGTCCCGCCGCGCCACATCGCGCGAAACGGGACCTCTATCGATGTGCTGCGCTCAACGGCACCACGGGGGCCGGTCGGCGGTGCGGCCCGACCGGTCAGAGGTAGGCGCCGCAGACCGGCCAGGCGCCGACACCCTGGGTGGCGAGCACGTTCTCGGCCACGCGGATCTGCTCCTCGCGGCTGGCGTTGTGGGCGTAACCGGTGCCGCCGTTGGCGAGCCAGGTGCTCTGGCTGAACTGCAGGCCGCCGTAGTAGCCGTTGCCGGTGTTGATCGACCAGTTGCCGCCGCTCTCGCACTCCGCGACGGCGTCCCAGTTGCCGCTGTAGGCGGAGGCGGTCGCAGTGGAAATACCGAACGGGACAGCGGCGAGCGCGCCCAGCACGGCGGTGGTACCAGCGATACGGGTGAACTTGCGGTTCCGAAGCATGTGATATTCCTGCCTGCGCCCGACCGCCCGGTGAATTCGCGCTACCGGGTCCCCGTCCCCAGGGAATGTCTTGGTGAATCTCGACCGCGGGACGGGGTTACCGGTGTACGGCGGTTCGAGTCCGACTCGGCCTTCGCCCGAGCCGTCGACGACCATAACGGAACAATCACGATGGATCACGGGTCGATAACTCGCATTTGACTTGCGTGACGCTCGAACCTGATCTCCATATACGCAGATAATCGCGCGGGTCGGACTTAATTACATTCCCGTAGTTACTAAACAAAAATGTGTCGGAGGTCACCGAAATGTGGTGATAACGATCTCGAGGCCGCCCCGCCGAGGGCTTCACAAGCACCGTCTCAGACGCTATCGTACTGTCAGTACCGCATACCGGCGGTATTCGCTCAACGAGGTGCGCCATGACCACCACATACCCTCGGGCCAGGCGGATCAGGTTCCGCTTCGGCGATCCGGAGCCGATGTCGAAGTACTACGCGGGCGGCGACATCGTGTTCAGCCACTTCATCGCCGGCCTCTCGGCGGGCTTCCCACCCGGCGAGGAGTCCTTCATCCGCTCGGTCCGCAAGTTCGCCGACCACATCACCGATCCGGCGCTCACGAAGCGGGTGGCCGGGTTCATCGGCCAGGAGGCCACGCACGGGCGGGAGCATCGACGGCTCAACGAGAAGCTCGCCGAACTGGGCTATCCCGTCGAGTGGTACGACTCCCCCGCCGCCGTCGAACGCCTGCGCCGCCTCGAGCAGCGGCTGCCCGCACTGCTGCATCTGGCGGGCACCGCGGCGGCCGAGCACTACACCACCGTGCTCGCCACCCGGGTGCTGACCCGGCCCGAACTCCAGGAGCTCGCGGGCGACCCCGAGGTGCGCAACCTGTTGAACTGGCACGCCGTCGAAGAGATCGAGCACAAATCGGTCGCCTTCGACGTGTACCGGGCCGTCGGCGGCAGCGAGCGGATGCGCATCGCCACCATGGCCACCGTGCTGGCGCTCACGCTGCCGCTCACCACGGTCGGCCTGATCCTGTCGCTGCGCCGCGACGACTACGCGCGGGCGCATCCGGCCCGGCTGGCCCGCGAGGCGTACACGCTGTTCACCGGGCCGCTGTTCCGCGGTCTGGGCCGCGAACTCGCGCAGTACCTGCGCCCGGGTTTCCATCCCGACGACATCGACACCACCGCGCTGCTGGACCGCTGGCGGGCCGAATTGTTCGGCGACACCGGCGCGCTCAGCGATCACCTGCGTTAGCGGACCCGGCGGGCCGCTCGGACACCGCCGCGAATCAACGGAGATTCATCATGACCGAATCCACGCTTTCCACCCGCACCGCCGGTGCGCCACCGGTGCGCCGCATGCGATTCCGGTTCGGCGAGCCCGAACCCATGACCAAGCATTTCGCCGACGGCGATATCGTGCTCAGCCATCTCACGGCGCTGCTGTCGGCGGCCTTCCCGCCCGGTGAGGACTCCTTCGTGCGTTCGGTGCGGCGGGTGTCCGGGCGGATCGACGATCCGGTGCTCAAGAAGCGCGCCGCCGGATTCATCGGCCAGGAGGCCATGCACGGACAGCAGCACCGGCTGCTCAACGACCAGCTGGTGCGGATGGGGTACGTGCTGGTCAAGGTGCCGAACTTCGCCCCGGGCAGTCGACGGGAGCAGGCCCTGATCCGCGCCGAGCGGCTGCTGCCCGCCCACGTCCACCTGGCGGCCACCGCGGCGGCCGAGCATTTCACCAGCATGCTGGCGCGACGCGTGCTGACCAGCCCGGAACTCCAGCAGATCGCCACCGCGAGTCCGGAGGTGCGCAATCTGCTGAACTGGCATGCGCTGGAGGAACTCGAGCACAAGTCGGTCGCCTTCGACGTCTACCGCGCCACCGGCGGCGGTGAGGCGGTGCGCATCGGCGTCATGACCATCCCCTACCTCGGGATCATCCCCTTCATGGCACTGGCGGTCGGCCTGTCGATCCTCACCGACCCGCAGGGGCGGCGGCCGGTCACGGTCACCCGCCAAGCCGTCGGCGTACTGCGCGGGCCCCTGGTCAAGGGATTGCTGGCCGAGATCCGGGAGTACCTGAGGCCCGGCTTCCATCCCGACGACATCGACACCGAACCCCTGGTCCGGCAGTGGCAGCGCGAGCTGTTCGGCGACGACGGCGTGCTGCTCGACCGGGTCCGCTGACCCACCGAACGCCGGAGAGGATCCATCATGAACGCACATCCGGAGATTCCGCGCGCCGACCACCAGGTCGTGGTGGTCGGCGCCGGATTCGGCGGTATCGGAGCCGGTATCGCTCTACAGCACAAGGGCATTCACGATTTCGTCATCGTGGACAAATGGGACCGCGTGGGCGGCACCTGGCATGCCAACACCTATCCCGGTGTCGCCGTGGACATTCCGTCCTTCATCTACAGCTTCTCCTATGAGCAGCGCGGCGACTGGTCACGGGTCTTCGCTCCCGGCGACGAGTTGCGGGACTACGCCGACAGCATGGTCGACAAGTACGGGCTGCGCCGCAAGCTGCTGCTCGGCACCACCGTCACCGGTGCCGAGTTCGACGAGGACGCCGCGCTGTGGCGGCTGCGCACCGACGGCGACCGCACCCTCACCGCCCGCTTCGTCGTCATGGCGGTGGGCGGTCTGGAGCGGCCGAAGATGCCCGATATCCCCGGACTGCACGATTTCGGTGGGGCGCTGGTGCATACGGCGCTGTGGGATCACGATCTGGCGCTGGCCGGCAAGCGGGTGGCCGTGATCGGCACCGGCGCGACCGCGCTGCAACTGGTGCCCGCCATCGCCGACGAGGTGGACCACCTCACCGTGTTCCAGCGCACCCCGATCTGGGTGTTCCCGAAAACCGATGCGGCGGTGGGGCCGTGGGGGCGCGCCGTACTGGGCAATCGGTTGCTGCGCTCGAGCATCCGGACGGTCGGCACCCTGGCCACGGAGATCGGAATGGGCGGCATGGTGGTCGGCCCCGCCTGGGTCACCGAGACGGGACGGCGGCTGGCCGAGATTCCGGTACGGCGCTGGATGCGGTCCCAGGTGCGCGATCCGCGGGTGCGAGAGCAGTTGATCCCCCGCTACGGGCTCGGCTGCAAGCGGCCGTCCATGTCCAACGACTACCTCGCCACCTTCAACCGCCCGGACGTGCGGCTGGTGACCGACACGATCGAGCGGGTGGACGAACACGGGGTGGTCACGGCAGACGGCACCCGCCACGACGTGGACGTCATCGTCTGCGCCACGGGATTCAAACTGTGGGAGAAGGATTCGGTGCCGCCGTTCCCGGTGATCGGTCGCGATCGGGCCAGCCTCGGTGATTTCTGGGAAACGCATCGATTCCAGGCGTATCACGGGGTGTCGGTGCCCGGCTTCCCCAATATGTTCACCATAACCGGTCCGTATGGATTCGTGCTCGGTTCGTATATCTGGATGATCGAGGCCACCGCCGCCCATCTGAGTCGCGCCATCGCGGAGACCGAACGGCGCGGCGAAACCGTCTGTGAAATACGGCGATCCGCGCACGATGAATATTTCGCCAAATGCCTGCGGCGGCAGGAGAAGAATTTCTTGTTCACCCCGGTCTGCCACGGCTCCAATACGTATTACATCAACAGTCACGGCGATTCGCCGTTCCGCCCGTCCACACACGGCGAGATGTACTGGCAAAACCGTCATTACAACCTCGACGACTACCGGTACAGCACCCCGGCGAGCACGTCGCGGCCGGACCGGATCCTGGAGGGGTCGGCATGAAACTCGATGGCATCCGCCCCGGACTCGTTGTGGTGACGGGGGCGGGCAGCGGGATCGGCCGGGCGGTGGCGCTGCGCTTCGCCCGTCGCGGAGCCCATGTGGTGGTCTCCGATATCGACCTCGACAGCGCCCGCGCCACCGAAGCCATGATCCACGCCCGCGGCGGGCTCGCCTCGGCCGTGCGTCTCGATGTCACCGACCCGTGGGCGTGGGAGGAGTTCGCCCGCGATGTCCTGGCCGACCACGGGCTGGCCGACGTGCTGGTCAACAATGCGGGCCTGGTGGTCGGCGGGGCCTTCCTGGATATGGGGCCCGCCGACTGGGATACCCAGCTCGGGGTCAATCTGCTGGGGGTCGTGCACGGGTGCCGGGTGTTCGGGCGGCAGTGGGTCGACAGCGGACATCGAGGGCATATCGTCAATATCGCCTCGGCGGCCGCCTTCACGCCCACCCCGGTCATGTCCGCCTACTCGGTCTCCAAGGCCGGGGTGAACATGCTCAGCGAATGTCTACGACTCGAGCTGGGGCCCAAGGGCATCGGCGTGAGTTCGATCTGCCCCGGATTCATCAATACCGGTATCGGCGAACACGCCGTGACGGTGGGCGTCGATCCGGCCGTCATCGAACGGGGCAGGGAGCT
The DNA here is from genome assembly GCF_030767025.1 of Nocardia sp. CC227C. Taxonomy (GTDB): domain Bacteria; phylum Actinomycetota; class Actinomycetes; order Mycobacteriales; family Mycobacteriaceae; genus Nocardia. Next base: position 99,625 of record NZ_JASITE010000015.1, on the reverse strand, counting down.
CGCCCGACGCGCGCAGGAGGTGGCCGAGCGGCTGCCGTTCGCACCGCTGAGCCCGGATCAGGTGGCCCGGGCGGTGGAGCGCGCGGTGCGCTACGACCTGGCCGTGGTGCCGGTGCGGCCGGAAGCGTGGCTGGGCTACACCCTCATGCGGATCGCCCCCGGTGTCAATCGGCGTCTGGCCCAACCGTTCTCGACCGAGCGCCTGGTGCGGCTGGCGGGCTGGGCGATACAGCGGTTCGACCGGCAGGCGGTCACCGCCGACAGAGCGCCGACACCCGCGGGGGTGGGGCGGTGAGCGGGCGGACGCACATGCTCGAGGTCGCGGAGGTGGTGCGGGAGACCGCCGATGCCCGCACCCTGGTCTTCGCCGTACCCCCGGAGCTGACCGGCCGGTTCGCCTATCGGCCGGGGCAGTTCCTCACGCTGCGGATTCCCAGCGAGCGCACCGGATCGGTGGCGCGCTGCTATTCGCTGTGCAGCAGTCCGCATGTGGACGACCGGCTCGCCGTGACGGTCAAGCGCACGGCGGGCGGCTACGCGTCGAATCTGCTCTGCGACACGGCGACGGCCGGCGACCGCATCACCATGCTGGAGCCGGGCGGCAGCTTCGGTCCACGCGGGCTGGACGGGGAACTGCTGCTGGCCGCCGGGGGCAGCGGGATCACACCGCTGCTGTCGATCATGAAATCGGTGCTGGCGGCGGGGCGCGGCAGCATTGTGCTGCTGTACGCGAACCGGGATCGGCGGTCGGTGATCTTCGCGGCCGAACTGGACCGGCTGGAGCACCGGTATCCGCGGCGACTGCGGGTGCTGCACTGGATCGAAACCGAACGGGGAGTGCCGAGCCCGCGACGGGTGGGCGAGCTGCTGCGGCGGCATCGCCACCGGGAGTGGTACATCTGCGGCCCGCTCGGCTTCACCACGGTGCTGCGGTCGGCCGCGTCCGCGCTGCGGGTACCGGCGGCGCGGATCCATCTGGAGGAATACCGGTCGCTCACCGCGAATCCGTTCGAGACGACCACTCCCCCAACGCAATCCACGGTCGCCCCGTCGCCCACCACGGCGACGGGCGACGGCAGCGTCGCCCTGGCGGTCGATATCGACGGCCGCACCCATCACCTCGGCTGGCCGCGCGCCGCCCGGCTGCTGGATGTGCTGCTGGACAACGGCATCGACGCGCCCTACGTGTGCCGGGAATCGGCGTGCGGCACCTGCGTCTGTGCGGTGACGCGCGGGCGCACCCGCATGGTGCACAACGAGGCGCTCATCGACGAGGAACTCGCCCGGGGGTGGACGCTGGCCTGCCAGACGCTGCCGGAATCGGCGGAGATCCACATCAGCTTCGACCTGTAGCGCCGCGTGCTCAGTTCCCGGCGAAGGCCAGATGCGGGGGCTTGCGCACGTCCACCGCCACCTCGTTGAGCCGGGCGACCGCGTCCAGGACCGCCGTCGCGATGGTGCTGACGTGCTCGGCGAACTGCTCGGCGGTCATGACCCGGTCGCGGGCGCGGTTGATGCCCAGGTACCACTCGGTGGCCGAGCCCACCGCCCCGAAGATGGCGTAGGTGGTCAGCTCCAGGCTGCCGGTGTCCACCTCCTGCCCCGACAGCCGTTCCTCCACCAACCGCGCCACCCGCAGGGCCGAGCGCTGCGCCACCTCAAGCGCTCGCTCGGGCTGTTCGGCCTGCTGCGCCATGCGCCCGTGCACCAGAAAGCGGAACACCTCCGGGCGCTCCTCGACCACGGCCACGTACTCGGTGATCCCGATGTGCAGCAGATCGGCCACCGAGTCGGCCATGAGGTTCACCCGCTCCAGGAAGCGATCCCACAGCATGCTCTGCACCCGGTCCAGGATGGCCAGGTACAGATCGGTCTTGTCCTCGAAGTGGCGGTACAGCTTGGGTTTCGCGCAGCCCGCGGCGCGCGCGATGTCGTCCATGCTCACGTCCGGGCCGTGCTCGGCCAGCGCCCGCAGCGCGGCGTCCACGAAGTCGGCGCGCACCTGTTCGCGATGTTCGCGCCACCGCTCGGTGCGCGCGTCCGGACGGGATCCGGCCGCCGCGGTGCGCTTGGTCCCGCGGGTACCCCTCTTCTCGGCGGCCGACATGCCGTCATGATATGCGATACCGCCGGTACGCGACGGCGGGTGCGGAGCGACAGCGGTCAGGACGGCACGACCGGTCCCGACCCGGCGGGCACAGGCACAGGCACAGGCACAGGCACAGGCACAGTATCGGCGCGGGTTGCGCACGGAGCCCGCACCAGACATATCGATTGGTACGTCTCCGGCACCTCGATGCGCCGGCGTCGTCGCGCGGCATGGTGGCGGATCGTCCGTATCGTCGGTGAGGTCATGTTGATCTTCCTACTGGTTCTCGCGGGCTTCGCGTTCCTGGACTCGCTCGACGTGCTGATGGTCGGGGTCACCACCGCGGTGATCTACGACAGTCGGCTCGGTCGTCGCTCACCGGTGCCCGGGGTGCTCAGCTTCCTCGCCGGAGTATTCGCCGTCACAACGACTTTCGGTATCTGCACGGTGCTGGGATTGAGCTTCGTCACCGAACTGGTGGACTTCACGCTGACACCGACGCTGCGGTACTGGGGTGAGCTGGTGGCGGGGATCGTCCTGCTGGTGCTCGGTGCCGTCCGGATCTCCGGGAGCACGACGGCGGCGGTGCCCGCCTGGGCGCTGGAGGCGCGGCGGCGGCCGTGGCTGCTCGGGCTGGCGGGGATCGCCATCGGCCTCGGGCAAGCGCCCACGGCAGTGCCCTATCTGGCGGCCCTGGCCATGCTCTCGGCCCGCGAACCCAGGCCCGCGCTGTGGCCGCTGATCATTGTCGGCTACTGCGCCATCGCACTGCTGCCACCGGCATTGGTACTGCTCACCGCCACCCGCCGCACCGCCCGCGCCCGGCGATTCCACCGCGGCCTCGTCCGGGCCATGCGGCGGTTCGGCCCGGCGTCGGTGCGGGTGCTCTTCCTGATCTTCGGGGCCGTCCTCGTGATCGACGCGCTGCGCCACCACGCGGCACTGTGGTGAGATCCGCCGCCACACCGTGCCGACAGCCCCGCTGTAAGCCCTGAGCGGCGAGCGTCGTTCACGCACCACCGCGCTGCGGCGGATCCGCGGGGGATTCGGCCCGGTGGCGGGCGAACTCACGGCCGATGGCGGTGGCCGGCGGGTCGCCGTAGATCCATTCGCGGGCGATGCGGTGCCAGTTGTTGGTGGCGGTCAGGGTGCCGATGGTGCCGAAGGTCATGAGTTCGGCGCGGCGGGAGAAGAGGTGTTCGGCGGGCAGGTTGTCGACGCGTTGCACGACGGCGTCGGCACGGGGGTCGACGGCGCGCGCGAAGGCGGTGGTGGCGATATCGCCGGTCACCGTGACCTCCTCGTCGACCAGGCTCCACCACGCGGTCGCGGCGATGTACTCCAGGCATTCCGCGGCGGGAACGGGCGTGGTCGGGTCGATGACGCCGCGGCGTACGAGCAGCGCGCGCAGGTCCTCCACCCGTCCCTCGACGGCGGCGCGCACGCAGTCGATCTCGAAGCGCACGTATTCGGGGCGCATACGGTGGAACAGCCCGAAATCAACGAAGGCCACGCGCCCGTCCGCGGCGAGCAGCACATTGCCCGGGTGCGGGTCACCGCAGTACTCGTTGTCGCGGTAGAGGGAGCCGACATAGAAGCGGTAGACGATCTCCGCGATGCGTTTGCGGTGCGACGCGGGCAGTTCCGCGCCCGCCGCGAACGGCCGCCCGTCGACGAGTTCGCTGACCAGCACCCGGCGGGTGCACAGGTCGGGAACGACATCGGGCACGTGCACCAGGGCGTGATCACGGTAGCGGTGGGCCATATGCCGCTGTGCCCGCGCCTCGGCCAGGTAGTCCAACTCGCCGGTGATGGCGAGCGAAACCTCTTCGAGCACCCGGGAATCGGCGAGTGCGGGCAGCATGGGTCGCCAGAAGGCGGCGAACAGCCGCAGATTCTCCAGGTCGGCGCGCACGGCCTCCTCGATGCCCGGGTACTGCACCTTCACCGCCACCGCCCGGCCGTCGCGCAACGTGGCGCGATAGACCTGGCCGATGGACGCGGCCGCGAGCGGGTCGGTGTCGAATTCGGTGAACACCTCGCCCATCGGCCCGAGGTCGGCCTCCAGCACCGAGCGCAGCCGCGGGAAGGGCATGCGCGGCGCTTGGTCGCACAGGTTCGCGAGGCGTTCCCGGAAGCGTTCCCGGTGCGATTCCGGGAACATGTCCAGGTCGAGCAGCGACATGGTCTGCCCGACCTTCATGGCCGCGCCCTTCATGCTCCCGAGAATCGTGAACAGCTGATCGGCGGCCCGCAGTGTCTGCTTCTCCGCCAGCCGCGCCCGCAACTCCTCCGACCGGCCCACCATGGACAGCCGAACCCCGGTGTCGCGCAGCATCTCTCGCGCCACCGCCCGGCCCAGCCGGTGGGCGCGAGCGATCCGGCTGGTCGGAATGCGATCGGCCACCCCACCATCGTCACCACCCGCGCCGGGCAGTGTCAAAGGTAGGTGCGGCCGCTGTGCGCGGCACCGGTCGACCGGGCCCCGGGCCGGTGGTCAGTGCTGCTGCGGGCCGGGCTGCTGCGGACCCGGTCGTTGCGGGTCGTAGTAGGTCGGAGCCTGGGGGTAGGACACCTGGCGCGACGGATCGGGTAGGCCGCGCTGACCGGAGTCACGCTGGCCGGCGTCGCGCTGGCGGCCCAATGCGGCGGCGGTCGGATCCTCCACCGGCTGGCGCGCATCGGCCTCGGCGGCGCGGACCGCGCGCTCGGCGGCCGGGTCGGTGGCCATGTCGAACCAGTCGGCGACCTCGTCGGAATCGTCCTCGGGCCGCTCGCCGGTTTCCCCGTCGGGGGCCGGTTCGTAGCGGAAGACGCCGTCCTCGCCCTGGGTGGCGAAGTTGCGGGCGAAGCCCTCCAGGGCCTTGCCGAAGTCGCTGGGCACCATCCACACCTTGTTGGCGTCCCCGCGCGCGACCAGGGGCAGGGTCTGCATGTACTGGTAGGCCAGCAGCTCCGGCGTCGGCTTGCCGGACTTGATGGCCGCGAACACCTTCTCGATGGCCTTGGCCTGGCCCTGCGCCTGCAGGTAGGCGGCGGCGCGCTCACCCTGGGCGCGCAGGATGCGGCCCTGGCGTTCACCTTCGGCGGACAGAATCGCCGACTGCTTGGAGCCCTCGGCGGAGAGGATCTGCGCCTGCTTCTGGCCTTCGGCGGTCTTGATGGACGCTTCCCGCTGACCCTCCGCGGTGAGGATCATGGCGCGCTTCTCGCGGTCGGCCTTCATCTGCTTCTCCATCGACTCCTGGATCGACGGCGGCGGATCGATGGCCTTCAGCTCGACGCGCGAGACGCGCAGCCCCCAGCGGCCGGTTGCCTCGTCCAGCACGCCGCGCAGCTGGCTGTTGATGAAGTCGCGGGAGGTGAGGGTCTCCTCCAGGGTCATGCCGCCGACCACGTTGCGCAGCGTCGTCACGGTCAACTGCTCAACGGCGGCAATGTAATTGGAGATCTCGTAGACCGCGGCCTGCGGCGTGGTGACCTGGAAGTACACCACCGAGTCGATCTGCACGGTCAGGTTGTCCTGCGTGATCACCGGCTGCGGCGGGAAGGACACCACCCGCTCGCGCAGGTCCACCTTGGCACGAATGCGGTCGGCGAACGGCACCAGGAAGGTGAGCTGACCGGACACGGTGCGGGAATAGCGGCCGAGACGTTCGATGACCGCCGCCTCCGCCTGCGGCACCAGCGCCACCGATTTGAAGACCACCACCACGACCAGCAGGACGAGTACGGCGGCAACGATGAGTACAGCCATATTTACGGCCCTTTCCACACGACGGCGGTCGCGCCGTCGATTTCCGCGACGTAGACGGTCGCGCCTTCTTCATAGCGATCGGACGGGTCGAGCGGCCGGGCGCTCCACACCTCGCCCTCCAATTTGATCCGCCCGCCGTGCTCGTCGACGGGCTCGAGCACCCGCGCCGTCTTACCCGGCAGCGCCTCCATACCCATCGGCTTGGCAGGGCGAAGCGCGTAGCGGCGCAACAGAACCGGACGGACCACCAGCATGAGCGCGACAGCGGAGATACCGAACACCACCGCGTCGACGATCACCGAGGTGTCCGCCAGCCCGCTCACACCCGCCGTCACCAGCGCGGCGCTACCCAACATGAGCAGGGTCAAATCCCCGACCAGTACCTCCGCCGCCGCGAGAAGCAGTCCCGCGACCAGCCAAATGATTGCGGCCACGCCTCCACCCTAGTGCCTCGACCGCTACGTCGGCGGAGATCGAATCCGAACGTGACCTGATACCGGTGCGTGATCCGCCAGCGGCGTCGAGGGCCCGCACGGCCCGGCGGGTGTCGCGGCGCAGCCGATGTCGCGGCACGGCGGTATCGCGGCAGGGTGGGTGTCTCGGCGCGGTTGGTGTCGCGGTTCACCCCCCGGGGCGCGGGTCGCTGCTCCGCGCGGCGCGCTCGCACCGGTAGCTTCTATCCGGTGAGCGGGCGTGACATGTACGGCGGTGACATCTACTCGGGCCATACCCGGAAGCACAAGCGCGAGGTGCCGAAGGTGGTGGCCGAACGCGATCTCGTCGCCGAGGACGCCGCCACCGGATTCTGCGGTGCCGTAGTGGGTTTCGACCGCAGCTACGACGGCGAGTTCGTGAAGCTGGAGGACCGCGCCGGGCGGGTGCGGCTGTTCGCGCTGCGCGAGGCGGCCTTCCTCATCGACGGTCGGCCGGTGACCCTGGTGAAGCCCGCCGCCACCGCGCCCCGGCAGCCGACACGGTCGGCCTCCGGATCGACGCGGGTGGCGGGACTGCGCGCCCGGGTGGCGCGGGCCAGCCGGATCTGGGTGGAGGGAGTGCACGACGCCGCCCTGGTGGAGCGGGTGTGGGGGCACGATCTGCGGGTCGAGGGCGTGGTGGTCGAACACCTCGAGGGATTGGACAATCTCGCGCAGCGGCTGGGCGAGTTCGGCCCGGGGCCGGGTCGCCGGGTCGGCGTCCTGGTCGACCATCTGGTGACCGGCTCCAAGGAGACCGGCCTCACCACCGGGCTCGGCGAGCACGTCCTCGTCACCGGGCACCCGTACGTGGATGTGTGGGAGGCGGTACGGCCCGCCGTGCTTGGCATTCGCGAGTGGCCCCGGGTGCCGCGGGGCGAGGACTGGAAGACGGGCGTCTGCGACCGCCTCGGTTGGGGCACGCCGCAGGACGGGTGGCGGCGGGTGTACAACGCGGTCAACAGTTTTCGCGACCTGGAGAGTCCGCTCATCGGCGCGGTCGAACGACTCATCGACTTCGTCACGGAGCCCGCGTAGCACCGGGCTCCGTGCGGCGAGGCCGTCGCACGCGGTCGCGTGCCACCACCGTGTCGTGTGCGGTGCGACCGTCGCAGCGAGCGCACCGGCGGCACTCCACCGCGGCGGCGGTCCGCACCACCCACCGGTCCCGGACCATCGGCCGCGCAGCGGGCTTCCCGCTCCGCGCGACCGGTCCGCAGCCCTCCAGTTATCCTCGAAGAATGAGTACCCCGAGCGCCACGCTGACGGTCTGGGCAGGCTCCTGGCTGGCCGGGCACAGCGCCCCCGACGATGTGCTGGACGCGCTGCGCGCCTGGGCGCCCCGGCAGACCGTCGCCGCCGGGGATCCCGTGACGGGCGGTCACACCGGGCTGCCGTGGGCGTCCGACGACGCGCTGGACGCACAGGGTGCCGGAATCATGGTGCTGCTCAAGCTGATTCGGGAAGCGGTGGCCGCGCCGAAGGCTCGGGCACGACTGGTGCTGCCGGTCCCGGGCGATGTGCGCGGCCTCCCCGGTGGCACCGAATTCGCAGCCGCGGCAATGGAAGTCGGCGAAGGGCTGCTGCTCGGCGCACCGGGCGGCGACGGCACCGGGCTGGTGCCGGTGTGGTCCGACGACGACACCCTGCGGTGGACCGTCTACGCCATACCCGTCCCGCCGACGTCCGAACCCGATATGCCGCTGGGTGAGGCCGAGTTCACCATGCGGCAGGCGGTGCGCGATGCCGCCGACGCACTGCAACGACTACAGACCACCCGGCTCGGCTCGGGCTCCGCGGGGCCGCGCGAACTCGTCGAGGCGGAACTGGAAAGCCATTCCAAACACCGCTATCCGGATTCCATGCCGCTGCGAGCCCGGCGCATTCTCGACACCGCCGATCAGGTGGCCGCCATTCTGACCGTGGCCGAGCGCGAGCCCGCCTCCGCGCCCACCTCCGCCAGTGCGGCGGCCGCGCAGGAGACGCTGCTGCGCCCGCTCTGGCACGCGATCCGCGCCGCCCGGCTGGCGGCGGTCCATGCTGCCGGGTCCTGACCCGAGCGTGCCCGCCGTGCGAGAAGATCGAGCCATGAACGACGCCCTACGGTTCGTTTCCACCGTCGACGAGCTCGACGCGCTCCCCCTGCTCTCGGTCATCATGGCCGCCAAACCGTCCCGCTCGGTCTTCCAGAAGTGGATCGACCGGCAGGAGGGCGGACCCACCTGGGTCCGCATGATGAGCGACGACCGCTATACCTCCGAGGAGCTGAGCGTCGGCCCGTTCCCGCTCTCGGCCCCGCAGCGGTTCTGGTTCGTGGTGCTCTACGACCCGTCGGTGCAGGGTCACCCGAACGATTGGGAGATCGCCGACGAGCTGGCGCGCGACCGCGCCGAATAATTGGATGCGCGAGCCCGCGGACCCGTCCTAGCCTGGGTCCGGTGGAGGTCATGTTCAAACGCACCGGCCAGCGCCGCTACGCGACGGTCGTCACCGATGCCGTGCACGGTGCCCGAGAACTCGATCCGGCCCCCGGCTATCACGATGACGTCCCGCACGATCTGGCGCACTACCTGGTGGAATGCGAACTCGGGCTGACCGGCGGGGTATTCGGGCGCGCCGCCCGCGGTGGCGGCTCGTTCCGTCCGGTGGGCGCGGGTGCGCAGGATGCCCGCGCCGCCCGTCGCAACTCCCGCAAGCAGCGTCAGCGCGAGGACCGGCTGCGCGGTACCGATCACGACGGCGACAACGAGATGAATCTGTCCGAGCGGCTGGCCGGGCTGTGCCTGGTGTATTGGGCGCGGCGGCAGGACCCGTCGGCGCGGCGACCCGCCTGGGTGGCCGCCGAGGCCGAGTTGGACGAACGGCATCGCGCCGCCCTCGAGCGGGTCGTCGACCGGCTCGAGGTGCTGGTCCCGCGCTGGCGGGCAGTGCCCTTCGGCGATGCCATCGGCTTCACCTGGCCGCATCCCGAGCCGACGACGCCGTAGGCGGCTCGTTCACGCGCGCGGGATTCGTCGGTTCGCGGCCCGCGCGGCGAGCGGTCGTCGGCCTCCGGACGTGTCTATACCCCTGCCCCGAATACCGCCGACGAACCTCGGAGGTACCACGTCGAATCGCTGCTCACACAGCGGAGCTCCGGTCGCCGCGCCGAGGTCAGCGTGCAAGGTGGGAGGAATTCGACGAGCCGGTCGACGGGATCGTCAGCATCGACGCCTTCGACCGGGGACCGGTGGATCGGAGCCGTCCGATCCACCGTCCACTCCCCGCGGGGGCGGGACATCACACCTGTTCGTCCTGCTGCTCGTAGTACGGCTTCATGGACGGGTAATAGTCGTCGAAGCTCGGCTGCGCATCGCCGTGTTCGGCGGCCACCCACGCGTCCAGGTAGTACTCCCAGCCGGGGCCGACGTCCACGGCGGCGACGCCGGGCGCGAGGTGCTGGGTGAAGGTGAGTTCGGTGCCGTCGGATCGCTCGGTGAGCACCGCCTCGAGCACCCACTCGCCGAGCTCGTCGGTCGTGCGCACGACCAGGTGGCGGGGCGGCTCGCAGATGTCGATGAGCATGTCGTAAGTGGGCTGGTTCTCCTCGAACAGCATGCGCACCTTGATGGTTCGGCCCGGCCCGGCATCGCCCTCCCAGGAGCCGTACCAGCGCGCGGTGCGCTCGGATTCGGTGACGCTGGCCCACACATCCTCGATCGGGGCGCGGAAGTTCCGGGTGAGGACCAGGTCGCGGCCCGCGGCGGTGCGGAACAGGCGGCCGTTCGGTTGCGGTGTCATGCGGTGGTCTCCTTGGTGTCGGGCGCGTTGGTGCCGGGTTCGGCCGGGCGGCTGCGCCGGTCGCGCCAGGTGCGGAAGACCTCGGTCTCCAGTGCGTCGAGGCGCCGTTCCCAGCTCTCGGCGGCGGCGAATTCCGCGATCCAGTCCGCGATCTCGCGCAGCGGTGCGGGATCGAGGTTGTAGTAGCGCTCCCGGCCCACGAGCTCGTCGTGCACCAGGCCGCTTTCCCGCAGTACGCGCAGGTGACGGCTGACGGCCGGGCGGCTGATCGGGAATCGCGACGCGATCGCGCCCGCCGTGAGCTGCTCGGCGCGCAGCAGACGCAGGATCTCCCGGCGTACCGGATCGGCTATCGCGGCGGCTACCTCATCCACCCCGAAAGCGTAACCGATCAGTTACGCGTTTGCCCAGAGCTCGGCGTCACGTGACCGGAGAATCGATGATCCCCCGGGTTCGCGGCGGGTGAATCCGACCGGAGCGCGTTACCCGCGGGCGATGGCGTAGAGATCGCGGGCCGGACCGGTCGGGCGCTGCCCGCGCGGCCAGACCGCACGCAGCGGCCGTTCCAGGTCGAGCCCGGACACGGCGGGTGACAACAGGATTCCCTCGGCCAGCTCACTCGCCACGGCCAGCGAGCTGAGCACGGCCGGGCCCAGCCCATTGGCCACGGCCGTCTTGATCGCGGTGGTCGAGGACAGTTCGAGCAGGACGCTGGGCTGCCAGTCGGGGATGACGCGTCGCATGGCGCGCTCGAAGGAGATCCGGGTGCCGGACCCGGATTCGCGATAGATCAGCGGGGTCGCCGCGAGATCGTCCACGGTCAGTTCGGTCCGCCGAGCCCACCGGTGCCCGGGCGGGACCACCACCACGAGGCGGTCGCGGCACACGATATGCCCCTCCAGATCACGCGGCACCGTCGGACTCTCGACGAAGCCGATATCGACCCGGCCGTCCAGCACCGCGCGGACCACCTCGGCGGAATTCCCGGATTCCAGGGCGATGGTGGTCGCGGGCTGCCGCGCCCGCAGCGACATCAACCACTTCGGGAACAGGTACTCGGCGACGGTCTGGCTGGCCGCCACCTGCAGCCGGGAGTCCCGCTCGGCGCGCAGCGAGTCGATCCCGGCGTCCAGGCGCGCGGCCGCGTCCACCACCTCGCGGGCCCATTCGGCGATGAGCGCGCCCGCCGCGGTGGGGCGCGAGCCGAGGGAAGTGCGCTCCAGCACCGGCACACCGACCAACTGCTCGAGATAGCGGATGCGGGAACTCGCCGACGGCTGGCTGATGCCGTGCTCGTGTGCCGCGCGCCCGAGACTGCCGAGTTCGATCACCGAGAGCAGCAGGTCGAGGGCGGCGACATCGGGCACTCGCGGCGACAGGGGCATAGAACGATTCTATGGACCCATTGACATACGCCCGCTACCCGGGGCGGCGCGAGGGGCGCACGCTGGTGCCATGACCAGCACACTCCACCGCCCCGCAGCGTTTCGGCCCCGGCACCTCACCCGGTCGGCGCGACGGACGCCGCCGCGGGTGGAGCGGTCCGACGCCTTCCGGCACATCGGCCCGAACTGGTTCGCCGCCGTCATGGGCACCGGCATCGTCGCCACCGCCGCGGTGACCCTGCCCTGGCAGCCACACGGGCTGCGCGGGGCCGCCACCGCCGTCTGGGCGTCGGCCGCCGTACTGCTCGTCGTGGTCGCGGGCGCTTTCGCCGTGCACTGGCTGCGCCACCCCGAGGCGGCCCGGGCGCACGGCCGCCATCCGATCATGGCGCACTTCTACGGCGCACCGCCCATGGCGCTGCTCACCGTCGGCGCGGGCACCCTGCTGCTGGGTTCCGACGTGATCGGCATGCGGGCCGCGCTCGCCGTCGACTGGGCGCTGTGGTCGGCGGGTACCGTACTCGGGCTGTCGACGGCGCTGGCCATCCCCTATCGGATGATCACCGGACAGCCCAGCAGCCCGGAGGCCGCGTTCGGCGGCTGGCTCATGCCGGTCGTGCCGCCCATGGTCTCCGCCGCCACCGGCACACTGCTGGTCCCGCATCTGCCCGCGGGCCAACCGAGGCTGACCATGATGTTCGCCTGCCTGGCCATGTTCGGGCTGAGCCTCATGGCCGCGCTCATCACCATCACCCTGATCTGGTCGCGGCTGCTGCACCACGGTCCGCCCGCCCGGGAATCGGTGGCCACCGTGTGGATCGTGCTCGGCCCGCTGGGCCAGTCGGTGACCGCCGCCGCCATGATCGCCGATGCCGGTCCGGCCGCGCTGCCCGAGCCGTATACCCGGGGCCTGCTCGTCTTCTCCGTCGTGTTCGGTGTCGCCGTCTGGGGCTTCGCCATGCTGTGGCTGGGCCTGGCGCTCGCGGTCACCCTGCGGCACCGCAAGGTCATGCCCTTCAATCTCACCTGGTGGGGCTTCACCTTCCCGGTCGGTACCTGCGTCACCGGCAGCAGTGCACTGTATGCCCATACCGGGGCCGAACTCTTCGCCGTCGCCGCCGTGGGACTGTACGCCCTGCTGGTGGGCGCGTGGGTGCTGGTCGCCGGGCGCACCCTCGCCGGGGTCCGCACGGGACTGCTGCTCCGGCCGCCCGCTCCGGTACCCGCCTGACCTGCCGCACACGGTGATTCGATGCGCGACGACCGCGCCGGACCCCAATGGTTCCGGCGCGCCGCGCATCTCCGCACGCCCCGCATGTTTGCACGCGCTGCATCATTGCCGCGCATGCCTTTCCGGGCCGAGCCGACGGGTCGCTCGATGTCGGCGCTCAGGCGCGGCGGGTCGGACGGTTTCGGCTGTGCGGCTGCGGCCGCGCCGGCGGGCGCCTGGCCGGCGGGCGGTTCGCCCAGGATTCGAAGGCGACCAGCACGACGGCGGCCGCGATCAGGGCCAGCGCCACCACCGTCGCCTGCAAGATGACCAGACAGAGGGCAGCCGCTTCCAACAGCCCCAGCACCGGGGCCCACACGAAGAAGTCCGGCGTCCCGAAGGCCCGACCCTGCATTGATTCTCACCCACAATCCGGCTCGTGGCGGCGCGCCGCCGATCGTCCCGAGATGCTATCGGTGGGTGCGGCGGATTCACAGCGCTGGGGAATCCATCTCACTCACCAGCCACCGGCCGACTGCCTGCTCCTCGAGTGTCACGACCATCGGCCGCGTGCGGCTCGCCGCCGGAGCAGCAACCCGGTCGATCGCAACCGCCGCCACCGACCGGCAACCCACACCGCTGCCGCTACACGTAACACGTTGACCGCCAGCCCGATTCAGCAACCACAGGACGACGACGGGACTGTGCGATGAACATGCCGCGCCCCCGGCCGCTACGATGGCTGCGGTTGGCGAGACAACTGCTGGGAGCGGTGGCCGCCGCGGCCCTGCTCGCCGGCGCATTCGTCATCCTCAACACCGTCACCGACCCCGACCGGATCCGCCCACCGATCTCCCCGCTGCCCCCGGTCGTGTCCAGACCACTACTGACCGACCAATGGCCCGCCAATCGAAGCCCCCGCACCGACTCACCGACAACACCGGACGAAACCGAACGCTACCGCCGCCCGCCCCGGCTCAGCGCCTCATCGGTAGTCTGCCCTGGTCCTCCGGACGTACTTGGTGATCGATGGACGTACTTGGTGATCGATGATTGGGATGGTGTCGGAGCTTGATCACGAAGTCCCGCTGGAACATTAGAGTCACTCGGCGTGACCCCTGACGAACTTCATTCTGTGCTGCGCTCCGCCGTCGAACCCACCACCGATTCAGATCTGCCGACGCTGCTGGCCGAACACCCGGATACGCTGGTCGCCGAAGCGGTGCGGACCGCGATCGAGGGCGACACCTCGCTGGCGCAGGCGGTGACGGCCGGGCTGCGCCGGTGCGAGCGGAACGAGGCGGTGGCGCGGGCCGCCGCCGGGATCGTCGAATTCGACGCCGAAGAACTGCGGCAGTTGTACGAGCTGGCGTCGATCATCGGCCGGCTGGCGGTTAGCCACTTCGCTGCGGCGGGGAAGGCGGAAGCCGAGCTGGAAGCCCAGATCGGGCTCGGCAGTCTCCAGCTCGAGTTCAGCGACTACCTATCGGCCGCAAGCACCTTCGACAAGGCGATCGAGATCTGCCGTCCGTTGGCCGTCACGCGGGAAGCCGAGTTCCTTCCGTCGCTCGCTCGATGCCTGCAGTGCCTGGAAATGGCGCTGGACAATATCGTCGACAAAGCAGACGAGTACGAAGACGATGGTATCGAGATCGACACATCGCAGGTCGAGGCGCGGTTCCTACCACTGGCCGTAGAGATTCAGTCGATTTATGAACGGTTGTTCGAATTGGACGCGCCGCAGTACCTGGTCCGGTTCGCGTGGGCGACCCGCAGGGCCGCCGACCTGCTCAGCGCAGACCAGGGCACCGCCGCCGGGATCGAGCTCTCCGCCCTCGCCGTGGCTCTACGCCAGCAGGTCTATGGCTCGAAGAAGGATCAGTATGAGGCCCTGTCCTTCGCGGTGGAGTCGTGCGAGCACGTCAACCGGCTGCTCGACCTCAACCGAACTTCCGAAGCCGAAGGCCGTTTGCGAGAACTGCTGGACGGGCTCGAGGCGCTGACCCGCGACAATCCCTCACATCTGCACTATCGCAAGTGTGTCTACCTGGAAACGGCGATCAAGAACTTCGTGGAAGCCGAACTGCCCGCGGAGGCCATCGGCTTCTCACAGCGCTTTCGCGAGATATACGCCATCAAAGCGGCGGCGCTTGACGACAAGCGCGATTATGTGCAACTGGCGCAATGGGATTGGGGTCACGCCGAACTGGCCTATTCGCTGACGCATTACGAGGAGGCTCGTGGGGCGTGGGACCTGTACATAGACACGTATGACCGGATCCGCCGCAGATGGCCCCAGGATGACCCCGCCGTCGTGGCCAGCGCTCGGGATCGAGTGTCCAATCGGATGGCCGAACTCGGTGACAGATCCGCCGCCGTCCACCACGCGCGCCAGGCGACGGACGCATGGCGCACGCTGGTCGAATCCGAGGGACAGGATCATCTGCCGTCCCTTCTTGTCGCGATGACCGCACAGGCCGACCGAGAACACGAGGCAGGGTTCGAACAGTCAGCCGCCGAGACCCTCGCGGCACTCGCCCGGCTCCGCCCGGAGGTGGGATGAGAACGGCCCGGGACGGCCCACGAGGAGGACTGATGGTCGCTCGGGTCGGCGGAAACGTCGGTCCGAAGACCACGGCGAACACCGCGATGGGAGAGACCGCCGATACCAGTGCGGGTACATCCGCCATCTCCGCACGCTACGGGCCGACCTTCACCGGTGGGCCACTCCGCGGGTGGGCTCGTCGATCTGTTCGCGCAGGATGTCGCCGTGGCCTGCGTGGCGGGCGAATTCCTCGATCATGGCGAGCAGGGTGAATCGCATGCTGATCGTGCCTTCGCCGGGGATGTCCCTGGTGTCGTCGAGGGCGAAGCGGGCGGCGATCTCGCGTGATCGTCGGCTGGCGCGCTCGAATTCGGCGATGACGTCGGCCAGTGACTCGCGGGCGGTGACGGTGAAGGTGCCCTCGTCGCGGCGCGCGTAGCCGTCGCAGTCGGATTCGCCGAGTCCCGCCCAGAAACGCTGGAACCAGATTCGTTCCGCGGCGGCGGCATGTTTGAGCAGGGAGATCGGTGTGGTCAGCGAGGTGACGAGGCGGCGGCGGGCATCCGTATCGGACAGGCCGCGTGCGGTCGCGATCAGCGCCTCGCGGTTGCGGTCGAGGGCGTTCTCGAGCAGCGCACGTTCGACACCGGCGGTGATTCGGTTGGTAGTCATGGGTTTTCAACTCCGTTCCAGAGGGTGGGGACAATGGCCCTCGATGGCACGGCGTGACCACACGGCAGCCGATCGAGGGAGAGAGGAAGCGTCCGGCGTTGGAGAACGACCGGGAGAGGTGATGTGCACGCCGCGAGGATGGCGGACCGAGCGTGGGCGATATGCGCCTACCCGAACCATACCCGGTGCCGGGGCATCGCGAACCACCCGCGAGCACCGTCCTACAACATGTTCTAATACATGAGGTTTGCCGGGAGAAGGAGTTGAGCGGGATGACGGCGTTCTTCACCGTGGTCGACGGGCGTTATCGTGCCACCGAGATGGCGGAGAGCGCGTGGTCACCCCGGCAACTGGCGGGGACGGCGGTGTGCGGGTTGCTGGCGCGCGAGGCCGAGTTCCGTGCCCCGGCAGGGTTTCTGCCTGCGCGATTCACCGCGGACCTGTTCCGGCCGGTGCTCAACGAACCGATCGAGGTGCACGCCGAGGTGGTGCGGGACGGGAATCGGGTGCGGGTGGTCGATACGTCGATCGTGCAGCACGGCACCGTGCACGCGCGGGCGAGCGTGATGTATCTGGCGGAGGCCGAGCCACCACCCGGGCAGGTGTGGGAACCGGCGCGGGAACTGCCGGTTCCGGCCCGACGGCTCGCGGGTGAGCACGGCGATCCTCCACTGTTCAAATCCGGAACCGCGGATTGGACCGGCGATTTCGCCTCCGGTCGCAACAGTGAACGCAAGAGCGTCTGGTACAACCTTCCCGCCCTGATCGAGGGCGAACCCATCTCCCCGTTCCAGCGCGCCGCCTTCGTCGGCGACGCCACCAACCTCGTATGCAACTGGGGCACCGACGGCGTCGGCTACATCAACAGCGATGTCACCGTGACCCTGGCCCGCCTCCCAGCCGGCCCCGAGGTGGGACTCCAAGCCCGCGACCATGTTTCGGCCAACGGCGTCGTCGTCGCCACCGGCGTCATGTACGACCGTCACGGCCCGCTGGGCACCTCGGTCATCACCGGCGTCTCGAACGCCCGCCGCCAGGTCGATCTGGCCGCCTTCGCCGAATCCAGATCGATCCCGGCTCCGACCCTGCGCTGAATCGCCGGACGGATCTGCGTAATTCGGTGGACCGGCAAGCGATCTCTGCGGATCATCGTCGGGTGACTATGAATCCGCAGGAACGTCTTCGGTTGATCGACCGGGTGGAGACCGCCGACTCGGCGGCCGATGCGCTCTCGTGGGTGATGAATCTCGATGATTCCGATTCGCCCCGCGACGTGATCGACGCATTGGGGCTGGCGCCGTTTCTCAGTGGCGAGCAGCCGCATGCGGTGTCGGTGCAGTTGGAGCATGTGAAGCCGGACGCTCCGCTGCGGCCGAGCGATGCGCGGGTGCTGCGGACCAGTGATGAGGACGGCACCGAGGCCGTGCTGGCGGTCGGGGTCGGGTGGACGCTGCGGGTGGTGCGGCGCAAGACCGGAAGCGCGTCGTTGGACGTGTGCGCCAGCAGTGCGGAACTGGCGCGCGAGGTCGTCGAGGCGTGCCGCGCCGACGCCACCGCGGAGCCCGAGCCGGATGAGAGCCGGGTGTCGATGGGCTTCTGGCACAACAGCGGGCACGGACCGCAGCGGCGGGAGCGGACGATCACAGCCGCCGGATGGGCCGAGGTCGACCGCAACTACAGCACCGACGTCGCGGCCGCGCTGGGCCGTTTGATGGCGATGCGGTCCGAGGAGATCAGCGGACGGCTGTTGCTGCTGCACGGGCCGCCGGGGACCGGGAAGACGTCCGCGCTGCGGGCATTGGCGCGGGAGTGGGCGGACTGGTGCCAGGTCGACTGCGTCCTCGACCCCGAGGTGCTGTTCTCGAATTCGGGCTACCTGATGGAGGTCGCCATCGGCGTGGACACCTACGACGAGAGCAAGCGGCGCTGGCGGCTGTTGGTGCTGGAGGACTGCGACGAGCTGATTCGCGGCTCCGCGAAGGAGTCCACCGGACAGGGATTGTCGCGACTGCTGAATCTGACCGACGGCATGCTCGGCCAGGGGCGCGATGTGCTGGTGGCGATCACCACCAACGAGAGCCTGTCCCGCCTGCATCCGGCCGTGGTGCGGCCGGGACGGTGCCTGGCCCAGCTGGAGGTCGGGCCGCTCGGGCACGCGGAGGCCAGTGCATGGCTGGCGCGCGAACTCGGCGACCGCCCGCGGCCGACGGTCGGAGCGGACGGCATGACCCTCGCGGAACTCATTGCCGCACGCGACGATACGGCTCGCATCCAGGCGGTTCCCACGCCACCGTCGGCGGGCGGCTATCTGTGACCGCCGAATCCCGTGCGGTCGTGCCCGTCGTGGACTAGTTCACCCGGTCCACGACGTGCGCGACCGTGCGGCTCAGCGGCGAGCGGGCGGCTCACAACAACCGGGAACACACGGGTCGCCGTTCCTGTTGCAGCCCAGGGCGGTCACCGCGCCCAGGCGCACGGGCTCGGCCCCACTCCGGTACTCCTCGACCAATGCGGCGACCATTTCCGCGAAGCGCGGATCGGTACCGGGCGTGGCGGCGCGTGCGAACGCCATACCGTGTTCGGCCGCGCGAGCTTCGGCCTCATTGTCCAGATCCCAGATCACCTCGAGGTGATCGGAGACGAAGCCCACCGGGCACACCACCACCGCGTCCACCCCGAGTTCGCGCAACGCGTCGAGGTGGTCGACGATATCCGGCTCCAGCCACGGCACCTGCGGCGGCCCGGATCGCGACTGCCACACCACATCGAAATCGTCGACACCGGTCGCCGCCGCGGCCAGCCGGGCCGCCTCGGCGACCTGCGCGCTGTAGAGGCCGCTCGCCCCCGGCGGGCCGGAGGCATTGTCGGCCGAGGTCGGAATGGAATGCGCGGTGAACACCAACCGCGCCCGATCCCGCCGGTCTTCCGGCAATTCGCCCATCGCCGCCCGGATGCCGTCGGCGACGGCCGCGATGAACAGCGGATGGTCGAAGAACTGGCGCAGCTTCACCAGCTCCGGCGCGTCCGCGACCGCGGCCCGCGCCCGCGCGATGTCCTCGTGATACTGGCGGCAACCGGAGTACCCGCCCCATGCCGAGGTGGGAAACACCAGCGCCGAGCGGATGCCGTCCGCGCGCATGCGCTCCACGGTCTCCTCGATCATCGGATACCAATTCCGATTGCCGAAGTACACCGGCAGTTCGATGCCGCGCGTGGCGAATTCGGCCTCGATCGCCTTGATGATGTCGCGATTGAGCGCGTTGATGGGCGACACCCCGCCGAAGTGCAGGTAGTGCTCGGCCACTTCGGCGAGGCGCTCGGGGGGTACTCCCCTGCCCCGAGTGACGTTCTCCAGGAACGGCATCACGTCCTCGGGGCTTTCCGGGCCACCGAAGGACAGCAAGAGCAGTGCGTCGACAGCCACGGACCCTCCTCGCCTATCGAAACGCGGCCTAGTCGCCGAATCCGTCCGCGGGGAACCAGGTGTTGTGCGACGCGCCGCCGTCCACGTAGATGATGGAGCCGGTGGTGCCGGGCAGCCAGTCCGAGAGCAGCGCGGCGATGGACTTGGCGACCACGGTCGGATCGTCCACGTCCCAGCCGATGGGCGACGCGCCGTCCCAGTAGGTGTTGAGCATGTTCAGCTGCTTGGCGTCATCGGTGGCGGTGCCCGCGATGGCCTTGGCGGCCAGGGTCTTGATCGGGCCCGCGGCAATGAGGTTGGAGCGAATCCGCTTGGCCTCGCCCACTTCCCGCGCCACGTACCGGTTCACCGACTCGAGCGCCGCCTTGGCCACACCCATCCAGTTGTAGTACGGCATGGCGGTGCGCGGATCGAAGTCCATGCCCACGATGGAGCCGCCCTCGTTCATGACCGGCAGCACGGCGCGGGCCAGGGAGGCGTAGCTCCAGGCCGAGATCTCGAATGCCTTGGCCGCGTCCGGGCCGGGGCCCTGCAGGAACGGCACGGCCTCCGGACCCATGAGCGTCTTGGGCGCGAACGCGATGGAGTGCAGCACGCCGTCGATGCCCTCGGGAGCCAGTTCGCGCAGCTTCGCGGGCAGGTCGGCGAGATTCACCTCGTCGGTGACATCGAGGCCGATGGCCGGGGGCACCTCCTGCGGCAGGCGCTTGGCGATCCGGTCGATCAGCCGCAGCCGCTCCGGAATACCGGTGATGATCACCTTCGCCCCCTGCTCCTGCGCGACCCGGGCCGCGTGGAAGGCGATCGACGAATCGGTGATGATGCCGGTGATGAGGACGGTCTTTCCGGCGAGCAGTCCACTCATGGGTTGGTCGGTTCTCCTCGTTGACAAGTATTGCTGGCCTGTGGGATCGGGAAGGGCAGGCTCAGTGGCCCATGCCCATGCCGCCGTCGACGGGGATGACGGCGCCGGAGACGTAGCGCGAATCCTCGGAGGCCAGGAAGCTGATCACGGCGGCGACGTCCTCGGGCTGGCCCAGGCGCTGGAGCGGGATGAACTTCTTGGCGGTATCGCGCAGATCATCGGGCAGCTCGGCGGTCATATCGGTCTCGATGAAACCGGGTGCCACCACATTCGCGGTGATATTCCGCGAACCCAGCTCGCGGGTGACGGAACGAGCAAGCCCGATCACACCGGCCTTGGAGGAGGCGTAGTTGATCTGGCCGGGGCCACCACCGAGACCGACCACGGACCCCAGGAAGATCATCCGCCCCCACTTGGCCCGCAGCATGGCGCGATTCGCGCGCTTGGCACAGCGGAACGCACCGGTGAGGTTGGCGTCGATGACGCGGGTGAACTGCTCCTCGCTCATCCGCATAAGCAGCGTGTCGTCGGTGATGCCGGCATTCGCGACCAGCACCTCCACCGGACCCTGATGCTGTTCCACCTCGGTGAAGGCGGCGTCCACCGACTCACTGTCGGTCACATCGCATTTCACGCCGAAGAGACCCTCCGGCACCCCCGACCCACGATGGGTGACGGCCACCTTGTGTCCGTCGGCGAGCAGACGCTGTGCGACCGCGAGTCCGATGCCGCGGTTACCGCCGGTCACCAGTACCGACCGGGAAGTGAAGTTCGACATATGAGTCAACCTATCTGTTCGTCGTGATGGCTCGGTGCGCGGTAGGCGAATTACGGCAGGCGCTGACGATAGACCAGAGCCGTCACGACGCCGGCGGCGGTCACCAGCATGCCGAGGATCAGCCACGGTCGGCTGGCATCGCCCATGGTCATCTCGTAGCCGATCTGCTGCTCCAGGGTGTCGTACACCTGGTTCAGCTCCTCGAGGCTGGAGGCGGAGTAGAACTCGCCACCCGACAGCGTGGCGATCTCGTGCAGCGAATCGTCGTCCACGGGCACCCGCACCCGCTGTGCGCCGGTACCGTCCTGATCCGGGATCTCGACCGTGCCCCAGGTGGTGCCGAAGGAGATGGTCGAGACCGGGACGCCCTTCTCCTTCGCCAGCCGCGCCGCCGTGAAGGCGTGCCGGGGATTGTCGACGTCCTTGTCGTCGGGCACGGTCTGCTTGCCGTCGGACATGAGCACGATGCGCGCGGGCGGCGGCGTCTCCGCGCCGCCCAGCACCGCGGCCAGGGTGTCGATGGATTGCAGCGCGGTGAGAATGCCCTCGCCGGTGGCGGTGCGCTCGGACAGCTTGATGCTGTCGATGGCCGCCTTCACCGCCTCACGTTTGGTGGTCGGCTGCATCTGCACCGAGGCGGTACCGGCGAAGGTCACCAGGCCCAGATTGATGCCGGGGGTGAGCCCGTCGGCGAATTCCTTGGCCGCCTCCTGCGCCACCTGGAGACGGCTCGGTGGCACGTCGGTGGCCTCCATGGACAGCGAGACGTCCATGACCAGCACCACGGTGGCCCGGTTGCGCGGCACCTTCTGCGCCGCGGTGGGTCCGGCCGCCGCGACCGTCAGCGCCGTGAGGCCGACCAGCAGCAGCGCGATCGGCACGTGCCGCCCGACCCCGGGCCGTTTGGGCGCGACCTTCTCCAGCATCTCCATATTGGAGAAGTTCATGAGGTGGCGTTGCCGCCGCCGCTGCGCCACCACGTAGCCCAGCGCGAACGCCGCCACCACGAGCAGGAAGAACAGCCAGCCGACATGTTCGAAATTCGAGAGTGAGAAAGTCACTGGCGCGGCACCCGCCCGGAGTTCGGGGCGCCGAAGGTGTGGCGCCGGGTGGACACGAACCGGACCACGTCGGCGATCCAGTCCCGGTCGGTACGCAGGGGCATCACCGGCGCGCCGCATCCGCGCAGCGCGGCCTCGACCTGTTGGCGGTGATGCTGCGCGGCGCGCGCGTAGTCGGCGCGCAGGGTGGGGGTCACGCTGAATTCGCGGGTGCGCCCGGTCTCCGGATCGTGCAACACCACATCGCCGACGTCGGGCAGTTCCAGATCGCGCGGATCGAGGATCTCGACCCCGAGCATATCGTGGCGGGCCGAGATGGCGCGCAGACTGCGCTGCCAGTCGATTTCGCCGAGGAAGTCCGAGATCACCACGGCCAGGCCGCGTTTGCGCTGCGGACGGCGCAACGACTCGATGGCGCCGCGCAGATCACCGCGCACCCCGTCGCGGGCGTGCGGGGTGGTGGCGATGGTGCGCAGCATGGACCGCGCGTGAATGCGCCCGGTGCGGGCGGGAATTCGAATGAGCCGCTCGCCGTTGGCGACCACCGCGCCGATCCGGTTGCCGCCGCCGCTGGTGAGGTGGGTGACCGCCGCCGCGGCGGCGACGGCGAGATCGCGCTTCTGGCACAGCGCGGTGCCGAAGTCCAGGCTGGCCGACAGGTCGATCACGAGCCAGGTCTCCAACTCGCGATCGGCCACCATCTGGCGCACGTGCGGGTGGGTGGTGCGGGCGGTCACCGACCAATCCATCTGCCGCACATCGTCGCCCGGCTGATACATGCGGGCGTCGCCGGGTTCGGAGCCCGGGCCGGGAATCAGGCCCAGGTGGTCACCGTGCAGCACGCCGTCGAGGCGGCGGCGCACGGTGAGTTCGAGGGTTTTCAGCGCCGCCGTGAGTTTCGGGTCGTCGAGACTGCCCGACCGAAACGAGGGCGGAGCGTGGGAGGTGCCGCTGGGGTTCGACATCGTCACGGGCGCAACCGGTTCCGTGGTCGCCTACTTCGACTGCGGCTGGCCCGCGCCCGACATCTGGCCGTTGGGCGGCTGCGGCACGGGGGGATTCTGCTGCGGCGCGCCCTGCGGCCCCATACCGGGCTGCGGCGCGGGCATGGGGGTCTGCGGGCTGCCCGGCGCGACCGCCTGCGGGGCGACCTGCGGCAGGCCCACGGTTTGCAGCACGCGGCGGATCACGTCGTCGGGGCTGACCTCGTCGGCGAGCGCGTCGTAGGAAAGCACCAGCCGGTGCCGCAGCACATCCGGCACCACCTCGACCACGTCCTGCGGCACCACGTAGTCGCGGCCGCGGATCAGGGCCACGGCACGGGCGGCGGCGATGATGCCGAGGCTGGCGCGCGGCGAGGCGCCGTAGGCGATCCATCCGGCCACGTCGTGCATGCCGAAGTCGGCGGGCTTGCGGGTCGCGGCGATCACCCGGACCACGTAGTCGACCAAGGCGTGGTGCACGAAGGTGTTGGCGGCCAGCTGCTGCAGGCGCACCAGCTCGGTGGGTTCGAGGATGCGCTTGGGCTCCGGCGGGGTGACACCCATCCGGTAGATGATCTCGCGCTCCTCCTCCACCGACGGATAGTCCACGACCACCTTGAACAGGAAGCGGTCGCGCTGCGCCTCGGGCAGCGGGTACACGCCTTCGCTCTCGATGGGGTTCTGCGTGGCCATGACCAGGAACGGGTTCGGCATCGGGTAGGTCTTGCCGCCGATGGACACGTGCCGCTCGGCCATCACCTCGAGCAGGGCCGACTGCACCTTGGCGGGTGCGCGGTTGATCTCGTCGGCGAGGACGAAGTTGGCGACGACCGGACCCAGCTCGGTGTCGAACTCCTCCTTGCCCTGCCGGTAGATGCGGGTGCCGATGAGGTCGGTGGGCACCAGGTCGGGGGTGAACTGCACGCGGGAGAAACTGCCGCCGACCACCCGGGCGAAGGTTTCCACGGCGAGGGTCTTGGCGATACCGGGTACACCCTCGAGCAGGACGTGTCCGCGCGCGAGCACACCGACGAGCAGGCGTTCGACCAGCCGATCCTGACCGACGATCACCCGCTTGACTTCGTATATCGCCTTTTCCAGGGTCTGGACATCGCGCTCGAGGGTGCTGGGTGCCGACGGCGACTCCTTCACCGTACCTACCGCGTTCACACCATCACTCGAAGTCACCAACATCCCCGCTTTCGCCTCGGTCTTGTGCGTGCTTGTCCCAACTATTCCAGGTATCTCGCGCCGATGCCGCACCCGGTTCGAGAAGAGTCGCCGATTCTTGTGAATCGATGGCCTCGGGTGCGCTCGGGACCGGTGCCGATCGACAGCCGAACCCGGTTGGAATTCGGCTGAGTTCCACCGGCCGCCGACGCCATGTTCTCAGGCGGATTCTCAGGCCGCCGAACGGGTGGCTTCGACGCGGCCGGTGATCCGGATGCGCGAGCCCGCCAGCACACCCGTGTACGTCCGGCGGCCGTGGGTGCGCTCGACAGCGGTGGTGGATTCGGTGAGGCGCAGCGCGGCGGCCCACTGGCACAGCTGGCGCTCGGTGGTTTCGGGCTGGTCGCGCGGCGCGACCCGGCCGCGGAACTCCACCTCCTGCTGGTCGGCACAGGGCAGCGAGTAGACGCCCTGGTGCCAAACCCACACCAGCGGTGGGAGTTCCACGCCGGTCTCGGCCACCGCACGCGCGTTCACCGCAGCCGAGATCGCGTCGGCGACCTCCATCGTGAGCGAAATCGTCTGCGTCTCGGTCGGATGGCACGTCATGCCGGGCACGGTCTCACCGATGCGCGCGAAATGCCTGTCACCGCAAGGTGCGCGTGTCCCGACGAGCGGCGTCGGCCGGTGCTCACCCGCACCGCAACACCTCCTGATCACCGACGACGGGCTGCACCGCGGGTGTCGCGGCGGCGGGTCCGGCCGCCGCGCCGGACGAGAGTCGGCGCAAGCCGTCGGTGCCGCGACGAATCGTGACCGTCGCGAATGATGTTCGTGGTTTATCGAAAACATGGAGAAATGGCGACAGAACGGTCACGCGTGGGTACAGTTTTCGACACGTTCCCACACCGGACCGCCAGCGTCGGTGACTCCGGAGTTCGGGCGCTGTCGCTGATCTACCGAGGACGTGCTGTGTCGCTGCATCGAGAGACCTCCGGTTCCCTTTCCGTCCAGGACCTGCTCGGTGCGGTCGAGGCCGGAACATCCACCAGTCACCGCGCCGACTCGGTTTCGGGCGGATACGTCAGGGCCGTCGCGGGCGTGGCGGTGGCGGCGGGCGCGCTGCTGACCACGGTCGCGCAGCTGGCTCCGGCCGCCGCGGTCGCCGCTCCCCCGACGCCGGTCGATGAGGCCGAGCCGGTCGCCGATCCGGTTCCGCCGGACATCGAGTCCGCACCCGAGCTGCTACAGGCCGCGGTCGACGCCACCGTCGCCGCGGTGACGAATCAAATGCCGCCCGCCCCAACCGAAGTCGTCCCACCCGCGGAACCCGCTCCGGTGGCCGAACCCTTCGGTTTGGCCGGTCTCCCGGCCGAGATCGCCGCACCGCTGGCGCAGGCCGAGCAGACCATCAAACAGCTCCAGCAACAGTTCGCCCCCGCAGCACCCGCACCGGCGCCGTTCATCGCTGCCCCCGCCGTGCTGCCGGTGGGCGGTCAGATCAGCTCCGGTTTCGGCAGCCGCTGGGGTGCGTTCCACTACGGCGTCGACATCGCCGACGCGCTGGGGACGCCCATCCACTCGGCGCTGGGCGGCACGGTGGTGGAGGCCGGACCGGCCGACGGCTTCGGGCTCTGGGTCCGCGTGCTCCAGGACGACGGCACCACCGCCGTCTACGGCCATGTCAACGACATCTACGTCGCCGAGGGGCAGCGCGTGAACGCGGGCGATGTCATCGCCACCGTGGGCAATCGCGGCCAGTCCACGGGCCCCCACCTGCACCTGGAGATCTGGGACCAGCACGGCAACAAGATCGACCCGGTGTCCTGGCTCGCCGCCAAGGGCGTGCTCATGGAACAGCACTGGGGCGCGCACTGACCGCAGCTGTTCCGCGCCACCCGAACCACACCGCGCCACCTTGCTCGCACCCGCGCCACGTCAGTGAACTGCGGCAGGGCCGCGCCGGTGAACTGCACCCGCACCGCGTCGGTGGGCTGCGGCAACGCCATGTCAGTGAACTGCGGCAACGCCACGTCAGTGAACTGCGGCAGCGTAGCGCCGGGCGAGGCGGGTGCAGGCGGCGGCCAGCGCAGGCGGTCCGATCACCTCGAAGTCGGCGTCGAATCGTGCGATGGCGGCCGCCAAGCCGATCCACGACCAGGACCCCAGGGTCAGGTGGCAGCGGTCGGCGGTCAGACGCGTCACGGTGCCGTCGTGAACGTGCGGGGCGATATCGGCGATCGCGCCGGTGAGGATCACCTCGCCGACACACGCCGCACCTGGGCCACGACCGGGGTGAGAACGCCTTCTTCGTCTCCGTGCGCGGCACCGCGGTCGAGGAGATCGCGGGGTATTGGGAGGGACTGTCGGACGGGGCCCATATCGTGGTTCCGCTCGGCCCGGCGGCCTGGTCACC
Organism: Nocardia sp. CC227C; assembly: GCF_030767025.1. Lineage (GTDB taxonomy): Bacteria > Actinomycetota > Actinomycetes > Mycobacteriales > Mycobacteriaceae > Nocardia. The sequence goes on along the minus strand of NZ_JASITE010000015.1, from coordinate 73,017 downwards.
CGGCTACGGGATGCTGACGGACCGTTTCGGCGTCACCTGGGTTCTCGACGTCGAGAACGGGTCGTAGCGGCGCAGCGCGCACCGCTCGGCGTGGCGGATACGAACGATTCCGCTATATTCACGGTCGCAGCTGGTTCGCCGGAGGTGGAGTCGAGGAGCCCCTTATCCACCCGATGGCGTCGAGCCCGGGTCGCGCGTCCGCGCGGACCGAGGTGAAGAGGGAACCCGGTGGGAATCCGGGACTGTCCCGCAGCGGTGAGTGGGAACGACGGCCGTCACAGACACTGGGCGCGAGCCCGGGAAGCGACGGCCGGTAGGTCCAGCCCCCGGCCTCCGACGCCGGGGTCGACCCGGGTCGGGTCGGCGCCCACGAGTCCGAAGACCTGCCGGTTGTGCCGGGTACGCCGTATCCGGCGGCCGTCGCCTCGTGGATCGGGCGCTACGCCGAGTGGGACCCGGGCACGGGATGATGCTGCAGGGGCTCCGCTGGCGTGCGTTCGGTGCGGGTGGCGGCCATCGGCTGTCTACCTCACGAGGCGACTATGTATTCCCCCTCCGAACCGGGGCTCTCAGGCGCGGGGCGTCCCGCCCGGATATCGCCGATCACATCCGGCGTTCCCTCGGTCGTGCAGAGTCTGCGGCGGCACGCGGGGCCGCGGGTGCCCTTCTCCGTCGAGTTCAATCCGCCGCGCGACGCCGCCGGCGAGGCCCGGCTGTGGCGGGCGGTGCGCGAATTCGAGCGGATGCACCCGGCTTTCGTGTCGATGACCTACGGGGCCGGTGGTTCCACCAAGGACCGCACCGCCCGCATCACCGGCCAGCTGGCGCAGCAGACCACCCTGCTGCCGGTCGCGCACCTGACCGCCGTCGGCCACAGCGTCGCCGAGCTGCGCGCGCTGGTGGGCTCCTACGCCGATTGCGGAATCCGCAATATCCTGGTGCTGCGCGGCGATCCGCCCGGTGACCCGCTCGGTGAGTGGCACCGGCACCCCGAGGGCGTCGAATACGCCGAGGAGCTGGTGCGCATCGTGCGCGATCTCGGCGACTTCCACGTCGGCGTCGCGTCCTTCCCGCAGGGGCACCACCGCTCCCCCGATCTGGATACCGACACCGCCTTCCTGGCCGCGAAACTGCGTGCGGGAGCGGATTACTCGATCACCCAGATGTTCTTCGACGTCGAACACTATCTACGGCTGCGGGATCGGGTGCTGGCGGCCGATCCGGTGCAGGGCGCCAAGCCGATCATTCCGGAGCTGATGCCGATCACGTCGATGCGCACCGTCGCGCGCGCCGAGGAACTCAGCGGCCGCGCACTGCCCGCGGCCGTCCTGGACCGGCTGCGCCGGGCCGCGGGCGACGGCCCCGAGGAGAACCGCGCCGCGGTGCGCGAGGCGGGCATCGAGATCGCGACCGACATGGCCCAGCGCCTCATCGACGAGGGCGCGCCCTGCCTGCATTTCATCACCCTCAACTTCGCCAAGGCGACCACCGAGGTGCTGACGAACCTGGGCTACGAGGTCACCGCCGCCCCGCTGAGCGCCTGACGGTCGGCGGGGCCCGGGTGGGCTAGCCTGCATGCCGGTATCCGATACGACAGCGGAGGTCTCGTGAACTGGGAAGCGTGGCAGCGGAGTTGGGACCGGCAGCAGGAGCTGTACCTGCCCGATCGCGAGGAGCGGTTCCGGGTCATGCTCGACGTGGTGGAGGCGGTGGCCGGGAAGTCGCCGCGGGTGCTGGATCTGGCGTGCGGGACCGGCACCATCTCCCGGCGGCTGTTCGCCCGCCTGCCGGAGGCGACGTCCATCGCGGTGGACCGTGATCCCACCCTGCTGGCGATGGCGCGCGGCTCGTTCGAGGGCGATGCCCGCATCTCCTTCGTGGTCGCCGACCTGGAGGAGCCCGGGTGGACACGAGCGCTGCCCGCCGGTGCCTTCGACGCGGTGCTCACCGCCACGGCACTGCACTGGATGCAGCCGGATCCGTTGCGCCGACTGTTCACCGACCTGTGTCCGCTGCTGCGGCCCGGCGGGGTGTTCGTCAATGCCGATCACCTGCCGGATCCTGAGACGCCGCTGCTCAATGCCATCGACGAGACCATCCAGCACGCCCATCAGGAGCGGGCCCGCGCCGAGGGCGCGCACGACTGGGACCAGTGGTGGGCCGAGGTGGCCGCCGACCCCGCGCTGGCCGACGAGTACGCCGCCAGCCGGGCGATCTTCGACCGGCGGCGGCCGGGCGTCCCGCAGTCGCTGGACTGGCACCTCGCCGGGCTGCGCGAGGCCGGATTCGCCGAGGCCGGGACGGCATGGCGATCCATCACCGACGCGATGGTCGTCGCCGTCCGCTGATCACGCCGTGGTGGACGGCACGTACGGAATATTCAGTGAGCTGTTGTCGTCCACCCGGATCGGCCGGCCCAGTTGCGGGAAGGCGCGCTGGGCGCAGTCGGTGCGCTCGCAGACCTTGCAGCCCGCGCCGATCGGCACGGCCGCACTCGGATCGTCGACGGGCAGCGCGTGAGAGTAGACGAGTTTGTCCGCGTAGGCCAGGTCGCAGCCCAGGCCGATGGCGAAATCCCGTTTCGGGGAAAGGTATCCGGGCGACTTCTCGTCGGTGGTGCGGGCCAGCCACAGGTAGTTGCGTCCGTCGGGCATCTTCGCGATCTGGGTGCGGATGCTGCCCGGGGTGGCGAATGCCTCGTGCACCACCCACAGCGGACAGCTGCCGCCCACCCGGGAGAAGTGGAATGCGGTGGCGGACTGACGTTTCGAGATATTGCCGGCGCGGTCGGTGCGGACGAAGAAGAACGGCACCCCGCGACTGCCGGGCCGCTGCAGGGTGGACAGGCGGTGGCAGACGGTTTCGAAACCGACCTCGAACTTGGCGGCGAGCAGTTCGATGTCGTAGCGCAGCGCTTCGGCGGCCGTCCAGAACTGCGTGTAGGGCAGGATGAGCGCACCGGCGAAGTAGTTGGCCAGGCCGATCCGCAGCAGTCCCCGCGAATGCTCCGGCATGGCGTCGGCCTCGTCGATGAGGTCGGCGATGACCGCGCCCTGGGTGAGAAAGGCCAGCTGCGTGGCCAGTTGGAAGGCCCGCTGCCCGGCCGTGAGCCGTCGTGCCAGGGTCAGCACCCGGTCGTTCGGGTCGTACCTGCGCTTGGGTCCGGGGTGGTTCGGGTCGTCGCTGCGGATCACCACCGCGATGTCGAACCGCTCGCGCAGCAGCCGGGTCAGCTGCAGGTCGAGCCCACCGAGGTTGAAACCGTTGCGCGCGAACAACTCCTCGGCCGCGGTGTCGAGTTCGGGGATGTGGTTGCGCCGGTCGTAGAAGTAGTCGCGCACATCCTCGTAGGGCATGGCCGTGGCGGATTCGCCACGGCCGCCGTCGATTTCGGCGGAGAAGCGCTCCAGCTGCTCGGTCGCCCCGCGCAGTCGGCGATGCAGGGAGACGAGCAGGCGCGCCGCCGCGGGCACCCGGGCCACCAGATCGTCCATCTCCGCGGTGGTGATGGCGGCGCCGTCGGGATCCTCGGCGAAGACGTCCTGGAGGTCGGCGATGAGCCGGGCGTCGGTGTCGGCGGCGAAGAAGCCCATATCCAGATCGAAGCGGGAATTCAGGCGCAGCAGCACCGGCACCGTCAGCGGCCGCTGATCGTGCTCGAGCTGGTTGATGTAGCTCACGGATAGCTCCAGCGCCTTGGCCAGCGCCGACTGGGAGAGTCCCCGCTGTTCCCGGAGCGTGCGCAGTCGCGCGCCCGCATACATCTTCTGCATGCCCTCAATCTAGCAATCCCAGATTTCCGCAACTTTCACAATTTCACAGCCGCGCTTACACAAAAATAGGCATTTGCGGGGGATTTCCATCGCGTCCCGGGCTGTATAGCGTGCGAAATTACCGCCGACCATCGAAGCCTGGGAGGGCCCCGACCGTGAAGAACCATCTCGTCCGCACCCACCGCTCCGCGGAGAACTTCCCCCGGGAGGAGCATCTCGCGTGGCGGATCGCCGAGGTGGCCGCCGATGCCGTGGAGGTTGCCCCGGAGACGGAGGAGATGATCGTCAACCGGATCATCGACAATGCCGCCGTGGCCGCGGCCGCGATCACCCGCCGCCCCGTCGCCAATGCCCGCGCCCAGGCGCTGGCCCACCCCTACCAGCCCGGTGCCACCGTCTTCGGCGTCGACGGCCGCTGCTCACCGGAGTGGGCCGCCTGGGCCAATGGTGTCGCGGTGCGCGAACTCGACTTCCACGACACCTTCCTGGCCGCGGAGTACTCGCATCCCGGTGACAACATCCCGTCCATCCTCGCGGTGGCGCAGCATGCGGGACGCTCCGGCCGCGATCTGATCCGCGGTCTGGCGACGGGTTACGAGATCCAGGTCGATCTGGTGCGCGCGATCTGCCTGCACGAGCACAAGATCGACCACGTCGCCCACCTCGGCCCGTCGGCCGCCGCCGGTATCGGCACCCTGCTCGGCCTCGACACCGAGACCATCTACCAGGCCATCGGCCAGGCGCTGCACACCACCACCGCCACCCGCCAGTCCCGCAAGGGCGAAATCTCCAGCTGGAAGGCATACGCCCCCGCCTTCGCCGGAAAGATGGCCGTGGAGGCCGTGGACCGCGCCATGCGTGGCGAGGGCGCGCCGTCTCCGATCTGGGAGGGCGAGGACGGTGTGATCGCCTGGCTGCTGGGCGGCCCCGACCGGGAGTACTCGGTGCCGCTGCCCGGTCCGGGTGAGCCCAAGCGCGGCATTCTCGACACCTACACCAAGGAGCATTCGTCCGAGTACCAGAGTCAGGCCCCGATCGACCTGGCATTCCGGCTGCGCGAGCGGATCGGCGACCTCGATCAGATCGCGTCGGTCGTACTGCACACCAGCCACCACACCCACTATGTGATCGGCACCGGTTCTCGCGATCCGCAGAAGTTCGATCCCCGGGCGTCGCGCGAAACCCTCGATCACTCGATCATGTACATCTTCGCGGTGGCATTGCAGGACGGCACCTGGCATCACGAGCGCTCCTACGCGCCCGAGCGCGCGCAGCGGCCCGACACCGTCGAGCTGTGGCGCAAGATCTCCACCGCCGAGGATCCGGAGTGGACGCGTCGCTACCATTCCACCGATCCGAACGAGAAGGCGTTCGGCGCACGCGCCGAGGTGACCCTGAAGAGCGGTGAGGTCATCACCGACGAGCTGGCCGCCGCCGACGCGCATCCGCTGGGCGCGCGCCCGTTCGCCCGCGAACAGTACATCGCCAAGTTCCGCACCCTCGCCGAGGGCGTGATCGAACCGGCCGAGCAGGACCGCTTCCTCGAGGTCGCGCAGCGCGCGGGTGCGCTGTCCGCCGCCGAGCTGCCCGAGCTCACCTTCACCGTGTCGGCGGATGTGCTCGCCCGCGCGCCCCGGTCGCCGCGGGGGCTGTTCTGATGACGGGCCTGCTCGCCGCCGCCACCTCTGCCGCCGACAAGCGCGCCGCCTTCAAGGCCGGACTCGCCTCGGGCCGTGTCCAGCGGTTCCCGGGAGCCTTCAACCCATTGGTGGCCAAGCTGATTCAGGAGATCGGCTTCGAGGGCGTGTATGTCTCCGGCGCGGTGCTCTCGGCCGATCTGGCGCTGCCCGATATCGGCCTGACCACCCTCACCGAGGTGGCCGGGCGCGGTCAGCAGATCGCCCGGGTGACCGATCTGCCGGTGCTCATCGACGCCGATACCGGTTTCGGCGAGCCGATGAGCGCCGCCCGCACCGTCACCGTCATGGAGGACGCCGGAATCGCGGGCCTGCATCTCGAGGATCAGGTCAACCCCAAGCGCTGCGGCCATCTCGACGGCAAGGCGGTGGTGCCCGCCGAGGAGATGGTGCGGCGGCTGCGGGCGGCCGTATCGGCCCGGCGCGACCCGAATTTCGTGATCTGCGCCCGCACCGACGCCGCCGGGATCGAGGGGATCGACGCCGCGATCGAACGAGCGCGGGCCTACGCGGACGCAGGTGCGGATCTGATCTTCACCGAGGCGCTGCACACCGCCGCCGAATTCGAGCGGTTCCGCGCGGCGGTGTCGATTCCGCTGCTGGCCAATATGACCGAGTTCGGCAAGTCCGAACTGCTGGCCGCCGAGGTGCTGGAGTCGATCGGCTACAACGCCGTCATCTATCCGGTGTCCACGCTGCGTCTGGCGATGTACGCCGCCGAGGTCGGGCTGCGGGAGATCTTCGAGCAGGGTACGCAGTCCGGCCTGCTGGACCGGATGCAGCATCGCAGCCGCCTCTACGAACTGCTGCGGTACGAGCGATACAACGAATTCGATTCCGATATCTTCAATTTCGCTCTGGAAGGGAAGCCATGAACACCGCATTACACGGCGATTCGGCGAGGAGCGGTGGCCGCGTGACGGGTGGGCCGGAGACGGCCGTCCCGACCATCTACAAGGGTCTCGCGGGCGTCGTCGTCGACACCACCGCGATCTCCAAGGTGGTGCCCGAAACCAATTCGCTGACCTACCGCGGCTACGCGGTACAGGATCTGGCGGCCACGTGCACCTTCGAACAGGTCGCGTACCTGCTCTGGCACGGCGAACTGCCGAACGACGCGCAGTACGCGTTGTTCTGCCAGCAGGAACGCGCCTCCCGCCGTGCCGACCGCTCGCTGCTGTCGCTCATCACGAAGATGCCCGACAACTGCCACCCGATGGATGTGGTGCGCACCGCGATCAGCTATCTCGGTGCCGAAGACCCGCTGGAGGACGACAACTCACCGCGGGCCAATCGCGCCAAGGCGCTGCGCATGATGGCGGTGCTGCCCACCATCGTGGCCGCCGACCACCGCAAGCGGCACGGCCTGGAACCCATCGCGCCGCATTCACATCTGGGCTTCGCCGAGAACTTCCTCAACATGTGTTTCGGCAAGGTGCCCGCGCCCGAGCTGGTCAAGGCGTTCGAGGTCTCCCTGATCCTGTACGCCGAGCACAGCTTCAACGCCTCCACCTTCGCCGCCCGCGTGGTCACCTCCACGCTGTCGGACATCTACAGCGCGGTCACCGCCGCCATCGGCGCACTCAAGGGCCCACTGCACGGCGGCGCGAACGAGGCCGTCATGCACCACATGCTCGAGATCGGCGATCCCGACCGGGCCGAGCAGTGGCTGCGCGCCAAACTGGCGCACAAGGAGAAGGTCATGGGCTTCGGCCACCGGGTCTACAAGAACGGCGATTCCCGGGTGCCGACCATGAAGCGGGCGTTGCTGGATATCGCCGCCGCCACCGACGGCGACATCTGGGTGCGGATGTACGACGCGCTGGAACGCACCATGGCCGCGGAGACCGGGATCGCACCCAACCTCGATTTCCCGACCGGCCCGGCCTATTACCTGCTCGGCTTCGATATCGAGGTGTTCACCCCGATCTTCGTCATGAGCCGCATCACCGGCTGGACCGCCCACATCATCGAGCAGGGCGAATCCAATGCCCTGATCCGGCCGCTGAGCGAATACGTCGGCGTACCACAGCGTTCCGTCGTGGGTTCCGTCGTGGCCTGAGGGATACGACGTCCGGTCCGGTCCCGCGGGACCGGACCGGACGTCGTGCCGCGACGCGCGGAGGCCTCAGGCGAGGTCGAAGCGGTCGTTCTCCATGACACCCACCCAGGCGGCGACGAAGTCGTCGACGAACTTTCGGCCCGCGTCCTGCTGGGCGTACACCTCGGCCATGGCGCGCAGCACCGAATGCGAGCCGAAGACCAGGTCGTTGGCGGTCGCCGTCCAGCGTTTCTTGCCGGAGGCGCGATCGACGCCCTCGTACACGTTCTCCGACGCGTCCGACGGCTTCCACTCGGTGTTGTCGTCGAGCAGGTTGACGAAGAAGTCGTTCGTCAGCGAGCCCGGGCGGTCGGTGAAGACACCGTGTTCGGAGCCGCCGTAATTCGCGCCGAGGGCGCGCATACCGCCGATCAGCACGGTCAACCGGGGAGCCGTCAGGTCGAGCATGTACGCCCGGTCCAGCAGCAGCCGTTCCAGCGGGGCCTTCTCACCGGAGCGCACATAGTTGCGGAAGCCGTCGGCGCGCGGCTCCAGCACCGCGAACGACTCCACATCCGTGTTCTCCTGGGTGGCGTCGGTGCGGCCGGGCGAGAACGGCACCGTGACTTCGTGCCCGGCGTCCTTGGCGGCCTTCTCGACGGCCGCCGAGCCCGCGAGCACGATCAGATCGGCGAGCGAGATCTTCTTGCCGCCCGCGGCGGAGCCGTTGAACTCCTCCCGGATGCGCTCCAGCACGGGCAGCACCCGCGCCAGTTCGGCGGGTTCGTTGACCTCCCAGTCCTTCTGGGGTTCGAGCCGGATGCGGGCGCCGTTCGCGCCGCCGCGCTTGTCGGTGCTGCGGAAGCTCGCCGCCGACGCCCACGCGGTCTTGACCAGCTGCGCCACCGACAGCCCGGAGTCGAGCACCGTGGCCTTGAGCGCCGCCACGTCCTGATCGTCCACCAGTTCGTGATCGACGGCGGGCACCGGATCCTGCCACAGCTGCGGCTCGGGCACCCAGGGACCCAGGTAGCGGCTGATCGGACCCATATCGCGGTGCAGCAGCTTGTACCACGCCTTGGCGAACGCCTCGGCCAGCTCCTCGGGATGCTCCAGCCAGCGGCTGGTGATCTCGCGGTAGATCGGATCCTCGCGCAGCGACAGATCGGTGGTCAGCATGGTCGGGGCGCGGCCCGGACCGCCGAACGGGTCCGGGATGGTGCCCGCGCCCGCGCCGTCCTTGGCGGTCCACTGCCAGGCCCCGGCGGGGCTCTTGGTCAGCTCCCATTCGTAGCCGTACAGGTTCTGCAGGAAACCGTTGCTCCACTGCGTCGGGGTGGAGGTCCACACCACCTCGAGCCCGCTGGTGATGGCGTCCTTGCCCTTGCCCGTGCCGTGCGCGCTCTTCCAGCCCAGCCCCTGCTGTTCGATCGGGGCGGCCTCGGGTTCCGGCCCGACCAGGTCGGCGTTGCCCGCGCCGTGGGTCTTGCCGAAGCTGTGCCCGCCGACGATGAGCGCGGCGGTCTCCTCGTCGTTCATGGCCATGCGGCCGAACGTCTCGCGGATATCGCGGGCGGCGGCCACCGGATCCGGCTGACCGTTGGGCCCTTCCGGATTCACGTAGATCAGGCCCATCTGGACCGCGCCGAGCGGACCGGAGAGTTCGCGGTCGCCGCTGTAGCGCTCATCGCCGAGCCAGGTGTCCTCCGGCCCCCAGAAGATCTCCTCCGGCTCCCACACGTCGGGGCGGCCGAAGCCGAAGCCGAAGGTCTTGAACCCCATGGACTCCAGGGCCACATTGCCCGCGAACACCAGCAGGTCGGCCCAGGAGATCTTGTTGCCGTACTTCTGCTTGACCGGCCACAGCAGGCGGCGGGCCTTGTCCAGATTGGCGTTGTCGGGCCAGCTGTTCAGCGGCGCGAAGCGCTGCGCGCCCTGCCCGCCGCCACCGCGCCCGTCGGCGATGCGGTAGGTGCCCGCGGCGTGCCAGCTCATGCGGATGAACAGGCCGCCGTAATTGCCGTAGTCGGCGGGCCACCAGTCCTTCGAATCGGTCAGCACCGCGGCCACATCCGCCTTCAGCGCCTCGACATCCAGCTTCTTGAACTCTTCGGCGTAGTCGAAATCCGCGCCGAGCGGGTTGGATTTCGAGGAGTGCGCGTGCAGCACCGAGACATCGATCTGCTCCGGCCACCAGTCCTTGTTGGTGCGCGGGCGGTGGTCGGTCTTGGGGGTCGGGGCCGGGATCGCCGGGTTCTCACTCTCGCTGGTGCTGTGAGTTTCGGATGTCACGACATTCCTTCCTGAAGGAGTGGGCTGCGATCAGGGGCGTCGGGCCGCGGCGCAGTCGGGGCACAGACCCCAGTAGATGACCTCGGCCTCGTCGATGGTGTAACCGCTGTCGTCGGACGCGGTCAGACACGGGGCCGCACCGACGGCGCAGTCGACATCGGCGATGGCCCCGCAGTTCCGGCAGACGACATGGTGATGGTTGTCGCCGACCCGCGTCTCGTATCGGGCCACCGATCCGGAGGGCTGAATGCACCGGATCAGGCCCGCGGCGGTCAGCGTGTGCAGCGAGTCGTACACCGCCTGGTGCGATACCGCCGACAGGCGGGCGCGGACGGCGCGGATGATGGAATCGGTATCGGCGTGCGGATGGTCGTGTACGGCACTGAGCACCGCGACCCGCGGAGCGGTCACGCGCAGCGAAACCCCCCGCAGCATCTGCTGGAATTCCGTGGCCGTGGGCACACCCAGAGTCTCGTCCGCTTTCTGGAACGAGTCAAGCAATCTGGCGGATCCGGAAATCCGCTGTCACTCGCGCTCCGCGCCGGGCGCACGGGTGTCGAGCAGTCCCGTCAGCGCGGCGATCAGATCCGCGCGCTCCGGGTACTCGTCCGGCTTCCAGGGACACGCGATATCGAGGGCCACGACCCGACCGGTGGCGATCACCCGCCGCACCGAGTCGAGCACGGCGTCGCGCGACGGACCGCCGGTCACCGGATAGAGCAGACCCGGAACCTCCTCGGCGGTGATCACGTCGACGTCGATGTGCAGCAGCACCGGCCCCTCCGGCATGGTGATGGCGTCGACCGCGCATTGCCGCACCGGCGCGGTCGACAGGTATGCCCGCTCACCGGGATCCAGATCGCGCGCGCCGACCAGCACCATCCGGTCCGCGGCGACCGGACGCAGGCCGAGCGGTTCGGCCATCAGGTCCGCGTGTGCCCCGAGCGCCAGCCGCAGCGACATGCCGCCGATATAGCCCGATGTCGACGATTCGCGCGTGTGCACGTCGCCGTGCGCGTCGAACCAGACGATCGCGGGGTCGATTCCGCGCCGCTGCACACCCGCCAGCGTGCCCAGGGCGACGGTGCAATCCCCGGACAGCACCACCGGCGTGCCCTCGACCTCGGCGACCGTGGCCGCCACCTCCCGGTAGAGGGCGACCAGTCGCTCCCAGACGGTGCCGTCGGGCAGACCGGGCAATACGGTCCGATAGCCCGGCCCCGGCATCGGGATGGTGTCGGGAGCGAGCGGTTCGTCTTGATGGAAGGGCACGAGAACAGGCGAGGACATGGAGCGACGCTAGACCCGAGCCCCTGCGGCCGCAATGGGTTTCGGATCGCCGGTCATCACGCGGACGTGGCCGGCCGTCCCGCGGCGCGGGCGCGGACGTGGATGCGTTCGCCGTGTTTGCCGAACAGGCTGAGCACTTCCACGCTGCCGCGCCCGGCCGCGCCGAACCAGTGCGGGATGCGGCAGTCGAATTCGGCCGCCTCGCCGACACCCATGACGAAATCGTGGTCGCCGAGCCGGACGCGCAACTGGCCGCGCAGTACGTAGAGCCACTCGTAGCCGTCGTGGGTGCGCAGGTACGGGGTGTCGTCGTGGGCGGGGATGGTCATCTTGTAGGCGCGCGGCTCGCCCTGGTGTCGCGACAGCGGGATCAGCACGCGGCCGTCCTTCTTGGTGGGCTGCTGCGGTATGCGCGGGTCGAGGATGCGCGGGGCGGCCACGATCTCGTCGAGCGGCACCCCGAGCGCCACCGTGATCGGCAGCAGCAGTTCCAGACTCGGCTTGCGCTGACCCGATTCCAGCCGCGACAGCGTGCTGGTGGACAACCCGGTCAGCCGGGCGAGCTCGGACAGGCTGTAGCCCTTCTGCTCCCGCGCGCTGCGCAGGCGCGGAGGGATCTGCTCGATCACGGCACCGACGCTGGGCTGTCCATCCATATGCCCAGTCAATCAATTCGTCCCGGAATCGGCAACAACCTTTGCCGATATCGCGGGCACGGCCCGATGCTCGGCTCGGACAACCACGACCACCAGGCTGCCCGCCGGGGTATACCTGTTGGGCTTCAGCCTGTTCGCCATGGGCAGCGCGGAATTCCTGCTGGCCGGAGTCCTACCCGAGGTCGCGACCGACCTCGACGTCCCCCTCTCCTCGGCCGGAATGCTCATCACCGCGTTCGCACTGGGCGTCGTCTGCGGCGGACCGCCGTTCGCGGTGCTCAGCCTGCGCTGGCCGCGCCGCACCGCGCTGGTGGCGACCCAGGGCGTCTTCGCCGTATCCATCGCCCTGGGTCTGTTCGGCGACTACACCGTGCTGCTGGCGTCGCGGGTGGTGGCCGGAATCGCCTACGCCGGATTCTTCGCCATCGCGTCGGTGACCGCGATCAGCCTGGTCACGCCGGATCGCACCGCCCGGGCATCCGGGGTGGTGGTGAGCGGACTCAGTGTGGCCATGGTGGCGGGCGGACCCGCGGGCACCCTGCTGAGCCACTTCACCGGCTGGCGCGGCGGATTCTGGGCCGTGGTGGTCCTGACCCTCGCCGGAATCGTCGGGTGCCTGATCGGAATACCCGCCAGCGCAAAGGCTTCCGCGCCGCACACCGGAGCCGCGGTGACGCGGGAGCTGGCCACGCTGCGCAAGCCCATGCTGTGGACGGTCTGGGCGGTGACCATTCTGACCACCGCGGCATACATGATCACGTTCAACTACCTGGCGGCCATGCTCGCCGAGATCACCGGCATGGCCGAGGTCTGGATTCCGGGCGTGCTCGCGCTCTTCGGGATCGGCGCGTTCGCGGGGCTGTCCATCGGCGGCCGGATCTCCGATCGGCGGCCGCATCTCGCGCTGGGCACCGGCGCGGTGGTGATCGCGCTGCTGTCGGCGCTGCTGGCCGTGACCATGTCGACGGCGTGGGTGGTGGTGCCGGTGGTCTTCCTGCTCGGAATAGCCGCCTTCGTGCTGAATCCCGCGCTCTACGGCCGGGTCTTCGCGCTCGCGGGTGACGCGCCGACGCTGGCGGGGGCCACCACGGTGTCGGCGTTTCAGCTGGGCATCAGCTGCACCCCGGTACTGGCGGCACTCACCCTCGCCCGCGGCGCAACGCTGACCTCGGTCTGTCTGATCGGCGCGGTGCTCGCCGCGGCCGCCCTACCGCTCATCCGGCTGGATCGGGCACGGCAGATCGCGGCGGCGCAGGTGCAACGGCGAGCGGCGGCCGACGCCGGATAACGATCCGCGCCGAACCGGTGAGCAGCGTCGAAGACCGACGCGCCGAGACCGAGGGCGTGGGCCCGGACAGCACCGACGGGAGGTGGACTTCGCGGTTGGGTTCTCCCGTCGGTGCCCGTATCCGTTACAGCGTCGGTCCCGCTGCGGGACGGGACCGCGGGCCGCCAGGGCATGCGGCCCGTGGGTCTGCCGATCAGCGAGCAACCTGCCAACCCTCGACACGCTGAGAGTTAGCGAAACGCGGTTCATGATCGGAAACCCGCTGAAAGCGTAGCGTTGTCGGCCCGGCAGACAAGACATCGCACGAGCGTTGGCACCGAATGTCATGGATTAGTGGCACTTCCGGTCATAGGTGGCCCAAAATTCGCCATACCCATGCGTTTACCGCGTCCGATATCAGCCGGGCACGCCGGTGCCGGGCAGCAAACTCCCCCGCCCGGCCAGCACCGCCTCATCGAACAATGCCTGATAGCTGTCCCGTGCCAGCCGGGCCACCGATCCGGGACGCAGATACGCGTCGAGCTGGTGGGCGGTGTGCACGAGTCGCACCGCCCACCCGCCCGCGCGCGCACCGGTGTAGAGCAGCCGACGCTCGATCTGATAGGCCAGATCCATACAGGCCGAACCGATTTCGGCATAGGCCCGCGCCTCCTGCTCCCACGCGGGCCGCCCGGCCGGGCCCACGGGTTCCACCACCGCCACGATCGCGGCCAGTTCGTCCACGGCTCGCCGCAGGCGACGTTCGTAGCGGACGAACCCGTCACGACCGGCCAGGCGGCGCGCGGTGATCGGTCCCTGCCGGTGGATGCGCTCGGCCTCCGCCGTCCGCGCGACTCCGCGCAGCGCGGCGGCGGGCAGGTCCCGCAACAGCCAATCCACCGCAAGCACCGCGTCGATTTCCGCTACCAGCATCGTCATCCCGCCTTCTGCCCGTGCAGACCTCACCGATAACCAGCACCGCTCGTACCGTCAGCCGATATTGGCGGAGAGGTCCGGAATCATCCGGTACGCCTCGTCCTGCCAGGTATTCCACGCGTGAATGCCGTACGCCGGGAACGAATAGGCGACATTGCCGCCACCCAGGGTCGCCATGCGCACCTGGAAGGAGCGCGTATTGGCCAGCGCCAGCGCCTCCAGCGCCATACCGTTGGCGGTGGCGATGCTCGGCGGGTCACCGGCGGTGGGGAGACCGCTCGCCGCGGCGATCCACAGGCGGGTGTTGTTGGCGATCAGATTGGGCGCGAAGACGAACGGGTCCATGCGCAGCCACTGCGGTCCCCACGGCGGGGCCATGGAGTCGACGTTGTAGCCGCCCGCGTCCAGCATGGCCAGGCGGATGGCTTCCCGCATACCGGGCGCGGAGATATTGAGGTAGCCGGAATAGGCTCCGGCGAAGCTGAACTGGTCGGGGTGGTAGGCCGCCAGGGTGAGCGCGGCACTGCCGCCCATGGACAGACCGAACACGCCGTTGCGGTACGGATTGAAGCCCAGCCGGTCGCGCAGCGCCCAGCGCAGGTCGCGGTTGATGAAGGTTTCCCATTCGTAGCGGTAACTCTTGCCCGGGCCACCCGAGAGGGTGTCGGTCACGCCGGAGCCGGTATTGCCGGAGCCGGTGCCCGCCGGGATGCCGAAGAATTCGCTCGGGGCGTTCCAGTCGGCGTAGAAGCTGGACTGGCCGCCGACCGGCATGACCACATTGATATTCCAGCTGGCCAGCACCTCGGCGACATTGGTCTCGATCTCCCAGCCGTTGAGATCCTCCCGCGCCCGCATCCCGTCCAGGGCGTAGACGACGCGGTTGGTATTGCCGTCGGCCGCGCGCAGCACCCGAGTCTTGATCGGGCCCATGGTCGGTGATTCCACCCAGAAGTCGAAGGCCGCGGGCGTGAACGCCGCCGTGGCCGTGGCCGCCGAGCCCACCAGGGCGATACCCGCGGACAGCAGCGCTACCAGCGCCAATGCCACACTCCGACAGCCGATACCGAACCATCTCACCGAATTCGACGCAGTGCGAGTCAATCGCATCGATGCCGACCCTTTCCCTCGTGCGGTCGCGAGACCACAAGGCACACAACCGGTCCCCGCACCGGAACGGAAGCGAGCACCAGGTGCTCGAGGAGGGTATCGGCAGCCTTTCGAGAAATGTTGCTATAAATTAGCCGAAAATCCTGTGCGGTCGATCACATCAACCCTTCAACGATCGTCCTCCGGGTTCGGACGCCAGGTCAGCCCCAGGATCACGATGGCGATGCCGAAGAGAACGCAGACCGGTTGCAGGATGCTGAACGTCCGGATGACCGCGATCTGCACGACGATGCGCAGTACCCAGGCGGCGGCCAGAGGCGGTCCTTGCCGCGTCGCGCGCGTAGCACGCGGACGATCAGCAGGACGAACACGGCACCGGACAGCGCGACGGCCGCCGCGAGTGCGAGGCAGACGCGGTCAGCGCCCGGCGCGCTCGGCGCGGACCGCACCCGGGTCAGCGACGGGGGCACCGCAGTGGTGCCGACGGTGAGGCGCGGCGGGGCCGTGTCATGCACGGGGCTCGCGCCCGCGTCGCCGACCCCGAGATGCCACAGCCGGTAATCGTCGGGAGCCGAGACCGCCTGCCCCGGCGTGAGATTCGCCCACGGACGGCGCGGCTCGACCCGCACCACATGCGTCGCGCCGTCCGGTACCGGGGCATCGTCGGGCATGGTGGGAATGACCACCTCGCCCGACCTCGTCAGCAGACACAGCATGGGAGTGGCCGGGCCGCCGTCGACCGAGACGTCGGCGACATAGGCCCTCATGGGCCGCTCCTCCCCCGCGGGCGCATACCGTCGATTCGTAGCGGCGCTGTTCATGGCACACCCCTGATATCGAAAAACACTCCTGTAATCCAGGATTCGACAAATCCAGCGGATCCGACAGAGTAGTTCCACACTCGGTTTCGGTGGACGATTGCCGCGCGGGACCGAAATCCCGGCCCGCACCCCCTACCCCGCGTAGCGGGCACGCCCGCGCCCGCCACCCGCCGCGTCCGCCGTGACGGCGCGATCACGCCGCAATGGCCGTCGTAGCGGTGGTCGCCCACGCAGCCGCGGTCGAAGTAGACGACGAACGGCCGTGCGAACGGGATCCGAGCCGGTCGGGGACGGCATTCGGGACATTGATCCAGGCAGTTGGAGGTTGGCAGCGGGGGCGGGTAGCGAAAGACCTCTCAGCGGAGGGTCTTTCAACCGTCACGAGGTCCGCCAGCGGGGACCGTGCCCGTCAGCGGAGCCGGAAACGTCAGCGGAGCCGGAAACGTCGGCGCGGCGGGAACGTCGGCGCGGAGCGTGCCCGTCAGCGGAAGGTGAGGGTTTCGGTCAGCGGTCGCCGCGCGGTCATGGCCGGACGTTCACCCTCGGCGACGCTGCCCACCCGCATCACCACCTGCGGCGTGGCCGCATGCGGGAGCAGGTCGGCGATGGCGCGGCGCGCTGCGGGCAATTCGGTCACGTGGGTGAGCGCACAGGTCGCCAGCTCGTGCGCCGTGCACTCCAGCAGTACGGCCGAGAGCGCCTCCCCGGTGTGCAGCCAGCGCAGCAGGGTGTCGTCGTGGGAACTCAGCACCACCAGGCGCGCGTGATCGGTGGCGGTGCGTCGGGGCCCGTGCTCGGGATGCCGGAACGACCGCGCGACGCCGACCCGGGCCTCTTCGCCCACGGAGGGCAGCGCCTCCGGCGGAACACCCGACGACATGCCGGAATGCCCCGCCCACCAATCCAATTCCGACCGGTACTGCATGTCGTAGCGTCGGGCGGCGGTGGCATGTCGGGACAGCTCGATCAGCCGCGAGCGGGCGTTGTCGTCCAGTACGTCGAGGGCGAGATCGTGCGGGGAGGCCAGGCCGCGCAGGGTGGGTGCCAGGGCGGCCCACCCCCGTGGCACGGCCAGGGGTAGCCGGTCGGTGTAGCGGCGGGCGATGGCCTCGGCCCGCGCCCGCACCGCCGCGGGCGGATCCGGCCAGGCGTGGAAGCGCAGGGTGGCCAACCGCTCCTTGCGTTCGGTCTCGGGGAGCCGGACCACATCGGTGTGCCAGCCGCGGGCGGCGAAGGCGAGCCGGGCGTGATGCAACTCGGCACCGCAGCTGATCGCCCACTGGCGGTGGTGCGGATCGGTGGCGGGCAGTCGGCGATCGAGATCGCCGTACAGGTGCAGATTGTGCCCGTCGAAGACCCAGCGCCACGGCTGGGTGTTGTGCACGGACGGAGCACGAGCGGCGAGCTCCAGCGCCGCTGTCACCGTCGACTGATCGGGAACGGTTGCCATCGTAGGTGAATCGCTGCTGCTCATACTGGTGAGTCTGGTCGCCTCCGGGAGCGGTCGGTACCGCCCTTCCGCCCCCAGCGGTGGGTCCATGGTCACTTCACGAGATCACGACTTGCCATTGCGCGCCGCGATCATGGTGGTCACGATCGCGGTAATGGCGATGAGCAGTGCGATGAGCACCGCCGCGGTGGGCCAGTCCATTGTCTCACTCCTTTCGATGGAGGTAGTCGCATCCGGCGAATCCCGTTGGCCGCCTACCGTTCACGATGCGCCACCCCACCCGCCGACAGCAGGGCCGAACGGCACCGCCGCGAGTGACTTCAGCGGGCTGTCGGCATCCCCTCCGCTCGTAGGGCGACCTCGCCGTCGGCGGCGAAGGTGAGGCCGTGTTTGTGGGCGTTGCGTTCGAAGAGGCGGAAGAGAGGGGTGGTGGCGAAGGTGGTGACGAGGGCCATGATGGCGAGAATGGTGTACAGGGCGGGGGTGATCAGGCCGGCGGTGAGGCCGATGTTCAGCAGGATGAGTTCCATCAGGCCGCGGGCGTTGGCGAGAGCGCCCATCGAACCGGCTTCGCGCCAGCTCATGCCCTGGTAGCGGGCGGCCAGGGTGACCGCGCCGAACTTGCCGCCGAAGGAGACCGCGAGTACGGCGAGGGCCGTCAGCAGGACCGATGGCTCGAGGATGAGGCTCAGTTCGGTGTTGAGTCCGGAGAAGATGAAGAACGCGGGCAGCAGCAGGTACGACACCAGCGGCTCGGTGCGGGCGCGCACCTGGTCGAGCAGGCGGCCGCGCGGCATGGCGATACCGGCGACGAAGGCCCCGAACACCGAATACACGCCGACCAGGTCGGTGAACCACGCGCACAGCAGCACCACCGTGAGCATGACGATCAGCGGCGCGGTCGGCAGGGCGTCGCCGCGCGGATCACGTTCCGCCCAGTCGTTCAGCGGCGCCAGCGCGCGAGTGCCGACGGTGAGCATGAACACCACGAACCCGATGCCGCCGCCCACCGCGATCAGCGCACCCGCCGCATTGCCCTGGGTGCTGGCGACGACCGCGGCCAGCAGCACCCACGCGCAGGCGTCGTCGGAGGCGGCGCAGGCCAGCGCCATGGTGCCGATGCGCGTGCGGTGCAGCCCGGAATCGTGAATGATCCACGCCAGCATCGGGAAGGCGGTGATGGCGACGGCGGCGGCCAGGAACAGCGCCGCCTGCCAGGGGGCGATCTCGTCGGTGAAGTAGCCGCCCTGGGCCGCCAGCACGAGTCCCGTCGCCCCGCCCAGCAGCATGGGCACCGCCACCCCGGCGGTGGCGGTGGCCCCCGCCACCCGGATGTGCGCGGTGAGGATGCCGGTCTGGAAGGCGGAGCCGACCAGGAACATGTACAGCACCAGCCCGAGCTGCCCGACGACGTAGATCGCGCCGAGCGACGGATGCGTCACGGTCTCGCCGCCGATGTCGATGGTGGTGGGAAACAGCCACCGCTGCGCGGCGGGCCAGATCGCGCCGAGTACCGAGGGGCCGAGCAGGAATCCGGCGGCCATGATGGCGACCACCTGCACCTGCCCCAGCGGTCGGAACATCAGCCACACCAGCCGGTAGGCCACGAGGATGACGGCCATCTGCACGAAGAAGTGCATGGACAGCTCGAGGAGGGAGGGCATGTCGGGAATGTCCTTCACTCGGATTCGGCGGTGTCGCCGCGGGTGAGCACCGCGACATCGGGGGCGACGCGCGTGCAGCTCAACCCCGCCCGCCGCGCCTCGGTACGCAGGGCCGTCAGGTCGTAGTCCGTCCACGGCATGGGGGTCTCCACCGTCCGCAGCACCGTGTTGCCGCGCAGCAGCCGGTAGGTCAGCGTCCATCGCACCGGCCCGTCCGGCGGCCGCTGCGAGTCGTCCCCGCCGCCGCGGCTCCAGACCTCGATGTGGTGCTCCCCCACCGGAACTCGCGCGATCCGCGACAGGGCGGGGGTGGGCGGCGCGGTCTCGTCCAGCAGTTCGACGACGGCGGGAGCACCGGGGGCCAGCCGTTGCCCGAGCGTGGTCAGCAGCCGGGTCCGATCGGCGGCGGGCAGGTGGCCGAGTACGCCGTAGGCGACGGCCCCGCCCAGCCGGTCCGGAAAGCTCAGACCGTCCACCGGATCGGCCACGATGGTGATCCGGCCGGTCAGCCCGCGCACCGCGATCCTGGTGGCCAACGCGATCCGCATGGCCGACGAGGGCTCCACCGCAATGATTCTCGCGTCCGGCAGCGCGTCGGCGATCACCTCGGTGGACAGCCCGGTGCCCGCGCCGATATCCAGGATGGGGCCCCGGTCGGGCCGGGCCTGTCGCAGCGCGTCCGCCAGCACCGGCCCCTTCCGCGCCCACAGCGGCGCCGCGACCAGATCGTAGAACTCGGCGGTGGCGGCGTAGGGGTCGATCACCGCGCGTACTCCAGCAGCCAGACCGGGGTCGGTCCCGGCAGGGTCCGGGCGGACAGCCGCCGCAGCCCGGCCGCCGACGCCAGCTCGTCGAGCTGTTCGGTGGTGCGTTCGCGCCCCCCGAACAGGACCAGCAGGCGCAGGTCCATGGCGGTGGTGACCTCCGGTCGCACCCCGCTGTCCAGGTTCTCCACCACGATGACGCGTCCGTGCGCCCCCGCGGCCTCGGCGCACCGCCGCAGAATGCGTTCGGCGTCGGCGTCGGGCCAGTCGTGCAGCACCCAGGTCAGCAGGTAGGCGTCCGCGCCCGCGGGCAGCGGTTGGAAGAAGTCGCCCGCCCGGGCGGTGCACCGGGCCCCCAGTCCGGCCTGTTCGAAGGCGCGGGCGGCGGCGTCGGCGGCATCGGGCAGATCCACCAGGGTGCCGGTCAGCCCGGGATGCGCGGTGGCGAGCGCGCTGAGCACCGCCCCGGAGCCGCCGCCGACGTCGACCACCGACCGCACCCGGTCCCAGGGGTACGCGTCGGTGAGCGTGGGCACGGTGAAGCGGGTGTGCTTGCTCATGAGCTCGTTGTAGGAGGCGTCGGTGTCGTCCCACAGCGTCCGCCCGTGCACGATCGGATAGCCGGGCTGCCCGGTGCGCACCACGTCGAGCAGTGCGCCGAACGCGCGGTCCATGCGACCGCCGGCCCCGTCCAGATCGAACCAATCCCGCATGGCGAGAGGATGATCGGAACACAGCAGCCGCGCGGAATCGGTGAGTCCGAAGCGGCCGGGCCCGGTTTCGGCGAACACCCCGCGGCAGGCGAGATAGCGCAGCAGGCGGTGCAGCGCGTCGGTGTCCGCGCCGGACTTGCCGGCCAGCTCCGGCACGGTGTCGACACCGTCGGCGATCAGGTCGGCGATGCGCAGGGTCGCCGCGACCCGAATCGCCCAGGGCGTGACCAGATCCGATTGGTCCATCAGGGACAAGGCAACCTCCGTACCGGTAGCGTGGCGGGACCGCGGCTCATCAGGTCGCCGGTCGATCGATAGGTGAATCCGTCCGCGAGCCGTAGGCTCGGCGCGGTCTCGGCGAGTACTCGCAGATAGATCTGGGCTTGCAGGCGGGTGAACGTCGCGCCGAGGCAGGCATGCGGTCCGGTGCCGAAGCCGAGGTGGCCGGCCGCGCCCGGCCGGTGCAGCCGGAACTCGTCGGGATCGGGCCAGCGCCGGGGATCGCGGTTGGCTCCGGCGGTGACGACGAAGATCCGCTCCCCGGCCGCGACCGGCGTATCGCCGACCGGGCAGGGTCGCGTCGCCGTGCGCATACTCCACAGGGCGGGCGGCTCGTGCCGCAGCGACTCCTCGACGGCCGCGCCGATGTGTTCGGCGGGCAGCGGCCACATCCGCGAGATCAGCAGGCGGTGCAGCAGATTGCCGATCAGGTGCGTGACATTTCGGACGCCGGCGACGACGAGGAAGTGCACCAGCATCCGCCGCTCCGGCGGCGTGAGGCCGGGAAAACGCCGCAGCCGCAGCCCGTCGACGCGGTCGCGGAACTCCGGCCAGCCGGGCGCGCTCTCGTAGCCGACCAGCGTGGTGAACTCCGAGACCCAGCGCCGCACCAGATCGCCCGGCAGTTCCAGGAATTCGGCGAGGGCGAGGGCGGGCAGCGGCTCGGCGAAGTCGGCCACCAGATCCTCGGCGGTCGCGGCGTGCGCGCGAGCGTGTGCCGCCAGGACCGGTTCCAGATCCGCCAGCGCCTTGGCGGTGAACTGTCCGCGCACCAGCGCGCGCAGCCGGGTGTGTTCGGGGGCGTCCAGCTGTGACAGCGCCGGCACCTTCTCCGGCGCGGTCGCATGCGCCGCCACGGTGTTGTTGGCCTGACTGGAGAAGCTCGTCGCGTCCCGCAGTACGGTGCGCGACACCGCGTCCGAGACGACGACCCGGAATCCGGCGAACGGGCACGCCACCGGCGGGTGGTCGCGCAGCAGTGGATACGGATCGCGGATATGCCGGGAATCGAGCGGATTGAAGACGGTGTCGCCGGTGAACGCGTCGGTTGTGCCGGTGGACATCTCAGCTCCCTTCCGGCAGCAGCTCGTCGATCCGCACGGCGGGCGCGGGAGCCCGGCTCACCGGCAGCGGGTAGCCGAGTCCGCGGGTCAGTTCCGACCACAGCCGCGACAGTGTCAGGTGGTACTGCCCCGCCGCGAGCGGGTCGACGCCGTCGGCGATGGCCTGCCGCATGGTCAGCAGCGAGTGCCGCACCCCATCGGGCCAGACGTGGTCGAAGACGTCCCGCACGCCGGGCGCGGTCGACGGCCCCAGGCACGCCACCGTCGGGGTGGCGTCGACTCCGTCGAGGGCCACTCCGTCGAGGGAGAAGGTGCCGTCGTTCTTGGGCACGTGGACGGCGGGACACCACAGCACCGGTCCGTGGGTGCTGGCCAGCACCAGGGTGCCCGCCTCGGTGCCCAGGGTGACCTGGTGCCGCAGATGGGTGGGATGGTCGAGATCATCGGGTACGACCTGGTTGTTCACCCGCAGGGTGACCGGCACCCCGGCGATGACCGCATTGACGCAGCGGTCGGTGAACGCCGAGCGGGCCAGGTCGTGGAGTCGTGCGGAGATCTCCGACGGTTCCAGCGCCCACGGGCTCAGTCCGCCCAGGGTCTGCCCGATGATGTCGAGCAGGTCATAGGAGACCTGGACCGCGCAGCTGGCGTCCACGAAGGTCGCCGGATGGGTGCGCAGCAGGCGGTGCGCCGCGTCCAGGAACCGGCGCACCGGCTCCAGATGCACGTAGAAGGTGTTGACGCCGAACATGACTCGTCGCTGTGCGGCTGCCCGCAGGCAGTCGGCGAGTTCGTCGGCGCGCACCGGATGTTCGAGCAGCACGGGGATGTCGCGGGCCAGGAATGCCTGGGCCAGTTCGGCTCCCGGGCCGCCCCCGACGCCGCTGGGCACCACCACGCAGGCCAGGTCCACACCGTCGGGCACCTGGTCGGGCGCGGTGTAGAACGGCACCCCGTAGTCCCGCGCGCACGCCCGGGACCGTTCACCGCCCCGGGCGAGAATGCCGATGAGCTGGAACGGTTCTCGTTCCAGGGCGCGCAGGTAGACACGGCCGAAGCCGGTACCGCAGACGAGGACTTTCACAGTGTTCCTTCCTCGCCGAGCAATGGCGGAATCACCCGGAGCGGGTCGAGCACATCGTCGGCGGAGTGGATGCCGGGCGGAATCTCGCCGTGCAGGACGGCGAGGGCGGCGGCGGCCGCGACCGTGGCGGTGAGGTCGGGTCGGGCGCGCAGTCGCGCGCGGTGGACCGTGCCGTCCGCATCGGTCAGTTCCGCCGTGATGACGAGATATTCGGCGCGGCCCGCGGTATCCGCGGCCGCGGCGGCCAGGAGTTGTGCGACCGTGGGCGGTCCGCCGCGCAGCAGCCGCCGCACGCAGTCGCCGTCGAAACGGGTGGTCCAGTCCGAGCCGGTGAGTCCCAACGCCCGGTCGACCCGGGCCGCCTGTTCCCGCCACCCGTCCGTGGTCGCGAGGAATTCCCGGGCCGCCGCCGGGGTGAACCGGTACAGCCCGCCCGCGGTCACGGACAGCCGTGCCGGTCGCACGCCGCGGTCGGCGGCCAGATAGCGGGGCAGCAGTCCGGCCGCGCCGGGCATGGCACCGGCGTCGTAGACGGCGATCCGGTCACCGGCGGGCACGGCCGTCGGCTGTTCGGGCCGCGCCGCCGGATCCACGTAATCGGCTCCGGCGCCGTGTATCCGGTCCGCGACCGGCACGCCGGTGCAGTTCACGACCACGGCGCAGCCGGTGGCCCAGTGCCGCAGGTCGGTGAAATCCGCGCGGGTGCCCGGCCGCACGGCGCGACCGGACAGCATGCCGAGCACGGCCGAGCCGACGGCTCCGGTCGCGCCCAGCACTCCGATGACGGGGCCCTCGGTCACAGCCGCGCCGTGAGATCGTGCGCCAGGCAGGTGAAGTGGTTGCCGGGAATCTCGACGACATCGAGCCGCCCCAGGCACACCTTCGACCAGTAGTCGGCGAGATCACCCGACATGCCCGAGACCAGCCGCATCCCCTCGCGCGGTCGCAGCAGGGTGATGTCACCGGCGTACAGCGGTGGCGCGTACCTGCTGGCGGCCTGGAAGCTGTTGCGGAACACCGCGAACTGGTCCGGATCGGTGGTGATCCGGGCGATACGTTCCTCCGGTGACAGCTCGGCGAGCGCGCCGAAGTCGAGTGACCCGGCGGGTATCCGGCCCGGGGTGGCGGCGAGGATGTCGGCGAGGGCGCGCCCCAATTCCTCGGTGTCGCCCGGATATCCCAGCGTCGCCGGGTCGGCTCCGAGCGCCTGCGCGAAGGTGCCCTCGAGCACCATGGGCTCCCCCACCTCGAATTCCGGCGGATAGCTGCTGATCACGGTGAGCCGGTCCACGCGCCCGCCGCGTTCGGTGAAGGTCCGCGCCACCTCGGTGGCGAGCAGTCCGCCCAGGCAGTAGCCGACCAGCCGGATGGTGGTGTGCCCGGCCGCGAGCAGCGCGTCGGCGTAGTCCGCGGCGAGGCGGTCGACGAGGACCTCCGGGGCGATCGCGGCGAAGGCCCGCGCATCCGGCACCGCCAGCCCGATCACCCGCCGGGTCGCCGACAGGCGTGCCGCCAGCCGCTGATACGGGGCCATGGTCCCCAGCCCCTCGTGCACCAGAACGATGACCGGGTTCGGATCACTCGGCGGACCGCCCAGATCCACCAGTGGCGTTGTGGGAGCCGCGGATTCGGGGTCACCGGCCGCGCGCAAGTGATCGGCCAGATCGGCGAGCGCGGGCTGATGCAGAAGTTGGCGCAGGATGCTGTCGAAGTACAGCGGGTGCGCGAGCGCCACCTCCTGCTGCACCCGGCCCGCGATCTGGCTCAGCATCACCGAATCCGCGCCGAGGCCGAACAGGTTGGCCGTGCGGGGAATGTGGCGGCGGCGCACCACATCCGCGATGATGCCCGCGAGCTGGCGTTCGAGGTCGTCGCGGGGTTCGTCGTCGGCACCGCTCGCCCGGTCGGAGGCGGTGGCGAGTGAATCGGCCAGTGCCGCCAGGGCGCGCCGGTCCACTTTGCCGTTGTCGGTGAGCGGCAGCGCGGGCAGGGTCTCGATCACGGCGGGAACCATGTAGTCGGGCAGGGTCGCCCGCAGCTGGTCCTCGATCGAGGGCCCGGCGACGAAGACGTGCTGTCCGAGCGGTTCCAGGGGGTGCCCCGGTTCCGGCAGGCAGGTGACCTCGCCGAACGGTTCGAGTTCGGCCAGCCATTCCTCCCGGGTCAGGAAGGTGTGCCCGGTGTCGGCGCGCTGATCCTCCGGCGCGGTCATCATGAACGACTGCGAGGCCAGCACCTCGTAGTGCTCCCGGGTGGGCTCGGTGACCACCAGGGTGCCGCCGGGAGCGAGGAGTTCGCGCAGCCAGCCCAGGGTGCGACCGGTGTGCCGCGCATTGTTGAGTACGCCCGCGCACAGGATGAGATCGAAGGATTCCGGCGCGAACCCCTGTTCGCGGGGCGGGACGTCGATGTCGTAGCGCGCGAAGGTCAGTCCCGGGAAGCGGGAGCGCCCGTGGTCGAGCAGGTACGGCGACACATCGGTGTAGACGTAGTCGCGGGTCGGGACGTATCCGGCGGCGAGCACCTCCGCCGTCGTCGCGCCCACGCCCGCACCGACCTCGAGCACCCGGCGCGGCGCGCGCCGCCGCACCGCCTCGGCCACGACGGCATTGAGATACCGGGTCATGATGTTGGTCCGGTAGGCGGCCTCGGCCACGGCCATGCCCCCGTTGGGGAACATGAGCGCCATCGGGTCCAGCTCGCCGCGCAGCACCGCGGGCATGGACTGCGCGCAGGTGTGCAGGTAGTCGATCAGCCGCTCATCGCACAGGTCCGGCACGGCCAATTCCCGCACCCGGCCCCAGGCATCGCTCGCGCCGGGATCGGCGGTCGCGGCAGTGGCGGCGGTGCGGCCCTCGGCAGCCGCGGCGGTCGCGGCGGCGGTGCGGCCCGCTGCGGCGGCGACCCCGGCCGTGTCCGCAGCGCGGGCAGCGACAGGCGCGGACCCGCCAGCACGGGCACGGGCAGGCTCGGACCCGCCAGCGCCCGCACCGCCGCCGGGCGCGGACCCGACAGCGCTCACATCACCGCCGGGCGCGGACCCGACAGCACTCACACCGGCAGGCTGGGGCTCGACACCTCGGGTAGTGCCAGCCATCGGCTCGGCACCGTCGGTGGCCGCGGCCGGGGACTCGGCGGCGCGGGCGTCGGTGTCGGGAGGTTCGGGGGCCGGGTTGTCCCGCAACACGTTCCGCCAGCGGCGCAGCAGGTCGCGATGGCGCGGGGCGACCTCGTGCTCGGCCACCGCGTCGACGGCGGCGCGGGCGTCGGCCAGGACGGCCGCGTCCAGCGCGTGCGCGAATTCGGCGACCCGCTCGGCCTCGACTTCGCCCGACGCCGCACCGGCGGTGGGCTTCCGCAGGACCTCCGCACCGGCCTGGTGCAGCGCGGACTCGGTGAAGGCCACCAGCCGCCGCGCGGTGCCCTCGCCCTGGACCACCACCGCTGCCGCCGCGACCTCGGGGTGCGCCGCCAGGGCGGCCTCGATCTCGGCCAGTTCGATGCGATGCCCGCGCACCTTCACCTGATTGTCGGCGCGGCCGAGGAACTCGATGTTCCCGTCGGGCAGGTAGCGTCCGAGATCACCGGTGCGGTACCAGCCGTCGCCGAATTTCCGATCGGTCAGCGCGTCGTCGCCGCGGTACCCGCGCGCCACGCCCACGCCGCCGATCCACAGCTCACCGGGCACCCAGTCCGGGCAGTCCTGCCCGAGCGCGTCGACGATGCGGAATCGCTGATTGGCCAGGGGTTTTCCGTAGGGCACACTGGTCGCCCCCGGTGCCAGGTCCTCGATCTCGTGGCTGATGGACCAGATCGACGCCTCCGTCGCTCCGCCGAGGCTGATCAGCCGCGCTTTCGGCAGCCGCTCCCGCAGCTGCGCGGGCAGCGTCACCGGGATCCAGTCGCCGGACAGCAGTGCCACTCGCACCGAGGGCGCGTCACCGGGCAGATAGTCGGCGAGCATCTGCGCCTGGGCCGGAACGGAATTCCAGATCGTCACGCCGTGGCCGATGATGAGTTCGGCCCAGTGCGACGGATCGCCGCGCCGGTCCGGGTCGGGCAGGATGAGGCAGCCGCCCGCACCCAGTACCCCGAAGATGTCGTACACGGACAGGTCGAAACCGAGCTGGGCCAGCCCCAGCACCCGGTCGTGCTCGGTGATCTCGAACCGGGAGTTGATGTCCTCGATGGTGTTGCGCGCGGCGGCGTGCGAGATCATCACGCCCTTCGGGGTGCCGGTGGACCCGGAGGTGTAGATCACGTACGCGAGCGCGTCCGGGTCGATTCCCGGTGGCGGCAGCTCCGGGACGTCCGCGCCGGTGTCCGGGATCTCGGTGAGTACGTGGTCGATTCCGTCCAGCATGGCGGCGCGGCGCGGGGCGGGCTGGTTGGTGTCGACCGGAACGTAGGCGGCCCCGGCAAGCAGCACGCCCAGCACGGCGGCGATCTGATCGAGGCCCTTGTCCATGGTGACGGCGACCAGGTCGCCCGGGCGCACCTCGGCGCGCAGCGCCGCCGCGACGCGCTGTGCGCGCGCCAGCAGTTCGGCGTGGCTGAGCACCCGTCCGCCCGCGATGAGGGCCGGGCGGTCGCCGTGGCGGTGCGCCGCCGCGAGCCAGGGTTCGTGCAGCAGGCCGGTGGGCAGTTCCGTATGAGTGTCGTTGACCGCCTTGCGGATTCGCTGCTGATCCGTGGGCAGCGGATGCGGCGGGCCGATGTCGGCGGGTCCGGTCAGCAGCGTCACGAACATGTCGAAGGCAGCCTCGGCGAGCCCCTCCGGAAACACGCCCTCGCGCACATCCCAGCTGACGAGCATGGTGTCGTCCTGCTCCACGGCCTGGCAGTCGATCCACACCTGCGGGGTCTGGCTGATGCCGTAGCGCACCTCGGTACCGCCGCCCAGCACCCCGGTGAAGACCACCGGCATGAGCGTCCGCCCGCTGTCGGTGGCGTCGTTCGCGGCCCGGCGGCCGAGTTCGCGCAGCACCTCGACCCCGGAGTAGAGCCGGTGGTCGATGTCGGACAGCAGCCGCGCACCCAGTCGGCGCGCCCGTTCGACCAGCGGCACCGGCTCGGTGAGATCGACCTCCAGCAGGTTGACCGAGGTGAAATCGCCGACCAGGGCACAGACCTGCTCGTGCAGGGCGAGCCGGTTCTGCAACGGCATATTGACGGTGAACCGCGGGGTGCGGCTCCACCGTCCGATCGCCTCGGCGTACGCGGCGAGCACCAGCGCCGAAGTGGTGACGCCGTGTGCGGCCGCGCTGTCGCGGACCGTGGGTATCCGCCGCTGGAGCCGGTGGAAGCGGACGGCCGACGTCGATCCGCTGTCGTTGTCGGTCGGGGTGTCGGTCGCGGTCTCCGTCGTGGCAGGCCCCGGGGTCGCGGCCGCCGATCGCGCGGTGGACGACGGTCGCGCCGCACCGGATTCGCCGGGTGCCGCACCGGCGGCCGCCAGCGGCAGGTCCGGGCCGGGCGGGAGTTCGTCGAGCCGGTCCTGCCAGTAGTCGCGGTGCTCGGCGTAGTCGGGACCGTCCCGCAGGGCGCGCTGGGCGAGCACGTAGTCGCGGAAGGAGATGTCGATCGGCGGCAGTGTCTCACCGCGCAGCAGGGCCAGCAGTTCGCCCACCAGCAGTTGCACACTGGCGAAATCGGCGATGAGCAGATCGACCGAGAGGTGCAGCAGCCAGCCCGGTGTCAGGCACAGCGAGTGCAGCGGCCAGCGGGCGGCGTCGTAGCGGGCGTGGCTCAGCTCGGCGCGCACCCGTTCCGCGGAGTCGTCGCGCCGCACCCGCACCGGCGGCACGTCGGGCAGTATCCGCTGGGTTCCGGTGGCCGGATCGACGACCGCGCGCAGCATGTCGTGGCGGCGGACGAGGTCGGCCCAGGCCGTCTGCACCGCGTCCGGGTCCACCTCGCCGAGCCAGACCTCGAGATAGCCGTGGCAGGAGACGCCGCCGTAGTCGAAGGCGTCCGTCTGGCCGAGCAGGTAGGCCGATTGCACATCGGTGAGCGGGAACGGTTCGAAGCGCTGCTCCGGCGCGGGTGTCAGGGTGCGCTGCGCGGACAGCAGGGCGATGACGTCGTCGCGGTGCCGCTTCAGCGTCTGCTTGAGCTCGTCGGTGAAGACTCCGGCCGGGGCGCGGTAGCGCAGTGCGCCCTCCTCGGTCCACAACTCGATGCCGAGGCGGCGCAGGCGCGCGATCAGTTCGGCCGGATCGGCTTCGGCCGGGACAGTGGCGGGACGGGTGTCGGATGGGCTGTTCACAGCTCCCCTTCCTCGATTCGCCGGGTGTCGATGAACCCCGCGAGGTCGGCAATGGTCGGCGCGGAGAACACTTCGCGCAGGGTCAGTCGAATGCCGTGCTCTCGGCGCAGGCGTTCGGTGAGGCGGGTGACGATCAGGCTGTCGCAGCCGAGTGCGAAGAAGTTGTCGTCGCGGCCCGGTGTCACCCGCAGCAATTCGCCGAGCAGTGCGGCCAGCAGTGTCTCGGTAGGGCCGGTCGGCGGGTCCACGGTGATCTCGTGATCGAATTCCGCGAGCGCCCGCCGGTCGACCTTGCCGTTCGCGGTCAGCGGCAGTGCGTCCAGCACCACCAGCGCATGCGGGACCGCATACGACGGCAGCAGGCCGCGCAGGTGTTCGCGCAGGGCATCGGTTTCCGGCACCGGGCCGTCGGGGTGCGGTACCACGAATCCGGCCAGCCGTCGCCGCGTCCGTTCCCCCGTCGCCACGGCGACACCGTCGGCGACGCCCGGATACGACGCCAGGGCCGATTCGATCTCGCCGAGTTCGATGCGGTGCCCGCGGATCTTGACCTGATGGTCGGTGCGGCCGAGGAATTCGAGGGTGCCGTCGGCCCAGAAGCGACCTCGGTCCCCCGTCCGGTACCAGCGCACGCCGTCGTGCGAGACGAACTTCGCGGCGGTCAGTTCCGGGTCACCCCGATAGCCGCGCGCCACGCCCGCCCCGCCGATCCACAGTTCGCCCGCGACCCAGTCCGGGCAGTCGCGGCCGAGATCGTCCACGACGCGGTAGCGCTGTCCGCGCAGCGCGTGGCCGTAGGGAATCGAGGTCCACTGCTCCGGAACCTCGCGCACCTCACAGGCATTCGACCAGATGGCGGCCTCGGTGGCACCGCCGAGCGCGACGAAGCGGCAGTCGGGTGCGACGGCGTGCAGCCGAGCGGGCGAGTCCAGGTTCACCCAATCGCCGGAGACCAGCACCAGACGCAGCGGCAGCGTCGCCGTGTCGGTGGCGGCCAACAGCATGTCCAGCAGGGTCGGGACGGTGTTCCACACGGTGACGCCATATTCGGTCACCAGTCGCGACCAGGCCCGTGCGTCGCGTCGCGCGTCCTCCTCGATCAGCACCACCGTGCCGCCGACCGACAGCAGACCGAAGATGTCGTACACCGACAGGTCGAAATCCAGTGCGGAGACGGCGAGTACGCGGTCGCGGGAGTCGACGTCGTAGCGTTCGTTGATATCGGTGACGGTGTTGTACGCGGCGGCGTGGGTGATCTCGACGCCCTTCGGATCGCCTGTCGAACCGGAGGTGTAGATGACGTAGGCCAGGGCATCGGGCGCGGTCGGCACCGGGGCCGCCGCGGGGGCTGCCGCGACGAACCGCTCGATGTCGTCGATCACGATCTCCGCTCCGGCGGCGGCCAGTACCCGCTGCCGGCGCGCCTCGGGCTGGTCGACGCCGATCGGCAGATAGGCCGAACCGGCCGCGAGCACACCGAGTACCGCGGCGATCTGATCGGGGCCCTTCGGCAGCGATACCGCGATCACCCGGTTCGGCGGCAGCGACGCCGCGATTCGCAGGGCGCGATCGGTCAGTTCGCCGTAGGTGACCTCGCCGCCGTCGTGGATGAGCGCCACCGCGTCCGGCCGCTGCGCGAAGCAGCGTTCGTGCAGCAGTCCGTGCCGCGCCGTTCCGGGCCCGACGCCGCGTCCGAGTGCGGCGCGCGGTGTCGAGACCGTGGTCGCGCGCCGGTCCCCCAGCTCCCGCACCAGCTCTTCGAATGCCTCGAACAGCGCGGGAACCGTTCCCTCGCAGAACAGTTCGTCCACGGTGTCGAGTGCGTACGCCAGGCCGCCGTCCGCCTCGTGCACCTGGAGGTCCATCCACACCTGCGGCGTCTGCGAGATCGCCCACACCTTCTCACCGAAGCCGGAGGGGTCCAGTGACAGCCCGTCCTCGGCGACCCCGAGCGCACTGGTGAACACGATCGGGAAACCGACCTGTTCACCGTGATGGCGGGCCAGTTCACGCAGCACCCACATGGGCGAGGCGTCGCGGTGGTCGAGATCGGACCACATGCGCTCGTGCAGCCGCCGAGCGGAGTCGAGAATGCTCGCCGCGCTGCGGAATTCGGTGAACAGCAGGGAGGTGAAGTCGCCGAGCACCCGATTGATGTGCGGGTGCGCCGCGACGCGGTCGAACAGCGTGACATTGACGGTGATGTCGGGGCGGCCGGACCATCTGGCCAGGACCTCCCCGTAGCAGGCGAGCAGCAGCGTCGTCGGAGTGAGGCCCTCGGCGCGGGCCGTGCGCCGCAGTCCCTCCCACGAGGCGGCCGACAGCCGCCCGGAGCGGCGGACGAAACGCGGCACGCCCACGGTGGCCGGATCCACCCGCAGCGGCGGGCTCGGCGCGGGCGGCAGCTGCGGAATCCGGTCCAGCCAGTACCGCCGGGACTCGTCCTCCGCCGCGGGCCGGACCTGGGTCATGTAGTCGCGGAAGGAGACGTCGATCGGCGCGAGCTCGGCGTCCGGATTCCGGTAGAGCAGATCCAGTTCGGAGAACAGGATCATCATGCTCAGCCCGTCCAGCACGATATTGTCCAGGCTGATGCCGACACGACCGTCGGAGCCCAGCCGCACGTCGAACAGCGGCCAGGTGTGCGGATCGAGCACCTGGTGCGACATCAGTGCGCGAATATCGCCGTCCACCCGCTGCATCCGCCACGGCGGCAGGTCGGCGACCCGCAGAATCCGCTGATTGCCGTCGGCGTCGAAGACCGCCCGCAGCATCTCGTGGCGGGCGATCAATGTCCGCCACGCCCGTTCGAAGCGTTCCGGATCCAGATCGGGGCAGTCGAATTCGCTGTAGTAGTGGGTGCCGACGCCGCCGAGGGCCGCACCGCTGCCCCGGCCGATCCAGTACGCGCGCTGGATGTCGGAAGCCGGGAACGGCTCGTGGCGGGCGTCGGGATCGGCGGTCACGGTGCGGATTCCGGTCTCGTCGTCGGCACGCAGCCGCGCGGCGAAGCTCGCGACGGTCCGGTGGGCGTAGAGGTCGGCGAGCTTCGTTCCGGCGAAGCGCCCCACCATTCGGGTGGCGAGCAGGGAGTCGCCGCCGAGGGCGAAGAAGTCGTGCTCGCGGCCGATACCGTTGACGCCCAGCACTTCCGACCACACCGCCGCGACCCGGCGTTCCGCCGCCGTGGCCGGGGGCGTCACCGCGGTGGCCGGTTCGGATTCGGCGAGCAGCGCGGTGAGCGCGGCCCGGTCGATCTTCCCGTTGGGCGACAGCGGCAGCCGGGGCAGCACCCGGATGACGTCGGGCCGCATCGGCTCGGGCAGCCGCTCGGACAGGAAGGCCGCCAGGTCGGCGGTATCGACCGGGGTGCCGGTCCAGGCGGCCGTCAGGCTGAACAGGGTGCCGTGGGCGGCGGCCCGCTCGACGGCGAATCCACCGACCGCCAGCAGTTCCTGCCAGCGCCGGGGTGGGGACATCGGATCGCCGCCGGTGAAGCCGCCCTCCAGCAGCGCCGCCGAGAGCAGCCCCAGCGGCGGCAGTTCGGGCTGTTCGACCAGTACCAGCACACCCTTGGGGCGCAGCAGGTATGCCGCGACCGACAGCCCGGCGGCCGGATCCGGATAGGTGTGCAGGGTGGCGAAGGCGAGCACGAGATCGCACTGTCCGTGCAGGGATTCGGGCACCTGCCCGGTGCGCGGGACGCACGTGTACTCGACGGCGTCGGACGACAGTGCGGGGTCGCGGTCGATCGCGGCCAGCAGTCGGTCGCCGAGATTGTCGCCCAGTTCGGCGATGCGGATCGGGCGGGCGGTCCGGCCCGCCAGGTCGCGCACCGCATCGAGAATCGCGCCGAGTGCCGTCGCGGTCTCCGGCAGCGCCCACAGCAGTGCCGCGGGCGCGAGCACGGGGTGGCCGAGCAGCGTGAGCGGATCACGTTCTCCCGACAGCACGCGCGCCAGTGGTTCCACCGGGAGTGGTTCCACCGGGAGTGGTTCCGCCGGGAGTGGTTCCGCCGGAAGCGGGTCCGCCGGAAGCGGGTCCGCCGGAAGCGGGTCCGCCGGAAGCAGATCCGCCGAAAGCGGTTCGACCGGAAGTGGTTCCGCTGGAAGCGGTTCGACCGGGAGCGGTTCCACCGGAAGCAGATCCACCGGAAGCGGGTCCACCGGAAGCGGTTCGACCGGCCCGTTAGCCCGGTTCGGCCGCGTCCGCCCGGTGCGCGTGGTGTCGGTCGAGACTTGTGCCTCGTTGTCGAGCAGCCACTCCCGCCACCGTGCCACGAGCGGTTCGAAGCGCTCGGCGATGTGGGTCGTTTCCTCGAGCAGCCGCGTGAGCGTGGCGTGCACCAGCGGCACCTGATCCACGGCCGCCGCGCAGGGTGGGTCGAAGGCGGTCACCTCGACCGGTTCGTGCACCGGGGTGACGGCCGCGGCCAGCCGGGAACCGGCGGCCACCGTGACCGCGCGGCCCACCGCGGGGTGCGCGAGCAGTGCGGCGTCGATCTCACCGGGCTCGATGCGGTGGCCGCGCACCTTGACCTGATGATCCATGCGGCCGAGGAATTCCAGGGTGCCGTCGGGCCGGTAGCGGGCCAGATCGCCGGTGCGATACCAGCCGTCGACGAAGCGCTCCCGGGTGCGGTCGGGGTCGCCGAGGTAGCCGCGCGCCACCCCGGCTCCGCCGATCAGCAGCTCACCGGGCACCCAGTCCGGCCGGTCGCGCCCGAGCGCGTCGACCACCCGGCAGGCCACATCGCGCAGCGGCGTGCCGTAGGGAATCGAGTTCCAGCCCGCGGCCGGACCGGAGAACTCCTGCACCGCATCGGGTTTCACGAGCTGGATGGTGGAGTGGATGGCCGTCTCGGTGGTGCCGCCGAGGGCGGCGAAGACACAGCCGGGCGCGGCCGCGTGCAGCCGGGCGGGCAGGTCGACGCTCACGCGGTCACCGCCGACCAGCACCGTCCGCAGCGGCAGGTCCCGGGTGGTCGACACCAGCATGTCGAGAACGGCCGGGACGCAGTTGAGGACCGTCACGCCGTGCCGGGTGATGAGGTCGGCCCACGCCGCCGGATCGCGCCGCTGCTCCTCCCCCACCAGCACCACCGCGCCGCCCGTGCGCAGCGGGGCGAAGATGTCGAAGACCGACAGGTCGAAGTCCAGTGCCGACACCGCCAGCGTGCGGTCCCGGCTGGTCAGCGCGAACCGCCCGGTGAGGTCGTCGATGGTGTTGACGGCGGCGGTGTGCGGAATCCGAACGCCCTTGGGATCTCCGGTGGACCCGGAGGTGAAGATGACGTAGGCCAACCCGTCCGGCTCGTCCGCGGGCAGCGGACCGGTGTGGCGCAGGATCCGCTCGCGCCGGTGCGGAGGCTGGTCGACGCCCACCGGAACGTAGGCAGAACCGGCCGCGAGAATGCCCAGCACCGTGGCGATCTGATCCGGCCCCTTCGGCAGCCGCACCGGCAGCAGATGCCCCGCCGGGAGGTCCGCGGCAATCGCCCGCGCGCGCCGGGCCAGCTCACCGTAGGTGAGACAGCCGTCCTCGCCCCACAGCACGGCGGGCGCGTCGGGCGTACCGTCGGCCCAGGCGAAGAAGGGCTCGTGCAATCCGAGCGCACCCGAAACCGATTGTCCGACAATACCGTTCAGGCCAACGCCCGCATCCGGAACCGTAGGCCTGCCTACGCCGTTCGGGACAGAACCCGAAACCGGCAGCCCGCCGACCCTGTCCGAGCCAGTGGGGGCAGACGTGCGCCGTTCCCGGGGTACCGCTGGTTCGGAGCGGCCAGCCATACCGACATGTGCTCTGGCAGCGGCGGTGCGGCCCGATCCCGGGAGGCTCGTCGCAGTCGAGTCGGCGGAGCCGGGGACAGCCGCCGGGGACGGGGCGGATTTCGTGACGGCCGAGTTCTCGGCAGCTCCGGTGACAGCTGAAGCCCCGACAGCTCCCGTGCCGACCGAAACTCCGACAGTCCCCGCGACGCCCGAAATCCCAGCGGCCTCCGTGACGCTGGCCTCGGGCGACTCGGTGGGTGCGGGGGCATTCGTCGTACGGAGCCCGGCGCGCTGGCTACCCGGTTCCGCCCTGTCATCGGCGATCCGGTCCACCCGCATGCCGGAACCGCGCACCGACTCCCTCCATTGCTCCGGCGCGTGCGCGGGGCGGGAGACGCCGGTGGCGTTCACAGCGTCGCGGACGGCGCGCTGTTCGGCGGGGAGCAGGCTCGGGACCGGGCGGTCCCAGGCGGTGGCGTCGGCGACCAGCAGGTCGAGCAGGTCGGTGTAGGCGGTGAACATGGCGTCCAGGACGCCGGGGGCGAAGGCGTCGCGGCGGGCGTCCCAATTGACGAGCAGGCCGCCGTCGAATTCGGTGACCTGGGCGTCCAGGGTGACCTGCGGGCCCTGCGAGATGATCCAGACCGGTTCGCCGAAGCATTCGCGCACCTGTGGCGCGAACAGTTCGCCCAATCCGAGGGCGCTGGTGTAGACGACCGGCGCGAGCTGCGCGTCCCCGTGGTGGCGGCTCAGGTCGCGGAGCACGTCGACGCCGGGATAGTCGGCGTGGGCGGCGTCGGCACGGAACCGCCGTTGCAGCGCCGAGGCGCGCTCGGCGAAGGTGCCCGGCACCCCCGCGTCCACCGCCACCAGCACCGACGAGGTGAAATCGCCTACCAGCGCGGCGACATCCGGGTGCAGTGGCTCACGGTCGAACAGCGGCACATTGAGCAGGAAGGACGGCTGCGCACTCCACGCCGCGACCACCTCGGCGAATACGGCCGCAATAGCAACGGCCGGGGTGAGCCCCCGCCGCCGCGCGCCCTGTTCGAGCCGCCCGCGCGCATCGGGAGACAACCGATGGTGCTTGCGAACCACCCGAGCACCCGCCCGGCCCGAAACCGAAGCGGCCGGACCCGACACCGCCAACACATGATCGGCGGTCACTGCCGTGGAGGCCGACACCGAACCCGCCGACATCGACCCCGCCGATGCCGAACCCGCCGACATCGACCCCGCCGATGCCGAACCCGCCGACATCGACCCCGCCGATGCCGAACCAGCTGACATCGAAGCCCCCGACGCCGGATCGACCGGTGCCGAAGCGGCCGACACCGTAGCGGCCGGTGCCGGACCCGCCAGTGGTGTAGCAACCGCTGCCGGACCAGCGGATTCCGGATCGACCGGTGCCACCTCTGCCGATCCTGTAGCGACCGGTCCCGAAGCTACCGGTGCCGAGGCGAGAGCGGCCGGAAGGTTGGGCGCGCCCGGCAGGTCGGGCAGCCGTCCACGCCAGTACTCGCGCGCCGCACGGTATTCCGGCCGGTTCCGCACCCGTTCGCGGTGCTCGGCGAGGTAGCGGCGATAGCTGTAGCGCAGTTCGGGCAGGGGTGCCCGCGGGTCGCGGTACAGCGCGGCCAGGTCGGCGAACAGGATGCGCAGGCTCTGCGCGTCGGCGGCGAGCATATCCAGATTGACGTGCACGCGCGTCCCATCGGGGGTCAGCGAGAGCTGAATGTCGAATACCTCGCCGCGCGCGACATCCAGCTGCCGATGTGACAGCTCCGCGCGCAACCTCTCCAGTCCGGCCGGATCGGATCGGAAGTCGTTCACCCGCAGGCCGTTCCACGGACTGCGCGCCAGTACGCGCTGGCGGCCGTCGGCATCGAATCCGGCGCGCAGCATGTCGTGGCGCGCCAGCAGCGCCGTCACCGCGGTCTCCAAGCGACCCGGATCCACGGTGCGGCCGTCGAATTCGTTGTAGAAGTGGGCCGCGACCCCACCGAGGCGTTGTCCGGGCTGCCGACCGACCCAGTAGGCGTGCTGCATGGTCGCCAGATCGAACGGTTCGCTCGCCGCGGGCTCGGGCGACGCGATCGCGGCGCGATCGTCACGCTCGCCCGCGCGCACCCGGTCCGGTTCCTCGACACCGGACGGCTCGAGAGCTTCGTCACCCGAGGCGGATCCGCGCTCGCCGACCATCTCCACCCAGGCCGAGAGGCGCGGCCGTTCGAGCAGGTCGACGAAGCGCACCCCCGATCCGGCGCGCCGCCACCGGCCGGCCAACGCCATGGCGCTGATCGAGTCGAGGCCACGCTGCAGCAGATCCTCGTCGGGATCGAGCGTGGTCGGTGGTACATCGAGAACCGTTGCAACGGCAGCGATTACATCGGAGGCCGATAACGACATCGGCGGCCCTCCTCACTGGAAAGTGGTGCGCGCACAGGCTAGCCTAAACGGCAATGATTTTCATTACCAGTAGTATCAGAGTTCGGCGGGCCGAACCAACGCACTCGGCCCACCGTCGAATCGGCGAGACGGACCAGGAGGCCCAGCGGGTGGGAGACAGACGATGCGTGAACTGATACGGCCCGGCCGGGTCCGGCTGCCGGTGGCGATCGGCTGCCAGATACTGGCCGCGGTCGCGGGCGTGGTGCCCTTCGTGGCGGTCGCGGAACTGGGGCGCAGGCTGCTGGCCGCGGAATCGCCCTGGCCACCGGTGATCGCGGCCGCCGTCGCCCTGGCCGCGCGGCTCGGCCTGTCCCTGCTCGCGGCCTCTCTCACGCACTACGCGGACAATGACATCCAGCTCTCGATCCGACGTGCGATCGCCCGGCATCTCGGCCGGGTGCCGCTGGGCTGGTTCGACGGTCGCGGGGCGGGCGATGTGCGCAAGGCCGTGGGCGACGACGTGACCGCCCTGCACCATCTGGTCGCACACACCGGACTCGAGATCGTCAACGCCCTGGTGGTCCCGCTCGTCTGCCTGGTCTACCTGTTCTGGGTCGACTGGCGCATGGCGTT
The DNA here is from genome assembly GCF_030767025.1 of Nocardia sp. CC227C. GTDB lineage: Bacteria > Actinomycetota > Actinomycetes > Mycobacteriales > Mycobacteriaceae > Nocardia. The sequence continues at coordinate 35,050 of NZ_JASITE010000015.1, read as the reverse complement.
GATCACGCTGATCCCGCTCGTCATCGGTATCGAGCTGTATCGCCGCGCCATGGCCGGATTCGGTGCGGGCATGCGCGAGTACAACGACGCCATGGCGGCCATCAGCAAGAGCGCGGTCGAATTCGTCCAGGGCATCGCGGTGGTCAAGGCATTCGGCCAGACCGGACGCGCGCATCGGCGCTACCGGCAGGCCGCCGACGACTTCTGCGACTTCTTCACCGCCTGGATGGGGCGGGTGAGTACGGTATCGGCCGCGGCCCAACTGGCGCTGTCACCGGTGAGCATGCTCGCTGTCATCCTGCTGGGCGGCGCGGCACTGGTGACCACCGGGCGACTGGACGCGGTCGACCTGCTGCCGTTCGCACTGCTCGGGCTGGCGCTGTCGGCCCCGGTGCAGACCCTCACACAGAGCGGCCAGGCCGTGCAGACGGGTATGCGGGCCGCCGCCGATATCCGAGCGCTGCTGGCGACGCCCACGCTGAGCTACGGCAACGCGACACCGCCGGAACCGGCCACCGGGCACCGCGACGGCACCGGCCGCGTGGTCAGATTCGAGAACGTCGGCTTCAGCTACGACGGCGAGACCCCCGCCCTGTCCGGTATCGACCTCGAACTCCGCCCCGGCACCATGACCGCGGTCGTGGGTGCGTCGGGGTCGGGCAAGAGCACCCTCGCCGCGTTGATCCCGCGCTTCCACGACCCGGACACCGGCCGGATCACCCTCGACGGCATCGATATTCGCGAACTCTCCGAGGAAACGCTCTATCGCACCGTTGGTTTCGTCTTCCAGGAGGTGCGCCTGCTGCGGATGAGCGTGCGCGACAATATCGCCCTGCCCCGGCCGACCGCCACGATGGCCGAGGTCGGCGCGGCCGCGAGCGCCGCCGCCGTCGACGAGCGCATCCGCGCCCTGCCCGACGGCTACGACACCCAGGACGCCGCCTTCTCCGGCGGTGAGGCACAGCGCGTCTCGATCGCCCGCGCGCTGCTGGCCGACGCGCCCGTCCTGGTGCTCGACGAGGCCACGGCGGCGGTCGACCCCGAATCGGAGACGGCGATCCAGCAGGGACTGTCCCGGCTGGCCGCCGGGCGCACCGTGCTGGTCGTGGCGCACCGGCTGGGCACCGTCACCGAGGCGGACCAGATCGTCGTGCTCGACCGGGGCCGGATCGCCGAACGCGGGACCCATACCGAACTGCTGCGACGAAACGGTCGGTACGCGGCCATGTGGGCGACGTGGAAGGGAGCCGACGCGTGATCCGCTTGCTGGTGCAGACCATGTCCGAAGGCGGCGCGGACAGCGCGTCCGCGGTGAGCCTGAAGTCACTGCGCGCCACCCTGATCACCACGGTGCTGACCGCCGTGGCCCAGGGCATCGCCTTCGCCCTGCTGGTGCCGGTGCTGCGGGCGCTGCTCGGGCCGGACCCCGCGGACGCGTGGCCCTGGCTGGCTGCCTTCGCGGTCGCCGCCGCCGGATACGGCGTGCTGTTTCTCCGGGCCGCCCGGTCCGGCTACGACCTGGGCGGATCGGTACTGCGGACCGTGCACCACCGGCTCGGCGACCATATCGCCACGCTGCCGCTGGGCTGGTTCGAGGCGCGGCGGATCGGCGAATTGGGCAGCCTCGCCAGTGAGGACGTGCTCCAGGTCGCCAACGCCACCGCCAATCTGGTCCGGCCGATCGTGGCCGCGGTCGTCACCCCCGCCACGGTCGTGCTGCTCATGTTCGTCTTCGACTGGCGTATCGCGCTCGCCGTCGTCGCCATGACACCGCTGATCCTGCTGGCGTTCCGGCTCGCCGGCCGACTGGTGGAACGTGCCGAGAACGGAGCGCACGCCGCCACCGCCGCCGCGGGCACCCGCGTGGTGGAATACGCGCAGTCCCAACGGGTGCTGCGGGCGTGCGGACAGACCGTGCGCGGTTTCTCGGCCCTCGACGACGCCCTCACGGCACAGCGCGACGCGGGCCGCCGGTTGATCACCGCCGCCGTCCCCGGCCTGGTCACCTTCACCTTCGTGGTGCAGGCGGTGTTCACGGTGGTCCTGTGGTACGGAACCTATCTGGCCGTCGGCGGCACCCTGGACACTCCGACGCTGCTCGCCATGCTGGTGCTCGCGGTCCGCTTCGTGGAACCGATGATCGCGGCCGCCGAACTGGGCGGTGCGCTGAAGGTGGCCCGCAACCATCTGCTGCGGCTGCGCGAGGTGCTCGACACGCCGCCGCTGCCCGAACCGGCCACATCGGTGCGCCCGCAGCGCACCGATGTCGACTTCGACGGCGTCACCTTCGGATACGGCGGGCCGGGCGCGAATCCACCCGTGCTCGACGATGTCTCGTTCACCATCCCGGCCGGAAAGCTGACCGCGCTGGCCGGCCCTTCCGGCGCGGGCAAGACCACCGTCACCCGGCTCATCGCCCGCTTCTTCGACACCGACGCGGGCACGGTGCGGATCGGCGGGCACGATGTGCGCGACATCCCCACCGAAACCCTGATGTCCATGTTGTCGCTGGTGTTCCAGGACGTCTACCTCTTCGACGGCACCATCGCCGACAACATCCGACTCGCCCGCCCCGACGCCACCGATGACGAAGTGCGCCGCGCGGCGGCGGTGGCGCGGGTGGACGAGATCGTCGACCGGCTGCCGCAGGGCTGGGACACCCGCGTCGGCGAGGGCGGCGCGATCCTCTCCGGCGGTGAGCGGCAGCGGGTTTCGATCGCCCGCGCGGTGCTCAAGGACGCGCCGATCGTGCTCGCCGACGAGCCGACCTCCGCGCTCGACCCGGAGAACGAGGTGGCGATCCGCGACGGCCTGCTCGCCCTGGCCCGGAATCGCACCGTGCTGGTCATCGCGCATCGTCCCGCCACCCTCGCCAGCGCCGACCAGGTGCTGTTCCTGTACGGCGGCACCGTCACCGAGTCCGGCACCCACCGGGAGCTGCTCGCGGCGGGCGGCCGGTACGCGCGGTTCTGGCGAGACCGCGATCGTGCGCAGGGCTGGCGTCTGGCCCCGGCACTCACCACCCCATCGGACACCGGTGCCGCACTGGTGGAACAGGAGTCGTAAACCATGTCATCACAGGACGATTCACGCTACGACGTCGCCATTGTGGGCGCGGGGATCGCGGGCAGCACGCTCGGCGCGATCCTGGCCCGCCACGGCCTCGAGGTACTGATCCTCGACGCGGGCACGCACCCCCGCTTCGTCCTCGGCGAATCGGTCATCCCCTACGCCTCGGTCATGATGAAGGTGCTGGCCGAACGCTACGACGTGCCCGAACTGGCGCCCCTGTCGAACTTCCGCGACACCACCGAGCGGGTCAGCCCCATGTGCGGGCAGAAGCGGAACTTCGGATTCATCTACCACCGGCAGGACCGGCGACCGGATCCGGAACTGGCCAATCAGATCCTGCTGCCCACCTGGTTCCGCAACGAATCCCACTGGTTCCGGCAGGATATCGACGCCTACCTGTTCACCGCCGCCGTCCGGTACGGGGCCACCCATCGGCTGAACACCCGGGTGGCCGACATCCAGATCGACACCGCCGACGGTGTCACCCTGGAATCCACCACCGGACAGCGGTTCCGGGCGAAATACCTGGTCGATGCCAGCGGATTCAACTCCCTGGTCGCCGAGCGCTTCGGACTGCGCGAGCAGCCCACGCGGGCGCGCACCCACTCCCGCACCCTGTTCACCCATATGGTCGGCGTCGCCCCGTTCGACGAGGTCTCCGAACTCCGCTACGGCCAGCCCGATCCGTGGCACAACGGCACCCTGCACCACGTTTTCGAGGGCGGCTGGCTGTGGGTCATCCCGTTCGACAACCACGAGCGGTCCCTGAATCCGCTGTGCAGCGTGGGACTGACGCTGCTCGACCGCACCGACCCCGAACTGCGCGCCGCGCCCGAGCGGGAGTTCGAGGACTTCCTGCGGCGCTTCCCCGCCGTGGCGCGCCAGTTCCGCGACGCCCGGACCGTCCGGCCGTGGGTGAGCACCGGGCGCTTGCAGAATTCGGTGTCACGCACCGTGGGCGACCGCTACTGCCTCACCGCGACCGCCGCCGGCACCGTCGACGCCCTGTTCTCCCGCGGGCTCGCCAACTCGTTCGAGATCGTGAACGCACTGGCCCGGCGGATCATCGACGCGGCACGCGAGGACGACTGGTCGACATCGCGATTCGCCGACATCGACGCCGTGCAGCAGCGTTTGTTCGATGCCCACGACGATCTCGTCTACGCCTCGTACGTGGCCTTCCGCGACTACGAGCTGTGGAACACCATGATCCGAGTGTGGGACACCTACAGCTTCTACGCGGCCGCCAGCCTGGAGCACACCCTCGGCAAATACGTGATCAGCCGGGACGACAGCCTGTTCCGCGGTCGCGAAGGCGGCGACTCCGCCCTCGCCCGGGGCCTGCGGGAGCTGCTGGTGACGGCGCGGACGATCTGCGCGGCGGTCGATCGCGGCGAACTCGACGCGGGCGTCGCCGCGGGCAAACTCATCGACCACCTCAATGCCGAACGGTTCTGGCCCGACTACATGCCGCACGGCAAACCCGAGATCAAATTCTTCGATATGAGCCGGGATCGGGCGATGCGGGTAATGCACTGGTCACGCACCGAATCGCCGCAGCGGATCAGAGAGACGTTCGCCTGATGACGCGCACCGGCAGTGCACACACCCATATCCGGGGCCGCTTCGATCCGGTGGCGGTCGCGGCGGCCGTCGCCGGATCCGGGCTGCTGCACGACTATGTGGTCTACGAACGCGCGGGACGCTGGCTCATCGGCGGCAATCCGACCGGCGCGGTCACGGTCGGCCCCGGCTGGCTGTACTCGACGGTGGGCGGCGAGTTCACCGAGAGTTGGACCGGCTCGCCGTGGCCACGGGCCCACGCCGCCCTGCGCCGCTGTCCGCGCCCGAACTGGCGGGCGCTCGGCTGGGCCAGTTTCGAGCTGGCGCATCCGAATTCGGCCGACACCGCCGAGGTGCTGGCGCATGTGATGGTGCCCGGTATCGAGATCGAGGTGACCGCGGACGCGGTGCGCGTCCACACCCATGACGGGTCACCGGAACCGGCGCTCACGGACCTGCTCGCGGACCTGCCCGACGGCCCGACGACGCCGATCGCCGTCGATGCGCTCGACCGGGACTATCTGCACCGGGTCGAGCGGGCCGTGGCGCGCATCCGCGGCGGCGAACTGGAGAAGGTGATCCTGTCGCGCACCGTCGATGTGCCCTTCCCGCTGGATATGCCCGCGACCTATGTCTCGGGTCGGCGGGCCAATACCCCAGCCCGCTCCTTCCTGCTGGACCTCGGCGGCTGGCAGGCCGCCGGATTCAGTCCCGAGACCGTGCTGGAGGCGGATGCCTCCGGCCGCGCGGCCACCCAACCGCTCGCGGGCACCCGGGCCCGCACCGGCGCGCACCGGTCCGACGAGGCGCTGCGCACGGAACTGCTCAGCGACCCGAAAGAGGTGTTCGAACACGCCATTTCGGTGAAGCTGGCGTTCGAGGAGATGGCCGGGGTCGGGCGGCCCGGCGCGACCCGGGTGAGCGAGTTCCTCAGTGTCAAGAGTCGCGGCAGCGTCCAGCACCTGGGGTCGCGGGTGGAAACCTCACTCGCACACTCGCGTACGGCCTGGGACGCGCTCACCATGGTCTTTCCGGCGATCACCGCCTCGGGTATCCCGAAGGCGGCGGCGTGCGCGGTCATCGACGCGCTCGAGCCCGAGCCGCGCGGGCTCTACAGCGGTGCGGTGCTGCTCGCCGACAGCACCGGCGCGCTCGACGCCGCCCTCGTCCTGCGCGCGGTCTACCAGCGCGCGGGGCGGGCATGGTTGCGCGCGGGCGCGGGGATCGTCGCGGCGTCCACACCGGAGCGCGAGCACGAGGAGACGCGCGAGAAGCTGGGCAGCGTCGCGCCCTATCTCGTTCCGGCGCAACCTCCCCGCGCACCGCGGTCGCCCGAGGAGGACGGCGGCCGATCCCCGGTCGCCGCGCCTACCGCTCGGTGACGAAGTCCACGCAGCAGCGAATGGACACCGGTCGCGGGTAGTCGTCCTCCTCGATGCGGGTGTCCTGTGCGGAGGACATCGTCGGCGGCCCGCACCGGGTGGTGCCCCGCGCCCGCGCGATTGAGTCGAATCGGCCGACAGCTCTGGCCCACCCGTGTTTCACACGGTTGTCCGGCGGTCCGGTACTAGACTGTGGCCCTGGAAATCGCGTCACCGCGCGCGGTCGAACCGAGACACAGGACAGCCGATATATGACCGTCGATCCGCAGAGCGGCTCCTACTCGGTTCGCGAGACCCTGTCGCAGCTGCGGTTGCGAGAACTGCTCACCGAGGTCAAGGACCGCGTCGAACAGATACTCGATGCCCGCGACCGGATGGACGGCCTGGTCGAGGCCATGCTCGTGGTCACCTCGGGGCTGGACCTGGACCAGACCCTGCGCACCATCGTGCACACCGCCATCAGCCTCGTCGACGCGCGCTACGGCGCGCTCGGTGTGCGCGGGCACGACCAGCACCTGGAGCAGTTCATCTACGAGGGCATCGACGAGGAGACCCGCGCCCTCATCGGTGACCTGCCCGAGGGTCGCGGTGTCCTCGGCATGCTGTTCAGCCAGCCCAAACCCATTCGGCTGGAGAATCTGGCCCACCATCCGTCATCGGTCGGCTTCCCGCCCAACCACCCGCCCATGCGCACCTTCCTCGGTGTACCGGTACGCATTCGCGACGAGATCTACGGCAACCTCTACCTGACCGAGAAGGCGGGCGGGCAGCTGTTCACCGAGGACGACGAGGTGATCGTGCGCGCCCTGGCCGCCGCGGCGGGCACCGCCATCGACAATGCCCGCCTCTACGAATCCGCGCGGACCCGGCAGGCGTGGATCGAGGCGACCCGCGATATCGCCACCGAGTTCCTGGCGGGCACCGACGCCAGCGAAGTACTCCCCCAGGTGGTCGATCAGGCGCGCGCCCTGACCCTGTCCGACTGCGGGTTCCTCGCCCTGTCGGAGGATCCGGAGACACCACCGGAGGAGATCACCGAACTGCGGATCGCGCACTGGTCCGGCAGCGGTGACAGTCCCGCCGACCCGTATGTCCGCACCGGCGGCACCACCATCGGCCGGGTGTTCGTCGAGCGCGCCCCGCAGCGTTTCCAGGCTCCCGACGACGACACCCCGGACTCGCAGGCGCACAGTGAGTTCGGCAAATCGATCGCGAATCGCGGTCCGGCGATGATTCTGCCGCTGCGCGCACACGATTCGGCCTTCGGCGTCCTCGTCGTGGTGCGTGCGCGCGGCGCGGCCCCGTTCACGGAGGAACAGCTGTCGCTGGCGGCGGCGTTCACCGATCAGGCCGCACTGGCCATTCAGCTGGCCGAGGCACAGCAGCGGATGCGGGCCCTGGACGTGCTCACCGATCGCGACCGCATCGCCCGCGATCTGCACGACCATGTCATCCAGCGCCTGTTCGCGGCCGGATTGAGCTTGCAGGGCACCGTGGCCCGCGCCCGCGCGCCGGAGGTGCGCAAACGGCTCGCCGACGTCATCGACGATCTCCAGGACGTCGTCCAGGAGATCCGCACCTCCATCTTCGATCTGCACAGCGGCGGCACGGGTCCGGCGCATCGGCTGCGGCAGCGCATCGAACAGGTCGTCGCCAAGCACACCACCGATATGGATATCCGCACCTCGGTTCGGATATCCGGACCGCTGTCGGTGGTGGACGCCGCGCTCGCCGACCACGCCGAGGCCGTGGTGCGCGAGGCGGTCAGCAATGTGGTGCGCCACGCCGAGGCCGATATGCTCACCGTCGCCATCGAGGTCGACGACGACCTCACCATCACCGTCACCGACGACGGCCGCGGTATACCCGAGCACATCACCCCGAGCGGTCTGCGCAATATGGCACACCGTGCCGAACAGGCGGGTGGTGGCTTCGAGATCGGCACGGGCGAGGACGGCGGCGGTACGCGGCTGCGCTGGTCGGTGCCGCTCTGATCCGGCGCGGCGGAAAGATCCGACGCGCGCGAGACGATCGGGCACGGCCGAGACGATCCGGCACGGCCGAGGCAATCCGGCACGGCCGAAGCGATCCGGCACGGCCGAAGCGATCCGGCACGGCCGAGATGATCCGGCACGGCCGAGACATCGGCGCGACCGTGGCCCGCGGCCGATCAGCGCGACCGCACCACCACGGCGGGGCAACCCACGCTGTGCAGCAGCGCGGAACTGGTGGAGCCCAGCAGCATTCCGGTGAATCCGCCGCGCCCGTGGCTGCCGACCACGACCAGCTGCGCGTTCTCCGATTCCTCCAGCAGTGCGCGCACCGGGCGGTCCATGACCAGAATTCGGCGCACGGGCACATCCGGATAGCGCTCACCGTATCCGGCCAGGCGTTCGGCCAGCAGTGCCTCCTCCTGAGCACGCACCATGTCCCAGCCCGGGGCCGGCAGGTACGGACCGGTGTAGTCGCTCCACGCGTGCAGGGCGGTGAGGCCGACCTTGCGCCGCGACGCCTCCTCGAAGGCGAAGGCCAGCGCGGGATCGCCGACCGGCGTCCCGTCCACGCCGACCAGCACGGGCTTCTCCGCCGAGATCGGGTCCACGGCGGGGCCGGGGATCACCGCGACGGGGCAGTGCGCGTGCCGGGTCACGGCGGTGCTCACCGAACCGAGCAGACCGCGCCGGAACGCGCCCAGACCGCGGGTGCCCACCACCAGGGTGCGCGCCCGCTGCGAGCGGTCGATGAGATCGGGGATGACGGGGTGCAGGGTCACCTCGGTGGTGATCTCGAGCGCCTCCCCCGGTGCGGCATTGCGCGCGACGCGCTTGGCCTCGGTCACCACCCGCTCGCCGTCCTCGTGCAGCCAGCGGGTATCCGATTCGGTCAGCTGCGCGCCCGGACCGAACGCGGTCGGCACCGACACGGAGGTGACCAGGTGCAGTGGGCAGCCGTGCAGGGCGGCGTCCACCGCCGCCCAGGCGGCGGCGTGATACGACACCGCCGAACCGTCCACGGCCGCGATGACGGGCAGGTTGAGTTCCCCACCCGGGGTTCCGGAGTTGTCGGTCATGAGCTTCTCCTATGTGGGTCGTCCGGCGGCAGGTCGCCGTATGCCAGGTCGTCCGATTCCAGTGTCGATCCGAATCGGGGTGTTATTCCAGATCTCGTCCGATGGACGGGTCATCCCGCGCCACGCCGCTGCGCTCACGGGCCGAAGGTCACCGAAGAGCCGGGTCATCGGGCATCGTGGCGTCGTGCCGCACCACGATCACCGGGCATCGCGCGTGCTGCAGCAGCGCCGTGCTGGTCGATCCGATGAGCATGCCCGGGAAGCCGCCGCGACCATGGGTGCCGACCACCAGCAGCTGCGCCGTGTCGGCGTGGTGCAGCAGCGCGCGCACCGGGGTGTCGCAGACGACGACACGCTCCATGGGCACCTCGGGGTATCGCTCCGCGAAACCGGCCATGCCCTGGCCCAGCAGCACCGCCTCGGTTTCGTGAATGGCCGTCCAACCGACCACCGGCAGGTCGTAGCCGTTGGTATCACCCCAGGCGTGCACGGCGACCAGGCCCACCTTGCGGCGCGATGCCTCCGCACAGGCCAGCTCGATGGCGGGCTGACTGTTCTCGGTGCCGTCCACGCCCACCACCACCGGGAGCCGCGAGGCGTCCGCGTCGGTCTCCGGCGCCCCGTGCACGACCGCGACCGGGCAGTGCGCCCGACGGCTGATGGCGGTACTGACCGAACCCAGCAGGGCTCGCCGCACCGCGCCGCGGCCGCGGTTGCCGACCACGATCATGTGCGCGTCGGCGGACAGCCGTATCAGGGTCGGGACGATCGGTTCGAAAGTGAATTCGGTGGTGACGGCGATGGATTCGCCCGGTACGGTCGCGTGCGCCACCGCGCTCGCCTCGCCGAGCACGCGAGCGCCGTCGCTGCGCAGCCACGCGGTCTCCGCCGCGCCGATGCCGGCGCGGGACCCCCGCCCCGTCGGGACGGCGTACGAGGTGATGATGTGCAACGCGGTCCGGCGCAGGTCGGCTTCCACCGCGGCCCATTCCACCGCCTGGTACGAGATCTCCGATCCGTCCACCGCGACGATGATCGCCGCGGTGGACGGATCGGTCGCGGATACGCTGTTGTCGGCCATGACGCCTCCTGAGTGTGGTTGTGCTCAGAGCATCTCGCTCGACCACGGGCACAGACAGGGCCCAAGGTCCCGACCGGACGTGCGCGATGTCACCGGAAGCGGTTCCGGAGCGCTGTGGCTTTCGGCAGCGGCGTCTCACTTCCCGACGTGTGGCGGAGCGGAACGAAAACCATGGTGGCAAGGGGCTGTTCCGCTACCACGCCATGGACCGAGACCGCGGCGATCCGGCGCTGGCTCGATACCTCGACGACATCGAGGACGAGTTCGAGGGCGAACGCTCAGGCGTCCAGATCGGCGGCGACCATTCCGGCGATCTTGTCGAGCGTCGCCTCGTCCTCACAGGCGACGATGACCTCGGTGCCCGCGGCGGCGCCGAGGGTCATGAGCATGAGGGCCGATCCGGCGTCGACGGGCGCGCCGCCGGGAACGGAGATGGTGACGGGAACGCCCGCGGCCTGGACGGCCTCCACGATGAGCGCGGCCGGGCGGGCGTGCAGACCCTCGGCGGAACCGACGGTGACGGTGACCTGAGGCATGGTGAATCTCCCTGGGGGTGAAGTGGTTACACGGTGGCGGGGACGGACGGTCCGGCGGTCGCGGGGGTGCGGCCGAAGGTCTTGGCCGCGATGACGCAGACCGCGGCGGCGAGCATGCCCGCGGCCAGCGCGATCAGGAACCACGCGAGATGGCCGATGGCGAAGAAGACGAAGACACCGCCGTGCGGTGCGCTCAGGGTGGCGCCCGCGGCCATGATGAGCGCACCGGTCAGCGCGCCGCCCACCATCATGGACGGGATCACGCGCAACGGGTCGGCGGCGGCGAACGGAATGGCGCCCTCGGAGATGAACGACGCGCCGAGCAGCCAGGCGGCCCGCCCGTTCTCGCGTTCGGCGGGGGTGAACAGCCGGGGCCGCAACACGGTGGCCAGGGCCATGGCCAGCGGCGGCACCATACCGGCGGCCATCACGGCGGCCATGATCCGCAGCGACGCCGGGTCATCGACGCTCAGGCCCGCGACGGCGAAGGCGTAGGCCGCCTTGTTCACCGGCCCACCGAGGTCGAAGCACATCATCAGACCCAGGATCACGCCGAGCACGATGACCGAGGTGCCGGACAGCCCGTTGAGCCAGTCGGTGAGCCCGCTGGTGACCGCGGCGAGGGGTTTGCCCAGTACCACGAACATGAGCGCGCCCACGATGAGTGAGGCGAACAGCGGGATGACCACCACCGGCATCAGGCCCCGCGCCCATTGCGGCACCGCGAGTTTCGAGATCCACAGCGCCGCGAATCCGGCGATCAGACCGCCGACCAGACCGCCGAGAAAACCCGCCCCGACGAAGACCGCCACCGCGCCCGCGGTGAAACCCGGTGCGAGCCCGGGACGGTCGGCGATGGCGAAGGCGATGTATCCCGCGAGGGCGGGTACCAGGAAGCCGAAGGCCAACGCGCCCAACTGGAACAGCACCGCGCCGATATAGGTCGCCAGGCCGCCCTCGGGCAACGCGGTCAGCGAGTTGTCCAGCACGATCGTCTGGGCGTTGTCGGAGATCTCGTACCCGCCGAACAGGAAGCCGAGCGCGATGAGCAGCCCGCCCGCCGCGACGAACGGGATCATGTAGCTGACCCCGGTGAGCAGGATCTGCCGCAGCCGGGTGCCCCAGCCGAGACCAGCGGAATCCGCTGCGGCGGGCTCGGATTCGGTGTCCGACCCGGAAACCCGGGGCGCGGCGGGGTCGAGCGCGGCCCGCTGGGCTTCGGTCACCATGGCGTCGGGTTCGTTGATGGCCCGTTTCACGCCGGAGGCGACGAGCGGCTTGCCCGCGAAACGTTCACGCCCGCGCACGCCGACATCGGTGGCGAAGATGACCGCGTCCGCGGCGGCGATGGTCGCGGCGTCCAGCGGTGTGCTGCCCGAGGAGCCCTGCGTTTCCACGTGCACGGTGATTCCCGCGCGTTCCCCGGCCGCGACCAGCGAGTCGGCGGCCATGTAGGTGTGGGCGATGCCGGTCGGGCAGGCGGTGACGGCCACGATGCTGCGTACCGCGGGTGCGGCGGCGACGTCCGCATTCCGGGCGGCTGCCGGTGCTGGCGAATCAGGCTCGCGCTCGGGCGCTTTCCCGGCGGATATCGATGTCGCGCGCTCCGGAGCTGCCGGGTTCTCCGGCATCGGCGCGTCGTGCGGTGCCGAGGCACCGGTAGCCGTACGGGCACCGGGCTCAGCAGAAGCACCGGCCTGTGTGGGCGCACCGGCCTCCGCTGAGGCACCGGCCCCGGCTTCCGCCGGTGCATCGGACCCCACGGGCGCGCTGGACGCAGCGGGCGCGCTGGCTTTCGATGACGCACCAGCACCCGCTGACGCACCAGCACCCGCAGGCGCACCAGCACCCGCAGGCGCACCGGCTTTCGCTGGCGTATCGGCCGGCGCGAGCACAGCGGCGACGAGTCCGAGCACGTCGTCGGCCGTGGCGGCAGTACGCAACTCGGCGACGAAGTCGGGCCGCACCAGCGCCCGCGCGAGCGTGGAGAGCACCTTCATGTGCTCGGCTCCCCCGTCCGCCGGGGCGGCAATGAGGAACACCAGGTCCGCGGGTCCGTCCGGGGCGCCGAAATCGACGGCGGGCCGCAGTCGGGCGAATCCGAGCGAGGCGCGCCGCACGGCCGCGGACTTGCAGTGCGGGATCGCGATGCCGCCGGGAAGTCCGGTGGCGGACTGGTTTTCGCGCTCCAGCGCCGCATCCCGCAGGGCGGTCGCGTCGGGCGCGCGGCCCGCGGCGGCGAGGCGCTGCGCCAGGGCTGCGATCACGTCCTCCTTGGTCGCGCCGAGGTCGGCGTCCAGGGTGATCAGCTCGGCGGTGATGATCTGTTCGGCCATCGCGGTGTCCTTCAGGGATGGGGCAAGGAGTCCAGGGCCGTCACGGCTACGGCATCGACGTGGACGTGGTCCGGACCGGGTAGACCGGTGCCGGGGAGGGTGACGGCGGCGGTCCCGTAGGCGACCGCGCGGCGCAGCCGGTCGCCGGGGGCAGCGCCGTCCAGATCGGCCAGCAGATATCCGGCGAGGGCGGAATCGCCCGCGCCGACGGTGCTGCACGGAGTGACGTCCGGGGCGGTGGCGTGCCAGGCGCCGTCGCCTGTCACCAGCACGGCACCGGCCGCCCCGAGCGTGGCAAGCACCGCGCCGACGCCGCGGTCGACGAGTCGTGCGGCCGCGCGGACGGCCTCGGCCGGGTCGTGCAGCTGCTCCGGATCGGCGCCGGTGAGCTGCGCCAGCTCCTCGCTGTTGGGTTTGATCAAGGCCGGTGCGGCGGTATCGAAGCGGCGAGCCAGGGCGACCAGCGGCCCGTCCGAGGTGTCGACCGCGATCTTCGGACCGCGCAGCCGCCGCACCAGCTCCACGTACCAGTCGGCGGGAGCGCCCGGCGGCAGGGAGCCCGACAGGACGATCCAGCTCGCGGTGGCGGAGAGTTCGACCAGCAGATCGGTCAGCGCGCGACGGCGCTGTTCGTCCAGGGGCGCGCCCGGCTCGTTGATCTTCGTTGTGGTGCCGTCGATTTCGGTGATGGCGACATTGGTGCGGATCGGTCCGCCGCCGGGTACCACGCGATGGTCGATATCCGCCGCCGCCAGGGCGCGCGATACCGGATCGCCTTCACTGCCGGGCAGCACGGCGACGGTCGCCGCACCCGCCATGGCGATCACCCGGGAGACGTTGACGCCCTTGCCGCCCGCCTGCACGGTCGCGGCCAGAGCCCGCTGCACTCCCCCGCGCCGCAGCGGTTCGGCCAGGGTGACGGTGCGGTCCACGCTCGGATTGGCGGTGAGGGTCACGATCATGCCGTCACCACCTCGATGCCGTACTCGGACAACTCGTTGCGCACCGAGGGCAGCAGCTCGTCATCGGTCACCAGGGCGTCGATCTCCTCGATCGCCGCGAAGCGCACGAAATCCTCCCGCCCGATCTTGCTGGAATCGGCGACGACCACCACGCGGTGCGCGGCGGCGACCATGGCGCGTTTGATCGCGGCCTCGTCCGGATCCGGGGTGGACAGGCCGTGCCCGCCGGTGAGCGCATTGGTGCCGATGTACGCCACATCCACGCGCAGATCGCCGAGCATGCGCAGGGTCTCCGGACCGACCGCCGCCTGAGTGAGGCCGCGGACCCGACCGCCCAGCAGTTGCAGGCGCACCGCGGTGTAACCGGAGAGGCGGGCGGCGATCGGCACCGAATTGGTCACCGCGACGAGGTCGCGATCGGCGGGCAGCAGCGCGGCCACGCGCGCGGTGGTGGTGCCCGCGTCGAAGAGCACACTGCCGCCGGAGCGGGGCAGGAAGTCCAAGGCCGCCTTGGCGATTCGATCCTTCTCGGCGGCGCGGCTGTGCTCGCGCTCGCCGGTGCCCAGTTCGATGGCGGTGAGCGCCGCCGCCGGGACCGCGCCGCCGTGCACCCGGCGCAGCAGTCCCATGCGGTCGAGTACCGCGAGGTCGCGGCGCACGGTTTCGGTGGTGACGCCGTACTGCTCGGCCAGTTCCGTGACCGAGACGCGCCCGCGTTGCCCGACCAGCGTGGCAATGGCCTGCTGCCGCTCCTCGGCGTACATCCGACCTCCAGACTCGATGTTGCTTTCTGTTGTTTTATGCCTGTATGTGTTGTTTTGTCAAGTCTATGCCGTAGTCTGGATCACAGCGTGGAGGAGGATCTCATGTCTGTATCACTGCCGGAACGTGCCGGATCTGTGGTGCTCACGGGCATACCGGCGGTGGCCGGAGTGGTCGTGGCCCCGGTGGTCCGGCCCGTGGAACGGGTACGTATAGAAACCGCATCGGGCAGCATCGCCGAGTCCGATCGGGCACCGGAGGCGGAGCGGCTGCGCGGTGCGGCGGCGACCGTCGCGCAGCGTTTGCGCGACCGTGCCGCCCGCGCCGACGGCGCGGCGGCGGAAGTCCTCTCCGCGAACGCGGCCATGGCCGTCGATCGCGGCTGGCTCGGCGTCGCCGAACAATCCATCGCCACGGGCATGCCGGCCCCCGCGGCGACGACGGCCGCCATCGAACAGTTCGCCGAGATGTTCACCCGGCTCGGCGGCCGCATGGCCGAACGCGTGACCGACCTCTACGACCTCCGCGATCGCGTGGTGGCCGAACTGACCGGCGCGCCCGAACCCGGCATCACACTCCCCGATCGGCCGTCGATTCTGCTCGCCACCGATCTCGCACCCGCAGACACCGCCGGACTCGACCCGAATCTCATTGTTGGCCTTGCCACTTCACTTGGTGGCCCGACGAGTCACACCGCGATCATCGCCCGCCAGCTCGGCATCCCGTGCCTGGTCGCGGTCACCGGACTCGATGACGTTCCGGTCGGGGCGCAGGTGCTGCTCGACGGCACCACCGGGCGGGTCACGGTCAACCCGGACCCGGCCGCCGCCGCGACCGCGGCCGCCGACCACCGTGCCGCGTCGGCCCGCGCCGCCGCCTGGTCGGGCCCCGGCGCCACCGCCGACGGCCACCGCGTCGACATCCTCGCCAATGTGCAGGACGGTGCGAGCGCCCGCGCCGCCCGCCACACCCCCGCCGCGGGCGTCGGCCTCTTCCGCACCGAATTGTGTTTCCTGGACCGCGAATCCGAGCCGAGTATCGAGGAGCAGGCCGCCGCCTACGGCGAAGTCCTCGACGCCTATCCGGGCGCGAAGGTGGTGATCCGCACCCTCGACGCCGGTTCCGACAAGCCCTTGCGCTTCGCCCCGCATCCGGACGAGGCCAATCCCGCCCTCGGCGTGCGCGGCATCCGCACCGCTCTCCTGGACGACGGCCTGCTCGACCGCCAACTCGACGCCATCGCCCTGGCCGCCGCCGACCGCGACACCGCCCCCTGGGTCATGGCCCCCATGGTCGCCACCGCCGCCGAAGCCGAATCCTTCGCAGCCAAGGCCCGCGCCCGCTCACTCGTCCCCGGCGTCATGATCGAGGTCCCCGCCGCCGCCCTGCTCGCCGAAACTCTTTTGGCCCACGTCGATTTCGCCTCCATCGGCACCAACGACCTGGCCCAGTACACCATGGCCGCCGACCGCATGTCCCCCCACCTCGCCACCCTCACCGACCCCTGGCAACCCGCCGTCCTGCACCTGGTCGCCCGCACCGCCGCCGTCGGCCACACCCTCACCAAACCCATCGGCGTCTGCGGCGAAGCAGCCGCCGACCCCCTGCTCGCCTGCGTCCTCACCGGCCTCGGCATCACCTCCCTCTCCGCCGCCGCGTCCGCCGTGGCCCCCGTCGGCGCCACCCTCGCCGCCGTCCCCCTCGAAACCTGCCGCCGTGCCGCCGAAGCCGTCCTCGCCACCAGCGACCCGGGCGAAGCCCGCGCCGCGGCGCGCACCGCATTGGGATTGGATTCGTCGCAACCGGCCGAAATCGAGTAGCCGCCACGACGGCGCGCCCCTACAGTCGCGCCGTGCCGCCACCCGACGATCCGAGCAAACCACCGTCCACCGAACTCCCTTGGGCCGAGCCCGACACCCTGCTCGGCATGATCCAACGGGGCCGCGGTGCGTGCCGCCCCGAAGCACTCGCGAACCGTGCCCGGGCCAGCGAGTATGTAATCGCCTGCATCGTTCGCGACCCTCGCTGGGATCGCCAGGTGGAGGAGCGTGCGTGGCTCTATGCGGCCCTCATCGCGGACCTCGGAATCGATCTCACCCGATGCCGCGCGGCCTATACCCGTCCATCGGACCCGCACGGCGACTCCGATGCCTGGCTCGCCACCGACGTCCTGGCACTGCTTGCCCGGCGTGGCGTCGACGGAGCCGTCACCGAGTTACGCCACTACCTACGCACCGGCCGCGATCTCGATCAGGCGCTGGCGGCGTTGCTCCCGTTCGCCGAGCACCCCGAGGCCGACGGGCTGCTCGATGACGTCCTAGCGGTCGCCGACGACGAGCAACTCGCCGCCGCCCTCGCCCCGTTCGGGCCATTCGACGACCTGTCCGCACCGCCCTGGCCGGACTGGTGTCGTGCGAATACCCGTGTAGCGGAGGTCATTGCGCTGGCCGAACGCACACGGACAGCACACCGAACCCCCGCACCCGACCACGCCGCCCGCGAAGCCCGCGACCGGCAACGCCTGCTCACGGCCGCCGTCGACCGGAAACTCATCGACCCGACCGCAGCCCGCGATCTCACCGAGGAGCGTTGGGAGACCACACTTCTGACCCTCTCAGCGGATCTACTCGACAGCACGGACACCCCCGTCGCCGACCGCATCGCCCTGCGCAGATCCCTACGCACCCTGCGCTCCCCACGCACCTTGACCTGGGCGCGCACGCATGCGGGCCTCCACACCCCCGTCCAGCGCGCCGCCCTGAGCCTCTTCGCCGAACGCGCCGAACCAGCCGACGCACCCCACCTCCTCGACCTCCTGACAACCGCCGCCTCCCCCGACACCCACATCTACACCCAGCACGACCTCGTCACCGCCCTCGGCCGCCTGCACCACTCCCCCGCCGCGCCGACCATCGAGGAGCTCTTCGACAACACCGTCTACTCCTATCTCCGAACCCGATGCGCCACGGAACTGAGCCATCTCACACGAGAATTCCCCGTCAGCCGAGCCACCGAGTGCCTCTACGACTGCGAATCCCGGACCCGAGCGATCGGCATCGCGCACGCCGACCTGTTCCTGCCCGAAGTCCGCGACCGTCTCGCCCATATCGGCCATGACCCGACCGAAAACGACGACAACCGGCGAGCAGCCGCAGCCCGCATCAACCGTTGACCGACCCCGCACTGCACTCCAGCCACCGGTCAATGCGCGGCGGGCCAGGTGGTGGTGAGCCAGTAGCCGTAACCGCGTTCTGCCCCCTGCTGGGCCAACACATCGAGGGCGACGAGGATTCGAGGAGTGACGTACCTGGTCCAGGCGAAAACGGCGAGCAGAAGCACTGCCAGGACGGGCAAAGTGCGGCCACTGCTGGACGGCCCCTCGGGGACAACGATGATGTCGTAGATCACGCAGAAAGCGCTGATGGCAGGAAGAAACCAGGACATCGCGAGTCCGGCGCGCCGACGGGTACGTTCGCCGACGATCAGACGGTGCCAGTGGACGGCCTCATCCGCGGTGGCCAGAGTGGGCAGTTGCCGAGCGCGCAAGGCGCCGTAGAACTGTCGCATCCGCGCGCGACCACCATAGCGTCCGCGCTCCAACACGATGCCCAATACGGCACCCGGTAGACCACCCACCGCCAGAGCAGCGCCGAACTCGTTGAATCCGGTCAGTGCCGCGAATCCCAACAGCACCGCACACACACCGGAACGACCACCCACAGCGGGGCGAATCGCAGTTCCCACAGCCGCTCACGGCCGCCTCGCACCGTCTTCACTCCCATCACCGCGGCTCCCGAGCCACGATGTCGGTGCGCCGCCATGCCCGCACCACGCCGGGCCAGGCGAGAAACCACATGATCGCCACAAATGCGACACCACCCGGCATCGACCACGAGTACCGGCCGGAGACCAGGTCGACGGTCAGCGAAATCGCGCCGCCCACGGTGACCAGCAGGAGATACAGCGTGAAGCCGCGCAGCCGAGTGGCCCTGGTCAGCAGGGAGAACACTCGTCCGCGCACAGTGGCCGAGGAGCAGTCCGTGGGTTCACTCATACGCACCGAGTATGTCACGGCAAATTCTCAGCAACACCCCCGGCCTGCATGTACCGGTTCGCGGGCAGTGATCGATCCCAACCGTAATGTCATCGATCCGACAGGTGCCGCTGCCCGCGCGGCGCGAGGTCATCCGCAATGAGGTCCCATTCGGCACCGAACTTCCGGACAAGGATGTCGGCGAGATAGGAAACCAGATCCGTGCGCAGTGTGACCCAATCACTGCGCTCGAACTCTTCGAACGGCAAATCGTCTACGTACGTTTGCCACGCGCCAAACGCCGTCACGGGATCACGAACATAATCATCAGCGTCCGCACCCAAGATGTCACTCATCTCCGCTGCATTGGCCAGACAGTCCGAACTCCACTGCGAAAGCCCCTGCCGGGCTTGCTCGATCACTTCCGAGACTTCTCGAGACTTACTCACAGCTGTTCTCTCCCAAACCAATACGCACCGTACCCCTCCGGCCAACCTGCCGTGAAGCGGGTGAGCGACTGCGCTCAGTGAAAGAATTCACGCAGGACAGCCGCAACCGACGTGAAGTCGTCGGGATTGTGGGTCTGCCCGGCCAACGACCTGAATCGTGAATCCGCCGCATCGAGTTTCTCCATGCTTTCCGGCCCATACCGATCGCTGGCGGCGCTGCCAACAGCAGGGCGGGAATGCCCGTCGCGGACCAGCGGTTCAGGTCCGGATCCATCGCGCTGAGGCATTCCAGGTCAGCGATCAGTCCAGGCGCTCGGTCGGCCATGGCCGCTCCCATCGAACGCAGGATGCCCTCGGGAACTGGTGAATCGAGTACGGCCCGGAAGAATTCGACCACCGAGTCGGCGGGATGGTCGGCGACGAACTCGCGGGCTCGCTCCAGTGTCGGCCGGAGCGGACCACCCGCCAATGCCAGGGGCGCCTCGTACAGCGCGAAGCGCCGAATGCTCGAAACGCCCGCAGCCACCAGCGGCTCCAATACAACCAGGCCACCGGCTGAATGTCCGAAGACGAAGCTCACATCGTCCTGGCGTTCGAGCACAGCGGCGAGATCCTCGACCTGCCGGGCGAAGATGCGTGGTTGTGTACCGCTTCCGCTCGGTGTGTAGCCCCGTCGACAGACGACTACGACTCGATAGTCGGTGGCCAGCAGCTCGGCCATCGGATAGTAGGTCTCCACCGTGACCGGCGCACCGTGCATGACTACCAGCGGCGGCCCGTCACCGAGAGCCTGGAAGACGATACGAGTGCCGTCGGCCGAGATAACACTGTCAGGTGTAGACCACATGAAGTATTCTCGCATTTCCGTCAGTCGCCTCGCCCCCAAAGCTCGTGCGCTGCTTCGCCCCTCGGCGAAATGAAGACGGTAGACGTGCGGGTTTACCACTGGTCCCAGAGCACGTATGTCGTGTGATCGGCAGTTGCAGAGGTTCTGTCGGCTTCAAGTCGGCTCGGCGGTTGGTCTTCGGCCCCGCCGCGGCTGCCGGTGCGGTCCGCGCGGGTCAGGCAACAGAACGTGTTTCGCCGTCAACCACCACGCACCCTCAGGGTGGGTACGAATCGATCTCGGCAGTCCAATCGTCCGCCGCCGCCGACACGGACACCGCGTCGACCCGGCACGAAATAACAAATGGATCGCCCGCACGGGTATGCCGTCGCCACGGCGGCGAGAGCTCCAGATCCAGACCGATACTCGGATTGATCGAACTCGTCTCGGCCGTGACGTAGGAGAAGGTCAAGTGCGGTGCAGTGAAACTCAGTCGCACACTCGAGTGCTCGTTGTCAGCAGACAACTCCCCCGCATGGTGAAGCCACTGCGCCAACGCGACGCCGTCCTCCGGGGTCAACGCCTGGCACCGGAAAGGACCCTGTTCCCTGAGGGCAGTACGCAGTCACGGTGACGGCCAGCCAGCTCCTCCGCTGTTGCGGTTCGACCGCATCCGGGAATTGGTAACCCACCACGCCCAGTTCCACCCCGTACCCGTCGCTGCCGATCAACCTCATCTGTCCAGCATTCCACTGCGCCCGGTCCGCGATTCGCCCCCCCGTCGCGACGCAAAAGTCGTGCCCAGGCCACCCTGCAAGCAGCATATCCGTGCGTCCAGTGGGCAGGGCCACGGCGGCGCGGACGAATCCGCGACCTGCCGCATTCCGATTCGTGGTTCGCAACCCGCTCCCAGACACAGGATTCCGCTGCGAGCGCAAACCTCGATCAATTGCGGCGACACACCGAAGCCGACCGTCAGCCGTGATGTCTCCGTCTCGCAGCGGGCTTTGATCTGTAGGCGTGGATATACCCCGCACGGAATGGGTTTCCGCGCGGGCCCCTATCACATTGTCGGTCTGCTCCGGTCCCGCGACATCGGCGGTCCTCTCGCCCTAACCGTGAGGTCGACCGTGCCCCTCGCTCTGGTCGTGATACCGGCTGCGGCGGGCCGGGTCGGGGTCAGGCGACTGGGGCTTACGACCGTAATGGTGGGGCTTGTCGCCGTGCCAGGGGTTATTGCCGCAGGGGCGGCGGTGGTAGCCCAGCGTCTTGTTTGATGCGCAGTCGATGGATGGCGGGGCCGAGGAGTTCGTCGCCGTGGTGGCGGTGGTTGACCCGCCGCCCCCGTGCCGGGTCGTGGTGGGTCGGGGGCCGCCACCCGGTACGACCCGGATACCGGGTGTGCGTGTCGAGGCGTTCGGTGGCCCATCCGGTGGGGTCGTCGGCGTCCTCGGCGACCTGGGCGTGGTGCCGGTCGCAGACCAGGGTGAGGTTGTCGATATCGGTGCCGCCGTGGTGTGCCCACGGGATGAGGTGGTGCACCGCGCACATCGTCGCGGGCGCGTCGCAGCCGGGGAAGGTGCAGCCGCGGTCACGGGCGACACACGCCAGCCGCTGCCAGCGGGAGGCGAGGCGTTGCCCGCGCCCGAGGTAGAGCGGGACGCCGTCGCGGCCGAAGAGCAACAGCCACGGGTAGCGGCCTTCGGCCAGCCGCAACGCGGCCGGGATCGACAGGGTCGTGCCCGCGGCGGTGACCGCGTGCCCGGTGCCGCGTTCGAGGTCCTCGAGGCGCATGGTGAGCACGACCGAGACGGGCATGCCGCGGTGGCTGCCGAGGGTTTTCGATCCTCCGGTGGCGGTCAGGAACGCCGCCACAGCATCATGGTTGCGTTGGGCGATGGTGCGGGTGTCGCGTTCGGCGGCGGCTTCGAGGGTCTTGGGGTCGATCGCGCGGGCACCGAGGGTGGGGCTGTCGGGGTCGGTGGGGTTGCACATGCCCGGCCGGGCGCCCTTGGCGAGTACCGCGTCCAGCAGCGCCCGCAGGTGTGGGGTGAGCAGTCCGCTGATCTCGGTCATGCCGTCGATGCGTTGACGTCCCACCGTGATCCCCCGGACGCGGGCGCGGTCGCGGTCGTCGGTCAGGGTGCCGTCGGGGTCGAGGTGGGCCAGGATCGATTCCCCGACCGTGACCACTGCTTCGGGGGTCATCGTGCAGGCGTGTTCGGCCAGCAGTCGTTCGGCCTCGTCCCGTACGTCGATCGGTACCGCGGCTGGGATCCGGTCCATCACCGCCATGATGCGCCGCGCGTGTTCGATCGACAGCAGCCCGGCGGTTTGGTGGGCGGCGGTGGTCGGTAATTCCGGTGCCCGGTCTTCGCCGTGCACGAAATGGAATACGCCGAGTTTCTCCGCTGCGCGGCGTCGTGTTCCGGCCTCGGCCATCGATATCCGCAGGGTTTCGCTCAAATACTTCGCGAGGCTCTTGCACCCGGCGCGTTCGGGCAGGTGCCGGTCGCTGGTCTCGATGACCAGGCGATGCGACACCGCGCCCAGTCGGGCGCGCACGGCTTCGACGCGTCGCATCAGTTCCACGAAGTCGGTGTCGGTGTAGCGGGTGAGGTCTTCGTCGAGCAGGGCGGTGGTCGCGGTCGTCAATTCCTCCACGACCGCGAATACCTCACCTGCCCGGCTCGTATTCATGCCGCAATTCTATCGGGAAAAGGGTTGCGGCAGAATGAGAAAACCAGTTCACGCACCCCTTCCAACAAGTGCAGTCCCCGATGGATGTCGTGAGCAGAAACCGGCGCGAGCCCGCAGATCTCGCGCCGGTTGCCCTGTCCTAGAACCTACTTCAGTTTGTCGCTCGACAGCCCCGGCACCCCGTCGGGCCACGATGAGCTGCTGGATCTGCTGGATGCCTCTAAATGGATGAGGATCCCGTGACCGGTTTCGGCTACATGGAGAAACGCTTGTACTCGTCGCCCTGATCTGGGCTGATCCTGCAACGGCACGCACTGGAATCAGTGCTGGTAGACCTGTCCGGTGATATTGGATCGGCTGGTGGCCGAACTGGACTCGTTGATGACACGGGGCCGCGACCAGATTCTGTCGGCCTGACCCGCGCGCCAGGGCACGTGAGAATGTATCGGGTCTGGCCACTGACCCGGAGCAGAAGAACGGGTGGACGCTGGCGAAGCGGGCGGGGAATCCTGGGTGTCACCCAAAACCGTCGTGACCATCGAATCAGTGCGTTCTGTCCGCCCTGCCCGGCCGGTCGGAAGCGACCCGTTGGCGGCAATGTAGATCATGATGCGTTCGACCACGGGACCGACCGGTTCTTTCCGCACGGTCAGCCCGCGCAGGGCACTCTCCCCGTATGGCCGTCACGGTCGCCAGCGCTCGACGTGGTGATCGTCGTAGGGCCAGCGTTCGGTTCCGAGGTCTCGAAGGACGCCGTGCCGAAAGCGCAACAGGTCCAGCCGTTCTCGGGGGGTGAGATCGTCGTCGGCAGGCGCGGGATCGTCCTCCCACCGGGCATCGATGTTGTAGTGCAATCCACCGTCGATGCAGTAGTCGCGGCGAAAGCTCGTGCGCCACTGCGAATTCGAACCCCAGCCGTTGGACAGGTCCTGCACCTTTCGATAGCAGCGCCAGAATGTCCAGTACATGCTGGATCGTGCGGCCGCGTGCGGGTCGAGGATCGACGAACCGGCGCGGACGGTGACTCCCGACCGGACCAGTAGCAGATTGCCCAGGAACGCTCCAGGCCAGTGCTGCTCGGCGATCGTGACCGGTTCTCGGGGGTCGTCGGCAACGATAACGTCGACGATCTCGTGGAAGAACGGATGGAACTCGTTCTCGGAGATGGGGACTGCGCCGATCATCGCGGTGAATTCCGACCATGCGGCGGGTGCCGCGCCCAGATAGGCGCTTTCCATGTAGTGCGGCTGATGCGGCACGAGCAGGACGTCCACGAGTCGACTCACGCCGTACAGCTGCCACCGTCGTTCCGGGGGAATCGGCGAGCGGTGCGCGTCCGGAGCGCCACACTCGTGCAGTGCGGCGCGCAGCTGTGGTCGCTGCTCGAACCACGGCGCGAATTCGCTGACTCCCCATCCGTCGGGGCATGCCAGCAGGGAATCGAACAGTGCTTTGATATCCCACACGCTGTCGGACATCAACCGAACCTACAAGATCACGAGGCGGCGCGGACGGTGGACCAGGGCTGGGTTGGACTACGTTCGATGCGGTGACGTCCGATCCGCCGCACGCTGCTCCCACCCCTGATATGTCGCGCCCGGCGCGCCTGCTCGCCCACAGCGCCGTATCCACGGCCCTGGCGCTGCACAGCGATCACGGGTTACTCGAACTCCTCGACGCGGGCCGCGCCGATCGGTGCCGGTATCGGCGGAAAGTCGGCGCTATTGGAGATCGCCGGAACCCAGGTCTTCGTGAAGCGGATTCCCCTCACCGACCTGGAACGGCAGCCGGAGCACGTCCGGTCCACGGCCAACCTGTTCGATCTGCCGCTCTGCTGCCAGTACGGCGTCGGCCTCATCGGCGGGCCGGGTTTCGGGGCCTGGCGTGAGCTCGCCGTGCACACCATGACGACGAACTGGGTGCTCGCGGCCGAGTACGAGCGGTTCCCGCTGATGCACCACTGGCGGGTGCTGCCGGATACGACGCCACTGCCGGAGGAACTCGGCGACATCGATCGCGCCGTCGCGTACTGGGAGGGGCGACCGCAGGTACGCCACCGGATCGAGGCCCTCCGGGACTCCACCGCGAGCATCGCGTTGTTCCTGGAGTACATCCCGCACAACCTGCACCAGTGGCTCAGCACCCAGATCGACGCGGGCGAGCAGGATGCCGGTCGGGCCTACGCCATGGTGGAGCGGGAGCTGGCCGTCGGCACCGGATTCATGAACAGCCGCGGGCTGCTGCACCTCGACGCGCACTTCGGAAACATCCTGACCGACGGTCGACGCCTCTACTTCGGCGACTACGGCCTCGCACTCTCTTCCGGGTTCGACCTCTCGCCGCAGGAGGACACGTTCTTCCACCAGCACCAGAGCTACGACCGCGGATACACCTCCACCTACCTGGTCAACTGGCTGGTCACCGCCGTGTACCGGCTCCGAGGAGACGCACGCGCCGCGACAGTCCGCGCCCTCGCCGAGGGCAAACCGCCGGAGAGCGACACCGATGAGGACGCCACCGCAGTCCTCACTCGGCACGCTCCCGTCGCCGCGACGATGTCCGACTTCATACGCGCGTTCCAGCGAGAGAGCCGCAACACCCCGTACCCGGACCAGGAAATCCGCCGCCTGCTGGACGGACCGGCCAGCGCCTGATGGATCGGCGGAAACCCGCTCGCGAGCGACGGCAAGGTCGGCTTTCCCGGTTGTAGTTCGTTGCCGTCATGGCAGCCCTTGGGACCCGGACGGTACGGCACAAATACCGAATATCAGCTGGCGACCCATGTATCATTTGCCAGTCGGCACAGCTCTGGCGCCGTTGTGACAAATGTCCGAACCGCAAGAGAGGTCGGAAAATTGGCTGTACGCCGTCAACATGGTGCCGTAGCCCTCGTCGTTATCGGAATAGGTGCGCTTTTCGCGCAAGGTGGGATGAATCCGGCTCCGGCCCATGCAGCCGCACCGATAATGACCTGCGAGGAGACCGGGAGCGTAACGTGGCTGGGACCTGGAGTCCTGGGCACGGCGACACCCGCAGCCTGGAACGCCACTGTTTTGTACAGTGACTGCTCCGGCTCCGCAATCGAAGCGGGCAAACCGCACCCGGTGCAGATGGTCCTGAACGGAACCGAGACGGTGCAATGCGAGGGACCGACTACCGACCACCAGGGCACCGGCGTGTTGACGTGGTCGGACGGCACGACAAGCACCGTCCGGGAAGAACAGATCAATGCGACCATGTCGGGCGATTCCGGCGAGGGAGAGTTCGCGGTCACCATCGATTCCGGTAATTACACGGGTTACAAATTCGTTGACAAGACGACGCTGACGTTCTCCGAAGGCGTGTGTCCGGGCGTGGCCGCGGGAACGTTCACCGGCACCTTGACAATGTTCCCCGAGTCCTGACGCCATCGTCGGCACACCTTGCCGCTGACACGCAATTCAATCCGCCGATAGGGCTTCGGGATATCGGTGTGTGAAGTACGGAAATACAGTGCCGTGCAATTCTCGAACGAGTTGTATCCGCCGCCGTCCGGCAGCAGTCCGCCGCGCTCGATCAGCAGTGCACCCAACCGTGCGACTATCACGCCGTCGGTCGTGTCGAGTTGCAGTGCGATATGCGACTCGTTGCATTCCGACCGCTCGTGGGTGGCGATCCGGGACAGTCCGCCACCCGTGGGCATGGGCAGGGCGAACAGCTCGACCATCGGAGAGTCGGCGTCGTGTGCGGCATCGCGCACGTGGACTATCGCGACATCCAGGGCGTCGGCGTCCAGACCGTAGCGGCGGGCGAGTCGGCCGCGCACGACCACGCTCGGCAACGGCTCGCCGACGACCATGCCGAGGGCGCGCAACTCGGCTAGCAATCCCTCGGTCGATGCCGGGAAGACCAGAGCGGCGACGTGCGCCAGGACGGTATGTGCCGCGACCTCGGCCCGTTGTGTTCCGGTCAGACCGGGCACCACGACAGCGAGAGTTGCATCGACCGAAGCACTACGCACGAACGACAGCGCATCGTCGAGCAGTGCCCGATCGGTTCGCTCGAGCTGCGTCGACATCTGTGGGCTTCCCATGCGACTCCTAAGGCCGACCGTGGCGTCGGCCGGGGTGACAGGCTGTCTCACCTCACCCCGACAACATAGACCGCCAAGGGCGGAAGACCGTTGCAGAACACCGACGCAAAGCTCGACGTATAGGCGCCGGTATCGAGGATCCGCACGGAATCACCGGCTCGCAGCGTGGACGGCAGGAGAACACCGGTGCGCTGATAGAGCACATCGCCGTCAGCACAGGTCGGCCCGGCGACGACCACCTGCTCCGTCGGATCGCCGTCCCGGCTCGTCTCGATTCGGTAGGCAATGTAATCGGTGTCGATCAGTCCGCCGTGGCGGCCGATATCCAGGTACACCCAGCGCCGCCCGTCCGGCGCTGTGCGCACGTTCACGACCTCGGCATGAATCACACCGGCGCTGCTCACCAGGGCACGGCCGGGTTCGACCACCAGATCGGCGTGCTCCGGGAGGTGCCGCGCCGCCGCGGCGGTGATCACCGAACCCAGCTCGGTCAGGTCCGGCACGGGTTCGGCATACGAAATCGGCATGCCGCCACCGATATTCACGGATTCGACGGATACATCCTTGGTGGCCAGCGCTTCCGCGATACCGCCGGCCTGTTCGATCCCGATCCGCCAGGCGGCCGGATCCAGTTGCTGCGAGCCCACGTGAAAGCACGGTCCGAGTACCCGGAGCCCGAGATCGCGCGCCCGCACCAGCAGCCGCACCGCTTCCCCGGGCGCGCAGCCGAATTTGGCACCGAACGACAGTCGCGACCGCGGCGCTGCGGCCAGGAACCGACACTCGACCTCGGCGCCCGGGGCGTGGGCGGCGATCCGATCCAGCTCGTCCTCGGTGTCGAAGACGAACCGGCGCACACCTGCCGCGTAAGCGGTGGCGATCTGGGTCGCCTTTTTCATTGGATTGCCGTAGCACATGACGGCCGGGTCGGCGCCCAGACTCAGACACTGCTCGATCTCGCCCACGCTGGCCACATCGAACTCCGCGCCCTCATCGGCGAGTAGCCCTATCACCTCCGACACCGGGGCAGCCTTGACCGCGAAACGAATCCGTGTCGTCGGCAATGCAGACCGGAGTGCGCGGTAGTTTCGGTGTATCCGTTCGAGATCGATGACGAGACAGGGCGACACGGGCGCCGTGGATCCGATCGGAGTCACGGTGTTCCACCATATGACATATGACCGCCGTGAGAAGGTGTCGACGCGCGCCCGCGCCGCTGGTCGAAACCGGTCGGTTCCGACGCCGGGACTGTCGACTCCATGCCGTGTGCGGCAATGTCTGCCGCCGTGAGAGAGGTGCCGCCGATGGCTCACAGTACGGAGTATGGCGACGACTCCCGACGGGATCCGGTCCACGGGGAGGCGGCAATCGCACTGTGCGAGTTGTTCTCCGAGATACTCGACATCCCGCGTGTCAGTCCGTTCGTGACCTTCACCGAACTCGGAGGAGACAGTGTCCGAGCCATAGCGCTCACGGTACGAGCCAGGGCTTCGGGCCTACCGATCTGGACAGAGGACCTGCTAGCCGACGGCACCCCCGAACGCCTCGCCGCCTTGGCGGCGCGCCGATCCTCGTTGCCCTCCACAGAACCCATGGCCGGGACGGCCCCGCCGGCGGCAGACCCGGGTCCGCCACGGACACTGTCACCTCTGCAGCCGCACATGCTCGACGTCGCGGGCACGTACGGCGCGGAGACGGAGGCCGTGATGCTCTACGTCGACATCTCGGGCGACCTGGACGTGCCACGACTCCAGGCGGCCGCGAAACAACTTATCGAGCGGCACCCGAACTGCCACTCCGGATTTCGCATCGCATCGGGGGACGGCCGGTGGGTACGCGAGGTCGACACCGCGGTGCCGCTGGCATGGCGCTACTGCGACCTCGGCGAACAGGAAATCGATGAAGCTGCCTTACTACGTGACGAACTGACGTCACGTTTCGACCTGACTCGGCCGCCACTGTTCCGGATCATGCTCATCAAACGTGGGCGTGCTCGATTCCGCCTGGTTGTCACGCACAGCAACATTCTCTGGGACGGGTGGTCCACCGGAATCCTCGCAGCGGAATTGGCAATGCTGTACGACGCTCCCGAGCAGCCGACGACGGCTGTCGATACCGGCACCGATCCGTATGACGACTACCTACGCTGGCTCTCTCGACAGGATCGCCGGAGCGCACTCCATGCATGGCGGAAGGTCCTGGCCGGAATCGAACGACCCACAGTTCTCGCAAGCGCAGCACCTCCGGAATCCATCGGCTCGACCGCCACAATCGAGCTGGCGCTATCGGAATCCGTCGGTACCGATCTCGAGATCCGTGCGCGCAGCCTGGGAACCACGCTCAGTACGGCCGTCCAATGCGCCTGGGGCCTGACCATCGCGGAAATCGTCGGTAGCGACGACATCGCCTTCGGATATACGACCTGTGGTCGCCCGGCTTCCGTTCCTGCGATCGACCGGGCGGTCGGATTGCTGATAAACGATGTTGCGATCCGTATGCGGATCTCCGAAACAGATACGGCGGCAAGCTTGCTCGCACAGATCCGGGATCAGCATTGCGAAATGATCCGGTATGAGTTCCTGGACTCGGACAGCATCCAGGGTGCCGCAGGATTTGTCCCACTGTTCGATACGCTGGTCGTCTTCCAGAATCTCATGCGGCCCGACGTGTACGTGCGTCAAGATTCGGGCCTGCGCATCGACGGCTATGGGATCATCGAATCGACCCACTACGCGCTGGTGCTATACGGCTACCCGGGTGATCACCTCACCTTCGAATTGTCCTATCATCCGAACGTTTTCAGCCGATCGTTTGTCGACGGTCTCTGCGAACGTTTCCGCTACTACATCGAATTGATCGCCGACGACGCCGAACGCACGATTGCGTCGCTGCGCTCAGAGAGCAGCAACAGTCGCCGTTCGCATTCTCAATAGCCGAGGAGTCCCGATGTGGCCGACCGAGTTCGCACAGTCTTACCGAGCCGAAGGTTACTGGCAAGGAGAAACATTTGGTGAGCTTCTCGCTCGGCTGGCCGAGCGGCACGGAGATCGCACAGCCGTCGTCAGCGGCACCGCGCGCATCAGTTACGCCGAACTCGACCACCGAGCCGACCGCCTGGCCGCAGGGTTGCTCGAATGCGGAGTCCGCCCCCGCGACCGAGTGGTTGTCCAACTGCCGAATATCGTGGAGTTCTTCGATGCGATATTCGCCCTCACCCGTCTCGGTGCCGTACCGGTCCTCGCGCTACCCGCCTATCGAGCAACCGAGATCGAGAACCTCTGCGAAGCGACGGCGGCGGTCGCCTACATAACGACGAACGTCCCGGACGGCTTCGAGGGGCGGATGTCGGCCCGCGCCGTCCCTCCGGTTCTCGTCATCGTGGTGGGCGACCCCGGGGAGAACCGGGCGCTGTCCGATCTCTACACGACCGTCCGAGCGCTCCCGCGGGGGCCGGCGCCGTGCGATACCGCGCTGCTGCTGTTGTCGGGCGGCAGCACCGGCACACCGAAATTGATCCCACGCACCCACGACGACTACCTGTACGGCGTTCGCGCCGGCGCACAGATCTGCGGCCTCGATTCCGACAGCGTCTACCTGTGCGTACTTCCGGTGGCACACAACTTTCCACTCGCATCGCCGGGAGTCCTCGGCACACTGCACTCCGGGGGCAAAGTCGTCCTCGCCGACCGTCCGGACCCGGACCTCGTATTCGGACTCATCCAGCGCGAACGGGTGACGATCACCGCTCTCGTGCCATCGCTGGCTCTGATCTGGTTGGAGGTCGCGGCCGCGATGGCGATAGACGTCGCCAGCCTGCGAATCCTGCAAGTCGGCGGCGCCAAACTCTCGCCTGACGTCGCACGTCGATTGGGCCCGGCGTTCGGCTGCGTACTACAGCAGTCGTACGGGATGTCCGAAGGACTCGTCTGCTATACGCGACTCGACGATTCGGACGAGGTCATCACGACGACACAGGGCAAGCCGATGTCACCGGCCGACGAAATACGCATCGTCGACAACCATGACCGCGATGTACCGCCGGGCGCCACCGGTCACCTGCTGGCCAGGGGGCCGTCGACGATCAGGGCATATTGGAACGGCGGCGAGCGGAACCGAATGGCGTTCACCCGCAACGGCTTCTACCGCACCGGAGACCTTGCCCGCATCACCGCAGACGGCGATGTCGTCGTCGAAGGCCGCGCCACGGACATGATCAACAGAGCGGGAGAGAAGATCGCCCCAGCCGAAATGGAACGCCATGTCCGCGCCCACCCCGCTGTCCGTGACGTGGCAGTCGTCGGTGTCCCCGATCGGTACCTCGGCGAGCGCATCTGCGCATTCGTCGCCACACATCCTGATACCGATCCGCCCACCGCTGCGGACCTGAACAGATTCCTTCGCGCACGCGGCCTCGCCGAATTCAAGGTGCTGGACCGAGTCGAGACCCTGGAGAGCCTGCCGACAACGGCGGTCGGCAAGATCGACAGAAGGCGGCTTGTGCAAGCCTCCATGCAGTCATAGGAGGCCGGGTGGAGTGAACGGTGCGCTACTCCGGTGCCCGGAAGCCACCGATCTTCCGCTCCAACAGTTCGGCCAACCGTAGTGGAGTGCGATCCTCGAACATCGGACCGATGAGCTGCACACCTATCGGCAATCCCTCGGCGGACCGACTGGCAGGTATGGCGGTGGCGGGCAGGCCGGGCATGGTGGCCATGCCCGCCCAGACCAACTGATCGAAGTACGGGTATTCGACGCCGTCGATGTCGATGTGGCGGTCCTCCAGACCTCCCTTGTGGTTGCGCGGGAAGGCGGGAGTGGGCGTGATGGGGCACACCACCGCATCGAACTCGGTGAAGAGCTGTCGCCAGGCGTGGCGGTGGCGTTCGCGACGGTTGTTCGCCTCGACCCAGTCGCGGTGGCTGAGCACCATGCCGCGGAGCCGCGCCGCATCGAGACCGCGGTCGTCCGGACTCAGGGTGGCGGCGTGGGTTCGCAGCTGTTCGTACACGTCGACGGGAAGGCTCGCGGCGGCATTCGACAGCATCAGCAGCATGTAGAGCGTCGCCGCTTCGCTCAGATCGGGCAGCAGCGCACTGTGGTGTTCGACGCGAGCGCCCTCGTCGGCGAGGGCCGCGGCGACCCGGTTCACACCCATCCGCACAGCCGATCCGGTCGGGATGAGCGGATGGTCCTCGATGATCAGGACACGGAAGTCCGACAGCCGCTCGTGGCGCGCGGGCGGCAGGGCGAGGTCGTAGGCGATGCCGTGGGTCAGTGAATCCGGTCCGGCCATCACGACACCTGCACCGCGTCCTCGGTCGGCACATAGTCCCAGTACATCGGTATACCCCACATCGTGGGCAGCCCGGCCATGTCGTAGGACTCCTTGACCGTCACCGGAATACCGAGCAGCGGCCGGTCCTCGCCGCGTGCACGCGCCTCGTCGGCACGCCGTGCGGCGGCCCGCGCACGATCGAAATCCGGCACACAGATCGCGTTGATCACCTCGTCGTCCCGCTCGATGCGGGCGATCGCCTCCTCGGTGAGCTCCACCGAGGACACCTCACCGGTGTGCAGGGCGGCGGAAAGATCCTCGGCCGAACGACAATTCCATTCCATGAATTCGACCGTATTTGTCTGCTTCAAGGGGCATAAAATGTCGCTTCGTACAACAGCATGAAACAGGTTGCCATCTCCCCCTACCGCATCCCCGCTTCGCCCGGATCTGCTCCTTCCTGTCGGGCCATCTCGCTACTGTCGAGCGCATGGACACGGTGCAGGTGCAGAAGAAGCTCGAACTCTCCCCCGATGAGGACTTCGTCCTCACGGCGTGGCAGTACCGGATGATGCAGCGCGATATCGCCGCATCGAAGGGCAAGCACCTGACATCCAAGCGCGAGATCCGTAATTCCTTCCGCACCAAAGCGATTGAGGCCCTCAAGGCGCGTAACCAGCACGACTGGTCTCCGGCCGTGGCCCAAGCCGTGAACCAGATCCTGGTGGAGGGTGGACCGCCGAACCTCGAGGCGCTCGAATCTGCTGGGCCGCAGCTCTTATCGGTCGTAACGAGAAGGTCACGGGCTCTGCTTCTGCTCATCGACCTGTACGGCTTCGAACCGTGGGTAGCAGGCAAGTGGGAGAAAAACGTACGCGCCGAGGCTCTCAGCGCCGCCCATCGATCGATGGATCAGTTACATCTCGAAGACCTCCACGCTGTCGAAACGGCGTACAAGGATGCGATCAAGAAACTGTCGAAGGCAAGCAACTGGAGCAAATACGTGCTCCTCGCCGGGGCCGGCCTCGGACTCGGTGTCCTGACCGGCGGTCTCGCCGCACCCGCCATCGCGGGCGCGTACGGCACGCTCGTACTCGGCTATTCGGGCGCGGTGGCAACTTCCGCGGGTATGGCCGCCATCGGCGGCGGCTCCATCGCCGCCGGAGGTCTCGGCATGGCGGGTGGCGCCGCCATCATCTCCGGCGTGAGCGGCGCAGTAGGCGCCGGGGCCGTCACGCTCGCGGGTAAGGCCTCCGGGTTCACGGCAGCTCGTATCGCGGCCGACGCCATCCGACTTCACGTCGTGACCCAGCTCGTACTTCGCGATATCGACGGCAACGAAGAGGCGGCCAAGGCCGTCATCGTCAGCCTGCGCGAGCGAGTCACAAGCCTCGGAAAGAACATCGCGACTCTCGCCGAGCGAATCGACACCCTCCGTGCGCAGCTCGAGACCAAGCAGGCGGAGTTGGATGCGGAGCGGGATCAACGCATGGCGGCCGAAGCTCACGTCGCCCGCTTCCGAACTGTCGCCGACCGGCTCAAGGAACGTGTCACCGGGCCCGAGAACGATGAGCTCCGGACCTTGCTCGCCGAACTAGAGGATCTCGAAGGTGAGAAGAAGACCGTCGAGAGCCTTGCGGAGGGGGTCTCCAACCTCGCAGACGACCTCGAGGATGCGGCGTGAGCACCGCCGACGACAACTTCAGCGACCGAACCTCGCCGATCGACGACGACTACATCGGTAATCTGGACGCCCTCACGCGTGATCTCGACGATATCGAAATGATCGCAGCGTCAGCGCTTTCGGACACGCCGATCGACCTTGCGACGAGAGAGCGGATCCGGAGCGCTCCGACCGACCTCACCTATTCCGAACTCACCGCCCGCAATCAGGAACGTCGTGTGGCCGAAGGATGGGGCGAGCCCGAATGGGCCGACATCCTCGACCCGATCGCGTCGGAACAGCTCGATGCATGGCGGGCAACCCAACGGATTCCGTGGGATCGAGGCGACCTGGTGGTCGTCGGCCTCTCCGGGCTCATCGGCGCACTCGGCAACCTCTACGACAACCATGTGGACGCTGCCGTTCTCGGTGGCCTGTCGTGGCTGAAGCAGAGCGATCTGCTGCGCCGGTGGGAGAAGGAGACCGCCCGACTTCCCATCGATTACACCGGACCGAAATTCGGCGGTCCCGCACACCGCGTCCGGTCCGCCGGCCATGACATCGGCCGATTCTTCACCGCTCTCAACCAAATCCGCACCGGAACCTTCGAAGGCACCTGGTGGGACGACGGACAGCGGATGGTCGAACGCGTCACGTCGACGCGTTCCGGTCTGCCGTTCGCGCAAGCGCCCGAGCAGCATCTCGCAATCGCGCTGTTGTTGAAACACTGGGCCGCCGACTTCATCACCCCGATGAACCTTCCGCTGCCGGGCTGGACACTTCTCTGCGAGATGCCGAGCCACGAGGTGCGGAAGTTCGCCAATGACGCCTACGCCGGCACGAATTCCGGCGACGGGCTCAATCTCCGCTCCGGGATGTTGACACCTGGCCTGGGGATGCTCGCGACCGAAGTCGTGATCCGAACCCACACGCAGCTGCGCGCCTACCGCTCGACAGGCACTGCGCGGCTGACGACCTCAGTGGCGGCCAACCACACAGAAATGCTGCTCGCCGCACACGCCGCGGCCGGAGCGATCAGCTTGTCGAAGACAGCCGCGGCAACGATCGCCGGTGAAACCGCTGTCGCCGCACGACATCTCAATATCCCTGTCCTCATGCGAATCGGCATGCTCGCACTGAGAGTCCGCTCCGATGCCGCAGCCCGTGCACAGGCAGGAGCACCATCATGGGAACAGCTGCTCGCCGCGGAAGCCGCGACGTGGACACTGGCCGAAGCGGTCACCATCGCGGACCTATTGGCGGCCTAG
>NZ_JASITE010000014.1 GCF_030767025.1 Nocardia sp. CC227C | reverse complement strand
GGGGGATACGCTCCATCACCCGCATGATCACCCGCGCGTGCTCGGGAGACACCGCGCCCTCGGCCTGCAAGGCGGCGGTGGTCGGCAACAGGGCCGGACCTTCCACCCCGCAGAACACACGGGGCCGCAACGGCACCGACGCGCGTACCCGCGCCCCGGCCTCGGCCGCCGACAGGCGCAGCACATCGATCAGATACCCGCGCATCCCCTTGGCTCCGGCGCGTTCCCACAGATGCCTGCCCTCGACCTCGGCGATCATCCGATGCGACAACGCCGCCATCCGACACCGCACCGACTCGACCTCCCGCATCACATCCACGAGAGCCGAATCCGACAGTCCGGTGAGATCGGTGCCCAGCAGGGTGTCCATCGCCGCCGACAAACCGGCCGCGGTATCACCGCCTCGCGTTTCCCCCACCGTCATCATGCACCAATTCTACCGCGAATTCCATTGCGACAGAACGGCAATAGCGATGTGATATCGAAATCTTCAGACATTCACTCATATCTTCGTCGCGGCACCGACAAACAGCATTCCCCCGAAGTGTCGCTCGATTAGACCTCGACCGCGCAGACCGTTACGCGCGAGCTCGGCGGCGAATTCTTCTGCTTCGAAGCGATTTTCGCGTGGATGTACCGTGAATGTCCGCATTGTCCAGGTGTCGAGAATATGACGCGGCACTTCCTCGAACAAGACGGTGCCGCCCGGTCGCAGGACACGGGCGATCTCGGCGATACCCCGCTGCCACTCGGGCACGTGGTGGATGATTCCGAAGTCGGCGACGATGTCGAAACTCGCCGCAGGCTCACGTATTTCGCAGACATCCCCTTCGGAGAGGGTCACGTTGCGCCGACCGGAGAGCCGCTCCCTCGCCAGTTCGACCATCGCGGGGTCGAAGTCGAAGGCCGTCACCCGATCGGCCCCGAGCCGGTCTTGTAGGACTTCGACGCCGACGCCGCGCCCACAGCCGACTTCCAGCACACTGCGACCGGCGAGATCACCAGCAGCCAGCCGACGGAACCACGCGGCCTCCCGATGATGCTGATGCGCGGCACGCAGCGGATTGTTCATCGCAACTCGCTCAATGGCATTGAGTTTCATCAGGCCCTCACCGTCGAATGAACTTAGGCAAGCCTAAGTCCGTCGAGGCGTGGGCGCAAGAGACGATCAGGCCAAGGCGAACGTGAGCATGAGGGAGTTCTGGGCGCCCTCGCGCCACCAGGAGTAGCCGAACCATACGCCGGGGGCTATCTCACGGATCTCGTCGTAGACCTGAGGGGTGGGCGAGGGGGCGTAGTCGAGGGCCCACGCGGGTTGGCCGTCCGTGATGGCCGGGGCGGCGTAGACGTCCGCGGGCCAGCCTTCTATGCCCGCGCCGGTGATCCGGTTCATGAGATAGCCGCCGTCGGGGCCGGTGTAGAAGGTCTTGCCGATCCATACGGCGGGGGTCCACCACTGCATGTCGACCGGTCGCACCACCCAGCCGTTCTTGACGCCCATGGGCACGGCACCGCGCGGAGCGTCGCGGAAGATCGCGTCCTGTTGCTCCGGATTGCAGCGGAAGCGCAGCGAATCCACGGTCGCCGCGGGATTGTTCGCAAATACAACGCAACCGCCGCCGTAGTCGGCATCGGCATGGGCGGCGGGTACAGCAAAGGGGCTGAGCATTAGTGCGGACGTTGCAACTGCGAGAACGAGAGACTTGAGCATGGCAGCCTCCAAGGGGTAACCCCGACCCATTCGCCATGCTAGTTCGCTATCGGTTTGCCAGCAATCCCGTGGCAAGCGTCACCGTGCGGGAATACTCGACGCGGGTCTAGCGTAGTAGCTGTCGCTACTGACGAAATCTGCACAGAATGTCAGATTGTGGAAAGGACCTTATGTCCAAGATTCTCTTCGTGATGACCGGGTCGGACCACTGGACGCTCGCGGATGGCAGCAAGCATCCGACGGGGTTCTGGGCCGAGGAGTTCGTGGTCCCCTTCGAGACGCTGAAGTCCGCTGGTCACGACATTGTGGTCGCCACACCCGGGGGTGTGGTTCCGCCGGTCGACCGGAGCAGCCTCGCACCGGACGCCAATGGCGGGCAGGAGGTCGCCGACCATCGGGCCGCGGTGATCCGGGACAGCGCCGAGTTGAACAGTCCCGTCCGGCTCGAGGACGTCGAACCGGCGGAGTTCGACGCGGTGTTCTATCCCGGCGGTCACGGGCCCATGGAGGACCTCGCGGTGAACGCCGACTCCGGCCGGCTGCTGGTCGCCGCCCTGACGTCCGGCACACCGTTGGCCGTGGTCTGCCACGCGCCCGCCGCACTGCTGGCCGCCACCACGGCCGCGGGGGCCAATGCCTTCGCGGGGTACGCGCTGACCGGGTTCACCAATACCGAAGAGGTGCAGGGCGGGCTCGCCGACAAGGCGCGCTGGCTGCTACAGGATCGGCTGATCGAGATCGGTGCGGACTTCCGCACGGGTGACCCGTGGGCGCCCAATGTGGTGGTCGACCGTAATCTGGTCACCGGACAGAATCCGGCGTCATCGGCCGGTGTCGCCGAGGAACTATCGAGGAAGCTGGCCTGAACCATGTCCACCGACCGTCTCGACGAGGTCCTCGACGCGACCTACGAGTGCCTGGGGCGCTACGGCGTCAAACGCACCACCGTCGATGACATCGCCCGCACCATGGGCGTCTCGCGGTCGGCGGTCTACCAGTACGTGCGCGGCAAGGACGATGCCGTGCGCCAACTCGCGCAGCGGCTGCACGCGCAGGCGTTCGCGCGGGCGCAGGCGGCGGCCGAGTCGGATGAACCTGCCGCACAACGTATTCGCGGAGTGCTCGCGGCCAAACTCGACCTGGTGTTGCGGTTGACCGAGGACTCCCCGCACGCGACCGAACTGATCGACGAGAAGGCGCGGCTGTTCGGTGACATCTGTGTCGACTACACCGTCGAACTGCGCGCCCTGCTGGTGCGGTTGTTCGCCGACGCGGGGACCGCGCCCTCGGTGTCCCCCGAAGTGGCGGCCGATCTGAGCATTGCGCTCGTGGTCGGGCTCGAGCAGATGCCGCAGCAGGCGCGGCGACTGTTCGACGACGGTGTCACCGCGCTGCTCGCGGGCCTGCTCGCCGCCTGAATACCTGAACACTTTTCCCCATCATTTTTTCCCCCAACATCTTTGGAGCCTTGTCATGTCCTTTTCCAGCCGTGAATGGCATCTCGTCGCCCGTCCCGTCGGCGAGCCGGTGCCCACCGATTTCTCCCTCGTCACCACCACCGTGCCCGATCCGGGTCCGAGCCAGGTCGTGGTGCGCAACGACTTCGTCTCCGTGGATCCGTATATGCGCGGCCGGATGAACGAGGGCGAGTCCTACATTCCGCAGTTCGAGCTCGGCGAGGCGATGACCGGTTCGGCGGTCGGCACCGTGGTGGCCTCGGGGTCGGACGATGTCCCGGTCGGCGCGACCGTGTCACACTTCCAGGGCTGGCGGGAATACGCGCTGCTCGACGCCGCGCAGGCACAGGTGGTGGACCCGAATCTCGCTCCGGCGCAAGCCTATCTGGGCGTCCTCGGCACCACCGGTCTCACCGCCTGGGGTGGTTTGAAAGAGATCGCCCCGGTGCGCGAGGGCGATGTGGTCTTCATCTCCGGTGCGGCGGGCGCGGTCGGCTCCGTCGCCGGTCAGCTGGCCCGAAAACTGGGCGCCAGCACCGTGATCGGCTCGGCGGGCGGCCCGGAGAAGGTACGCCGTCTCACCGAGGAGTTCGGCTACGACGTCGGAATCGACTACCGCACCGGTGATCTCGTCGAACAGCTGCGCAAGGCCGCCCCCGACGGCATCGACGTCTACTTCGACAATGTCGGCGGCGACCATCTCGATGCCGCCCTGGTCACCATGAACCGCTACGGTCGCATCGCCCTCTGCGGTGCGATCTCGGTCTACAACGACACCGAACTGCGCCCCGGCCCCAAGCACCTCCCCCTCGCCATCGGCAAGCGGATCACCCTGCGCGGTATGAACGTCAGCGACCACCTGCACCTGGCCCCGGAGTTCATCCCCCAGGCCGCTACATGGCTGGCCGAGGGCACCCTGGCCACCGAGGAGACCGTGGTCGACGGCATCGACAACGCCGTCGACGCCTTCCTCGCCATGATGCGCGGCGCCAACACCGGCAAGATGCTGGTACGCCTGCCCTGAACATCCGAAGCGCTAATGCGCCCCAAAACGTCTTTTCGGGCATACCGTTGAGTTATGCGCACTTCGGTCCATCTGCTGCTGTTCGTGGTCGCCATCGCGATGGGTGTCGGGGCGTTCGGGCCGCTCATCTCGACGGTTCAGGCGCGGGATGTGCGGTTCGAGGACCTGCGCGAGGGTTTCGCGCCGGGTGTCACGCTCGAACAGCTCGGTGAGCAGAACGCGGCGCTGTGGTCCTCGCTCGCCATCGTGCTGCTCGGCGCCGCCGCAGCGGTGATGCTGGCCGCGCTGACCGGGTCGCGCGGGGTCGCCTGGCTGGGCATCCTCGCGGGGCTGGCCGGTCTCGCCGCATTGACCTGGCGGTTGAACGAGCGGTTCGACGATCAGCTGCGCGACAGCGCCCGCGATCTGTTCTCCGGCACCTGGGGTCTGTACCTGTTCGGCGGCGGCCTGCTCATCGCGTTGTTGGCCGCCCTCGCACCCCGGGAGCGCCGCCGTTCGTGACCGGCGTCGGCGGCGCTAGTCGAGCCGTACCTCGACCGTCACCCGGCCGCGCTCGTCGCGGCGTGCTTTCGCGCGCCCGGTGCGGTCCTCACCGGCCAGGCGCATGGTGATGGGGCCGCCCTCGTCCTGGAAATTGCGCCACCAGGACTTCCTGTCCGGCATGGCGACCCCGATCTTCAGGACGTCGCCCGAACGCCAATAGTTGACCGGGGTGCTGAAGGTCTTGCCCGAGCGGCGGCCGACATAGGTGATCTCGGTGAAGCCCCGCCCCAGGACCGACCCGACCACCGGCATGCGCAGCAGCGCGACCACCGCGCCGTTGACTCCGCCGACCAATCGTCCCGCGACCGCTTTCGGATTCATGCGCCCTCCTGATCGAGATCCGCGACCAGCCTAGCGGGCGGCGGGGGCGGGCGCTCCTTCACCGCATCGGGGTGGCACACCATGTGGTAAGCCCCGAGATATGGCCGACCCCGGGCGATCGCCGCCACGCCGCGGCCCGCTCTCCGGGGTCCTGCCCCTGTCCTGATTCGTCCGCGGGTCAGCGCGGGGAGCCGCTCACCGGCGCCTCGCGCGGGCGGGCGACCGGCGGGCGCGACGTGCCCGACATTTCGGTGCCGAAAGTCCTCTCGGCGAGTTGCTTTCTCATCGGTTGCCGCCAGGTCGGCGAGTGGATCGTGGAGACATGAGCACCACCTCGCACTATCGCTCCGGCCACCCGCGCCCCGCCGCCCGGGACCGGGTTCGCGTGCTCCTGGTCGACAAGGAGCGCGCGGTCCGACGCGCCGTCCGCGACCTGCTCGACCTCGACCCCGCGGTATCGGTGGCGGGTGCGGCCGCCACCCTCGACCAGGCCCGGCTGCTCATCGCCGAGCTGCGACCCGATGTCGTGATTCTCGAGCCGCAGCTGCCGGACGGGGACGGGCTGGAGTTGTGCCGGAGCCTCCCGGGCGCCGACGCCACCCGCTTTCTCATCCTGACCTCCGATATCAGCGCGGGCGCCATGCTCGACGCCGTCGGTGCGGGCGCGGCCGGTTATATCGTCAAGGACCTCACCGGCCTGGCACTCGCCGACTCGGTGAAGGCCGTGGCCGCGGGCGATTCCTATTTGGACAGCCACGCCACCCCGGTGCTGATGCGGGAGTTCCGCCGCCGGACGCTCGCCGAGCGCTAGCGGACGGTTCGTCGGGCCCGGTCGCGGTGCCAGTGCGCGATCGTCCGCCCGATCTCGGTCTCCGGTGGCTCGTGGTAGAGCCATTCGCGGGCGAGCCGATGCCAGTTGTTGGTCGCCTCCAGACGCCCGAGCACGGCGCACGTCCACAGATCGGTGCGGCGGGAGAACACGTGTTCGCGCGGCAGCGATTGCTGTCGCATACCCCGGAATTCGGACATCCGAGGGTCGATGGCGCACACCACCGCGCCGGTGGCGCACTCCGGGGTGAGGGTGATGTCCTCGTCGAGCAGATGCCAGCCGGCCGCCGCCCACACGTAGTCGAGGCATTCCCGCGCGGTGACGCCCGCATCCGTGGCGATGATGCCGCGCTCGACCCAGTGCCGGTACAGGTCCTCGGCGCGTTGTTCGGCGGCGGCGCGCATTCCGGTACGCTCGAATTCCACGTCGACCGGGTTCATCTGGTGGTAGAGGCCGAAGTCGACGAATCCGAGCCGACCGTCGGAGTGCAACAGGATATTTCCCGGATGCGGATCACCGCAGAACTCGTAGTCGGCGAACAACGACGTGATGTAGAAGCGGTAGATCAGCTCCCCGATACGGTCCCGGTCGTGGGCGGGCAGGGAGCGGATGTGCTCGAAGGGCTCCCCGTCGAGGAACTCGGTGACGAGAACATTGTGGGTGCAGTATTCGGCGATGCTGTCCGGGACGATGATGAGGGGATGGCCGCGGTAGCGCGACGCGACGCGGTGCTGATTGCGCGCTTCCCGCAGATAGTCGAGTTCGCCGCCGATATTGCGGCTGATCTCGTCCAGCACCGAAGCGTCACCGGCACTGGGCAATACGGCGTGCAGCAGTCCGCTGATCATGCCGAGATTGCGCATATCGGCTTCCACCGCCCGATCCACGTCGGGATACTTCACCTTCACCGCGACCGTGCGGCCGTCGCGCAGCCGCGCCCGATACACCTGCCCGATCGAGGCCGCGGCGATCGGTTCCTCGTCGAAGTCGGCGAAAACCCTCGACATCGGGCCGAGGCCGTCCTCGACGACGGTGCGCATCCGCGCGAACTCGACCACCGGCGCGCGGTCCTGGAGTTCGGCGAGCTTGTGCCGGAACAGTTCCCGATGGGATTCCGGGACGAGATCCAGATCGAGCACCGACAGCATCTGCCCGACCTTCATGGCCGCGCCCTTCATGGTGCCGAGCACGGCGACCAGTTGCTGCGCGGCCTGCAATGTGGAGCGCTCCGCGAGGATTCGTCGCGCCTCGTCCGGTCGCCCGACCATGGCCAACCGGGTGCCGATCCCGCGCATCGCCTGCCCCGCCGCCAGTCGACCGAGACGGGTTCCTCGCTCCAGCCGCCCCGAGGGCACTCGACCGGCCATTGTGCGCACCTCCCTGTGCCACGTGTGGCGCATCAAGATACCGCACCACGGTGATCTGGAACACCCTAAGATGAGCAAAGCTCGACTTTTCCCGTACGACAGGAGATGACGATGACGAAGGCCGTCAGGCAGCGCCGTCGTCCGACCCAGGAACGCGCGAAGGCGACCAGGGAACACATTCTCGACACCGCGGCCCGCCTGTTCGGGGAGCGCGGAATCGCCGATACCTCGACGAATCGGATCGCCGCCGAAGCCGGGGTGAGCATCGGCACCC
Organism: Nocardia sp. CC227C; assembly: GCF_030767025.1. GTDB lineage: Bacteria > Actinomycetota > Actinomycetes > Mycobacteriales > Mycobacteriaceae > Nocardia. Next base: position 200,010 of record NZ_JASITE010000014.1, on the reverse strand, counting down.
TCTACCGGTATTTCTCCGATCGCTCCGTCATCGTCGAGGAGTTGCTCGGACGGCTGCTGGAGAGCTCGGAACGCCGTTTCACCCAGTGGGTTTCCGAATTGTCGATGGAACAGGTCACCCCGGAATTCTTCGACGCGCTGCCGGGATTGATCACCGAGCTGCTGGAGGTGTTCAGCGAGGAGCTCGTGGCGAACGCGAAGCTGGTGCGCGCCCTGGTGGCCGGAGTGCAGTTCTACAGCAGCGGTCTGCCGGAATTCGAACCACGGCTGCGCCTGCTGGTCAAGGTGCTGCTGATCCAGCTGCTCGGCCCGGGTGACGATCACCGGTACGACGTCATGACCTTCGTGCTGATCAACACCGGGTTCGCGGGTGTGCTGCGCGCCTCGGCGCTGGATGTCGACGGTGAGGCGCGCCGCGAGGCCATCGCGTCGACCGCGCGCATGATCAGCGCCTGGATGGAAGCCGAGCAGCGCGCCTCTCGAACCTCCTCGCCCACAACGCCTTCCGTGGTGGACCGCGTCGGCGCGACCGGGTGATCGCACAGCGGTAGGTGATCGCACAGCGGTGGAGCGAGCCCACCGGGCCGTGGTCAGCACCCGGTGAACCCGCTCACGGTCACGATCAGAGCGATCCGCCGCCGCCGACCAGCCAGGGGTTGAAGTCGCACACCAGGTCCGGGAACCGCACCGGGTCGAGCGCCCGCAGCGCGATGGACAGCGACCGCGGCGAGTACATCATGGTGAGGTGATCCGACAGGTCCTGTTCACAGCCGTCTTGCAGCAGGATATTGTCCACTCGCGCACCGGGTCCCGCGCGCAGGAAGGTCAGATCGTAGGGATTGGTGATCTCGTCGTAGCGGGTGGCCACGATGGTGTACTCGATACCGGGAACCGTATCGCCGTCGGCGTTGAGCCGATTCACGAAATCCGAGCCGATGGTCTCCTGGATTCCGGCGTGTCCCACGAAGATCTCGACCAGGCCGAGCACGTCGATTCCGAGATTGTTGATGGCGCGGCCGAGCGCGGCGATCCCGAGCAGTGATGTCCCGTGATGCGTCGCGCCGTAGGTGATCAGGTCGTGCACCTTCGACGCGCCGCCCTCGAACTTGGTGTACCAGTTCGCCATCGAGCCGCCCTGGGAGTGCGCCACGATGTCGACCTGCTCGGCGCCGGTGGCCGCCAAGACCCGATCGACGAAGGCCGCCAACTGCTTTGCCGAGTCCTGGATGTAGCCGGTGCCCATGACGCCGGGCAGCACCGAACCGAGTCCGCCGCCCTCGATGAGGTTCGAGCGCCCGTAGTTCAGGGTGAAGGTACAGAATCCGGCGTCCTTGATGGGCTGGCTCATGTACGCGAATCCGTTGTAGGCGTTCATCCAGGTGCCGTGGACCAGCAGCACCGGCCGCGGGTTCTCCGCGGTGGGCTTGCAGTTCCAGTCGTTGGCGCCGGGCGGCGCGACATCCGGGTTGAGGAGGCCGTGACCGAATGCCGCCACCCAGGAGGTCATGGCCGGGCCGTGCCCCACGGTGTCGGAGGCGTACCCTCCCGCCGAGCCGGAACTCGATCCGGAACCGCCGTAACAGTCGCCGGAGCCGTTGCCCGACCCCGCCCCGCTGCCCGAGGTGCACGCCGATCCGGAGCCCGCACTGCCGGAATCGACGATCGGCCGGGCGGCGGGATCGTTCAATCCCTGACCGATGGCATCGGCCAACTGCTGTTGGGTGGGACCGGATTCCGGTTCGGCGTGCACGGTCGTTCCGGCGAATCCGACGGCCAGCATCGAGACTCCGGCCATGACCGCCGCCTGGACCGTCCTACGGCGGGTACTTCGTCTCATTTCGCGCCTTCCTGTAGCCGCTGGTGATTTCCGGTTCCGCGACCGGCAGCGAAATGCCCGGCGCTGAAACCGCGTTCACGCTAAGCCGGGGAAAATGCCGCTCGAAGCGATGGGAACGAACTCTGACAAACCTCACCAATGAGGTTTCGGACTTTCGGTGACATTTCCAGGAATGGCGTCGATTCGGCCGCCGCCGCGGCGTCCGGCCGAATCATCGACGGACCGAAAGGAGACGTTCATGTCGAGCACAGTGCACAGCGCGGCCGAGCAGGCCAGGGCGCTGGTCGGGAATCACTACCGCTGCGCGGAGCCGTTTCGGGTGGAGCGCACTCGGATTCGGGAGTTCGCGCGGGCGGTGCAGGCGTACCACCCGGCCCACTGGCGGGAAGCCGCGGCGGCGCGCTGGGGGTTCGACGCCGTGGTGGCCCCGCCGTCCTTCGCGGCGCTGATCTGGCAGCAGGCCCGGCGTGAGATCCTGCGGACGCTGATCACCGGATACCGGCTCGACCGCATCGTGCATGTCGACCAGACCCTGGACATCGGACGGCCGCTGCTCGCGGGCGACGTGCTGACCTGCGATGTCTACTTCGAGTCGTTCCGGCAGTTCCACGACTTCGACGTCATCACCATCAGCGGAGTCCTCACCGACCAGGACGGGACGCCGGTGCAGACCGGATCGACCGCGCTGCTCGCGCGCACCGGGCCGGCCGCGGGGCCGCATCTCGGGGCGGGTGCGCGCGCCGGATTCGGCTGGGAGCCGACCGTCCCGCCGGTGCGACGCCCCCGGCAGCCGCACACCCGTGTCGATCTCGACCGGCTGGCCGTCGACACCGATCTGCCCACCGCGAGCACCACTCTGACCCGCCGCGATCTGGCCGCCTATGCCCGTGCGATCGGAGACATCGCCCCGGCGGAGCACGCCGGCTCCTCCGGGCCGCCGGTGGTCGTCGCGCCCGGCATGCTCGTCCTGGCGCTCACCGCCGGATATCTCACCTCGTGGACCGGCGACCCCGCCGCCGTGACCAAGTATCGCGCCGAATTCGCGAACCAGGTCCACTATCTGGCGGTGCCGCGGGCCGACGCGGTCGATATCGAGTTCGGTGGGCGGGTCGTCGCCTGCGACCGCGTCCGCCGTACCGCCACCGTCTCCCTCCACGCGGTGTCACAGGGCCGCAAACTCTTCGGCTATGCGAGTGCGGAGGTGCGATTCACTCCGTGAAAGAGCGGGCGATGATCGCCGAACGCAACTGCCACAGACCCGATGTCACCGTCGGGTCCAACCCGGTCAACTGGCCGATGCGGCGCAGTCGATAGTCCACCGTATTGGTGTGGATATGCAACTCGCGGGCGGTGCGCTGCCGATTGAGGTTATTGGCGATATGGCTCAGCAGGGTTTCGAGCAATTCGGGGTGTGAGTCGAGGGGATCCAGCAGCGAACCGAGGGCTTCACGCCCCGGCCCGGGCCGCGTCAGCTGATATTCCAGCGCCATATCGGTGAATCGGTACAACCCCGGAACGCAGTGCAGTCGCTGCACCATATCGAGTACCTCGTGGGCGCGGTCCGCAGCGCCCGGCACATCGCCCACCGCGGCGGTCACCGCGGCGGCGGTCACCGACACCCGCGCGGCGGTCGACAGCTGCTCGATCAGCTCGTCGAGTTGCTCGTCGCGGCGGCCCGTCATCGGCAGCAGGATGGTGCCGCCGTCCACGCTGAGCAGTGCGAGGGCGTCCTCACCGCAGCGGGTGCCGAGTTCGGCCTGTAGCCGCCGGAGTTTGCGCCGGGCGACGACCTTGCCGTCGAGCATCGGATGCCGCTCGTCCGGATGCATCGGAATATCCAGTGCCAGTATGAAATACGACTCCGCGATGGCGATCCCGCACTCCCGCGCCATGGTCGAGGTCGGGCAGCCGGCCAGCAGGGCGGAGGTGAGGGTGTGCACGGCGGTGTGGTGCTCGCTGACGGCCGCCCGGTGTTCACGCACGTAGGCGCGGGCGACCGTGGCGTTCATGGTGTCCAGCATCTCCACCACCAATTTGGCGCCGCCGACGAGGTTCTCGTAGTCGTTCGCCGTCGCATTCGACAGCACCAGATCTATTCCGACTTTGAACCCCTCGTGGATGGCGTGCAGGATGGTGTCGATCGGCACGCCTTCGCGCGCCCAGCCCGCCGCCGCGGCGGCCAGCCGGTCGGTCTTCGCGGGGATGTCCTGGCCGTCCAGCATGCTGACCGACAGTCGCAGGCAGAACCTGGTGATCGTGGTGACGTCACCGGCGATGATGTCACCGGGCAAGGTGCCGCAGGGGATCACATTGTCGACGAAGTGCCCGACCAATCGCCGTGACACGGCACGGACGTCCTGTAGTGGTGTGGACATCGGCTTGCCCGAGAGTGTGAGTCCCGCTCGGAGTGCCTCGTTGGATGTCATCGTCGACTCCCTTCCGCCCAGGTGCTGCGGTCCTTCCGGCCGATGATCGAAGCCTAAAGTGAAGGAGCGCTCACCTTCTACTCCCCTTTCACACCGCACTCGGGTCTCGGTTCATCCGGCGGGCGACCAGCTGACTTCGCCAATGAATCGGTCCTTCGACCAGTACGAATCCGCACCGGCTGTACACGATCACTCACTTTTCGGTCGGTCGTTTCGAATTCGGCTGCCGGTCCGATACCGCGACAGCGGGCGGCCCCGCGACGACCGATCAGGGCACGGCCGACGCGTAGCGCTCCGTCAGCGCCGCCACGCGTTCGGCGGGCCAGCCGCAGCGCACCTCGCCGTGCACCGCGGCGAAGAACAGGTCCAGATGGACCTGCCAGGCCGCGAGGAATTCGGGGGCCAGTGCGGTCAGCTGACGCGGAAGGGTCTGGGTCAGTTCGACGCGGGTGCCGAACTCTGGATCGACGACAATCGTCCAGCGCACCCGGCCGACCGGCGCACCGTCGTGGAGCCAGCTGTATTCGAGTACCCACGGCGGCTCGACCGCGGTGACGGTTCCGGCCGGGATGTGCTCGTTGAACGCGCGCACCGGCGGCCGCTCGCCGACGGCCGCGGCGGCGTCCTCGACGAGTACCGACCACACCTCGTCCGCGGGCTTCCAGACCAGATCGCGGGCGAACCGGATCTCGCGCTCATCGCCCGACTCGGCGAGAATGCCGCTGTCCAAGTCGAATTCGGCGAGGTAGCGCTCGACCCGGGGCAGGAATCCACCCTCTGTGCCCGACCCCGTGCCATCCAGCGCGGCGGCGAGTTCGGCCAGACAGCCTTCCCAGCCGACCGCGGTGCGGGCCGCACCCAGGCGACCGATCCCGCCGCCGCCGATGGTCTGGGTGAAGATCAGCCGACAGCCGGTGCCGTCGGGCACCAACTCGAAGCGCAACACGTCGTGGCTCCAGCGGAACATGAACACCGTGGGCCGGTCCACCTCGAGCACTTCACCGGCCCAGGTGCCGTCCGCCACCGCCTCGCCCGGGAAGGTGAACCGCATCGGCACACCCGGCCGCGGCTCGGCGTAGTCCACCGCTGCCGGGAACCAGGCGGCCAGCTCCTTCGGATCGGTGATCGCCCTCCACACCTTCTCCGGCGGATGGGCCAGCCGCCGCTCGAATCGCAGGGTCGGCTCGCCGCGAACGATATTCAGCTCGGCCGGATCGTTCATGTCATTCCTCCTCGTCGTCGGGCATGGCATCGAGATGGCGTTCCAGGGCGTTCAGGCTGGTCTCCCACAACGAGCGGTACGGGGTCAGCCACAGGTCGATCTCGGCGAGCGGCTGCGGCCGCAGCCGATACCACCGACGCTGCGCATCCCGCCGCACCTCGACCAGCCCCGCCCGATGCAGCACCTTCAGATGTTTGGAGACCGTCGGCTGCGCCAGGCGCAACTCCTCCACCAGCTCCCCCACCAGCCGGTCGCGACCCCGCAGCAGATCGAGGATCTCACGGCGCCGCGGCTCGGCGACCACCTCGAATGTATATGCCATATCGGCAATATAGCCGACATGGCATATACAGGCAATGGGTCACACTTCGGCCCGGTCCACGTCGCGCCGGTCGCAGCGGAGCAGTCGCCACGCTACGAGCAACAGCACCACCGCGCCGAGCAGTAACAGCACCGTGGTGTCCGACAGGGCGGCCGTGAGGCGCAGCACCCGATCCTCGAGATCGACACTGGCGTCGGCGTTTCCGGCGATGATCGAGCCGCCGTCGGTGAGCAGGAACAGCGCGCCGACGGCAATGAAGAACAGGCCGGAGATCAGCGAGGTGGTGTGCAGCCGGAGGCGACCGAGCGCTATCGGACGGCCGCGCAGCCAGCGGCGGCTGCCGAGATCGAACCGGTCCCAGAGCAGGGCCAGGACGAACAGCGGCAGCGCCATGCCCAGCGCGTAGACGGCGAGCAGCGAGCCGCCGTGCACCGGCGAGGAACTCAATGCCGCCACCGTGAGAATCGACCCGAGAATGGGGCCGACGCAGAATCCGGACAGCCCGTAGACCATGCCGAGCGCGTAGACCGCGCCGGACTTCTCGGATCCGCCGTGCCTGGCCATCCCGCGTTGCGCGAAGCCGAAAGCGAAACCGCGGCCGAGGATTTGCAGTATCCCGAGCGCGATGATGGTCCAGCCGCCGATGGCGATCACGAGTTCGCGATGCCTGGTCAGCACTCCCCCGAGCAGTGATCCGGCGGCCCCGAGCGGTACCAGGGTGGTGCACAGGCCGAGGTAGAAGATGCCGGTGCGGGACACCAATCTTCCGGTGGCTCCGAAGGAGTACGCGAAGAAGCTCGGCAGCAGCAGGGCGCTGCACGGGCTGAGCAAGGCCAGCACTCCGCCGAGAAATGCCGCGGCATAACCGATTCCGGAGGTCACTTGTCGCCCGCCCGGTCGCGCAGCCCGGCTTCGATCACCGCGATCATCTGCTCGACCGGCCGCGCACCGAGGATCGGCCGCCCATTGATCAGGAAGGCCGGTGTGGAACCGACTCCGATCCCGATCGCCTCGTTCATATCGGTGTCCACCGCCTCGCGTGCCGCATCGGAGTTCAGGTCCGCCCGGAACTTGGCGATATCGGCGACCCCGGCGCGCAGCGCCCACTCGGCCACAGCGTCGTCGGTGAACACACCGGTGTTCTTCTTCTCCGGCGAATGTTCGAACAGCTGGTCGTGCATCTCCCAGAAGCGACCCTGCTGTCCCGCCGCCCAGGCGGCCCGCGCCGCCAGCTCGGACTCGGCTCCGAAGAACGCCATACTCCGCCACTCGATGCGCAGCTGCCCGCTGTCGAGATACCGCCGCACCAACTCCGGCTCGGTGCGCTGGGCGAACTGCTTGCAGTACGGGCACTGGAAATCCGAGTACTCGATCATCACCACCGGTGCGTCCACCGCACCGCGCGCCATGGGGTCGTCGGCGTCGCGGCGGGCGAGGGCGGCCAGCTGCCGAATGATCTCGTCGTCCGCCGTGGATGTGGCCGCCGCATCCGCGCGCGCGGATTCCTCGGTCTGTTCGTGGGTGATCTGCGAGATCGCGATCACGAGCAAGGCCACCGCCGCGAACACCGCGAGGCCCGCCCCGATCTTCGCCATCACCGGTCGAGCGGACGGCCGCGCGGCCGGGGTGTTTCGGGCACGGCGCTGGGAGGGTTTGGACATGGGGAACTCCTGACTGTGCGCGTCCGCGTGGACGCGCGACCTACGACTGACGACATGCCGAACGCAGCCCACCCGCCAACGGCGAGCCGGTGCTGCGCGGGGTCGTCTAAATCCGCAGGACGGTAGTCAGATCCAGCGGTGATATCGGCGGACCCGTCGTCTCGATCGGCACCGCCCGCACGGAAAGCGACCGCCCGGCCCCGGCCGTGTCCGGCACGTCCCGAATCGCGATCGGTATCCGGATATCCTCCCGATGCGACGCGGCGTCGCGCACCGGCGTCGGAGGCTGATCAGGCATCTTCCGGCAACCCGGAGCCTTGACCGTGTTCACGGCGACGGCCGTATCGCCGGTCGCCTCCCACGCTGCCGCGGCGGAAACCGCCGCGACCTCCGACGAACTCTGTGCAGTCGGTGACCGATCACCGAGCACACAGGCCGCGACCAGCCCGACAACCAGGCCGATAATGGCCGTCACCACGACTCCGACCAGCGCGCGACGACGCGGCGAAGCCACCCGTCGACGCGATGCGGATCGGAAGCTCACGACCGCGAGTGTACGACACCGCCACAGCCGGACCGGATTACAGCTGCCGACAGGCAATCGCTCGGATACTTCCATTCGGCAGCTCGCGCAGCCGTGCCCGTGACTGCGGCTGTCACAAGCGGCGATAGTTCACTCCCCACGCCAGTACCACCTGTCCACCGGACGCGGCGGTGGTCAGGTGATCGGACCGCGGCGTTCGAGCAGGACGGTGTCGCGCCACTGGCCGTCGAGTCGGGCGATGCGCTCGCGGACGCCGATGGTGCGGAAGCCCGCCGCGTGGTGCAGAGCGATACTCGCGCGGTTCTCGGGGAAGACCGTACTCTGCAGGGTCCACAGGCCCGCGTCGTCGGCGGTGCACACCTGGGTGCGCAGCAGCGCCTTGCCGACACCGCGGCCCCGCATGCCCGCGGCCACGTAGACCGACGTCTCGGCGACGCCCCGATAGCAGTCACGACGGGAGACCGGGGCCAGCGCCGCCCAGCCGACGATCGCGCCGTCGATCTCGGCGATCCAGCGATGGCCGGGCAGCCACCCGGCGTCGAGGTCTTCGCGCGCCGGTACCTCGGTCTCGAAAGTGGCGTTGCGCGTGGCGATTCCCTCACCGTAGATGCGCAGGACGGCACCCCAGTCGGCATCGGTCATGGCTCGCACGGCGACATCGTCGGGGATGTCCTGGGGGCAGCACGGTTGTGGCGGCAGGACGCCCATGACGGCGTCGGCGGCGTGCGGCAGACCGGTGCAGCAGGCGGGATTGACGGTGACCACGGTGCTGGTGCGTTCCTTGTGGACCAGCACGAAGCCCACATCGGCGAGCTTGCGGACGTGGTGCGAGACGGTCGGCTGGCCGATGCCGAGCGCCTCGGCGATCTCCCCCACCGTGACCCCACCCGGTCGGCTGGCGACGTGGTGCAGCAGGCGCACCCGCGTCGGGTCGGCCAGGCAGGCGAACCAGCTCGCGTAGGTGGTCGCGTCGGCGACCGGGAGCGCGTCCAGGCGGTGTTCGGTCCGCACGACCGGCATATCCAGCGACGTCATGCCCTCCACTATATCGATGCACATCAATAGTTGCGTTCATCGACCGTGGTCGATAGAGTTCGAGGCGGTAAATCGATGAACATCGATGGAAGGATCTTCCAATGAACGAGTTGCCTGTGGTCGTGGTGGGAGCCGGGCCGATCGGTCTGGCGGCGGCGGCCGAACTGCGGGAACGCGGACTGCGGCCGCTGGTGCTCGAACGCGGCGAGCGGGCGGGCGCGGCGGTCACGGAGTGGAATCATGTGCGCCTCTTCTCCCGCTGGGGTGAGCTGATCGCCCCGGCGGGGCGGCGGCTGCTGGAGACCACCGGCTGGACCGCACCGGATCCGGAGACGTATCCGACCGGCCAGGACTGGGCACACGACTATCTGATCCCACTGGCGGACGCGCTGGGCGACAAGGTCGTTCGGCTCGGCGTCGAGGTGGTCGGAGTGACGCGCCGCGGTCGTGACCGGGTGGTGGACGCGGGACGCGACACCGAACCATTGGTCGTGCGCCTCCGCACCGCCGACGGCGGAGAGGAGCGGGTCACCGCACGTGCGGTCATCGACGCCTCGGGCACCTGGACCGGACCGAATCCCCTGGGCGGTGACGGACTGCCAGCCCTCGGGGAAGCCGCTGCGGCCGAGGCGATCTCGTATCGGGTGCCCGACCTGAACGATCCACGCGAGCGCGCCCACCACGCCGGTGCGCACACCGTCATCGCGGGCAGCGGTCATTCGGCCCTCACCGCGATCGTGGCGCTGGCGGAACTGGCGAAGGACGATCCGGACACCCGGCTGACCTGGGTGCTGCGCCGCGGTGAGGTCGGCGACACCTTCGGCGGCGGCGCGGCCGATCAGCTGCCCGCCCGCGGGGCGCTGGGTCTGCGCGCCAAGGCCGCCGTCGAGGCCGGACTGCTCCGGCTCGTCACCGGATTCCGCACGGCGACAGTGGAGTCCGACGGCGGTCGGATCGCGCTCACGGCCGAGTCCGGCGCCCGGGTCGAAGGCGTGGACCGGGTGGTGGCGTTGACCGGCTTCCGGCCGGTGCTGTCGTGGCTGTCGGAGATCCGCCTCGGTCTGGATCCGGTGCTCGAGGCCCCGGTGCGACTCGCCCCGCTCATCGACCCGAACGTGCATTCCTGCGGCACGGTGTATCCGCACGGCGCGGCCGAGCTGTCGCATCCGGAACCCGGCTTCTACCTGGCGGGTATGAAGAGCTACGGGCGCGCCCCGACCTTCCTGGCGCTCACCGGGTACGAGCAGGTCCGCAGTATCGCCGCCGAGATCGCCGGGGATCGCGAGTCCGCCGCCCGCGTCGAGCTCACCCTGCCCGAGACGGGAGTCTGCGGCGGCGCGGGTGTGGTCGACGAATCCGAGACCGCAGGTAGCGACGGCGGCTGCTGCGGATCCCCGACCCCGCAGCTGATCTCGTTGGGGTCGGTCGACTCCGATTCCTGATCGATGGCGACGACATCGCGCGGCGACTCCGTCGGGCGCGGTGATCGGACAGCGGATGGGTCCGACACCGACACCGCGCCACCGACGGGCACGCTCACCCGAAACGGTCTGCGCCGTGTCCTGGCCGTCCTGTGCCTCACCGAGATCACCAGCTGGGGCGTTCTCTACTACGCCTTCCCGGTGCTGGCCGTATCGATCACCCGGGATACCGGATGGTCGGCGCAGGTGATCACGGCGGCGTTCTCGATCGGCCAGCTGACCGCCGCCCTGGTCGGGATTCCCGTCGGCCGCATGCTCGATCGAGCCGGTCCGCGCCGGGTGATGACCGCCGGATCGGTGGTGGGGGCGGCGGCGCTGGTCGTGGTGGCCACCGCACCGAATCTCGCCCTGTTCTTCGCCGGGTGGATCGCCGCCGGGGCCGCCATGGGCGCGGTGCTGTACCCGCCCGCCTTCGCCGCGCTGACCCGCTGGTGGGGTGCGGAGCGGGTGCGCGCGCTCATGGTGCTCACCCTGGCCGCCGGACTGGCCAGCACCGTGTTCGCACCGCTCACCGCGGTACTGGCGCAGCGGACCGATTGGCGGACAACCTATCTGGTGCTCGCGGTCGTCCTCGCCGTGGTGACGGTGCCCGCGCACTGGGCCGGTCTGCGCGGTGCGTGGCCGCATCCGCCCGCGCCGGTCACCGCCGCGTTCGACGATCATTCCGCCATCGCCCGCAGCCGCGCCTTCACCGCGCTGGTGATCACGCTGTGCGTGACCGCTTTCGTGACCTCCGCCGGGGTGTTCAATCTCGTTCCGCTCCTGGAGGAGCGCGGGTTCTCCCCGGAACTGGCGGCGCTGGCGCTCGGCCTCGGCGGAGCCGGACAGGTGCTCGGACGGATCGGCTACCTGACGTTGGCCGCCCGCACCAGCGTGGCATTCCGAACGGTGGCGATCGTCGCGGCGACCGCGCTCGCGACGGCACTGCTCGGCCTCGGCACCACGGTTCCGGTCTTGATCGCCATCGGCGTCGGCGCCGGCGTGATCCGGGGGCTGTTCACCCTCATCAAAGCCACGGCCATCACCGACCGTTGGGGTGCGACCCACTACGGGCGGCTGAACGGCCTGCTGTCCGCGCCCGTCGTCATCGTGATGGCACTGGCCCCCTGGGCGGGCAGCCTGCTGTCGGCCTGGACCGGCGGCTACGCCCGCGCCTACCTCGTACTCGCCCTCCTCACGGCACCGGCCGTCGCACTGGCCGTCCGCACCGTTCGAATCTCACACGAACCGAAAGATGCACCATGCCAACCGAATACGACGCACTCATCGTCGGCGGCGGACAATCCGGACTCGCGGCCGCCCACCAGCTGTCCCGCAGCGGCCTGTCCTCCGCCATCCTGGAGGCCGGTACGGAGCCGGTGGGTTCCTGGCCGAACTCGAATGGCAGCGCAGCCCATCGTCGAACTCCCTGCGCGGCGTCGGCCGTGATGCGGACCGGCTGGTGCGGCAACTGGAGAACGCACTCCCCCAACGGGCACTCGACCAGGGGCTGAACCACTCCACGCAAGGACGCGTTGGCGTCCGTTCGGCGAAGGCGTGCCCGCGGCATGCTTGGAGCCGCCTGAGCAGAGGTGGTTGTCGCGGCTGCCTGCGTAGGGCACGCCTCAACAGCGAGGACGTGAAGCCAGATAGATTGTGGCGGAGGACTTTCCCCTGGTGAGCGGGTTGTCGAAGTACACGCGCTCCGCGTCGACGTCGACGAATACGCTGTCGAGCGCATCGAGGAACTCCTGGTCGGGCGCGTCGTCCGACCACATCGCGAAGACACCGCCGGGCAGCAGCCGGGTGGCGAGTGCACGCAATCCCGATGGCGTGTAGAAGTCGCCGTGCGGCGAGTGGAGTACATGTCGCGGGGAGTGGTCGATATCCAGAAGCACCGCGTCGTAGGAACGTCCGGGCAGGTGTGGATCGAAACCCACCGGACTCGCGGCGGCGGCGAAGAAGTCGTCGCACCTGATCGACACCCGGGGATCGGAGAGAAGTCCGACCACATCCGGCAGCAAGCCACGCTCGTGCCAGTCGACGACCGCCGCGCAGTACTCGATGACGGTGAGCGTCCGAACCCGGGGGTCGGTGAGCGCCGCTTGCGCCGTGTAGCCCAATCCGAGGCCACCGACGACAACGTCCAACTCCCCACCGTCAGCGCGTGCGAGGCCCGTAGTAGCCAGCGCCTGCTCGGCGACGGTGAACAGGCTCGACATCAGAAACTCGTCATCGAGCTTCACTTCGAAGACATCGGTGCGCACCGTCGGGTCGAATCGACGCCGGAGACTGATCTCCCCCATCTCCGTGCGCTGCCAACCCAGTTCCTCGAAGCGGACGCTCAATTCACCCTCCAGCTACTCAGAGCAGCCGCCGGGCGACCGCGTTGTCAACATTGCCTTTACGTAAAGGTACTGCCAGCGTCGAGAACCACCCGCACCGGAGCCGTGCGCCGGGGTGACATAAGCACACCCGTCGGCAGGCGAAAATCTACCGTGCCGGGTGTAGACATTCGGCACGAGGCAGTATAGAGTCGGTCTCGTTCGAATCAATGAAGTCCAGCGGCCGGGCAGGTGAACTGCCCGGAAAGAAGTAGGTTCCACCGTCCCCTTCCGGCGAATGGAAGACGGACCCGGCGCAGTTGGCCGGACTCGCCGGAAGGGGACGAGACAAGATCGAGCTATCGAGTTCGCAAGCAGCGTAGAAACATCGGCGGTCCAGGAGGTGGTTCTCTGAGCAGTTGGTTATCGGTTCCGCATCCCGGAGAACATCGGATGCGGCGTGCAAGAACGGCTCTGACGGGCCGGTAGACAGTAATGAATCAATTCCCCCCTTCGTAGATCTCAGGCCCCGGCGCTGTCGCGCCGGGGCCTGTCCGCGTTGAACCCGACGTTGAACCCGAGAGGCCCCGTGCAGCAACCCAACCCCCACCCCACCGGCGGTCACAGTGCCGCCGACAAACTAGATGACGACACCTACCCCGCGTATTCCATGGGCCGGGCCGCGGCGATCCTCGGTGTGACCCCGGCGTTCCTGCGCGGCCTCGACGCCGCGCAGCTGCTGACCCCGCAACGCTCGGCGGGCGGACACCGCCGCTACTCGCGCTACCAGCTGCGTATCGCCGCCCGTGTGCGCGAACTGGTCGACGCCGGCGACACCCTCGACGCCGCCTGCCGCATCGTCATCCTCGAAGACCAGCTCGCCGAGGCCCAACGCCTCAATACCGAACTGCACCACACCCTCGACCAGCGCCGCGACCCCACCGAAACACCATGAACGCACCGACAGCGGTGCGGTGATCCGCCGCCTGCCGCACGGTCCGGTCCGCGCGGGTGGGCGAGGCGTCGAGCGGCGAACTCTTCGCGGTGCCGACGCGTCCTACCGCTGAACTGAGTTCACCAATCGTTTGCTTGCATGCTACTTCGATAGCTGTCAATATAGGCGTATGTCGAAGTCGAACCTTCCGATGACGCCTGACCTGGCGTGTTCCGCCGCACCGGTCGTGCGCGAACCGCTGACCAGCGACACTGCGACAGAGCTGGCGAGTGTGTTCAAAGCGCTGTCGGACCCGGTGCGGCTGCGGCTGCTGAGCGCGATCGCGAGCCGCGAGGGACGGGAGGCGTGCGTATGCGACCTGTCGGAGGGCATCGATCTGACACAGCCCACGATTTCGCATCATCTGAAGGTGCTGCGCGAGGCCGGGCTGCTGGACAGTGAGCGCCGTGCGTCGTGGGTGTATTACCGGGTGATTCCCGAAGCACTGCAGACGCTTTCGGAGTTTCTGTTGATCGAGAGCGGTGTGGCGATGGGAGTGGGCGCGTGAGCGCGGAGACGATGACCGCCGAGCGCGGTGTGGTCGGCAAGCTGTCGACGCTGGACCGCTTTCTGCCGGTGTGGATCGGCGTCGCGATGGTGGCGGGGTTGCTGCTCGGGCGGATGATCCCGGGGCTGAACACCGCGCTGGAGAAGGTGCAGATCGACGGCATCTCGCTGCCGATCGCGATCGGTTTGCTGATCATGATGTACCCGGTGCTGGCGAAGGTGCGCTACGACCGGCTCGATGCGGTCACCGGTGATCGCAAGTTGCTGGCGAGTTCGCTGCTGTTGAACTGGGTGCTCGGCCCGGCCTTGATGTTCGCGTTGGCGTGGCTGATGCTGCCGGATCTGCCGGAGTACCGGACCGGGCTGATCATCGTCGGCTTGGCGCGCTGCATCGCCATGGTGATCATTTGGAATGATCTGGCCTGCGGCGACCGCGAGGCCGCCGCCGTGCTGGTGGCATTGAACTCGGTGTTCCAGGTCGTAATGTTCGCGGTACTGGGCTGGTTCTATCTGTCGGTGTTGCCGGGCTGGCTCGGCCTGGAACAGACCACCATCGATGCCTCGCCGTGGCAGATCGCCAAATCGGTGATCATCTTCCTCGGTGTGCCGTTGCTGGCCGGCTACCTGTCGCGTCGCCTCGGCGAGCGCACGCGCGGGCGGGAGTGGTACGAGCAGAAGTTCCTGCCGAAGGTCGGCCCCTGGGCTTTGTACGGGTTGTTGTTCACGATCGTGCTGCTGTTCGCGCTGCAGGGTGATCAGATCACCAGTCGGCCCTGGGATGTCGCGCGGATCGCGCTGCCGCTGCTGGTGTACTTCGCGCTCATGTGGGGTGGCGGTTACGCACTGGGTGCGGTGCTGGGCCTGGGTTACGAGCGCACCACCACGCTCGCGTTCACCGCGGCGGGCAACAACTTCGAATTGGCCATCGCGGTCGCCATCGCCACCTATGGTGCGACCTCGGGGCAGGCGCTGGCCGGTGTGGTCGGTCCGCTGATCGAGGTGCCCGTCCTGGTCGCGCTCGTGTATGTGTCGCTGGCACTGCGGAATCGCTTCCCCCCCGTGCGGACCACCGTGGCTACCAGCACCGGCACTCCATCATGACCGGCGAACTCGCTCTGGACCGCTATGGCCGTCGCCCCTGCAGCCGATCCACTCGCACTCACCGAAAGGTCTTGTCTCATGACAGAAAAGCCCAGTGTCCTGTTCGTTTGCGTACACAATGCCGGTCGTTCCCAGATGGCCCAGGGGTTTCTGTCGCACCTCGCGGGCGATGACATCGAGGTCCGCTCCGCCGGCAGCGCGCCGGGCGACTCGCTGAACCCGGCCGCGGTGGAGGCCATGGCGGAAGTGGGCATCGATATAACCGATCAGTCTCCGAAGATCCTCACCCCGGATGCCGTCGAAGCCTCCACGGTCGTGATCACGATGGGCTGCGGTGACGCCTGCCCGTACTTCCCCGGCGTGGACTACCGCGACTGGGCACTCGAAGATCCCGCGGGCAAGGGGGTCGAAGCGGTCCGGCCGATCCGCGACGAAATCCGCAAGCGCGTCGAGGAACTGATCTCCGAGATCCTGCCGGGCGCCGACGAGCCCTCCAAATGAGCACCATCGAGATCTTCGAGCCCGCGCTGTGCTGCAACACCGGAATCTGCGGCCCCGAGGTGGACCAGTCCCTGGTCGAGATCTCCGCCGACCTGGACTGGGTGACCAGACAGGGCGGGACGGTCACCCGGCACAATCTGGCCGGTGATCCGATGGCCTTCGCCGCCGACGACACGGCTCGACGATTCCTGGAGCTGACCGGGTCCGAAGGTCTGCCGCTCGTACTCGTCGACGGTGTCACGGTGCTGACCGGCCGCTACCCGACTCGCCGCGAACTCGCCCGCTGGGCCGGACTGCCCGACACCACCCAATCGGTTGTCACGCCGCCGGCGGGCGGGCAGCTGCTGGAAGTGTCCTCGGAGGATTGCTGCGGCCCGGACGGACGTTGCTGACACCCATGGCGGACATGCGATTCCTGACCGACGCGCCCCGATTCCTGCTGTTCACCGGCAAGGGCGGGGTGGGCAAGACCTCGGTCGCCTGTGCCGGCGCGGTCGCGCTGGCGCGGCGAGGCCGTCGGGTGCTGCTGGTGAGCACGGACCCGGCCTCCAACCTCGGGCACGTATTCGGGCTGCGGGTGGGCGCCACGCGCACCGTTGTGCCGTCACTGCCGGGCCTGTCGCTGCTGGAGATCGATCCGCAGGAAACCGCGGCCGCGTATCGGGAGCGAATCATCGGTCCGGTACGGAACTTGCTGCCCGCCAAGGAGATCGAGACGATCACCGAACAGCTGTCGGGATCGTGCACCACCGAGATCGCCTCGTTCAACGAGTTCACCGCGTTGCTGGCCGACAATGTGGGAGACGAGTTCGACCACATCGTCTTCGACACCGCGCCCACCGGACACACCATTCGGCTGCTGCAATTGCCTGGCGCCTGGACGGAGTTCCTCGACCGCGGCACCGGTGACGCGTCGTGCCTGGGTCCGCTGACGGGGCTGGACAAGCAGCGCGCCGATTACGCCGCCGCCGTCGCCGCGCTGCGGGATCCATCGCGCAGCCGCCTGGTTCTGGTCGCCCGTGCGCATACCGCCGCCTTGGCCGAGATCGCCCGCACCCGAACCGAACTCGCCGACACCGGCATCGACGGTGCCCACCTGGTCCTCAATGCCCTGCTGCCCGCGGCCGACGATGACGATCCACTGGCCGACGCCCTCCGCCGCCGCGAACAGTCGGCACTCGCGCGCATGCCTCGGACGCTGGCGTCGCTTCCGCGCGACCAGATCGAGCTGGCCGCCACCGACATCATCGGGGTCGACGCACTCACCACGTTCTTCGACCGGCGGGAGAACGCTGCCGGACCGCCACACCAACCGATCGCGGCCCCGGAAGCTCCGCTGGCGGCTCTCGTCGACGAGCTGGCCGAGGGCGGGTGCGGACTCGTCCTCTGCGTGGGCAAGGGCGGGGTGGGTAAGACCACCACCGCCGCCGCGCTCGCCGTGGCACTCGCTGCCCGCGGCCACGATGTGCATCTCACCACCACCGATCCCGCCGCACATGTGCACACCACACTCGACGACGGCATCGCGAATCTCGAAGTCTCACGCATAGATCCGGCCGAGGCCACCGCGGCCTACCGCGAACGAGTCCTGACCACGAAGGGTGCGGCCCTCGACGCCGCGGGCCGGGCGGCGCTCGCCGAGGACCTGCGCTCGCCCTGTATCGAGGAAGTCGCGGTGTTCCAGGCATTCTCACGCGTCGTGCACGAGGCCCGGCGGCGATTCGTCATCGTCGACACCGCACCGACCGGACATACGTTGCTGCTGCTGGACGCGACGGGCTCCTACCATCGCGAAATCGCCCGGCAGCTGGGCGATTCGCGGGCGTACACCACACCGCTCATGCGCTTGCGGGACCCCGCGCACACCAAGGTCGTCGTCGTCACGCTCCCCGAACGAACACCCGTCCTCGAGGCCACCGAGCTGGCCGCCGATCTCGAACGCGCGGGAATCCGGCCGTGGGCCTGGGTGATCAACAACTCGCTGGCCGCAGCCGGCCCCACCGCACCGCTGCTGCGCCGTCGAGCCATCCGTGAGGTGGACGAGATCAGTCGGGTAACCGCCGGACCCCCTGCCCGCCTGGCCGTCGTGCCGACACAGGTCACCGACCCCACCGGCGTCGCCGCGCTGGCAGCACTCGCCGGAACGCCGTGCGACAACGCGCGACTCGGTGCGCGCTGACCGCCGACTGAATCGAAATTTATCGTTCATTAGGTGCGAAGTCCGCCTCCTGTTCACCCCTCGTTTAGATCCAAATCTTTCGATACAAGAATCCCGCGATGAGGAGTCCAGCCGCGGTGGCAGGGCACGGGATTCGAACAGGAAGGCAATCCACCATGACGATGCGCCAGTTCAAGCGTGCACCCGTGCTGGTACTCGGCGCCGTCACCGCGATGACCCTGACCGCTTGCGGCGGAGGCGATTCCGGCAACGGCGAGGAACTATCGGGACCGGTCGTGATCGACGGCTCCTCCACCGTGGAGCCGCTGTCCTCCGCCGCGGCCGAACTGTTCATGGGCGAGAACCCCGGCGTGCAGGTCACGGTCGGCACCTCCGGCACCGGTGGCGGTTTCAAGAAGTTCTGCGTCGCCGAGACCGACATCTCGGATGCCTCACGCCCGATCAAGGATTCGGAGGCGCAACTGTGCGCCGACAACGGTGTGCAGTTCAGCCCGCTGCAGGTGGCGAATGACGCCCTCACCGTGGTGGTCAACAAGGAGAACACCTGGGCCACCTGCCTGACGGTCGACCAGTTGAGGACGATCTGGGAGCCCGGCTCGACGGTGAACAACTGGAACCAGGTCGATCCGTCCTTCCCGGACGAGCCGCTGGGCCTGTACGGCGCGGGTGCGGATTCGGGCACCTTCGACTACTTCACCGACGCGATCAACGGCGAGGAGGGCGCCAGCCGAACCGACTACAACCCCAGCGAGGACGACAACATCACCGTTCAAGGCGTCGCCGGGGCGAAGGGCGGGATGGGCTACTTCGGCTTCTCGTACTTCGAGGAGAACGCGGATCGGCTGCGCGCGGTCGAGATCGACGGCGGTGACGGCTGTGTGGCGCCCTCCGTCGAGGCCACGCAGGACGGCTCCTACGCGCCGCTGGGCCGTCCCCTGTTCATCTACGTCTCCGACGACGGCCTGGCCAAGCCGCAGGTGGCCGAGTTCGCGAAGTACTACATCGACAACAACGACGAGATCGTGACGGCGGCGCTGTTCGTGCCCATGACCGCCGCCCAGAAGGACAAGGCGCGCCAGGATCTGGCTGACCTCCAGGCCAAGGCTGGACAGTGACCGTCCGCACCACGAACTCCGAAGGCCGTCCGGAACCGGGCGGCCCTTCGGGCTGGCAGGGTCCGCCGATCGACCTGTCACCGCAGAGTTCCCGGATCGGCGAGAAGGTCATCCGGCTGGCGCTGCTGGGTTCGGCGCTGCTGTCGGTCGTCGTCACCGCCGGCATCGTGGCGTCGCTGTTCCTACCGCTGGGCGAATTCTTCCGGCACGTCGGGATCACCGAGTTCCTCTTCGGCACCGAGTGGACCGCGGCGTTCGGCGACAAGTTCGACTGGGACGACAAGTCCTGGGGTGTGCTGCCGCTGGTGGTGTCCACCCTGATGATCACCGCGATCTCGCTGGTGGTCGCGGTGCCCCTCGGACTGGGTGCGGCGGTGTACCTCAGCGAGTACGCACCGGAGCGGGCTCGGCGCATTCTCAAGCCGCTGCTCGAGATTCTCGCGGGCATTCCCACCGTGGTGTACGGCTTCCTGGCACTGACGGTGATCACGCCGATCTTGGCGCGGTTCGTCAGCTTCGACGGCATCTACACCAACCTCGCGCCGGGCATCGTCATGGGCTTCATGATCGTGCCGACGGTTGCCTCGCTCAGCGAGGACGCCATGTCCGCCGTACCGCTGGCGCTGCGGCAGGGCTCGTACGCACTGGGCGCGAATCGCATGAAAACGACGCTGTTCGTGGTTTTTCCGGCCGCGCTGTCCGGAATCGTGGCCGCCATCGTGCTTGGCATTTCCCGCGCGGTCGGCGAGACCATGATCGTGACGATCGCGGCGGGCAGCCGTGCGCATCTGTCCTTCGATCCACGTGAGGGCGCGCAGACCATGACCGGATTCATCGCCCAGATCGCCAGCGGTGACGCGCCGCAGGGCAGTCCGGTGTACTACTCGCTGTTCGCGGTCGGCGCGCTGCTATTCGTGATCACTTTGATCATCAACATGATCAGCATTCAGATGGTCCGCAAATACAGGCAGGTGTACTGATGCAGCTCAATACGCCCACCGCCAACCTGGTCAGGGATCTCCAAGGGGGTCGCCGCCGCGATATCGCCTCGGCCGCCTTCGCACTCGTCCTCTGGGCGTGCCTGGCCATCGTGTGCGTATTCCTGTTCTTCATTCTCGCGGTGATCGTGCAGAAGGGCCTGGCTCGCTTCGACTCCACCCTGGTGACGGAACAGCCGTCCAAGATCAGGCCGGAGACCGCGGGCGTGGCCTCGGCACTGTGGGGCACGATCTGGGTGTGCGCGCTCACCGCGCTCATCGCCCTCCCCCTCGGTATCGCGGCGGCGGTGTACATGGAGGAGTACGCCGATCAGACGAAATGGTGGAACCGCCTGATCGAGTTGAACATTCAGAACCTCGCGGCCGTTCCCGCCGTCATCTACGGCATCCTCGCGCTGGCGTTCGTGGTCCGCGGACCCATCTCGGTAGGCGGTGTGGTGCTGGCCGGTGCGATAGCCCTCGCGCTGCTCATCCTGCCGGTCATCATCATCACCACCCGGGAGGCGCTGCGTGCCGTCCCGCGCGAGATCCGGGACGGCTCACTGGCCTTGGGCGCGACCCTGTGGCAGACCACCTGGCGGCAGACGCTCCCGTCCGCGATCCCGGGCATCACCACCGGCTCGATCCTGGCGCTGTCCCGGGCCATCGGCGAGGCCGCACCGCTGATCCTGGTGGGCGCCACCACCTTCGTGACGTTCAATCCCGACGGCATCTTCTCGCGCTACACCACACTGCCGGTGCAGATCTACAACCTCGTGCCCCAAGACCGCCAAGCATTCCGCGATCTGGCGTATGCGGCGATCCTGCTGCTGATCATCGTGCTGCTGGCCATGAACGCCCTCGCGATCTGGCTGCGCAATCGCTACCAGCGCCGGTGGTGAACCCGTGAAGGAGACAACCATGCACCCAGCCCACACCGACGCGGCCGCAACCACGTCGACACCGCTCATCAGCATCGAACGCGGCCGGGAACTGCCACCGGTCGAAGGCGATCCCGACGGTGTCCTCTCGCTGCACGATCTGGAGGTCTACTACGGCGACTTCCGTGCGGTCACCGATGTGAACATGACCTTCGGCAGCCGGGAGATCACCGCGCTGATCGGGCCGTCGGGCTGCGGCAAGTCGACCGTGTTGCGCTGCCTCAACCGGATGAACGATCTCGTGCCCGGGGCTCGGGTCGAAGGCAGAGTCGCCTATCACGGGGTCGACATCTACGCCCCCGAGGTGGACGTCATCGAGGTGCGCCGCCATATCGGGATGGTCTTCCAGAAGCCGAATCCGTTCCCCAAGTCCATCTACGACAATGTCGCCTACGGTCCCCGCGTCACCGGTATGAAGGTCACGGACATGGACGACACCGTGGAGAAGGCGCTGCGCGGCGCGGCGCTGTGGGACGAGGTGAAGGACAAGCTCAAGCAGAACGCCTACGGACTGTCCGGTGGGCAGCAGCAGCGGCTGTGCATCGCCCGCGCCATCGCCACCTCGCCGGAGGTGATCCTCATGGACGAGCCGTGCTCGGCGCTGGACCCCATCGCCACCGGCAAGATCGAAGATCTGATGGCCGAGCTGGCGCAGCGGTTCACCATCATTATCGTCACCCACAACATGCAACAGGCCGCCCGTGTCTCCCAGCGCACCGGATTCTTCACCGCCGAGGCCGACGACAAGGGCCAGCGCACCGGTCGTCTCGTCGAATACACCACCACCGAGCAGCTCTTCGCGAACCCGCAGGACCCGAGAACCGAGGCGTATATCTCCGGCAGGTTCGGCTGACATGGACGATGCGCTGGTCGCGGCGTGGGAGGGCGGGGACGCCCAGTTCCGCACGCGCCGCCGGATCTGCGTTACCGAGGCGGTACGACGACGGGACCGGCTCGCGGCGCTGGTGATCGACGACGCCGCCACCGCCGCGGCACTCGCGGTGGCGGTAGCCGGGCAAGAGGTCGAGCTGCGGGTGTGCACGGATCCCGCCGTGGCCTTGCTGGCGGTGGGCCGCATGTGCCCCGACGCGGTGGTCCTCGGCCCGGTTCGGGGGCTGCTCGGCCCGCTCGACTTCCTGGGCATCGTCCGCCGCGACGAACCCGACCTCCCGATCGTGGTCGGGGTGGAGCGCGGATCGGCGGATTTCGCCGCGCTCGCCACCGACGCGGGCGCGACGGCGGTGGTCCGCAGGCCCTACCAGGTCCGAGAGCTGCTGACGATCCTCGGGTCACTGGCCCGGCGGCCGGACCCGCTCGAGATCCGACCCGTTCCGGTCGATCTCGGCAGGCTGCGCATCGACGGCATCGTGCCGCGCATGTGGGTCGACGGCAATGAGATCCAGCTGCCGCCCATGGAGTTCACGCTGCTGCGCTACCTCGCCGAACGCCCGGGAGCCGTTGTCACCCGCAAGGAGCTGATCAGGACGCTGTGGGGCGACCGGCCCGCGGCCAGCAACAGTCTCACGGTGCATATCATGCGGCTGCGGAAACGCCTGGGCGACGACGACCGCGATCCGGTGTGGATCCGCGCGGTACGCCGACTCGGGTATCAATTCGACGTACCGGCCCGTTCATCGGACGTTCACACCGATTGACAACGATGTCCACCATGGCATCGTCAACCACCTCCACCGCGGCCACGGCACTGCTCGACACCGGTGGCCACACCGCGGTCGCGAAGCTGTTCAAAGCGCTGGGCGACCCCATCCGGGTGAAGCTGCTGACCCTGATCCACGGCGCTCACGCGGGTGAGCGCTGCTTCTGCGACCTGGCCGAGGAATTCGACATGCCCCAGTCCAGCCTCAGCCACCACCTGAAGATCCTCGTCGCGGCCGGGATCCTCACCCGTGAACGCCGCGGCACCTGGAGCTGGTACCGCGTCGACCACGATGCCCTCGACGACATGGAGGCCATCCTTCGACCGGGCGGACCGCTGCGCAGCCATCCCGCCCGGCATCGTGCCTGCTGACGGGGCTGCACGCACATCCGTTCCGTCTATGTCGTGCAGCCCCGCATCGACTCGGGGGGACTATCCGGCCAGCACCGTCGCGGCGGCCGACCGGATATGCGGGGTCAGCGCCTGCATGACGTACTCGGCGTCGTGGCAGGCGCCACGTAGCGTGTTGGATTCGAATCTGCGCTGGAATTCCAATCCGACATAGCCGAGTCCGGGATGGGTGGTGGACAGCCCGCCCTCGTGCTGGGGAAGCCCGTCGACCAGCGCGCCGAGCGACTCCAGATAGCGAAGATTCGGACGGAAGCCGGTAGCGAAGATCACCGCGTCCACCGGTTCGGCGGTGCCGTCGTCCCACACCACTCCCTCGGGGTGGAAGGCCGTGAACATCGGCCGCCGATCGAATCGGCCGGCTTCCAGTGCCGCCCGGTAGCCGCCGGAATCCACAACCAGTGTGTTCGTCACCAGCCGGGCGAGCCACTGCGCCGGAAGTTTGTCGAAACCCGTCTCGTGCAACCAGTAGTGCAGGTCCTGACCGTCGCGGCGCTGCGGAACGAACGCGATCGGATTTCGCGTGGCGAGGGTGACGGTGGCGACCTCGGCGAGTTCGTAGCCGATCTGCACCGCGGAGTTCCCGGCGCCGACAACAACGACCCGCTGCCCCTCGAAGCCCGCTGGCTCCCGATACCGCGCCGAATGCAGCGACCGGCCGGTGAAGGTGTCGGCACCCGGGATGCGTGGTGTGAACGGATTACCGAACGATCCACTGGCGGCGATGATTCCGCCCGCTTCCCAGGCAGGCCCGTCACTCGTCGTCACCCGAAATCCGCCGGATGCGGTGATCGTGACGTCGGTGACCGTTGTGTTGCAACGGATGTCGGCCTCGAGCTCGGCCGCGTAGTCGCGCAGGTAGGCCGCCACCTCGTCGCGGGAAGGGTAATGGTCCGCGGGGCCGGGAAACGGCAGCCCCGGCATGGTGCTGTGCTCGGCGGGCGAGAACAGCCGCAGGCTGTCGTAATAGTGGGGCCACGATCCGGCGGGTTCCGGGCCCGCCTCCAGGACCACCGCCGCGAGGCCGTGGCTCTGAGCGGCTCGGGCGGCGGACAGGCCCGACTGGCCGCCACCGATGATGACGACGTCCGTGGTGTGTTCGTTCACGATGTTCTCCTCGAATAGATGACAGGGAAAGGTCTTTCGCCACCGGCGATCACCAGCGCGGCCAGCGCCACCGCGGCGAGAACGAAGTAGGAGTTCACGTAGCTGCCGGTCCACCCGGCCAATGCGGTGCCCGCCCAGGGCGCCAGGGCCATGACGATCACGATCGGCGCCTGCATGACCCCGTTGAGTCGGCCGTACTCGGCGGCGCCCCACCGGTCCGACACCGCGGTCGCCTGCACGAGGGTGAGCAGTCCCCGGACCACTCCGGCCCCGATCGTTCCGGCGATCAGCGCCGCGAGGCCCTGGGCGATGCCGAGTACCGCGACGGTGGCGGCGATCGCGGCGAGGATTGCGACCAGTCGGCCGTGCGCACCGGTCCGGGCCGCCCAGGGGAGGTAGCCGATCCGCCCCAGCACTTGGGCCGCACCACCCAACCCGAACGCGACGGATGCCACCGCCGGCGAGACCCCCCGTTCCAGAAGCAACGGAACAAGGTTGAACAGTGCCGCGAATGCCGCGAAGGCACCCAGTGCGAGGCCGGTCGTCACGGTGAGGAAACGCCGACTCCGGATCACGTCCCATCCCGCGTCGGCTGTCAGTTCACCGGGCGTCGGCGGCCGCGGCCACGGGCCTCGTAGTCCGAACCAGTGCAGCGGCACGGTCGAGATGCCGAGGAGCGCCGCGAGCGCGAGATACGTGCCGCGCCAACCGAGTGGGTCGACCAGCACCGCCGTCAGCGGCGCGAACACGGTACTGGCCAGGCCACCGGACAACGTGAGCACCATCAACGCCCGTACATGGCCCGGGTGATGCCAGCGGGTCAACGCGGCGAAGGCCGGTGGGTACAGGATCGCGCCCATCGCGACTCCCGCCAGCACCCAGCCCGCCGTGAACACCGCGAGGCTCGGCGCGGTCGCGATCACCACCAGCGCGGGGACGGCGAGGACCGACCCGCAGGTCATGATGCGTCGCGGCCCGCTCCGATCCAGTAGCCGACCGATGGGGATCCCGGCAATCGCGGACACGAGCAGACCGACCGAGAACGCCGCACTGAGCGGCGCCGGAGACCAGCCGGTGGACTCCGCGATCGGTACCGCCAGCACCGGGAAGGCGTAGTACAGAATGCCCCAGCTGATGATCTCGGTCAGACACAGCACGATCAGCACCCGACGTCGGCCCGCCGCCGCGAGTACCGCGGCCCCTGATGATCGCTGCGCGGCCGACCGGGTCATTCCGCCGTCGATCCCGCACCGATCACCGCGACACGCGGATCAGCCATCACATACTCCTTTAATCGACGTTCGTCTATCAACAATCGGGGACTCTATCGATGAACGTCAATCAATGCAACCATAGATCGACATCGATAGAATGGGCAGATGACGACCGCGGTCCCACCCGTACCGAGCGAACGCAGCGCTGATGCGCTGTCGGCGGAGGACGCGGCCACCTTCGCGGTCTGGTTCGCCTGCCTGGCCGACCCCACCCGGGTCAGACTGCTGCACCATGTCGCGCTCCACCCCGCCGGAGTGTCGGTGGGCGACCTGGCCGCAGCCCTCGGCATCCGGCAGCCGACCGTGTCCCACCATGTCCGCAAGTTGGCCGACGTCGGCTTCGTCACGGCGCACAGGCGTGGCACCAGCACCGTGGTCGCGGTCAACCCGGCCTGCTGCACCGGCCTGCCACATGCCGCGGACGCCGTCATGGGCCTGCTACCACCACCACGGTGCTGCCCCGACGACATCCCCGACGACGTCACCGTGCGCCCACTACACGATGCCGACGTGTCCGCGGTCCGCCGCATCGCCGAGGAATGGGTAGCTTCCGGCGCGGCTGGCACCGACGTCACGACCGCCGATATCCGTATCCCCGACCCCACCTGGCTACCGGACCACCGCTGGGTCGCAGCGGCGGACGACCGTGTCGCGGGTTTCGCCGCGCTCACCCCCGTCGCCACCGGTGTAGCCCGAACCAGCATCTGCGTCGCCGCGGACATGCGCGGGCGCGGTGTCGGAAAGGCGCTCCTACGTGCCCAGGTCGATGCCGCTGACGCCGCGGGTTTGTGGACGCTGGAGTCGTCGATCCCATCCGACAACCGCGCCGGTATCGGGCTGCTGCACACCGCCGCGTTCCGCACCGTCGGGGTCCGCGATCGCCTCCTCAGGACCGACAGCGGCTTTCGCGATGTCGTACTGCTGGAACGACGAAGCTTCGCCTCGTCGGATGGTCAACTCCGACCGGCCCGTCCCGAGCCTTGCGCGAAGTGAGCACGCGCTCTCGAGAATTCGATGGATTGAAGCAGGCACCCATTCCGCCGGGCGTGTGCCGACCCGGATCGGCTACCGCCGCAGCTTCGCCCGCACGGCCAGTGCCGCGCGCTCACCGGAAGTGGCCGCGTCAGCGAGCGAGGGCATATCGAGCTGGTAGTCGCCGGCGAGGTGGATATTTCCGAGCGGGTCACGCAGGGTGGGCAGGGACCTGCGGAGGCCGGGTGCCCACCGTTGAGATCCTCGGTGTAGGAGTTTCGGATTAACGGTGGATCCGACCTCGGCGCGCCATCCGCGACCTGCCCGATCACCTCTTCGGTGGCCCGGATTGACGTTGTCGAAGCGCCCACCGGACGACGAGTCGACCAGACCGCCATCGATCAGCATCAGTTCATCATGGGTGTTGCCCATGATTGGATTTCGCTCAGGCACCGAAGCCGCCGTCGATATCGAGGCTGGAGCCGGTGATGTAGGCGGCGTCGGGTCCGGCGAGATAGGAGACGAAGGCGCCGATCTCCGCCGTGGTGCCGAATCGATCCGATGCCATGACGCCGAGCATGGTCGATGCGGCGGGGCCGTCGGCCGGGTTGGCGTCGGTGTCGATCGGGCCGGGCTGGATGTTGTTGATGGTGATGCCGCGTGGGGCCAGTTCGCGGGCGAGGCCGCGGGTCAGGCTCGCGAGGGCGCCTTTGGTCCCGGCATAGACCGATTGGCCGGGGAAGGGCGTGCGGTCGGCGTTGATGCTGCCTATGTTGATGATTCGCCCGCCGCTGCCCATGTGGGCCAGTGACTCACGGATCGCGACGATCACAGAGCGCACGTTGATCGTCAGCATCGCGTCGATATCTGCCATCTTCAGGTCGGAGATCGCGGCGAAGGTGCCGACCGCGGCGTTGTTGACCAGAATGTCCAGGCCGCCGAATCGGTCGACAGTCTGTGCGACGGCGGCCTCGATGTCTTGCTCGTGCAGGCTGTCGGCATGGATCGGGTGTGCGCCCGCCCCCGCCGCGACGGCCGCCGCGCGCTCCGCGGAATTGGCATAGGTGAACGCGACGTTCGCGCCGTCTGCTGCCAGCCGGGCGACGATACCGGCGCCGACACCTCGGGATCCCCCCGTCACCAGGGCGGTCTTGCCTTCGAGCGGTTGTGTGGTCATGTGCGTCCTCGCAGAGTTATGGAGTAGTTGCTCAAATACATCGCAGTCGGCGCGATTTGTCAATATTTGAGTAGTCGCTCCATAATTGTTAGGGTTCAGACATGCCCAGGCCCAGGAAGTTCGACGAGCATGCCGTGCTGACCGCCGTGCGAGACGCTTTCTGGCGCAACGGTTATGCGGCTACGTCGGTCCAAAACCTCTGCGATGCGGCCGGACTGGGGATGCAAAGCCTCTACGGAGCGTTCGGCAGCAAACACGATCTGTTCATCCGAATCCTCGACGACTACTGCGCCTGCCAGTTCGCCGGACTGGAGGCCGCAGTCACCGGTGACCCCAGCCCGTGGCACGGGGTCACCTCCGCGGTCACCTTCGACGACGGCGGCCGCATGGACCTGCCACCGCAAGGGTGCCTGATGGCCAACAGCGCCGCGCTCAGCGCGCAGGACGAGGAAGTCCGGGCGCGCGTGCGCCAGCTCTACGCCCGGACACACACGCTGTTCGTTCAACAGATCACCCGGGCGCGGGAGATCGGCGAGATCGACGGCGACGTCGACCCGGAGACGACCGCACGGGCGCTGATCTCCGTCATGCAGGGGATCGAATTCCTGCACAAATCGGGTATCGGCGAGGAGGAGTTGCACCTCGCCAAATCCGCTGCGCTCGAATTGATCCAGCGCTCCGTCGGGCGCTGACGATACCCCCACCAGAACTCGAGGATTCTGCCCGCATGACAACCATCGGCATCATCGGCGCCGGCGAGGTCGGCAGCCGAATCGCCAGGGCGGCTGTCCGGCCACCTCAGTGTCGCACCTCACCTGGTTATTCGATTTCGGCCAGGAACTCCAGCACCCGGGCGTTGACCTCGGCGGCCGACTCGCCCGCGATCGCGTGTGTAGCCGTCGGCCACAACTCCACGCGGGCGTCCGGCAGCAGATCGCTGGCGCGGGTGGCCGCGCGCTGGCCGTCGTGTATGACACTGCGGCCCGCGATGAGTGCGAGCACCGGGACTGTCATGCCGCGCAGTTGTGCGTCAGAGAGCAGGACGGGGGTTGGTAGCGCAATCCGGTAGGTCCGCATGCCCTCGTCGATCACCGTTGCCACCGGGTCGGCCTCGGCCACCTCGGCGCCGCCTGCGATCCAGGCCAGGAACGACGGTCGGGCCCAGCGCCGGATGCCCGGGACGAGGTTGAGCGCGGAGCGCACGAGTAGCGGGATCGGGAACCGGGCGAAGGTCTGAACCGGGTCGATCAGTGTCAGCGAGGCGATCCGGTCCGGCGCGCGCACAGCCAGATTGGCGGCGAGCCAGCCACCGAAGGAATAGCCGATGAGGTGCACGTCGCGCAGGGCCAGCGTGGTGAACACGGTGTCGAGCCATGCGGCCTGGTCCTCGGCGTTGCGGATGGGAGCGGTCTGAACGCTGCGTCCCGGCTCGCCGATCAGATCGAGGGCATAGACCGGGCCGCGCGTGACGAACGCGGGGAGGTTGGGCTCCCACATGATCGTCGTGCCCGCCCGGCCGGGGAGCAGCACCATCGGGGCGGGACCGGGTTCACCGAAGCGGTATACCCGCGCAGTACCGAACGCCGTCGGGACGTCGCGCTGTTCGGTGACGGCGGGCAGCGCGGAGAACCCCCGGTCGTATACCGAGTCGTACTCGCCGCGGGCCTGCGGCGAGGTGAATCCACCGAGCGTCATCGAGACCTCCCTTCTTTGGCGATACGATCGGATCGTAAACAGTTTCGCAACGGTTCGCAATCCGTTCGTATTGCAAAGAGGTGACGTGATGCCCAAGCGGGTTGATCACGAGCAACGTCGACGGCTCATCGCCGACGCGGTCCGCCACATCGCGGCCGATCGGGGCCTGGAAGCGGTGAGCCTCGGTGAGGTCGCGGCTGCGGCCGGCATCTCGAAGGGCCTGGTGCAGCACTATTTCCCGAGCAGGGACGCCATGCTGCGCTACGCGACGGGAACACTGCGGGACCAGGTGGACAACCGTGTGCGGACCGAGTTCGCTGGTGGACTAACCGGCCTGCGCGCCGCACTGGTCGCTCTCCTCCCCCTTACCGACGAGAGTCGGACCGACGCGTTGGTCGCGAACGCGTTCACTGTGCGCGCACTGAAGGACCCCGAGATCGCCGATCGATTCCGCGTCGGTCACTCACAGCTCCGCGACGCCGTCGCCGCCATGGTCACCTTCGCCCAGGCAGACGGCGACCTGCGCGCGAAACTAGACCCAATCCAGGAAGCCGACCTTCTACTGGCCCTCGTCGTTGGCCTCGGCGACGCGGTCCTGCTCGGGCACCGAACGCCAGCGGAGGCGACATCGCTCCTGGACCATCATCTGTCCCGACTGAAGCCCTGACCCCACAAACCGAATCAAGAGTACTTCACCCGCCCAGACGGGATACCCCTAAGGAGTACCCCACCGGAAACGAGCATCTTTCAGAGCTGAGACGGGAGCCAAACGGGAGCGCAGCCGCTTCCTGAGCCGGGAAACCGCCTCCGATCAGGCAAGTTTCAAACTCCGCCCGATGATCTCCTTCATGATCTCCGTGGTGCCGCCGTAGATGGTCTGCACCCGGGCGTCCATGTACGCCTTGGCGATCGGGTACTCACGCATGTAGCCGTAACCGCCGTGCAGTTGCAGGCATTTGGTGATGAGGTCGATCTGCTCCTCGGTGCTCCACCACTTGGCCTTGGCCGCGTCTTCGGGGGACAGCTTCTCCTGGTTGAGCAGGGCGATGCAGTGGTCGACGAAGACGCGGACGGCGGTGGTCTTGGTGGCGAGTTCGGCGAGGACGAAGCGGGTGTTCTGCTGGGCGCCGATGGGTTTGCCGAACGCCTTGCGGTCGCGGACGTACTGGCAGGTCAGGTCCAGGCAGGATTCCATGGCGGCGGCGGCCATGACGGCGATGGACAGGCGCTCCTGCGGGAGGTTCTGCATGAGGTGGATGAAGCCCATGCCCTCGGTGCCGAGCAGGTTCTTGCCGGGAACGCGGACATTGTCGAAGGAGAGTTCGGCGGTGTCCTGCGCCTTGAGGCCGATCTTGTCGAGATTGCGGCCACGGGTGAAACCGGGCATATCGCGCTCGACCACGAGCAGCGAGAAGCCCATAGCGCCCTTCTCGGGATCGGTCTGGGCGACCACGATGACGATATCGGAGTTGATGCCGTTGGTGATGAAGGTCTTGGAGCCGTTGAGGATCCAGTCGTCACCGTCTTTGACCGCGCGGGTCTTGATGCCCTGCAAGTCCGATCCGGTGCCGGGCTCGGTCATGGCGATGGCGGTGATGATCTCGCCGGTGCAGAAGCCGGGCAGCCAGCGCGCCTTCTGCTCGTCATCGGCCAGTTCCAGCAGGTACGGCGCGATGACGTCGTTGTGCAGCCCGAAACCCAGGCCCGAGTACATGCCCTTGGTGGTTTCCTCGGTGACGATGGCGTTGTAGCGGAAGTCCTTCACCCCGCCGCCGCCGAACTCCTCCGGCACCGCCATTCCGAGGAAGCCCTGCTTACCGGCCTCCAGCCACACCGCGCGATCGACGACGCCCGCCTCTTCCCACCGCTCGTGGTTCGGGGCGACGTGCTGATCCAGAAACTTGCGGAAGGACTCCCGGAACAGCTCGTGTTCGGGTTCGAAAAGGGTGCGCTCCACGCCGACCTCCTATGTGACCACAGCGGCACTGATGCCTACGTCACATACGGTACACCGAAGTCGAATCACCGTTTACTTCCGACCCCGGAAAAGTGGTCGGAACTGCGGCTGCATCCGAGACGACAACGGGTCGCACCAGACGAACGACCGTAAACCTGACGGTCCGGTCAGGGGCGGCCCACCGCCTGTATCACCCGGCCCAGCAGGCTACGGCCGCGATCGGCGTCACGCTGGGCGAGCAGGAAGCGGATCTCCTCCTCGAGCGCCTTGCGCACCACACCCTGCAATTCGAGGGCCGCCTCGGCCGGATCGGAGGCGTCGGCCCACGCACTGGTGTCGATGGGATCGCCGAGGGAGAAGTAGAAGCGCTCGGGCTTGGGCAGCAGGGTCGGCCCGAGACCGCGAATCAGCGGCGGGGTGAGGCTGGCGCGCAGGCCCAGCGCCTCCACCAGGCCGCGCACCGGGCGCATGGCCGGATGCGCGCCGTCGAAGACCACGTCGTACACGTCGTCGCCGCCGATCATGCCCATCGGCACGATGGGCGCGCCCGCCTCGATGGCCATCTGCGCGAAGCCGGTGCGGCCATTCCAGTTCAGGACGTACTTCTCCTGCTTGCCGCTCATGGCTTCCCGGCCGCCGCCCGGGAATACCGCGACGATCTCGCCCTGCCGCAGCAGGGTGGTGCAGTTGTGCCGGTTCCCGCGCACCACCCCGAGGTGATGCAGCACATCGCGCAGTCCCGGCACGTCGATCAGCACGTTCTCGGCCAGCCCCCGCGCCAGCCGTCCGGTGCGGCGCAGGATCTCGTGCGCCAGCATGGGTGCGTCCATGCCGCCGGTGAGGGTGTGGTTGCCGACCAGCAGCACCGGCCCGTCGGTAGGCAGCCGGTCCAGTCCGTAGAACCGCGGACTGAACCAGGCCCGACCCGGTACCGCCAGCACGTCCAGGATGCGGCGATCGCGGTCGGACAGCTCCACATGCAGCGGCGCGCCGTCGGTGAGCGCCGGGCGATCGGTCTTGTCGGACAAATACGTGACTCGGTCGGACACGAAATTCCCTCCCTGCAGAAAATTCGATTACGTCATGGTAACGAAAACCACTGCAAGGCACCGATTGTGGGTGTCACACCTCGAACGTGACTCAGCTCACCCGGCGTGCGCGAATTCGGTGAGCGCCGCGGCCAGCGCCCGCGGCACCCGCGCCCGCAGCCTGGTCCCGGCCTCCTCGTGCTCCTCACTGAGGATGCGGCCGTCCGCGTGCACCCGCGAGAGCAGGTCGCCGCGCGAATACGGCAGCAGCACACCGACTTCCACATCCAGGCCACCGAGGATCTCGGCCAGCCGATCCCGCAGGTCGGTCAGGCCCGCACCGGTGCGCGCGGAGACGAACACCGCATCGGGCATGGCCGCCAGCAGCTGGGTCAGCTCCACCGGATCCAGCGCGTCGATCTTGTTGACCACCAGCAGTTCCCGCGGAGCCGGGATATCCGACTCGCGCAGCACCTCGGTGACGACCTCGCGCACCGCCTTGATCTGCTGAGCGGGCAGCGGATCGGAACCGTCCACCACATGCAGCAGCAGATCCGCGCCGGTCACCTCTTCCAGGGTGGAGCGGAACGCCTCGACCAGCTGGGTGGGCAGATGCCGGACGAAGCCGACCGTATCGGTGAACACCACCTCGCGACCGTCCTCCAGGGCGGCGCGGCGGGTGGTGGGATCCAGGGTGGCGAACAGCGCGTCCTGCACCAGGATTCCGGCGCCGGTGAGCGCGTTCATCAGGCTCGACTTGCCGGCATTGGTGTAGCCGACGATGGCGACCTGTGGAATACCGCTCGAGGTGCGCTTGGAACGCTTGGTGTCGCGGGCGGTCTTCATCTCGCGGATCTCGCGGCGCAGCTTGGCCATGCGTTCGCGAATCCGGCGACGGTCGGTCTCGATCTTCGTCTCACCGGGACCGCGCAGACCCACGCCGCCATTGCTGCCAGCACGACCACCGGCCTGCCGGGACATGGACTCACCCCAGCCGCGCAGTCGCGGCAGCATGTATTCCATCTGGGCCAGCGAGACCTGCGCCTTACCCTCGCGTGAGGTGGCGTGCTGGGCGAAGATGTCCAGGATCAGGGCGGTCCGATCGATCACCTTGACCTTGACGACCTTCTCCAGTGCGGTCAGCTGGGCGGGGGTCAGTTCACCGTCGCAGATCACGGTGTCCGCGCCGGTGTCGAGCACGACGGCGCGCAGTTCCTCGGCCTTGCCGGAGCCGATGTAGGTGGCCGGGTCCGGCTTGTCGCGGCGCTGGATCAATGCGTCGAGCACCTCGGAACCGGCGGTTTCGGCGAGCGCGGCCAACTCGGCCATGCTGGCCTCGGCCTGCGTCGCCGTGCCCTCGGTCCAGACGCCGACCAACACCACGCGCTCCAGGCGCAGCTGGCGGTACTCGACCTCGGTGATATCGGTGAGTTCGGTGGACAGCCCGGCCACGCGGCGCAAGGCGCTGCGGTCCTCGAGCTGCAGCTCACCGACGGTGGGATCGGCGGACCAACCGTTACCGGTGGTCTCGGCGATCTCGTCGGCGATCTCCTCGGCGGGAGTGAACTCGTACATTTCTTGTTTGCTCATACACCTCCATCGTCCCACGAAGGAACAAGAAGGCGCATTCTGTTATTGCTCATCCGCCTCTCCGCGTCTTCAGCGCGCAGCTGAGAGCCGTCGACGGTCGTGCACGCGTGCTTGCGGTCCGTACCGAACCGATTGTGGGCGTACCCGACGAGTTACCCCGGACCTCACGAGATCAGACGTCGCCTTGCGGTATCTCACCTGGATCGGGCGACGTGCGACCGTCAGGCGTCTTGCCACCATTTCGCCGCTATACGACCGGTCGCCACGAGGACCGAGGGGCCGCGCAGGGTGGCGGTGCCGTGGTCGATGGTGACGGTGACCTCGCCACCGGGAATGCGGACGCGCACCTCGCCGGATTCGGCGTCGATGTCGACGCCCGCGCGGACCAGGGCGGCGGCCGCGGCGGCGACGGTGCCGGTGCCGCAGGAACGGGTTTCGCCGACACCGCGCTCGTAGACGCGCATATCCACCGCGCCGTCGTGCAGCGGGGTCAGGATCTCGACATTGACCCCGTGCGGGAAGACGGCGCGGTCGAAGCCGGGGGCCGCGGTGAGATCGAGGGCGGCCAGGGTGGCGGCGGTGAGCGTCGGGTCGACGCAGGCCAGGTGGGGGTTGCCGACGTCGACGCCGAGGCCGGTGAAGGTGCGGCCGGACAGGGTGGCGGTGGAGGTGCCGAGCCGGCGCACCCGGCCCATGGCGACGGTGACCTCGCCGTGCACCGCGTCGGCGTGGTGGACGACCACGGGGCGGGCTCCGGCGCGACTGCCGACCACGAATTCGTCGCGGCTCTCCAGACCGGTGGCGGCGAGATAGTGGGCGAAGACGCGGACCCCGTTGCCGCACATCTCGGCAATGGAGCCGTCGGCATTGCGGTAGTCCATGAACCAGTCGGCGGCGGCGACGCCCTCGGGCAGTGCCGCCAGCACGCCGGTGTCGACGAGCGCGCCCGCGCGCGCCACCCGCAGCACCCCGTCCGCGCCGAGTCCGCGCTGCCGGTCGCACAGCGCCGCCACACGGGCTTCGGTCAACTCCAGCCACGCGTCCGGATCGGGCAGCACCACGAAGTCGTTCTGGGTGCCGTGTCCCTTGCTGAATTCGATCTCAGCCTGCTCGATCATCCCGGCGCTCTCGTCCATAGTCCTCGCTCTCGTTCACAGCCCTGAGCGCAACGCCCGGCGCTGCCGGGAAATTTCGTACAGGGCCACCGCCGCGGCCGCCGGCGCGCCGAGCGTGCCGTGGGTCGGGATGCTCACCAACTCGTCGCACACCGACGCCCAGCCCGGGTCGAGGGTGTCCCGCTCGTCGCCGAGCACCAGGATGGTCGCGCCGCCGAAGTCGAGCCCGTCGAGCGCCATCCCGCCGCGATCGTCGGTGCCGACGATACGGGGGTCGAGTCCGCGCGCCTCCAGGGCGTCCCGGAAGCCGAGCACCCGCTCGGGGCCGGGCACCCGGAAGACCGGCACCGCGAACAGCGCCCCGTCGGACGCACGCACCGCCTGCGGGTCGAAATGGTCCGCGCCGGAGCCGGTCACGATCACCCCGGCGGCTCCGAAAGCGGCGGCGGACCGCAGCAGGGCACCCAGGCGCAGTGCCGAGGACGGCCGGTCGACGACCACCACCACGGGCGGGTCTTCGGCCGATCCGGGTGTGAAGTCCTCGAGTTCGGTGCGCCGCGACACCGCGACCGCCACCAGTTCGGGCACCGCCTCCGCGGGCTCGGCCAGTTCGGCCATGAGTTCGGGCACCAGGCCCACGCTCGGCACGCCGCTGGTGTCGAGCACCTGCCGCGCCCATGCCGAGGGCTCCGGCGCGCCGAGCCGGTACACGAGGGTTTCCAGGGGCCAATCGGTTTCGAGTGCGCGCGCGATGGCCCGCTGCCCCAGCACGAGAAAACGTCCATCGCGCGCCCGTTTGGTCCGATTGTTCAGATATGCCTGCCAGACCTGAACCGAGGCGTTACGGGTGCTGCCGCGCTGCGTCACTACCGAACTCGTTCCTGTTCCTCGACGAGGGCCGACGTCGTGGCGACCAGATCCGGATCCGCGCCGTCGACCCAGCGCACCCGGGGGTCTCGCCGGAACCACGAGCGCTGTCGTCGAACGTAGCGCCGGGTGCCGATGAAGGTGCGCTCCTGTGCGTGCTTCAGGTCGTATTCGTTGTCGAGGTACGCGAGGACTTGTGCGTATCCGATGGCGCGCCGCGCCGTAACCCCTTCGCGCAGACCGCGATCGAGCAGCCCGATCACCTCCTCCACGAGGCCCTGCTCGAACATGCGGGCGGTGCGCAGCTCGATGCGGGCGTCGAGTTCGGCGGTCTCCCGGTCGACCCCGACGATGGTGGTGCCCCAGCGGGGTGCGCCGATTCGCGGCTGGGAGGCGGCGAAGGGCTGCCCGGTCAGCTCCACCACCTCGAGCGCGCGCACCATGCGGCGGCCGTCGGTGGGCAGGATGGTGGCCGCCGCCACCGGGTCGGCGGCCCGCAGCGCCTCGTGCACCGCGCCGAGACCCCGCTCCGCGAGCACCCGCTCCCACTTGGCGCGGACCTCCGGATCGGTCGCCGGGAAATCCCAATCGTCCAGCAGCGCTTGCACGTACATCATGGAGCCGCCGACGATCACCGGAACGTGTCCGCGCGCCATGATCGCCTCCACGTCGGCGCGCGCGGCGCTCTGGTACGCGGCGACCGTGGCGGACTCGGTCACCTCCAGCACGTCGAGCTGGTGGTGCGGTATGCCGCGCCGCTGCGCGACGGACAGCTTGGCGGTGCCGATGTCCATGCCGCGGTACAGCTGCATGGCGTCGATGTTCACGATCTCACCGCCGAGGCGCAGCGCCAGTTCCAGTGCCAGATCAGACTTTCCGGTGGCGGTGGGTCCGACGACGGCGACGGGGCGGATCACCGCGCACCCCCGGGCCGCCACACGCCGACGTGATAGCCGACCCCGAACGGCGCCGCGCGGTAACGGGTTTCGACCCGCGGACGGCTCGGGTCGTCGCCGAACAGACCCGCGAGGGCCTGGAACACCGGCCTGCCCGCCACCGACAGCTCGGCGCACAACGGCGCGTCCAGAGCGGCGAGTCCGTCCCGGTCCCCCGCCGCGAGCGCGCGGTCGAGCTCGGTCTGGAAGGCTTCGGCGCGCGGATCGAGGTAGCGGGGCGCGGCGGTGGTCAGGGTTGCCGCACCGTCGCCGACGACCAGCACGCCGACGGGTTCGGGGTCGGCGTCGAGTTCGGCGCGCAGTTCGCGGCCGACGCGCAGCGCCCGGGCGGCGGGGGCGTCGACGGCCAGCAGTCGGGCCTGGGCGCTGGTGTCCGGGGCGGTCCGGGCGCGCAGCCAGCCACCGATCAGCACCGGCAGCGGCAACCCCGGATCGGCGGCCGTGTCGGCGGTCAGCGCGGCGGCCGAGAGGGCCACCCGGACGTCGACGCCGAAACCGCGGAAGGTGCCCACCGCCGTCGAGGCTACTTGTCGGTCGGTTTCCGAAACTCCGATGACGATCCACCGCGCGGCCGACCGGGCCAGCTCACCCGCCGCGCCCAGCGCGGCCTCCCGCAGCGCCGTCACCTCGCCACCGTCCGCGACACCCGCGGCACCGCCCAATTCGGGTACGAGCACGGGCGGCGAGGGGACCAGGGCCGCAACACTGAACACGCCGTCAACCGTAGCGCCAACCCGCCACACCAGCCCCACCCCGTCCGCGCCGCCGCGCGGTGACGCGGCCCGCAAACGCAGCATTTCGCCACTCAGCCTGGTTGAATGGGGTCAAGCTAGATGGGATGACCAGGGCGTAACCAGGCAGCCGTGACGCGCGGCAGGGACGAGGAGCAATGACCGACAACAACGGAAACGACAAAGCTACCCACCCGGAGTCGACCTCGACGCCCCAGCCCGGCGCGGCCGCCGCCGAACGACCGTCACCAGCCGCCGAGGCCGCCGGCAACCGGCCCGGCAAACCCGGTGCCCGCCGCTCTGATACCCCCAAACCGCATGCCGTCAAACCCGCGCCCGGCCCGGCGCACACCCCCCATCCGCACGCGGTGGTGGTGCCGACCGTCAGCGACCCCGGCCAGTGGGGCCGCGTGGACGAGGACGGCACCGCCTGGGTGAAGACCGCCGACGGCGAGCGGGTGGTGGGCTCCTGGCAGGCCGGTGACGCCGCCGAGGGTCTGGCCCACTTCGGCCGCCGCTTCGACAATCTCGCCACCGACGTGGTGCTGCTCGAGGAGCGGCTGGCCGCCGGCGCCGACGCCCGCAAGATCAAGGCGGACGCCGCCGCGCTTGCCGAATCGTTGCCGACCGCCGCCGTGATCGGCGACATCGACGGTCTGGCCCGGCGGTTGCAGGCCATCATCGAGCACTCCGACGAGGCGGCCGCGCACGCCAAGGAGGAGAAGGAGCGCACCCGGCACGAGCACACCGAGCGCAAGGAGGCCCTCGCCGCCGAGGCCGAGCAGATCGCCGCCGAATCCACCCAGTGGAAGGCCGCGGGCGACCGGCTGCGCGAGATCCTCGACGAGTGGAAGACCATTCGCGGCGTGGACCGCAAGGTCGACGACGCGCTGTGGCGGCGCTTCTCCAAGGCCCGCGAGGCGTTCAACCGCCGCCGCGGCGCGCACTTCGCCGAACTCGATCGGGAGCGGGCCGCCGCCAAGACCCGCAAGGAGGAGCTGTGCGTGCGCGCCGAGGAACTGTCCTCCTCGACCGACTGGGCGGGCACCGCCTCGGTATTCCGTGACCTGCTCACCGAGTGGAAGGCCGCGGGCCGGGCCCCGCGCGAGGCCGACGAGCAGCTGTGGCGACGGTTCAAGGCCGCCCAGGACGTCTTCTTCGCCGCCCGCAACGCCGCGGCCTCCGAACGCGACGCGGAGTTCGAGCAGAATGCCGCCGCCAAGGAAGAACTGCTGAAGCAGTACGACCACATCGATCCGGAGTCCGGCCTCGACGCCGCCCGCGCCGCTCTGCGTGACCTGCAGGAGAAGTGGGACGCCATCGGCAAGGTGCCCCGCGAGCGCATCCACGAACTCGAGGGCCGCCTGCGCGCCATCGAGAAGCGGGTGCGGGAAGCGGCGGACGCGCAGTGGCGGCGCACCGACCCGGAGGCCATGGCGCGTGCCGCCCAGTTCCGCGAACGCGTGGCGCAGTTCGAGGAGCAGGCCGCCAAGGCCCAGGCCGCGGGTAAGACCCGCGACGCGGAGAAGGCACTGGAACAGGCCAAGCAGTGGCGGGAATGGGCGGAAGCCGCCGAGGGCGCGGTCAGCCAGCGCTGAGCCCGTCCAACGCTGAGCCCGTCCAACGCGGCAACCTAACGGAAGGCCCGGTGGTGCGGACGCACCACCGGGCCTTCCGGTTGGGATATCAGTTCACTCCTCGTCGCCGGTGAGCCAGCGGCGGTCCTGCTGCTCGGCGGCGGCCGCGGCCTGACGGCGGCGCTCCTCGGCCTCCAGCTGCACCACGGTGCGGCTCCACACGACGCGGATCCAGTGGAAGGTGAGCACGATCGCGGCGATGGCGGCCAGGATGAGGCCGATGCCCGGACCCGAGCCGTCGTAGTTGCCCAGGCCGGGGGTCTGGCGGTGCCAGATGGAGAAGACGCCGAAGACGCTGGCGATGGCGGTGCCCGCGGTGGCGATCCAGGCCAGCACCCAGCGGCGGGTGGTCAGGGCGGCCAGGGAGAAGCCGATGCCGAACACCACCACGAACCACACGAAGATCCGGGAGGGCAGGCCGATGTGCTCGTCCTGGGCGACCGAATCGTAGAGCAGCACGTCGAAGCCGCGGGCGGCCCCGGCGTGCGGCAGCACCAGCGAGAGCAACAGCACGAACACCGCACCGGCGACCACCAGGGCGCGCGCCCCCGGGTCGATCTCACCGGCGATCTTGCGTTCCACCGCCTCCAGATCGCCGCGGAACTGCTCGAACTCCTGGCTGCCCTGCTCGGCTGACTTCATCGTCTCCTCGTTCGGGTCGGGGGTCGGCCGCTGTGCCGATGGGTCGTTCTCGTGCTCGTCGCCCTGCCGGTCGCTCATGGCGCGCTCACAGCCCGCAGCCGCTGTCGCAGCCCGACGCGGCGGGCAGCGGTTCCGGCGCGCCGATGCGCGGCAGTCCCAGGCCGACGCCGATGGGTGCGGTCTTGGGGGTGACGCCGCGCTCGTGGGCGTCGCCCGCGCGGGTGCGGCGGTGGTCGCGCACCACGCTGTCGGCGATGAGATGGTGCGGGGCCGCACCGGTGATATCGACGGTGACCAGGTCGCCGGGGCGGATCTCGGCGCCGGGCGCGGGATCGGCGGGCGGGCGGAAGTGCACCAGGCGGCCGTCGCGGGCGCGGCCGCTCATGCGCGCGGTGGCGGCGTTCTTCTTGCCCGCGCTGCTCTCGGCCACCAACAACTCCACCTCGGTGCCGACCAGCGCCTGATTGGCCTCCAGGGAGATCCGCTCCTGCAACTCGATGAGCCGCATGTAGCGTTCCTGCACCACTTCCTTGGGCAGCTGGTCGGGCATCTCAGCGGCCGGGGTGCCGGGGCGGATGGAGTACTGGAAGGTGTAGGCGCTGGTGAACCGCGCCTGCCGCACCACGTCCAGGGTCTCCTGGAAATCCTCCTCGGTCTCGCCCGGGAAGCCGACGATGATGTCGGTGGTGATGGCGGCGTGCGGCATGGCCGCGCGCACCTTCTCGATGATGCCGAGGTACTTGGACTTGCGGTAGGAGCGCCGCATGGCCTTGAGCACGCGGTCGGAGCCGGACTGCAACGGCATGTGCAGCTGCGGGCACACGTTCGGGGTCTCGGCCATCGCCTCGATCACGTCGTCGGTGAACTCGGCCGGATGCGGGGAGGTGAAACGCACCCGCTCCAGGCCGTCGATGGACCCGCAGGCGCGCAGCAGTTTGGCGAAGGCGCCGCGATCGCGCGGCTCGCTCGGATCGGCGAAGGAGACGCCGTAGGAGTTGACGTTCTGCCCCAGCAGCGTCACCTCCATGACGCCCTGGTCGACCAGCGCCCGCACCTCGGCCAGCACATCGCCGGGACGCCGGTCCACCTCCTTGCCGCGCAGCGACGGCACGATGCAGAAGGTGCAGGTGTTGTTGCAGCCCACCGAGATCGACACCCAGCCCGCGTAGGCGGATTCGCGCTTGGCGGGCAGCGAGGACGGGAACGCCTCGAGCGCCTCCATGATCTCCACCTGCGCCTCGCTGTTGTGGCGGGCCCGTTCCAGCAGCACCGGCAGCGAACCGATGTTGTGCGTGCCGAACACCACGTCCACCCAGGGGGCCTTCTTCACGACGGTGTCGCGGTCCTTCTGGGCCAGGCAGCCGCCGACGGCGATCTGCATACCCGGACGTTCGGCCTTGATGGGCGCGAGGTGGCCGAGGGTGCCGTACAGCTTGTTGTCGGCGTTCTCGCGCACCGCGCAGGTGTTGAAGACGACGAGATCGGCGGTGTCACCGGGTGTGGCCTTGACGTACCCGGCGTCCTCGAGCAGACCGGACAGCCGCTCGGAGTCGTGCACGTTCATCTGGCAGCCGTAGGTGCGCACCTCGTAGGTGCGCACGGCATCGACGGCCACCGAGTCACGTGCGGAAACCAGCCCCAACGAATTCACCCGTCCAGGGTACGGGCTGCGATATGCGGCCGTTCCACCCCATGGGATCAGCGTGACCCGTCTCTCTCCCGTCACCGCGGCGTCAATCCTCGGTTACGGCGGGGTGTCGAGTCCGGTCGGTTGCGGCGTCGCGGGGGCCAAAGGCGAGCATTTCGGGCAGTGGCCCTCTAAGGTCACTGGTCATGACCGACGCCGCCACACCCGTCACCGCCGACGCGCCGATGATCTCGATGCAGACCGTGGACAAGCATTTCGGGGCGCTGCACGTCCTGCAGGACATCAACCTCGAGGTGCCCCGGGGCCAGGTCGTCATCGTGGTGGGACCGTCCGGCTCCGGTAAGTCCACGCTGTGCCGCACCATCAACCGCCTCGAGACCATCGACTCCGGCACCATCGCCATCGACGGGGTGCGACTGCCCGCCGAGGGCAAGGCCCTGGCGCGGCTGCGCGCCGACGTGGGCATGGTGTTCCAGAGCTTCAACCTGTTCGCGCACAAGACCATTCTCGAGAACGTCATGCTCGCGCCGGTGAAGGTGCGCCGGACGGACAAGGCGAAGGCGCGCGCCCGCGCCATGGAACTGCTCGAGCGCGTCGGCATCGCCAATCAGGCCGACAAGTATCCGGCCCAGCTGTCGGGCGGCCAGCAGCAGCGTGTCGCCATCGCCCGCGCGCTGGCCATGAACCCGAAGGTGATGCTGTTCGACGAGCCCACCTCCGCGCTCGACCCGGAGATGGTGTCCGAGGTTCTCGAGGTCATGGTGCAACTGGCCAAGGACGGGATGACCATGGTCGTGGTCACCCACGAAATGGGATTCGCGCGCCGCGCGGGCAACCGGGTGCTGTTCATGGCGGACGGCCAGATCGTCGAGGACACCGACCCGGACACCTTCTTCACCGCGCCGAAATCCGAACGCGCGAAAGATTTTCTCGGCAAGATTCTGAGCCATTGAGCAACTCCGCCACTTCACGAGAGAGAAGGATTCAGATGAGGATCACCCAAGCGCTGCGGCTAGCCGTCGGGGCGGTCGCCCTGACCGTCGTCGCCAGCGGCTGCGGCGGCGGCAGCGACAAGACCGCCACGGAGAACGCCGCCGACGGCAACCTCACCATCGGCATCAAGTACGACCAGCCGGGCCTCGGACTGCGCGAGAAGGACGGCTCCTTCAGCGGTTTCGATGTCGATGTCGCCACCTATGTGGCCGAGAAGCTGGGCGTGTCCCCGGAGAACATCACCTTCAAGGAAGCGCCGTCGGCGCAGCGCGAGACGCTGATCCAGAACGGTCAGGTGGACCTCATCGCCGCCACCTACTCCATCACCGACCAGCGCAAGGAGAAGGTCGACTTCGCCGGGCCGTACTTCATTACCGGCCAGTCGCTGCTGGTGCGCTCGGACAATACCGACATCACCGGTGCGGAGTCGCTGAGCGACAACAAGAAGCTGTGCTCGGTCAAGGGCTCCACCCCCGCGCAGAACGTGAAGGACAAGTACGCCAAGGACGTTCAGCTCCAGGAGTACGACACCTACTCGCTGTGCGTGGAAGCCCTCAAGGCGGGTGCCGTCGACGCTGTCACCACCGACGACATCATCCTGCGCGGTTACGCGGCGCAGAACCCGGGCGCGCTGAAGGTCGTCGGTGACACCTTCACCGTCGAGAGGTACGGCATCGGCGTGAAGAAGGGCGACACCGAATCCCGCCAGAAGATCAACGACGCGATCGAGGACATGATCTCCAGCGGTGCCTGGCAGGCCGCTCTGGAGAAGAATTTCGGTTCCACCGGAATCCAGATCCCCGAGCCGCCGCAGCTGGACCGGTACTGAGTTGACCGCACGTGCCGGGCGGGGAGGTCCCCGCCCGGCACGCGACGTATTTCGATCGGAGGGATGCGCACGCCGTGTTCGATTTGATCTCTGAGTATTCCGACCAGTTGCTCGACGCGTTCTGGGTGACCATCAAACTGACGGTCTTCTCCGGAGCGCTGGCGCTGGTCCTCGGCACGATCATCGCCGCCATGCGGGTAGCGCCGGTGCCCGTGGCACGCTGGGTCGGCACGGCGTACGTGACCATTTTCCGCAATACCCCGCTCACGCTCATCATCGTGATCTGCTCGCTGGGCCTGTACTTCCAGCTGGGCATCACCCTCGCCGCGGCGGGCCCGAACGACCTCGCGGAGAACAACTTCCGCTGGGCGGTCGTCGGATTGGGGGTCTACACGGCGGCTTTCGTCTGCGAGTCGCTGCGTTCGGGCATCAATACGGTGCACATGGGACAGTCGGAGGCGGGCCGGTCACTGGGCTTCACCTTCTCGCAGAATCTGCGACTCATCGTGCTGCCGCAGGCTTTTCGCTCGGTGATCGCGCCGCTGGGCAGCGTGCTCATCGCGCTCACCAAGAACTCAACGGTCGCGGCGGCCATCGGCGTCGGTGAGGCCGCCCTGCTCATGTCCGAAATGATCGAGGTGGAGGCCGCGCCGCTGGCCGTCGGTGCCATCTTCGCATTCGGCTTCGTGGTCCTGACCCTGCCCACCGGCCTGTTCTTCGGCTGGCTGGCCAAGCGATTCGAGGTGGCCCGATGAGCGCCGGATCCGTTCTCTACGACGCACCCGGCCCCAAGGCGCGGATGCTCTACCGGCTGTACACGGCGGTGGTCGTGGCGGCGGTGGCGGCCATCGGCTGGGTGGTCTACAGCGGCCTGGACGCCAAGGGGCAGTGGGCGGCCGACAAGTGGGAGCCCTTCCTGGACATCCAGGTCTGGGAAACGTACTTGTTGCCGGGTATCCGGGGCACCCTGGTGGCGGCGGCGATGTCGATCTTCTTCGCGCTCGTGCTCGGCATGGTCTTCGGCATTCTGCGGCTGTCGGATCACCGCACCGTGCGCATGGTGGCGGGGACCGTGGTCGAGATCGCCCGCGCCATTCCGGTGCTGATCCTGATGATCTTCCTGTTCGCGGTCTACGCCGAGTACAACCTCTTCCCCAACGACCGGCTCGCACTCGCCGCCGTGGTGACGGCGCTGACCATCTACAACGGGTCGGTCATCGCCGAGATCGTGCGCTCCGGCATCAAATCGCTGCCCAAGGGGCAGTCCGAGGCGGCCGTCGCGCTCGGCATGCGCAAATCGCAGGTGATGACCGCAATCCTGCTGCCGCAGGCGATCACCGCCATGCTGCCCGCGCTGATCTCGCAAATGGTGGTGGCGCTGAAGGATTCGGCGCTGGGCTACCTCATCGGCTACGTCGAGGTGGTGCGCTCCGGGCAGCAGCTCGGGTCGGCACAGGGCAATACCTTCCAGGCGCTGCTGGTCATCGCGGCCATCATGATCGTCCTCAACTACACGCTGACCGTGGTGGCGACCCGGGTGGAGC
This sequence comes from Nocardia sp. CC227C, assembly GCF_030767025.1. Taxonomy (GTDB): domain Bacteria; phylum Actinomycetota; class Actinomycetes; order Mycobacteriales; family Mycobacteriaceae; genus Nocardia. The sequence continues at coordinate 155,038 of NZ_JASITE010000014.1, read as the reverse complement.
GGTGGCTGCGCACCCGCAAGCGCGGCGGGCGGACCGCGATCGGCGCGGACAGCGCCACCGCCGCCGCGCCACCCGGAATGGATATCACCCTGACCAAGAAAGACTGAATCCGGTTCGGGTACCGCGTTCCTTCGGCGCGAACGAGCCCCGCTTCGCGGCTGCGGAGCGGGGCTCATTGCTGTCCGGCGGCCCTACCCGTTTCCCTTGGGCCGCACCGGAAGCTCGTTCATACCGCGCATCAGCACGCTGGTCTGCCATGCGGGTGTGAACGCCGTATCGGCCAACTCCAGGTGCGGGAAGCGGCGCAGCAGGCCACGGAAGGCGATGTCGGCCTCCAGCCGGGCCAGCGGCGCACCGACACAGAAATGGATACCGTGGCCGAATGCCAAGTGCCCGGAGGTGTTTCCGGCGATATCGAGTTCCGGACCGGAGTCGTAGCGGGACGGGTCACGATTGGCGGCGCCCAGGGCGATGTAGACGAATTCCCCTGCGGGAATGTCGATTCCGGCGATGCTGACGGGTTCGGCGGTGTAGCGGATGGTGGACCAGCCGACCGGGCCGTCGTAGCGCAGGAACTCCTCCACCGCGGCGGGCACCCGCTCCGGCTGCTCGCGCAGCGTCTCCCACTGGGATCGGTTGCGCAGCAGCGCGTAGGTGCCGTTGCCGATCAGATTGACCGTCGTCTCGTGCCCGGCGACCAGCAGCAGGAACGCCATGGACACCAGTTCCCGCTCGTCGAGACGGTCGCCGTCCTCGGCGGCGTGCACCAGATCGGAGAACAGGTCGTCACCCGGATCGGCGCGTTTGTCGGCCATGAGCTGGCTCAGGTACCGCGACATGCCCAGGGTGGCCGCCTCCCGGTCCTCCATCCGGTTGCCGGAGGAGACCAGCACCCGGGTCCACGCCTGGAAGTCGGCGCGGGCGTCCAGCGGTATGCCCAGCAGTTCGCAGATCACCGTGACCGGCAGCGGATTCGCGAAGACCCGCATGAGGTCGACCTCGTCGTGTGCGGCCATCTCGTCGAGCAGACCGGCGGTGATCGCCTCGATGCGCGGGCGCAGCGTGGCGACGCGGCGCGGCAGGAACGCCTTGTTCACGAGTTTCCGCAGCCGGGTGTGTTCGGGCGGATCGCTGTTGAGCATGTGCGAGGCCAGCGCCTGGGCATTGGAGTCCGAGAGGGTCCGCACATTCTTGGCGCGGAACAGGGCGTAGAGGTCGTCGGCGTTCTTGCGCAACCGAGGGTCGGCCAGGGCCGCGCGCCCCTCGGCATGCCCGATGACCACCCAGCAGGGCGCACCGCCCGGAAGGCGCACCCGGTGCACCGGACCGTGGGCGCGCCAGCGGTCGTAGTACCGGTGCGGATCGGAATGGAAGTCCTCGCCCACCATCTCGATCGATTCGGTGGTACCGCTGTCGACCATGTCATCCTCCTGACCACCGCGGCTCGCGGCCGCGCCCCACCTGTCCATCACACGAGATCCGACGGCGACCACGCTACCGAAAGGCTTGGTGCGACGCCGTTTTCGCTGTTGGGAACGGGTCTGCCCGCATCACCGGGAGGGCTGGGCGATACCCGGGACGGGGGCGAGCGCGACGGTGATGTTGTCACTGCCGCCCTGGCCGATGGCGAAGTCGACCAGGGCGCGGGCCTCGGACAGTCCGACCGGGCCGGTCGCGGGGCCGAAGGTGTAGTGGCCCAGTGCCTCCGCCTCGGGCAGGTAGTTCCACAGGCCGTCGCTGCACAGCAGCAGCGCACCCGGGCCGGTGGCGTACAGGGAGCGGACGCAGTCGTCCGCCCAGGGGGTGGTGCCGATATCGGCACCGAGCCAGCGGGTGAGAGTGTGCGCACCGCGCATGCTCATGGCGGTGCGCTCGTCCACGCCGCTGATTTTGATGAAGTCCTGGGCGAGGGAGTCGTCATCGGTGAGGCGGCGCGAATCGCTGGGTGCGGCCGCATACGACGAGCCCGCCGCACCGGATGCGGCGAACTCGGCATCGGCAGGACGGCGAGGCCCCGTGGGAGTGGCGGTCGCCTGGGGCACGGTGGATTCCGCGGACGCACGCGACTCCGCGGCGGTATCGGAGGCGGCGGCCGCGGCACCAGGTACGCCGGAGGCGTCAGCGCCGACGGGATCGGTGGGAGACGCGGGTGCGCCGGGAGCGGTACGAGTACCGGGCGCGGCGGGAGCACCGGGCACGGCGGGACCACCAGGCACAGCGGGACCACCAGGCACAGCGGGAGCACCAGACACGGCGGGACCACCAGACACGGCAGGAGCACCAGACACGGCAGGACCACCAGACACGGCAGGACCACCAGACACGGCAGGACCACCAGACACGGCAGGACCACCAGACACGGCAGGACCACCAGACACGGCAGGACCACCAGACACGGCAGGACCACCAGACACGGCGGCGGCACCAGGCACGGCGGGCGTGCTGGGCGCAGCGCCACCGGCATGCGCGGCAGGAGCGGCATCCGCAGCGGGCACCGCAGGAGCGACGTCAGCGGCACGCACCGCAGTAGCGGCATCAGCAGCGGGCACGGTGGGGGTGCTTGGCACGGTGGGGGCGTCGGCGGCCGGGGTGGTGGGAGCGGCGGGGGTGAGCCAGTAGGCCCGGCTGTCGCCGACGCTCGCGACCGTGATGCGGGTGCCGTGGCTGTCCGGAACCAGCACGGCCGAGAGGTAGGTGCACGACGGGGCGCGGCCCTCGGGGGTTCCGACCGCGCGCACCGCTTTGGCCGCCGCCGACAGTCCGGCCAAGGTCGCCTGTTCGAGCGTCGCTCCCGCACCGAGCGCCGCCAGATTGGCCGCGACACCGGCGCGCGCCGCCGCACCCGAGGCGGCCTGCGGATCCTCTGAGGTGGATACGCCGTCACACACCACGATCACGGTCGCACCGGGCCGGCCGGGCAGCGTCGAGTCGAGTACGGCCACCGCGACCGAGTCCTCATTGTGCTCGTGCACAAGTCCGCGATCGGTGACGACGCATACCGTCCCGAGATCCGCCTCGAACCGATCCTGCTGCGGACGCGGCATGCCGCAGCCCACGCAGTACCCGGTGCGGTCGTAGTGCTCCCCGCGACAGCCGGGGCACGGTCCGACGGGCCGGTCCCGTTCCGGCAGCGCCACCCGCCGAATCCGAGTCGGTGGCCCGGACGGTCCGCCGGACCGGTCCGGCGCGGGCGAGGGACCGGGCCCGAACTGCGGGGTCACCGTCGCGGGGTCGGGCACGGCATCGGCGGTCGCCGCCGCCCCGGTGCCGTCGCTCGGCGGCGTGGCCGCTTCCTCGGGAGTGACGGGTACGTCGGCAGCGGGTACGGGTGCATCGGTCACAGGCACGGTTTCCTCGTGGACAGGCCCGGCCGCGGCGCGGTCGGGCTGGGTTGAATCGGAGACTCGCTCAGCGGCCCGGTGATCGGGCCGAGCGGTATCGGCTGCGAATCCGGCCGAGCCGAGGCTAGGAGCGGATCGGGGAACGGGATCGGACCGGACAGGCTCAGACACCGCTGGATCGGACACTGCTGGATCGGACACCGCTGGATCGGACACCGCCGGATCGGAGGCCGCCCGGCCGGACGTTGCGGGATCGGGAGTGGGCGGGCTCGGCTCGGCGGCCGACTCGCCGCTCACCGGGTGGTCCTCGCAGCCATGGCGTCGGCGGCCGTGCCGCAGGCGGCGGGTCGCGGGCGGGTGGACGGCGTTGCGTCGACGCGCGACGGCGCCCGGTGCCGGCGGCCGGTCGGGTCGGCCAGCCGGTGCGTGCCCCGGATTTCAGCGATCGCGCACAGCGCAATGGATTTCGTGGCCATCGCACCGATCGTCACCGACGTGTTCTCCACCCGTCGCCCCCACCCGGCATCCCGATCGCACCTCGCGACCGGTAGACGAGGTCCCATATCTTCCCACCCCCGCTATCGTCCGGCCGCAGCCGTCGTCCGCGATAGTAGACGAGACATTCCGACCGCGCGCTCGAATAATCCGCCGCCCGACCGGGGGCGAATCCGGTGACGCTGGTCAGTGGGAGTCGGGTTCGGCGAGATCCCGGTCGGCCAGTTCGGCTTTCACCACCGTGAAGGCGGTGGACTGGTTGTATCCGCGCCGCGCCAGCATCCCCACCAACCGGCGAATGGTCTTCTCCCGATCCAGATCTCGCGGCAGGGTGCGCAATTTGCGCCGCACCAGCTCGGTGGCGCGCTCGTGCTCGTCCTCGGCGCTTATCCCGGCCAACGCCGATTCCGCGTCCTCCGGCGCGACCCCCTTGCGCCGCAATTCCTGCGCCAGCGCTTTCTTCCCTTTACCGGAAAAAGTGTGCCGGGAATGCACCCATTGCTCCGCGAACGCCGCATCGTCGATCAGCCCCACGTCGGCCAAACGATCCAGCGCCCGCTCCGCCACCTCGGCGGAGAACCCCTTCGCCGCCAGCCGATCCGCCAACTCCGCCCGGCTCCGAGCCCGGTCGGTCAACAGCCGCAGACACACATCCTTGGCCTGTGCCTCGGTCCCGCCCCCGGGCAACCCCTCCCCCGGCTCGCCCCCACCGCCCGACCGCCGACGCGCCCCACGGCCCCGACCACGCCGCCCATCGGACTCTTCGGGCTCACCACCCGGCCCGGCGACATCCGAACCGCCCCGACCCCGTTCCCGCTCGACCGCCGCACCGGAATCAGACTCCCCGCCGAAGCCCGTGCGCCGATATCGCCGACCTCGACCGCCGGACATCCCCTCGAAACCACCGCGCTCCTCCGCCGAGACAGCGGAATCGGGCTCCGCACCGATATCCGTGCGCCGATACCGCCTGCCGCGCCGATGCGAGCCCTCGGGGGTATCGGAGGTGCCGGAGGCTTCAGATGTGTCGGCCCGGCGACCGCGGCGGTCACGGCCGCCGCCTTCGATATCGCCGTCGGCGTCCTCGTCCCCCGCCACCCCGTGGTGGGCGGCTCGCTCCGGCACGACCTTCGATGCCGCATCGGCCCGCCCGCGCCGTGCCCGGGAACCGGAGGGAGCGCGACGCGGACGCGCTGTCACCGAATACGGCTGCTCCACATCGGGTTCGGCGTCGTGCCCCGCGTCGGGCGCGGCCGCTCGCCGCCGCGCCGGGGTGCGGTGCGGGGTGGGTTCCTCCGGGTACCCGTCGTCAGTGTCGTCCTCGTCCGGGCGGCGACCGTAGGTTTCGGCGCTGTAGACGCCGGTGCCGTAGCGGGCGAGGTGCGACGGCCTGTCCGCCGTGCGGGTGCGGGATTCGATGGCGTCGAGTTGGCGGCGGAGACGTTCCACCGCTTCCAGGCGGGTGTTGCCGAGCCCCGGCGAGGTGGGCCGGGGCTCGGGGGTGTCCCGATCGGTCATCGAGGGATCAGAAGTCGGCCGGGGCCTCTTCGCCCACGGTCACATCAGCGCCGATGCCGAGCTTCTCCTTGATCTTCTTCTCGATCTCGTCGCGCACGTCGGTGTTCTCCAGCAGGAACTTGCGGGCGTTCTCCTTGCCCTGGCCGAGCTGGTCGCCCTCGTAGGTGTACCAGGAGCCGGACTTGCGGATGAAGCCCTGCTCGACACCCATATCGATGATCGAGCCCTCCTTGGAGATGCCCACGCCGTAGAGAATGTCGAACTCGGCCTGCTTGAACGGCGGGCTGACCTTGTTCTTGACGACCTTCACGCGGGTACGGTTGCCGACCGCGTCGGAGCCGTCCTTGAGGGTCTCGATACGGCGCACGTCCAGGCGCACCGAGGCGTAGAACTTCAGCGCCTTGCCGCCGGTGGTGGTCTCGGGCGAGCCGAACATGACGCCGATCTTCTCGCGCAGCTGGTTGATGAAGATGGCGGTGGTGCCGGAGTTGTTGAGCGCCGAGGTCATCTTGCGCAGCGCCTGGCTCATCAGGCGGGCCTGCAGACCAACGTGGCTGTCGCCCATCTCGCCCTCGATCTCGGCGCGCGGCACCAGGGCGGCCACCGAGTCGATGACGATGATGTCGATGGCGCCGGAGCGCACCAGCATGTCGGCGATCTCCAGGGCCTGCTCACCGGTGTCGGGCTGGGAGACCAGCAGCGCGTCGGTGTCGACACCCAGCTTGCGGGCGTAGTCCGGATCGAGCGCGTGCTCGGCGTCGATGAACGCCGCCACACCGCCCTGTGCCTGCGCGTTGGCTACCGCGTGCAGGGCGACGGTGGTCTTACCGGAGGATTCCGGACCGTAGACCTCGACGATGCGCCCACGCGGCAGGCCGCCGAGACCGAGGGCGACATCGAGGGCGATGGACCCCGTCGGAATCACCGCAATGGGCTGGCGCGCCTCTTCGCCCAGGCGCATGACCGCGCCCTTGCCGAAGCTCTTCTCGACCTGCGCCAACGCCAGTTCGAGCGCCTTGTCGCGGTCAAAAGCCTGTGGTGCCATCGTCTGGTCCCCTTCTCGACGGGTGAGTCTCAATCTGTGGTTGGCGCCCACGGTAGAGGGCGGCACCGACAAGTTCCGCCGCCGAGCTTAGACGAACAGATGTTCGATGCAAGCGACGCGCCCCTCGACACGCGGATCGGTCGGACGACCCGCCGCGCACGGCCGGTCACCGGGGGTCGACGACCGACCGTACCCAGCGCAGGCTCGGCCCCAGACAGCGGTCGCGGACGGCGGCGAACAGCCGCACGCTGGCCGGGCCGGGCCAGTCCGGGGGCAGCATGCGCTCGGGCAGCCCGGGATCGAGGTAGGGAATCGTCCGCCATTCGTCGAGCAACGGGACGAAGATCCGGAACGCCCACTCGTCGTCCCCGCCTCGATCGCCCGCCGCCCCGCCGGCGGCACGCTCGTCGACCGCGTCCGCGTCATCGGCGACGTCACCGGCGACGTCACCGGCGGCCTCGGCGAAGCTCCCGCCGTGGCGTGCCAGGAAGGCACGGTGCCGCCGGGCGAGGTCGTCCAGATCCCACCACCGCGCCGCCGCGGCGCGCGGCGTCGTCGGCACGGTGGTATCGGTGGCGCGAAAGGTGGTCACGTATTCGTCGAGTCCGAGCGCCGTGACAATGGCCGCGGCCTCGTCGGCGAGATAGTGCGGGCAGATCCACAGTCCGGGCGCGACCGTCCCGCAGCCGATGGCGGACAGCCTGCGGCGCAGCTGATGTCGCGCCGCGCGCGCCGATTCCGGGATGCCGAAGCAGATCAGCTGCCAGGGATCGTCGTCACCCATCCGCCGGAAGCCGAAGATGCGGGCGTCACCCCGGGCGTACATGGCCTCGGCGGCCGACGTGAGCCGGTATCCGCTCCTGCCGCCGCGCGTTTCGGCATCGAGCACACCCTTGCCCTTCAACCGGGCGACCGCCGTGCGCGCACTCTGCTCCGGCACCCCGAGCGCCGCGAGCAGTCCACCGAAGTCGGCGATGGCGATCCAGCCGCCGAGTTCGCGCACGTACGCGCCCAGCACGGTCCGCGCCAGCGAGGTGACACTGCCGGGCCGGGAATCGATGTCGTCGAGGATCGCGCTCGCGGTGGCGTCGCGGAGCTCAGGCATCGGGATCGGCGTCGAGTTCGTCGCGGATGGCGGCCACCCCGGCGAGCACCTCACCGAAGGTGGTGCTCAGCGGGCTCAGGCCCAGGCGGATACCGTGCGGCTGCCGGAAGTCGGGCATGACGCCACGCTGCCACAGCCGCGCGGTGATCTCCCGGAACCGCGGGTGGTCGATGGTGACGTGCCCGCCACGCCGCGCCGGATCGCTCGGCGAGGATACCGCCACGCCGCGGGGCACCAGCCACTCCCGCACGAGTTCGAGCGCGAACTCGGTGAGCGCCAACGACTTCGCGCGCACCCGCGGCAGCCCGGCCGCCTCGATGAGATCGAGCATGTCCTGGATCGGGAGCATCCCCACGATGCCGGGGCTGGCGCTGATCACGCGCCGGATACCGGATGCGGGCACGTATCCCTGTGCCATGCCGAAGGGGTCCTCCCGGCCCATCCAGCCCCAGATCGGCTGCCGGAAGTCGGCCAGCTGATCGGCGCGCACGTAGGCGAAGGCGGGCGATCCAGGCCCGCCATTGAGGTACTTGTAGGTGCATCCGGCCGCGAAATCGACTCCCCAGGCGTCGAGTTCGATCTCCACCGCACCGACGGAATGACAGACGTCGAGCAGCAGCATGGCCCCGGCGGCGTGTGTGACGGCGGTGACGGCGGGCGCGTCGAGCAGGTAACCGGAGCGGTAGGCGACGTGGCTGAGCACCACCAGTGCCGTGCGTTCGGAGACCACGGCGGCCAGTTCCGCGGCGGTGACGCCCCCTGCGAAGTCCGCATCGATCCAGCGCAGGGTCATCCCGCATTCGGCGGCGACGGATTCCATCAGGTAGCGGTCGGTGGGGAAGTTGTCGCGGTCGAGCACGATCTCGGTGCGCCCCGGCCGCAGGGCCAGCGCACCGCGCGCGAGCTTGTAGAGCAGCACGCTGGTGGAGTCGCCCATGGTGGTCTGTCCGGGCGCGGCGCCGAGCAGGGCGCCGCCGATCCGATCGCCGAGGGTCAGCGGCAGATCGAACCACTCCTCGTCCCAGCCGCGAATGAGTCTGCGGCCCCATGCCTCGGTCACGAAGGCGGACAGGCGCTCGGCGGTCCGGCGGGTGGGGCGGCCGAGAGAGTTGCCGTCGAGATAGGCGACGATCTCCGGATCGTCACTGCCGACGAACTCGCCCGGGTACGCCGCCAGCGGATCGGCGGCATCGAGAGCCGTTGCCCGAGTGGTGAAGTCGGTGTGGCCGCGGGTCATGACGCTCCCGTTTCGGTGCGGACGGCGAACAGTTCCGGAAAGAAGCTGACCTCGAGGGCGCGGCGCAGGAATCCGGCGCCGCCGGTTCCCCCGGTCCCCCGCGCGGATCCGATGGTCCGCAGCACCGTCCGCAGGTGCCGGAACCGCCACAGCTGGAAGTTCTCCTCCAGGTCGACCAGTTCCTCGAAGGTCTCGTAGGCCGCCCAATGGTCCTGCGGCGCACGGTATACCGACCGCACCAGCGGAAGCAGCGCGGGATCGAGCGCATAGGGCGCGGTGACGTCGCGTTCCAGGGTCGACCGCGGCACCGCCAGTCCGGCCCGCGCGAGATGCCGCCAGCACGCGTCGTAGAGCGTGGGTTCGGAGATCAATGCCGCCAACTCCGCCGCGGCCCGCGGCTCGTCGGCGAATACCGGCAGGATCGCCGGATTCTTGTTGCCGAGAACGAATTCCACGGCCCGGTACTGATACGACTGGAATCCGGAGGAGTTTCCGAGCGCCCCGCGAAACCGCGCGTACTCGGTGGGCGTCATGGTCGCCAGTACCGACCACTGCTCGGTCAGCGTCTTCTGGATGTGTTTCACCCGCGCGATGCACTTCAGTGCGATATCGGGTTCGTCGTCGTCGAAAGCCGCACGCGCCGCCCGTATTTCGTGCAGCACCAGCTTGAGCCACAGCTCCGTGGTCTGGTGCTGGATGATGAACAGCATCTCATCGTGCTGCGGCGGCCTGCTGACCGGATGCTGCGCCCCGAGCAGCGTCTCCAGGTCCAGATAGGCGCTGTAGGTCATGGCGGTCCCCACTCATCCGGTGCCGACCATCCCAGGTTAGTACATAACCGTGACGTCCGCCACGAATCCGTCATAGATGCTGCCATCGACCACGACCACGACCACGACCACATGATCGAGCCCCGCCCGAGGGGGCGGGGCTCGACGGGTGTCACCGGATCGGCAGCAGCGCGTTCTCCTCCTCCGGACCACGCGGGCCGAAGATGCGGCGGTCGGATTCGGCGATCGGCGTGTCGTTGATGCTGGCCTCACGGCGCGACATCAGCCCCTCGGGGGAGAACTCCCACAGCTCGTTGCCGTAGCTGCGGTACCACTGGCCGTCCTCGTCGTGCCATTCGTACTGGAAGCGGACAGCGATGCGGTTCTCCCGGAATCCCCACAGTTCCTTGCGCAGCGCATAGCCGTTCTCCTTGGCCCACTTGCGCTTCAGGAAGTCGACGATCTCGGCGCGGCCGGTCATGAACTCATCGCGATTGCGCCACACGGAATCCTCCGTGTACGCCTGTGCGACGGTTTCCGGATCGCGGGTGTTCCAGGCATTCTCGGCGGCGCGGACCTTGGTCTGAGCCGATTCCAGATCGAACGGGGGCAGTGGGGGTCGCATGGCGATCCTTTCGGGAGTGGATTCAGGGGTTCACGGGAGACAGTTCGGACGCACCCCAGCGCAGCGGACTGGCACCGCCGATCTCGATGACCTCGGCAACGGCGAAGTCCACCGTGGCCTGCGAGCCGGGCGCGAATGTCGTGTCATCCCAGATTATTTCCGCTGTTCCGGTCAGCTGCAGGGTCGAGCCGCCGCGCCAGTCCGGAATCAGCAGCCCACATCGCGGGTCAGCGGCGATATTGCCCAGCGTCATGAACATGGAGTTGCCGCGGTAGTCCGGCCACCGCAGGCGCGTGGGCGAGAGCACCTGGAGGAAACCGGGATTGCCGCCGCGGTGGGAGGCGTCGGCATTGCCGTCCGGGTCGGCGGAGGCGACGAAGAAGGTGTCGGCGGCGGCGATCGCCCGTTGCTGCGCGGCGTTCAGCTCGGCCGATCGGTGCACGGTGACCGCGGATGCACCGCTCCAGTCGTCGATGGTGCGACGGGTGATGTACTTCGGGCAGTTGGAGTACACCTGGTCGGTGGTGATGCGCAGCCCGCGCTCGGTCGGTTCGGTGACGCCGTTGACGCGCATTCGCCGTCGGCGCTGCGGTTGCAGGGCGATCATGCCGATGTGCCGGGTGGAACGCAGGGGCTCGGCGAGCGGATCGGCGGCGGTGGGCTGTGCGTCCACCACGATGGTGCGCTCGTCGGTGGCACGCGCGAATCCGGCCGGGCCGATGAGCTGGCTCGCCCACGGTCGACCGGCGTCATCGGCGGCGGCGATCACGACCAGCGGCTGTTCGGCGAGAAAGGCCGCCGCGGTGTGCGGTATCTCGGCGCGGATCATGCGTCCGACGTGCTGGGCGATATCGGACTGGCCCATGCGCTGCTGCACGGCCACCTCGCCCGGGTGATAGCTGGTGGTCATCTCGTTCTCCGGCATTCGTCCGCACCGGTGCGGGCGCTGCGCCCGCACCGGGTGAATCACGTCGTAGGTCAGAAGAATCCGCAGGTGGGGGCGGAACCGCTGGGCGCGGGGGCGGATTCGGCGCCGCTCGGCGCGTACACCTCGAGGCGAATGCCGTCGGGGTCGCTGAAGAAGATGCCGCCGGACGAGGCGCCCTCACCGTGGGCGACGATGCCGTCGTGGGCGAAGCTCACGTTCAGATCCTCGAGCACCGACTGCACCGAGCGCACCTGCTCCAGGCTTTCGACCTGGAACGACAGGTGGTGCAGGCCGGGTGTTTTCGCGGAGAACTCGCCATCGCTCTGCTGCCACAGGGTCAGCACCAGCTTGCCGTCGGCACCGAGGAAGGCGAAGCGCTGCTCACCCTCGGTGTTCGCGCCGAGCTGTTCGAAGCCGAAGGCGCGGCGGTAGAAGTCCACCGAGCGGGTGAGGTCGGTGACGTTCAAGCCGATGTGGCCGGTGGTGAGCTGGGGTGCGGCGATCGTGGTCATGTTTTCCTCCGAGGAAGCTCTAACTGGTTTGCATTGTTTTGATGGTTAGAATTTAAGGGCGGCAGGGAACTGCTGTCAACCCCCTAAATGATTTGAGTGGTTAGAATGGCACTGCCGCAGCCGAACCGGACCGGAAGCTGGTTACCCTCAGGCATGCCCGTTCCACGCCCCCACCTCGGAGAGCCGCTCGCACTGGACCTGCTCAACACCCGCTGGATGAGCGGGGAAGGTTTGCAGGACCTGCTCTCCGACGTGGCGGGATTGCGGCAATGGCTGGCCGACAACGACCTCGCCGGGCGCTGCCCGGCCGACGAGGCGACCCTGCACGCGCTCGCACGGGCGCGCGAGGCCATCCTGCACGCGGCGCGCGGCGACGATATCGAGGCGCTCGACGACGTCCTCGACCACGGCCGGATCCGCCGCACCCTCACCGCGCACGGTCCCCAGGACGTGGTGGAGGTTCGCGACCCCGAATGGCTACCGGGCTGGCTGGCCGCCGACAATCTGCTGACCCTGATGGCCGCCCCCGACCGCATCAAACAGTGCGCGCATCCGCACTGCGTGCTCTGGTTCTACGACACCTCGAAGAACGGCGCCCGCCGGTGGCATTCCATGGCGACCTGCGGCAACCGCGCCAAGGCGGCCCGACACTACGCGCGCAACGCCTAGCTCGACAACCGGCGCGGATCAGCCGACGCTGAGTCCGTCGCGGCGCTGAGTCCGCCGCGGCGCTGAGTCCGTCGCCGCGTCGAGCTCACCAGCGCGCCGAGCTCACCAACGTGCCTTGGGCACATCGAATTCGGCGCACAATGCGCGCCAGACATCACGGGGATCGATCCCCGCCTCGATGGCCTGCGCCCCGGTCTTCCCCATGGACGGCAGCACGTGGTCGCTCAGTAGCGCATCCCCGCGCGCCGTGCCGAACTCGGTGTACAACAGCTCCTGGAACTCCGTCAACCGCACGGCCGCGAGCCTACGCCAGGACATGAACGCCGGTACGAGCCCGGGTCCGCGCCCGCTCGGCCGCAGGACGGGTGGTCTCACCGCCCGCGGCCGTCGGCTGCCGCCGCTCGTCGGAGCGCCACGGCTGGTCGGTGCTCGTCCGCCGGGCACCGAGCCCCTCAGCCGAAGCCGCCTCGGTCCAGGGCGTATTCGCGCCGTGAGCCACCTCGGCTACCGGCGGGTGCGCGCCGCGACGGCCACCTCGACTACCGGTGCGTGCGCGCGGCGGCGGCCACCTCGTGGCACAGCGGCACGGGGTCCGAGACCACACTCGCGTCGGCGGCGGCCTTGCGCGCCCGCTCGGCGAAGATCGGTTCGTCGAGCATCCGGCCCACCGCCGCGCGGACCGCCTCGACGGTGAGCGGACGGACCAGCAGCGAACTGCCATGGCGCGCCGCGCGATTGGCCAGTTCCCATTGGTCGCCACCACCGGGGACGGTCACCACCGGCACCCCGGCCAGCAGCGATTTCGCCAGCAGTCCGTGGCCGCCGCCGCCGATCACGACCGCCGCGTGCCGCAGCAGCTCGTCCTGACGGCCCAAACCCGCCGTGGCCCACGGCGGCAGATCGGCGGGCGGCGTATCCAGCATGGAGATCGCCACCCGCACCCCCGCGCCGTCGAGCGCTTCGAGCACGGTGTCCACCATGCCGCTGACACCCGTGTGCGCGGTGGACGGCGCGACCATGACCAGCGGGTCGTCGCCGGGCGGCAGGTCGAGGACATGCTCCGTCGGCTCCCACAGCAGCGGGCCGACCAGATGGGCGTCGTCCGGCCAGTCCGGGCGCGGCACCTCCAGCGCGGGCAGGGTCGCGATCAGCCGAGCGGCCGGACCCGGATCCTGGGGCGGCAGGCCGATGCCCGCGCGGGCCCGCTCGCGTTGCTCCTCGCCCTGCCGGATGGCGCGCGCGGTCATCCCGCGCAGCACCGCGTCGCGAGCCCTACCGCTCAGCCCCTCCCCCGGCGCGAGACCACTTCCGATGGGCGGCAACCCTTTCGACGGCAGGTACAGCGGATGCGGGGAGAGCTCCACCCACGGCACCTTCATCCGCTCGGCAGCCATGCCGCCGCCCGCGGTGAGCACGTCCGAGACCACCAGATCGGGCAGCATGGCGCTCATATCGGGCAGGATCTCGGTCGAGATGAAGGCCGCGCGCTCGTGGATCCGCTGCCCGGCATCGGCATCGTCGTCCTCGGCGCGGGGCGCGAGCCCTTTGAGCCGCCGCACCCCGATACCGACCCGCTTGGCGGCGTCGAACCACCGCGGCCCGGTGAACAGCACGGGTTCGTCGCCCGCTTCGAGAAATCGCAGACACAGGGCGATCGCGGGGAACGCATGCCCCGGATCCGGCCCGGCCACCACCGCTACTCGCACGCGCCCAGCGTGCCACATGCGCCGGTGGAACTCAGCACACACCGTTGCGCAGGGCCGATCAGCGGACAACACTCTCAGATCTCATGTTCAGATGCGCATATTTCAGTGTCGGTATCATTTTCTGTCGCCGCCTGCGACCCCGCGGTCGACCGCGGCCTTCCCGAAGGTCGTTGACGAAGACGAGGCGAGAACGCTCCGCACCGGTCATTGCGCTCGGTGCGACCGGTAGGCGATCCCGGCCGCACCGCCTACAGCGTCGCCACCCCCGAACTCCCAGGCCCGGCCGCACCGCCGCGAATCCTCTTCTTACCTCGCGCGGCCGAGCTACCCTCGGTCCGCCGCCGAACATCTCGGCCCAGTCGCCGAACACCTCGGCCCGACCGCCACACCTCGTCCGGTCGCCGCAGGCGTCCGCTCAGCCGCCGAAGTAATAGAGTTCGAACCCCGTCGCGCGGGCGGCCGGGAAACCCTCGATCGGCGCGGTGGACATGTCGACGATGGCGCGCGCCTGCTCCAGCACCGGATCCGAACTCAGTGCGGCGAGGTAACGGCCATGGGCGACAAGGGATTCCACGGCGGCCTCGACGGTATCCGTCACATCCACGGCATGGGTGGCTTTCGGCCCGGCGACCGCCGCCCAGCGCGGCGACCAGATGGGCAGCCCCGACAGTTCCGGGAAGATCCACTCGTTGCCCGCATCGGAGACGGCGTCCAGACCGGCTCGGCCCACCGCCCGGTGATCGGCGCTGTTGGCATATCCGGGACCCCAGGTATCGCCGAAGTTGAACAGGATCACCATCTCCGGGCGATGGCGGCGGATGGCGGCGGCCACGTCCCGGCGCAATGCGAGCGATTCCTCGACCCGCCCGTCCGGATACCCGAGGAACTCCACCTCCGTGACCCCGACGGCCTTGGCGGCGGCGATCTCCTCCGCCTCGCGCAGCGGTCCGGACTCCGCGGGCGGCAGCCCCGCGATTCCGGCCTCACCGCTGGTCACGAGCAGATAGCGAATATCCTTGCCCTGCCGTGTCCAGCGCGCCACGGCGGCGGCCGCACCGTACTCGATGTCATCGGGATGCGCGACGATGACCACGCCGCGCTGCCAGTCCTCTGGTAGCTGCTCCATGACACCATTCAACACCCGCCCGATCCCACCCATCGACGCGCGCACTCGGCCCACGCACCACCGCGCTACGCGTACGCACCGCCGCGCTCGCCCCGATACCGCCGTCACAGCGCGCCGAGCACTCCCTCGAAGGCCGCCTCCGCCGCCCCCAGCAGCTTCAAATCCGCTCCCAGCGTGGACTTCTCGATGCGCACTCCGCCCAGCGCCCGGCTGACGATGCTGCGCTCGCGCACCCGGTCGCGTACCCGCGCGATCACCTGGTCGGGCAATGCGGTGAACAGGTCGCCGAGCACCACCAGTTCCGGACCGAGGACATTCACCACGTTCACCAGTCCGAGCACCAGCCAGTCCGGGTACTCCCCCAGCCGCGCCACCGGGTCCGAATCCTTTTCCAGGGCGCGCAATTCGGCGACGATGCCGCCGCGCGGACCGTGTTCGGGCAGGCCGAGCGCCCGGCCCAGCGCGGCCTGGCCGACCTCGCTCTCCCAGCAGCCCACATTGCCGCAGTGGCAGGCCCGCCCGTCGGGGCGTACGGCCATATGGCCGATCTCGCCGAGGTATCCGGCCGCGCCGCGCAGAATGCCGCCCTGTGCGATGAGTCCGCCGCCCACGCCCACATCGGCGGAGACGAAGACCGCGTCGGCCGTGCCCCGGCCCGCGCCGCGCACATGTTCGGCGAGTGCGCCGAATTCGGCGTCGTTGCCGACCGCCACCGGAAGCCCCAGCACCGCCGACATGCGCTCCCCCAGCGCCACGTCCGACCACCGCAGGTTGGCCGCCGCGTGCACGTAGCCGTCGGTGCGGCGCACCACCCCGGGCACCGAGATGCCGACCGCCACCGGGTGCACGCCGAGATCGGTCGCCAGCAGGGCGGCGGATTCGGCGATATGGGTGACCACTTCGATCGGATCGCGCTGCCGCCCGTGCAGATTCCAGCTGTTGCGCCCGAGGATCTGCCCGCCGAATCCCACCAGCGCGATGGCGGTGCGTTCGACCTGTACGTCCACCGCCAGCACCACCGCGGCCTGAGGCTGCGGCAGCACCAGCAGTGACGGCCGTCCGGCCCCGCGCCCCGCGCCCGAGGGCGTCTGGCGCGGGACCCGCTCCGCCACGATCCCGGCCTCGGCCAACCCGTCCACCAGCATTTTGATGGTGGACCGGTTGAGTCCGAGGCCGGTGGCCAGGGCCGCCCGGGTCGCCGGTCCGCCGGTGTGCAGCAGTCGCAGCAGACTGGACCGGTTGAATCGGCGCACCTCGTCCGGGCGGGCGACGGTCATGGCATCAGGAATACCATTGCGGCGCTCACCGTCCCGACGCGGCGCTGCGACGGCGGGACAGGGCGTCGACGGTGGCGGCCAGCAGCAGCACCAGTCCGGTCACGATGGAGACCACCGCGGCGGGCTGGCGCAGCAGGCCCAGACCGTTCGCGACCACCGCGAGCACCGCGCCGCCGATGACGGCGTCGGCCACCCGGCCCTTGCCGCCGAACAGCGAGGTGCCGCCGATCACGGCCGCGCCCACCGCGAACAGCAGCGTATTGAGCCCGCCCGCCTGCGGGTCGACCGAGCCGACCTTGGACGAGTAGACGATGGCCCCGACCGCCGCGCACGACGAGCTGATGACGAAAACGCTGGCCCGCAACCGGGTTACGTCGATACCGGCGCGCCGGGCCGCCTCCCGGTTGCCGCCCACCGCGTAGATGTGGCGGCCGTAGGTGGTGCGGTTGAGCACATAGGTGCCGACCACCAGCAGCGCCAGCACGATCGGCACCACGTACGGCACGCCGGAGATCTCGATGAGATCGCTCGGCGAGCGGTTCACGGTGAGCAGCGCGGTCACCACGGCCGCGAATCCGGTGAGCGCCACCACCTTAGTGACCACCAGCGGGGTCGGCCGGGTCACCAGTCCCCGCTTGCGCCGCCGCAGATGGCCGCCCAGCGTGACCGCCGCGTAGCCCCCGGCCGCGATGACGAACAGCGCCCAGCTGCCGACCGTGGACAGATTGCCGTTGGCGACCTGGTCCAGCACGTGCGAGGAGCTGATACCCAGGACACCGCCCTCACCGATGAGCTGCAGGATCACCCCCTGCCAGGCGAGGAACAGCGCGAGCGTCACCACGAAGGAGGGCATGCCGATCTTGGCGATCAGGAAGCCGGTGATGCAACCGATGGCGGTGCCCACGCACACCGCCAGCAGCATCTCCACCCACGGGTTCGCCTCGAAGCCGACGACGGCGATGGCGACGCCGAGCAGCGACATGAACACGCCGGGCCAGATGCGCAGGAACGCCGCCAGCGCGGCGGCCAGCACCAGCATGGCCACGAAGACGATGAAGACCGTGGATCCCATGCCGGAGAGCAGATTCCCGTTCTCCACGTAGTGCATGGCCAACACCGCGCCCGCCACTCCGGAGGCGGTGCCCGCGGACAGGTCGATCTCACCGATCAGCAGCACGTACACGATGCCGATGGCGATGATGGTCTGCCCCGCGCCCTGGGCCAGCAGATTGGCGATGTTGTTGAGCGAGAGGAAGACGTCCGACAGCACCGAGAACAGCACCACCAGCGCGATGAGCCCCAATACCGCCGGCAGGGAGCCGATATCGCCGGACCGTACGCGAATCAGATAGTCGCGCAGCGCGTCCCGGGTGGACATGGTGGTGGTGTCGATCCCGAAATCGGCGACCGCGATGGAGTCGGCGGCCGGTGTGGCCGCGGGTTCGGAAGTCTTCACAGCGCCACCGCCTCCGGTCGAGCCAGCCCGAGTTCACCGGACCGGCCCGCGGTGATCAGTTCCACCACCTGGGCGTGCGTGACGTCGGCCGCCCGCACCTGCGCCGCCATCCGGCCCAGGTAGAGCACGGCGACGCGGTCGGCCACCTCGAACACGTCCGCGAGATTGTGGCTGATCAGCACCACTCCGAGCCCCTGTTCGGCGAGCCTGCGCACCAGGTCGAGCACCTGGCGGGTCTGGGCAACGCCGAGCGCGGCGGTGGGCTCGTCCAGCAGCACCAGATTGCTGTTCCACAGCACGGCTTTGGCGATGGCGACCGTCTGCCGCTGCCCGCCGGACAGCGCCGAGACCGGGGTGCGGACCGATTTCACGGTGCGCACGCCCAGGGAGGCGAGGGTGCGCCGCGCCGCCTCCTCCATACTCGCCTCGTCGAGGAACCAGGGTCGGCCGCGCTCGCGGCCGAGGAACATGTTCGCGACGATATCGAGATTGTCGGCCAGCGCCAGATCCTGGTAGACGACCTCGATCCCCAGGGCCGCAGCGTCTTTCGGTCCGTGGATGCGCACGTTCTCGCCGCGGAAGCGCACCGCGCCGGAGTCGGCCGGGTGGATGCCGGCAATACATTTCACCAGCGTGGACTTGCCCGCGCCATTGTCGCCCACCAGGGCGGTGACCGATCCGGCCGGGACGGTGAAGTCCACCTCGTGCAGTACCCGCACCGGGCCGAAACTCTTGTTCAGCCCGGTGATGTCGAGCAATGGCTCGGTCATGGCGGATCAGCCGATGCCGAGTTCGGCGCAGGTGGCGCTGAGGTCACCGGAGCAGACGTCGGCGGCCGACACGTAGCCGGTGTCGATGACCGTCTTCACCTGATCCTTCAGGATCGTCTGCGGTTCCAGCAGCACGGATTTCACCTCACGATCGCCCTTGGGGTCCTGACTCACGTCCTGGGCCAACGCATCCGCGGCCGCCGTGTCGCCCTTGGCCAGGGCGGCGGCCAGTTTGGCGGCGGCCTCGGCCTCGGCCTGGATCGGCTTGAACACCGTCATGTACTGGTCGCCGCGCAGCACCGCCTTGAGGCCCTCCACGGTGGCGTCCTGGCCGGTGACCGGAACCTGCCCGTTGAGGCCGTTCTTCTTGAGCACGGTGATCACGGCGCCCGCCAGGCCGTCGTTGGCGGCGACCACGCCGTCGACCTTGCCGCCGTTGCCGGTGAGCAGCTGTTCGAAGACGGTGCCGCCCTTCTGGTTGTCCCAGCCGTCGATGGGCTGGCTGTGCACCAGTTTCAGCGCGCCCGAATCGTAGAGCGGCTGCAGGACATTGGTCTGGCCCTGGTGGAAGAGGGTCGCGTTGTTGTCGGTCGGAGCTCCCTCGATCTCGATGACCTCCGCGCCCGGCTTGTCCTTCAGGGCGTCGGCCATGGCCTGGCCCTGGAGTTCGCCGACGCGCACATTGTCGAAGGACACGTAGTAGTCGGAGGATCCGCCGAGGCTGAGCCGGTCGTAGTCGATGGTGGGGATGCCCGCGCGCTGCGCCTTGGCGGCGACGGTGCTGCCCACCTCGCTGTTGATGGCGGCGATGACGAGCACCTTCACGCCCTGGGCGATCATGCCGTCGGCCAGGGCGCTGAACTTCTGCACGTCGCCCTGGGCGTTCTGCACGTCGGCGTCGAACCCCTCGGCACGCAGGGCCTGTTCGAGCATGGGCTTGTCGAAGGACTCCCAGCGGGCGGAGGTTGCGGTCTCCGGAAGGATCACCCCGACGGTGCCGCTGCCGCCACCCGCCGCGGTGTCGGGGTCTTCGTCGCGGGCCGTATTGGAGCCGCAGGCGGTGAGTGCCATGAGCCCGGACATGGCCAGGGCGCACAGCGTATACGCCCGACGACGGCGGGTGCGCCGGGAGTTTCGGGGCGGGAGCGGGGTTTTCGTCCTCATCGGGTGACCTTTCGAGCGGCGGTCACGATAGGCGACCGCGCACCGACTAAATGTTGTGGGCAACAACATATGCGACGGCGGTCGCCTCCGAAGGCGAATTGCCCGAATCAGGGCAGCAGCACGACCTTCCCTCCCGCATGACCCGCGATGACGAACTCGTGCGCGGCGGCGACGTCGGTGAGCGGATAGGTCGCGGCGATGACGAGTTCCAGTTCGTCCGTGTCGAGCAGACCGAGCAGTTCCCGCCACGCCCCCGCCCGGATCTCGGTGCCCGGGTCCGCACCCGGACCGCCGCCCAGCGCCTTGATACCGGTCTCGGCGATTCGGTCGAAGGCCGCGATGGTGGCGATGCGCGCACGGTCGGCGACCAACTCCAAGGAGACGTCGACGGCCTCGTCGGTGCCGACGGTGTCGATGGCGGCGTCCGCCCCACCGGGGGCGAGGGCGCGCACGCGATCGGCGAGACCCGGCCCGTAGGCGACCGGTTCGACCCTGTAGCCGCGCAGGCGTTCGTGGCGGGCGGGGGCCGCGGTGCCGATCACCCGCGCACCGCGAGCCACGGCCAGCTGCGCGGCGGTCGCGCCGACACTGCCCGCGGCACCGTGCACGAGCACCGTGTCGCCGGCGCGCACGTCGGTGGCCGCCAAGGTATGGACGGCGGTTCCGCCGACGGTCTGGATTCCGCCCGCGACTTCCCAGCTCACCGCCTTCGGTTTGGGAACCACGCGCTCGGCCCGCGCGGTGACGACGGTGGCGTAGCCGCCGTCCACCCGGGCCAGCACCTCGTCACCGACCTGTATCGGCCCGGCCGGGCCGGTGGCGTCGGGTCCCACGGCCGTCACCACACCGGACACCTCGCCGCCCAGCCGCAGCGGCAGGGCCTTCGGGTCGGTGCCGAAAGCTCCGGAGTAGCGCTTGTAGTCGAAGGGGTTCACCCCGGCCGCCCGCACCTCGATGGTCACCTCACCCGGACCGGGAGCGGGTACGTCGATCTCGATGGGGGTCAGGACCTCCGGGCCACCGTAGGCGGTGGCGACAATCGCGATAGCCATAGCGCGGTCAACGGTTGGATCGAGTGGACTGTTCCCCCCGGGACGCACGACGCCGGATCGCGCACCGGTGATCCGGGCGGCCGCAGCGAGGCCCGGGGGCGTCGGAGCGGGGCGGACGTGCGCCCGACACAGCATCGGGCCGCCCGCGCGAATGGTCGCGGGCGGCCCGATCGGCTGTGCCGGTGCGGCTACATCTTGCTGATCGTCGACTTGTTGTCCGAGCCCGACACCGCCTTGTACAGCAGGTACAGCCCGAACACCACGAGGCTGATCATGAGGATCGGAAACAGGCCCTTGATCAGCGCGCCGATAATAGCGAGCGCGATCCACACCACCGCGACGACGCCGATGATCTTCCACAGCATTGGTACCTCCCGAAGTCTTCCGAACCGGCGGTCGCGCGATCCGACACCCTCCATACTCGCAGGGCCGCGAGTGAAAAACACCAGGTCAGCACCAATATCCGGGAAAGTTCAGGGTTCACCCTGAGCCGGTGGCGTCGGCGCGGTAGCGACTATCGGCGGTCAGGCCGTGGGTGGGGTGGCGCGGTAGCGGCCGTCGGCGAGGTCGGTGAGGGCCTGTGCCCAGCCGTCCATGCGGTCGGCGGCGTCGCGCAGGTCCACCATGGCCCAGCCGAGGTCGTCGGCGAGAGCCGCGCTCTCGGGGACGGCGAGCACCTGGGCGGCCGCGGCCACGATCCGCTCGTATTCGGCGACGCCGGCGTCGAGGCGTCCGGCGGCGATCCGAATGTGTTCGGCCAACGGCGACTTCGCGTGGGACAGGGCGCTCGCGGCACGTTCCATGGCGACCAGGTCGGCGGCCAGGGCATGCAGGGCGGACGCCCCCGAACCGGCGGTCTCCAGGGTGTCGGTGAGATCGTCGGTGGGCAGTCGTCCCGAGCGGGCGATCTGATTGCCGAGCCCGTGCATGGCGCGTTCGGCCCGCACCAGCCGTGCGATCGCCGCCCGCGCGGCCGAACGCATCGGCGGCAGCCGTTTGGGCTGGAACGCTGCCGGTGGCAGCGGGTCGTTGCGAATCTGCAAGTACCGCTTGGTGGTCACGGCCGCCCCGGTCACCAGCGCCACGGCGCCGCCGCCGACCACCACCACGGCCCAAGCGGGCGCGGAGATCAGTACCAGGCCGATGGTGCCGATGGTCGTCACCCCCGACGCGGTGCCCAACCGCAGGCTGCGCCGCCGCACCCGCCGCCGCTTGCGCAGCTCCCGCTCCCGCGGATCGGCCCAGCGCCGCACCGTGGCGAATGCCTGCTCCCCCATGCCGCGCAGCGTCTCGGGCAGCCGCTGCGCCAACTCCTCCGGCTCCACCCCGGCCGGAGCCAATAGCTCCCGGACGGTCTCGGTAGCCCGTTCCCGAGCCTCACGCACCCCGAACACCGTCGATTCGCGGCTACCGGCCGCCCCACGCGCGCCTGCGCCCGGACCGAACCCGTCACCGGCCCGGCCGTCCCGCTGATCCCCATGCGAGTCACCGCGCCCGGCCGCACCGCGCGAGCGATCGCGCCCGGCACCATCACGCGGATCGCCGCGATCGGCCGCACCGCGCGGACCATCGTGATCCGTATTGCCGCGCGGGCCGAGCAGCTCGGTACTGTCACGCGGACCAGCATCCGCGACACCACCGCGCGAACCATCGTGTTGCGAACCACCACGCTCGGCACTGTCCCGCCGTGCGCCACCCGCGCTGTCGGCACCGGATCGGGCATCCCGTGTGTCATCGACGGACTGCCCGTCTCCGCGGGCTCGCTGCCGCGAGGTGTCGGAGTCCCGATGGCCGCCGTGCGGCTGCGATCGGGTCTGGTCGCGCGTCGCGGCCCGATCGGTGGTGGCCGCCCACTGCTCGTGCACGACGCCGATATCGAAGCCCGGCAAGGGGTTCCACGCCCGCCCCGAGGAGCTTGCGGGCGCGCCTGTCGCAGACGGATCGGAGCGGTCTTGGACCCCGGGCTCCCGCGGAAGTCCGGCCGCGCCGAAAGCTGTTGCGGCGCTGCTGGATTCAGGAGCCGTTCCGGTCACCGGAGCCGGATGGCCGAGGTGGCCCGGCGGTTCCGGCCGGTCCGGGCGGGCGGGCGAGGGGTACTGCGATGCGGTCCGCCCGGCGTCGGGGCCGTGTTCGCCGTGCGGCGAGGAGCCCTTCGTCACGGGCGGTGTGGACGGTGACGTCACGTCCGGTTCGGGTGCGGACCCCAGGCCCGGGATCGGGAACCGGAATCCGGTCGGGCGCTCCGCTACCGGTTTACGGCGGAAGCGGGCGCGGGGGGTCGCGGGCTCACCCGCTGCCCGCGATCTCCCCATCGGTCGAACCTTTCACCTGATAGCTGCGCAGCGCTCGCGGCGGGGCCCGCCGGAGCGCCGGAGACTACTGCTGCTGTGCGCTGCGGTCCTTGTTCAGCTGCGGCTGGGCCGGATTGGCCGCGGCCTGGCCCTGATCGAGCTGCGGGGCCGCGCCGCTGGAGGGCAGGGCGTCGCCGCGCATGGAGGCTCGGATCTGCTCGAGCCGGTTGTGGCCCGCCATCTGGACGCTGGCCTGCTGCACTTCCATCATGCGGCCCTGCACCGAGTTCTGCGCCAGCTCGGCCGCGCCGAGGGCGTTGGCGTAGCGGCGTTCGATCTTCTCGCGCACCGCGTCCAGGCTCGGGGTGGTGCCGGGGGCGGTGAGCGTGGAGTCCATCCGCTGCAGGGAGGCCGACACCTGCTCCTGCATCTTGGCCTGCTCCAGCTGGGACAGCAGCTTGGTGCGCTCGGCGACCTTCTGCTGCAGCAGCATGGCGTTCTGCTCCACCGCCTTCTTGGCCTGCGCGGCGGCCTGCAGCGACTGGTCGTGCAGCACCTTCAGGTCCTCGACGGACTGCTCGGCGGTCACCAGCTGCGCCGCGAAAGCCTCGGCGGCGTTGGTGTACTGGATCGCCTTCTCGGTGTCCCCGGCATTGGTGGCCTGGTCGGCGAGCATGACCGCCTGGCGGGCATTGGCGTTGAGCTTCTCCACCTCGTCGAGTTGACGGTTGAGCTTCATCTCCAGCTGACGCTGGTTGCCGATGACCGAAGCGGCCTGCTGCGACAGTGCCTGATGCTGGCGCTGGGCTTCCTCGATAGCCTGCTGGATCTGAACCTTCGGATCCGCGTGCTCCTCGATCTTGGAGTCGAAGAGGGCCATCAGGTACTTCCAGGCCTTGACGAACGGATTAGCCATCGATTGATCCCGCCTCCATCTGACGTGCCGCGCGAGCCCACGCGACATAGTGCGCGACCGTCACGCACCCCGTTGTGTCCCTATCCTCCACTGCGCGGTAGTCGTTGAAATCCGGGACGGTCCCCTAGGGGACCGTCCCCGCACAACACTCCCGGCACGAAGCCTACCGAGAATTTATCCCTTTCGGCTCCATCGCACAGTGTTCAGTCGGCCGCGACCAGCACCAGCCGATCCGATGTGGGCGCCGGGATGACGAACCGGGGGCCGAACGCGCCGTCCCCGCCACGCGGCGTCCCGCCGGAACCAGCGGTACCGGCCGTGGCGGCGGTCGCCGTCGCCGCCCCCGAACCGACGGGTGCGGCGGCCGCGCGCTCGGTCTCGCGGTCGGCGTCGGCCATGGCCGCGCTCACATCGAAGAGCACCTGCGCCAGCGGCACATCCAGCGCCTGGCAGATGGCCGCCAGCAGCTCACTGGACGCTTCCTTGCGGCCGCGCTCGACCTCCGACAGGTATCCCAGGCTGACCCGTGCGGAGGTGGAGACCTCCCGCAGCGTCCGGCTCTGGGCGACCCGAGCGCGCCGCAGACTTTCCCCGATGGCTTCTCGCAGCAGCGTCATCTCGTTCTCCTCACACTCGTCGCCGGGCGGGTGGGTCGAATCCCGGAGCCTGACTGGACAACGTCCAGCGGCGCCCTCGCGTTCCCGAACGCCTCAACCACCCCGCACGCCGCGGAGCAGTTCGGTGATCGCGGCGCGAACCGCGGTCACCCTGATCGTCCACCGGTCACCGGACAGTTTCAACCGAATCACCTCGGTGCCCTCCGGACCCGCCAATCCAAGGAATACCGTGCCGACCGGCCTGCCGTCCTGCGGTTCGGGTCCGGCGACCCCCGTCAATCCGACGCCC
This sequence comes from Nocardia sp. CC227C, assembly GCF_030767025.1. GTDB lineage: Bacteria > Actinomycetota > Actinomycetes > Mycobacteriales > Mycobacteriaceae > Nocardia. Next base: position 130,132 of record NZ_JASITE010000014.1, on the reverse strand, counting down.
CAGTCGGCTCCGCACCGGATGCGCGCGCCCACGGCCAGCTGTTCGGCAGTGCTGGCGGCCACCGGTCCGTCGGTGTCGAGCGTGTCGGCGCTCACACCGGCGAGGGTCGCCTTGAGGTCGGTGGCGTAGACGACGAGTCCCCCGCGCAATACGGTGCTCGCACCCGGAACTCCGGCAATGGTGGCCGAGAGCAGTCCGGCGGTGAGCGATTCCGCGGTCGCCATCGTCCGCCCCGCCGCACGCAGCGCGCGCACCAGATCGGCGGCCGGCGCCTCGGCGGTCAGGGGATCGGTCGAGGGCGTCACGGCGGTCACGGCCGGACCCGTCAGACCGTGCGGCGCGGCGCGCCGAACCAGAGCCGGGCCGCCTGCACCACATAGTCGAGGCCGGTGGCGACGGTCAGCGCCACCGCCGCGTACATCAGCAGCATGCCGGCGGTGAACCAGCCGTCCGAGAGCGGCAGCAGCAGCACCGCGATGGCCACCGACTGCACCAGCGTCTTGAGTTTGCCGCCGCGACCGGCCGGGATCACCCCGCGCCGGACCACCGCCAGGCGCAGCAGCGTGATCCCGATCTCGCGGGCGCCGATGACGATGGTGATCCACCACGGCAGATCGCCCAGCATGGACAGCCCCACCAGGGCCGCGCCGATCAGCGCCTTGTCCGCGATCGGATCGGCGAGTTTGCCGAAATCGGTGATCAGCCCGTATTTCCGGGCCAGCTGCCCGTCGATGCGGTCGGTGATGGCGGCGATGCCGAACAGCGCCGCCGCGGCCCACCGCCACGCGGTGTCGTGGCCGCCGCCCGCGAACAGGGCCGCCAGGAACAACGGGACGATGGCGATGCGCAGCACCGTCAGCACATTGGCCACGTTCATCAGCGGCACGGCGGCCGGTTCGACGGCGCCGACCTCCGGTCGGGGCGCGGGCGCGAATCCGGAATGCGGGGAACCCGCCCCGGCCCAGCGGCCCTCCTCACGTTGCACGGTCACCAGCGCCCCCACCGGCCGCCGACTCGGCCAAGAGACCCGGCGACGACCGGGCAGCGGGGGGACTGGATGTGCGACACACCTTCAGACTATCGGTACGGGGGCCGACTACTGTGCACCCCATGACAACACGGGCACCTCACAGCGGTTCGGTAGGCGGCGCGGCGGCGGGTACTCCCGTCGTGCGCCGCGCCCGCGCCTCGGATGTGCCCGAGATCAAGGGCCTGGTCGACATGTACGCGGGCCGGATCCTGCTGGAGAAGAACCTCGTGAACCTCTACGAGGCGGTGCAGGAATTCTGGGTGGCCGAACTCGACGGCCGGCTGGTCGGCTGCGGCGCCCTGCACGTGCTGTGGGCCGACCTCGGCGAGGTGCGCACCGTGGCCGTGCACCCGGACGTGAAGGGCTCGGGGGTCGGACACCTGCTCGTCGCGCAGCTCATCACGGTGGCGCGGGAGCTGGAGCTGAAGCGCCTGTTCGTGCTCACCTTCGAGGTGGACTTCTTCGGCCGCCACGGTTTCGCCGAAATCGACGGCACCCCGGTCACCGCCGAGGTGTACGCCGAGATGTGCCGCTCCTACGACACCGGCGTCGCCGAATTCCTCGACCTCAGCTACGTCAAACCCAATACCCTCGGGAATACCCGAATGCTGTTGAACCTCTGAGCCTTTCGATAACGCCTCCGTCAGCCGACGGCCGTCCACCGAGAGCCGTCCACCCGATCAGAAAGTCCCACCCGTGCCGATCTTCGCCGTCCACTACACCTACACCGACGCCACCGCCGCGGCCCGCAACGAGCACCGCCCCGCACACCGGGCCTTCCTCAACGGCCTGGTCGATCAGGGCATCGTACTGACCAGCGGCCCGTATCCGGACGGGTCCGGAGCGCTGCTGCTCTTCCGCGTCGCCGAGGCCGAGGAGATGCCGAAGCTGCTGGCACAGGATCCGTTCGCGCAGCTGGGGCTGATCGAAGAGGTGCGGTATGTGGAATGGCTGCCGGTGATGGGCGCGTTCGCGGAGTAAGCCCGACCGCCGGTCAGCGCCGCATCATGGCGAGCAGCGACTTGCCGGTCAGCTTCCGGTCGGCCGTAAGCAGGTAGGAGACCGGCGTTTCCTGGATGGTGGTGCGGCGGGCGCGCATCCGGTCCGCGACGTACGGGACGACCGCGAAGGCGAAACCCGTTCCGGTACCGGCGAAATCGTCGGCTTCGGGGAGCGCCGCACCGGCGATCGCGGCGGCCGGCAGATCGACCTTGATGCCGAGCAGGCCGGGTCCGGCGTCGATTCCGAAGTCGCCCAGCGCTCGGCACAGCTCCTCGACCCGGGGTTTCGTCGTCGACCGGTAGACGTCCCGGAGCAGGCGGCGCGCCGCTTCCGGCCCCTCGGCAGGCGCGACGCCCGCCATTTCCTTCGACAGCGACCCGATGTGGTCCCGGAACGCCCGCAGGTCCCCCGCATGCCGCTCGCGAAAAGCGAGCAGCGTCGGCAACGGCACGTCACGCAACCGCTCGGGCCGCAGGGCGGCATGTGCTGCGAAGTGCAGGTACGCGTGCCGCGCGCCGTCGCTCACCGGCGCGGCCTCCGGGTCGTCGACCAGCAGGTCGTAGAGCCGGTCGAGGGTGCCGACGGCGGCGTGCGCGCGCGGATCGTCGGTCACGGGTGAGACCCGCTGCCGCGCCGCCACCACATCGGCGAGGGCGGTCAGGTAGAGGTCGGCGAGGCGAGGATGCATCCCGAGGTACGGACCGGTCGCCTCCTCGACGGTCACCGCCAAGCCCTCCTCCTCCAGCAGCCGGGACAGGGCGAGGTGCGCCTTCGGCCCGTCGGTCCCGGCATGGACCCACGCCAGGCCCGGAAACGCCCGGCGCGGCCCACCGGTCTTGCGCGGCGTGGCCGCCGCTCCCGCCGAGTCCACCACCGCCCGCCACCGGTACCGCTGCAATATCTGCGGCTCCCCCGAGGTGATGATGTCGCCGAAGATATTGGTGAGCCGCCGCAGATCCTCCCGAACCGGCTCCACGTCGTGCAGAAAATCGGTCTCCGCACGCAACCTCGCCACCGCGTCCGAATCGGTGTCCGACGCCGATCGCGGCCGAATCCGCGCGACATGGTCCCAGGTCAGCAGGGCCAGCTTCAGCCAATTCTCGTTCCGGAAACGCATCCACGGGTAATACAGGGCGATCTGTGACACGGCCCCAGCATGCCAGCAGCGCCGGAACACTGTCTCGCGGTAGCGCTGTTACGTCCGAATTGCGTTCGGCAACAGCCGATCTGTTCATCGGCTGGCGCGGTGACATCTTGCGACGAGACGCCGCTGAGACTAAAATCACAAGCGTCAGTGGGATTTCCGTTTTCGAACCATCCGGACTCGACCGTCGCACACCGATGGGCTCGACCACCGGACGTATCGTGCCCGCATTACGAATGTCGAAGCTTATTCGTGGCATTCCTCGGATACAGCACACATTCGGCTGATTTACGTTCGTCTGCTTTTCACGTCTCCGTTCGTATCGGCGAGAAGTCCTGCAACACCGGGCGATCCGACGAACCGAGCGAGAGGTGCCGCATGCGTTCCGTGCATTCCATTCCCAGTGCCCCGAAAGCGGCGCCGCTGGTCGGCCACGCCATTCCGCTGCTCCGAGATCCGACGCGCTTTCTCACCTCGCTGCCCACCGCGGAGAGTCTGATCCGGATTCGCATCGGACCCGCCCGGATCGTGCTTGCGTGCGATCCCGCGACGGTTCGCCAACTGCTGCGCGACGATCGGACGTTCGACAAGGGCGGACCCATCTACGACCGGATCCGCGAAGTGCTACGGGACAGTCTCGCCTCCTGCCCCTACGACGCCCATCGCCGGCAACGCCGCCTGGCACAGCCCGCGTTCCGCGCCGACCGGCTGCCGCGCTACGCGGAAACGATGACGGAATGCATTGTCGACGTCGTCGGCGCCTGGCCGGACGACGAGCCGCTGGACCTGCTGACCGAGATGATGACGATCACCTCGCGCGTCACGGCCGCCACGCTGTTGTCGAACCAGCTCCCCGCCGGACTGCTCGACAGACTGCTGGCCGATGTCGAATCCCTTTTCGACGGCTTCTATCTGCGCACCTTCCTGCCGCCGCCACTGGACCGCCTGCCGACACCGGGAAACCTGTCCTACCGTCGCGCGCACGCGAGCGTGCGCCGCACCGTCGACGAGATCATCGCGGAGCGGCGTCGCACGCCCGACGATCACGGCGACCTGCTGTCCGCCCTGATGGCCGCCCGCGATGACGAGCACGACGGCGGCGGGATGAGCGACGAGGAGATCACCGACACCATCATCGCGTTCTTCCTCGCCGGTACCGAGACCACCGCGACGACGCTGGCATGGGCGCTGTACCTGCTGGCCCGGAATCCGGAGGTCGAGCATCGGCTGCATGCCGAAGTCGACGCGGTGGTGACGGACCGGACCGCGCGCTACACCGATCTGCACCGACTCATACTGACCGAACGGGTGATCACCGAAGCGCTGCGCGTCTACTCACCGGCCTGGCTGTCCATGCGAGTGGTCACCGGCACCACCACGCTGGGCGGGTACACGCTGCCCGCCGGCACGACCGTGGCCTACAGCCCCTACCTGATCCATCATCGGGCGGATGTCTTCGCGCGGCCGGAATCCTTCGATCCGGACCGGTGGGGCCGCGACACCGCGCATCCCGCGCTCGAGCACTTCATTCCGTTCGGCGGGGGCGCTCGGAAATGCATCGGCGACCGATTCGGCATGACCGAGGCGACTCTGGCGCTGGCGACCATCGCGAGCCGATGGCGCTTGCGGCTGTCGACCGCCCAAGAGGTCACACCGGCGACGGGGCTACTGCTACGGCCCCGGCATCTGCTGATGACAGCGAACTCGCGACATACGACCTCCATCCGCGCGGGAGAGAGCGCCGACCGATGACCGCGGACGGCCGAAAGTCGATCAATGACGGCTTGCCCATACCGCGACTGGTCATGCCGTTCGAGGAATGCACCGCGAATCCCGCCGGTAGTGCCACCGAGGCCAGCTTGTGGACTTGGGTCGACTCGTTCGAGCTGACTCCGACCGCCGGCAGCCGCAGGCATCTGGAGCGCACCGAAACCCCCTGGATCGCGAGCCTGTTCTACCCGCGGGCGACACGTCACGTCCTGCCTCTCCTGACGCAGCACTTGGCCTGGGCGTTCATCGTCGATGACCAATTCGACGACGGTCCGGTAGGGCGCGATGTCGCGCAGGCCACGTCGGCCGTGGCCGAGCTGCGGGCGCAGCTGGAAACGAATCCGGCACCGGCGGGCAGCCGCCCCGCCCGGGCTCTGCACGATATCTGGACGCGTGCCGTCGCGGAGCGTTCTCGGGGTTGGATCGAACAGTTCGGAACCAGCATCGAGCAATGGCTGTACTCGCTGCGCCACGATGCCGAGGACCGGTGGCATGATCACCGCCCCACGATCGCGGAGTACCGACAGCGTCGACGCTACGGGTCCGGCATGCCGATGTTCTTCGATCTCGCGGAACTCTCCCTCGGAGTGGATATGGATCCGCGGCTGCGCGCACTGCCGGAGTATTCGCGGGCTCGGCTGTGGCTCGCGGAATGGATCGGATTGCACAACGACATCTACATGGCGCGCAAGGACCTCGAGATCGACCCGGCGCACAATGCCGTGTGCATCGTCCACCGGACAGGTCGGCGGTCGCTCGAACAATCGCTCGTCGCCGTTGCCGAGATGGCGGATCACTGTATGACGCGGTACCTGGAATGCGAGCGCGACTGCCTGTCGGCATTCGATGCCGTGGCGCCGTCACCACGAGCTCGTGCGGATGCCGCCCGGTGTTTCGATTCCTACCGGCAGGTCTGTCGAGCCTGTTTCGACATCGAGGGTCGTACACAGCGATACCGGAACGCGTCCGACTATCTGGCGGCCGCGCGGCACGGTCGAGACGAGGCCCCCGACTGGACCGCAGAGCGGCTGTTCGGCGATTGACCGCCCATCCGGCGGCCGCCGAGCGCTCTCCCCGGCGCCCGCGGCCGTGATCCGGTGGGCTGCCTCGAGATGTTCCTGCTCCGTTTCCGGTGCGCGGCCGCGCGGACGGAGGAGACTTCGGGAATGACCTGTCGATATCGGCCGCTGCCGAGCGGGTTCGGTCGCCGCGGCAGCGACGTCGCCCGCGCGGCGGCCGAGCGGTGAACCCGCGGGCCCGCGCCGCGGATCTGGGCTACGCGGCGGGCTGGCGGCTGGTGCGCGCCCTGCCGCAGCCGTGGGCGCTCGGTCTGTTCGAGCGCGCGGCCGATCGCGCCGCGCGCGACGGCGGGCCGATTCAGTTGCGGCGCAACCTGGCCCGGGTGCTGTCCACGACTCCGGAGCGGGTGCCCGACGAACTCGTGCGCGCGAGCGTGCGCTCCTACGCCCGGTACTGGTGCGAGTCGTTCCGGCTGCCGTCGATGGATCCGGTAGGTCTGGCCGACCACATCGAATCGGTGGCAACCGGGCTCGACCACATCCATGATGCCGTCGCGGGCGGGCGGGGCGCGGTGCTGGCACTGCCGCACAGCGGCAATTGGGATCTGGCGGGAGTCTGGCTGGTGCAGCGGGTCGGATCACCGACCGTGGTCGCCGAGCGGCTGCGCCCCGAGGCGCTGTACCAACGCTTCGTCCGGTTCCGGGAGGGGCTCGGATTCGAGATCGTCCCGCTCACCGGCGGCGCGACGCCACCGTTCGAACAACTGGCCGCGCGCCTGCGGCAGGGTCGCATGGTCGGGCTGCTCGGCGAGCGCGACCTGACCGGCTCGGGCGTACCGGTCGACTTCTTCGGCGAACCGGCTCGCATGCCCGCCGGACCCGCCCGGCTGGCGATCGACACCGGCGCGCCTCTGCTCCCGGTGCACTGCTGGTTCACCCCCGACGGCTGGGGTTTCCACGTCGACGCGCCGATCGATACCGCGCGCGGCGTCCGGCACGCCACCCAAGCCCTGGCCGACCGCTTCGCCGCCGGTATCGCCGCGCATCCGGCCGACTGGCACATGCTGCAACCGGTGTGGACCGCCGATTTCGCCGCCGCCCGGCCCGCCCCGGGGACGGGATCGCCGCGGTCGGTCGGATGACCCGTGATGTACCGCCTCGCCGTGATTCCGAAACCGGTCGGGAGACCGAGACGAACGCCCCGGCCAGGCGGGGGGATGAACCCGCGAACTCATCCGTCGGCGCGCGGACGTTCCGGTGCGGCGTCCAATTCCGTTGTCCCGCATGCGGGAGACCCGCAATCCAGCGAGCGATGCCCGCCCGGCCCCGGAATCCCGTGGTGCCCAGCAGCTCGTTCCGCCGATTCGATCGATGAACCGCGGCGGCCGGGTGCGTGTAGGCTGTGTGGTTGCGGTAACCATCAGAGAGTGCTCCCGATAGAGGTGGCATCAGCACCGCCGGCGGCCGGTTTCCGGTCAGACAGGAGCGTCACCATGACGCTGCCTCACCCAACGCACGCGCGACCACTACTCCTCATACCGCGTGACCACGGTGGTCACGCCGCTCCGGTCGACGGCGCCCGGTGGCCCCGGACCGGTGACCCCGCCGCCGAACCGCACGAACCGATCGACGCCGTCAGCGGCCCCCTCGGGCGCATGCTGCGCGTCGGATTCGATTGGCAGAACGCCAGTCCCGCCTCGAACCGGAACTATCGAATGCGCGCATCATGACACCCCCGCCCGGCCCGGAACGCCCCCTGTCGGCCCTGCGCCCCATACCATCCCCCGGATCCGCGAATGCCCGCCGATACCACGGATCAGATCACTTCCTCACCCTCGGCGACGGAGTCGTGCGCCGACTGCTGGATGTGCTGCTGCGCCTCGATACGATTCGCGGCGTGCTCGACGAGTCGGATTCAACCAGCGCGCAGGTAGCCGCCGCCCGCAACGACCTCAGCGCCTTGGTCGCGGAGCTGGAGAACCATATCCGCGTCAGCAATTCGGCGATGCTCGACATCACCAGTACCTGGCCGACCACCGAACCTGGACGCTGACCCGGCGCCGTTCGCTCGCGGCCGCCCGACCGACACCAGACCGGACAATCTGCGACCTATGGGCTGTCAGGGCTGAGGTCTGTGGCCGCTGAGAACAGCGTCCAACTCGACGCCGCGGTCGACAACGGCGTGGGCGAGATCGGCGAGACGGCGGTTCGTGTCGCGGGCGTAACGGCGCAGGGCGTGGAAGGCGGTGTCCATATCGACACCCGCTCGCTCGGCGAGCATGCCTTTGGCCTGTTCGATGATGACGCGGCTGTTGAGCGCATGCGCGAGCTGATCGTTGACCATCAGGGAGTCGGCGAGGACACGGGCATGCACGATGCCGATCGTGGCGAAGTCGGCCAGGGCCTGTCCGATCCGCAGGTCTTCCTCCGCCAGTACGCCCGGTTCGGCGGTGAACAGGTTCAACGCGCCGATACGATCCTCACGCAGGCGCAACGGCAACGCGCAGACCCCGCGGAATCCTTCCGCGAGCATGCGCTGTCCGAAGACCGGCCACCCGGTGGTTTCGGTGATGTCGCCGACGCGGACCGGTGTGCCGGTATGGAACGCTTGCAGGCAAGGTCCCGCTGCGGACTGGATCTGCAGCAGTTCGAGCAGTCGCAGTTCCTCGGAGGTGGAGGCGAAGACTTGCAGGTGCCCGTCGGCATCGGCGAGCATGACGCCCGCCGCGTCGGCGGCCAAGAGTTCGACGCTGGTTTCGACCAGCTGCTGCGTCAGCTCCAACGGGTCGTAGTCTGCGACCAAGGTGTCGACCAGCCGCACGAGCACCGTTGTGAGCGCTCGGTCCCTCTGTGCCATCGTCGGCTCACCTCTTCTCTGAGAAATCCTATGGAACTCATGGCCGTATCTCAATGCTCGGGCGCCGGGATCGGACCCTCAGGAGAGCCGTGGCCGGAATCCGGTCCGCCGTCCGGGAAGAACCGGAGGTTTCGCGCCACGACATCGGCGGCGACCTCGTCCACGCGACGCCCAACGGCGAAGGCATGCCCGACCAGGCGTGCGTAGGCGACCCCAGCCGGGGCGTTCAGTTGCACCGCGACCATCCCGGTCGCCTGGTGGATCTCACGTGCGGCGGTCGACAGCTCCCACCCGACACCCGATGCGATGCCGTCCTGCGGTGGGGTCAGCGCGGCGAGCAACACGGCGGTGACGATGCCGGCCACGCTCAGCGCGTCGCGATAGGCCGCGGGCTCGGCGACAACGGTCGCGGCATCGAGCAGATCCAGGTAGCCGAGGCGAATCGCACCCAGCTGCAAGGGGATCGAACACACCGCCGCGATGGTGGGGGTACCGTCCCATTGGGCCAACAGCGGCCAGCGGCCGCTACCCAGCATGGCCGACATGTCAGGCACCCGCACCGGCGCACCGTTGCGATGGGCGTCCTGGCCGGGCCCCTCCCCCGTGGCCGCCTGCGCATCGGCCAGCCAGGCCGCATCGGTGCCGGCGGTACCGAGGATCTCTCCCCGGCCGGAATCGGTGATCGCGGTGACCGCGGCACCGGAGATCGGCAGGATCCGGGTACACGCCAGGCACAGCCGATCTCCCGATGGTCGCGCGACGAGCCGTCCGTCGGCACTACCTCGCAACTCGGCCAGGAACCGTGCGGCGACCGAATCCGCGGGTCTCACGCGAACTCACCGAAACCGTGGTCCGGTACCCGTTCCATGCTGTGCTCCCGTCTGACCGGCGATCGCCTCACGACGACCCGGCCGTCGTGGGTGCCAGGCGGGTTGCCTCACCGCCCAGCCTAGTGCCAGGAACACCGTTTCCGAGGGCAGGCCCCGAGACGGTTCGGAATCGAGAGGGCGCGGGCGGGGCCACCATCATGGGTGCCCGTTGGCGGGGACCCACTCGCCCATCGTCCAATCGTGCCCATCCCAGCGCAGCCGGTTGGCCCAACGCAGACGGGCGCCCTGTGCACGGTCGCGCCTGAACTCGGTGCCCGCAAGATAATCCGCGACCAGATACCAGCCCTCAGCGACATGTTCGGGTGCGGCGAGCCGGCCGCACAGACCGGTGGCGGCCAGATCCAGATCAGCGGCCACCACTACTCCCGCCGACTCCCGACCGCGGCGCCCGCCGTTCACCGGCACCGCCTGGACCGCCCAACCGGGCCCGGGTCCGAAACCACGGCCGGCTATCGCCGATCCGCCGGGATCCGACCTGCCGACGTAATTCATGGGTGACCCCTTACGCACGAGTGACGATCTGGAAGCCGCCGGGGTCTGGAGCGGACCACACCGGATCGGTCGCCATCGCACACCGGGCGACGGGACCACCGGTTCGTGGATGGCCTCAGTGTAGTCCCGATCGCCGATACCGTGGGAAAACGCTGAACCACAACCAATTTCAAGCCGACCGGTCGCGGCGTCACTTGACGGACAAATGACGGACAACCACATGAGCCCTGTCACCCTCCGGGAAGCCGGGCATGCGGCCACCATGCGAGTAGGCTCGACAGTATCCGGAGACACGACGCGCGTCGGCCGACAGCGGCCGCGCCGTCCGCGAATTCGACAATCTGGCCGTTCACCGGCCATGACAGGAGCGTCTGATGACGCCACGATCGAGCAGTACCCATCCGGAACGGTTGAGCCTACGACCCGACTCCGCGTCGAGCGGATACCTCGACGCGGTCTGGTGGCCGCGGTCGAGTGATATCACCACCGAACTCCCGCATCTGATCACCGCACTCCGGCCACGAACCGGATCGGTGTGGCGCACGGTCTTCGACCCGCGCGCCTGGGCTCCAGCCGAACGGAATCTCCTGCTGGACAACCGCACCATACGGCTGGACCCCTACCCCTTCGAGCTGTTCGGCACGATCTACCTGTGCGGAGTCGACGGCACGGTGATCGTCGTGCAGACCATTCCCGCTGATGCCGACGCGCCCATCGCACGAGCCATGCTCGCGACGACCGGCCACGCGTTCGGATCGGACCCGAATTCGGAGCCCTTGTCATGAACCACCTCTCCTGGGAACGACCCATCACCAATCACTCCGAGATGTCCGACGCGACGACGTCCTCGCGCGAGCGGCAGCCCTTCCCGGCCCCGACTCGAACCCCCCGGCTGCGCCTGCGTGACCGGGACGCCGCCCCGGCACCGATCGATGGGGCCTGGTGGCCGTGGACGCCGAACCTCACCACGGAACTGCACGACCTCATCAGCGCCCTCACTCCGCGCCTGGGCCCCCTCGCCCGGATCGGATTCGCCTGGAACACGATCAGCCTCGCGCAGCGACACATCGATCGCGACGATGACGTGCACACCCACGGCCCAGAACCCGATCAGCCGCCCGACATCATGGAGGCTGTCGCAACCGACGGCACCCAGATGACCCTGTTGATCATCCCCTCCGACACCGAGCCGCACCGCGCCGGCGAGCGGATGCGGCAAGTACTGGCATAACCGAATACTGGCATAACACGGTGCGGTTTCCGTTGGAGCTCGACATCATTCGGAAGCGGAGCCGTTGCCGGAGCATCCACGTCGGGCGTTGTGAACGACCAGGGCCCGGGTCACCTCGACCCGGTCTCCACCGACTTCGGCAGCGATCTCTCCGGCGGTGGGCATCCGCCCCAGCCGACGGCACAGCGCATCGATGGCGGGGCCGATCGGCGGGCGGATCCGCGCGAGCCACCGCGGTATCCACACCGCCCCCTCGTAGTCCCGGGAATTCCGGCGGACCTCGCCCGTGATCGTGGGCACCGCGAAGGACAGGAACGACGATCCGCCGCCGGGATCGAATCGATCGACAGCCAGCACGACCGCCGCCCGGGCGTGAGGCAACAGGGCGTCCGTGTTCGCGCCGCCGACGGCGAACCTGCCGGCGATATGTTCGGCCAACGGCTGGTATCGCTCGATCAGCTCATCGCGAACGGCTCGTCGGCCCTCGTCGTGGGAAGTCCATCCAGCGGGTCGGACGAACGGTGGACCGAAATCGTCGCTCCCACCGAGTGGATGTGATGCTGTGAAGATCGGGGCCGACTGGTCGTTCATCGGTTTGCCTCGAATTCAGCCGAAGTCGACGGGACGGATGTTCCCGTTACGGAGGAACCGGCCACTTCAGTGAACGCCGCGCCGACCGAATAGTCAACGATGTAGAGCTACAGTCTTCGCGACCGATGGAGCTCAATCACGTAGACCTACAACGTTGACACCGGGGGCGGGGCGGAGTCTACTGGAGGGGTGCCGGCCGAGTCCGGCACCATATGCCCGAAATCAGGTATCCACGCATGATCGTTCTCGGCGCACTCCTCCTCGGAGTCGGATTCGTCGTCGACAACATCGTTTTCGATGTCGTCGGCGTGCTGATCCTCGCTCTCGGAGCCGGACTCCTGCTCGCGGGTCGCCGTGGGCATACCGTCGGCGGTCGACGCCACTACTACTGAGCGGACACCCGGCCATCGCGCACCGCGCGTTGAACGCGGGGCTCCGATTGGGCTGCGCAAGCCTAGCGATGCCCAGAACTCGGGAAGCGAGGTTGGCAATGAACGGAAAGCGCGACGGCCCGCGCACTCACGACATCCCACTCACCCGCGCCGCCGTGCTCGCGGCAGCGCTCGAGATCATCGACGACCGGGGCGTCGACCAACTGTCCATGCGCCGCTTGGGCGAAGCGCTTGGCCGCGATCCGATGGCCATCTACCGGCACACCTCGAACAAGGCCGCGGTGCTCGATGGTGTCGTCGAGGTCGTACTCGAGCACTTGACCGTCGACACCTCGGATCCGGACTGGTGTCATCAGTTGCGACTGATCGCACGGGATTTCCGCCATACCGCCCTCGCCCATCCCAAGGCGGTTCCGCTACTGGTGACCCGCCCATTGGCCACCCCGCTGGGGCTGCGCCCGATCGGCACCCTGCGGCCGGTGGAGCACATCCTGCGCCTGCTCATCGACGCGGAGTTCTCCGGCGCCGACGCTCTGCACATCTACCGCGCCCTGTTCGGCTTCCTCTACGGCCACGTCCTCACCGAGCTGCAGGAGCTCGTGGAACGCCCGGAGGAGTCGACCGATCTGCTGCGCCTGGGCCTGCACCGCCTGCCGATCGGCGAGTTCCCACTGCTGCGCGGCCTCGCCTCCGACCTGACCACCTACGACGGCGCGGCAGAGCTCGAACACGGCCTCGACATCCTGCTCACCGGCCTCACCACCACCCTGTCGCCACCGTGCGCCGAATCGTGACCGCCCGCTGACGGAAAGCAACCCGGAAGCTCCACCGATGACGAATCCGCAATAGCCGCAAGGTGATTCGCGCCCGTGATGCGAAGGCAACGAGTTCGAGCACAGCGACGAGAAACGTATCCCCAGCGTAGAATGAACGCAGTAGGGGGCAAGAGAGGGGCGTTGACCATGACGTCACAACCAACGCCACAACCGACCGAAAGCACCGCACGTCGACCGCCATCCGCCGGTCGCCCACCGCGACTCGAGTCAGTCCCGCCCGGCGACGGGACCATAGCCGCCAACTGGCGGCCCTACAGCCGCGACCTCACCGCCGAGCTTCCGGAACTGCTCGCAGCACTCACGCCTCGGCTGGGGCCGATTCACCGCGTCGTCTATCACCTCGACGAGTGGGAATCCGCGCCGAGAAAGCTGGACTTCGGCGAACGACGGGTCCGGCTCGACGGCTACCGGCATTCGCCCGCGCACGCCGTCGAGATTCTCGGGGTGGCCATCGACGCGAAGCTCGTCCTTCGGGTCATCTCCACGGTGGACTCGACCGATATGACGGCCGCACAGCAGCGCTGGGACTCCGAAGGCGGCGCGGGCGCGGACCGGGAGGCGACGGTCAGCGCCCGAGACCCGGCAGGGTCGCGGCGAGACCGGTGAGCAGGATGTCGAGGCCGCGTTCCAGTTCCGCGCCGCCGTCGTAGGCGGCAAGTGCCGACGCGAGCCCGCGCACCCGGGGAAACTCCTCGATCGGCAGCCGGTACAGCCCCAGACGCAGCACCTCGTCGGTCTCCTCGGGTCGTTCCACGACCTCCTGCAACTCGTTGAGCACATGCCCGTAGAGGAACCCGAACAACGCTCGGTAGACATGCAACGCGTCCGCACCGGAAAACCCGGCGCGGGTGAGCAATTCGAGGATGTTCTCGAGCGGCCGGACCACCGCGGGCGGGCGCATTCCCAACGGAGTGGCCAGCGGCCGGGTCACCAACAACGGAACCACCCGCGGATGCGCCAGTGCGAGGCCGCGGAAATCTCGTGCGATCCCCCGCAACTGACCGGCCCAGTCGGTGTCGGTGGGGTCGACGGTCAACCGCGCGAACACGATCTCGGCGACCCCGTCGAGCACGGCCGCCTTGTTGGGCACATGCCGATAGATCACCATCGGGTCCCGTCCGACCGCCTCCGCCAGTCGCCGCATCGACAACGCCTCGACTCCGTCGCGGTCGACGAGTTCGAGCGCCGCGTCCAGCACCACGGCGCGGGTGACCGGCCTGTCGCCGCGAGCGGCGGTACCGGCCGCGCCGGACCGTCGGCGCACGGATCGGGAGTTCTTCCGATCGGCAGGGCGTTCGGTCATCCGAGATGTCCTCCGTTCCCATCGGAATCTCCGATTGGGCAATCGTAGACATACAGCGTTGACATTCCCACGATGACCTACGGCGGCGCGGTGCTGCGCGCCGGGTGACGGACCGCCGGAACGCTGGTCAGTTGATCGACGTCGTGCGTGCGGCCCACCGCCGCACGGCGGCTGCCCGCCGTTTGCGCTCTCGCCGTTTCCGGATGCCGATCTGCAGCAGATCGTCCGGTCGCGCGGCATTGTTCGCGGCGGCCGCCGCCGTCATGGCGGTGTACGCGTCGCCGGGGTCGGTGTCGGGTGGCACGACCAACAGGACGAGTCGCCGATTTCCCGGCCCGGCCACCATCACGGTATGGGCGATGTCGTGATGCCAGTCGAGCCGGACCGCCTGTCCGGATACCACCATTTCACCCGGCGAGGTCGCCCATTCCACGAGGTGATAGCCCACCCGGAGGACGGGGTGCAGGCGCGCCGACAGGCGGGTGAGCAGGCCCGGCAACTCCTCCGCGAGCTTGTCGGTATAGGGCCACCACACTCCGTCGACATAGCCGGTCCTAGGTGCCACGGGCTTCAGCAGCACTCGTGGCGTGGGCGCTCCACGCCGGCGTGGGAAATCGCCAGGCGGGACCGGTCGCTCGGCACGGGGCGGCTTCGGCGTCATGGAGACGCTCCTGTCTCGACCGCGAACGGCCGGGCTTGCTGGAGAATCGCGTGACGAAGCGGTCAGGAGTAGACCGGATGCGATGTGCCACCGATACCCCCGAGAGTACCCCGGCGGGCACCGGTCGCACGTCGGCGACCCGTCCGCGGATCCGCCCGGTGTCCACATTGGATGCCTACGCTGTAGACATACAACGTTCGCGCGCCTACGCTGGCGTTCGAACCGGCATTCGCATCGGTTGATCGGCCACCACTACGGCGGCCCCGGGCGCGATTTGATGGCCGGAGACGGGATATCCCGATGAATGACGAGAACAGGACCGCGTACCGGCTACAGGCGGCGCGAGCGCGGCTGCGCAAGCTGCTCGCCGGAACCGACGACGCCGGTCGCCGACGCGCGGATCACGGCGGCAGGCCCGCCGGTCACGCCGTTCAGCGAACCGTGAACAAGGTGAGAGCGATGCTCCAGCGCTGACCGGCGTCGCACGCCAGGCACCGTCGCCCGGATCGACCGCCGCTCCACGGCGCGAGTCAAGAGATTCGAGGACACGACATATGGCAATCACGAAGGTCGCCGCGTACGCACACCTGAGCCCCGAGGACGTCGAAGCGCTCGGGCGAGAACTCGACGCGATCCGCGAGGACATCCAGGACAGGCGCGGCACGCGGGACGCCGCGTACATCCGCCGGACGATCGCGGCGCAGCGCGTACTCGACGTGGCGGCCCGGCTGATAATCGCCTGCAGCAGAGGAAAGTTCGGCTGGCTGCTCGGAACCACGGCGCTGGCGACGGCGAAGAGCATCGAGAACATGGAGATCGGCCACAATGTGAGCCACGGCCAGTGGGATTGGATGAACGATCCCGAAATCCATTCCAGCACTTGGGAATG
The DNA here is from genome assembly GCF_030767025.1 of Nocardia sp. CC227C. Taxonomy (GTDB): domain Bacteria; phylum Actinomycetota; class Actinomycetes; order Mycobacteriales; family Mycobacteriaceae; genus Nocardia. The sequence continues at coordinate 114,025 of NZ_JASITE010000014.1, read as the reverse complement.
GGATATGGCGGGAGTTTCCTCCCAGTGGCGATACTCGCACAACTACCGCCACCACGTGTTCACCAATGTGCTCGGTGCCGACGACGACCTGGGCTTCGGTGTGATGCGGGTGACCCGCGATCAGCCGTGGCGCGTGCGACTCCTGTTGCAGCCGTTGCAAAACCTGTTGCTGGCGGCCACCTTCGAGTGGGGAATCGCCCTGCACGACCTGTATTCCGACCACGATCGCGCGGCGACCGAATCGCAGAAGGCCGCTCAGACACGAGCGCTGATCCGCAAGATCGAGCGGCAGATCGGCAAGGACTACGTACTCTTCCCGGCGCTGAGCGGTCGGCGCTGGCGGCGGACCCTCGCAGCGAACGCCGCCGCCAACACCCTCCGCAATCTGTGGGCCTACCTGGTGATCTTCTGCGGCCATTTCCCGGACGGCGCGGAGAAGTTCACCCCCGCCGTGCTCGACCACGAAACCACATCGGAATGGTATCTGCGGCAGATGCTGGGCACCGCGAACTTCGAGGCCGGTCCGGTGCTGGCATTCCTGAGCGGGCATCTGTCCCACCAGATCGAACACCACCTGTTCCCCGACCTGCCCAGCAACCACTACGCCGAGATCGCGGCGCGGGTCCGCGCCCTGTGCGACAAGTACGACCTGCCCTACACCACCGGACCGCTGGTGCGGCAATATCTGTTGACCCTGCGCACCATCCACAAACTGGCACTCCCGGACCGGATGCTCAGCGCCACCTCCGACGACGCACCCGAAACGGCGTCGGAACGCAAGTTCGACGTGCCCGCGGTGCGAAGCGCCACCCCCGCGGATCGGCACGGATTGCGGACCGCGCAGTCTGCGGCTCGGCACTCTCGACAGCCACTCGTCCGCGTCGTCGACGCGTGGGCCCGCGGATGACGCGAGAGACGCGACGGCACCCATGTGACATTCCCGACCTGCCCGGCAACCACTACGCCGACATCGCGGTGCGGGTCCGCCGCTGTTCCCGGTACCGGTCTCCCGGATCACCGCGGGGATCGCTCCGCGGCAGACTGCCGGAGCGGCACTGTGCCGGCCCCTCCGATCATCTCGCCTCCGATCATCTCGCCGAGAACGGTCACGTCGATCTCCTCCAGGCTCGATCTGACCAGCCGGCGCGGACCCGACGGAATCGGCAGCACGGACGGAACGGCCAGGACGCGACAGCCCGCTGTTTCCGCCGACGCCACGCCGGTAGGCGAATCCTCCACGGCCACACAGAATTCAGCTCGCGCCCGGAGAGCGGCCAGGGCGGTCAGGTACGGATCGGGGTGGGGTTTGTTGCGGGGCGAGTCCTCGGCGGCGACGGTGATGGCGAACCGGTCGGCACCGACGGCGGGCAGCACGTGGGAGACCACCCGGCGCGGCGAGGCGCTGACCAACCCGACCGGGATCTCGACCGCCGCGAGCAGATCGAGCAGGCGCAGCACACCGGGGCGGACCACGACTCCGGAGGCGACCGCCGCACAGAAGGCGTCGTCCAGGCGATCGGCCAGCACCACCGCGGACGACGACGTCCTCGACGCCAGAAATTCGGCGGCGTCCCACACGGACGCGCCCGTGATGTCACCGGCGTCGCCCGGGGCGAGGCGGTAGCCCAGCTCCGCGGCGACCCGTTCCACCGTCTCCCACCAGAGGATTTCGGTGTCGACGAGGGTGCCGTCCATATCGAACAGCACGGCCTCCAGGTTCATGCGCACGCGGTCACCAGCACCGGGCGATCCCGCAGCCGCACCGACGCCGCACCGCCTGCCGCCAGCTCGGCGGCCTCCCGGGTGGCGACGTCGGCCTTGACCAGCGTCCCGTCCGGAAGCGCCAGATTGACCCGGGTGATCGCGCCCAGGAACGAGGTCGACACGACCTTGGCGTCACCGGTGGCGGTCACCAGGACCTCCTCCGGCCGCACCAGAACGTCCACCGCCGGGCCGGCGGGTGAGTCACCGCGCAGATGCAGACGCTGCCCGAGCACTTCGACCTTCTCGCCGACCAGCCGACCCGGGATGCGGCTCATGGTGCCGACGAACTCGGCCACGAAGGAGGTGGCGGGCGAGTCGTACAGCTCGGCCGGTGTCGCGCACTGTTCGATGCGACCGTCCTTCATGACGGCCACCCGGTCCGACATCGACAGCGCCTCTTCTTGATCGTGCGTCACGAAGATGGCGGTGATGCCCAGCGAGAGCTGCAACCGCCGAATCTCGTCGCGCAGCGCCGTGCGCACCTGGGCGTCGAGCGCGGACAGCGGTTCATCCAGCAGCAGCACCCGCGGGCGCAGCGCCAGGGCGCGGGCCAGCGCGATGCGCTGCTGCTGACCGCCCGACAGCTGATGCGGATAGCGGTCGGCCAGCTCGGGCAATCCGACGAGCTCGAGCAGTTCGTCTGCCCGGGTGCGCCTTTCGCGCCCCTTCACCTTGCGCATCCGCAGCCCGAACGCCACATTCTCGCGAGCGGTCAGATTGGGGAACAGGCTGTAGGACTGGAACACCATGCCCGTGTCCCGGCGACTGGCGGGGATACCGGTGATGTCCTTGCCGTCGATGAGCACCGCCCCCGAATCGGGATGCTCGAACCCGGCCACGCAGCGCAATGCGGTGGTCTTACCGCAGCCCGACGGCCCGAGCAGAGCCACCAGTTCGCCCGGCTCGACCTCGAGATCCAGCCCGTCCAACGCGACGGTGCCGTTGAAAACCCGGCGCAGGCCCGCGAATTCGACACGGGCGGGGGTGATCGATGTCGTCATAGGGATTCCTTCCGGCGCGCCCCGGCCGTGGACAGGGCCAGCAGCAGCACCCAGGTGAGCGCCAAACTGAAGATCGAGACGGCGACGGACAGCTGCGGGTCCACGCCGGAACTCCACACGATCCAGACCGGGTAGGTCTGATAGTTGAGCAGCGCCGCGACCGTGTACTCGCCGAGCACCAGCGCCAGGGTGAGGAAGCAGGCCCCGGCCAGCGCCGACCGCAGGTTCGGCAGCAGCACCCGGAAGACGACCTGCGACCAGCTCGCGCCCAGATTGAAGGCGGCCTCCACCAGGGTGCGCAGATCGAGGGTGCGCAGCCCGGCGTCGAGGGCGCGGTACACGAACGGCAGCGCCAGCACCACGTACGCGATCACCAGCACGAACGGGAACGCGGGATCCTGCACCGCGTTGAACGTGGTGTACAGCGGTGTCGCCGACAGCGGCTCCTGCCAGGTCAGCGTCCGCTTGATTCCGGCGACGAAGGTGATCGGCGGTACTACCAGCGGCAGCGTGCACAGCACCTCGAGCACCGGGCGCAGCCGCGGGGCCGAGAGCCGGATCGCGATCATGGCGGGCAGCGTCAGCGCCAGCACGATCACGATCGTCGCCGCGGCCAAGCCGAACGAGAGCGCGAGGCTGGCGCCGATTCCGTCGGCGTCGAGAATCCGGCCGTAGGCGCTCGGATTCCAGCCGCTGTCCGGGCCGTCCCCGGGCACCAGCACGGTGAACAGGAACGCGGCCAGCATGGGCACGCCGAAATACAGCGCACCGAGCGCCAGGATGAGCGGGCGCGCGGTCAGGCGAGCCATCGGCTGCTCCGGCGTTGCAGGGGAAGGTAGATCGCCATCACCACGGCGACCACGAGGATCATGTCGAGGCTCATGGCGAAGGCCACGTTCTCCTGTCCGACCAGGACGTCTCCGCCGAGCGCGGCGGCGATCTTCAGGGTGATCAGCGGGACGGCGCTGCCGGTGCCGAGCATGGCCGCCGCGGTGGCGTGCGCGGCGAACGACGCCCCGAACAGCAGCACACCGCCGCCGAGCAGGGACGGCGTCAGCACCGGAATTCCGACGTGCCGCCAGAACTGCCAGGTGGACGCCCCGCTGTTCTGCGCGGCTTCCCGCCACTGCGGTCGCAGCCCGTCCAACGCGGGGGTAATCGTCAGAATCATCAGCGGAATCGAGAAATAGAGGTAGGCGACGGTCAGGCCGGTGAAGCTGTACAGGCTCCAGCCGCGCTCGGTGAGATCGAAAAGGTCGGTGAGCATTCCGGCATTGCCGAGCGTCGCGACCCAGGCGAAGGCGAGCGGTACGCCGCCGAAGTTGGCGAGCACTCCCGATGCGGTCAGCACCGGTTCCCGCAGCCACGGCGACCGGGACGAGACCACGGCCTGCGCGAGCAGCGTTCCGCAGATCACGCCCAGCACCGCTACCGTCGCGGAGATCTCGATACTGGATCGGAGCGCGTTCAGGTAGGCGTCCTGCAGGGAGGCCGACAGATTCGAGGTGCCGAACGAAACTTGTTTCGTTTCCGGATCTTTCACCCGGAACGCGGCGTGCACGATCGCGCCGAGCGGCAGGCCGAAGGCGAAACCGATGAAGGCGAGCAAGGGTACGGTGGCGAGCCAGCCCCGCTCGCGCCTGCGCGACGCGGTCGGGGTCGGCTCACTGTCGAGTAGCGCTGTCATCAGGAGACGGCTTTGTCCCAGCCCTCGGTCAGCGCGTTCTTGGCCGCGGTCACCTGGTCCGGAGTCGGGAATGTCGGATCACCTTGCACCGCAGGCAGTTTGGCGGCAGCCGCCTGGTCGACGGTGCCGTCCTCGATCATCGCGGGCAGCAGGACCGGACGCGCGTAGCCCTTCAGCCACAGGTTCTGACCCTCGGGGCTGTAGAGGAACTCCTGCCACAGGCGCGCGGCCGCCGGGTGCGGGGCGTGCTTGTTGATGGCCTGCGCGTAGTAGTTGGCGAATTTGGCGTCCGACGGGACCACGACCTTGAAGTCCACGCCCTTGTCCTTGAACTGTTCGGCGTAACCGGCGTTCAGGTAGTCCCAGTCGATGGTGATGGGGGTTTCGCCCTTCTGCACCGTGGCCGGTGTCGCTTCGACCGGATTGAAATTGCCGGACTGCTTCAGCTCGGCGAAGAAGTCGATACCGGGCTGGATGTCGTCGAAGGATCCGCCATTGGCCAGGGCCGCCGCGAAGACGCCGGAGTAGGCCGAGCCGGACTTGGTCGGATTGCCGTTGAGCGCGACCTTGCCTTTGTACTCGGGCTTCAGCAGATCGGCGAACGAGGTCGGGCACACCGCGATACGGGCGGCATCGCAGCCGATCGACACATAGCCGCCGTAGTCGTTGTACCAGTTGCCGTCCGGATCCTTCATGCTCGACGGGATCGAATCCCAGCCGGCGACCTTGTACGGCGCGAACAGGTCTTCCTCGGTGCCCGACAGCGCGTATGGGACGCCGATATCGAGGACGTCGGGCGCGCGGTCCTGGCCCTTGCGGGTCTTGATGGCGTCGATCTCCTCCGAGGAGGAGGCGTCCGGATTCTCGCTCTCGATCTTGATCCCGTACTTGGCCTCGAAGGTCGAGATGACCTCCGCGTAATTGGCCCAGTCGGGCGGCAGCGCGATGACATGCAGCGCACCCTCCGCCTTGGCGGCCTCGATCAGCCCGTCCATACCGCCGAAGTCGGCGGCGGAGGTGGTCGTCGCGGCATCGACACCGGTGGAGGTGACCGTGTCGTTCTCGTTCTTCGCGCCGCAGCCGGCGAGGGCCGCCGTCGCGACGATCAGGCCGGCGGTGAGGCCGGCAATGCGCGTTGCTTTCACGCTGTCTCCCGTGTGGGGGTTGAGGTCAGTGCACAACTTGTCTGAACAAGTACGGCGGAGCCTGCCAGGGATTCACCACCTGCGGGTTAACTGGGAGTGACGGATATGCGAACTTAGCAACAGCTCGAGCGGTCTCGGACGCGCGTCATACGATGATCGACTGAAGCGGCAACGTGACCGAACTGTGCACACTTCAGACCAGAGGAGACCGGATGCCCGCGCGCTATGAGGAGATCGCGGCAACGATCCGCGAGGGCATCATCGGCGGCGTGTACCCCGTCGGTTCGCAACTGGCCTCCGAGTCGGAACTGATGGAGAGCTTCGGAGCCGCACGCGGAACGGTGCGCCGTGCCGTGGAGCTGCTGGCGTCCGAGGGCCTGATCGGGTCGCGCCAGGGTGCGCGGCGCATCGTCCTGCGCAGCGAACGGCGCCAATCGTTCGCGGAACTGCACAGCTTCGCACAATGGGCACAGTTCCACGGCTACCGGATCGCCAGCCGGGTACAGGCCCAGAAGCGCAGGCCCGCCACCGCCGCTGAACGCCAGCAGCTGAAGCTCTCCGCCGACGCCGTTGTGCTGCATGTGCTCCGGCTGCGCTTCCTCGACGATGCGCCGGTGTTGCTGGAGCGCACCGTCTACGCGCCGTTCCTCGCACCCGAGATCGAGAAGCTGCCCGCCGACTGCGTCTCGGTGACCGAGAGTCTGCGCGACAGCGTCGGCACGGTCTTCGCCTACGGCGAGCACCTGCTCGACGCCGTCGGAGCGGGCTCGCAGGACGCCCGCCTGCTCGGAGTCCGGCGCGGCAGCCCGCTGCTGCGCCAGCGCCGCGTCACCACCACCCCCGACGGCACCCCCGCCGAATACTCCGACGACCGCTACCGGCCCGGCAGCGTCACCTTCAGCATCCGCAACTCGGTCGGATCCAATCCGCTGCTGCGGCTCCCGCAGAACTGACCCGCGCATCGGTGCGGGCGGCCGGTCTGTCGAATCCAGCCCGGCACACAGGATCTCGGCCGTATCGACCGCCGGCATGTGCCGTATGTCACATCCGGCCCGGTGGCGTGCCGAAACCCGGCCTCACGCGCCCACAGAGCCGGATCCCCCTGCGCGCGGCGAACTCTCGCCGACCGGCCACGGCTTGACTCGGCTGAATCAAAATGATTCGATTCGAATCATCATGGTTCCACTGAATCACCCGGCGGAGGACGCGACCGCGGCGGCAGCAGCCGCCGCGAATACCGTTGCGCGCCACACGCATCCGCGTCAGCAATTGGGCGCAGAGCTACGCCGGTTGCGGGACCTGGCCGGAGTCTCCGGGCGGGAGCTGGCCAAACAGGTCGGGATCAGTCAGTCGACACTGTCGCGGATCGAGGGCGGGCACGTGGTCCCCCCGCTACCGCAGGTGCTCGACTGGGCCGAGGCGGTCGGGGCGGAACCGGATTGCCGCGAGGCGCTGCGCGCGCTCACCGAGGCGGCGCACTCGCCCGAGGTACGCGAGTGGGCGGCCGCGCTCGCCGACCGCACACATCTACAGGACGACGTCCGGGCATTCGAAGAGGACGCACAGCTGGTGCGCAACTTCCAGCCTTCACTGGTGCCGGGTCTGCTGCAGACCGCCGACTACGCCCGCCGGGTGTTCGCCAATTTCGATCCGCCGTACGCGCCCGATGCCCTCGCGGCCGCGCTGGCCGCACGTTTGGAGCGCCAGCGGGTGCTGTACGACCCCGACAAGCGCTTCGAATTCCTGATCACCGAAGCGGCCCTGCGCTTTCGGCCCGGTCCGCATCGCGTGCTGCTCGCCCAGCTGGACCGGATCATCTCGATCGAAACCCTCGACACGGTCAGCATCGGGGTCATTCCGCAGGATATCGAGGCGAGCACCACGATCCCGCACGGTTTCGTCATCTACGAGAATTCCGACCACGCCGTAGCCGCCGCGGAGCCGATCGCGGGCAGCATGGTCACTCGCGGACCCGACCTCGTCGACGCCCACCGCCGCCACTGGGTGGCGCTGACCCGAATGGCCGTATTCGACTCCGATGCCCGGGAATATCTCGCCGAACTTCGCGCCGAAATACACCGCATCGCAATGAATTGACCTGTTTCCAGCGGCCGCACGAGGGGTCGGCCGCATCTGGGGGTGGGGGGTGGTGGTGCCGCAGCGAATTCGCTGCGGCACCACCGACCGGCGTCAGTCGCCGAAATCGAACTCACCGGCCCGCACTCCCGATGTGAACGCCCGCCACTCGGACCGGGTGAACCACAACGTCGGGCTGCACCGGTCCTTCGAATCACGCAATGCGATCCGGCCGTCGTGGTACGCGACCTCGACACAATCACCGCCACCGTAACTGAAGCTGCTCTTGGCGAACTTCGGGCCGCGACGCTCCCCGCGAATCATATTGCCGTTCATGGCATTCATTCCTTCCCCCGGAGGGTCACTCCCCATGACCCTCGCGTACAACGCTTACGACACCCACACTGATATCCGAACCCCCAGCTGCGCAACTGATTTCGTCCGGACCCGCGCGCTGATACACCGAAACGCTCATGAACGCAAGCTTACGGCCACCCACCGACAAGTTACGGGGGCGTACGAACCCCCGTCGCACGACGTATCGCCAGGTCGGAAAATCGTTTTACCGCCGCACGGTCGCATTGCTACCGTGGTCTCGACACATTCCGACGACAAGGGAAGGCGGCACCGTGACCGAGCCGACGCAGCGTCGCATCGCACGCACCCTCGCCTTCCCCCTGCGCCTGCGCGTAGGCATACGGAGCGTTCCCTAGATCTCACCCGAGATCACCGCGAGGGTCGCTCCAGGACACGCTGCCGGAGCGGCCCTTCTCGCATTCCGTCACTCTCGTATCCCCTTCCCTCGTAGCCCAATTGGCAGGAGGCACCGGATTCAGGATCCGGACAGTGTGAGTTCGAATCTCACCGAGGGAACCCACTCTTCCCGCCCCGCGCAGCTCAGCGCGGAGTGGATGTCAACGACGACATCCGCGCGGGGCCGAGTGTCCGTAGCTCAGCCGGACAGAGCGCCTGCCTACGAAGCAGGAGGCCGGAGGTTCGAATCCTCCCGGGCACACGACCGAAGGACCGGGCCGGCCTGGCGACGGGGTCACACCGTCGCGCGGTGCGGATTGTCGATCACGGTGCGCGCACGGCTCAGGATCGGGGTGGGCTCGAAGGCGTCGGCGGTCCAGGACTCGGAGGCGACGCCGACGCGGCCCCGCCAGGTGCGCATGATGTCGGTGTGCACCGGCCAGCGCACGAACCGGAGCATATCGGCCCGCGACTCCCATACCGAGATGGATCCGCCGCGCAGTTCTCCGGGTCTGCCCCACAACCACAGCCCCACCGCACCCTGCATCACCGGCCAGGTGCGTCCCAGCTCCAGGCCGATCTCGTAGACCTGCCGGACATCCTCCTCGGACGTGGCCAGGAAGTCGGTCACGGCCACGAAGACCGTACCCGGAACATCGTGGCGCGGACCGGGTTTCCACGGCATGAGCACGCCGCCGTCCGCCAATATCTCGTTCATGACCACCTCGGGCTCTCGTCCGCCTCACCCATTTGGTAAGCGTCCAACGATAATATGCACACGCTTACGATCACCGCAAGGCGGGATCGCACGCTTCCCCGGCCGTGCGGCGGATCGCCAGGTAGGCACGGATTGTCATGAGGAAAGGGCGGAAAGGCTCTAGACAACGTTGGGAATACACATTATCGGCAACCGAAAGGTATTCGATACCTTCGGGTATCCATTTCCGCGAGCCAGCAAACATTCCTCGATCTCAGCAATCCTCTTGTGGTTCCGGCACATTGCTGGCGAACGGTGTGTAATGTCGCCAGCGCTCGAATGTCTCACGGGAAAAATGCGGTGGCACGGTGCTCGGTATCGACGGTTGTCTGCAATCGATCATGGATATTCCCGGTGCGCGCTGCGCCACGCTCGTGGATGGGGCGAGTGGGCTGGCGATCGCCGCCGCGGGGCAGCACGAACTGGTCGACCAGCACGAGGACGCCGCCGCCACCACGGATGTGGTGCGGGCGGTGCTGGCCTGCCCGGCGCTGGCGAGCGGTCGCGACGGGGACGACATCAGTGAGATCGTCGTATTCGGCACACACGGATTCCACCTACTGAATTTGGTGGACGGCGACTTCGACGGGCGGCTGTTCGTGCACGTGCTCGTCGACGAAACCACCGGCAATCTCGCCATGGCGCGCTTCCAGCTACGGGGAATTCTGGCGGAATTGACCGAGGGTGGTCATGAGCGTTGATCTCGCCACGGAATTGGGTCGACTGGAAGCGGAAAGGGAAACCGGCATACTGCGAGCGGGCGACGGCATATTTCATCTGGTGAGCGGCACCATCGCCTTCGCCGACTGCCGCCGGACCACCGGCATGGACCGGCTCGTGGTGGAGGCCGGGGTGGCCAGCGCCGATGAATGGCGACGGGCCGAGACCGGCGACCCGGGGCCGATCCTGGAGCGGCCGCGGCTGGAGGCGCTGGCGCTGCTGTCGGTCTTCGACGCCGCCTACTTCCTGCTGGAATCCGCTGCCACGATGGACTTCCGGCCCGCACCGCCGCACTGGCTGGCACCGGTCTGCCGGATCGCGCCCCGCATCCTGGTGAACGAATGCGCCCGGCGCTCGAACCGCGAATCCGGGCCCTGGACACCGGATCTGGTGGATCGGGTGCCCGTGGTGCCCGCCCGGCACTTCCGGCAGCGGCGGGTGGTGCTCACCAGCGGCGCGGCCGAGGTGCTCGCCGCCGCGGACGCCCGCCGCAGCGTCACCGCCATCGCCCGCGAACTCGGCCGCACCACCTACGGATGCCTCGCGGCCGTACGCGATCTCAGCGCCGTCGGCCTCGTCGAACCACCCGCCGCCCCGGTTCGAGCGCCACTGGTCATGGCCGAGTCGATGGTGGCCGAACCCGCGATCGGCAGCCCCGCACCGCCGCTGCGCCGCCGGGTCAGGCAGACCCCGGTGATCTCCGTCCCCGATCGCTGGGAGCCGGTCGATCGCGACGTGCTCATCCGGCTGCGGGCGGCGTTGGAGGAACTTGCGTGACCGCGCGGAAAAGACTGCTCGGCGATCTGATGGGAAGGCTGACCAAGGTGGCGATGACCGGACCCGAACCCGATCCGGCGGTGCTGGCGGAGTTGAAGGCGCTGCGCGCCCGTGTGCCCCGGCTGACCGGCACGCTGGTGGCGTCCGCGGACGGACTGCTGGTCGCACACGATCTACCGCCGCATATCGAACCCGCGAGCATGGCGGCCATGTCCGCCGCACATCTGTCGCTGTCGCACCGCCTCGCCACCACCGCACACGGTGGCGGCTTCCACGAAGTGGTGGTCAACGGCACCGACGGGTCCGTCGTCATCTACGCGGCGGGCTGGACCTCGTTGACCGTGCTGGCCGGTCCCGAGGTGAATATCGGCCGCCTCCACCTGGAGTCGCGCCCGGTGGCCCGTGCCATCTCCGACCATCTGTCGCCGACCACGGGCCAGCACCGCAAAGACCAGCGCAAGAAAACAGTGGGAAAGGAATGAACTATGTCCAATCTGGATATCGCACTCAAGGACATGATGGTCATCGACGGCTCGGTCGGCGCGGCCGTGGTCGACTACAACAGCGGTATGGCCCTCGGCATGCTCGGTAGCTCGAAGGCGCTGGACCTGCAGGTCGCCGCCGCGGGCAATACCGAGGTGGTGCGGGCCAAGATGCGCACCATCGAACAGCTGGGGCTCAATGAGGATATCGAGGACATCCTCATCACCCTCTCCGGCCAGTACCACATCATCCGGCCCATGACGGGCCGAAAATCCAAGGGCCTGTTCCTGTATCTGGCGCTGGACAAGAACCGGGCCAACCTGGCCATGGCCCGCCACCGCCTCAAGGGCATCGAGGAAGATCTCGAGGTGTGACCCTCACTCCGCGTCGGAGGGCTCCGAATCCGCGTCTCCCCCACCACGAATGGTGTAGAGCAGTCCGTCCAGCTCATCGGGCTTGATCAGGACGTCGCGTGCCTTGGAGCCCTCGCTGGGGCCGACCACCCCGCGGGTTTCCATCAGGTCCATGAGGCGACCCGCCTTGGCGAAACCGACGCGGAGTTTGCGCTGCAACATCGACGTGGAACCGAACTGGCTGGTGACCACCAGCTCGATGGCCTGTAGCAACAGGTCGAGGTCGTCGCCGATATCCGGATCGACGTCCTTCTTCTCACCCGGCTTACCGGTGGTGACACCCTCCTGGTACTCGGGTTCCTTCTGCTCCTTGGTGAATTCGACGACGGCGTGGATCTCCTCGTCGGAGATGAACGCGCCCTGCAGACGGGTGGGCTTGTTCGCGCCCATGGGCAGGAACAGGCCGTCACCCATACCGATGAGCTTCTCCGCGCCGGGCTGATCGAGGATGACGCGCGAGTCGGTCAGCGAGGACGTGGCGAAGGCCAGCCGGGACGGCACATTGGTCTTGATCAGACCCGTGACCACGTCCACCGACGGCCGCTGGGTGGCCAACACCAGGTGAATCCCGGCGGCGCGGGCCTTCTGGGTGATGCGGACGATGGCGTCCTCGACATCGCGGGGGGCCGTCATCATCAGGTCGGCGAGTTCGTCGACGATGGCGAGAATGTACGGGTACGGGCGGTACACCCGTTCGCTGCCCAGCGGCGCGGTGATCTGCCCCGACTTCACCTTGCGATTGAAATCGTCGATATGGCGGACCTTGTTGGCCTGCATGTCCTGATAGCGCTGCTCCATCTCCTCCACCAGCCAGGCCAGCGCCGCCGCGGCCTTCTTGGGCTGGGTGATGATGGGCGTGATCAGATGCGGAATGCCCTCGTAGGGCGTGAGTTCCACCATCTTCGGGTCGATGAGGATCATGCGCACCTCATCGGGGGTGGCGCGCTGCAGAAGTGACACCAGCATCGAGTTGACGAAGCTGGACTTGCCGGAGCCGGTGGAACCTGCGACGAGCAGGTGCGGCATCTTGGCCAGATTCGCCGAGACGAACTCGCCCTCGATGTTCTTGCCCAGGCCGATCACCAGCGGGTGATGGTCGTTGCGGGTGGAGGGGGCCTTCAGCACGTCCGCGAGCCGGACCAGTTCGCGGTCGGAGTTGGGCACCTCGATGCCCACCGCCGACTTGCCGGGGATGGGCGCGAGCAGGCGCACGTTCTCGGTGGCGACCGCGTAGGCGATATTGCGGGCCAGCGCGGTGATCTTCTCGACCTTGACGCCGGGGCCCAGTTCCACCTCGTAGCGGGTGACCGTCGGCCCGCGCACGAAACCCGTGACGGCGGCGTCGATCTTGAACTGCACCAGCACCTCCGTGATCGCCTCGATCATGGATTCGTTGGCGGCACTGCGCTTCTTGGGCGGATCGCCGTCGGTGAGCAGCGTCATGGGCGGCAGCTGGTAGTCGCCCTCGACCTCGCGGTCGGTGACGAACTCCAGCTGCTCGGCCTGCTGCGGCGGCGGGGTCTGGTCCACCGCCTTGGGTGCCTTGCGCGCCTTGGGTTTCGGCGGCTCGGGCGGGGTGATGCCCTTGGCGTCCTGCAGCGGCGGTTCGCCGATGATCTCGGTGACGGCGTCGGAGCCGCCGAATTCGTCGGTCGGATAGTTCTCCGACGGGGACTTGCCGCGGCGCTTGGCCTTCCGGTGGATCGGGAAGCCGTCGGCGTCGAAGTCGGCGGGATCGTAGAGGCCGAATTCGCCGGGCTCGCGGTCGTATTCGTCGCCGCCGCTGCCGGTGCCGAACAGCTCACGCATCCGCTCCGGAATCTCGCGCACCGTGGTGCCGGTCAGCAGCAGCACGCCGAAGAGGACGGCGAGCATGAGCAGCGGCACCGCCAGGAAGGCGCTGAGACCGTCGCTGAGCGGGCCGCCGACCACGTAGCCGACGAAACCCGCACCGCGGGAACGGCCGTCGATATCGGACGGCGAACCGGAGGCCAGGTGCCACAGGCCCAGCACCGGGAGGCCGACCAGCAGCCCGCCGAGCACCAGGCGCGGGCGCGCCTCCGGGTGGGGTTCGGTGCGCATCAGGATCACCGCGATCGCCGACGCCACGAAAGGCAGTGCGGCCGAAGCGGATCCGGCGACCCAGCGGATGGCGGTGTCGACCCAGCTCCCGACCGGGCCGCCCGCCGACAGCCAGACCGCGGCGGCGATGATGAAGGCGAAAGCGACCAGGGCCAGGGCGATCCCGTCGCGACGGTGGCCGTGCTCGATCTCCCCCGCCCGGCCGAGCGCCCGGGTGGTGGCGCCGAGCCCGCGCGCCAGCATGTTCCAGCCGCTGCTCACCCCGCGGGTGAACACCGCCAGCGGGGCGGTGTTGGAGCGGGCGCGGGCGGGGCGGCGCGCCGGGGAACGCCGCACCCGGCCCGCCGACGCAGACCGGCGCTGGGTGGCGGGGGCCGAACGCGGGGCCTTGGACCGAGACCGTGCAGGAGCCTGCCCCCGCGTCGATCCCGCCCGCGAACGGGACGTTGCGGTGGTGCGGGACTTACCTGCCATGCACTCAGGCTAGCCGCTGGCGCATCATCCGGACCATCCGCAACACCCACCCCACGCACATCACACCCGGGAGATCGGGGCGGGCGGCGGGCGAACCGGAGGTCGCCACGGGGGCGGAGCCGGTCGTGCGAGCTGCGGTGACGCCGTGCCGTTCGGCTGGCTACCAGTGAACCGCACCGTGCCGAGGTCGTCCGGTCACTCGCTTGCGACACGCCGGGGAAACACGGTGCGGGAACTCGGCACGGAGGTGGCGACACCGCCGTGCCCGATCCGTGGCGGGCGGCCGCGTCGGCGGGCGGGCGACGGCCCAGCCGCATGGTCGGCGGCGCGGTGCGGGTGCGGGGCGTCCTCCGGAGCGCAGGGGAGATGCGCTTGTCGGGTGGAGCGGATTCGCCGGCGCGTGGTCCGGGCGAACGCTCGTGGTCGGAGCGTGCTGCGCTTGCCTGCGCCCCTGGCGCAGACTGCCCGAGCGCAGCGGGCCAGAAGGCACATCGGTCGTCCTGAGCGCACCGGCGTGCCAGGCGGCAGCGGTTGGGTTCAGCTGGCGCTGGGGAGGGGGTGTGCGCTCGCGGCGGGGGTGGTGGCGGTCCAGCGGGCCAGGGCGGTGTCGAAATCGGGGATCTGGCTGGCGGCGGTGCGGTAGCACTCGGCGGCGTCCAGGGTCCGGCCGAGGCGGCGCAGGGCGGTGTAGCGGATCAATTGGTTGTGCGGGTGGGTGCTGCGAGTGGGGCCGCCGCGGGTGGCCTCGGCTCGGTCGGCCTCGTCGACGGCCTCGCGGAGGCGGCCCGCGGCCAGATTGGCGAGGGCGGCGCGGGTGTGGACGGCGGATTCGAAACGGGGACTGCCCGCGCGGCGGGCGGCGGTGAGGGCGGCATCGAAGAGGCGTTGCCCCAGGTCGGGGTCGTTGTCGCGGCAGATGACCCAGGCCGCCTCGGTGAGCGCCCACATAATGTTGTGCCGGGTGCCGGGGCGCTGGTCGCCGACCACGGCCCGCGCGGCGGCGGCCAAGGCGTCACGGTCGCGGCCCGCGACGGCGTAGGCACCGGCCAGCATGGCGTAGGCGACGCGCACGCATTCCGGGCTGTTGCCGAGCCGGTGCAGCCGCAGCGCCGTGCGGAAGGAGTCGATCGCGGCGTCGATCTCACCGTCGCCCAGGGCCAGCGCGCCGGTGAGCAGATGGGCCGCGCCGCCGACCCAGATCTCCGCGCCCGGGTCGATGCCGTCGAGGATCTGCCGCAGCTCGGCCGCCGCCCGTTCCGGTTCGCCGAACTCCACGAGCAGCGCGAACGCCAGTGCCAACCGAGCCCGTCGGCACGCGGTCGCGTTCCCGTCGGCGGCCGTCGCCGCGATCAGGCCGTCCAGGGCCTGTTCCAGGTCGACGGTGGCATCACCTGCCAGCAGGGTCACCGCCACCGTGATCGCCAGGTCCGCGGCCACCGCCCGGTGCCGCGGTGTCGCGGCGGCCGCCAGCCGGTACAGCGCGGCCACATTGCGCCGCTCCAGTTCGAGGAAGTTCCGGGTGTCGTCCAGGTCGCGCAGCCGCTCACCCGCCGACACGGTCGCCGCCGACGGCAGCACCAGTCCCGGATGCCGCACGCGCAGGACGGTTTTCATGGTCGCCAGATAGTGGTCGAGCAGCCGCGTCAGCACATCGGCCTCGTCGGGGTGGGAGCCGTGGCCGAGTGCGAACATCCGCATGAGTTCGTGATAGCGATAGCGGCCGCGCCCGATGGATTCGAGCATGCCGCGGTCGACCAGTGCCTCGCACACCTCCTCGGCCTCGTCCGGCGCGCATCCCAGCGCCGCCGCGGCGGCGGGCAGCGGCAGTTCCGGCAGACCGGTGCCGGCCAGCAGTCGGAACGCCCGCGCCGCCGCCGGATCGAGCTGGTCGTATCCGGCCTGGAACACCGCGTCCAGGGCCAGTTCCCCGGTGCGGAAGCAGCGCAGTCCGGCGCGCTCCTCGGCCAGTCGCCGCGCCTCGGAGGCAAGGGTCCAGGTGGGCCGGGCCGCCACCCGCGCGGCCACGATCCGAATCGCCAGGGGCAGCAGCCCGCACAGCTCGACCACGCGCCGGGTCGCCTCGGGTTCGACGGCCGCCCGGTCCACGCCGACGATCCGCGCGAACAGCTCCTCGGCCTCGTCGCGGGCGAGCACGCCCAGCGCGGTGGGCCGTGCCCCGGGCAGTGCGGTCAGGGGTCGCCGTGCCGTCACCAGCACCGCGGATCCGGGCGTTCCGGGCAGCAGCGGGGCGATCTGGGCGCCGTCGTAGGCATCGTCGAGCACCAGCAGCAGCCGCCGCCCGCTCACCGTGGACCGGAACAGCGCCGCCCGCTCGTCCACCCCCGTCGGCATCTCCCATTCGGGCACGCCCAGGGCACGTAGGAATCCGCCCAGCACCTGCCCCGGGTCGGCGGGCAGCGCGGCCGCGCCGTGCAGGTCCACGTACAGCTGCCCGTCCGGGAAGCGGGCGCGCATCCGATGCGCCACATGCAGTGCGAGGGTGGTCTTGCCGACCCCGCCCATACCGGAGACGGCCGCGATGGGCAGGCTCAGATCGTCGCGCAGTTCATCGCACAGCCGCTCCACGACCTCGCGCCGGCCCGTGAAATCCGCGGTGTCGGGCGGTAACTGGGCGGGTACGGGCAGCGGTGCGGGCGCACCGGCGGCCACGGTGGGCAGTTCGTCGGTGAGGATGCGCTGATGCAGCTCGATGAGCGCCGGTCCCGGTTCGATGCCCTGATCGGCGACGAGCAGGCGGCGGATGCGCTGGTACTCCTCCAGCGCCTCGGTGCGGCGGCCCGCGCGGTAGAGCGCGGTCATCATGAGTCCGCGCAGCCGTTCGCTGAGCGGGTCGGCGGTGATCAGCCCTTCCAGGTCGGTGATGGCGCGCGGGTAGTCCTGGGCGGCCACGGCGAGTTCGACCCGGTCCTCGCACAGCACCCGGTGCAGGCGGCGCAGCCGGGCCCGTTCGGCCTCGGCCCACGGACCGGGCACCCCGGTGAGCGGATCGCCGCGCCACTGTCCCAGCGCCGCCTCCAGCACGGCTTCGGCGCGATCCAGATCTCCGGCGATGCGCAGCTGTTCGACCTCGACCCGGAACCGGTCGACCAGGTCGGTGTCGAGTTCGACGGCCCCGTCCAGCCGGTAGCCGCCGGTGCCGGAGGTCAACCGCACCGCGTGCGCGCCGGCGGCGAAGCGCTTGCGCAGCGCCCAGGCGTAGTTGCGCAGCGCGCCCAGTGCGGACGGCGGCCGCCGCTCACCCCAGATGCCGTCGACCAACTCCTCGACCGAGACGGTGCGCCCGCGCGCCCCGGCCAGGATGAGCAGGGCGGCCTGCTGTTTGGGCGGCATGGCGGCCGTTGGCACGCCCTCGTGACTCAGCTCGACCGGCCCGAGTACCGACAGTCGCCATGTCATCGCACTTACCACCTCATACCTACACTCCCGCGCCGACCGCCGGATGTGGCGCTCGTCACGGTGAGCCACCGCTCGTCGTGATCGTTGCACGACCACGGTGGTTATTACCAGCCGAACCGGGATGTGGTCGGCGGGTGCCCGGAAATCGGGCGGATCAGACGCTGCGATCGGTGGCCAGCACCGCCCGCACATCGTCCGGGTCGCCGGACATGCTCAGCCGCACCTCGTCGCGTCCGAAGGCGTGCAGCAGCAGTTCCGACGGCGGCCCGGTGAGCACCACCGTGTGGCCGCCGGCGGTGTGCGCGGTGTGGCGGCGGCCGTCCGGGGTCGCGAGCACCACGGTGACCGGCGACTTGCGATACGCCATCTTGGCGACGGGCCGCAGCGCCTGCCACAGCCGATCCTCGTCGGCGGGTGACATCTCCCGCGCTTCCCAGCTGCTTCCGGCGCGGCGGACGTCCTCGTGGTGGACGAACATCTCGGTGAGATTGGCGACCGAGTCGGCCAGCCGCAGGTACGACCAGACGGGCGGGCCGGTGCGCACCTGTTCGAGCAGTTGCGGGAACGGTCGCCGCGCCACTTTGGATTGCACGCGTTCCAAATATCCGGCCAGCGGTTTCAGTAGGATTCCGGGAGCCGCGTCCGGACGGCGCTCACGAACGACCAAGTGGGCGGCCAGATCTCGCACCGTCCATTCGCCACAGAGGGTGGGAGCGTCCGGACCGGCGGCCGCCATGGTCTGCACCAGATGTTGCCGCTCGCGTTGGGCCATGCTCATACGCGCACCCTAACCGGACAAACCGCTCAGCAGAAGGGTCGGCCTTAAGGGAAACACCCGGTCGGCGATAAGCGCTCCACATGATCATTGCCGCATCACCGGCAGGCAGTCCGGAACGCGAATCATGCGGCACCCGCTCGTTTCCGCTGTTTCCGGGTTGGCGTCGGCCAATCCGGGTCGGTAGCTTGACTCCTCGGTCCATCGGGTCGTGGACCCATAAGCAAAGAAGGGCAACACCTTGAAGAAGATTGTCAGCGGCGCGGCCGCTGTGATCGCGGCGGCGGGCTCCCTGCTGGCCGTGACGGCGGCTCCGGCCAACGCGGCGGGGTACAACTATGGTGCCATCGCGCTGTCGGCCTCCACCGGCAGCATCGGCTACTCCTACGATTATGCCACGCGGGCAGCCGCGCAGGACGGCGCGCTGAGCGAATGCCGGGGGATGGATTGCAAGATCGTCGCGCGCTTCGCCAACGGCTGCGGCGCGGTCGCCTACTCGCGCCAGGGCTACTACACGTTCGGGGCGGCGGAATCCCGCAGCGCGGCGCGCAATCAGGCGCTGAGCCGCAACCTCTCCGACGCCACCATCATCCACTGGAACTGCACCAGCGGTTACCGGCTCTAATTCTTCAATCCGATTTCAGGGAGTAGTTCGTTGAAACACACTGTTTTCCGCGCCGCTGCCGCCGTGGCGATCGCCGCGATGGCTTTCGGCCTGACCGCCTGCGGCGGCTCCGGCGACGACACCGATACCGGATCGGCCACCACCTCCGCCGCGCCCGCCGGTGAGTTCGAGGGTTCCACCGAGGACGAGGACAAGGTGACCGGTGCCGCGCCCTCCACCACGGAGGTCCCGAATCTGCCGAAGCCGACCGTGGAGGAGCTGAACGACAAGATCAACAAGGCGTTCGATCCCTCCATCGACGCCAAGACCAAGATCAGCTGGATCGAGGACGCGGCCGTCGACCCGCAGCTGGTCGACAAGCTGGTCGACGCCGCCAAGCAGAACAACGTCACCGTCGAGATCACCAATGTGCAGGATCCGGTCGACGGCAAGCTGAAGGCCGACGCCAATGTGACCATCGACGGCTCCCCGGTGGAGAACGCCACCGTCGCCTTCGTCGCCGAGGGCAACGAATGGAAGGTCGACCACGGCTTCGCGTGCAGCATCGTGAAGGCCGCCAAGCTGGATTCCGCCGCCTGCCAGGACAACTGAGCCGCCGCCCCGGGCGGCCGAGCCGTCCGGGGTGCATCGCAGCGCACCACCGCTCCGCGGAGACGCCGCGCTCGAGAGCCGCGGATATCCCGAGCCGGGAATGCACAGCGCCCCAGCGGAATCCGCTGGGGCACTGCTGCGACGGCAGACCGGCTACACGCCGATGACCGTCGGCACGATCATCGGGCGGCGGCGGTAGGTATCGGCCACCCAGCGACCCACAACGCGGCGCACGCTCTGGGCGATGCGGTGGGTCTCGGTGACGCCCTCACCTGCCAGGCGGCGCAGTTCGGCCTCCACCAGTTCCTGGGCGTCGGCCAGCGCGGCCGGGTCGTCGGAGAAACCGCGGCCGTTGAGTTCCGGTGTGGTGACGGCCTTTCCGGTGGTCTCGTCGACGGCGACGGTGATCGAGATGAACCCGCCCTCGCCCAGGACCAGCCGGTCCGACAGCGTGGATTCGCCCACATCGCCGACGGATAGACCGTCCACGTACACCTGGCCCACGCGCAGCTTGCCGGTGATGCTGGCGATGCCGTCCACCAGGTCCACCACGACGCCGTTCTCCGCCAGCACCACCCGCTCCTCGGGCACGCCGGTGGCGACCGCCAGCGCCGCATTGGCGCGCAGATGCCGCCATTCCCCGTGCACCGGCATGGCATTGGTGGGCCGCACCGCGTTGTAGAGGTACAGCAGCTCTCCGGCCGAGGCATGGCCGGACACATGGACTTTCGCGTTCTGCTGGGTCACCACGGTGGCCCCCAGCCGCGCCAGCCCGTTCACCACGGCGAAGACCGCGTTCTCATTGCCCGGGATGAGCGAGGACGCCAGCACCACCAGATCGTCGGCGCGGATATTGATCTGCCGGTGGTCGCCGCGCGCCATGCGCGACAGCGCCGACAGCGGCTCACCCTGCGATCCGGTGGAGATGAGCACCAGCTTGTGCACCGGCAGATTCGCCGCCTGGTCCAGATCGACCACCAGGCCGTCGGGAATGTCCAGGTAGCCGAGATCCTGGGCGATCTGCATATTGCGGACCATGGACCGGCCCACGAAGCACACCCGGCGGTCGTAGCGCTGCGCCACGTCCACCACCTGTTGGATGCGGTGCACGTGTGAGGCGAAGGAGGCCACGATGACCCGCCCGCGCGCCTTGCCGATCACCGAGTCGAGCACCGGCCCGATCTCGCGTTCGGGGGTGACGAAACCGGGCACCTCGGCATTGGTGGAGTCCACCAGGAACAGGTCAACGCCCTCGTCGCCGAGCCGCGAGAAACCGGCCAGGTCGGTCAGGCGGCCGTCCAGGGGCAGCTGGTCGAGTTTGATGTCGCCGGTGTGCAGGACGATGCCCGCGGGCGTGCGCACCGCCACCGCGAGCGCGTCCGGAATGGAGTGATTGACCGCGAAGTACTCGCAGTCGAACGGCCCGTGCTGGGTGTGCTCGCCCTCGCTGACCTCGATGAGCTTGGGCTGCAACCGATGCTCCCGGCACTTGGCCGCCACCAGCGCGAGCGTGAACTTCGCGCCCACCACCGGGATGTCGCGCCGCAGACGCAGCAGGAACGGCACCGCGCCGATGTGGTCCTCGTGCCCGTGGGTGAGGACCACCGCCGCGACATCGTCGATCCGGTCCTCGATGGGGCCGAAGTCCGGCAGGATCAGGTCGACGCCCGGCTGCTGGTCCTCAGGGAAAAGCACACCGCAGTCGATGATGAGCAGCTTGCCGTCATGCTCGAAAACGGTCATGTTCCGGCCGATTTCGCTGATGCCGCCGAGGGCGAACACCCGCAGGCCACCGCGCGGCGCGGGGGGCGGGGTGCCGAAGGCGTGCGGATCGCGCACCGGCGGCGCGGACTGTTCGCCGCGATCGGACCGGCCCGACTGGCGGCCTCGGCCGCCACGCCGGTTGCGGTCTTGCGAACGGCCCCGGCCGGATCGTCCCCCCTCCTGCTCGTTTCGGTTACGGTCGGTCGATTCCTGTTGCGCGGCAGCGGGTTCCGGCGTCGTGGCAGACGTCGAAGCCGGTGCGGCGGTTGCTGTCGTCGGCGCGGCGGTCTCCTTCGTAGATGCGGTTGCTGGCTGGGTGTCGCGCTCCCGCACCGGTTCCGGTGCTCCCGCGGCGCGACTCGCGGTACGGCGTGGACGACGACCGATGGGGTTGCTCATGCCAGCACCCCCGCGGCGCGCAGGTCCGCGGCCAAGTCGTCGAGTTGTCTGTCGTTCGGGATGAGTTGCGGCAGGCGCGGTTCGCCGACCTCGACGCCGAGCAGGCGCAGGGCACCCTTGGTCATGGCAACACCTCCGAAACGGGCCATGGCCCGATAGAGCGGAATCATGCTGGCATTGATCTCGCGCGCCTGGACGATGTCACCGGCCCGATAGGCGGTGTGCATGGCGCGCAGCCGATCGGGCACCAGATGCCCGATGACACTGATGAATCCGACGGCCCCGATGGACAGCCAGGGCAGGTTCAGCACATCGTCGCCGGAGTAGTACTCCAGCCCGGTCTCGGCGATCATCTCGGCACCGGAATTGAGGTCGCCCTTGGCGTCCTTGACCGCGACGATGCGCGGATGCTCGGCCAGCCGCCGCAGCGCGTCCGGTCCGATGGGGATGATCGAGCGCGGCGGAATGTCGTAGAGCGTCACCGGCAGATCGGTGGCATCGGCGACGGCGGTGAAGTGGGCGACCAACCCGTCCTGGGAGGGCCGCGAGTAGTACGGGGTGACGACCAGCAAACCGTGGGCACCCGCGCGTTGCGCGTTGCGCGCCAACTCGATGCTGTGCGCGGTGTCGTAGGTGCCCGCGCCCGCGATGACGGTGGCACGGTCGCCCACCGCGTCGACGACGGCACGCAGCAGGTCGAACTTCTCGGACTCGGTGGTGGTCGGAGATTCGCCGGTGGTGCCGGAGATGGCGAGCAGATCGACGCCTCGGTCGCACAGGCTGGACGCGAGGGCGACACCGGTATCGACGTCGAGCTTGCCTTCGGCGGTAAAGGGGGTCACCATCGCGACACCGACAGTGCCGGACGCGTGCAGCTCGGTTCGCGTCGAATTACCGTTCGTCATAGCCAGAAGGCTACCCGGTGGCAGGAATGGGTTTTGCACCCTTGTCGCCGAACCGCCGCCAGTCGGATGACGGTTCGTGTAATGGGGGTTGTACCTGACATCATTTCACTCCTTGTGTGGCGTCATCCATGGCGTCACACTGGTGTCATGGACCTGAACAAATACACGGCTCGCCTGCGCGAGGACCTCATTGCCGCCGCCACGCTCGGCGATGAGAAAACGCAGGCCACGGCCGCCGCGCTGGCCGCCGCCACCGAGAACTCGGCCCGCCTCACGCTGCTCGCCGCGCTCTCGGATCTGGCCGGCGAGATCAGCGCCACGTTGGGCGATCGGACCGTGCACGTCTCCGTCGACGGCACCGACGCCCACGTGGATGTGCGCAAGACCGCATCCGACGAGGAACCGCCCTCCTTCGAGGAGGTCACCGGCGATATCAGCCGGGTCACCCTGCGCCTGGTCGAGCAGATCAAATCGCGCGCCGAGGAGGCCGCAGCACAGAGCGGGCAATCGCTGAACTCGTGGCTGTCGACCGCCGTACAGGGCGCGCTGCGCGACCAGATGCGCAAGGGCGGCCCCGGACGCTGCGACGACTGACCCGGTGACGCGATCCGCGTCCGGATCGCATCAGGCCACCGTGACCTTGCCGTCGGTGTCGATCTCGGTGCGCTGGTCGTGATCCAGGCCGGTCGCCAGCACCGTGGCCAGCAGCCGCCGCCCCAGCGGCAGTACTCGCACCGTCACGGTGCCCATATTGGCGGCGTCCAATTCCCTTGTGGCGGCGTCGATCACCCGTTTGCGCACCCACTCCGGCACGCCGGTGAAGCCGCCGTCGTCGAGCAGCACCACCTCGACCCCGCGCGAACGCGCACCCCGCGCCGCGCAGCTCAGCTCATCGGTCACCAGTTGCGGCGCCCGCAGCCCGTCGCGGAGTTCGGCCTCCAGCAGGCGGGATTCCTCGCGCTCGGAGACGGTGAGTTCGACACCGTCGGCGATGCGCTCCAGGATCGGCCCCGCCACTCGGTCCAGTCGGGTGAGCTGCCGGGTGCGCTCATTGTCGGCGGCCGACATGGTGGCCTCGGCGGCCGCGCGCAGCATGGCCTCCTCGCGCAGCAGGCGCAATGACCGCTGCATGGGTCGCATGATCGCCGCGAACACCGTGATCGCCGCGACCGTCCCGATGGGCACGATGGAGCCGACCACCGCGCTGGCCTCCAACTGCGGCCCCAGCCTGGCGACCGCGACCACCGCCGCGATGGCGGCCACGCCCATCCAGGCGATGCGCACCCGCCCCCGCAACACCAGCACCGACAGCACATACGAGCTGGCGTAGGCGGTCCACACCGAATGCGACTGCCCGCCCGGGGACAGGCTCATGACCGTCAGCGCCGCCGAGGCGGGTCCGGCGGCGGCCGCGAACAGCGCCACCGGGACCGGCAGCGGATCGACGGGCACCACCATCACCAGCGCGCCCGCCGCGAGCATGAGCGCCATACCCGCCAGCGCGGACCAGAACGGCACCCCGTCGAAGTTCTTGTACATGTACAGGGCGATGGTGGCTTCCAGGATGACCAGGAACAACCAGCCCGCGCCGCCACGCAGCCCCAGCAGATCGCCGAGGCCGAAACGGCTGTCCGAAACGTCAGAGTGAGCCATCGCCACCCCAGACCAGCGTCACCGTGGTCCCCTCCCCCGGCAGCGATTCCACGAAGGCCGAGCCGCCCGCCAGCTGGCGCATGCGGCCCAGAATGCTCATGGAGATGCCGAGCCGGTCGGCCGAGACCGCCGCGAGGTCGAAACCCGCTCCGTCATCGGTGAAAACGATGCGGATACTGCCCGCGCTGATGGTGGTGGTAACCGTGCGCCGCACCTCCCGCCCCGGCACCGAAGCGTGTCGCAGGCTGTTGCGCACGGCCTCGGTGAGGGCGGCGGCCAGGGTGCTGGCGGCCTGCACCGGCATGCGCAGATCGTCGTAGCCGGGCCAGGTCCGGGTGGCGAACCGGATGCCGGGATTCACCTCCTGCACGGCCGAGCGCAGGAACAGCACCGCCGAGCGGGCGTCCAGCAGATCGGGATCGCGTTCCCCGCCGCGCACCTCCTCGAGCTGTTCCAGGGTGCGTTCGGCCTGGCGGCGCAGCACATCCGATTCGCTGCCCGCGCGCGACGCCTCCAGCAGCGTGGACAGCACCGCGTCGTGGATCAGGGCCGCGAAGCGGGCGCGTTCCCGGTCGCGGGCCTGCGCGGCGGCGGACACGGCGGCCCGGCGCGCGGCGATGGCCGATTCGCGGTCCACCCGTTCGGCCGCTCCGCGCGCGGCGGTGCCGCACCAGACGAACAGCGCCGCGAGCCCGGCCGCGCGCAGGAAGTTCTCGATGAACAGCGCGGCGGTGAAATCGGTCAGCGTATAGACGTTGGCGGTGGCGGCCATCGCCGACGCGACGATCATGTAGGCGATCGCCCACCGGGTGGGGAACGCCAGCACCGCCGCCGTCACCGCGATGACGAGCACCCGGAACGGCCAGATGGTGGAGGCGTTCACGGTGTCCGGTTCGAAGACGGCGGGCACACTGGCGACCACCACCAGGAAACTCACCGCGGCACACGCGGATACGACCTTGATCGGCCGCTGCCCGGTCAGCGTCGCCACCAGCGCCAGAACCGGGAAGAACCCGAAGGTCAGCAGGGCCGCGGTCAGCGTCCACCAGAACGGGACGAACCGCCCGTGCTCGGCGATCTCCGGCACCTCGAACAGGCCGATGATGACCCCGCCGATGCCGAGCGAGACGCCGAGGCGGCGCATGATCCGGTCGGAGGCGGCCGTCGTCCTGCCGTCGGCCGTATCGAGCGCTCCCCGCAATCGCCGCAGCGCGTCGGTCCACGAGATGGTGGCGTCGGCGGGCGGGGAGTCCAGCGCGCTGGACGCGGTCATGCGTGCGGATCGCGTTCCGGCACGGGCAGCCAACCGTCCTCGACGGCCCGCTTGTACAGGTCGGTCTTGGTGTGTGCCGGGCGTCCGGCGTCGGCGTACTTCTGCCGGATACGGCCCAGATAGTCGTTGACGGTCTGCTCGGACAGCCCGGTCATCCGGGCGACGCGCGAGGCCTTCTCACCGGAGGCGTAGAGCTGTAGCACCTCCTGCTGCCGCGGGCTCAGGCCCACGTCCTGGAGTCTGGGATCGCCGTCGATGGCGGCGGCCCAGTCGGTGGTAACCACCAGTTCCTTGTGCGCGGCGCGGCGCACCGCCGCCACCACGGTGGGCACGTCCTCGGACTTGCGGACCACGCCCAGCACACCGGCGCGCGCGGCGGCCCGCACCAGGAACGCGTTGTCCGCGCCGGTGAACACCAGCACCTCGACACCGCTCTCCCGCAGCGCCAGCACATTGTCCTCGGGCGAGGACCCGTCGGCCAGCCGCAGATCCAGCACCACCAGATCCAACTCCGGCGCCGCCGCCAGCAGCTCCGGCACCGTACCCGCCGTGATCACCAATTCCAGATCGGCCTCCGACGCCAGCATGGCCGCCAACCCGATCGCCACCGACTCGTGATCCTCGACCAATCCGATCCGGCGTGGCCTCGACTCCTGCGCCTCCACGGCGACCCTTCACCTCTTCCCAATCACGATGTACCCCGTTGAGCAGTATGACCGTATTTCCGCCAGGTATGTCAGCCACCAGAAATCGGGGGGCGAACTCGGCCGCTCCACCGGCGACCGGACCGCCTCCCGTCCTCGGCCCCGATGCGCGCCCGGATGCCGTCCACCGACCGATCGGGCGGGATGCGCTCGGGCCAGCAGACCGCGCCCACGACAACCGCCAGCGGGAGGCCGACCGCCACGACGAAACCGACTGTCACCCACATGTCGGTGACCGCCGCTCAGTTTTGCCGGTGACGGATACCGGTACCACGTCGATCGCAGGGGAGGCGACTGCTGCGCCCACGGTCCCGACGCGCGAATCGGCACGGAACTCCTCCGGACCGACCGGCCATCCATCGTCTCCGACGAACGACCACGAGCCGTCGTCGTGGTGGAGGTAGCCACACGGCCGACGGCGCGGCGCATCCATCTGCTGCCGCACGTCGCCTCTCCACAGCGCGGGTGTGCTCACTGCTCGCCCCTTCCGTTGTCCGACTGGGTTGCACCCGCCGCCGGGGAAGAGAGCACCCGGCGGCGGGGCGTAGGGCAATCCTGGGGCGGCGTTACCTGAAACCGATACAACTTTGTGCATCTTTGCGCGTAATCTTGTGTGCGGGAGGCAATTACCGCGACCATTGCGAGATACATTCGCCTCGATCGCAAAGGAAGGCCTCACCATGCATTCGCACCTCACACTGCGCCTGCTCGGCTCCGGCTCCAAGAGCGGCACCTGCCCGGCGGTGTATGCCGCCGAGACCGGCGAGCTGGTAGTACAGGGCGACATCACCGACAGAGCCGGAACTGTGCTCGTACCTCACGTCCTGCTCGACTGGCTGGAACCGGGCATGACGCTGCCGGTGGAGGCCGTCGCCGCACCCGGCGCGTTCCTGGTCAGCGGTGAGGAGATCACCTCCCGTGAAGTCCTCGCACAGCTGCGGCTCGCCGACCACGAGACGGCCGTGGTGGTGCGCTGATGCTCCACGTTGTCGGTGGCGGGGTGTTCGAGCCGCTGTTCCGTGCGGCCCACCGATATGCCTTCCACCTGGAGGTGCAGGACACCTACGGTGTGGCCGACGAGGTCGAAGCGCTACGGCGCTGGGAGACCGGGGAGAGTTACGAACCGGCGGAACAGCCTGCGTCGTGGAAGGCGTGGGATGACCTGATGGTGGAGACGGCCGGGCGCGGTGTCGCGCTCGAACGGCTGCGCGTGGTCACCGTCCCGCACTCCACCTATACCCGGTGGTTGCTCAGCGAGACCGACAACAACGTCCAGACCGGGGAAGCCGTCCGGTGGCTGCCGCGCCACCTCGCCGACCCGGCCGAGGTGCCGAGCGACGACTACTGGTTGTTCGACGACGACACGGTCGCGTTCACGACGTTCGCCGAGACGGGAGAATTCATGGGCCTGTCCATCACCACCGACCCGGGAATCGTCGCCCGCTGCGTGCATGCACGGGCGACGTTGTGGCCGAAGGGTATCGACCACGCCCGGTACGCCGACAGCGAGTACGCGCACGCGCCGTGAGAGCTGTTGACGACGCACGGGCCGCGCTCGGCGCACGCCTTCGGGAGCTGCGCCGGGCCGCCCATCTATCGGGCGTCGATCTCGCTGCTCGATGCGGCTGGCACTCCAGCAAGATCAGCCGCATCGAGCGCGGAAAGCAAGCGCCGACCGAAGCCGACCTCGCCGACTGGTGCGCGGCGTGCGACAGCATGGCCGTGCTGGATGACCTGGTGGCGAGCCTGCGCAACCTGCGCGCGATGTACCTGGAATGGCAGCGCACCCTCGCCGCCGGGCACGCGCACCGGCAGCGCCAATCGATCAAGCTGGAAGGCGAGACGCGCCTTATCCGCTGGTACGACCCCGACACCATGCCCGGCCTGTTGCAGACCGAGGGCTACGCCCGTGCGATCCTGCGCGTCTGTATCTCCATGATCGGCGGCCGTGACGACCTGGAGGAGGCCGTGGCGATGCGGATGGCCCGTAAGAGCGTCCTCCAGCGCGCCGGGCACCGCTTCCACATCCTGATCGGCGAGGCCGCGCTCTATCCGACGGTCGGTGACGGCGCGGTGATGCTGGCGCAGCTCGAACACCTCCTCGGCGAACTGGAACGGCCCAACCTCCGGCTCGGGGTGATCCCGCTCGGTGCCGAGTACCGCGCCCCCGCGACGAATTTCGTCATCTACGACCGTGCCCAAGTGCTCACCGAAACCGTCAGCGCGGAGCTGACCATCACCCGGCCGTCCGAAATCACCCTGCACGAGAAGACCTTCGCCGTGCTCGCCGAGCAGGCCGCTTACAACGACGCGGCCCGAGCACTCATCCGGGCAGCGATGGAGCGACGTATCCGGACGACGTGAGAGCCCGACCGCGCTCACCCCATGAGCCGCGCCGCCACGGTCGCACCCAATTCCCAGCACCCCTCCAGCGCTTCCTTGGACGGCTTGCCCGAAACCACCACGTACTCAGCGGCTTTCGTCCACCCCAGGCCCGTGGT
The DNA here is from genome assembly GCF_030767025.1 of Nocardia sp. CC227C. Lineage (GTDB taxonomy): Bacteria > Actinomycetota > Actinomycetes > Mycobacteriales > Mycobacteriaceae > Nocardia. The sequence continues at coordinate 85,286 of NZ_JASITE010000014.1, read as the reverse complement.
GATGGAGGTGATCCCCTTCTCCGCCCCCTCGGTGCCCTCGTTGCCGTGCAGGTAGCACCCGAAGGGGCGACCTCGGGTCGAATCGAGGCAGGGGTAGTAGACGACGTCGAACGCGTGCTTGAGCGCGCCGCTCATGTACCCGAGGTTCGCCGGGGTGCCGAGGAGGTAGCCGTCCGCTTCCAGGACGTCCGTCGGTGAGACGGCCAGCGCCGCCCGACGCACGACCTCCACCCCCTCGATGTCGGGGTCGGTCGCACCGGAGACCACCGCTTCGAACATCGCCTGCATGAACGGGGACGGCGTGTGGTGGATGATCAGCAACCGCGGCATGGTGTCGAGCCTAGGGGCCGAAGGCGGCGCGACAGGCTTCGCCGCCCCGATCATGCGCCGGTGAATCGCATTGATCTGCTCATGGCCGACGATCGGCTCACCGAAGGGTGAACCCGCGGCGAACCAGCTGTCATAGCGGTCGGCGTCGTCGGTCTCGACCGCCCGCCGCAACTCGGCGGCAAGACCGGCCGCCACCGCCCGTGCGGTCGCCTCGGCACTCGGATCGTTCAGACTCGTTCGAGTCCTCCAATTCTCGGCACCGACACATTCGGAAGACTCAATCGACGTTGAGGTCATCTCGATGGCGAGAAACTCGACGAGGAAAGCTAAGACTCGCTCTCGAGGTAGCCCGCGATGGTCGCCTCGCTCAGCATCCGCATGCGCGCACCGTAGGCAGGGTGACCGTCGCCGACGAATCCGCCGTCGGCATCCCTCAGGTCCGGTATGCCGAGCGCGAAACGCGGCACGGAATCCCTGTGCGGCAGCGCACGGTACGGCTGCAGAGGCCGCATGTCGTACCCCGGCCCACCACTCTTGTTGCGCGCCACCTGATGTCGCGCCAGCCGGTTGACAGCCGTCACACCTCGGTCGAGATAGAACTGCAATAGCCGGAACTGCACATCGGCGAACCGCTCCTTGTTGCGAGACGGGTGCTGCAACACGAAATTGCAGACCAGCGGCGCATGCCACGTCGCCATCTCCGGATCCTGATGCTCCTGTGCGAGCGCCTCGTACCACGTGTCGACACACGGTCTCGCGGAGCCACATTCACATGCGCCACCATCGGCCATCGCTCCAGGCTAGGTCTACCTCGGATGGGCACGAAAGCCGCAGGAGACTCGACCCGCGATCGTGTCGGCTACCGCCGTCCGCGATGGGTGCGGCCCACCGAGAGATCACGAATCGGATGGCGGGAGGGGCTTCGCGAGGGTGGTCGGGACCGCGGCGGGGGTGGCGGAATCCGGCGATTCGGGGGTGATGGAACCGACCAGGCGGTGGGCGGCGTCGGCACGCACCCGGTCCTGGACTTCGCGGTCACCGATACCGGCTATCAGGGTGTCGATGAGGGCGTAGCGGGCCGGGAGGCGGGGAAGGAGGAGATCATGATGCGCACGGTGGCCCTCCTTCGATCATGAGCCGCGACCGCAGCGTAGCCGAAGCAACCGGGTCGTGGTCTTCGATTCGGGGGATGCGGGCGGGTTCGGGTTGCGATGATTCTCGGTATGGCCAGGGACCCTTGGTATGTGCGCTCGACGGTCAGCGCGGCACTGTTGGTCGATTTCGCGATGGAGAGGGGGATCGACGGGGCGGTCGCGTTGGCGGGGACGGGGATCGAAGTGGCGGAGCTGACCGACCCGACGGTGGAGATCGACCTCGATCAGGAGTTCCGGATCATCCGCAGGATTCTGGATGTGACCGGAGATGAGCCGGGGCTGGGGTTGATCGCGGGGATGGCGGTGCATCTGCCGGTGATCGGGAACCTCGGGGTGGCATTGAGCGCGTGCGCCACCGTGCGGGAGATGGTGGAGATGTGGACGCGGTTCGCGGACCTGTCGTTCGCGTATGTGCGGTACGCGCTGGAGACCTCCGGCGCGCAGGTGCTGGTGAGCATGGATGCCTCGAATGTTCCCGAACAGGTGCGGCGGTTCGCGCTCGAACGCGACCTCACCCTGATCCGCACGGTACAGCGGGAACTGCTGAGCTGGGATGTTCCGGTGCAACGGCTGGATGTCACCCTCGGCTACTCCCCCGTCTACGAGGCGGTCGGCACATTGCTGAACGTGCCCGAGATCAGGTTCGACGCCGAGCGCACCGTGCTCGTCCTCGATGCCGCCGACCTGCGCCACCCCATGCCGCAGGCGCACCCGCTGCTGCGCGCGCAGTACGAGCGGCTCTGCGTCGAGACCGTCCAGCGGCGGCACGCGCGCACCGGGCTCAGTGGACAGGTGCGCGAACTGCTCGTCTACCGGGGCGGACTCGCGGGCCAGACCGAGGTGGCGGCCGATCTGAATATCAGCGTCCGCACCCTGCGCCGCCGCCTCGCCGACGAGGGCACCAGCTTTCGCGCATTGAGCCACGAGACGACCGGCATGCTCGCCGAGGAACTGCTCGCCAAGGGATTCACCGTCGACACGGTGGCGCAGCGGCTGGGCTACTCCAGCATGTCGGCCTTCTCGACCGCCTTCCGCACCTGGAAAGGGTTGGCCCCCGGCCGATTCGCCCGGGAAAGCCGTCAGGATGCCACCAGACCTTGACGCCCGCACGACCGCGGCGATGCACCCTCCGCACCGGCGGAGCGACCCCGACAGCCCGCGACGCCTACCGAACACCGGGTGCGGAATCGAGCGGTGGGAGGAGCGCATCCAGTTCGGCGGCCGCCGTGAGCAGAGCCCGGGAGCGCGTCGTGATATCCGCGTCCCGGGCGGTCAGCCCGGTCAGCACCTCGGCCCAGCGTCGCGCCCCGCGCAACTGCGGCATGAGCGACCGGAGCGGAGCGAGGCGGTAGCCCGCCAGCCGCAACTGGTGCACGATCCGCGCGTCCCGAACGTCGCCGGGCCGGTAGCTGCGCGACGCACCGGTCGGGCTGCGCTCCGGCGTCACCACACCCATTGCCTCCCAATGCCGCAAGGTCGACGGCCGCACGCCGAGGGCCTCGGCCAGCTCCGAGATGCTCATGGCATCGGCGGCACGCACATCGTCGATGGACTCGTCGGCGATGGCACGGACCGCGTCCTGCGCCAACGCGAGGTCGCGGCGTTCCCGGTCGAGGTGCGCATGCGCGGCGTCCAGCAGCGCGAGGGGCTGCGTCGGTGGCCCCGCGTGCACCGCCCGCATGATGACCTTGGCCTGCACCGGCCCCACCCCCGCGGCCAGTGCCCGGTAGGCGCGAGCGGCGCGGACGTGAGTGTCGTCGTACACCCGGTATCCGGCGGCTGTTCGACGCGCGGGCGGCAGCACCCCGTCACGTTCGAGATTGCGCACCTGCTGAACGGAGTACCCCGCCCGCTGCGCCACCGCAGCGGTGCGCAGCAGACCCGAGTTGCGACTTTCGCGGTCTTCACCTGGGCTCATCGCGGAAAACTCTACACAAGCACTTCAATGTCACGCTGTAACCATGAGCATCGACGAGATCATCGCCTACATCGAAAGCCTCGGCGGCGTGCTGACCCTGAAGCCGCAGCCCGGTGACGGCACTCCCGAGGTCGCGTGGGGTGACGCGTTCTTCTACTACGCCCCCGACGGACAGGTGCCGACCACCGTCCAACCCTTCGCGACCATCGTGACCAAGGACTACCCCGACGACACCGCGTCACAGCTGCACCGGCCGGACGTCTTCCGCGTGAACATCAGCGTCGGAAAAGACGTCTTCGAACGCTCGATCGGCCACTCGCCTCGCGAAGCCCCCGAGGTCGACGCGAGCGTCGCCGATACGGTCCTGCCCCACCCCGTGTACAAGAGCGCCGGGTGGCTGGCGGTGGTGAACCCGGGCACACGCACCGCATCCACGGTGCGAGAACTGCTCCGCACCGCCCACGACCGCGCCCGGACCCGGTACGACCGGCGCGCCGGCTGACGGTCCGCCGACTACGTCCGGTCGCCCGCGAAGACGTCCAAACCCGCCTCGCGCAGATGGTGTCGCAGCTCGCGCGCATTGAGTTCGGCCAGATACCGGTTGTACGCGTCCATCGCGCGATCGGTGTCACTCACGGCCGCCTCGCGCGCGGGCAGCAGCCCGGCGGGAATCTCTCGACTCCCCCTGTCCGACAAGGGTTTGCTGTCGGCCACCGCGGCATCGCGTTCCATCGCCCGGAATCGGACCAGCCCCCACAGGAAGAAACCCGCGAACACCGGGAACAGCAGCACATAGCCCGGATTGTCGTCGACCCCGTACCCGTACCCGCGCCCCCACGCCAACCAACCGAGCAGCAGCAACATCGCGGCCGCCGCCGACAGCACGGCACCCACCAGCGTCAGTCGTCTCTTGTCCGGCACAGCGACGATGCTAGCGACCTACTACGTGAGGTAGCAGAGCACCCCCGGACGGATCTTCGAAGAACCTCTCCATTGATGTTTCGCACGCCGATGTTTCGCACGCCGCGAACCGCCGGAGGTATTTCACGTCCGGTCGGGTGGCGGAACTCAGCCGAGTACCGCGATATCCAGCCCGTGCAGCCGGTCGGGGTCGGCGATGACTTCGTATTCGGTGATGCGGGTGCCTTCGACGCGGAAACGCAGTACCTGGGCGAGGCGACCGCGCGGGGCGACCACGGCGCCGACCATTCCGTCGACGAGGGCGGGTTCGGCGAATACGGCGCGGGCGCCGAAGCGGGCGACGTCCTCGGTGACGCGAGTGATGCCGCGGGCGGTGAGCGCGGTGCCGGCGGGGACCGCCGAGGCGTCGGCGCGACGGACCACATCGGGAGCCAGGATCTCGAGCAGCGCTTCGAGATTGCCGGTGCGGGCCGCGTCCAGGAAGGCGTCGACCGTGCGGCGGTGCCGGGCGAGATCGGCCGGTGGGACCGCGGGGTTGCCCCGGACGCGTCGGCGGGCGCGGCTGGCGAGCTTTTTGGCGGCGTCCGGTGTGCGGTCGACCACCGCGGCGATCTGATCGAACGGCACCGCGAAAACGTCGTGCAGCACGAAAGCCACCCGTTCGGCGGGCGACAGCCGATCCAGCACGACCAGCAGGGCGCGGCTGACCGAGTCCGCTTGCACCGCTGCCTCTTCCGGGTCGTGGGCGGTGCCCCGGACGCGGTCGGGGTCGACGTCGCCGAGCGGATCCTCCGGATGGGCGGCGCGGGAACGCAGGTGGTCCAAGCAGATTCGTGAGATCACGGTGGTCAGCCAGGCGGGCAGGCTCGCCACTTCGGCCGGGTCGGCGCGGTGCAGGCGCAACCAGGTGTCCTGGACGGCGTCGTCGGCCGCGGCCCACGAGCCGAGCATGCGGTAGCCGACGGCGCGCAGGCGCGGGCGCTGCGCCTCGAACTGCCTCGTCAACTCGCCCTGATCGGACATCGGTCACCTTTCCGCGCGCCCGTTCGTCTGCTTCTCGAGACCCCTTTCGCCGGGGAGAACAGCGATATCGAGGAGTTGCCCCATGTCTACCGCAGCCATCATCATGTCCATACTGGCGGCCCTGGCGGCGCTCGCCGCCGCCGGGATCGACGTGGTCCGTACCGACTGGGTGGCGAACAACATGGCCCGCTACGACGTGCCTCGCACGTGGCTGCCGGGCTTGGCCGGTATCAAGGCCCTGGGCGGGGCAGGGCTGCTGATCGGCCTGGCCGTGCACCCGCTGGCACTCGCGGCGGCCGCCGGTTTGACGGTGTACTTCGTCCTCGCCCTCGCCACCGTGGTACGAGCCCGCGCCTGGTCGGACATCGCCTACCCGCTGCCGTACCTGACGCTCGCCGCGGCCGCACTGGCGCTGCAACTCGCCTGACCCTTGCCCGCTCGTCACGTATCAACGACGCCAGAGCAACGATCGCGGACAGACGGGTGCCGGTGTCACCGTCCTCGGATCGAGCAAGGGCGGATCGAAGGTCGTCATCGAACTCGGAACTCATCGGGGGGATCTCCTCCGGGCGCGCCAGGCGGGTCGAGTCGAGCCGTACCGGTGAACGACAACGGTTACGAGACCGGTGCGCTCGCCGCTACCGCACGGCTGTAGGAGCCGATTCCAGCAGTCGCCCGACGGGTGGCGGACTGCCGGTGAACACGGCTATGCCGGGGACAGTGCGCGGGGTTCGAGTCGCCCGGTGGCGGCGAGCAGCAGATCGGCGATCGAGGCGCGGATTTCGGTGCTCCCGTCGCCGCGGGTCCAGTCTGCGTCCGTAGCGATCAGGCGGGTGTCGCGCAGGCGTTTGCGGGCGCCGTAGAAGCGGCTGTTCAGTACGTGGTCGAGGGCGGTGACGCCGGGGGCGGTGGGGACGGGGCGCGGGCGGGCGAGGGGGCGGGCGATGTCCTGGCCGTGAATGATGGTGTCCACCAAGGGGTCCAGTTGGCTCGCACCCGGGGCGGGGCGGTGTAGGTCGGCGCCCGCGCGGAGTTCCGCGACGAGTTCGGCCGGGGTGCGGCGCGCGGCGTATCGGCGGGCCTGGTCGGCGGTCATGCGGTTCCAGTCGCCTCGGGCCCGGATGATGTCCGTGAGGACGCGTCGCCAGGTGTCCCGATTGGAGAGGGTGACGTGGGCGAGCACGTCGTGCACGGTCCAGCCGTCGCAGAGGGAGTCTCGGGACCAGTCGGCGGCGGTGAGCCCGTCGAGGTAGTCCGCGAGGGACAGGCGCTCCTCGCGCACCCACCGCTGGATCAGTTCAGTGTTCACAGGTCACTCCCGGTTCGGACGGACGATCACCGGTGGTGACGGCGCGGGCCGCCGAAATTCATCGGACGAGGAGTTGCCCCATGTCAACCGCAGCCGTCATCGTGTCCATACCGGCGGCCCTGGCGGCGCTCGCCGCGGCCGCCTGGCAGGAGACGCCGGTCGACTCCCAGCGCGGAAGGGCGTTGCCAGCCGAATCTGGACGACCGAGGTGCTGATCCTGCACACTGACGCGATGCCGGCCGTGTACAAGAGCCAACGAGATCGAACGGCCATCGCGCAGTGGTGTTCGAAGGTATTGGCAGGAGCCGACTTCCCACTCTCCACGACGACGATCGACAGCTCCACCGGCCGGATTCACTTGACCTCGGCCGGGGTCGGGCCACCGCGCATCGTGGTACTGCCGGGAACCGGCTTCAACGCGGCGACGACCTTGCCGTGGCTTCGGGCCCTGTCGTCTCGATGGCCGACCACCGTCGTCGACCTGCCGGGGCAACCGGGGCTGAGCGACCCGAACCGACCACGGCGTGCCCGGCTGCCCTGGTACGGGCGGGTCGTGGACGAGGTGCTGTCCAGCACCGAGATGGATAGTGTTGTGCTGGTGGGCAACTCGCTGGGCGCCGCGGTGGCCCTCGCGGCCGGCTCGCCCCGTATCGCCGGCCGGGTGCTGGTTTCGCCCGCCGGGTTCATCCGGCTCCGTGTTGATCCGAGAGTCGCACTCGCGTCCGCGCTCTGGCTTCTGCGTCCCAGTGCCGCACACACTCGCGACATACTGCGATGGCTCGTCGCACCGGGTGCGGAACCGCCGGAGACGGAGGTGGAATGGATGACGCTGCTGGCCACCGGGTGCAGAACGACATTGGCCCCGCCGCCACTGCCCGCGGATCTGTTGGCGCGTCGTGCCGAAAGCCCCTGCGCTGTCGGCGTCGGCATGCACGACCGATTCCTGCCACCCCGGCAGCTGGCAGCCGCTGTCCGGAGCACCATGGGCGCCGAGCTTCGAATCTTCAGCGGTATGGGCCATCTGACAACCCCCGCGCATGTGACCGAGGTGGTGGACCTCGTCGCCGAGGTCGCCGGTCCCGGCGAGGGCTGAACCCGGCAGGCCAGGTGGTGGCGGCGGATCTCGACCATCCCGGCCGACGGCAGAGTGCGCACGGAGCGCAGAGTGCGCATCGAGCGCAGACGTGCGCACCGAACGCCATTCGACCGGTGGGAGGACTGCCGACCGACCGGGGTTACGCCGGGGACAGCGTGCGGAGTTCGAGGCGGCCGCCGACATTCATCGGACCCGGACGTGAACACGCGGTGACCGCCCGTGGTCCAGGCCGGAATCCGCGCGCGGGCGCGGGCTCGGCCCGATAGGGTTCCCGACGGGCCGCACGGCCCACCGTGCACGAATGACGAAGGGACGGCGGGGATGTCGGAAGCATCGGTCGAGGTGCTCCTGGACGACTTCGAGGACAAGGGCAACTGGGAACTCGGCGGTGCGGGGGCGGAGCGGACGCATCTGACCACCTTCGCGGAGGGAGCCCCCAACAAGGAGCTGGCGTCCTTCGCCGACGGGGCAGCCGGACGCGACTACCGGGCGCTCGTACTGTTGATCCGTCGGGCCGCCGACGACTTCGAGGTGGAGCTGGTCGCCAAGGCCGGTCGGCCGTTCACCATCGCGGGCGAGCTCACGGCCCTGCGTTTGTGGGTGCGTTCCCCGCACGCCGCCATCCGCGTGCACGCCCGGCTGGAATCCGCGCGGGGCGCGGCGGAGGCGCAGTTCACCAATGTGCCCGCGGACGGCGAGTGGCAGCATGTGGAACTCGAGGTGCCGCGGTCGATGACGGACGCCAGCCTGGTGGGCCTGCGGGTGCGGCTCATGCACGTGGTGAAGCGGCAGGGCGAGGTCATGATCCTGCTCGACGACCTCACCGCGGCCACCGCCCGCTGAATCCGCCCGCGCCACCCGGCGGCCGCAAGCCCGACGACCGGCAGCGCGGCCGACCGGGTGCGCCACCGGCGGCGTGCGTCACCGCGCCGCCCGCTACGGTGACGGGGTGCCGCCTCGTCCCCGCCTACCTCGACTGCCGCAGCTCACCCCGCCGCACGACGCGCGGCGCGGCTATGCGCAGCACGAGGTGCTGGACGAGTTGCGCAGGCTGATCCTGGAGGGCAACCTGCCGCCCGGCACCGGCATGCCGCTCGGCGAGCTGGCGCGTGAATTCGGGACCAGCGCGATTCCGGTGCGGGAATCGCTGCAAACCCTGATCGGCGAGGGGCTCATCGAGCACAAGCCGAACCTCGGATACCGCGTCACCCAGCTGACCGCCGCGGAGTTGCGGGAGCTGTATCTGGTGCGCGAACGCCTGGAGTCCACGGCCCTGCTGGCGGCGGTCCCGCGCGCCACCGCCGCGGACCACCGCGCGGCGCGGGAGTCGCACGATCGGATGGAGCGGGCGGTGCTCACCGAGAACGCCGTCGCCTATCACCGCGAGACCAGGGAGTTCCATCTCGCTCTGGTGCGGCCGTCGGGGATGCCGCGCCTGGTACACATGTTGGAGTACGCCTGGAACATCACCGAGCCGGTGCAGCCCATGGTGCATGTGACCGCCGCCGATCGGGTGGTGCTGCACGCCGACCACCGGCGGCAGCTGGACGCCTTCCTGGCCCGCGATGCCGAGGCGTTGCTGGCGGCAACCGCGCAGCACCATGCGCGCATGACCGGGGTGCTGGATCAGCTGCCGACGACCAGCGGCTTGCTGGCCGCCGATTCGGACGCCGTAAAAGATATATAGTTTTCGCAACACCCGGGCAATACCCGCTCGATAGCGTCGCGCAAATGCCTTTTCCCGCCGTGAGCGGGACTTCACGATCGGATGTGCGACCATGACCGACACTGTTGTGTTGTCGGGGACCGAGGCGGCCCCGGCGACCACCGCGCCGGCATACGATCCCCGACTCACCAACGAGGATCTCGCTCCGCTGCAGAACCAGACCTGGAGCACCTACAACATCTTCGCGTTCTGGATGTCCGACGTGCACAGCGTCGGCGGCTACGTCACCGCGGGCAGCCTGTTCGCGCTCGGTCTGCACAGCTGGCAGGTGCTGGTGGCGCTGGTCGTCGGCATCACCATCGTGTACGGACTGTGCAATCTGGTCGCCAAGCCCAGCCAGGTCACGGGCGTACCCTACCCGGTGATCTGCCGCAGCGCCTTCGGCGTGCTCGGCGCGAACATCCCCGCCATTATCCGCGGGCTCATCGCGGTGGCCTGGTACGGCATCCAGACCTTCCTGGCCTCGGCGGCCTTGGACGTGGTGCTGATCAAACTGTTCCCGGGGCTCGCCCCGTACGCGGTGGTCGAGGACTACGGCTTCGTCGGCCTGTCCGCCCTGGGCTGGGGCAGCTTCCTGCTGCTGTGGGTGTTGCAGGCGGCGGTGTTCTGGCGCGGCATGGAATCCATCCGCAAGTTCATCGACTTCTGCGGCCCGGCCGTCTACGTGGTCATGTTCGTGCTGTGCGGCTACCTCATCTGGAAGGCCGGGTGGAGCGCCATCGACCTGAACCTGGGCGCGGTCACACTGTCCGGCTGGGAGGCGGTGCCGGTCATGCTGGGCGCGATCGCGCTGGTGGTGTCGTACTTCTCCGGACCGATGCTCAACTTCGGTGACTTCTCCCGCTACGGCCGCAGCTTCGCCGCCGTCAAACGCGGCAACCTGCTGGGCCTGCCGCTGAACTTCCTGGTGTTCTCGCTGCTCGTGGTGATCACCGCCGGGCTGACGCTGCCGGTGTACGGCGAGCTCATCACCGATCCGGTCGCGACCGTGGCCCGCATCGACAGCACCTTCGCGATCGTGCTGGGCGCGCTCACCTTCACTATCGCCACCATCGGCATCAATATCGTCGCCAACTTCATCTCCCCCGCCTTCGACTTCTCCAATGTCGATCCGCAGCGCATCAGCTGGCGGGCGGGCGGCATGATCGCGGCGGTCGGCTCGGTGCTCATCACGCCGTGGAATCTGTACAACAACCCCGAGGTCATCCACTACACGCTGGAGACCCTGGGCGCGTTCATCGGCCCGCTGTTCGGCGTGCTCATCGCCGACTACTACCTGGTGCGCAAGCAGCGGATCATCGTGGACGACCTGTTCACCATGGCGAAGACCGGAACCTACTGGTACCGCAAGGGATACAACCCGGCCGCGGTGCTGGCGACCGCCATCGGCGCGACCGTGGCCGTCTTCCCCGTGCTGACCTCCGGTGATATCACCGGTATGTACACCGCCGCCCAGTACAGCTGGTTCATCGGCTGCGCACTCGGGCTCGTCTGCTACCACCTGCTGGCCACGCGCGGGCCGCTACGGCTACCCGCGCCCGAAACTCGGTGAGGGATATGCGTATTCGTGTGATCAACCCCAATACGACGGCCGCCATGACGGCGGTGATCGAGCAGGCCGCCCGCGCGGTGGTCGCGCCCGGCACCCGGGTGGAGGGGATCACGCCGAGCATGGGCCCGGCCTCCATAGAATCGCATTACGACGAGGCGTTGGCCGTACCCGGCGTGCTGGCCGAGATCGCACGCGGGGAACAGCTGGGTGTGGACGGGTATGTGCTGGCCTGCTTCGGCGACCCGGGACTGGACGCGGCGCGGGAGTTGGCGCGCGGACCGGTGATCGGCATCGCCGAGGCGGCCATGCACGCGGCCAGCCACCTCGGGCGCGGGTTCAGCGTGGTCACCACACTGGCCCGCACCGCGGGGCGGGCGCATGACCTGGCGGAACGCTATGGGATGCAGCGATTCTGCCTCGGCGTGCACGCCTGCGAGATACCGGTACTGGAACTCGAGGACCCCAAGGCGCGCACCGTGATCGCCGACGCCTGCCGGGAGGCGGTGCACGCCGACGGGTCCGACGCCGTCGTGCTCGGTTGCGCCGGCATGGCGGACCTGTGCGAATACCTCACCGAAGAGGTGGGTGTACCGGTGGTGGACGGGGTCGGCGCGGCGACGCTGACCGTGCAGTCGCTGGTCACCATGGGGCTGCGCAAATCCGGCCGCGGCGAGTTCGCGGCCCCGCTGCCCAAACGCTATATCGGCTTGCTCGCCGAATTCGGAACCGACGGAAAGGACAAGCGCCTGTGACCCTGCCACCGGATGTGCTGGCTGGGATCGAATCCCGACTCGAGGCGGTCGATGCGCGGTTGGCTCGGCACTACCCGGGGGACCGCCCCGGACAGCCGATCCACACCGCGTACATCGGTGCCGCCGACGCCACGGTCGACCTGCCGCGCCGATGGGGCGCGGCGGCCATCGAACTGGGTGAGAAGCATCGCGAACTGCTGACCGGACTGGCCGGGCACGACGTGGTGGAACTCGTCCTGGATCGACTGCGGGAGCGGCCGATCCAGGATCTGCGCCTGGATTTCGAGGACGGCTACGGCACCCGCGGCGACGAGATCGAGGATCGGGACGCGCTGCGCGCCGGGGAGATCCTGCGGGAGCTGCCCGAGCAGGTGTACGCGCGCGGCATCCGGATCAAGGGCCTCACCACCGTGGAATGGGCGCGGGCCGTGCGCACCCTGGAGCGGGTGCTCGAGGGTGCGGGCGGGGTGCCACCGGGCTTCGTGTTCACCGTCCCCAAGATTCGCGACGCCGATCAGGTGGACACCGCCGTTCTGCTCTGCGACGCCCTCGAATCCACGCACGGATTACCTTCGGGCACATTGAAGTTCGAGCTCCAGATCGAAAGCCCGCAGGCCGTGATCGCCGCCGACGGCACCGCCACCGTGGCCCGGGCGGTTCACCGCAGCGCCGGTCGCTGCACCGGATTGCACTACGGCACCTACGACTACAGCGCCGCCTGCGGTATCGCACCGCAGTTCCAGTCGCTGGAACATCCGGTGGCGGATCACGCCAAGGCCGTCATGCAGGCCGCCGCCGCGCAGACCGGCGTGTGGGTGTGCGACGGCTCCACCCAGGTGCTGCCGCTGGGCACCGACGACGAAGTGCGCGAAGCGATCTCGCGGCACTACCGGCTCGTCACCCGATCGCTGGAGCGCGGCTGGTACCAGGGCTGGGATATGGGCGCGGGCCATCTCGTCACCCGCTGGCTGGCCACCTTCGCCTTCTACCGCACCGCGCTCGGCGTCGCCGCCCCGCGCATCGGCCGCTACCTGGATCGCCAGGGCGGGGCCGTGGTGGACGAGCCCGCCACCGCGCAGGCGCTGGCCACCGTGGTGCTGCGCGGACTGGACTGCGGCGCGTTCACCCCCGCCGAGGTCACCGCGCTGGTCCCCCGCGCCACCGTCGACGTACTGCACCAACTGCGAGAAAGGAAGATGCCGACCCTATGACCGGCACGACCCCCGATTTCACGCTGCTCCCGGATCTGGCCCTGCGCCCCCTCGGCGGTGCGGTGGTGTGGGCCAATGACGAATCCTTCGCGGAGAAGGAGAATCTCATCCGCCCCGAGGAGTCCACCTATTCCCCCGCCACCTTCGGCCACAAGGGCCAGGTGTACGACGGCTGGGAGACCCGCCGCCGCCGCGGCGAACTGGGCGCGCACCCGGACGACGACGACTGCGATACCGCCATCGTGCGCCTCGGCGTACCCGGCGTGATCCACGGCGTGGTGGTCGACACCGCCTGGTTCAAGGGCAACTACCCGCCCGAGGTGTCCGTCGAAGCCATTGCGGTACAGGGGTATCCTTCCACCGACGAGCTGATCGCCCGGGACGACTGGACCACCCTGGTGCGGCGCGCGAAGGTCGAGGGCGACAGCCGCAACCCGTTCTCCGTCGATTCGCACACACGCTGGACACACGTGCGGCTGCGCATGTTCCCCGACGGCGGCGTCGCCCGGCTGCGGGTGCACGGTGAGGCGAAACCGGATCTGCGGCTGCTGGATTCGGGTCAGTTCGACCTGGCGGCGCTGGAGAACGGCGGACTGGTGTCCGACTGCTCCAACCGCTTCTACTCGCATCCGCAGAACATTCTGATGCCCGGCCGGGCGCGCGTCATGGGCGACGGCTGGGAGACCGCGCGCCGACGCAACAAGGACAACGACTGGGTGCGGGTGCGGCTGGCCGGTGAGGGTGTGCTCACCATGGCCGAGATCGACACCTCCTACTTCCTGTTCAACAGCCCGGGCGCGGCCTCCCTCACCGGAATTCGCGCCGACGGCAGCGAAGTGGAGTTGCTGCCGCGCACGGTGCTGCGCCCCGATACCCGGCACCGCTTCGCCATCGACTGCGAGGCGGCGGTGACCGAAGTACGTCTGGATGCCTACCCCGACGGCGGCCTGGCCCGGCTGCGGCTGGTCGGCACCCTGACCGAGGATGCCCGCGCACGGCTGCGGGCCGAATACGAGGAGCTGTCGTGACCGAATTCGACACCACCTACCCGCGGGATATGGTCGGCTACGGCCCCAACCCGCCGCATCCGCAGTGGCCGGGCGAAGCGAATATCGCGGTGCAGTTCGTGCTCAACTACGAGGAGGGCGGCGAGAACTGCGTCCTGGACGGGGACGAGGGATCGGAGACCTTCCTCTCCGATATCGTTCCGGCGCAGTCGTTCCCGAACCGGCACCTGAGCATGGAGTCGCTCTACGAGTACGGCTCCCGCGCCGGACTGTGGCGGGTGCTGCGCGCCTTCGAACGGCGCGACATCCCGCTCACCGTCTTCGGGGTGGCCCGGGCGCTGGAACGCAATCCCGAAGCGGTGGCGGCGTTCCGGCGCAACGGCTACGAGATCGCCTGCCACGGGCTGCGCTGGATCTCCTACCAGATGGTCGATCGCGAGACCGAGCGCAAGCATATGGCGGAGGCGGTGGAGATCATCACCCGCCTGTTCGGTGAGCCGCCGCGCGGCTGGTACACCGGACGCGACTCGCCGCAGACCCGGGAACTGGTCGTCGAGCACGGCGGATTCGTCTACGACTCCGACTCCTACGCCGACGACCTGCCGTACTGGGTGCAGGTGGGCGACACCGATCAGCTGGTGCTGCCGTACACGCTGGAAGCCAATGACATGCGGTTCTCGTCGGCGGCCGGATTCGCCAACGGGGACGAATTCTACGCCTACCTGCGAGATGCGTTCGATGTGCTGTATGCCGAGGGTATGGCGGGTGCGCCGAAGATGCTGTCGGTCGGGCTGCACTGCCGGCTCGCGGGGCGGCCCGCGCGCGCGGCGGCGCTGGAGCGGTTCCTGGACTATGTGCAATCGCACGAGAAGGTGTGGTTGGCACGGCGCATCGATATCGCCGAGCACTGGCGCACGGTGCATCCGGCGCGCTGAGCGCGGCGAGCTGGGGTGCGTTCGGGGCCCGCTGGAACTCAGCCGCCCTGGCGCTCCAGTTTCTCCAGTTCCACTGCGCGGCGCATGATTTCGCGGGCGCGGGAGCGGTCGCCCGCGTAGTCGTAGGCGCGGGCCACGCGGTAGCAGGTGCGCCAGTTGTCCGGGTCGGCCTCCCACTCCGTCTTCACCTCGGCGAAGAGCTGGTCGGCGGCGTCGCGCTGGATGCGGCCGGACGGGCGGCGGGGCAGGTCGGAGACGTCCAGTTCCCGGCCGTCCTCGGCCATGCGTCGAGCCAGGCGCTGATGGTCGAGGGCGGCGCGGACGGAGCTGTAGACGATCCAGACGCCGACGATCGGCAGGATCAGCACGCCGACGCCGATGCCGATGGCCGCCAGGTCGCCGGATCCGAGCAGGCTGAGCGCGATCCGCCCGAGCAGCAGGAAGTAGAACCCCAGCGCGACCACCAGGAAGACGATCAGCGCGATGGTCCGCAGCGACCGGTTGCCGCCGGTATCGCTCACGACCGCACCTCACTGCCACCCGGCACCACCGTGCGCGAAGCACGCCGTGTCATCGGCGCACTCGCAAGCTCCAGCACGGCCGCACCGCGCCGCTGGCCGCCGCCCACCGTGCGGGCGGCACGCTGTGTCACCGGCCCACCCGCAAGCTCCAGCACGGCCGCACCGCGCCGCCGCCCGGCACCGCCGTACGCGAGGCGCGCTGTCATGGCGAGCCCGCTCACAGGTCCAGCAGCGGGTCGATGCCCACGGTCAGGCCGGGGCGGTGCGGGGTCTTGCGGACGCCGAGCAGCACGCCCGGTGCGAAGGAGGTGCGGTCGATGGAGTCGTGGCGGATGGTGAGGGTCTCGCCCTGGGTGCCGAACAGCACCTCCTGGTGGGCGACGAGTCCGGCCAGGCGGACCGAGTGCACCCGCACCCCGTCCACATCCGCGCCGCGCGCGCCCTCGAGTTCGGTGGTGGTGGCGTCGGGGCTACGTCCGACCCCGGCCTTCTCGCGTGCGGCGGCGATCAGCCCGGCCGTGCGGTAGGCGGTGCCCGACGGCGCGTCGGCCTTGTTGGGGTGGTGCAGTTCGATGACCTCGACCGAGTCGAAGAACCGCGCCGCCTGCTCGGCGAACCGCATGGACAGCACCGCGCCGATGGCGAAGTTCGGCGCGATGAGCACGCCCACCTCCGGGTTCCGCGCCAGCCATCCGCGCACCTCGTCGAGCCGCGCGGCATCGAAGCCGGTGGTGCCGACCACGGCGTGGATCCCGTTCTCGACCAGCCACCGCAGATTCGGCATCACCACGTCGGGGTGGGTGAAGTCGACCACGACCTGCGTCCCGGACTCGGTGAACGCGTCCAGCGCATCCCCCTTGTCCACCCGCGCGACCAGCTCCAGATCATCGGCCGCCTCGACCGCCGCGCAGATCGCCTGCCCGACCTTGCCCTGCGCCCCGAGCACACCCACCCGGATCCGGTTCGTGGTCACCTGTTCTCCTCACCTGTCGTCCGGCAATCGAAACCGAGCCTACTGCGCCCGCGAATCGCCGCCGGACCCCCGGTGGGCGGGACATGCCCGGATCGCGTCGCGGGTGGGGGCGGCTCACCGCGGGGCACCGTCCTCGGCGGGACGTACAGCGGCTGGGTCGAACGACTTCTCGGCACGGATCGCACCGTCGGCGGCGGTCGCAGAGTGTCGGCGTTCGGTGCGCGCCGCGGTCCGACGAGGGCGGGTGCTGTGAGCCGATCACACCCGCGCCGAGGTCGGCGCTGTGGCCGGACTCACGCGGCCGGCGGCGTCAGTCGAAGACGATGACCTGGCGCAGGGCGTGGCCGGAGGCCAGGGCGTCCATGCCCTGGTTCACGTCCTCCAGGCGGATGCGCGCGGAGATGAGCCGTTCCACCGGCAGGCTGCCTTCCCGCCACATGCGCACGTACTCGGGGATGTCGCGGGACGGCACGGCGGAGCCCAGGTAGCTGCCGACGATGGAGCGGCCCTGGGCGACCAGTCCGAGCGGGGAGATGGTGGCGGTCGCGTCCGGGGCGGGCAGGCCGACGGTCACCGTGGTGCCGCCGGGAGCCGTTGCGGCGACGGCGGTTTCGAAGGCGCGGACATTGCCCGCCGCTTCGATGACGATCTCGGCCTGGATGCCCCCGGCGGCGACCTCGGCCGGGGTGTAGGCGGCCGTCGCGCCGAATTCCGTGGCGAGCTTCAACTTCTCGGGCACGGTGTCGACGGCGATCACATCGCGGCCGGTGCCCTCCCGCAGCGCGGCGGCCACCAGCACGGCCGCCATGCCCACACCGCCGAGCCCGACCACCATGATGCGGTCGGCCGGTCCCGGCTCGGCCGAATTCAGCAGCGCCCCACCACCGGTCAGCACGGCGCAGCCCAGCACCGCCGCCACGTCCGCGGGTACGTCGTCGTCGACCGGCACCACCGAGCGGCTGTCGACCACGGCATGGGTGGCGAAACCGGATACCCCGAGATGGTGGTGCACCGGTTCGCCGTCGCGCAGCAGCCGCCGGCCACCGGCGAGCAGTTCGCCCGCATTGTTGGCGAGGCTGCCCGGCAGGCACGGCGTGCGCCCCTCGGTGGCGCACCCGGCGCACTCCCCGCAGCGCGGCAGGAAGGTCATGACCACCCGCTGGCCGACAGCGAAGGCGCTCTCCCCCGGCCCCACCGCCTCGATCCGCCCGGCCGCCTCGTGGCCGAGCAGCATGGGCACCGGCCGCACCCGGTTGCCGTCCACCACCGACAGGTCCGAATGGCACAGTCCGGCGGCCTCGATCCGGACCAGCAGTTCGCCCGCGCCGGGCTCGGCCAGGTCGAGTTCGCTCACGGTCATCGGTCGGGACCGCTCGTACGGCGGCTCCGCGCCGATCCGCTCCAGTACTGCACCACGAATCCTCATGGGCCAGACGGTACCGAATTTTCCCCCTTCCGGAACGAGCCCAAGCCTGCTTCTATTGTCCCAGACACCAGGAGGCGACCGTGAGCAGAGTCCAGACGTCCAGCCGGGCGCTCAACCATGTGGTGACCGACTTCTTCGGACAGGTCGCCCGCGCGTACGACAGCGCGACGCTGCAACGCCTCGTGTACCGGCCGCCCCAGGATCAGGTGGTGGCCGAACTGCGCGCCGCCGGATCCCGCCGCATCGCCGATATCGGCTGCGGCACCGGCATTCTCACCGACCGCATCCAGCGCGAACTGCACCCCGAGGTGGTGTACGGCGTGGATGCCTCGACGGGCATGCTCGCCCGGGCCGGGCGGCGTTCCACGGCGGTGCGCTGGGTGCACGGCCCGGCCGAGCGGCTCCCGCTGGCCGACGGCGAACTCGACGCGGTCGTCACCACCAGCGCGTTCCACTTCTTCGACCACCCGGCGGCGCTGCGTGAATTCCACCGGGTGCTCGCTCCCGGCGGTCTGGTGGCCGTCGCCACCGTGCATCCGTCCGCCCCGGCCAGCCGCCCCCTCCAGCGGCTCACCCGCAGCCCGAAGTTCCCGGCACACGCGCCCTCACCGCAGGAGACGCGACAGCTGCTGGAGCGGGCCGGTTTCGAGGTCACCGATCAGCGCAAGGTGCACCGGCCACCGCTGCCGGACTTCCTGGTTCCCGATGTGATCACGGTGGCCCGCCGTCGCTGATCCGTCACCCGATGCGGCGCACCCGCATATCGCCGGGCACCGGTGCTTCCCGCACCGTGCCGTCGGCCCGCGCGTACACCATGGCACCGCCGCCGGTGTAGATGCCGACCACCACCGGCCCGCGGGCACGGAAGTCGCTGAAGACCAGATCGCCGGGCGCGACCCGGCCGACGGGCACCTCTACGCCGACCTCCCACTGCTGTTCCACCGTGGTCGGCAGGGTGATGGTGCCGCCGCTGGCCGCGGAGACGGCCGCGGCGGTGAAGCCCGCTTCGTCGAAACCACCGGCGGACGGCCCCTGCGGTCCGCCGCCGCCGAAGACGTAGGGGGTGCCGACCCAGTCGTGCGCGGCCTCCACGATCTGCGGACCCAGATCCGCGCCCGGATCGGGGACGAAGCGCCCGGCGCTGCCCATACTGCGGAATCCGGCCTCCGCGGCCAGGATTCGCGCCACGTAGGGCCGGGTCTCGGTGTAGTGGGCGGCGTACTGGTTGGGCATGCCGCCCGAGGCCAGCACGGCTCCCTCACCAGCGTTGTAGGCGGCCAGCGTCAGCGCCGTGACGTCACCGGCCACCGTGCCCTGGTCGACCCAGCCCTGCACCTTCTCCGCCAGCGCGCACATGTAGCGCCCCTGGCCGATGATGGCGTCGCCGTCGTCCCACACGCTGGCCACGCCGTTGCCGTCGGCGTCGATGACGTAGGGCTGACCGTCCGGTGCGGCCGAGACCGCCGTGCCGGGCATGAACTGCGCCAAACCCTGTGCGCCCGCCGGTGATACGGCACCGCGCTGGAAGCCGGATTCGGCCTGGCCCTGCGCGGCCAGCAGCGAGGCGCTGATCTGCGGGCACAGCGACCCGGCGCGCCGGTACCAGATCTCCAGCTCCGGCGGCACCTTGCCGCTGGCGAGGTTGCCGCCCGGGCTGCCGAAACCGTTGTCGCAGAACACCGAGACCAGATCCTCGAGCGACGGCATGGCGCCGCCCTCCAGCCACGGCATGGGGTCCACCGCCCGCCCGCCGGTCATGCGGCCGCCGGGGACGAGTTCGAAATGCAGGTGCGGACCGGTGGATTCACCGGCATTGCCGACATCGGCGATGTGCTGTCCGGCCCGCACGACATCGCCGACCTTCACATAGATCTGCGGCAGGTACATATGTCCGTAGACGGTGGAGTAGCGGTTGCCCGCCGTGTCGAGGTGGTCGATCACCACCCAGCCGCCGAATCCGGAGGCCGGTCCCGCGGCCACCACCCGGCCGTCGGCGGCCGCGAAGATGGGGGTGCCGGAGGGAGCGGCCAGGTCGACGCCGTGGTGGCCGCCGCCGCGCGAACCGAAGACATCGGACACGGTGTAGGAGTTCGCCGCGAGCGGGAAACTGCGAGAGCCGTTGGGGCGCAGACCGCCCGCCTCGTTGACCGGACCGGGCATGGCCGCCAGCGAAACGGTCGGGTCGCCGAGGGCCGGAGTGGTCGCCTGTTCCTTCACGGTGACCTGCACCCGGTCCATATGGTTGAGTTCGTCGCTGCCGCGATCCGCGAGCGGCGTCCAGCGCACACCCGCCGCCGCGTCGGGCGTCCAGCTGCGCTGCTTCCAGATCACGTACTCCACACCGAAATTCGCGGCGTTCTCCTGGAGGAAGGCGACGATGGCGTCGCCCTCGGCCTGCCCGATGCCGTCGGAGCCCACGATGAATTCGACCGCGCGGCCACTCAGGTGGTCGGGGTAGGCGCTGTCGTCGATGCGCCCGCGCATGTCCATCATGCCGAAGCGGGCGACCACGCAGCGCAGCGCGCGCAGCGCCCCCTCTTGCAGACCGGCCTCGGCCGGCGAGCCGGTGGCCGGGCAATTCGGTTCCGTCGCAGGGCGAGTCGTGGTGGCGATGGCGGGCATACCGGGCTCGCAGGCATCGTCGCTGGCGGGCAGGACGATCACCAGCAGCAGGGTGACCAGGGCCAGCGCCGTGCCGCCCGCGATCAACCCCAGGCGAGAGCCCTTCACGCGGAAGCGCTCCCGGCCTGCGCGGCGAGGGAGTCGGCCACGACCGCCGGAACAGGTGCGCCGACCGCCGATGCGGTGGACTGCACTGAGCGAGGCATCGGTCATGCTCCTTCGGCGCGAACGGGTCGGGCGTGATCGGCACAGATCGCGTGGTCATTCTGCCATGCCCGCGGCGGGGGCGGCGGCATCTCCCGGGAGTGTTCACCGCCCGGCTCGGCTCGATCTCCTCCCGAACACGATCGCGACGGCGCAGGATGGGAGGTATGCGCGGAATCCCCCCGATCGGCACCGTCCTCGCGACCCCGGCACCCCGCCCCGGCCACCCGCACCGCGGCTCCGGCCACCCGCACGGCGGCTCCGGCCACCCGCACGGCGGCTCCGGCCGACCGCGGTGGTGGACAAGGACTTCGGTGCCGCTGCGAGTGGTCGCGGCGAGCGTCCTCGCGTCAGCCGCGCTGACGGGCTGCGGCGACGTCGCGGACCGCTCCGGTGATTCGCGGGTCGTCGCCACCTCGCTCGCGCCCAGCAGTTCCGCGGGAGTGCCGGACCTGGACGCGGGGCAGGATCTGGTGCACGGACTGGACGCGCCCTGGGGGCTCGCCTTCCTGCCCGATGGCAGCGCACTGGTGGCCGCACGCGATTCCGGGCGGATCCTGCGGGTGGTGCCGGGATCGACGGCGGAGCCGGTCTACGAGGTGCCGGAGGTGGCGGCGGCCGGGGAGGGCGGGTTGCTCGGCATCGCGGTCTCCCCGAACTATGCCGAAGACCGTTACGTGTACGCCTATTTCACCGCCGCGGACGACAACCGCATCGTGCGCTTCCGTCTCGGCGAACCGGCGGAAGTCATCTTCTCCGGCATCGCGGCGGCGTCGATCCACGACGGCGGCCGGATCGCCTTCGGGCCCGACGGCATGCTCTACGTCGGCACCGGCGATGCCGGTCGTCCGGCGCTGTCCCAGGATCCGGCCAGCCCGAACGGAAAGATCCTCCGCCTCACCGCCGATGGCGATCCCGCACCCGGCAATCCCACGCCCGGCTCCCCCGTCTACAGCCTCGGCCACCGCAATGTGCAGGGGTTGGCGTGGGATGGGGCGGGCCGCCTGTTCGCCGCCGAATTCGGCCGCAACAAGGCCGACGAGATCAACCTCATCGAACCGGGCGGCAACTACGGCTGGCCGGAGGTGGAGGGCTTCGGCGGCGGTGGACGATTCGTCGATCCGCTGCTGACCTGGGGCACCTCGGAGGCGTCGCCGTCGGGGATCGCCATCGCCGGGGACACGCTCTACGTGGCCGCGCTGCGCGGTGAGCGGCTGTGGACGGTACCGCTGCGCGACGGCGCGCTCGGCACCCCGACCGCGCGCCTGACCGATCGGCTCGGGCGGCTGCGCACGGTGACGGTGGCGGCCGACGGGGCGCTCTGGCTGACCACCTCGAACACCGACGGCCGCGGTGACGTACGCGACGGCGACGATCGGATCGTCCGCTTCCCCGCGCGCTAGATCAGCGGTTCCAGCTGGGAGCTCACCGGGCGCGGCGGCCAGTGCTCCGGCTTCACGTTCTCCGGTTTCGCCCCGGGATCGTCGTCCCAGTCGAACTGCGTGCCCACCCACGCCTTGGGCCGCTCGAAGGACACCTCGCGGGCGTGCAGGGCGGCGCGCCGGAAGGAGATGTCGCCGAAGAAGTCACCGCCGGTGAAGCACACCGAGCGGGCCTCGAAGACGGCGTCGGCGAAGGACACCGCACCGTGGTATTCGGCGTCGGCGAAGTCGATCTCCTGGGTGCCGCCGGAGCGCCAGCGCTGGCGCGCGCCGAGTTGGGTGCCGTCGAAGCTGGTGCCCTCGGCGTAGAAGCGCGCACCGGTGAAGGCGACCTTGGCCCCGGAGAATTCGGCGCTGTCGAAGGAGATGCGGTCACCGTCGAAGACGACGCGGCCGAAGGAGGTGAAGGCCGATCCGAAGCTCACCTCGCCGAAGTTGGTGCGCTGGTTGGCGAAGGTGGCGCGGTCGAACGTGGTGCGCGCACCGGAGAATTCGGCGGACTCGAAGCTGGTCGGACAGGAGAAGCTGGCCTCGGCGAAGCTCACCGCCGTGCTGTCGGGCTCGGAGCGGTCCGCCTCCAGCGGCCGGAAACGCGCCTGCTGGAAGGTGACGCCGCGGCCCCGGAATGCCGCGCCCTGGAAGCTGACCCGCCGTCCGATGAAGCGCGCTCCCTCGAAGCTGGTGACGCGGGAGGCGACGAAATCGGTGTTGGTGAAGCGGGTGCTGTCGCCCGCGAAGACCGCGTCCTGGAAGTCGGCGTTCTCCAGTACCGCTTCGGTGAAGTCGAAATCGCAGGCCGACCACGAACTCTCGGCGGTCTCCCGCAGGTGTTCGGCGATGACGCGCACGATGGTGTCGCGCACCTGCCGGTCGTTCTGCCGGTAGTGATAGACGCGCTCCACCCCCGCGCCGTCCTCCTCCAGCCGCTCGGTGCGGGAGACGAGGTGGTTGACGCCCTCCTTGGCCGCGTACGGCAGCCGCAGGTAGGCGCACAGCACGTCGATGCACTGCTGACGGCGGGCGCGTTCGGGGAATTCGTCGGCCACCCCGGCCATGGCGTACACGCCTGCCAGCCGCACGGCCACATCCGCCGCACCCAGCTGGAGGGCCGCCGCGCCGAACAGTTCCGAGAAGCGGCCGCGGTCGTGGTCGCGCTGCCGTCGGGCGGCGAGCACCAGCGCCACCGCGACGCCGACCCCGGCGGTCACCCAGAGCGCGATCTCGGCGAGATCGAGCCGATCGGGTGGCGCATCGGTCGCGCCGAACAGTAACCACAACACCCACCAGGTGAGAGCCGCCACCGCCACACCGCTCAACACCGCCAGGAACACCGACGGCGAGAGCGCCGTTCGGGTCCGTCGCTCGGTTCTGGACCCGAACCAGCCCCAACGCCGCATAGCGAGATGGTAACGACCGCGGCGCGGGAGCGCACAGGGAGCCCCGATTCCCGTTCCGCTCCATGAGATTCAATGCCGACCGGATGGTTCACGATCAGCCGCTATGTCCGAAAAACGAAGTCCGCCCGACGGTCCCACCGCGCGGCCCTCAGACCGTCCGCCGCCGCAGCCCCAGGCCCGCCGCCACCAGGCACGCCACCGCCACCGCGCCCACGAACCACGGGAACACCGTGTTCAACCCCCAGGTGGTCGCCGCCCACCCGGCGACCACCGTCGGCAGCGCCATGGCCGAGTACGCCAGCAGGTAATAGGCCGACATGGTCTCGCCGCGCTTGTGCTGCGGCACCACATCGGAGAGGTGGCGCAGCGAACCGCCGAAGCCGAGTCCGAAGGTCGTACCCAGCACCACCCCCGCGGCCAGCACCCACACCCCGTTGTGGGTGGCGAGGGCGGGCAGGGTGAGCAGCAGCGCCACCGCCATGCCGATATCCCCGGCGATGGCCGCACGACGCGCCGGAATGGCGGTGGCGAAGAACTGCGCCAGCGCCCCGGCCGTGGCCGTGGCCGCCACCACCGCGCCGCCGAAGACGAGATTGTGCACCCCGGTCTGGGCCGCGGCCAGCGACGGATACAGCGACAGCAGCACGCCCAGCACCGACCAGGCCGCCATCACGCCGAGTGCGGAGAACCAGAAGTCGCCGCGAATCTCCTGCGGCACCGCCGGTTTGGCAATGCGGATGGGTCCGGCCACCCGGGCGGTGTGCGGTTCACGCAGCGCCAGCACGCCGACGCCGACCAACAGGCAGACCACGGTGATCACCACATAGGGCGTGCGCAGCGGATACGGCGCGTACTGCGCCAACAGCGCCGACCCGAGAATGGCGACGGCCATGCCCACGTTGAAGGCCACACCGGTCAGCTGTCCGGAGCGCGCGCCGTGCTTGGGCCGCAGGTCCAGCAGCGCCGCAGCGCCCGCCACCACCGTCGCGCCGACCGCCGCGCCGTGCAGCGCCCGCGCCAGCAACAGCATGGCCACATTGTCGGCGAGCAGGAACACCACCAGTCCGGCGACCATGATCCCGAAGGCTCCCAGCAGCACCGGCTTTCGGCCCACCGCATCGGAGATCCGTCCCGACACCAGGACCGCGCCCAGGGCCGCCACGGCGTAGGCGGCGAAGACGAAGGTGGTGGTGAGCGGCGTGAAATGCCACTCCTGCTGGTAGATGCCGTAGAGCGGGGCCGGTACCCCGGACACCCCCAGCGCCACGCCGCTGGCGGCCAGTACGAGCGCGTACGCCCAGGTCTGTCTGCTCGGCTCGGCCCGAACCGCAACATCCGCTGCCATCGAACTCTCCATCAGGTAAGTTTGACTGTGATCGAACCTGACCATACTCGGGGTTCGATGATCGTCAAACCTGTCTGCGAGTGAGGTAGCTCATGTCCGACACCGATGTGAAGCCCGCCGTGGCGCCGCTGTCCACGGTGCTCGGCGCGCTCCAGGACCCGATTCGCCTGGAGATGGTGCGCCGGCTCGGCACCGCGGGCGAACCGCTGCGCTGTAGCGCGCTCTACGACTCCATCAGCAAATCGACCGCGGCCCACCATTTCAAGATCCTGCGCGAGGCCGGGCTCACCGACCGCGAATCCGTGGACGGCCAGACCTTCGTCCGGCTGCGCACCGCGGAGATCGGCGCGGCGCTGCCCGGCCTGCTCGAGGCCGTGATCGGGGCCGCCAACCGGTCCGGTGACAGCACCGACAATCAGTACAGATCCGACGGCTGACCCTGCATCCATCGGACCCCCTGCCGCGCTACCGTCGTTTCATGCGTATTCGCGTCGCGACGACGGAGGACCTGCCCACGCTGCAGAAGATCGAGATCGCCGCCGGAGAGCCCTTCCGCACCCTCGGCATGCTCGAGATCGCCGATGACGACCCGCCCAGCATCGAGACCCTCGACGCACACCTGCGCGCGGGCCGGGCCTGGGTGACCGTGGACGACGACGGCATGCCCGTCGCGTACCTCGTCAGCAGGCCGGTGGACGACACCGAACACATCTGCCAGGTCTCGGTCCTCCCCGAATTCGCCCACCACGGCATCGGGCGCACCATGATCGAACGGTTGGCCGACTTCGCCCGAGCGCGGGGGCTGGCCGCGCTGAGCCTCACCACATTTCTCGAAGTGCCCTGGAACGCACCGTACTACGAGCGGCTCGGCTTCCGCCGGGTGCCCGATGCGGAGCTCACCCCGGAACTGCGGGAGATCCGCGCCCACGAGGCCGAGGTCGGCCTGGACCGCTGGCCCCGCATCGCCATGCGGCGCGAGCTGGCCTAGTCGTCCGAACAGCCGTCGCCGCCGGGTGATTTCGCACCCGGCGGCGCGAAGGTGCGCGTGAATTCCGGACAGTCGACGAGCCGCGCGTGCGTGCAGACGGCCGCATGCCGCAGACCGTCGCGCATGCGGGTGAGCCGGGCGATGTCCTCGTCGACGTCCCGTGCCTTGCGGACCAGTTGGGCGCGCAGCGCGGTGTCGTCGGGGGTGGCGCGCAGGAAATGGTGGATCTCGGCGATGGTGAAACCGGCACGGCGGGCGCAGGCGATGAGCGCCAGCCGGGGCACCACCTCCGGTTCGTAGGTGCGGCGCAGCCCGTTGCGGCCCGCCGACGCGATGAGCCCCTGCTGTTCGTAGTAGCGCAGGGCGGAGGCGGCCATCCCCGATCGGGCCGCGACATCGGCGATATCCAACAGGGCCTCGGACATATCACTCCTTGACTTGAAGCGCGCTTCAAGTCACAGACTAGCGCCCATGAAGATCCATCACCTCAACTGCGGCTCCATGGCCGAGATCGAAGCGACCTACGACGTGGCTCCGGCGGCCACGGTCAACCACTGCCTGCTGGTGGAGACCGAGGACGACCTGGTGCTGATCGAGACCGGGCTCGGGCTGGAGAACGTGCGGAATCCGGAGGGCACCCTCGATCCCGACTGGATCGCCTTCGCCCGACCGGCACTCGACGAGCGGGAGACCGCCATCCGCCAGCTCGAGCGGCTCGGCTACTCCCCCGGCGATGTCGGCCACATCATCCTCACCCACCTCGATGTGGACCACTCCGGTGGGCTGCCGGACTTCCCGGACGCGCGGGTGCACGTCCACGCCGCCGAATTGACCACGGCGCTGGCCGAATCCGCGGCCGGGCGGTACCGCCCCGCGCACTGGGCGCACGGACCGAAATGGGTGAGCTACGCCCCCGAACCCGGCGACGAGTGGTTCGGCTTCACCTCGTCGCCGGTCCAGGGCCTGAGCCCGGACTTCCGCCTGGTCCCGCTCGGCGGCCACACCCCGGGACATATGGGCGTGGCGGTCCGCCACGACGACCACTGGCTGCTGCACTGCGGCGACGCCTTCTTCTACCACCGCGAACTGGACCTCCCACCCCAGCCGCACCCGCTGCTCGACCTCCTCCAGCAGTCCACCGAATTCGACCGCGACCTCCGCCTCGGCACCCAGGCCCGCCTGCGCGAACTCGTGCGCACCCACCCGGACGAGGTCACCCTGTTCAACGCCCACGACCCCTGGCAACTCCAGGCCCGGCAGACCACGGCGCACGAATAGCCATCGGCCGCGGACACAGCCCCGCCCATATCGGCACCGGATCGGCGACGGGCGGCGCGCCGTCGCGCTGCGATGTGCCGGACGCGCGACGACAGGATCGGGTCGCGGTCGACCCTCGTCCGGAGCGCCAGGCCATGGCAGGGTCTGTCAGCGCGCCGAGTGGCGGCCGTATCGCCCCCCACATTTCACGCAGCGGTCGAGTCAGCTGCGCACGGTGGGTAGCGGAGGCCGGAAATGCGCCATCGCCTGCGACACAGGCGAATACCGGAGCAGGACCGAGATGCGCGGGCGATCGAAGCCGGGCCCGTGCGGCATACGCTGTTCCGCCCGTGTGCCCCGCGTCAGCGGAGCGCACGGGCGGGCGGGCGACGCTACGCCGGGGGCGGCACTTCCCCCTCCACGGGGGCCGGTGGAGGCGGCACGTCCGCGGGCGGGGCGGGCTCCGGGGCCGGGGGTGCCGGTTCCGCGGGTGGCGGCGGGGCGGGCTCGCCCGGGGGCGGTGGGACCGGTTCGCCCGGGGGCGGTGGGACCGGCTCGCCGGGCGGGGGCGGGACCGGCTCGCCGGGGGGCGGGGCGTCCGGGGCGGGTGCCACCTGCTCGGCGGGCGGGGGAGCCTGGGTGGCCGTCGGGGTGGCCGAGGTGGTGGTCGTCGGTGCGGGGGTCACCGCCGGGGTGACCGGTACCGGGTCCGGGTCGGTGCCGCGGTAGTCGGCCGCGGCGGTGTGTCCGGCGGTCCACCAGAAGGCCGCGGCCGCCGCCACGATCACGGGGGCGATGAGGACCGCGAGCATGGCCGCGAGGCGGCGCAGGCGGCGACGGCGGGCCTGAACCAGCAGTGTGACAAGGGTTTCCATGGCGAGGGTGAGCGCCACCGCGCTGACCACGGCGGCCAGCGCCCAGGCGGCGTCGGGCTGCCGCGACCACCGGGCCAGACCCGCGACCGCGCCAACGCCCACCAGGCCGCCGACGAGCACGACGAGAAATCCCCTGGCCGCGTAGGGGTAGCTGCCCAGCGCGTCCTCCTCGCCGCCCTTGCGCCGCAACCACGCCAGGAAGATCAGCACATGGCCGACACCCGCGCCGACCGCCGCGGCCACCAGCAGCACCTGGGCGTCGTGCACCTCTGCCGCCTCGTGGCCGGTGGCCAGCAGCACGCCCCCGTACCCGGCCATGAGCGCGGCCACCACCAGGGTCACGAGTCCGGCGAGCGCTCCGGGCCGGGCGCTGATCCGCCGCTTCAGGTACCCCTCGGGCAGCTGTCGCCGCAGCATCCGGTACACCACGAACCAGGCCACCGGAATCACCGCGAGCAATACCGGCAGCAGTCCCAGCAGTCCCGCCGGCGGCAGCCAGATCGACGCCAGCGCGGCGATTCCCGCGCACGCCCACACCCATTCGGCCAGCCGCAGCAGTCCCCGCCAGGTGCGGGCGGACAGTGTCTGGCGCGCGGGCAGATGGTCCGGCCGCGAGGCGAGCAGCCCGCGCAGCACACCCACGGGACCCCCGCGCCACGCCTGCAAGCGCGCTTGCAGCACAAGCAGGTCCGGGTGCAGCGAGTTCAGCGCCAGCCCGTCCTCGACATGCTCGGCCGCCGCGATGCGGTCGGAGAACTCGAGTTCCACCTCGGCCGCCGCGGCATGGGTGTCGGCGGTCGGCGCGATCCGCAGCGCCCGCACCACGGCGGTCCGCGCCTCGGAGCGCTCGGCCTCACTCGGCCCGAACTTCCGCGCGATCACCCCCGCCACCGTGAGCAGCGCGTTCGCGCTCTCCGGCGCGAGCGAAACGGCAACCCGCGCATGCCGAATCGCCTCATCCCACCGCGCCGACGCCTCGAACGCCAACGCCGCCGTCAGATGCGGCTCCACGCGATCGGGGTCGGCCGCGATGGCCAAGCCGACCATCCGTAGCGCCTCATCCACCCGATTCAGCCGATAGGCGATATCGGCCATCGAAGTCAACAGTTCCGGATCGTGCGGTGCGTCCTCCAACGCGTCGCCGACAATCCGCCGAGCCTCTTCCAGCCGCCCGAGATCACTTGCGGCACGCGCTCTTTCCAGCACCTGCGAGGTGTCGTTCATCCCTCTCCCGATCAAAGCACTCCAGCCGCAGAGACTAGCCTGCCCGCGACCGGTGGGCAGCGGCACCCGGCCGACAACCGCCGACAGTCTCGCACGCGTGCCGCCGGAAGGTAGCCGAACCGATCCGGGCGGGCTATCCGACCAGGCGGCGGACCGCCGCGGGCAGATCACGGGTGCGCCGGTACGGACCCGCCACCGCCGCGCCGAACGGGCGGGAGAACAGCGTGCGGGCGATGGCGGACACCTCGTCGGTGGTGACTTCGTCTATGCGGGCGAGGGTTTCGGAAACGCTGCGGTGATTGCCGTAGCTGAGTTCGCTGCGGCCGATGCGGTTCATGCGCGAGCCGGAGTCCTCCAGGCCGAGCACCAGTCCACCGCGCAGCGACCCCTTGGCGCGGGCGCATTCGGCGTCGGTGATGCCGTCGGCGGCCACTTCCTCGAGCACGCCGCGCGCCAAAGCCGCCACCTTGCCGAGATTTTCGGGCTGGCAGCCGAGGTACACCGAGAACGCCCCGGTGTCGGCGAAGGTGTCCACACTCGAGTACACCGAGTACGCCAGCCCGTGCTCCTCGCGAATGCGCTGGAACAGCCGCGAACTCAGGCCACCGCCGAGCACCGTGTTGAGCACCGACAGCGGCCAGCGCTTCTCGCCCTCGTGGCGGCCGAAGGCCCGGGTACCGAACACCAGGTGCGCCTGTTCGCTGTCGCGGTACATGCGGTGCAGTTCGGGGGCGCCGCGCGGCCGGAATCTGCCCTCCCGGCGCGGGGCCGGATCCCGACCGGGTTCGAGCCGGTCGGCGAAGGCGCGGTGCACCAATTCGACGGTGTGCTCGTGTTCGACATTGCCCGCCACCGCCACCACCATCCGGTCGGGCCGGTAGCGGCGCAGATGGAACGAATGCAGCTGGTGGGCCTGCATGGCTTCGACGGTCTCGATGGATCCGATGACCGGGCGGCCGACGGGGTGGTCGCCGAACAGCGCCGACAGGAAGGTGTCGCCCACGATGTCCTCGGGGTCGTCGTCGCGCATGGCGATCTCCTCGAGCACCACCTGCCGCTCGACGGCCACGTCCTCGGCACGGCACAGCCCGCGCAGCACCACATCGGAGACCAGATCGACCGCCAGCGGCAGATCCTCGTCGATGACGTGTGCGTAGTAGCAGGTCTGCTCCTTGGCGGTGAACGCGTTGAGTTCACCGCCGACCGCATCCATGGCCTGGGCGATATCGAGGGCCGAGCGCGAGGGCGTCGCCTTGAACAGCAGATGTTCGAGGAAGTGCGCCGCCCCGGCCACGGTGGGCCCCTCGTCGCGCGAGCCGACGCCGACCCACACTCCGATGGAGGCCGAGCGCACCCCGGGCACATGTTCGGTGACGACCCGGAGCCCGCCGGGCAGTACGGTCTTGCGCACACCGGTATCCGCCAGCGGCGCTTCGGTGGTGGAGAGCCGCAGCGAAGGGGCTTTGCTACCCGACAGTGGAGTGTCCTTCTTCCGAACCATGTTTCCCACACAGCATGTTGACCACACGATGGCATCCGAGGCAATGAAACCCGGCAATGAAAATCCGGTGGCCCCTCACCCCGATTATCGGAGTGAGGGGCCACCGCGCGTTACGGACGGCCGAAGGTTACTCCGCGTCGGCCGGGGCCGCCGCCTCGGACTCCTCCTCGACCGGCACCAGGGAGATCTTGCCGCGGTTGTCGATATCCGCGATCTCCACCCGGATCTTGTCGCCGACGTTCACCACGTCCTCGACCTTCGCGACCCGCTTGCCGTTGCCCAGCTTGGAGATGTGCACCAGACCGTCGCGGCCCGGCAGCAGCGAGACGAACGCGCCGAAGGCGGTGGTCTTCACGACCGTGCCCAGGAAGCGCTCGCCGACCTTCGGCAGCTGCGGGTTGGCGATGGCGTTGATGGCGTCGATGGCGGCCTGCGCGGACGGGCCGTCGGTCGCGCCGACGTACACGGTGCCGTCGTCCTCGATGGAGATATTCGCGCCGGTGTCCTCGGTGATCTGGTTGATGACCTTGCCCTTGGGTCCGATCACCTCGCCGATCTTGTCCACCGGGATCTTGATGGCGGTGACGCGCGGGGCGTAGGGGCTCATCTCGTCCGGGGTGTTGATGGCCTCGGCCATCACGTCCAGGATGGTGAGGCGAGCATCCTTCGCCTGGTTCAGCGCACCCGCGAGGACCTGCGACGGAATGCCGTCCAGCTTGGTGTCGAGCTGCAGGGCGGTCACGAAGTCGGGGGTACCGGCGACCTTGAAGTCCATATCGCCGAAGGCATCCTCGGCACCGAGGATGTCGGTGAGGGCCACGTAGCGGACCTCGTCCTCGCCCTTGTCGTTCTTGACGGTGTCCGACACCAGGCCCATGGCGATACCGGCCACCGGAGCCTTCAGCGGCACACCGGCGTTCAGCAGGGACAGGGTGGAGGCGCACACCGAGCCCATGGAGGTGGAGCCGTTGGAGCTCAGCGCCTCCGACACCTGGCGAATGGCGTAGGGGAACTCCTCCTGCGACGGCAGCACCGGCACCAAGGCCCGCTCGGCGAGCGCGCCGTGACCGATCTCGCGGCGCTTGGGCGAACCCACGCGACCGGTCTCGCCGGTGGAGAACGGCGGGAAGTTGTAGTGGTGCATGTAGCGCTTGGAGGTCTCCGGACCGAGCGAGTCGATCTGCTGCGCCAGCTTCACCATATCGAGGGTGGTGACCCCCAGGATCTGGGTCTCGCCACGCTCGAACAGCGCCGAGCCGTGGGCCCGCGGCACCACGGCGACCTCAGCGGACAGGGCGCGGATATCGGCCAGCCCGCGACCGTCGATACGGAAGCCGTCGGACAGGATGCGCTGGCGCACCAGCTTCTTGGTGACCGAGCGGAAGGCCGCGCCGATCTCCTTCTCGCGACCCTCGAAGTCCTCGGCCAGGCTGGACAGCACCGCGAGCTTGATCTCGTCGATCTTCTCCTCGCGCTCCTGCTTGGCCGCGATGGACATCGCCTCGTTCAGCTCACGCTTGGCGGTGCCCTCGACGGCCTCGAACACGTCCTGCTGATAGGGCGGGAAGAGCGGGAACTCCTCGGTCTCCTTGGCGGCCAGGGCGGCCAGGTCCTGCTGCGCCTTGCACAGCCGGGCGATGAACGGCTTGGCGGCCTCGAGCCCCTCGGCCACCACGGCTTCGGTGGGGGCCTGCGCGCCCTCGTCGATCAGCGCGAGCACATTGTCGGTGGCCTCGGCCTCGACCATCATGATGGCCACATCGCCGGACTCGACCACGCGACCGGCGACGACCATGTCGAACACGGCCTTCTCCAGCTGCTCCACGGTCGGGAACGCGACCCACCGGCCCTCGATGAGGGCCACCCGCACACCGCCGACCGGGCCGGAGAACGGCAGCCCGGAAAGCTGGGTGGACGCCGACGCGGCATTGATCGCCACCACGTCGTACAGATCCTTGGGATCGAGTGACATGACGGTCACCACGACCTGGATCTCGTTGCGCAGGCCGTCGACGAAGGACGGGCGCAGCGGCCGGTCGATCAGGCGGCAGGTCAGGATGGCGTCGGTGGACGGGCGGCCCTCACGGCGGAAGAACGAACCGGGGATGCGGCCCGCGGCGTACATCCGCTCCTCGACGTCCACCGTCAGCGGGAAGAAGTCGAACTGGTCCTTGGGGTGCTTGCCCGCGGTGGTGGCCGACAGCAGCATGGTCTCGTCGTCCAGGTAGGCGACGACGGAACCGGCGGCCTGCTTGGCCAGGCGGCCGGTCTCGAAGCGGACGGTGCGGGTGCCGAACTCACCGTTGTCGATGAGCGCCACGGATTCGAAAACGCCGGGCTCGACCTCGGCGGCGGAACCGGTTGTCACAGTCTCTGTCATTGTTCTTCTCTCAACCTCTCGTCTCGCCGGACCCGCGTGCGCTAGGTCAGCGCGCGATCCGGCATCGTCAGCCGTACCCGGCGTGGACACGCCGCAGCCTCCTGGCGGCAGCGCGCACACCCGTGCCGATATCCCCTTGGATACGGCGACGCGGAGGCGGTCATCGATCGAAGCCCTCCGGGCCGCGCGAGTGCGGCGCACCGAAGAGCCACTACCGAAGACCGACGCCACGCGACGGGTGCATACGGCTGTGCGTTGGTCATGCATGCGACGCGGCCGCATGCACGAATAGCCAACGAGGAGATTCTAAGCCTCCCCGTTGGCTGCTTCGTCAACAGGCTCCGGGAACCCGGAGTTGTGTCGCGATGATCAGCGACGCAGGCCGAGCCGCTCGATCAGGGCACGGTAGCGCTCGATGTCCTTGTCCTGCAGGTACTTCGAGAGACGCTTGCGACGACCGATGAGCGCCATCAGACCGTGGCGGGTGTGGTGGTCGTGCTTGTGCTTCTTGAGGTGCTCGGTGATGTCGGCGATCCGCTTCGACAGCAGCGCGATCTGCGCCTCCGGGGAACCGGTGTCCTTCTCGTGGACGCCGTACTCGGTGAGGATCGCCTTCTTCTGCTCGGTGGTCAGAGCCACAGAATTTCTCCTGTATTTTCCAGTCCGCGCTCGTAGTGCCAGGTAGCCCTGGGTGGGTGCCGCCGCGGACCGCAGCAAACCCAGCGGACCAGAGTACACGAACCCTCAGGCGAGGATTTCGCGGGCCTGTTTCACATCGCGGCCGATGGCCTCCACCAGCTCGTCGACGGATTCGAACTTGCGCATCCCACGCAGCTGTTCGACGAAGTCCACCGCCACCCGCTTGCCGTAGAGGTCGCCGTCGAAGTCCAGCACGTGCGGTTCCACGGTGCGGTTGCGGCCGTCGAAGGTGGGGTTGGTGCCCACCGAGACGGCGGCCATGCGCCGGACCGGCTCGCCGGAGTCCAGCACGGTGAACCAACCCGCGTACACGCCGTCGGCGGGGACGGCGGCATGCAGGTGCGGGGCCACGTTCGCGGTCGGGAAACCGAGCCCCTTGCCGCGCCCGTCCCCGCGCACCACGATGCCCTCCACCCGATGCGGACGGCCCAGCGCCTCCGCGGCGGCGGCCATGTCACCGGCCACCACGCAGGAGCGGATATAGGTGGAGGAGAAGGTCACCGCGTGCTCGCCGAGCAGCTGCACCCCGTCGGTGTCGAAGCCGTAGCGGCCGCCCAGCTCGCGCATGGTGTCCACGGTGCCCGCGGCCTGCTTGCCGAAGGTGAAGTTGTCGCCCACCACCACCTCGGCCACGTGCAGCTTGTCCACCAGCAGCTCCTGCACGTAGCGCTCGGGGGTCAGCTTCATGAATTCCTGGGTGAACGGCATCACCACCATGACGTCGATGCCGAGCTCGGCCACCAGTTCGGCACGGCGGTCCAGCGTGGTCAGCTGCGCGGGATGCGAACCGGGCCGCACCACCTCCAGCGGATGCGGGTCGAAGGTCATGAGCACCGCGGGAACGCCCCGTGCCGCAGCGGATTTCACCGCGCGGCTGATGAGCTGAGCGTGACCCCGGTGCACGCCGTCGAACACCCCGATCGTGAGCACGCACCGGCCCCACTCCGCGGGCATCTCATCGAGACTTCGCCATCTCTGCACAAGCGCAGCTTACGGAAAGCGCGTCACAGACAATATTCGGCCGTGGTGATGTTCACCGCCGACCCCACTCCCGCCACCCCCGCTTCACCTCCGCGCCGAGTCCCCGCTACCCACGGTCACCACCCCGTTCGCCCCGTCACACGCCCGCCCGACCGGCAGGCGCCGGTCGGACACGCCCGTAGATGACGCCGCCTTTCAGCGATGCCGGCCACCTCAGGCCCGCGCCCGACAACGGCACCGGGCAGACACCCAATGTTCGCGAAAGCGACCGACAGGTCGATCACGGTGTCGGATACTTCCCTAATCTAAGCTCGGGGACGTGCCAGGAAAACGAGACATCGCCACGCGCCGCGAGCTGGCCGATCCGTCCGCATCCGCACCCCTCGGAGATGTCGCCACCGCCGCGGTGAGCTCGACCACGAGTGTCGCACCGGTGCTGTCGTCGGTCGCGCAGGACTATCTGAAGGTGATCTGGACCGCGCAGGAGTGGTCGCAGGAGAAGGTGTCGACCAAGCTGTTGGCCGAACGGATCGGGGTGTCGGCCTCGACGGTGTCGGAGGCCGTGCGCAAGCTCGCCGACCAAGGGCTGGTCGAGCACGCCCGCTACGGGGCCATCACGCTGACCGAGGAGGGCCGCCGCGCGGCCGTCGCCATGGTGCGGCGGCACCGGCTCATCGAGACCTTCCTGGTGCAGGAGCTCGGCTACGGCTGGGACGAGGTGCACGACGAGGCGGAGGTGCTCGAGCACGCGGTCTCGGAGACCCTCATGGCGCGCATCGACGCCAAACTGGGGCACCCGGACCGCGACCCGCACGGCGATCCGATTCCGTCGGCCGACGGCGCGGTGCCCACTCCCCCGGCCCGTCAGCTCTCGGATTTCCACGACGGCGAATCCGGCCGGGTCGCGCGGATCTCCGATTCGGATCCGGCCATGCTGCGCTATTTCGACTCGCTCGGCATCGCGCTGGACACCCCGATCACGGTGGTGGAGCGGCGGGACTTCGCGGGCACCATCGCCATCCGCGTGGACGACCGCACCATCGACCTGGGCGGCATCGCCGCCGAGGCCATCTGGCTGACGGCGTAGCCGGGCCAACCGGCCGGTGGCATAGCGCCACGCTGGTTCGGGCCAACCGGGTGGCCGACGCCACCGCCGGTCAGCAGACGGAGAAGTACTTCTCGAG
Source organism: Nocardia sp. CC227C (assembly GCF_030767025.1). Taxonomy (GTDB): domain Bacteria; phylum Actinomycetota; class Actinomycetes; order Mycobacteriales; family Mycobacteriaceae; genus Nocardia. Next base: position 49,333 of record NZ_JASITE010000014.1, on the reverse strand, counting down.
TTCCACGGGCAGTCCGTCGGCTGCGGCCTCGGCGCGGCAGACATCATGGGGGAAGGACACGTAGGTGCGCCACGGCGAGCCGTGCGCACGCCGCACGATGCGCTGGCTGTCGCCCGGAATGTCCCAGGAGATGACGGCCCAGTAGCCGTCGCATTCCGGCACCGTGGGTGTGGCGGTGGTGTACGGCGGCCCCTCGCCGAGATCGTGAACGATGGTCTGCGGGGCGCAGACCGGTTCGGGCGCCGGGTCCTGGAATCGCAGGCTGCCGAATACGGTCTGTCCGTCCGACTCCACGAACAGCGTATGCATGCCCTCCGGCACGGGATCGGTTCCGGGCGGCGCATTCATGCCGAACCGGTAGCAGCCCACCGGAACCGAGAAGGTGGCCTGCCCGTCGATGCCGGTGGTCGCGTCCCACCGCCGGACCTCGGGCGTGCCTTCCGGCAGATCGTGACCGAGCGGATCGCAGGGCCGCAGCAGCGCCAGTTCCACCGGCACATACGGAATCGCGATTCCGGACAGGCTGAGGGTCCGGAGCACCACCGTGCCGCCGCCGCGCGACGGAGCGGAATCGGGCGCGACGGTGGTGCCCGGATCGGTCCGCGTCGTAGCGGGCGCGCTCGGATTCGGCACGCCCGGAACGGCTGTCGGCCCGTCGGATGGCGACGTCGTCACCGTGGGGGCGGTACCGCGGGGCGGATCCGGTTCGGCGTTCTCACATGCCGTCACCGCCATCAGCGCCCCGCTCAGGAGTGCCGCCTGTAGTATTCGCCGCGTTCGCATAGCCGTGGACCCCTCCGGTCGCATCATCCCGACACCGGAGTATCGCGTCCGGACCGGCGGTGATTACCGCTGGTCACCCCCTATTTCCTGGGGCACGGCGGGACCGGCCCCGTCCTGGATCAGCTCCCAGTCCCCCGGCAGCCCTTCCACGGTGACCGAGGTCCCCTCGGCCTCGATGGTCACCGTCGCCGCGCCCAAGCGCAGATCCGCCAGCCGTACCCGCCCGGCCCGCTCGGGCAGCCGAGGGGTGACGGTGAGGGTGCGGCGCGGCACATTGGGTGCGAGCCCGAGGAAGGAACGCATGAGCAGCAGCGGCGCGGCACTGGCCCAGGCCTGCGGCGAACAGGAGGTGGGATACGGTACCGGAGCACGGAATTCGGATCGGCCGAAGCCGCAGTACAGCTCCGGTGGCCGCGCGCCGAAGCTCATCACGGCCTCCGTGAGTCCGCCCGCCAGCCGCTCCGCCAGCTCCCAGGCCCCGGGCAGATGCCGATAGCGCAGCAGCCCCGCGACCGCGATGGCGGTGTCGTGCGGCCACACCGAACCATTGTGGTAGCCCATGGGGTTGAACCGCCGCATGCCCGAGGACAGCGTGCGCAGCCCGAAACCGCTGTCCATATCGGCGTTTCCGAGATGTTCGATGAGGTGGGCGGCGCGTTCGTCGGGCACGATCCCGGCCCACAGGCAGTGCGCCACATTGCTGCCGAGCGCGTCGACCTGGCGTTTGCCGCCGTCGAGAGCCATGGCGTACCAACCGGATCGGGGCAGCCAGAACGCATCGTCGAAGCGCTCGCGCAGCTTCTCCGCCTCCGAGCGCAGCCGCGCGGCGCGACCGTGCTCGCCGAAGGCTTCGGCCAGTTCGGCGCGGCCCAGCTTGGCGGCGTAGGTGTAGGCCTGCACCTCACACAGCGCGATGGGTGGTTCGGCCAGCTGCCCGTCGGCGAAGCTGATCGAGTCCCAGCTGTCCTTCCAACCCTGATTGGCCAGGCCCCGATCGGTTTTGCGGCGGTACTCGACGAATCCGTCGCCGTCGCTGTCACCGAAGCGGTCGATCCACTCCAGGGCGGCGTCGGCGGCGGGCAGCAGTTCGCGGATGGCGGATTCCTCCACGCCCCAGCGCCAGCATTCGGCGAGCAGCATGACGAACAGCGGGGTGGCGTCGGCGGTGCCGAAATACACGGTGCCGCCGAGCACCTGGTCGCCGCCGGGCCCGTGCCGCATCTCGTGCATGATGCGGCCGGGTTCCTCCTCGGTGACCGGATCCAACTGGGTGCCTTGCAGTTTCGCGAGCTGGCGCAGGGTGCCCAGCGCCAGGTCGGAGTCCAGCAACAGCGCCATCCAGGAGGTGAGCAGGCTGTCGCGGCCGAACAGCGCCATGAACCAGGGCGCGCCCGCGGCCACGTACGCGGTGCCGTCGGCCGGATCGTCCATGCGCAACGCGCCGAGATCGCTCTCGGTGCGTTGCAGCACGGCGGTCAGTCCGACGTCGCCGGTGGTGAGCCGGGTGGCGGTGGCCCGCCACTGGCGAATCTTGTTGGTGGGGCTGTCCTCGTCGTCCGCGGTGAGGTTCATCGGCACCGCGCGGTGTTCCAGGATCGGCTGGCACAGCACCACCGTCTGCCAGGTGCCGCGGCGGGGTACGACGATCCGCCAGCTCATGGTGCCGAGCTGGACGACCGGGTCTCCGGTCGCGGTCACCGTGAGACCGCGACCGGAGTCCTTGCGATCGGTGAGGTGCAGGGCGCTGTCGGAGATGTTGAGTTCACATCCGCCGCCGTCCACCCGGCCCGCCTTGACCGCGAACAGATCCGCGAAATCGGAGTCGGCGGTGAGCGTGATGGTCATGGCGGTGTCCTCGTCGCCGAGGTTGTGCACCACGATCTTCTCGCGCATGCCGTCACCGATCATTCGCTTGCGCAGTACCAGCACGGTGGCGTCGGCCACGCCGGGCCGCGGCTGTTTCCGCGCGACGAACCGTGCCCGGAACGCTTCCGGCATCATCACCGAAAGCTGTTCCGGGACATGGCCGTCGAGCCGGAGCTCCCAGCGGGCCAGGACGCGGGCGTCCCGGTAGAACAGGCCCTGCGAGGTGCCCGCGTGGATATCGCCGAGTTGGTCCGACAGACAGAAGGTGCTTGCCTCGACCATGGTCACGATACCGCCGTGACCGTCGGCGATCGGGGGCTGACCGGCATTGAAGATACTCATTGCTGGCTTCGCACCGCCCCGCTCATCGCCGCCGTGCCCAGCACGGTCGGGGTCGCCAACCGCTGCTCGGGTACCAGGATCGGCACCGCGTCGGCCTCGGCCTGCGCCCTGGCTGCGGCCCGGGCGGCCACGGCACGGCGGTAGGCCGTCTCGTAGCCGGACGCGAGCCGGTCGGAGGCGAACAGCCGCTCCACCCGCTCCCGGCAGGCGAAGGGGTCGATGTCGCCCGCACGCGCGATGAATTCGGGAAGCTGCTCCGGATCGTCGCAGATGAAGCCGGTGACACCGTGTTCGATCACCTCGTCGACCGCGCCGCCGCGCAGTGCGATGACGGGGGTGCCGCACACCATGGCCTCGATCATGACGATGCCGAAGGGCTCCTCCCAGCGGATCGGGAAGAGCAGACAGCGCGCGCCCGCCAGCAGATGCCGCTTGGCGACCGCGTCCGCCTCACCGAAGACGTCGTCGCCGTCGGCGAGCAATGGACGGACGGCCTCCTCGAAGTACTTCTTCTCGGGCGGCTCGTTGCACTTGCCCGCCAGCACCAGGCGCAGTCCGGCCGCGTGCGCGGCCTCGAGCGCGAGATGCGGCCCCTTGTAGGGCGCGTACCGTCCGAGGAACAGCGCGTAATCCTGCTTCTCGGTGCGGAACGGCCATTCTTCGGGCCGAATCGCATTGTGTACGCGGGCAATCCAATTCAGATCCGGCACCAATGCGCGCTGCCGGTCGCTGATGGCGACCAGTTGCACGTCCTGGTCAAAGGACCGGTAGTACTCGTGCATGTCCGGGTCAACGGGTCCGTGCACGGTGACCACCGTCGGAATGCCGAGCGTGCGATACGCCGCGGCGTTCAGCGGACCGGCGAAAGTGTGATCGTGCACGATATCGACGGAGTCTTCTCCGTTCAATTCCATGATGACGCGTAGAGCCTTCATGGCATGCACGATCTCAGGATACGGCTCGCCGAGCCGATGCGCCTGAATTTCATTCCAAACCGGGATGAATCGGGCCTTGGTACCAGGCCGACCTGCGCCGATGAGGGTCACTCGATGTCCACGATCCACGAGTTCATCGGCCAGTGTCGCCACTATCGCCTCTACGCCGCCATACCCTGCCGGTGGGATATCGAAATACGGCGGAGCCACCATGACGATATTCAACGGCCTGTCCGGACCTGTGCCCGAACCGGGCGAAACCGCCCTGACCGTACGTACGAAATCGAAAATGGTGGCGGGATAATCCTCGTCGGATTCCGGCTCCTCGAAACTCATTCCAAGCCTCCTCATTGAGGTGAATGACTCCGCGTAGCACATTCCACCAATGCGCGGAACTCAAACCTCAGCGAGGTGGCGGGCCGGATTCAGAGGTTAGCCGGTCGCACGACCATGACCGAAGAAGCACGTTTGCCGCTTTCTTGCAGCAGGGCGATGGCCCGGCCGGAGGGGTCGATGGCGGCGTAAACACCTGAGAGACCGACCGGTTCGAGCCAGCGGCCGTTACGCAGATCGTCGGCCTGCCGCTCGTCGATCTCCCGCACCGCGAACGCGGTCCGGGCGGCGGTGTCGACATCCAGGCTCAGCAGCGGCTCCTCCGCCTCGGCCGCCGCGGTCAACTCCGCCAGGGTGCGCGCGTGCTCGAGGGTGAACGGCCCCACGCGGGTACGGCGCAGGGCGGTCAGATGCCCGCCCACGCCCAGCCGCTCGCCGAGATCGCGAGCCAGCGCCCGCACATAGGTGCCCGAGGAGCACTCGACCTCGACATCCAGGTCCACGAACCGCCCGGCATCCCCCTCGACATCCCGGCGCGCCAGCACGTCGAAACGGCCGACGGTGACCGGGCGCGCGGCCAGTCGGACGTCCTCCCCCGCGCGGGCGCGGGCGTAGGCGCGTTCGCCGTTGACCTTGATGGCGCTCACGGTGGCGGGCACCTGCTGGATGTCACCGGTCAATGCCGCCACGCCCGAGGCGATCTCGGCATCGGTGAGATGTCCGGCGGAGGTGGTCGCGGTGACCTCACCCTCGGCGTCGTCGGTGACGGTGGACTGCCCGAGCCGGATGGTGGCGGTGTATGCCTTGGTGGTCAGGGTGAGCAGGCCCAGCATCTTGGTTGCCCGTTCCACGCCGAGCACCAGCACCCCGGTGGCCATGGGGTCCAGGGTGCCCGCGTGCCCGACCTTCTTGGTGCGCAGCAGCCGCCGAGCCTTGGCGACCACGTCGTGACTGGTCCAGCCGCCGTCCTTGTCCACGATCAGCAGGCCGCCGAGCGCGTCCACGACGGGGGTTCGCTTCTCACCCATGCGGTCTCAGCCCTCCACGATGGCGGTCAGGATGAGGCCGTCGGTGATGAGCCAGCGGCCGTCGAACGAGGTCAGCGGCGGGCCGCCGTCGGTGGTGTTGCCGGGGACCAGCAGTTCGCTGCGGAAGGTGCCCGATCCGCCGCCCTCGGACTCCTCGTCCACGGTGAAGGTGATGTGCGCGTCCTCGAAGCCCAGCCAGCGCGCGGTGAGCGGATACCAGACCTTGTAGGTGGCCTCCTTGGCGCAGAACAGCAGGCGATCCAGGTGCAGGTCGGTGCCGGGCAGCGCGGCCGCCAGCCAGGAGCGTTCCGCGGGCAGGCTGACCGAGTCCAGGACTCCGTCGGGCAGGGCGCCGTGCGGTTCGGCGTCGATGCCGACCGAGCGGAAACGCAGCCGGTGCGCCAGCGCCGCGGCGCGGTAGCCGTCGCAGTGGGTGAGGCTGCCGACGACCCCGCGCGGCCAGACGGGTGCGCCCATCTCGCCCTTGCCGATGGCGACGGCGGGTTCGCCGAGTTCGGCCAGGGCTTGGCGGGCGCAGTGGCGCGCGCCGATGAAATCGCGGCGGCGCTTCTCCACCGCCTTGGCGATGAGATGCTCCTCGCCGGGATGGGCCTTCAGCTCCGGCGGGTACGCCAGCAGTTCGGCCGCGGCGACCCCGATGGGCAGAATTCTGCCGATCAAACGCGCCGACCCCTCGGTCGCGACTGCCCGCTGTTCGATGACCGCCTCCTGCTCGTGATTGTGCCGTCACGAGCCTATCCCGCCGCCCCGGACGCGCGACCGGGCGATCCGTCCCACCCGCGCACACCAACCGGTTGCTACGATGTTGCTGATTCATATCCGCACGCAGTCCAGCACTTTCCGCGGCACGTCCACACGACCGCGGGGCAGGAGGGTGAGGTATGACCGTCGAGCCGTCGACCAGCCGGTCCACCGCGGATCCGGCCGAATTCATCGGGCCGTCCCGCATCATGACCACGTTGAGCGTCAATGGGCACGACTGCTACGCGGTGCTGGAGCCGCGCACCAGCCTGCTGGACGCACTGCGCGAACACCTCCAGCTCACCGGCACCAAGAAGGGCTGCGATCAAGGCGGCTGCGGGGCATGCACGGTGTGGATCGACAAGCGCCGGGTGCTGGCCTGCCTCACCCTGGCGCTGGCGGCGGAGGGCCGGGAGATCACCACCATCGAGGGCGTCGCCGACGGCGAGAACCTGCATCCGGTGCAGCGGGCCTTCCTGGAGGCCGACGGATTCCAGTGCGGATACTGCACGCCCGGGCAGATCATGTCGGCCATCAAGTGCATCGAGGAGGGCCACGCCGAATCCGACACCGAGATCGCGGAGTGGATGAGCGGCAATATCTGCCGCTGCGCGGCCTACCAGAACATTCGCGACGCGGTGCGCACCGGCCGCGACGCCATGCGCGGGGGTGCGCGGTGAAGCCGGTCGCCTACGCCCGCCCGACCAGCCTGGAGCAGGCCGTCAGCACCGTGAACTCCCGCCCGAACACCGTATTCCTCGCGGGCGGAACGACTCTGGTGGACCTACTGCGCACCGGAGCCGTGGAGCCGGACAATCTCGTCGACATCACCTGGTTGCCGCTGGGCGGCATCGAGCACACCGCCGACGGCGGGCTGCGCATCGGCGCACTGGCCAAGATGAGCGAGGTGGCGGCGGATTCCGGTGTGGTGGACCGGTTTCCCTTCCTCGCGATGGCGGTGTGGAAGGGCGCGTCGGCGCAGCTGCGGAATATGGCGACCATGGGCGGCAACCTCATGCAGAAGGTGCGCTGCGCCTACTTCCGGGAGCCCGGAACCGCCTGCAACAAGCGCGATCCCGGATCGGGCTGCGCGGCCGTCGACGGCATCCACCGCGGGCACGCGGTGCTCGGCACCAGTCCGCTGTGCTTCGCCACCCACCCCTCGGATGCGGCGGTTCCGCTGATCGCCCTGGACGCCGCGGTGACGGTGTGGGGGCCGCGCGGGGAACGGACCGTCGCCTTCGACGACTTCTTCCTGGCACCGGGTGAGACCCCGCACCTGGAACATCCGCTGGCCGCGGACGAACTCATCACGCGCATCGACGTGCCCGCGCTGCCGTTCGCGCGGAACTCGCACTACCTCAAGGTGCGCGACCGCGAATCCTACGAATTCGCCCTCGCCTCGGCGGCGGTGGCCCTGGACGTGGCCGACGGAACCGTGGTGGACGTGCGGATCGGCCTCGGCGGAGTGGCGACGAAACCCTGGCGGGCCCGGATCGCCGAGGAACTGCTGCTCGGCAAGTCCGCCACCACACCGAATTTCGCGCTGGCCGCGGCGGCGGAGCTGGAGGCGGCCGACGACACCCACCCCCTGAACCGGTTCAAGATCGAGCTCGGCCAGCGCACCCTGGTCCGAGCCCTGGAAGCCGTTCGCCCGCAGGTGAATCCGCTGGGAGGTCCGCGATGACCGCCACCGTCTCCGGACCGCTCGTCGGCCGGGAGTTCGACCGGGTCGACGGCCGCGCCAAGGTGACCGGCGCGGCGCACTACACCGCCGAGATCCCGCTGCCCGGGGTGGCGCACGCGGTGATCGTCGGTGCCCGGATCGGCAGCGGCGCGGTGCGGTACATCGACACCCGCCGGGCCATGGCGGCGGGCGCGGTCGCGGTGTTCACCCACGAGAACCTGCCCCGGGTGGCGGCGGTGCCGCCGGTCTTCCCGTCCGGTTTCGGCGGCCCCGCACCCGGGCAGACCTTCTTTCCCATGCAGGACACCGCGATCCACTACTTCGGACAACCCATCGCCGTGGTCGTGGCCGACACCTTCGAGGCGGCGCAGCAGGCGGCCGAGATGGTGGACGCCCACTACGACGAGCGCCCGGCGCTGGTGCGGCTGGCCGACGGCCGCGATCGGGAGTATCAGCCGGACACGGTCTTCTGCGGACTGGTGCCCGCCGTGCAGTCGCGCGGCGACTTCGCCGCGGCCGCCGCCGATGCCGCCCACACCGTCGACGCCACCTACCATTTCGCCGCCAACCATCACAATCCGATCGAATGCTCGGCGACGGCGGCGGTCTGGGACGGCGACACCGTCACGGTGTACGACACCACCCAGGGGGTGAGCGCCACCCAGGCCACCATCGCCGCCTACCTCGGCATCTCACCGAGCAATGTGCGGGTGATCGCGCACTACGTGGGCGGCGGATTCGGGGCCAAGGCCATGATGTGGCCGCATGTGACGCTCGCGCCCATGATCGCGCGGGAACTGGGCCGGCCGGTGAAACTGGTGCTCACCCGCGAGCAGATGTTCTACGGCACCGGCCTGCGCGAGGAGCAGGAGCAGCGGGTCACGCTGGTCTGCGACAACGAGGGCATGTTCACCGGGCTGCGGCACCACAAGCTGTCGGTCACCTCCCCGTTCGACGACTGGGCGGAACTGTCGCTGGGCGTGGCCGGGCAGGCGTACGGAATCCCGAACTGGGAGGGGCGGTATCGGCTGGTGCGCGGCAACACCATGACGCCCACCTTCATGCGCGGACCCGGGGAGACCTCCGGCATGGTGGCCATGGAGTGCGCCATCGACGAACTGGCCGACGCCATCGAGATCGATCCGGTCGAACTGCGGCTGCGCAATCACGCCGCGCTCGATCCCGAGAGCGGGCATCCGTGGTCGTCGGACGGCTACGCCGAATGCCTGCACCTGGCCTCCGAACGCTTCGGCTGGTCGGCGGCCGACCGGCGCGCCAGGATGCGCCGGGACGGCGACTGGCTCATCGGGTGGGGTGTGGCGACCGCCGGATATCCGGTCTTCCTGCCCGGTCAGCCGCAGCGCGCGCACGCCCGCCTGCTGGCCGACGGCTCGCTGATCGTGCAGGCGGGCACCCAGGATTTCGGGACCGGGGTGGCGACCACCATGGCGCAGGTGGCGGGCGACGCGCTCGGCGTCCCGTGGGCGCGGGTGCGGGTGGATATCGGCGACACCGACTATCCGAATATCGCGGCGGCGGTGGGCTCCATGGGCGCGGGCATGATCAGCGCGGCGGTGCACACGGCCTGCACCGAACTGCTGGGCCAGCTGATCGCGCTGGCCGTCGCCGATGCCGAGTCGGTCCTGCACGGACTGCCCGCGCATGCCATCGAGGGCAGCGGTGGCATGCTGCGCCTGAAGTCCGATCCCAGTGTGGCCGAGGCGTATTCGGATCTGCTGTCGCGCAACCATCTCACCGATGTGGAAACCATCGGCACCTGGCATCCCCCGGCGCAGGACATGCCCTACGGCCGAATGAGTTTCGGCGCGCAGTTCGCCGAGGTGGCCGTGGACGCGGACCTGGGCCTGGTGCGGGTGCGGCGCATGGTCGGCGCGTTCGCGCCCGGCCGCGTCCTCAATGCCAAGCTGGCCCGCAGCCAGGTGCTCGGCGGCATGAACTGGGGTCTGTCGCAGGCCCTCATGGAGGCCAGCCTGCCCGACACCCGCGACGGCCGCTGGGCGAACTCGTCGCTGCTGGAGTACCTGCTGCCGGTCAATGCCGACGCGCCCGAGGTGGACATCTCCTTCGTCGAGGTCGCCGATTCCGTGGTGAATCCCCTGGGCGTCAAGGGGCTCGGCGAACTCGGCATGGTCGGCGCGGCGGCGGCGATCGTCAACGCGGTTCGCCACGCCACCGGCCGGACCGTCCACGAGATTCCACTCCGCATCGAACATCTGCTCGCCAGGCCGACGACGCCCTGACGGTCGGCTAGCGGGTGGGTTCACGCGGTCAGGCGCGGGGCGGCGGCCAGGGCGGCGGCAACCTCCCGGGCGGCCCGGTGGCCCGATTCGGCCGCGCCGTCCATGTATCCGGCCCAGCGGGTGGCGGTTTCGGTGCCCGCCCAGTGCAGGGGGCCGATCGGGGCGCGCAGGGCGGGGCCGAAGCGGGTGAGGACGCCGGGCGGGGTGAACGCGCCGTAGCAGCCGCGGCTGAATTCCTCTTCGGCCCAGTCGCGTTCGAGGTAGTCGATGGGGTTGCGGGCCCGCGGGCCGAAATAGCCGACGAGGTCGTCGATGACCCGGGCGCGGCGGTCGGCGAGGTTCAGGCGCGCCGCGGCGTCGGCGTGCCGTCCCTCCAGGAATCCGACCAGCACACCGGGTGCGCCGTCGTGCGGGGTGTTGTCGAAGACGGTGCCCAGCGCACGTCGATCGCTGTTGGCCTGACCGCTGAAACCCGCTCGCCGCCAGAATGGTTCATCATAGGCGACATTGACCTTGATCACCCGGCCCATCGGCATCCGCTGCACGAGTTGATCACGATCACCGGGCAGCCCCGGCGTGTAGCGGATGCGGGCCGCCAGCGGCGGCGGCACCGCCACGACCGCGCGCCGGGCGCGCACGGCGGTGCGGCCCGCGACGACCCGGACCCCCGCGGCGTCCCATTCGATATCGCGCACCGGAACCCCGAGGACGACCCGCTCCCCCAGTTCCTCGGCCAGCACCGTGGCGATGGTCTGCGAACCGCCGACGACGCGGTCCTGCTGCGCCCCGCCCGCCGTGCCGATCAGGGCGTCGAGACCACCCGCCGCGCCGACGTAGAACGCCGCCCACAGCGCCGACATGTCCTCGGGTTCGGCGGAGAACACCGCCTCGGTGATGATCCGGAAGAACGACCGGCCGCCGGGGGTACGGGCGGTGTGCCGCAACCAGGTCGCGAAGGTCTGCCCGTCCAGCGCCTCGGCCCCCGTCGCCAGCCAGGGCTCCGCCGCCGCGACGCGCCGTGCCGTCCGGTCCAGCCGCCACTGCGTCTGCGCGACATCGGCCAGCGCCAGCGGGTTCAGCTTCGGGATGCGGCCGGTGTATTCCGATCGGCCCGAGCCGATTTCGGCGATACTCCGCCCGGCGGTATGCGTCGGATAGGTGTCCAGGCGCAGTTCCTCGAGCAGCGCGAGAATGCGATGCTGCCCCGGCCCGACCCACTGGCCGCCCACCTCGATGGGCGTCCCGCCGGGCAGTTCGCCGTTCAGCAGCCGTCCGCCGACCCGGTCGCGCGCCTCCAGCACCAGCACGTCGGCCCCGTCGCGGACCAGATCGCGGGCGGCGACCAGTCCCGCGATCCCGGCGCCGACGACCACCACATCCACCGACTCGTCCATGACCGCCCACTCTCATACACAATGTATCTGACATGCACACGGTATGTGATAATCATGGCGTATGGAATCCCTGCGGGAGAAGTACGCCGAGAACACCCGCCAGACACTGATCGACACGGCCGCGCGCCTGTTCGCCGAACGCGAGTACGCGAACCTCTCGGCCGAGGAACTGGTGCGGAGCGCGGGGCTCACCCGTGGCGCGCTCTACCACCATTTCGGCGGCAAACGCGGCCTGTTCGAGGCTGTGGTCGAACTGCTCGAAGACCGAGCGGCACAACGCATCCGGCGTGCCATCACCGCGGTGCCGGACCCGTTCGAGCGGATCGACCGCGGCATCGCGGAATTCCTCGAGATCTGCGCCGAACCCGACTACCGGCACATCGTGCTGCAACAGGGCCCGATCGCACTGGGTTGGCGGCGCTGGCGCGAACTCGACCAGCGGCATCTCGGCGGCCTGCTCCTGGAGGCGATCCGCGAACTGCTGGCCGCCGAACTCATCCGCCCCTACCCGGCCGAGCTGATCGCGAGCGCCTTCTACGGCGCGCTCACCGAGCTGCCGCTGACCATCACCGAGACCGCCGACCCCGAACACGCTCGGGCACTGAGCGCCGGACTGGTGCGCGAACTGCTCGGCGGGCTGGCCACCGACCGGCCGTAGCGCGAAATTCGGTTGTGGCGCGAACACCGATGTGGCGTCATGGATCACGATGAAGCAGCAACGTCCGGCCACCGCCCGATCCGTATCCGACGGCCTCAAACTGCACCGGCATGCGGTGCGGTCACCCGGTCGCGTCCACACCGTGATCACCCTGCGACCGGGCACCCGCGCCAGGTTCAGCACCAACCGGTTTCACGAAACCTGGCATGTGCTCTCGGACGACCACGGCGCGCGGCTGCTGGCCCGATTGCTGTGGGGGCTGGCGTATCAGGCGCGCCCGCATACGGTCGTGCTCATCGACCGCCCGTTCCTGTGCCCGAACCCGTTCGACGCGGACCCGGCCGACCCCATCGTGCTGGTCCCCGGCTGGTGCACGCCCTTCGACGACCATGTCGCCCGGCACCTGAAGAACCGGCTGCCGCTGTCGAAACCGGTCGGCACCGTGCGCTGGCACACCTTCGGTCTCGATCGGACACCGGACCCCGCGACACGGGAAGCCTGGTGGGACGGCTACCGCCGACACCAGGAGGGTGGCCGCGTGAGCCGTCAGAGTGGCCTACTCGTGCTGGCCCCGCGCACTCCCGACGAGGCGCGCGCATGGGCGCTGCACGCGGCGGGGCTCGACACGGCGAACGGATACGGCAGCGATTACGCCTACCTCGGCCCCTGGGACCACGGATACGACGGCGAGATCCAGATCTTCCGGCGGTTCCAACCGATGGTGAGCGTGGCCAACCAGGCCCGAGCGCAGGTCCTGTCGCGCGGCAACGCACCGACCGATCCGGAATCCCTGCGCTTCGCGGTCTGGCGCGAGGCCGAATCGGTCCGGGGCGACGCTCATCTCAGCATCCGCGAATGGCGCGATCGCGGCTACGAACTCGGCCGCGACGCCGCCGCGATGCTGGCGCATGCCGATGTGACCACTCTCGGCGAGCTCGCCGACCTCGGCGTGGTCGAGACCTATCGCCGCCTGCACGCCGCGCGAGTGCCGGGTCTGACCCTCGACATGCTGTGGGCGATGGAGGCCGCGCTCACCTATCGCGATCGCCGCAGCGTCTCCGCGGCCCGGCGGCGCGAACTGCTCGCGGAACTCGGTGACCTACCCGCTCCCGCACCGGAACGCCGCCGCGCCCCGCGCTCACCCCGACGCAATACCCGACGGGTGCGCGTTCCGGCCGCGCGGTGATCCGAGGCGCGCGGGTCGACGTCGGATGACCGCCCGGGTCGCTGGGTCGGTCGCGAATGAGCGCCCGGGTCGCGGGGTCGGTCTCGGATGCGGCAGGGTGATGCACCATGACCGCGATCGACGGGCCGCCGACCAGCCGGCGGCGGCATGTTCTGCGCCTCGCGCTGTGCCTGGCGTTCCTGTCTACGATGTTCTACCTCGTAGCCATCGCGCGCGTGATCGACGTCGACGGTATCCGCACCCTGGTCGCCGCGACCGGCCCCGCCGCGCCCCTGGCCTACGCGGCGACGGCGGCGCTGCTCGGCGCGACCTTCGTCCCGGGGCCGATCCTGGCGGCGGGCAGCGGCATCCTGTTCGGTCCCCTGGTCGGGACGTTCGTCACGCTGGGCGGCACGGTCGGTTCGGCGACCTGCTGCGCCTTCCTCGGACGACGCGCCGGTCATGCGAGCGCCCGCGAACTGCTCGGCACCCACCGCGCCGCAGCGCTCGACGCCCAACTCCGCCGCCGCGGCCTGTGGGCCGTCGTCGGCCAGCGATTCATTCCCGGCGTCTCCGATGCCATGGCCGCCTATCTGTTCGGCGGGCTCGGAATCCCGCTGTGGCAGATGGCGGTCGGCGCACTCATCGGCTCCACCCCGCGTGCCTTCGTCTACACCGCGCTCGGCGCGTCGATCGGCGATCTGTCCGCCCCGCTGGCCTACACCGCCATCGCGGTCTGGTGCGTGGTCGCGGTCCTCGGCGCGTTCACCGCCCACCGCGGCTACCGGCTCTGGCGGCGATCCCGCGCGGATTCGACGGTCGCGGCCACGCCGTGATCACGCCGCGTCCGGGAACGGCTCGGCCGCACCCCGCACGCCGCACCCGGATGCGCGGACCGGACGGCGGAGCGGCTGCGGCAGCCCGGTCGGATGCTCGGCGACGCTGCGGGGTGCGGCGTCCCGAACCACCCGGGTGAGCAGGCGGCCGATCGCCGCGGCCACCGGCACCGGCTGTTCGAGGATCACCGAGTGACCGGCGGTGTCGATCATGACGAGATCGGCGTAGTCGACGGCGGCGGCGATGGCGACGGAGTGCGCGGGCGGCGTCATCAGATCGGCCGCACCGCACACCACCAGGGTGGGGATCTTCGACAGGACGGCGAGGGCGTCGGTCTGGTCGTAGGTCATGAAGGAGTTCAGGAAGCTGGCCATGGTGACGATCGAGGTCTGGTTGTGCATGGCGTTGGCGAGTGCGAGCACGCGCGGGCTGACCTTGCGGTCACCGAATTCGGCTGCCCGTACGATGGGCGCGAAAACCTTGCAGGCCAACAGTTTCGCCCGCTGCATCAGCGTGGGCGCGAACCGGACGGCGGTCTGGAACAGGGAGATGAGCGGGTTGTGCAGCAGACGGCCGAAGCCGGCGGCGGCCAGACCGCTCGCGGCGGTGGCGATGAGAACGACGCCGACGATGCGGGTGCCGATCTCGTGCGGCTGCTGACTGACGTAGGTCAGCACGGTCATGCCGCCCATGGAGTGTCCGACCAGGACCACCGGTCCGGTCGGGGCGACCGCGTCGAGAATGTCGCGCAGATCGCGGCCGAGCTGGTCGAGGTGGTAGGTGCGCCGGGGCGCGGCGGCGGACGCGCCGTGGCCACGGTGGTCGTAGCAGACGATGCGCGCGCCGGGATACCGCGCCATGGCGTCACGGACATAGGTCCAGGATTCGGCGCGCAGGCAGTGCCCGTGCAGCAGCACCACCGTCAGCTCCGCGTCGCGCGGGCCGTACTCCCGCACCGCCAGGGCGACGCCGTCCGCTGTCCGCACCGTGGCACGACGGTGCGCCGAGGTGGCGGTGGTGCTCGTCATCGACATCGGTGGCTCCGGTTGCTGGGCGGGACATGTTCCACTGTCCGCCGTCCGGACCGCCGATATCAGCCCACCGAGGGGTGGGCGCCGCCGCCCAGGGTGGCGCGAATCGCCACCTAGGTGGGCCGGTTCAGCGCGGGGGCCGCAGTACCTTCATGGCGGCGCGCGCGCAGCGGATCATCTAGCTCGGGCGTCGCGGCGCGGCCGATCGCCGACAGTGCCAGGGCGGGCATCACGATGGCCAAACCGATTCCGGCGCAACCCCAGAACAGTTCCTCCATGAACATCGGCAGGGACAGCCCGGTCGGGTCCCCGATGAGATCGCGGTAGAACAGCGGACTGTAGAACCCGCGTGCGGCGGCCTCCTCCAGGACCGGCCACGGGAACTCCCGCACCCGGTCGTAGTGGGCGCCCCCGGTCTGATGTGGTCGCGAGCGAACTCGTGTGCCCGCTCGGCCAGTTCGTGCTGCGCCGCCGTCGGTGTCAGATCGAAGGTCACGATTGGTCGATACCCGGTCCGGTGTCATCGAACCGCGCGTTCGGATCACCGTTCCCGGTCCGGTCGTCGTACGGTGGCGGGCCGGTTCGTACCGGCCCACCACCGTCGCGCTACGCCTCGAGTGCGGGCTGATCGACGGCCCACAGCCAGGAGCCGTCCGGCTGACGCCGGGCGATCTCGACGGTGATCTCGCCGGTGGTGAGCGTGGACGCGGTCAGCGCCAGGTCGCCGCTCACCAGCGCCGCATGCTGCCTCCCCGGGGTGAGCACCGGCGCGACCGCGACGAACTGCTCGTAGACCTTGCGGATCTCCGCGTGTCCGGTGGCGAGGTTGCCGGGCGGGAAGGCCAGTACGGCGTCCGGCTCGTACAGCGCCACCAGTCCGTCGACGTCGCCCGCATTGGCGCGCTCGATGAAGTACTTGCCCAGGTCGTTGGGGTCGGTGGCCTTGTCGTTGTGTGTCATGCCGACAACCCTGCCAACGAAACACGACATCTACTGTCAGGTATTTCCGATAGAGTTCTCGGCATGCGCGCCGACCGCTTGGTCTCGCTGGTGCTGCTGCTGCGCCAGCACGGTCGGCTGTCCGCCACCGTGCTCGCCCGCGAACTCGAGGTATCCACCCGCACCGTGCTGCGCGATATCGAGGCGCTGTCGGCGGCCGGGGTTCCGGTCTACGCCGAACGGGGGCGGCGGGGCGGTTTCGCGCTGCTGCCCGGTTTCCGCACCGAGCTCACCGGACTCAACCACGACGAGGCGCTCGCCCTATTGGTCGCCGGATCACGGCGCGGCGCACTGGCTTTCGGCCTCGGCACGGCGCTGTCCTCGGCCATGCGCAAGGTGGTCGACGCGCTCCCGGAAGGCAATCGAGCCACCGCGACCGGCGCGGCGCAGCGGCTGCTCATCGAACCGGAGACCGATCTGCTCGCGCGCCGCCTGATCGCCGAGGACGTGCCCGACTCGATCGGGGCGGAGGTCCGGCGCGCGGTATTCGCCGGGTACCGGCTGCGCATCCACTACGCCGCCGTGGACCAGGCCCCGATGTGGCGCACGGTGGACCCGATCGGCCTGGTCACCGTGCGCGGTCTGGGTTATCTGCTGGCCATGCGTTCCGGCGAGGAGCGCACCTATCGACTGTCCCGGATCCGGGCCGCCGAGGCACTGCCCGAACCCGCCCGGCGACCGGACCGCGTCGATCTGGGCCGGGCCTGGCAGGAGCGCGCCACGCGATTCCGGACCGGCGGGGAGCAGGTCACCGTGCTGGCACGGGTGCACCCGGCGCAGCGGGCGGAACTGGTGGGCACCGCGCTGACGGTCGGCGCCGAAACCGAGGACCCGGACCGCTGGCTCCGTCTCGAGGTGACCTTCCAGGATGCGAGACACGCCGAATGGGCGCTGTGGCAGCTCGCCACGAACGCGGAAGTCCTTGCGCCGCAATGGCTGCGCACCTCCCTGCGGGACCGGGCCGCCGCGCTCGTGCGCCACTACGAGGCATCCCCCGACCCCGCCCAGCCATCGCCGACCAGCGGCGTGAACGACTGTCCGTAACACTCCCGCGCAGGTACCGTCACCTCCATGGCCTGCCGAATCACCCAACTCCTCATCGACTGCGCCGACCCGCGACGACTGGGCGACTTCTGGTGCGAGGTCCTCGGCTACGTGGAACTCGGCTGGGAAGACGGCGCCCTCGAAATAGGCCCACCCGACACCGGATTCGGCGGCCCCCAACCCACCCTCATGTTCCTCCCCCACCCCGAACCCAAACGCACCAAACTCCGCCTGCACTTCGACCTCAACCCCACCGACCGCGACCAGGACACCGAACTGCAACGCCTCCTCGCCGCCGGCGCCCGCCCGGTCGACATCGGCCAGGGCCCCGACGTCTCCTGGCACGTCCTCGCCGACCCGGAGGGCAACGAATTCTGCCTCCTGCGACGGCGTGTGGAGGCGGTGCGAAGCGCTTCGGGCGCACAGTGATACGGCAGCGATCAGACCGTCACCGGGCCGATGATCTGCCGAAACACTGCCCACCGCGGATCCACCGGCCCGTCCGAAACATCGATCCGCCACGCATCCTCACGCCCAGTTCCCCACAGCAGCAAGGTCCGCCGTCGCATCTCGGCCCGGAAGCGCCCGACTCGCCTACGGCCCGATGGAACCGGACACATTCCTCGGAACCCCGACGCGGTACGTCGATGAGCGGGGCAGCCTGCGATAGGTTCGAGCCGTGTCGATACCTGCGCTGTACCTGCACGGTGGACCGGGTGCACATCGCGCGGGGCTGATCCGGATTGTCCCCGATCAGCCGTTCACCACCGCCGCGACGGCCTCCACCTCGACGAGTTGATCGTCGTAGCCGAGTACGGTGACGCCGAGCAACGTACTCGGTGGGTCATGCGGGGCGAAGGTGTCCCTGACCACCTCCCAGGCCGCCACCAGGTCGGCTTGATTCGAAGAGGCCACATATACACGGGTACTGATCACATCGTCCAGGCAGGCGCCGGCATCGGAAAGTGCGATCCGCAGATTCTCCATGACTTTGCTCGCCTGACCGGCGTAATCACCGACCGCGGCGGTGGAGCCGTCGGACTCGAGCGGGCAGGCTCCGGCCATGAAGATCAAGCGGGCATCGGCAGGAGCTGTTGCTGCGTAAGCGTATTCGGCGGTGTCCGAGAGAGCGCCGGAGCGAATGAGGGAGATATGTTCAGGCATGGGGCCATAATCCCGCAAGCACATTCCGCTGTGCTGAGCGGGGCGAGCTCGACGTCAGCGGACCGGCGGCGAACCGCGCGAGCTTCCGCACGAGGGTGCGCATCACTGACGTTCCCGATTTCGATTGCCCCCCACCCAGCCGTCCACCGCCGCCTGCCTTTCGACGAGTTGGGCGCGTAATCAGGCCAGAGCAGGAGGACCGCTTCCTCGGCGAAGGTGGTTGTCGTAACCGTCGAGGAATCAGGTCGCGCCTCCGACGGCTGTGAACCCGATGAACATGCCTGCGCGCGGCAACTGTCGTAAGAGTTCAGGGCTTACCATAACCCATGCGTGCTTGAATCTCCTTGTGAATCAAGAATGTTTCCGGGTAGTCGGGCCGATCGCCATGGCTACAGCGATGCCGGATCGGACACCGCACTTCCATGGCTTCGACACCGTTGTCGGGTACTCCGACCTGGGACACATCTTCCTCGCCAACCGACGCACGGGAGAGCACGCGGTGCTGCACCCATTCAAGTTCGCGGTTAAGAGCTATGGAGTGTTCGCGGACACTGCAGCGTTTGTGGACGAGGTGCTGCGGGAACCGGTATTCGCCCAGTATGTGCTTCAGCCGGATCATGTCGCGGCGATTCGAGATCTCGAAGGGCCCTTGGGAACCGATCAGGTGTACATCCCGGTGCCGTACCCAATTCTCGGCGGCACCGAGGAGCCGGAGACCTACAAGGCAGGCGATGTGTGGGTGTTCCTCGATCTGGTCGGGCAGGTTCTGGGGGCGGGCGCGAGCAGGACCAAGCGGCGTTGGTGGTCACGTCGCGGGTGAACCGAGCAGTGCCCCCGGACCAGTGGGCCACGGAATCTGGGGCTGGAGCCGAACTGTTGCGTCAATTAGCGTGACCTTCGCTGTCCGGGGGGCAGATGGACGGTTCGAAGGCTCTGAGCAGCAAGGAACTCCGATGAAACGATCGCTCACTACGGCCGCACTGGCCGGTGGCCTGATACTGACCCCACTGGCCACCGCCCAAGCCGCCACCGAACCTGTGGCCCCGGTCGCCGCGTGCGTCGAGTTCCCCATCGGCGCGCCGGGCGGGTGCGATTTCTTCCAGAACATCCTGCAACTGCTGAGCACCGGCTCATCCAGCCTCAGCAGTAGTGCGAAGGCGTCCTGAACCGAAGATCCGCACTCGCCACCCGCGTTTCGGAATCTCCTCCGGCGGCAGAGTTCGACAACAGGCCAGGTTTGCGTGCCGTCGATCTGGCCGCGACAGTTGTCCCTGCCAAGCCGGATCGACCTGCGTGGTGCCGATCTTCTTGCGCCGCACCACACCCTGCCAACCGTTGGCCCGCATCAGCCGTTCCACCGTGCACCGGGCGACCGGGATACCCCGGCGTTGCAGGTGCGCCCACATCTTCGCCGCCCCGTACAGGCACTCTGGTGGGCGTTTGCCGTGCTCGTCGGGCTCGTAGTAGCCGGCCAGGACCTCGGTGACGGTGGTGCCCACCATCGTGAGCCAACTGTTAAGGGGGGTAAACAGCTGCCCCGCACAAGATCCTACAGGCATCCCCTACGAACGATGCAACCAACCAGAAGTATTGTACGAAGGCTGATTCCGGCCGTCCGACCGGAGGGTCAGAAAAGGGTGCCCAACCCGAACGGCGGCGGACCCGAGCTGGTCGCTGGCCGCGGAAGGGCTGTGCCGGGCCTGGTGTTGGTGGCGCGCTGGATGATGGCAAGAGGCTACATGGACCGTCAGCCGGTCGTATAGATACTGTTCGGGCGCGTTGAGGTTTCGGCACGCTGTGACGCTCGTCGAGGAGGTTCGAGGTGTTGGTGGAAGGGTTTGTCGAGCGTGGGTTCGAGAGGGTCCGGGACGGCTTCGCGCACGCGCAGGACGGAGATGCGGGCGGCGCGCAGCTGTGCGTCTACCAGCACGGGCGCGTTGTTGTTGATCTCTGGGCGGGGCAGGACCCGGAATCCGGGAAGACGTGGGACGCGGAGTCGTTGACGGTGCTCATGTCGGTGTCGAAGGGGATGACCGCGACCTGTGTCCACATTCTGGTCGATCGCGGCCTACTCGACCTCGATGCCCCGGTTCGCGAGTACTGGCCGGAGTTCGCGGCGAGCGGAAAGGCCGACATCACGGTCGCCGACATGCTGTCACACCGTGGCGGCCTGTCGAGTTTCGATGCCGAATCCGGCATCGGGGCTTGGGAATTGACGGACTGGTCGGCGTGCGTGGCCGCCCTGGAATCGATGACTCCGCTGTGGCAACCGGGCACTGCGTTTTACTACCATTCCCTCACTTGGGGCTACCTGGCCGGCGAGCTGATCCGCCGAGTCACCGGGAAGAGCGTCGGTGAGTTCCTAGCCGCCGAGGTCTCCGAGCCTCTCGGGCTGAGCCTGTGGATCGGTCTACCGGAAAGCCAGGAATACCGCGTCGTCCCGCAGTTCACCCGCCGACACCTGCCCGGCGTCGCCGACGTGGAAGCGATGCTGAGCCGTATGGGTGTCGATATGACCGCGCGGCTGGTGCGCGCGACCCTTGCAACGGTCGCGGCGCGGGACGAGGGTCTCTCGCTGCTGAATACGCGGGATGGTCACGCAGCGGAGGTGCCGTCCGGCAATGGAATCGGGAACGCGCGCTCGGTGGCGCGGATGTTTGCGGCGACGATCGGTGAGATCGACGGTGTCCGGATACTCACGCCCGAGGCGGTCGAGCGGGCACGGCAGCCACAAACCGAGGGCCTCAGCCACCCAGCACCATTGGGCATGATGCCGCGCGGCAACTACTTTGCCCACGGCTACGAGCTCACTCGCCCTGCCCAACTGCTCGGGGATGGAGCCTTCGGTCAGGTCGGCAATGGCGGGCGAATTGGCTTCGCCCACCCCGAATCCGGTGTCGCAGTCGGCTACACGTGCACCAACATGGTCGGCGACGACACCGGCGGCCCCGATCCGCGCTGGCAGCACTGGTCCGAAGCACTGCGCTCAGCACTCACCTGAGGTAAGCAGAACGTACGCGGGGTTCGGCCATGGTCGAACCCCGCACGGTGTCGCGATACGGTGGTCAGGCGACCGCGGGGGAGCTTCCCGCTCCGCTCTGGTGCAGATGATCGGCCAGTTCTATCTGCAGCCGATAAGCCGTCGCCCCCGACCGCGACGCTGCCCAGCACATCCGCCGTGTAGGGCGGAACTCATCGGACTTATCCAGCACGACATCGGGATTCGCGGCCCGGGCCGCCAACCACCGGTCACCGAAACGCCTCAACAGGTGATAGCGCTCGAACCGATCCCGGAGAATGTGCGAGGCGTAGATTCCGGCGGATATCCCCGCAGCGGCCAATGCCGCCAGCCCGAGCGCGATGGAAACCGTTGCGGCGTTCCGGTGCCAGAAGTTGTCGATCCCCGCACGCTGCAGATAAAGGTTGTAGACCTTGAACACGCAGTAGACCAAGCCCAGCATCTCGCACAGGGCGATGCCGGCCAACGCCCGCGCGAACGGACCGCTACGGACCCACAACAGCTCGCGGACGATGTACACGCAGCCGACGACCAACGCGCTTGCCAACGGCATCAGGAAGGCGAGCCAATAGGCCATGACTGGCCCTGACACCGGAAAATCGTTGCTCATATACGACGTCGGGGTGTTTGCCATAGGTGTGCGCAGGAATGTCGTAATCATCGCCGCGACGATGACGAGCGCAATCCCGAGCTGGGTACGTGGCGTGACGTTGCGGCCGGTGATGTACGAGCTCACGCCCAGGACCGGGATGGCTGCCAGCGCGCCGAATGTCATTCCGGCGAGGGGCATGATGTTGGCGACGCCGGTCGCGCTGCGCAGCACAGGGTTGATGACATCGTCGGTGATTACCGGGACTCGGCACAGTTTCGCCAGCCCGAGAACGAGCAAGAGCTGCGTCAGCGGGTTGGTGAGCCCGGTCGGGGTTCGGAGTCGATTGCCGTGCCGGTTCGTTCGAATTCGGTGTAGTGCCAGCGCGAGTAGCACCGCTGGGATGAGTGCGCCGATAACGATTTTCACGATGTCCATCCGAAGATCGCGGCGGCGCGTTCGAGCATGAGGCGTTGCCTCGGGTTGAGATTCCGGGCCGGGAACAGTGGTTGACTCAGGGCGGCCGCGGCTTCCATCAGCAAGGTCGCGAACCACTCGGCCTGACGCTCCAAAGGCAGATCGAAGTTCGAGCGCAGACATGCCTGCTGATCGAGGAGCCGTTTGATGACGGCCGTTGGGATCGAGGGTGCGGTCCGCTCGAAGTATTGGATCCGCTCTTCGGGTGGGACTTCATGCCCGAGGACGATGTGGCCCAAGTTCGTGCGCAATGATTCCGTCGCGCTCGACCTGGGTGACGCCTGATCGATGCCGGATGAGGTCCTTCTCAGGGAACGGGATCCAGATGCCGGAGTAGTCGATGCTCTCGAATTCGCCTAACCCCTCGACGATCTCGATCGGCCGGTCGCGCTGCAGACTGAGTTCTTCCACGAAACGCTGCATCGACCACGGGCGCCGCAGCGTCAGCTTCGCGATTGCCCGTTCGGCGATGAGACGATCCTCGTCCACACCCTGCCTAACCGAGCGATTCAAGATACCTCTTCAACTCGTGTAATCCGTTGTCACCCACTCGGTCCGAACTCAAACGCAGTGCCACGAACGGAATTCTCTTGTCACGCTGCACGATCAGCAGACTCAGCTGAAGGAACGAGCTGTAGTACTGCTCCGGATAATCGGAAAGGAAGCTCTCCGGCATATCGAAATAGCGAGCCAGCCCGTCAAGCAGATCATCGTCGGTCCTCCCTGCACCGGGCTGCCGCAGGACCTCGATGTCTCGCACCTCAACGCCCCGCCCCAGCGAATCCGAAAGTGCCTGCGCCACAGTCGTCGTACTCACTTCAGCTCCGGCACCGTCGAGAACGGTGGCGAACAGCAGGTTCACCCGCTCCTCCAATGGCACGACTCCGCTGCTTTGACTCAACAACCTTCTCCCTCAATCAAGCTGATCCGGTCCAGCTTAGACCGCCACCGCCTGACGAAACTCTCCGCGAGAACGGGATCCAGATCCGTTGCGTTTCCCGCGAGCCACCTCCGGTACTGCTGGTTCTCCCGCTCGATTCCCGTTGCCGTCGGCGGCGCCGCCAGCAGCGCACCGATGAGCCTCTCTATGTTCCTTGGAACTTCGTTTCCCGGCCCACCGGCCCGCTCGAGTACTTCGGTCGCCTGCGCAGCCGCGAGCCTGCCGACCGCGACACCGAGTTGATCCTTCACCGCCCGAGCAGCCTCCTGAGCTGGCGCGGGAAGATCAGCACGGTCGCAGAGCTGAAAGCAACGGTCCGCGGCAGCGATCAGCGCATCCACGACATCGATATCGAGCTCCACCAGGCGGAAATTCAGCGGATCGCGTTCGCGGCCAGGGCATCTATCGCGACCACCCGCGTCGGGCGCCTGCTCGCCTCGACGCGTTGGATCACCACCATGCAGCGCTCTCGCCGCGCTGCCCTCGGTCCATCGCAGACCGATATCAAGCAACCGCAGCGTCGCAGGGCTCGGTGCCGCCGTGCCCGCCCCCGGATTCTCCACGCGCGCCATGGTCGCAACCGAAGGCCCGCCGGCCCCGCGAACGTCCGGTCGCGACAGCCCGAGCTCCTCACGCCGGTCAGCAACGATCCGACCGAAGCGCTGCTGCAGATCCCGTGTCACCACAGGCCGAACCCTATGCGACCCACGTTCGATGATCTCCTCCGACCTTGAATCCAAGCTATGACACCACAGAACGCTCACACCACTCTCGCAATGAGTTCATGGCGATCGAATACATATCATATGAGAACTCATGATAGGTTCATGCAGCCTCAGAGCAGCGAGTAGCAACCAAGAGGGTGCACTGCCGCGCGACCGAGGCAGAGGAAACGGGTCGCTCGCCGACTACGCACGACCACAGGCTCTCCGAGCCGGCGTTGTCCCAGCATATCCCGGTGGCACCGGCCGCCCGGTCCCCCTCGCGTGAGCTGACTTTTCCGACTCCGCAGTTGGCACCCGCTCTACCCGCGCGGGGACCGGGCGGTCGCGCCGCCAGCGCGCGGCCAGGTGACCTAGGCCGTCACCGAACCGACTGCGCGAGTACGCGCGCCACCTCCGGCAGGCCCGCCGCGCGCAACCGCTCGATGGGTTCGGTATCGGTCAAGGTGTCGTCGGTCAGTGCAGCCTCGATCTCGGCCAGCTTCGTCGTGCCGATTGCGGTACGCATGATCAGGGGGTCTCCGCCTGCCAGGGGTTGATGGTGGGCACGTCGGCGGCCTCGTAGGGCGAGGTGTCGCGGGTGGCGACGGTGAAGCCCGCGGCGGCGGCCGTGGCGGCAATCATGCCGTCGGCGAGGGCGATGGCGCGCCCGGATGCGCGGGCGGCCGACATGAGCTGCGCGTATTCGGTGGTGGCGGCGAGGTCGCAGGGCAGGATACGGCCCTCGAACAGCGGTAGCGTGTGCTTTTCCAGCCGCTCGATGAGTGTTTCGCGGCGGCGGCCAGCGGGCAGGATGGCCAGGCCGTAGCGCAGTTCGCCGACGGTGACGGCGGTCAGGTAGAGGGTTTCGAAGTTCTGGGCGTCGAACCAGGCGAGTACGCGCGGGTCCGGGGTGGGGCCCATGGGTTCGCTGATGACGTTGGTGTCCAGGATGATCACTTAGGCGAACTCCATGGGTTCGTGGGGGGTGCGGTCGCGGTTGTCGAGGGCGGCGTGCTCTTCCTCGGTCAGGGGGTCCTGTCCCCAGACCTGGGCCAGATAGGTGCCGAGCTTGATCCGGTCGGGCGGTTGCACGGCCTCGGTGAGGATGGCGCGGATCTCGGCCTCGGCGCTGCGGCCGTGCGCGGCCGCGCGCTGACGGATCGCGCGGTGTACCTCGTCGCTGAGATTGCGGACTACGACACTCTTCATGTGATATCAACTCCTAGACTCGATATCAACGATATCAGAAATTGGAGGCGATATCGCCGGACTGTTCGGCCGCCTACAAGGACGCTTATAGACGGCCAGCCATATGGGACACAGTGGATATATGGGGTGATAGGTGCGCCGTAGATTGGCACAGGCGGTCCGTTCCCGCTCGGCTGCGCCGGGAAGACTTCGATCATGAACACCGACGAACTACCCCACGACGTAAGCAGGGTCGTGGTCTACCTAGCCCGGAACGCCAAGCTGTCTGGCTATCTCGAGCACCGGCTCATCCAGCCTCAGCAGTAGCGCGAAGGCGTCCTGAACCGAAGATCCGCACTCGCCACCCGCGTTTCGGAATCTCCTCCGGCGGCAGAGTTCGACAACAGGCCAGGTTTGCGTGCCGTCGATCTGGCCGCGACAGTTGTCCCTGATCAGGTTGGTGTTCTTCTCGCCGGAAGGACCGCGCCGCCCGCGCCGTCGTCGCCTACGCCGGTCCTCCGAGCACTCCTATGTGCTGCACTTCGACGCCGACCAACTCCCGCCCGTCCAAGGCTTCTGGTCGCTCACCATGTACGACGAACAAGGATTCTTCGTCGACAATCCGGACAACCGCTACGCCGTGCGGGGCGAGCGGCCGACCAAGAATCCCGACGGGTCGGTCGACATCTATATTCAGCGCGAAAACCCCGGCGCGGACAAGGAACCCAACTGGCTGCCCACCCCCGCGGCCGGAGATTTCACTATGCTGCTGCGGCTCTACTGGCCCGATCAGGGGATTATCGACGGTAGCTGGAACCCGCCCGCCGTCACACGCAGCCGACGCACGGAACCGACCGTCCGGCAGCGTAATTCAGCTGCCGGACGCCGTTGCGGAGGGCAGGCCCGCCCCTCCCCTGCCCCATCGATGACCGGGTACTGCCACGAACGAGTCCGCCTGTGGCACTGAGTAATCCGCACTTTCTATGCTGGAAGCCGGTCAAGGGGGCATCCAGTGAAGCGGCTTCTCTTCCTCATCCTCGCGATTCTCCTGGTGGCGTCGATGCTCGACTACACCACGGCATCGGGTAACTATCCTCTGGTAGTGGCGGCCGGATTCGTCGCCGCCCTGCTGCTCGTCAACCGAGCGATCGGCTAGCGCCGACCTCCGCGCCGATGACTTCCATCCCGGCTTTGGCGAAAGATGCTGCCTCAGTAATGGATCGGGCCGTCCAGGGCGGCCAGCGGGCGGCCCGAGGCGCCACCGGTCTCGGCGATGATCTGAGCGGCGATGGAGATGGCGGTTTCCTCCGGAGTGCGAGCGTTGAGATCGAGACCGAGCGGACTGTGGAGGCTGCGCAGGTGATCCGTGGTGAGACCCGCCTCGATGAGACGGGTGCGACGGTTGTGGTGCGTCCGGCGGGAGCCGAGCGCTCCGACGAAGGCGAGAGTGGGGATGGTGAGCGCCTCGGCGAGCAGGGGGACATCGAACTTGGGGTCGTGGGTGAGAACGCAGACCACGGTGCGGGGGTCGAGTCGGCCGGCCTCGCGTTCCCGGCGCAGGTAGCGGTGCGGCCAGTCCACGACCACCTCGTGGGCGGCGGGGAAACGAGCCGGGGTGGTGAAGGTTTCGCGGGCATCGACGACGGTGACGCGGTAGCCGAGTTGGGCGGCGGTACGGCTGAGGGCGCGGACGAAATCATTGGCTCCGGCCAGGATCATGCGAGCGGGCGGACCGAAACTCTGCACGAAGGCGCGCGCCGGGTAGGCGGAGCCCTCGCATTCGTCGGAGCCGATCGCACCGGTGCGCCCCGCCCTGGCCATGCCGACGGCGTCACGGGACAGGACCGGGGCTTCTCCGGACGCGGCCGGGGCCTCTCGGGACGGGGCCGGGGCACCCCGGGCCGGACGGTTTCGGGGTGGGGCGTTACGGGACGGCGCGTCACCGGGCAGGGCGTCACGGGACAACGCGGCTCGGGGTGGGGCACCGGTCCGGCCGGGGTGGAGCAGCTGCCAGGACGGGCTGGCGTGCACACTGGTCACCAGGGCGACCGGGTGACCAGCACAGATGTCGCGGTACAGGGCCTCGAGCAGCGGCAGATGCGCGGCGTCGACCCGCTCGACGAGAATCTCCATCTCGCCGCCGCAGGTCAGCCCGACGGCGATACCGTCGGGGTCGGCCACGCCGAAGCGTTCGAGAACGGCGTCCGCGCCGCGCAGGACGGTGGCCGCCGAGTCCACCACGGCCGATTCGACGCAGCCGCCGGACAGGGAACCGATGACCTCACCCGACGGGGTGACCAGCATGGCAGCACCCACCTCGCGAGGTCCCGCGCCGGTGACGTCGATAACGCGTGCGAGCGCGACCGGTCCGCGACGGACCCGGTCGAGCAGTTGCGGCAGCAGCTCGCGCACTCCCCCATCATCACAGCGAGGCGGTCGGTATGCACGCCGCAGCACGGATGTGGCGAATATTCAGCTATCGGAATAGCTGTGCCATCCGCAAGCCTTCAACCAGCGAAATCCCGTTCCCTCAGGCCAGTCCGCGCCGCTTGTCGGCCTGCGCCCGCATCTCCGCCGCCATCTTCTCCATCTCGGGAGTGATCTTGAAGTGCCCGCCCCAGGCATTCAGGTCGTCCGGGCCGTACTGCGGCGTCGGCAGGATCTGGCGCAGCAGCTTGTCCGGCAGTCCGCGCCGCTGCCACTCGCGCGGATAGCCCAGCGACACCTCCTCGTGGCGGACGCCCTCGTGGAAGGTGGTGCGCGGAATATGCAGGTGACCGTAGACCGAGCACACCACGTTGTAGCGGATATGCCAGTCCTCGGTCAGCTCGGTGCCGCACCAGAGCGCGAACTCCGGGTAGAACAGCATCCTGGTGGGGTCGCGCAGCAGCGGGAAATGATTGATGAGCACCAGCGGAGTGTCGGGGGCGAGAGCGTCCAGGCGGCGCTGGGTGTACTGGACGCGGGCGTGACACCAGGCGTCGCGGGTGGCGTACGGCTGCGGCGAGAGCAGGAACTCGTCGGTGGCGACCACATTGCGGTCCCGGGCGATGGACAGGCCCTGCGCCTTGGTGAGCGCGCCCTCGGGCATCCACGAATAGTCGTAGAGGACGAACAGCGGAGCGAGGGTGACCGCGCCGCCGTACTCCTCCGCGCCCGCACCGGTCCAGACCGGGAACGGATCCTCGGGGGTGAGCACATCCAGATCCCGGCACAGCGAGACCAGGTAGTCGTAACGGGCCGCACCGTGGATCTGTACGGGATCCTTTGCGGTGGTCCACAATTCGTGGTTGCCGGGAACCCAGATCACCTTGGCGAAGCGGCCGCGCAGGGTCTCCAGCGCCCAGCGGATGTCGTCGGTCTTCTCACCCACGTCACCGGCCAGGATCAGCCAGTCCTCGGGCGAGTCCGGCCGGATCCGCTCCACCACCGGCTTGTTGCCCTGGTGACCGACATGAATGTCGCTCACCGCCATCAGCTTCGGATTCACCCAGCTCCGCCTCTCTGCTCGCGACCACGCGCCGCGCACACTCTCTGCGGCAACAGCGGCGGCCCCCACCAGATTCCCATGCGCGGTCCCACGCCGTTCAACCCGCCCACGGCTGTGCTGATCAATACGCCCACGAAGGTGCGGGCTCACGGCTCCCAGCGGATCCGGGCGGACGGCGCGAACCCGACCGCCACCGTGAGCATTCCATTGGACTCCCGACGGGTGGAGGCGATGGCGATATGGCAGGGCCGCGGGATACCGGCGGGCAGGTGGACACCGCCGTCGATCTGGTAGCGGGTGTTGGTCACCTTCCAGGCGCGGGCGTCGGGATCGTCGGGAGCGACCGGTGGCGCATCGGTACGGACGACGACCATGACCTCGGTGACGCCGAGCGGCCAGTCGAAGGTCAGCAGGCCGCCCCGGATCGCGAGAGCGGCCACGACCGGAATGCCGCTGGGAGCGGGGGTGGCGGGGTCGTCGGCACCGGCGAACCCAGCGGGCGCGGCCGAACCCGACGCGGCGGCCGGGACCGCTGTGCCGCTCGCATCAGCGGGGGCACTCGCATCCATCGCGCCACCCGAGCCAGCCGCACTCCCAGCGGCAGCGGCCGTGGCGGCATTCGCGCGGGCGGCGCGGCGGTCCGGGCGGGTGATGTCGATGCGGCCGGAGGGCAACGGGCTGGCGGTCGGCGGCGGGGTGGCGGTCGGCGGCGGGGCGCTCGGAGTGTCGGTGCGGCTCATTTCCGAGGTGCGGCCGGACAGCGAGGCGACCACGCCGTAGACCGGGAGCGGGCCGTCGGGTGCGCCGCCGTCCTCCAGTTCGGTGATGCGGGTACGGCCGACCACGCGCCAGGAGTCGTCGGGTTGGAGACGGGTGACACGGTATTCGACATCCGCCGTAGTTGAGGGAGCCCAGGTGAGGGTCACGGTGCCATCGGGTCGACGGGCGGCCGTGAGCGCGCCGGGCGGGTCGATGGGGACCGCGGCGAGAGCGGCACGGGCGCCGGTGTGGTCGGCGCACAGCTCGAGGACGGCGCGCATGGCCCGCATGCGGGTGTCCAGGGGGCCGGTGGGGGCGGCGGCGAGCAGACGATCCGCCTCGGCGATGGCGGCGCGGGCCTCGGCGAGGAGCCGCGAGAGATCCTGGCCGCCTTGTGGATCGGGGACGTCGGAGGCGTGGCGTTCCAGGTATCGCAGGTGGTCGAGCGCCTCGACATAGCGTTTGCCCGCGCAGCCGACGATGGCGGAACGCCAGCGGACCACGGCCTCGGCGAGAACCCGATCCACCTCCTCGGCGACGGGGCGCACCGATGTCATACCGGTGCCGTCGGCGCCGACCGCGCGACGTGCCTGCTCCACATGGTGAGCGGCCTTGCGCGGGTGTCCGGCGCGCAGCGCGGCTCGCGCGGCCTTCAGGGGTTCCTCCCAGGCACGCGGACGCGGACTCGCGTGGGAGCCACTGCCGCCGTGCGCGCTTCCTCCGCGCGCGCGGTCGCGCTCGGAACGAGGCGTCGAACTGCCCTGCGCCCCAACAGGTTCGGCACCGCGCGCCGGACTCTCCCACCCGGAACCTCCGGGCGACGCACCGTGGGCCGAACCACCGTGGGCCCCGTCCCGAGGCGACGGCTCGTGGGTCGCGCCACCCGGTTGGGCATCGCGGCCGGAGGGCACTCGGGCCGGGCCGCCGGGTCCCGCACCGGGCGAGGAGCCCGTGACGCCCGCCACGGTCGATCCCAGCTCGGTCGCGAGCCCGATCACCACCTGTTGCGCGGTCGAGTGGTCCAGTCCGCCCGCGATGGCCTCGTGCACCAGGAAGTCGTAATCCGCCTCCACCAGTTGATCTTCCACCAGGACGGCGGCGCGGACCTGGGGGCGCAGTTGGTCGGCGACATCGGCGGCGATGGCGCGCAGATACTCGTCGACGGTGCGGCCGCCGGGTTCGAGGAGGTCCTGGACGTGTACCAGCAGTTCGTCCAGTACAACGCGGACGCGGCCGGGGGGCAGTTCGCGAGTGCGGGCGCGCAGTGCTTCGGCGCGCAGCCGGATCTCGGCGGTCTCGTGAGCGCGGCCGTAGTCCAGACCGAGCAGGACGAGCAGGGTCGGCACGGGGTCCCCGGGGAGCAGGCGTTCGTATTCGGTGAGCAGTTGGCGGATCTGCTGTCGCCGCTGCGCGGTCACCTCGGTCGTGGGCGGTGGTGCGGCGGTGGGGGTTTCGTCGAGAATCCGGTGTCGGCGCAGGCGGGCGGCGATCTCGTCGGCGTCGAGCCCGCTGAGCTTGCCGATATCCTCGAGACCGGGCAGCTTCGCGGCGGGAATACCGCCGTGCCGGTTGATCATTCGCTCGATGGCGGTATCGAGCATCTCGTAGCGCTCACCCTCGCGCCGCGCCCGCAGCTGCCGCACCCGATCGGCCTCGACCCGCCGCGAGGCCGCCGACAACAAGGGGTACGAGAGTTCTTCGTGGCCGTCCACCAGCAGTCCGACCAGCACCCGGTACTTCGGATGGTCGCGCTGCTTCTGCCAGAAGCCCCACACCTCCTCCATCCGCGCCGCCACCGCGGCGTCGGTGAGCGTGGTCGCCTCGTCGAGCGGAATGTCGTAGAGCTCGAAGGCATCCGAATGCTCCGGGCCGCCGCGGCGTTCCACGGCGGCGAGCACGCGTTTGCGATAGTCGTTGGGGCTGAAGGGCTGCATCTGTTCTCGCCTAGGCGGAGCGGCGGCGGGTGCGCTGCAACTGGTCCAGTTCGCGCGCCACATCCGCCTGCGACAGGGTCGCGCCGGTCTGCACCGACAGGGTCAGCGGCATGCGCGCCTCCACGTGATAGGCGGTGACGTGCAGTACCCCGTCGAACCCCATCTCGAAGGTGACCTGCACTTCGCTGCCCGCCGAATAGCCGGGCGGGATATTGCGAATATGGCCCGCCACCAAGACCTTCGCATCATCGGGCCGGGTGGAGGCGGCTTGGCCCTGCTGCTCGACGATGGTGAGTTCGATCTGATCCTGATCGGCGCGCACGGTGCCGTAGGAGCGGCGCACCCGGATGGGCAGGGTCTGATTCCGGTGCACCAGCCAACTGGCGGCCAGGCCGCTGTAGGGGTCCAGCGCCAGCACCCCGAATCCGCGCGACACCACGGTGTCCACCCGGATCTCCAGCATGCGGCGCACCAGGCCCACCGGCTGGCCGAAGGAGTCGGCCACCCGGGCGATGGACTGGTCCAGGTCGGTCGGGGACGCCTCGCGCAGTTCCGCACCGTCGCGCAGCCGCCCGCGGGTCACCAGATCGGCGACCACCAGGCGTTCCATCTCCAGCTTCTCGCCGTACAGGGCCGCGCCGCGCGCCACCGACAGGTCCGGGTCGCGAAGTTCGCCCACCAAGCCCAGTTCGCGCCGCAATTCCCGCGCCACCATGGGCATGCGGGACGAACCGCCGACCAGCAGCACCCGGTCCACCGCGTGCACGCCGCGCTGTCCGGCGGCGGCCAGGCACGCCTTGGTGAGGTCGAGGGTGCGGCGCATGAGCGAGGCGGTCATGGCCTCCATCTCGGCGCGGGTGAGTGTGACGACCGCGCGAACGCCGTCGTGGGCGATCACCACCTCGGTGCTCTCGGCCTCGCTCAGTTCATGTTTGGCGCGTTCGGCGGCGAGCACCAGCATCTGCGATCCGGCCGAATCGTCCAGCGGATCCTCGGCGTCCGGATGCTCCGCGCAGAACCGCTGCGACAGGTGCAGCGCGATGCGCTCGTCCCAGTCCGCGCCGCCCAGTTGGTGATCGCCCTCCA
This sequence comes from Nocardia sp. CC227C, assembly GCF_030767025.1. Lineage (GTDB taxonomy): Bacteria > Actinomycetota > Actinomycetes > Mycobacteriales > Mycobacteriaceae > Nocardia. Next base: position 16,858 of record NZ_JASITE010000014.1, on the reverse strand, counting down.
CGGCGAGGACGGAGATGCGCCGGTCGGCCAGTTCGATGACGGTGGCGTCGAAGGTGCCGCCGCCGAGGTCGTAGACGAGGACCGTTTCCCGGGTGTCGCCCTTGCCGATGTCGAGGCTGCCGTCGAGCCGCCCGAAACCGTAGGACAGCGCGGCCGCGATGGGTTCGGAGAGCACGCCCGCCACATCGAATCCGGCGTAGCTACCGGCCTGCATGGTGGCGCGGCGCTCCTCGTCACCGAAGTACGCGGGCACCGTGATCACCACCCGCCGCACCGGCTGCGCTCCCGCGAACTCCGCGTCGGCGGCGAGGCTCCCGAGGATGAGCGAGGACACCGCGGGCGCGGACCACGCCTGCCCGTGCGCCATGAACCGCCAGTCCGCATCACCCATCCGGCGCTTCACCAGGGCGCACACGTGCTCCGGATCCAGTCGCGCCTGCCGTCGCGCGCCCTCGCCGACCACGTGGTCGTGCGCGGAGGCGAACAGCACCACCGAGGGGACCGTCGGTTCACCGTTCAACCCAACCAGAACCTCTGGGCGACCATCCGCGTCGATGCGCGCGATAGCGGAATTCGTCGTGCCCAGGTCTATGCCGAAGACCCCCATGGCTGGCGATCGTAGCAGCCGAAATCCGACGGCGGCGATACAGTTTGCCGGTGACCGAATCCGCCGCAGCCGCCGGACAATCCGAGACCAACGATACGGCCGGGACCGGACCCGCTCCGCGGGTGTCCGCGCCGGTGACCGACCATCTCGCCGAGCGGGTGCTCGAGCGCGTGGACGATCTCGCCCGGGTGATCGCCCGGCAGGCGGGCACCATCGAGCGATTGGTCGACGAGGCCAAGGCCCGGGCGCAGCGGGAGCGCGCCGGGGCGGATCTGCCGCTGGTGGTGGAGCTGTTCTCGCTCTACGGCGACGCCCGGACGCTCGCGGACACGGCGGGATCCGATACCGAGCGCGCCGCGTTCGAGACCTTCGCGGGGCGGGTGGAGCGCCTGCTCACCGGGCGCGGTGGGCGGCTCGTGGAGCCGGCACCCGGGGCCGCCTTCGATGCGCTGACCATGGAGGCCGCCGAGGTGACCGCCACCGACGATCCGGAGGCCGACCGCACGGTCGACGCGGTGGTGCAGCCGGGACTGCTGGTGGCGGAGCGGTCGGTGCGTCCGGCGCGGGTGGTGGTGCGTCGGCACCGCCCCTGAGCGGCACCACAAAACTAGAACAGGTTGCAATTTTGGGCCGAGGCGCTTAACCTCGGCACATGGCGCACACTCGAAGCCAGACCTATCGGTCCATCGATGTGGGGCAGCCGATGACCCGCTACGCGCGCGGATGGCACTGCCTCGGACTGGCGGAGACCTTCCGCGACGGGCAACCCCACGCAATCCAGGCCTTCGGCGGAAAGCTCGTCGTGTGGGCCGACAGCCACGACGAACTGCACGTGCTGGACGGCTACTGCCGCCATATGGGCGCGGACCTGTCCTACGGCAGCATCAAGGGCGACGATATCGCCTGCCCGTTCCACGACTGGCGCTGGCGCGGCGACGGACGCTGTGCCGCAATCCCTTACGCGCGCCGGGTGCCGCCGCTGGCGCGCACGCGGTCGTGGATCACCTGTGAGGAGAACGGCCAGCTGTTCGTGTGGAACGACCCGGAGGGCAATCCCCCGCCGCCCGAGGTCGCCATTCCGCACATCGAGGGCATCGAGACCGACCTGTGGAGCGACTGGAGCTGGAACTCCATGCTCATCGAGGGCTCGCACTGCCGCGAAATCGTGGACAACAACGTGGATATGGCGCACTTCTTCTATATCCACTTCGCGTATCCGGTGTACTTCAAGAACGTCTTCGAAGGACATGTGGCGACGCAGTATCTGCGATCCAAGGGTCGGCCCGATACGGCCACCGGGTCGAATTATTCACAGATGGCGCTATTGCGTTCGGAGGCTTCGTATTACGGGCCCTCGTACATGATCAACTACCTGCACAACGACTTCGAGGACTACACCGTCGAGGCCGTGCTGATCAACTGCCACTACCCGGTGACCCAGGACTCGTTCATCCTCCAGTACGGGGTGAGCGTGCAGCGGATACCCGGACTGCCGCCGGAGAAGGCCGACAAGCTGGCCAAGGCGTTCGCCAAGAGCTTCGGCGTCGGCTTCCTCCAGGACGTGGAGATCTGGAAGCACAAGACCCGCATCGACAATCCGCTGCTCACCCAGGAGGACGGGCCGGTGTACCAGCACCGCCGCTGGTACGAGCAGTTCTACGTGGATGTCGCCGATGTGACGCCGGAGATGACGCAGCGCTTCGAATTCGAGGTCGACACCGCGCACGCCAACCGGGCCTGGCAGGCCGAGGTGGCCGCCAACCTGGAACAGCGGGATTAGGCGAGGCGGCGCGGCAGCTCCGCGCCCGTGCGCGCCCATTGTCCCGACAGCGTCCGCCACGACACCGCGATCAGGCGCAGCACCATGAAAGCGACCAGGCCCCACCAGATTCCGGCGATCCCCCAGTCGTAGGCGAGCGAGAGCCAGATGACCGGCAGGAACCCGAGCAGGGCCGAACCGAGGGTGGCATTGCGCAGGAAGGCGGCGTCACCCGCGCCGAGCAGCACACCGTCCAACGCGAAGACGACGCCCGCGATGGGGATGATGGCGACGAAGAACCACCACACCACGTGGGTGCGGTCCAGCACTCCGGCGTCGTCGGTGAACAGCAGCGGAATCACGATGTGCCCCAAGGCGAAAACCACCGCCAGCGCCACCGCGAAGATCGTGGACCAGCCGGTGATCCGGCGCGCGAGTCCCTGTGCGCCCCGGACGTCGTTCGCGCCCAGCGCCGCACCCACCAGCGTCTGCGCCGCGATGGCCAGCGAGTCCAGGGTCAGGGCCAGGAAATTCCACAGTTGCAGGACCAGTTGGTGGGCGGCCACCGAGGCAGCGCCGAAGCGGGCCGCCACCGCCGCCGCGGAAACGAAACAGGCTTGGAAGGCCAGGCTGCGGGCAATGAGGTCGCGGCCCAGCACCAGTTGCGCCTTCATGATGTCGGGTCGCGGAGCCAGCGGCACCCGGGCGCGGAACAGCGCACGCACGAACAGCCCGCCGGTCACACACTGCCCGATGAGATTGGCGACGGCCGAACCCGCCAGCTCCAGGCGCGGCGCGCCCAGCAGCCCGTGCACCAGCACCGGGCACACCACGGCCGACAGCGCCAGTCCCGCAACCACATACAGCAGCGGACGCCGCGTCTGCTGCACGCCGCGCATCCACCCGTTCCCGGCCATCGACAGCAGAATCAGCGGCACCCCGAACAGGGCGATGCGCAACCACGGCAGCGCCTCGTCGGCGATCTCGGAACCACCCGCGATGGCCCGGGTCACCGGCCCCGCCAACGCCTGCACGACAACGACGATCGCCAGCCCCACCCCGACCGCTATCCAACTCGCCTGCACCCCCTCCCCCACGGCCCCGCGCTCATCCCCGGCCCCGTGCCGCCGCGCCGCCCGCGCCGTGGTGCCGTAACTCAAGAACGTCAACTGCGCCGACACCTGCACCAGAATCAATCCCCCGACCGCCAGCCCGGCCAGCGCCAACGCCCCGAGCCGACCCACGACGGCCATATCGAACAGCAGGTAGAGCGGTTCGGCCACCAGCACGCCGAGCGTGGGCACGGCAATCCGGAGAATCCGGCGCGGGCCCGCGTCAGCCGCATCCGCGCCCCGGCCGGGATGCGGGGAGGTCACCGTGGCCGCGTCACCCCGCGCCGCCACCTCCGACTCCCCGGCCTCGACCACTTCACCATCACCCTCGCGCATTCGATCACGATCGCACACTCCGCCGACACGCTCTGGTCACCGGTAGCGGCGAGCCAACAGGCCGGGCGCGAAGCCGTCGGTTGGCGGGCTGCCCCGGGCACCAGCCGGAACGTGTCCGGGTGCGGCGCCCCGGCGCGATCACCGGACAGGCGCGCGCTTCCCCGTGCCCTCGAAGGGATTCCAGCCCTGGATTCCTCGCGTGCGGTGGAGGTAGTAGGCGTAATTCGCGGTCGACATGTACAGCGCGGCCATACCGAAACCGACGGCCCGGGCCACCAGATCGGACACCGTCACCCCCGTGATCGCTTCCAGTCCGACGAGCGCGACGACGACGCCGAGCCAGATTCCGAGCAGCGAAAGGTTCTTCTTCCACAGCCCGAGAACGAAAAAGTAGATCGGCCCGAAGAAGAAGGCGACGACATTCGATCCCACGCGCATCTGCTTGCCGAACGACAGACCACGCATCGCCTGCCGGTATTCCGGCGCTCCGGGATGCCCGTTGGCATCGAAGAACGCGAACCGCTCGCGCCACTTCGGCTTCAGATCGTCGTACGTGGCCGGTGTGCTCGTCGGATACCCCATCGGTGTTTCCCCCATCCAGGTCGTTCGGCATCTCCAGCCTCGTGGCCCGCGCTCGACACCGGCAGGACACATACGGTTCAGCCTGATCGGCCGGAGCGTCCAGGACGGTAGCACAAGCCACGAAGCGGACATTCGACCGTGGATCCGAGACGCGGTTCAGCGCCGCATCAGAACAACCGATCGCCCGCGGGCTCCGGCACCGGCGTGGTCCGGGTGGGTGCGTGCTCCTCGTCGCCGACGGCGTCCTGTATCGCGTCGATCCGGTCCTGCATGACCTCGGCGCGCGCCACCAATTCGATCCGGTCGGGCTCGGTGAGGCTTTCGGCGCCGAGCTTTTCGAATACGCATGAGAGGACCGACCGTAAGTTCTCCAGTTGGCTGTCCGACTCCACGCGCTCACTCTACGTTCGAACGGAGCGGACATCCGCTCCTGACATCACGAGTTGCCGATGAGCCAGGGTTCGAAGCGGCCGTCGCTGCCGGGCGATCTGGTACTCGAGAAGACCCGGAACAGCTTCTTCGTCTACACCGAACTGGACCCGATTCTCGGAAACCTCGGGGTGCGACGCCTCCTCGTCGCGGGATTGCAGACGAACGTCTGCGTCGAAGCGACCGTACGCGCGGCACTGGAGCGCAACTACGAGGTGGCGGTCGCCGAAGACGTCGTCTCCACCGACGGACCCGCGCTGCACCACGGAGTCCTCGACTCCATGCGGGTGCTCTACGTCAAGGTCGCACCCTGGCGCGAACTGCTCGCCGATGGTGCTGCGTGAGATCGCGCCTACCACACCCAACTACGGGCGTGACGCCAGCTATTGGGATGAAACAGCTGTCTCGGTGCCGACACCGTGAGCGGGCTCGCGCGGTCTCGGTGCGGATGGGTTAGTTGCGCAGGTGGGTGAGTTTGGCGCGGTAGCGTTTCATGCTTTCGGCCAGGATGTGTTCGGGGTGGTGCAGGTGGTTGACCTGCGGGCGGCGGGCCGGGTCGATGTCGATCGGGGGCCGCGTCCGGAGGAGTGGGCGGTGCCGGGGACATGCCCGTCGGGGGTGTCCCCGGCAGGGTCGCGCCCGCCGGAGTCGTGTCGGTCGGGGTGGTGCCCGTCGGAGTCGTGTCGGTCGGAGTCGTGTCCGTCGGGGTGAGGGCTGTCGGGGTGGGGGCTGTCGGGGTCGTCGGGCATGCACATGCCCGGGCGTGCCCACTTGGCCAGGACGGTGTCGAGCAGTGCCCGCAGTTCGGGGTCGACGCAGCCGATGATCTCGGACATGCCGTCGATGCGTTGCGGGGACAGGGTGAGCCCGCGCAGGCGGGCGCGGTCACGATCGGTGGTGAGGGTGCCGTCGGGGTCGAGGTATCCCAGCAGTCGGTCTCCGACGTGGGTGACCTGTTCGGGAGCCAACATCCGGGCGTCGGCGAGGTGGTGTTCGGCGACCGCGCGGGTGGTGGTGTCGACGGCGTCGGGGAGCCGGTTCATCACCCGCATGACCGCGCGGGCGTGGGTGGCCGAGATCGCGCCCTCGGACTGCGCGGTCGCGGTGGCGGGCAGGGCGGGTTCGCGTACCGCGCCGCTGGGTTCGCGGAATACCCCCAACGCCTCGGCCGCGTCGATGCGGGAGGCGGCCTCGAACCGTGACAGGCGCAGGGTTTCCACCAAGTACTGGTGCAGGCCCCGCCGTCCGATCATGCGGGGCAGGTCCCGGTCCCCGGTCTCGACGAGCAGGCGATGGGAGACGGATTCGATTATGCGGCGGCAGGTTTCGAATTCGGCCAGCAACCCCTCGAACTCGCTATCGGTGAGGCCGGTGAGGTCCACGGTCTGCAACGCGGTCAAGCCCGCGCGCACAGCGGCGAGACCGCTGGTGTCGTGGATTCCCTCCCCCGGATTCATGCGTCTATTCTATCGCGAAATCGGTTGCGGCAGAAGCGAACAGGCTATCCGAACTGCGGATATTCAGACCCGATATGCCGGATTCATCGCCCTTCGTCAGGGCACGTCCCCGGCATCGAAAGACAAGCTGAGCAAAGCCGGAGATTACCCGAATCTCCGCTGCCGCCTACGCGCAGATTTCCGAGCCGGTTATCGGAACGAAAAAGTCGAGGCGAATACGACCATGACGGCTATCCAGCTCGGCACACGGGGCGAGGATGCCATTAGGCTCCATTTGCCTTGCGGGGTGGCAGGTTTGGTAATGGTAGTACTGCTCGATGCTCGAAGGTCGCCTCCGGCGACACGGTGACGACGTCCACCAGTTCGGTCAGCGATCCGGGTATCTGCCCGCCCTCGAAATGCTCGAGACCGGGCGCAATGACAGCTCGCGCGCCGAGCCGGCCGACCTGGGCCTTCAGCCGGGCCAGTGGTGGACGACCGAATTTCGGGTCGTAGACGATCATGTCGGCGAAGTCGTAGCCGAGTCGGGCGGCCAGCTTTCGGATCAGGGCCTCGTCCTGGAGCCGCGCCGCGCCGGAGATGTCGGTGCGCAGGTACCCGACTGCCGTTGGCCTGTAACGCATCTCGTCTCCTCGCAGTGCATCGTCGACGGCGCCGTGCATCTCCAGATACACGCCCGGATGCCCATCGGCGGGGTCATCGTCGTAGGCGTTGAGTTCGAGTACGCCGCCGGGGAACTCGCCGAGCCAGGTCCGCCTCGCCATCCCGCTCCCCTTGTCCGGTGGTTGGTCGACGCTCGGGGGCGGGATTACCGCACCGCCCTCGAGCGCTCGGACTTCACGCTAGGAACTCCTGACCGCCGAGCGCGACATCTATGCCGAACTATGCTGAAATTGCGTCGAATCCTAGTCAGAGCGAAGTGAGTGGCGCGATGATGGACGCGCGCAAGCATAGTTGCGCCTAACCTGCACGGGAGGCTCATCATGTGGTTGACATTCCTCGGCAAGGGCGGTTCAGCCGATGGCGAGTGCCCGTCGCTGTTCGCGGCGGACTCGGGCACGTACGTGGTGGTGGGCTGGAGGACTCAGACCCCGGAAACGGTCGAAATCCCCCACCTGCTGCTCGGATTCACCGAGCCGGATACCTTCATCGGTGCGACCATGAGCGACACGGGCAGGGGAACCTTCCTGCTGTCCGGTCGACCGATCACCGATCGTGCGACGTTGGATCAGATGAGCATGCAGCCCCACGAGGCCGCCATCGAAGTACCGAAGGCGGAGAGGACATATTTCGGTGTTACTGCGGCAGCCTAGCCCGTGGCCCGAACTCTTTCGGGAAACTCAGAGGGAAGCATTCCATCTCGAGGTCAGAGATACCTACTCCGTCTCCGGTGAGTCAGAACCGCTGCGCCGGTTCCTGAACGGTGAACCACCACTACCGGAATACAGCGAGCGTCCCTGGACGGAATTGGTGCGACAGACCGTGAGCCGTGGAGCGCGTGTTACCCGAGTCCGCGTGGTTACCGTGCCGCACAGCGACTATCAGCGCTGGTTGCTGTCCGTAACGGCCAGCAACGTGGCGGCTGGCGAAGATATTCGCTATCTACCCCGCCAGTCGGCCGGGGAAGTCCCTACCGACGACTGGTGGTTGTTCGATGACGAAAAGGTCGGTTTCAACCTCGTAGACGAGGACGGGAGACCTGCTGGTGCGGCGATAACCACCGACGCGGGTATTGCCGCATACTGTCGGGGCGTGAAAGAACGGCTCTGGCGGCTAGCCATTCCGTTCCACGAGTACGCGGCCGGTAACGCGGTGGAACCGATCACGTGACCGATCCAGTGCAGCAAGCGCGCGTTGCCCTCGGGGAACGACTGCGAGGGCTTCGCCTGTCCGCAGGACTCAGTGGGAGCGAACTCGCTCGGCGCGCAGGCTGGCATCAGACCAGGGTTCCGAAAATCGAATACGGAAAGACGAAGCCGTCGGAAGCGGACATCAGGACGTGGTGCGCCCTGACGGGCACCGAGGGCGAAGTTCCCGACCTGATCGCCACCCTTCGGAACATCGACGCCGCCTACCGTGAATGGCGGCGGGCCCTCAGCGGTGGTACGAAGCGGAAACAACATGAGATTTCGCGCATGATGCGGCAATCCGCAAACCTGCGGATGTATCAGCCCTCGCTGGTTCCCGGACTTCTACAGACAACCGAGTACGCCTACGCGGTGCTGCGAAGATCGATCAAGTTCCACAACATCCCGGACGATATCGACGAAGGCGTCTCCAAGCGGATGGAACGGCAACAGATCCTGTATCAGGGCATGCGAAAGTTCCATATCCTGATGGGCGAGTTGGCTTTGTACAACGCAGTGGGCGGAGACTCCGTCATGCTCGGCCAGCTGGACCGGCTGCTCGCGACAACGGTGCTACCGCGGGTCAGCTTCGGGATCGTCCCGATAGGCGCGGAGTTGCCGATGCAGTTGACGAACTTCGTCATGTTCGACGAGCGGCGCGTGACGGTCGAGACGATCGCTGCCGAACTGACCATCACCCAGCCGAGCGAGATCAGGGTGTACCACCGCACATTCGACATCCTGGTGCGGAAATCGGTAACCGGCGACGAGGCGCGAGCGCTCATCCATAGGGCGATGGGCGCTCGCAGCCAGCCACCGAAGGGCCCGCGGTTCTAGAGCAGCCCCAAGAGCCGCAGGTCGCTGACGTACTTCTCGATCAACTCCCGCCTCAGGTGCGGGATGTCGCTGTCCGGGCCGAGTTTCGCCTGCTGGACGGCGGCGCGAAAGTGCTTGGCGGGGAGGGCGGCTCCGGGCAGTGGTGGGCTGGGGCGGCGGTAGGCGTGCAGGAGGGGTAGCAGGGAGTGTTGGCGTTGCTGGTCGGGTAGGGCGCGCAGGGCCGTGTCGAAGCGGGTGAACCAGTCGGCGTAGTCGTCGATGCGGTCTATGGGGTGGCCCGCTTCGATGAGCCAGTCGACGAAGGTGTCGAGGGAAATGCCGTCGTCGTGCGGGTTGAGGACGTCGTAGGTGTCGAAGCCGCTCGTGGGCGCGGCGCCGAGGGCGGTGACGGCGGCGGCCGTGAAATCGGCTGGGAGGCCGTCGTAGTGGGCGCGGTGGCGGCGGCCGTGCGCGTCGTGGAAGGAGCCGGGCGCGAGGCCGGTGGCCAGGACGCTCAGCAGCAGGCGGGTGAACATGTCGGGCACGTTGAGCTGCCCGGCGTAGTGGCTGTGGGCCAGGATCATGTCGGAGCGGAAGACCGCCACGGGGAGGCCGAAACGGTCGTGAGCGGCGCGGAGCAGGACCTCACCGGCCCATTTGCTGTTGCCGTAGCCGTTGGCGTAGCCGTCGTCGAGGCGGCGCACCGGGCTGATCTCGCGGATGTCGCCGTCCTCGGTGAAGGTCTCCGGATCGATGCCGGCGGATACCGCCACGGTGGACAGGTAGGTGACCGGCTTCAGGCGGGAGGTGAGGGCCAGGCGGATCACCTCGGCGGTGCCGACCACATTGGGGCCGAACAGCTGGTCGTAGGGCAGCACGTGGTTGACCAGGGCGGCCGGATGCACGATCGTGTCCACGGTGTCGGCGAGGTCGCGCCAGTCCTGTTCGCTCAGACCGAGATTCGGTTCGCCGATATCGCCCGCCAGCACCCGCAGCCGCCGTCCGGCGAGGTCGCGGTAGCGGGCTTCCAGCTCCGGATCGCCAGTGGCGAAGACCGAGTCGAGACGGCGGCGGGCGGCGTCGGCATCGCGGCCGCGGACCAGGCAGATCAGCGTGCCGCCCGAATCATCCAGGCGCTGTAGCCATTCGAGTGCGAGGAAGCGGCCCAGGTAGCCGTTGGCACCGGTCAGCAGCACCGTGCGCGGCGGGTCCGTCGGGGCCGACAGCCGTGCGGCCGCCGTGAGGGTGGCGGAGTCGAGGAATGCCTCCAGGGTGAGATCGTCGGCGCGCAGCAGGCCGTCGTCGCCGTGCACCGTGGCGGCGGTCGGCCGGGTGCCGGAATCGCGTTCGGCGACCAGGTATTCGGCGATCCGGGCCAGATCGGTGGCCGGTCCGACGATGACTCCGACCGGCACCTCCACCCCGAAGATGTCCCGCAGCAGGGTCGAGAACGACAGCGCGGACAGGGAATCGCCGCCCAGATCGGCGAAGTGGGCATCGGGCCGCACCTCCCCGGCGGCCAGATCGAGCACGGCACCGGCCGCGCGGGTCACGGTCTCCAGAACCGGGCGGTCGTGCGCGCCGCGCCGCAGCATCGTCAGCTCGTCCTCGCGCTGCCGCGCCAGTTCGGCGTACAGCCGCTCCAGCCGCTCGCCGTAACGCTCTTTGAGCTTGGGCCGCAACAGTTTCCCGATACCCGACAACAGACCGTTGTCCAGGGTGAACGGCTCGGATTCGAGGAGGACCTCGCGCGGGATCTCGTAGGGCTGCAAGCCGGATTCCTTCGCGATGCGTTGCAGCGACTCCCCCACCGCCGCGCGCGCCCGGTCGGGCGGCAGCGCCAGCACCTCATCCGTCGGCACCACCACGGCCAGCAGGTACGCGCGTTCACTCGAGCCGTACACGAAGATCTGCCGGATCAGCGGACTCGTCGCGTACACGGCTTCCAGGGCGGCCACGGTGACGAACTCGCCCTGCGACAGTTTCAGCACATTGTTGCGGCGGTCCACGTACACCAGGTGATCCGGCCCGAGTTCGGCCACCACGTCACCGGTGCGGTAGAAGCCGTCCGCGTCGAACATCTCGACGGTGATCTCCGGGCGCTTGTAGTAGCCGGGGAACATGGTCTCGGTCTTGAGCAGCAGTTCCCCGCGCGGATACGGCTTGTCCGTGCGGAAGTAGCCCAGTTCGGGGACGTCGGCGAGGCGGTAGTCGAGCACCGGGGGCCGCTTGATGCGGTTGTCCATGAGAACCCCGCCACCGGCCTCGGTGGAACCGTAGCCGTCGTGCAACTCGTCCTCGAGCAGCGCCTCCATGAAGGTCTTCATCTCGGCGGCCAGCGGGGCGCTCGCCGACAGCGCGGTGAGGTAGCGGCCGCCCAGCACCCGTTCCCGCAGTTCGGTTCGCACTGCCGCGGCGGCGGTCTCGGGATCGTCTCCCGCGAGCACCCGCCGATCCAGTTCGCCCTGATAGCGCTGGAACAGCATCTCACACACCCGGGGCACGAACACCAGTTCGGTCGGCCGTGCGAGGGCGATATCGTCGAACAAGGTGGACATATCGCTGGCGGCGGCGAAATGCGCCGTACCGCCGCGCACCAGCGTGCCGTAGAGGGTCATCCGGCCCGCCACATGGCTGAGCGGCATGTAGTTCACGGTGAGCGCCGGCACCCGAATGGCGTTCGCCGACGACCACATACTGGCCACGAGCCGGTCGGTGTACATGGCGCCCTTGGGGGCGCCGGTGCTGCCGGAGGTGTAGATGAGCAGGGCCAGCCGGTCGGCGTCGGATGGAATGCGCGGTGGCGCGGGCAGATCCGCCCCGCGCTCGACGGCATCGGCGACCGTGGTGACCGTGCAGCCCACCTCGGCCAACCGCTCCCGTGCCGAGTCGACCGCCGCCCGCTGCCCCTCGAGTTCGGGCCGGTAGTCGAAGACCAGCACCCGGCGCGGCACGAAGCCGCCCGATACGGCATCCACGGCCGCCGACAGCGTTTCGGCGCTGACCGCCAGCATCCGGGGCTCGGTCTCGGCCATGATGGAACGCCATTGCGCCGCCGACGCACCGGCCTGTAGCGGCACCGCCACCGCCGCCAGTCGCACGCAGGCCAGATCCACCGCCGCGTAATCGGGGCTGGTGAATCCCAGCGTGCATACGAAATCGCCCGCACGCACCGGGGATTCGGCGTCGGAGTCCCACTCGGCGGCGAGCGCACCGGCCCGTCGCCACAGTTCGCGATAGGTCATGGTCGAGAAATCGGGCAGCAGCCGCACCGCCCCGTCGACGATCTCCGACCGCCGCCACGCCAGGGCCGCCCGCTCCCCGTACCCCGTCATCACCACGTCGACGATCTCCGCGAGTCGCGCGCCGTCCCGGCGCACCGATTCGCTCACGACAGCGTCCGCCACCGCCTCGCGCACCTGGTGATCGGCCAGTGCGTCCGCGATCCGCCGTTCACGCCGTGTGGTGCGTGCGTCGTCGAGCATGACCAAACCTCCTGCACAATTGCCGCATCAAGGACATCCGCACGTGGCGGACAGGACATGTCACAATTAACTTAGCTTTAGTAACTATTTCAGGGTCCGCCTTACAACGGCCACTGTCAAGAACCATCGGGTCACAACATGGCGCGGTGCGCTGCCCGACAGCGGTGCCGGATGCGGCTGCCGGCCGCTCGGTCCCCACGATCACGCCGCTGCCCTCGGTCGGGATGGCCGCACGGAACCGCCGAGTTAGACCGATCGTGACAGTCGTCACGTCGGCCGACCGGCTATCGCAGCCGGGCGGGCACGACGGCGTGAATCGTCCTGCGCGTCAGCCGAGTTCGGCGAGCAGGGTGACCACGAGTTGCTCCGGCGCGCCGGAGGTGGTGTAACCCGCCGCGTAGCGGTGACCGCCGCCGCCGAGGGCGGTGGCGATGCGGGCGACGTCCACGCCCGGGGTGCCGTCGGGACGGGCGTGCGAGCGCAGCGAGACCGTCCAGAGGTCGGGGGTGGTGCGGGATTCCTTGAATACGGCGGCGACGTCGGCCTCGGCGGTGGTGCGGACGATATCGACGACGCTCTCCACCTCCTCGGAGCGGACGCCCGCGATGTCGTCACGCCGGACGAAGGCGTAGACCAGGCCCGCGCCGTCGGCCGCCGCGGGCTCCAGGCGGGCGGAGCCGAGGACCTTGGCGAGCATGGGCAGCCAGGCGAAGGGGTGGGTGTCCATCAGGGTGCGGGTGATGGCCGGACCGTCGATGCCGGTGGCCAGCAGGCGTTCGGCGAGAGTGTGCGAACCGGGGCGCGGCCATTTGAAGGAACCGGTATCGGTGACCAGCCCCGCGAAGAGGCAGTGCGCGACCGGGCGGTCGATCGGCTCGCCCCAGGCATCCAGGACGCGGGCCACCAAACCCGCTGTGGACTCGGCGGATTCGTCGATGACGTTGACGGTGCCGAAGCGGGTGTTGGAGCGGTGGTGATCGAGCACCAGGCTCACCCGGGCGGCGGCGAGGCGGTCGCCCAGCGCGCCGAGGCGGCCCACGCTGCCGCAGTCCACGGCCACCAGGACGTCGACCTCGGCTGGCACCCGGTCCGGCGGCACCAGGAGTTCGATACCGGGCAGCGAGCGCATGGAGATCGGCACCTCGGCCGGTTCCGCGAAGGACACCCACACCGGCACCCCGCGCCGGTGCAGTACCTGCGCCAGCGCCAGCCCGCTGCCGATGGTGTCGGCATCGGGCTGGACGTGGCAGAGCACCGTGACCGATCGGGCGGTGTCCAGCACATCGACGGCGGCGGCCAGGTCGACCGGACCGCTCGGTTCTTCGGTGCCGATCCCGGCCACCACGGGTGCGACACCCGATTCGCTCATCACAGGGGAGGGATCGGCGCTCGCGGCGGTGCTGTTATCGGCATCCACGGCCTCACTCACGACGGCTCCATTCCCGCCCGATAGCGGACCGGTCGGTAATACTCACTACCGGGGTAGTACCCACCGGCCCGCGCCGTCACCCGCCTCAGTCCTCGGCATCGTCGTCACGGTCGGACTTGTACGGATCAGCGTCGCCCGCGGGCTTGGCTCCCGCCGCCACCTGCGCCACCTGGGCGTCGGCGGCCCGGGCGCGGGCGAGCAGCTCCTCCATCTCGCGCGCCGCGTTCGGCACGGTGTCGAGAGCGAAGGACAGGATGGGGGTGAACTTCACCCCGGTACCCGCGCCCACCTTCGAACGCAGAATGCCCTTGGCCTTCTCCAGTCCGGCCGCGGCTTCCGCGTAATCCGGTTCGGTGTCCAGGGTTTCCCCCATCACCGTGTAGTAGACGGTGGCCTCGCGTAGATCGCCGGTCACCTTGGTATCGGTAACGGTCACGAAACGCAGCCGCGGATCCTTGATCTCGTATTCGATGGCAGAAGCCACGATCGTGGAGATCCGCTTCGCGAGTCGGCGTGCCCTGGCCTGGTCAACCATGGGACGTCCCTCCTAACTCGGTCTTTCAGTCTTCGGGTCCGAAGACGCGGCGGCGTACCGACAGCAACTCTAACTCCGGCCGGTACGCGACGTGCCGTTCACACTTGTCCAACACTTCGGTCAGATGATTCATGCCGTAGCCGGCAATCGCCACGCCGAGCAGCGAACGCCGGTACAGATCGTGTTCCCCGCCCTCGGCGACACTCACGCCGAAGCGTTTCAGATCGGCGATGATCGGACGGATGACGGAACGTTTCTCCTTCAGCGACCGCACGTCACCGAGCAAGATATCGAATTCGAGCGCTCCGAAAAACAGCTTTTCAGTCATATGAACGCGCCCCGGGAAATGCGCGTGAGTTACCCGGACAGGGATATCAGAACCCGTCGCTCATCGCGGCGGGAGCACCGTCCCGCCGGACCTCCAGGGTCCGGCGGGACGGTGTTGTCACTCGCCTAGTCGCGCGGCTTCTCCCGCAGCTCGTAGGCCTCGATGATGTCGCCTTCCTTGATGTCGTTGAAGGTGACGGTCATACCGCATTCGAAGCCCTCGCGGACCTCCACGGCGTCTTCCTTCTCGCGTCGCAGCGAGGCAATGGTCATGGTCTCGGCGACCACGACATTGTCGCGGAGCAGGCGAGCCTTGGCATTGCGCTTGACCGAACCCGACAGCACCATGCAACCGGCGATATTGCCGAACTTGGAGGAGCGGAAGATCTGGCGGATCTCCGCCCGACCCAGCTCGACCTCTTCGTAGATCGGCTTGAGCATGCCCTTGAGGGCCTTCTCGATCTCGTCGATGGCCTGGTAGATGACCGAGTAGTACCGGACGTCCACACCTTCGCGGTTGGCCAGCGCGGTCGCCTTGCCGTCGGCACGCACGTTGAACGCGATGATGATCGCGTCCGAGGCCGAGGCCAGGTTGACGTTGGTCTCGGTGACACCACCGACACCGCGGTCGATGACCCGCAGCCGCACCTCGTCGCCGACGTCGATACCGAGCAGCGCCTCCTCGAGGGCCTCGACGGTACCGGAGTTGTCGCCCTTGAGGATCAGGTTCAGCTCCGAGGTCTCCTTCAGAGCGGCATCCAGATCTTCCAGGGAGATGCGCTTGCGGCTGCGCGCGGCCAGGGCATTGCGCTTGCGCGCGTTGCGCCGGTCCGCGATCTGGCGCGCGATGCGGTCTTCCTCGACGACGAGCAGGTTGTCACCCGCGCCGGGCACCGACGTGAAGCCGATGACCTGGACCGGACGCGACGGCAGCGCCTCGGTGACGTCCTCGCCGTGCTCGTCCACCATGCGGCGCACGCGACCGTAGGCGTCACCGGCGACGATGGAGTCACCGACACGCAGCGTGCCGCGCTGCACCAGCACCGTGGCGACCGGACCGCGACCGCGGTCGAGGTGCGCTTCGATGGCCACACCCTGGGCGTCCATATCCGGGTTCGCCCGCAGGTCCAGCGCCGCGTCCGCGGTGAGCACGACGGCCTCCAGCAGCGACTCGATATTGACGCCCTGCTTGGCGGAGATGTCGACGAACATGGTCTCGCCGCCGTACTCCTCGGCCACCAGACCGTACTCGGTCAGCTGCTGGCGAATCTTCTGCGGATTCGCGCCTTCCTTGTCGATCTTGTTGACCGCCACCACGATCGGCACGTCGGCGGCCTGCGCGTGGTTGATGGCCTCCACCGTCTGCGGCATGACGCCGTCGTCGGCGGCGACCACCAGGATCGCGATATCGGTCGCCTTCGCACCGCGGGCACGCATGGCGGTGAACGCCTCGTGACCCGGGGTGTCGATGAAGGTGATGAGCCGGTCGGCATTGTTGACGTGCGAGAGCACCTGGTAGGCGCCGATGTGCTGGGTGATGCCGCCGGCCTCGCCCTCGCGGACGTTGGCCTTGCGGATGGTGTCCAGCAGTCGGGTCTTACCGTGGTCGACGTGACCCATGACGGTCACCACCGGCGGACGGACCTGCAGGTCCTCCTCGCCGCCCTCGTCCTCGCCGTAGGTGAGGTCGAAGCTCTCCAGCAGCTCGCGGTCCTCGTCCTCGGGCGAGACCACGTGCACCACGTAGTTCATCTCCGCGCCCAACAGCTCGAGGGTCTCCTCGCTCACCGACTGGGTGGCGGTGACCATCTCACCGAGGTTGAACAGCGCCTGTACCAGCGAGGCCGGGTTGGCGTTGATCTTCTCCGCGAAGTCCGAGAGGGACGCGCCACGGGCGAGGCGGATGACCTCGCCGTTGCCGCGCGGCAGCCGCACGCCGCCGACGGCGGGCGCCTGCATCGACTCGTACTCCGCGCGCTTCGCCCGCTTCGACTTGCGACCACGACGCGGAGCGCCACCGGGACGACCGAAGGCACCGGCCGCGCCACCGCGGCCACCGGCACCCGGACGGCCACCGCCGCCACCGGGACGACCGCGGAAACCACCCGCGGCGCCACCGCCGCCACCGGCACCCGGG
>NZ_JASITE010000013.1 GCF_030767025.1 Nocardia sp. CC227C | reverse complement strand
GCGCTCCAGTCCAATACCCGGTTCCAGGGCCGGTGCCAGTGCAGCCGTTGGGCCTGTTCGGCCCAGAACGCCTCGCGGTCGGCGTCGGCCCGATCGTAGAGAGAGGCGTCGGCATTGGCCGCGGCGGCGAAGGCCGCGCTCGGCGGGTACGCGTCCAGGTGATCAGCGGTGGGTTCGGTCATCTCTCTTCTTCTCTCGACATCTTCCCGCGGCGGTCCGCGGGGGTGACCGCGGCCACGTTCGACAGTAACCGACTGTGACCTGCGTCGTATTTGTCTGTCCCGAAGGGTGCCCGGATGTGCAATGTGTCACGCGGATGCGTGGCAAAGAGTCGGGGATGTTGCCACATTGCTAACAAGGTGAACAATCCCTCATCGAATCGCTGACAACGGCTGACAGGGTGGCTACTGTCCGTTTCACCTGAGACGACCCCGCGGTGTGCTTCGGTGGACCCCGGCGCGCGCCGTGCCGTCTTCCTGCGATCGGGAGAAGACCTTGAGAGCGAAGATGATTGCCGCGGCGGTGGCCGCACTGCTGGCCACGAGCCTGACCCTGACGGCTTGCTCCTCCGACAACGGCGACAGCGCCGATTTCGTCACCGTCAATGGGGCCGAACCGCAGAATCCGTTGGTGCCCACCAATACCAACGAGAATATGGGCGGCCGGGTGGTCGACCGGCTGTGGGCCGGACTGAAGTACTACGACGCCGACGGTGTGGCGCACAACGAGGTCGCGGAATCCATCGAGACCACCGACCGCAAGAACTACACCGTCACCCTGAAGCCGGATTGGACGTTCACCGACGGCAGCCCGGTGACCTCCAGGTCCTTCGTGGACGCCTGGAACTACGGCGCGCTGTCCACCAACGCCCAGTTGCAGAACTACGTGTTCACCCCCATCGCCGGATTCGACGAGGTCGCCGAGGAGAACCCGACGCAGCGCACCATGTCGGGACTGAAGGTGATCGACGACCGCACCTTCACCATCGAACTGAAGGCCCCCTCGATCGACTTCGAGAACTCCCTCGGCTACGCGCCGTTCTATCCGCTGCCCGAGTCCGCCTACGCCGATATGACGGCCTTCGGTCAGAACCCGATCGGCAACGGCCCCTACATGTTCGCCGGCCCCGGCGCCTGGGAGCACAACAGCAAGATCGACCTGGTGCCCAATCCGGACTATCCGGGCGGACGCCCCGCCAAGAACAAGGGCCTGCGGTTCGTGATGTACCGGTCCTTCGACACCGCCTACGCCGACCTGCAGGCGGGCAACCTCGACGCCCTCGACACCATCCCCGAAAGCGCCCTCACCGTCTACGAGAACGACCTCGGCGACCGCGCGATCACCAAGCCGACCGCGCAGAACCAGCACATCGGGGTGCAGTCCAACGTCCCGCACTTCGGTGGCGAGGAGGGACTGCTGCGCCGCCGCGCCATCTCCATGGCCATCGACCGGGAATCCATCTGCGACAAGATCTTCCACGGCACCCGCCTCCCGGCCCGGGACTTCACCGCCGCCACCCTGCCCGGCTTCGACGGTGACCTGCCGGGCTCCGAGGTGCTGAGGTTCAATCCCGACGAAGCCGAGAAACTGTGGGCACAGGCCGACGCCATCTCGCCGTGGTCGGGCCGCTACGAGATCGCCTACAACTCCGACGGCGGCCATCAGGCGTGGATCGAGGCCGTGGCCAACAGCGTCAAGAACACCCTCGGCATCGACGCCATCGCGGTGCCGTACCCGACCTTCAAGAACATCCGCGACGAGGTGAACGCCGAAACCATCGGCAAGGCGTTCCGGTACGGCTGGCAGGGCGACTACCCGACCATGCTGCAATTCCTCACCTCGCAGTACTACAGCTTCTCCGAGACCAACAACGTCAACTACAACAATCCGGAGTTCGACCGCCTGCTCGACGCCGCCCTGGCCGCGCCCACCCAGGAGGAATCGCATCGGCTCGTCGCCCAGGCCCAGACCCTGCTGATCCAGGACATGGCCGACATCCCCGTGCTCGACTACGTCGCCGCGGCCGGTGTCTCGGACCGGATCAGCAAGGCCGAACTCGCCTGGAACGGACTCTTCGACTTCGAGAACATCGAGAAGTAGCCGCCACCGCGCCGGGCCCGAGCGCATCGGCCCGGCGCACCACTTCCCGGAGGAAATATGGCTTGGTATGTCCTGCGGCGTCTACTCCAGATGATCCCGGTGTTCCTCGGCGCGACCTTCCTGATCTACGCGATGGTCTTCCTCATCCCCGGCGACCCGATCGCGGCGCTGGCCGGTGAGAAGCCCCTGACCCCCGCCATCGAAGCTCAGCTGCGCGCCCGATACCACCTCGATCAGCCGCTCATCACGCAGTACCTGCTCTACCTGAAGGGCATCGTCACCCTCGACTTCGGCACCGCCTTCTCGGGTCGGCCGGTGAGCGACGAGCTCGCCCGCGCCTTCCCGATCACCATCAAGCTCGCGTTCATGGCGGTCTTCATCGAAGGCGTGTTCGGCATTCTGTTCGGACTCGTCGCGGGCCTGCGCAAGGGCCGCCTGTTCGACTCCACCATGCTGGTCGCCAGCCTCGTCATCATCGCCGTGCCGGTCTTCGTGGTCGGCTACGTGGCGCAGTTCCTGTTCGGCGTGAAATGGGGGATCGCCCCGACCACCGTCACCGGGAACGCGAGCTTCGCCGAACTGCTGGTGCCCGCCTTCGTGCTCGGGTCGCTGTCGTTCGCGTACGTGCTGCGGCTGACCCGGAATTCGGTGGCGGAGAACATGTCCGCCGACTACGTGCGCACCGCCACCGCCAAGGGGCTGGGCAGACGCCGGGTGGTCACCGTCCACATCCTGCGCAACTCCATGATTCCGGTCGTCACCTTCCTGGGCGCGGATCTGGGCGCGCTCATCGGCGGAGCCATCGTCACCGAGGGCATCTTCAATATCCCGGGCGTCGGCGGCACGCTGTACCAGGCGATCACCCGTGTGGAACCGCCCACGGTGGTGTCGTTCGTGACCGTGCTCGTGGTGATCTTCCTGCTGTCCAACCTGCTCATCGACCTGCTCTACGCCGCACTCGATCCGAGGATCCGCTATGTCTGACCTCGTCAGGGAATCCGAGGCCGGAACGCGGCCCGGACAGCAGCATCACGTCGCGCCGCCCGACGCGGTCGAGGTGCTCGCCACCGACCGGGTGGTGGAAACCGGTGAGCCGACCAGCATCTGGACCGACGCCTGGCGACGGCTGCGCCGCAATCCGATCTTCATCGTCGCGATGCTGCTCATCCTGGTCGTCACCGTGGTGGTGCTGTGGCCCGGTCTGTTCAGCGGCCAGGACCCGCGCGAATGCGTGATCGACAACAGCATGGCGCCGTCCCGGCCCGGACACCCCTTCGGCTTCGACAAACAGGGGTGCGACGTGTACGCGCGCACCGTATACGGCGCGCGCGCGTCGGTCATGGTCGGGCTGGGCGCGGCGGCGCTGTTCATGCTCATCGGCGGCACGCTCGGGGCGCTGGCCGGATTCTTCGGCGGGCTGCTCGATTCGGTGGTGTCGCGCATCGCCGAGATCTTCTTCGCCATCCCCATGGTGCTCGCCGCCATCGTGCTGCTGCAGATGCTGCGGCCCGCCACCATGTGGAATGTCGTCCTGGTGCTCGCCTCCTTCACCTGGCCGCTCGCGGCGCGCATCGCCCGCGGTGCCGTCATCGAGGCCAAGAACAGTGAATATGTCACGGCGGCAAAGGCATTGGGAGTGTCACGGCTGGGCATCCTGGTGCGGCACGTGTTGCCCAACGCAGCCGGGCCGATCATCGTGGTGTCCACCATCTGGCTGGGCGTCTTCATCGTCACCGAGGCGACGCTGTCCTATCTCGGAGTCGGGCTGCCACCCGACATCGTGTCCTGGGGCGGCGACATCGCCAAGGCCAAGAACGACCTGCGCACCTCCGCCATTCTGTTCTATCCGGCTGCGGCACTGGCCATTACGGTGCTGAGCTTCATCCTGCTGGGCGATGCCGTGCGCGACGCCCTCGACCCCAAGGCCCGGAAGAGGTGAGCACCGTGACCGCCGACGACACGCCACTGCTGGAGATCCGCGATCTCAATGTGTGTTTCACCTCCGACGGCAAGCGAGTGCCGGCCGTGCGGGATGTGAACCTCACCGTGTACCCGGGGCAGACCGTCGCCATCGTCGGCGAATCCGGCTCCGGGAAATCCACCACGGCACACGCCGTCATCGACCTGCTGCCCGGCACCGGGCAGGTGACCTCCGGGTCCATCCGGTTCGACGGCAAGGACCTCACCCGGGCGTCGCCGCAGGAGATCGTCGCCGCGCGCGGGCGCGGCATCGGACTGGTGCCCCAGGACCCCATGTCCAACCTGAACCCGGTGTGGAAGATCGGCTTCCAGGTGCGGGAAACCCTGGAGGCCAACGGCATCGCCAAAGGCACCGCGGCGCGTCGCCGCGCCGTGGAACTGCTCGAGGAAGCCGGGATGTCCGACGCCGAACGGCGAATGAACCAGTACCCGCACGAATTCTCCGGCGGGATGCGGCAGCGCGCCCTCATCGCCATCGGCCTGTCCTGCCGCCCGAAACTGCTCATCGCCGACGAACCCACCTCGGCACTGGACGTCACCGTGCAACGGCAGATCCTCGACCACCTGGACGGGCTCACCGCCGAACTCGGCACGGCGGTCCTGCTGATCACCCACGACCTCGGCTTGGCCGCCGAACGCGCCGAACACCTGGTGGTCATGTATCGCGGGCAGGTGGTGGAATCCGGTCCGGCACTGCGGATTCTGCGCGACCCACAGCACGCCTACACCAAGAAGCTGGTGAAGTCCGCCCCCTCGCTGGCCTCGCAGCGGCTCTCGACGGTGCGGCATCGCGTCGAGGTCCGCGAGCACGCGGTGGAGGTCGCCGAGGGCGAACTCGCCACCCTGCCCGATGACGTGGTGATCGCCGAGAACCTCACCAAGCGATTCCGGATCCGCGGTGGACGGCCCTGGAGGTCGACGGATTTCACCGCCGTGGACGATGTCTCGTTCCGGCTGCGCCGCGGCACCACCACGGCCATCGTCGGGGAGTCCGGCTCCGGCAAGTCGACGGTGGCGCAGATGGTGCTGGGGCTGCTGCCGCCCACCGCCGGGCGGGTGCTGTTCGACGGCACCGCCGTGGCGGCGCTGCGGGGCAGGGCAGCCTTGGGTTTCCGGCGGCGCGTCCAACCGGTGTTCCAGGACCCGTACGGCTCCCTGGACCCCATGTACTCGATCTACCGCACCATCGAGGAACCTTTGCGCGTCCACGGCGTCGGTACCCGGTCCGAGCGCGAGGACACCGTCCGCGACCTGCTCGACAAGGTCTCGCTGCCCGCATCGGTCATGCGGCGCTACCCCAATGAGCTCTCCGGCGGCCAGCGCCAGCGCGTTGCCATCGCCCGCGCCCTGGCCCTGCGACCCGAGGTGGTGGTCTGCGACGAGGCGGTCTCCGCACTGGACGTGCTGGTGCAGGCGCAGATCCTCACGCTGCTCAACGACCTGCAGGCCGAGCTGGGGCTGTCGTATCTATTCATCACCCACGACCTGGCCGTGGTCCGCCAGATCGCCGACGACGTGGTGGTGATGCGGCAGGGCCGGGTGGTCGAGGCCGCCGCCACCACCGAGGTCTTCGACAATCCGGAATCCGATTACACCCGCCGCCTGCTCGACGCCATCCCGGGGCGGGACCTGCTGGCGAGTTGATTCGCGTCGGCACCGGGCAGTGCGCGGGGCCGCGGTCGTGGCGGTCGTCGGCCGTGGTTGCCGCCGCGCGGTACCGGGGGGCGCCGGCCCCGGCGCGCCGGACCAGTAGCCTCGTAACCCGTGACCGACCCGCTCCAGCCCCTAGTCGACCTGCCCGGTGTGCGCGACGCCGCCGACAAGGCCCGCGACGCGCTCGCCGAGGTGCACCGGCACCGGGCCAACCGGCGCGGCTGGCCCACCACGGCGGCCGAGGCCGCGGTGCGGGCGGCGCGGTCGTCGGCGGCCATCGACGGCGGCAGCATCGACATACCGGCCGACGGGCGGGTGGAGGACCCGATTCTGGCCGGATCGCTGCGGGTCGGGCAGGCGCTCGACGGGGAGGCGCTGCGCACCCTGGCCGGGGTGTGGCAGCGCGCTCCGCTGCAAGCGCTCGCGCGACTGCATCTGCTGGCCGCCGCCGATATGGTCGCCGACCCGCAGTCGCTGGGGCGTCCGCGGGATGTCGCCGGGGTGGCGGAGCGACTCGACCTGTTGGCGCAGACGGTGCTGACCACGAATGCGCCCGCCCCGGTGGTCGCGGCCGTCGTGCACGGGGAGCTGCTGACCCTGCGGCCCTTCGGCACCGCCGACGGCATCGTGGCGCGGGCGGCTGCCCGGCTCGTGGCGGTGTCCAGTGGGCTGGATCCGCACGGCCTCGGCGTGCCGGAGGTGTTCCTGTTGCGCCGCCGCCAGGCGTATCTGGATGCGGTGGCCGCCTTCGGCACCGGAACCCCGAACGCGGTGGGCGGCTGGGTCATCTTCCACTCCGGTGCGCTGGAAGACGGTGCCCGCGAAGCCCGTTCGATCGCCGACGCGGCATCCGGCTGAGTTCGCGGCCCCGGATATCGGGCGTGAAAACCCACCGCACATCAGAGCGGGCGGCGTTGTCGCCCTTGCGACCTCACCGCCCGCTAGCACGGACCACCTGGTTACCAAGCGTGCTGTATCGGGTTGTGTGATTCGGCCTCGGCGAGCTCTCCGGACCCCGCCGATTCATCCCCACAGCGTGTGCGGGGCCGTCGCCGACGGAGTCACGGATAACGCAGGCCCACAACACTCGTGCCCTTGTCGCGGCGTGCTCCGCGTGGGTGCCTGGTGTCCGTGCTGGGAAGGGTGGGATGGGAGATAGGACCTTCTCTTCCGATCCGATCTTGGCCTTCCGTCCTTCCTTGTCACCATTGTTACTCTGTGACCGCACTCACAGCAAGAGCTGCGGAAACTTTCTTCGAGCGGTGTGTCGCGCGGCGTTTCGCGCCCGCTCAGCGCCGCTTGCGCAGTAGTCGGTAACTCAGCGCCCCGGCGGCCACCGCGCCCAGTCCGACGGCCACGCTCGCGGCCACCGTGGTGGTCGAGGGCGCGGGGATGCGCGACCACAGCGACACCGGATTCTCGAAGGTCAGCACCGGCCAGCCGCGCTGATGCGCCTCCCGGCGCAGCGCCCGGTCCGGATTCACCGCCGTCGGATGTCCGACCGCCGCCAGCATCGGCAGATCGGTCACCGAGTCGGAGTAGGCATAACAGCGGTCCAGGTCGTAACCCTCACTGGTGGAAAGCCTTTCGATCGCCTGAACTTTGCCCTCGCCGTAGCAGTAGAACTCGACCTCGCCGGTGTACTTGCCGTCCTCGACGACCATGCGGGTGGCGGCCACGTGATCGGCGCCCAGCGCGGCGGCGATCGGCGCGACGATCTCCTCGCCCGACGCGGACACCACGATCACGTCGTGGCCGCGGATGCGGTGGTCGGCAATGAGATCGGCGGCCTCGGCGTAGATGAGCGGATCCACGATCTCGTGCAGGGTCTCGGCCACGATGCCCTTCACCTGCTCGACGTCCCAACCAGCGCACATGCTGGTGAGATGGGCGCGCATCCGCTCCATCTGGTCGTGGTCGGCGCCGCTGAGCAGGAACAGGAAATGGGCATAGCTGCTTTCGAGCACCGCGCGGCGGCTGAGCAGACCCTGATCCAGGAACGGCTTGCTGAACACGAAGGCGCTGGAGCGGGCGATCACGGTCTTGTCGAGATCGAAGAAGGCGGCGACTCGTCCGCGTTCGGCTGTCACGCCGTCCAGAATATGTTTCCCGGGATGTCGGGGTGGCGGGCGGTCGGTCCGGACGGGTTTGCCAGCCGGAAGCCGGCATGTCCGGTTCGGAAACGACTCGCGCGACGGACTTGCATTCCGGGCAGGGCTTGGGTGTAGTATCGCAATTACCTGGACATGGTCCAGGCGTGTTCAGCCCGACCCCCCGGGGCTGAACCCCGACGGCCCCAGCCTCCTCCCCCCCCGGCTGGGGCCGTCCTCTATTTCCGGACCGATTCGGCTCGGTCCCGCGGCGGGTAGTTCTCCACAGGCCGCGTGTTATCCACACTCGCCGGTAAGGGCCTTTCGTCGGTCATCCCGATCCGTGACGCTGACCTGCATGAATGCTGTTGTCGCCGCCGCGCCCGCGCTCGTGCTCGTCGACCGCCCGCGCTTACGCGCCGAGATCCGGCGCATCGCCGCCGCCGCCGATCGGCGCGTGGACGAGCGGGTGCTACCGGTCGGGCGGCACGACTGGATGGGCGCGTCCGTGGTCCTGCTCGATACCGCCGCCGCCCGCGAGTGCGCGGCGGCGCGGTGCCCGCGGCGGCCCGGGGTGCTCTTGGTCACCGAGGGCGAACCGGGTTTGCCCGACTGGCGGACCGCCACCGCCATCGGTGCGGAGCAGGTCCTCGCCCTGCCCGACGCGTCCGAGGCCCTGATCGCGGCATTCGCCGCGAATGCCCACGGCGATGGTGGCCACGGGGTGGTGGTCGCGGTGGCCGGCGCCTGCGGCGGAGCCGGAGCGTCCACCCTGGCCGCGGCCATCGCCCTCACGGCGGCGCGCCGCCGGTTCCGGCCGCGCACGCTGCTGCTGGACGCCGCACCCTGCGGCGGCGGACTCGACCTGCTGCTCGGCCTCGAGAAGGCACCCGGGCCGCGCTGGCCCGACCTGGCCGTGGAGCACGGCCGCGTGGCCGCCGACGCCCTGCACGCGGCACTGCCGGGCACCGACGGCGTCACCGTACTCGCCTGTGCCAGAGGCGCATCCGCGCCCGCTCCGCCGTCGCCGACCGCCGTGCATGCCGTCCTCGAGGCCGTGCGCGGCGCGGGTGATCTGCTCATCTGCGACCTCTCCGGCGAACGCGGCCCACACGCCGACCAGCTCCTCGACGCGGCCGACCTGGTGGTTCTCATCACCCCCGCCCAACTCCGCGCGGTGGCCGCCGCCGAGACCGCCACCGCGCGCCTTCGCACCCGAAACCCCAACCTCGCCTTGCTGGTTCGCGGTCCGGCCCCCGGCGGCCTGCGCCCCACCGACATCGCCACCGCCCTCGAGCTCCCACTGCTCCACGCCATGCGCGCGCACCCGGCCCTCCCGCGTCACCTCGAGCGCGGCAGCCTGCCCCTGCACGCGCGCCACCCTCTGCACCATGCCGCCGCGGCCGTTCTCGGCGTCCTCACTCCGGCCGATACCTCGGCCCCATCGGCCGCCGCGCCCCGAGCGCCTCTCGAGCCGACGCCGCTCGCACCGGTCACAGCGCAGCCACGAACGGGCGGTCTCCGGATCGATCCTGTTGTGCAGCAGTCGGTCCCGGCCGAGCTTCGCGGCGAGCCGGGCGCACCACAGGATGGTCCAACCGCACCGCGAGATGATCTCGCCGCACGGCACGGTGTTCCGGCCGCGCAACCGGGTGATGCGGCCGTACGGCAAGGTGAACCGGCCGGGCCGCTGCTCGGCGTAGCCACGTCGCCACTCGCTCGCACTGTGCCGCCGGAACTTCGGGCAGCGCAGCGAGTTGGTTCGGTCGCATCGTCGGACGACGAGGCCGTACCGCATGGAAGGCAGGTCGCGGCGTCGGGAGGTGCGACCGTACCGCCTGGGGAGCGGTGTGCGGTATCCGGTGGCCGGGCCGGATCGGGTGGTCGGGCCGGGTTTGCTGTCGCTCCGTTCGGCCCGGACTCGGGGGTGGGGCGATGAGTGCGCTGGTGACCGCCGAGCTGCTGGATCGGGTGCGGGAGCGGTTGGCGGAAGGGGTGGGGGATCCGGATCCGGCGCGGGTGGCGGCGGCTATTCGGGCCGAGGCGGGTGGGGTGCTGGGGGATACCGACCTGTTGCGGGCGCTGCGCCTGCTGCAAACGGAGCTGACCGGAGCGGGGGTGCTGGAGCCGCTGCTGCACGATCCCGAGGTGGCGGATGTGCTGGTGACCGGTCCGGATGCGGTGTGGGTGGATCGCGGGCAGGGGCTGCGGCGGACCTCGGTGCGGTTTCCGGACGAGGCCGCGGTGCGGCGGCTGGCGCAGCGCCTGGCGCTGTCGGCCGGTCGGCGTCTGGACGACGCGCAGCCGTGGGTGGACGGTCGGCTCGCCGGAAGCGAAGCGGCGTTGGGGAATTCGTTCGGCGTGCGGTTGCATGCCGTGCTGGCCCCCGTCGCCCACGGCGGCACCTGCCTGTCGCTGCGGATACTGCGCCCGGCAACCCAGGGCCTCGATGCCCTCGCGGCCGCCGGTGCCGTCCCGCCCGACGCGAAACTCCTGCTGGAGAACATCATTCGCAGCCGCTTGGCGTTCCTCGTGGTCGGCGGCACCGGCGCGGGCAAGACCACGCTGCTGTCCGGCCTGCTCGCCAAGGTGGACGCGGCCGAGCGCATCGTCTGCGTGGAGGACGCCGCCGAACTCGCCCCACCGCACCCGCACGTGGTCCGGTTGGTGGCGCGCACCCCGAATGTCGAAGGGGTGGGTGAGGTCACCGTTCGCGACCTGGTCCGCCAGGCGCTGCGCATGCGCCCCGACCGCATAGTCGTCGGCGAGGTCCGCGGCGCGGAGGTGGTGGACCTGCTGACCGCGCTGAACACCGGCCACGACGGCGGCGCGGGCACCGTGCACGCCAACTCGCCCGGCGAGGTCCCCGCCCGCCTGGAAGCCCTGGCGGCCCTGGGCGGCATGGATCGCCTCGCCCTGCACAGCCAACTGGCCGCCGCCATCCAGGTCGTCCTGCACGTGCACCGTCGCCCCGACGGCTCCCGCGCCCTCCGCGAAATCGGCGTGGTCGCTCGCGGCTCCACCGGCACCGTCCACATCGAGCCCGCCTGGACCGCCACCACCCGTCCCGCCCCCGCGGCACCCGCCTTGGCCCGCCTCATCGACGAACGCCTCGACCGATGAGTACCGCTACAACGCCCGATTCGGTACCACCGTCCCGGTACGGCGATCCGCGAGTCGGGAGATGCGGCGTGGCCGACGAGAGCGCGGCCGGGTCGGCGGTGCACCGGGGCGGCGACCCGGCCCGAGTCGACGAAGCGGAGCTGTGATGCCTGAAATGCTCGCCTATCCGAGCTCAGTGCTCGCCTGCCTGGCACTCGCCCTCGTGGCGGTGCCGCCGCCACCAGCACGACGGCGGTTCGCGGCCCTGTTCGGCGCGCCGGTGCCGAAGCGCACAGCGTTACCGCGTACGGCCGTCCGGATAGCCGTGGTCCTGGCTCCACTCAGCCTGTGGTTGGCCGGTTTCGGCACCGTGCTCGCAGCGGCCGTGCTCACCGCCACCCTTTCCGTCCGCCACCACCGCCGCGTGCGTGCCCGCCACCGTGCCGCCGAACTCGCCCGCTTGCTCGACGGCCTGGAGGTGATCATCGGTGAGCTGCGGGTGGGAGCCCATCCCAGCGCCGCCGCCGACATCGCAGCCCGCGAGACCACCGGCGACGCCAGCCACGCCTTCGCCGTGAGCGCGGCCCGCAGCCGTCTCGGCGGCAGCGGGGCCACCGGCATCCGGCAGCCGGATACCGCCATCGCCGTCGACCTCTCCCGCGTCGCCGATGCCTGGCAGGTCGCCGAATCCCACGGCTTGGCGCTCGCCGAACTTCTCACCGCCGCCCGCACGGATCTGCTGGGTCGCAAGCGCTTCCAGGCCCGGACCCGAGCCGCCCTGGCCGGAGCTCACGCCACCGCCGCCGTCCTCTCCGCCCTGCCGCTCTTGGGCCTGGCCCTGGGCCACCTGATGGGTGCCGCTCCGCTCCGCATCCTCTTCACCACCCCACCGGGCCAACTCCTGCTCCCACTCGGCACCACCCTGACCTGCACCGGCCTGCTCTGGACGGACGCCATCACCCGAAAGGTCCTGCAATGACCGCCCTCCCACCCCGGCCGGAAACAATCGGCGGTTCCCGCCCTGACCACACATCTCATCCGCCCCAATGCCCGTGTCCCGCAGCGGCTGCGAACCGCGCCGCCCGCGGCTGTGTCAGCGCGAGCGGTGAACGACACGGCTGCGCAGGCGAGCGCCCCCATCGTGGTCGAAACGTCCACGTGCCGGTCTGTGCCTGTGCGGAACAGCGCTGCCGTGGCCGTACGTGCGTGGCCGAATGCGGGGATACCGGCCGAACCGACCGGGTGGCAGCGGCATTCGTCGCAGTGGACAGTACGGACGCGTGGCCATGAACGCGTACTCGATGCCGCTCGTACTCGTGGCCGTCGCATTGGTGCTGATTCCGGGGCGGGATGTGGCGCGGCGGCGGTTGGGCGGCCTGGTCGACCGGCGGGGGTCGGATCGGCGGACGGTGGTTCCGGTGCGGCCGGATCCGCTGGGGGTGGCCGCGGCACTGGACCTGTTCGCGGCGTGTCTGCGGGCCGGGCTGCCGACCGCGGCGGCCGCGGGCGCGGTAGCGGTGAGCGCGCCCGAGCCGGTGCGCACGGTCTTGGGGCGGGCGGCGGATCTGCTCGCGCTGGGCGCCGATCCGGCCGTGGCCTGGGATCGGGCGAGCGCCGGGGTCGGTGATGAGGCGGTGACGGCCTTGACACGGCTGGCGCGGCGCTCAGCGCGTTCGGGAGCTTCCCTGGCCGTCGCGGTCGCCGAGCTGGCGGAGCAGCGGCGGGGTGACGTGGAGGATGCCGCCGCCGCGCGGGCCGAGCGGGCCGGGGTGCTGATCAGCGGTCCCCTCGGGCTGTGCTTCCTGCCCGCCTTCGTATGCCTGGGGATCGTGCCGGTGGTCATCGGCCTGGCCGGTCGGGTCATGGAGGGCGGACTGCTGTGAACACCACGACTGTGCCGGTGCGGATCCGCCGCACCGGACCGAGGAGAGGAACGCCGAATGCGATCCACGGTTCGAAACATGTCCCTGCGCTTGCGAACCCGCCTACTGCTGGCCGCGACGGCCGACGACGGCATGAGCACCGCCGAGTACGCCATCGGAACGATCGCCGCCGCCGCGTTCGGGGCTGTCCTGTACGCGGTGGTCACCGGCGACAGCATTGTCAGCGCGCTC
Organism: Nocardia sp. CC227C; assembly: GCF_030767025.1. GTDB lineage: Bacteria > Actinomycetota > Actinomycetes > Mycobacteriales > Mycobacteriaceae > Nocardia. Next base: position 228,892 of record NZ_JASITE010000013.1, on the reverse strand, counting down.
ACCCGGATCATCGACAGGGCATTGAAGACCTCGGTCGGTTGACGAGATCGCGGTCCGGCCCGGGGGTTTCGCACCCTCGCGGGTGCCGCGCCGACGCTGGGATGGCCACCGTCGAGGCGGCACTCGCTCTCGCGACGATCCTCCTGGGCATGGTGCTGTGTGTCGGCGCGCTGCTGGCCGCCTCGGCCCAGGTCCGCTGTGTGGACGCCGCGCGCGAGGCCGCCCGCCTCACCGCCCGCGGTGCGGACTCCGAGGCGGTGCCCACCGCGCGCCGAGTGGCCCCACCGGGGGCCGACATCACGGTGCGGGTGGACGCGGACCTGGTCACCGCGACGGTGACCGCCCGCTTCCCACTGCTACCGGGCCTCGAACTGCACGCCACGGCGGTGGCTGTCAGTGAGCCTGGAGTTCGGTCGTGAGCGAGCCGCCGCCTGCCCGGCTGCCAGCCGATGCGGGCGCGGCCACCGTCACCGCCGCCTGGGCGGTGGCGGCGCTGCTGACCGTGACGCTGCTGCTCGCGCAGCTCGGCGTGGCCGTGGTGGCGCGGCACCGGACCCAATCGGCGGCGGACCTGGCCGCCCTGGCCGCGGCGGGCGGGCTGGACCGGGGCACCGTCGCGGGCTGTGCGGAGGCCGACCGGATCGGGCAGCGCATGGGGGTGCGGGTCCGGGAGTGTGTGGTCGCGGGCTGGGATGTGACGGTCACGGTGGAGTCGGGGATAACCCTCGGCCCGCTGGGTACGCGGATGGTGCGGGCCTCGGCGCGCGCGGGTCCGGTCGTGGGCCCGGATTAGCTCGACGACCGCTCGGCGGTCGCAATACCGGGAGGTTGGTCTACGAATACCGAACGGTTGGTGATGGAAAATTGATGATCACCATCACATCCGGCGCTGTTGTGCGCGACACAAGCTCATGATCAATCTCGAATTCCGACCCGGCCGTGCCGTTCATTAATGCTGGAAATGATCACAACGCATTACATGCGCAAACCACGATTCGAATAAATGCACAGGTGAATACCCGTCTACATTCGATAGCGGGAGCAACGGGTCAGTTAACAGGATCACATCCCTTTTTATTCGCCCGTGGGTCGCATCGTGCATGACTCGGAGCGAACCGTCCGGATCGTCCGCTCCGGCCCTGCCTCGCCGACGCGACACGCCGGAGCGCGCAGGTGGCGAAACGATCTCGGCCCGACGTCGGCCGTGTCACGAATCGGTGTGACCGTCGTCACCCTCGCGCAGCTCCGCCAGGACCGCGGCCAACAGCCGCTCGGCCCCGGCCTTGTCCAGCGGATTGTTGCCGTTTCCGCACTTCGGAGACTGTACGCAGGAGGGACATCCGCTCGCGCATCCGCAGGACCGGACGACCTCCAGCGTCGCCGACAGCCAGGGCCGCAGTCGCGCGAACCCGCGCTCGGCGAAGCCGGCCCCACCCGGGTGGCCGTCGTAGACGAAGACCGTCGGCAGTCCGGTATCGGGATGCTCCGCGGTCGACACGCCGCCGATATCCCACCGATCGCAGGTCGCGACCAGCGGCAGCATGCCGATCGCCGCGTGCTCTGCGGCATGGAGCGCCCCCGCGACACGACCGGCGTCGATCCCGGCGCGTTCCAGTAGCGCCGGGGTGACCGTGTAGAGCACCGCCCTCGTCGGCAGCGGCTGCGCGGGCATGTCCAGGGGAACCATGTCGAGCACCTCGCCGCTGGGCAGCCGTCGCAGATAGCCCACCACCTGCCGGGTGACCAGCACGCGCGCCAGCGCGGTCGTCACCGAACCATGAACCCGCTGGTCATCGACCGCTTCGATCTCGACGGTCGTGACCGCCCGGGCACTGGTGGTCCAACTCGGCGTCTCGGCGTGCACCAGCGCCACGCCGCCGTCGAGATCCAGTTCGTCCACCACGTAGCTCTCGCCCTGGTGCAGGTGCACGGCCCCTTCGTGCAGGGTGGCGGGGGCGCGCCCGGCGTCGGTGGTGCCGAGCAGCCGCCCGCTCTCGCCGTCCACGACCGCCACCGTGGTGCCGATGCCGCCGCGGACGTCGACCGCGTCGTGCGGATGCGCGTCGGCGGTCACGAACCAGCGTGCGCCGCCGTCGCGCACAGCCCTGGTCCGCCGCCGGATCAGCCCCTGTTCCGCCAGGTCGGACAGCAGTTCCCAGGCTCCGAAGGCGTGGACCTCCGCATCGCTGAGCGGCTGTTCCATGGCGGCGCACAGCAGATGCGGCCCGAGTACGTAGGGATTGTGCGGATCGGTGATGGTGGCCTCGACGGGCTTGCCCAGCAGCGCCTCGGGGTGGTGGACCAGATAGGTGTCGAGGGGGTCGTCTCGTGCGATGAGCAGCACCAATGCCCCCTGGGCGCGGCGTCCCGCCCGCCCGGCCTGCTGCCAGAAAGAGGCCACCGTGCCCGGGTAGCCGGTGACCACCACGGCATCCAGCCCGGCGATGTCGACGCCCAGTTCCAGCGCATTGGTGGTCGCCACCCCGAGCAGTGAGCCGTCGGAGAGCGCCGCCTCCAGCGCCCGCCGATCCTCGGCCAGATATCCGGCCCGGTAGGCGGCGACACGCGATGCGAGCTGGGGATCGACCTCTGAGAGCAGGTGTCGCGAGTCCATCGCCACGAGTTCCGCGGACCGCCGCGACCGCACGAAGGTGAGCGTGCTCGCCCCCTCCGCCACGAGTTCGGCCATGACCCGCGCCGCCTCCGCGCCGGCCGAGCGTCGCACCGCCGCCCCGTTCTCTCCGGTCACGCCCTCGAGCAGCGGCGGCTCCCACAGCGCCACGGTGCGGGCGCCCTGCGGTGAGCCGTCCGCGGTGACCGCCGCGCACGGTGCGCCGATCAGCCGCGCCGCCGTCGCGGCCGGTTCCGCGGCGGTGGCCGAGCACAGGATGAAGACCGGATCGGAGCCGTACCGCTGGGCGAGTCGCCGCAGCCGCCGCAGCACCAGCGCCACGTGGGAACCGAATACGCCCCGGTACGTGTGGCATTCGTCGATCACCACGTACCGCAGATTGCGCAGCAGCCGGGCCCAGCGCTGATGGCCGCGCAGGATGCCGAGATGCAGCATGTCGGGATTGGTGAAGACCCAGCGGCTGTGCGACCGCACCCACTGCCGGATCTCGCCGGGCGTATCGCCGTCGTAGGGGGCGGGGTGGATATGACGGAGCGGGCCGTCGGTCAGCTCGGTGGCGCAGCGCAGTTGATCGGCGCCGAGCGCCTTGGTGGGGGACAGATACAGGGCCGTCGCCTTGGGGTCCGCGTGCAGCGCGGTCAGGACGGGGAGCTGGTAACCGACCGATTTGCCGGAGGCGGTGCCGGTGCTGACGACCACGTTTCGACCGGAGAAGGCCAGCTCAGCGGTATCGGCCTGATGGGTCCACGGCGTGTCGACTCCGGATGCCTGTAGCGCTTCGACCACCTCCGGCGATGACCATTGCGGCCATTCCGTGATCTGTGCCGCACGGGACGGTAGCTCGCTGATATGGGTGAGTCTGGCGTCACCGTTTTCGAAGCCGATCAGGACACGATTCAGCAACGATCCACCGTAGCTCGCACTGTCGATCTGCACTGCTCGAGCTGCCGGTTTCATCGAACATGCCCCGCGACACGCGGGCGGGGTGCGAACGGTGTGTATGTCTGTGGGTCTACCTGCCATTTCACTACAGAGTAGCGACCCGCGTCACAGCCCGTTTGCCGGATGCTCGCTCGGTTATCACAAGGCAAACCTACTTCAAGTACGGATTTGGGCATTATGCCCCTCACCTGCTCATTCGCAAGATCAACTTTTTTGCAAATTGTGGGTAACTCCGCTGTTGAATTCACCGAAGACATGGTTCACTGGTTCCTGGTCGCAAGCTTCTGTGTTCGAGGGACGGATCCAAAGTCCAAACCATCAGCAGGATCGATGTTGCGAACGGTGTGCTTGGTGCTTTCCTGCAGGGGGAACAAGAGTACAGCGCTCGGAACGGACCCGGTGGACGAACCTCGTTGTCCGCCGTTCCGGTATGGAAAGAGAAGGAACAGAATGGCACAGGGAACTGTGAAGTGGTTCAACGCGGAGAAGGGGTTCGGCTTCATCGCGCCCGAGGACGGGTCCGCTGACGTCTTCGTCCACTACTCCGAGATCCAGGGTTCGGGCTTCCGCACCCTCGAGGAGAACCAGAAGGTCGAGTTCGAGGTCGGCCAGGGCACCAAGGGCCCCCAGGCCACTGGTGTTCGCGCGCTCTGATCCGAGCGGGCCTACCCAACAGGTATCCGTCCCCCACCGCCACCCGGCGGTGGGGGACGACCCATATCCGGACCCATTACACTCGATCACAACCCGGGGCCACATCGCCGCTGCGCCCGAGACGCAGCGCTTCAACACGGTATAAACGTTGCTGGCAGCGATATGTAGTCGCCGCCGCTTGCCCCAGCCGCGTATCGCGCGCACCCAGCGCCACGCGGATCGACAGGAAAGGTGTGTTCGCCGGTGGCAACACGAGACCGCGGTGCAGCGCCGAACTCCAACGCAGCGCCCGACCGGGGGCGCCCCCTGCGTCGTCTCGTGATCGTCGAGTCGCCGACGAAGGCCCGCAAGATCGCCCCCTACCTCGGTCGCAACTATGTCGTGGAGGCGTCGGTCGGTCACATTCGGGACCTGCCGCGCGGCGCGGCGGATGTGCCCGCCAAATACAAAGGACAGGACTGGGCGCGCCTCGGCGTCGACGTCAACAACGACTTCGAGCCCATCTATGTGATCAGTCCGGATAAGAAGGCCAAGGTCAGCGAGCTCAAGAGCCTGCTGGCCGACGCCGACGAGCTCTATCTCGCCACCGACCCCGACCGCGAGGGCGAGGCCATCGCGTGGCATCTGCTGGAAACCCTCAAGCCGAAGGTTCCGGTCCGGCGCATGGTGTTCCACGAGATCACCGAGCCCGCCATCCGCGCGGCCGCCGCCGACACCCGGGATCTGGACCAGGATCTGGTCGACGCGCAGGAGACGCGGCGCATCCTGGACCGCCTCTACGGCTACGAGGTCAGCCCCGTGCTGTGGAAGAAGGTCATGCCGAAGCTGTCGGCGGGCCGCGTGCAGTCGGTGGCGACCCGCGTGATCGTGCAGCGTGAGCGGGAGCGCATGGCGTTCCGCTCCGCGGAGTACTGGGATATCGCGGCCAAACTGGATGCCGGTGGCGAGAGCGAGACCGGGAATCCCCGGGTATTCGGTGCGCGGTTGGTGAATGTGGACGGAGCGCGGGTGGCGTCCGGTCGCGACTTCGGCCCGGACGGTCTGCTCAAGACCGCCTCCGGCGTGGTCGTGCTCGATGCCGATCACGCGCGTCGCCTGGCCGAGGGTCTGCACGGTGTGGACCTGGCGGTCACCTCCGTCGAATCCAAGCCCTATACGCGCAAGCCCTACGCGCCGTTCATGACCTCGACCCTGCAGCAGGAGGCGGCGCGCAAGCTGCGCTTCGGCTCCGAGCGCACCATGCGGGTGGCGCAGCGGCTGTACGAGAACGGCTACATCACCTACATGCGTACCGACTCGACGACCTTGTCGGAGTCGGCGATCACCGCGGCGCGGGCGCAGGCCACGCAGTTGTACGGCGCGGAGTTCGTGAGTCCCACACCGCGGCAGTACAACCGGAAGGTCAAGAACGCGCAGGAGGCGCACGAGGCCATCCGTCCGTCGGGCGACACCTTCGCCACGCCGGGGCAGTTGCACTCACGGCTGGACAATGACGAATTCCGTTTGTACGAACTGATTTGGCAGCGGACCGTAGCCTCGCAGATGGCGGACGCGCGCGGTACCACGCTGACGGTCCGCATCACCGGTGTCGCGAATACCGGTGAGGAATGCGTGTTTTCGGCCTCGGGCCGCACCATTACCTTCCCGGGCTTCCTGAAGGCGTATGTCGAGAGTGTCGACGAGGAGGCGGGCGGCCAGTCCGACGACGCCGAATCGCGGTTGCCCGCGCTGTCCGAGGGGCAGGGCGTCACGGCCGTCGAGCTCAACCCCGACGGGCACACCACCAATCCGCCACCGCGATTCACCGAAGCCTCGCTGATCAAGGCGCTCGAGGAACTCGGCATCGGCCGCCCCTCGACCTATTCCTCGATCATCAAGACCATTCTCGATCGCGGGTACGTGTACAAGCGCGGCAGTGCGCTGGTGCCTTCCTGGGTGGCGTTCGCGGTGGTCGGTCTGCTGGAGGCGTACTTCGGCCGGTTGGTCGACTTCGACTTCACCGCGGCCATGGAAGACGATCTCGACGCCATCGCCGGCGGCCGGGAGCAGCGTGGAAACTGGTTGTCCAGCTTCTACTTCGGCGGCGATCACGGCGTCGAGGGATCGGTCGCGCGCAGCGGCGGACTCAAGAAGATGGTGGGCGAGCAGCTCGACGACATCGACGCCCGGCTCATCAACTCCATCAAGCTGTTCAGCGATGCCGAGGGGCGCGACGTGGTGGTCCGGGTGGGCCGGTACGGGCCGTACCTGGAGCGCTTGGTCGCCAATCCCGATGACCCGCAAGGGGATCCGATCTCGCAGCGGGCGAACCTGCCCGACGAGCTGCCGCCGGACGAACTCACGCCCGAGGTCGCGGAGAAGCTGTTCGCGACCCCGCAGGAGGGCCGCCGTCTCGGCAAGGATCCGGAGACCGGGCACGAAATCGTCGCCAAGGAAGGGCGTTTCGGGCCGTACGTCACCGAGATCCTTCCGGAGCCCGAAGCGGATATCGACACCGGCGGCAAGAAGCCCGCCAAGAAGGCGGCCGCGCCGAAGCCGCGCACCGGCTCGCTGTTCAAGTCGATGGATCTGAGCACCATCACGCTCGACGACGCGCTGAAACTGCTGTCACTGCCGCGGGTGGTCGGCGTCGACCCGGCCTCCGGCGAGGAGATCACCGCGCAGAACGGTCGCTACGGGCCGTATCTGAAGAAGGGCACCGATTCGCGTTCGCTGGCCGGTGAGGAACAGATCTTCACCGTCACGCTGGAGGAGGCGTTGAAGATCTACGCCGAGCCCAAGCGGCGCGGCGGGCAGGCCGCGAGTGCGGCGCCGCTGCGCGAGCTCGGTGTCGATCCGGCGTCCCAGAAGCCGATGGTGATCAAGGATGGCCGGTTCGGGCCGTACGTCACCGACGGTGAGACCAATGCCAGCCTGCGCAAGGGCGACGAGGTCGAGTCGATTACCGATGAGCGCGCCTCCGAGCTGCTCGCGGATCGGCGGGCGCGCGGGCCGGTGAAGAAGACCGCCAAGAAGGCGGCCAAGAAGAGCACCGCGAAGAAGACGGCCGCCAAGAAGACCACGGCGAAGAAGGCAGCGGCCAAGACAGGCGAGGGCGCGGCGGCCGAGAAGACGGCCGCGAAGAAGACCGCCGCCAAGAAGGCTCCGGCCAAGAAGGCTCCGGCGAAGAAGGCGACGGCAGCCTCGAAGTCCTGATCGGTTCGTGGGGTTCTCCGTGTCGGTGCGGTCCCGTAGCGTGTGAGCACGCCGAGGCGCACCACCGGAAGGACTCTCGATGACCGTCGACCGCGAGCGCGAAGATCTCATCGCCAATCTGGCCGAGCAGCGGCGGCTGTTCGGCATCACCCTGCGTGGGATAGAGGACGATCAGGCGCGGCAGCGCACCACGGTCAGCGAGCTCACGCTGGGTGGCCTGCTCCATCATCTCGTCGACACCGAGCGGCACTGGGTCACGGTCGCCGTCGAGCGCGACGAGAACTCGGAATTCGATCTGTCCGAGATGGATTCGCGGTATCGGATGGGTCCGGACGAGACGGTGGCGGGGCTGCTCGCCGAATGGGAAGCGGTCGCCCAGCGGACCGAGCGGCTGATCCGCGAGGTCGACAGCTTCGACACCCCCATCCCGATTCCGACCGCGCCGTGGGCGCCGGAGCGGGAGTACTGGCCGGTGCGCACCATCCTGTTCAACATCTTCCGCGAGATCGCCCACCACAGCGGGCACGCCGACATCATTCGCGAGGCACTGGACGGGGCGAATACGACGTATCAGCGGGTCTGACCGTCGCGTGCCGTGACGACGGCAAAGCCTGTCGGCGCCAGCCGCTAGGGTGTACGGCGTGGCGGGTGTCTTCGATCGACTGGTGGGCCAGGACGCGGTCGAGTCCGAGTTGACGACCGCGGCGGTGGCCGCGCGGAATGGAACCGGATCGTCCTCGGCCATGACGCATTCCTGGCTGTTCACCGGACCGCCCGGTTCGGGACGATCGGTGGCGGCCCTGGCCTTCGCCGCCGCTCTGCAGTGCACCGATCCGGAGCGTCCCGGTTGCGGCAGGTGCCACGCCTGCACCACGACCATGGCCGGAACACACGGTGACGTGCGGCGCGTGGTGCCCGAGGGCCTGAGCATCGGCACCAAGGAGATGCGCGAGATCGTGCAGGTCGCCTCGCGGCGGCCGAGCACCGGGCGCTGGCAGGTCGTGGTGGTGGAGGACGCCGACCGCCTCACCGAGGCCGCCGGAAACGTCCTGCTCAAGGTGGTGGAGGAGCCGCCGGAGCGGACCGTCTTCCTGCTCTGCGCGCCCTCGGTGGATCCGGAGGACATCTCGGTGACGCTGCGGTCCCGCTGCCGCCATGTGCATCTGGTGACCCCGTCGGTCGACGCCATCGCCCGAGTATTGGTGGACCGCGACGGGCTCGACGCCGAGACGGCCGGGTGGGCGGCGTCCATCAGTGGAGGTCATGTGGGCCGGGCTCGCCGCCTGGCGACCGACGACGAAGCGCGGACGCGACGCAAGCGGGCGCTGGCGCTGGTCGGTGCGACCGCGCGCCCCGGCGCGGCCTATGCGGCGGCCGATGCCCTGGTGAAGTCCGCCGACGAGGAAGCCAAGCAGGTCAGCGCCGAGCGCGACGGCAAGGAACGCGACGAGCTGGCGACCGCCATGGGCGCGGGCGGCACCGGCAAGGGCACCGCCTCGGCCACCCGCGGTTCCGCCGGAGCCCTCAAAGACCTGGAACGCCGCCAGAAGTCCCGCGCCACCCGCACCGGCCGCGACGCCCTCGACCGCGCCCTCATCGACGTCGCCGGTCTCTACCGCGACGCCCTCGCCGTCCGCCTGCGCGCCACCACCCCCGACGCCCACGGCGTCGCCCTCACCCACCCCGACATGTCCGACCAGATCCGCGAACTGGCCTCCGACGTCCGCCCCGAGGGCCTCCTCCGCTCCATCCAAGCCGTCCTCGAATGCCGCGAAGCCCTCGACACCAACGTCAAACCCCGCTTCGCCGTAGCCGCCATGGTCGCCACCCTCATAGCCGCCCGCTCCACCTAGCCCCCGACCACCGGTTTTCGCGATCCAGCCGCGAGACGATAGACTCGCACCGCCGAAAGGCACGCCGCCTTAGCTCAGTCGGTAGAGCGCTTCACTCGTAATGAAAAGGTCGGGGGTTCGATTCCCCCAGGCGGCTCCGAGATCGAAGGCCCTTCCCGGAACGCCGGGGAGGGCCTTCGCTGTTGCCCATGACCCGCGGTGCTCTTCCTCGGCGCGATCCTGCGTCGAACGCGTCGTGTGCGATGCTGCTGGGATGGCGCGGGCGGGGAAGTGGACGGTGGGGATGGCCTTCGCGCCGGTGCCCCGAGCTCCCGCACACGCGGCGAAAGACCGACCTGCGCCGCTGACGTGTCGGCGCTCCCGGTACACCGAGAGTCGCGGCAGCAGGGCGGTTCCGGGCCGGGTGGTACGCCTCAGGACATCAGTCCGCGGCCGGTCGTGAGGGGCAGATCGAGGGCGGTGAGCAGGCCGGGTCGGGCTTCGATCACCGCGGGGACGGCGCTGACCAGTCGGGCGGCGGTGCCGACCACACCGGCCAAGGCGTGGTCGCCGTTGCTGTAGAGCTGGAGGTCGAGCCGGTAGTCGGGGTCGCCCTCGATTTCGACTCGGTAGCAACCCTTTCCGGCCGGTTGCGGCCAGTCGGGGGCGAGGTCGGGGTGTAGCCGGGTGACGTGTTCGAGGGTGAGGATCTCGCGGCCCGCGCGAACGCCGTGCACCTGGAACCGCAGCGCCGCGGCCGTTCCGGGAGCCACCTCGCGGTCGCCGACGACGAGTTTCTCCGTCGCCGGGAGCCGCTCGAAATGCTGTGTCACGGAATCGAGTTCGACATCCAGACCGGCGGCCAGCTGCCGGACGACGCTGCCCCAGGCGAGGGTGAGCACACCCGGCTGCAGCAGCATGGGCAGGTCGTCGAGGTCGCTGCCGAAGCCCATGATGTCGAACACGACCTTGGGATTGTCGTACGTGGAGTAGTCCATGATCTCCGAGCAGACGACGCGGTCGATGCGCTCGGAGCCGCTGGACAGCACCAGCGGCAGCCAGTCGTTGGCCCAGCCGGGGTCGATTCCGTTGACCCACAGCGAGGCGCCTCCCTCCTCCGCCGCGGCCACGATCGGCGCGATGGCCTCATCGGGGAGGACACCATACGGGTACTGCAGGAAGACCGGACTGCTGGACACCACGTTGATGCCCGCGCGCAGGAAGCTCTTCAGGTCTTCGACCGCCTCCATCAGCCGGTCGTCGGCCATGGCGGTGTGGACGATGCAGTCCGGTCGCAGGGCGAGCAGTGCCGCCGCGTCCTCGGTGGCGGTGACGCCGATCTCGCGGTCGAGACCGGCGAGTTCGCCGGCGTCACGGCCCGCCTTCTCCGGGCCGGACACCCAGACGCCGACCAGATCCAGTTCGGGCCGGGCGATGATGGATCGCAGCGCGCGCCGTCCTACATTGCCGGTGCTCCACTGCACTACGCGATAGGTCATATCGATGTCCTTGTGCTGTCGGTGATCAGAGGTCGGGCAGGCCGAGTTCGAGGTTGGGCCGTTCGATGCCGCCATCCACCTCGAGCACCTTGCCGGTGATGTAGCCGCCGGCGCGGGAGCTGAGATAGACGATGGCGGCGGCGATCTCCCAGGGCTCGCCGAGCCGCCCGAGCGGGGTGACCGACTCCATGGCCGATTTGATCTCCGGTTGCTGTGCCACGACATCCAGCGCGGAGGTGAGAACCGCCCCGACCGCAATGGCGTTGACACGGATCTTCGGGGACAGGTCGGTCGCGGCCAGTCGGGTCCAGTGTGCGAGTGCGGCCTTGACGGTGCCGTAGGCGAGGAAGCCGCGCCCGGCGGTGCGCCCCATCATCGAGCTGATGTTCACCACGGACCCGCCGCCCGCGCGCAGCAGGTGCGGGACCGCGGCCTGGGTCAGCGCATGCGCGGTGGAGACGTTGAAACGGAATGCGTCTTCGAGGAAGTCGGTGCCGGTGGTCATGAACGTGTTGGGCATGGTGCCGCCGACATTGTTGACCACGATGTCGAGTTGGCCGAGCTCCGCGGCCGCGGTGTCGGCGAAGGCCCGGACCGCGTCCAGGTCGGACAGGTCGCAGGGGACGGTGACGGCGCGGCGGCCGAGGGCGCGGATCTGTCCCGCGACGGTGTCGAGTTGTTCTTTGGTGCGGGCGGCGATGGCGACGTCGGCGCCCGCCTCGGCGAGCGCGAGAGCGGTGGCTGCGCCGATGCCGCGGCCGGCGCCGGTGACGACGGCGACGCGGCCGTCCAGGCGGAAGGTGTCCAGGATCATCGAGAAAGTCCCTCTCCGAGCTGATCGTTTCGTGACTGCGATCACAAGCAGCTTTAAGAACTAGTTCTTAACTGTCAAGGGAAAGTTCTTCATCCGCTGGTGGGGCGCTACTGTGCTGGCTGAGGCGAGTGCGGAGGGCGGAGCATGGCGGCGACGGATGCGCGGAAACGGATCATTCTCGCGGCGGAGCGGCTGATCGCGGAGCGTGGGCAGGCGGTGCCGCTGCGGGATATCGCGGCTGCCGCGGGCCAGCGGAACAACTCGGCGATCCAGTACCATTTCGGATCCCGCGACGGTCTCATCGCGGCCGTGGTCGAGTTGCGGCTGGCCACGCTGGAGGCGCGGCGGCTGGAACTACTTGCCGAACAGGGCGGTTCGAGCACGCCGCCCGGTGTGCACGGGTTGCTCGAAGCGCTGGTGATCCCCATGTTCGAACTCGGTGAGCGGCACGGCGTCCACCACTACGCCCGGTTCCTCACGCAGATCCACACCCACCCGGCGGTGACGGACGCGGCCAATCTCGACAGCGCCGAGCGGACGTCGGTGCGGGTCATCATGCAGGGCCTGGACCGAGAGCTCGCCGACCTGCCGCCACGGCTACGGGTGCGCAGACTGCGCGCGGTGACCACGATGCTCTTCGCGCTGCTGGCCGACTTCGAGCGCGCGGTCGAGGCCGGCAAGGTCCGCGCCGGAGATGTGGACGCCTGGGGAGAGATCATCGACATGCTCGCCGGATCGCTCACCGCACCGGTCACCGGTCCGGCCGGTGTCCGGGTGCACGGCTGACGGTGATGGTCGGGATACCGTTCGCCGACGAGCAGCTGGTCGACAAGACGCCGTGCACGAGGCCGCGAGCCAGGTGCTGCGCGCGCGGTTGATCCGGTTACGCCGGTGGGCTCTCGCGATGTCGTTCCGGCTCGGTGTCGAGTGGCCCGCTGAATGTTCAGGGCCGGTGGGGCCGGGAGAGGGCCTCAGCTCGCTGCCGCCAGCACCCTCCACACCTTCCTGGACCGCGGGCGTGGTTGCGGGGCCGCGTATTCGATGCGTCGGCGCGCTTCGTGGGTGCTGATCCGCAGTAGGTCGGTCAGCAGTTCGACGGTGTCTCGATAGCCGGTGTCCGCGGCGAGGCCGCGGCGTTCGGCTTCGGCGACGGCGGCGCGCATGGCGGCGTCCAGTCGCCGTCGGCGGCGTTCGGTTTCTACGAGGGTGCGCAGCAAGTCGACGTCGGTCAGTTCCGGCCATCCTGATGCTGGGGCTGTCGGCGCCAGCGCGGTCGAATGTGTGGTCACCCGTGTCAGTCTACTCCAAGAGTCGAACGTGTGTTCGATAAATGGAGGGTTCAGCCGGGCCACTCGTCCATCCGTCCGTGGAAGGTGGGGCGGTCCGGTGCGGGGTCGGTGGGGGCGGGGTGGGTTTCCTCCAGGTAGATGCGCATGCCCTCGGCGATTTTGCCGGCGGCGTGTTCCAGCTGTTCGGGGGTGATGTATTTGCCGAAGGCCGCCGCGTCGAGGAGTTGTCTGCGGACCTGGTCGAGGTTCATGCGAGCCCAATCGAGGCGGGACAGTTCCGGCATGGCTGGGGAGATTACCTCGAGTCGAACAAACTTTCGATACTAGGGGAGGGTTACGACATATTCGTGAGGATCGGGAGCGGCTGGGTTTCGGTGGCGGGGGCCAGGGCGTCGATGACGGCGGTGAGGCGGATACCGGCCGCGCCGAGGGTGGCGGAGAAGGAGCGGCGGCCCTCGGCGGCTTCGCCGGGGGTGGTGGTGTCGACCATGTCGAGTGCTCGCGCCCATTGGAGCAGGTGCGCGTTCGCCTCGGCGGCGGACAGGTCGGGGTGGATGGTGCCGCGGAACTCCGCCTGGTGCGCGGCCGTGAAGCGGGCGCAGCAGTCCCATAGCCAGGTCGCCGGGGGCAGTGGTGCACCGGCGGTGTCGGCGGCGTGGGAATTCACCAGATCGGAGACGGCGTCGATGGCGGCCAGCATCAGTGAATCGGTCACGGCGACAGCGTGTCACCTGCGGTGATGGGTTGTCGGTAACCGACGCGGGCGTGTCGACACCGCACGTTCGGCTCTGGCGCACCCGGTGCCACACCACTACCGTTGATCGCGTGGACGCCAGCCTCGCGCATACGCCCGAAACCCCGGCCCGCTCCCGGTGGCGGGCCATGGGGCTGCCGCTGCTCGCCGGTGGCGCGGTCGCGGGCATCGCCGCCGCCGTGCATTTCCGCGACCCGCATCGGGAGGGGTCGTGGGGGATCTGCCCCTTCTACGAGCTGACCGGTTTCTGGTGCCCCGGCTGCGGTGGGCTGCGCGGGCTGCACAACCTCACCGACGGGCGGGTACTGGACGCGGTGCAGAGCAACCTGCTGCTGTTCCCGCTGCTGCTGGGATTCGTTGCGTGGTGGGGATATTGGATGGTGCGCAGTTGGCGCGGGCAACCGGCGCAGCTGCTGCCGAGGGGATTGCCGCGCTCCCTGCTCTGGGTGACGCTGGCGTTCCTGGTGGCCTACACGGTGTTCCGCAATACGCCGTGGGGGAGTTGGCTGGTTCCGGTGTGACCGGGGACGGCGTGGCCGAACGGGTGGAAGTCGCCGATCGGGGCATGCTGTCGATATGGGTGATTCGCTGAAGAAACGAGTGCGCGAGAAGCTGCTGCGGCAGCTGAACGAGGACGGTGCGCCCGATCCGGACCAGGACGATACCCGGCAGGTATCGGTGCTCACGGATCTGGAATTGCTGGACGCGGTGGCGGAGGACGACCCCGTCGTCGAGGAGCTCGCCGCCCGGTACTACGTGCCGTGAACCCGGAACTCCGTCCCCCGAGCCCGGCTCGGGGGACGGAGTTCCGGGATCTTTCGGGATCTCTCAGACGCAGGGCGCTGCCCCGGCGGCGTCACCGTCGAACGGCCGCGTCTCCGGCACCGGGTTCCACTGCCCGTCGGTGCACGCGTACTCCCAGCCCGACCCCCGCTCGACCAGGGCGGCGACGGCGTCGACGAGCCGGTCCACATCGGCCGACGTGGTGCCGAGACCGATGCTGGCGCGCAGCGCGCCGTCCACCCCGAGCTTGGTCAGCAGCGGGTGGGCGCAGAAACGTCCGTCGCGCACCCCGATGCCGTGCTCGGCGGAGAGGTAGGCGGCCACCCGTCCGGGTTCGAAGCCGTCCAGGGTGAAGGCGACGATGCCGACGGCGTCGGTGCTGTCGCGCCAGATGCGCAGGAACCGCACGCCCGGAACGGTTTTCAGCCCGTAGCGCAGGCGATGCGCGAGGTAGAGCTCGTGTTCGGTGACCGTGGTCTCGTCGAGTGCGGCCAGGGCGTCGCAGGCGGCGGCCAGCGCGGCCACCCCGAGCACATTGGGGGAACCGGCCTCGTGCCGCTGCGGTGCGCAGGCCCATTCGGTGTCGTCGGCGGTGACCTCGCGCACCGCGCCGCCGCCGGCCAGGTACGGTTCGGCTGCGTCCAGCCAATCCCGGCGTCCGACAAGCACTCCCGCGCCGAAGGGGGCGTAGAGCTTGTGCCCGGAGAAGGCGAGGTAGTCGATGCCGCTGGCGCGCAGGTCGATTCGGCGATGCGGGGCCAGTTGGGCGGCGTCCACCAGGATGCGGGTACCGCACTGGTGCGCGATCCAGGCCAGCCGCTCGATCGGCAGCAGTTCCCCGGTCACATTGGACGCGCCCGTAACTGCAAGCAGCGCGGCGGGTTTGGTGCACAGTTCGGCGACCACGCGCTGAATGGTCTCCTCGATCGTGTCGGCGGCCCGCACCACTCGACGCCCGTGCCGGAGCCACGGCAGGAAGTTGGCGTGATGCTCGATGTCCAGCACCACGGTGTCGCCGGGTACGCAGGCGGCCAGCAGATTCAGTGCGTCGGTGGTGTTGCGGGTGAAGACCACGCACTGGTCGTCTACGGCGTTCACGTAGCGCGCCAACGTCTTTCGGGCGGATTCGTAGCAGTCGGTGGAGACGCGGGAGGCATAGCCCGCGCCGCGGTGCACACTGGCGTAGGTGGGCAGCAGGTCCCGCACCCGCTCGGTGACCTGGGCGAGCGCGGGTGCGCTGGCGGCGTAGTCGAAGTTGGCGTAGGCGGCGGTGCCGCCCTGCACCAGGGGCACCCGCAGATCGCATCCGGAGACGGTGGCGAGGGCGGCGCAGCTCTGTTCGGCGAAGGCAGTCATGACGAAATCCCGTCGGCTCAGGGACTCGTGATCGTGAGTTGATCGGAGTCCGCGCTTGCCGTGTTCTGGTGAATCACGGCCCGGTCGTCACCCGGAGCACCCCACCGCGGAGGAGGGTTGCCGACCAGCTAGCCGGGGCTTGACGCTGGTACTCATGACCTGGTTGCAGAGGTTGGCAGACGAGTGTCGAACTTGTCAACCCTCTCCGGAGAATCATCCGAAAGTTGGATCGGGAGGGCCGCAAAGTAGGAACCGGGAGTTCGCCGGGGCCGGTAACCTCGAATGTGAAGTTAGGGTAGCCAAAGTACGGGCGGCCCGGGATCGACAACGAGGGAGCACCACCATGCTGGACACCGCGACGCCGTTCTCGACCCTCATCCGCACCGCGACCGAGCGGCAGCACGCCGAGGCCGAGCACTCCTCGTTCATGCGCGACATGCTCACCGGCACCTTCGGTGTGCGGGCTTTCTACCGCTACACCGCCCAGCTGTGGTTCGTCTACGACGCCCTGGAGCGGCATTCCGCCGACCTCGCCGCCGACTCCGTCGCCGGACCGTTCGTTCGCCCGGAGCTTGCCCGTCTCGCCGCCCTGGAAACCGACCTCGCCCACCTCGGCGGCCCGGACTGGCATGCCGACCTGCGACCGCTGCCCTCCACCCGCGCCTACGCCGAGCGCATCGCCGAATGCGCCCGGGACTGGTCGGCCGGATATGTCGTTCATCACTACACCCGCTACCTGGGTGATCTCTCGGGCGGCCAGGTCATCCGCGGCACCGCCGAAAAACTGTGGGGCCTGCCCAAGAAGGGCGACGGCGTGCGCTTCTACGTCTTCGACCGCATCCCCAACCCGGCCGCCTTCAAGCGCGAGTACCGCGAACTCCTCGACGCCCTGCCCATCGGCGGCGACGAGACCGAGCGCGTTCTCGACGAGGCCCGCCGCGCCTTCGCCATGAACACCGACATGTTCGGGGAACTGGCCGAGGAATTCGCCCGCAACTGAAGCCGCGAATGTACCGACGTCAGCGCAGCGGTTCGGGGCGGTGGTAGGTGCCGTTGTAGTAGAGCAGCGGAGCGGCGCTGGGTTCTTCCTCGGCGTCGTCGTGGACGCGGGTGACCAGGCCGACGACCAGGGTGTGGTCGCCGATGGGGATGAGGCGGTGGATGGCGGCGCGGACCCAGATGGGGGTGCCGTGCAGGACCGGTTCGCCGGTGTCGAGGGTGGTCCACAGGGAGCGGTCGGTGAAGCGCTGGGCGGCGGCGCGGCTGAAGCGCTGGGCGATGTGGCGCTGGTGTTCGCCGAGGAAGTGCACGACCACGGATTCGGCGTGCAGCAGGGCGTCGATGCTGGACGAGGTCTCGGCGATATTGAAGGTGATCAGCGGCGGGTCGAGCGATACGGAGGCGAACGAGGTAGCGGTGAAGCCGACCGGTCCGTTGTCGGACATGAGCGTGACGACCGTGACGCCCGCCGGATAGTGGCGCATGGCGGCGCGGTACTGATGAGCTGCGATACCGCTCAGATCATCGGGGACCCGTAGCTCGGATGGAGAATCGGTCACATAGGCAAGGTACGCCCCGAGCGGCCGAGGTATTCCGGTTGCGCTCGAGTCGAGTGGAAGCCGCGCCGGAGACCGGCGGTGCCCGGCACCGGCCGAACCGAGCCCGATCGCGGGACGGCCGACCTCAGTCGACGTCGATGGCCAGCCCGGCCGTAATCCGCACCAGCTCTCCGAATGTGGTGCGGAACAGCGTATTCGGATGCCCGCCCGCCGCCCACAGCTCCGGATGCCCGGCCAGCGCATTGTCGATGTAGGTGGGCAGATTGATGGGATGGCCGACCGGGGCCACCCCGCCGATCGGCTGGCCGGTGACCTCCCGCACCATCGGCGCGGGAGCCCGGGTCAGCGTGCCCTCCAGCCGCTTGCCGGTGCGATCCAGCCGCACCTGGTGCGCGCCGGAGACCAGCAGCAGCACCGGATCCTCGTCGAGCAGGAACACCAGCGATTTGGTGATGGCCCCCACCGGCACGCCGAGCGACGCGGCGGCGGCCTGCGCGGTGTGGGTGGGTTCGGACCGGGTGATGATCACGCCGTGATGGCCGCGCGCGATCAGCGTGTCGGAGACCTTGGCAGCGACGGGCGGTAAGGACCTGCGCATGGCACCAGGGTAGAGCGGTTGCGGTGAATGTGCTCCGGGATCGGAATCGGTGTGGAAACCGGTGCGGCGCATCGGATTCGGTCCCGCCCCAGCGCTGCTCTGTCGGCTCGCCCCAGCCCCCGATACGCTGGGCGAATGACTGAATGGAAGGCTTTCACAGTCGAGAGCAAGGACCGGGTGGCCCAGGTCACCCTGACCGGCCCCGGCAAGGGCAATGCCATGGGACCGGATTTCTGGCGCGAACTGCCGCTGATCTTCGGCGAGCTGGACGCCGATCCGGAGGTGCGGGCCATCGTTCTCACCGGTTCCGGCAAGCACTTCTCCTACGGCTTGGACCTGCCCGCCATGAGCCCGCTGTTCGGTCCCCTGCTCGGCGATCGCGCGTTGGCCGCACCGCGCACCAACTTCATGAGGCACATCCGCGAGATGCAGGCGGCGGTGACCGCGGTCGCCGACTGCCGCACGCCGGTCATCGCCGCCATCTCCGGCTGGTGCATCGGCGGCGGACTGGATCTCATCGCCGCCGTGGATGTGCGGCTGGCCAGCGCCGAGGCCAAGTTCAGCCTGCGCGAGGCCAAGGTCGCCATCGTCGCGGACATCGGCTCGCTGCACCGCCTGCCCGGCATCATCGGTGAGGGCCACGTGCGCGAGCTGGCCCTTACCGGCAAGGACATCGATGCCGCCCGCGCCGAGAAGATCGGCCTGGTCAACGACGTGTACCCGGATCAGGACGCGGTGCTGGAGGCCGCGCACGCCATGGCCCGCGAGATCGCCGCCAATCCGCCGCTGGTGGTGCAGGGCATCAAGGATGTGCTGGATCAGCCCAAGGCGGGCCGCGTGGCCGACGGCCTGCGCTACGTCTCCGCCTGGAACGCCGCCTTCCTGCCCTCGGAGGACCTCACCGAGGCCATCCAGTCGGTGTTCGAGAAGCGCGAGCCGGAATTCCGGGGCAGGTGATCTCGGCCGGGAAGGCCGACATCCGACACGCGAAGCGGGTGGCACGGAATACCGTGCCACCCGCTTCGTCATGTCGGCGACGCCGAACCGGGACCTCAGTGGCCGCCCTGCTCCTTCAGCCGGGCGTACGCCTCGGTCACCAGCGACTCGGCCTTCTCGCGGCCCTCCCAGCCCTCGACCTTGACCCACTTGCCGGGCTCCAGGTCCTTGTAGCGCTCGAAGAAGTGCGCGATCTCCTTGCGCTGGAACTCCGGGATGTCCTCGACGTCCTGGATGTGATCCCAGCGCTTGTCACCGGCGGGCACCGCCACGACCTTCTCGTCGCCGCCCGCCTCATCGCTCATGAGCAGCACGCCGACCGGACGGGCCTCGACGATGACGCCCGGGAACACCGGTTCGGGCAGCAGCACCATGCAATCGAGCGGATCGCCGTCGGAGCCGAGGGTGTCCTCGATGAAGCCGTAGTCGGCCGGGTACATCATCGGGGTGTACAGGTAGCGGTCCAGCTTCACGCGGCCGGTCTTGTGATCGACCTCGTACTTGTTCCGCTGACCCCGGGGGATCTCGATGGTGACGTCGAACTCCACGTCATCTCCTCTTTTCTGGTGCCTATGGCTGCCGACTCGCCAGCTCGCTCGAAGGAACGACTGCGCAACGAGGATAGTGTGGTGCGCGAGCGTGTGGGTGCGGCAGGGACGCCGGACGATCCCACCACTGGTACCAGGGAGACAGCGGCACGTGGTCGGTGCGGACAAGAAGAACATCGGTGGATTGGCCGCCAAGCGGCGTCGCAGAAACTGGATCATCGTGGCATCCGTGCTGGTCATGGTGCTGGTCGCGGTGACCTCGGTGGCATTGATCCTGAAGCCGTGGACCGAGGAGTTCCGGCACGGGGGCTTGACCGTCGCCGCCGCGCCCGCCCCGGCCACGGTGTCGCCGCGGGTGACGCCCGCCCCCGCCGATGCTCCCGCGCCCTCCAAGGCCGGTGTGGCGGCGGCGCTGGCCCCGGTGGTGCACAACCCCGATCTGGGCGTGTTCGCCGCGGTGGTCTCCGACGGCGATACCGGTGAGGTGCTGTTCAGCCTGGATCCGGACAAGCCGCAGATCCCGGCCTCCAATGCCAAGATCCTGCTGGCCGCCGCCGCGCTGCTGGCGCTGCCGCTGGATCAGCGCGTGACCACCGAAGTGGTCACCGGGGCCGCGCCGAACGAATTGATCCTGGTGGGCGGCGGCGATCCGACGCTGACCGCGCAGCCGGACGGCAAGGGCTACTACAAGGACGGCCCGAAGCTGTCGGATCTGGTGGCGCAGATCAAGACGTCCGGGCGGACGCCGGACACCATCGTGGTGGACACCTCCCGCTACACCGGGCCGAGCATGGCCCCGGGGTGGCTGACCGAGGACATCGCGGGCGGCTCCATCGCGCCCATCGATCCGGTCATGATCGACGGCGGCCGGCTGGACCCGCTGCGCGCGTACTCACCGCGCACCCACACCCCCGCGCTGGACGCCGGGCGGCGGCTGGCCGTGGAACTGGGCCTGGATCCGGCCCGGGTGCGGTTGGGTGCCGCGCCCGCCGGGGCGACGCGGGTGGCGGCCGTGCAGTCCGCGCCGCTGCGCGACCGGCTGCACGACATGATGGTCGACTCCGACGACGTGCTGGCCGAGACGATCGCCCGCGAGATCGCCGCCGCCGCCGGCGCGGAACAGTCCTTTACGGGTGCGGTGACCGGAATCACCACCACCCTGCGGGCGGCCGGATTCGACCTGACCGGTGTCACCCTGGCCGACGGGGGGAGCGGACTGTCGATCGACGACCGCATTCCGGCGAGTGTGCTGGACCGTGTCATCACCGTCGCGACCCTGCCGGACAGCGCTGGGAGCCAAGGCGGTTCGGCCGTGCGGGGGGCCGCCTCGGTCACCGCCTCGCCGCTGTCGGCGCTGCTGGACTACCTGCCCGTGGCCGGTGCGACGGGAACGCTCTCCGACCGCTACACGGTGCGCGATCGCGCCGGCGCGGGCTGGGTACGTGCCAAAACCGGAACTCTGGACGTGGCAAGCTCGTTGGTGGGGTATGTGCTGGATCGCGATGGGCGCGTACTCACCTTCGCGTTGATGTCGAACGAGCGGCTGCCGGGAGCGAGCCGCCCCGCGTTGGACGCCATCGCGGCGACACTGCGTAATTGTGGATGCTCCTGACGGGTGGATGACTATGACCGGACCCGAACACCATTCGGCCGACGCCGCCAACCCGGGTACCGGTGAGTCCCGTGCCCAACTGGTGATCGACCCCGAGACCGGGGAACTGAGCCGCAGAACCAAACCCGGGCTGACCGGTGCCGTGGACTGGCAGCTGGCCGCCCGCACCGGAGCCCTGTTGGTCCCGGCCGGGCCGCGGACCACGCTGTACTCGGCGGAGCAGGCGGTGGCCGAATTGGCCGACGCCTCCGTGCGCGCCGAAGCGCCCGTGCGCGAGGTGAGCCGATTGCAGGACGGTTCCGTGGTGCCCGCGGCGCGGGTCGTGGACCGGCCCGGCTGGATTCACGCCGCCGCCGCCTCCATGGCGGCGCTCACCGGCAACGAGCCCGGCGCGGACGACCGCGGGCGTTTCGTCGGCAAGCCCGCCGGGGTGCAGGCGGGGGCCATGCTGGCCTTCCTCTCCACGGCGATTCTGGGACAGTACGACCCGTTCAGCGGACCGAACGGCACGCTGCTGCTGGTCGCGCCGAACATCATGGGCGTCGAGCGGGCGCTCGGCGTCCCGGCCAGCGACTTCCGGCTGTGGGTGTGCCTGCACGAGGTGACGCACCGGGTGCAGTTCTCCTCCGCGCCCTGGCTGGCCGACTACATGAAGCGCAATGTGGAACTGCTCGGCGAGGTCGGCGACGAACCCCTCGCCGATGTGCTGGCCCGGCTGGTGGAGGCGGTGAAGGAACGCCGCCGCGGTGTCGAGGACCCGTCGGCCAGCGGTGTCATCGGCCTGCTGCGCGCCACCCAGGCCGCGCCGCAGCGTGCGGCGCTGGACCGGCTGCTCATGCTCGGCACCCTGCTCGAGGGCCACGCCGACCATGTCATGGACGCCGTCGGGCCCGCCGTGGTGCCCTCGGTGACCCACATCCGCTCGGCCTTCGACCAGCGTCGCCGCCGCCCCGGCAATCCGATCCAGCGGCTGCTGCGCGCCCTGCTCGGCATGGACGCCAAGGTGGCGCAGTACGTGCGCGGCAAGAAGTTCGTGGACGAGGTGGTCGGCATCGTCGGCATCGACGAGTTCAACGCCATCTGGACCGACGGCGAGACCCTGCCGCGCACCGACGAGATCGGCGAACCGCGCCGCTGGGTGGACCGGGTACTGGGCTGACAGCTCGTCCGCCGCTCCGCGACTTCAGCGCGGCTGCGAGCCGTGGACCGCCGTGTTCGCGTGCCTGCGTCGCGCACCGGTCCGATTTTGTGCCTACCCGACGCGAGCTGCGGAGATGGGTGGGCGCAACCGTTCCTAGTGAAGCACCCGAGTCTCGGCAGGTGGGGTGGCGTGCAACGATCAGGGCATGAATCGTCCCCGGCTGCCCGAGACGTCGGCGGCGCTGGAAATGCGCCGGGCGGTGCGGGATTGGCTGGGGGAGTACGCGCCCGAGGGTGTGGTCGCGGTCGGATTGTCGGGCGGGGCGGATTCGCTGGCCCTGACCGCGGCGGCGGTGGCGGAGGCCGACGTCGTCGACGCGTTGGTCGTGGATCACGGTTTGCAGGAGGGGTCGGCGCGGGTGGCGGCGGAGGCGGCGGCCGTGGCGATGCGGCTCGGGTGCCGGTCGGCTCGGGTGCTGACGGTCGAGGTGTCCGGCGGCGGGGGGATGGAGGCGGCGGCGCGCCGGGCCCGGTACGCCGCGCTGGACGAGGCCCGGGGCACGACCCCGGTACTGCTCGGGCACACCCTCGACGACCAGGCCGAAACCGTGCTGCTCGGGTTGGCGCGCGGGTCGGGGACGCGGTCGATCCAGGGCATGGCGGCCTTCGCCGAGCCGTGGGGGCGGCCGCTGCTGGGGGTGCGACGGGAGGTCACCCGGCGGCTGTGCGCGGAGCTCGGGCTGACCCCGCACGAGGATCCGCACAACAGTTCTCCGGAGTTCACCCGGGTGCGGCTGCGCGCCGAGGTGCTGCCGCTGCTGGAGGAGGTGCTCGGCGGCGGCGTGGCGGCGGCACTGGCGAGAACAGCGGCTCAGCTTCGTGAGGACGGGACCGCGCTGGACGCTATAGCCGAGAAGTTGCTGGACTCCGCTCGCAATGGTGAGGGCTTGTCGGTCGAGACGCTCGCCACTGCCCCGCCCGCCCTGCGGCGGCGGGCCATCCGGGCGTGGTTGCTCGCCGGTGGCGCGAAAGCGTTGACCGACAAGCATTTACGGGCGGTCGATGCGCTGGTCACGGATTGGCGCGGGCAGGGCGCGGTGGCGGTCGGCGGCGGAGGCGGCGGGACCAGGTTGGTTGCCGGGCGCGAGCATGGCAGGCTGATACTGAGCTTGGCCGAATACGAGCCCAGGTGATTCGGGATCCACATCACTGAAGGGAAACCAGCGCACGTGTACGGGGATGACATCGCGTCGGTGCTGATCAGCGAGGAAGAGATCGCGGCCAAGATCGACGAACTGGCCGATCTCGTAGCCAAGCGTTATCCGGCCGGCGCCCCGGAGGGCGATCTGCTGTTGGTGGGCGTGCTCAAGGGTGCGATCTTCTTCATGACCGACCTCGCCAAGAAACTTTCCGTACCCACCCAGATGGAGTTCATGGCCGTCTCGTCCTACGGTTCCTCGACCTCGTCCTCGGGCGTCGTGCGGATCATGAAGGACCTGGACAAGGACATCGCCGGGCGCAACGTGCTGATCGTCGAGGACATCATCGACTCCGGCCTCACCCTGTCCTGGCTGCTGCGCAACCTCTCCAGCCGCAATCCCGCCTCGCTCGAGGTGGTGACGCTGCTGCGCAAGCCCGATGCGCTGCGCACCCAGGTGGACGTCATGCACGTGGGCTTCGACATTCCGAACGAGTTCGTGGTCGGCTACGGCCTGGACTATGCCGAGCGCTACCGCGATCTGCCCTATATCGGCACCCTGCATCCGAAGGTGTACGGCGGAGCCTGAGCCGGATCTCCCTCGCCTGCGAGGTCTGTCCGAATTGGTTCAGGCGGGCGGTTTTTCGCCTACTGTGAGGAAAATCACCGACTCTCTTCAGTGGCCGGTCGACCTGGGCGAGCCGGTTGTTGCTGCCGCGCGCGGGCGGTTCCGTGTCGTCCGCTCGCCGGTGGGGCGTGGTCTGAATTACTGCTGGTCGATTGACCTTATAGATCTTGGTCGGCCGACCACTTCGGGAGTCGCCGGGCGTTCGCGGAGGCGGTTACCGCGCGGTTCGGCGCGCGACATATGCTGTCTGTAACAAACCTGATGGCTGTTTTCGTCGTGGATTTCAAACTCTGGGGTTGAATACGGCTGGAAATCCAAGACCGATTCTGATAGCAAGGGGCTATGGACCCGCATTTGCGCGACCTGCGGTATTTCGTCGCTGTCGCTGAGGAACTGCACTTCACCAACGCCGCCCAGCGGCTGCACATCGCGCAGCCCACCCTGTCACGGCAGATCCGTCAGCTCGAACGCCAGCTCGATGTGGTCCTGTTCGACCGCAACCAGCGCAGCGTCGCCCTGACCGTGGCGGGCAAGGAACTGCTCGAGGGCGCCCGCAAGATCCTCGAACTCTGGGAGGTCACCAACGTGGCCCTCCAGGAGGCGGGCGAGGTGCTGCGCGTCGGCATCCAGTCCTCCATCGGACGCGGACTGATCACCGACCTGGAGTCCGCCAGCGGCCACCGGCTGGCCCTGCACTCGGCCTCCTGGACCGACCCCTCCAGCGGCCTCGCCGGCCGCCAGGCCGATCTGGCGCTCATGTGGCTGCCCGTGCCCGACACCGCCCGCTACCGCTGGCAGGTGCTGCGCACCGAGCCGCGCTGGGTGCTGCTCCCGGAGAACCACGCCCTCGCCAATCGCGAGACCATCGACTTCGCCGATCTGCTCGACGAGCCGTTCATCGCCATGCCCGCCGAAGCCGGTGCCGCCCGCGAATTCTGGCTCGGCGCGGACGCCCGCGGCGGCCGCCAGGCCCGCATCGGAGCGGAGGCCGCCACCGCCGAGGAGCG
This sequence comes from Nocardia sp. CC227C, assembly GCF_030767025.1. Taxonomy (GTDB): domain Bacteria; phylum Actinomycetota; class Actinomycetes; order Mycobacteriales; family Mycobacteriaceae; genus Nocardia. The sequence continues at coordinate 203,856 of NZ_JASITE010000013.1, read as the reverse complement.
GCTCGAAGCCGTCAGCCTCGGACTGGGCGTCTGCCTGCTCGCCGAGAACAACGTCCCCATGTACCGCTGGCCCGGCCTCACCGCCCGCCCGGTCAACGGCCTGGCCCCGTGCGAACTCGCGGTGGCCTGGCGCGCCGACGACGACCGCCCCACCATCCTCGAATTCGCCACCCGTGTCCTCGAGGGCGGGTTCCATGTCCGCCTCCCCGCGACTTCATCGCCCAGCTGAGAGCCGTAGACGGTTGAGCACGCGTGCCTGCGTCCGACGGCGCGCCGATTTCGGGCGTGCCCGACGAGTTACCCCGAACGTCACCAGATCAGTGGTCTTGTCTCGATCGTGAGTTCGGGGCGGTGCGGCGGCAGCGGATCGGAGGCACTGCCGCCGGATGGACGCGTGTGCTTTCCAGTGGTGCGACGCGGATTCGCTCAGTAGCTGGAATCCGACCCGCTGTGTAGGAGTCAGCGGGCCGTGCGACGCCAGGGGTGGGCCGATTCGAGCTGTCCCGCCAGACGGAGCAGGGTGGCCTCGCTGCCCGGTTGGCCGATCAGCTGCGCGGCCACCGGGGTGCCGGTGCGCGGGTGGATGCCCATGGGGATGCTGAGCGCGGGCCAGCCCACCAGGTTCCACAGCGGCGTGAACGGCGAATAGCGCACATTGGCAACGACATTGGCCAGCCACGGGAGTCGGTGCCAGCGGCGGGCGCGCGGAGGCGCGGTCGCCAGGGTCGGGGTGATCACCACGTCGTAGCGCTCGAAGTGGTCGAGCAGCCGGGCCTCGATGCGGTCCACCTGGGCGGGGCGCAGCAGGCCCGAACGCAGTGCCAGCCGGCCCAATGCGACGTGGGTGCGGGTGCGCGGTTGCAGGCGGTCCGGATGCGCGACCGACGCGGCCTCGCGGGCGGCATTGGCCAGCCAGCGCAGCATCAGCGCGAAAGTAGCGCCCTGGTAGGGCAATTCCGCCGATTCGACGTGGTGGCCCGCCGCCGCGGCGGCGGAGGCGGCCTTGCGGGCGGCGGCGTCCCAGTGCCGGTCCACGCGGCCCAGCGGCAGCGGTGCGGCGGTGGCCAGGCCGATGCGCAGCGACTGCGGCGGCTCCAGGTCGGCCAGATCAGGACGGTCGGCGAGCACCGAGAGCATGAGCGCGGCATCGGCGACAGTCGTTGCCAGCACGCCGTTCTCGGTCATCCCGCCCCACGAGTCCACGCCGATCTCGGCGGGCACCAGCCCGCGTCCCGGCTTGACACCCACCACGCCGCAGCAGGCCGCCGGAATCCGGACCGAACCGAGTCCGTCGTTGCCGTGCGCGACGGCCACCATGCCGGACCCCACCGCGGCCCCCGACCCGCCGGACGAACCGCCCGAACTGAACTTGGGGTTCCAGGGATTGCACGTGACACCCGCGGGCGAATCGGTGGCACCCCACAGACCGAACTCCGGAACAGCGGTGAGGCCGACGACCACCGCGCCGGCCGACCGTAGTCGCCGCACCACCGGATGATCCGCCTCGGCCACCCGATCCCCGCCCGCCAGCGACCCGGCGCGGGTCACCTCGCCGGCGACATCGACATTGTTCTTCACCGCGACCGGAACCCCCGCCAGCGGCAGCACGTCCAGATCCGGCCGCTCGGTCACCGAACGCGCCTCTGCCCGCGCCGCCTCTGCCCGAACCATGCTGAACGCGTTCATATTCCGATCCCGGGCGTGAATCCGCGCCAGCGCCTCGTCCACGAGTTGCAACGGCGACAACACCCCGTCCCGCACCGCCGCGGCCATCGCACCCGCGGTGCTGGTGTCGACCCGTGCCGTGCCGGGCGTACTCGTACTCGTACTCGTACTCGTCGCGGCCGCTGTCGTGCTCGCGTCTGTCTGGTTCGCGTCCGTCCGGTCCGCGTCCGTTTGGTTCGCGTCCGCCTTCCGGGTGGCGTCGGCACGAGCCGCCTCGGCGTCACCGCGGTCATCGCGCGAAGTCCCGGCCCCACCGCCCTGGGTTCGGGCGGCGTGGGAGCCTGTTCCCGCCGTGCTCGGCTCGTCCTCCGTGCGCATCGTGCCGGTCGCCGTCGTTGCGTGCGCGTGGGTGGTACCTGCGTCGGCGGCGGTGTTCTCCGATGTGTCGCCCGCGTCGGCGGTCGCTTCCGTCGTGTCGGCGGTGGTCGCCGCCTCGCCGAGCACGGCGGTCGTACCTGTGCCGCCGGTGCTTTCCGGGCTCGGCGCGGCAGCCTCCGGCGGCTCGCTCTCGTCGATGGCTTCGTGGTCGGAGTCGGTCGCGGTCGGTGCGGTCGAGAGCAGTGGGCCGACGGCGGTCTCGCCGCCAGGCGGAATCCGGTCGTCGGGAGGATTCGTGTCGTGTGGGTGAGCGGGTTCGGCCGATCGGTCCGGCACCGCGTCCGAGGCGGGGTGGTCGGCTTCGTCCGCCGGGTTGTTCGCGGCCACGGGTTTCTCCTGACCGGGCGTGGCGGGGGACGGCGGGGCGGACCGGTTCGGCGTGGTGTGCTCGGTGGTCGCCGGGGTGGTGGGATCCGGGGCCGGGGCGGGGTCGCGCCCGGGGGTGGGTGCTTGCCGGTGGGTCGGGGTGGCATCCGGCCGGTCGGAATCGGTTTCCACAGGTGAGATGCCGTCCGCTAGTGCGGTGCCCTCGTTGTACATGCTGGTGTTCCCCCGTCGCCTGGTCGTCGAAATCGGGTGATCCGCTGTGCAGCCGCAAGTTATCATTTCCGGCAGTTGCTCGGGGGATGATGGTGTCGGGTGTGGCGGATTCTATCCGCCGCTCCCACCAACCGACCAGTGCGGATTCGAACGGGTGTCCGTGCCGAGCCAGGCAGGTGCGGGTATGACTTCTGATTCCGATCACCGTTCCGGCCAGCGTACGGCCGGAACGGAATTCACGGCCGTCGCCGCCTTCGCCGCGGCCTGGGACGCGGCCGCCGAGCCCCCGCGGATCACCGACTTCCTCCCGGACGCCGCCACCCTGCGCCGCGGGGCCCTGGTCGAGCTGATCCGGGTCGATATGCGGCACCGCTGGCTGCGCCGCCCCGGCGCCGATATTCGCCGGCACCTCCGCAAGCGGCTGACCGAATACTGTTCCGACTTCCCCGAACTCACCCCCCGCGACCTGCCCGCGGGCCTGGTCTACGAGGAGTTCGTCATCCGCCGCCACAGCGGTGAGCGCATCGACCCCCAGGACTGCCTGCGCGAATACCCCCACCAGGCGACCGAGCTGCGCAAGCTGCTCAATGCCGACGACGAGGACCAGAGCACCCGCCGCTCGGCCTTCGAGGACTCCCGCCGCACCGCCGCCGACCCGGAAGCCACCGCCGCCGATCCGGAAGCCACCGCCGCCGATCCGGAAGCCACCGCCGCCGATCCGGAAGCCACCGCCGCCGATCCGGATACGACCGCCGCCGATATGGGGACAACCGCCGCCGCCCCCGATCCGACCGCCGCCCATCCGACCGCCGCGCCCACCTCGGCAGCGCCGCACGGCGGCACCGGTCGGGGGCGACCGGGAAGTGGGCTGGACGAGTCGACGCGCGCCGGTGTCGATCTCGGCGAGAGCACCCGCCGCCCGGACGAGACGACCCGCCCGCCGGACGCGACCGGTCTATTCGGTTTCGACGACGCGACCCGCACCACCGCGCACGGCACGAGCACGCAGTTCGATCCGGCCGCCGCCCCCGATACCGGGGATTTGCTCGACCGCATCGAGATCGGCCAGCGCATCGACGAGTTCGATCTGCTGACCGGGCTCGGATCGGGCGCGTTCGCGCGGGTGTTCCTGGCCCGGCAGCGCTCCCTGCAACGACTGGTGGCGGTGAAGATCTCCGCCGACCACGGCACCGAACCGCAGACCCTGGCCCAGCTGGACCACGACTACATCGTGCGGGTCTTCGACCAGCGCCTGATGTCGGGTCTGATGACCGAGTCGGGCCGTCGGCTGCGGCTGCTGTACATGCAGTTCCTCCCCGGCGGCACCCTGCTGGGCGTGCTGCGCTGGGTGCGCGCCACCCCGCCCGCCGAACGCTCCGGCCGACTGCTGCTCGACGCCGTCGACGCCGCCATGGAGGAGAAGGGCGAGATCCGCCCGACCGACTCCAGTGTGCGCGCCGAGATCGCCGAGCTGAGCTGGCCGGAGACGGTGGCGTGGCTGGGCCGCAGGCTCGCCGAGGCGCTCGACTACGCCGACAGCCACGGTGTCCTGCACCGGGACGTGAAGCCCGCCAATGTGCTGCTCACCGCCGAGGCGGTGCCGAAGCTGGCCGATTTCAACATCAGCTTCAGCCGCAATCTGGACGGCGCGAGCCCGGTCTCCTACTTCGGCGGCTCGCTGTCCTACATGTCGCCCGAACAGCTCGAGGCGTGCCATCCGGGCCGCGCCCGCAGCGCCGCCGACCTGGACACCCGCGCCGACATCTTCTCGCTGGGAGTGGTGCTGTGGGAACTGCTCACCGGCGCGAAGCCGTTCGACGACAGCACCGCCGGTCCGGACGACCACGGCGACCGCACCACCCTGGAGGCCATGCTGGACCGCAGGCGCGGCGGCGTGGAGCCGGCCGCGCTGGAACGGGTGCCGCCCGACTGCCCGGCCGCGCTGCGCCGCGTCCTGCTCACCTGCCTCGCCCCCGACCGCGAGCAGCGCTGGAGCAGCGGCAGCGTGCTCGCCAAACAGCTCGACATGTGCCTGGACGAACGGGCCCGCGACCTGGTGGACCCGCCGCCGCACAGTTGGCGGCTGCGGCTGCGCTCCTGGCGCATCCTGGTGATCACGCTGGCCATCGGCATCCCGAATGTGCTTGCCTCGCTGTACAACATCGGCCACAACGACATGCTGATCGTGAGCCGCCTGACCGCCGACGCCCAACGCACCTTCACCCTGGTCACCGCCACCGTGAACGGGCTGTTCTATCCGATCGGCATCGTGGTCGTCTGCTATCTGGGCCGCCACGTGATCACCGTGCCGCACGGGCTCAAACGCGGCCGGACCTTCGACGCCGACACCCTGCGAGCGGCCCGCAAGGACGTGCTGCTGTTGGGCGAGCGCGCCTCCTTCGTGGTGTTCACGCTGTGGGTGCTGGCGGGCATCACCTTCCCGATCTCGCTGCGCCTGGCCACCGGTGAGATTCCCGCGCACGGCATGGTGCACTTCCTGGTGTCGCTGGTGGTGTGCGGGGCGATCGCGGTCGCGTACCCGTTCTTCCTGGTCACCTTCTACCTGGTGCGCTGCATCTACCCGATGTTCCTGCGCCACGGCGACATCAGCGCCGACGACGCGGTGTGGCTGCACCGGCTGGGCCGCCGCTGCACCGGGTATCTGGCGGTGGCCGCCTCGGTGCCGCTGCTGGCGGTGGCGGGGGTGACCTTCCTGCCGCCCGCCGACATCCCGGAGATCATTGTCGCCGTGCGGGTGCTGTGCGTCGGCGGGATCGTCGCGTTCGTCGGGGTGTACTGGCTGTTCCGGGCCCTGGAGGCGGATCTGCGCGCCCTGGAGCGGGTGGTCGACCCGGACCGGAGCATGTACGCCGACCAGTCGCCCGCGCGGGCCGCGGCGGGAACGTGACCGTGGACGATCTCCATGCGGAGGCAGTGGCCCGGTTCGCCGCCGACTGGGAGGCCGCGCTGCGCGGCGGCTGCCCCGAACCCCCACCGCTGCACCGCTACGTGCCCGACGGCACCGAGGTGCGCCTGGCCGTGCTGGCGGATCTGGTGCGCATCGACATGCGGCAGCGTTGGCGGCGGACCGGGGCGGGCAAGCGAATCGCCGAGTACGGCACCGAATTTCCCGAGGTGGCCGACAGCCCGCATTTCGTGGAGCTGGTGTGCGAGGAGTACCTGGTGCGCCGCCGCTACCGGCAGGTGGACCTGGAGACCTTCAGCGCCGAGTATCCGGACCTGGCCGGTGAGATCCGGGCGCGGCTGGCCGACCGGAGCGCCCAGGCCCCGCCGAATCTCCCGGCGCACATCGACATCGGGCATCGCCTGGACGATTTCGATCTGCTCACCGATCTCGGCGGCGGCGAGCGCAGCCGGGTGTTCCTGGCCCGCCAGCTGTCCATGCAGCGCCTGGTCGCCGTCCGGGTCGACGCCGAGGCGGACGGCGATGCAGCGACCGTCGCCCGCCTGGACCACCAGTACATCGTCCGGGTGTTCGACGAGCGTCGCCTCCAAGACGGCGGAAAACCGTTGCGGCTGTTGTACATGCAGTACCTGCCGGGCGGCACCGTGGCGGATCTGCGCGCGCGGCTGCGCCGGAACGGGGCCGGGCATCGGCCCGCGGGCGGAGCCGAACTGCTGCGCTCGGTGGACGCCGTCATGGAGGCCAGGGGCGAGATCCGGCCCGCCGACTCCAGCGTGCGCACCGAGCTGGCCGCCCTCAGCTGGCCGGAAACCGTTGCGTGGGTGGGCCGTCGGCTCGCGGTGGCGCTAGACTACGCCGACCGGCACGGGGTGCTGCACCACGACATCCGGCCCGGCAATGTGCTGTTCACCGCCGAGGGCGTGCCGAAACTGGCCGATTTCGGACTGGCGTCTCGATACGACGACGTCGTCGATCCCGCTGGGGAGGCGGTGGGAGACATCGACCGGCTGCGCTACCACGCGCCGGAATACCTGGCCACGCTGCTGGATCCGGCGGCTCCGATGCCCGATACCCGCGCGGACATCTACGCGCTCGGGCTGCTGCTCTGGGAAATGCTCACCGGCACAACGCCATTCACTGACCCTGACCTCGAGGAGCGGCCGCCGTCGCCCGAGTCGCGGTCCGGGGGGCGTCCGCGGTCGTCGCTCCGGCCACCGTCGCCGGAGGACAAGCGCGCCGCTCCACCGCGTCTCATCGGCGGGGCGGATGTCGACGGCGACGCGCACACTCCCACGCCCTCCGGTTCGGACCGTTCGCGCCTGCTCGCCGCCATGCTGCGCCAGCGGCGGGCGGGGGTGCCGTCCGCCGCGCTCGACACCCTGCCCGCAGAGACTCCCGCGACCCTGCGCCGGGTGCTGCTGGAGTGTCTGCACCCCGATCCGGACCGGCGTTGGCGCAGCGGCGCGGAACTGGCGGGGCAGCTCGATCTGACCCTGGACGCCCGCGCCCGCGATCTCGTCGATCCGCCGCCCACCAGCCTGCGCCACCGGGCGCGCGGCTGGGCGCTGCCCATCGCCGCGCTCTGCGTGGGCGTGCCGAACGCGCTTGCCAGCGTGTACAACATCCGGCTCAATCAGCGGCTCATCGTGGACCGCCTCGCCGAGGCCGACCAGCAGCGGTTCGAGACGGTGGCGCTGGTGAACAACGTCATCGCCTTCCCACTGGCCGCCCTGCTGCTGATCTGGCTGTGCCGCCGCCCGCTCACCGTCCCGTTCCGGCTGGCGCGCGGGCACGAGTACAGCGCAGCCGAACTCGCCCGCGCCCGTGCGGACACGCTGAGCGTCGGCGACCGCGCGGTGCTGGTGCCCTTCGCCATGTGGCTGCTCGCCGGCATCATCTGGCCGCTGGCCCTGGCCGGATCGGGGGTACCGCTGTCGCCCGGCCAGTTCGCGCACTTCTTCGCCGCGCAGGTGGTGTGCGCGACCATCGCGCTGGCGTACCCGTTCTTCCTGATCACGCTGTTCGCGGTGCGGTCGCTGTATCCGCGGCTGCTGGTGCGCGGGGGCATCGGTCCCACCGACGGGGCGCAGCTGTGGGCGCTGGCGCGGCGCAGCAATGTCTATCTGGCGGCGGCCGCCTCGGTGCCGCTGCTGGGGGCCGCCAGCGCCACCTTCGTGCCCGCCACCGATCTGGAAACGGTGATCGTCCAGGTCCGCTGGCTCAGTGTCGGTGGCATCCTGGCGTTCGTGATCACCTACTGGCTGTTCCGGCTCCTGGAAGCGGATCTGCGCGCCCTGGTGCGCGCCATCCCGCGAGGCGTGCGGTGAGGCCGCCGTTCGGTCGGCTCGTGAACCTCTCCCACGTGCACGACCCGGCCCGTACCCCGCTGTTCCCGGGCGATCCGGCCTTCACCGTCGAGACCGTGGTTACCGTGGCCACGGACGGGTACCTGCTGCGCTACGTCCGGCAGGCCGAGCACACCGGAACCCATTGGGGCGCACCCGTCCACTTCGATCCGGAGGGGCTCGCCGCCGACGAACTCGATACCGCGGATCTGCTGCTGCCCGCCGTGAAGATCGATGTCCGGGAGCGCTGCGCCGCCGACCGTGACTACGCCGTCGGCGTCGGCGATCTCATGGTGTGGGAGAAGCGGCACGGCCGCATTCCCGACCAGGCCGCCGTGATCGCCTGGACCGGAAAACTGCTCTATCGCGAACACCGCATCAGTCTCGAATGCCTCGCCAATCTGTCCGAATTGCCGACCACCGGCGCGTGGGTGCTGGCGGGCGGACCGATTTATCGCGGCGGGTCGGGCGCGCCCGCAACGATTTTCGGCATCCTGCCGCAGTAGGGTGCTGGGATGGCCCGCACCGGCGTCGAAACGTCCCTGGCGGAGCTCGCGGTGCGGGTGGCCGCCAGCGTGGACCGCCGGGCCGACCGGCGGTTCGTCCTCGGTATCGCCGGACCGCCGGGGGCCGGGAAATCGACCCTGGCGCGCGGCGTCCGCGACGAGCTGAACGGCTACGCCGCCGGCCGCATCGCCGAGGTCGCGCCCATGGACGGCTTCCATTTCAGCAATGCCCGGCTGCGCGCCGACGGCAAGCTGGCGTGCAAGGGCGAACCCGACACCTTCGACGTCGACGGCTATGTGACCCTGTTGCGTACCGTGCGGGAAACACCGCCGGGGCGGGCGATAGCGTGGCCCACCTATTCGCGGGAACTGCACGAACCGGTACCCGGCGGGGTGGTGTTCGACGAACAGCGGATCGTCGTCACCGAGGGGAACTACCTGCTGCTGGACTCCGGCGCGTGGGCGGCGGTGCGGCCGCTGCTCGACCAGAGCTGGTATCTGTACGTGCCGCGCCCGATCATCGAAAAGCGGTTGGTGCGCCGCCATATTCGCGGCGGTCGCAGTGCGGCGGACGCGAAGCGCAAAGTGCAGCACAGCGATCTGGTCAACGCGCGGCTGGTGGAGCGCACCCGATCGACCGCCGATCTGGTGCTGCGCAAGTCCGGGCGCGGCTATCGCGTGGACTGAGCGGGCAGGTGGCGCAGCCATTCCCGCGTGCCCGGATACCGGCAGGACAGGGTCGCGATATCGGCGGCGCGGCGCAGCGCGGTGACGAAATCCGGTTCCACGGAAAGGAAATGGCAGAACGCGCCATGCAGGATGTCGCCCGCGCCGAGCGTGTCCACGGCCCGCCCGGTGCGCACCGGAACCTCCCCGCGGCCAGCGACGGTGGCATAGCGGATGGGCCGCTCCCCGCGTGATATCGCGACCGCTCGCGGGCCCAGGGCCACCAGCCGATCCAGCACCGCGTCGGTGCCGGGCGCGGTATCCGGCGGGGCGAACGCCGCCGAGCAGATGGCGATGTCCACCAGCGGCAGCAGATCGTGGTGGATATCGCGCCAGCGCCCCGCGTCCAGCACGACGGGTATGCCGTGCCGCCGGGCCGCCGCGGCGGTGTGCAGGGCGAGTTCCGGATAGTGGCCGTCCACGAGCACCACGGCCGCCTCGGCCCAGTGCGCCGCGTCCGGCGCGGGCAGCGGGTCGCGCTGCTCCGAACCGTCCATGGACACGATCGTGCGGCTGCCCGCACCCGCGGCGACCACGATCGACGACACCGGCGGGCGCTGCGTCCGCCCCGGGGCGGTGTCCACCACCGCCACCCGGTGCGCCCGCAGATCCTCGCGGATCGGCTCGGCCAGCACATGTTTCCCCAGAGCGGTGATCAGATTCGGGGTCCGCCCCGAGAGCCCGGCGTAGGCCACCGCCGCATTGGCCGCCGGACCGCCCGCGCCCAGGAACATGCCGTCGGCCCGCACCTTGGTGTCCTCCTCCGGATACCGCTGCACGGCATAGGCGATATCCAGCGTGGCCAGGCCGACGAAGACCGCACCGCTACCCATGTGCCCGACCCTACCCACGGCATACCGGAACGGGCCGCCGGACGATTCCGCCAGCGGCCCGTTTCGATGCTCGCTGCGCTACGCGGAGTTGCCGCGCACCCGGTCCTCGTACGCCTTGCGCGCCTTGGCGTCCACATCGCCCAGGAAGGCATCCGACGCCCCCAGCGACCGCGCGATGAAATCACCCACCGCCTCCGGCAGCAGTCCCACCACCTGCGAGATGACACCGGCCACCGCCGTGACCCGGACCTTCGACCTGGGTGCCGCGATCAGCTCGGCGATGGCGTCCGCGATCTCCTCCGGCTCGGCCGGACGCAGCATGCGTGGTGCCGAAACGCCCGATCCCAGTTCGGTTTTCGTCAGCGTCGGCAGCACCGAGGAGAAGTGCACGCCGGTGCCGCGATACTCCTCGCGCAGCGTGTCGGTGAAGCCGAGTACCGCGTGCTTGCTGGCGTTGTAGGTGGCCAGCCCCGGAATATGGGTCTCACCCGCCAGCGAGGCGATATTGATGACATGCCCGCGCCCGCGCGGCAGCATGCGCGCGACCGCCAGCTTGGAGCCGAGAATCACGCCGTACACATTGATGTCGAGAATCCGGCGGGTGATCTGGTCGGGTTCGTCCACCAGCCTGCCGGTGGGCATGATCCCGGCATTGTTGATCAACACGTCGATCGGCCCGAGCCGCCGTTCCACTTCGTCGAGGAAGTGTTCGAACGACGCCTGATCGGTGACGTCCACCCGGTCGTAGAGGTCGAAACCCCGGGCCACGCCGGACTCTTTCACCGTGACCTCGTCGATGTCGCCGATGGCGATCCGCGCGCCGAGTGCCTGCAACGCGGTGGCCGTGGCCAGGCCGATACCGCGCGCGCCGCCGGTGATGACGACGATTTTGCCTGCGACAGAACTGAAGTCGGTCATCTACTTCTTTCCCGAGAAGGTGTTGAACACGGCCTGAACGCTCAGTCGCCGCATACCGCGTGAACCCGCCGCCCGCATGGCCGACATGGCGATGGCGAGCTTGGTGGGCGAGTAGGGGAACCAGAGCAGTTCCTTGGTCTGGGTGGGCAGCAGCGGTTTGGTGATCGCCTGCTGACGGCAGTACTTGCGCACCCCGTTGGGGCCGCCCCAGCGCGCGCCCACACCCGACAGCCCCCAGCCGCCCATGGGCAGCGCGAAGCTGAACATATTCGAGAAGACGTCGTTGATATTCACCGCGCCGGCATCGAGCTGCCGGGCCACGCGTTCGGCCCGCGCCTTGTCGCCGCTCCACACCGACGCCGACAGGCCGTAGATCGAATCATTCGCCAGCCGAACGGCTTCCGCCTCGTCGGACACCTTCATGACCGGCAGCGTGGGACCGAAGGTCTCCTCGGTCATACAGGTCATGGAGTGATCGACATCGGCCAGCACGGTCGGCTCGAACAGTGTGCCGACGCCGGTGCGCTTGCCGCCGGTCAGCACCCGGGCGCCGGCGTCGACGGCCTGCTGCACATGCCGCTGCACGATCTGCGCCTGACTCTCATTGGCAAGTGCGCCCATGTCGTACTTGGGTTCGCGGCCGTCGACGCCCTGGCGCACCTCCTTGACGGCGGCGGTCAGCTTGGCCAGGAATTCGTCGTACACGGGGGCTTCCACGTACACGCGCTCCACCGAGATGCACACCTGACCGGCATTGAACAGGCCGCCGAAGGCGATCCCGTGCGCGGCGCGGTCCAGGTCGGCGTCGGCCAGCACGATGGCCGGATCCTTGCCGCCGAGTTCCAGGCTGAACGGGATCATCCGTTCGGTGCAGGCCGCGGCGATCTTGCGGCCGGTGCCGGTGGAACCGGTGAACTGTACGTAGTCCACATTGTCCACCACGGCCTTGCCGGTCTCGCCCGCCCCGGTGACGATGGCGAAAACCGGTGGCGCGCCGATCGCCTCCCAGCCGCGCGCCAGCTCCAGTGCCGACAGCGGCGTCACCTCGGAGGGTTTGAGCAGTACCGCGGCCCCGGCCGCCAGCGCCGGAATGACGTCGATGGCGGGCATGGCGAGCGGGAAGTTCCAGGGCGTGATCACGCCGACCACCGGGTACGGGCGGAACACCGTCGTCAGCGTCTTCACCCGGGCCAGCGGGCTGTGCGGCGACGGGTGTTCGTCGGCGAGGAATTTGGCGGCGCGGCGGGCGTAGTAGCCGGTGAGGTCGACGGCGAAGGCCGGGTCGATGAGCGAGTCGATGCGCGCTTTGCCGGTCTCGGACTGCAAGACGTCGGCGAGGTGATCGGTATTGTCCACCAGCCAGTCCTGGAGTTTGAGCAGCCACTCCTTGCGGCCCTCCGGCCCGATGGCCTCCCACTCCGGCTGGAACAGGCGCAACTCGCGCACCTTGGCGGCGACCTCGTCGGCCGAGTGGATGGGCACCATGCCCGCCAGCTCACCGGTCGCGGGATTGCGCACCTCGAATTCGGTGGTGGCGGCGCGATCGGAATCGGCCGCCGTGGTGTGCACGGCTCCGGTCTGCGCGGACTCCGCCGTCGTTGTCGCGGCAGGAGCGGCTTTCGCGGGTGCGGTCGTAGCGGTTGCTTTCGACGACGAACGCTTGGCGGGCGCTCGCTTCGTGGGGGTGGCCTCGGCCGACCCGGTCGACTTGGCGGCCGCCGTGGCCTCGGCGGGCTCCGCACTTCCCGGGGACGCGGCCTTGGCGGTGCGCCGGGTGCCGGTGGATTTGCGGGGCGCGGCCTTGCGGGCACCCCCGGATTCGGAATTGGTCACGATTGCTCTCCCACGTGCGCTACGTTGCGGCCGTGAGCTGTGTGACAGCTCACGAACTATGATCGTGACACAATCTACAAGGACATTCTTGGCCCATTCGGTCAACTATTTCGGCCGGTTTTATACCGAAAGCACAAATTCGGAGGTGCTCGTGGCGACCACCGCCACCCCCGCGGTCATTCGGCAGTGGATCGCCGACTTCGTCGCCGAAACCCTGCGCGCCGACACCCTCGACCAGGTGGTGACTCGGCTCGACAATGCCATCATCGCCCGCGTGCCGGAGTTGGCCGACCGGGATATGCGCCGCGATCTGGCCGCGAGCACCCGCGCCCACGCCCTGGAGGTGCTGAGCACCCTCACCCAGGACAACGCCGACTATCCGATCCCGGCGGAGGCGCACGCCTTCGCCCGCACCATCGCGCGGCGCGGCCACGATCTGCGGGTGCTGCTGCGCGTCTACCACGTCGGGCAGGAGGCGGTGATCGACTACATGAGCGAGACCATCGACGAGCGCCGCCTGCCGCCCGATATCGAAAGGTCGGTGCTGCTGCGGCTTTTCGACCGCTCCACCCGATGGGTCAGCACCTGCGTCGAAACGCTCACCGACACCTACATCACCGAACGCGAACGCGGCTTGCGGGCGGCGCTGAACCAGCGCGGGGAGATCGTGCGCGCCCTGCTCGACGGTGCCGACCTCGATATCGAGCACGCCTCCGCCAAGATCGGCTATCGGCTGGCGGGCAGACATCTGGCCCTGGTGCTGTGGACCGACGCGGATGCGGTCGCCCTGGGCTCCGCCGACGGTACGGGCGAGGTGGGCGACCGGTTGGACCGCGTGGTGGCTCGCTGCGCCGCCGCGGTCGGCAGCGGCAGCGTGCTCACGATTCCGGCGGGGGCCAGTGCGCTCTGGGCGTGGCTCGCCGTGACCGACGACGGTGTGCCGCCCGTCGCGGATTGGCCCGTCGAACCGCCGGTCCGGGTGGCCGTCGGCCTACCCGGATCCCAGCTGGCGGGCTTCCGCCGCGGTCACGCCGAAGCGGTCGCCGCCCGCCACGTCGCCGAACGCGCCCGGCCCGGACTGCCGCGCGTGCTCGACTACCGGGAGGTGGAGGTCGCCTACCTGGCCGGGCTCGACGAATCCGCCATGCGCGCCCTCATCGAGCGCGAACTGGGCGTACTCGCCGCCCCGGACGTCCAGTCGGCCCGCCTGCGCGAAACCCTGCACGCCTACCTGCGGGCCCGCCGCAGCCCCGACGCCGCCGCGAAGGCGCTCGGCGTGCACAAGAACACGGTGCGCTACCGCCTCCAGCGCATCGAGGAACTCCTCGGTCGCCCCGTCGACCGGCCCGGCCCCCACCTGGAGATCGCCCTCGACTGTGTGGCCGTGTACGGGGTGTAGCGGTTCGGGTCACTCGCCGCTGGCGGCCTCGCGCACCGGTTGCGGTTCGGTCTCCGGAATCGCGCCGCGGGCGGGCAATTCCGCCAGCAATTGCGTGGTGGCGGCGGCGATGGCCGCCACCGCCTTGTCCACCGCCGGTTTCGTCGTAGTGGTCAAACCCGATACTCCGCCCACCTTGCGCACGTATTCCTGTGCGGCGGCGAAGATTTCCTGCTCCGTGGCCGGGGGCTCCAGGCCGCGCAACAGGGTGATATTCCTACTCATGGCCCAGAGGGTAGCGTCCGATTTCGTTGTGTGACAGGGCAGGAATCAGACATTTGCTCGGTGGACACACGCCGGGCACATCGCGGGCGCGGCGCCGCGATCCGGTGCGCACGCTGGGGATTCGATATGAACCTTCGCACGCCCTGGGGCGAATAGCGGACGTCTCGAGATCCATGCGGAACAATCGGGGTATGCCCGCCCGCGACGTGCCCACGCTGACGACCTTCCCCTATCCGGAACTCGACCAGCGCGAGGACGACCACTGGTCCGGCGCGCAGGTCAACGACGACGAACTGCGCGCCCTGGCTCTCGGTGGTTTCTACTCGGCGCGCTGGGACGCCTTCCACGACGCCCTGCTGCTCGGCCCCGAACGCGAACATCCCCTCGGCGACCGCCGCGAACTCGCCATCGACACCCTGACCGGAGCCTGGGGCATCACCGACGGCACCGAGGCCATGGCCTCCATGGAGCAGTTGCTCGACGGTATGCACGGCCCGCTGTACGCCCTGGTGCACCCTTTGGTCATGGCGGCGGTCAACTCCCCCGAACGCGACCGCTTCGGCGAACGCGCCGACCGGCATCGTGCCTTCCTCCGTCAGGTCGGGGCCTTCCGCGGCATGGAGAACACCGAGGCGCTGGTCCGCGACTACGACATCTGGTCGCAGGCCATCAAACTCGGCCTCACCGACCATCTGGTGCGCCCGCTGCCCACCGATATCCAGGCGTGGGACCTGGCCCGCGTGGTCGCGGTCGCCCGCATGGCCTACACGGCCGGCTACCTCGACGCCGATGTGGCCTGGGACTACCTGCTGCGCGCCCTCCCGCTGGCCCAGCGCAAATACCGCAACTGGCGCCAGTTCGGCGACGCCTACCTCACCGGCTGGACCTACTGGCAGGCCTGCGAGGATCTGGCGGAACTGAAATCCGGCGGCGTCGACCGCCGCATGGAACTGCTGCGCCTGTGGAACCGCCCCAGCAGCCCCTGGCGGCGCATCACCCTGCAACCGGAAGACTGAACGCCGCATCGTCGACGGTGCCCGCCGCGCGTCGGCGCGGCGGGCACGAAGAGTTCGGGGTTTCCGGCGAATTCGCCGCGGTGCGTTCAGTCCGGCAGCGAACGCAGGATGCCGCGTCCGTACCGCTGGAATTGCGCGTCGTCCACCATGCCCAGCGAGTGCCGCTCGACCAGCAGTTCCCATTCGGCGTACAGCTTCGCCACCCCGGGATCGGCGGGTCCGGCCGCACCGTCGGCCGATTCGCGCTGAATGGCGAAATTCAGCCCGCCGGTGATCCGTTCGGTGTCCGCCCGGTCGCTGCCGGTGAAGTGCAGCGTCACATTGCCGTCGTGGATGTCGACGCCGTATTCGCCGGGCGCGGCCCCCGTGGTCTCCGAATCGTCGGTGGTGCGCGCCCACAGCAGCGCCGCGATGGGCATCTCGTGCGCGTAGCGGCGTCCGGAGCCGGTGGAGATGAAGATCATTCGATCGGTGGTGACCGCGAGCAGTCCGGCTCCCCGGCCCGCGGGCGGCTGGGCCGTCACCACCGCCGTCTCCAGTACGTACTCACCGGGCGTGACGTAGCGGTTCAGCGCCGCGACGGCGGTCTTGGCCTCGCGCTTGGGAGCCATCCGCCGAGCCGCGCGGTCCACGTCGGCGCGCGCCGGTCCGCCGCGTCCCCAGGCCGGGGCGGGCGGTGTCAGGTCGGGGGCGGCGACCTCGAGCCGCTGGGTGGCCAGGATCTGGTTGTTGATCCGCTCGACGATCACGGTGGCCGCGGGCACATCGTGTTCGGCGATGAGGACGGGTAGCGGGGTGCGGTCGGCGGGGACGCCCGTGAGGACGGGGGTCGGGTACCTGAGATAGATTTCGATGACGACGGCGTCGTCGGCGCGCCGGTTCAACCTGACCTTGAGAAGGTCGCCTACCGGCACATCGAGAACGCGCTCGCCGTCTGTTCCAGGTCTCAGCACCGTCAACCGCCCGTTGCCGTGACGGACGATCGCTGTGGGTGTCCGTAGCTCGACGATGTCCATACCCCCTACGCTCGTGTTGTGTTGTCGGTCACGATAGGGCGAACATGCCATGATTGTGGCCACTTGGGCCGACGCTCACCATGCTCGCCCGAAGGGTTTTGCGGCAGATGGTCGGGGAACCACCCGCGTTCTCCGGCCGTTTACCTGTTGAACTGCACAAGCTGCCGAACCTCGCGATGTAACGATGTAGACCGTACGCGGTAACGTGGCATGTCCGCATCCGTTCCGTATGGAAACGGGCGCGCTCGTGACGCAAGCTCTACAGCATCGCAGGCAAAACCGGAATCACCGGAAAGGACTGGCCCGCCGGCCGACGCTCTATGACCCGCAAGAATGTGTTCCGCAACCTGGCTATAGTCGCGGGCTTCCTGCTCGTGATCTACCTGGTCAGCTACTTCAGCAACGACACGCGCGGCTGGAAGAACGTCGACACGTCGGTGGCGCTTTCCCAGCTGCAGGACAAGGACAACATCGATCAGGTCCAGATCGATGACAAGGAACAGCAGCTGCGCATCACGCTGAAGAACGGCAATGATGCCACCGACGGCCAAACCAAGATCATCGCCAAGTATCCGGGCGGCAGCGAGGTGTCCGCGCGGATCCTGCAGGACGTGCAGGAGACCGGCGCGAAGTACAACACCTCCGTCAAACAGGACTCCTGGCTGAGCCAGATCCTGCTGTTCATGCTGCCCATGATCCTGCTGCTGGGCCTGTTCATCTTCGTCATGGCGCGCATGCAGGGCGGTGGCCGCGGCGGCATGATGGGCTTCGGCAAGTCCAAGGCCAAGCAGCTGTCCAAGGACATGCCCAAGACCACCTTCACCGATGTCGCCGGCGCCGACGAGGCCGTCGAGGAGCTCTACGAGATCAAGGACTTCCTGCAGAGCCCGGCCCGCTACCAGGCCCTCGGCGCGAAGATCCCCAAGGGCGTGCTGCTCTACGGTCCGCCCGGCACGGGCAAGACCCTGCTGGCGCGCGCCGTCGCCGGTGAGGCCGGGGTGCCGTTCTTCACCATCTCCGGTTCCGACTTCGTCGAGATGTTCGTCGGCGTCGGCGCCTCCCGGGTGCGCGACCTGTTCGAGCAGGCCAAGCAGAACAGCCCCTGCATCATCTTCGTGGACGAGATCGACGCGGTCGGCCGCCAGCGCGGCGCGGGCCTGGGCGGCGGCCACGACGAGCGCGAGCAGACGCTGAACCAGCTGCTGGTCGAGATGGACGGCTTCGGTGAGCGCACCGGCGTCATCATCATCGCGGCCACCAACCGGCCCGACATCCTGGACCCGGCGCTGCTGCGCCCGGGCCGCTTCGACCGGCAGATCCCGGTGAGCAATCCGGACCTGGCGGGACGCCGCTCCATCCTGCGGGTGCATTCGCAGGGCAAGCCGATCGCGCCCGATGCCGATCTGGACGGCCTGGCCAAGCGCACCGTCGGCATGTCCGGCGCGGATCTGGCCAATGTCATCAACGAGGCCGCGCTGCTCACCGCGCGTGAGCACGGCAATCTGATCACCAGCGCCGCGCTGGAGGAATCCGTGGACCGCGTCATCGGCGGCCCGCGGCGCAAATCCCGCATCATCAGCGAGCACGAGAAGAAGATCACCGCCTACCACGAGGCCGGGCACACCCTGGCGGCGTGGGCGATGCCCGATATCGAGCCCGTCTACAAGGTCACCATCCTGGCCCGCGGCCGCACCGGCGGCCACGCCATGACCGTGCCCGAGGACGACAAGGGCCTGATGACGCGCTCGGAGATGATCGCCCGCCTGGTCATGGCCATGGGCGGTCGCGCGGCCGAGGAGCTGGTCTTCCACGAGCCCACCACCGGCGCGTCCTCGGATATCGACCAGGCCACCAAGATCGCGCGAGCCATGGTCACCGAGTACGGCATGAGCGCCCGCCTGGGTGCGGTGCGCTACGGGCAGGAGCAGGGTGACCCGTTCCTGGGCCGCTCCATGGGCACGGGTTCGGACTACTCGCACGAGGTCGCCCGCGAGATCGACGAGGAGGTGCGCAACCTCATCGAGGCCGCGCACACCGAGGCGTGGTCGGTGCTCAACGAGTACCGCGACGAACTCGACTCGCTCGCCAGCGCCCTGCTCGAGCGGGAGACCCTGCACCGCAAGGATCTCGAGGCGGTGCTGGAGACGGTCGACAAGCGTCCGCGCATCACGGCTTTCAACGATTTCGGTGAGCGGGTGCCCTCGGATCGCCCGCCGGTGAAGACCCCGCGCGAACTGGCCGCCGAGCGCGGTGAGCCGTGGCCGGAGGAGACGCCGGACCTGTCGAAGCAGCCCGCGCCGGTGCCGGCCAACGGCTATCCGCAACCCGCCGGGTACCCCACCGGCCAGCCCCACGGCTACCCGCAGCCCGCCCCCGCGGGCTACCCGCCCCCGCCCGCCCCCGCCTACGGCGGCCGTCAGACCGGAACGCACGGTTCGCGGCCCGATTACGGCGCCCCGGCCGGATGGTCCGCCCCCGGCTGGCCGCCGCAGGAAGATCCGCAGCAGGGCCAGCCGTCCGGGCCGCCCAATGTCGGCGGCTGGGCGCCCGCGGGCGGTCGGCAGCCGGAGTACGGCTACCAGCGTCCCCCGCAGCAGCCGGAGTACGGGCAGCAGGGCTATCAGCCCGGTCAGCCCGCTCCGCAGCCGAGCGGGAACAGCGAGGACGAGGACAACGGTTGGGACGGACCGAACGGTCGTCGCTGACGGCCGCTTGGATACTCTCGATGGGTTCGCGGTCCCGGGCTCGGTTCATCCGGCCCGGGGTTCCGAGACCGTGAACCGGCCGTGCCGTCAGGCGCGGACCTTGAACACAGGAGGTGCCGATTGTCGGCCAACAACCGTGTCGTCTCCGGCCCGATCGCGCGCGACACCGGTCGGCCGTTCGACCAGGAGCGCGCCGAAGCCGCCGTACGCGAGTTGCTGATCGCGGTCGGCGAGGACCCGAACCGACCGGGGCTCATCGACACTCCGGGCCGTGTCGCCCGCGCGTACCGGGAGATGTTCGCGGGTCTCTACACCGAGCCGGACGCGGTGCTGAACACCACCTTCGACGAAGGCCACCAGGAACTGGTGCTGGTCCGCGACATTCCCATGTACTCGACCTGTGAACATCATCTGGTCTCCTTCCACGGCGTCGCGCACGTCGGCTACATTCCGGGCCCGCACGGGCGCGTGACGGGCCTGTCCAAGCTCGCCCGCCTGGTGGACCTGTACGCCAAGCGCCCGCAGGTGCAGGAGCGCCTCACCAGCCAGATCGTCGACGCCGTCATGCGCAAGCTGGACCCGCGCGGCGCGATCGTGGTGGTGGAGGCCGAGCACCTGTGCATGGCCATGCGGGGCATCCGCAAGCCGGGAGCCAGCACCACCACCTCCGCGGTGCGCGGGCTGCTGCAGTCCAGCCCGTCCTCCCGCGCGGAGGCCCTCGACCTGATCCTCCGCAAGTGAGCGCACCCGCCATGACCGAGAGCGGCACGCGGGGGACCGGCTTCGTGGCACCGCGCGCGGGTCGCGCCACGGTGGTGATGGGTGTTGTCAACGTCACCAGCGATTCGTTCTCCGACGGCGGCCGCTATCTGGACCCGAGCGTGGCCGTGGCGCACGGGCTCGCGCTGTACGAGCTGGGGGCCGACATCATCGATGTGGGCGGGGAGTCCACCCGGCCGGGGGCGGTGCGCATCGATCCGGCGACCGAGGCGGCACGAGTGGTGCCGGTGATCCGCGGGCTGGCGGCGGCCGGGGTGCCGACCAGCGTGGACACCATGCGGGCGAGTGTGGCCGAGGCCGCCGTCGAGGCGGGCGTGAGCATGGTCAACGACGTGTCCGGCGGCCGCGCCGACGCCGATATGGTGAAGGTCGTCGCCGCGGCGGGGCTGCCGTGGATCCTCATGCACTGGCGCGCCGAGGCCGACTACCGGCACACCGGGGCGGCCGAGCACTACGACGACGTGGTCGCCGAGGTGTGGACCGAACTGCGCGCCCAGGTGGAGCTGGCCGTGGCCGGGGGCGTCGACGCCGACCGGCTGATCCTCGATCCCGGGCTGGGTTTCGCCAAGAACGCCGACCACAATTGGGAACTGCTGGGCGGGCTCTCCGAACTGGTGGGCACCGGGCTGCCGATCCTGATCGGCGCTTCCCGCAAGCGGTTCCTGGGTGCGCTGCTGGCCGATGCCGCGGGGCCGCGTCCGCCGGACGGGCGCGAGATCGCGACCGCGACCATCTCCGCGCTGGCCGCCGAGCAGGGCGCCTGGGGAGTCCGGGTGCACGATGTGCGCGCCTCACTGGACGCCATCGCCGTCACCGATGCCTGGCGACGGGCCGAATCCCGCCTGCGCGAACGATTCCCGGGCCGCCGCCTGGAGAGGGGCGGCGAATGAGCACCGATCGCATCGAACTGCGCGGGCTGCGCGTATTCGCCCATCACGGGGTCTTCGACTTCGAGAAGCGCGACGGCCAGGAATTCGTCGTGGACCTCACACTGTGGACCGATTTCTCGGCGGCCGCGAAATCCGACGACATCGCCGACACCATCCACTACGGCGAACTCGCCGACAGCGTGGTCCGGATCGTGTCCGGACAGCCGCGCGACCTCGTCGAGACGGTGGTCTCCGAGGTCGCCGACGAGGTCATGACCGACCCGCGCGTCCACGCCGTGGAGGTGGTGCTGCACAAGCCCGCCGCGCCGATCCCGCACAGCTTCGAGGATGTGCGGGTGGTCACCAGCCGCCGCCGGGGGGCATCGTGACCCGCGTGGTGCTGTCCATCGGCTCGAATCTGGGTGACCGGCTCGCGCATCTGCGCGCGGTGGTGGACGCGCTGCGTCCCCGGCTGCTCGCGGTGTCGCCGGTCTACTCGACCCCGCCCTGGGGCGGGGTGCCGCAGCAGGACTACCTGAATGCCGTGCTGCTGGCCGAGGATCCGGCGCTGGAGCCCGGCGACTGGCTGCGCCTCGGGCAGGAGCTGGAGCAGGCATCCGAGCGGGTGCGGGAGGTCCGCTGGGGCCCACGCACTCTCGACGTGGACATCGTGTGGGCCGCTCGGCGGCGCGATGGGCAATCATCGGTCGTGCGCAGCATCGACCCGAGCCTGACCCTCCCGCACCCGCGAGCGCACGAGCGCGCCTTCGTGCTGGTGCCGTGGCTGGACGTGCAGCCGGACGCGACGCTCGAGGCCGCCGGGCAGGCGCGTCCGGTGCGAGAGTGGTTGGCCGCGTTGGATTCCGCCGACGTGGACGGCGTCCGCAGGACCGCGCTGTCGTTAGGCTGGCCGTGATGGGGCGGCCGCTGATCGCGGGGTCGCCCGCCGCGCGGCCGAGTTCCTCGGGCGCGGAGGCCGTTTCGGAGCCGCCTCGCCGCGCGTTCTCGTCACGGGAGTGGGCGTTGTGAGACCGACGCGGGTATTGGACCTGTTCGCGAACGTGCTGCTGGCCGCCATCGTGGCCTGGATCGCCACGCGGGCGGCGTATTCGAGCTTCCCGCCCATCTCGGTGTTCGCGGGGGCGTCCCTGCTGCCGGTGGCGGTGCTGGAGGTGGTGCTGGCGTTCATCATTCGGGCGCGGGTGGGGGACGGGCGGATCGGCAGCGATTCGCGGCAGCTGCATCCGATCACCGCCGCGCGGGCGGTGGCGCTGGCCAAGGCGTCGGTCCAGGTGGGTTCGCTGGTGGCCGGGGTGTGGCTGGGCTTCCTGATCTGGGTGCTGCCGCAGCGGTCGGAACTGCGTGCGGCGGAGGCGGACACGCCGGGAGCGGTGGTGGGGCTGCTCGCCGGTGCGGCGCTGGTGGCCGCGGCGCTGTGGCTGGAGTATTGCTGCCGCGCGCCGAGTGAACCCCCGGACGAAGCGGCAACATCATAGCTAACGTTTAGCCGGGAATCGCAGGCAACCTGGGCATCTGACCGTCTCCGACAAGCTACGCTGGCGGACATGGTTTCACCCTCCCGGAGCAGTGCTTCCCGTCGCCGGCGGGAGGACGCGGGAAAGTTCTTCACCGGTGTTCTGATCCTTCTGGGTCTGGTTGCCAGCGTGTTCCTGGTCTTCAGCGACGACGTCCAATTCGTGCGCATCGGACTGGTTGCGGCCCTCTGGGCGGCCGCCATCGGAGCCCTCGCCGCGACGCGTTATCGCAGGGAGGCGGCCGTCGACAAGGCGAAAATCGGTGACCTCCAGAAGGTCTACCACTTGCAGCTGGAACGCGAGGTTGCCGCCCGCCGCGAATACGAACTCGGTGTCGAGTCCCGAGTCCGCCAAGAGGTAGGTGCCGACGCCGCCGAACTGGCCGCGCTGCGCACCGAACTCACCGTCCTACGCGAGTCCCTACAGCGTCTTTTCGACGGCAACCTGGACTACGACCGCCCCGCGCTGCGTGCCGACGCGGTCCGGGTCCAGGAACTCCCCGGTTCGCCCGCCTCCGGCTCGCTCGGTGCGGCGAACGATAACTGGGAGGACGCCGCCCCCTGGGACCCGTGGGAGTCCCGGCATCCCGTCACCCCGGTCTTCGAACCCGACCACCCCGAGCCCCCCGCCTTCGCCAGTCCCGACGACGAACCGGTGACCGCCGAGACCGCCGCCGTGTCGGCCGCCGACTACGACCAGGCCCGTGCCGAATACGCGGCCATCCGCGAACAAGCCGACCGGGCCGCCGCTTTCGGCCCCCAGCTCGCCGACGACTTCGACCCCTTCGACGATTCCAAGAACCGCGCCGACGCGGCCCTGGACGCCGGCATCGTCGGTGGTTTCGAAATCGGCGGTCTCGACACCGGCACCGCCGCCGATCCCGGCGCGGCCGCCGTCAACGGCAGGTTCGTAGCCGTGAGCGATGCCGCCGACAGCGAATTCGCCGATGCGGGCAGCGCCGGGGCAGGCAGTGCCGATGCGGGCAGTGCCGATGCGGGCAGCGCCGATGGCGACCGCGCCGCGACCACCCCGGAGGAACCGCGGACTCGCAAGTCCCCGCACCTCGCCAACGGCGTCCACCCCACCCCCATGGGAACCGCCAGTACCCGCCGCCGTCGCCGCGCCGACGAGGATTCCGACGCCGACAACGGACGCCGCCTCTCGGTGGCCGAGATCATGGCCAACCTGCGCTCCGAGGGCGACCGCTAGCCGCACCGCGCAACCGGGGATCAGCGGCGGCCGTGCGCGATGGACGGCCGCCGCTCCCGGGTGCGCCGAGTGGCACTTCCCACAGTTCGTGGCCGCCGCGAATCGGCACCGATATTCTCGTCCCGTAACGTCCGGTACCCGCGTAGCGCGGGACTGGAACGGCACTTTCGAGAGGACAAGGGTGACCTCGGACAAGGATGTCTGCGGGACCGACCCTGCGCCTGCACGGTTGACGGTGGGAATCGTCTCGGCGGGACGCGTCGGGTCCGCATTGGGTGCGGCACTGGAGCGTGCCGGTCATGTGGTGTTCGGCGTATCCGGTATCTCGGACGCCTCGGTGCAGCGGGCCCGGACCCGGCTGCCGGATTCGGAGATCCTGCCGGCCGAGGATGTGGCGCGCCGCGCCGAACTGCTGCTGCTGGCCGTACCGGACAGTGAGCTGGCCGGTCTGGTTTCGGGGTTGGCGGCGGCGGACGCGGTGCGGCCCGGCACCATCGTGGCGCACACCTCCGGCGCGAACGGCGTCGGGATACTGGCCCCCTTGACCGAACGGGGCGCGCTACCCCTGGCCATTCACCCGGCCATGACGTTCACCGGCCATGACGAGGATGTGACCCGGCTCGGCAACGCCTGCTTCGGCATCACCGCCGCGGACGACATCGGCTACGCCATCGCCCAGTCGCTGGTGATCGAGATGGGCGGCGAACCGGTGCGAGTCGCCGAGGAGCACCGCACGCTGTACCACGCGGCTCTCGCCCATGGCAGCAATCACCTGGTTACGTTGATTCTGGATGCGGTGGAGGCGTTGCGCACCGCGCTGGCCGGCCCCGGACTGCTCGGCCAGCAGATCGTCGACGACCAGCCCGGCGGCCTGGCCGAACGCGTACTGGCCCCGCTGGCCTCGGCCGCCCTCGACAATGCCCTGCGCCGCGGTCCGTCCGCGCTGACCGGCCCGGTGGCCCGCGGCGACGTGGACGCCGTGGCCGCGCATCTGAACGCACTGGAGTCCACCGACACCGATCTGGCCGCGGGCTATCGCGCGCTCTCGCTGCGCACCGCCCAGCGGGCCCGCACCGATCCGGCGCTGCTCGAACTGCTGGCATCCCCGAGCGGTCGGCGTGACGTCGAAGGCTCCGATCAGGCGGGCTCCGACCAGGCGGGCTCCGACCAGGCGGGCTCCGACCAGGCGAAGGAAGGCAACTGATGGATCCAACGCTGCGTGGCACCTACAAGCGCGGTGAACTCACCGTGCTGCACGATCCGGCGATCATGAGCAAGGTCTCCCGGGCCCTGCGCCAGGTGGGCCGCCGGGTCGCGCTGGTGCCGACCATGGGGGCGCTGCACGAGGGCCATCTGGAACTGGTGCGCCGCGCCAAGCGCACCAATCAGGCCGTCATCGTCTCGATCTTCGTGAACCCCTTGCAGTTCGGCGCGCACGAGGATCTGGACAAGTACCCGCGCACCCTCGACGCCGATGTGGAGCTGTTGCGCGCGGAGGGCGTCGAGCTGGTCTTCGCGCCCAGCGCCAACGACATGTACCCCGAGGGTCCGCGCACCACCGTGCACCCCGGCCCGCTCGGCGACGAACTCGAAGGGGCCGTCCGTCCCGGCCATTTCGCGGGCGTGCTCACCGTGGTCGCCAAGCTGTTCAACGTCACCGATCCGCACGAGGCGTTCTTCGGCGAGAAGGACTACCAGCAGCTGACGCTGATCCGGCAGATGGTGCGCGATCTGAACATGAGTCCGAAGATCGTCCCGGTCGCCACCGTCCGCGAGGCCGACGGCCTGGCCCTGTCCTCCCGCAACCGCTATCTCGATCCGGAGCAGCGCGAGCTGGCCACGGTGCTCTCGGCCGCCCTGGCCGCGGGCCGCCATGCCGCGGGCCTGGGGGCGGACAAGGTGCTCGAGGCCGCCCGCATGGTGCTGGCCGAGGCCCCGGCCATCGAGCTCGACTATCTGGAGCTGCGCGGCTCCGATCTCGGCGCGGTCCGTGGGGAGGGCAATGCCCGCCTGCTGATCGCGGCCCGCATCGGCAACACCCGGCTCATCGACAATATGCCCGTCACCATCGGCATCCCGATCGACGGCCACCCGACCACCCCCGACCAGCCTGCCCGGGCATCTCTCTAGGAAGGGCGACGACGATGTTGCGCACCATGATGAAGTCGAAGATCCACCGCGCCACGGTGACTCACGCCGATCTGCACTACGTCGGTTCGGTGACGGTCGATCAGGACCTGCTCGACGCCGCGGATCTGCTCGAGGGCGAGCAGGTCTGCATTGTCGACATCGCCAACGGGGCCCGGCTGGAGACCTATGTGATCGCGGGGGAGCGGGGTTCCGGCGTCATCGGGATCAACGGCGCCGCCGCGCATCTCGTGCATCCCGGCGATCTGGTCATCCTCATCGCCTACGGCATGATGGACGAGCAGGAGCTGAAGAGCTACGAACCCCGCGTGGTGTTCGTGGACGACCGCAACCGGCAGGTGGAGCTGGGCTCGGATCCGGCGCACGCGCCGGAGGGCTCGGGCCTGACCTCGCCGCGCTCGCTGTCGTTCGCCTGACCGGCGGGCGGTGCGGCCATGCTGCTGACCATCGACGTCCGCAACACCTCGATCGAACTGGGCCTGTTCTCCGGCAGCGGTGACCATTCGAAACTGGTGCGGCACTGGCGGATGCACACGAATCCGCTGTTCACCGCGGACGAGTTCGCATTGCAGGTGCGCGGTCTGATCGGCGCGGATGCCGAACAGGTGACCGGTGTTTCGGCATTGTCGACGGTGCCGCCGGTATTGCGGGAACTGCGCGAGATGCTGTCCCGCTACTGGGGACACGTTTCACATGTGGTCGTGGAACCCGGTGTGCGAACGGGTATTCCGCTGCTCGTCGACAATCCGAAAGAGGTCGGCGCGGACCGCATCGTGAATTGTCTTGCCGCGTATCACCGTTTCTCGTCCCCCGCGATCGTGGTGGATTTCGGCACCGCCATCTGTGTGGACCTGGTTTCCGCCAAGGGGGAATTCCTGGGCGGCATCATCGCCCCCGGCGTGGAAATCTCCACCGAGGCGCTGGTGGAGCGCAGTGCCCTGCGGCGGGCGGAACTGGCGCGCCCGCGGTCGGTGGTGGGCAAGAACAGCATGGAGTGCATGCAGTCGGGCGCGATTTTCGGTTTCGCCGGCCTGGTGGACGGGCTGATCGACCGTATTCGCGACGAGTTCGACGCGTTCGCGGGCGATGACGTCGCCGTGGTGGCCACGGGCGCTTCCGCGCCGCTCATCGCCGGAGAATCGGAGACCATCGAACACCACGAACCGCATCTGACCCTGGCGGGGCTGCGGCTGGTGTACGAACGCAACCAGCAACGCCGCCGATAACGGACCGATCGGCCCGAACGTGACGCAGTCGTCTCCCCGGCCGTCTGTTGCTTCGCGGGAATCCGCTGTTAGACTCTCGCTCGTGTATTTCCGTGTGAGCACCCAGGAGTGTTGTCGAGGCTGATTCGCCTCGGCTGTCGTCGAGGCTTCCGATAGCCCCTCGACCAACCACACATTCCTGGAGTTTCGCTCATGCGTTCCTCTGCACTTTCCCTGTCGAATTCCGCCGTGCGCACCCGCACCGAGGCCCTGTTGCCCGAGGTGACCGAGCGCGCCGTCGCCTCCGCCCTCCCCACCCGCCTGCGGCCCGCCGACCTGCTGCGTCTGACCGACGAAGGGGCCGAGGACGTGCTGGCGGGACGCTACGACCACCTGCTGCCGGAGAACGGTCTGTGGCCCACCGAGAACCGCTGGGCGGTGCGGCTGCTCGCCGACGACGAGGTGGAGGTCTGGCTGATCAGCTGGGTCGCCGAGAAGGCCACCCGGCTGCACGACCACGCCGGTTCGCTGGGCGCGCTGACCGTGCTCTCCGGCGCGCTCGCGGAGTTCCGGTGGAACGGCTCCGGCCTGCGCCGCCGCATCCTGACCGCCGGTGATCAAGCCTCTTTCCCGCTCGGCTGGGTGCACGACGTGGTCCGCGCCGACGACGCCGAGGCCGGCGATGTCGGCCCCCTGGATCCCACGCTCAGCGTGCACGCCTACTCCCCACCGCTGTCGGCCATGTCCTATTACGAGGTCACCGGCCACGGCACCCTCGAGCGCACCCGAACCCTCCTCACCGACCAGCCCGAAGGCGAACTGGAATGAGCCACTTGACTATCGACGGCATGCTCGAGCAGGCGCGCGGTCGCCTGCGGCGCGTCTACGCATTCGAACTGCCGCAGGCCATCGGGCGGGGCGCCATGCTGGTGGACATTCGTCCGCAGGCGCAGCGCATCAAGGAGGGCACCATTCCCGGTGCCTTGGTGATCGAGCGGAACGTACTGGAATGGCGGCTCGACCCCGCAAGTTCGGCGCGGCTGGCCCTGGCCACCGACCACGATGTGGAATGGATCATCGTCTGCTCGGAGGGATACACCTCGAGCCTGGCCGCGGCCTCGCTGCAGCAGTTGGGATTGCGTCGCGCCACCGATCTGGTGGGTGGATATCAGGCATTGAAAGCGGCCGGACTGCTCACCGTGGCGGCCGCGGCGCCGCACTTCCAGCGCGAGGTCGCCACCCTGGCGTGGCTCTGATTCGATTTCGCGACCGCGGGCTGATCGTGGCCGTATCGTTATGCCCGACGTACGGTCGGGCGGGGAGAAAAACGATTTCCGCCGCACGATAGGGTGGTGCTCCGTGAGCACCCCCGATCCCTCTTCTTCCGGTATCGCCGACTCGGCCGCCTCCGGGCAGGCCAAGGCCGCCGCCGCGCGTTCGGCCGTGGAACACGATGTTCCCGAGCAGATGCGGATTCGCCAGGAGAAGCGGGAGCGCCTGCTCGCCGAGGGGCGGGAGGCGTATCCGGTGGTGGTCGAGCGCACCCACTCGCTCGCCGAAATTCGTACCGCTTACCCGGATCTCGCACCGGACACCCAGACCGGCCGCACGGTCGGGATTGTCGGCCGCGTCATATTCATGCGCAATACCGGCAAACTGTGCTTCGCCACGCTCCAGGAGGGCGACGGTACGAAACTGCAGGCCATGATCAGCCTCAACGGGGTCGGCGCGGAATCCCTCACCGCCTGGAAGGCCGATGTCGACCTCGGCGACTTCGTGTCCGTGCACGGCGAGGTGATCGCTTCGCGCAGTGGCGAATTGAGCGTGATGGCCGATTCCTGGGCGATGGCGGCCAAGTCGCTGCGCCCGCTCCCGGTGGCGCACAAGGAGATGAACGAGGAGTCGCGCGTCCGCCAGCGCTACGTGGACCTGATCGTGCGCCCGGAGGCGCGGGAGATGGCCCGCACCCGCGTGGCCGCGGTGCGCGCCCTGCGCAACGCGCTGGAGCGCCGGGGCTTCCTCGAGGTCGAGACGCCGATGCTGCAGACGCTGCACGGCGGTGCGGCGGCGCGCCCGTTCGTCACCCACTCCAACGCCCTGGATCTGGACCTGTACCTGCGCATCGCGCCGGAGCTGTTCCTGAAGCGCTGCGTGGTCGGCGGCCTGGAGAAGGTCTTCGAGATCAACCGCAACTTCCGCAACGAGGGTGCGGACTCCACCCATTCGCCGGAGTTCGCAATGCTGGAAACCTACGAGGCGTACGGGACCTACGATGATTCCGCGACCATGATGCGGGAATTGATCCAGGAAGTCGCACAGGAGGTCTACGGCACCCAGGTGGTAACCCTTGCCGATGGCACGGAATACGACCTCTCGGGCGAGTGGACGACCGTCGAGATGTACCCGTCGCTGTCGGAGTCGATCGGTGTCGAGGTGACTCCGGAAACGACCGTCGAGGAATTGCTGGCCCTGGCCGATCGGGTCGGTCTGGAAATTCCCGAGGGTAAGGGGTACGGCCACGGCAAACTGGTCGAGGAACTCTGGGAGCACGTCTACGGGGACAAGCTCTATGCGCCGACTTTCGTGCGCGACTTCCCGGTGGAGACCAGTCCGTTGACACGTCAGCATCGCAGCAAACACGGGGTTACCGAAAAGTGGGATCTGTACGTCCGCGGCTTCGAGCTCGCAACCGGATATTCCGAACTCGTTGATCCGGTGATCCAGAGGGAACGCTTCGTCGATCAAGCGCGTTTGGCCGCCGCCGGTGACGATGAGGCGATGCGGCTGGACGAGGACTTCCTGGCCGCGATGGAGCACGGTATGCCGCCGACCACCGGAACCGGTATGGGAATCGATCGGTTGCTCATGGCGCTGACTGGCTTGGGAATCCGGGAAACGATACTCTTTCCAATTGTGCGTCCGTCGGCTCGCTGAGTGCGCCGGATTGCATTGCCGATACCCGCTTCGGGAGTATCGGAATTCAGCGGTATTCTGACTTCGGGTAATCGGCCTGGTTTGCAGGGTCGCACGATTTCGAGAGGACGTTCATCTCATGGCAAAGAAGGTCACCGTTAGCCTGATCGACGATGTCGACGGTGAGTCCATCGCGGACGAGACCATCGAGTTCGCTATCGATGGGGTGTCGTACGAGATCGACCTGTCGTCGGATAATGCGGCCAAGCTGCGTGACGGTTTGGAGACCTGGGTGGCCGCCGCCCGCAAGGTGAGCGGTCGCCGTCGCACCAAGGCCGCCGCGGGTGCTACCGCGGGTCCGAAGGGCCGGGTTTCCATCGATCGTGAACAAAGTGCGGCGATTCGGGAATGGGCGCGCCGGAATGGGCACAAGGTGTCGGCTCGCGGACGTATCTCCGCGGACATCACCGAGGCTTACAACAAGGCCGCCGCGAAGTAGTTCTATTAGCGACCGTCGCTCGGGCGTTCGTGCGAGCCCGAGCGGCGGTAGTTTTTATTCATACGATTTGCGCATAACCGGTCATGGGCGCTTGCCGCCCGGCTCGGAAGTACGATCTTGCTCGGGCCGAGTCCGCACGGCACCATTGACTGTGTGCGAACGACGTCACTGGCTGGGTGGAGAGACGAGGTAACGGCGCAGTGACCGCATTCCAGGGCTCATTCCTGCGGGTCAAGGACCACCAGGGCCACCAGCACGAGCTGATGCTGGCCCCGGACCGCCCCCGCGTCACCATCGGCCGCTCGCCCCAGGCGGACCTCTCCCTCGCCTGGGACGTCGAGGTCTCCCGCCTGCACGCCACCGTCGAATACCTGGGCGCACACTGGACCATCGTGGACGACGGGCTCTCCCGCAACGGCACGTTCGTCAACGGGGACCGACTGGTCGGCCGCCACCGGCTCGCTCCCGGCGACGTGATCCGCATGGGCACCACGCGGGTCACCTTCCACGACTTCTCCGGGGCCTCCGGCGATATCACCCAGACCTCCACGGGTTCGCTGCCCACGCTGCGCTCGCTCACCGAGACCCAGCGCGCGGTCCTCATCGCGCTGTGCCGCCCGTACAAGAACAACGCGGGCTTCGCGACGCCCGCCTCCAATCAGCAGATCGCCGCGGAGCTGTTCCTCAGCGTGGACGCCATCAAGACGCACCTGCGCGCGCTGTTCGCCAAGTTCGGCGTGGAGGATCTGCCGCAGAATCAGAAGCGCGTCCGCCTGGCTGGCCTGGCCATGCAGAGCGGCGTCATCTCCGACCGGGATCTGTAGCGCGCCGGCCGGTGGACTCGTGCGGATGCCCGTGAGAGCTTCGGCCATGGTGAGCGGGGGCCGGAACGGCTTGACTGTGAGGCGTAGCAACCTGGGTTCCCCGGAATCCGCCCAGTCAGGAGAGTTTTCATGTTCGCCCTTCGCATTGCCGCTCTGCTGGCGGCGGCCCTGTCCACCGGCCTCATCGCGGGGCTGTTCTACGCGTACGCCAACTCGGTCATGCTCGCGCTGGGCCGCAGCGACGACCGCACCATGGTCGACGTGATGCAGAAGATCAACGTGGTCATCATCAATCCGTGGTTCATGATCGCGTTCATGGGGACGGTCGGCTTCACCGTCCTGGCCGCGGCTCTGCATCTGGGGCAGGACTTCCGGACCGTGCTGCTCTGGATCGCGATCGCCCTGGTGCTCAATGTGATCGCGTTCGGTGTGACCGTGGGCGGCAACGTCCCGCTCAACAATCGGTTGGCGGCGGCCGGTGATCCGGCGGGCATCGCCGATCTGGCGGCGGTCCGGGCACAGTTCGAATCCGCCTGGGTTCGTTGGAATATCGTGCGCGCGGTGCTGCACACCCTGGCCTTCCTGGTGCTGCTGGGCGCGTTGTTCGTGGCGGGGCAGCAGCACGGCGAGGCCGAGGCGACGTCGTCGAGCGCCGGAACTGTCTCATACACGCCGCAGCAGGTCGGCTAGTTTCTCGCCGTTTCCACGGTGATCTAGAACGTGTTCCGGTTACATTTTCCGGAACGCGTTCTAGTTCTGGAGGGATATGCGCCGCACCCTTTTCCGGCGCTCGCCGGGAACACTGCTGATCATGGCCGTGCTGGCCGCGCTGTGGACCGCCGCGAGCACGCCCGCCCGAGCCGAGTACCCGGTGGTCTACAACTTCTTCGCGGGTATTCCCGGCGAACTCGCCGTCCCCGGCGGCTCGCTGCCCGGCTCCAACGACTGGAACTGCGAACCCACTGCGGCGCACCCGAATCCGGTGGTGCTGCTGCACGGCACCGCGGGCGGCGCGCAGACCAACTGGGGCGCGTACGTCCCCCTGCTCGCCAATGAGGGGTACTGCGTCTACGCGCTGACCTACGGCAGCCTCGACGTGCCGTGGCCGCTGTCGGCCATGGGCGGTATGCGCCCGCTGCCCGACAGTGCCGCGCAGGTGCGCGCCTTCGTGGACCGGGTGCTGGCGGCCACCGGCGCGGCACGCGTCGACTTCGTCGCGCATTCGCAGGGCAATGTGGTCGGCAACTACTACATCAAGCGGCTCGGCGGTGCGGGCAAGGTGGACAGGTTCGTCGGAATCGCGCCGCCCTGGCGCGGCCTGTTCGGCGACCAGATGCGGGTCATCCGGGCCTTCGGGCGGGAACTGGGCATGGACGCCGACCGCGTCGACAACCTGGCCGCCATGGGCGTGGTGTGTCAGGCGTGCCCGCAGATGCTCGGCGGCTCGGGGTTCATGAACGAGCTCAATGCCGATGGCGTCTACCACCCTTCGGTCACCTACACCAATATCGCGACCTCCTTCGACGAGGCGGTGTTCCCGTCGGTCGCCTTCGTGCCCGCCCCGAACGCCACGAACATCCTGGTGCAGGACGGCTGCCCCACCGACTTCTCCGACCACATGGGGATAGCCGGAAGTTCGCGGACGGCCGCCTTCGCGCTGAACGCGCTCGATCCGACGCGTCTCCGTAACATTCCATGCGGTTTGATCCCCCCACTGACGGGCAGTTAGTTCGTATGTTCGCTCAGGGCGTAGCCGGGCCGGAAACGAACCCGGGTACCGCCCCGTTATGAGGGAATGAGTCGTACTGTCGCCGGTTCGCAATAGGGTGGACGGACGACGGGCGGAACCCCTGGCAACTAGAGTGGAGGCCAGGGGGATGCAACCCCAGGGCTTCATGGCAGGCTGGCCTTCAGTCGAACACTGAAGCGCCGGACGCCGTAGATAGCGGAGCAGGAGAGTGAGGGAGCGATGTTCGAGAGGTTCACCGACCGCGCGAGGCGTGTCGTTGTCCTGGCCCAAGAAGAGGCCCGGATGCTCAACCACAACTACATCGGCACCGAGCACATCCTGCTGGGTCTGATCCACGAGGGCGAGGGTGTCGCGGCGAAGTCCCTGGAGTCGCTGGGCATCTCGCTCGAGGGTGTGCGCAGCCAGGTCGAGGAGATCATCGGTCAGGGCCAGCAGGCCCCGTCCGGTCACATCCCCTTCACCCCGCGTGCCAAGAAGGTGCTGGAGCTGTCGCTGCGCGAGGCGCTGCAGCTCGGCCACAACTACATCGGCACCGAGCACATTCTGCTCGGCCTGATCCGCGAGGGTGAGGGCGTCGCGGCGCAGGTGCTGGTCAAGCTGGGCGCGGATCTCAACCGGGTGCGCCAGCAGGTCATCCAGCTGCTGTCCGGATACCAGGGCAAGGAGCCGGTGGAGTCCGGCACCCGCGGTGAGGCGGGAACCCCGTCCACCTCGCTGGTGCTCGACCAGTTCGGTCGCAACCTGACCCAGGCCGCCCTCGAGGGCAAGCTGGACCCGGTCATCGGCCGCTCGAAGGAAATCGAGCGCGTCATGCAGGTGCTCAGCCGCCGTACCAAGAACAACCCGGTCCTGATCGGTGAGCCCGGCGTCGGCAAGACCGCCGTCGTGGAGGGCCTCGCCCAGGCCATCGTCAACGGCGAGGTGCCGGAGACGCTGAAGGACAAGCAGCTCTACACCCTCGACCTGGGCTCCCTGGTCGCGGGCAGCCGCTACCGCGGTGACTTCGAGGAGCGCCTGAAGAAGGTGCTCAAGGAGATCAACACCCGCGGCGACATCATCCTGTTCATCGACGAGCTGCACACCCTGGTGGGTGCGGGCGCGGCCGAGGGCGCCATCGACGCGGCCTCCATCCTCAAGCCCAAGCTGGCCCGCGGTGAACTCCAGACCATCGGCGCGACCACCCTCGACGAGTACCGCAAGTACATCGAGAAGGACGCCGCGCTGGAACGCCGCTTCCAGCCGGTGCAGGTGGGCGAGCCGACCGTCGAGCACACCATCAACATCCTCAAGGGTCTGCGCGACCGCTACGAGGCGCACCACCGGGTGTCCATCACCGACGGTGCGCTGGTAGCCGCGGCGACCCTCGCGGACCGGTACATCAACGACCGGTTCCTGCCGGACAAGGCGATCGACCTCATCGACGAGGCCGGTGCGCGCATGCGCATCCGTCGCATGACCGCGCCGCCGGACCTGCGCGAGTTCGACGACAAGATCGCCGACGCCCGCCGCGAGAAGGAAAGCGCCATCGACGCGCAGGACTTCGAGAAGGCCGCGCGCCTGCGTGACAAGGAGAAGCAGCTCGTCGCCAAGCGCGGTGAGCGCGAGAAGCAGTGGCGCTCCGGCGATCTGGACGTCGTGGCCGAGGTCGACGACGAGCAGATCGCGGAGGTGCTGGCCAACTGGACCGGTATCCCGGTGTTCAAGCTCACCGAGGAGGAGACCACCCGTCTGCTCCGCATGGAGGACGAGCTGCACAAGCGGATCATCGGCCAGGAGGACGCGGTCAAGGCCGTCTCCAAGGCCATCCGCCGCACCCGCGCCGGTCTGAAGGATCCGAAGCGTCCCTCGGGCTCGTTCATCTTCGCCGGTCCGTCCGGCGTCGGTAAGACCGAGCTGTCCAAGGCGCTGGCCAACTTCCTGTTCGGCGACGACGACGCGCTCATCCAGATCGATATGGGCGAGTTCCACGACCGCTTCACCGCCTCGCGCCTGTTCGGTGCCCCTCCGGGCTACGTCGGGTACGAGGAGGGCGGCCAGCTCACCGAGAAGGTGCGCCGCAAGCCGTTCTCGGTCGTGCTCTTCGACGAGATCGAGAAGGCCCACCAGGAGATCTACAACACCCTGTTGCAGGTGCTCGAGGACGGCCGCCTCACCGACGGCCAGGGTCGCACGGTCGACTTCAAGAACACGGTGCTGATCTTCACCTCGAACCTCGGCACGCAGGACATCTCGAAGGCGGTCGGCCTCGGCTTCGCGCAGAGCAACTCCGAGGGCTCGAACTACGAGCGGATGAAGCTCAAGGTCAACGACGAGCTGAAGAAGCACTTCCGTCCCGAGTTCCTCAACCGCATCGACGACGTGATCGTCTTCCACCAGCTCACCCAGGATCAGATCATCGAGATGGTGGACCTGATGATCAGCCGCGTCGCCACGCAGCTGAAGAACAAGGACATGGGGATCGATCTCAGCGACAAGGCCAAGAGCCTGCTCGCCAAGCGCGGTTTCGATCCGGTGCTCGGTGCGCGTCCGCTGCGTCGCACCATCCAGCGCGAGATCGAGGACCAGCTGTCGGAGAAGATCCTCTTCGGCGAGCTGGGCGCGGGCCAGACCGTGCTGGTCGACGTCGAGAACTGGGACGGCGAAGGCCAGGGCGAGGACGCCAAGTTCACCTTCACCGGCAAGATGAAGCTGACCAAGAAGGACTCCGCCGAGGAGAAGCCGGTCGTCGCCCTCGCGGGCGAGTCGTCGGCCGCCTCCGGCGAGTAGTCCTCCTCGTCGGCCATCGCTGGCCGAAAGCCCCGCTCACCTCGATGGTGAGCGGGGCTTTCGCATGGAAGCCGCCGGGAGATCGAAGCGTTGCCGAGCCGACGCTACGGCGGGGTTCGCTCTGCCGCCGATTCAGTTCCCGTCGGCGTCGACGCGCTCCTCCACGATCATCCAGCTGCCGCCCGCGCTGTCCGCGGTGACATGCACCCAGATATGGCGGTCGGTCCGGCGCACCAGATACGTCGTCACTGTGCCGTTGTAGATATCGCCCAAGCCGGAGCTGTAGGCCACCCGCACGTCGCGGTCGATGGTGTCGAGCACCTCCTGCGGGATCTTCGATTCGGTGACCCGGGCCCCGCCCGCGTCGTCGATCGCCGCGTCGATCGCCTCCATCAGCGCGAACTTGGAGAACCCGGCGTCACCCGCGGCGTAGATGAGGGATTGGTAGACCTTGCCGATCACCCACTCCAGCCGGTCGCCGGTCCACACCGGAACCCGGTCGCGCTCGACGATCGGGTCCGGGGTGTTCGGGTTCTCGAAACCGGCGGG
The DNA here is from genome assembly GCF_030767025.1 of Nocardia sp. CC227C. Lineage (GTDB taxonomy): Bacteria > Actinomycetota > Actinomycetes > Mycobacteriales > Mycobacteriaceae > Nocardia. The sequence goes on along the minus strand of NZ_JASITE010000013.1, from coordinate 167,679 downwards.
GATGGCGAAGTAGGGGAATTCGCCCAGCTCGGCGTCGGACAGCGGGACGCTCCTTGGATCGAAGCCGCTGCCCGGTCCTGCGGTGGCGGCGGTGGTCGTGATCGTGGTGGCGGCCGTCGCCGCGGTGGTCGTGGTGATCGGCGTCGCGTTGTTGTCCTCGCCGCCCGCACAGCCGGTCACGGCCGCGCACACCACCGCCACCAGCGCGCCCGCTCGGGCCGTGCGGGCGGTCGCGTTCTGTCGCCACTGCATGGGTGATTCCTCCCTGTTCGGTCTGCGTCGGCGACGCTATCGGTGGGCGAGCGTCCAGGAGTCTCAGCGTGGTCTCATATCTACCGATAGAGTGCCGGGCAGAAGACCGACCGGAGGAGTAGCTGTTGACGGCGACAGCGGTCCCGCCGCAACTCGCCGAACTCACGACGGCGCTGGCGACGCACCGCCTCGTCAATGTGTTCGGACCGCTCGGCGTAGGGAAGACCCACCTGGTCGAGAGTCTTTCCACCACGACGCGCGTCGAAGCGCTCGCCACCGTCGACGGACCGGGAATGCTCGCCGATCCCGCCGCCGGGCACGGCGCGGGTGAGCACCGACCGGCCGAGAGCGCGGTCGCTGGGGGCACCGCGGCCAGACCCGGTGTGCGGCCGGAGACCGCCCGATCGGCAGCGCCGCCGCGGGGCACACGTCGCCGGGGCGGTGAACGCGCCGATCGGCCGTCACCGGCCGCCGGTGGCGGGGTGGCCGATGTGCACCGGGGGACTGTCGGTGCGGTAATCGCGAGCGAGGCGTGCACGGGCGGTGCGGTGCTGGTTGTCGACGAGGCGGATGCCCCCGGGCGGCTCGGGACGGTTCGCGCGGTCGTGGACCACTATCCGGGGTCGGTGGTCGTGGTGACCCGGAAACCGTTGGCCTCGTATCCGGTGTGGTCGGGGCTGGATATGGCGACGATCCGGGTCGTGCCGCTGCCGGACGCCCGCATCGATGAGGCGGCACGGGACGCCGGGATCGCGGATCCGGCGGTGCTCGCGTGGGTTACGCGGATAGCGGGCGGGATTCCGCTCGTCGTACACGCGGCCGTGCGAGCCCTGCGGGCGGGCGTTCCACCGACCGTGCCGGGCGCGCTGGCCGACCGGATCGCCCAGGAACTGCTCGAGCGGCTGAGCCGGGAATCACCGGGCCGCCGCTGGCAGCACGCGCTGCGGCTGCTGGCCACCGCCGGAAGCGCCGACGAGGCCGGGTTGGCGGGCGGGCCGGAGCTGTTCACCCTGGTGTCCGGGCTCAGCGTGGTGGTGCCCGGCCCACTCGGCCTGTCGATCGCCGAGCCGTATCGGGAGATACTCGAACTCGCCTACGCGTGGCGGCAGCCCGACGGCCACCGAAAGGTGCGCGACCGCACCGCGACTCGCGCACTCGCCCGCCTGAGCGGAGAAGCCGACGCCGAACGCCGCGCGGCGCTCGCCGAGCAGGCGCTCTTCCTGACCGCGCCCGCACCGGTCCGCGCGACGCTGTTCCCGCCGGCTCCCGGAAACCGGCCGGTCCACCAGGCCACCGCCGCGGACGCCGACGATATCGCCCGCCTCATGCGGCGGTGGAGCCACCGCAACGGCTTCGCCCCGGAGCGGGCCGAGCGCGTGGTCGCCAGCTGGTCCGCCACCGACATCAGCAGCTTCCACCTGGTTCGCGACGAGGACGACCGGCTGCTCGGCCTGGCCAATCTCATGCCCATCGCCGACCACACCGCCGACAGCATCGAGCCACTGCTGCAACAGCATTCGGACGCGATCATCGGCGATCGCCGGGGCGCGCTGCTGTTGGGCGCGGCCTTCGGCACCGATCGGGCGGCGCACGCCCGAATCCTGCGCCACACCCTGGCCGTGGGAACGCGTGCCGGAGATCTGGTGGTCTCCACCGCGAACCCCGACTACCTGCACCTGCTGCGCGCGCTGCGTTTCGATCCGCACGGGCCGCTGCGGGAGGACCTCTACCGCTCCGGCCGCGCCCCGGAGGTGTACAGCAACGATTTCACCGCCGGGGCGGGTCGGCACTGGTTGCAGCGGTTCTCGGGTTCTCCCGGCGCACCGACGCCCGAGGTCGTCGCCGCGGCCCTGCACAGCATCGACGACCTCGCCGTACTGTCCGCCAGCCCGCTGCTGACCTCACCGGCCACCCCCACCGCCCAGGCGCTGCGGCGCTGGCTGCACACCGCGATCGCGGAACTGGCCGCCGCCGCCGATCCCGTCACGGCCGAAGCGGGAACCATTCTCGCGGCCTACTATCCGCGCCCGTCCGCGACCCATATCCAAGTGGCGTCCCGGCTGCACCTGAGCCGCGCCACCTACTTCCGGCGACTGCGGCACGGCTTGGAGCTGATCGCGGCGCGGCACCTTCGCGATGCGACGGACGCGAACCGATAGCCCGGCCCCGCGGTGTCAGCGTTGGTTAGCCGAGAGGCTGCCCTGCCCGGACCGGAAGGGTCTGGTCACGAAGCCCAGCGCCCCGAGGACCGCCAGCGCGTGCCCGAACATGGTGCCGTAGTACGCGGCGGGCAGCGCCGAATCCACCAGCCACGCGATGCCGACGCCCGCCGCGAAGCCGAGCCAACTGCCGATGAGCCCGCCCACGACGGACCGTGCCACGGAACCGTGCCCGAGCACCACGCCCGCCGCCACCGCGACCACCAGTCCGATCGCCGTGACCGTCAACCCGGGCACCAGCATGTCCGCTCTCCGTTCCATGGGCCTGCGTATTCACCCTCGACCCTGCCGGAAAACCGCTGGTGGCGGTATCGGGGTTTCCCCTGGAATCGCACCCCGACGCGTCCGCCTCGAGGACTACCGCCGGCCGGACCAGCCCGGACTCGTAGGCGATGACCACCGGCCTGTACCTGCCACCGCCCTGCCCGAGCACCAGCGCCGGTGATTCCAGTGGGCGGCCTTCAGCCGAAGTAGCGAATCACACCCATGCCGGAGGCGGCGGCATGGTCCAGGAACCGCCGCCAGCGCCCGTAGTTCTCGCGCAGATAGTCCAGGTCGGCAGCCTCGCGACCGAGCCGGTGCCGTTCATCGGGGAGGGCTGGACCGAACTCTGCGACCGCGTACTCGCCCACCGTCTTCATCACCGCCGAACTGGACAACTCCCGCCGGGACCCGGCGCTGGCGCACCTGCGCGAACAGCACGACGCCTCGTACGCCGCCGCGCTGGCGGCCGCCCGCCGACTCGGCAAGGAGTACTGACATGGCCTGGCTGCTGTCCTACGCCATGCGGACATTGCCGGTCGGCACCTCGTATGCGATCTTCACCGGCATCGGTGCGGTGGGCGCGATCGGGCTGGGCGTGATCATCCACAAGGACCCGTTCGTTCAGTGTGGGGCGGGTGCTCGCGCTCTCGCTCATCATCGGAGGCATCGTGCTGGCCAGGGTGACGAATCCGGAGTGAACGGAACTATCGTCGGCTTCCTCGACTCGCGAATCGCCGCAGCGGTATAGGTTCGAACCTGTAAGCCTTCGAATCCTGAAAGGACAGTGATGCCTACACGTACCGCGCGTACCGCCTGGACCGGCGGTCTGCAGGACGGCTCGGGCCAGGTCGAGCTGAGCAGCTCCGGCGTCGGCAAGTACGACGTGTCGTTCCCGAAGCGCTCGGCCGACAATGCCGACGGCACCACCAGCCCGGAGGAGCTGATCGCCGCCGCGCACTCGTCCTGCTATGCCATGGCGCTCTCCGCCGAGATCGGCCGGGCCGGTGGCACCCCGCAGGCCCTGGACGTCACCGCCGACGTGACCCTGGGCCCGGACCCGGCGGGCGGGTTCCGGATCGCCAATATCAAGCTGACCGTCATCGGCCGCGCCGAGGGCATCGACGCCGACGGCTTCCTCGCCGCCGCCAACGCGGCCAAGGCCGGCTGCCCGGTGAGCAAGGCGCTCGCCGGTGTGGACAACATCGAACTCGCCGCTTCGTTCGACGCCTGAGCGAGTGCGCCGCGCGGTTCCGGCGGCTGAGATCCGGTGGTGCGCAACAGCGGTGAACGCGAGACGGGGCGGTGCCGTACCGGCACCGCCCCGCTCGTGTTCTGCTACCGCGCGACCTCGGCCGGTTGCGGGGCACCGCGCCCCGCGTACTCGGTCAGCGCCGCGAACGCCAGTCCGAGCGCCACCCACAGCGTGGTGGTCACGGCCAGTGACGCCACCCGGAACTCCCACAGCAGCGACGCCGGGAAGTCGTCGGCCACCTCGTTCACGCCGGGCAGCGCGATATAGCCGATACCGACGATCGCCACGAAGGCCGCGACCGACCCGATGAGCCGTACCGTCTCGAGCTGACCCCGCAACAGCTTGTACACGTATACGGCGATTCCCACGGCCGCGAACCCCAGCAGCACCACCGCGACCCACAGCCAGGTGCGGTCGTCGATGGTCTCCGGATCGCCCACGGCGGGCGGATTGGCGGGGTACTTGAAGAAGGGCACCGCGACGATCGCCAGCCAGCCGCCGACCGCCAAACTCAGCGCCAGTCTCGGTCCCGTCAGATCCGTATGCCGCCGTGCCACATTGGCGACGGTCGCGTAGATCGCGCCCAGCGCCATTCCGGCCAGACCGAGGGCGAGGAACTGGCCGAACTTCTGGCCGGTCCGGCTGACGAGTGCTTCCTCCTCGTCACCGTGCGAATGGCCGCCCGCGGCCTCGCCGTCGTGCGATTGCGCCGCCTGCGCTTCCTCGATGGCAATAGCCGCCTCCACCTTCGGCTCGCCGATGAGGAAACCCACGGTGCCCGCGAGCAGTCCCGCGATGAGACCGGCCAGCAGGCCCCGGAGCAGCAGCGTCTTCAGTGCTCCGCTCAGTGGCATGGGACGCCCAGCAGGTGTCGGCCGTCGTGCATGAGCTCGTGCATGAACATCCCGGTGCGGGAGACCGCACCCTGATCGAAGCCGACCAGGTACAGCGTGAGCAGTGCGAGAAGGATGACGCCTGCCGTGACGAGCCACGCGTTGAGCGCGTCACCGGCCCGGCCGGGCGAGTGGACGATGGCCATTCGAGCCTCCTTCGGGGATTCCGCGTCCCCGTCGAGATGGGTGCGACGGTGCCGGTGTCTGGCTCTCCGGCACCCGCCTCGAAGGCTCGGTGCGAGGAATACAGTGGCGCGACCGCCCCGGAATCACACCGGGTTACGCGTCACCGTCGCATTGTTCATCCAGAACTGTCGCACCCTCGCTGGCCGACCGTCAACAGGGGTGTGATCAGGCGTTCTTGCCCGCCACGTCGAGCACGACCTCGAATTCCAGCAGCGAGGCCCCGGTGGACACGGGCTTGCGCGCCTCGCCCGCATGCGCCTCCCGCGCCGGGCCGTCCCGCCACGCCGCGAAGGACTCCTCCGAATCCCACTGCGTGACAACGAAGTACCGGTTCTCACCGGCGGTCGGCCGCAGCAGCTGGAAGCCCAGGAATCCGGGCGAGTTCTCCACCGCGTGCGCCCGCGCGGCGAACCGCTTCTCCAGTTCCGGGCCCGCGCCCTCGGGGACCTCGATTGCATTGATCTTCACGACTGCCATACCGAGAGCCTAGGCTGGTCCGCTCTCCGTGTCCGCGGCGCGGCCGAGGACCGTCGGCCGTTTCGCACGCGTGCCTGCGGGCGGCGCCGAATCCATGTCGGGCGTACCGACGAGTGGCCCGTGCCCCGCGACATCGGTCGTCGGGTCCGGTGCGTGTTCGCCGCGGTGATCCGGCACGTATGGTCGCGGTGATGTTGTATGACGAAGGCGGCGCGGGGACGCCGATTCTGCTGCTGCACGGTTTGATGGGCAGTGCCCGTACCTGGCGGAGTCAGGTGGGGTGGCTGCGCGAGTTCGGGCACGTGTACACCTTCGACGCGGCCGGGCACGGGCGGCCCGCACCGGCGGAGCTCACCACCGAGGCGTTCGTGGCGGATCTGGCCGCCGCCACCGTGTCCATCACCGCGCCCATGGTGATCATCGGGCATTCGATGGGGGCGCTGCACGGCTGGGTGTTCGCCGCCGCGCACCCCGGGCGGGTGCGTGCGCTCGTGGTGGAGGACATCGCCCCCGATTTCCGCGGCCGCACCGCCGCCGACTGGGCCGCCATGATCGCCGCCTGGCCGCAGCCGTTCCCGGACGACGCCGCCATGCTCGCGCACTTCGGCCCGGTCGCCGGTCGCTACTTCATGGACTCCTTCACGCGCGGCCCCGACGGCTACCGCCTGCACGGCTCGGTCGACACCTTCCGCGACATCTCCGAGGAGTGGGGTGGCCGCGACTTCTGGTCCCAGTGGCGGTCGATCGCCGTCCCGGCCCTGCTCATCGAGGGTGAGCACACCATCACCCCGCCGGGCCAGATGCGCGAGATGGCCGCGGTTCACCCGAATGCCCGCCATGTCGTCATTCCCGACGCCGGTCACCTGGTCCACGACGACCAGCCCGCCGCCTATCGGGCCGAGGTCGAGCGCTTCCTCCGCGCCGTCCTCGACGGGTCCGGATCATGATCATGTCGTGGACGATCGAGTCATGAGCGACGACGACGATTCGCCTCGCGAGCGGGGCACCCGGACGGCGTTCGGGCTGTCGCTCGGCCTGTGTCTCGGCGCGGCCTACGGTCTGCTGACCGGCAATCAGGCTGTGGGGATCGGTGTCGGGATGGCGCTCGGCGCGGCCGCGGGCGTGCTGTCCGACCGCCGCGCCCGGTGACACCCGAGCAGGCGCGACGCATTCTGCGGGCGGGTGCCTTCAGTCTGTCCGGGGTGTCGTCGTATGCTCGGCTCACGCATCCCAGAGTGAATGGTGACCAACGATGATCGACTTCGCGATTCCTGCCGAGCTCGCCGCCGAACGCGATCGGGTACGGCAGTTCGTCATCGACAAGATCGTGCCCTTCGAACGCGATCCGCGGCTGACCGCGCACGGACCGACCGACGAGCTGCGCCAGGAGCTGGTGGAACTGGCTCGCGCCGAGAAACTGCTCACCATCCAGGCCCCGGTCGAACTGGGCGGGCGCGGGCTCTCGCACATCGAGCAGGCGGTGCTGTACGAGGCCGCCGGCTGGTCCACCCTCGGCCCGGTCGCCATGAACTGCGCCGCCCCCGACGAGGGCAATATGTTCCTGCTCTCCAAGGTCGCCGACGCCGAGCAGACCGAGCGGTACCTCCAGCCGGTCATCGACGGCCACCAGCGCTCCGTCTTCGCCATGACCGAACCGGGCGGCGCGGGTTCGGACCCCAATCAGCTGGCCACCGAGGCCACCTTCGACGGCGAGCAGTTCACCGTCAATGGCACCAAATGGCTGATCACCGGTGCCGACGGCGCGAAGACGTGGATCATCATGGCGCGCTTGGCCGCCAATCCCCACCTGCCCGAGGGCCCGACCCTGTTCCTCGCCGAGGGCGACACCCCGGGCATCGTCATCGAGCGGGTCATGAACACCATGGACCGCAACTACGTGGGCGGCCACGCGGTGGTGCGCTTCGACAATCTGAAACTGCCCAAGGACGCCGTGCTCGGCGAAACCGGTCAGGCTCTGCGCTACGCCCAGCTGCGCCTGGCCCCCGCCCGGCTCACGCACTGCATGCGCTGGCTCGGCGCGGCCGAACGCGCGCAGGCCATCGCCGTCGACTACGCCAAGACCCGCACCGCCTTCGGCAAGCCCATCGGCGAACACCAGGGCGTGTCGTTCATGCTGGCGGACAACGAGATCGCGCTGCACCAGTGCCGCCTCACCATCTGGCACGCCTGCTGGCTCATGGATCAGGGCGAGAAGGCCCGCCACGAGAGCTCCATCGCCAAGTCCTACGTCTCCGAGGAACTGTTCAAGGTCACCGACCGCTGCGTCCAGGTCCTCGGCGGCATCGGCATCAGCGACGAGACCGTCGTAGAGATGATCTTCCGCGATATGCGCGCCTTCCGCCTCTACGACGGCCCCACCGAGGTGCACAAGTACGCCATCGGCCGCAAGATCCTGCGCCCCTGACCGCTGCTGCACTTAAACTCAGCCGCATGAGTTCGGATCTGCATGTTGACGTATCGGGTGGGGTCGCAGTCCTGACACTCAACCGGCCCGCGCAGCAGAATGCGCTCACCCCCGCCATGGCGGCGGAACTGGGTGCGGCGCTGCGCCGCTGCGATACCGAGGACGCCATCGGCGCGGTGGTCATCACGGGTACGCCGCCCGCCTTCTGTGCGGGCGCGGACCTGTCGGCCAAGGTCGGCGAGGTCAGCGGTTTCATCGACCCCGCGCCGTTCCGGATCCGCAAACCGGTGATCGCCGCGGTGAACGGCCACGCCGTTGGCGTCGGCCTGGAGATCGCCCTGCAATGCGATCTGCGCTACGTCGCCCGCGACGCCGTGTACGGCCTGAACCAGGTGCGCCGCGGCGCCGTCGCCGACGGCTACGTGCACTGGACGCTGCCCCGCCTGATCGGCATGGCCCATGCCGCCGATATCCTGCTCACCGGCCGCACCTTCGACGGCGAGGAGGCCGCCGCCATCGGCCTGGCCAACAACAGCCTGCCCGGCGGCGAGGTGCTGCCCACCGCGCTGGCGGTCGCCCATGACATCGCCAACGGTTCGGCGCCGCTGCCGACCGCGCTGTCCAAGCGTCTGCTCTGGGAGAGCCTGGGCATGAGCCCGGAAACGGTGGGCCGCCTGGAGACGGATCTCAACGGTTTCGTCGCCGGGTCCGCGGACGGCGGCGAGGGCATCGCCGCCCTGCGCGACCGCCGCCAGCCCAAGTGGTCCGGTTCGGTGAGCGGCGAATGGCCGTCCTGGGACACCGGCGAACAGCTCACCGATCGCGATCAGCCCCGCCTGGACTGACGATCAGGGCGCGGGCCGGATCAGGCGCGGCCGCTGATGAGCATCATCAGGAACAGGAACGCCACGAGGACCATCAGAATGGTCCCGATGATCCCCAGCACGTAGCCGACGAGCACCTGCACGCGCCCGCCGACCGCGCCGCCGGACGCCTCGATGTCGTTGAGCGCCCGCCGCCCCAGTGCCCACGCCACCGGACCCAGTGCGCCGCAGCAGAACACGCTCAGTGATCCGAGCAACAACACCGTCGTCGCATGCGGATGCTCGACCGGCTGTCCGATGGGCTGGTTCTGGATGACCACCGGCTGATTTTACGTTCGCCGACCCCGGTACCGCTGACTTACGCGCTGTCCCGGGCGCGCCGCCCCCCGCCGCTGATCGGGCGACCGGTATCGGAGTCCGGTGTTCGGCAGCGGCGGATACCACCGGGACCAGCGAGATCGGCCGTGGTCCCATCGTCGGTCCGCCGCCCTGCGATATGCGAACGGCACTGCCCCACACCGGCTTTCCACGCGTACGCGACCGATGCCGGTGCGCCCGAGCCGGGTTCGAGATCAGCCGCGGCGCTGGCGGGCGATATCGGAGAGCACGACACCCGCCGCCACGGAGGCATTGAGCGATTCGACCGGACCCGCCATCGGGATGCTCAGAATCGCATCGCAGTTCTCGCGCACCAGGCGGGACAGGCCCTTGCCCTCGGAGCCGACCACCACGACCGTCGGTGTGGTGCCGTCGAATTCGTCGAGGGTGATGTCGCCGCCCGCGTCCAGGCCGACGATCTGGTAGCCCTGCGCGGCCCAATCCTTCAGCGTGCGAGTGAGATTGGTGGCACGGGCGACGGGCAGGCGAGCGGCCGCACCGGCGCTGGTGCGCCAGGCCACGGCCGTGACGCTGGCGCTGCGACGCTGCGGGATCACCACGCCCTGACCGCCGAACGCGGCCACCGAGCGGATCACCGCACCCAGATTGCGCGGGTCGGAGATATTGTCCAGGGCCACCAGCAGCGCGGGCTCCCCGGAATCGCGGACCCGGCCCACCAGATCGTCCGGGTGGGCGTACCGGTACGGCGGCACCTGCAAGGCCACACCCTGGTGCAGGCCGTTGCTGCTCATCCGGTCCAGGTCGGTGCGCGGCACCTCCAGAATGGAGATGCCGGTGTCGGCGGCGATCTTCACCGCCTCGGTGAGCCGGTCGTCGTTCTCGGTGCCCTGCGCTACGTACAGAGCGCTGGCCGGAACACCGGCCCGCAGGCACTCGACCACCGGATTGCGGCCGAGCACCAGTTCGGGACCGTCGTCACCCTTGCCGCCGCGCGCCGGACCCCGGCCCCGCGGCTGCTGTGACTGCGCCGCCTTGGCCGCGGCCGCCGCCCGCTTGGCCGCGGGATGCTTGGTCCGCATATGCGCGGGCGGGGTCGCGCCGCGCCCCTCCAGCCCCCGCCGCCGCTTGCCGCCGGACCCGACCACCGCGCCCTTCTTGGAGCCCGACTTGCGGACCGCGCCGCGCCGCTGTGAATTGCCTGCCATCACTTCGCCTTCCGTGTCATGCGGTGCTCCCGCGCCCGATCGTCCGTATGTCGACCGCATCGGCGCGGTCCCGCTGTGCCCGGCTGCCGTGTGCAAGCCCGTACCGGGTCCTTCGTCTTCGTATCCCTACCCATCATCCCGCGACCGAGCCGCGCGCCGTCACCCGGCTCCCGCCGCGGTGGCGATTCGGCTCGCGCCGTGCCGTCACTCGGGTCCCGCTACGGTGGCGATTCGGCTCGCGCCGTGCCGTCACTCGGGTCCCGCTACGGTGGCGATCCGGCTCCCGCCGTGCCGTCACTCGGGTCCCGCTACGGTGGCGATTCGGCTCGCGCCGTGCCGTCACTCGGGTCCCGCTACGGTGGCGATCCGGCTCCCGCCGTGCCGTCACTCGGGTCCCGCCGCGGTGGCGATTCGGCTCGCGCCGTGCCGTCACTCGGGTCCCGCCACGGGTGGCGATCCGGCTCCCGCCACGCCGTCACTCGGCTCCCGCTGCGGTAGCGATTCGGCTCCCGCTGCGGTGGCGATCCGGCACTCACCGCGGTAGCGATCCGGCATCAGCCGCAGTGTGGTCCCGGTACTGCGGCCGGATTCGCCTCGGCATCCGCGTTGGGGCGCTCGGGCTCCGCCGGGCCGCGCGTCACCGCGGCCCCCGCTCACCGCGGCCCCCGCTCACCGCCGCTCGCGCCACCGGGCCGGTCGTGTCTCGCCGGGCGCGGAGTTCCCGCATGCGGTGGACGCGGGAGCGTGTCCGGGTACCGCCGTCCGATGCTCGTGCGAGCGCCTCGTCGCCGGGAGCGGTCGCATTCGCCACCTCGCGATACCGGCGACCGGCCCGCCGGGTGCGGCCGCCCCGGTCCGGTCGGTACGGTGTGCGGCCGCCGGGCTCACCGTTCTTCCTCGGCGAGCGACCACTCCGGTCCGTCGGGCGTGTCGGTGACCTGCACGCCCGCGGCCTCCAGCCGGTCGCGCACCGCGTCGGCGGTGGCCCAGTCCTTGGCGGCCCTGGCCTCCTGACGCCGTCGCAGCTCCGCGCCGATCAGCACGTCCAGCGCGGCGAGCGCGGCGGTGTCGTCGGCGGGCGCGGCCCAGTGCGGATCGAGCGGGTCCACGCCGAGCACGTCGAGCATGGCCCGCAGCTGGCTCGCGATCTCGCGGGCCGCGCCGAGGTCCCCGGAGTCGAGCGTCTTGTTGCCGTCGTGCACCAGCCGATGGATCTCCGCGAGGGCCTTGGGCACCGCCAGGTCGTCGTCGAGCGCGTCGGCGAATCCGGCGGTCCAGCTGCCGACCGGCACCTCCCCGGCCCGCTCGGCGACCCGCCGGATGAGTGCCTCGATGCGCCGGTATCCGGCGGCGGCCTCGGCGAGCGCCTGATCGGAGTACTCCAGAACCGACCGGTACTGCGCACTGCCCAGGTAGTAGCGCAGCTCCACGGCCCGCACGCCCACGCGGTCGAGCACCTTGGCCACGGTCAGCGTATTGCCCAGCGACTTGGACATCTTCTCGCCGCCCATGGTCACCCAGTGGTTGTGCAGCCAGTACCGGGCGAAACCGTCTCCGGCCGCCCGCGACTGGGCGATCTCGTTCTCATGGTGCGGAAAGACGAGATCCATTCCGCCGCAATGAATGTCGAACTCGCCACCGAGGTAGTACTCGGCCATGGCGGAGCATTCCAGATGCCAGCCCGGTCGCCCCGGCCCCCACGGCGACGGCCAATTCGGCTCGCCCGGCTTGGCGGCCTTCCACAGCGTGAAGTCGCGCGGGTCCCGCTTGCCGGTCCCGGCGCTCTCGCCTTGGTGCACGTCGTCGAGCTTGTGCCCGGACAGCCGCCCGTACTCGGGAAAGCTCAGCACGTCGAAGTAGACATTGCCGTCGGAGGCATACGCGTGTCCGCGCGCGATGAGCCGCTGCATGAGCTCGATCATCTGGGTGATGTGCCCGGTGGCCCGCGGCTCCGCCGACGGCGGCAGCACATTGAGCGCGGCGTAGGCGCTGTCGAAGGCCCGCTCGTAGGTGGCGGCCCACTCCCACCACGGCCGTCCGGCCTCGGCGGCCTTGGTCAGGATCTTGTCGTCGATATCGGTGACATTGCGGATGAAGGCCACATCGAAACCATTGGCGGTCAGCCACCGTCGCAGCACATCGAAGGCGACATTGCTGCGCAGATGGCCGATATGGGGTTCACCCTGCACGGTCGCGCCACACAGGTACACCGAGGCATGGCCGGGGACCAGCGGCGTGAAGTCACGCAGGGTCCGCGTCTCGGTGTCGAACAGGCGCAGAGTCACGACAAGGCATCCTAGCTTGTGAATTGGTGCGGATTACGGGCGGAGCGGGGATGGCGTTCGGCCGTGATCGCACGGTCCGCGCGGGTCCCCGGTGACGGCTCGGCCGGAGCGGTTCGCCGCGGACTACAGCCGCGGCCCGGCGAGCGTCAGGGGCGACAACAGAGCATGGCGGTGGCGACGGCGGCGATCCCCTCACCGCGACCGGTCAGTCCCAAGCCGTCGGTGGTGGTCCCGGACACCGATACCGGCGCGCCGAGCAGATCGCCGAGCACCTGCTGCGCTTCCGCGCGGCGCGGCCCGATCTTGGGCCGGTTGCCGATGACCTGTACGGCCGCGTTGACGATGCCGTAGCCCGCCTCGTCGAGCAGCCGCCGCACTTCCTTCAGCATGGCCGCGCCGGTGACGCCCTCCCATTCGGGGCGTCCGACGCCGAAGACCGCGCCCACATCGCCGAGTCCGGCGGCCGACAGCAGGGCGTCGCACAGCGCGTGCGCGGCCACGTCGCCGTCGGAGTGTCCGGAGCAGCCGCTGTCGCCGTCGAAGAGCAGTCCGGCGATCCAGCACGGGCGGCCGGGTTCGACGGGGTGCACGTCGGAGCCGATGCCAACGCGCAGCGCGGTCGGATCGGTCATCGCGGCACCGTCGCGGAGGGTGTTTCCAGCCGATCGCCCGGTGTGTCGGGCGTGCCGCCCGGGGCGTCAAGGGGGCTGGCGGAGGTGTCAAGGGGCCTTATGTGGGCAAGGCCATCCTGGCGTGTCGCGAGAGTCCGGTCCACGAGGGTATCGGCGAGCACGAGATCCAGGGGAGTGGTGATCTTGAAAGCCAGCGGGTCGCCCGGCACCGTGTGCACGGTCGCGCCCAGCAGTTCCACCAGTCCGGCGTCATCGGTCGCCCGGGTGTCGCCCGCGTAGGCGTCGCGCAGCAGGTCCGCCTCGAAGCCCTGCGGCGTCTGAATCGCGCGCAGCGCCGAACGGTCCGGGGTTCCGGTCACCTCGCCGGCCGCGTCCACGGACTTGATCGTGTCGGACACCGGCAGCGCGGGCACCACGGCCCGCCGCCCCGCCCGCAGTTCGGCCACCACGCGGGCGATCAGCGACGGCGGCGTGAGGGCACGGGCCGCGTCATGGACGAGGACATGGGTGGCGTCCGGGGCGGCCGCGAGACCGGCCCTGACGGAATCGGTGCGTTCGGCCCCGCCGACGACCACGCTCACCGCCACCGCGCCCGCGGCGGGCAGCAGTCGGCGAGCGTCGTCGACCAGTTCGGCGGGGACCATCACCACGACGTGGTCCACCGCCGCGGAGGCGATCAGACCGTCTACGGCGAGTCGGAGCATGGGACTGCCGCCGACCGGGACGAAAGCCTTGGGAAGTGATTCCCCGAGGCGAACGCCCATGCCGGCGGCAGGCACCAACGCCACGACACAAATGTCGTCGCGCGATGTATTCACTGTCAGGAGGCCGCCGCGAGAACCTCGTCGAGCAGGGTCTCGGCCTTGACATCGTCGGTGCCCTCGGCCAAGGCCAATTCACCGACAAGAATCTGACGGGCCTTGGCCAGCATCCGCTTCTCGCCAGCGGAGAGGCCGCGGTCCTGCTCCCGACGCCACAGATCGCGAACGACCTCGGCAACCTTGTTCACATCGCCGGAGGCGAGCTTCTCGAGGTTTGCCTTGTAGCGGCGAGACCAGTTGGTCGGCTCCTCGGTGTGCGGAGCGCGCAACACCTGGAAGACCCGATCGAGGCCTTCCTGACCGACCACGTCGCGAACGCCGACATATTCAGCGTTCTCGGCGGGAACCCGAACGGTGAGGTCGCCCTGTGCGACCTTCAGGACCAGATACTCCTTCTGCACACCCTTGATGGTGCGAGTTTCGATAGCTTCGATCAGCGCCGCTCCGTGGTGGGGGTAAACGACGGTGTCTCCGACCTTAAAAATCATGTGTCCCGTGCCCCTTTCGATGTTCACAGTTTAACATGCGACTCGGTAACGGCGCGATCAACGATGCAGGTCAGGGCCACAACCAAGCGGCGGCGGGGGTTGACAGAACCGATTGAGTGTGCATCTGCGTTGTGCCATAAGGAGATACCGGCCACACCTGTTCGCGCGTTCATCCCTTGGCGCATCACGCAATTCCGCACCCGCGGGTGAGCGAACCGCGACACCGCCCCCGCGCGAGGCGCCGGAAGTCGCCCACTACTCTCTTTGACTACTACTCTCCATAGTGGAGTGAGCCCGGTCGACATGGAGGACAACCCGTGACTGCCCTGAAAGCCACCACAGCGTCGAAACCGCGGCGTGCCGCGACACTGATCGCACTCGCTGCGGGCGCGGCGCTCGCGTTGACGGGCTGCAGCGCCGGCCAGATCTCGCAGACGGCTGATCAGGTCGCCGCCGTCAACGGCAACAGCGCCGATGTCGGCAAGATCGCGCTGCGCGATGTGCGGATCCTGCTGCCACAGTCGGCGGAGTACGACAACGCCGAGGGCGGCAAGGCGCTGCTGGCGTTCAGCGCCATCAACCTCGGCGAGCACCAGAGCGACACCCTGGTCAGCATCGAGGCCCCCGATCTGGGCACCGTCCAGATCGACGGCACGGTGGAACTCGGCCCGCAGTCGACCGTGGTCGCGGGCGAGGCCGCCGGCGCCGGCGACCCGCACGCCGACCCCGCGCACTCCGATGATTCGCACGGCGCGCCCGTCGCCGAGGCGCCCGCCGACGAGGTCGCCGACCCGGCCGCCAACCCGCTCAAGATCGAGATCACCGGCCTGCAGCAGGACGTCACCGCGGGCCTCACCTACCCGGTGCGCTTCAACTTCAAGGAGAACGGCACCGTGCTGGTCAACGTTCCGGTCGATGCGGGCGTCGAGCTCGAGCGCGCCGTCACCGACAAGTCGCGCTCCGGCGAGGGCGGCGGAGGCGGCGGCCACTGAGCCACCCCGACGCTTCGACGGCCGGTCCGCACCAGGTGCGGACCGGCCGTCTCGTTCGCGCCGGTGTGCCTCGGCCGCCGGAGGCGATCGGGCGCGGCGGGGACGGGACTGTCGGGGCGCGTCATTAGGCTGCCCGCGTGGCCAAGGTGAAAACGCTGTACCGGTGCTCCTCTTGCCAGCACGAGGTCGCCAAGTGGGTGGGCCGGTGTCCGGAGTGCGCAGGCTGGGGCACCATGGACGAGGTCGCCGCGACCGCCACGGCCGCGGCCGTGGGTCGCCGGGCCATGCTGCCCAGCACCGCCGCCGCACCGATCTCCAGCATCGATTCCAAGACGACGCGGGCGCGCTCCACGGGCGTGTCGGAGCTGGATCGGGTGCTGGGCGGGGGCATCGTGCCCGGTTCGGTGGTGCTGCTGTCGGGGGAGCCCGGGGTGGGCAAGTCCACGCTGCTGCTCGAGGTGGCGCACCGTTGGGCGCGGCAGCGTGACGAGAGATCGCTGTACGTGACCGCCGAGGAGTCGGCCGGGCAGGTGCGGCTGCGCGCCGACCGCACCGATGCCGTGCACGAACGGGTCTACCTCGCCGCCGAATCCGATCTCGCCACCATCTTCGGCCATGTGGATCAGGTGAAACCCACACTGCTCGTGGTCGATTCGGTGCAGACCATGCTGGCCGCCGACGCCGACGGCGTCATGGGCGGCGTCACCCAGGTCAAGGCGGTGACCGCGGCGCTCACCTCGATGGCCAAGTCCAGCGGCATCGCCGTGCTGCTGGTCGGCCACGTCACCAAGGACGGCGCGGTGGCGGGCCCGCGCACGCTCGAGCACCTGGTGGACGTGGTGCTGCAATTCGAGGGCGACAAGCACTCCACGCTGCGCATGGTGCGCGGCATCAAGAACCGTTTCGGCTCCACCGACGAGGTGGGCTGCTTCGAGATGCGCGAGAACGGCATCGCCTGCGTGGATGACCCGTCCGGACTGTTCCTGCACCACCGGGGGGTGGCGGTGCCCGGCACCGCGGTCACGGTGGCCATGGACGGCAAGCGCCCGATGCTGGGCGAGGTGCAGGGCCTGACCGTGGACACCCAGGTGCCCGCACCGCGCCGCGCGGTGAGCGGGCTCGACTACAACCGGGTCGCCATGGTGCTGGCCGTACTCCAGAGCCGCTGCGGGCTCTACGTGGGCAAACAGGATGTCTACGCCGCCACCGTCGGCGGCATGCGGCTGGCCGAACCGGCCGCGGACCTGGCCGTGGCACTGGCCATCGTGAGCGCGCACCAGGATCGGGCGCTGCGGCCCGGCATGGTGATTCTCGGCGAGGTCGGACTGGCGGGGGAGGTGCGCCGGGTGGCCGGGCTCACCAGGCGGCTGGCCGAGGCCGAGCGGCTCGGCTTCACCGAGGCGCTGGTGCCGCCGGGGGTGGACCGCGCCGGGCGCACCATGACACTGCGCGAGGTCTCGGATCTGGGGGCGGCCATCGCCGCCGGCGGACTGCGCCGCCGCCGGGCGAAGGCGCAGGTCGAGGCGGTCGGCGACTGATGGCCGGGCGGTGGATGAGCGGGCTGCTCGGTCGATCGAATTCCGCTGCGGCCGCAGGTGATTCGGCCGGGAGCGCGAATGACGGCGCGGCGCGGCACAATTCCGAGAACGCTCGCCGGGATGTGCTCTCGCGATTCGTGCCCGGCACGCAATTGCGCGACGGGATCGATCGAATTCTGCGGGGCCGCACCGGCGGATTGATCGTGCTCGGTTACGACGATCGGGTGGAGCGCATCTGCGACGGCGGATTCGAATTGGATGTGGAATTCGCGCCGACCCGGCTGCGGGAATTGTCGAAAATGGATGGGGCGGTGGTGCTTTCCACCGACGGCACGCGAATTCTGCGCGCCAATGTGCATTTGGTGCCCGATCCGGCGCTGCCGACCGTCGAATCCGGCACCCGGCACAAGGCGGCCGAACGCACGGCCGCGCACACCGGATATCCGGTGGTGTCGGTGAGCCGCTCCACCGGCCTGGTGACCGTGTACGCGCACGGCGGCCGGTATCTGGTGGAGGATTCGCCGACCATTCTGTCGCGCGCCAATCAGGCCATGGCGACCCTGCAGCGCTACCGGGCTCGGCTGGACGAGGTGACCCGGCGGCTGTCCGCGCTGGAGATCGAGGACTTCGCCACCCTGCGCGACGTGCTCACCGTGCTGCACTGCCTGGAACTCATGCGCCGCACCGCGGGCGAGGTCGACCAGGCGGTCGCCGAACTCGGCGTCGACGGCCGCCAGCTCGCCCTGCAACTGACCGAACTGGTGGCCGACACCGCGCAGCTGCGGCGGCTGCTCGTCCGCGACTACCTGGTGGCGGAGCGGGCCGGGGAGCCCCGCATCGACCGCGCGCTGGCGCGCCTGGACGCGCTCGGTGAGCCGGAACTGCTGGTGCTGGCGGATCTGGCCCCACCCCTGGGCTATCCGGACACCCTGGAGGCCCTGGAGACGCCGGTGGGGCCGCGCGGCTACCGACTGCTGGCCGAGATACCCCGCGTCCCGTTCCGGCGGGTGGAGCCGCTCGTGGACGCCTTCGGCGGCCTGCGCGCGCTACTGGACGCCACCCAGGCCGATCTGGAGGCCGTGGACGGCATCACCGCCGCCACCGCCCGCCGCATCCGCGACGGGCTGTCTCGCTACGCCGCGGGCGGCGACTGCTGAACCCTGCGGTCGGCGTCCGCGCGTCTGCATCAGGTGATGTCTGTATCAGGTGATGTCTGTATCAGGTGATGTCTGCATCAGGTGATGTCAGCATCAGGTGATATTGAACGGCTCCGGGGAGCTGGTGACCGAACCGAGTTGCGCCACAACGCTGTAGGGCCCCGGCGGGACCGGTACGCGCTCGCCCGCGCAATTGGGCTGGGACGTCGAACCCGACCAGGTGACGGTGAAGGCCGCCTGCTGTCCGGGCTGCAGGGTGCGCACGTCGGGGGTGCCCTCCGGGTAGCAGTCGGTGCTGGCCCACATGCGGCGCTGGCCGTCCAGCGAGGTCACCGCGACCTGCTGCAACCCCGAACCCATATCGCGCTCACAGGCATCGCTGGAGATATTGGTGATGACGATGCCGAAGACCGGCTGCTCCCCGGCCTGGTAGGTGGGCGCCCCGACGCTCACCTTCACCGCGAGGGACTGGTCCGGGCACTGTTTGCCCTGCGCCGCGGGCCCGGCCTCGGCGCTGGCATTGGCCGGGGGCTGCGTCGAATCCGAATCCGACCCCGATGTCTCCGACGAACTTCCCGCCGCCTTGTTGGTGGCGGCCGTGGTGGTGTCCGCGGCGGCGGAGCTGTCGCTGCCGTCGCCGCGCAATAGCGCGAAAGCCAGCCAGAGCACCAGCGCGAGGGCGACTACCAGGGCGCCGATCGCGAGCAGTCGGCGGCGCCAGTAGATTTCCGGCGGCAGTGGTCCATTCGGTTCCAGCACGGCAACTACGGTAAGGGCACGGTTGGGTGCAACCGGCTCAGGGTCGCGGCGTGTCGGTGGGGAAAAGCCCCTGGGGCCGGGTAGATTTCAGCCTCTTCGGACGCCCGACCAGCTCGCGGGGTCCCCACCTGCGCCGACGCCCGTTCCGGCGGCTAGACGATCTCGCCGATATTGCCGATCACCCGGCGCAGGGTGATCTGTCCCTCACCGAGCTTGTAGGTGACGCACGCGATGGCGCACTCACCGGCGGCCACCTTCTGGGCGACGGCGGTGGAACGCTGCATGAGCAGGTGGGCCGTCTCCTCGACGTGCCGGGCCTCGAGATCGTCCACCGACTCCAGTCCCTCCCGACGGCCCAGCAGGATGGACGGCATGACCCGCTCGACCACGCTGCGGATGAAGCCGCCGGGCACGTTGCCGTTGTCGAGGGCGTCGATGGTGGCGCGCACCGCGCCGCAGCTGTCGTGGCCGAGCACCACGATGAGCGGCACGTTCAGCACCTGCACGCCGTACTCGATGGATCCGAGCACGGAGCTGTCCACCACGTGTCCGGCCGTGCGGACCACGAACATGTCGCCGAGGCCCTGGTCGAAAATGATCTCGGCGGCCACGCGGGAGTCGCCGCAGCCGAACAGGATGGCCTGCGGGTGCTGCCCGGCAACCAGCTTGGCTCGATCGGCCGCGCCCTGGCTGGGGTGCAGCAGATTGCCGTTCACGAAACGGTCATTGCCCTCGCGCAGGGCTTTCCAGGCACTGATCGGATTGGATTGCGGCATGTGTCCCATTCTCCACATCGCATGGGCTACCGGCGAGTCCGCTACGTTACGGCGCGGCAAACACCCCCTTGCGCGCTGCCGCCGCCGACCGTGAGCACCGCGCCGACCTGCACGCCGGTGTCGCTGACTACCATCGCGTGGCGTCGGGATTTCCCGGCTCCGACGGGCCGGGAGAAGGGCGGGAGATGGACAGCGACGCACTGGTCGAGTGGTACGAGCGGACCGCGCGGGATCTGCCGTGGCGGCGGCCCGAGGTGACCGCGTGGCAGATTCTGATGAGCGAGATCATGCTGCAGCAGACGCCGGTGGCGCGGGTGGAGCCGATCTGGCGGGAGTGGGTGGCGCGCTGGCCGGTGCCCTCGGCCATGGCCGCCGCTTCCCAGGGCGAGGTGCTGCGGGCGTGGGGCAAGCTCGGCTATCCGCGGCGGGCGCTGCGGCTGCACGAGTGCGCCCGGGCGCTGGCCCGCGATCACGGCGACGAGGTGCCCGCCGATGTGGACGTGCTGCTGGGCCTGCCCGGGATCGGCGCGTACACCGCCCGCGCGGTGGCCTGCTTCGCCTACGGGCAGCGGGTGCCGGTGGTGGACACCAATGTGCGCCGCGTGGTCGCCCGGGCCGTGCACGGCCGCGCCGAGGCGGGCAGTCCCGCCGCCCGCGATCTGGTCGAGACGCAGGCCCTGCTGCCGGTGCGGGTGGACCGCGCCGCCGTGTTCTCGGCCGCCCTGATGGAACTCGGCGCGGTGGTCTGCACGGCCCGCAATCCCGACTGCGACCGCTGCCCGCTGCCGAAGTGCGCCTGGGTCAGCGCCGGGCGACCGGCCTCGGACGTGGTCCGGAAGGTGCAGAAGTACGAGGGCACCGACCGCCAGGCCCGCGGCCGCCTCATGGACGTGCTGCGCGCCGCCCACGGCCCCGTCGAACGCGTACGCCTGGACCTGGCCTGGACCCGCGATCCGGGCCAGCGCGACCGCGCCCTGGACTCGCTGCTGGTGGACGGCCTCGTCGAGCAGACCCCGGACGGCCTGTTCGCCCTGGCGGGCGAAGGCGGGGGCTGAAGCCGCCCGGGCACGCACCCTCCGCGGCTGGACGAGGGGGCGTCGCCGCGGAGGGGTGCGCTGGGCGCGATCCGCTGCCCCTCATGCGGCAGATCGCGAGTTCGGAGGTTTCGACCCGGACCGAATTCCGGTTCGAGCTCGCCCGCCCCGGCTCGGTCCCGCTCGCCCGCACCTTCTCCTCGGCGGGGGCGTTCGGCGCGGATGTCACAGCGGCGTGGTCGCCGCGCACCGTCGGCACCCGGCCGTCCGGCGTCGATGTGGTTCAGGCCGGGGCGAGCGCCCGGCCGCGAGTCCTGGTGCGGCGGCCGATCACCCGGCAGATCACGTAGATCGTGAACGAGATGGTCGTGACGAAGGTCGAGATGGGCACGCCCGGGGCCAGTGAGAGCAGGATCCCGCCGACCGCCGCGACCTCCGCGAAGACGATGGACAGCACGGCGGCGTGCACCGGATTGGCGGTCACCTGCGCGGCCGCGGCGGCGGGCGTGATGAGCAGCGCCAGCACCAGCAGCGCACCCACGATCTGCACCCCGAAGGCGGCGGTGATGCCGACCAGCACCGCGAAGACCACCGCCAGTGCCCGGACCGGAACTCCGCGCGCCACCGCGACTTCCGGATCGGTGCTGGCGAAAAGTAGTGGGCGGTAGACGAGTCCGAGCACCACCAGCACGCCCGCGGTGCATACGGCCAGCAGCCCGAGCCCGGAATCGCCGACGCTCACCACCTGTCCGGTGAGCAGCGAGAACTTCGACCCCGCGCGCTCGGGTCCGAGCCACAGGAACAGCACCGACAGGCCCAGGCCGAACGACAGCACCACCGCGATCACCGAATCACGTTCGCGCGCACGGGAACCCAGTACGCCGAACAGCACCGCCGCCACCACCGATCCGGCGATGGCCCCGAAGCCGACCCCGATCCCGGCCAGCAGCGCCGCCGCCGCGCCGGTCAGTGACAGTTCGCTGGTGCCGTGCACCGCGAACGACATCTGGCGGCTCACGATGAGCGGTCCGATCGCGCCCGCGAGCAGGCCGAGCAGCGCGGCCGCCAGGACGGCCTGCTGCACGAAGTCGTAGGACAGCAGGTGCGCCGTCGTACCGAAGTCGAACATCTTGGTGAGGACGTCGGCGAGTTTGTCGTTCACGCGCGCACCTCGTCGTCACCGTGGCAGTGCTGGGCGCCGGCCGCGCCGAGCGCGTCCATGGTGTCGCCGGTGCCGACCACCACCAGGCGGTCGCGCACGCGCAGCACGTCGACCTCGGTGCCGTAGAGCTGGGAGAGCACCTCGGAGGTCATCACCTCGTCCGGCGGTCCGATCCGGAATTTGCCGTCCACCAGGTACAGCACCCGATCCACCAGCGGCAGCACCGGATTGATCTCGTGGGTGACGAACAGCACGGCGGTGTCGTGCGAGCGGCGGCGCTTGTCGATGAGTTCGGAGACCAGCCGCTGGTTGGCCAGATCCAGGCTGAGCAGCGGTTCGTCGCACAGCAGCACCCGCGGATCGCCGACCAGGGCTTGCGCCACCCGCAGTCGCTGCTGCTCGCCGCCGGACAGCACGTCCAGCGGGGCGTTGGCGAAATGCGCCGCGCCGACATCGGCGATGGCGTCGGCCACCTTGCGCCGCCGTTCCCCGCGCCCGCGCAGTCCGATCCCCCAGCGGTGCCCGTCCACGCCGAGCCCGACCAGATCGACGCCGCGCAGCTGCACTCCGGCGTCGACGGTCTTCTGCTGCGGGATGTAGCCGATATCCGGATTGCCCGCGCGGGCGGGGCCGCCCGCGATCTCGGCGGTTCCGGCGGACAGGGCGAGCTGGCCCAGCAGCACCTTCAGCAGCGAGGTCTTGCCGGAGCCGTTGGGACCCAGCACCGCGATGAACTCGCCGGGCGCGATCTCCAGATCGAGCCCGTCCCACAGGGTCCGCTCGCCGAATGCCAGCCGGGCCGCCGACAGCCGCACGGCCGGGGTGCCCGTCGGGGGCGCACCGCCGAGCCTGTCGCCGGCCGGGCTGTCGGGAGAAACCGCGCTTTTCACAGGGGTATTCATGTCGTCGCCCCGTCCATTGATTCCCGTCGCACCGTCAGCGCGGGGAGCCGAGGTGGAAGCGTCCATTATCTCTGCTCCGATCGCGACATTGGCGGACATGGGGACGGCTGACGACTGCGGAGCCGCGATCAGCTCAGCGCTGTGGCCAGGGCTTCGGCATTGCGGGTCTGCCACTGAATGTAATCCAGGCCCTCGGGCAGGGTTTCGGTCACCTCGACCACGGGAATGCCCGCCGACTCGGCCATGGCCTTCAGCTCCTTGGTGGTCTTGTCCTCGGTCTGGATGTTGTAGACCAGGGCTCGGACCTGCTTGTCGGTGAGCAGGTCGCGCACGACGGCGACCGATGCCGGGGACGGGTCGGTGCCCTGTTCGATGGCTTCCTGGAACTCGTGCGGGGTGCGATCGTCGGCCTCGGCCTCGAGCAGCAGGTAGTACGCCAGCGGCTCGGTCTGCACGACCGGGGCGTTCGGGTGTTCGGCGGCGATCCGCTCGATGATGGCCTCGATGCCGGTCAGTTCGCCGTTGAAGGCAGCGGCCCGGTCGGCGTAGGCCTGCTTGTTGTCCGGGTCGAGTTCGCCGAGCACCTCGGCGATGTGGTCGGCGACCGCACCGGCGACGTGCACGTCGTACCAGACGTGCTCATTGCCGTCGCCGTGGTCGTGCGCGTCGGCAGGCTCGGTCCCGTGCTCGTGGGCGTGCTCCTCGCCGTGCTCGCCGCCGTGTTCCTCGCCGTGCTCGTCGGGCCGCGCCTCGGTGGTGGCGGGAGCGTCGTGGGTGTGCGGGTCCGCGCCGGCGATCTCGACCGCGTTGACGGTCTTCTTGTCCTTGCCGGCGATGGCCTTGTCGATGAACTCGTCGTAGCCGCCGCCGTTGTAGACGATCAGGTCGGCGTCGCTGATCTTGGCGGCCTCGACCGCGGTGACCTCGTAGGAGTGCGGGTCGGCACTGGGATCGGAGATCAGCGACTCGACCTCGATATCGGGACCGGCGACCTGCTCGGTGATGTCTCCCCAGACATTCGTCGAGGCGACGATGGTCAGTTTGCCGGGATCGTCGGAGCCGGTTCCGCAGGCGGTGAGTGCTGCGGCGGTGGCGACACCCACGGCGATTCCGGCGAGTCGAACTGCGATTTTGCTTGTCACGCTGGGTACTCCACTTGCACTGACTCAAAACGGAAACGATTTCCATTTGAATGTAGCGCACGGTGTCGGACACTCTCGCATCGTGGCCGGCGGCTGTGGCCGGCAACACCCTGGACAACGCGCGAGACCCCCGCGGGCGGGCGGCCCACGGGGGTCTCGAACGGCTTTCGGCCCGGCTACGTCTGCGGGGCCAGTGCCGCCGCTACCGGCTGGCTGAGCAGCTGGGCGCAGCGCAGCAGGCCCAGATGGCTGTACGCCTGCGGGTGGTTGCCGAGCGAGCGTTCGGCGACCGGGTCGTACTCCTCCGAGAGCAGGCCGGTCGGCCCCGCCACATCCACCAGCTGGGCGAACAGCGCCTCGGCGTCCTCCCGCTTGCCGATCAGCAGATACGCCTCGACCAGCCAGGCCGCGCACAGGTGGAAGCCGCCCTCGCCGCCGGGCAGGCCGTCGTCGTGGTGGTACCGGTACACGGTCGAGCCGCTGCGCAGTTCCGCCTCGGTGGCGACCACGGTGGCGTGGAAGCGCGGGTCCGACGCCTCGATCAGCCCGCTGAGCCCGATGTGCAGGGTGGCGGCGTCCAGATCGGTGCCGTCGTAGGCCGCCGTGTAGGACTGCACATCGTCGTTCCAGCCCTCCACCTTCACCTCGTCGGCGATGGTGTCGCGCAGCTTCTCCCAGTCCGGATCCAGCGGCCGCCCGAACTGCCGGGCCAGGGTGATGGCCCGGTCCGCGGTGAGCCAGCCCATGACCTTGGAGTACACGTGGTGGCGCGGATTGCCGCGGATCTCCCAGATGCCGTGGTCGGGTTCACGCCAGCGCCGCTGCACGGCCGAGACCATGGCGACCACGAGCTCCCAGTCCGCATCCGGCAGCGCCTGGTTGGGATCGAGGATGCCCTTCTTCTCGCGGGCGCGGGCCAGCTGCGAGATGAGGTCCACGATGGGGCCGAACACGTCCAACTGCACCTGCATATTCGCCGCGTTGCCGACGCGCACCGGCCGCGACCCGGCATAGCCGGGCAACTGGTCGATGACGGCTTCCGGCGGCAACGTCTCGCCGTAGAGGGTGTACAGCGGGTGCAGGCGCTCGGGGCCGGGCAGCGTTTCCAGCACCCGGTGGGTCCAGGCGAGCAGTTCCTCGGCCTCGTGCAGGGAGCCGAGCGAGACGAGCGCCGACGCGGTGAGCGAGGCGTCGCGCAGCCAGCAGTAGCGGTAGTCCCAGTTGCGCACGCCGCCGATGTCCTCGGGCAGCGAGGTGGTGGCCGCGGCCAGGATGGAGCCCGACGGCGCGTGCACGAGCCCGCGCAGGGTGAGCGCGGACCGCTTCATGAGATCCGGCTTCAGCGGCGGCAGGTCGAGTTTGGCCGCCCAATCCTTCCAGTACCGCTCGGCGTCCCGCCGCCGCTCCGCCTCCGGCGTCATGGCGGGTGCGAGATCGGAGGTACCGCAGCGCATTTCGAGCACGATCGGCCCGTTGCGCGGATCGACCACGGCGCGTGCGGTGTGGTGGATGCCGTCGTCGACGATCTCCCACTCGATACCGGGGGAGCGCAGCACGATGGGATCGTTGGTGCCCTGCACCCGCAGCCCGCCGGCCTGCCGGATCAGCTTGACCGGCACCTGACCGAATTCCGGTCGCGGCGCGAATATCACGACCGCGCGGGCGTCGCCGGTGATGACGCGGGTCAGGTCGGTGCGTTCGGGCACCACGTCGTGCGGCAGATAGTCCACCACCTGCAAGCTGGCCCAACGGGTTTCGACGGTCATGGTGCCGTCGATGTAGCGCTGCGACAGCGGCAGCCCGGCGCGCTCCGGCGAAATGCTGAAGTGTCCGGCGCTGAATCCGCCGAGCAGATGCGCGAACACCGCCGCGGAATCCGGTTCGGGGTGGCACAGCCAGGTGATGGTGCCGTCGGGGGTGACCAGAGCCTTGGATCGAGGGCTGGCCAGCATGGTCAGCCTTTCGATTCGGGGGGCGGAGGCACCGGCCAACCAGGTGCGGCGCTCTTCCAGCAGGAAGGCCAGCGCCTTGGAGACCGTCTCGGTATTGGCGACATGGTATTTGGCGAGGCTCTCGCCCGCGCCGACCTTGATGCCGACATCGGGCCCGGAGAGGCGTTTGAACGCCTTCTCGTCGGTGACGTCGTCGCCGATGAACACGGCCGCGGACGCGCCTTGCTGATGCCGGACGATATCCAGGGCCGCGCCCTTGTCGGTTTCGACGACCGCGAGCTCGATCACCTCTTTGCCCTCGGTGACCTGGACGCCGACCCAGCTGGCGGGGCCCTGGCGCACCTGGACGAGGGCCCGGCGCCCGATTTCCGGGCTCGCGTTCCGGACGTGCAGGGCCACGCTGGCGGGTTTGATCTCGACGGTGACGCCCGGGTTGTCCTGGGCGATCTGGGTCAGGGTCGACTGCACTTCCTGCAGCAGCTGTTTGGCGTCGTTGTCGATGGCGTGCACGAAGCCGACATCGAACTCCGAGCCGTGACTGCCGATCAGCTGCACCTCGACGGGCAGCCGCGACAGTGCCGCGAGATCACGGAGCGCACGGCCCGAGATCACGGCGGCGGTGGTGCCGGTGAGTCCGGCGAGAGCGCGCAGGGCACTCACCGACTCCCGATGGGGATAAGCCTTCGCCGGGTCGGAGACGATCGGTGCGATCGTCCCGTCGTAGTCCGATGCGACCAGCAGTCGCGGCACCCGCGCGACCGCCGCGAGGGCCCGGCGAAGTTCCAGTGGCAGATCCTGTGCGCTCACGCATCCAACCTAGTGATCGGAGGAGAAATTTCAGGGCGCGAGAAACTCTACTGGGTGAGGATTGCCCACATGTTGGGGGCGTGATACATGGCGTTTACATTCGGGCGAACTGTCCCGGTCGCGCGCTGTGAACACCGGTGGGTTACCCGTGAGTTACTCCGCGGCAGCGGCTTTCACCTGCGAAAACGCGAAGGTCCGGCGGGGCGGTGAGATATGCCACGCCGGACCGTCGAACCCGGGTTGCTGGCCGCGATTGATTAGCTGGGGGCGTCAGGGCTACTTGCCGTCACCGATGAGCAGATCGACCGTCAGCTCCAAGCGTTCGGTCACATCGGTCGCCGAGGCGCGTCGCGTCAGCCACGCCACCAGGTTCGACATCCACACATCGGAGATGACGCGGGCGATGGCCAGCTGCCGATCGGTGGGGGTGTCCTCGGCCAGGGCGCGGGCGAAGAATCGGTCCATCACCTTGCCGACCCGGTCGACCTCGGCCGCCGCGGAGGCGTCGGCGAACATGAAGGCGCGCGTCATGGCCTCGGTGAGCAGCGGATCGCGCTGCATGGCCCGGGTCACCTGCTGCAGCATGAGGTGCATGCGCTCCTGCGGGGTGTCGCCCGGCAGCGGCTTGCGCTTGCTCTCGAACTGCTCGAATTCCCGGGCCAGCGCGGAGACCAGCAGGTGCACCTTGGACGGGAAGTAGCGGTACAGGGTGCCGACGGCGACGTCCGCTCGTTCGGCGACCGCGCGCATCTGGACCGCGTCGTAGCCGCCCTTGGAGGCCAGCGCCATGGTCGCGTCGAGGATGCGCTTGCGCCGGTCGCGCTGGGCGGCCGAGCTCAGGTCGTCCTCGCTGAGCGTGGTCACCGGCGCGGTGCGGCTGGCGGCAGCCGGTTCGGCGGCCTGCGATCGGGAGGGACTGGCCATCGGTTGAAAGTCCTTTCCTTACGAGTTCGTACCGCGCCCTGGCGACGCCTTGACTTACGCCCGGCTCGAATATTAGAACATGTTCTAGGTGTGGGAGTCACGCCGGAAAGGCGGTATGGAGTGTGACCATCGCCACCACTGACGAGCATAAAGCCGTCCAGGAGTCGATGCGCGGATGGGCCGCCGCGATGCGCCCAATTGCAACAATGCGGACCGGCGCGCCGGACTACTGGCGCGAATACTGGTCGCGCCTCGCCGATCTCGGAATATTCCGGGTCGCGGTGCCCGAGGCGACGGGCGGTGCGGGCGGAACGGTCGGAGATCTCGCCGTCCTGGTGGAACAGGCGGCGCACGATCTTGTCGGCGGTCCGGTTCTCTCCACGGCATTGGCTGGACTCGTCGCCGGGGAGACGCTCGACGAGAATACGCCGTGCGGCGTGGCTCTCGGGGGCGAAATCGAGATATCGGCCGGTGAAACGGATCTCACTCTCACCGGAGAGTGGGATGCTGTGATCGGTGCCGCACCCGGTACGGCCGTGCTGGTCCCGGTGCGTACCGGTGACCGCACCCGATGGTGTCTGCTCGACGCCGACGCGCCGGGATTGCGGGTGGAACCGCTGGAACCGCTGGACCACAGCACTCCTCTCGCCCGTGTCGTCTGCGCGAATGTGACCGTCGCGCCGGAGAAGATCTTCTCGCCGCGCGAGAATGTACTCGATCTGGCCGCCGTGTTGGTGGCCGCCGAAGCCGCCGGGATCGCCGGCTGGTGCCTGGAAACCGCTACCGAATATGCCAAGGTGCGTGAGCAATTCGGCAAGAAGATCGGCGAATTCCAAGCGGTCAAACACATCTGCGCGTGGATGCTGTGCCGTGCCGAGCAGATTCGCGCGGTGGCCGCCGACGCCGCCGACGCGGTCGATACCGGGAGTCCGGAACTGCCGTTGGCCGCCGCCATCGCATTGGCGGTCTCGCTGGACGCCGCGGTGGAGACCGCGAAGGACTGTATTCAGGTCCTGGGTGGAATCGGTTTCACCTGGGAGCACGACGCGCATCTGTATTTGCGACGGGCCGTCGCGCTGCGGCAACTGCTGGGCGGTTCGGCGCGCTGGCGGGCCCGGGTCGCGGAGTTGACGCTCCAGGGGCAGCGCCGCACGGTCGGCCTCGAGCTGGGCGCGGATGCCGCGGCGGCGGGCGAGCCGCTCCGGGAGGCCGTCGGTCTCGACGCGGAGCAGGCGGCGGTACTGGCCGCCGAACTCTCCGGCATCGCCGCCCTGCCCCCGGCGGAGCAGCGAAACGCGTTGGCGGACACCGGGCTGCTGGCCTCGCACTGGCCGCGACCGTACGGGCGCGGCGCGGGGCCGATCCTGCGCTCGCTGATCGAGGAGCAGATCCGCAAGGCCGGCATCGAACTGCCCGATATCGCCATTGCCAACTGGGCCGTGCCGACCCTGCTGCAATACGGCACGCCGGAGCAGATCGAACGATTCGCCGGCCCCACCCTGCGCGGCGAGGTGGTGTGGTGTCAGCTGTTCAGCGAACCGGAGGCCGGTTCCGATCTGGCGGCATTGCGCACGGTGGCCCAACGGGTCGACGGCGGGTGGAAACTGCGCGGGCAGAAGGTGTGGACCTCATTGGCGAAAGAGGCGACGTGGGGAATCTGTCTCGCGCGCACCGATGCCGCCGCGCCCAAGCACAAGGGCATCAGTTATTTCCTGGTGGAAATGAATAGTCCGGGCTTGGAAATTCGGCCGCTGGTTCAGATCACCGGCGAGGCGAAGTTCAGCGAGGTATTCCTCGATGACGTCTTCGTGCCGGACGAATGCTTGGTCGGGCAACTGGGCAATGGCTGGAAGATCGCCCGTTCCACCTTGTCGGCCGAACGGGTTGCCATGGGCGGCAAGGGGATCGGCGAGGAATTGGAGGCGGTGATCGCCGCCGCGCCGACCTCCGGGCCGGGCGCGGAATTGGTGGCCGATCGCCTGGGCGGACTTGTTTCAGAATCGGTCGCTGGAACTTTGCTAGAAGCTCGAGCGGCACACAAACTGCTCAGTGGCGGCGATCCCGGACCGCAATCGAGCGTCCGCAAGCTGGTCGGTGTGCGGCACCGTCAGGCGGTCGCCGAATTTGCTGTCGAATTGGCTGGCGTGCCGGGCGCTCTGGAATCGGACGTGGTGAAAGAATTCCTGCTCACGCGTTGTTTGTCCATTGCGGGCGGAACCGAGCAGATTCTGTTGACCGTTGCCGGTGAACGAATTCTCGGGCTGCCTCGCGAATCGCAGTAGCCAGCCACACTCAACCGGGAGCATTGCATTGGACTTCACACGGGACGAGAGCCAGGACGCTGTCGCCGAGGTTGTCGTAAGTTTGCTGGAGCGCGAAAGCGCGCGCGATATCGCGTTATGGCCCACTCTGGTCGACAGCGGGTTACTGGCTGTCGCGCTGCCGGAGAAGTACGGCGGCGACGGTATGGGGCTGCTGGAGGTGTCGGCCCTGCTCACCGAGCTGGCCACCGATGCCGTGCAGGTGCCCGCGCTGACCACGCTGGGCTTCGGTGTGCTGCCGCTGGTCGCGGTGGGAGCGCCGGATGCGTTGGCGCGGGAGGTGTTTCCCGCGGTGGCCGAGGGCGCGGTCATCACGGCGGCACTGAACGAACCGGGCGCGCCGTTCACGGTGCAGCCGGAGACCACCGCGGTGTCGGACGGGAACACCGTGCGCGTCTCCGGGCGCAAGGTGGCGGTGCCCTACGCCGACACCGCGCGCTGGATCCTGATCCCCACCGACAACGGCATCGCGGTGGTGGACGGGGACGCGGCGGGACTGACCCGCACCGCCAACCCCACCTCCGACGGCGTGCCGGAGTTCACGCTCGTCCTCGACGAGGTGGCGGTACCGGCCGATCGGCTGCTGCCCGGCGGCCTGGCCGAGCTGCACCGCCACGCGCTGGCGTGCCTGGGATCGGTGGCCGACGGTCTGCTCAAAGGGGTGATCGCGCTGACCGCCGAACATGTGCGCACCCGCCAGCAGTTCGGTCGTCCGCTGGCCGAGTTCCAGGCCGTCGCCCAGCAGATCGCGGACGTGTACGTGGTCTCTCGCACTCTGCACGCGGCCGCCGCCTCGGCGAATTGGGCGCTGGCGCAGCCAAGCGATTCGGCCGGGCACAACGAACGTACCGATGACGACCTCGACGTGCTGGCCTACACGGTGGCCGCGGAACTGCCCGCGGCGCTGCAGAAGTGTCATCACCTGCACGGCGGTATCGGGGTCGACGTGACCCACCCGCTGCACCGCTACTACTCACAGGCCAAGGACATCGCCCGCTGGCTCGGCGGCGAATCCTTCCGGCTGGACCGACTGGGAGCCAGATGTACATCGAACTGACCGCCGAACAGCGGCGGTTGCGCGACGATCTACGTTCGTACTTCACCGGTCTCGTGACTCCCGAAGAGGAGGCCGAGATGCTGGTGAACCGGCACGGCGACGCCTACCGCGCGGTGGTGCGTCGGATGGGCTCCGACGGCCGGCTCGGCGTGGGCTGGCCGAAGGAGTACGGCGGCCAGGGCTTCGGGCCGCTGGAACAGCAGATCTTCTACAACGAAGCCGTGCGCGCGGACGTGCCGGTGCCGCTGGTCACCCTGCTGACCGTCGGCCCGGCACTGCAAACCTTCGGCACCGAGGAGCAGAAGCGCAAGTTCCTGCCCGGAATCCTGTCCGGTGACATCCATTTCGCCATCGGATACTCCGAGCCGGAGGCGGGCACCGACCTGGCCGCGCTGCGCACCAGCGCGGTGCGCGATGCCGACGGCGACTGGATCGTCAACGGGCAGAAGATCTTCACCACCGGTGCGCACGAGGCCGACTACATCTGGTTGGCGGCGCGCACCGGCACGGTGGAGTCGCGCCACCGCGGCATCACGATCCTCATCGTGGACACCAAGGATCCCGGCTACTCGTGGACGCCCATCATCACCTGCGACGGCGCGCACCACACCAATGCCACCTACTTCGACAATGTGCGCGTGCCCGCGGCCATGACCGTCGGCGAGGAGAACGGCGGCTGGAAGCTCATCACCACCCAGCTCAATCACGAGCGGGTGAGCCTGGGCCCGTCCGGCAAGATCGAGCAGCTCTACGACCGGGTGCGGGAGTGGGCGCGGGTGCGGGGCGTGCTCGGCGAGACCGACGTGCGGCGGTCCCTGGGCCGCCTGCACGCCATGGTGCGGCTGAACGAACTGCTGAACTGGCAGGTGGCGTCCAATATGGAACGCTCCGACGCCGACCCGCGCGATGTGATCGCCGACGCCTCCGCCACCAAGGTGTACTCCACCGAGGCGCTGCAGGAGGCGGGCCGCCTGGCCGAGGAGATCGTCGGCCGCTTCGGCGACCCGGCCGACCCGGCCACCGCCGAACTGCTGACCTGGCTGGACCGGCGCACCAAGCAGAACCTGGTGGTGACCTTC
The DNA here is from genome assembly GCF_030767025.1 of Nocardia sp. CC227C. Classification (GTDB taxonomy): domain Bacteria; phylum Actinomycetota; class Actinomycetes; order Mycobacteriales; family Mycobacteriaceae; genus Nocardia. The sequence continues at coordinate 135,515 of NZ_JASITE010000013.1, read as the reverse complement.
GGCGGCGGCGTGAACGAAGTCATGCGCGAGCTGATCGCCCAGATGGGCCTGCGGCTCCCGCGTGTCCCCCGATAGGAGTCGACGGTGCCCACCATTTCGCGGCCGTGGCGAAGTCATGCGCGGCTGAGTTCGATGGCCCAGATGGGCCTGCGGCTCCCGCGTGTCCCCCGATAGGAGTTACCCCGTGTCACAGAGCTTCACGGCCGACGAGATCGTCGCGGCCGCCGAGCGGATCAAGGCGGCGGGACCGTCCGCGCCGCGCCTGGCCCGCGATCCGGTCAATCAGCCGATGATCAACAACTGGGTGGAGGCCATCGGCGACACCAACCCGATCTACGTGGACGTGGAGGCCGCGCGGGAGGCGGGACATCCCGATGTGGTCGCGCCGCCCGCCATGGCGCAGGTGTGGACCATGGTGGGCCTCAACGGCGTCCGGCCCGCCGACGATCCCATGAACCCCACCAACGACCTGCTGGACGCCGCCGGTTACACCTCGGTGGTCGGCACCAACTGCGAGCAGATCTACCATCGCTACCTGCGGGTCGGCGAACAGGTGAATGTGCGCAGCTCCCTGGATTCGCTGGTGGGTCCCAAGCGCACCGGGCTGGGGGAGGGTTGGTTCGCCACCTACCGCACCAGCTGGTACGTGGGCGACGAACTGGTCACCGAAATGCTGTTCCGGGTCCTCAAATTCGCGCCGGAGGCGGCGAAACCCGCTCCCACCGGGGATCTCTCCGATCGCGTCCGCCCCACCGTCTCCAAGGACACCGAATTCTTCTGGGAGGGAACCAAACTCGGCGAGCTGCGCATCCAGCGGCGACCCGACGGCACCCTCCAGCATCCGCCGGTTCCGGCGCTGTGGAAGGACAAGTCGGAGCAGACCGACTACGTGGTGGCCTCCGGGCGCGGCACCGTGTTCAGCTTCGTCGTGCATCACGCGCCGAAGGTGCCCGGCCGTGCGCTGCCGTACGTGGTGGCGCTGGTCGAGCTGGCGGAGGGGGTGCGGATGCTGGGCGAGCTGCGCGGTGTCGAGCCCGCCGAGGTCGAGGTCGGGTTGCCGGTCGAGGTCGGTTTCGAGGCGCTCGACGACGACAACACCGTGCCGTACTGGAAGGCTGTGAAATGACCTCCGCCGTGGAACCCGCCACCGTGCGGGTCGGAACCTCGCTGCCCGAGTTGGTGATTCACGCCGACCCCACCTTCGTGGTCAGCTCGGCGCTGGCCACCCGGGATTTCCAGGATGTGCACCACGACCGCGACAAGGCGGTCGAGCGCGGTTCCAAGGACATCTTCGTCAATATCCTCACCGACACCGGGCTGGTGCAGCGCTTCGTCACCGACTGGGCCGGACCGCGCGCCAGGGTGAAGTCCATCGCGCTGCGTCTGGGCGTGCCGCTCTACGCGAACGACACCCTGACCCTGACCGGCACCGTGACCGCCGTCGAGGGCGATGAGATCACCATCGAGGTCGTCGGCCGTGACAGTCTCGGCGACCACATCACGGCGAAGGCCGTCATCTCGCTACAGGAGGCAGCCAAGTGACCACAGCAAGCGGTGGTCGGGCGACCGGCGGACTGAGCGGCCGCGCGGCCGTTGTCGGCATCGGCGCGACGGATTTCTCCAAGGAATCCGGGCGCAGCGAACTGCGCTTGGCCGCCGAGGCGGTCACGGCGGCGCTGGCGGACGCCGGGCTGACTCCGGCGGATGTGGACGGCCTGACCACCTTCACCATGGACACCAACACCCAGGCCGCCGTGGCGCGTGCGGCCGGGATCGGAAGCCTGAAGTTCTTCAGCAACATCCCGTTCGGCGGCGGTGCGGCCGCGGCCACCGTGCAGCAGGCCGCCATGGCGGTGGCGACCGGTGTCGCGGATGTGGTGGTGGCTTACCGCGCCTTCAACGAGCGCTCCGGAAATCGCTTCGGCCAGTTCGCCACTCACCTCGCCACCGGTAACCCGTCCTCCTCGGGCGTGGACAACGCCTTCTCCTACACCCACGGTCTCGGCACCCCCGCCGCCCAGGTGGCGATGGTGGCCCGCCGCTACATGCACGTCTACGGTGCGACCAGCGCGGATTTCGGCCGCGTCGCCGTCGCCGACCGCAAACACGCGGCGGTCAACCCCGCCGCCCACTTCTACGGCAAGCCGATCACCCTGGAGGACCACCAGTCCTCCCGCTGGATCGCAGAACCCCTCCACCTGCTGGACTGCTGCCAGGAAACCGACGGCGGCGTGGCCCTGGTCGTCACCAGCGCCGAGCGTGCCCGCGACCTCCCCAACAAACCCGCCGTAATCCTCGGCGCCGCACAGGGTTCCGGCGCGGACCAGTACGTCATGACCAGCTACTACCGCGACGCCCTGACCGGCCTCCCCGAAATGGGCCTGGTAGGCGACCAACTCTGGTCCCAGAGCGGCCTCACCCCCGCCGATATGCAAGCCGCCATCCTCTACGACCACTTCACCCCCTTCGTCCTCATGCAACTCGAAGAACTCGGCTTCTGCCCCCGCGGCGAGGCCAAGGACTTCATCGCCGACGGAGCCATAGAAATCGGCGGCCGCCTCCCCCTCAACACCCACGGCGGCCAACTCGGCGAGGCCTACATCCACGGCATGAACGGCATAGCCGAAGGCGTCCGCCAAATCCGCGGCACCTCCGTCAACCAGGTCGACGGATTGCGGAACATCATCGTCACCGCAGGCACCGGCGTGCCGACATCCGGCCTGATCCTCAGCACGAACTGACCGCTCCGGTCACCCGCGCGTCGGGGGACGCAACCGCCTCCCTCGGCGCACCGGCCGGTGACACGGTCGTCCGACAACGGCCGGATGTGCGGTGGCGTAGCCGGCCATGTGCGCGGCACCCGTGCGGCCATGCGCTGGCCGAGGCGTTGTCTGTGCCGCCGACGCGCATTTCCACAGCTCTGGTATCACAGATGGTATCTTTCTGGGTATGGCTTGGACCATGCGGTTTCCCTCCGATGAAGAGGCTGCGCTCGAGGCGCAAGCCGAGTCCGAAGGGCGCTCCAAGCATGAGATCACCAGGGATGCGGTCCGGGAGTACCTCATGCGGCATCGTCGGTGGGCGGAACCGCTGGTCGGCGACGAGGATACGTTCGACATGGGTGGTCCGATCGGCAAGGACGACATCCATGATGCGATGAATCGCCCCGCATGATCGTCGTTGCCGATACCTCGGGTTTGCTGGCGCTGTTCAACCGCTCCGACCCGGAGCATGTCGCGGTACGGCGGGCGGCGGACGCAGCGAGTGCGCTGGTGGTGAGTCCGCTTGCGCTGACCGAGGTGCATCATGTGGCGAGCGTTCGCGCCGGCCGCAAGGTCGCCGACGCGGTATTGGCCAAGCTGGCCGATCGAATCGCCGCCACCCGCATCGTGCTCGGGGAAATCGGTGCCGCACAGTTGCATTCGGCTCTGGAGGTCCGCACTGCGTACCACCACCTCAACCTCGATATCGTCGACGCGACCTGTGTGGCGCTGGCCGATCACTTCGATACCGATCTGATTCTGACCTTGGATCGCAGGGACTTTCGGGTGATCAGGCCATTGCGCCGATACGCGGCCTTCCAGATCCTGCCCGACGACTTCGTCGGGGGTAGCGACCCTCGGTGATTCGAGCGCTCGATACGGCGGTGTATCACCGGTGTAGATTTCTCCGGACCGCATCCGGGCCAGATCACCGGCAGATGTCGCGCGAAGCTCCTGACCGATGCTGAGCCCGCGCAGGCCCTCGGCATCGGGCCAGGTGCAGTGTTTTGCGTCCCACATCTGGTCGGGGGCGGGTGGGATTTCTCGCATCCGTAAACCTGCGGTGAACTCCGGAATCAGCTCGGCGATCATCGTGCAGCTCGGAGCCCTGGTCACCGGGCGATCCGGCCACGTCGTCGAGTCCAGATGATTGCCCCGGTACCGAAAGCACCGGGCAACCCTGTCAACAAGCCCAACATCAGCACACCGCCGAGACCGATGTCCGGCCCGGTGCGGCCGGCTCTTACGCTGAAGAACGCTGTTAGTGCCAGCAATCCGATGACCAGCAGGACGGAATACGCAACTCGGATCGCGGCATTACCGCGCGTGCCCACAGCGCGGCAGATCAGGAGTCCGCAGCCTCCTCCCAGGATGCCCGGCACCGCGAACGCGATCATCGCGGACCCAACTGCTGCGGAAGTACCAACAACCGCGCCCACTACGGCGACCATGACCGCTAGCACGATCAGGCTCTGTTGTGACCGCAGCACGGCTTTCCGATCGCTACCGTCGCCGTTCAGGTTCTCAGCCACGTGTCGAAGATAGCGATCAACAACGCCTCGCCGGTCCGAATCAGAGGTCCGACACTCCGCACCCGGCGGAGAAGGTGTGGTGGTCTGGGCTACTGGCCAGTGCACCCCGATTGGGTTTGCCCCGATGCAGTGGATTATCGCGGGCGGGGCAGCCCTGGGGTAGTGCTGGTGGCATCCGTTAGCCACTGCACGATCGCTCGGTTTGTTTCTTCGGGCTTCTCTTGCTGGATCCAATGACCGCAGTCCAGGTTGACCACTTGCACGTTGGGGACGAACTCCGACAGATTCTCGGACTGCTGGACCCGATCACGGTCACCGTAGATCATGAGCGTGGGTTGCTGGATGATCGGGTTCGCATCCGCCAAGAGGTGCCAGTTGCGGTCGAGGTTTCTGTACCAATTGATGCTGCCCGTGAACCCTGAGGTTTCGAAGGCGGAGACGAAGACCCTCAGTTCGCTGTCGCTCAGCAGGGGATCACCCTGGGGCTTGTCCGCGTGGGCGAGATTGATCATCCACATGCCTGGCTCCGGCGCTGCGGGTGGCTCGTTCTTCCGGTACAGGTTGTGCAGGAAGCGGAACGTATTCTCGTTCAGTACGGCGTCCGCGACACCTGGCTGTCGATTGAAGTGAACGAAATAGAAGTCACCGCCGAGGGTTTCCTCCATCAGTTCGATCCAGGGTTTCTCTCCGCGTACTTGGTAGGGCAGGCTCAGATTTATCACCCTGTTCACGCGGTGCGGATGCAACAAGGTCAGCCCCCACACGACCATCGCACCCCAATCGTGACCGACGAAGGTGGCGTCGTCGTATCCGTAGTGATCGAGAAGCGCGATGAGATCACCCGACAGGTGTTCGATGTCGTAGTCCGTCACTTCGGTGGGGCGGGATGAATTTCCGTAGCCCCGCTGGTTCGGGACGATGACGTGATAGCCCGCGTCGGTGAGGGCGGGCAGCTGGTGCCGCCAGGAGAAGGCATGCTCCGGCCAGCCGTGGCAGAGCACTATGGGTCTTCCGGCGTTCTCTCGGCCTGCTTCGAAGACCTCCAGTTCCACACCGTTGACCGGGATGAGGGTGGGCTCGGGAAAGTCGGTTGGCTTGAACATGTAGCCATTTTGCGGAGCAAAACCGGTCACCTCATGACCGGTTTCTGTGAAATTCTTGTTCAGTGCGAACCGACCGGCTGGTAGCCATCCTCCTGCTGCTGCAACGGCGTGAGCAGGTGACCGCGGCGGAGGTCGCCCGCGAGCTGGAGGTCTCCGAGCGCACCGCCCGCCGCGATCTCGACGCCCTGGCCATGGCCGGGGTGCCCGTGTACTCCATGCAGGGCCGGGGCGGCGGCTGGCGGCTGCTGGGCGGCGCCCGCACCGATCTGTCCGGTCTGACCGCGGGTGAGGCCCGCGCCCTGTTCCTGGTCGCCTGTCCGGCCTCAGCGGCGACACCGGCCGTGAAAGCGGCGCTGCGCAAGCTCGTCCGCGCCCTGCCGGAGCCCTTCCGAGGGCAGGCCGAGGCGGCGGCGTCGTCATTGGTCGTCGACCCGCAACCCTGGGGGTCGAGCCGGGTCGAGCGCCGACCACCTCGCTTCCTCGACGAACTCCAAGACGCGGTGATCCACGGCGTCCGGGTGCGGCTCGGCTACGTCGACAGCACCGGCGCGGAAACCGAGCGCACCGTCCACCCGCTGGGCATCGTCACCAAAGGTCCGGCCTGGTATCTCGTCGCCAATACCGAGGCCGGTCGGCGAACCTTCCGAATCGACCGCGTGTCGTCGGCCGACCCGACCGGCCATCCCGTGCACCGACCCGAGAACTTCGACCTCGCCGAGAGCTGGCGCGAGATCGCCGACGAGGTCGACCGCGAGCGCACACCCCTCGAAATCCAGGCGGTCTGCGTGCCCCACGGGATCGACATACTCCGGATGGCGTTCGGCGGTCGGCTCGAGGTGGGAGGCCCCACGCCCGACGGCCGCATCGAGGTGGTGATCCGCGGCTCCGACGAGTGCGTGCTCGCCGGCGAGCTTGCCGGACTGGTCGAATGGCTCGAGGCGACCGGCCCTCCGAGCGTGCGAGCGCGCCTCGCCTCGATCGGCAGCGCACTCGTCGAGCGATACGGCTGACGCCCGTGCGGCGAGCCTCGGGGGTTCCGAGGCGCGGCTCGGTGTTGCCGCCTAACAGCGTCACGGACAGCACGACCGGCGTCTCGTGGGCACGGCCGGTCAAGTGGTGGTGGGCCGTCAGTCCGCCGGGCGGCGGTCGGCGAGGCCCTGGATGAGCCAGGCGTAGAGGAGGATCACCACCACCGGTGCGGCGATGGGGGCCCAGGCCAGGTGGATCGGTAGGAGGGCGGCGGCTCCGGCGGCGAGGGTGAAGACGATGGCTCCGGCTACCGAGGGGATGGTGGTGGGGACGACGCCGACGGGGGCGGAGACGGTGGCGGTGTTGAGCAGGTAGGTGGTGGCTACCAGGCCGATGGCTCCGGCTTCGACCGCGCCGGTGTCGAGCCAGGCGACCACGCCGACGGCGGACAGGACGGCGGCGACGGCGAGCACGCGCCAGCGCCAGCCCGCGATGACGAGGGCGAGGACCGGTAGGGCGGTCCAGGGTTCGAGGATGCCGACGGCGGTGGTGAGCAGCAGGCCGGAGAGGACGGCGAGGAATCTGGTCATCGGCGCACCCGGACGGTTCGGCGGTGTTCGGGGATGAGGCGCATGACCTGGTCCAGGCGGGTGCCTTCGGGCCAGGCGACGATGTCGACGCCGACGGTGCCCATATCGCGGTACATGGAGGCCCGCTCCAGCTGCCACATGCGGGCCAAGGTGTGGTCGAGGCCGTCGGCGAACGGTGCGCCGCGCAGCACGTCCACCACGACCACGACGTGTCCGCGTTTGCGCAGATCGATGAGCGCCAAGGCGAATTGGGTGTCCAGCAGGGTGGAGAAGGCCACCACGATCGCGCCGATCGGCACGGCGGTGTGCGGGGCGAGGGTGCCGGAGGTGGGGATGTGCTCCTCGCCGACGTCGAGTACCGCGTCGACGATGCGGTAGAACTGGCGGCGGCCGATATCGGGCCGCAGCCAGCGCGGCGACTTGCCCAGGCAGACCACGGCGGTGCGGTCACCGGCTTGCAGCGCCGACTGCGCCACCTGCGCCGCACCGCGCACGGACAGCTCCAGCGAATCCGAGGCCGGGCCGGGCGCTTGCAGTGAGGTGTCCACCAGCACGACCACATCCGCGGCCCGGTTGGTGAAGCGTTCGGTGACGAACAGTCGTCCGCGGCGCGCGCTCACCGGCCAGTTCACGGTGCGCAGCTGATCACCCGGCGCGTACGCGCGTACGTCGGCGAATTCCACCCCCGGCCCGTGCCGCCGGGTGAGATGGGTGCCGATGCGTTCGGGTAGTTCGGTGCGGGGCAATCGCATCCGCTGCGGGTCGGCGATCGGGTATACGAAGACCTCCCCGGCGGGCAGCCGCACCGACGCCACCGCCAGCCCGGCCGGGCTCAGCGCCGACACCCGGATGGGCACCGGGAACCGCCCCCAGCGCGGTGACGACAACGCCAGACGCAGTCCGGCGGGCGCGGTTCCGGAGTCGACCGACTCCTCCACCCGCAGTTCCATTCCGGCAATGGGTTCCGGGTACAGCCGCAGCAGCGCATACCCGGACTCCACGAACGTCGCGACCGCGAGGGTCACTTCCTCGGTTTCGAAGCAGCGCAGAATTCCGGCCCCGTCCACCTGGATGCGGGTGCGCGACTGTTGCAGCGGCGCGGTCGCCAGCACGCCGAGCATGGGGGCGGCGAACACCACCAGCTGCCATCGGCCCAGCACGATGGCGAGCACCAGTGCGGGTGCCGAGGCCACGGCCAGCATGTACACCAGCGGCGCCGGCCGCCACCGCAATTCGGCCTCGGTGACGGTGCTGGTGTCGCGGTGTCTCATGTCGTGGTGGCGCGCGGCACCGGCAGCCGTCGCAGCAGTTCGGCGATCACGTCCTCGCCCCGGATGCGGCGCACCCACATTTCGGGGCGCAGTGTGATGCGGTGGGCCATGGCCGGAATGGCAAGGGCTTTCACGTCTTCGGGGACCACGAAGTCGCGGCCGTTCAGCAGTGCCCGTGCCCGCGACATCTGCACCAGGTCGAGTTCCGCGCGCGGGCTCGCGCCCACCTCCACCTGCGGATGGCCGCGGGTCGCCGACGCCAGCGACACCACGTAGCCGACCACATCGGGGTGCACGCTCACGAATTCGACGGACTGGCGCATCTCGAGCAGGCCCTCGGCGTCGACCACCTGCCCCACTTGGCCGGGGGCCGAACCGCGTTCGAGCCGCCGCCGGATCATCTGCATCTCGTCCTGTTCGGACAGGTACCCCAGCCGCAGTTGCATGGCGAAGCGGTCCAGCTGCGCCTCGGGCAGCGGATAGGTGCCCTCGTACTCGATGGGGTTGTCGGTGGCCATCACGATGAAAGGCTGTGGCAGCGGGAATGTTTCGCCGTCGATGGACACCTGGCCCTCGGCCATGGCCTCCAGCAGTGCGGCCTGCGTCTTGGGCGGGGTGCGGTTCACCTCGTCGGCGAGCAGCATATTGGTGAACACCGGTCCACGGCGGAAACTGAAACGGCCCGAATGCATGTCGTAGATGGTGGAACCGATGAGGTCGGCGGGAAGCAGGTCGGGGGTGAACTGCACGCGGGTGAAGTTCAGGCCCAGTGCGGCGGCGAAGGAGCGCGCGATGAGGGTCTTGCCCAGGCCGGGCAGGTCCTCGATGAGCACGTGCCCGCCGGACAGCACCGCGATCATGATCAGTTGCAGTTCTTCGCGCTTGCCGACCACCACCCGGGACAGTTCCCGCAGCACCCCGTCGGTGCGCTTGATGGTGATGTCCATCGGTGAGGTCATAGTTCTTCTCGCATCTCGGGTGTCACATGTTCTGGAGGCGGCGCAGGATCTCGTCCAGCGCCGCGCGGCCCGGCGCGCGGGTGTTCTGGTCGCGCAGCGCGGAATTGGCCGGGTCCACCCAGCGCCACAGTTCCGGACCGAACTGCAGCACCCCGGCCGCTTCGGCGGCCCGCCGGTTCTTGGTGTGGCGGTGGCCGCTGGAGAGTTCGAATTCCTTGGCCAGCAACGGTCGTAGATGGCGGTCCCAGTCGGCGCGGGTGCCCTCGGAGCGCTCGGCCAGCATCTGTGCGCGCGCCTGCCAGCGGTGCAGCATTTCGGCCGGGCCGTTGTCGACCTCGTTGTCGGCCAGGTCGGCGCGGTCGATGCGGCGGGATCGCTCGACCAGCGACCAGATGAGCAGCGCCAGCGCCCCGGCCACCGGAATGGCGGCGACGATCAGCAGGGTGTCCCGCTGATTGCCGAAGGCCAGCACTTCGAACAGGGCCACCAGCAGCAGCGCCCCGATCACCACGGCGGTGCGATTCATGTCCGGACCCCCATCCAGACCTGTTGTGCAGCAATAAATTTCATACTCTCTGCCCCTGCAGATCCTGCAATACGATACGCAGCAGCTGCTCGGCCCGCATCCGCTGCCACTCCAACATCGAATGCGGGCTGAAGCGGGCCTCCTCGAACAGCGCCACCAGCTCCCGCGCGGACGCGTCGTGCAGCACGCCGCGTTCGAAGGCCCGCGCCAGCACCTCGGACGGGGTGTCCGAGGCCAGCGGGGCCACCTCGCGCGCCTGCGCCAGACCCCGTTCCATGGCCACGTAGCAGGCGATGATGGCGGTGCGCGGATCCTGGCCCGGCGCGATCATGGCCGCCAGGCCCATTTCCGCCACCTTGGCCAGCGAGACCATGTCGCGGGCCGCCTCCGGCGTGGGCGGCGTGGTGTGCGCCATCGGCCTGCGCCGGGAGCCCACCGCGACCACCACCAGGCCGACCATGGCCACCGCCACCAGCGCTACCGCTCCGGCTCCCACCAGCATGAGCGCGGCGCCGGAGAGCCGGGGTGCGGTGACGGGGTCCGACGGTGCCGTATCCGGTACCGCGGTGGCGGTTTCCGAGGTGGCCGGGGCCGTGCGGTTCTCGGCCGGTTCGTCACGGGCGGGGCCGACCAAGAGCACCGAGACCGCCGCGGTGAGCAGCAGGGCGAGGGCGGCCAGCCCGATCAGGATCAGCAGTCCGAGGCGGCTCAGCCGCCACTGTTCACGGCCGGAGTCCCGATCGGGTTCCGGCATGGCCAGGGGCAGCCGATGCTGGCTGTTGATGACGCCCGCGAGCAGGATCACCACCGAGACCAGCAGCAGGACCGGCATCAGGGCCACCGCCACCACCGGGGGTGTGTGCGGTGCGCGCGGCCCGCCGGTGCCGGGGATGTGGCCGCGCAGGGCGAGCACGGCCAGCACCAGGAGCGCGATCAGTCCGATCGCGCGCGATGCCACCGCTCGCACCCCGGTCACGAGCACCCCCAGCCAACCTGAGTCCTGCACAAAACAGGGTCATAGTTACATGCCAAGCGGTCCGTCGGGCGGGAAATGGCGAACACGGATTACCCACGGTCACCGCATAGGTCACCGGTTCTCGCGAAGTCCCCAGATCAGTGCGGATTCGCTTGTGAACTCGCACAATGCCTGCGGGATCCGCAGCGTCGATCTGAAACGGGTTATCTCGAAGTTCGAATAGTCGGCGAACCCGCCGATATCGCCCGGCGGCCGTCGGAACCGCCTCCGCTCAGGCCGATTCCAGCAGCGGATCGACCTGCCCGGCATCCGCCCGCCGCGCCACCAGTCGGCCCAGCGCCCGGAAGTCCCAGCCCGCGGTCAGCCAGGGTTCGGGATCGAGGGCGTTGCGGGCGTCGATGAGCACCCGGCGGCGCGCCACCGAGCTCAGCAGCACCGGATCGAGGTCGCGGAATTCGCGCCATTCGGTCAGATGCAGCACCACATCCGCGCCGAGCACCGCGGCGGTCGCGTTCGGCGCGTACCGCAGCTGCGGAGCGATCCGGCTGGCGGACCGGTTGGCCTCCGGATCGTAGACGGTGACCTCGATTCCGGCGTGGTGCAGCCGCACGGCCACATCCAGGGCCGGGGAATCGCGCACATCGTCGGAGAGCGGTTTGAACGCCGCACCCAGCACGGCCACCCGGCCGGTGGGGCGGTCGCCGCCCAGCGCCTCCAGGGTCTCCAGCACCACGCGCTCGCGGCGGCGCAGGTTGATGGCGTCGACGCTGTCGAGGAAGCGCACCGACTCCGGCACGCCCAGTTCCCCGGCGCGGGCGATGAGCGCGCGCACATCCTTGGGCAGGCAGCCGCCGCCGTAACCCAGACCCGCGCCCAGGAATTTGCGGCCGATGCGGTCGTCGTGGCCGAGCGCGTCGGCCAGCAGGTTCACATCCGCGCCGGTGATCTCGCACAGCTCCGCCATGGCGTTGATGAAGGAGATCTTCGTGGCGAGAAAGGCATTGGCCGAGACCTTGACCAGCTCCGCGGTCGGCAGGTTGGTGACCACCACCGGCGCGCCCTCGGCGATGGCGGCGGCGTACACCTGCCGCAGCGCCCATTCCGCGTCCGGCGTGTTGACACCGAAGACCAGGCGATTCGGGTGCAGGGTGTCGTAGACGGCGTGGCCCTCGCGCAGGAACTCGGGATTCCAGGCCAGTTCCACGGCGATGCCGCGCGGTGCGAGCTCGTCGATGCGCGCGGCGAGGGCCTCGGCGGTGCCCACCGGGACCGTGGACTTGCCCACGATCAGGCAGTTGCGGGTCAGGTGCGGCACCAGACCTTCGATCGCCGCGTACAGCTGCGTGAGATCCGCCGCGCCCGTGGGGCTTTCGGGGGTTCCGACGCACAGGAAGTGCACATCGGCGAAGCTCGCGGCCTCGGCCGGTGAGGTGCCGAAGCTCAGTCGGCCCTGGTCGACGTGCTTGCTCAGCAGGTCCGGCAGGCCCGGCTCGTGGAAGGGCACCCGCCCGGCCGCCAGTGCGGCGGCCTTGGCGGCATTGTTGTCGACGCCCAGGACGTCGAATCCGAGTTCGGCCATGCCCGCGGCATGGGTCGCGCCGAGATATCCCGTGCCGATGACGGATATGCGCAACATCAGCAGGCCTCCTTGGTGAGCCGCTCGTCGCCACGTCGCTCGGCGATGACCTCGCGGTAGTAGCTGACGAGCAGGTGGTTGACCGCTGCCCAGGAGCGGTTCCGCACGCTCTGCTGGGCGGCGGCAGCGGTCCGGTGGCGCAGCGCGGGATCGTTCACGAGCTGCTCGACGAAGCCGACCATGGCGTCGGCATCGCCCGGGGGATAGAGGAATCCGGTGCCGGGCTCGACCACGTCGACGGGGCCGCCCGCGGCCGGTGCGACCACGGGCACACCGGAGGCGAGAGCCTCCTGCGCTGCCTGGCAATAGGTTTCGTGTCGGCCGGTGTGCACGAAGACATCGAGGGAGGCGTACGCGGCGGCCAGCTCCTCGCCGTGCAGGACACCGAGGAAGGCGGCGTGCGGCAACAGTTTTCGCAGCCGCGCCTCCTCCGGGCCGCCGCCGACCACGACCAGCCGGACATTCGGCAGCCGCCGCAGGTGCGCGAGCAGTTCCAGTTCCTTCTCGGGGGCGAGGCGGCCGATATAGCCGACCAGGGCTTCGCCACGGGGGGCCAGGCGTTCGCGCAGCTCTCGGGAGCGGCGCGACGGGTCGAACTGCTCCAGGTCCACGCCGCGCGGCCAGCGCGCCAGGCCGGGCACGCCCATGAGCTCGAGCTGGCGCAGGCTTGCGGTGGACGGGGCCAGTGTGCGGTCCACCCGCAGGTGGATGCGGCGGGTCAGCTCGGTCATGGCGCGCACGCCGCCGGGCAGGTCGTAGCGCTGCGCGAAGCCCACCAGATCGGTTTGGTAGATGGCGACCGAGGGCACGTCGCGTTCGGCGGCGACCACCGCGGCCTGATAGCCGAGGGTGGCGGGGGAGGCGATGTGCACGACGTCGGGTCGAAAGGACGCCATGATGCGGCGCAGGCGGCGACGCGTCTCCAGGCCGATGCGGAAGTCGCGGTAGAACGGCAGCCGCGCGCCGCGCGCCACGCGCACCGGGAATCCGGCGTAGCTGCGCGGGCCGGTGGGGGCGAGCAGTTCGGCCTGGTGGCCCTCGGCGGCGAGATGGTCGAGCACCCGGCGCACCGAGTTGGTGACACCGTTGACCTGTGGCAGGAAGGATTCGGCGACGACCAGCACCCGCAGTCGGTCTTCGCGCTGGTCTGCGAGGGGTAGGGGCTCGGGAATCGACTCCCGGGCCTTTTTCAGGATTCGCATCGGGTCCCCTCCGGTCGGTGCTGCCTCCTGCAAGCACCGTAAGAAGCCGCCCGCAACGTCAGCCCCCGTAGGTATGGACGGGACATGAACCCCGAACGTCGGTCCGGTCGGCGAGTTCACTCGGCCGTCAGACTCGCTTCGCGCACATGATCAATGCTGGTCGCCAGCGTGAAATCGAAGGGTGCTGAGCCGACTGAGCGCCCGCCCGAGGTCCGGCACCCCGGCCACATCCCGCCCCAGGTGGCTCCGGGCAACCCGGGCGTACACCCACAGCTCCAGATCGGCGTCGTAGAGCACATCGACCAGATGCGCGAACCGCATGACCCATTCCGGATCGACCGTGCCGAGCGCGGGTACCTCGCAGAGCGTCCAACGGCGAAACTTCCCGGCGAGTTCCAGAAAGTCCGCCGCCGACACCGGAATTCCACACAGCTCCGCGAAATCGACGGTCAGCGACCCGGATTCGGCCCGCCGTGCACGCAACAGACGATGACCGATGGGTACCGTCACGTCGCCGTGCACACCGCAGTCGTCGACGACGTACGCCCCGGCCGCGAAGCCCCCGCCCCGCCCGCCCGCGGTGCGGTAGTCCCGAGGACCGTCCACCGGCACCACGTCGAGGTTCTCGCGGATGCGCTCGATGGTCGGGACGAACAGCCGGTGGAACAGCGGATGGGGCAGCAGCCGCTCCGGCGCGTAGTTCGAGGTCACCACCAGCGTGATGCGCCGCGCGAACAAGGTGTCGAGCAGCCGCGCGACCAGGGTGGCATCACCGGGATCGTGCACGTGGAATTCGTCGAAGCACACCAGTTCGGCACCGTCCAGCAGCGCGTCCACCGCCCCGCCGATGGAACCGGTCTCGTGCACGGCCCGATGCAACTGCGCGAAGAACCCGTGGAAGTGAAAGCGGCGCTTGCGATCCGAGTGCGGCCCGGCGAGGAAGTGGTCCATGAGCATGGTCTTCCCCCGCCCCGGCCGCCCGTGCAGGTACACCCCGCGCGCCCGCCGCCACCGCCGCCCGAGCCGCCCGTCGAGCTCCGCCAACCGCCGTGCCGCGACCAGTTGATCCGCGTCCAGGGCCACTGCGTCGACACCCATCCCGCCCTCCCTTGCCTCTACATTTGTAGAGTTCCCTCTATAGTTGTAGAGGGTCGCGAGAGGGCTCGCGCGGAAAGGTGACCATGTCCACAGTGCTCGACCGCCGCACCCGCATCGTGGACTCCGCCATCGAACTCATCGCCACCCGGGGGCTGCGAGCGCTGACCCACCGCGCCCTGGATACCGCGCTGGACCTACCCGCGGGCTCCACGTCCTATTACTTCCGCACCAAACGCGCCCTCATCGAGGCCGTCGTCGATCGCATCCACACCCGCTCCCGCGACGACTTCGCCTCGATGCGGCGCGACCTGAACGATCAGGTCACCACCGCGAACATCGCCCGCTGGCTCGATCGCCTGTTGGCTCACCGCCGTGACCACCTGATCGTGCGGCACGCGCTGCTCGTGGATCTCATGGGTGACGCGGAACTGCGGTCCCGATTGACCGCATCGCTGTTCTCCCTCGACAAGGCTCGCGAGCTGTTCGCCGCCTTCGGCTCCCGCACTCCGGAATCCGACGCCGCCGACTTCATCGCCGTCCTCGAAGGCATCCTCTTCGACCGCTACGCCGGTGCGCGTATGCACCTGCCCGCCGGTACCGCCGGCAGTATTCGCCAACTCGAGCGCATCCTCGCGGTACACCTTTCGGGGTTGGGAGAACGGCCCATTCGGATGGGACTCGGCAGCCGATGAATGGCTGAGTTCCACGATGCCGTGCTCGCCCACCGGCACCCGGCGACCGCACGTGTGGGCGAGACATCCGGGAATATCGACGGAATCGGTCGACAGCGGTGGTGGAATGCTTCGTGCGCTACTTCGGCCGGCTGAACTCGCCTGTGGCGATGCCCGCCGTGAAGGCGTCCCACTCGGCCGCGCCGAAGATCAGTGCCGGGCCGGACGGGTTCTTGGAGTCCCGGACTCCGACCGCGTTTCCGCCGAGGAACGCGACCTCCACGCATTCCTTGCCACCCCCGCTGCGGCTGCTCTTGATCCACTTGGCCTGGGACAGATCATCGTTCACGCTGGTACTCCCTTGCTTTATCCCGCAGCAGTGATCTGGTGATGCTCTCATCCAGCGAAGCGCTGGAGGCTCTGCCACGCGTGCGTGTACCGCTCGACGATACTCAGCTTCTCGCTGTACATGTCGCTCGTAAAGCCTTCGGAATAGACGATGGTCGGCTCTTCCGGTGCGCCACGACTGTCTGTGCCGAACTCCAGGATGATGAAGGGGCCTACCTGCTCACCGGTAGGGCAGCCTGCCGACAGCGGCAGAAGCCGAACAGTGATGTTGGGACGACTACTGGCGTCGGCGAGATGGCGCAGCTGAGCAGCCATGACCGCAGGTCCGCCGATCACACGGCGCAACACTGTCTCTGCCAACACGACGTGCAGGAAGGCGGGCTTCGTGTGTCGGGTGATCTTCCGTTGCCGCCCCATCTTCAGTCGCACGCGGCCTGCGATGTCGTGCTCGGTATCGTTCGGATAGGCGTTCCGGGCCAGGACGCGTGCGTAGTCGGTGGTCTGCAGTAGCCCGGGCACCAGATCTGGTTGGTAGCTCGTCAACGACTGCGCGGCTGATTCGAGTCCGATGTAGACGTTGAAATTGGCTGGAATGACATCGCCGAACTCGTGCCACCAGCTCTTTTCCGCTGCCTGCTGCGCCAGCCCCCGCAGCCCGGCCGCTCGGTCGTCGTCGATCGCGTAGATCTCGATCAACCCGTCGAGATCGCGTATCCGGATCTTCTGGTTCATCCCCTTCTCGATGCGCTGCAAGCTGCTCTTGCCCCATTCCATGAGCTTCGCGGCGTCCTCGAGTGTCATCCCCACCGATTCCCGCGCGTCCCTGAGATACCTGCCCAGCTGACGTCGGGTGATACTGCTGTCGCCTTCCAACATGTCAGTCCCGTTCCGGATCGGCCCGTGGTCCCGTATCGGATTGATCGTCGCAGGTGGATCGGTTGCCGTGCTGCGAATTCGGGAGAGTTATTCGGATTCCCTATTTTCACTTTCGGAAGCCCCCGGCATTGGTTGTGCTTGCGCACACGACTACCAGCGGACAGGGGTGACAGATGACCACGCGCACCAGGCTGTGGGAGTTCCCCGGCGGCGTGCTCGAACTCCGCGATTGCGACGACGCCCGGACATGCGTCGCCGGTCCGGGCGTGTACCTGGAGTTCTACAGCGCCGAAGCGACAGAGCGAGGGAGCGGAATGCGTGACAAGCCAACGGCCATAGGCTATCTGCGGACCGATGTGTCCGGCCCGGCCCGGCTCCGGGATCAGAGCCGGATACGAGAACTCGCGAGCCGTCTCGGCTACGACTTCGCGGACATGATCGTCTACGACCCCAAGTTCGGGCGGCCGCCACTGGCCCGGTTGAAGGCACAGGCCACCCGCTTGGACGCCGCGGCCGTCATCGTCCCCGGCCCCGAGCACTTCGAGGGCGGACGGGTGCCGGTGGGGCTGGTCGAACAGCTCGACGTGATCACTGTCGACCCGGAGGTGACCTACGTGCGAGGCGCGATGACCCCGGGCGTGCCGCCCGCCGCCGCGGACGAGTCCTGCCCGTCGTCTCGGAGAGGAGTTCGGCCCATCCGGGCGGAGGTCGGCATCGAATGCTACAACAGGAGTATTGATAGCAAGATGTCCGGAGATATATCATGAGCTATATGAAAACCATGATCGACCTGAATGACGAGGCCCTGGCGCTGGCTGCCAAGGAACTCGGCACCACGACCAAAAAAGATACGGTCAATGCCGCGCTGGAGTTCGTCGCGGAGCGCCGGAGACGCATCGAGCAAGTCTTGAACGACCCGTTCGGCTTGGGAGTCGGCCCCGATATCGGGGACCCCGAGGTCATGCGTCAGGCTCGCCGTTGAGTGAAACCACCCCGTTGCGACTGCATCTGATCGATACTTCGGCGGCCGCGCGGACTCGTCACGCAGTCGTCCGGAAGGTCATCTCCGGGCTCATTGTGGACCGGGCCGCCGCAACGTGTGCGACGGTTGATCTGGAGGCCGGATTCTCCGGCCGGAACCTGGCGGAAGTCCAGAAGATCGCACACAGCCGCCGAGCCGGCTATGTCAACCTGCCGATCAACGAGACCATCGCGGACCGCGCGCGCGAGGTTCAGTTGCTGATGGCCCGGCACGGATTGCATCGTGCCGCCGGTATCGTTGATCTGCTGACGGCCGCTGTCGCGGAGTTTCACGGTGCCGTACTCGTGCACTACGACTCGGACTTCGAACACATCGCTACCGTCACGCGGCAACCGCACGTGTGGGTCGCACCTCCTGGCAGCATCGACTGAGCCGGTTGAGCGAGCGGCCGAACTGATTGCGGCGCACTCCACGCCTGCTGCACCCATGCACGGCAATAGCGACATGCGAGGGGGAACTGGTGGCGGCGTCGGTCGAGTAGCGCCCGCCACCAGTTCCCCCTCGGCGGCTAGGCGAGGGTGAGGGTGACGTCGTTGAGGACGGGGGCGTTGTCGCGTTCCACGACGGTGGCGGTGATGGTGAGTTCGTTGTCGGTGCGCCAGATTCGGGTGCGGATGGTTTCGCCGGGGTAGAGCACGCCGGCGAAGCGGGCGCGGAAGCCCTTGACGCGGGCGGCGTCTCGGTCCAGCGCGGTGTCGGTGGCGGTCTTGAGGACCAGGCCGTAGGTGCACAGGCCGTGCAGGATGGGGTTGGGGAATCCGGCGTTGCGGGCGAATTCGGGGTCGGAGTGCAGGGGGTTGCGGTCGCCGCACATGCGGTAGAGCAGGGCCTGCTGCGGGAGGGTGGGGGTGAGGACGTCGAAATCGGGTGCGCGGTCGGGCAATTCGGTTGTGGAGGAGGGGCCGCGGTCGCCGCCGAAACCGCCCTCGCCCTTGGCGAAGATGGAGGAGCGGGCCGTCCACAGCGGTTCGCCGTCGGAGCCGGTGGCGGTGTCCTCGCGCCACACCACCGCGGCCGAGCCCTTGTCCCAGATATCGGTGACGCGGCCGACCGTGGTGGCCTTGCCGGAGGCGGGGATCGGGCGGTGCACCACGATCTCCTGGCTGCCGTGCACCACCTTCGCCAGGTCGATGTCGATACCGGTGAACTTCACCTCGGGTGGCGCGGTCTCGTGGAAGGTGGGGGCGACGGTGGCGAAGGACGGCAGCACCTGCGGCTCCCGGTCGTCGAGATACCGCAGCTCCGCCGCGTCGGTCCACCGCGCGCCCGCGCCGAGCGCCAGGTTGTAGTGCTGCACATCGCTGGGCGACCAGGCGAACTCCCGCCCGGGGATCTCCGCGCCGAGTGCGCTGTTCAGGTCGATGGGCATGTGGTCTCCTCGTGAATGTCGGTGAGCGGCGCTCCCAGGGGGCCGCCGCGTCGTATCCGGGCAGTGGCCGCGCGGACGAACCCATGCGGCTCCGATCCTCTTGCCGCGCCCGCGTCGGCGCAAGCCCCGTGCTCGCTCGTCGAGACGGTCCGATCGGTGTCTCCACCGGATTGCTGCGGGGGGTCCTACTTGGAGCGGGGTTCGAAAGCCCCCTGCCGCGCTTGTGCGTCGGCGCACGGGGCGGGAGCCGGGTCTTGGTCCAGCTCGCCGCTGGCACATCCATCGGTGTGGTGGGTCTCGATGTCCAACCCCGAGCGGCAGCCGCCCGCCGGGCCGGTATGCCCCCGGCGGGCGACCGCCGTGTCTTCGGCTGTATCGCATATTCGGTTGTGCCGCCCGGGGTGTGCAGGCACCGACGGGCAGGGTGGGTTGGGCGCGCTCGCTGTGACCCGGACGCGCCCAACCCGATCCTGAACCGGGTTGGGACGGTTCAGGACGCTGTGGCGGCCTCGCTCCGCTTCGCCTTGGCGGCGATGTCGAGGACGGCCAGGTAGGCGAAGGTGATGGCCGGGCCGATGGTCGCGCCGGGTCCGGCGTAGGTGTGGCCCATGGCGGGGGTGGCGCTGTTGCCGGAGGCGTAGAGGCCCTCGATGACGGTGCCGTCCTCGCGCAGCACGCGTCCGGCGGTGTCGGCGACGAGTCCGCCCTTGGTGCCGAGGTCGCCGGGCACCATCTTGGCCGCGTAGAACGGTCCCTGCACCAGCGCGGCCAGGCACGGGTTCGGCTTCACGGTCGGATCGCCGTAGTACCGGTCGTAGTGGCTCTTGCCGCGCCCGAAGTCCTCGTCCACGCCGGTTTCGGCGAACGAGTTGAACCGTTCGACGGTGGCGGTGAGATTCGCCGCGGGCACCCCGATCCGGTCGGCCAGTTCGGCGATGGTGTCGGCCTTGACGATGTTGTCGTTTTCCATCCAGCGGGACGGAATCCGCTGACCAGGCTGCAATCCGGCGAAGATGTAGCGGTTGCGGTAGCGCTGGTCGAATACCAGCCAGGCCGGGATGTTCTCGCCCGGACCGTCACCCTGCCCGTATTCGCCGCCGTACATGGTGTGCACGGCCTCGACGTAAGGAGCGGACTCATTACCGAATCGCTTGCCGTCGGCGTTGACCATGATGGTGCCGGGCAGATTCCGTTCGGCCAGTGCGAACCACGGTTTGCCGCTCTTGAAGATGGTCGGCCCCCACCAGGCGTCCTCCATGAAGTCCACCGCGCCCCCGGCTTCCATACCGGCGATGATGCCGTCGCCGGTATTGGCCGCCGCGCCGGTGGTCCATTCGGTGCCGATGGGCTGGCGCTGGTACTTGGTGCGCATCTCGGCGTTGTGTTCGAAGCCGCCGCTGCCCAGCACCACGCCGTGGCGGGCGCGGAAGACGACGGGCTTGCCGTCGCGCAGCGCCTCGACGCCCACCACGCGCCCGTCCTCCACGATGAGCTTGGTCATGGGGGTCTCGAGCAGCACGGGCACGTTCGCGTCCATGAGTCCCTTGCGCATGGCGGCGATGATGGCCTGCCCCATGCCGAGGATGTGCTTGCCGGTCCACTTGGCGAGATAGGTGCGCGCGCCGACCCGCATGGCGCGCATGATGCCCTTGGGGTGGCGGCGGATGAGGTTCAACCGCACGAAATCGGCCTGCATGACCACGACGTTGAGCGGGGCCTTGGCGTAGGGCGGCTCCAGTTTGAAGCGTTCCTCGCCGAGGATCTTGGCATTGAACGGTGCGGGTTCGCAGGAGCGGCCCTCGCCCCGGCCGCCGGGAGCCTCCGGGTAGTAGTCGGAGTAGCCGGGCACCCACTTCATCCGCAGCGGGGTGTGGTCGAGCACGAAGTCGAAGGCTTCCGCGCCGCGGTCGATGTAGGTGTCGATCCGGTCGGCGGGCACCGCGTCGCCGATGATGCTGTGCAGGTAGGTGCGGGCTTCCTCGCGGTCGTCGGGGCGTCCGGCGGCCTGCAGCGCCTTGTTCCCCGGAATCCATACGCCTCCACCCGAGCGTGCGGTGGATCCGCCGTAGTGGGGTGCCTTCTCGATGAGCACCGCACGCAGCCCGTGGTGGGCGGCGGTGAGCGCGGCGGTCATCCCGGCGGCTCCGCTGCCGACCACCACCACGTCGTAGCTGTGCTCGCTACTAACCGGATCGTTCATGTAGAACACGTTATAGAATCAAACCAGGTTTGGTCTATCTTGGTCTGGCAGCTGGGACTCTCGGGGCGAAACCCGGAAACGAAACTCGTTTCAGTTCCTATGCTCGGTACGGCCCGGGTCAACGGCCTGACCCTCGATGGAAGGAAACAAGCGTGCTATCCGACGCGGTACGGAAGGAACTGGCAGAAGAGCTCGCCGTCGCCGAGCGGGATCGGGTGCCGCTCGATCCGCTGGTGGCGCGGTATGCCGACATCGATGTCGTCGACGCCTACGAGATCCAGCTCATCAATATCCGGCGGCGGATCGACGGCGGCGCACGTGTGATCGGTCACAAGGTCGGGCTCTCCTCCGAGGCCATGCAGCGGATGATGGGCGTGGACGAACCCGACTACGGCCATCTGCTCGCGGAAATGGAAGTCTTCGAAGACATTCCGGTGGACACCTCGAAATACCTGTACCCGCGGGTCGAGGTCGAGGTGGGATTCGTGCTGGGCGCGGACCTGCCGGGCGAGGACTGCACCGAAGCCGACGTGCTGGCGGCGACCGTCGCCTACGCGCCCGCCATCGAGCTGATCGACACCCGCATCAAGGAGTGGAAGATCGGCCTGTGCGACACCATCGCCGACAACGCCTCCTCGGCGGGCTGGGTGCTGGGTCCGCAGCGCGTCGCCCCGGATCAGTTGGATATCAAGAAGATCGACGCCGTGCTCACCCGCAACGGCGAGGTGGTGGCCCAGGGACGCAGCGACGCCGTGCTCGGCGATCCGACCATCGCGGTGGCGTGGCTGGCGCGCAAGGTCGCCTCGTTCGGGGTGCGTCTGCGCAAGGGCGACATCGTGCTGCCCGGCTCCTGCACCCGCGCCATCGACGCCCGCCCGGGTGACGACTTCACCGCCGAGTTCGCCGGACTCGGTTCCGTCCGTCTGCGTTTCAGCTAGGAGAACTGCCGTGACTGCGAACAAGGTCACCGCCGCGATCGTCGGATCCGGCAATATCAGCACCGATCTGCTGTACAAACTGCTGCGCTCGGAGAAGATCGAGCCGCGCTGGATGATCGGCATCGACCCGGACTCCGAGGGTTTGAAGCGGGCGCGCGGACTCGGGCTGGAGACCTCGGCCGAGGGCGCGGACTGGCTGCTCGCCCTGCCCGACAAGCCCGATCTGCTCTTCGAGGCCACCTCGGCGTACGTGCATCGCGCCTACGCGCCCAAATACGAGGCGGCCGGTATCCGCGCCATCGACCTCACCCCCGCCGCGGTCGGCCCGGCCGTGATTCCGCCGGTCAATCTGGACTCGCTGGTGGAGGCCCCGAACGTCAATATGATCACCTGCGGCGGGCAGGCCACCATTCCCATGGTGGCGGCCGTATCCCGGGTCGTCCCCGTGGCATACGCGGAGATCGTGGCGTCGGTGTCCTCGGTGTCGGCCGGTCCCGGCACCCGCGCCAATATCGACGAGTTCACCAAGACCACCTCCAAGGGCGTGGAGACCATCGGCGGGGCCGAGCGCGGCAAGGCCATCATCATCCTGAATCCGGCCGAACCGCCGATGATCATGCGCGACACCATCTTCTGCGCGATTCCCGACGATGCCGACCGCGACGCCATCGCCGAATCCATCCACGCCATGGAGAAGTCCATCCAGGAGTACGTGCCCGGCTACCGGCTGCTCAACGAACCGCAGTTCGACGAGCCGTCGCTGGTTTCCGGTGGCATGGCCAAGGTGTCGATCTTCGTGGAGGTGGAGGGCGCGGGCGACTTCCTGCCGCCGTACGCGGGCAACCTCGACATCATGACCGCCGCCGCCACCCGGGTGGGCGAGGTCGTGGCCGATCAGATCAGCAGCGGTGCGCGGCGGAGCGACCAGACCGACTCAGCGGCTCGGGTGTAAGGAGATATCCACCATGGACAACGTGTTCAAGCCCTTCTCGGGCGAACTCGATGTGCGCGTCACCGACACCTCGCTGCGGGACGGCTCACATCACAAGCGCCACCAGTTCACCGTCACCGAGGTGCGCGCCATCGTCGCCGCCCTCGACGCGTCCGGGGTGCCGGTCATCGAGGTCACCCACGGTGACGGCCTGGGCGGCTCCTCGTTCAACTACGGGTTCTCCAAAACCCCGGAGCAGGAACTGATCAAGGCCGCCGCGGAGACGGCGCAGCGCGCCGAGATCGCCTTCCTGATGCTGCCGGGCGTCGGCGTCAAGGAAGACATCAAGATCTCGCAGGACAATGGCGCGAGCATCTGCCGCATCGCCACCCACTGCACCGAGGCCGACGTCTCCATCCAGCACTTCGGCCTGGCCCGCGAACTCGGCCTGGAGACGGTCGGCTTCCTCATGATGGCGCACAGCACCACCCCGGAGATGCTCGCCAAGCAGGGCCGCATCATGGCCGACGCGGGCTGCCAGTGCGTGTACGTGGTGGACTCCGCCGGTGCGCTGGTGCTGGAGCAGGTCACCGACCGGGTGGCGGCGCTGGTCGCCGAACTCGGTGACGACGCCCAGGTCGGCTTCCACGGACACGAGAACCTGGGCCTGGCCGTCGCCAACTCGGTGTACGCCGTGCGCGCCGGGGCCACCCAGATCGACGGCTCCGCACGGCGTTTCGGCGCGGGCGCGGGCAATCTGCCGGTCGAGGCGTTCATCGGCGTCTGCGACAAGCTCGGCATCAAGACCGGCGTGGACTTCTTCGCCGTCACCGACGCGGCCGAGGACGTGGTCCGCCCGGCCATGCCCGCGGAATGCCTGCTCGACCGGCAGGCGCTCATGATGGGTTACGCGGGCGTCTACTCGTCGTTCCTGCGGCACGCGGAGCGGCAGGCCGAGCGCTACGGCGTCTCCGCCGCCGAGATGCTGGTGCGCGCGGGGAAGCGCAAACTGGTCGGCGGCCAGGAAGACCAGCTCATCGACATCGCCCTGGAGTTGCGGCGGGAGCGGGCGACGACCGCCTGAACCCCACGCCTCCCCGCTGCCGGGAAGGCGACGGTGCGGCTCGCCCGCGCCGGATCGCTACCCTGAGGATGCCGATGAGCTCGGAGGGACAACTGAACTCGGAGGCACGCCGGGCCGCGACCTACAGGTCGCGGCCCGGCCCGCTATCCGGCCGCGTACCGCCACACCGCGTACAGATCCGCGGCCTCGAGCCCCGGATTGTCGGACAGGATCTCCTCGGCGCTCACCCCCGCGCCGAGGAGATCCGCGAGCAGCGCCACCGGATACCGCATGCCCCGGACGACGGGCAGCCCCCGGCAGACGCGGGGATCGGACGTAATGCGCTCCATCTCGGCCACGGCTTCGAACGCTACGCGGGAACAGTAATCCTTCTCTGTGGCCGCGCTGTTCGACGTCTGTGGCCCGTTGACCGGACGTATGTCCCGGAACTTGAATGCAAGTCTCGCTCGGAAGACGATGAGACCAAAACAGGAGACTTGTAGCCATACATCGTCTTGACGGTCATTCGTAGTGTTGCCGTATCGGATCGAACGGAACAACAGTGGGAGTGACAATGCGTGCGGTGATTCAGAAGTCGATCGGCGGGCCCGAGGTGCTCGAGGTCGCCGAGGTCGAGCGGCCGGAACTGCTCTCGGGCGAGGTGCTGGTGCGGGTGCACGCCAGCTCGGTGAACCCGGTCGACGTGGCGGTGCGGGCGGGAGCCATCCCGCTGCTGGGTGAGCCGCCCTTCGGCGTCGGCTGGGATATCTCCGGCGTGGTGGCGGCCGCCGCACCGGGAGCGCGATACGCGGTCGGCGAGGAGATCTACGGCATGCCGTTCTTCCCGCGCGCCGCCACCGGCTACGCGGAATACGTGGCCACGCCGTCGCGCCAGGTGGCCCGTAAGCCCAAGTCCCTCAGCCACATCGAGGCGGCCGCCCTGCCGCTGGCCGCGCTGACCGCCTGGCAGGGCCTGGTCGACAGGGCCGCGATCACGGCGGGCGAGCGGGTGCTGATCCACCGGGCGGCGGGCGGCGTCGGCCATCTGGCCGTGCAGATCGCCAAGGCGCGCGGGGCGCACGTCATCGCGCTGGCCAGCGCCGCCAAACACGACTTCGTGCGCGGCCTCGGTGCGGACGAGGTGATCGACTACCGCACCACCGACTACACCGAGGTGCTGCGCGACCTCGACGTGGCCTTCGACTCCAATGCCGACGGGGAGCGCTCGGCGCGGGTGCTGAAGCCGGGCGGCGTGCTGGTGAGCATCATGGAGCACTTCAACCCCGAGCGGGCGGCGCAGGTGGAGGCCGCGGGCCGCCGCTTCGCCGGAGTCTCGGTCGAACCCGACTACGCCGCGCTGGAGGCCATCGCGGACTTGGTGGACGCGGGCAAGATCCGCCCGCACGTCTCGCGCACCCTGCCGCTGGAGGAGGCGGCCACCGCCCACGAGCTGGTGGGCTCCGGGCAGACTGTGGGCAAGGTGGTCCTGGCGGTGAACTGACCGCGTCGGGCGAGGTGTGCCGTTGCGGCCACTTCGCTCCGACGGCGAGTTGATCGCGCGGGCCTTGGACGAGGAGTGGGTGGATGGATGTGCTCAGCGAGGCGCTGGCGTCGATGCGGACAGGTGCGCCCAATTCGGTGCGCACCGACGGGCGCGCGCCGTGGGCGATGCGGCTGCCGGAGGTGCTGGGCGCGGGATTCCACGTGGTGCTGCACGGGACGTGCTGGATCATTCCCTCGGCCGACTCGTCCGAGGCCGTCGCGCTCGGGCCCGGCGATGTGATCTTCCTGCGCGACGGCGCGGGCCACATCCTCGCCGACCATCCCGATACTCCGGCGGAAGAACCTCGGCCGGAACAGTATTCGGGTCGGCCGCCGGTGGGCGCGGTGTCCATCGGCGGCGACGGCCCGCTCACCAGTCTGTTGTGCGGCAACTACCACCTGGACGGGTCGCGGCGGCATCCGCTGCTGCGGCAGCTGCCGGAGTTCATCCACCTGCCCGCCCGCCACGGGCATCATCCGGAGTTGACGGCGGCCGTGCAGCTGCTCGGCGCGGAGCTGGACAATCCGCGCATCGGCTCGCACGGCATCGTGCCCGCGCTCATCGACGCCCTGCTGCTGTACATCCTGCGGGCCTGGATCGAGGACCAGCCCGCCTCGGAATCCGTGGGCTGGGCCGCGGCGCTGCGGGATCCGGCTGTCGCCCCCGCCCTGGCCGCCATCCATGCCGACCCCGCCGCCGGCTGGACGGTGCAGTCCCTGGCCGACCGCGCGGGCCTGTCCCGCGCCGCGTTCGCCAAACGCTTCGCCACCATGGTCGGCGAACCCCCGCTGGCCTACCTCACCCGCTGGCGGCTCACCACCGCCGCTCGCCTGCTGCGCGAGGACGACATCCCGGTCGGCCAGATCGCCGCCCGCACCGGCTACACCTCCGAATTCGCCTTCGGCAAGGCCTTCAAACGCGAATACGGCCTGCCCCCGGGGCAGTACCGCCGCCAGACCCGCGTCGCCGCCTGACCGAACGACAACCGGCCCGCTCTCGGCTGCCTACAACCAGGTGTCCAGCGTGGTCGTGGTGAGGAAGTGCTCCAGGTCGGCCCGCCACGGCGCGGGCTTGGTCTTCTCCGGCTCGATGGCGGTGTACTGCCCCCGGTAGAACAACAGCGGCCTGCCGGAGGCCGTGGCCTCCGACAGGGCCAGGACCCGTCCGATCACGATGAAGTGATCGCCGCCGTCGCGCACATCGGCCACCGTGCACTGGATCGTGGCCAATGCGCCGTCCAGCACCGGGAGGTCCAGATCCGAGGTGTGCCAAGGGGTTCCGGCGAACTTGTCGGGTTCGCGGGAGCCGAAGCGGGCGCACACCTCCTGCTGGTCCTCGGCGAGGATGCTCACGCTGAACCGCCCGCTGCGTTCGATGGCCGCCCAGGAGCGCGAGCCCTTGGTGGGGCAGAACAGCACCAGCGGTGGTTCCAGGGACAGGGCGGCGAAGGACTGGCAGGCGAACCCGATCGGCGTTCTCACTCCCTCGACCTCGTCGAAGGTGGTGATGATGGTGATGCCGGTGCAGAACTGCCCCAGCACATTCCGGAACCCGCGCCCGTCGATCTCCGGGTACTCCTCGGTCGTCATCTCCGCCCCGTCGCTCACTTGAATCCCACGCTGAAGTCGTGACCCCACAGGCTGACCGCCGTGGACTCCCGTGCGATCCACGACTCGTCTTCGACTTCCAAGCCCTCACAGCCGAATTCGATATCGAAGCCGCCGGGCGTCTTCATGTAGAACGACAGCATCTTGTCGTTGATGTGCCGCCCCAGCGTCGCCGACATCTTCACCTTCTTGCGCAGCGCGCGGTCCAGGCAGAGCCCGACGTCGTCGGAATTCTCCACCTCCACCATGAGGTGCACGATACCGGTGGGGTTGGGCAGCGGCAGGAACGCCAGCGAGTGATGGCGCGGATTGCAGCCGTAGAACCGCAGCCAGGCCGGATCACCGTCGGCGGGCCGCCCCACCATCTGCGGCGGCAGCCGCATGGAGTCGCGCAGCCGGAAGCCGAGCACATCCTGGTAGAACGCCTGGGCGGCGGCGTCGTCGGTGCAGGTGAGCACCACGTGCCCGAGCCCCTGCTCGGCGGTGACGAACTTGTGCCCGTACGGGCTCACGAACCGCCGCGCCAGGTATTGCGCCCCGTGGAACGCCTCCAGCACATTGCCGGAGGGGTCCTCGAAGCGGATCATGTTCTCCACCCGCCGGTCCGCTAGCTCCTCCTTGGTGGCCTCCTTGAACGCCACCCCGTGTTCGGACAGCCGGTCGCGCAGCGCCTGCAGCGCGGGCGCGTCCACGACCTCCCAGCCGGAGACCAGCAGCCGGTCCCGCTCGCCGGGCACGATCACCAGCCGCGCCGGGAAGTCGTCCATGCGCAGGTAGAGGGCGTCCGGATCGGGTCCCGGAGCCTCCATCATGCCGAGTACCTTGAGCCCGTAGTCGCGCCAGGCCGCCATATCGGTGGCCTCGATGCGCATATATCCGAGCGCTCGAATCCCCATGCTCACTTCTCCTTGACGCCGAGCAGGAAGTCGGTTGCCAGCCGGTTGAATTCGTGGAACTTCTCCAGCTGCGCCCAGTGGCCGCAGCCGCCGAACACGTGCAGCTGCACCCGCGGGATCATCTTCAGCGCCACCAGCGCGCCGTCGATCGGATTCACGCGATCCTCACGGCCCCAGATCATCAGCACCGGCTGCCGCAGTTTGTAGGCGTCGCGCCAGATCATGCCCTTGGCGAAATCCGCTCCGGCGAAGGACTTTCCCATGGCGCGGGTGGCGGCCAGCGCCTCGGGGGCGGCGGCGGAGGCGAAGCGCTCCTCGATGAGTTCCGGCGTGATGAGCGACTGGTCGAACACCATGATCCGCAGGAACGCCTCCAGGTTCTCCTTCGTGGGCTCGACGTTGAACTTGGACAGCAGCTTCACGCCCTCGGTCGGATCCGGCGCGAACAGATTGGTGCTCAATCCGCCCGGACCCATGAGTACGAGTTTGCCCGCGCGGTCCGGGAAGTCCAGCGCGAATCGGGTGGCCGTGCCGCCGCCGAGCGAATTGCCCAGCAGGTGCACGCGTTCGGTGATCTCCAGGGTGTCCAGCAGATCCTTCAGCGCGGTGGAGCTGTGCACGAAGTACTGCGGGTGGTCCACCGGCTTGTCGGAGCGGCCGAAGCCGGGCTGGTCCACGGCGAGGACGTGGAAGTCCTTCGCCAGCACCGGAATGTTCTTGGCGAAGTTGGACCACGAGCTCGCGCCCGGCCCGCCGCCGTGCAGCAGCACGATGGTGGGGCCGTTGCCGACGCCCGCCTCGTGGTAGTGCAGCTTCAGGTCCGGCCGCACCTGCGCGTAGCGCGAGGTGGATTCGAAGGTGATCTCTCCCACTGCGGTCATCGGTTACACCATCGTATCCGCGATCGGGAGCCCGAAGGCGTGCGTGCCGTACATGACGTAGGCGCGCTCGGGATCATTGGCGGCATGCACCCGTCCGGCGTGTGCGTCACGCCAGAACCGTTGCAGTGGAGTGCCGTTCGCCAGCGCGGTGGCCCCGGAGGCTTCGAAGAGCTTGTCGATGGAGGCGATGGCCCGGCCGGTGGCGCGGACCTGGTCGCGGCGGGCGCGCGCCCGCAGGTCGAACGGCACCTCCCGGCCCGCGACCAGGCAGGCGTACTCGTCGGCCACATTGCCCGACAGCTGCCGCCAGGCGGCGTCGATATCGCTGGCGGCCTCGGCGATGCGGACCTTGCCGAACGGATCGTCCTTGGCGTTCTCGCCCGCGTAGGCGGCGCGCACCCGCTTGCCCTGATGCTCCACGTGCGCCTCCAGCGCGCCGTAGGCCATGCCCACGATCGGGGTGGAGATGGTGGTGGGATGGATGGTGCCCCAAGGCATCTTGTACACCGGATCGGTATTCTGCTCCAGGCCAGGAGATTTCAAGTCGCTCATGGCACGGAAGCTGAGGAAGCGGTGCTTGGGTACGAACACGTTCTCGACCACGACCGTGTTGGATCCGGTGCCGCGCAGGCCGACCACGTTCCACACGTCGTCGATCCGGTATTCGGTGCGGGGGATGAGGAACGAGCCGAAATCGACCGGCTTGCCGTTCTTGATCACCGGCCCGCCGACGACCACCCAGTCGGCGTGATCGGAGCCGGAGGACCAGGCCCACGAGCCGTTCACGGTGTAGCCGCTGCCGTCCTCGGTCACCACGCCCGCGCCCATGGGCGCGTACGACGAGGAGATGCGGACGTCGGCGTCCTCGCCCCAGACCTCTTCCTGCGCCCGCTGGTCGAACAGCGCCAAGTGCCAGTTGTGCACGCCGATGATGCCCGCCACCCAGCCGGTGGAACCGCAGGCACTCGCGATCTTGCGCACGGTATCGTAGAAGACGACCGGATCGGCGGCGTGCCCGCCCCACTGGCGCGGTTGCAGCAGCTTGAAGAACCCGGTCTCCTGCAGATCCTTGACGGACTCCTCGGGCAGTCGGCGCAGGTCCTCCGCCTCCTGTGCGCGGTCGCGCAACGTGGGCAGCAGCACCTCGACCCGCTCAACTACTTCTTGCGTCATCTCGCCAGTTGCTCCTGCCTGGTAGATCGGGAACGTATTCTTCTGGGTTCGAGACTAGAACACGTTCCTATTCCGTGTCGAGAACACGGCAACTCCCGTGGTCGAATGTGGCTCTCGCCTGCTCATCGATCTTCTGGCTAGCGCATAACCCTGACTATTTTGTAACGTGTTCTAGTACTTCCAGAGGAGGATGGACGATGGCAACAACCCCCCAGGGGCCCCGCGGAAAGGTCCGTGAGATCGACGTGGGCAGCATGCCCACCCGGTATGCCCGGGGCTGGCATTGCCTGGGCCTGGCCGACACCTTCCGCGACGGAAAGCCGCATTCGGTCAACGTCTTCGGAACCAAACTGGTGATCTTCGCCGACAGCGGCGGCGAACTGCGGGTACTGGACGCGTTCTGCCGCCACCTGGGCGGCGACCTGTCGATGGGCGAGATCAAGGGCGACGAGGTCGCCTGCCCCTTCCACGACTGGCGCTGGGGCGGCGACGGCAAGTGCAAGGCGATCCCCTACGCGCGTCGCGTGCCGCCGCTGGCCCGCACCCGCGCGTGGACCGTGCTCGAGCGCAACGGCCAGCTGTTCGTCTGGCACGACCACGAGGGCAATCCGCCGCCGGACGAGGTGACCATTCCCTACATCGACGGCGCGTTCATCGACGCCGAGGGCAATCCGTTGGAGCGGATGAGTGACGCGTGGACCCCCTGGACCTGGCACAGCATGCTGATCGAGGGCTCCAACTGCCGCGAGATCATCGACAACGTCGTGGACATGGCGCACTTCTTCTACATCCATTACGCCTTCCCGACGTACTTCAAGAACGTCTTCGAGGGGCATATCGCCACCCAGTACCTGAAGACCAAGGGCCGCCCCGACATCGGTTCCGCGGCCGAGGCCGGGGTGGATGTGCTGCTGGAGTCGGAGGCGTCGTACTTCGGCCCGTCGTACATGATCAACCCGCTGAAGAACATCTACAGCGGCTTCGAGGTGAATTCGGTCCTCATCAACTGCCACTACCCGGTCACGCAGAACTCCTTCGTGCTGCAGTGGGGCGTCACCCTGGAGAAGCCGAAGGGACTGCCCGATGAGCAGGCCCAGGGCTTCGCCGCGAAGATGACCGACGGCATCAGCGAGGGATTCCTGCAGGACGTCGAGATCTGGAAGCACAAGTCCAAGATCGACAACCCGCTGCTGACCGAGGAGGACGGCCCGGTCTACCAGCTGCGCCGCTGGTACGACCAGTTCTACGTGGACGTGGCCGATATCGACCCGCGCTCGACCCAGCGCTTCGAATTCGAGGTCGACACCTCCAAGGCCAATGAGGCATGGGAACTGGAGGTCGCCGAGAACCTGCGCAAGAAGCGGGCGGCCGAAGCGGCCGCCTCCACGCAGGAGGCGAACGTCTGATGACCCACTGGGCGAAGGCACCCGATTTCGCGGACCGTCCGGAGCGGCAGGCACTGGTGCGCGCCCAGACGGTCGAGGACAAGAAGCACTACATGGAGGCGGGCTTCACCCCGCTCGCCTGCCAGTCCTGCGGTACCGAGGTGCTGGTGCGCAAGCACAGCACCCACCAGAAGACGGTGCAGTGGACGGTCGACCCGGCCGCACACTGCCCGGTCTTCCGCCGCATGGCCGAAGCCGGGCCGATCTTCGGCAAGCCCGACTCCTGCCCCAACCTCGAGAAGACAATCGAGCACGCGGTGGCCGAGGGGATGCTCGAGATCGATTCCTGACGGTGGCCGCCGTATCCGGCATGCCCCGACCCCGGTGCGGCGGGGCGTGACCGTGCCGGGCGGGTGCGCGTGCCGCAGCGTATTCGGCTAGTCCAACCGGAAGTCGGCGAAGTCGAAGCCCGGGGCGACGACGCAGCTCACCAGCACGTAGTCGTCGCCAAGGGGGCGGGCCGCCTGCGAGACGCCGCCGGGCACGATCGCCTGCGGCCGCTGGCCCCGCTCGACATCGGGACCGAGAACGATCTCCTCGCCGCCGATGTTCAGCGCCAGCGGGCCGCCGCGATGCCACAGCCACAGTTCGTCCGAGGCCACCGTGTGCGGGGCGGACTTCTCGCCGGGCAGCAGCAGGAAGTAGATGGCCGTGGCGCTGGCACGCGGCCCGACATAGCCCGGCGGCGTGAATTCCACCGGGCTGCGCCAGGTTTCCCGATACCAGCCCCCTTCCGGATGCGGCAGCAGATCCAGTTCGGCGGCCAGTGGCGGTCGGTCGTCGCTCATGTCACCAATCTAGGCTTCGACGATTCGGGCTTCGACACGCCACGTGATGCCGTGCGCCGCGAGCGCGTCGAGCACCTCCTCGGCGTCGAAGGCTGCGGCCCGGCCGGAGGCCGCCGATGAACCGCATCCGTCCCGCCGCGACCGACAGCGGCACGCCCCGAGCGCTGACCGCGCCCGGCTCGGCGTGGCCGAGGTCGGCTGCGGCGTGCGAATCGGCCGCGTCCGGCCTGCGCCGGGGGATCGGCGTCGGTTCCCGTGCCCGCCGTGCTCGGGCTGCCGTTCATCGCGCTGTCATGGCCGGGCGGCGGTCGAGTGGGATTATCACGGCGGCGGTGGTGCCCGGGGTGCCCTACGCGGTGCGGCTGGTGACCGGCGCGGCGGCTCCCATCGCGGCATCCGGCTACGTCGAAGCCGCCGCGGCGGGCGGCGAGCACCTGGTGTTTCGCGAGGTGCTGCCCAATCTGCGTGCCATCCTGCCGGCCTTGTTCGGGCTGCGGTTCGTGGCCGCCGTCTATATCGTGGCGACCGCGGGCTTCCTCGAGATCGGTCCGCAAACCCCCGGCCGCCGACTGGGCACTCATGATCCGGGAGAACGGCCCCGGCGTCCTCCTCAACCCTTGGGCGGTGATCGCCCCTAGTCTGCTTGTCGGGGTGCTCGCCATGAGCGTCAATCTCGCGGCGGCCGCCCTGGCACCAACAGGTAGGACGAAAGGCGGTGAGCCTGCGATGAACTCCGCACGGCTACCCAAGCGGCAGCTCCAGACCGGCGACGAGATCACGCCGGACCACGAAGAACACACCCTCACCCTGCCCGCCGACAGCGAAGCGCCCGCGGATCGTCCCGGCCTCGCGCGCGTCGTGCGCGCCGTCCAACTCGGCAGGGAGGCGACCAAACGCTGATGTCCGACGCCGGCGCGGCGATCATGGATCTCCGGGCCGCGCCGCTGCTCAGCTGAACGGGCTGGCGGGCCTGGCCTGCAATTCCCCGTCCACCCAGACGTCGACCTTCTCGTTGTAGAAGCACACCATCCCGGCAACCTTCTGGCTCTCCGGCAGCGGCGTCGGATAACCCCACACGATGTCCGGATACTCCTTCTCGCCGATCCGCACGCTCCAATACGAGGCCGTCCCCTTGTAGGGGCACTGGCTGGTGGTGTCGGACTCGCGCAGCAGATCCATGCGCACGTCGGTCATCGGCACGTAATACCGTGCGGGCAGGCCGGTTTCGAAGAGGATGCGCGGATTGCGGGAGTCGGCGACGGTGGTGCCGTCGATATCCACGCGGATGTGCTGGGAACTGGCGAGGATGTCCACCCGGCTGTAGGGATCGCGCGGGTGGACGTAGATGGGCTCGTCCTCCTCGAACCAGGCGTCCATGGCGTCGAAGTCCAGTCGCACCAGCTCCCGCAGTTCCGCCACGGGGGAGTCCGGGTAGCGCACGGCCGCGCCGAAGGCGGTGACATTGTTCACCAGCACGTCGAAGACGGTGCCGTCGCCGAGTTCGGTGGAGCCGCGGGCGTCGCCGGAGGGCTCGAGCTCGGCCGTCAGATCGGCGGTGGGCAGGTAGTAGGTGGGGTAGTACGGGTGTTCCCACACCAGTACGGGATGGCGGGTGTCGGCGACCAGGTGACCTCCGAGATAGGTCCGCACGCGCTTGGCACACGGCTCGACGCGGACCCCGCTCCGATTCGTCTCGCTCATACCCACCGACGCTACGCCGAATTCGCTTGCCGCCGCTTCGCTCCGGTGGTTCGCGTGCCGCGGCGGGCGCGGAGCCCGCTCGCCCCGGAACCGCGAGGGCCGGGCGGCCGGGCTCACACCTCGGAATCTGGTCGTATGACCAGGGCGGATATGGTGTAGCCGCAACATTCGAGCAACAACCCAGAAGGTGGCGGTCAGCGTGACGGTGCCGATCACACAGGAGCGGGACGGGCTGCGGCCCGGACTGCGGCGACGTCATATGACGATGATCGCCATCGGCGGCGCGATCGGCGCGGGCCTGTTCGTGGGCTCCGGCTCGGTCATCCAGACCGCCGGGCCCGCGGCGGTGCTGTCCTACGCGGCGGCCGGGCTGCTGGTGCTGTGCGTGCTGCGCGCCCTGGGCGAGATGGTGGTGGCCCGCCCGGTGGCCGGATCGCTGGCCGAGTACGCGCGCATGTCCATGGGGCCGTTCGCCGGGTTCGTGGTCGGCTGGCTGTACTGGTACCTGTACGTCATCCTGGTCGGCGCGGAGGCCGTGGCCGGCGCCGCCATTCTCGGCGCATGGGTGGACCTGCCGCAGTGGGTGCTGTCCGCCGCACTGCTGGTGATCATGACCGCCGTCAATCTGGTGTCGGTGAAATCCTTCGGCGAGTTCGAATTCTGGTTCGCCTCCATCAAAGTCGTGGCCATCGTGCTGTTCCTGGTGCTGGGCGCGGTATACCTGTTCGGCCTGTGGCCCGATGCCGACGGCGGCCTGCACAATCTGACCGGGCACGGCGGATTCGTGCCCAACGGCATCACCGGCGTGTTCTCCGCCATCGTGGTGGTGATGTTCGCCTTCGGCGGCACCGAGATCGTTACCGTGGCGGCGGCCGAATCCAAGGAGCCGGGGAAGGTCGTCGCCCGCGCCACCAACAATGTGCTGTGGCGGGTCGGCCTCTTCTACGTGGCCTCGATCTTCCTCATCGTCTGCATCCTGCCCTGGAACGACGCCGAGGTGCTGAAGAGCCCGTTCGTCAGCGCCCTGGACCACATGGGCGTTCCGGCCGCGGGCACCATCATGCAGGTGGTCATCCTGACCGCCGTGCTGTCGGTGCTGAACTCGGCCATCTACGTCTCCTCGCGCATGCTCTACGTCCTCACCCGCGACGGCGACGCCCCCGCCGCCCTGGTGAAGGTGAACAAGCGCGGCGTCCCCGCCCGCGCGGTGCTGCTCGGCACCGTCGCCGCGTGGGGCGCGGTCATCGCCTCCTATGTCTCCCCGGACCAGGTCTTCACCTTTCTGGTGAACTCCATCGGCGTGGTGCTGGCCTTCGTCTATGTGGCGATCATGTTCTCCCAGTTGGGTCTTCGCGCCCGCCTCCGCCGCGAGGACCCCTCCGCCCTCACCTACCGCATGTGGGGCTACCCCTACCTCAGCTGGCTCGTCATCGCCGCCATCGCCATCGTCTTCATCGCCATGGCCCGCAACCCCGACCAGCGCAACCAACTCCTCGCCTCCACCATCAGCCTCCTGGCGGTAGCCGCCCTCTACCCCCTGCGCACCAAGTTCGGCAAGAAGCCCCCGACCCGCGAGGTCGAGGTCCTGCATCACTGATCGCGGCGTCGCTCCCCGGCCTCGTCACCCGGATCGTCCGAACTCTTCCGCAGCGGTTCGGACGACCCCGCCGTGCCGAAATCCGTCTGAATGGTCGTCCCCGGCGGCACGCCGCCGTAGCCGATGTTCGCCAACGGATGGTTGAATTCTCCGCCGCCGACCCCGTACCGCTTGATCTTCCGCCGCCGCAACCACAGCAGCCAGATCGGCGCGAACGCCACCACCACGGCCATGATCAGCACAACCCACGCTCCGCTATCCATAGCGAACCCCTCTCGCCGCCGGGCACCTTTCCGAGATTGTGCGGCACCGCGCACCGGAAGGCCCGCAACCACGCTGCGTCACATGGGCACAGCGCACCGCGCGTAGGTCTCTTCCGGCGTCACGGTGATCACGTCCACCTGGCGCACCAGTGATCCGGGCACCTGTCCGCCCTCGAAGTGCTCGGGGCCGGGGACTATGACCGCGTCGGCGTCGAGCCGGGTGGCTTGGGCCTTCAGCCGGGCCAGTGGTGGCCGACCGAATTTCGGGTCGTAGACGATCATGTCGGCGAAGTCGTAGCCGAGCCGAGCGGCCAGCTTGCGGATCTGGCCCTCGTCCCGGAACTGGGCTACGCCGCTGATATCGGTCCGCAGATACCCGATTGCCGTTGCCCGGTAGCGCATCTCGGTTCCTCGCTGTGCGTCGTCGGCAGCGTGGTAGATCTCCAGATACACCCCCGGCTGCCCGTCGGCGGGGTCATCGTCGTAGGCGTTGATCTCCAGCACACCGCCGGGGAACTCTCCGAGCCTGCTACGCCTGGTCATCGCGCTCCCCTTGGTTCGTCGGTGGTCGGCGACCGGAGGCGGTCGACTGCACCGCCCCCGAACGCTTGAACAAGACGCTAAGAGCTGAGGTACACCGAACTCCACTAGCTTGCAGTGATTTGCGAATTTATATCGGTTCAGCAGTGGCATCGGGTATTTCAGAGGACTATCAGAGATACATGGCGCAAACTCCCACATGCCGTTTGACGAGAGGATTGATCATGCTGTTGCGATTGCTGGGCAAGAACGGTTCCCAGGGCGGAGGCTGCCCGTCGCTGCTGGTTTCCGACTGCGGAACGTACGTCGTGCAGGGGTGGGCAACAGACATCCCTGGTGTGGTCGAAATACCTCACCTGCTGCTCGGATTCGCCGAGCCGGATACGTTCGTCGGCGCTCGGATGGAGGACACGGGCAGGGGAACGTTCACCCTGTCGGGCCGACCGATCACCGAGCTCGATACGTTGGCTCAGTTGGATCTAGCCGAGGACGAGACGGCTGTCGAGGTTCCGAAGGGCGAGAGGACGTTTTACGGTGCTGCTCTTGCAAGGTGACGAGTTCGATGGTCTTCTCCGCGCTTGCCAGCGGGAAGCGTTTCACCTGGAGGTGCAGGACACCTACGAGACATCGGAGGAGTTCGAGCCGTTCGAGCGGTTCAAGGCGGGTGAACCTGACGACTACGCATGGATGAAGCCGTGGACGACTCTCATTCGTGAGGTCGCCGGGCGAGGTGTTCACGTTCGGCGTGCACGTGTGATCTCGGTGCCGCATGCGCCGTACACGGACTGGGGGCTGGTCGTCTCCCGTGTGAACATCGAGGCGGGAGAGGATATCCGCTACCTGCCAAGGCATTTGATAGATCAGGGTCGGCTGACTGCTGACGACTGGTGGTTGTTCGATGGTCAGTCCGTAGCCTTCACGGTGTTCGAGCCATCCGGTCAGTGGGCGGGTGGGGCTCTGACGAAGGACCGGAGGATCGTGGACTACTGCCGGGAAGTTCGAGACCTCGTGTGGTCGGCAGCCGTTCCACACGCCGATTACGTGGCACTCGGTACTAGGTGACCAGCGCCGCAAACGAACAACGGGAAGCTCTCGGACTCAGACTCCGGGAGCTTCGCCGTGACGCTGGCCTGACCGGTCGCAAGCTGGCCGAGCTATCGCACTGGCACGAGTCGAAAGTCTCACGCATCGAGTACGGCAAACAGACTCCCTCGGAGCTGGATCTCCGGGCGTGGTGCACGCATACCGACAGCGTTGATCAACTCCCGGATCTGATTGCGACGCTGCGGAACATCCAGGCTGCCTATCTGGAGTGGAGGCGGATTCTCGGCACCGGCACGCGGCGTAGACAGCGGATCTCGGTGAAGCTGGAAGCGGAATCCAGCTCGATGCGCTGGTATGAGCCGTCAGTGGTTCCGGGACTGCTCCAGACCCCCGAGTATGCCGAGGGTGTTCTTCGGAAGGTCATTGGCTTCTACGGTATTCCGGATGATCTGGACGAAGGCGTCGCGTCCCGAATTGAACGCCAGCAGGTCTTGTATCGGGGCAACCATCGGTTCTCGTTCGTGATCGGTGAGCAGGTGTTGAGAACTACGGTGGGGGACAACTCGGTGATGCTGGGGCAGCTCGACCGCCTGCTGACGGTGATGACCTTGCCGCGAATTCTGCTCGGGATCATCCCGGAGCGCACAGCATACGAAGCGCCGTCCGCGAACGGGTTCATCGTGTTCGACAATCGACTCGTCCATGTCGAGACACTCAGCGCAGAGCTGACAATCACCCAGCCACGAGAGATCGCGCTCTACGGCAGGGCATTCGCCCAGCTGGCCGACCAGGCTGTCTACGGTGAGCCAGCACGGCATCTGATCATGTCCGAACTCGACAAACGGCGATAGGCACCCCATGGGGCGGCTACCCCTGCCTCAGCTGGCTTGTCCTCGCCGCTATCGCTGTCGTCTTCGTCGCCATGGCCCGCAACTCCGACGAAGACCGGCGCCCGCGGGTGCCGGTCTGTGCGGTCGGGGACGCTCAGTCGTCACCGAGGGTGATGGCCTGGGCTTCCTCGACGCTGTGGGGTGCGGGGTCGTGATCGTCCACGCCGCGCAGGAGGGCACGGCCGGACAGGAGGACCGCGACGGCGGCGGCGGTGCAGGCCGCGCCGACCCAGAAGGGCATGGACATGTGGTGTTCGCCGAGCTTGCCCGCCAGGTAGGGGGCGGCGGCGCCGCCCGCGAAGCGGACGAAGCTGTAGGCGGCCGACGCGGTGGAGCGTTCGACGGGGGCCGAGAGCATGACGGCCTCGGTGATGAGGGTGTTGTTGACGCCGAGGAACAGGCCCGCGAGGACGGTGCCGATCACCAGCACCGGCTTGTGCTCGGTGAACAGGGCCATGACGGCCAGGTCGGCGGCGAACAGGGCCAGCGCCGCGGCCATCATGGGCACGGTGCCGAAGGCGCGCTGGAGTTTCGGCGCGAACCAGACCGACGCCACGGCCAGCAGCACGCCCCAGCCGAAGAAGATGAAGCCGATCTCGTAGGTGCCCATGTCCAGCGGGAACGGGGTGTAGGCGAGCAGGGTGAAGAAGCCGTAGTTGTAGAGCAGGGCGGTAATGCTCACCAGCAGCAGGCCCGGGTAGGTCAGGGCCTTGAACGGCGCGGTGATGGAGGTCGGCCGGGCGGGCTTCGGGGTTTCCGGCAGCAGGATCACCAGTCCGATGAAGGCCACCGCCATCAGCACCGCCACCCCGAAGAACGGTGCGCGCCAGCTGAAGTGGCCCAGGAAGCCGCCGACCAGCGGACCCGCCGCGATACCGATGCCCAGCGCCGCCTCGTACAGGATGATGGCGCGCGCGACGCCGCCGCTGGCCGCGCCCACGATGGTCGCCAGCGCGGTGGCGATGAACAGCGCGTTGCCCAGCCCCCAGCCCGCGCGGAAGCCGACGATCTGGCCGACCGTGTCGGACCCGCCCGCCAGGGCCGCGAACGCGACGATGATGGCCAACCCCGCCAGCAGCGTCTTCTTGGCCCCGAACCGGCTCGACACCACACCGGTGATCAGCATGGCCACGCCGGTCACCAGCATGTAGCTGGTGAACAGCAGGGTCACCTGCGACGGCGACGCGTCCAGCTGCTCCCCGATCGGTTTGAGGATCGGATCCACCAGCCCGATGCCCATGAAGGCGATCACGCTGGCGAACGCCACGGCCCACACGGCCTTGGGCTGTTTCCGGGTGGATCGGGCTGGGCTGGAGGTCCCGCCGGTGGCGGGCCGGGCATCCGACATGGTGCTCACAAGGGCTCCCTCATCGTCGCGGCAATTGTTGTATATGCTAACCAAAATGATTACGTATGCTAACTATATTCCGCCGTGAAATACCACACAGGCCGGTGGCCAGGGCGAATGCCCCAGACCACCGGCCCGTGCCGATGAGATGCTCCCCTACGCCGGTCGCGCCAACGGCCGCGCGGGCGAGCCGAACAGCTGCGCCAGGCCATGCGCCCGCTTGAAGAACAGATGCGCGTCGTGCTCCCAGGTGATGGCGATGCCGCCGTGCATCTGCACCATCTCCGAGGCCACCGCATTGAGCGCGTCGGTGCAGTGCAGCCGCGCCGCCGCCACATCCACCGCGTCCACATCCCCCGCGGCCAGCGCCGCGATCGCGTGGTGCGCGATCGACCGCGCCGACTCCACCTGCACGTACATATCGGCCATCCGGTGCTTGAGCGCCTGGAAGCTGCCGATGGGCCGCCCGAACTGCACCCGCGACCCGGTGTAGTCGACGGTCAGGTCGAGGCACTGCTGCGCCGCCCCGACCTGCTCGGCGGCCACCGCCAGCCAGGCGGTCTCGCGCAGCCGATCCGTGTCGACGGTGCCGAGCCGTCGCGCCGCGACACCGTCGAATCCGACCTCGGCCAGCCGTCGCGAGGGATCCTGGGTCGGCACCGATGTGCGCTCGACCCCCTCCGCCGCGCCGTCCACCTCGAAGAGACCGTCGGCGGTGAGCACCAGCAGGGTGTCGGCATACGCCCCGTCGAGCACGTAATGCGCGGTGCCGTTGAGCTTTCCGTCCGCGGCCGAGACACCGCACCCGTCCCAGCCGCGCCGACCGGCCCAGCACAGGGCGAGGGTGCGCGCACCCTCGGCGACCTCCGGCAGCAGCCGCTCGTTCGCCTCGGTGTCACCGGCGAGCAGCAGCGCCCGCACACCCAGCACCGCCGACCCCAGCATGGGCGGCGCGCTCAGCGTGCGGCCCAATTCCTCGACCACGAGCAGGGATTCGACCAGCCCGGCCCCGATGCCGCCGAACTCCTCCGGAATCGCCAGCGCCGCCACCCCGACCTGTTCGCACAGCAGGGTCCACAGCTGCTCGTCGTATCCGCGCGGACCCTCGAGCCCGCGCCGCACGGCGGCGCTGTCCCCGTGCTTGGCCAGCACCGCGCGCACGGTGCTCGCGAGTTCCCGCTGTTCCGCACTCAGACCCATGCTGATTCCCTCTCGGTCCGGACGGAGTGCCGCACGACGCTCCGCCGCCGCGGGCAGCCGCCCACGCTGTTCTCGTTCCGACCTCCGCCGGGCGTAGGGCGATGACGCCTGGCTGCCGTGCGCCCCCGTGAATCGCTCACGCCGCGTCGATTCCGGCGTGCGTGCCACCCCGCGTGGTGACGCTCCGCCGCTCGCCGCCCCAGCCGAAACCTCACGCCGCCGTCCCTTCCGAGCGCAGCGCCTCGGCGATCCGGGCGCGATGGAAATCCGGTGTGCCCCATGCCGAACGCAGCGCGGTCACCTTCGTGATCCACAGCGACAGATCGCATTCGGCGGTGTAGCCGATGGCCCCGTGCACCTGTAGCGCGGTGCGCGCGGCCCGGTACGCCGCCTCACCGGCGGCGAGTTTGGCCGCGGAGATGTCGCGCGCCGCGGTCGCCGCCCCGTCCTGCGCCGAGAGCGCCGCCCGGAAGAGCAGCGGCTGTGCCATATCCAGGCCGATGAGCACATCCGCCAGGTGATGCTTGATGGCCTGGTACTGGCCGATCGGCTTGCCGAACTGGTGACGCTGCTTGACGTATTCCACGCTGGTGTCCAGCAGCGCCCGCCCGGCGCCGAGCAGCTGGGCGGCGGTGGCGAGAGCGCCCGCGTCGAAGGCGGTGGCGATGGCCGCGCGCACACCGTCGCCCTCGGCGAGCACGGCTTCCTCGATGACCGGGAACAGCCGTCGCGCCGCGTCCACCGATCGGATGTGCTCCTGCGGTGTGGCCAGCGAGACCCGGTCACCGGTCGCCACCAGCACCACATCGGCGGTGTCGGCGTCCACCGCGAGGGGTTCCGCGGCGGTGCCCGGCGCGGGCAGGGCGATGGTGCCCAGCGTGGCTCCCTCGGCGAAGCCGCCGAGCCACGCACCGGTCTGCTCGGTGACCGGAAGGGCCTGGAGCAGTGCGGGCAGCACGGCCGCGGTCTCCACCAGCGGTCCGGGCACGGCGGCCCGGCCGATCTCGGTGCCCGCCACCACCAGTTCCACCGGCCCGGCCCCGAAACCGCCGTTGTCCTCGGTGATGGTGAGCCCGAGCGCACCGGCCTCGGCCAGCTGCCGGATGAGCGCCCTCCCGGCGGCCGGATCCCCGGCCGCCCAGGTGCGCACGGTATTCGGCGTCTTGGCGGCCTCGCACATCTTGCGCAGGCTGGCCGCGAAGTCGAGTTGTTCTGCTGTCAGAGCGAATCGCATGTCGTCCTCCGGTCGACTATCGCGGCAGGCCGAGCAGGCGTTCGGCGATGATATTGCGCTGAATCTCGTTGGTGCCCGCGTAGATCGGGCCCGCCAGCGAGAAGAGGTAGCCGTCGGTCCAGGCCGATTCCTGTTCGGCGGCGGCACCGTGCAGCTCCAGCGCGGTTTCGTGCATGGCGATGTCGAGTTCGGACCAGAACACCTTGTTCACCGAGGATTCCGCGCCCAGCTGGCCGCCCTCGGCGAGCCGGGTGACGGTGGCCCAGGTGTTCAGCCGGTACGCCTCCGCGCCCACCCAGGCATCCACCACCCGGTCCCGCGCCGCGGTGTCGGATCCGTCGGCGACGGTGCGCCACAGGTCGATGAGCTTGGCCGCGGTGGCGGTGAACCGTCCGGGGCTGCGCAGCGAGAGCCCGCGCTCATTGCTGGAGGTGGCCATGGCGACCTTCCAGCCGTTGTTCGGTTCCCCGATCACGTCCCGATCGGGCACGAACACGTTGTCCAGGAAGATCTCCGCGAAGCCGGGCTCCCCGTCCAGCTGCGGAATCGGCCGCACGGTGACGCCTTCGGCGGTGAGCGGGAACATCAGATAGGTCAGGCCGCGATGCCGCTGCGCCTCCGGGTCGCTGCGGAACAGTCCGAAGCCCCAATCCGCGTAGGACGCACGGGAACTCCAGGTCTTCTGGCCGTCCAGCAGCCAGCCGCCCTCGGTGCGCTTGGCGGTGGACCGGATGCCGGCGAGGTCGCTGCCCGCCTCGGGCTCCGACCACGCCTGAGCCCAGATATCGTCGGCGCGAGCCATTCTCGGCAGGATGCGGGCCAGCTGCTCGGGCGATCCGTGCTCGAACAGCGTCGGCGCGAGCAGGAAGATGCCGTTCTGGCTCACCCGTCCCGGCGCTCCGGCCGCGTAGTACTCC
Source organism: Nocardia sp. CC227C (assembly GCF_030767025.1). Taxonomy (GTDB): domain Bacteria; phylum Actinomycetota; class Actinomycetes; order Mycobacteriales; family Mycobacteriaceae; genus Nocardia. The sequence continues at coordinate 92,386 of NZ_JASITE010000013.1, read as the reverse complement.
TCCTCGAAGATCACCCATTCGGTGAGCGAGGCATCCCGGCCGCCGTACTCGGCGGGCCAGGCCACACACGACAGCCGGGCGTCGGCGAGCGTGGCCTCCCATTCCCGGTGCGCCTCGAAACCGGCCGCGGTGTCCATGGACGGCAGGGGAGCGGCCGGTACGTGGGCGGCCAGGAACTCCCGCACCTCGCGCCGGAATTCCTCGGTCCTGGCATCGAATTCGAGATCCATCTACCTCACCCCGTTCCGGTCGGCGGCCGCCTTCATGGACCTGGCGTTCATGCCGCCCAGGGAATCCGCGCCGACCTCGGCATTGTGCGCGTGTGCGAAGTGATGCAGGCCGAAGACGGAATCCATCCCGGCGCGCATACCCATGAGGTCCTCGCACTGGTTGACGGCCTTCTTGGTGAGCGCCAGGCCGAACTGCGGCATCTCCGCGATCCGCTCGGCCAGGGCGAAGGTGTGGCTCTCCAGTTCGGCGCGCGGCACCACGCGGTTCACCATGCCCCATTCGTAAGCCTGTGCGGCGCTGAAGCGTTCACCGGTGAACAGGATCTCCTTGGCGCGGCGCGGGCCGAGCACCCACGGATGCGCGAAGTACTCGACGCCCGGAATGCCCATGCGCACCACCGGATCGGAGAAGAACGCGTCCTCCGACGCCACGATCATGTCGCAGGACCAGGCCAGCATGAGCGCACCCGCGATGCACGCGCCCTGCACCATGGCGATGGTGGGCTTGGGGAGCTCCCGCCAGCGGCGGCACATGCCCAGGTACACCTCGGATTCGCGGGCGAAGCGCTGGTCGCCGCCCTGGCGGTCGACGTGGTCCCACCAGAGCGCGGCCTTGTTCTCGTAGGTAACGTGGTGGTCGCGCCCCGGCGTGCCGATATCGTGTCCGGCGCTGAAATGCTTTCCGGCACCGGCCAAGACGATCACCTTGACCTCGGGATCCTCGACCGCCCGGGTGAAGGCGGCGTCGAGAGCGTAGGTCATCACCGAGTTCTGCGCATTGCGGTAGTCGGGTCGGTTGAGGGTGACGATCGCGATCGGTCCGCGCGTCTCGTAGCGCACCACCTCGCCCTCGTCGGGGATCGGCCCTGGTTCCTGGCTCACGCTCTCTCCTCGTTCTCCGCACGGCCGGTGTCGTCGCGCAGCTGCCGCTTGAGCACCTTCCCGGCGGCGCTGTAGGGCAGCTGATCACGAAATTCGACGTAGCGCGGCACCTTGAAATTGGCCAGCAGCGTCTTGGCGTGCGCCACCACGTCGTCGGCGGTGAGGCCCGATCCGGCCTTGCGCACCACGAACGCCTTGCCGACCTCGCCCATCCGTTCGTCCGCCACCCCGATGACCGCGGTCTCGGCGACGCCGTCGAGCCGGGCCAGGGCCTGTTCGACCTCGGCGGGGTACACATTGAACCCGCCGCAGATGTACATGTCCTTGAGCCGGTCGGTGATCTTCAGATAGCCGCGCCCGTCCAGGCTGCCGACATCGCCGGTGTGCAGCCAGCCGTCGCAGTCGATGGTGTCGGCGGTGGCCACCGGATCGTCGAGATAGCCCAGCATCACCTGGGATCCGCGGATGAGCACCTCGCCGTTGTCGGCGAGTGCGACCTCGAAGTCGCCGATGGCGCGACCGCAGGTGTTGGCGATGGTCTCGGCGTCGTCCTCCGGGCGGCACATGGTGCCGAAGCCGCCGGACTCCGAGAGCCCGTACGCGGTGAGCACCACATCGAATTCCAGTTCGGTGCGCATTCTTTCGATGAGTACGACCGGCACGGTGGCCGCACCGGTGACCGCCACCCGCAGGCTGCTCAGATCGGCGTCGCGGCGCGCGGGATGCTCCAGGATGGTCTGGTAGATGGTGGGCGGCCCGGTCAGCACGGTGATGCGGTGGTCCTGCACCAGCCGCATGGTCTCGGGCACGTCGAAGGTGGCCTGCGGCACGATGGTCGCCCCGGTCACCAGGCACGCCAGAATGCCCGCCTTGTAGCCGAAGTTGTGGAAGAACGGCGGCACCACCAGGTAGCGGTCGGCGCTGTTCAGGGTCGCGCATTCGGACCAGGCCCGCGCGCCCGCGAGCGCCTGGCGGTGCGCGATGAGCGTGCCCTTGCTGCGGCCGGTGGTGCCGGAGGTGAACAGGATGTCCGAAAGGTCGTCCGGGGACACGGATTCCGCGCGGGCGACGGCGTCCGCGGTGCTCACCTGTTCGGCCAGCGCGGCCAGGTCGCGCCAGGTCAGCGTGTCGTCGCCGGTGCGGGCGGCGGACGCGCCGACGCCACCCGTGCCGATCGTGGCTGCATCATCCGTGGCAGCCGCCCCGGCATCATCGGTGCCGCCCGGGCCGGTGTCGCCCGGTATCACGATGATCGTCCGGATCTTCAGATCCGGTGCGGCTGCGCGCAATTCGGCCAGCCGGTCGCGGCCCAGGAACGGCCCCGCGATGAACAGCGCCTTGGCGTCCACCCGCGCCAGCACATCCGCGGCCTCGTCGGCGACGTAGCGGGTGTTGAGCGGGACGATGACCGCGCCCACGTAGTGGGTGGCCAGCACGGCCGTCACCCAGTGGTGCGTGTTGGGAGCCCAGATGCCGATCCGGTCGCCGCTGCCGATACCGCGCGCCAGCAGGGCCCGGGCCGTCTCGCGCACCGAGTCGAGCAGTTCCGCCCAGCTCAGTCGTACGGCACCGTCGACGACGGCGGGGGCATCGCCGTGGGCGCGCGCCGCGTCGTGCAGAGCCAGCGGAGTGGTCTGCGGAGGTGGTGTCATCGGAATTCCTGCCGTCCGGGAATGGGGTCTAACAAAGCAAGTGCTTGGTAGGTTACTCTACCGACGTGAGCATGATCCAGACCCCCGAACCGGCCAGCGGGATCGAGGCGGGACAGGACGCCGAATTCCGCGCCGAAGTGCGTGAATGGCTGGCCGAGAGCCTGCACGGGCAGTTCCGTGAACTGCGCGGTCTGGGCGGTCCCGGGCGCGAGCACGAAGCCTTCGACGAACGCCTCGAATGGGATCGCGCCCTGGCCGCCGCCGGGCTGACCTGCCTGGGCTGGCCCGTGGAATGGGGCGGCCGCGCCGCCACCCTGCGCCAGCAGATCATCTTCCACGAGGAGTACGCCAAGGCGGACGCGCCGAGCCGGGTTTCGCACCTGGGCGAGGAACTGCTCGGACCCACCCTCATCGCATTCGGCACCGAGGCGCAGCAGCGGCGCTTCCTGCCGGGCATCCGCGCAGTCACCGAACTGTGGTGCCAGGGCTACTCCGAGCCCGGCGCGGGATCGGATCTGGCGGCCGTCGCCACCGCCGCCCATCTGGACGGCGACGAATGGTCGATCAGCGGGCAGAAGATCTGGACCTCGCTGGCGCACCTGTCCGACTGGTGCTTCGTGGTGGCCCGTACCGAGAAGGGATCGCAGCGGCACCGGGGACTGTCCTATCTGCTGGTGCCCATGAAGCAGCCCGGTGTCGAGGTGCGGCCCATCGTCCAGCTCACCGGGACCGCCGAATTCAACGAGGTCTTCTTCGACAATGCCCGTACCGCCGCCGATCTCGTGGTCGGCGAGCCGGGCGACGGGTGGCGGGTGGCCATGGGCACGCTCACCTTCGAGCGCGGCATCTCCACCGTGGGGCAGTCGATTCGATACGCTCGCGAACTCGCCGACCTGGAGGCGGTGGCGCGGGAGAACGGGGCGATCGACAATCCGGTGATCGCCGACCGGCTCGACCGGGCGTGGGTGGGGCTGCGGGTGCTGCGCGCCCATGTGCTGCGCACCCTGGACGACGGTCACGGCTCGGCCACCGTCGACGCCCGCACCGCCGCCGGACACGCCTCGGTCACCAAACTGCTGTGGGCGAACTGGCATCGCGGGCTGGGGGAGCTCGCCATGGACGTGCTCGGCGCGCCCGGCCTCATCGCCGACGCGCCGGGTGACGACCTCAATGCCTGGCAGCGGTTGTTCCTGTTCAGCCGCGCCGACACCATCTACGGGGGATCGAACGAAGTGCAGCGCAACATCATCTCCGAGCGGGTGCTCGGACTTCCGCGAGAGGCTCGGCCGTGACCGATTTGTCCATTGCTCCCGAACCGACTCCGGGCCACGGCCTGCTGGCGGGCAAGATCGCGGTGGTGACCGCCGCCGCGGGCACCGGCATCGGCTCGGCCACCGCGCGGCGGCTGCTGTCCGAGGGCGCCGACGTGGTCGTCTCCGATTGGCACGAACGTCGCCTGAAGGAGACCGAGGCGGCCCTGCACGCCGAATTCCCGGATCGCCGGGTGGCTTCCGTGCCCTGCGACGTGAGCAGCACCGAACAGGTGGACGCGCTGTTCACCGGAGCGGTGGCGGCGCTGGGCCGCATCGACGTCGTGGTCAACAATGCCGGGCTCGGTGGCGAGACGCCCGTGGTCGACATGACCGACGAGCAGTGGGACCGGGTCGTCGACATCACCCTGAACGGCACCTTCCGCGCCACCCGGGCCGCGCTGCGGTACTTCCGCGACGCCTCCCACGGCGGCGTGATCGTCAACAATGCCAGCGTGCTGGGCTGGCGCGCTCAGCACGGCCAGGCCCACTACGCCGCCGCCAAGGCCGGGGTGATGGCGCTGACCCGCTGCTCCGCCGTCGAGGCGGCCGAATACGGGGTGCGGATCAATGCCGTCGCGCCGAGCATCGCGCGGCACGCCTTCCTGGACAAGGTCACCTCGGCCGATCTGCTCGACCACCTCACCGCGCAGGAGGCTTTCGGCCGCGCCGCCGAGCCGTGGGAAGTGGCGGCGACCATCGCCATGCTCGCCAGCGACTACACCACCTACCTGACAGGCGAAGTCATTTCCATCAGCAGCCAGCGCGCCTGATTTCATTCGCCTTCGGGCGGATCGCGGATTTATCCACAGGAAAGAAAATGGCTGGCGCGCCCCTGTGTTCGGTGTGCAATCCTGGTTTAGGCCGATGCCGCACGTCGAAGGGCGCGACCCATGGGTCGGGATCAACGACAACAAGCCCAGGAAGAACTGGAACTCGAGTTGGTGCGCGAGGTGGTTCTCGCGCGCCGCCGTATCGATAATGCCGTTCTGGCCGCCCTCACACTGGGGGCGGAATTGCTGGACCACGACTGCGAACGCGCCACCGCCATGCGCGCGGCGCGGATACTCGAACAACACGCGGTGGCCGAGGACGACGTCGCCCGCGATCCGCGCGGCGCGCTCCGCCACGACCTCGCCCGTGACCGCGAACGGGCGCGGCGAATCGGCCTGTCCCGCGACTCCTTCGGCGACAGCGCGGAGGCGCGCCGCCGCCGCAAACGCACCGCCCTGCTGTGCGAGGTCCGCGCGGACCTGCTCGAGGTGGTCCGGCGCTGCCGTCAATTCCATTACGACAATGTGGCTTTCGCCGACGGCATCGCCGAGGGGCTGTGCGCCGCCACCGACAAGCTGGTGGTGGGCGCGGATATGGAGACCTACCGCGCCTGGCAGCGCGGCATGGTCCTGAAGATCAGCGAGGAGCCCAGCGACGGCGGCGTCCCCCGGGTCATGGCGACCGTGGACGCGGGCCCCGGCCGCGACCCGCTCACCGTCGAATGGGACAGTCCCGAACGCCGCCTCGCCCTGGTGGCCCGCATGGCCCGAGCCGGAATCTCCCCGATTGTCATCTGCGACCGGCTGCTGGCAGACCTATCCGTGGCCTCGCCGCTGCGCTACTCGGTGCGCTGACTCGACCAAGCAAATGCTTGGTTGTATATTGGCGGGGTGACCCCACCACCTGACCCCTCCAAATCAGCACGTCGCAGCGAGCTGCTCGGCCTGGCGGCCGACCTCTTCGCCGAGCGGGGCCTGCGTGCCACCACGGTCCGCGATATTGCCGACGCGGCGGGGATTCTATCCGGGAGTCTCTACCACCACTTCGATTCCAAGGAAGCGATGGTGGACGAAATCCTGCGCGGCTTCCTCGACGACCTCTTCGGCCGCTACCGGGAGATCGTCGACGCGGACCTGCCCACCCGCGACACCCTGGAAGCCCTGGTGATCGCGTCGTACGAATCGTTCGACCGATCGCACGCCGCGGTGGCCATCTACCAGGCCGAGGCCAAACGCCTCAGCGGCACACCGCGTTTCGGCTACATCGAGGAATACAACAAAGAGTTCCGGGAGCTGTGGCACCGGGTGCTGTCCAATGGCGTCGCCGACGGCAGCTTCCGGCCGGAACTGGATATCGAACTGGCCTACCGGTTCCTGCGCGACACCGTCTGGGTGTCGGTGCGCTGGTACCGCCCCGGCGGCCGCATCACGGTCGACAGCCTGGCCAAGCAGTATCTGACCATCGTGCTCGACGGGCTGACCAATCCCGGACAGCCCAGCAAGTAGGAGATCCCCATGTCCGCACCCTCCCGGCCCGCACCCACCCGCCGCCGGTACGCCCCCATGCGCGAGGCGTACGTGATCGACGCCGTGCGCACCCCCGTCGGCAAGCGCGGCGGCGCGCTGTCCGAGGTGCACCCGGCCGACCTGGGCGCGGCGGCGATCCAGGGGCTGCTGGGCCGCAGCGATATCGACCCGGTGGCGGTCGACGACGTGGTCTTCGGCTGCTGCGACACCATCGGCCCGCAGGCGGGCAATATCGCCCGCACCGCCTGGCTGGCCGCCGGATACCCGGAATCGGTGCCGGGCGTCACCGTCGACCGTCAGTGCGGCTCCTCCCAGCAGGCCATCACCTTCGGCGCGCAGGCGGTCATGTCCGGCACCGCCGAGGTGATCGTGGCGGGCGGGGTGCAGAACATGAGCGCCATCCCGATCTCGGCCGCCATGCTCGCGGGGCAGCAGTACGGCTTCGACGCGCCCTTCGCCGGCGCGCAGGGCTGGGACCACCGCTACGGCACCGGTGAAGTGTCGCAGTTCAATTCGGCGAACATGATCGCCGAGAAGTGGGACATCTCCCGCGAGGAGATGGAAGCCTGGGCGCTGCGCAGCCACGACCGCGCCCGCAAGGCCATCGTCGAGGGCAAGTTCGACCGTGAGATCGTGCCGGTCGGCGACTTCTGGATCGACGAGGGTCCGCGCGAGACCAGCATGGAGAAGATGGCGGGCCTGAAGCCGCTCGCCGAGGGCAGCCGCATCACCGCGGCGGTGGCCAGCCAGATCTCCGATGGCGCGAGCGCCACCCTGCTGGCCTCGGAGTGGGCGGTGCGGGAATACGGCCTCACCCCGCGCGCCCGCATCCACCATGTGAGCGCCCGCGGAGCGGATCCGATCCTCATGCTCACCGCGCCGATTCCGGCCACCAGGTGGGCGCTGGAGCGGACCGGGCTGAGCATCGGCGATATGGACGTCATCGAGATCAACGAGGCGTTCGCGTCGGTGGTGCTGGCCTGGATGAAGGAGACCGGGGCCGATCCGGAGAAGGTCAATGTCAACGGCGGCGCCATCGCGCTCGGCCATCCGCTCGGCGCGACCGGCGCGAAACTGTTCGCCTCGCTGCTCAACGAGCTGGAGCGGGTGAACGGCCGCTACGGGATGCTCACCATCTGCGAGGGCGGCGGCACCGCCAATGTGACGATCATCGAACGCCTGGGCTGACCCTCGCTCGATTCGGACGCCGTGCACCCCCCGGGTGTGCGGCGTCCGCCGCTTCCGGCGGGGTAATGGCGGCCGGTTCCGGGCCGATGAGTCTGTTGGATAACGAAAAAGCAAGAGCCTCGGTCTCTCTCGGGTGCCGCGGCGCAGAATCGGTGTGGTCATGAGTGAGAACCTGCCCAGACGGGGGTTCCTGATGGGGGCTCTCGGTATCGCCGGACTGGGCTTCGCCGTGCCCGCGGCGGCGGACCCGGTCCCGCTGCCGCCCGCACCGCTGCCCGTCCCCCCGATTCCGCCGCCGCCCATCACGCCGCTCAACTATCACTCGCCGCCCCTGCGGCCCTTCGTGGACGCCCTGCCCATTCCGGAGACCCGCCCCGCCGCCGGGGAGTTCGCGGCCCGGTCGGGGACGCACCGCTTCCACCGGGACCTGCCGGAAACCCGCACCTGGGGCTACGACCGGGCGTATCTGGGACCGAACCTGGAAGCCTGGCGAGATCGACCGTCGCACATCAGCTTTCGCAATGAACTCGGCACCCATGTGCTCGCCTCGCATGTGGATCTCACCATGCACGGCGTCACCGAACTGGACCGCACCGATCCCCGCATGACCGTGCACGTGCACGGCGGTGCGAATGCCCCGGACGCCGACGGCCATCCGCTCATCGCCTGGCGCAACGGCGGCCGGGCCAGCTACCGGCCGAGCAATCGGCAGGAGGCCGCGACGCTGTGGTACCACGATCACGCCATGGGGATCACCCGCCTCAACATCCAGGCCGGGCTGTCCGGGATGTACTACGTGCGGGACGAATTCGACACCGGCGCGGCGGACAATCCACTCGGCCTGCCCGCCGGAGAGTTCGAGATCCCGCTGATCGTGCAGGACCGCACCTTCGATCCGGACGGCAGCATCCAACCCATGGTGGGGGTCTACATTCCCGAGGGGTTCAACCAGTCCGGGCAGTTGGGCGACGTGGCGTGCGTGAACGGCGTGGTCTGGCCGCGCCTGGCGGTGCGCCGCACCCTGTACCGCTTCCGGCTGCTCAACGGGTCAAACTCGCGCCCTTATATTTTCGAGCTCGCCAACGGTCTGCCGCTGTGGGCCATCGGCACCGATCTCGGACTGCTGGACGCGCCGTTCCCGACCCCGTCCATTCGCGTCAGCCCGGGGGAGCGGGTGGACCTGCTCGTCGACTTCAGCGGCATGCGCGACGGCGAGACCGTGGACCTGATCAACACCGCCTACAACGATCTCGGCAACACCGTGTTCATGGTGCCCGAACTGCGGCCCATCATGCGGTTCGCGGTGGCCGGAAGCGGGCCGCCCGCCGCCGTGCCATCGGTACTGCGCGGAGCTCCGGGATTGCCGGAACCGCTTGCGCCATTGGCGGTTCCGGAGGCGGTGCGCACCATGACACTGCTCGGACTCAATGACGACGCCCGCGCCGCCGCCGTCTTCCCGACCATGATGGCGCAGAACAATCTGCCGTTCCTGACCGACGATATCGACCGGGCGCGGGCCGGATCGGTGGAGCAGTGGGACATCGTGAACACCACGCCTTTCGACCATCCCATCCACATCCACCTGGCGCGGATGCGCGTGGTCGGCAGGCAGCCCATTCTCACTTCGGCCTACTGGTGGTCGAATCTGCCGCCCGCCTTCGGAATCCGCTGGGCACCCTCCGCCGATCCGTACGCGCTCGGCCCGCAGCAGTCGCCGCCACCGTGGGAGTACGGCTGGAAGGACACCGTGGAGTGTCCGACCGACACCATCACCCGGGTGCTGGTGTACTGGCCGTCGGTGGCGGAACTGGGCTTCGATCCGGACTCGGTGCTACGTGTGCCGCCGGGCGCGGAGATGATCGCACCCGGCGGCACCCACGGTGGACACGCCGGGTCGGCGCGGGAGATTCGCGGCTACGTCTGGCACTGCCACAATCTCGACCACGCCGACCACGACATGATGTCGCAGATCCGGATCCTGCCCTGAACGGCTCAGTGGACCCAGTCCGCCAGTGCCGCATCCAGATTCACCGAACCCCGGGGGCCGACCCAGGCGATGTAGCCGTCCGGGCGGACCAGCATCGGCCGCTGCTCGGGGTCGGCGGCGGCGACGATCCGGATGCGGTCGTCCTGTCCGTCCACCGCCGTCGAGGCGGCGGTGACCAGCACGAACTTCCCCTCGCGCAGCGCCTCGTAGAGCCGACCGTCGGTGAGCGCGATATCCGCGGCGCGGGTGCCCACCAGGTGGTCCGCGCCGTGCTTGCGCGGATAGGTGAACCCGATGCCCGACAGCGACCCGGCCACCTTGTGCGCGACGGGCGGCAGCGACAGTGCGCCACCGGCCAGGGTGTTGCGCACCAGCTGCCCGAGCTTGGACTCCAGCATGGCGGCGCGAATGATGGCGCCGCTGCTGCGCAGCACCTCGGTGCCGACCGGATGCCGTTCGGACTGATAGGTGTCCAGCAGACCCTCCGGTGCCCAGCCCCGCACGGCCGCGGCCAGCTTCCAGCCCAGGTTGGCGGCGTCCTGGATGCCGGTGTTCATGCCCTGACCGCCGGCGGGCGAGTGCACGTGCGCCGCGTCGCCCGCCAGGAACACCCGGCCGACCCGGTAGGTCTCGACCTGTCGCTCGTCGCTGTGGAAACGCGAGAGCCAGCGCGGGCTGTGCATGCCGAAATCGGTGCCGAGCGCCCGGGTGGTGACCTCGCGCAGCTCCTCCAGGGTCACCGGAGCGCTGTCGGGCAGCTGATTGCGGCGGTTCCAGGCGAAGATGCGGTACCAGCCGTCGCCGAAGGGCGCGACGAAGGCGAAGGCGTCACCGACGCCGTTGGCCGTCAGCACATCCCGGGGTGGCGCGCTGAGCTGCACATCGGCCAGCATGATGGACCGCAGCACCGACTTGCCGGGGAATTCCAGGCCGAGGGTTTCGCGCACCCGGCTGTGGTAGCCGTCCGCGCCGACCAGGTACCGGGCCCGCACGTGGTGGGCCGAATCCTGGTAGCGCACCTCGGCGTCGACGCCCTCGCCGGTGTCGGCGAAGGTGATCAGCTCGGCGGCGGTCACCAGATTCGCGCCCGCGTCCAGCGCGCGCTTGCGCAGAACGTCCTCGACGTGGGTCTGCGGGGTGATGAGCAGGTAGGGGAAGCGGCTGTCGAGCAGCTTGCCCAGGTCCACCACGGCGTGCTCGAACAGCCGCAGCTTGTCCAGTTTCGCTCCGCCGGTGAGCACTTCGTCCGCGATGCCGCGAGCGTCGAACTGCTCCAGCGTGCGAGCGTGGACGCCGAAGGCGCGGGTGAGTTCCGACCCGTGCGCATGCTTCTCCACCAGTGTCACCGCGACGCCCGCTCGCGCGAGATCCCCGGCGAGCATCAGGCCGGTGGGTCCGCCGCCGATCACCAGGACGTCGGTCTGTTCGGGAATCATCATGCCCTCCAAGTCATTCCACCAGGTCAACAATTGTTGGCCAACGCTTGTTGACAACGATAGGGCCATTGCTCGATTTGGTCAACACTTGTTGGCCTACACTTGTTGACATGACTGCGGAACGAACCAGACGGTCCGATGCGACCCGGGCCGCGATCCTCACCGCCGCGCGCGAACGTTTCGCCCGCGACGGTTACGACCGCGCCACCATCCGGGCCATCGCGGCCGACGCCGGCATCGACCCGGCCATGGTGATGCGCTACTACGGCTCCAAGGACAAGCTGTTCGCCGTGGCCGCCGATATCGACCTGCGGCTCCCGGACTTCGCCGACACCCCCGCCGCCGAACTGGGCACGGCCCTGGTGTCCTTCGCCGTCCAGCGCTGGGATGCCGACGAATCCCTCGCCGCCCTGCTGCGCGCCGCGGTCACCAACGACGGTGCGGCCCAGAAGATGCGCGAGGTGTTCGGCGGCCAGGTGGTGCCCATGATCGTGGCGCGCGGCGCGGACCCGGCGGACGCGATCACCCGCGCGGGCCTCATCGCCACCCAGATGCTCGGCATGGCCCTGTGCCGCTATGTCCTGCGCCTGCCCCCCGTGGTCGCCATGGGTGCCGACGAACTCATCGCCTGGCTCGGCCCCACGGTGCAGCGCTACTTCGACGGCTCCCCGAACCTCTGAACCCGGTGCGAAAGCCCCCGATCCCGCCCCGGGGAGCACGGCATCGACCACCATGGATCGTGAGACGGGAGGTGAGGTCGAGGGTGTCGGCATCAGCCGCCGGGCGGTTCGAGGAGATCGCGCGCACGGCCCGCCGGGTGCAGAACGCTATCGAGGAGGTGCGCGGAGCGGCCGCGTCGACCGGGGTGCGGATCGAGGTGGCCGCCGATGGCCGCATCACCGCACTCGAACTCGCCGATCCGGCCCTGGCGCAAGCGCTCTCGGCCGCGCACGCCGAGGCTGTGCGGCAGGCCGCCGACCAGGTGGTGAGCCTGCGCCGGGAACTGGTCGCCGACCCGACCATTTCCGCTGCCCTGCAACGCTTCATCGGGATCGAGGCGGAATCGGCCGACTGTGCACGGCGGCCCACTGCTGGAGGTGCGCCGTCGCCCGCCACCGCGCCGCCGCGGCATCCGACCGCAGGGGACCCGCCACCGCCCGCCGGTGTACCTCCGTCCGCGACCGCTGCGCTCGGGCAGTCCGCGCCGGGGGCGCAGGGTGGGCAAGCGCAGCCCCACCCGCCGCCACGGCAGCCCACCCGAAGCGCACCCCTCCACCCCCGGCAACCTCCAGCCGAAGACCACGACGACACCGACGAGAACCCCCACGCCCTACCCCCGCACATCCGACGGCGTTACGGCCTGTAGCAGTCGAACCCGCATACCCGACGGCGTTGCGGCGTGTAGCAGCCGACCCCCGCGCATTCGACGGCGTTGCGGCGTGTAGCAGCCGACCCCCGCGCATTCGACGGCGTTGCGGCGTGTAGCAGTCGAACCCCGCGCATTCGACGGCGTTGCGGCGTGTAGCAGCCGACCCCCGCGTATCCGACGGCGTTGCGGCGTGTAGCAGCCGACCCCGCATATCCGACAGCGTTACGGCCTGTGGCAGGCGACAGCGCGGATCGGGCGATGCCCGTCGCCGCGTCTGCTGCCGTCCGTCGCCGCAGGCGTACCCGGCGCGGTTCCACCCGCGCTCGCCGAGTCCACCGCCGTGCTCCCGCGCCCGCCGCACCGCGGCACCCGCCGCGGCACAAACCGACCGTTTGCTCGCCTACGATGCTCGCAGCATTTGTCGGACCCGTAGAAAGCGGAGTGAGAATGGACCTCGGCGTGCGTTGGACGCTGCACGGCGACGGGCGGACTCCCGCCCCGGGCGCGGTCGTCAAGCCGGACGAGCGGCTGTCGTGGCCGCGCACCTTCGGGCTCGGCGCACAGCACGTGGTCGCCATGTTCGGCGCGAGCTTCGTGGCCCCGGTCCTGATGGGTCTGGATCCGAACCTCGCCATCATGATGTCCGGCGTCGCCACCGCCATCTTCCTGCTCGCCACCCGCGGCAAGGTGCCCAGCTACCTGGGTTGTTCACTCTCGTTCGTCGGCGTCGCGGCGGTGATCAAGGCCGACGGCGGCAGCATCGCCACCATTACCGGCGCCTGCCTGGCGGTCGGCGCGGCCCTGTTCCTCATCGGTCTGGCGGTGCGCAAGTTCGGCGCGGGCATCATCCACGCCGCCATGCCGCCGGTGGTCACCGGCGCGGTGGTCATGCTCATCGGCTTCAATCTGGCGCCGGTCACCGCCTCCACCTACTGGCCGCAGGACCAGTGGACGGCGCTGCTCACCATGCTGTTCACCGGTTTGGCGGTGGTGGCGCTGCGCGGCTTCTGGGCGCGTATCGCGATCTTCCTGGGCCTGCTGTTCGGCTACGGCCTGTCGTGGCTGCTGGACCGGATTCTCGGGCCGACCACCTCCGCCGACGGCAGCGGCGCGGTCACCGAGCACTGGCGGCTGGATCTGTCCGGGGTGGCCGACGCCGCCTGGATCGGCCTGCCGAGCTTCCACGCCCCGCAATTCGAGCTGTCGGCCATCCTGGTCGCCCTGCCCGTGGTCATCGCCCTGGTCGCCGAGAACGTCGGCCACGTCAAGGCCGTCGGCGAGATGACCGGTGACGATCTGGACGGCAAACTCGGCACCGCGATCGCCGCCGACGGCGCGGCCTCCATGCTCTCCACCGGTGTCGGCGGCCCGCCCAACACCACCTACTCCGAGAACATCGGCGTCATGGCGGCCACCCGCGTCTACTCGACGGCCGCCTACTGGGCCGCGGCCCTGTTCGCGCTGCTCTTCGGCCTGTGCCCCAAGTTCGGCGCGGTGGTCGCCGCCATTCCGGGCGGCGTGCTCGGCGGCATCACCGTCATCCTCTACGGCATGATCGGCCTGCTCGGGGCGCAGATCTGGACCAATGCCAAGGTCGACCTGCGCAATCCGCTGAACCTGGTGCCGTGCGCCGCGGGCCTGATCATCGGCATCGGCAATGTGAGCATGGAGATCACCGAGAACTTCACCCTCTCCGGCATCGCACTGGGCACCATCGTCGTCATCACCGGCTACCACGTGCTGCGCCTGTTCGCCCCGGCGCACTTCAAGGTGGAGGAGCCGCTGCTCGACGAGGGCACCTCCTCCTACGACGAGCCACCCGCCCGGTAGCCGCCGACAGCCGGACGACCGTCACCGCTCGGGCACTGCGTGATCCGCTGTGCGGCGTCCTGGTGCCGCTCGACGAACACACTCCCACGGTGGAATTGGACGGCGAACCGTTCGCCTTCTGCTGTGACGGCTGCCGGACGGAGTTCCTGGCGAAACGCGAACGCGAGCGAGCGCGCGCTGACGGCCCGAGCCCGTGATCAGGACGCCGACCGGGATGTGATTGATCCCACCGGCATCGAGCCGCGAAGTGTGAATCACAAACGTTTCGTGGATGATCTCGGTAGCTCCGAAACCGGAGCTACTTTGAGTGAGGAACACAGCGCGTTGAGCAAGATGAGCAAGATCGGCGGCTTCGTGGCCGCCGCTGGGTTGGTTGTGGGATCGCTGGCCGGTGCAGGTGCCGCCAATGCGGCAGGGGACCAGTACGCCTCGATCGCCTTCAGTTCGTTGACATGGCAGTCCGGCGTTGGCGTCAATACGTCGAGCTTCGAAACGGCCGAGCAGATTGCCCTCGAGGACTGTGCTGCGGACGACTGCGAGGTCTGGCTGTCGTGGGCGAACGGGTGCGGGGTCATCGTCGAGAGTGGCGACGGCTTTGCCGCCGCAATCGGTGCGACCCGAAAGGAGGCCGAGGACAAGGCGTATGCCAGCCTGGGCGAGTACACGCCCACCGCACCACTGGCCTCCTTCGGCTCCTCCGAGCTGAGTGGTGCGTGGGTGCACACCGTGGTGTGCACCGCTAACGCCGTCTGAGTCGTTCAGTCCTGCTGAGCAGTTGATTCGAGCCCGGCCCCGTAACCGCGACCATGCGCGCCGAGCCGGAGACGCAGCCGCGCGATATCGGGGTTACCCGAGTTGGGCCCGCCGCGTACGGCGTCGGCGATGCCGAGCAGTTCGGCGGCCCCGCGCGGATCGCCGCGCCGCCAACGCAGTTCCGCCGCGCCGACCGTCACCAGTACGAGCATCGGCGGGTCCGGCATGGATGCGGCGAGGGCATGTGCCTGCGACAGGCGGCGGTCGGCGGCGTCGAGACCGCCGACCGCCGCGTCGAGGAATCCGGCAGTGGTGGCGTAGAGGGCGCGTTCCGGCGGTGCGCCGCAATGCGGTTCCGCGAGTTCGAGCTGTCGCCGGCCCTCGGCCACCCGCTCCGGCATATCGCCCTGCTCCCGGATGCCGAGGGTTCGCGCGAGCAGCCGCGGCAGGCCGTCGGGTTCCACCACGGCGGCCAGGTTCACGATCCACACGGTGTCGGACACGTCGGCGGCGGCGGTCACGGCGAGCCGGTCGACGCCGTGTAGCGGGCTCGCCGCGCGGCAGTCGCAGGTGCAATTCGCGCAGCTCGGGAGCCGGGTCCACGCCGAGCTCCGCGGCGAGCACGGTGCGGTGCAAAGCCGCCGCCGGATGTTCGGGCGTCCCTTCCGCCCGCAACGCCTCGACCAGCGCAGCCGCCCCCACCACATCAACCCACGGGGTCAGCGCCGCATCGAGTCCTCACCGATAGACGGGCAGGGACTCCGTGTCGAGCGCGAATCCGAACGGCTCCGGCAGCGGAGCCCGGTCACCGTATTCCCCGGTGAGCTGGCCGTGGTACTCGCCGGCCTTCGGATGCGTGAACAGCGACCAGCGTCCGAATCGTGGGTCGAGGACCAGCAGCATTCGAATTCCAGCGGTGCTGTACCAGCCGTTCTTGTCGGTGATCCGGGGGCCCTTCTCCGATTGCGAGATAACTTCGACCGCCAGTTCGACATCGGACGGATCCGCCAGCCAGGAGTCGTCCACATCCCAGGCGTCGGGCAGGACCACAAGATCAGGGGTGCAATAGTCGTCCGCATCGTCCGGCATGCTGATCGAGGTCACCTCGTAGGATGCGAGACCGGGTGGCATTCGCGCCTCGAGTTGAACGCGCAGCCTGCGGATTGTTCCCGCGTGCTTACCGCGCGGCGTCGGTGACATCACGAGGTGACCTCCCAGGATTTCCACGCGCAGTCCCGTGGCGCGTTCGATCTGCTCGGCGGCGACGCGCAGATTTCCCGGGCGCGGGTGCATGGCGGGTACGCTCACGGAAATCACTCCAACCTTGCGAACGGTCGCCTCAAACATAGCTCGAGTGCTTCTCCGCAGGTGGCCGCCTGTGGTGCCCGGTCCTGTGCAATGCGAAGGCCGGCCCCCGGGTGAGAGGAACCGGGGGCGGCCCGCGCGACCGGCAGGTGGTGGTCGCGCCGCGGATCGGACGAGGTCGTCCGGATCCGTCGGGTGGCGCGGCGAATCGTGTCTGCCGCGCGGATCGGGGGCGTCCCGGGTGCGGGTTGTGACGCGCGGGTCAGGTGGTCGCGGAATCGGTGACGCGGTAGGAGTTCAGGTCGTCGATGCGGGCGAGCGCGTCGACGATGATGCGGTCGATGAGCTCCCCGACCGTGGGGAGGTCCTCGATGATGCCGGTGACCTGGCCCGCGGCCAGCACGCCCGCCCGGGTATCGCCCTCCACCAGACCGGCTTTCAGCAGCATGGGGGTGTTGGCCGCCATGATGACCTGGGACCAGGTGAGGTCCTTGTGCTTGCGCATGGCCAGGCCGTCCTTGACTATGGTCGACCACTTCATGCCGGTCATGCCCTTGAACTTCAGCGCGTTCGCCGCCGCGGCGACGAATCCGCGGGTTCGGCCCGAATGTTCCAGCCGCCGCACCAGTTCGGTGTTGAGCACCCGGTGCGGCATGCCGTCGACCTTGGTGGAGACCACGGTGTCCTGGAGTCCGCGCCGCAGATACTCCTGCTTGACCGCGTCCGGCACGCTGCTCTCCTGGGTGAGCAGGAAGCGGGTGCCCATGGCGACCCCGGCCGCGCCGTAGGACAGCGCCGCCGCCAGCCCGCGGCCGTCGAAGAAGCCGCCACCGGCGACCACGGGAATGTCCACGGCGTCGAGCACCGAGGGCAGCAGCAGGGTGGTGGCGACCGGGCCGGTGTGCCCACCGCCTTCCCCGCCCTGCACGATCACCGCGTCCGCACCCCAGGACGCCACCTTCACCGCGTGTTTGGCCGCGCCGATGGACGGAACCACCACCACGCCCGCGTCTTTCAGCCGCGCGATGAGGTCCTTCTTGGGTGCGAGGGCGAAGGAGGCGACCTTCACTCCCTCTCGAATCAGCAGTTCGATGCGTTCGGGGGCGTCGCCGGCGTCGGCGCGGATATTCACGCCGAACGGCTTCGCGGTCTGCGCCTTGGTTTTGGCGATGGCCGCTTCCAGCTCGGCGAAGGTCATGGTGGCCGAGGCCAGAATGCCGAGGCCGCCCGCGTTGGCGGTGGCCGAGACCAGGCCGGGCCCGGCGACCCAGCCCATACCGGTCTGCACGATGGGGTGTTCGATGCCGACCAGCTCGGTCAGCGGCGTGCGCAGCCGGGCGCTCACGATGCCACTTCCTTCTCCCGGAAACCCTTGGGGTCCAGCACCGTTCGAATGATCCGCAGCTCCTCGCCGGTGGGCAGCCGGGTTTCGCCCGCCTCGGCCAGACCGGCGATCTCGAAGGAGGTGTTCTCGGCGACCTCGTCGGCGCTCACACCCGGGTGCAGCGACAGCGCGCGCAGCGTGTGCCCGGGTCCGCCGAAGTCGAAGACGCCCAGGTTCGACACCACCCGATGCAGGCGGTGGAACCGGTAGGCCGGATTCTCCGGATCGATCTTGTCGTACCCGATCCCGGAGACGACGTCGACGTGCTCGCAGAACACGCGCTTGTTGTGCCTGGGCACGAAGTAGCTGGTGGCGTGGTTGATGCTATTGCCGGGAGCGCCGCGGACACCGAACATCTGCCGGGTCGGCCGTTGCAGCGGACCGAAGGCCGACAGGTTCTGATTGCCGTACTTGTCCAGCTGATTAGCCCCCATGACCACGTGGCGGCGACCCGAGGCCACCACGTCGAACACCTTGGAGAACGGAATCCAGCCCTCGATGGGTGCTTTGCCCCCGATGGGCGGAACCTCGGCGAGCAGCAGCGCCTCACCGTCGGAGAGCAGCAGATCCGGCTCGAAGGTCAGCCGCGCCAGCCGCGCGCCGATGGTGGTGATCGTGGACATGGGACTGGCCATGATCTCGCCCGCGCCGCGGAAGATCTCGGCCGCCGCGACCACGCAGACCTCGGCCCGGGTGACGGTGGTCGGATCGTGCCCATCCGCCGCCCGGCCGCCGCCCCCCGCGGGGTCGATGTTCGATGCTGTGTTCATTTCTGCTCCTCGGCGAAAGCGCGGACGGCGGCCTGGTATTCGTCCTCGGACACGTCCAGGTAGCGCGCCGTGAACTCGGCCCACGATTCGGGTGTGCTGGCGGCCTCCACGTAGTGGCGCTGGAACTTCTCGTCGCGTGCGTAGCTGCCGGAGAAGGTGAAGTGCGCGCCGCCCGGGGCCTCGACTACGCCGTCGACCATCATGCGGTTGAGGATGATCGCCTGCTGCGGAACGGCTTTCACCAGTTCATCGGTCTCGACGAGGCGATCCACCGACAGATACCGGCGCTGCGCGGCCAGCGAGTAGAGGTCGTCGAAGTAGGGGTCGACGCCGGTGTAGGCGGCATTGCCGTGCCTGTCGCCCAGGTCCAGATGCACGAAGGAGGCGTCGAGCTCGAGTGCGGGCATGGCGACCAGGGTCTCGGTCCGGCCGTCGGTCGGGTAGGGGGATTCGACCGTCTTCAGCTCGCCCTCCCAGAAATCCAGGACGGCCGAACCCAATCCGGCGCGGATCGGCAGGAACGGCAGGCGGGCGGCGGCGGCCTGCAGGCCGCACTTCACCATGCCCTCGTCCATTTCCCGCACGGTGATCGCGCCCTCGGTGCGCGCCTTGGCGAACCACGGATCGTAGAACGGCGCGGAGTCCAGGGAGACGAAGCCGTAGTACGCCTTGCGCACCTTGCCCGCCGAGCACAGCAGGCCCAGATCCGGCCCGCCGTAGCCGACCACGGTCAGATCGGTGATGTCCGATCGCAGCAGCGCCCGCACGAAGGCCATGGGCTTGCGCCGGGAACCCCAGCCGCCGAGGCCGATGGTCATTCCGCTGCGCAGTTCGCCGACCACCTCGTCCAGCGACATTCGCTTGTCGCGCATAGCTTTACTTCCCCTTCTTCTGCGCGGCCAGATCGTCGTCGAAGCGCGCCCGGATCTCGTCGGCCACGCCCGCGAGATTGAGTTCCATGGTGAAGCCCTGCTCGTAGCGGTAGGAGCGGTGCACGTCCTGCACGTCGATCCCGTTCAGCGCCCGCTTGGCGGCGCGGATGACGCGGCCGTCCTTGTTCGCGATGTTCTCGGCGACCGCCATCGCGGCGGCGTCGAGCTCGGGCCGCGGCACCACCTTGTACACGGAGCCGTAGTGGTAGAGCTGCTGGGCGGTGAGGGTGCCCGCGGTGTAGAACATGGTGCGCATCAGGTGCTGGGGGACCAGTCGCGACAGATGGGTGGCCGCGCCGAGCGCGCCGCGATCCACTTCGGGCAGGCCGAAGGTGGCGTCGTCGGAGGCCACGATGACATCGGAGTTGCCGACCAGGCCGATGCCGCCGCCGAGGCAGAAGCCGTTCACGGCGGTCACGACGGGGACCTGGCAGTCGTAGACGGCGGCGAAGGCATCGAAGCAGCCGTGGTTGGCGCGGATCAGGGCCGTGTGTCCGGTATCGCGGTTCATCTCCTTGATATCCACGCCCGCGTTGAATCCGCGCCCCTCGGCGCGCAGCACCACCACCCGGGTGTTCTGGTCGCGCCCGGCCTCGCGGACGGCGTCGGCCAGGGCGAACCAGCCGTCCGAGGGCAGGGCGTTGACCGGCGGGTAGTCGACAGTGACGACTTCCACGCCGTCCGATTCGGTGTGACGGTTGATCCCCATCGAATGTCCCATCGTTGGCAAAGCAAGCAAGTGCTTGGTAGGTTAGCACGGTGGCAATCGAAGTGAACCTCTCCGGCTCCGTCGTCCTGGTGACCGGCGGTGTGCGCGGCGTCGGAGCCGGTATCAGCCGGGTTTTCCTGGAGGCCGGCGCGACCGTGGTGGCCTGTGCGCGCCGCCCCGCGGACGCGCCCGTCGAAGTGGACGGCCGTGCGATCGACTTCCTGCCGTGCGATGTGCGCGACCCGGATTCGGTGCGGAAACTGGTCGACACCGTCGTGATGAAGTACGGGCGGCTCGACACCGTGGTGAACAATGCCGGTGGCGCGCCCTTCGCCCTGGCCGCCGATGCCAGCGCCAACTTCCACTCGAAGATCGTGCAGTTGAATCTGCTCGCGCCGCTGCTGGTTTCGCAGGCCGCCAACGAGGTGATGCAGCGGCAGCGCGACGGCGGTTCCATCGTGATGATCTCCAGCGTCAGCGGGCACCGGCCCTCGCCCGGCACCGCCGCCTACGGCGCCGCGAAAGCCGGTGTGGACAGCCTGGTCTCGTCGCTCGCCGTCGAATGGGCGCCCAAAGTCCGCATCAATTCGGTCATCTGCGGCATGGTCGAGACCGAGAGCTCTCACCTGCACTACGGCGACGACGACGGCATCGCCGCGGTGAGCGGCACCGTCCCGCTCCAGCGCCTGGCCACCCCCGAGGACGTCGGCCGCTCCGCCGCCTTCCTCGCCTCCCCGTTGGCCTCCTACATCAGCGGCGGCACCCTGCTGGTCCACGGCGGCGGCGAGAAACCCGCCTTCCTGGACGCCTCCACCGCCGAGGCCCCCGCCGCGGCGGGCGGCTAGCCGATGGGTCTCCCGAGAACGCACTTCCGCCGCGCGATCGGACACCGCTTGCCCACCGGGGGCGCGGGGGCTGGGCCCCGCGTCTCTCGACACCGCACATCCGCCGGGGGCGCGGGGGCTGGGCCCCCGAGCCTCAACTCTTCCGACACAGAGGTATCGATATGACGGACAACAAGATCTGCGACGGCCGCGTGGTCATCGTGACCGGTGCGGGCCGGGGCATCGGCCGCGCGCACGCTCTCGCCTTCGCCGCCGCCGGAGCCAAGGTCGTGGTGAACGACCTCGGCGCCGAGCTGGACGGCGCGCCGAGCCCCGACTCCCCGGCCGCGCAGGTGGTCGAGGAGATCAAGGCGCACGGCGGCGAGGCCGTGGTCAACGGTGACGACATCTCCGACTGGGAGGGCGCACGCCGCCTGGTCACCACCGCCGTCGAAACCTTCGGCCGCCTCGACGTGCTGGTCAACAATGCGGGCATCGTGCGCGACCGGATGCTGGTGAACCTCGGCGAGGACGAGTGGGACGCCGTGATCAAGGTCCATCTCAAGGGTCATTTCGCGCCCATGCGGCACGCCGCGGAGTACTGGCGCAACGAGTCCAAGGCGGGGCGTCGGCCCGAGGCCCGCATCATCAACACCAGTTCGGGCGCGGGGCTGCTCGGCAGTGTCGGCCAGGGCAACTACGCCGCCGCCAAGGCCGGTATCGCGGGCCTGACCCTGACCGCGGCGGCGGAGTTCGCGCGCTACGGCATCACCGTCAACGCCATCGCGCCCGCCGCGCGCACCCGCATGACCGAAACCGTCTTCGCCGACATGATGGCGGCCCCGGAGGACGGTTTCGACGCCATGGCGCCGGAGAACGTCTCACCCCTGGTGGTCTGGCTGGGCAGTGCCGACTCCGCCGGTGTCACCGGCCGCATGTTCGAGGTCGAGGGCGGCAGGGTGACCGTCGCCGACGGCTGGCGGCACGGCGTCTCGGTGGACCGCGGGGCGCGCTGGGAGCCCGCCGAGCTCGGTCCGGTCGTCCGCGATCTGCTGAGCAAGGCCACCGAGCCCGAGCCGGTCTACGGGGCGTAGCACCCGTAGATCTCACGTCGCCGGTACCGCTCGCGGGGTACCGGCGACGTTCTTTTGTGTCCATCATCACATTTCGCGGTGGCGGCTATCGTGGACCGCTCTCCCGCAACCTATTTCGTTTCCGGCACAGCAAACCGATCGGTCGTGTGCGGACCAGGTGGTCTCACAATGGCGCGACCGGCGGGGTGAGCTGCGCGGTGGTGCGGGTGTTACGCCCGAATTGTCCTGGGGCGGTTTGTGATATTCGGCGTGTCGGAGCAGGGGTGGACGTACGGTTGGTTGAAGCCCCTAATGCCGGGAAGAGTTGTGCGGGGTGGGTGGGTTGTCGGTAGCATGACCCGCGTTCCGCAAAGGTCCGGCAATCGGGGCGACCGGGCGATTGGACTGCGCAGTAATACCGATGAGGGGAAGGCTGTCGCGTGAGTGTTGGTCGCACCTTGCGCATAGTGGCGGTGGCCGGGATGGTCACCGCTACGACGCTGCTCGGGCCCATGGCTGCCCTTGCCCAGCCCGGCGGGATCGACCTCGAACCCGCGCCCGCACCCCAGCCCGTCGAAGCCCCGCTGGAGCCGACGCCCGCCGCCGGTCCGTGGGATCTGGTCGGCGCTCTGCTCGGCACCGGTTCGGCCGGAATCGGCTCGGCCGCCACCGGCTCGGCGGGCATTGGCTCCGCCGCCACCGGATCCGCCGCCACCGGAACGGGTTCCGCCGCCCTCGGCACCGGCTCCGCCGCCACCGGCTCGGCCGGAGCGGCCGTCGGCTCGGCGGGCGCGGGAGCCGGATCGGCTGTCCTCGGCTCGGGTTCCGCCGCCCTGACCACGGGTTCCGCCGCTCTCGGAACGGGTTCCGCCGCAGTGGGTTCCGCCGGAGTCGGTGCCGGCACCGTGCTCGGCACCGGATCCGCAGGCATGGCGGCGCTGCTCGGCCTCACCGGTTCGGCCGGTCTCGGGACCGGTTCGGCGGCAGTGGGTTCCGCCGCGGTCGGCACCGGTTCGGCGGCGGCCACCCTCGCCACACTGCTGGGGCTCACCGGTTCCGCCGGTGTGGCGACCGGTTCCGCGGCACTGGGCTCGGCCGCGGTCGGCACCGGCTCGGCGGCCGCGACGCTCGCGACCCTGCTGGGTTTCACCGGTTCGGCCGGTCTCGGGACCGGTTCGGCCGCAGTGGGTTCCGCCGCGGTCGGCTCCGCGGCGACGGGGTCGGCGGCCTTGGCCGCACTGTGTACCGGTTCGGCTGCCGTGGGTTCGGCCGGAGTGGGTTCCGCGGGTGCCGGATCGGCCGCGGGCTCCGCGGCCACCGGTTCCGGTGCCGGTTCCGCGGCGCTCGGTTCGGCCGCGACCGGATCGACCGGGGTCGGTTCGGCCGCCGTCGGTTCCGCCGGGGCCGGATCGGCTGCCGTCGGTTCGGCCGGGGCCGGTTCGGCGGCAACGGGTTCGGGCGCGCTGGGTTCGGCGGGAGCTGGTTCGGCCGCCGTCTGCGCGTCCCCGCTGCTGCTTCTGCTGATTCCGCAGCCGACGCCCGCGCCGGTGCCTCCGCCCATACCGCTGGAAATTCCGACACCGCCCGCGCCCCAGGTGCCGCTGCCCGCGGTGGCTCCGGTGGTCGCGCCGCCCGTGGAGGTGGCGGCGGCTCCGGCTCCCGAGCCACCGGCGGAACCGGCGCCGCCGGCGGCGTCCGATCCTGTGGTGGCACAGCCGGATCCGCAGGTGCGGCCCACATCCGACACGGGTCTGCTGCCACCGATCAAACTGCTGTCGGTCATCGGCGGACTCATAGCGCTCACGCTGGCGGGCGTGGGTTCCGGTGCGGTGAGCGCGCAGAGCGCGTCGGCGGCGCAGGCGCGGATCGACGCCGCGCGCGCCCAGTTCTTCGGCCCGAGGGCGTGAGGGGGCAGCGATGACCGAGAGTCGAGCGCATAGCAGCGCCAGCAGGTCCTACCGCCGGGTGGCGGCCGCCGTCGACGCGGTGTGCGCGGTCGCCGCCGACTTCGACGCCACCACCCTCGACGAGGTGGTGGACGCCATCTCGCTGGAGCGGCGGCGGCCCATCGAGATCGCCAGCGCGCAGTTGGGCCCGGGTGTGTGCGGACAGCGCCGCAGCTACCCGGACCGGGATGTGATCGTGCTGGCCGCCGCGCTACCCACGCGCGAGCACACGCTCGCGCACGAGCTGGGGCATATCGTGTTCGACCATCCGGGCGAGGCCGCGACCGAGGTCACGCTGGAGGCCAGCGAGGATCTCATCGCCTACATGCTCAGCCAGCGCGCGCACCAGCAGATCGTGGATCTCGGCGAGGACGAACTGTGCGAGTGGGAGGCGGAGACCTTCGCGAACATGCTCATGACCCGACTGCGTGTATTCAACAGCCGAGGCGCGGGCGTCTCGGTTCTGCGCTTCGACGAGGCACTCGGATGACCGGATGCGGCGTCGGGTGTGACCACGGTGGACCCCTCGGACGGGAGGACACGGCATGACCTTCTGGTTGACGGCGCTACTGGTCTGGATGGCGGCCGGGGCGCGGGTGGGCCGGGTGCTGGTCAAGCCCGCGACCACCGCGCGGGTGGCGATCGTGATCGCGGTGGCGTCCGTCGCGGCGGCCTCCACCGTCGCGATTCCGGATGTCGCGGTGGCGGTGGATCACATCGCCCCGGCCGGGGTGCGCGGAATGTGGTTGTCCGACAGGCTCACTCCCATGCTCTGGGCGCTGTTCGTGACCTCGACCTCGGTGGTGGCCGCGGCGGCGTGGCCGGTGGTGTCACGCCGGAATCTGCGCCAGATCTCCTGGATGATCTACGCCGGCGGGCTCGTCGCGATGATCATCACCCTGGTGTGGTCCACCACCTTCGGTTGGGTGGTCGCCCTGCTCGGTTGCGTCTTCATCGTCATCACCGGCGTGCGCAACCTGGACTGGACCACCCTGGGCCGCGGCATCGCGCTCTACACCACCGGCACCCTGGTGGTCGGCGTGCTGTCGACGCTGTCGCTGCGACGTGAGATAGATCACGCGACCATGCCGAAACCGCAGCAACCGGACTGGTTCTGGCCCGCCTGGCAGATCGCGTCGCTGCTGATCGCCATGGGCGCGGTGTGGATCGTGATCGAGCTCTGGCTGCGAGCGCGCTTGCTGCTGCGGGAGATTCGCACCCTGCACCGGGTGCTGGTGGCGCGCTTCCCGGAGGTGGTGACCAAGGATCAGACCGGGTCCACCACCCAGCTCAAGGCGTCCGACCAGGTGGCGCAGATCATGGACGCCCTGTTCCTGCAGTCCGGCGGCGGCGTGGAGCTGGCCGATGCCGGTGCGCCACCCGAATCGGTGACCGAACGGGCCGAGCGGGTGGCGCTGTGGGCGCGGAATCCCTTCGGCGAGACCGTGGTAGACGGTCGGTGGATCGCTCCGCCGCCCGGCGTGAGCCCGCGCGGCTGGGCTCAGGCCATTGCTCGCGCCTTCGACGAGGCGCTGGAAAGCGGGGCCGGTCAGCCGTCGGCGCAGCGCTGAAACGCACCTATTCGACCGGGATCCGCATTCGGTGGATTCCGGTCATAAGTGCGCCGCAATGGCGATGGGCATGACCGTTCTGTACATCTGAAAGTGCACTTTGCACAGTTCGGGTGTGCGGTTTGCACAACTCGATCGGAAATCCAGCAAAACGAAACGACCCCCCGTGGCCGTATCCGGTGCATCGCCCGACAATCTGCGCGATGCACACCAGGGGAGGTCGTCTCACCGATATGTTCTCGGACCCCGCGCAGCGATATGCCAGGAGTGCGCATATCTGCTCCGCGCAGGGGTGTACGCCACATGGTCTCTGTGCCCTGAGACCGGTCTAACACCCCGCGTGCCAGCCACACGATGGCGACGCCGCCCTGCAAGCAGCGCCGTATCGTTCAGATGCTCCTCATGGAACCGGCTGGAGGAGTCCTGTGACAAACCAACACAGTGCGGTTCCGAGTCACCCGCACTGTGTTGCCTTGAGGCAGGGCCTATTCCGTGCCGTCCGGAGGAATTTCGGGCAGCCCCTCTGATGCCCGCAACTTCTCCGCCATGGAGGTGAGGAGGTTCTGTGATTCTTCGGAGAGGTCGAAGGCCCTACTCGACAGCCGACGCAGTCCGTAGCCCTGCAGCTGGGACAGCAACTCCAGATCATGATCGATCTTGGCAGCGTAGATGTCGTTGAAGAAGTAGTCAGGCTTGACCTTGAAGAACTTCGCCAGTGCAGCCACCGTCTCGTCCGACGGATTCGTGCGCTGTCCCGACCGCAGCTGTGACAGATACGGTTTCGAGATCGGATGGCCGGAGGCCGTCAAGGCCGCCGCCACCTCTGCGTTGGTGTGCGGCTTACGCCCCGGGGGATGCACGGTTTCGAACAGCTTGTTCAGCCGCGCCGCGAAATCAGCCATTGTGAGCCGCCCAATTCCCTTCGCTGTACTAACAGTCGTTATCTCGGATACGTATCATTGATATTAGCGGCTCAGTAACTGAAAACCTACGCCTGATTCGCGATTTCCTTGAACCTTCTCGACGGTGATCCGGCGAAGCCGCTGTGGCTTGGGCGTTTGCGGGCCACCCTCACGGTTCTTGCGGATGGCTTAAGAGCCCCGGTTCTGGCCCGTCGCGAAGGTCTTCCGCAACGGGCCGCCAGTAGCTATAAGATAGCTGACGAGTCATCATCTTGTCTGTACCGAAGTTTGTGTGGCGTACGCCACGTTTGACGGGTCGTA
This sequence comes from Nocardia sp. CC227C, assembly GCF_030767025.1. Lineage (GTDB taxonomy): Bacteria > Actinomycetota > Actinomycetes > Mycobacteriales > Mycobacteriaceae > Nocardia. The sequence goes on along the minus strand of NZ_JASITE010000013.1, from coordinate 65,712 downwards.
GGATGAATGTTCAACCTCGTGGCCGAAAAAGGTTGGGGACTAGACCCGTTCGATGATCGTGCCCGTCGCGAGTGCGCCACCGCAGCACATGAGGATCATGGCGGTGCTCTTGCCGGAGCGCTCCAGCTCGTGCAAAGCCGTTGTGATCAACCGCGATCCGGTGCTGCCGACCGGGTGTCCGAGCGCGATGGCGCCGCCGTTGACATTCACCCGGTCGAAGTCGGGCTTGTGCACCGATGCCCACGACAGCACCACGGATGCGAAAGCCTCGTTGATTTCGAACAAGTCGATATCGCTCATGCTCATGCCGCTGCGCTCCAGCAGGCGGGCGCACGCCTGCACCGGTCCGTCGAGCTGGTATTCGGGCTCGCCGCCGACCAGGCACTGGGCCACGATGCGGGCGCGCGGGCGCAAACCATTGCGCTCGGCGGCCTTTTCATCCATGAGTAGAACGGCTGCGGCACCGTCGGAAATCTGCGAGGACGTGCCCGCGGTGTGAATACCCCCCTCCTGCACCGGCTTCAGCTTCGCCAGGCCCTCGCGGGTGGTCTCGCGCAGGCCCTGATCGCGGGTGACGTCCATGGTCTCGCCGGTGAGGTTGCCCTCCTTGTCCACCTGCGGCGCGCCCTTGATGGTCAGCACCTCGCGGTCGAAGCGGCCCTCCGCCCACGCCTGCGCGGCCAGGCGCTGCGAGCGCTCGCCCAGGGCGTCGGTGTCGTCACGGGTTATGCCGCGCCGCTTGGCGATTCGCTCCGCACCGGTGAACTGGTCGGGCATGTCGATATCCCAGCTCGCCGGACGGCGGGGCCCGGCGTGGGTGCCGACATTGGCGCCGAGCGGCACGTGGCTCATGGACTCGATGCCGCACGCCAGGCCGACCTCGATGGCCCCGGTCGAGATGAGTCCGGCGACCAGGCCCGCGGCCTGCTGGGCGGATCCGCACTGGTTGTCGATGGTCACCGCGCCGGTCTGCCAGGGCAGGCCCGCGTGCAGCCAGGCGGTGCGGGTGACGTTGTTCGACTGCTCGCCGACCTGCATGACGCAGCCGCCGACGACCTGCTCCACCAGTAGGGGATCCAAGGCCGCTCGTTCGAGCACGCCCTGCTGTGCCGCGCCGAGCAGTTCGGCGGCGTGCAGGCCGGCCAGCCAGCCATTGCGTTTGCCGATGGGTGTGCGCGCGGCCTCGACGATGACGGGAGTACCCATGTCGTTCCTTTCGGATACAAACTGAAACAGGTTCGGATTCTGTTACAGCTGTTTACTAATTCATCTTCCTCAGTCGTACCACCTGTGCTTCAATGATGGTAGAACGTGTTTCAGTCGGTCAAAGGAGACTGCTGGTGGTCGACACCTCAATGCGGCCCAATGTGCCGGACGGATTCGATGTCACGGACCCGGACATGTGGGCGAGCCGAGTCCCGGTCGAAGAATTCGCCGAATTGCGGCGGACGGCCCCCATCTGGTGGAACCCCAAATCGCCGGAAGTGGGCGGCTTCCACGACGACGGCTTCTGGGTGGTCAGCAAGCACGCCGACGTCAAGGAGGTCTCCCGTCGCAGCGATGTGTTCTCCAACTACGAGAACACCGCCATCCCGCGTTTCAACGACGACATCACCCGCGAGCAGATCGAGATGCAGCGGTTCGTGATGTTGAACAAGGACGCCCCCGAGCACACCAAGCTGCGCAAGATCATCGCCAAGGGCTTCACGCCGCGCGTGATCAACGGCCTGCGCGCCGAGCTGACCGCGCGCGCCGAGCGGATCGTGCGGGCCGCCGCCGAGTCGGGGCGCGGCGACTTCGTCGAGCAGGTGGCGGCCGAACTGCCGCTGCAGGCCATCGCCGAGCTGATCGGTGTACCGCAGGAGGACCGGAAGAAGATCTTCCGCTGGTCCAACGAGATGACCGGCTACGACGATCCGGACAGCGATGCCGACCCGCTGGTCGCCTCCACCGAGATCCTCGGCTACTCGTACCAGATGGCCGAGGAGCGCAAGCGGTGTCCGGCCAGCGATATCGTCACCGAGCTGGTGCAGGCCGAGATCGACGGTGAGTCGCTGTCGTCGGAGGAGTTCGGCTTCTTCGTCATGATGCTCGCCGTGGCGGGCAACGAGACCACCCGCAATGCCACCACGCACGGCATGCTCGCCTTCCTCGAGAATCCGGAGCAGTGGGAGCTGTTCAAACAGCAGCGGCCCCTGACGGCGGCGGACGAGATCATCCGCTGGGCCACGCCGGTCAGCATGTTCCAGCGCACGGCGTTGGAGGACACCGAACTCTCGGGCGTCCGGATCGAGAAGGGGCAGCGGGTGGTGCTGCTCTACCGGTCGGCCAACTTCGACGAAGAGGTGTTCGAGAACCCCTTCACCTTCGACATCCTGCGGGATCCCAACCCGCACTTGTCCTTCGGCGGTACCGGTGCGCACTTCTGCATCGGCGCGAATCTGGCGCGCCTGGAGGTGGAGATCATCTTCAATGCCATCGCCGACCACATGCCGGATATCACCGGCATCGGCGATCCCCGGCGGCTGCGCTCGGGCTGGCTCAACGGGATCAAGGAGTTCGAGGTCGACTACCGGACCTGCCCCGTGCAGCACTGAGACCAAGAGCTGAGACGAAGACTGAGACGAAGAACGCGGCGGGCGTCCGGAACTCCGGCCGCCCGCCGCGCTTTCCGGGCCACATGTCGCACGCCCTGACGAACGCCCGGTGCCCGCCCGCACGGCGGGCGGGCACGGGTTCTAGCGTGTTCCAGCGGGTTTCATGGTCGCCATGGCGCGCTCCTGTTCCCAGAAGGCGCGCAGGGCGAGAATCTTCCCGTCCTCGTCCACCTTGTAGGTGAAGACACCCTCGGCGTCGATCACCTGGCCGCCCATGTAGGTGCGGATCTTCCCGGTGAAGGCGATCTCGCGACCGCAGGCGAAGGAGTCCTCGAAGTGAAATTCGATCTGCTCGGTCGGGGCGATCGCCTTGTCCCAGAATGCCGCGATGGCCTCCGCGCCGCGGTGCCCCTTGCCCTCGGGGTCGAAGAAGGACGGGCCGACCGGGTCCTCGACAATGCCGTCGGCGGCGAAGAGCGCGACCCAGGCCGCCTTGTCGCGCGCCCGGACGGCGGCCTGCGAGGCTGCCCCGGCGACCCGCGCCGGATGCTCGGTGGTGGTGGTCACGGCTGCTCACTCCCCACGACCCACATCGAGAAGTACTGCGAGCCGCCGCCATAGGCGTGGCCGAAGGCTTTGCGGGCGTTCTCCACCTGGTAGTCGCCCGCCCGGCCCATCACCTGCTTGGCGGCCTCGGCGAAGCGAATGAGCCCGGACGCGCCGATCGGGTTGGACGACAGCACGCCGCCGGACGGATTGACCGGGAGCTTCCCGCCGATGGCGGTGTCGCCGGAGTCGGTGAGTTTCCAGCCCTCGCCCTCGGGCATGAAGCCGAGGTTCTCCAGCCACATGGGCTCGAACCAGGAGAACGGCACATAGATCTCGGCCGCGTCGATCTCCTCGAGCGGATTGGTGATGCCGGCCTGCTCCCACAGGGCGCGGGCGGCGTCCTTTCCGGCCAGGGGGTTCACCTGATCGCGCCCGGCGTAGGCGAGCGGTTCGGTGCGCATGGCGGTGCCGTGCACCCACGCCACCTTCCGGCCGCGGGCCTCCTGCTCCTTGGCCGCGGACTCGTCGCCGATGACCAGCGCGCACGCGCCGTCCGAGGACGGGCAGGTCTCGTCGAAACGAATGGGGTCCCACAGCATTTGGGAGGCCAGCACCGACTCCATGGTGATATCGGCCTGCCGCAGGTGGGCGAGCGGGTTGCGAGCGCCGTTGCGACGGTCCTTCACCGCGACCATGGCCCCGATGTGCAGCGGGGCATTGGCGCGGCGGATGTAGGCGCGCACGTGCGGGGCGAAGTAGCCGCCCGCGCCCGCGCCCACCGGCTTGGTGAAGGGCACCGGATTCGACAGCGCCCACATGGCATTGGATTCCGACTGCTTCTCCCAGGCGACGGCGAGCACCTTGCCGTACACGCCCGCCTGGACGTGATTGGCGGCCACGACGCCGGTGGAGCCGCCCACCGAACCGGCGGTGTGCACGCGCAGCAGCGGCTTCCCGGTCGCGCCCAGGGCATCGGAGAGGAACAGCTCCGGCATCATGGAGCCCTCGAAGAAGTCGGGGGCCTTGCCGATGACGACCGCGTCGATATCGGCCATGGTGAGTTCGGCGTCGGCGAGCGCGCGGTCGATGGCCTCGCGGCACATACCCGCCATGGACACGTCCGACCGCTTGGTCACATGGTTGGTCTGGCCCGTGCCGAGTACGGCGGCAGGGTTGCCCGTCGCCCGGCCACCACCCCTCACCGAATCGCTGTGCGCTGCTGCGTTCATCGTGCCTCCAAGGTGGCGACCAGGTTCTGCTGCAATGCCGGACCGCTGCTGGCGTGGGCCAGCGCGCGTTCCGCATTGCCGTTGATGATCTCGGTGGCGGCGAAGCCGATGCGCTCCAGACCCGCCGCGAACAGGGGGTTGCCCGCCAGCGGTCCGCCGGAAGGGTTGATGCGGGTGGAACCGTTGAGTCCGATGGCCTGTTTGAGGATGAGTTCCTCGTGGCTGTACTGCGCGTTCAGCTCGGCGACATCGAATCCGGCGGGGCCGTCGCCGATGGCGGCGCGGGCCGCGCGGGCGGTGGACTCCGAGACGGTGAGGTCGCGCGCGCCCAGCATGGGGGTGTCGATGTAGTGCGCCATGCCGGTCAGCCAGGCGGGCCGGTCGCACAGCTCGCGCGCCCGGTCGCCAACGGCCAGCACGATGGCGGCCGCGCCGTCGGTGATGGGCGCGATGTCGTGGGCGCGGAAGGGGTCGGCCACATAGGGCGCGGCCAGCAGCTTCTCGATATCGGTCTCGGCTCGGGCGGTCTCGGTCGCCTCGCCGTAGGCGGCCGCGGCGGCGGCGCTGTTGGCGGCGACGGCGGCCATGTCCTGTTCGCTCCAGCGTCCGGCGTCCAGTCCGGCCCGCGCCTGCAATCCGGCCATGGACACCGCGTCCGGCCACAGCGGCGCGACCACATAGGGGTCGGTCTGGAGGGTGAGCACCTGGCGCAGCGTGCCCGCCGAGGGCTTGCCGAAGCCGTACACCAGCGCCGTCTTCGCCTGTCCGGAGCGGAGTTTCACCCATGCCTCGTACAGCGCCCAGGCCGCGTCCATCTCCACGTGGGATTCGTTGATGGGCGGCACCGCGCCGATGGAGTCGATGGCCGAGATGAAGGAGAAGGCGCGCCCGGCAAGGTAATCCGAGGAGCCGGAGCACCAGAAGTCGATATCGGCGGTTTCGATGCCGAGCGAGTCGTACAGCCGCGTGAAGCACGGTTGCAACATCTCCACGCCGTTGGTGGTGCCGAAGGTCTCCGGCACATGCGGTGCGTGCGCGAACCCCACCACCGCGATATCCGTTGTGTTACTCAAGGTTTCAGCGCCTCTCTACAGGTGGTGCGCGAAGGTCTCGTACTCGGCGTCGGGCTCGCCGGTGGGCTCGAAATGGGAGATGTTGTCCAGCCCGTAATCCCATTCCTCGCGCGGTTTCCACACGGCCTTCACCCGCATGCCCATGCGCACCTCGGTGGCGTCGATGCCGAGCACCAGGTGCAGGAAGGGGATGTCCGCGCCGTCCAGCAGGATGTAGGCGGCCACGTACGGCGGCTTGATGCGCTGGCCCTGGAACGGCACGTTGACCACGCAGTAGGTGGTGACGATGCCGGTGTCGGGCAGGTCGACGTAGTCCTCGGTGGGTGCGCCGGTGCGCGGGTCCGCGCCGCGCGGCGGGAAGTACACCTTGCCGTCACCGCCCGCCTTCGCGCCGAGCAGCTTGCCCTCCACCAGTGCTTTCAGGAAGGCGGTCTCCTGCGGCGCGGCGGTGTGCTTGAAGCTCAGGTCGATCGGCGTGACGATGCCCGTGATCGGCTCGGCCTCCGCCGAAGGGGTCGCGGCGACGGAGAATTCGCCGGGCTCGAAGCAGGCGATGTCGTGGATGTAGCCCTTGCGCTCGGTGGCCCAGCGCGCCCGCACCCGCATGCCGGTGCTGATGTCCGCGGGCGAGGACACGTCCACGGCGTGCAGCAGGGCGGTGTCCGCGCCGTCGAGTTTGATGAGCGCCCAGGCGAAGGGGCGGTCGAAGGGCTGGCCCGGCAGCGGTTCGGCCACCCAGCTCCACGACTGCACGGTGCCCACGTCGGCGACATCCACGAACTCGGTCAGCGGTTCGGCGGTGATCGGATCGAATTCCGCTGGCGGCACGATCACGCGTCCGTCGGAACCGCGCACGCCGACGATCTGCCCGGCGCGCAGGCCGGTCAGGAAGCGGCCGATGGTCGGACCGGTGGAGCGGGTGTAATCGAACTGCATCCGCAGCGGCGCGGCGAGTACTTCGGTGTTCCCCAGAGTCACGGAATCGAGTAGAACAGGTTCTTATTCTGGTGGCAAGGCTTCGCGGTGCCGGGGGCCTCGCCCCCGCGCCCCCATAAGCGTTGACAAGGCGCTTCGCCCCCGCGCCCAGCGGGGGAATTGATCTCGGAAGAAGGGAACGGTTATGCGGTTCGGGTTGCAACTCGGTTATTGGGGTGCACAGCCGCCCACCAACGCCCGGGAGTTGGTCGTCGCGGCCGAGGCGGCCGGATGGGACGCGGTGTTCACGGCCGAGTCGTGGGGATCGGACGCGTTCACGCCGCTGGCGTGGTGGGGTTCGAGCACCAGCCGGGTGCGGCTGGGCACGTCGGTGGTGCAGATGTCGGCGCGCACCCCCACGGGCACCGCCATGGCCGCGCTGACCATGGATCATCTCAGCGGCGGACGGCACATTCTCGGGCTCGGCGTCTCCGGACCGCAGGTGGTCGAGGGCTGGTACGGACAGCCGTTCGCCAAGCCGTTGCAGCGGACCCGCGAATACGTGTCGATCGTGCGGCAGGTGCTGGCCCGCGAGGCCAAGGTGACCAGCGGCGGACCGCACTATCCGCTGCCCTACGCCGGTCCGGGCGCGACCGGCCTGGGCAAGCCGCTCAAGCCCATCACCCATCCGCTGCGCGCGGACCTGCCCATCTGGCTGGGGGCCGAGGGCCCGAAGAACGTGGCGCTGACCGCCGAGATCGCCGACGGCTGGCTGGCCATCTACTACACCCCGCGACTGGCCGACATGTACAACTCCTGGCTGGACGAGGGTTTCGCGCGGGCGGGCGCCCGGCGTTCGCGGGCGGACTTCGAGATCGCCGCCACCGCCCAGGTGATCCTCACCGACGATCCGAAGGCCGAGCTGGATCGGCTGCGCCCGGTCATGGCGCTCTACATCGGCGGCATGGGCGCGGAGGAGTTGAACTTCCACGCCGAGGTGTACCGCCGGATGGGCTACGGCGAGCAGGTCGAGGAGATCACCCGGCTGTTCCGCGCCGGCCGCAAGGATGAGGCGGCGGCCGCGGTGCCGGACGAGCTCATGCTCGACACCATGATCGTCGGCAATGCGGCGCAGGTGCGCGAACAGCTGAAGGTGTGGGAGGACGCGGGCGTCACCATGCTGCTCGTCGGGGTGCGCGATACCGAGCAGCTGGCCCGTCTCACCCCCCTGATCCAGTCGTAGAACGAGTTCTAGATTCTGTCCCGGTCACGGCGTGAGCGGACCCGCGAGCACGCTCTCGCCGGACTCCCGGTCGCCCTGCCAGGCGAACGCCGGATCCGAACTCGGCTTGCGCTGCCACAGCAGCAGGAGCAGATCCGATGCGGGCGCGGCGATCTCGGCGGTCGGCTCACCCTTGCCGTAGGTCCGGATGGTCCCGGTGTCGGTGGTCCGCACCTGCACGGCGGCCTCGGGCGGGGTCGCCAGCCCGCGGTCGATCATGCGCTGCGCGAACATGTCGAAGACCTCCGCGATGCCGTCGTCGGCCAGGGCGGCGTCGATCGGCGCGGCGGCTCCGAGCGCGGACTGCGCGTCCCAGAGATGCATGACCGTCTCGTGGGTGCGGCGGCGACGCCAGAATCCGACGGTGCGCGGGGCCGATCGGGTGAAAGTCCATGCCTCCGTGGCCGGATCGGCCGACAGCGCGGCGACGAGGGCGTCGGAGGTCCGGTCGAACCAGGCCCGCAGTTCGGCCGGGTCGCGCGGCGCGGGTTCGCCGTCGTCGTCGCCGCGCAGTTCGGCGACCGCGGTCACCACCCATTGATTTCCGCGCCCCATGTGCTCGACCAGATCGTGGAGGGTCCAGTCGCCGCAGGTGGGCACCGGCGCGGTGAGGTCGACGTCCGCGGTGATGAGCTCGCCGAAGGCCGTGAGCCGGTCGCGCAAGATCGCCAAGAAGTCCATGCGCCCACGGTAAACGACGTACTCTGTGGCGGCAGCCACAATTTCCCGTGGTACGAATTGAGAATTGTGTCTTGTCACACACAGGAACACGTTCTATTTTCATCATGTGAGCCACAACATAGCGGACCTTGTCGAACACGCCATCGACCTCATGCCGGATAACGTCGCCCTGGTCGACGACACTCGCTCGGTTACCTATGCCGAGCTCGAGGGGCGAGCCAATCAGCTCGCGCACTACCTGCGAGAACAGGGGGTGCAACCGGGCGACAAGGTGGGTATCTACTCGCGGAACACCATCGAGGCCATCGAGGCCATGGTGGCGGTGTTCAAGACCCGCGCGGTCATGGTCAACGTGAACTTCCGATATGTCGAGAACGAGTTGCAGTACATCTTCGACAACTCGGATATGGTCGCGCTGGTGGTCGAACGTCGCTACAGCGACAAGGTCGCCAATGTGTGGCCGAAGGTGCCGCATCTGAAGGCGGTCCTCGTGGTGGAGGACGGCACCGACCTGCCGCTACCCGAGGGTGCGGTGGAATACGAAGCGGCGCTTGCCGGTTGCTCTGCCGAGCGCGATTTCGAGGACCGTTCGCCCGACGACATCTACATGCTCTACACCGGCGGCACCACGGGTATGCCCAAGGGCGTCATGTGGCGGCAGGAGGATGTCTGGCGGGTGCTCGGCGGCGGAATCAACTTCCTCACCGGTGAATACGTCACCGATGAGTGGGAGCTCGCCAAGATGGGCGCCGCCAACCCGCAGATGGTCCGGTACCCGGTCGCCCCGATGATCCACGGCGGCTCGCAGTGGGCCACCTTCCAGAGCCTGTTCGGCGGCGGGAAGACCCTCATGCTCGCGGAGTTCAGCGGTCACGGGCTGTGGCGGGCCGTCGAAAAGCACAAGATCAACCTCATTTTCATCACCGGTGACGCCATGGCCCGGCCCATGGTCGACGCGCTGCTCGAGGGCAATCCGGAAACCGGTGAGCCCTACGACCCGTCGAGCCTCTACGTCATCGCCAGCAGCGCGGCCCTGTTCTCGCCGACGCTCAAGGACAAGATGCTCGAGCTGCTGCCGAACCGGATGATCAGCGACTCCATCGGCTCCTCGGAGACCGGTTTCGGGGGGCTGTCCGTGGTCACCAAGGGGCAGAACCACACCGGCGGCCCGCGCGTGAAGATCGACGCCTCCACGCAGGTGCTCGACGAGGACGGCAATCCGTGCGAGCCCGGGTCCGGCAAGATCGGCTTCCTGGCCCGCAGCGGGCACATCCCGCTCGGGTACTACAAGGACGAGGCCAAGACCAAGGCCACCTTCAAGGAGTTCAACGGCAAGCGGTACTCGATTCCGGGCGACTACGCTCGGGTCGAGGAGGACGGCACCGTCACCATGCTGGGCCGCGGCTCGGTGAGCATCAACTCCGGCGGTGAGAAGATCTACCCGGAGGAGGTCGAGGGGGCGCTCAAGTGCCATCCCGAGATCTTCGACGCGCTGGTGGTCGGGGTGCCGGACGAGCGCTGGGGGCAGAAGGTGGTCGCGGTCGTGCAGTGTCGCGGCGAGAACCGGCCCACGCTCGAGGAGCTGCGGCCGGTGCTGACGCAGGAGATCTCGTCGTACAAGATGCCGCGTGCGCTGTGGTTCGTGGAGCAGATCAAGCGCAATCCCGCGGGCAAGCCCGACTACAAGTGGGCCAAGGCGCAGACCGAGGAGCGTCCCGCCGACGAGGACGCGCCCGCGCCCGCCGGAAAGTAGGGCCGGGCCGCAGGCCGGTCGCGATCCGTGCCGCGACCGGCCGCAGCCCTGCCCACCTGCGAAAACAAGGGATCATCCGAGGATTCGGTCATAGCCGAAAGGTATGGAAGGCAGTCCTTTCCGATCTTCCCAACATGTCGGTGGGGTGTGCCAGAGTGGCCCTATGAGCAAGCAGTCCGGCAGGTCCACCACCTCCCTCGATGAGGTGTTGCAGTCGTTCGAGGGGCACCGCCGCGAGCTGTGTGCCTACGCCTACCGCATGCTGGGGTCCTCCTTCGAGGCCGAGGACGCGGTGCAGGAGGCGTTCACCCGCGCCTGGAAGTCCTACGAGTCGTTCGAGGGGCGCTCCAGTCTGCGCTCCTGGCTCTACAAGATCACCACCAATGTCTGTCTGGACATGTTGGACGGCCCACAGCGGCGCGCCCGGCCCATGGACCTGAACGGGCCGTCCACGCCCGATTCGCCGATGCCCATGCCGGAACCGGACTACGTGTGGGTGGAGCCCATTCCGAACGCGTTGGCCTTCGGTGCGGATCCCGCCGACCATGCCTCGGCGAAGGACACGCTGCGGCTGGCCTTCGTGGCCGCGGTGCAGCATCTGCCCGCCACCCAGCGCGCCATCCTGATCATGCGCGAGGTGCTGCGCTTCTCCGCGAACGAGACCGCCGACATGCTCATGATGTCGCCGGCCTCGGTGAACAGCGCCCTGCAGCGCGCCCGCGCCACCATGTCCAAGGTGCAGCCCGACGAGGGCAAGACCTTCGACGAAACCGATGAGCAGCAGCGCAAACTCGTCGACGACTTCGTCAAGGCGTTCGAGTCCTACAACATGGACGCTCTCACCTCCCTGCTGAAAGAGGATGTGGCGCTGTCCATGCCGCCCATCTCGCTGTGGGTGTCGGGTCCGGACAATGTGGCCGCCTTCATGCTCGGGCACGGCCGCGCCTGCCGCGATTCGCGCATGGTGCCGCTGGCGGGTGCGAACGGTTTGCCCGCCTTCGGTCATTACAAGCCGAGCGATGAGCCCGGTCTGTGGCTGCCGTGGTCGATCACCGTGCTCGAACTGGATGGAGATCGCATTTCCGGTCTCAACTTCTTCCTCGACACCGATAAACTGTTCCCGCTCTTCGGTTTGCCGCAGGAGTGGCGCGAAGGTGCGGAGGTTTCGACCACCGCGTAGACCCTGTCGGCGCGCATGGTGGATGACGCCGGGGTGGTCCGGCGTCGGCGCGACGGCACGCGTGAACGGCCCGCCGGGTGTATACCCGTCGGGCCGTTCGCATGTCGGTACGAGTACCGCGCCACCCGCGTCGCGGCGGTCGTGGAATGCGAAGGGTCGGGGTATCAGCCCGGGTAGTTCATGTGGAACGGCTCCCACTGGTGGCCGTCCGGGTCGATGAAGGTGCGGCCGTACATGCCCGCCCCGGCCTCCTGCTCGCGGCGGCTGTCGTCGGCCTCCTCGGTGCCGCCGGCCTTCAGGGCGGCTTCGACCAGGCTGTCCACCTCGGCGGCGCTGGCCAGCGACAGGGCGTAGGCCGCGCCCACCGTACCCTTGGTGTCGGCGATGGCACGCTTGCTGAAGTTGGTGAAGAACTCCTTGGTCAGCAGCATCAGGCAGATGTTGTCGTCCACCACGATGCAGGCGGCGTTGTTGTCGGTGAAGTCCGGATTCACCTTCCAGCCGAGCGCCTCGTAGAACCCCTTGGACCGGTCCAGATCGGAAACGGGGAGATTGATGAAGATCATCTTGCTGGCCATGATGTCGTCCTCTCGGCGCGTACTCGTTGCGTGTCACAGGTAAGGACGGAGCGGACATCGAAAACTCATCGGTGCCCCTGGGACAAGGCCGGAAACAAAGAAGGGCGGCGGCCCGGAATCCGTGCCGCCGCCCGTCGGGTGACCTCAGCTGGCGGCCAGGATGCCGCCCAGGGCGCGCAGGTGGTCGCTCGCGCCGCCGAGGGCGAACTCGTTGTGCTTGGCGGCGGTGAAGTACTGGTTCACGATGTGGTCGCGGTCGATGCCGACGCCGCCGTGCACGTGTACGACGGTGTGGGCGATGCGGTGCCCCGCGTCGGCCGCCCAGTACTTGGCGGTGTGGATCTCGGCGGCGGCGTCCAGACCCTCGGCCAGTCGCCAGGCCGCCTGCTGCACGGCCAGGCGCACGCCCTGCACGTCGATGTAGGCGTCGGCGAGGCGCTGCGCCACCGCCTGGAAACTGCCGATCTTGCGGTTGAACTGCTCACGCTCGCGGGCGTATTCGGCCACCAGTTCCAGGCCGCGCTCCACCGTGCCGAGCTGCTGGGCGGCCAGGCCCAGCCAGGCGCGCTCCAGCAGCCAGGCCAGGATCTCCGGGCCCTGCTCCAGGGTGCCCACCAATTCCGCCGGGGCACCGGCCAATTCGACCTCCGCCTCGGGGGAGCGGTCGGTGACCAGCTGGTCGGCGAGGTGCACGGTGGGGTCGGCGGGATCGACCAGGAAGACGGCGGCCTGGCCGTTCACTGTGGCGGGCACCAGGATTCGCGCCGCCTGCCGGGCGAAGGGCACCGCGATCTTGACGCCGGACAGCCGCCAGGAGCCGTTCTCGTCGGCCGTGGTGACCGGTGTGGCGGGCTCCCAGTTGCGTTCCTCGCTCAGCGCCACGGTCAGGATGGTCTCGCCGGTTCCGGCGGTCGCGGCCAGTTCGCGCTGCTCCGGGGAGCCGAAGGCGGCCAGCGCGCCCGCACCGAGCACCGCCGACCACAGGTACGGCACCGCCGCGACCGACCTGCCGAGCTCACGCAGCACGGCGGTCTGCTCCAGCACGCCGAAATCGCTGCCGCCCACCGCTTCCGGCAGGGCCGCCGCCAGGACGCCGGTCTCGGCCAGCGACTTCCACAGCGCCGTGTCGAAGCGCACGGTGTCGTTGCCCTCGGCATCGGTGGCGCGGTCGAGTTCGCGCAGCCGGTCGGCGGTGACGAGTTTGCCGGTCACCTCGGCGGTGAGCCGGGCCAGATCCTGCTGCGCTTCGGTCAGGGTGAAATCCATGGGGGTACCTAGCTTTCCAATATCAACGCGTGGCCGGCGGCTGCCGCAGGGCGGTCATGGCGATGATGTCGCGCTGCACCTCGTTGGTGCCGCCGCCGAAGGTGAGGATCAGGCAGGCGCGGTGCATGCGCTCCAGCCGCCCGCGCAGCTGCGCGCCCGGCGAGTCCTGGCGCAGGTACGCCTGCGGTCCGAGCACCTCCATGAGCAGCCGGTACGCCTCGGTCGCCAGTTCGGTGCCGTACACCTTGCAGGTGGAGGCGTCCCACGGGCGCGGCGCGGCATCCCCACCCGCGTCGGCCCGGGAGGCGATCTCCCAGTTGAGCAGCTTCAGGTACTCCACCTTGGCGTGCACGCGCGCCAGATTTATCCGCACCCATTCCTGGTCGATGACGCGGGAACCGTTGGACGTCTTGGCCTCGCGCGCCCACTCGACGGTCTGCCGCACGGCCAGCGCCAGCGGGGCGGACGAGGTCAGCGCCACCCGCTCGTGATTGAGCTGGTTGGTGACCAGCGACCAGCCGCCGTTCTCCGGGCCGACCATTGCGCTGTGCGCGACCCGCACGTCCTGGTAGTAGGTGGCGCTGGTGTCCGGGCCGGCCATGGTGTGCACCGGGGTCCAGGAGAAGCCCTCGGCCGTGGTCGGCACGATGAACATCGAGATGCCCTTGTGCTTCTTGGCGTTCGGGTCGGTGCGCACGGCCAGCCAGATGTAGTCGGCGTAGGCGATGAGGCTGGTCCACATCTTCTGGCCGTTGATGATCCACTCGTCGCCGTCGCGGACCGCGGTGGTGCGCAGCGAGGCCAGATCGGTGCCCGCGCCGGGTTCGGAGTAGCCGATGGAGAAGTGCAGTTCGCCCGCGGCGATCTTGGGCAGGAAGAACTTCTTCTGCTCCTCGGTGCCGTAGTGCATGATGGTCGGCGCGACCGAGTTGATGGTCAGGAACGGCACCGGCGCGCCCGCGATGGCGGCCTCGTCGGTGAAGATCAGCTGATCCATGGTGGAGCGGTCCTGCCCGCCGTACTCCTTGGGCCAGCCCAGTGCCAGCCAGCCGTCGCGGCCCATCTCGGCGACGACCTCGCGATACACGTTGCCCTGGCCGTACTCGCCGGTCTGGGCCGACAGGGCTTCGCGTCGTTCCGGGGTGATCAGTCGAGCGAAGTACTCGCGCAGCTCGGCGCGCAGCTGTTCCTGCTCGGGCGTATACGCAATGCGCATAGTGCTACCTCATGCCTTCTTTCCAGCTTTCAGCGATCATTGCATAACTACTGAAACATGTTCCAGTATGGACCCTTGAAACCGGCCTTTCGGGTGTCCCGGCCCGGACACCCTTGTTAGGCTCGGCCCGTAGCTGTGGCAAAGGAGTTGGCTATGAAGGTCACCGTCGATCTCGACCAGTGCGAGGCGAACGGCATCTGTGTCGGAATCGCCCCCGACGTGTTCGATCTCGATGACGAGGACATCCTGCACATCACCGCCGCCGAGGTGCCGGCCGATCAGGAGGACGATGTTCGCACGGCCGTGGCGCAGTGCCCGAAGGCGGCCCTGAAACTTGTCTGAAACCATCCTTGCTAGCAAGGTGTAACACGTTCTAAAGTCTGCCCGGTGAGCGTTTCTGATGTGAGTCTTGCGGGCCGGGTTGCGATCGTGACCGGCGGCGGCGCCGGATTGGGCCGGGCCGAAGCCCTGGCCCTTGCCGGTGCCGGGGCGTCGGTCGTGGTGAACGATCTGGCCGAGAACGACGCGGTCAACGCTACCCTCGCCGATATCCGAGCGCTGGGCGCGAAGGCCGAATTCGTCGCGGGCAGCATCGCCGAGCGTGCCACCGCCGACGCGCTGATCCGCACCGCCGAGGAAGCCTTCGGCGGGGTGGACATCGTGGTCAACAATGCGGGCATCACCCGGGACCGCATGCTGTTCAACATGTCCGACGAGGATTTCGACGCCGTCGTCGCGGTGCACCTGCGCGGACACTTCCTGCTGACCCGCAATGCGGGCGCCTACTGGCGCGCCAAGTCCAAGGAGGCGGGCGCGCCCGTGTACGGGCGCATTGTCAATACCTCTTCCGAAGCCGGACTGCTCGGTCCGGAGGGGCAGGCGAACTACGGTGCGGCCAAGGCCGGTATCACCGCGCTGACCCTCTCGGCCTCGCGCGCACTGGCGCGCTTCGGCGTGACGGCCAATGCCATCGCCCCGCGGGCGCGCACCGCCATGACGGAGAACGTCTTCTCGGCCGCGCCGCAGGACGGGCCCGATCCGCTGTCCCCGGACCATGTCGCCCGGTTGGTGGCCTACCTCGCCTCCCCGGCGGCCGAGCTGATCTCCGGCCAGCTGTTCGTGGTGTACGGCCCGATGGTCGCGCTGATGGCCGCGCCGGTCGTCGAGCGGCGCTTCGATGCCGAGGGTGAGTGGACCGCGGCGGGACTCGCCGCGACACTCGGCGGGTATTTTGCCGAACGCCCTTCCGGCGCTACCTTTTCGGCGTCGTCGCTGATGGATCTGGACTGAGTTTCCCATAGCGGGGGTTACGTCCGGCCCCCGGTTGATCACACGATCAACTATTGGTAGGAATGGGGTTCAACGGTGTGGGACGCCTCACAAGGGCTGTCTCAGACACGAGCGCGATCCTGTAGTGAACAAGTTCTCGAGCGTCCAGATCCCACAGAGAAAAAGAGCAGTTCAAAACCTGCGAAAGCCTTACGCAGACCGAGTGAACGTGTTCTAATCATTCAGCGGGGCGTAGATCACATTCAGATCTCGTGCGCTATAAAGCAAGGCAGGGGCAGGAGGAAACGCGGGAATGAACGACGTTCTTGCCGTGCCGTTGCGGGCGGTCGGAGGGTTCTTCGAACTCGCCGGAAGCGTCGCTCGCGCCGCGGTACGGCCCCCATTTCAGCGCCGCGAATTCATCGAACAAGCGTGGTTCGTGGCCCGAGTATCGATCATCCCGACCCTGCTGGTGGCGATCCCGTTCACGGTGCTGGTCAGCTTCACGCTCAATATCCTGCTCCGGGAGATCGGCGCGGCCGACCTGTCCGGCGCGGGCGCGGCCTTCGGGTCCATCACCCAGGTCGGCCCGATGGTCACCGTGCTCATCGTGGCCGGGGCGGGAGCCACCGCCATCTGCGCGGATCTCGGCGCCCGCACCATCCGCGAGGAGATCGACGCCATGCGGGTGCTCGGCATCGATCCCATCCAACGCCTGGTGGTACCGCGCGTGCTCGCCTCCATGTTCGTGGCGGCACTGCTCAACGGCCTCGTCAGCACCATCGGCATTCTCGGCGGCTTCCTGTTCTCGGTCTTCCTGCAGGACGTCAATCCGGGCGCGTTCGTCAACGGCATCACGCTGCTGACGCACTTCCCGGAACTCGTCATCTCCGAAGTGAAGGCCACCCTGTTCGGGCTCGCGGCCGGACTGGTCGCCTGCTACCTGGGGCTGAACGTGAAGGGCGGCCCCAAGAGCGTGGGCGACGCGGTCAACCAGACCGTCGTCTTCTCCTTCATGGTGTTGTTCGTGGTCAACGTGGTCGTCACCGCGGTCGGCATCAAGTTCACGGCGCGGTGATCCGATGGCTTTCGTGATCGAATCCCGATTTCCGCGAATCACCAAGCGGGTCAGACGTGTCGGCGATGGCATCGACTCCGTCGGCAAGCACGCCGTGTTCTACGCGCAGTCGATCGCCTCGGTGCCGCGGGCGCTGGTGCACTACCGCACCGAGACCGTTCGGCTCATCGCCGAGATCTCCATGGGCACCGGCGCGCTCGCGGTCATCGGCGGCACCGTCGTGATCGTCGGCTTCCTGACCCTCGCCGCGGGCGGCACCATCGCCGTGCAGGGATACAGCTCTCTCGGCAATATCGGCGTCGAGGCGCTGACCGGCTTCTTCGCCGCGTTCATCAATGTGCGCATCGCGGCGCCGGTGATCTCGGGCATCGGCTTGGCGGCGACCCTGGGCGCGGGCACCACCGCGCAACTGGGCGCCATGCGGGTCTCCGAGGAGATCGACGCGTTGGAGGTCATGGCGATTCGACCGGTGCCCTTCCTGGTCGGCACCCGGATTCTCGCGGGCATCATCGCCATCATTCCGCTGTACTCACTCGCCGTGATCGCCTCCTTCATCGCGAGTCGCTTCGCGACCGTGGTGATCTACGGGCAGTCGGCGGGTGTCTACGACCACTACTTCGAAACCTTCCTGATTCCCAGCGACATTCTGTGGTCGTTCGCGCAGGCGATCTTCATGGCCTTGGCGGTCATGGCGATTCACACCTACTACGGCTTCCACGCCGCGGGTGGGCCGGTCGGCGTGGGAGTCGCCGTCGGCAACGCCGTGCGGGCCTCCCTGGTCGCGGTCGTCACCGTGACGCTGCTGATCTCGCTGGCCATCTACGGCACCTCCGGCAACTTCAATCTCTCCGGGTAGGGCGGCGACATGGCGCGTACGCGAAAACAACGAAGTCTCGACGAACCGTGGGTGGTCCGGCTGGCCGGACTGGGCATGGTGCTGGGTGTGGTGGCCGTGGTCACCGTCTGCCTGGTCATGTTCGCGGGCGGCTTCGAGAACACCGTGCGGGTGTCCGTCGAATCGCCGCGCAGCGGCCTGGTGCTCGACCCGGACGCCAAGGTCAAGATCCGCGGCGTGGAAATCGGCAGGGTCGCCGGTGTGCACGACACCGCCGACGGTGCGCGCATCGATCTCGAACTCGATCCGGACCAACTTCGGATGGTCCCCGCCAATGCCGTCGTGGATATTCGGTCCACCACGGTATTCGGCGCGAAATATATCAATTTCGTTGCGCCGCAGAATGCTTCGCTGGAACCTCTGCAACCCGGCGCGGTGGTGCGGGCGAGTTCGGTTACCGTCGAATTCAATACGCTGTTCCAGCATCTCAATGACGTGCTCGCGAAAATCGAGCCGGAGAAGCTGAATGCCACGTTGCAGGCCGTTGGTTCGGCATTGCAGGGTCGCGGCGAGAAGATCAACCAGTTGCTCGTCGACAGTGAGGCGTTCCTGCGCGACATCAACCCCTCACTGCCCACCCTGCAGGAGGATCTGCGCAAGACCACACAGGTCACCGGCCTCTACGCCGACACCGTGCCGGATCTGCTGCGCACCACCGACAATCTGGTGGTCACCGGCGGCACGCTGGCCGAGCGGTCCGGGGACCTGGATCTGGTGCTCACCAACATCATCGGACTGGCCGACACCGCCACCCCGATCCTGAACGAGACGGAATCGCCGCTGGTGGAAGCGCTTCGACTGCTGCACCCGGTCACCGACACCCTGTACGAGTACCGCACCGCGGTGTCCTGCGTCGTCAACGGCCTCGGCCCGCTGATGCCGCTCTACGGTGAGATCTTCGGCGGTCGCTACCCGGCGGTCTCCATGAACGCCAGCCTGATGCCCGCCGGTGAGCCCTACAAGTACCCGGAGGATCTGCCCAAGGTGAACGCCACCGGCGGACCGCACTGTGCGGACGTCACCGGTTGGGAGACCGGCGACAAGGCCAACTACCTGGTCACCGACACCTCGGAGGGGCATGTCTGGCAGCCGCCGACCCAGCCGAGTCTCAATGAGGGCACCGTCTTCGAATTGTTGTTCGCCGGATTGCCGGGGGTGAAGTAGTGGCGCGGTTCAGGCCGGATGCGGTCACCGTCAAACTCGGGCTGTTCACCCTGGTGATGGTGTTGATCCTGGGCATGCTCGGCGTGGTGTTCAGCCAGATGCGGTTCTCCCGCGAGTACGCCTACAACGCCGTGTTCACCAGCTCGTCGGGCATGCTGCCGGGCGCGAAGGTGCGCATCGCCGGAGTGCCGGTCGGCTCGGTGACCTCGGTGAGAGTGGGCGAGGACAATCTGGCCCACGTCGAATTCGACGTGGACCGCAAGTACCGGCTCTACCAGAGCACCACCGCCGCCATCCGCTACGAGAACCTGGTCGGCGACCGGTACCTGGAGCTGCTGGAGGGTCCCGGCACGGCGGAGGTGATGCGGGAGGGCGCGACCATGGGCACCGATCGCACCAAGCCCGCACTGGATCTGGACATGCTGCTGGGCGGGATGAAGCCCCTGCTGCGCGGTCTGGATCCGGCGCAGATCAACGATCTCACCGAGGCGCTGCTGCAGATCTTCCAGGGCCAGGGCGGCACCCTGGTGTCGCTGCTGAACAGCTCCGGTTCCTTCGCCAAGACGCTGTCCGAGCGAGATGCCCTGATCGGCAGTGTGATCGAGAATCTGAAGACGGTATTGGCCACCATCGACGATCGTGATCGGGAATTCGCTACCACGCTGGACGAATTGCAGCGGCTGGTCAGCGGTCTGGCCGCCGACAAGGACCCCATCGGGGACGCCATCCCCCGAATCGCCGGGGCGACAGGTGATCTCACCGGTCTGCTCACCCAGGCCCGGCCGGATCTCAAGGAGACCATCAACCAGCTGGGTCGTACCGCCACGAGCATCGACGATCAATCCGGCGATATCGAATGGATCATCCAGAACCTGCCGGACGCCTACAAGAAGCTGGTGCGCATCGGCTCCTACGGATCGTTCCTGAACATCTACGTCTGCGGCACCGACTTCCTGGTCGACGGCCCCGACGGCAATCCGCTGTTCCTCAAACTGCCCGGCGCGCAGACCACCGGGAGGTGTGCGAAGTGAACGGACAGCGCTCATCGGTGATCAATGTGGGCATCGTCGGCATCGTGCTGGCGGTCACCGTCTCACTGGCCTCGCTCCAGTTCGACCGATTGCCGTTCCTGGCCTCCGGCATCCAGTACACCGCCCACTTCGGCGACGCGGGCGGCCTGGTGCCCGGCGACCAGGTCCAGGTGGCGGGCGTGCGGTCCGGCCGGGTGGAGGACGTGCGGCTGGACGGCGCGCGGGTACTCGTGCGATTCAGCATCGACGGGGACATCACGCTGGGGGACCGGACCAGCGCCGCCATCAAGACCAATACGGTGCTCGGCCGCAAATCCCTCGAGGTCACCCCGGCCGGTACCGGCCGCCTGCGCATGGACGAGCCGATTCCCTTGGCGCGCACCACCTCTCCGTACTCGCTCAACGACGCGCTGGGCGAGCTCGCCACCACCGTGCACGGCCTGGACATGGAGCAGGTGAACACCACGCTCGACGCGCTGTCGGAGACCTTCGCCGATACGCCCGCGCCGTTGCGGTCGGCCCTGGACGGCATCACCGCCCTGTCGCGCAGCATCAACACCCGCGACCAGGCGCTCACCGAACTGCTGAGCAAGGCCCAGGGCGTCACCCAGGTGCTGTCCGATCGGGCCGCCAAGATCAGCGCCCTGCTCGTCGACGGCAACCAGCTGCTCGGCGAGCTGGACGCCCGGCGGGCCGCGCTCGGCCAGCTGATCCAGTACGTCAACCAACTGGCCCAGCAGCTCACCGGATTCGTCAACGACAACGAGGCCCAGCTGCGACCCACGCTGGACCGGCTGAACTCGGTGCTGGGGCTGCTGCAACGCAACGAGCAGAACCTCTCCGACGCCCTCGACGCCCTCGGACCCTACGCGGGCGCGCTTGGCGAGCAGGTGGGCGGCGGCCCGTACTTCCAGGCATACATCTCCAACGCGACCAGCAAGGGATTGCAGCCGCTGGTCGACGCCCTGGTGTGGCCCGAACATCTGCCCGAGGACCTGCGCTCCTACCTCGACAACAGCCCGCAGCAGCCTCCCGGCCTGTATCCCGCACTGACGGAGCCCGGAAAATGAACGCACTGAAGAACGTCGGACAGCTGCCACGGTGGACGTGGGGCGTCGCCCTGGTCGCGCTGATCGCGGTGGCCGGCGCGCTCGCGTACCCGGCGGTGAGCCGGATCGGCAAAACCCAGATCACCGCGCACTTCCCGTCCACCAGCGGTCTGTACGCCGGTGACCAGGTGCGGGTGCTCGGCGTGCGGGTCGGCACCATCGATTCCGTCGATCCGGGCGCCGAGCGGGTCACGGTGCGGATGACCATCGACCGGGGGGTGGACCTGCCCGCCGACGCCAAGGCCGTCATCGTGTCGCCCTCGCTGGTGTCGGCGCGGTTCATCCAGCTGGCCCCGGCCTACACCGGCGGCGACAAGCTGGCCGACGGCGGGACCATCCCGATCGAGCGCACCGCCATTCCGGTGGAATGGGACGACATCAAAACCGAACTGTCCAAGCTGGCGACAACCCTCGGACCGGTGGGCGATGACGAGCAGGGCTCCTTCGGCCGGTTCGTCGACACCGCCGCCGACAATCTCGACGGCAACGGCGAGGCGTTCCGCGATACCCTGCGGGAGCTGTCCAGCGCGCTGACCACGCTGTCCGACGGCCGCACCGATCTGTTCGCCACCATTCGCAACCTGCAGCAGTTCGTGGACGTGCTGTCCAAGAGCAACGACCAGATCGTGCAGTTCGGTGGGCGGCTCGCCTCGGTCTCCTCGGTGCTGGCCGGAGTGTCCACCGATCTCGGTGCGGGACTGGAGAACCTGGACATCGCGGTCGCGGATGTGCAGCGGTTCATCGACGCCCGCGGCGGCGCGCTGACCGAGAGCGTGCAGCGGCTCAGCGAGGTGACCCAGCTGCTGGTGGACAAACGGCCCGAGGTGGAGCGGGTGCTGCACTCCGGCCCCACCGCCCTGGTCAACTTCTATCAGATCTACAAACCGGCCCAGGGGTCGCTGACCGGCTATCCGGTGCTCACCAACTTCGCCGACCCGATCAGCTTCCTGTGCGGGTCGGTCGAGGCGCTGGAAACCAACGACTCCGACAAGAGCGCGGACCTGTGCGCGACCATGCTCGGCCCGGTGCTGAACAACATGGCCATGAACTATCCGCCGCTCATGCTCAGCACGCCGACCAATGCGACCGCCTATCCGGAGCAGCTGGTGTACAGCACGCCGGAGGTCGAGGCCGCGGCCGGCGGGGTCACGGTGCCGAGCAGCATCGCCGAACTGGCCGTTCCGGGAGGCAACTGATGATGCGCATCCTCGGCCGCACCCGAATGGCGGGCATGGCGATCGGAGTCGCTGTCGCCCTGGGCGCCACCGGATGTCAGTGGGACGGCCTGAACTCGCTGCCCATGCCGGGTGCGGAGGGCACCGGCGCGGGCGCGTGGGAGGTCAAGATCCAGATGCCGAATGTCACGACGCTGACCCGCAATTCGCCGGTCCGCGTCCACGATGTCGCGGTCGGCTCGGTGACCGGCATCGAGGTGGAGGGCTGGCACGCGCTGGTCACCGTGAGCCTCGAGCAGGATGTGAAGCTGCCCGCGAACGCCACGGCCAAGATCGGTCAGACCAGCCTGCTCGGCAGCAACCATCTCGAACTGGCCGCGCCGACCGACGTTCCGGCACAGGGCGAATTGCGGCCCGGTGACGTCATCCCGCTGGAGCGGGCGGGCGCGTACCCGACCACCGAGCAGACGCTGTCCTCGCTCTCGGTGGTGCTCAACGGCGGCGGCATCAGCCAGCTGGAGACCATCACCAAGGAACTGAACACCGCGCTGAGCACCGACACCGAAGCCATCCGCGAACTGCTGCCGCAGCTGAACACGCTCGTCACCTCGCTCGACGCGCAGACCAACGACATCATCGCCGCCATGGGCGGACTGGATCGGTTCGCCGGAATCCTGGCGCAGCAACAGGATCAGGTGGTCGCGGCCATCGAGAACATCCATCCGGCGCTGACCGTGCTCGCCGACCGCCGGGAGAACATCACCCATGCGCTGACCGCGCTGGGTGGGCTCAGCGACGTGGTGTCGCGCATCGTGGACAACGGCGGTGATCACCTCACCGCCGAGCTGGCCAATCTCTGGCCGCTGCTACAGGAGATCGCCGATACCGGCACGAATCTCAGTGCGGCGCTGGACATGCTGCTCACCTTCCCGTTCTCGCTGAAGAACCTGGACGGCGCGGTGCGCGGCGACTACCTCAATGTGAAGATCACCTACGATCTCACCGCGGCGCGGCTGTCCAAGAACTTCCTCACCGGAACGCCGCTCGGTCCGCGCTTCGGCGGCGTCGAGGGTGCGCTCGGACAGCTGGGCGGCACCCCCGGCGAGCCGGTCGACCCGCGTACCGCGCCACTGAACCCCCGGCCGGAGTCGCAGGCACCCGAGCCGAGTATTCCCGGGCTGCCGCCGATTCCGGGGCTGCCCGCTATTCCGGGGCTCACCGTGCCGCAGGGGAGTGGACAGTGAAACTCACGCGCTTCGTCAAGATCCAGCTGGTCATCTTCTCGGTGCTGACGGTCATCGGCATCACCGTGATGAGCGGTACGTACGTGCAACTGCCCGCCATGGTCGGCATCGGCCGCTACGACGTGACGGTGCGACTGGCCGCGACCGGCGGGCTGTACGAGAACGCCAATGTGACCTATCGCGGTACGACCGTCGGCGAGGTGACGGCGGTGCGGCTGACGCCGGAGGGCGTGAACGCCGAACTCTCGATCGACAGCGACTACAAGATCCCCGCCGACGTGGACGCCTGGGTGCGCAGCGTGTCGGCGGTCGGCGAGCAGTACGTGGACCTGCTTCCGGCCGAGAACACCACGGGCGGCACCCTGTCCGACGGCTCGGTCATCCCGGTGGAACGCACGAAACTGCCGCAGGACGTCGGCACGCTGCTCGAACAGACCGATCGGCTGCTGAACAGCGTCGCCGACACCAAGCTGCGGCAGGTCATCGACGACGCCTTCCGGGCGTTCAACGGTGCCGGGCCGGATCTGCAGCGCTTCCTCGACTCCGCTTCCCTGCTCGTCCAGGAGGCGCGGAACAACTCCGAGGCCACCAAGGCCCTGATCGATCAGATCGGCCCGCTGCTGGACACCCAGATCGAATCCGATGCCGCGATCCGATCGTGGACCGCGGATCTGGCCACGCTGACCGATCAACTGCGCGAACACGATCCGGCGCTGCGCAATGTGCTCAGCAAGACCCCGGGCGCGGCCACCAGCGCCACCCGGCTCTTCCAGGACCTGAATCCGACGCTGCCGCTGCTCGCACGCAATCTCGCCAGCGTCGCACAGGTCAGCTACATCTACGATCCGGGCGTCGAACAGCTGCTGGTCGTCTTCCCGCCGCTGGTCGGAGCGCTGCTGACGGTCGCGCTCAACGGTCCGCTCGAGTACGGGGCCATGGTCGACTTCATGGTCAGCGTCAACGACCCGCAGGGCTGTACCACCGGCTTCCTGCCCGCCGATCAGCGGCGTTCGGCCGCACTGCGGGATGCGCCGGACACCCCGGGCGGGCTGTACTGCAAGGTCTCGCAGGATGCGCCGTTCGCGGTTCGCGGAATCCGCAACACCCCCTGCATGGAGGTTCCCGGCAAGCGCGCGCCCACCCCGGAACTCTGCCGGGATCCGCGGGGATTCGTGCCGCTGGGCGACAATCCGCCCTTCGGCCCGCCGAATCCGGTGGCGCCGTCGGGCGATGCCGGTGAGCAGCCGCAGGGCGGTGCGCCCGGCGCTCCGGCCGGC
Organism: Nocardia sp. CC227C; assembly: GCF_030767025.1. GTDB lineage: Bacteria > Actinomycetota > Actinomycetes > Mycobacteriales > Mycobacteriaceae > Nocardia. Next base: position 41,151 of record NZ_JASITE010000013.1, on the reverse strand, counting down.
GCGACCCAACCGGCGTCGGTCGAGACGCGGTCGTACGATCCGCGTACCGGGACCGTGCTCGGACCCGACGGCCGCATGTACCGTCAGGCCAATATCGGACCGGACGGCTCCGGGGTGATCCCGACGAGTCTGACAGCGATGGTGCAGGAGCAGATGCGATGAGTGATACCGGTGGGGTGACGAACCGAAACCGGCGGCGCGCGGTGCGCTCGGAGGGGCCGCCGCCGGAAGCGGCGGCCGGCACCTCACGGGTGCCCGAGGCCACCGCGTCGGCAGCGGGCGGGACCGTCGAGGCGACGGCCACCGTCGAACTCGGCAAGCCTGAAGAGACCACGGCCACCGAACCCGTGGCGCGCGACGGGCAGACCGAGTCGGCCGAACCGTTGACCGCCCAGCCGGTGCTGCTCGACAAGGCCGCGGAAGGCGATGGGGCCGAATCGGTTCCGCAGCCACCCGCCGCGGCGGACGCGGTTTCCCCGGGTCCGTCCGCGCCGACGACCGTCGCGTCCGAGGGGCCCGCAGCTCCTTCGGCCGCGGGCGTCGGTTGGCAGCGGATCGTGGCGGTGGCCGCGGTGCTGCTGGCCGTGGTGCTCATGGGCGGCACCGGCTACCTCGTGCACCTGCGCGGTGAGATCGCCGCGGACAACGCCCTGCGCGCCGACTACGTGCAGACGGCCAAGCAGGCCATGCTCAACATCACCAATATCAGTGCCGATACCGCCTCCGACGACATCAAGCGGGTGCTCGAGGTGACCTCGGGTGAGCTGGCCGCCGAATACGACCAGCGCAAGGACGATTACGCCGGAATCGTGCAGAAGGCGGAGGTGCGCGCCAAGGGCGAGGTCATCGACGCCGCCATCGAGAGCTCCGATGATCACTCCGCCATCGTGCTGGTGGCCGTCAAGCAGACCCTCACCAATGCCGGTGCGGAAGGGCCGCAGCAGCGGCAGTTCCGGTTCCGGGTGACCATCGCCCACACCGACAAGGGTTTGGCCGCGACGCGGATGGAGATGGTGATATGAGCGCGCGATCGCGTGACCGCTACCTGCTGATCGGCGCCTGCCTGCTGCTCGTCGCCGCCGTGGCGGTCGGCTCCTGGGTGGGTTACGGGTACCTGCGGGATCAGCGGGCCGAACAGGCTCGGGAGGATTCGCTGGTGGTTGCCCGCCGTGCGGTGGAGGGCATGTTCGGCTACAACTTCAAGACCATCGACACCCAGATGGCCGAGGTCACCGAGGATATGACCGATGACTTCAAGGCCGACTGGAAGAAGGTGACCGAAACCGTTCTCGCGCCGGGCGCGAAGGAGAAGGAACTCGTGGTGCAGGCCACCGTGACCGGCAGCGGCGTGATCAGGGCCGAGGCCGACCACACCGAGGTCATGATCTTCCTGAACCAGCGCAGCACCGGCAAGGATCCCGCCAAGGGCACCTACGACGCCAGCCGCCTGAAGGTGCAACTGGACCGCGAGGACGGTCGCTGGCTGGTGGCCGACGTCGACCCGATCTAGAGTGCTGAGGTCAGCGAAAGACCTTAGGACTCAGGAAGATCGCGTGGGCAAGACACAGCAGCCGCAGTGGACCGCGGCCGACATACCGGATCTGCACGGCCGCGTCGCCGTCGTCACCGGAGCCAGTGCCGGACTCGGCGTGGCCACGGCCTTCCTGCTCGCCGACAGCGGGGCGCACGTGGTGCTGGCCTGTCGCAATCTCGACAAGGCCGAGTTGGTGGCCGATTCCATTCGCGTCGGCGCACCCGATGCCGAATTGTCGCTGGTGGAACTGGATCTCGCCGCGCAGGCATCGGTGCACGCGGCGGCGCGGCAGCTTCGCGACCGGTTCGCGCACATCGATCTGCTGATCAACAACGCGGGCACCGCCGCCATGCGGCCGGAGCGCACCGAGGACGATTTCGAAATCACCATCGCCACCAATCATCTCGGCCACTTCGCGCTCACCGGCCTGCTGCTCGACCGCCTGCTTGCCGCGCCCGCCGCCCGGGTCGTATCGGTCACCAGCGGCGCGTTCGGCAAGTCCATGGACGCCGTGGACGTCGACGACCTGTTCTTCGAGCGCCGGGACTACCGCGGCCTGCACGCCTACGCGCAGTCCAAACTGGCGGTGCAGCTCTTCATCGCCGAATTGCAGCGCCGCCTCAACGGCACCGACGCCAGGCTGGTCGCGGCAATGGCGAATCCCGGTGTCGCCCAATCCGATTTCGAACAGAATCTGGGCCCGGTCGTCCGCTTCCTGTCCCGCCCGGCCTTCAAGTGGTTCTTCGATTCGCTGAAGCAGACCCCCGAGATGGGCGCGCTGCCCACGCTGCGGGCGGCCGTAGACCCGAGCGTGCGCGGCGGCGAGTTCTTCGGCCCGACGGGCCGCTTCAAGGGCTACCCGATCCGCAAGCCGCCCACCCCGGGAGCCGACGACCCGGAACTCGCGGCGCGGCTGTGGGAGAAGTCCGAGCAACTCACCGGCGTCAGCTTCCGCTTCTCCGAATCGGTCGGCGATCTGGAGACGGGTTACTCCGTCGGCTAGCGGGCGTGCTACCGCTCGGCGATGATCGCCATTCCAGCTACCTCGGTCGGCGTTGCCGCCGGGGCGAGGCCGCTGACCGCGATTCCGTACAGTCCGGTGGTAGCGCCTTCCTCGAATCGAACCTCGGCACCGGGAAGAGTCACCGTCGAGCCGCTGACGGGGCACCCGAGGAACTCCGCGAGCAGGCGGGCATCGGCCTCCGGTTCGGTGCTGCGGGCCAGCACGGCGACCAGATCGGGGGAGTCGTCGGCGTGGACGCCCTCGGCCGCCCGATGCTCGGCGCGCATGCGGGCGATCTCGGCACGCGGCGGGTCATAGGTGATGAAGAAGGGAAAGAACGCGGGCGCGTCGCGGACGAACACCTCGACGAAGCCCACGCCCTGCTCCTCGAAGCGCACCTCGATGTCGTCGACCGCGTATCCCGCCGCGCGCAACCGGGCCGCGGTCGCCCGCGCGTCCGGCACGTCCACCGCGAAGGTCAATGGACCGGGCGCGGACAGCGCGTCGATCGCGGGCCTGAGGATCGCCAGGCTCCCCGCGTACTTGGAGGTGGCCACGGCGTCCCAGTCATCCACCGTGGCGAGTTCGACGTAGCGCTCGTCGTCGACGCCCCAGACGGCATTGCGAAACCCCGGCATCGCGAGCGCATCCCGGACCGGGAAGCCACCATCCCGATAGGACGCCATCGCGGCGTCGATGTCGTCCACCCAGTGAATGAAATGGTCGAAGGCGACCGCGTGCTCTGACATGGGCTCTCCCGAACAACGACAGCAAGTTAGGTGATCCTAACTCAATGTTGTCCCGATCGGGCGGGTCTCGATCACCTGCAAATCCGCCCGCACGGAATCCGCGGCGACGCCGTCGACGAGGTACGAGATGCCACGAATGGTCAGCACGCACTTCATTGTGGTGGAATTCGATCGCGTCCGGACCGGTGTTTGCACCGGACGACTACCGCCGCCGTCGGCTGTCCGCGACAGCGGTCGTGTACAGCTCGGTGGTCAGCTGGTCGTCGCCCACACCGAGATCCGCGAGTGCATCACGCAGATCCGCCAGCGCATGCGGCAGCTCGTCCTGACCGGACACCTGCGTCTCCAACTCCAGGAAGACGCCGTCTATCTCGGGGACCATCACCACGGTGGCGATCATCTGCCGCCCGGCCATTGTGAAGGTGTAGTTCTCGCAGTCCTTCGTGAAGGCGATTCTCGGGCGGTACCCGAGGCGGACGATGATCGACTCGGCCGCGTCGCGGTCTTCGATCACGGTCTCGTGCTCGGGTTTCGAGCCGGTTTCCGGGTCGACCGTCGCGTCCTTGAATGTCAGCACGTGCTTCGAACCGCGATCGCCGACGATTGTTCGGAGCCGTAACTCTCGGTCGGACTTGGTCAACAACTCGTCGGGTTGGTCGAAGTAGACGTCGTGATATCGGACCACGTCGGGCGTCGCGAGGCGCTCGAGCCGCCGACGAACGGAATCGACGTCGAGCAGGCGCGCCTTGAATTCGGCTTCGATCAGCTGGTCAGGTTCCGTCGTCTGTTGATCAGCTCGTTCACACGTCCTCGCGACATTCCCAAGGCCATGGCCAGACGATGCTGGCTCGCGCCAGTGTGCTGTTGAACCGTGTGGAGCAGCGCTGCGATGTCTCGTCGGCCCAGCATCGTCCGAGTCTGATCGCGATCCCACACAGCTGGTGGAACGGCGATCGAAGCGAGCACGTCCGCTGCCATTTCACTCCCATGCTGCCCGTAGGAAGCGTCGACTATCTCACGATGAGATTACCAGGTCGGCAGCTGAGATCCCCGCGTGTAATTGCCTGTTCATCAGCCGATTTGGCCTACTTCAGGAGTTCTGACGGGTCGATCACTGTAGATGCGGAGAGGTGGCCATGGAGCATTCACGGTTGTATCTGTTCCCGGGCGGCGTACTGGAGTTGCGCAGCACCGGAACCGAGCCGGACGACAGGCGAGGGGTCCTGGCGTTCAACGGCCCCCAGGGCCGCACGGACCACTACGAGCAGAGGCAGACGATGGGCCATCGGCCAACGGCATTGGGGTACTCGAGGACCGATGTATCCGGTCGTAGCCTGTTGTCGGATCAGAGTCGAATTCGGCAGCTCGCAGCCCGCCTCGGCTACGACTTCGCCGACATGGTCGTCCACGACCCGAAGTTCGGCCGCCCGCCACTGGCACGGCTGAAGGCGCAGGTGACCCGCTTGGACGCGGAGGCGGTCATAGTCCCGGGACCGGAGCACTTCGAGGGCGGGCGTATACCCGACTCCCTGGTGGAGCGGGTGGACGTGGTTACCGTGACACCTGAGGAGACCCACGCGCGCTAGCGCCGCGTAGCGGCCTGTTGGAGCCCCCTGTCGGGATTGAACCGACGACCTTTCGCTTACAAGGCGAGTGCTCTACCACTGAGCTAAGGAGGCGGGAAAGCGGGGACATCATAACTGGATGGACCGGCTGCGCGGAAACCGGTTCCAGCTGGGATGCCCAAGCACGAGAACGGCTACCGAACCGGCCGCATGCCACGCGAAGTGTCATGCGGCCGCATCCGGTTCAACCGTTTCTGCGCGGGTAACCCTGTATCCCTCATGGTGCGGCGCTCGGTGCGAGCGCCGCCGTGGCTGTTCGCCGACTGTCAGGACTGAGCGGCCTGACGGGCCGCGTCATCTGCCGCCATGGCGTCGCGCAGGCTCTTCGGACGCATATCCGTCCAGTTCTTCTCGACGTACTCGACGCAGGCGGCGCGGCTGTCCTCGCCGAACACGACTCGCCACCCGGCCGGGACCTCGGCGAAAGCCGGCCACAGGGAGTGCTGTTCCTCGTCGTTGACCAGGACGAAGAACCGGCCGTCTTCGTCGTCGAAGGGATTGGTGCTCATTTCACCTCACTGGATACTGGCGCTGTGTACGGGAACGCTGGTGGAACGCGCTCCGCTCGGTTGTCAGCCACGAGCGTCGAACGAACCCCCGACGTTGATTCGACCCTAGCAAGGCGAGCGTTACGCGTTGGCGGTTACCTTCATGCGGCGAAGAAATCGAGCAGGATCTTGTTCACGGCCTCCGGGCGCTCCAGGTAGCCGAAGTGGCCGGCGTCGGGAACCTCCTGGTAGCGCGCACCCGGGATGGCCTCGGCGACCTCCCGGGACAGGTACGGGGGAATCATTCGGTCATCGGCGAAACCGATGGACAGACAGGGCACCGCGATGGCACGGTAGGCGGCCAAGCGGTCGAAGTCGTGGTCCATACGGCGCTGCGCGCGCACACCTGGCGAGACCGGGCCGCCGGTGAACTCGAACAGGTCCAGCCAGTCGCGGGCCGCGTTCGGGTCCGCCATGGTGGCCGGGGAGAGGTTCATGACGGCGGTGAGGGCGGCGTCGTACTTGGCGGGCAGCGTGACCCCGCTGGCGTCGAGTTCGTGCTCACCCAGCGACAGCGTCTTCTGGAACTGGTCGAGCCGGCCGTGCCCGGCCATGAACACCGCCTTGCGCACCAGCTCGGGGCGGGCGAGCGCGAGCTCCTGGGCGACCCGCGCACCCATGGAGGTGCCCGCCACCAGCGCCGGACCCTCGTCCAGGAATTCGATGAGCGCCGCGGTGTCACGCACCAGATCGTCGATGGTCATGCCGTCGGCGGCCTCGAAGGACGGGGCGATCCCGCGATTGTCGAAGGTGCACACCCGGTACCCGGCGGCCACCAGCGCGGGCGTCTGGTGCAGCTCCCACACCCGCCCCGGGCTGCCGGTGCCCATGATCATGACGACCAGCGGACCCCCGCCCTTGACGTCGGTGCCCTTGGCGCGGTCGCCCTTGACCTGGTAGTTCAGCGAAATTCCGTTCACCGTGGCCAACGGCATGGACATCGACCCCTTCATCACTTCGATCTCGTGCATTCGCCTGTCGTCTGCACCTCCACCGTATAGCCCGCGGGGCGCGCGACGTTTCCGACCACCGGCGTTCCGACCTCATCTGCACCGAGCGGACGGTTCACCTCCGGGGTGCGGATACCATGGACACCTCATAACCTGTGCACAGACATCCGAGAGGACACGATGATGGCCGCGAAGAGCAGCGCCAACGACATCGCGGACGACGATCTCGAGCCGCTCGCCGACGAAACCGCCCGCCAGGCTCAGCGCGTCGTGGCCGCCTACGCCGCGGACGCCGACGAATGCCGCATGCTGCTGTCGATGCTCGGCATCGGCCCGAGCAACCGGGCCGACTGAGGCGGGTTCGACTACCGACAACTACAACGGGCTCCCTGCGAACGGGCAAAGGAATCGAGTGGACCGATGAATCAGACCGACGACTCCCAGCACGATCCGGACACCGAGCCCGACGAGCTCGACGGTGTCCCCGCGGCCTACCGCGGCCCGGGGGCACTCATTCCCGATGAGGGCGCGGGTTCCGGATTCGTGGTCGTCGCGAATCGGCTGCCGGTCGACCTGGAACGCCTTCCGGACGGCAGCACCCGCTGGAAGCGCAGTCCGGGCGGTCTGGTGACGGCGCTGGAGCCCGTGCTGCGCAGCAACAAGGGCGCATGGGTCGGCTGGGCCGGTGTTCCGGACGTGGACGTGGACCCGATCACCGAGGACGGGCTGGACCTGTTCCCGGTGCCGCTGTCGGCCGAGGAGGTGGCCGACTACTACGAGGGCTTCTCCAATGCCACGCTGTGGCCGCTGTACCACGACGTGATCGTGCGGCCGGTCTACGACCGGCAGTGGTGGCAGGCCTACGTCCAGGTGAACCGCCGCTTCGCCGAGCACACCGCGAAGGTGGCGGCCGAGGGCGCGACCGTATGGGTGCAGGACTACCAGCTACAACTGGTGCCGAAGATGCTGCGCATGCTGCGCCCGGATCTGACCATCGGTTTCTTCCTGCACATTCCATTCCCGCCGGTGGAACTGTTCATGCAGATGCCCTGGCGCACCGAGATCGTGGAGGGCCTGCTCGGCGCGGACCTCATCGGCTTCCATCTGCCCGGCGGCGCGCAGAACTTCCTGTATCTGGCCCGCCGCCTCGCGGGGCAGCCGACCTCGCGCGGCACCGTGGGCGTGCGCTCGAAAATGGGTGTGGTGCAGGTGGGTTTCCGCACCGTGCGGGTCGGCGCGTTCCCCATCTCCATCGCCTCGACCGAACTGGACGAGCACTCGCGTCGCCGCTCGGTACGCGAGCGGGCCGCGAAAATCCGTGCGGAACTGGGCAATCCGAAGACCGTCCTGCTCGGCGTCGACCGCTTGGACTACACCAAGGGCATCGATATCCGCCTCGCCGCGCTGGAGGAGCTGCTGCACGAGGGGAAGATCGACCCCGCCGAGCTGGTCATGGTGCAGCTGGCCACCCCGAGCCGGGAGCGGGTGGAGTCCTACATCCAGATGCGCGGCGATATCGAACGCCAGGTCGGCCGCATAAACGGCGAGTTCGCCCAGGTGGGCCACCCGGTGGTGCACTACCTGCACCGCCCGATTCCGCGCGAGGAGCTGATCGCGTTCTTCGTGGCCGCCGACGTCATGGTGGTGACACCGCTGCGCGACGGCATGAACCTGGTGGCCAAGGAGTACGTGGCCTGCCAGGGCGGCCTGAACGGCGCGCTGGTGCTGAGTGAATTCACCGGCGCGGCAGGCGAATTGCGCCAGGCTTACCTGTGCAACCCGCACGACCTGGAGAGCGTCAAGGAGGCCATCCTCGCCGCCGTCAACGACGACCGCGACGTCCGCCGCCGCCGGATGCGGTCGATGCGCCGCCAGGTCCTCACCCACGACGTCGACCGTTGGGCCCGCGCCTTCCTCGACGCCCTGGCCCAGGACCGCGTCGCGGGCAGCGCCCTGCTCTCCGACGACGACGTGGATCCGTCACCGCGCCGCTGAGCTAGAGGGATACCACCCGCCAGTCGACCTGGATCTGTCCGACGCCGAGATCGCTCTCCAGAATCTGGAAAGCGGCCTGGCTCAGCTCGATCTTGTCACCGGCGCAGCTCACGCATCGGTCCAGAATCGGCGCCCTGATCGTTCGGCCCTCATAGGTGACCTCGACGCCGCGCTGACAGAGTGGATCGTCATTCGAATCGGCGGTCGTCCACAGCGCGGTGGGTACGGCCGCCAACAGCTGGGACTCGGCGTTGATCGCGGTACCGCATGCGCCGTAGCCAGCATAGTTGTACCAGCCGGCCCAGCCGCCCTTGACGCTGAACTCCGTCTGTGCGTGGGCCGGTGCCCCGAACACGAGTGCTGCCAGTGCCGCGGCCCCGGCGGCAGTCGATTTGCCCCGCATGTCGTTCTCCCTCCGGCTCGGTATCCGACATCCGATCGTAGGGAGGCCCGGGCCGAACGGTCGGCGATCCAGGTTGGTCAAATACCGGTCAGTCAGATCGCCGGGCGAGCCGGGAGAACTCGAAGAGCCACACCGGCCGGAGCGTTCCCAGGAAACTCCCAGCCAACGTCCACGGAATTCCCGGACACTCGGCGCACGATGATCACGAGACAGCCCGCCACCCCCGCGCGGGCGGGGACGACGGGCTGGGCGGTGCGGCGAGCCTACTCGGGGACGTTGGCCCCGTAGCCCAGATCGCGCAGCGCCTGCTTGATCTTGGCCTGGGCCTCGTCGAGGGATTCCTTGCTCGGGTCGGTGTCGGCTCCGGAGATGTCGAAATCACCGAGCTCGAAGGCGGGGAAGACGTGCATGTGCAGGTGCGGCACCTCCAGTCCGGCGATGAGCAGACCGGCGCGGGGCGCGTCCCAGGCCGCCCGCACCGCCTTGCCGATCTTCTGGGCCACCGCGGTCATGCGCGCGAAGGTTTCCGGGTCGAGGTCCTGCCACTGGTCGATCTCCTTGCGCGGCACCACCAGCGTGTGCCCCTGGGTGACGGGGGCGATGGTCAGGAATGCGACGAATTCGTCGTCCTCCCACACGAACCGGCCGGGAAGCTGGCCGGAGATGATTGCGGAGAAAACAGAAGCCATAGCGGCAGCGTACGCGCGCCGCCCGGGCCGGGTGGCGACCGTCCGCGCGGCAGCCGCGGCTTGTCGTCGCGCGCGCCTACACTCGCCTCGAGCATCCCGCCACCGCGCCGAGGAGACCAGGCCATGCCGACCATCAGCGTTACCCGCGAGATCGCCGCGCCGCCCGAACGGGTCTGGGCCGTGGTCACCGATATCGACCGGGCCGCCGAGGTGATGAAGGGCGTCGACAAGGTCGAACGGGTCGGCGGCGGCGCCGGATTCGAGGTCGGCACCGCCTGGCGGGAGACCCGGACCATGCTCGGCAAGCGGAGCACCGAGACCATGACGGTGACGGCCATCGACCCCGGCCGCTCCTACACCGTCGAAGCCGATTCCCGCGGCACCCATTTCACCTCGGTCATCACCGTCGCGCCGCAGGGTGAGGGCACGCTGCTGTCCATGACGTTCGGCGGGGAGGCCGAGGGTCCGGCGGCCAAGCTGGCCGGGATCTTCGGCAAACTGTTCGAGCGTGCGACGCGCAGGCTGGTGCGGCGCGACCTCGACGATATCGCCGCCGCGGCCGAAGCCTGACCGGTCAGACCGCCACGAAGTGCGAGAGGATGCTCTGCACCTCGTAGATGTCCACCTGTCGGTTGAAGCGCTTCTGCACCGGCTCCGGGGAGCCGCCGATCCAGATGCACAGTTCGGCGTCCAGGTCGAAGGTGCCCGCGGTCTCCACCGTGAAGTGGGTGATGGCCCGGTACGGGATGCTGTGATAGCTCACCTTGCGGCCCGTCATGCCCTGTTTGTCGACGATGATCAGTCGCCGATTCGTGAACAGGATCGCGTCGCGCACCAGCAGGTACGCCGCGTACACCTGTTCGCCCTGTCCGAACAGCTTCGCGTACTCCTGTTGTGCGGAGTTCGGATCGATGCGTCCGGCATTGCCCATCAGTCCGTCGATCAAGCCCATCGGCCTGCACATCCTTCGCGCGATCGCGGTGGCGGCTGTCACCCCCATCATCCCTGCCGGAGGGCTGAAACGCACCGAACCGACGTCACCTAAGCTGTTGCGCGTGCGCGTACTCGTCATCGGCTCCGGTGCCCGTGAACATGCCCTCGTCCTGGCCCTGCGGCGGGACCCGGCGGTGACCGCGCTGTACGCGGCGCCCGGCAACGCGGGCATCGCCCAGCACGCCGACATCCGGTCGGTCGACCCCTGCTCCGGTGACGAGGTGGTGGCGCTGGCGCGCGACATCGAGGCCGATCTGGTGGTGATCGGACCCGAGGTGCCGCTGGTGCTCGGCGTCGCCGACGCGGTGCGTTCGGCCGGGATCGCCTGCTTCGGACCGTCCGCCGCGGCCGCGCGGATCGAGGGGTCCAAGGCGTTCGCCAAGGACGTCATGAACGCGGCCGGGGTGCGGACCGCGCACAGCGAGGTCGTGGACAGCCCCGGGGAACTCGACGCGGCGCTGGACCGGTTCGGGCCGACCTGGGTGGTCAAGGACGACGGGCTGGCCGCCGGTAAGGGCGTGGTGGTGACCGCGGATCGATCCGCCGCGCGCGACCATGCCGCCGAATGCCTGGAGATGGGCCATCCGGTGCTGCTGGAATCGTTCCTGGACGGTCCCGAGGTATCGCTGTTCTGCCTGGTCGACGGGGAGACCGTGGTGCCGCTGCTGCCCGCGCAGGATCACAAGCGGGTGGGCGACGGGGACACCGGGCCCAATACCGGCGGGATGGGCGCGTACACCCCGCTGCCGTGGCTGCCGGAGCGGACCGTCACCGCCATCGTCGACGAGGTGGTGAAACCCGTTGCGGCCGAAATGGTTCGCCGGGGGACGCCGTTCTCCGGGCTGCTGTACGCCGGTCTCGCCATCGGCCAGGCCGGTCCGGCGGTGGTCGAATTCAACTGCCGCTTCGGCGATCCCGAGACCCAGGCGGTGCTGGCCATGCTCGACAGCCCGCTCGGCGAACTGCTGAACGCCACCGCCACCGGCACCCTGGACCGCGTCGAATCGCCGCGCTGGAAGGACGGCGCCGCCGTCACGGTCGTGCTGGCCGCCGAGAACTACCCGGGGCGGCCGCGCACCGGCGATGTCATCAGCGGAGCCGAATCCGCCGGTACCGGAACCGAATCCGAGGTGCTGCACGCGGGCACCGCGCAGCGCGACGACGGGGCGCTGGTGTCGGCGGGCGGCCGGGTGCTGTCGATCGTCGGCCACGGTGCCGATCTCGACGAGGCGCGCGCGAACGCCTACGCGCGCCTGGGCGGAATCAAGCTGCCGGGCAGCCACTTCCGCACCGATATCGCCCTGGCGGCCACCGAGAACCGGATCACGGTGCCCACCGCCGTCTGAGGCCACCGCACACCTGTTCCGGTTCCGTCCGGGCCGCGCGATCGGTGCACCGGCGGAGCCGAGCAGGTCGAGGCGTCGTGGCCGCGACCCAGCGGCCGACGACCTCGGCCGGTGGCGCACACCGGCCGGACCATCGCCGGTGGTCGACTCGCAGCGCCGCCGGGTGGCGTGCCACCTGCGAGTAGGCGACTCGCAGAGCTGCCGGGCGGCGCGCCGCCTGCGCGAGTGTGCCCGCCGGGCGAGTCGGCCGACCGCGTGGGCACTTCCACGCGGTCGCTCGCATCAGTTCAGGGACAGGCCGTGCAGGGCCAGCCAGCGTTGCGGGTCCACGTGCTGCCCGTTCTGGATCACCTCGAAGTGCAGGTGCGGGCCGGTGGAGTCGCCGCGGTTGCCGATTCGGGCGATCTGCATGCCGGCGGGGACGCGTTCACCCACCGAGACGATGAAGTCGTACATGTGCCCGTAGACGGTGACGGTGCCGTCGTCGTGGCGGATGCGCACCCACAGGCCGAAACCGGCGGCTGGGCCCGCGTCGACAACCGTGCCCGAGGCGACGGCGTAGATGGGGGAGCCCAGCGGCGCGGCGATGTCGATGCCGTTGTGGAAGGTGCCCCAGCGCTGGCCGAACGCCGAGGTGAACAGGCCCTTCGCCGGTAGCGCGAAGCCACCGATGCTGGGCAGCACGAACCCGGGCGGCAGTGCGCCGCCGGGATCGGCGCCCGAGTTCAGCCACGGCTGCGTCTCCCCGGCCACCGCCGCGGCCGCCTCGGCCTTGGCCCGCTCCAGCGTGGCCCGCGCGGCCGCCGCCACCACGGCCGCCTCGCGCAGCTTCTCGCCGTTGTCGATGGCGTCCAGATAGCGCTTGGTGGACGCGGCCGGAGCCGCGACCTGGAGCGGATAGGCCGCGGGCACCCGCAGCGCCACCCCGGGCTCCGCCGGGGCGTCCACCGGAATGATCGCCAGCGGACTGTCCGCCCCCGCGAACACCAGCACCGCCGCCATCCCCGCCAGCAGATACCGATGCGCCCCCGCCCACGCCCGCACCACCGGCACCCGCCGCCGTGCCCGCGCCCGCACCCGCGGCCCGAACTCCCGCACCTGCTCGCGGTTCTTGGGCACCGCCCGCCACAGCCGTGCGCTCGCTACCCGCGCCCGCTCGCCCACGGGTTCGAGCACGCGCTCGATCTCGTCCCGAGCCACCGCTACTCGCGAAACGCCCGCCACCATCCGATCCGCCACTCGCGGAACGCCCGCCGCCGTCCGATCCGCCACCCGCCGCCCGGCTGCCCCTCGCGCATTCGCACCATCTCCCGAGGCGCGCCGCTCCACCTCGGCGCGCAGCCCCGGCACGAACCGGCCACCCCCGAACCTCGCGAGCCGATCCCCTTCCGCCCTTTCGCCCCCGGCTCCCACGCCGCTCTCGGTGTCGTCTTCGGTCGCCAGGCCGTTCCCGGCGTCGGTGTCGTCAGCTGCCGTGCCGCTCTCGGCAGTCGAGGAGACCGCCGTGGCACCGTTTCGCCCGTCGCTGACCGCTGCTGCCGGTGCGTCGCCCATGTCCGCCGCGGTGGCGGCTCGCCCGCCGTCATCGATCGGCGGATCGGCCGTCGTGAGCTCGCCTGTCGCCTGTGCCTCGCCGTGGGAGTGCGAATCGATCGTCGCTGCGGGCCGGTGGTCGGTGCCACGTATCGACAGGGGCCGGGCGGTGTCCTCGCGCGGGTCGACCGCGGTGTCCTCGCGCGGCGCTCCGTTGCGGGCGCCGGTGTGCTCGGAGCCGCCGACATGCCCGGATTCGGGCCGGTCGGCGCCGGTCGCCGCCGTGGTGCGCTCGGCGCCGGCCACGGCGTCACCCCGCCCGGGGCGCTGTTCGCCGGGCTCGGTGGTGTCCGCTGCGACGGGCGTTATGACCTCCTGGTCGATGCTGTGTCCCCCCGACACGATGTTCTTCTCAGCCATTCCGGCGGGTATTACGGGACCGACGGAGGAGCGGGTGCTCTACCGTCGGTCGAGTGCGTATCGAATCTCGCCGGTCGGCCATTCCACCTTTCTACGTGATGGACGTCTGGAAAGCAGCAGCGGAGCGGGCCCGGACACACGGGGATGTGCTGGTGCTGGCGGCGGGGCAGCCGTCCACTCCGGCGCCGCGGCCGGTGCTGCGGGCCACCAAGGCGGCCATGGATTCCGAATTGCTCGGCTACACCGAGACATTCGGGATCCTGCCGCTGCGCGAGGCCATCGCGGGCCACCACCGGGACACCTACGGGGTGGCGGCGACGGCCGAGGACGTGGTGGTGACGACCGGATCTTCGGGCGCGTTCACGCTGATCTTCCTCGCGGCCTTCGACGCCGGGGACACCGTGGTGGTGGCGCGGCCGGGCTATCCGGCCTACCGCAACACCCTCACCGCGCTCGGCTGCGACGTGGTGGAGCTGGACTGCGGTCCCGAGACCCGATTCCAGCCCACCGTGGCCATGCTGGAGGCGCTGCCGCAGGCCCCGGCGGGCCTGATCGTCGCCAGTCCGGCCAATCCCACCGGCACCATGATCGACCCGGCGGGGCTGGCCGCCCTGGCCCGCTGGTGCGACGAGCACGGCACGCTGCTCATCTCCGACGAGATCTACCACGGCATCGTCTACGCCGACACCGAGCCGACCGCCTCGGCCTGGGAGACCTCCCGGAACTCCGTGGTCATCGGCTCGGTGTCGAAGTACTTCTCCATGACCGGCTGGCGGCTGGGCTGGATGCTCGCGCCCGCGCACCTGCGCCCGGCGCTGCAACGGCTGGCCTCGAATATGACCGTCTGCCCGCCCGCCGTCTCCCAGTACGCGGCGGTGCACGCCTTCGGCGCGGAGGCCAAGGCCGAACTCGACGGGCATGTGCGCCGCTATGCGGAGAATCGTCGGCTACTGCTGGAGGGGCTGCCGAAACTCGGCATCACCGACCTGGCTCCGGCCGACGGCGCCTTCTACGCCTACGCCGATATCGCGCACCGCACCGACGACTCCATGGCGTGGTGCACCGAGGTGCTGAACCGCACCGGTGTGGCCCTCGCCCCGGGCATCGATTTCGACACCCGCCACGGGCGGCACACGGTGCGGTTCTCCTTCGCCGGAGCCACCGCCGATATCGAAGAGGCGTTGGCGCGCCTGGAAACCCATCTCGGCTGACGCGATGCCGTGAGTTTGCCGGAGCTATCCCGACCGGTCCGGCGAGCCGAGCCGAGCGGTGATGTCCCGCAAAGACTTTCCGGACTCGCCCCCCATCCCCCGCCGATGCGGTACAACCGTTGTAATGCGAATTCCGCACGGCTCGTCGGCAGCCCATCCGAACTGGAAAACACACAGATCGCACCCATTTGGCACAGATGAACCGATGATGACTGGCACGATGACGTGGTGATCACCGCGACGACTCCGAAAGGCGAACGGCGTCGCCAAGCGCTGGTTGCAGCTGCCGCCGAGTTGCTGCTCGAGGGTGGATTCGAAGCGGTCCGGCACCGCTCGGTCGCGACGCGTGCGGATCTGCCGCTCGCGTCGACGACGTATTACTTCGAATCCCTCGAGGATCTGATCGCGCGCGCGGTCGAGTTCTCCGGCAATGCCGAACTCGAGAACATGCGCCGCCGCGTCGGTGAGGTGACCCACCGCCGCCGGGGCGCGGAGGCCACCGTGGAGCTGATCCTCGATCTGCTGGTGTGCCCCGACGGGCAGGACCAGGACGCGGAATCGCGCGGCCAGCTGATCGCCCGCTACGAGCGATCGGTCGCCTCCGCCCGCCACCCGGAGCTACGCGAAGTCCAGCTCCGACTACGGGCGCAGCTCGACGAGCTGCTCGCCGACGTGCTGCGGCGGTCCGATCGGGTGGTGCGGGCCGAACAGATACGGCGGCTGGTGGCGGTGGTCGACGGCGCGGTGGTGACGGCGCTCGGCGAGCTCGACCCGCAACCGCGGCGCGCGGCCCGGGGCGCGCTGCTGGAGCTCATCGACATCGTCGCGCCGCCGATGTGACGCGGCACCCGGGTTCGGCGCGCCGCGGGGCCGCAGCGCGCGGGTGAGCCGGGGTAAAGATGCCATCGCCGAGCTAACTAGACTCACTCGACGTGAGTCTTGTCCCGAACGTCCTCGCCACCCGCTACGCCAGCCCCGAGTTGGTGCACCTGTGGTCGCCCGAGAACAAGATCGTGCTCGAGCGGCGGCTCTGGCTGGAGGTGCTGCGCGCCCAGGCCGAACTGGGCGTGGACGTTCCGGCCGGAGTGGTCGAGGACTACGAGCGGGTCGTCGATCAGGTCGACCTGAAGTCCATCGCCGAGCGGGAGCGCGTCACCCGCCACGACGTGAAGGCCCGCATCGAGGAGTTCAACGCCCTCGCCGGGCACGAGCACGTGCACAAGGGCATGACCTCGCGCGATCTCACCGAGAATGTCGAGCAATTGCAGATCCGGCTGTCGCTCGAGCACGTGTACGCGCACGGCGTGGCCGTCGCGGCGCGGCTGGCCGAGCGGGCCGCCCAGTATCAGCCGCTGGTGATGGCGGGCCGCTCGCACAATGTGGCGGCCCAGGCCACCACCCTCGGCAAGCGCTTCGCCTCCGCCGCCGACGAGCTGCTCATCGCGCTCACCAGACTGCGCGAACTCATCGCCCGGTACCCGCTGCGCGGCATCAAGGGCCCCATGGGCACCGCCCAGGACATGCTGGACCTGCTCGGCGGCGACGCCGCGAAACTGGCGCAGCTGGAGCAGAAGGTGGCCCGGCACCTCGGTTTCGCCACCGTCTTCACCAGCGTCGGCCAGATCTACCCGCGCTCGCTCGACCACGATGTGCTCTCGGCGCTGGTGCAGGTCGGCGCGGGCCCGTCGTCCTTCGCGCACACCATTCGCCTGATGGCCGGGCACGAACTGGTCACCGAGGGCTTCCAGCCCGGCCAGGTCGGCTCGTCGGCCATGCCGCACAAGATGAACACCCGCTCCTGCGAGCGCGTCAACGGCCTGCAGGTGGTGCTGCGCGGCTACGGCTCCATGGCGGCCGAGATGGCGGGCGCGCAGTGGAACGAGGGCGACGTGTTCTGCTCGGTCATCCGCCGGGTCGCGTTGCCGGACGCCTTCTTCGCCGTCGACGGCATGATGGAGACCTTCCTGACGGTGCTGGCCGAATTCGGCGCGTACCCGGCGGTCGTCGAACGCGAGCTCGAGCGCTACCTGCCCTTCCTGGCCACCACCCGCATTCTGATGGCGGCGGTGCGGGCCGGGGTCGGCCGGGAGGCCGCGCACGAGGTCATCAAGGAGCACGCCGTCGCGGTGGCGCTGGCCATGCGCGAGCAGGGTCGCGAACCCGACCTGCTGGACCGTCTGGCCGCGGACGCCCGCATGCCGCTGGACCGCGCCGCGCTGGACGCCGCGCTGGCGGACCGCACCGCCTTCATCGGCGCGGCCGAGGCGCAGACGGCCGAGGTCATCGCCCAGGTGCAGAAGCTCGTGGACGCCGACCCCGAGGCGGCGCGCTACACGCCGTCGCCGATTCTCTAAGGGGGAGAACGTCTTCCGCTCTCGGCGGAGCCGCAATGCGGTGCGGCGGCGGCAGTTCGTTCGCGATCTCGACCACCGCCGTCCGCGCGCCGCGACCGGTGTGCGCGCGGCCTGCGTCCCGCCGGTGCGCGGTGTCGACCTGCGCGGATCGGCTCGTGGCTGAGCGTCGTCGGCAGTGGTCCTAGGCTGCGGGCATGAATCCGTACACGATCTTCGCCGATATCGTCGCCGGTCGCGCACCTTCGTCCAAGGTGTACGAGGACGATGATGTGTTGGCGTTCATGGACATTCGGCCGTTCACGCCCGGGCATCTGCTGGTGATCCCCAAGAATCCGGCCAAGAGTCTGGCGGAGCTGGATCCGGTGGTCGGCGGGAAGCTGTTTCAGGTCGGGCAGCGCCTCGCCGCGGCGCTGCGGGAGTCGGAGGTGGGCTGCGACGGGGTGAATTTCTTCCTCGCCGACGGGGTGACGGCGGGGCAGGAGGTGTTCCATGTGCACCTGCATGTGATTCCCCGCACGCCGGGCGACGGCTTCGGGTTGCGGGGGCGGCCGACGACGCCGCAGCGTGCGGATCTGGACTATCTGGCGGGCTCGATCCGGGGCGCGTTGGAGCGGCTGTAAGTCATAGCCGGGGAGCATTACCATATGCGTACCATGTGGTTTGCCAAAGACACGCCGTATCGCCGTTCCCGCCCCTCCGTGCATCCGTATGGGTAACGTGTAACCCCTCTCGTGGTGGGCTTGACGGAGGTGGGGATATGTATCGTAGAGTCGTTGCGGCAGCTGTTCTTTCGATCGCTGTCGGTTTGCTGAGCCCGGTGCTGGCCGAGCCGGCAACCGCGAGTGCGGCGCAGGTCGTCCGTATCGACGACCTCGGTCCCACGCGCTCGGCGATCTTCATCCGGTCCGCCGCCATGAACCGCACGATTCAGGTGCAGGTCCTGCATCCGGCGGGCGGCGGATCCCGGCCCTCCTACTATCTCCTCGACGGCCTCGATCCCGGTGCGGAGCAGAGCACCTGGACCAATGCCACCGACGCCGAACCGTTCTTCCGCGGCAAGAACGTCAACGTGGTGCTGCCGATGGGCGGGCAGGCCAGCTACTACACCGACTGGATCGCCGACGATCCGAAATTCGGCCGGTACCGCTGGGAGACCTTCCTCACCGAGGAACTGCCGCCGATCATCGACAGCCATTTCGCCGGCAATGGCGTGAACGCCATCGGCGGCCTGTCCATGGGCGGCAACGCGGCCTTCATCCTGGCGACGCGGCGACCCGACCTGTACCGCGCGGTGGCGGGCTACAGCGCCTGCCCGGACACCTCGATCGCCCAGGGCGCGATCCTGTTCTCCATCGCCAACCGCGGGGGCAATCCGTTCAATATGTGGGGCCCGGTGTCGAGCCCCGCGTGGGCCGAGCACAATCCGGCGCTGCTGGCGGATCGCCTGCGGGGCAAGACCGTTTACCTGTCCACCGGAACCGGGCTGCCCGGCCCGCACGAGTTGGAGATCAAACCCCAGCTGCCGGAGAACATCTTCTTCGGCGGTCCCATCGAATTCGGTGTCAACGCGTGCGTGACCGCGTTCGAGGGCCGTCTGCGGGAGCTCGGCATTCCGGCGCGGGTCGACCACAGCCCGGTGGGCACGCATTCCTGGTCGTACTGGCGGGACACACTGCATTCGTCGTGGCCGACCATCGCCGGGGCGATCGGGGCCTGACCCGCCGGCGAATCAGCTGCGGGGGCGGTTGAATTCACCGTCCTTGGCACCGGCGACGAAGGCCGCCCACTCGCCGGGGGTGAAGACGAGCACCGGGCCGTCCGGGTCGGCGGAATTGCGCAATCCGATATTTCCGCTGGCCAGGAAGGCTACCTCGACACCGTCGCCGGTGTCGGTGCTGCGCCGCCACACGGCGTCGGGCTCGATCTCACGGTTCTTGGCTTCCACTCGGACTCCTGTGCGTGGTGGTACCGGACGGTGATTTGGGTCGCACTCATAGTGCCAGGGTTTGCGGGCTGCCCGGATCGGATATTCCATTCTGTGTCAGCAGGAAGGAGGTATGGTGCGCACGCCATGGTCCCCTCAGCGAGCAGCTCCCATCTCCGATAGTTGTGAGGTCGTGCCCGGTCGCTTCACCATCGAATTGGCACAGAGCATTCTGCGAATCCACCGAAGTTGCCCGACCGATCAATGCGAACGACGCAAGGCGGCGGTCTTCTACCTCTACGAGCAGAATCGCCATCTGGCCGGTAACGGCCGTCGTCGGCTGCGGTAGCCGTCGGCACTCCGGGTCCGAGCCGTCGTAGCCTGAGTACGACGGTGGTGGTCACGACTCCCGAAACGCCGCCGCATCGGCGGCAAGCAGGACGAAACGTACATCCCGCGCGGCAAACGTACAGCCCGCGCGGCAATGGGGACCGGGTGCGCGCCGCGTGGGCGGGGTTGCGCACTACGGTGGATCGCATGGCTCTGGACAGTGGTAGCGCAGCGACGACCTCCGAATCCGTGGTGACCGAATCCATGGTGACCGCGCCGATCGCGAAGCGGGTTCCGGCGGAGCGCGTCCATCACGGTGACGTGTTCACCGATGACTACGAGTGGCTGCGGGACAAGGAGAATCCCGAGGTCATCGCGTATCTGGAGGCGGAGAACGCCTACACCGACGCGCAGACGGCGCAACTGGAGCCGCTGCGGGAGCGGATCTTCGACGAGATCAAGTCCCGCACGCAGGAGACCGATCTGTCGGTGCCGACGCGCATGGGCGACTGGTGGTACTACTCGCGCAGCTTCGAGGGCAAACAGTACGGCGTGCACTGCCGCTGCCCCGTCGGCGAGCGGGACGACTGGACGCCGCCGCAGCTCGAGGTGGGCACCGAGGTCCCCGGCGAGCAGGTGCTGCTGGACAGCAACGAACTGGCCGAGGGGCACGACTTCTTCGCCCTCGGCGCGTTCTCCATCAGCCACGCGGGCGACCTGCTGGCCTATTCCGTCGACACCGTCGGCGACGAGCGCTACGTGCTGCGCTTCAAGAATCTGGAGACCGGGCAGGCGCTGGCCGACGAGATCCCGGGCACCGCGCCGGGCGCGACCTGGTCGCTGGACGGCACCCACGTCTTCTATCAGACCGTCGACGAATCCTGGCGGCCCGACACCGTGTGGCGGCATCGCCTGGGCACCGCCCAGGACGCCGACGTCAAGGTCTTCCACGAGCCCGACGAGCGCTACTGGGTCAGCATCGGCGCCACCCGCTCGGAGAAGTACCTCGTCGTCTGGGTCGGCTCCAAGATCACCACCGAGGGCTGGATCCTGGAGTCCGACAATCCCGAGGGCGATTTCCGGGTGCTCATGCCGCGCCGCGAGGGCGTGGAGTACTCGGCCGAACACGCCGTCATCGGCGGCGAGGACCGGCTGCTCATCCTGCACAACGATGTCGTCGACGGCGTGAAGGCGGAGAACTTCGTGCTCGCCGAGGCCCCGGTCGACGATCCCGCGAATCAGCGCGTGCTCATCGGTCACCGCGACGATGTGCGGCTCGAGGATGTCGACGCCTTCTCCGACAAGCTGGTGCTGTCCTACCGCCGCGAGGCGCTGCCGCGGGTGGCGGTGTGGCCGCTGACCGCCGACGGTTACGGTGAACTCGCCGAGATCCAGTTCGGCCTGGAGCTGTTCGCCGCCGGGCTGGGCTCCAATCCGGAGTGGGAGCAGCCGACGCTGCGCATGGGGGTCACCTCCTTCATCACGCCGATGCGGATCTTCGACTTCGTGCCCGCCACCGGGGAGATGCTGCTGCGCAAGGAGCAGCCGGTGCTCGGCGACTTCCAGGCCGACGACTACGAGCAGCATCGGGACTGGGCGGTGGCCGCGGACGGCACCCGCATCCCGATCTCCATCGTCAAGCGCAAGGATCTCGGCGACGGCCCGAAACCGCTGCTGCTCTACGGTTACGGCTCCTACGAGGCCAGCATCGATCCCGGCTTCTCGGTGGCGCGGCTGTCGCTGCTGGATCGCGGCATGGTGTTCGCGGTCGCGCACGTGCGCGGCGGCGGTGAGATGGGCCGCCTCTGGTACGAGCACGGCAAGACGCTCACCAAGAAGAACACCTTCACCGACTTCGTCTCCTGCGCACGGCATCTCGTCGACACCGGCGTCACCGCGCCCGACCGCATGATCGCCGACGGCGGCAGCGCGGGCGGTCTGCTGGTGGGCGCGGTGGCCAATCTCGCGCCGGAGCTGTTCGCGGGCATCCTGGCCAACGTCCCCTTCGTGGACCCGCTGACCTCCATTCTCGACCCCTCGCTCCCGCTCACCGTGATCGAATGGGACGAGTGGGGAAATCCCTTGGCGGACAAGGAAGTCTACGAGTACATGAAGTCGTACTCGCCGTACGAGAACGTGGCGGCGGTGGACTACCCGCCCATTCTGGCCATCACCAGCCTCAACGACACCCGCGTGCTCTACGTGGAACCGGCCAAGTGGGTCGCGAAACTGCGCGCCACCAAGACCGGCGACAGCCAACTGCTGCTCAAGACCGAGATGACCGCCGGGCACGGTGGCGTGTCGGGCCGCTACGAGAAGTGGAAGGAAGTCGCCTTCGAATTCGCCTGGGTGCTGGAGAAGGTGGGGCTGGCCGACCGCTGAGCTGTCGCCCGCGGGTGCGGCGGCCCCGGCCGGACTTCCGCGCCCGCCCGGCGACAGTTCGTTCCGGCTACTGAGTCGAGCCGGAGCCGCGGGACGTTCGGCATCGGCACGCCCGCCCGGCGACGGCGCGTTCCGCTACCGCTTCGAGCCGGATTCGTTGGCAGTCGAAATCGGCACGGCAGCCGTGGCCGAGTGCGTGAAGCCGCCGACATCCGCCCGGGTGAGCGGGGTGGACCGGGGATTCTCGCGCAGCTGGGCGACGCCGCGCTCCAGATCGGCGAGCAGCAGATCGACCATGTCGACGCTGAAGCCGTGGGGGAGCACCGCGCGCATGACGGTCTCGTTCTCCGCGCCGAGCGGGGCCAGGCCGGTTTTGTGGCCGGAGGCGTTGATGGACTTCACCCGGGGCAGCCGGAAGTCCCACTCCAGCTCCGGAGCGCGGAACGGGGCGAGGAAGCCACCGCTGGCGGCATCGACGTGGACGGGGATGTCGAGGCCGGTCCGGGCCGCACACGAAGTTGGGTGTTCCCGTGCCGCCGCGTGCGCGCCAGCGGAATTCGGCGGCCAGGCCGCCCAGCATGGCGGCCTCGCTGGAACCGGTGGTGGAGGTGCCCGGCGCGGCGGCCGGGTCGGGGGCGTGCCACAGGTCGGCCACCATGCGCACGCCGCGTCGCTCGAGCTCGGCGGTCTGCGGGTATTCGTCCTTGTCGACGATGTTCTTGTCGATGGAGTCGTTCATGAGCCGCCGAGCCTGATCGTCCACCCAGGTGGTGCAGAAGGTCGTCGGATTCGGGCTGGTCGGCCATCGTGCCTCCGGTTCGCAGCGAAGTTTGCCGTCAGTCGAATGTCGGATTATCGACATTCGAAACTGATTGAACAGCATACCGTTTCGTAATCGGAATTCGATTGCTGAAAGGTTACTATCCTGCATATGGACAATCGGCAAGGCGTGGAGCGCGTGGTCCGATGATGGCCACGACCAGGGCTGCGACGGCCACCAACTACATCTCCTGGATCACGCTGGCACTCATGACCACCAGTTCGGTGGCCAGCCTGCGGGCCGCGCCCACCATGGCGGTCTACGGCCTCGCGTGCGTCTTCCTCTACCTGCTGCCCGCCGTGCTGTTCCTGCTGCCCACCGCCTTCGTGGCGGCGGAGCTGGCCTCCGGCTGGGCGGGCGGGGTGTACAGGTGGGTGGGGGAGGGGATCTCGCAACCGGCGGGGTTCCTGGCGGTGTGGTGCCAGTTCGCCATGACCATCTTCTACTACCCGAGTCTGCTCGCCTACGTGGCGAGCACCTTCGCCTACATCATCGACCCGTCGCTGGCGGCCGATGGCGTGTACGTGGCCTTCGTCATCGTCACCATCTACTGGGCGGCGGTGTACATCTCCTCGCAGGGCACCAAAACCGTTGCGGGACTGTCGAGTGCGGGGCTTATCATCGGCACCCTGATACCGGGCGCGCTGCTGGTGGCGCTCGGCTTCGTCTTCCTGGCGCAGGGCAACGAACCGGCCGCGCCCATGGACGCCGGACATCTGCTCCCGGCCTGGACCGGGTTGGCCAGCCTGGTGCTCATCGTCAACAACTTCCTGTCCTACGCGGGCATGGAGATGAACGCCGTGCACGTGTCCGCGCTGAAGAACCCCGGCAAGGAGTATCCGAGGGCCATGGCGCTGGCCGTGCTGCTGGTGCTGGCCATCTTCATCATTCCGGCCATCGTGATCAGCTGGGTGGTGCCGTCGAAGAACCTCAGCCTGACCGCGGGCGTCATGCAGGCGTTCGACGGATTCTTCAACCACTTCCACATCGGTTTCCTGACCCCGATCCTCGGCGTCATGCTGGTGGCCGCGGCCCTGGGCGGCATGCTCACCTGGCTGGCCGGGCCGTCCAGGGGACTGCTGCTCATCGGGCGCAAGGAAGGGTATCTGCCGCCCGTGCTCACCCGCGTGAACAAGCATGGGGTGCAACAGAACATGCTCGTCGCGCAGGGCGTGGTGACCACGCTGCTGGCACTGCTCTACGCCTTCATCCCCGACGTCTCCAGCGCCTACTGGATCCTGTCGGTGATCACCACGCAGGTGTACCTGATCATGTACGTGCTCATGTTCGTGGCGGCGGTGCGGCTGCGCCGCGACCGGCCCGATCATCCGCGCGGGTACCGCGCCCCCATGCTGGTCGCCCTGTGCGGCGTCGGCATCGCCTCCTCGCTCGCGGCGTTCCTCATCGGATTCGTCCCGCCCTCGCAGTACGGCAGCGGCAGCCCGCTCGGTTACGTGCTGCTGGTCGGGCTCGGCGCGGGCGTCGTCGGGCTGGTGATCCCGTACCTGTTCCTGCGTCTGCGCAAGCCCGCCT
Organism: Nocardia sp. CC227C; assembly: GCF_030767025.1. Lineage (GTDB taxonomy): Bacteria > Actinomycetota > Actinomycetes > Mycobacteriales > Mycobacteriaceae > Nocardia. Next base: position 16,809 of record NZ_JASITE010000013.1, on the reverse strand, counting down.
GGAAGATCGACGAGCCACAGGAGGCACTGGCATGAGCGAAGTCGAACGGCCGGAGCCCGAGCAGGTTTCGGCACGCGGGCGACGGATCGTCTACCTCGCGGTGGCCGCCGTGCTGGTGGCCGTCGCGGTGGCCGGGGTGATCGTGTTCGAGCAGATCCGCGATGGCGACGCCGCCACCACCGAGGCCGAGCGGCTGCACGCCCGGCTGCTCGCCGCGGGACTGGCCGCGCCCGATCCCCGGGTCATCGCCAACTCCCTCGGCACCGACGGCGGGCTGGTATGCCAGGATCCGTCGTCCCCGCTGATCAAGGCGCGCTACCAGGCCGCCATCAGCAACGGCGCGACCGGTCCGGGCACCCGGCCGGTCATCGCCGACCGCGATCTGCTCGCGGCCACCGCCCTGGCCATCGAGACCTACTGCCCGGATCGGCTCGCCGCCTATCTCGAGGAGACGGGAACACTGAGAACCGGTGACACGCTGAAATCTCGAGGCAACCGGTAAGACAGGAGCTCGCTATGACCGATACCGACGCGGTGGCCGACGATCCGCGTACCGCCGCACTGCGCGCCGCCGTGCGCAAGCACATGGCACGGGCGAAAACCGATCTCGCCGAACTGGTTTCGTTCAAGTCGGTGGCCGACCCGCGCCAGTTCCCCGCCGCGGAATGCCGAAAGGCCGCGCAGTGGGTGGCCGATGCCTTCGCCGCCGAGGGGCTCTCCGACGCCGGACTGTACGCCACCCCCGACGGCACCGATACCGTGGTGGCCCGCTGCGCCGCACCCGCTGGGAAGCCGACGGTCATGCTGTACTGCCACTACGACGTGCAACCGCCGCTGGACGACGCGGCCTGGCATACGCCGGTGTGGCAGCTCACCGAGCGGGACGGGCGCTGGTACGGCCGTGGGGCGGCGGACTGCAAGGGCAATGTCGTCATGCACCTGACCGCCCTGCGGGCACTGCGGGACGTACTCGGGGACAAGGGCTTCCCGGTGGGGCTGACCTTGGTGTCGGAGGGCTCCGAGGAGCAGGGCACCGGCGGGCTGGAGCGATTCGTGCCGGAGAACGTGGACCTGCTGCGCAGCGACACCATCCTCATGTGCGACACCGGCAATTTCGCGGTCGGCGTGCCCACCTTCACCGAAACCCTGCGCGGCAACGTGAATGTCGTCGTCACCATCGAAACCCTCGGCAGCCCCATGCATTCGGGCATGTTCGGCGGCGCCGCGCCGGACGCGCTGGCGGCGCTCATCCACCTGTTGGCGACATTGCGCGACGAGCACGGCAACACCACCGTGGACGGCCTCGCCAACGACCAGGTGTGGGACGGGGTGCGGTATCCGCCGGAGCAGTTCCGGGCCGACGCCACCGTGCTGCCCGGGGTGGAGCTGGTCGGCAGCGGGACGCCCGCCGATATGCTCTGGGCGCGCCCGGCGCTGACCGTGCTCGGCATCGACGCGCCCAAGGTGATCGGGTCGTCGGCCGCCATCCAGCCCACCGCCGCCGCCCGGCTCAATCTGCGGATTCCGCCCGGGACCGACCCGGGGCAGGCGCTGCAGCTGCTCACCGCGCATCTGGAGCGGCACACGCCGTGGCACGCCCGGGTGACGATCGAGACCGAAGGCGTCGGCGCGCCGTTCGAGTCGGCGGCCGGTGGACCGGCCCGCACCGCCATGGAGGCCGCGCTGGCCGCCGCCTATGGTCGCCCGGCCACCACCGAGGGGCAGGGCGGAGCGATCCCGCTGTGCAATGTCTTCGCCGACACCTACCCGGACGCCGAGATCATGCTGTTGGGGGTGGAGGAGCCCAAGTGCCTGATCCACGCGCCCAACGAGAGCGTGGATCCGACCGAGATCGAGCATATGGCGCTGGCCGAGGCGCTGTTCCTGGCCTCGTACGCGGATTAGAACTCGGTGTGGTCCTCCGGCTCGATGACCCGGAAATCGGTTCCGGCCGGGGCCATTTCGTTGAGACGGCCGAAGTAGATCCCCTGCGCCGCGTCCGCGATGATCCCGTAGTGGATGGGGAAGGCGGTGCGGGGGTTCACGGCGCGCAGGTAGTCGACGGCCTCGCTGACCTTCATCCACGGCGCGACGGCGGGCAGCGCGAGGACGCCGACGGGGACCGGCGGCACCCACAGCGAGTCACCGGGGTGGACCAGCTCGGCCGGATCGTCCGGGGTGCCGAGTTGGAAGACCGTATTGTCGATGACCGGAATCTCGGGGTGGATGACGGCGTGGCGGCCACCGCCTCCGGTTATTTGTACATTTCCAACTTTCAAGACATTTCCGGCGTGCACGGCTTCCCACCGTTCCGCCCGCTGTTGCGCGGTCTGCGGATCGGAAAGCAAACGCGCCTTAGGATTGCCTTCGATAAGTGCGCTTATTCGATTCGGGTCGATGTGGTCGGGATGCTGATGGGTGACGGCAATGGCGTCCAATCCGGTGATGCCCTCGAAACCGTGCGAGAAGTTGCCGGGATCGAACAGGATCTTCGTGCCGTGCAGCTCCACCAGAATGCAGGAGTGTCCGAAATGGGCTATGCGCATACTGTGTATTCTGCCCCTCCGCTTCGCTCCTCCGCTCCGGTCGGTCCAGAACCGAGACGCGCCGCGAACCGGGAGGTTGTGGTGAGCGGCACGATCGAGCGGCCCCGGCGAGGTGTACTCGAGCAGCGGCAATTACCCTGATCAGGTAAACCCCCACCAGCTTTAGGAGCAACACGTGGCACGTGTCGTGGTCGAGGTGATGCCGAAGGCCGAGATCCTGGATCCGCAGGGTCAGGCCATTGTCGGCGCGCTCGGGCGCCTGGGACACCCGGGTATCTCGGATGTGCGCCAGGGCAAGCGATTCGAACTCGATGTCGACGACAACGTCAGCGACGACGAGCTCGAGCGGATCGCCGAATCGCTGCTCGCCAACACCGTCATCGAGGACTGGAAGGTCGTCCGGCTGTGAGCGCGCGCATCGGTGTCATCACCTTCCCGGGCACGCTCGACGATGTCGACGCCGCCCGCGCGGTGAACATCGCCGGTGCCGAGGCCGTCAGCCTGTGGCACGCCGACGCCGACCTGAAGGGCGTCGACGCGGTCATCGTGCCCGGTGGATTCTCCTACGGCGACTACCTGCGCTGCGGGGCCATCGCCCGCTTCGCGCCCGTCATGGGCGAAGTGGTGCAGGCCGCGGGCCGGGGCATGCCGGTGCTGGGCATCTGCAACGGTTTCCAGGTGCTGTGCGAGGCCGGGCTGCTGCCGGGCGCGCTCACCCGGAACGAGGGGCTGCACTTCATCTGCCGCGACCAGTGGTTGCAGGTGGAGACCGCCGACACCGCGTGGACCTCCCGCTACGAGCCCGGTGCGCAGATCCTCATCCCGCTCAAGTCCGGTGAGGGCCGCTACCAGGCGTCCGAGGCCGTGCTCGACGAACTCGAGGGTGAGGGCCGCGTGGTCTTCCGCTACGCGGGCGACAATCCGAACGGCTCCCAGCGTGGCATCGCCGGCATCGCCTCGGCCGACGGCCGCGTCGTCGGCCTCATGCCGCACCCGGAGCACGCCACCGAGGCGCTCACCGGCCCGAGCGACGACGGCCTGGGCATGTTCCTGTCCGTGCTGGACACCCTCGTCTCGGCCTGATCAGCAGATGCGGTCCAGGATGTCGAACTCGACACCGTCGACCGCCGCGATATAGCCGGGCAGCACCACCTGCTGTCCGGCGAATCGCCTTTCCCCCGAAGGGGTTTCGAGCACGCGGCCGTCCTGTACGGCCGCGTGCACGCGGCGCACGTCCAGTGACCCCGCCGATTCCGCCATGGCCCGCAGGGTGTGAATCGCCTCGTACTCGGTATTGCTGAAATTGGTGAGGGCGGGCGCGAATTCACCGTGCAGCCGCCGATACCGGGCCAGCCGGTCGGAGTCCGCGCCCGCGTTCACGAAAAAGCTCGACGGCACATACAGATTCCGGTTGGCCGCTGCGCCCCCGGTGAGCAGCACGTTCTGGTCCACCGCCGGGCTCACCCGCAGCTGCCGTTCGGCCCGCCCCACCCGCGTGAACTGGCGGTTGAACCGCGCCACATCGGCCCCGACCAGCAGCACGATCACCCCGTCCGCGCGGTCCAGGCGCGGATCGGTCAGGAACTCGGTGAAGTCCTCGGTGCCCAGCGGGACGAACATCTCCAGCGGCAGCGGCGGCTCCCGTCCGGCCTCGGCCAGATCGCCGCGCACCACCGCGGCGGTCCGCCGCGGCCACACGTAGTCGTTGCCGATGATCGCCCAGCGGCGCGCCCCCAACTCCCGCCGCAGCCAGCGCAGGGCGGGCAGAATCTGGTGGCTCGGATCCGAACCGACCAGGAAAAGGCCGGGTGGGGCCTGGTCCAGCCCCTCGTTGTCGGTGGCGAACAGGTACGGCACCCGCCCCGCCGTCACCCGGGCCACCGCCCGCCGTACCGCCGAGGTGTGCCAGCCGGTGACCGCGTGCACCATGCCGGTGGCCAGCAGCGCCTCCACCTCCCGCGCCACCTCGTCGGGATCGCGACCGCCGTCGATGTGCGTCGTACGCAATTCGCGACCGAGAATTCCAGTGCCACTGTTGATTTCTTCGGCGGCCAGAGAAATGGCGGCCTCACAGGACGGTGCGAAGATACCGCCGGGCCCCTGGAGCGGGACTATGTTGAGGATCTCGATACTGTGATCGAGATTCTCGGGCGGCGGTACCATCGGTTACTCTGCTTCTCGTTCGAGCGGAAATTGATGGGCGGACAATATGGCGACAATTGTAAGCAGCATTAACACGCTGCATGGAGCCCTGCGGGCCGCGGAACGCAGTTGGCTGCGTCACCTCGACGACGCTCTCGCCGCCCGCCGGCTCACCCCGGATCAGTGGTCCATGCTGTCCAATCTATCCGCCGACACCGGCATCACCATGAGCGAACTCGCCACGCGCGCCCAGCTCGCACCCTCCTCGGCCACCCGGCACGCCGACTGCCTGGCCGAACGCGGGCTCATCTTCCGCATCGCCGCCGCCGACGACCGCCGCCGCATCCTCATCGGACTCAGCCGCCGCGGCGTCGACCTGGTGCAGGAGGTGCGTGCCGAGGAGCAGCGCGCCGAAGCCGAACTGCGCCGCCGCCTCGGCGGTGTGAACTATCAGGAACTGCTGCGCCTGCTCGAGCAGGTCGCGGAGACCCCGCTGCCCGACTGACCGTGCTCGCGGCTGAAGTTCGTGCCCACGGTGGGTACCGGCCGGTTCGGGCGCATCCGATGGGTCTGGAGACCGGCTGTTATGTCTCGGCAGGTCGGATCACCGCCCGGATGCCGGGCGGCGGATGCGAAGCGTGACTGCTTAGGATCGGCTCATGCCCGTTTCCGTGACCGCTGCCACCGCCGCCGGACTGTGCGAATTCATCGACGCCTCGCCGTCCCCGTTCCACGTATGCCGCACGGTCGCGGCGGAACTCGACGATCACGGCTTCACCAGGCTGTCCGAATCCGCGCCCTGGCCGTCCAGCAGCGCCGGGCGCTACTACGTGGTGCGCGGCGGATCGCTGGTGGCGTGGGCCGACGGCGGGCCGGGTGCGCCGTCCGGGTTCCGGGGCGGGCAGGCCGCGCCGTTCCGGGTGATCGGGGCGCATACCGACAGCCCCAACCTGCGGGTGAAGCAGCATCCGGATCTGGCGTCCGCCGGATGGCAGCTGGTCGGGCTGGAGCCCTACGGCGGGGCCTGGCTCAACTCCTGGCTCGACCGCGATCTCGGCATCTCCGGGCGGCTGTCGGTGCGCGACGGAAATGTGGTGCGCGAGCGGCTGGTTCGCATCGACGAACCGATCCTGCGGGTGCCGCAGCTGGCCATCCACCTGTCCGAGGACCGGGGCGGGGTGAAACTCGATCCGCAGCGGCACGTCAACGCCGTCTGGGGCGTCGGCGTCGAACCGCGTTCCTTCCTGGCCTTCGTGGCCGAACGCTCCGGCATCGAACCGGACGCGGTGCTCGGCTGGGAACTCATGACCCACGACCTGGTGCCCGCCAAGCTCATCGGCCGCGACCTGGACCTGGTCAGCGCGCCCCGCCTGGACAACCAGGGCACCTGCTACGCGGGCCTGCGCGCTTTCCTGGCCGCCATCGCCGAACCCGGCGCGGCGGTGCCGGTGCTGGCCATGTTCGACCACGAGGAGGTCGGCAGCCAATCCGATCGCGGCGCGCAATCGGCCCTGCTGCCCGCCGTCCTCGAACGCATCGTCCTCACCCGCGGCGGCGGCCGCGCCGAATACCTCGCCGCCCTGGCCGGGTCCGTCTGCGCCTCCGGCGACATGGCCCACGCCACCCACCCCAACTACCCCGACCGCCACGAACCCATGCACCGCATCGAGGTCAACGGCGGCCCGGTGCTCAAGGTCAACCAGAACCTCCGCTACGCCACCGACGCCACCGGCGCGGGAGCCTTCGCCCTGGCCTGCTCCCAGGCCGACGTCCCGCTGCAACGCTACGTCCACCGCGCCGACCTCCCCTGCGGCTCCACCATCGGCCCCTTCACCGCCGCCCGCACGGGAATGCCGACCGTCGACGTGGGCGCGGCACAGCTGGCCATGCACTCGGCGCGGGAGCTGATGGGCGCGGCGGACGTGCCCGCGTACGCGGCGGCACTGGCGGCCTTCCTCACGCCGGAGATCGGGCGCTGAATGCAGTGATAGCGCAGGGCGACGACTGATAGCATTGATGGCAAGCCCGGCTAAGTGATGTCCACCCGGTGGGATGATGTCGTATGAAGAATGTGACAATCCGTAACCTCAGCGATGAGGTGCACCGTGCGATCCGCCAACGCGCGGCCACCCACGGCCGCAGTGTCGAGGCCGAGATGCGTGCCATTCTCGCTGAAGCCGTGCAACCGACCGAGCGGATCAAGCTCGGGTCGATGCTCGCGCGCGGCATCAGCGAGGAGAACAAACTCACCGACAATGAACTCGAAGAATACTTCGGACGCGACCGGACCCCGGCCGAGCCCCTGGGGTTCGAGTGATCGTCCTGGACACCAACGTCATCAGCGAGACCGCCACCAAGGACCCCAATCCGCGAGTACTGGCATGGCTCGATGCTCAGAACGTCGAAACCCTGTGCCTGACGGCGGTCACCGTAGGTGAACTCCGGTACGGCATCGCCGTCATGCCCGCCGGTCGCCGCCGCGACGAATACGCCGATTGGCTCGAAAACCTCACCATGCCATCGTTTTCCGGCCGCATTCTGCCTTACGACCTCGACGCTACCGCCCAATACGCACGCATCATGTCCACCGCCCGCGCCGCCGGATCGGCCATCTCTCCCCCGGACGGCATGATCGCGGCCACCGCAGCCGCCGCGGGCTTCACCGTCGCCACCCGCGACACCTCGCCATTCGAGGCCGCCGGAGTGCCGGTCATCAATCCATGGCGGTAGCTCGCTCGGCGCGGATACCCAGCCTTCGGCTGATCTCGCGTACGTCGGTACCCATGCCCGTGCGGGCGACGTTACGCGGCGAGACCCACCCCGCGATCGTTCGGGCAGTCGAGATTCATACCGCAGATGGGAGAACAACGATCTGCCTGGACGCGAAACTGGGGCCGATCGTCGGCGTGGGAACGTTGATCAGTCGCTGAATCCATGGCTAGGCGCGGAAGCCCATCTTCCGGCTGAACTCACGTACCTCGGCGCGCATGCCGGTAGGCGGCTTCTTCGACAGCTCGCCCAACATCTCTCGCGCATAGCCGTTGTAGCGGATCGTTTCGGGTGCGGTCCGCTCGCTCTCGATCAGCATCATGAGGGCGGCCGTCTCTTCGTCCCGCTGTAGGTACGCACGCGCCACTTCGATGAGATGTCGGCTCCGGCGGGGGAGGGAGACGATCTGATCGGGTTCGAAACTGCGTGCGGAGCGCAATGCCTCACCCGGCCGGTGCAGTTCCACGCCGAGAGTCGTCGCATGCGCGGCCATGACAGGCAGCGAGAACGAGGTCTGTACGTGACGGTAAGACGTCCCCAGCTGTCGCGCTATCTTGTCGGCGCGTTCCCATCCGGCCCATGCTTCGCCGCATCGCCCCCGGCGGGCGAATACGTAGGCGATCTCGGCCTCCAGCGCTCCAGTGATTCCCCGCCAATCGTCCGGTGTCGCTTCGCGGTGCAGATACGGGTCCAGTTGGTCGATGGCGCTACGGGCCAATGCGATCGCCTCTTCCCAGCGGCCGGAGTCCCGTAGCGCTTGCACCATCGCCCAAGCGCTGCATGCGATCACGTACGGGTCATCGGCTTCGTAGCCTTCGCTCATCGCGCGGTCGGCCACCATCCACACCAATTCCGGCGCTGGCTGATACGCGACGTAGAAGTCAGCCAATTGGTAGACGCCCGCCCGCGCGCGCCGTGCCTCGCGTCGCTCCTCTGAGGTGCGCGCCGCATGCTGAGCGTCGCGGATCAGACCGGGCAGCAGCGCACCCAGCTGCGTGCGATGGTCGGGGCTGGAATGCCTTATCCGCCATGCAGTCCGCAACCGTTCGGTGAGGTGCCGAGGACTGACGGTGCGGTCATCCGAGATCAGTCGGTAGTCGGTGAGCGCGGTCTGCACCTCGGTGAGAGCGGGATGACGTGCGCCCGCGAATACGGTCACCGGGACAGCGTGACCGTCGCCGGTCAACGTGGCGAGATCGTCCAGCTCCAATGCCTGGGCGATCCGCAGCAGCATCGGTAGGCGAGGAGTTTGCAAGCGGCCGTTCTCCACAGCCTTCACCCACTCCACCGACCTCCCGAGCAGACCGGCCAGTACGGGCCGAGAGATGCCCGCACGTTCGCGTTGAATCCTGATTCGCTGGCCGATGGTCATCGTGTCGATCACGGGACGCCCTTCCGTGTGGTGACCATCTCAGCGTAATCGCGGGACGGGCGTGTGAGAGGTACGAACTGTACCTATTTGCTGCTCAGGGCCGCCATACGGTGCATGCGTGGCCCCGACGCCGGGATGATCCGACGCCCCTCGGCGTCGGGTAGCCACTCCCATACTCGAGCATCGGAGGGAAGCGGAATGGACATCCTCGCCGTAGTTCTCATCGTTGCGGGCGTGCTAGCGGCCTTCGGCACTCACGAGCATCGACCGCCGCGCCATCGCTACGGGCAGCCTTTCGCCGAACTCCGGGCGCGGTTGGAGGCGGAGACCGCGCGTACCTATCTTCCACTGCGGGGGTGGTGACCGTGGACTTCGTCCGCATTCCCGTTGACGCCGACGCGATGTCGATCGCGACCGTGGTCAGTTGCGTGAGTCCCGAATGGGCACAGCGTGATCCACATCGGGCCATGCAGGTACACATCGAGTGTGAGGTCGGTGTGTGCGTCACGAAATCCGTTGCGCACCAGATGTTGCGGGAGCAGGGGAAGCTGGTGCCGGACTCGGGACGGGTGCGGTGACCGGTGAGGATTCGGAGTGGCTCGGGCGTGATCGGGTCGATGGCCCGATCGGGCTCGTGCATCGCGATGATGGTGTGTGGCCGGTGGGTGCGGACGGTTGGCCGGTCACCGATGTGGAGCCGGACAGTGGTGCCGCCCCAGACCTCGCAGCCCGGTATGACCTCCACCACATAATTAGCTAGAAGATTGCCAACCGACTGATCGTTCTGCTTTGGTCAAACGGTCAAAAGCTCTACAGGCGCAAGGCTCTTGGGGTGGGTTCGCTGTGATGAGGGTTTCCGCGGTTCCGATAGGTTTGCTGGTTGTTGTCTAGTCGGGGGTGGGGGTGGCGTCGGCGGAGCTGGTCCGCAGCCCCGATCACGTGGTCTCCAAGCCGACGGTGGATGGCTGGGTGGCGGAGGCGTCGCTGGTGAACGTGGTGGTCAACACCGTGCCGAATCTGGCCCAATCCCCATGGACGCGGGAGGCGTTCGTCGACGCCACCGCGATCGGCACCATCACCGGCCAGGGTTCGACGGGGGTGAAGTCGGGGGTGCTGCGTTCGGGGTTGCAGTTGGGTTGCAACACCGATGTGTCCTCGGGGTTGCAGACCGGGTCCTCGGCGTCGGTCGGCCCGAACGCCTCGGTCACCATCTCCGAACGCCCCTCGCTCAATGTGGGTGGTAGCGCGACGGTGTCGCCGTCGATCCAGTCCACGATCAAGCCGGGTGCGATCACCACGATCCCGCTCTCGGAACGGATGCTCGAGGGCGCGGTCGGCGCGTCGGATCTGACCGGTGTCCAGGTGCATGTGGACAACTGCCTGGGTCCGGTGAGTGTGCGGGTCTACACCCAGTTCTCGATGTCGACCCATGTCGCCGATACCACGGTGACGGTCTACTCCGACCCGACCACCATCTGAACGGGCGGGACCGGACATGAGACTCCCAACCCTCCCCAGACCTCAACGGCGAGGGCGCGCGGTCGCCGCCATCACCGCTTCCCTGACAGTGGTGGCGGCGACCGTGATCGCGCTCAACGCCGGATCGGCGACCGGCGAAACACCGGCCGAGCGGTGCGCGCGCGAGACCGCGGCCTACAACGCGGCGTGGGAATCGACGTGGCGAGCAAGCAATCCCGGCAATCCGGGACCCCCACCCCCGCCGCCGGTGCCGTATGTCTGCCACGACCCCGGCGAACCAACCACCACCACGACCACGCCACCACCGACCGCCCCAGGGCTACAGCCCACCCAAGCGCCCGGCGCAGGCGTGCAGGGTCAGGCCGGGAACGCTCCCGGCCAACTCCCGCACGGCAACGGCACCGACATCGTGCCCGGACTCACCACGACGCCACCTCCCGCAGGCCAACCTTCGGTGCTCGACCCCCACCGGACTCCAGTGAGAACGATCCCAGGGACGCCTGTCCCGGAGTCGACGTCGTCACCTGTCCCAACATCGCCACCGGGGGTGAAGGAGTCCTTTCCTGCCCGCCCGCCCGCCTGCGGTGCCACATGCTATTGGTATCGATACGAACTTGTCCCTCTGCTCGACACCTACGCCTATGTGCCGCCGGGTGCGCTACCCAACGGCGGCTACTGCATCACACCGGACCCGACGTCCAAACAGTGCACCAGCAGTGTGCAAAAATCGGTCGCTACCACCATCACCACACAGAACGATCTCGGGGTCGACCTGAAGTTCGACTACGGTGGGGTCAGTTTCAAGCATTCGGAGTCGGAAGCGAACCAGAACTCCGTCGCAGTCAACAAGACATGCTTCGGCGATCCACCACCACCCGGCTCCGCTTATGCAGCCTGGACCACCTACCAACGCTCCCAGTTCGTGGTCTACAAATACTTGATGCCTGACAATATCCTCGTCGATAAGAGCTACGGGGAAGCGCTGGTGCCGGACGGTGGAATCATCTGCAAAACCGTCCCGCTGGGCGATATGGCCTACCGGAACGGACAATAGGGACATGGCTGAAATGACACGAATTCGGATGCTAACCGCAATGTTCGGTCTCGTCGCTCTTGTCTTCGCGGTAGGTGGGTGCGGCAGTGACTCGGAGACAGATCCCGAACCTCAAACGCGTGATGTCTACGTCGAGGACCTTCTGGGCCAAACCTGGGACGCTGCCGATAAGCTGACCGGCTCCGACGTTGCACCCCCGTATTCGGTGCTTCGCACAATCAATGTGCTCGAGCTCCCAGGCGCGCCGAAAGCTGATCCAGCGCCGCCGATGTACGACAAGTCCGCCTACGTGGTGGTTGCGGCCTGCTTCTACAAACCCAACCCCGCGACGGCCACGACGGCGCCGAACACCGTCGTGACACAGCCTCCGATGACCGTGCGACCTCCGGTGACCGAAATTCCCTTCGAGTCACCAACGGTCCCATCCTTCGCGCCCTCACCGTCCTTGGACTACAACTACGACAATCGCGTAGTTCTGGGGATCACTCCTCGTGCCGCTGCGACACCGGACATCATCGACCGCGCGAAACAGTTGCAGTTCCAAGGCTTGATAACCCCAGGATATGACTGCCAGGACGCCACTATCCCGATCAAGGTTCCGATCTCATAATAAGAAGGTCCACCTGGCTCATATGCACCGAGGGGCAGTGCAGAAGCAAGTGCGGATCCTGTCGGCTGCGCGGCATGAGATCGCCGTTGATTTCGTATGGGCGATCGCCGGGGCGATGGCCCACGGTGAGTGGAGATATTTGAAGATGGCTGATTCAGATGCCTTCTTCTAGTCTGGTGCGATGCATTTCGCGGTAGGATGACAGAATGCACTCGGAGGGGGAATTCCAGCAGCGTGATCGACGCGTTGCAGGCGGCGATCGACACACTGTTGCGCGAGGACCTGACAGCGTTCACCGACGCCGAATTCGCCGCCCGCGTCCGAGGATTGGAGGTGTGTCGCCGTCGACTCGAGACGGTGGGTCATCGGCATGTGGTCGAAGTCAACGACCGAAAGCTGTGGACCACCACCGGGGCGGCGGGGTTGTACCGATATTTGGTGGAGACCCTGCGCCTGGCCAAGGCCGACGCGGTCGCCCGAGTGAAGACCGCCGCGCAGCTCGGAGTGTTGACCAGTGCCTACGGTGAGAAGTGTGAACCGCGTCTGCCGGCCACGGCCGCCGCGCAGGCCGAGGGCGCGATCTCGGGGGCGCGGTTGTGGGCGGCGACTTTCGGTGAACAGCTGGGTGTGCACGATCCCGAGGCGTTCGACCCTTCGGCTGATCTCGCGTGGGTCGGTACCCATACCCGTGCGGGCGGCGTTATGACGGAGGCGGTTTCGCTGATGGTCGTAGAGCGAGTCGACGTACTTCCAGCACGACCCGGATGGCTCTTCGTAACCGGGATACTCTCCGGCCGAGCGGTAGGCGCCGGAGACAGTGTTCTCGTTCATCACGGCGGCGAGACCCGCCCCGCGATCGTTCGGGCAGTCGAGATTCATACCGCGGACGGGGGAACGACGATCTGCCTGGACGCGGAACTGGGGCCGATCGTCGGTGTGGGGACGTTGATCAGTCGCTGAATCCATGGCTATAGGCGCGGGCACCCACCTTCCGGCTGAGCTCGCGTACCTCGGTGCGCATGCCGGTAGGCGGCTTCTTCGTCAGCTCGCTCAGCATCTCTCGCGCATAGCCGTTGTAGCGGATCGGTCCGCTCGCTAGAGGGTCACACCCAACCAGCGGGCGAATGCGCCTGTGCTGTCCGATTTCCGGCGCTCCGCCGAGGCGATGGCGAACAGCGACTCGCGGACGTTCGGGTGGAGTCTGGTCTGCTGTGGGGCGATGCGGCGGGCCATGGTGAGCGAGTACAGCGCCTTGTCCGGCTGACCGGCGAGGATCCAGGCGCGGGCATTGTCTTGCCAGTGGTGTCCGGCACGGGTAGCGGAGATATCGGTGGGGAGTCGCAGGGCGGCACCCTCGCGAGCTGCTTTGCCGGGATCCCCGGCCTCGAGTTCGACCGCACAGGCGTGGATTTCGACATTGCCCGGCCCGAATTCCGTGGTGTAGAGGTCGCTCTCGCATTGCATCGGCCGAGCGAGTCCTCGGGCCTCGGTGACGAACTGCTGAGCCAGGTCGAGATTGCGGTCGCGTCCGGCAACGATCGCGCCTCGGAGCAGCCCGTAGCCGCGCAGCACTCGCTCGGCCTCGCTCTGACCTGCCGCGAGCCCGATACCTTTTTCCACCAACGACATAGCAACCTCGGTCGAGCCGTGTGTCATGAGGAGGCGGGCACGTTTCATCAGGCTGCGCACTGTCATCAGCGGGTCGTCGACATGCGCGGCGGTCGAATCGAGGCGGTCCAGGATCAGCGCGGTCAGGGCGGTGTGGCCGAGGCGGGTACAAGCTCCCTCGGCCGCGATCCATGCGGAGCACAGCATGCGATATGCCTGATCGCTTTCGCTGCCGGTATGGACTGCCCCGTAGAGTTGACGGATCAGACCGGGCAACTCCGCAAGAGCCTTGCGTGTCTTGTCATTCCGCAGCGCGATTTCGATCGTGGTGAGGCGTGCCCGCAGCTCGGGCAGAGTCGCTGGCTCCACCTGTCGGACGAACGCACCCTCGGCGAGAATGGCGCGCAGATCCGCCAGACCATCGAGCGGCCCGTCCTCTTCCAAGGTGTCGTAGTACGGGGTGCCCATCAGGTGTTCGGGCTCGACGCCGAGTACCAGAGCGGCCTTCGCGATGTAACCGGGCGAGGCGGGCTCGCGGCCCTGTTCGACCGCCCTGACCATGCCCTTGCTGTAGCTGATGCGGTTCGCGAACGCCTCCTGCGTCAAACCGGCGACCTTGCGCTCCGCTGCGATACGACTGCCGATGCCGTTGGTGGTCATGCCGAGAACCTCGCTCCGAGTGGGCGGGTACAGGTACGCCTACGAGCGTATCCGGAATCGGCGGCGCGCGGTGGGGCAAGTTGCTGGCACTTTTCTGGTACTTCGGCTGGTAGCGGGCGTGTGAGGCTGCTTGTGGCCCCGACACCGGGATGGTCTCGACGCCTCGGCGAGGGTGCCTCCACATCACCGATCGCATCGGAGGGAAGCGGAATGGACGTCCTCGCCATCATTCTCATCGTTGCGGGCGTGCTAGCGGCCCTCGCCTCGCACGAGCACCGGCCGCCGCGCCACCGCCACGGGCAGCCTGTCGCCGAACTTCAGGCGCGGTTGGCGGCCGAGTCCGCGCGCACCTTTCTTCCGCTGCGGGGGTGGTGAGTGTGGATCTCGTCAGCATTCCTGTTGGGGCCGAAGCGATTTCCATCGCGACCCTGGTCAGTTGCGTGAGTCCCGCATGGACGCAGCGCGATCCGCACCGGGCGATGCAGGTGCACATCGAGTGCGAGGTCGGGGTGTGCGTCACGAAATCCGTTGCGCACCAGATGTTGCGGGAGCAGGGGAAGCTGGTGCCGGATTCCGGGCGGGTACGGTGACCGGCGCGGAGTCGGCGTGGCGCGGACGTGATCGGGCCGACGACCCGATCGGGTTCCTGCATCGCGATGACGGGGTGTGGCCGGTGGGCGCGGACGGGTGGCCGGTCACCGATATGGCGGTGGACGTCGACCAGTCCTGTTCCGACTCCGCCGACCGTGGCCGATGGCGTTGAACGCCGCGTGGGCTGCGGCTGACGCCGCAGCCCACGCGAAAGTGTCGATCAGAGCACCAGGGCACCCGCGACGGCACCGACAATGGTGCCGGCGATCGCACCGATGAAGATCATCGGAACGCAGCCGACGATCAGACCGGCGAGGCCGATCATGCAACCGGCGACGGCACCGGCGAAGAAGCCGACGACCATACCCGCGACACTGCCGACCAGGCCGATGTCCTGCGCCTCGCTCACCGAGGCGACCCGCTGCTCGGACGTCGGATGCATGGTGACGGTGCTGCCGTCGGCGCTGACCTCGGCGCTGAGACGCACGATGCGCTCGGTGTTGGCGAACACGGTGGAGACGTTCTGAACCGCGCTGCCGTCATTGTTGGTGATGGTGATCGTATTGCCGTCCGGGCTCAGCTCGAACCGGCCGCCGACCAGATGCGCGGTAATGCCGGCGCCGTCCTCGGAAGCGCCGGCGGTGACGGTCATACCCTGGTCGGTCGCGGTCATGGTGGGCCCGCTGAATACGGGGGCCGCGACAGCGGTTTCACCGTGCGATGTTGCTGCCGACACTCCGGTGGCGGCAATAGCAAGCAACGACGTAGCAACGAGCTTACGAATCCACACGTGCAGACACACCTTTCGACAGGCGCTGACAGTGTCAGCGTGAAATGGTTGGGGGAGGAAAGCACCTCCGGTGGTACCGCATCGTTCGCTGATAGCTACCGCTACCAGTGTGGCGAGCGCGAGACAGACCATACAGTCACGCAAGAGCTTTCAATGGATTGAACACGCCAGAATTACGGCGTGCCGCGAAAACCATTCTTCGATTCCCTAGAGATACAGCAACTTTCAAGTGGACAAACCGGACATCTAGCACCCGATGCCGCAATTGGGCAAATGAATAGTTACCCATATTGTCGGCAGTTTCACGGCGTAAACGCCGGTACGGGCCGCAGTCGGCCGTTGAGTATTTCGAGATGGAACGGAAGCGCGAATCCGGATGGCGTGTCGGCGGATCGGAAAAGCGTTCTCGGCCGGGTCCGACCGCTGTCATGACCTCGATCACAAAAGTAGCTAGAAGATTGCTATCGGAGTGGCTGTTCTGCTGTGGTCGAACAGTTAGAAGCTCTACAGGCGCAAGACTCTTGGGGTGGGCTCGCTGTGATGATGAGGGTTTCCGCGGTTGCGGTTGGGTTGCCGGTGGTTGTCTTGTGGGAGCTGGGGGTGGCGTCGGCGGAGTTGTTCGCAGCCCCGATCACGTGGCCTCCAAGCCTACGGTGGATGGCTGGGTGGCGGAGGCGTCGTTGGTGAACGTGGTGGTCAACACCGTGCCGAATCTGGCGCAATCCCCGTGGACGCGGGAGGCGTTCGTCGACGCCACCGCGATCGGCAACATCACCGGCCAGGGCAGCAGCGGGGTGAAGTCCGGGGTGCTGCGTTCGGGGTTGCAGCTGGGCTGCAACACCGACGTGTCCTCGGGGTTGCAGACCGGGTCCTCGGCATCGGTCGGTCCGAATGCCTCGGTCACCATCTCCGAACGCCCTCGGTCAATGTCGGGGGCAGTGCGACGGTGTCACCGTCGATCCAGACCACGATCAAACCCGGTGCGATCACCACGATCCCGCTCTCGGAACGCGTACTCGAGGGCGCTGTCGGCGCCTCGGACCTGACCGGCATCCAGGTCCATGTGGACAACTGTCTGGGTCCGGTGAGTGTGCGGGTCTACACCCAGTTCTCGATGTCCAGCCACGTCGCCTCCCGGGCGTGTCGCGGTCTCGTTGTCGGGAGACACGTCTGATTGCTCGCCCGGAC
>NZ_JASITE010000012.1 GCF_030767025.1 Nocardia sp. CC227C | reverse complement strand
CGGCCTCACCACCGACCCGCGCCTTCTCGCTGGTCGGCTCGGATGCGAAGTGACACCGGATCGGCTACGTAACCCAACGATCGCCGAAGCTGGCGTTCGCCGGTGGAGACGGTCGCGGCTACCTGATCGCCAACAGTTTCTACTGGTACAAGGCGTGTGCGTAGTGGTCGATACCCTCTCTGGACACCATCACGCGTGGAAGCGATCCCGGATTCCTTCGGTGTGTGCGGGCCGTGCACTGTCGAATGCGGGCAGTCGTACGGCCCAGCCGCAGGGACCACATTCCGCGTCGGTTGTGGGCATCCCGGAGACGAGCCGATATCTGGATCGAAATGCAGGGGCGTAGCCGCCCGTCGATGGTGTGATTGCTACTCACTGTGGGTGCACTTGGCAGCCGAAACGGTGGGCAGCGATGGGAATTCAGGTGCGATTTTGCGTGCCATTTTGCGGCCGAAATGGTAGGAAGCCAAGGGCTTCAGCCGGAACCCATGGGACACGTTGGGACCGCGAAACAGCAGGTCAGGATAGGTAGAACCCCAAGATCGCCCGGTCAGCGCACGATCTTGGGGGTTCTACGAGATGATGAAGAAGGATTGAGCTGTTTCCTCAGCTCGAGCGGCCTGAGCAGTGGCCGTAGCGTCGCTGCGCCGTCGACCGGTTGCCGTCGCACGCCGCCATCTAGGGTGACGAGGAAGGCGCGTCAGTCCAATCAGGCAGGCGTGTCGCGAGGGCCTCGGTGCCCGGCCCGGTGGTGTGCGCGAAACCCGCTGGGCGGCCGGTGATCACGAGCAGCAGCGCGAGGCTGGGGCGCAGACTGGCCGCGCAGATCGCCGCGGACGGCGGTCGGCTCACCGAACTGGCCGAGCGGGCCCGGATCACCAAGCGGACGGCGAGCTTCCTGGTGGACCAGTTGGAGAAGGCCGGATATGTGGAGCGGGTACCGGACCCGAACGACGGCCGCGCCAGACTGGTGCGGCTGTCCGCACGGGGGCGGGAGATGGCGGATTTCGCCAATGGCGTCGCCGCGCGGGTGGAGAACGAATGGGCCGCGCATCTCGGTGTCCGGCGGATGCGGCAGTTGCGGGAGAGTCTCGAACGGCTGCGCGAGATCACCGATCCCTATGCGTGAGCGCGTCCGGGATCGAGTCGGGTGACCGCGAGCGGGCGGGTTCGCGCGAGGTGGTGGATCGGCCTTGTCCCCTGTAGCCGATTCGTCCTATGTACGATGCTTAGCCTGCCCTAATTTGCGGTGTCCGCTCGCTACCACCGAGCGATCCTGATGAGAGGTCCCCGATGATCCGGAGCCCCCGCCGAACAGTCGTATCGGCCGTTGTCGCAATCCTGTCCACCGGCCTACTCGCCGGCTGCGGCGCCTCGGAGCCGGTCGATGACCCGGCGGCCGCGTCCGCCGCCGAGGGGACGGTGACCTACCCGTTGACGATCGAGAACTGCGGGCGGCAACAGACTTTCGATCGGGTACCGGCGCGGGTGGTGTCCCTGGACCAGGGGTCGACCGAGATCCTGCTCTCGCTCGGGCTGGCCGACAAGATCGTGGGTACCGCGTCGTGGACCGACCCGGTCCGGGAGAACCTGGCCGAGGCCAATGCCGAGGTGCCGCGGTTGGCCGACAACGCCCCGTCCTACGAAGCCGTGCTCGGCACCGACCCGGACCTGGTCACCGCGTCGTTCGGCCGGCACTTCAAGCGGGAGGGCGGTGTCGCCACCCGGGAGCGTTTCGCCGAGACCGGCACCGAGACCTATCTGTCTCCGACCGACTGTGAGGACGGCCGGTCGATCAACGCCGGCGGCAAACGCACCCGGCCGCTCACCATGGACGCGCTCTATCAGGAGATCACCGAGCTGGCGCAGATCTTCGACGTGCCCGAACGGGGTGCGCGACTGGTGCGGGACCTGAAGCAGCGCACCGACGCCGCCCTCGAGAAGGCGCGGGCCGGCGGGCAGACCGTCGGCTTCTGGTTCGCCGACACCAGGAGCCCGTACTTCGCCGGTGGGCTGGGCTCGGCGAACCTGTTGGCCACCACGGTGGGAATGACGAACGTCTTCGCCGACGTGGCCGACGACTGGCCCGCCACGAGCTGGGAGGCGGTGGTCGACCGCAACCCGGACATCCTGGTGCTCGGCGATCTCGCCCGCACCCGCTTCCCGGGTGACCGTCTGGACGACAAGAAGGCATTCCTGGAGTCCGACCCGGTTACCGGCGCTCTGGCCGCGGTGCAGGGCAAGCGGTACATCGCATTGCACGGTGCCGAGCTGAATCCGTCGATCCGCGCCGTGGACGGCATCGAGAAGCTCGTCGACGGCCTCGCCCAGCTGCCGCCGCGGTGACCACGCTCGATCGCGGCGGCCGCGTCACCGCCCACCGCCGCGCCGTCGGTCCCGCCCTGGTGCTGCTCGGCGGCACGCTGCTGGTGCTGTCGGTGATCGTCGCCGTGACCCTGGGCACCGCGGACATCTCCCTGGTCAACGTGCGCGACATCCTGACCAATCACCTGGGCCTGACCGATATCCCGGTCCGGCTCACCGAGGACGCCATCGTCTGGGAGGATCGGCTGCCCCGCTCGCTGGTCGCCGCGGCGTGTGGCGCCGGCCTCGCGGTGTGCGGTGTGGTGCTGCAATCTCTGCTGCGCAATCCACTGGCGGATCCCTTCCTGCTGGGTATCTCCTCCGGCGCCTCCACCGGCGCGGTGATCATCGGAGTGCTCGGCCTGGGCGGCGCGGTGCTCGGCATGTCCGGCGGCGCGTTCCTCGGCGCTCTGCTCGCCTTCGCCCTGGTGCTGCTGTTGGCGCGCGGGTCAGGGGGCAGCAATGAACGGGTGATCCTCGCCGGAGTGGCCATGACACAGCTGTTCTCCGCGCTGACCTCCTTCGTGATCTTCGCCTTCGCCGACTCCGACGAGACGAGGGGTGTGATGTTCTGGCTGCTCGGCTCGCTGGAGGGCGTGCGCTGGGACGATGTGTGGCTGACCGGCGCGGTGGCGGTCGTCGGCGTGATCGTCTGCGCGGTGCTGGCCTTCGTGCTGGACGCCTTCACCTTCGGAGACGATGTGGCCGCCTCGCTCGGCATGCCGGTGCCGTGGGTGCGGGGTGGGCTGCTGGTGCTCACCTCGCTGATCACCGCCGCGCTGGTGAGCGTGGCCGGCGCGATCGGCTTCGTGGGGCTGGTTCTCCCGCACGCCGCCCGATTTCTGGTCGGACCCGGACACGGTCGCCTGGTGCCGGTGGCCGCGATCTTCGGAGCCGTCTTCCTGGTGTGGGTCGACGCGCTCTCGCGGGTTGCGTTCGCGCCCACACCGCTGCCGGTGGGTGTCGGCACCGCGTTGATCGGCGTCCCGGTGTTCGTGTTCATCATGTTCCGACGGAGGGCGGTCGCATGACACTCCACGCCGACAGCGTGACCTGGGATCGAGGCGGGGCGATCGTCGTCGACTCGGTCAGCGTGCATCCCGAGCCCGGGCAGACGGTGGGCCTGCTGGGGCCGAACGGTTCGGGCAAGTCCTCGCTGCTGCGGCTGCTCGCCGGACTGGCCGCGCCGACCGCCGGCACCGTCGGACTCGACGGCCGTGACCTGCGTCGGATCGGTCGGCGGGAGGTGGCGCGCGCGGTGGCCGTGGTCTCGCAGCACGCGGACACCGATGTCGACGTCACGGTGCGGGATGTGGTGCGGTTGGGGCGGATTCCGCATCGCGGCCTGTTCGACGCGGATCGTGAGGCCGATGATGCGGCGGTGGCCGCCGCGCTCGCGCACACCGGTCTCGAGGACAAGGCCGACCGGCTGTGGCACCGACTGTCCGGTGGTGAGCGCCAGCGTGTGCAGATCGCCCGGGCGCTGGCGCAGCAGCCCCGGGAACTCCTGCTCGACGAGCCCACCAACCACCTGGACATCCACCACCAGCTGGAGCTGATGGCACTGGTCGCGCGGCTGCCGCTGACCTCGATCGTCGCCCTGCACGATCTCAACCTGGCCGCCATGTTCTGCGATCACCTGATCGTGTTGCGCGGCGGCCGGGTCGTGGCGGCCGGGCCCGTGCGTGAGGTGCTCACCGCCGACCTGATCGGTGCGGTGTACCAGGTCCACGCCGAGGTCAGCGAGGCCGTCGACGGCGGACTGTACATCCGCTTCCTGCCCGCGGAAACCGCGGTGGAGGTGCGGTGACCGGTCTGGACCGTGGATCGCGCGTGACCGTGGTGAGCGGGTTTCGGGCGGCCGGTCCGGTGGTGCGTCTGCTGGTGTCGACCCAGTTGGCGTTCAATGTCGGATTCTTCATGGTGTTGCCCTACCTCGCGGTGCACCTGAGTGACGATCTGGCACAGGGTTCCGCGGTGATCGGCGCGGTGCTGGGCCTGCGGACGGTGTCACAGCAGGGGTTGTTCTTCGTCGGCGGGCTGCTGTCCGACCGGATCGGGGTGCGGCCGGTGGTGCTGCTGGGTTGTGCCTGCCGGGTGGTCGGATTCCTCGGGTTGGGGCTGTCCACGGGCCTGGTGGGGATCTGTGCGGGGGCGGCGCTCACCGGGTTCGCCGGAGCACTGTTCTCCCCGGCCGTGGAGGCCGCGCTCGCCCGGGCGGCGGTCGCACCCGTGAGCACCGCGACGGACCGCTCGCCCGAACCGCCCGACGGTGCGCGCTCGGCGCGGCTGGGCGCATTCGCCCTGTTCAACGCGTTCGGGCAAATGGGCACCTTCCTCGGCCCGCTGGTCGGTGCGGCCCTGCTGACAGTCGACTTCACCGCCGCCTGCCTGGTGGGTGCGGCGCTGTTCGTGCTGATCGGCTGCGCCCATCTGCGCTGGCTGCCCCGCGAACGGCCCGAACCGGCCGCTCGCCGCACCGGCGATACGGGGCCGGTGTCCGGGTGGCGCGAGGTGCTGGCCAACCGCCCGTTCCTGGCCTTCGCCGTGGTGATGAGCGTCCAGCTGATCGGTTACAACCAGCTCTATCTGCTGCTGCCGCTGCAGGTGGAACGGGCGTGGGGATCGGCGGCACCGCTGAGCGTGCTCTTCGCGGCGGCGTCGCTGCTGGTGGTCTTCGGGCAGCTGCCGGTCACGGCCGCTGTCGCCGGTCTGCGACCGGCAACCTGTCTGGCGGTGGGTCTGACCTCGATGGCCGCCGCGTTCGCCGTCGGGGCGGCCGGTGTGGCGGCGAACCTGCGCGGTGTGGCGGCCCTGGTCGTCCTGGTGGGATTCATCCTGCTGTTCACGGTGGGGCAGATGATCGCCACCCCCACCGCACGGGCGGTGATACCGGGCTTCGCCGGAGACCGCTGGCTGGGGGCCTACTACGGGTTCTTCGCATCGATCGCCGGGCTGGCGGTATTGCCCGCGGTGACCGCCACCGGTCTGCTGTCCGACCTCCTGCCGACAACGGGATTCGCCGCCGCCGCGCCGTGGCTGCTCATGAGCGGAGCTTTCGCCCTGGCCGTGCCGCCCACGCTGCGGCGCGTCTCCCGACCGGCGACGATTCCCTCGGCCGGGACTACGACGAACTCGTGACGAGGGCCGACGGCCGCCGCGCTCAGCGCGGCGGCCGGAGCATGGCCCAGTGGGGCGAGCCGTCCTCCGGCAGTCGGACGTGGCCGATCGTCTCGAATCCGAGCGATTCGTAGAACGGCACGTTCGTCGGGTCCTGGGTCTCCAGGAAGGCCGGGACATGCTCGGTGTCCGCGGCGGCCAGGCCCGGGGCGATGACGGCCCGGCCCAGACCGCGGCCGCGGTGGTCGGGGTGCACGCCGACGACGGCCAAGCCCCAGACGGGCTCGGCGGGGCGGTGCGCCTCGATCACCGGGCCGTCCATCGCGACCACGGCGGCGCGGCTGCCGCTGACGTCCTCGAAGTCCGCGGCGAGGTCCGCGAAGACGCTGAGCGAGCTTCGCGCGGGTGGTCGACGATCGGTCCGGCGACGTTCAGACCGTTCGCACGGGCTGGGGGTCCGCGGGTGGCCGCGGTGGCGGGAGATCGGTGTCCGGATCGCCGTCGCCGGGGCCGAAGTCCTCGGCCAGCCGACGGCGGCGCCGCGCCAGCCACTGCTGGAACTGCGCCCAGCGGGTCTGCCGGGCGGGCCAGAATTCCTGCACGCTGGCGTTGAACTCCGCGCCCAGGATCACCGCGAAGCCGAGGGAGAAGGTGAACAGCAGGAAGGCGATCGGGGTGGCGAGCGCGCCGTAGCTGATGCCGGTGCGGGTGACCCAGGTCAGGTAGCGGCGCAGGCCCTCACTGGCGGCCATGAAGAACACCCCGGCCACCAGCGCGCCGCCGAAGAGCCGGTGCCACGGCAGGGTGCGGTGCAGGGCCAGTTTGTACAGGGTGGTCAATCCCACAATGAGCAGTAGCGCCGTGCCCGGGTAGTAGAAACTGTCGACCAGCCGCAGCCCGGGTTCGCGCCAGCTCTCCGGCAGTGCGCGGCCCACCAGGGCCGGTCCCAGCGCGACCAGCGGCAGGATGAGCACCGAGGCCACCAGGAAGCCCGCGTACAGCAGCAGCGCGAACAGCCGCTGCCACACCGGATGTCGGGCATCGGCCTGACCGTGCGCGGCGGTGATGGCGTCCACGAAGGTGGCCATGGCCGAGGAACCCGCCCACAGCGAGAGCACGAAGCCGAAGGACACCACCCCGCCGTGGCCGCGCAACAGCACGTCGTTGACCGTCGGCGCGATGAGATCGTCGACCACGCTGGGGCTGAACAGCTTCCGGCTGAAGCTGATCACCTTGGATTCCACGATCTGGACGGTGTCGGGGCCGAACCAGCCGCCCACGTAGCCGAGGCTGCCGAGCAGGCCCAGCAGCAGCGGGGCCAGCGACAGCGTCTGCCAGAACGCCGCCGCGGCGGATTTGGCGAAAATCGAGTCGTCCCACGCCTTCACGGCCACATGGGCGACGAGTTCCCAGATCCGGCGCACGGCGGCGGCGACACGCACGAGCACGCCACTCGGTGCGGCGGATGTCGCAGAAGGGCCAGCGCGTTCGTTCATGGTGGTTACAGCATCGCCCACCGGGGTTGCGGTTGCCTTACGACCTGCCAATGTGTCGGGAACCACCCAACTGTGATGTGTCGAATTGGTGCGGTGTCGGTCGCGGTCGCTAATCTCTTCCGAGTGACTTCGGGTGGTGGCGGTTCGCTTCGTGCATGGCAGCGTAGGGCTCTCACCAAGTATTTGACGTCGAAGCCACGGGACTTCCTCGCGGTCGCCACGCCCGGTGCCGGTAAGACCACGTTCGCGCTGCGTATCGCCGCCGAACTGCTCACCGACCGCACCGTGGACCAGGTGACCGTGGTCGCGCCGACCGAGCACCTCAAACACCAGTGGGCGGCGTCGGCGCAGCGCAGCGGACTGCAACTCGATTCCAACTTCTCGAACTCAACGGGCTCCACATCGTCGGATTACCACGGTGTGGTGGTCACCTATGCCCAGGTGGCCTCGCATCCGTTCAAACATCGGGTGCGCACCGAGAACCGGCGCACCCTGGTGATCTTCGACGAGATCCACCATGCCGGTGACGCCAAGAGCTGGGGCGAGGCGGTCGAGGAGGCGTTCGGCG
This sequence comes from Nocardia sp. CC227C, assembly GCF_030767025.1. Taxonomy (GTDB): domain Bacteria; phylum Actinomycetota; class Actinomycetes; order Mycobacteriales; family Mycobacteriaceae; genus Nocardia. The sequence goes on along the minus strand of NZ_JASITE010000012.1, from coordinate 245,248 downwards.
ACGCCACCCGACGTCTGGCGCTGACGGGTACGCCGTTCCGCAGCGACGATTCGAAGATTCCGTTCGTGAGCTACGAACCCGACGAGTCGGGTTTCGAGAAGTCGCGCGCCGACCACACCTACGGCTACTCCGAGGCCCTCGCGGACGGTGTCGTGCGTCCGGTGGTCTTCCTCGCCTACAGCGGCGACGCGCACTGGCGCGACAGCGCGGGCGAGGAGTATCAGGCCCGCCTGGGTGAACCGCTGAGCGTCGAACACACCGCCCGCGCCTGGCGTACCGCGCTCGACCCCGCCGGTGACTGGATGTCGAAGGTGCTCACCGCCGCCGACACCCGCCTGCGGCAACTGCGCGCCACCGGCATGCCGGACGCGGGCGGCCTGGTGATCGCCACCGACCAGGAGAAGGCCCGCGACTACGCCGAACTGATCGAGCACATCTCCGGCAGCAAGCCGACCGTCGTGCTCTCCGACGATCCGGGCTCCTCCGACCGCATCGACCAGTTCAGCCGGAACACCGACCCGTGGATGGTGGCGGTGCGCATGGTGTCCGAGGGCGTCGACGTGCCGCGGCTGGCCGTGGGCGTGTACGCCACCTCCGCATCGACGCCGCTGTACTTCGCGCAGGCCATCGGGCGGTTCGTGCGTGCGCGCAGACCCGGGGAGACCGCGAGCGTGTTCCTGCCGTCGGTGCCGGTGCTGCTCGACCTGGCGGCGCAGCTGGAGATCCAGCGCGACCACGTGATCGGCAAACCGCATCGGGAGGCCAGCGCCCTCGAGGACGAACTGCTCATCGACGCCAACCGGCAGAAGGACGAGCCGGGGGAGGAGGAGCGCGCATTCGTCGCCCTCGCCGCCGACGCCGAACTCGACCAGGTCATCTACGACGGTGACTCCTTCGGTACCGCGACCTTCGCGGGCAGCGACGAAGAGGCCGACTACCTCGGCATTCCCGGGCTGCTCGACGCCGATCAGATGCGGGCGCTGTTGCGCGATCGGCAGACCCGGCAGTTGCAGGAGCGCAGTGCGGCGGTGGACACCGCGGTGCGACCGGAATCGGGGGCCGGGATCACCGCGGCCACCGAGCGGGCGGCGACCGCCGACCGGCTCGGGGAACTGCGTCGGGAGCTGAACAGTCTGGTGGCGATGCATCATCATCGGACGGGCAAGCCGCACGGGGTGATTCACGGCGAGCTGCGGCGCGAATGCGGGGGACCGCCCACGGCGCTGGCGACCGCCGACCAGCTCGAGCAGCGGATCGCCGCACTGCGCAGGATGTAGCCGCGGCGTCGCGATTGCCGGTTGCGACAGGGTTGCTATTAGCCTTGTCCGGTGACTTCTCCGAGCACCCTGCGGTCGGGTGCGCTCTCCCTGGCGTCCAGCGTCGTCATCGGTGTGGCCTCCGCCGGGCCCGCGTACAGCATTACCGCCACGCTCGGCCTGGTGGTCGCGGCGGTGGGGTTGCAGGCTCCGGTCATCGTGCTGCTGGCGTTCGTGCCGATGCTGCTGGTGGCCATCGGATACCGGGATCTCAATGCGGTGGAACCGGATCCGGGGACCAGCTTCGTGTGGGCGACGCGGGCGTTCGGGCCGTTCACGGGATGGATGGCCGGGTGGGCGATCGTGGTGTCGGATCTGCTGGTGATGGCGAGCCTGGCCCAGATCAGCGCGCAGTACACCTTCCTGCTGGTGGGGGCCGAGGGGATCGGATCGGATGCCACCAGCTGGTGGGTGTTGTTGCTGGGGATTGTCTATCTGGTGGTCATGACCGCGGTGGCGGTGGCCGGGATCGACGTGTCGGCGCGGTTGCAGTCCTGGCTGCTGGCCATCGAGTTCGTAATCCTGGTGCTGTTCGCGGTGGTCGCGCTGGTACGGGTGTTCCTCGGGCACGCGGCGGCGGGGGCGGCGACGCCGAGCTGGGAGTGGTTCGACCCGTTCGCCATCGGCTCGTTCAACGACTTCGTGACCGCGCTGCTGCTCATGGTGTTCATCTATTGGGGCTGGGATTCGGCGGTCTCGGTGAATCAGGAGACGGTGGATCCGCGCCGTACGCCGGGTCGGTCGGCGGTGCTGTCCACCATCACCCTCGTCGCGCTGTACCTGGTGGTGACGGTGGCGGCACAGGCGTTCGCGGGCGACGGCACCGAGGGGCTCGGGCTGGCCAATCCGGAGCACGTCGACGATGTGCTCGGCGCGCTCGGCACCGCGGTGTTCGGTGCGGGGCCGGTCGGCTCGTTCCTGGTGCACCTGCTGTTCCTCATGGTGCTCACCTCCGCCGCGGCCTCCACCCAGACCACGATCCTGCCGACCGCGCGCACCACCTACTCCATGGCGCTGCACCGGGCGCTGCCGGAGGCGTTCGGCCGTATCCATCCACGCTTCCGCACCCCGATCGTGTCGACGGTGGTGTTCGGTGCGCTGTCGGTGTTGCTCTACGTGGCGCTGAACTTCGCCTCCGGCGGGCGGCTCATCGCCGACGCGGTGACGGCGATCGGTATCTCCATCGGCGTCTACTACGGCCTCACCGGTGTCGGTTGCGCCTGGCTGTACCGGCACGAATTCCCCTCCGACCGCAGGGCTCTCGTCATGAAGGGGGTGCTGCCCGCGCTGGGTGGCGGCATGCTGCTGTTCGCGGCGGGCTGGACGGCGGTCACCTCGTGGCAGGCCGACTACGGCGATTCCGCCTGGACGCTGCCCTTCCCGCCGCACTGGCAGATCGGCGGTGTGTTCCTGCTCGGCGTCGGGACCCTGCTGCTCGGCATTCCGCTGTATCTGCTGCTCGCCAGGTCCATGCCGCCGTTCTTCCGCGGCGAGGTGCTGGCGCGGCGGCTGCCCGAGCCCTCGGAGCGCATCGTCGAATCGGATATGTCGCCGCGCGTTTGAGGCTGGAAGTCGCCGGGCGGCAGCGGATTCGCGGTCAGGGTGCCGGTACCGGCCAGGCCGCCATGGCGGTGTCGATGGAGCGTTGCAGCTCGCTGTCGTCCACGCCGTCGCGGGCCTGGATGGACAGCCCGTATAGCACGGTCGCGTAGAAGGCGGCGAGGGCGTCGACGTCGGTGTCCGGCGGCAGATCCCCGTCGGCGACACCGCGTTCCAGCCGCCGCCGGATGTCTTCGGTTGTGCTCCTGCGCATCTCGATGAGGAAGTCGCGGACGGCGGTATTGCGGGTGGTGTAGGTGGAGCCCGCCAGCACCACCATGCAGCCGCGCGGGGAGCCGGGGGTGGTGTAGGAGCGGGCGTTGTCGCGCAGCATGGCCTCGATGGCGGCGCGGGCGGTGGGCTCCTCGCGCAGGGCGCGTTCGGTCAGGCCGCCCTCGGTGCGGCCGTAGAGCGCGACGGCCTCGCGGAACAGCGCCTCCTTGCCGCCGAAGGCCGCGTAGAGGCTGGGGGAGTTGATGCCCATGGCGGTGGTGAGGTCGGTCATGGACGCGCCCTCGTAGCCGTGCTCCCAGAACACCTCCATGGCGCGCCGCAGCGCGATGTCGCGGTCGAACGCCCGTGGCCGTCCGCGTTCCGCCATGGCGAACTCCTTTCTGTGTCGATCGTTAAATATACCCCTTGACGCGACCGCCCGGCCTCTGCTTGGGTATTTATGTACTGATCGACACAAAAAGTGATGGAGGGTTCCGATGTCGGATCTGACGGGCAAGGTGGCGCTGGTGACCGGTGGCAGCCGGGGGATCGGCGCGGCGATCGCCCGCGCGCTCGCCGTCGCGGGCGCGGATGTGGCGCTGACGTATCAGGCCAATGAGGTGCTGGCGAAGAACATGGTGGCCGAACTCGAGGCGCTGGGTCGTCGGGCCGTGGCCATTCGGGCCGACAGCGCCGACGCCATCGCGGTGGCCGCCGCCGTCGACCGCGCCGCCGCCGAGCTCGGCCGGCTCGATGTGCTGGTCAACAACGCGGGCATCTTCCCGGCCCAGCCGTTCGAGGAGTTCACCGTCGACGAGATCGACAACGCCCTGCACATCCACGCCCGCGCCCCGTTCGTCGCCGCGCAGGCCGCGCTGAAGTATCTGACCGAGGGTGGCCGCATCATCAGCATCGGCACCAACCTGGTCGAGCACGCGCCATTCGGCGGACTGACGCTCTACAACCTGAGCAAATCGGCCCTCAACGGTTTCACCAAAGCCCTTGCCCGCGAACTCGGCCCGCGCGGCATCACCGTCAATCTCATCCAGCCCGGCTCCACCGACACCGATATGAACCCGGCCGACAGCGATCACGCCGTGGGGCAGGTCCAGCTCACCGCCCTGGGCCGCTTCGGTGCGGCCACCGATATCGCCGCCGCCGTCACCTATCTCGCGAGCGATTCCGCCCGCAGCGTCACCGGCGCGTTCCTCACGGTCGACAGCGGAACGAACGCCTGACCCGCGGCCGGTCGCGACTCGGCCCAGCGGCTGGGAGAAGCGGGATGGTCGCCCCACGGATGGGCGAAGTCGCCATCGCGCACGCCGTGCTCCTGGGAGACGCGGGGATGCGCGACGGTGATTTCCACGGTCGCCCAGCCGCGCCGACCGTAGTCAGGCGAGGTCGAAGAACCGGGCGGGATCGAGACTGTCGATGGGGGTCCAGCGGGCCGGGGCGGGCTCCGGGCCCTCCTCGGTCGCGCCGCCCGTGCGGTAGCCCTGGAGGTCCAGGGCCAGCCAGGGATTCTCGTCCACCATGCGAGCGAGGGTGTAGCAGGTGGCGAGCATGTGGACGCAGCGCGTGGTGCGGGCGCGGCAGGAGCAGTCCGCACTGGTGAGGGTGGGTGCCAGGGTGATGCCTGTGGCGCGGATCGCCGCGTGCATCTCGTCGGTCGGGGTCAGCGCACCGGCGGGGACGAGTTCGGCGATGGTGCGGGTGGCGGCCCCGGTCAGCGGCGCGAACTCCAGGTAGGTGACCGACGCCTCGGAACCGCGGTGGATGGTGGCGCGCACCACGGTGTGCTCGATCTCCGTCCGCACCCCGCCGTGCCGGGCGATGCTGCGGGCGCGGGGGAGCAGCGGTTCGGGTCTGGTGACCGAGAGCGGTTCGGCCAGGCGCACCCAGTCCATGCCCCAGGTCGTGAAACCGAATTCGTTGTCGGGCATATCAGTTGCCTCGCTTCCGGCGCAGCAGTTCCATGAGTCGGTCGTCGTCGAGGCGGGCCAGGGTCGCCACCCCGGCGGCATCGGACAGGTCGGTGAGCGCCGATTTGCGATCGTGCATGCCCGCGATGTGCTCCTCGATGGTGGTGCCCGAGGTCAACGTGGTCACGGTGACGGTGCGGGTCTGTCCGATGCGATGCGCGCGATCGGATGCCTGCGCCTCCACCGCCGGATTCCACCAGCGGTCGAAATGCACCACATCCGCCGCCCGGGTGAGCGTCAGCCCCGTCCCGGCCGCCTTCAGGCTCAGCACGAGAACCGGTGGGCCGTCGGCGGATTGGAATCGGCGCACGATCTCGGCGCGCTCCTGCTGGTTCAGCCCGCCGTGGAAGAACGGGGCCGCCACCCCGAACCGCTCGGCGCACAGCCGCACCAGCAGCTCCCCGGTGCGCCGGTACTGGGTGAACACCAGTGTCGGCGCGCCGACCTCCACATTGTTGGCGAGAATATCGGCGCACACGTCGAACTTGCCCGAGCGCCCGGACAATTCGTCCAGCTCACCGGTGACGAGCCCGGGATGGTTGCACACCTGCTTCAGCTCGGTGAGCACCGCCAGCACGCGCGTGTGCCGCTGCGCGCCGGAACCGAAGCCCGCCGCCTCGGCGCGATCGAGCAGTCGGTCGTAGAGCCGCTCCTGTTCGGCGGTCAGATCGCAGACCAGATCGCTGTGGATCTTGGGCGGCAGGCTCGCGGCCACCTGGGCCTTGCGCCGCGCCAGCAGCACCGGTTCGATGGCGTCGCGCAGCCGCAGCACCGCCTCGGCCGACCCCTCGTGCACGGGCCGCACGAATCGCCGCCGGAACTGCGCGCGGTGGGTGAACTCCGCGGGCACCACCAGGTTGAGCAGCGCCCACAGTTCGTCGAGGTGGTTCTCCACCGGCGTACCGGTGAGCGCCACCCGTACCGCGGCGTCGATGGCCCGTGCCGCCTTGGCCACCTGGGTGCGCGGATTCTTCAAGACCTGCGCTTCGTCGAATACCACCGCGGACCAGTGCGATGCGGCCAGGGCGGGGCCGTGTCCGCGCAGCGTGGGGTAGCCGGTGACCACCACCGTGTCCGAGGTGGCGCGCGGCGGCTGCCCGCCCCGCCAGGCCACGGCGCGCAGGCCGGGTGCGAATCGTTCGATCTCGTGCACCCAGTTGCCGACCAGGGAGGTCGGACACACCACCAGCTGCGGCCCCTCGCTCGCCCGCCCCAGCAGGAAGCCGATGGCCTGCACGGTCTTGCCGAGGCCCATCTCATCGGCCAGCACCGCGCCGCCGTGCGCGGCGGTCGTCTCCCGCAGCCAGGTGATGCCGCGGGCCTGGTACGGCCGCAGTTCCGCCTTCAGGCCCGAGCGCAGTTCGCCGGCCAGCGCCACCGTCTCCCGCAGGGTGCGCAGCGCCCGGTCGGCGGACACCACGGCCGTCCCGGCCGCATTGGGCACCGCGTGCGCGGCGGCGGGCAGCGGGCCGGGCGTGTCGGTGAGCGCGGCCAGCCATGCGCGGCCGGATGTCGCCAGGCCGGGCAGCGTCAGCGTCGGGAGTCGCTCGGGTTCGACCAGCGCGCATTCGACCTCGGCGATCTCGATCCGCCGCCCGGACGGCACGGCCAGCGCGACGGTCTCCCGCTCCCCGATCCCGCGCGGGCCGGCGCCGGGGGCGGTTCCGGCCCAGGTCCAGAGGGCGAACATGTGCCGGTCCGGCAGGTAGGTGACGTGGATGGCGGACAGGGGACACCTCGATTCGGTTCGTGTCAAGTCGGCGGGCGGAGAGCACGACAGCGGGCGACCGTGTGGTCGCCCGCTGTCGGGTTTTCTGTTGGGAAGATTCAGTTGTCGAGCGGACCCCTCGCGTTCATGTACCGCGAGGCGGAGGAGCTGATTACAGCGCCGGTGCCGACTCCGTGTCGATCACGGCTTCGAGCTCACGAAGACGATCCATGTGCTCATTGGCGTGATGCTGGCAGAAGAGCAACTCTCCACCACCGGGAAGGGTCGCGCGCACGCGCGCGCCTGCCCCGCAGCGGTCGCAACGGTCGACCGCGGTCAGTGGGGTGCTAGTCAGGGTTCCTGGCATGACTCCTCCGTCCTGGCTCCGGGTGCTCACACACCGTTCGCCTGGTGTGGGGCTCACGGACCTCTCCGTGAGCTCGCTACCGCTACTTCCCAGCAGTGGCTATGACTACTTTGTCAGACGTTCGGGACGGGGGCTTTGTTCCCGAGAATGTTTCTTTGTGTTCTCGCTAACACGACCTGCGGTTTCGCTAGAAGCGAACAGCCCGAGGCCGCATTCGCGAAACGCCGATATCACCCTCCGGAACAGGCCGATCCATTTGTCTTACCGGGAGACTACCCGGGGGCATCGACACTCACACTCCGATTGGATATCGGCACGGACTCGGTAGCAAACGCGAGTAGCATCTGTTTCAGAACCAGGACTCGTCCAGGTCCAGAGTGGTCCGGTCGCGCGAGACCAGCAGGTCGAACAGCGGACCGGTGCGGGGCAGCTCCCAGTTGAAGAAGTAGCGAGCCGCCGCCCGCTTGCCGAGTGCGAAGGCGTCGCCGCCGCGGGCAACCAGGGACTGCTGCAACCAGATCCAGGCCAGCACCACATGCCCGACCGCCTCCAGATAGGCCGCGGAGTTGGCCAGCGCGGGCTCCGGATCGAGGTCCTGCCACAGCGTGGCGGTGGTGGTGGCGACCCGGCCCGCCGCCAGGTCCAGGGCGTCGGCGAAGGCGGTGAGCTCCTCGTCGCCGGTGTCGCGCGCGGCGGTCACGGTGGTCGCGATGGCGTCGACCAGAGCGGTGAGCGCGCTGCCCCCGTCGGCGGTGACGGCCCGGCCCAGCAGATCCAGGCTCTGAATGCCGTGCGTCCCCTCGTGAATGGGGTTGAGCCGGTTGTCGCGATAGTGCTGTTCGACGTCGTAGTCGCGGGTGTAGCCCGCACCCCCGAGCACCTGGATGGCGAGGTCGTTGGCGGTCAGGCACCACTGGGACGGCCAGCTCTTGGCGATCGGGGTGAGGATGCGCAGCAGCACGGCGGCGCGCTCGGCGTCGGTGCCGGTGCGCAGATCGTCGACCAGCTTGGCGCAGTACAGCTGTAGGGCGAGTGCGCCCTCCGCGTACGCCTTCTGCGCCAGCAGCATCCGCCGCACATCCGGATGCCGCACGATGGGCACCTGCGCGCCGTCGCGCACCCCCTGCGGGCGGCCCTGCGGTCGATCGCGGGCGTAGTCCAGGGATTTCAGGTATCCGGTGTAGCCCAGGGCGGTGGCGGCCAGACCGACGCCCAAGCGCGCCTCGTTCATCATCGAGAACATGTACGCCAGACCGCGATTGGGCTCCCCGACCAGGTAGCCGACGGCACCGGCGGCCCCGCCGGGGGTGTAGCGGCCGTCGCCGAAGACCGGCGCGGTATTGACGGTGCCGCGCCAGCCCATCTTGTGGTTGATGCCCGCCAGCACCACGTCGTTGCGCTCACCGGGCGTGCCGTCGGCGGCGGGCAGGTATTTGGGCACGATGAACAGCGAGATCCCGCGGGTGCCCGCGGGCGCGTCGGGCATCCGGGCCAGCACCAGGTGCACGATATTGTCCGAGAGTTCGTGATCCCCACCGGAAATCCACATCTTGCGCCCGAACAGCCGGTAGCTGCCGTCCTGCTGGGGGACCGCGCGGGTGGTGATGTCGGCGAGGTTGGATCCGGCGTGCGGCTCCGACAGCGCCATGGTGCCGAAGCTGCGGCCGTCGAGCATGGGGCGCAGGAAGCGGTCGACCTGCTCCGGGCTGCCGTGCGTGGCAAGCAGATTGGCATTGCCGACGGTGAGCAGCGCGTACCCGGTGGTGCCCACGTTCGCGGCGTGGAACCAGGACATGCAGGCGGTGAACACGCTGTAGGGCAGCTGCATGCCGCCGACCTCGTAATCCATGGCCGCGCCGATCAGCCCGGCAGCGGCGAAGGCCCGCAGCGCCTCGCCCACCGCGGGGATGATGTGCACCTTCTCGCCGTCGAAGGTGGGCTCGTGCAGGTCGCTGTCGCGGTTGTGCGGCGCGAAGTACCGGGCGGCGAGATCCTGGCTCAGTCGCAGCACCTGGTCGAAGGTGTCACGCGAGTGGTCGCCGTAGCGTTCCCGCGTCGTCAGCGACTCCACGTCCAGCCACTCGTAGAGCAGGAATTCGATATCGCGGGCGGACATGATGAGCGACGGGTTCATGGCCACCGGTCTATCAGAGACCTCGCGTCGTGGACACCGCTAGCGTGACGGGCATGGCATCCGACGCACCCGACCACACCGGCCCGCTCCTGCACATCTGTTCGCGGGAGGAATGGGCGGCGGCGCGGGCGGCCGGGGAACTGCGCGCCCCCTCGCTGGCCGAGGCCGGCTTCATCCATCTGTCCGCACCGCATCAGGTGCACCTGCCCGCCGAACGCCTGTTCGCGGGCCGCCGGGATCTGGTGCTGCTGTGGCTGGACCCGACCCGCCTGGCCGATCCCGTGCGCTGGGAGCCGGGCGTGCCGACCGATCCGGAATCGATGCGGTTTCCGCATCTCTACGGGCCGTTGCCGGTGGCGGCGGTCGTCGAGGTCACCGACTTCCGGCCCGGCCCGGAGGGTCGCTTCGTGCCGGTGGAGATGCCGCGGGGGGATCTGTCCTAATCTGGACGTCGTGAACGTCGACGTTACCGCGCTGCCCGGCATCGGTGTGCGGAAAGATTTCGAGTCCCGCGGCGGTCGCCGGATCGGAGTGGTGGTGCACCGTGACGGGGGTATCGACCTGATCGTGGCGCAGCGCGACGATCCCGATGCCTGCCTGGCCCAGGTGCCGCTGACCACCGACGAGGCGGCGGTGCTGGCCAACCTGCTCGGCGCGCCGCAGCTGGTGGAGAGCCTCAAGGAAGACCATCGCGATCTGCCCGGCATCACCACCCGGCAGCTTCCCATCATCAACAACTCGCCGTACCGGGGGCGGATGCTGGGGGAGACCGGGATGCGCACCCGCACCAAGGCATCCATCGTGGCGGTCATGCGGGCCGGGCAGCTGCATCCCTCACCCGGGCCGGATTTCGTCCTGGATTCCGGTGATCTGCTCGTCGTGGTCGGCACACCGCAGGGCCTGGACGCGGCCGCGCGCATCCTCGCCGACGGCTGAGCGGCGTGGATGCGACGGCGCTAGGACTCGTCGAACTCGGCGCGATCTTGTTCGCGCTCGGCTGGATGGGCCGGATCGCCGGACGGTTCGGCATGTCGCCCATTCCGCTCTACCTGCTGGGCGGGCTCGCCTTCGGCACCGGCGGGATCGTGGAGATGCACGCCGCCGCCGAATTCGGCCATCTCGCCGGGGAGATCGGCGTGGTGCTGCTGCTGCTCCTGCTCGGGCTGGAGTACACGGCCGCGGAACTGGTGACCGGGCTGCGGCGGTCCTGGCTGGCCGGTCTGCTCGATATCGTCGCCAACGCCACCCCCGGTGTGCTGGTGGCACTGTTGCTCGGCTGGGGCACGGTCGGCGCGATCACCATGGGCGGGGTCACCTACATCTCGTCCTCGGGCATCGTGGCGAAGGTCCTCACCGACCTGGGCCGGCTCGGCAACCGCGAGACGCCGGTGATCCTGTCCATCCTGGTCTTCGAAGACCTGGCCATGGCGGTGTACCTGCCCATTCTCACCGTGATGCTGGCCGGGCTGGGTTTCGCCGCCGGGTTGCAGACGCTCGGCATCGCCATGCTGGCCATCACCGTGGTGCTGGTGGTCGCGCTGCGCTACGGCCGGTACGTCTCGGCCGTCGTGGACAGCGAGGACCGGGAGGTGTTCCTGCTCAAACTGCTGGGCGCGGCGCTGCTGGTCGCGGGGGTGGCCTCGGCGCTGAACGTCTCGGCCGCGGTCGGCGCGTTCCTGCTCGGCATCGCCATCTCGGGATCGACCGCCCAGCAGGCGGCGAAACTGCTGGAGCCGTTGCGGGATCTGTTCGCTGCCATCTTCTTCGTCGCCTTCGGTCTCAATACCGACCCCCGCGCCATTCCGCCGGTGCTCGGCTGGGCGGTCGCACTGGTCGTGGTCACCACCCTGACCAAGGTGGGCACTGGGTGGTGGGCGGCCAAGCGGCAGGGCATCCGGCGGATGGGCCGGGCGCGTGCGGGCGCGGCGCTGGTGGCCCGCGGCGAATTCTCGATCGTCATCGCGGGACTGGCGGTGACCATGGGCGGCGTCGACGGTGAACTCGCCGCGCTGGCCTCGGCCTACGTGCTACTGATGGCGGTGCTCGGGCCGATCGCCGCCCGGCTGGTCGAACCCGCCGTCGCCTTCATCAAGCAGGACCGGCCTCGGGCCGAGCCCGTCGGGCGCTGACTCGCGTTCCAGCCGCCGGGCGGCGAGGACCGCCGTCCCGGCGATGAGGAAGCCGATGGTCATGGCCAGCACGTGGCCGTAGTCGGTGAAGGTGCGCCCGCGCACCGCCGCCCCCACGTAGACGAGGATCAGCAGGCCCGCCCACAGCAGTCGCGGCACGCCGCGCACCCGGAAGGTCAGCGCCGCCAGCACGGCCGAGATGCCGTAGCTGGGGCCGACATCCGAGGCCAACGCCACCCGCAGCGGAATCAGGTGATGGTCCACGGCGTAGGCGATGCCGGTGACGGTGGTGAGCGTGGCCCCGACATGCCCGATGGTGAAGACGCCGATCCAGCGCAGGGTGCCCAGCCAGCGTTCGGCGGCGGCCATCACCGTCAGGAAGGTGATGATGAACTCCCACGGGAAGTCGCCGTCCACCCAGAACGCCGAGGCCACCAGCACCTGAACGGGGTCGCGGCGCATATTCGCGAGGTTGGTGGAGGCCGAGAAGATGATGTGCCGATCGGTGATCTCGTTCGCGCCCCGCAGCGTCCAGTAGGTGACGAAGAGAGTGAAGGCGTAGCAAACGCTGGCCGGTGCCGCCGCCAGGTGGTCGCGCACCGCCCGTGCCGCCCGCCGTGACCGGTGCGGTCGCCGCCACCGGCTCCGCAGCCGACGCAGCTCGTCGGCGATGTCGATGGTCCGGGTCCACGGGGAGCGGTACCGGTGCGGCACGGGCGGCATAGCTGCGATTGTGCTCGGTCCGCGACCGGGCGGCACGCAGGCGGTTCCGTAACGCGGCGTCATGCCGACACAAACTCGTAGTTACACGTCAGCAATATGGGTCCGGAGGATCTACAGGTCAGCCCTTTGGGCGTTTGACCAACCGAGTACGAGGGGTACGGGCAACCTGCATGACGACTGCTTCGAGGCCGACGGCGGACAGCGCCGAGGACTATCTGGCCAAGCGGACCCTGCGCTCCGGATCGGCGGGCTGGCTGCTGCTGGCCGGGCTCGGCGTGAGCTATGTGATCTCCGGTGACTATTCCGGATGGAATTTCGGCCTGGCCGAAGGGGGATTCGGTGGGCTCCTGATCGCCACCGTGGTGATCGCGGGCATGTACCTGGCCATGGTGCTGGGCATGGCCGAGCTGTCGGCGGCCCTGCCCGCGGCGGGCGGCGGCTACACCTTCGCCCGCCGGGCACTCGGGCCGTGGGGCGGATTCGCCACCGGCACCGCGGTTCTCATCGAATACGCCATCGCACCCGCGGCCATCGCCACCTTCATCGGCGCGTACGTGGAATCGCTGAACCTGTTCGGGATCACCGACGGCTGGTGGGTGTATCTGGCGGTGTACGCGCTGTTCATCGGCATCCACCTCACCGGGGCGGGGGAGGCGCTGAAGGTGATGTGCGCGATCACGGTGATCGCGCTGATCGGCCTGGTGGTGTTCGCGGTGGCCGCCTGGGGTCGTTTCGATCTGGGCAATCTCACCGACATCCCCGTCGATACGGGGGCGGCGGGGGCCTCGGAGTTCCTGCCGTTCGGCGCATTCGGCGTGTGGGCGGCGGTGCCGTTCGCCATCTGGTTCTTCCTGGCCGTCGAGGGGGTGCCGCTGGCCGCGGAGGAGGCGCGCGAGCCGGAGAAGAACGTGCCCAAGGGCATTATCGCCGCCATGCTGGTGCTGCTGGTGACCGGCGGCAGCGTACTGGTGCTGTCCACGGGAGCGATTGGCGCGCAGGCACTCTCGACCTCCGGCAATCCGCTGGTGGAGGCGCTGGGCAGCGGTGGCGCGGCGACGGCGGTGAACTACATCGGTCTGGCGGGGTTGGTGGCGAGCTTCTTCTCCATCGTCTACGCCTACTCACGGCAGACCTTCGCACTGTCGCGGGCCGGATACCTGCCGACCAGCCTGTCGGTCACCAACGCACGCAAAGCGCCGACACTCGCACTCGTCGTGCCCGGCGTGATCGGCTTCGGACTGTCGCTGACCGGCGAGGGCGCGATGCTGCTGAACATGGCCGTCTTCGGCGCGGCACTCAGCTACGTGCTCATGATGGTGAGCCATATCGTGCTGCGGGTCCGCGAGCCCGGCATGCGGCGGCCCTACCGCACCCCGGGCGGCGTGGTGACCACCGGATTCGCACTCGTGATCGCCTGCGTGTCCGTGCTGGCGACCTTCCTGGTCGATCCGGCGGCCGCGGGCGCGACGTTGGCCGCGTTCTGCGCCTTCATGCTCTATTTCGCCCTGTACAGCCGGCATCGGCTGGTCGCGGCCTCACCCGATGAGGAGTTCGCGATCCTGGCCCGCGCCGAGAAGGAGCTCGAATGACGGTGTACCAGCAGCGCATCGGCGGTGTGAGCCACCGGTTCGACGGTCTGGTCGAGCTGTTGGCCAAGGCCACGCCGCGCCGCAGCGGTGACGAATTGGCCGGGTGCGCGGCACATTCCGACGCCGAGCGGGCGGCGGCGCAGTGGGCGCTGGCGGAGGTGCCGCTGCTCACCTTCCTGAACGAGCCGGTGGTGCCGTACGAGAGCGACGAGGTCACCCGGCTCATCATCGACACCCACGATCGCATCGGGTTCCAGCAGATCTCACACCTCACCGTGGGCGGGCTGCGGGATTGGCTGCTGGCGGTGGCCGCCACCGAACACGCGGCCGCCGCCCTCGCCGCCGTATCACGCGGTCTCACCCCGGAAATGGTGGCGGCGGTCAGCAAGCTCATGCGCAATCAGGACCTCATCGCGGTGGCCGCGGCCACCGAGGTGCGGGCCGGATTCCGCACCACCGTGGGACTTCCGGGCACGCTGGCCACCCGCTTGCAGCCCAACCATCCCACCGACGATCCGCGCGGCATCGCGGCGGCGGTACTGGACGGGTTGCTGCTCGGCTGTGGCGACGCGGTGATCGGCATCAATCCGGCCACCGACTCACCGCGAGCCACCGCGGATCTGCTGCACCTGCTCGACGAGGTGCGGCAGCGGTTCGACATTCCGACGCAGTCGTGTGTGCTCTCGCACGTCACCACCACGCTCGGGCTGATCGAGGCGGGCGCCCCGGTGGACCTCGTCTTCCAATCGGTGGCCGGTACCGAGGGCGCGAATTCCGGGTTCGGGGTGGATATCTCACTGCTGCGGGAGGCGAACGCGGCCGGGCGCGCACTGGGCCGGGGGACGGTCGGCGACAATGTCATGTACCTGGAAACCGGTCAGGGGTCGGCGCTGTCGGCGGGCGCGCATCTCGGTACCGGCGGGAAGCCGGTGGACCAGCAGACCCTGGAGACCCGCGCCTACGCGGTCTGCCGCGACCTCGATCCGCTGTTGGTGAATACGGTGGTCGGGTTCATCGGGCCCGAGTACCTCTACGACGGCAAGCAGATCATCCGCGCCGGACTCGAGGACCACTTCTGCGGGAAGCTGCTGGGCCTGCCCATGGGCGTGGACGTCTGCTACACCAACCACGCCGAGGCCGACCAGGACGATATGGACACCCTGCTGACGCTCCTCGGCGCGGCGGGCGCGGCCTTCGTCATCGCGGTGCCCGGGGCCGACGACGTCATGCTCGGCTATCAGAGCCTGGCCTATCACGATGCCCTGTACGTGCGAAAGGTGCTGGGGCTGCGGCCCGCTCCCGAGTTCGCGGGCTGGCTGGACCGGCTCGGCATGCTCGACGCCGATGGCCGGGTGCGGCCGGTCGAACCGCTCGCCTCACCCCTGCGCGCCCTGGCGAGTGCGTCATGAGGCCCGTCCACACCGATACCGTTCACACCGATACCGTCCACACCGATACGTCGGAGGAGTTCTGGGCCGAGCTGCGGCGCACCACCCAGGCGCGCATCGGACTCGGACGCACCGGGGATGCCCTGCCCACCCGACAGGTGCTGGAGTTCCGGGCCGCGCACGCGGCGGCGCGGGACGCGGTGCACACCCCGCTCGCGGTGGACGACCTGGCCGCCCGGGTGGCGGAGGTCGGCTTGGGCCGACCGGTCCACGTGCTCAGCCGCGCGGCGGACCGCTCGGAGTATCTGCGCCGCCCCGACCTCGGGCGTCTGCCCGCGACCGAACAGGGTGCGGTCGACGGGGTGGACTCGATCGCGACGGATGCCGCCGGGTCGAGATCTACCGCAACGGGTTTCACCGCCGCGGATTTCGTCGAGGTGGATGGCACCCTGAAGAGTTCCATCGGGTCGGCGCGAGCGGCCGCGACCCGCGCCGAGGTCGGGGCGGCGTCGATGTCGTCGGTGGCTGGATTCGCCGATCGGCGGGCGGCGGCGGTCCCGAGTGCCCCCGCCGGGCACGGGATTTCGGCAGTGCCCAGCACGGGTGCCGATATAGGCTTCGTTCTCGCCGACGGCTTGTCACCCCGGGCGCTGACCGAGCACGGTGTGCCCATGTTGCGGGCACTGGTGGCGGTGCTGAGGGAACGCTACACCCTCGCCCCGCCGGTCATCGCCACCCAGGCGCGTGTGGCGCTGGGCGATCACGTCGGGGAAAGTCTGGGTGTCACAACGGTTCTGGTGCTCATTGGTGAACGCCCCGGCCTGTCGGTCGCCGACAGTCTCGGCATCTACCTCACCCACCGGCCGCGCCCGGGGCGGGCCGACTCCGAGCGCAACTGCATCTCCAACATCCATCCGCCGGAAGGGCTCGGCTACGAGCGCGCGGCGCGGGTGGCCGCGGGGCTGATCGAGGGTGCCCGCCGTCTCGGGCGCTCCGGCGTGGAGTTGAAGGACACCTCGGTGGGCGCGATCGGTTCCGCTGCCGACGCGCTGGTGCTCGAGGCGGGTGGCGCGTCGGTGTGAGCCGACGATGATCGCCTCCCCGTCTCTCGTGCGGGGGCGATCACCGTGTGCACCCGGTGTATCGGGTCAGAATGCCGCCAGTGCGCATGCGGCGAGGAAGACGCCCTGCACCACCGTTCGAGCGGGTAGCGGCATCGTCTTGACCCCGCCGCCGTTGCGCGCGGCGCGAATATTGGCCGGGAACATGATGATCAGCAGCGCCGCCAGGCAGAGTGCGGCGACCGGTGCCACCGGCGGCAGCAGCAGGCCCACCGCGCCGGCCGCCTCCAGGACACCGGTGAGGGTCACCATCGCCGCCGCGTTGGGGAAGGCCGGCGGCACCATGGCGATCAGCGCCTCCCGTTTGGGCTGGGTGAAGTGGGCGCTCGCGGTGAGCAGGAACATGGCGGCCAGGCCGATGCGCGTGGCATGCGGCCAGGAGTCGAGCCAGTCGATACCGAGCAGGCCGGCGAGGCGGGACAGTCCGGTGACGACGATGAGGGCGATGAGTGGCGCCATGGGGCACTCCTGACTGGGCGAACAGCGGAACTTGACAGTGGATAGATTAGGGCGAGCGCCGGGAACTTGTCAATGACAAGATTTGCCGCCAGGATGGGAGGATGACCAAGCGCGCCTATCACCACGGCGATCTGCGCGCCGCGCTGCTGCGGGCCGCGGCCGAACAGATCGCCCAGGACGGCGTGGACGCGGTATCGCTGCGCGCCCTCGCACAACGGGCCGGAGTCTCGCACGCCGCGCCCGCCCACCACTTCGGCAACAAACAGGGACTGCTCACCGAACTGGCCGTCGAGGGGTTCGAGCTGCTGGCGGCGGAACTGGCCGGCGCGGCAGGGGACTTCCGGGCCGTGGCGCTCGCCTACATCGGTTTCGCCCGGCGCTGGCCCGGCCATTTCGACGTCATGTTCCGCCGCGACCTGCTGTGTGTCGACGATGCGCGGCTGATCGCGGCGCGCAGCCGCTCCGGGGCGGAATTACGTTCCGGTATAGCGGAATTGGGTCTCGAACCGGAGGGCCGCCGGGCTGGACGGCTGGCGGCCTGGTCGCTGGTGCACGGTTTCGCGCATCTGTGGCGCGAGGGTGCGCTGGTGGGCTCGGAACTAGACGGCGACGATCCCGAGGCGTTGGCGCTGGCCATGGTGTCGGCCGTTCGATTCGAGAGCGGACACGCCGACTGACCGGGCGCCGGCGCTCAGGGCATCGGATTCGATCGCAGATCCAGTCGGCGCATCACCCGGTCCACCACATCCGGCGGGACACCCGGCTCGCGGCGGGCCGTCAGGGCTGCCGTGCGGCCCGCCTCCATGACCTCGTGGGTGATCCTGCGCATCTGCGTGGTGAACCTGAGGGTCTTGTCGGTGGTGATGCGGGCCTTGTCGTCGGCGGCTTCCGGATCGGCCTGGGCGAGGCGGCGCTCGAAGGATTCGCGCAGGCGGACGTAGACGTCCTCGGGCAGGTCCTCGGTGGTCGAAATCTGTTTCAGGCGCGCCAGTTCCGCGTTCAGCACCCGGGTCCACAGTTGGCGTTCCAGGGTGCGCTCGAGTTCGGTGTCGGCGTGCACACCGGTCGCGCGCACCACGGCGGGCAGCGTCGGTCCCTGGAGCAGCAGGGTGAACAGCACGACGGCGAAGGCGGTGAAGAGAATCTCGGTGCGGCCGGGGAAGGGTTCGCCGTCGTCGGTGGTGAACGGCACGGCCAAGGCCAGGGCGACGGTCGCCACCCCGCGCATACCGGCCCACCAGGTGACCAGGGTTTCCCGCCAGGTGTACGGCTCATCCTTGTCGCGGGTGCGCCACCAGCCTCGGAAGACTGCGGTGGTGCCCAGCAGCCACAGCAGGCGCAGCCCGACCACCACCGCCACCACGGCCGCCGCGCCGGTGAGCAAGCGCGGCCAGTCCGGGCCGGCGGTGCGCAGCACAGTGCTCAACTCCAGGCCGATGAGACCGAAAGCGAAGCCGGTGACCAGCATTTCGGTGATCTCCCAGAAGGAGTCGCCCACCGTCCGATAGGCGCTGTCACTGAAATCCGTTGCCGCGTCGGTGAGATACAGCGCGCACACCAGCACCGCCAGCACACCGGAACCGCCGCGGGCGTCGGCAATGCCGTAGGCCGCGAAGGGCAGCAGCAGACCCAGCGCCACCTGCCACGGCGCTTCGCCCAGCCGCTTCATGAGCATGCCGCCCAGCCAGCCCAGCGCCAAACCCACGCCCACCGCGACCAGCGCCGACAGCACGAACTCCCCGGCCGCGCTCCACGCCGAGAAGGTGCCGGTGGCCACCGCCTGGATGGCCACCGTGTAGATGACAATGGCGGTGACGTCGTTGAAAAGCCCCTCACCCTCGAGCACCGACACCAGGCGGCGCGGCAGCCCGAGTTTGCCCGCCAGCGCCGAGACCGCGACCGGATCGGGCGGCGCGACCAGCGCGCCCAACGCCACCGCCGCGGCGATCGGCACCGTCGGGAACATCTCGTGGAACACCCAGGCCGTGGCGGCCGTGGTCACGACGACCAGCACCACCGCCCGCATGACGATGGCGCTCCAGTTGTCGGCGAACTGCCGCCACGAGGTGCGCCGTGCCTGGGCGTAGAGCAGCGGCGGCAGCACCATCGGCAGAATCAGCTCCGGGTCGATGTGGATCTCCGGCACCGAGGGAATGAGGGCCAGCACACACCCGAAGGCCGTCATGAGCACGGCCGGAGCCTGGCCTATCCGCTTGCCCAGCGGCTGCGCCAGGATCGTCGCGAACAGGACCAGGAAGATCAACTCCAACTGGTGATGCACCCCAGCCAGTTTGCTGTCGATGCGCTGGATTGTCGAACAGGCTCCCTCGGCCCGCTAGGGTCGGGCGTATGCGTCGCCTCCTGTTCGCGCTGTGCGTGCTGCCCGCCGGGCTGGCCGCGCTGTTGGAGTTGAATGCCACGGGGTCGCTGGTGTGGACGGGCGTGGACGCGGGCGGGGCGGCGCTGGGCAGCTGGGCCTGCTGGACGGCGGCGCGGGAGGACGCGGTGCCGCTCACCCGGCGGGCCGCGGTGGTGGCCGCGCTGGCCGGGCCGGTGCTCGCGATCATCGCGGTGAGCCTGTGGCCGCAGGGCATGCAGGGTTGGGCGGTGGCCTCGGCGTGGGTGGCCGTCGTCGCGAGCGGGGTGGCCGCGTCGCGGATCGTCACCGTCGCCGACGCCGGGCTCACCGGCGCGCTGGCGGTCGCCGCGGTCGGATCGGCCCTCGCCCTGCGGACCGACGACGTGCCGACGGCCGTGCTGGTCATCACCATTCCGACGGTCACCGCGCTGGGAATCGGGCTGCTCGTGCGGGCACAGCGCCAACGGCTGGTGGCCGAGCGCGGCGCGGCCGTCGCGGGCGAACGTGCCCAGATGGCAAGGGAATTGCACGATGTCATCGCCCACGAGGTGATGGGGATGGTGGTGCTGGCGCAGGCCGCGCAGGCGGGAGCGGGGGAGCGGACCCGCCCGCTGCTGGAGCGCATCGAACGGTCGGGGCGGCGGGCGCTGGGCGATATCCGGTCGCTGGTCGACACCCTGGGCGACGGTGCGGGCGCCCGCGACACCTACGACCTCGACGATCTGGTCTCGCGCTTCGCCGATACCGTCGCCGCCGAGGTGGTGTCGGACATCGACCCGGAGGTGCGCGACGGCGGGGTGGCCGATGCGGTGGTGCTGGCGGCGCACCGGGTGCTGGCGGAGGCGTTCAACAACATTCGGCGCTACGCCGCCGACGCCAGCCGCATCGAGGCGGTGGTGCGGGTGCGCGGTGCCGAGCTGGCCGTCGAGGTGTGCGACAACGGTTCCGGGACAGCGGGATTGGGTGGCGGCAGCGGCACCGGGCTGACCGGGCTGGCCGCACGGGCGGCGGCCGTGGGCGGCACCGCCACCGCGGGTCGCCTGCGCGACGGCCGCTGGCGGGTGGCCGCGCGGCTGCCGGTCGACGGAAAGGCTGGAGGGATATGACGATTCGCGTACTCGTGGCCGACGATCAGGAGATGGTGCGCATCGGCTTCGCACTGATCCTCGACAGCGCGCCCGATATCGAGGTGGTGGCGCAGTGCGCCGACGGCGTCGCGGCGGTCACGGCCGTGCGGGAACACCGGCCCGAGGTGGCGCTGCTGGATATCCGGATGCCGCGGTTGGACGGCCTCCAGGTGTGCCGCCAGGTCAGCGGCGAGACGCGTGTGGTCATGGTGACCACCTTCAACGACGACGACTACGTCGATACCGCACTGGCCCACGGGGCGAGCGGATTCCTGCTCAAGGACTCCGGGCCGGATCTGTTGCTGGCCGCGGTCCGCGCGGCCGTCGCCGGGGACGCTCTGATCGGCCCGGAACTCACCACCGGTCTGCTGCGCCGCACCCACGCCCGCGCCGGTCGCCGGGTGCCGCCGGAGCTGGCGGCCGCGGTCGCCGCCCTGAGCCCGCGCGAATTGGAGGTGACCCGGTTGGTGGGGGAGGGTGCGACCAATGCGGAGATCGGGGAACGGCTGCATCTGTCGCTCGGCACGGTGAAAACCCATATCGCCAGCGTGCAGCGGCGGCTGTCGGCGCGGAACCGGGTGGAGGTGGCGGCCCGGGCGTGGCGGGCCGGGCTCATGGACTGAGATCGGCCGATCGGCGGAGGCGGGCGGACGGGTCCCGGCCATTCGGCCGATGCCGGGCGGGTGCCCCGGCGGCCAGCATGAGGATCATGCGACGACTGCCTGGCCTCGATGTCCTGCGCGGATTCGCGCTGTGCGGAATCCTGTTCGCCAACGCGCCCGCCATCCTGCGGCTTCATCCGGTGCGCGACGGTGCGCTCGACCCGGTCCCGCGGGTGCTGGAACTGGTCGTGTACGGGCGCTTCTTCCCGCTGTTCTCGCTGCTGTTCGGGATCGGCTTCGCGCTCATGTGGCGCTCGGCCCGCTGTCGCGCGGCGGCACCGCGCGTGGTGCTGCTGCGGCGGATTCTCGCGTTGGCGGCGCTGGGTGCGCTACATCAGCTGCTGCAACCGGGGGAGGCGCTGCTGCCGTACGCGATCGTGGGGCTGACGCTGTTGCTGCCGTCGACATTCCTGCCGCGGCGGTGGGCGGCCCCGGCGACCGGGGTGGCGGGTGCGCTGCTCACCGTCGCCGGAGCCGCGCTGGGCGGTGGCCTGGTGTTGGTTCCCGGTCTGTTCCTGCTGGGATTCGCGGCGGGTCTGGCCGATCTGCCGCGACGGTTGGAAAGCGTTGCGCGCCACGTCCTGCCGATGGCCGCGCTGGCGCTCGGGCCGGCCGCCGCCGCCGGAGTCCTGTGGCAGCTCGGGCATCCGGAGGCCGGTGCGGCGGTCGGGTTGATCATGGCGGCCACCTATGCCTGTCTCGTGCTGAGTCTCTCTCGCACAACGGGTTTCGCGGTGATGGCCGCGCTGCTCGCGGCGCTCGGCCGCACGGCGCTCACCAACTACGTGGCGGCCACCCTCATCGTGGTCGGCTTGCGCGTCGCCGCGCGCCCGCTCGGCATCGGGCCGGACGCGCCGCGGGCGTGGTCGCATACGGTCGTGCTGTGCGTACTGATCCTCGTGGTCCAGGGCGCGGTCTCCCGGTGGTGGCTGAGCCGCTTCGACCAGGGTCCGCTGGAGTGGTTGCTGCGCAAGGCGTCCTGGGCCGGGGCGGCCCCGGCGGTCAGGGCCGGTAGCGCGGCGGCGGCGTAGTCGTGGTCCGGGGTGGCGTCGGGCTGCCGCCCGCCAGCGACCACGGTTTGCTCTCCGGTTTCGGCGGCAGCATCTCGCGGCGGCTGCGCTCGTCCACCTCGGTCAGGCCCACGTGGATGAGCAGGACCAGGGTCACCATGCTCACCGAGATCATCAGCGGCGCAAGCAACTCCATGGCTCCCGCCCCGGCGGGCATGGTCGGGTCGGCGGCGTGGTGCGCGCTCATGGCCGCCATGCCGGTGTAGTGCATACCGCACACCGCCACCCCCATGATCAGGGCCGCTCCGATGGTGGCGAGGATGCCGTTGATGTGCAGCGTGAACCACAGCGCCACCGTCGCCGCGACCACCGCGATCACCATGGACAGCGTGACCAGCGCCGGGTCGTACCGCACGATCGCGTCCGACTTCATGGCGTACATCCCGGCGTAGTGCATCGCGCCCACGCCCGTTCCGGTGATCGTGCCGCCCACCGGCAATTCCCACCGCCCCCGCCGGTCCCGCGTCACGATGGACAATCCCAGCCACACCACCACCATGGCGATCCCGGCGCTCAACAGCGTGATGGGGACGTCGTAGCGGATCGTCGCCCCGTGAATCGAGAATCCGAGCATGGCGATGAAGTGCATCACCCAGATTCCGGTGCCCCCGATGGCCACCGCCGCCGCGATCAGCCACCCACGCCGTCCACCACCGGCCCGCGCGCGTGCCGTGCACCGCAAGCCGAGCAGCGACCCGGTGACGGACATGACGTAGGCCAGTACGGGCGTCACCCACCCGTAGCTGAAGTGATGAATTTCGAGCACACGAACTCCATTGCCGAAACGGGGCTTTGGCGCTTTCACCGCCGTGATCGAGCGCGAACCTTACCGCCCGGTAGCGGCTTTGTGAAATTGAAAGGGCATTTTTCCTCGAAACCTGTTCCAGTTGGCGATAGCTCGAAGTTTCCGCAGGTGACGAGCAATTCACGGGCGAACCACGCGGTGCCGCACGCGCTCGATTTGCCGGAACCGCCATAACGCGTGCCCACCGGCGGTGCGGCCGGTGTGCCGAACGCGGGCCGGTCGGCCGCCGCTCACCGACCCCCGCCGAGCGGATCAGGCGGGGCAGCGTCGGCCACCGCGCGTCCCCGCGGCGTGTATCGGCTGTCGGGCGGAGTCAGGGCACGATGACGGCCCGACCGCGCAGTGTGCCCGCGGCCAGTCGCCGATACGCCTCGGGCGCGTCGTCGAGGCTGAAGCGTTCCACCGCGATATCGAGGATGCCCTCGTGCGCCAGGTCCACCAGTTCGATCAGTTCCGCGCGTGAGCCCCAGTACGGTGCGCTGACCGCCGCTTCGTACGGGCTGATGCCGAAACCGACTCGGGCGGCTGACTTTCCGTCGCCGAGGCCGACGATGGTGACGTCGGAATCCACGCCCGCGACCGCCATGGCGATATCGACGGTGGGCTGATATCCGACGAAGTCGAGCACGAGGCTGGCCCCGAGCGGCCCGGTGATCTTGCGGACCTGCTCGGCCGCCTGCGCGTTCGACAGCACCGCCTCGTGCGCGCCCACCGATTTCGCGAACTCCAGCTTCTCGTCGCTGACATCGAGGGCGACCACGCGCGCCGATGACAGGTGCCGCAGCAGTTGGATGGCGACATGCCCGAGTCCGCCGCTGCCGATCACCACCGCCCACGAGCCCGGCCGCAACTTGCCCAGCGACCGCTTGATCGCGTGATACGGCGTCAATCCCGCATCGGTCAACGGCACCGTCGCCACCGGATCGAGGTCACCGATCGGCACCAGATGCCGCGGTGAATCGACGATCAGATACTCCGCGATCGCCCCGGGCGCACCCAGCCCCGGCGGGAAGATCCCCAGTTCCGCCGCCCGAGAACAGTAATTCTCCAGCCCCTGGGCGCAGAACCAGCACACGCCGCACCCCCACGGCCCGTACACCACCACGTTCGTCCCGACCTCGATCCCGCGCACCCCGGCACCGACGGCCGCGACCGTCCCCGCCCCCTCGTGCCCGAGCGTCAACGGCAGCGGAAACGGGAACGCGTCCGCGGGCATCGACATGACGAAATCATCGGAATGGCACACCCCCGCCGCGGTCACCGCGAGCAACACCTGCCCGGGCCCCGGCTCCGGCGTGGACACCTCCCGCACCTCGGGTTCGGAACCGACGGCCACATACTGGAGTGCCTTCATAGCTGTCCTCTCGGTCGAGTCACATGTGGTGCGCGCCTGAGAAACTTCCGAGCTACAGCGTCGAGGCTAACCCATGGACCGGCGGTTATTTGCTGTCGATGCGCCCGATCGGGTCCGCGGCCTGTGCGAGGTCGGCGCACAGCTGCTTCCACTCCGTGTCGTCGATGCCGAGGGCGCTGCGGAGGTAGGTCCACGCCGCCCGCCGGATGAGTGCCACCCGCTCGGGGCTCTCATCGGTGGTGTCACGGGCCTGGTAGCCGTGGATTCCGCCGAGGGAGTGCTCGCCCCCATGGATGGTGAGCAGGCTCCGCGCGCCCGGGCTGTGGGTGTAGACGTCGGTGAACCAGTCGGGGCCGCGCGTGGAGAGATGGGATTGGTCGTGGTCGCCCGCGACCACCAGCGTCGGGGTTCTCAGGTTGGTGAAGTCGGGGTTCATGAAGGCGAAATTCTCGGCGGCGAACGGTGTGAGCGTGTCGCCGCCGACGCCGGTGGCGGCGAGCAGTACACCCGCTTTCACGCGTGGATCGGTCAGATCGGGTCCGGGCCGCCCATCCGCGCCGAGAACACGTGCGCCGAGCAGCATGCCGACGGTCTGCGCACCCCAGGAATGTCCGGCTACCGCGATGCGGTCGCGGTCGACCCGCTCGCCGAGCCCGGGGAGCGCGGTGACGATCTGGTCGAGCGCGTCGAGCACCCGTGTGATGTCGTCGACGCGGATCCGCCAGATATCCGGGAAGCGCGGATCGTCCATGGTCAGGCCGAGAGTCCGGGAGTCGAGAAAGGTGGGCTGCACGACGACGAAACCGTTGCCCGCCCAGTAGTCGACCAGCGGGTCGTAACCGGACATGGATTCGCCGAAACCGTGCGCGAACACGATGATCGGCAGGCCGGTGCCGACGGCGGGTGCGGACACGCGGACCTGGAGGTCGTGGCCGCGTTCGGGTGCGGGCAGCGTGACCGGTGCGACGCTGATGATGGGGGTGATCGGTGCGGGTACGGCGCTCGGGGCCGCCGGATCCGGTGTGGGCATGGTTAGTCCTTCGATAGCGGTGAACGCCCCGCGGCGGCGGCACGGCCTCGGCCGCGTGAACCGCCGATATACTCGCAATCGGAGCGCTGTTCCGAATATACGGAGCAGTGTTCCGATTAGCAAGCGCTGTCATCGGAAAGGGACGTCACGTGGACGCAGGAGACCGGACTCCGTCCGCCACCACCTCGGCCAAACGCGCCGACGCACAGCGGAACGAGCGCGCCCTGCTCGACGCCGCCGCATCGGTTTTCAAAACCCACGGCGTGGACGCGCCGGTCCGCCGCATCGCCACCGCCGCGGGCGTCGGCATGGGCACCATCTACCGCCATTTCCCCACCCGAGCCGACCTCGTCGCCGCCGTCTACCGCCACCAGATAGACGCCTGCGCCGAAGCCGCCCCCACCCTCCTCGCCGCCGAACCGTCCCCCTTCGACGCCCTCACTCGCTGGATCGACCTCTTCGTCGACTTCCTGGTCACCAAACACGGCCTGGCCGCCGCCATGCGCAACGACCCCGAGGGCTTCGCCACCCTCCACACCCTGTTCCTCGACCGCCTCCTCCCCGTCCTCGACACCCTCCTCGCCGCCGCCCGCGCCGCGGGCGAGATCACCGCCGACATCCCCGCGTACCAGCTCATGCGCGCGGTCGGCGACATCTGCGCGGGCGCGGAGACGGCCGACCCGGACTACGACGTACGTTTCACCATTCGCCTGCTGCTCGACGGGTGTCGGCGCGTGGAGGTGTGATGCGCGTTTCTCCGCGGACTCCGGAAGAAATCGCGCAGTGCACCGGCCAGTATGTCGACATCGTCGGGGTGGTGCCGTTGTCCCGGCAAGGTTACGGTGCGGGAATTGGGCAGCGTTGATTGGAGTAGGTCAATGCTGCTGATGCCGTACGGGTCGGTGATCTCGCCGACGAGAAGCAGGGCGGGCAGTTCGATGGCTCGCCAGGATGCCGGATCCGGGTCCATGGCCGTCAGGCATTCGAGATCGGCGACCAACCCGGGCGCGCGGAAAGCGAGAGCGTCCGCGAGCGGTTGCAATGCCGCGCGGGCCGGGATGGGATCGGTGATCGCGGTGAAGAATTCGATGATCGCGTCCGCGGGCCGCCCGGCCTCCATGTGACGTCGAATCTGTTCGAGCGTCGGTTTCAGCGGAGAGCCGGCGAGGGCGAGCGGCGGTTCGTACAGCGCGAGACGCCGCACCATCGACGGGTCCCGCCGCATGGCCTCCAGCGTGACCAGACCGCCCGCTGAGTGCCCGAAGACGAAAGCCGGTTCACCCACGGCGGTCAGGACCGCCGCCAGGTCGGCCGCCTGGGTGGCGAATTCCACTGGACGCGGACCGCTTTCGCTGAGGCCGTATCCACGCCGTTCGACCACGATGACCCGGTAATCCGGAGCCAGCAGCTGGGCCAGCCCCAGGTACGTGTCCAATGTGACCAACGCGCCGGGAACGATCACCACCACCGGCCCGGATCCCAGCGTGTGAAAGACGATACGTGTCCCGTCGACCGACACGACACTTCGAACGCAATCCGTCACGCTGCGATCCTGACACGTGTTCAACGATTCGGATTGGAAGTTCCGTTACCGGAATCACCGATGAGACAACGGATATCGGATATCCGCCCATCCCATCGGCCTCGTCTTCATCGTGATCGCTTGCTTGTGTGAATGGGTTGGAGGTTCCCCATCCGCCGCGCAGGCAGTCGCACAGAGCATCGAGGTTCCAGCCGAAATAGCCCCCTGGACCGTTGATCGCTTCACCGAGCGCGCAGTAGAAGCTGACGATGTCGGTGACAGCCTCCATCCAGCGTGAGAACCTGACCTGGGCCAGAATCCGGCCTGCCTCGGCGCTGGTAGGCGCTCGTCCAGAGTGCCACCGCCAACCACGCGATCCTGTTCTCGGTGTCGAGCCGCTGCCAGATGCCGCGACGGTTCAATTCCCCGTTACGGATCAGGTTCCATACCCACTCGCCACCGAAATGCGTGTTATCGCAATACAGCGTCACATCGAGATCGACCGAACCCGAACCGAGGCTCGAGGGACGGGCCGCGGTGACCGTCATCTCGGACACGAAGTAGGAGCCCATGGTTACACCATTGGAGTCGAGCACGTCGAGAGAAGCGCCACCGACGCGGACTGCGCCAACGGGCAAGGTTTCCAGGCACTTCCGTAACTTTCCTCGTGGACTACAACCCAGCAGTTCGACCTCGAGTTCGGTACGCTTCCTGATGTGACACGGATTTGGCCCGTTCTCGGGCGTTCGGCGGCTGCTGTGCGGCTTGCCTGGGTGACCGTGTCGATTCTGGTTGTGACCGCGACACTGGTGGGCGACGGTACCGCGGCGGTGGTGGGCGCGGGCATCGCCATCGCTGTTGTCCTCTCCGCCGTCGCGTGTGGTTCGCGAATCGGTCTGTCCTCGCGAGCCGTGCGATTCCCCGGCGAAATCGGCGTGGATCGGCACCGGCGTGGTGCGTTCCGCCGACAGAGCGCTCCGGACACCCCGGGTCGTCCACGACGTCCTCGTGCACCCGGGCGGATCCCGACCGCCGCATAGCTGATTTCCTTTCGGCTGCGGCGACTTTCGGTCGATCTCCGTCCATCCGCCGACGCCTCGCTTCGCGGGGTGCGGCGCTCCAGGCGTGCCCGCTGACCGGCGCATGCCGCTACCGAGGTGCTCAATGTTCGACTTCATCTACTATCCCGTCTCCGCCGTTCTGTGGTTCTGGCACAAAGCGTTCGGCGCGATCCTCGGCCCCGACAGCGGCCTCACCTGGGCGCTGGCCGTGGTGTTTCTGGTGTTCAGCCTGCGAATACTGCTGCTGAAACCCGCAATTCGCCAGATCCGCACATCTCGACATTTCCAGTACCTGCAGCCGCAGATCGCAGCGCTGCAGCGGAGGTACGCGGGCGACCGGGAGCGGCAGGCTGCGGAACTGCGGAAGCTGCAGCGGGAGCATGGCTTCAACCCATTGATGGGATGTCTGCCCGCGCTCGTTCAGGCTCCGGTATTCCTAGGCCTGTTCCATGTTCTGCGGTCGTTCAACCGCACCGGGACCGGACCGGGCGAGTTGGGCATGACACCGGCGGCGAATGCCGATACCCCGAACTACCTGTTCAGCTCCGCCGATGTGCAGTCGTTTCTGGCCGCCCGACTGTTCGGCGCTCCGATCTCCGCAGCCATCACCAGCTCTGATAGCGTACTGGCGTTCGTTGCGCCGTACGGAGGTGTCCCATCATCGGTCACGATCGCGATGGTGGCGGTGCCTCTGATGCTTGTCGCAGCTGTTGCTACCCACTGGAATGCCAGGGCCTCCATTGCGCGGCAGGGTTCGGTAGCGGCGGCCGACCCGCGGGCGACGACCATGAACAGGCTGATGCTGTGGATCTTCCCGCTCGGAGTGCTGGTCGGGGGACCGTTCCTGATGATCGCCATTCTGCTGTACTGGGTGAGCAACAGCGTGTGGACCTACGGCCAACAGCACGTGGTTTTCGCTCGCATCGAGCGCGACGAAATGGCGAAACGGGCCGCGGCGGCCGAACACCGAGTGGTGACAGCACCCCGGCCGGGTGTCCGCCCGGCTGGCCGACGGGGACGGAAGGCCCGACGCCATTGAGCGCTCGCCGACGCTCATCGGATTTCTTCGTCTCGCACCGACAGTGGTTCCACGTCGATCACTGGGGCGGATAACGATGCGCGCGTCTCGATGTCGGCGTCCAGCGCACGGAGCTCGGCCAGATATGCGCTCGTATCCACGGGCCACCCGTCTCGTCCTACCAGCGACCAGGAACCGTCCGAGTGCTGAAGGTAGTGAAACTCAGCCTTCGTGCGTCGGGTCTCGTCGCCGCCGACAAACCCGATGAGGCGGCGGATGCTGCCATCGCCGCGGTGATCTCCGGGCGTCTTGTCCCGTCGAACTACTGGAGCGTGTCCGAGGTTGTGACGGGGATAGAGCGGCGAGGTGCGGCGGAGGCGGCAGTGGTGCGGGAGGCGTTCTACGACATCTACCGGTCGTAGCGAATAAACGCTGCGGGAGGGTAACGGTTACTGTGCCGCATTGCGCTGGTTGGCGTTGAAGCGCGCCTTTTTCTGGCGGTTCCCGCAGGTGTTCATGTCACACCATCTGCGGGTGCGGCTCTGGCTGGTGTCGAAGAAGGCGGCTCGGCAGGTTGGGGATGCGCACAGGGCCAGTTTTCCGTCTCGTTCGCCTGCGAGGATGCCGATCGCGTCGGCGGCGATCACGCCCAGGGCGTCCTCTACGCGGGACGGTGAGCTGAGTCGCCATTGCCGGTGGCCGTCGGGGGTCAGGATTGCCGCGGCTCGGCCCTGAATGCTGCGGTCGTTGATGATTCGGACCACGGCGGCGGGGAGGGGTTCGTGGGTCGCGGCCGCGGTGGCGGCGGCGTGGATGGATTCCCTCAGTTCCCAAGCGAGTTCGTGCTGGGCGGTGGTGCAGGACGCCACGGCCAGTCCGCTCACCGCCAGCCAGTCGACGAGCCGTTGCGGCGTGGGGATGCGCTCGACGGCATTGCCGTGACGCTCCGACAGCGTGCCCGTGAAGCTGGTTGCCAGCACATTGCCGAGGCGGAAGTCGGGGAACGCGGTACGCATGGAACCAGCTTAGCCGGTTGCGCGTGGGGAGCCAGCCGTGTTAGAACCGGCTTAGCCGGTTCCGCAATGGCCAGGAGGTCTCATGTCCCATCCCGCCAGCGATGTGCACGCATTCGAAGCCCGCGTGCCCGACGCCGAGCTCGACGAGCTGCGTGCGAGATTGGCCGCGGCGCGGCTGCCGGAAACCGAGACGGTCTATCGCCCCGCGCCCGACCCCCGCCGCTGGGAGCAGGGCGTGCCCCTCGCCGATCTCGTAGATGTCGTGGACTACTGGCGCACCGGGTACGACTGGCGGTCGTTCGAAGCGCGCCTCAACCGGATCGGCCAGTTCCGCACGACCATCGACGGTGTGGGAATCCATTTCCTGCACCGCCGATCCCCGCGCGCGGACGCCACTGCGCTGATCATCACGCACGGCTGGCCCGGCAGCATCGCGGAATTCGTCGATGTGGTCGACGAACTGGCGGAGCCGAAAGATGCTGCGGTTCCGGCATTCCACGTTGTGGTCCCGTCGCTACCGGGCTTCGGCTACAGCGACAAACCGTCCACCACCGGGTGGGGTATCGAGAAGATCGCTGCCGCCTGGGTGGAACTGATGGGAAGGCTCGGCTACCGCAGGTTCGCGGCCCACGGCGGCGACTGGGGTGGCGTGATCACCACGGTCCTCGGCGGCAGATTCCCCGAACACGTTCTCGGCATCCACACGGTGACCCCGCAGGCACCGCCCGGACTGTCCACCGACGGGCTGACGGCGGCCGAGCGCGCCTGGGCCGTGGACACCCGCGATTTCTGGGGCAGCCGCCGCGCGGCGTACGCGAAGCAACAGGCGGCCCGCCCGCAGACCATCGGCTACTCGCTCGTCGACTCACCGGTAGGGCTGCTCGCCTGGATCCTCGACAAATTCGCCGAATGGACCGACACCCGCGACAGCCCCTTCGAAACGATCTCCCGAGACAGAATTCTCGACGACGTCACCCTGTACTGGCTGACCCGCACCGGAGCCTCCGCGGCCCGCATCTACTACGAAAGCCACAACTCCCTCGACCCGGATCTCCGAGTCGACGTCCCGTCGGCGATCACCGTGTATCCCCGCGACATCGAGAAGTGCCCCCGCCCGTGGGCGCAGCAGCGATTCCGTCAGATCGTCCGATGGCGGGTAGCCGAAACCGGAGGACACTTCCCGTCGCTGGAGGTGCCGGAGTATTTCGTCCACGATCTTCGGGAAGGGCTCGCGGCGGTATCGGCCGCGAAACGGTGAACGCGGCCACTCGAATTCGCCGCGCTGGTCGACGTCGAGCCGCGCCGACGAAGGCCACCACGTCGGTCGGGTTTCAGCGCCGCCATTCTCGTTCACCACGCGCAGACGAGAGCGGGCCGCCGAGCATCTGCTCGGCGGCCCGCGTCTCGGGGATCGACTAATCCAGGTAGTCCCGCAGGACCTGGGAGCGGCTCGGGTGGCGGAGCTTGCTCATGGTCTTGGATTCGATCTGGCGGATGCGTTCTCGGGTGACGCCGTAGACCTGGCCGATTTCGTCCAGGGTGCGGGGCTGGCCGTCGGTGAGGCCGAAGCGGAGGCGGACTACGCCGGCTTCGCGCTCGGAGAGGGTTTCCAGGACGGACTGGAGTTGGTCCTGGAGGAGCGTGAAGCTGACGGCGTCCACCGCGACGACCGCTTCGGAGTCTTCGATGAAGTCGCCGAGTTGGCTGTCGCCCTCGTCGCCGATGGTCTGGTCCAGGGAGATGGGTTCACGCGCGTACTGCTGGATCTCGAGGACCTTCTCGGGCGTGATGTCCATTTCCTTGGCGAGTTCCTCGGGGGTGGGCTCGCGGCCCAGGTCCTGGAGGAGTTCGCGCTGGATGCGACCGAGCTTGTTGATGACCTCGACCATGTGCACCGGGATGCGGATGGTGCGGGCCTGGTCGGCCATGGCGCGGGTGATGGCCTGCCGGATCCACCAGGTGGCGTAGGTGGAGAACTTGTAGCCCTTGGTGTAGTCGAACTTCTCGACGGCGCGGATCAGGCCCAGGTTGCCTTCCTGGATCAGGTCCAGGAACGCCATGCCGCGACCGGTGTAGCGCTTGGCCAGCGAGACGACCAGTCGGAGGTTGGCCTCCAGCAGGTGGTTCTTGGCGCGGTTGCCGTCGCGCATGATCCAGTTCAGATCGCGGCGCAGCTGGACGCTGAGCTTCTCGCCCTTGTCGGCGTACTCCCGGATCTTCTCCGTGGCGTACAGACCGGCCTCGATGCGCTTGGCGAGTTCGACCTCCTCCTCGGCATTGAGGAGGGCGACCTTGCCGATCTGCTTGAGGTAGGCGCGGACCGAGTCGGCGGAGGCGGTGAGTTCGGCGTCCTTGCGGGCCTGCCGCAACGCCTCGGACTCCTCCTCGTCCCAGACGAAGTCGCCGGACGCCTTGTCCTTGGCGGTCGGCTCGTCGGCCTCCTCGGTCTCGGCTTCGGCCTCTTCGGCTTCTTCCTCGACCTCGTCGTCCGCGACTTCGATTTCCTCGTCGCCGAGGTCCTCGTCGTCGACTTCGAGGTCGCCCAGGTCGTCGATTTCCAACGACTCGTCGTCGAGGTTCTCGACCTCGGCGCCGTCGGCGCCTTCACCGGCCTTCTTGGGGGCCGCCTTCTTCGCGGCCTTGGTGGCCTTGGCGGTCTTCTTCGCGGCGGTCTTCTTGGCCGCCGTCTTCTTGGCAGCGGCCTTCTTGGCCGGAGCCTTCTTAGCGGCAGCCTTCTTGACCGGCCGTGCTGCGGTGGTGTCTGCGGAGTCGGCAGCGTCGGCCGATTCGGCGGTCTCTCGGGTATTCGTGGCTACCACGTACGCCCTTTCGTGACGGTTTCGTGCGGCGTCACGCCAGAGTGGATCCGGCGGAGCGGTTCGGTCGGGGGTTCCGGCAATCGCCGGGTTGGCTTTCCGGCTCACCGCCGGGCTTGTTCCATTGTAACGATCGAACCTGGCTGCTTACGGTGCGATACCGGCATCGACGGCCATGGCGGCTCCGACGATGCCCGCGGTGTTCTTCAAATCGGCCGCCACCACGGGGGTTCTGTTGGTCAGCAACGGGATCCACTGCTCATGATCCCGGCTGATCCCGCCGCCCGCCACGAAGACATTCGGCCAGATCAGATCTTCCAGGGTGACCAGCACCTTGCTCACCTCCTCGGCCCACTGCGGGTAGGTCAGGTCGAGCCGATCCTTGATCGACGCGGCGGCACGGTGCTCGGCCTCGCGACCGTCCACCTCCACGTGCCCGAGTTCGGAGTTGGGCATCAACACGCCGTTGTACATCACCGCCGATCCGATCCCGGTGCCGAAGGTGAGCAGCACCACCAGGCCGGCCAGTTCTTTGGCCGCGCCGTAGCGATCCTCGGCGAGTCCGGCGGCGTCGGCGTCGTTGAGCACGGTGACCTCGCGACCGCCCAGCGCCGCGGAGAACAGGGCGCGGGCGTCGGTGCCGATCCAGTTCCGGTCGATATTGGCGGCGGTTCGGGCGATGCCGCCGATCACCACGCTCGGCAGGGTGATGCCGACCGGTCCTTCCCATCCGGCCTGGGCGACCAGCTTCGCCACCGCCTCGGCGACCGCGTTCGGGGTGGACGGCTGCGGCGTCGGGATCTTGATGCGTTCGTGGACGAGTTCACCGTCGGTGAGATCCACCGCGGCTCCCTTCACCCCACTGCCACCGATATCGATGCCGAACGCGTGCCCCCGAGCGGACATGACGAATCTCCTCGTTCTCTCCTGATGGCCGGTACACCATCGTGGTCGCCCGCCACGTCGCGTCCCGCACCGGCGTATGAGCTGTGTCGTGCCCGACAAGCCTAATGCGCGTTTCGCCGGATCTGTGCTGCGATGGATGCGTGCCGGACTCCGATTTCACTTCGACAGCCACCTCGACCGCATCGAACACCACCGACGACCCCGATGGGGCCGATATCGCCGAACTGCGCCGGGTAGCGGTACTTCTGGCCGAGACCGCCGCCGCGCACGTGCGCTCCCGCCGCCCCGAGGTCTTCGGACCGCACGCGCACGAATCGGACGCCGTGCAGGCCAAGAGCACGCCGACCGATCCGGTCACCATCGTGGACACCGAGACCGAACAGTTGGTTCGCAAACTGCTCGCCGAACTGCGCCCGCACGATCGCGTGGTGGGGGAGGAGGGCGGCGGCTCCCTCGACGGCGACGCCGTGCACTGGGTGGTGGACCCCATCGACGGCACCGTGAACTTCCTCTACGGCATCCCGGCCTACGCCGTCTCGGTGGCGGCCATGCGGGACGGGCGTTCGCTGGCGGGCGCGGTGGCCGACGTGGCGCACGAGGTGGTCTACAGCGCGGGGCTGGGGCAGGGCGCGCACCGCCTCGAACCCGGTGCGGACCCGATCCCGTTGCGCTGCAACGCCGTGGACAGCGCCGCAATGTCGCTGGTCGCCACCGGCTTCGCCTACGCGCGGCATCGCCGCACCCGGCAGGGGCAGCTGATCGCCGAGTTGTTGCCGCATATTCGCGACATCCGGCGTGTCGGGGCGGCCGCGCTGGATCTGTGCATGGTCGCCGAGGGCCGGGTGGACGCGCACTACGAACACGGCCTGAACCTCTGGGACTGGGCCGCGGGAGCGCTCATCGCGGCGGAAGCCGGTGCGCGCCTGCGCCTTCCGGCTCCCGAAGCCTCGGGCGCCGAGGGCGCGCTGACGGTCGCCGCGGCACCGGGCATCGCCGATGAGCTGTTCGGGCTGCTGGAGACGCTGGGCGCGACAGCGGCCATACCGGAGATCTGAGGGCATACCGGACGGCCGAAGGGCTGTACGGGACAGCTGGGTCGCACCAGGGCATGGCTGGTGCGCTGTCCCAGGGTGCACCAGCGCGCCGCCCGGACAAGTGTGGGGCCGTGAACCACTGTTCACGGCCCCACGTCGATCGGGCTGGACGGCCCGCCCGGCGGATCGGAAAAGCTCAGGTCAGCACTTCGCCGTCCGCGCGGCGTCGAGCAGGACGGGGTCGATGGCCGGTTCGCTGCCCGGGGCCGGATTCTTCAGCGAGCGCAGCACCTCCTCGGCGTCGGTGCTGGGTCGGACATCACGGAACAGTGAGCCGAGCACCAGGTCCACGCTCTCGTCGGTGCGCTGGTCCTCGATGAGTTCGGCGCAGGGGGCCACCAGCTGCACCGAGGCGGCGGCCGAGCGGCCGTTCACGCCGTAGCGGATCTGGCCGCTGCACTCCAGGTCGCCGTTGACGTACACCGTGTCGTTACCGAAAGCCTCCGCCGCGGGCGCGAATCCGAGATCGCTGAGCTGCGAGGCCACATGGGTGGCCTGGCCGCGCTGGCCGTTGGCATTGAGTACGCGCACCTTGGTCTGGGCCAGCGCCGCCGGTTCCACGTCCCGCAGGCGCGACGGGGACACCCGCTGCCCCAGTTCGGTCGCCGCGGGGGCGTCCGTGCTCTGGGCGGGACTGGGGGAATTGCAGGTCATGGCGCCGGAGTCGCGCGCGTCGCGGGTGAGCGCGCCCCACCAGACGAGCAGGCAGATCACGGCGAGCGCACCCACCAGCGCCGCCCACGGTTCCCAGCGGCGTCGGATGAAGGGGCGGCCCTCGGAATCGGTCGCGGTGCCTCGAGTGATCAGTGAAACCACCCTCATACTCTACGAAAAGGTCTCGCTCGCGGTGCGGAAGGTCTCGGCGAGTTTCAGCAACGGTGACGATTGCCCCTCAGTTTCGACTCGTCTGGGTTTTGATTGCGACTTTTGTCGTGGGGTCCGCTATTGTCTGGCGGCCAGATCGGATCATCCGAGGTGAATCGGGGGTGCGATTTCGGGAACAACAAGGGCATGTCCTGCGTTGACCGAGCGCGATCAGGGACGGATCCACCGGGTCCGGACCGATCAGTGACCGGTGTGCGTCGTGACGTACACCACGGGCGGGGCGGTGCACCCCGATCCGATTCCCCTCCGGGGGTCGGTGAGATGTGCGTCGGTCCGGGATATACGGAGTAAGGACGAGGGGAAGACGACATGGCAACCGACTATGACGCACCGCGGCGCAGCGAGACCGACGAAGTGTCGGAGGACTCGCTGGAGGAGCTGAAGGCTCGCCGCAACGAGGCCGCGTCCGCTGTCGTGGATATCGACGAGTCCGACACCGCGGAGTCGTTCGAGCTTCCCGGCGCGGACCTGTCCGAAGAAGTGCTCTCGGTGCGGGTGATCCCGAAGCAGGCCGACGAGTTCACCTGCTCGAGCTGCTTCCTGGTGCACCACCGCAGCCGACTGGCCGAGGAACACGGTGGCCAGCTGATCTGCATGGATTGCGCGGCCTGAGAGCCGGACACTGTTCCCGGAGGGAATTGGAGCCCGCGCTCGGCACGCCGAGCGCGGTCGAGACCGTGTCGAGTTCCGCAGCGCGGCTCGACCAGCCCACGGTCGTCATCGAGCGCTGCTGAGACCCGGGTCGGGCCCATCAGCGCTGCCTGACCAGCCAGGGTTATTTGCCGAGCGCTGCCAGGACCGGTCGGGCCCATCAGCGCTGCCTGACCAGCCGGGGTTATTTGCCGAGCGCTGCTAGGACCCGGTCGGGCCGACGCGTACTGACCAACCAGTACGGCGTCGGGTCGTCGGGGTCGTCCAGAACCAGTAGCACCATGGGGCCGATCCAGGCCCGGTGCTGGATGTAGGCGGCCGGGTCGAGCTGACGGCCCAGCGCCGCGCTCTTCGCACTGGCGGGTACCGCCGCCGCCCGCGCCACGAACGACGCGGGCAGATGTGCGCGGTCCGCGCGCAGTTCCACCATCCCGGACGCGTC
Source organism: Nocardia sp. CC227C (assembly GCF_030767025.1). Lineage (GTDB taxonomy): Bacteria > Actinomycetota > Actinomycetes > Mycobacteriales > Mycobacteriaceae > Nocardia. The sequence goes on along the minus strand of NZ_JASITE010000012.1, from coordinate 208,702 downwards.
GCGCGTCACCTCCACCCGGTGTCGCGAAAACCACAGCAGCACCCACACCACGATCGGGAACAGCAGCACGTACGGCAGCCATGCCCGCAATCCCGGTGCGCCCATATGGATTTCGGCGGCCAGCAACCCGGCCACGAGGAAGCCGGCCGGCCACCACCACAGCGGCACCCAGAGGCGCTCGCGGTAGATGGTGGTCGTCTGCTGTTGTTCCATGGTCACCTGTGACGGGAGCTGGTCGGACACGACCCCAGACTAGGTCAAGGGGTGCGGTGCGGAACGCGTAGGCTCGGCATACGTGACCGGTATTCCACCTATTCCGTTGCTGCGGCTCGATCCCGGCATCCCCGTACCCACGCGTGCCCACGCCGGCGACGCGGGTGTGGACCTGTGCACCACAGAGGACGTCATCATCGAACCCGGGGAGCGGGTGCTCGTCGGCACCGGGATCGCCGTCGCTCTTCCGATGGGCACCGTGGGGCTCATCCATCCGCGGTCCGGACTGGCCGCCAAACACGGCCTCTCCGTCGTCAACACCCCCGGCACGGTCGACGCCGGGTACCGCGGTGAGATCAAGGTGTGCCTCATCAATCATGATGTGCGTACGCCCATCGAGCTCCGGCGCGGTGACCGCATCGCCCAGTTGCTGGTGCAGCGGGTGGAGCTGGTCGACTTCGTCGAGGTGGAGCAGCTCGACGACACCGCTCGGGGCGCGGGAGGATACGGATCGAGCGGCGGGCACGCGAGCCTGTCCGAGGGGTCCGGTGGGGCGGGCGTGGCGACCGGCAAGGAGGCATGACGATGGTGTTCGGACGGAAGAGAAAGCGCTCCGACAGAGAACCCGAGGAGCGGTTCGACGACGAGTACGCGGACTACGGTGAGGCCGATTACCGGGACGCCGATCACCGGGACACCGGGTATCAGGACACCGGGTATCAGGACGCCGACTACGACGAGGAGTACGCGGACGACGCCGACAGCGGCTACGACGACGCCGCGGCCCACTTCGCCGAGCGCACCGGACCCTACGACTACGACGATGTGTCCGAGTTGCTCGCGAAGGTCGCCGACCAGCGCCTCGATCTCGGCTCGGTGATCGTGCCGGTGCCGCCGGGCGGCCAGCTCCAGGTGGAGATGACCCCCGAGGGCAGCCCGCAGGCGGTCCACCTGGCCACCCAGCACGGTCGGCTCACGGTCGCCGCCTACGCGGCGCCCAAGTCGCCGGGGCAGTGGCGGTCGGTGGCGGCCGATCTGGCGGAGACGCTGCGCAAGGACGGCGCGCAGGTATCCGTGCAGCAGGGCCCCTGGGGCCGGGAGCTGCACGCGGTGACCCAGGGCGCGGATCTGCGCTTCATCGGCGTGGACGGCCACCGCTGGATGGTGCGCCTGGTCGCGGCCGGTCCCTCCGGCGCGGCCGACGAGGGCCAGCCGCTGGTGGCGGCGGCGCGGGCGATTCTGGGCGAAACCATCGTCCGGCGCGGCGACGAGCCGCTGCCGGTGCGCGAGCCGCTGCCGGTGGTGCTGCCGCAGGAGCTCGCGGATCAGCTCGCCGCCGCCCACCAGCAGCAGTTGGCGGCGCAGCAGCAGGCGGTGGCGGCGCAGATGGCGGCCATGAACACCGGGCAGCATCCGGTGATCGCGCCGACCGAGCCGGAGCAGCCGCGGCGCGGGGCCGAGGGTTCGGCCATGCAGCAGCTGGGGCTGAACGGCTAGAAGACCCCGAACAACTAAGGGACACAGTGTGATACGGCCCGCCCACCGACGGTGGGCGGGCCGATTGCGATATCGCGCACAGCGGAGGTGGCGTATGCGCCCGGGACGGCGGCGGTGCCGTTCGTCACGGGGCACGGTCGGCCCGCGGGGTCGCGCCGACGCTCAGGTGGCCGCCTTGTCGCCCACCGGGTTTCGCAGCAGCGCCGGAACCCCGCGGCGGCCGAGCACGCTCGGGTCCGCGCCCAGTTCGTCCAGGGTGATGCGGTGCAGTTCGCCGTGGGGCAGCAGGGCGGTCCACTGTTCGGCCACCCCGATCGGATGCACCGGATCGTCGACCGCGCCGATCACCGCCACCGGCGCGGTGACGCGTGCCAGCAGGTCCGGTTCGGGCCAGCCGTAGGCGGCGGCCTCGTCGAGGAAGCGCGGCAACTCGGGCCATTGCGCGCGCCAGGAGCGGGTGAGTGCGTCGGCCAGCCAGGCCGGGCTGGAGGCGCGCATGCGTGCCGTCACGGCCTCGATGCCGTCGGCGCGCAACTGGACGGCGGTGGCGGCGGCGGAGCGGGCGGCGGGGCAGTCGGCGCTGTCGGCTCCCGTCCACGCGGGCAGTGCGGCCACCACCGCGGCGGTGCGGTCCGGATTGCGCGCGGCCCAGTCGACGGCGACGGCCGCGCCGAGGGAGATGCCGGTGATCAGCACCGGCCCGGAGCGGGCGGCGGCGTCGAGGGCGGCGCGGTAGCTCGCGACCACGCCGCGGGTGTCCGGATCTACCGCGTGCACGGGCAGATCGAATGCGGCACAGGCGGTTTCGAAGGCACGCCGGGCGAAGTGGGCGTCGGATCCGGTTCCGGGCAGGGCGACGGCGATCGCCGGACGGGGTAGCTCGTGCACCCGGATGAGGCTACTCACGCCGGGCGCGCGTGGCGGGGGCAGGCCCGCACCTCTACAGTGGCGGTGTACGGCCGAAGCATGGCCGTGTGGGAAACCCGACGACGTGAGACCCACGCCGTCTTGCTCTACAGGGAAGTGCGAGATGCCATCCTCGGGTGGGAAGGACACACCCTCCGGTTATTTCCGGCGGTTGAGCCGTCGGCTGACCGAGGACCTGGATCGATTGGACGCCGAGGAGCTCGCCGAGACATCGGAGGCGTCGGGGGCCTGTCGGGCGTCGGAGTGTCGACGGGGTGAAGAGGTCACCATGCTGGGCCGGCTGCGCAGTGTCGAAGCCTGCCCCAAGGCGGCCGGTGCGGAGGTCGAGGCGGAGTTCTTCGACGGCACCGACAGCATCGCCCTGGTGTGGATCGGGCGTCGCCGCATCCCCGGCATCGAACCGGGACGTAGGATTCTGGTCCGCGGCCGGATCGGCGAACGGGACGGCGGCAAGGTGATCTACAACCCTTACTACGAACTCCACGAGAAATCCTGAGGCATGCCGATACCGAGCAGCGACGACAAGGCCACGAACTTCCGGAACACCGGGCAGCCGGGCGGCAGCGACGATGCGGCGCTCATCGCCGCCGAGCGGTCGGTCGTCGACGGCGCCGACCAGGCCCTGCTCGCTGCCGACCGCGAGGCCGCCGAGGAGGAGGCCCGCGAGGAGCGGGTCGAACAGTCGCTGCTCGAGCAGATGGGCGGTTTCAGCGGCCTGATCTACTCGTCACTGCCCGTTGTGGTGTTCGTGCCGGTGAACACCTGGCGCGGGCTCACCACCGCCATCTGGGCGGCCCTGGGGGTCGCTACGGCCATCCTGATCTGGCGGATCGTGCGCCGCGATCCGGTCCAGCCCGCCATCTCCGGCTTCCTCGGGGTGGGCGTGTGCGCCTTCATCGCCTACCGGATGGGTGAGGCGAAGGGCTTCTTCCTGTTCGGCATCTACGCCAGCCTGGTGTACGCGGGCGCGTTCGTGCTGTCGCTGCTGGTGCGCTGGCCGCTGGCGGGCGTCATCTGGGGCTTCCTGAACGGCCACGGCAGCGACTGGCGGTCCGACCGCCGGGCCATGCGCCTCTACGATCTGGCCACCGCGGTGTGGGCGGTGGTGTTCGGCGCCCGCTACGTGGTGCAGAACCACTTCTACGACGCCGACTCCACCGGTCTGCTGGCCGCGGCCCGCATCGCCATGGGCTGGCCGCTGACCGCGGTCGCGCTGCTGGTGACCATCTGGGCGGTGCGCCGCGCCGGACACCTGCCCGTGCGCAAGTCCTGATGCGCGAGCCCCTGATGCGCACGCCTTGATGCGCGAGCCCTGACTCCTGGGGGCGGTTATCGCGCGAAGCGCGCCGGACGCAACACCTTTGGGGGCATCGGTGGGATAAAGGTGGATCCCAACCCACCCCTGGGGTACCTATTTCGGCGCACCGGTTCGCAGCAACATCGTTTGTGACAGGAAACGATGAAAGGACCGGAGTTGGTTACCGAGGGCAAGGCAGCGGCGACGTCGGGCATCCGCGACGAGGGGCGCGGTTCGGCGGCGCGGGGCGCCTCGCGCCGGCATCTGGCGGGGCGGGGATCCAAGAACAGTGCGGCGACATCGGAGAGTCGCCGGGCGGCAGCCGAATTGGAGAAACTGATCGGACCGGCCGCCAGCGGTGACAAGCACGCGGTGTCGGACATCCTGCGGATCGTGTATCCGCTGGTGCGGCGCTACTGCACGGCCCGCATGAGCGGCGCGAGCCATCTGCACGTCACCACCGACGATGTGGCGCAGGAGATCTGCCTGGCTACCGTGCAGGCGATTCCGCGCTACCGCGACCAGGGCAAATCATTTCTGGCCTTCGTCTACGGCATCTCGGCCAACAAGGTGGCCGACGCCTACCGCCGGGCGCAGCTGCATCCGGCCTACCCGGTGGCGGAGTTCCCGGACGAGCCGAACACCGAGGCGGGCCCGGAGGAGCGGGCGCTGGCATCGGAGACCCGGGCCGCCGCCCGGGAGCTCATGAAGGTGCTGGCCCCCACCCATCGCGAGGTGCTGGTCATGCGCATCGTGCTGGGCTGGACGGCCGCGGAGACGGCGGAGGCCATCGGCACCAGTGCGGGCGTGGTGCGGGTCATGCAGCACCGCGCGCTGAACAAGCTGCGCGCCGAGTTGCGGGCCGCGTCCTGAGCGCCGGGCCGGACCGGATGGGCCGGCGGGTCCGGGGCGGGTCAGGAGGCGAAATCGGCTCCGGTGGAGAACTCCGCCGGGGTCGCGGCCGTGCCGGTGCCGAAACCGTTGACGCCGAGGGCCTTCCGTAGCTCGTCCTCGGCTTCCACGGAGGTGACGAACAGCAGTTCGTCCTCCCCCTCGAGCGGGTCGTCGCCCTGCGGCACGATCACCCGGCCGCCGCGCAGAATGGTCACCAGCGCGACGTCGCGGGGGATGGCGAGGGTGCGAACGGCCTTGCCCGCCAGTGGCGTATCGGTCGGCAGTGTGATCTCCACCAGATTGGCCTGACCCTGGCGCAGGGTCATCAGCCGCACCAGATCGCCCACCGATACCGCCTCCTCCACCAGGGAGGCCAGCAGGCGCGGTGTCGAGACGGCCACGTCCACTCCCCAGGACGTATCGAACAGCCACTCGTTGCGCGGGTCGTTGACGCGCGCCACCACCCGGCGCACCCCGAACTCGGTCTTGGCGAGCAGGCTGAACACCAGGTTCACCTTGTCGTCGCCGGTGGCGGCGATGACCACCTCGTAGGTCTCCAGATCCGCTTCCTCGAGCAGTTCCAGTTCGCACGCGTCGGCGTGCACCCAGACGGCGGTGGGGGCGACGGTGGGGTCGATGTGGTCGAGGCGGCGTTCCAGCAGCATCACCTCGTGGCCGCCGCGCAGCAGTTCCTGGGCGATGCTGCGGCCGACGGCTCCGGCCCCGGCAATGGCTACCTTCATGATCAGTCCTCGTGGGCGGGTGCGGTGGTGGCCAGGGCGACGGCCTCGCCGACGGTGCCCGAGGTCGCGGCGATGTAGACGGCGTCGTCGGCTTGCAGCACGGTTTTGCCGGTCGGCAGGATGCCCTGCCCGAAGCGGATGATGAACGCGACGCGCGCGCCGATCGTGCTCTCCAGATCGGTGACGGTGCGGCCGTACCAGTCCTCGTGCAGGGTGAGTTCGGTGACCGCGACGGTGCCCGTGGGGTCGCGCCAGGAGGTGGTGGCCTGGTCGGAGACGAGGGTGCGCAGGAAGCGGTCGGTGGTCCAGGGCACGGTGGCGATGGTGGGGATGCCCAGCCGCTCGTAGACGGCGGCGCGTTTGGCGTCGTAGATGCGGGCGACCACACGCTCCACGGCGAAGGTTTCGCGCGCGACCCGCGCCGAGATGATGTTGGAGTTGTCGCCGGAGGATACGGCGGCGAATGCGCCCGCGCGTTCGATTCCCGCCCGAGTCAGGACATCTCGGTCAAATCCGACACCGGTGACGCACATTCCGGGGAAATCACGGCCCAGTCGCAGGAAGGCGCTCGAGTTCTGGTCGATCACCGCGACCTCGTGACCTATCCGGACCAGGGCCCGCGCGAGCGAGGAACCCACTCGCCCGCACCCCATGATCACTACGTACACCGTTCGAACCCCATTCCCGAAAACCGTGGTGTGCGGTCTGGTTGCTTGTCCGGGGGGCAACCGTACCGCCCATGTTCCTCCGAGGGCACGTTCCCCCTCCTGAATGCTTTCAAACCGGAACGAGAATTTCTCACATCGAAGAGGTGCATATCGGCCGCCCGGCCGCGCCGCGAATAGCGCATGCCCTGGACTCCCTTATGCTGCCTCGAGTGTCGAAGTTGACGACGGCCGCCAAACGCATGGTGGTGGGCCGCCCCTTCCGTAGTGACTCCCTGGGGCACACGCTGCTACCCAAGCGGGTCGCGCTGCCGGTGTTCGCCTCCGATGCGCTGTCGTCGGTGGCGTACGCGCCGGAGGAGATCTTCCTGGTGCTCTCGGTGGCCGGGTTGTCCGCGTACGTGTACGCGCCGTGGATCGGTATCGCGGTGGCCGTGGTGATGGCCGTCGTGGTGGCCAGCTACCGGCAGAACGTGCACGCCTACCCGTCCGGCGGCGGCGACTACGAGGTGGCGACCAAGAACCTCGGTCCCACCGCGGGCCTCACCGTCGGCAGCGCGCTGCTGGTCGACTACGTGCTCACGGTGGCGGTGTCGATCTCCTCGGCGGCCTCCAACATCGGCTCGGCGGTGCCGTTCGTGGCGACGCACAAGGTGTTGTTCGCGGTGGTGGCCATCGCATTGCTGACCGCCGTGAACCTGCGCGGGGTGCGCGAATCCGGCACCATGTTCGCTGTCCCCACCTACGCCTTCATGTTCGGCATGTTCATCATGCTGATCTGGGGATTCTTCCGCACCGACGTGCTGGGTGAGTCCGTGCACGCCGAGTCCTACGGGTTCGAGCTGCAATCCGACGAGGATCACCTGCTCGGCATCGCGCTGGTGTTCCTCGTCGCCCGCGCCTTCTCCTCCGGCTGTGCGGCGCTGACCGGTGTGGAGGCGATCAGCAACGGGGTGCCCGCCTTCCGGAAACCCAAGTCCCGCAATGCGGCCACCACCCTGCTGCTGCTCGGTGTCATCGCCATCACACTGTTCATGAGCATGATCGTGCTGGCCCAGCGGGTCGGCATCGTGTACGCCGAGAACGTCGAGGATCTGGTCGGCGCACCGGCGGATTACGAGCAGAAGACCCTGATCGCGCAGTTGGCGCACGCGGTGTTCTCCGAATTCCCGATCGGATTCTACTTCATCACCATCGTCACCGCGCTGATCCTGGTGCTGGCGGCCAATACCGCCTTCAACGGATTCCCGGTGCTGGCGTCGGTGCTGGCCCAGGACCGGTTCCTGCCCCGGCAGCTGCACACCCGCGGCGACCGGCTGGCCTTCAGCAACGGCATCATCTTCCTGGCGGGCGGGGCCATCGCCTTCGTGGTGCTCTTCGGCGCGGAGGTGACGCACCTCATTCAGCTCTACATCGTCGGGGTGTTCGTCTCGTTCGTACTGAGCCAGACCGGCATGCTGCGGCACTGGACGCGGCTGCTGCGCACCGAGACCGATCCGGAACAGCGGGCGCGGATGAAACGGTCGCGGGTGATCAACGCCATCGGCCTCACCATGACCGCGGCGGTGCTGATCATCGTGCTGGTCACCAAGTTCCTGGCCGGGGCGTGGATCGCCATCGCCACCATGGCGTCCATCTTCGGGCTCATGAAACTCATTCGCCGCCACTACGATACGGTCGCGCGCGAACTGGACGAGACCGAATGGGACGGGGTGCTGCCCAGCCGCACCCACTCCATCGTGCTGGTGTCCAAACTGCATCTGCCGACCAAGCGCGCCATCGCCTACGCCCGCGCCACCCGGCCCGACACTCTCGAGGCCATCACCGTGAACGTCGACGAACCCGACACCCGCGCACTGGTACGGGAATGGGAGCGCAGCGATATCTCGGTGCCGCTCAAGGTGATCGAATCGCCGTATCGGGAGATCACCAAGCCGGTGGTGGACTACGTGAAGCGGCTGCGCAAGGATTCCCCGCGCGACGTGGTCACCGTGTTCATCCCCGAATACGTGGTGGGCCGCTGGTGGGAACAGCTGCTGCACAATCAGAGCGCGCTGCGGCTCAAGGGCCGCCTGCTGTTCGAGCCCGGCGTCATGGTGACCAGCGTGCCCTGGCAGCTCAGCTCCTCGACCAAGGCCCGCCGCGGGGGCGAGGTCAACGCACCGGGCGCGATCCGGCGTGGATTCGGTGACGGGCGTAGGTGACCGACGTGGGTGACTGGCACGGAGCCGAACTCGAACTGCGCCTCGGCGCACCCGGACACGGCGGATTCTGCGTGGCCCGGCACGAGGGGCGGGTGCTGTTCGTCCGGCACGGCCTGCCCGGCGAACTGGTCCGCGCCCGGGTGACCGAGGATCGCGGCGGATCCTTCTGCCGCGCCGAAGCATTCGAGATCCTGGAACCGTCACCGGACCGAATCCCCGCCCTGTGCCCGGTCTCCGGCATCGGCGGCGCGGGCTGCTGTGACTTCTCCTACGTCACCCCCGAGGCGCAGCGCGCTCTGAAGGCGATGGTGGTCGCCGAGCAACTGCGGCGGCTGGCCGGATGGGAGACCGAGATCGTCGTCGAGCCGATCCCGGTGGACCTCGGCCCGCCGCACCGGACAGCGACCTCGAACCCGCCGGGGCCGAACACCGTGCCGACGCCGAAGGACGGCACCGGCGACTCCGGGACGGTGCCCGGCCTGGTCGGGTCGGGAGCCGCCGCACGGCCGGGAACGGCTGGGCGGCAACCCGGCGGTCGTGCCTCCGGGGACGCGGAACCGAGCCGAGGCTGGCGCGGTCGCGTGCGGTTGGCCGTCGACGCCGAGGGGCGGGCCGGGGTGCACCGTTATCGCGGGGTGGAGGTGATTCCCGACCTGCGGTGTCCGCAGCCGGTGGCCGGTGCGATGGCGGGTATAGCCGAGCGCACCTGGACGCCCGGGGCGGATCTCGTCGTAGCGGTGGACGGGGACGGGCAGCGCCATATCGTCGAACTGGCTCCGCCCGAGGGCGGGCAGGCGGCGGGTCGTCACGTCGGGCGCGGCGATCGCCGAACCGGCCAGGGGTCGCGGGGTGGTCGCGGCGGCCGAGGTGCGCGGGGCCGTGACGGTGGCCGACGCGGTGGCGCGGACGCGGCTCGCCGGGGCTGGTCGAACGATGATCGCCGGGGTGCCGCGGCGCGGCGGGCGGCGGCGCATGCCCCGCGTGCCGAGACCGTGATCGAGGGCACCGGCCGGGCCGTCCAATATGTGGCGGGTCGGCGTTGGGAGCTGTCGGCCACCGGGTTCTGGCAGCCGCATATCGGTGCGGCGCAGTGCTATTCGGACGTGGTGGCCGACTGGGCGTACGCCTCTCCCGGTGCATCGGCCTGGGATCTGTACTGCGGGGTCGGTGTTTTCGCGGCGCGAGTGGCCGAGCAGGTCGGCGCCACCGGCGCGGTGTCGGGTGTCGAGTTCGCGCGGACGGCCGTCGCCGACGGCACCGCGTCGCTGGCCGACCTGCCGTGGGTGGAGCTGCGCGCCGAGCGGGTCGAGCGCTGGATTGCCGAACAGCCCGCGGCCACACCGGAAGTCGTGGTGCTCGATCCGCCCCGGGCGGGTGCGGGCAGAGAGGTGGTCGCGGCGCTCGCCGCGCGGTCACCGCGCCGCATCGTGCACATCGGCTGTGATCCGGCCGCTTTCGCCCGTGACATCGGCCTCTACCGGGACGCGGGATACATGGTGACCGAGTTGCGCGCCTTCGACGCCTTCCCCGGCACTCACCACGTGGAATGCCTCGCGCTGCTGGAACTGTGAGCCACGACCTCGCTCGTGACCGGTCACGGCCGGACGCGATTCGCGGACCGTGCCGGTCCGGGTTCGTGCAACGCCACATCCTCGGATCGTGGGCGGGGTCGGGATACATGGGCACGCAGCCACCGCACTACGAACTGCGCCCCGAGGCGATCGACGTGCCAGGGCTCGTTGGCGTAGATCTGGCACAGGCCGTAGCCGGCACCGTGAGCCGCCAGCCATTTCGCGGCATCCGAGGCGAGGTCGACGGCGTCGCCCGACACGTGAGCCGACGTTTCCGCGGTGGCGACCCAGCGGGCGGCCGCCGCTCGCGAACCGTACTTCGCGACCGCCTGGCGTAGCAGGCGATTCTGGTGGTCCGGGGAGCGCCAGCCGCTGTTGACGATGAAGGTGACCCCGTCGGCGGCGGCATCGGTGGCCGCGGCGTCCGCGCGCGACTCGCGCGAGCACAGCGGCCGGGATCACGTGCCCCCGTGGTTCAGCTCAGCTGCCACGTGACGCGCAGGCTCGCGGACAGTTCGCTCTCGCCGAGTGCGACGGGGATCTCCGGGGCTCCGCCCATGCCGGCGGATTTGGCGGCGACGGCGTAGGCGCGGGGGACCGGGGTCGGCATCGAGGTGTTCTCGGTGATCTCCAGCACCGGTCCCAGGGTGCGGCCGGCGCGGGTGGCGTACCGGGTGGCCTTGGCGAGGGCATTGTCCCAGGCGGCGTCGCGCGCCCGCTCCAGCAGCGCCTCCTCGTCGGCGACGGTGAGGTTCAGGCCGCCGAGGCGGACGTCGTCGCCGCCCGCGTCCACGGCGTGCGCGATGACGGTGGCCGGGGGAGTGCCGGATTCCGTTGCGGCACCGGAGGAACCGACATCGCGGAGTGCCACGGTCAGCGCGGTGGTGGCGATGTAGCCGGTAATGCGTTCGCGATCCTCCGCCCACACGGTGTCGGTGCGCACCGACAGCCCGCTGGTGGCGATATCGGCGGACCGCACCCCGTCCCCGCGCAGGCTGGCGACCACCGCGTCACTGCGCTCCCCGGCGCGGGCGTACGCCGCCGACACCGTCTCCGCCCGCGACTCGATGGAGATGGTGACCCGCATGAGATCCGGCGTGGCGCGGGCCGCCCCGCTGCCGAAGGTGGTGACGGTGCCGGTCTCGATGCTGGTCACGGGCATTCCTCCTGGCTGGGCGGACGGGTCACGGCCGATGCTACCGACGCCGCGGCCGCGACAGCGCCCGAGCCGCCGCGTCGTGGTGTGCGGTGCTCGAGTCGCCGCGACCCGGCGGGAACGGCGGCAACGACCGGGTGCGCGAGTCCGGCTACAGGTCGTCTCGACCGTCGGCGCGGGCGACACGGCACAGCGGTATCGGTAGACATTCGTACGGAGGTTCCGGGTGTGACGATTCTGGCCACGGCGAGCCATGGGCATGGTCGCCGTCGTCGCGCGTGGGAGACCACGCGGGCGGACCCCTGCGGTGCGCCCGGGTGGCGGCGATGAGTCGAATTCAGTACACCCCGCCGTGGGCGGCCAGGGCGCGCACCGCCGCGTCGGCCTGGCCGTACGCGGCGGCGGCCAGGCGTTCGAGCAGGGCGACCTTGAGTGCCGGGGCCTGCTGGGTGAGGGTGTCGAAGCGGTCGGGTGTGAGCACCGCCAGGCTGACGGTCGTCTCGGCGAGGATGTCGTTGGGGAACGGTTGGTCGAGGATCAGGGCGATCTCGCCGAACGACATCCCGGCCGTGAGGGTGACGAGGCGGTGGCGGCGGCCGTCGCGGCCGGTGAACCCGATCCGCACCCGGCCGTCGAGAATGAGGTACAGGCCCGAGCGCGGGCTGCCCTTGGCCACGATGGTCTCGCCGCGCGCCAGCGTCCGCACGGTGAATTCGACTGCCAGCGAACGCCGTTGGTGCTCGGGCAGCCCGGCCAGTGCGGGATGGTGCTCCAGCGGCACGGCCGCACGGTTGGCGGGCGGTCCGTGGCGGTCGAGTACGACCTGTTCGCACCATTCCGCCGCGGTGTCCCGGTCGATGAACACCCGCCCGTGCGGATCGTCGGGATCGAGACTCGACTCCAGCTGACCGAGTTTGGCGTCCGGGTCCACCAGCGCGACCCGGCAGCCGGTGGCGGCCAGTTCGGTGCGCAGCTCCTCCAGCATGCGCACGGCGATGGCGCTCACGTCGCCCACCTCGCGCACGTCGAGCGCCAGCGCGTCCAATTCGCCGGGGAACTTCTCCACCGCCCGCACCGCCGACTCCGCACCCGCGAACAGCAGGTCACCGTGCAGTTCGACAATGCGCGCCCGGTCACCGAAGCGTTCCAGCACCGCCAGTTCCGCGCCGTCGCGGCGCAGCCGCGACGGCGCCTCCGCCACCGAGTAGGCCGCCCGGATGGCGGTGTGCGCGGCCCGGGTCACGTGCAGGAAGTGCAGGCCGAGCCGGTCCGACAGCTCCCGGCACGCCCGCACCCCGCGCACGCTGCTGCCGTGCGCGTCCAGCCGCGGCGAGTACACGGCGATGCCGAGCTGTCCGGGCAGTACCGCCAGAATGCCGCCGCCCACACCGCTTTTCGCGGGCAGACCCACGGTGGTCACCCAGTCTCCGGCGGCGTCGTACATGCCGCAGGTGGTCATGACGCTGAGCACCTGCCGCACCAGCGGCGCGGTGAGCGCCCGCTCGCGGGTCAGCGGCTGCACCCCGTTGTTGGCCAGTGTGGCCGCCATCAGGGCCAGGTCGCGGCAGGTGATGTCGATCGAGCACTGCCGGAAGTAGCGGTCCACCGCCTCGTCCGGATCGCCGTCGATGATGCCCGCGCCGCGCAGCAGATAGCCGATGGCCCGATTGCGGTATCCGGTGCGCGCCTCGGAGGCGTACACCGCCTCGTCGAGCCGGAGATCACGTCCGGCGAAGCGGCTGTAGCTGCGCCGGACGCGTTCGAACCGGTCGGCGGCGTCGCGGCCGGTGATCAGGGCGGCCGCCGCTATCGCGCCCGCGTTGATCATCGGATTGCGCGGCCGCTGGGTGCCGGGGTCGAGACTGATCTCGGAGAACGGTTCCCCGCTCGGCTCCACGTCGATGCGTTCGGCCACCGCCGCCGGACCGCGGTCGGCCAGCGCCAGCGCGTAGGTGAACGGCTTGGAGATCGACTGAATGGTGAAACGGGTGTCCAGGTCCCCGCTGCCGTACACCCGACCGTCCGCGGTGGCCAGGCAGACGCCGAACGAATCCGGTTGCACCGCGGCCAGTTCCGGAATGTAGTCGGCGAGCGCGCCGGAGCCGTCGGTGCGGCAGAGCCGGTACACCTCGTCGACGATGCGGCCGACCACACCGTCCGGGGACAGTGCGGGGTCGGCAGGCGGTGCGGCCACCGATTCACTCTAGCCACGGGCCGCACCGGATTCGGGGAGGTCGAACAGGCGTGCCCCACCGCCGCCCGTTGTCCGCTCCGACCCGGCCGACCGCCCGCGCGAAACCGAGTATCGTGTGTAACCTCACATTCGAAGCCGATGTCGCAGGTGGGGTTTCATTCCCGGCATCGGGGGCCGGTAGGGGCTCCGTAGACTGTGGCAAACACAGGAGTTTTCCGGAGGGAGCAATAGCCGTGGGAGTGCTTTCCCGGGTCGATACGCCCGAGGACCTGCGTCGGCTGTCGGTACCGGAGCTGGGCGAGTTGGCCGAGGAGATTCGCGAGTTCCTGGTGCGGAAGGTCGCCGCGACGGGCGGTCACCTGGGGCCGAACCTCGGCGTCGTGGAGCTGACCATCGCGCTGCACCGCATCTTCGACTCGCCCGCCGACCCGATCATCTTCGACACCGGCCACCAGGCGTACGTGCACAAGATCCTGACCGGCCGCCGGGACGGGTTCGACACGCTGCGCAAGCAGGGCGGTCTGTCCGGCTACCCGTGCCGCGCCGAGAGCGAGCACGACTGGGTGGAGTCCTCGCACGCCTCGGCCGCGCTGTCCTATGCCGACGGGCTGGCCAAGGCTTTCGCGCTGACCCGGCAGAAGCGGCATGTGGTCGCGATGGTCGGCGACGGCGCGCTCACCGGCGGCATGTGCTGGGAGGCGCTGAACAATATCGCCGCCGGACAGGACCGCTCGGTCGTCATCGTGGTGAACGACAACGGTCGCTCCTACGCGCCGACCATCGGCGGTCTGGCCGACCGGCTCACCGCGCTGCGTATGCAGCCCGCCTACGAGCACGCCCTCGACGCCACCAAGCGCATCGTGCAGTCCATTCCCCGGGTGGGGGAACCGGCGTACTCGATGTTGCACGCCCTCAAGACCGGCATCAAGGACGCGGTCGCGCCGCAGGAGCTGTTCGGCGACCTCGGCCTGAAGTACGTGGGTCCGGTGGACGGGCACGATCCGGTGGCGCTCGAAGCGGCGCTGCGGCGGGCCAAGGACTTCGGCGGCCCGGTGGTGGTGCACGTGGTCACCCAGAAGGGGCGCGGGTTCAAACCGGCCGAGGACCATGTGGCCGACCAGATGCATGCCGTGGGCCGCATCGATCCGGAGACCGGCGAGCCGGTCGGCAAGTCCGGCGCGCAGAGCTGGACCTCGGTGTTCTCCGAGGAGCTCATCGCGCAGGCCGAGCAGCGCGACGACATCGTGGCCATCACCGCCGCCATGCCCGGACCGACCGGGCTGAGCGCGTTCGGGAACCGCTTCCCCGAGCGCATGTTCGACGTCGGCATCGCCGAACAGCACGGTGTGGCCTCGGCGGCCGGGCTGGCGCTGGGCGGCATGCATCCGGTGGTCGCCATCTACTCGACCTTCCTCAACCGCGCCTTCGACCAGCTGCTCATGGATGTGGCGCTGCTGAAGCTGCCGGTGACGCTGGTACTCGACCGCGCGGGCCTCACCGGCGACGACGGCGCCTCGCACAATGGCATGTGGGATATGTCGGTGCTGGGCATCGTGCCCGGCATGCGGGTAGCGGCCCCGCGCGACGCGGCCACGCTGCGCGAGGAGCTGGGCGAGGCGCTGCTGATCAGCGACGGCCCGACCGCCATCCGCTTCCCGAAGGGCACGGTGTGCGAGGAGATCTCGGCCATCGAGCGGCACGACGGCATCGATGTGCTGCACCTGCCCGATGGCCGCGACTCGGTGCGGTCGGTGCACGGCGATGTGCTGCTGGTCGGTGTCGGCTGCTTCGCCGAACTGGCCATGCGCACCGCGGAACTGCTGGAGGCGGAGGGGATTTCGGTCACCGTCATCGATCCGCGCTGGGTGCTGCCGGTCAACGAGGGCATCGTGAAACTGGCCGAGCACTACCGCATGGTGGTCACGCTCGAGGACAGCGGTCTGCACGGCGGCATCGGCTCCTCGGTCTCGGCGCGGATTCGCGGGGCCGGGCTGGACGTGCCGACCCGGGAGATCGGTGTGCCGCAACGCTTCCTGGATCACGCCTCCATCGCGCAGCTGCGCCAGGAGCTCGGGCTCACCCCGCCCGACGTGGCGCAGCGGGTGACCGCCTGGCTGCGCGGTGGCGCGCCGACCGTGGACGTGGACGTGGTGGAGGAGCAGGCCGTCTCGTAGGACTCGCGTCCGCGCGATTCCGGGTGCGGGGCGCGACCGCTCGCGTAGATTCTAGAACCGGTTACAGTTTTATCGGGAACAGCCGGTTCAGGAGTTCGCATGTCCTTCGTGCTCGTCGAGAAGCCGCGTCCGCAGGTCGCGCTCATCACGCTCAACCGCCCCGAGCGCATGAACGCCATGGCCTTCGACGTCATGGTGCCGCTGCGGGAGACCCTGCACGCCGTCGCCGCCGACAACGAGGTGCGCGCGGTGGTGCTCACCGGGGCCGGGGAGGGCTTCTGTTCGGGGGCCGACCTCCAGCACTCCGGCAGCGTGCCCGGCGTCGCGGGGCTCACCCGGACCAGCATCGCCCGGCGCTCCATGGACCTGTTCAACGACGTCATGCTGGCGCTGCGTCGCATGCACCAGCCGGTGATCGCCGCCGTCAACGGCGCGGCCGTCGGCGGCGGGTTCTGCCTCAGCGTGGGCGCGGATATCCGCATTGCCGCCGAGGACGCCTACTTCCGGGCGGCGGGCATCAATAACGGCCTGACCTCGGCCGAGCTCGGCTTCAGCTATCTGCTGCCGCGCGCCGTCGGCTCCTCCCGCGCCTTCGACATCATGCTCTCCGGCCGCGACGTGGATGCCGCCGAAGCAGAACGCATCGGCCTGGTCTCCCGCGTCGTCCCCGCCGAGAAGCTGCTCGATACCTGCTACGACCTGGCCGAGCAGATCCTGCGCTACAGCCGCGTCGGCACCGAGCTCACCAAACGGATGCTGTGGAGCGGCATGGAGGCGGGCAGCTTCGAATCGCATATGCAGCAGGAGGGCATGGCCCAGCTCTACGTGCGGCTCACCACCGAGAACTTCGACGAGGCCATGCGCGCCCGCAGGGATCGCCGTCCACCGGTCTACGAGGACTGACGACCGGCGGGTCCGGCCGCGAAACGCGGCGCATACCCGAGGTCATACCTCCTGCGCGGTTGCGAAGAGCGCCGCCGCCAGCCTCGGCACCGCGAGTTCACGCTGCCACGGACGCGCGCCTCCGGCACTGAGGTAGTCGTCGATCACGGCCGCGCCGTCGCCATTGGCGGCCGTGCGCGGCAGGCCGTCCCAGCACATGCGGCGCAGCAGGTCCGGGGTGAGCAGATTCTCGACCGGAATCGACACTTCACCGGACAGATCCGTCATGGCGGCGCGGGCGCGTTGCAGTCGCGCGGCGGCGGCCGGGTCGCGGCGCTCCCACCGGTTGACCGGCGGGGGACCGTCGAAGGGCTGCGCCAGCGGCGGCAGGTCGCTGTCGGGCAGCGCGCGGGCCCGCTCCACCGCGCCCAGCCATTCGCGCGAGTACCGCCGCTGCCGCGGGCCGCCGAAGATCGGCAGCGCGCGCAGCTGCGCGATGGTCTTGGGCTCGTTCGCCGCGGCGGCGATGATGGCCGAGTCCGGCAGGATGCGGGCGGGAGCGACATCGCGCAGGCGTGCGAGCTTGTCGCGGGTGGTCCACAGCTCCCGGACGATGGCGAGCTGGCGACTGCGGCGCAGCGTGTGGATACCGGAGGTGCGCCGCCAGCGGTCGGCCTTGGGCAGTGCGGGTTCGGCGGTGCGCACATGCTCGAATTCCTGCGCGGCCCAACCGGATTTGCCCTGCTCATCGAGTTCCGCGGCGACCGCGTCGCGCAGCTCCAGCAGCAGTTCCACATCGAGGGCCGCGTAGTTGAGCCATTCGTCGGGCAGCGGCCGCGTGGACCAGTCCGCCGCGCCGTGACCCTTGCGCAGCTCCCGTCCGAGCAGCCGCTCCACCATGGCGGCCAGGCCGACGCGCTCGAATCCGGCCAACCGTCCGCCCAGCTCGGTGTCGAACAGGCGGGCCGGGTACAGGCCGAGTTCGGCCAGTCCGGGCAGATCCTGGTCGGCGGAGTGCAGCACCCACTCCAGATCGTTGACGGCGGCGGCGAGCGGCTCCAGGTCCTGATCGACCGGAATCGGGTCGATGAGGAAGGTGCCCGATCCGGCGCGGCGCAGCTGGATGAGGTACGCGCGGCTGGAGTAGCGGAAGCCGGAGGCGCGTTCGGCGTCCACGGCGAGCGGTCCGGAACCGGCGGCGATGCTGCGGGCGGCGGCGGCTATCGCGGCGGCGGTGTCCAGTACCGGTGGTACGCCGTCCACTGGCGCGAGCAGGGGGACCGCGGCAGTGGCTTCGGAATCGTCTGGTACGGACATGGTCTTGAACTCTACGGGTTGGGCGCGGCCGGGTCCGCGTCCCATTCGGATTCGGGCGGATGCGGAGACTGCGCCGGACTGATCGGTATCGTACGTGGCCGCCGCTGATTTCGTTGCGGTACAGAAAGTTTGATGTCCAGCCGACTGGACACCGGCCGGTCCCCGCTGTGACGAGGGTGATAGCGGAGTGATTACCGGTGTGTGTCGTCTCCGCCGCCCGGCCGTACCTCGAGGCGCGTCACCCCCGCGGGCGGGAGCCCGGCGGCGTAGGCGAGCACCTCGCCGAACGCCTCCACATGCGGACGCATCAGGGTGTCGCCGACCGTCCAGGAGGCTCGCAGCTCCAATTGCTGCGCGCGGGGCGGACCGGCGATATCGCCGAAGCGCACCGAACTGGTCGCGGTCACGGTGCCGCCGAGCGCGGTGAACGGGGCCCGCGATTCCAGGGCGTCCACCAGCCAGCTCCACGCCACCTCCGGCAGCAGCGGATCGGCGGCCAGGGCGGCGTCGATATCGGCCTGGATGTAGGCGACCAGCCGGAACACCCCGTGCCAGGCCTCCTGCCCGTCGGGATCGTGCAGCAGGATGAGCCGGCCGAAGGCGTCACCGTCGGAGTCGACGGGCACCACATTGGTGTCGCCGTGCGTGACTTCCGCTCCGATGGCGTACGAGTAGGGGGCCAGGCGCTGCGGCGGGCGGATCGGTGCGAGCTCGATCCGGGGATGCACGGTTGCGGTGCCCATCGCCTCGACCGCGGCGCGGAACCGGGCGGGTTCATCGGGTTCCGGGGTCGGTGCGGCGCCGTCGCGGAAGTCGAGCGGTGTCACGCTCAAAAGGTAAACCTCCGGGGGCCGGTGTCGTCGGAGGCGCGCCGCCGGTCACCTCTACGATGAGCGGTGATGAGCACTCATACGCGCCGCCGCCTGACCGATGCCCCGTTCCTCGCCGCCGCCACCGGCGCGACACCGCTTCGGCGTCCGGTGTGGTTCATGCGTCAGGCCGGACGGTCGCTGCCGGAGTATCGGGAGCTGCGCGCCGGCATCGGCATGCTGGAATCCTGCTTCAACCCGGAACTCGTGTGCGAGATCACGATGCAGCCCATCCGCCGCCACCGGGTGGACGCGGCAATCCTGTTCTCCGACATCGTGGTTCCGCTCAAGGCCGCGGGTATCGACCTGGATATCGTGGCCGGTGTCGGACCAGTGGTCGCGAATCCGGTGCGCACCCTCGCCGATATCCGCGCGCTGCCGCGGCTGCGCGCCGAGGAGGTCGGGGCCGTCACGGCCGGTATCCGGCTGCTGCTCGACGAACTCGGCGACACCCCGCTCATCGGTTTCGCCGGTGCCCCCTTCACCCTGGCGTCCTACCTGGTCGAGGGCGGTCCCAGCAAGCATCACGAGCGCACCAAGGCCATGATGCTCGCCGATCCGGACGCCTGGCACCAGCTCATGGGCGTGCTCACCGACATCACCATCGAATTCCTGCGCGCCCAGCTCGACACCGGCGTGGATGCCATGCAGCTGTTCGACTCCTGGGCGGGTGCGCTGCCGCTGGCGCAGTACCGCGAGTTCGTGCTACCGCACTCCGAGCGGGTCTTCGCCGAGCTGGCCGAATACGGCGTCCCCCGAATCCATTTCGGTGTCGGCACCGGCGAACTGCTGGGCGCGATGGCCGAGGCGGGCGCGGACGTGGTCGGCGTCGACTGGCGCGTCCCCCTGACCGACGCCGTCCGCCGCATCGGCCCCGGCAAGGCCCTCCAGGGCAACCTCGATCCCGCGGTCCTCTTCGCCGGACCCGCGGCCGTGGAATCCGAGATCCGCCGCATCGCCCACGAGGCCGACGAGGCCATCGCGCTCGGCGCCACCGGCCACATCTTCAACCTCGGCCACGGCGTCCTCCCCGACACCGATCCCGGCGCCATCACCGCCGCCGTGGAACTCATCCACAGCCTGCCCAGCCCGCTCTGACCCACCACCGCTACCAGCCACCAACGGGCTTCGGACTCCACGGCACCCGGGTATTCGGCTTCGTGCCGAGCCTCGGTGGCTCGATGCCTTCGCCGCGGAACCTCTGTCGAAGCCCGTCGCCGCCGGACCCGTCGCGAGCGTGACGGCGGCCGGGTCGGACGTGAATCGCGGCCGAGCGGTGCGTTCCGACAGCCCGACGCGCGGCTCCTCCGGCGGACGGGGGCGTGGGTCACATCCGGTGGGGGAGTAGGTTCCGAAGGACAGCGGCTCGCCGGTGGGATGGGGGTCGCTGTCGTCTCGCCCGGGTGTGCGGGCGCGGCGATGCCGAGGTGACTGAGGAGTGGTCGATGCGGGTCGCGGTGGTCGGTGGCGGGATCAGCGGGTTGGTGGCGGCGTACCGGTTGCGGGCGGCGCTGGGGGAGCGGGCCGAACTGGTGCTGGTGGAGGGGGCCGAGCGGGTCGGGGGGACGCTGCGGACCGTCGAGATCGCGGGGGATCCGGTGGATCTGGGGGCCGAGGCGTTCGTGGGGCGGCGGCCCGAGATCCCGGCATTGATGCGGGAATTGGGGATCGCCGACCAGCTGGTGCACCCGGCGGGCAAGCGGCCGCTGATCTGGTCCGGCGGGGTCGCGCGTCCGCTGCCCGAGCGCACCCTCATGGGCATTCCCGCCGAGGCGGAAGCGGTTGCGGGGCTGGTGGATCCGGAGACCATGGCGCGGATCGCGGCCGAACCCGAACGGCCGCTGCGGTGGGAGCGCGGCGGGGATGTCGCGGTAGGCGCGCTGGTGGCGCAGCGGTTCGGCGAACAGGTGGTGCGCCGCAGCGTGGATCCGCTGCTGGGCGGGGTCTACGCCGGAACCGCCGACACCATCGGAGTGCGCGCCGCCCTGCCGACCCTGGCCGCAGCGCTGGACGCGGGGTCGGCCAGCCTGACCGAGGCGGTGCGCACGGCCCTTCCGCCGCAATCGGATACGCCGGTCTTCGGCGGCATCCGCGACGGCTACCGGGTGCTGCTGGACGCGCTACGCGCCGCCGCCGACGCCAAGGTCGAAACCGCTACCGCCGCAACCCGGCTCACCCGTGACGGCGCGGGCTGGCGGCTGGATCCGGTCGGCCCGGTGGACGCCGTGGTGCTGGCCGCCCCGGCCCCGGCCACCGCCGACCTGCTGCGCGAGGTCGCACCGGCCGCCGCCGATCTCGCCGCCGGTATCGAACTGGCCTCCTCCGCCGTGGTGGCGCTGGCCCTCCCGCGCGACACCCCCCTCCCCGACAACTCCGGCATTCTCGTCGCCACCGGAGAGCCCTTGCGCGCCAAAGCGTTCACTCTCTCCAGTCGCAAGTGGCCGCATCTGGCCGCCCGCGAGGTGGCCCTGGTCCGCGCCTCCTTCGGCCGGTTCGGCGATGCCGCCCCGCTGTCCTGGTCGGATGACGACCTCGTCGCGGCCGCCGTCGACGATCTCGCCACCGTCACCGGCGCCCCGATCCGCCCCGTCGCCGCGGTCGTGCAGCGCTGGCCCGGTGGGCTCCCGCAGTACGGCCCCGGCCACACCGAACGCATTGCCGCCCTGCGCGATACCCTCGCCGACCTGCCCGGTCTGGCCCTGGCGGGCGCCTACCTGGACGGGGTCGGAGTCCCCGCCTGCGCCGCCTCCGGCACCGCCGCCGCCACCCGTATCGCCGCGCATCTGGTCGGCGACGAATAGTCCCGAGTGCCCGGCCGCTCGCGGCGACGGACGGCATTCCGTGTCGCGGTGCGGAAGTCGCCCGACCGCGCCGCACGCGGGGTCGTCAGCGGACGGCCACGCCCGAGACGAGGACTGCGGTCGGCCGATGCGGCATCCATTCGGTGGTGATGCGCGTCAACGCCGCGGCGGTGAACTGGTCCACGAGGTGGGTGGCGGCCTGTCCATGCGTGAGACGGCACCCGGGCGGGCGCATGTAGACCAGGGCCAGTCTGCCGTCCGGGCGAAGTCGGCGGGTCAGATCCTCGACGACCTCGACCGGATCCGTCCAGTACTGCCAGACATTGATGCCGTAGACCAGGTCGAAGTCGCGCACGTCGGGGTCGAGCCGGGTCGCATCGCCGAGGTGCACTTCGAGCCGCCCGCTGCGGATGAACGACCGGTTGCGGCGGGTGGCCTGGCGCATCATCACGGGCGAGGTGTCCACGCCGATGACCTCGCCGTCCGGAATCCTGCGGCAGACCTCGCCGAGGGTGACCCCCGGGCCGTATCCGAGTTCCAGCACGCGGGCTCCGGCGGCGGGTGCGAGGCGTTCCACCGCCCACCGCCCGCGTCTGATGTTGTGGCCGCGGTGGGCCATCATCATCCCGGCGAGCGACCCGATCGGCCCACGTGGGTGTTCGAAGTGGGTGTAGAGGCGCTCGATGGCTGACACGAGTTGGCTCCCGGATTCCTGCGACGACGGATGACATTGCGACACAGTCGATCTCGTGTTGCTACGCCGACCAGGCTTCCCGGCACTCCGGTTTCACTGTATCCGATCCGGCGCGCGGACCAGCCCATTCCGGGCCGGTGTGGTGCCGTCACGGTTCGGTGAGACCGGCGCGGATGGCGTATCGGGTAAGCGCGAGCCGGTCGCGCAGGCCCAGCTTGTGCAGGATGTTGGCGCGGTGCCGGTCGACGGTTTTGACACTGATGACCAGGGCGTCGGCGATTTCGCGAGTGGTGTGTCCTTCGGCGATGAGTTTCAGCACTTCCTCCTCGCGGGGGGTGAGGATGGTGTCGGGCAGGTTGTCGCCATTGTGGGCGCGTTGCAGGTAGTCCCGGATGAGGGCGGTGATCGCGCCGGGGTAGAGGAACGGTTCGCCGCGCATGGTGGCGCGGCACGCTTCCAGCAGTTCCCGGTCGGCGACGGATTTGAGGACGTAGCCGGACGCTCCGGCCTTGAGGGATTCGAAGAAGTACTGCTCGTTGTCGTGCATGGACAGCATGAGGATGCGCACGTCCGGATACTGGCGGTTGATCTCTCGGGCGGCCTGCAATCCGGTCATGCGGGGCATGGCGATATCGAGGATGGCGAGGTCGACCGCCGTATCGCTGAGCTGTCGCACGGCCTCCGCGCCATTGGCGGCCTCGGCGACGACCGCCAGATCGGGTTCGGCGTCGAGGATGAGTCGCAGCCCGCTGCGCACCAGGGCGTGGTCGTCGGCGAGCAGGATGCGGGTCGGGGCGGGCGCGTTCACGACGACCTCCGCTGATCGGTCGGAATGGAGAGATGGACGTCGGTTCCGCGCCCTGGCCGGGCGTCGATAACGAGGGTGGCGTTGACGTGCAGGGCACGCTCCCGCATACCGCGAATGCCAGCGCCCTCCCGGGTGACCGTGCCGGTGCCGTCGTCGCGGATGCGCAACAGCAGGGTGTGGTCGTCGGCGGTCAGCAGCAGCCGGGCCTGGGTGGCGTCGGCGTGGCGGGCGATATTGGTGAGGCACTCCTGGGCGATGCGGTAGCACACCAGTTCGGTGTCGGGGTCCAGACGGCCCAGATCGGGTTCGATGTCGCGGGTGACGGTGATGCCCGCGGTGGCGGCGAATTCGTTGCACAGGGCCGACAGCGCACTGGGCAGGCCGAGGTCTTCGAGCACGTCGGAGCGCAGTCGACGGGCGATGCCGCGGACCTCGTCCAGGCAAGCGCGGACGGTCTCCTGGACCTCGTACAGATCATCGTGGAGTTCGGTCGGCGCCCGGTCGTGGGTGCGGCGCAGCCGCAGCAGCGCGACGGTGAGGCTCTGGCCGATCTCGTCGTGTAGTTCGCGGGCGATGCGCTGGCGTTCGTTCTCCTGCGCGGCCAAGGCGGAGGTGCTGGCGGCGCTGCGTTCGGTCTCGAGCCGTTCGGCCATGGCGTTGAAGGAGTCGATGAGGTGGTTCCAGTCGCCGTTGCCTCGGTCGTGCAGGCGGGTGCTGCCGCGCAGCGGGTCCACCCGGCGCATGGAGGTGATGAGCTCGTCGATGGGCGCCAGGCTGGAGCGCAGTAGGAAGGCATTGGCGGCGAGGATGACCGCGAGGCCGATGACCAGCACCGGGACCTCGGTGAGCCGCACCCGCGAGGACACCGAGGCCGGTGACAGCGCGAGCACCAGGGTGCCGAGCGTGAACACCAGGCCGTTGATGACGACGACGCGGCGGAACAGCGCGCCGGCGGGAATCGGTGTGCGTGCCCACCGGCCGATGGCAGCGACGGCACGACCGCTCATGAGCCCCAGTCTGGCCGGTGGGCGGATCGGTGTCCATGAGGCGCGGCCCCCATTCGACGCTCCGGGGACCGGGCGACGCGCCCGACAATTGGGTGCTCCGGCCCATAGCCGGGCGTCGTCACCCCGTCAAGACTGGGTGGCAGGCGTTGGTCGGGAGAAATGGAGTCGCGGATGGAGATCGATCTGTCGACCGTACCGGGCAGGGCGGTGCTGCACCACTGCCGCAGTCGCGACGGTTCGAGGTTCGCGCTGGTCGTGCGGGCCGACGGTGTCCGGCAGATCGTTGTCTACCACGCGGTCGGTCACGATGCTCCGTCGCAGACCCTGACCCTGGAGCCGGATGAGGCCGACCGACTGGCGGAGCTGCTGCACAGCACCCCGCTGCGGGATCGGCTGGCGGAGCTGGAACGGCGCGTCGACGAACTCACCGGTGGACACGGTCCGGCGTGACGGAGTTCAACGGCTTTCCCATGATCGCGGCGGTGCTCGCGATCGCGGCGGTGGTCGGTCTGCTCGCCACGCGTCTGCGGCAGCCGATGATCGTCGCCTTCATCGGCGTCGGTGTTCTTGTCGGACCGGTCGGTACCGGGTGGGTGACCTCCGAGGGGACCATCGAGCTGCTGGCCCGGTTCGGTATCGCGATCCTGCTGTTCCTGGTGGGTCTACGCCTGGATGTGCACATGATCCGCGATACCGGCCCGGTGGCGCTGGCCACCGGGCTGGGGCAGGTGTTGTTCACCTCGATCATCGGCTATCTGATCGCCATCGCACTCGGCATGGACACCACGACGGCCGTGTATGTCGCGGTCGCGCTGACGTTCTCCTCGACGATCATCATCGTCAAACTGCTGTCGGACAAGCGCGAACTCGATCACCTGCACGGCCGGATCGCGGTCGGCTTCCTCATCGTGCAGGACATCGTGGTGGTGCTGGTCATGATCGGGCTCACCGCGTGGGGGCGGCAGAGCGGCGGCAATGTCGCCCTGAACATGACGGCCGTGGCGGGCAAGGGCATCGGGCTGCTGGCCGGTGTCGCGCTGGTGATGCGGGCGATGCCGTGGCTGATGCACCGCATGGCGCGCTCGCAGGAACTGCTGGTGCTGTTCGGAGTGTCCTACGCGGTATCGGTGGCGGCGCTGAGCGAATGGCTCGGCTTCAGCTCCGAGGTCGGCGCGTTCCTCGCCGGGGTGTCGCTGGCCGGTACCGAGTACCGTGACGCGCTCGGCGCCCGCTTGGTCAGCCTGCGTGACTTCCTGCTGCTGTTCTTCTTCCTCGAGCTCGGCGCCAAGCTCGAATTCACCCATGCCGGCCAGCAGATCGCCGAGGCGGTCATCTTCTCACTGTTCGTGCTGATCGGGAATCCACTCATCGTCATCGTGATCATGGCGCTCATGCGCTATCCGGTGAAGGTCGGCTTCCTGGCCGGGCTCACCGTCGCCCAGATCTCCGAGTTCTCCCTCATTCTCGCCGCGCTCGGACTGAGCCTGGGACATATCACCAATGCCACGGTCAGCCTGATCACCGTGGTCGGCCTGATGACCATCGGTGGGTCTACCTACCTGATCCTGTATTCGCATCAGATCTACCGCCGGATCGGACGATTCCTCACGATCTTCGACCGCACCGGCGACCGCGTCGCCGAATCCGCGGCCGTCGCAACCGACTCCGATACCGCCGAGGTCATCCTGTACGGCCTGGGCCGGTTCGGCAGTCACGTGGCACGGAGTCTGAGCGGCGCCGGATACCGCGTTCTCGCCGTGGACTATGACCCCAGCCGGGTCGCCGCCGCCCAGCCCCGCGGTGTCACCGCGATCTTCGGCAGCGCCGAGGACACCCACTTCCTCGAGACCCTGCCGCTGTCCACCGCGCGCGCGGTGATCAGCACGATCCCGGCGGTGGAAACGAATCAAGCCCTCCTGCACGCACTCCGGCAACACCGGTATTCCGGCAGGGTCGCGCTGACGGCGTTCACCGCGCGTGACGCCGAACAACTCCGCGCCGCCGAGATCGATATCGTCCTCGAACCGTTCGCGATGGCGGCGGAGGCGTCGGCTGCCGAATTCACCGATCTCCTCGGCACCTCCGATATCGAGCAGCGGGGTTCCGGCGGTGCGTGACCGACCGCCTCAGGACTTCGCGACCTCGGCTCCCGCGAGCGTCTCGTCGTGATCGGGCGGCGCTGTCCGCCCCCGCCGGTTCTTCCACCGCAGCAGCGGCTCGACCACTCGGGCGGCGATCGGCCCCAGCACGGCCATCAGCAGTACATAGGTGGTGGCCATCGCGGCGAATTCGCCGGGCACCGCACCGGCGCCGACGGCCAGGCCCGCGATGACGATCGAGAATTCACCGCGGGCGATGAGCGCCGTGCCCGCGCGGGCACGACCGTACTCGGAGGCCCCGGCGCGCTTGGCGGCCCACCAGCCGGTCGCGAGTTTCGTCGCGGTGGTCACCACCACCAGCACGATGGCCCAGCCCAGCACCGGCGGAATGCTGCGCGGATCGGTACTGAGACCGAACAGCACGAAGAACAGCGCGGCGAACAGGTCGCGCAGCGGTTCGAGCACCTTGGTGGCGGTGTGGGCCGTCGATCCGGAGATGGCGATGCCGAGCAGGAACGCGCCGACGGCGGCCGACACCTGCAACGCGGAGGCGACACCCGCGACCAGCAGCGCGGATCCGAGGAGTTTGAGCAGGAAGCTCTCGCGGTCCTGGCTGTCGACGAGCATCGACACGTATTTGCCGTAGCGCAGCGCGACCACCAGGACGACGGTGACCGCCGTGAGCGCGATGCCGACGGTCTGCAATCCGGCCGCGAATCCCAGCCCGGCCAGCACCGCGGTCAGCACCGGCAGATACCCGGCCATGACCAGATCCTCGAACACCAGGATGGACAGGATCGTCGGGGTCTCCCGGTTGCCCAGACGCCCGAGATCACTCAGCACCTTCGCGATGATCCCCGACGAGGAGATGTAGGTGACGCCCGCCATCGCCACCGCGCCGGTGACGCCCCAGCCCAGCATGAGCGCCACCACCACACCCGGGGTGGCGTTCAGGACGATGTCGAGCACACCGGCCGCCCACGAGTTCCGCAATCCGGTGACGAGTTCCTTCGCCGAGTACTCCAGTCCGAGGAGCAACAGCAGCAGCACCACGCCGATCTCGCTGGCCAGGTGGATGAACTCGTCCACGTGATGCAGCTCGACCAAGCCGCCCGTGCCGAACACCAGGCCGCCGATCAGGTAGAGCGGAATCGGTGACATACCGATGCGCGCGGCGACCCGCCCCAACAGACCCAGACCGAAAAAGACCGCGCCCAGCTGTATCAGCGCGAGCGCGGTTTCGTGTGCCACCATCTACTTTCAGCCATCCGTCATGATTCTGGCGGCGGCCGTTAGGCCCTCCGCCGTGCCGACAACAACCAGGACATCGCCTTCGGTGAAGACGAACTCGGGGCCGGGCGAGGGGATCGCGTGGCCGGATCGCATCACGGCGACGATCGACACCGAGGTGCGCGTGCGCATCCGGGTATCGCCGAGCAGATGTCCGTCATAGGGGGACCCCGAGCGGACCGGCAGTTGCCGGGTGGTGAGGCCGCCGAATTCCCGGTGCTCATCCTGCAATTGGGCGACCAGCTGCGGGGCGCCCAGGAGGTTGGCGAGCACGTTCGCCTCGTGAGTGGTGAGCGGAATCTGGTCGGTCGCGTCGGGGTTGCCGGGCTTGCTGACGATCAGGTCGATCGTGCCGTCCTTGCGATCGATGACTCCGACGGTGCGGCGGCTACCCGACAGCGGAAATTCCTTGCGCACACCGATTCCGGGCAGCTGTGTAACTTCGACGTTCACGCGCCCCACCCTAACCGTCCGCGGCGGAGGGCGCGGTGTCGTGAATCGGTATTCGACTACCGCGACAGGGCTCGGGGAGAGAGGCACGGCATCGGATACGCGGACTGCGTGAATGCCATGGGCGGCTCCTTTCGGTTCGATTCGCACGAAACGGACTCGTGGAGTCACATGCCGGCCGGTTTTCCCGGCTCACCGTGGCTTGTAATGATTCCGTAAAGGAGGCGCACTGGCAAATCGCACGGTGCTCAGATGTCGGCGTCGTGAGCCGAAAGCCATTGGTATTCAGTGAGTGTCGAATGGGTGACGGTGGCCGCCCGTGACCGTCG
Source organism: Nocardia sp. CC227C (assembly GCF_030767025.1). Lineage (GTDB taxonomy): Bacteria > Actinomycetota > Actinomycetes > Mycobacteriales > Mycobacteriaceae > Nocardia. Next base: position 180,621 of record NZ_JASITE010000012.1, on the reverse strand, counting down.
TCGCCACCGCGCCCGCCGGGGGCGGTGGCGGTAGATCTCGCCGGTGGTGGACGTGTTCGAACTCGCGTTCCGACAGCGTGCCCGGCACGCCGGAGTGATCCGGGCGAATGGCACGATGGGGGTATGGCGCGACTCGATTACAAGGCCCTCAACGACACCATCCGCTACCTCATGTTCTCGGTGTTCCAGGTGGAACCCGGGGCGTTGGGGGACGAGCGCGAGGCGATCGTCAAAGAGGCGAAGGCTTTCTTCGATTCGCTGGAAGAGCGCGGGGTGGTGGTGCGTGGACTCTACGATGTGGCCGGGATGCGCGCCGACGCCGATTTCATGATCTGGTGGCATGCCGAGCAGATCGAGGAGTTGCAGGCGGCCTACGCCGATTTCCGCCGCACCACCGAACTGGGCCGCGCGAGCGCCCCGGTGTGGAGCAATGCCGCCCTGCACCGTCCGGCCGAGTTCAACAAGAGCCACATCCCGGCCTTCCTCGCCGGTGAGGAGCCGGGCAGGTACATCTGCGTGTACCCGTTCGTCCGCTCCTACGAGTGGTACCTGCTCCCCGACGAGGAGCGTCGCAAGATGCTGGCCGATCACGGCAAGGCCGCTCGCGGCTATCCGGATGTGCGCGCCAATACCGTCGCCTCCTTCGCCCTCGGCGACTACGAGTGGCTGCTGGCCTTCGAGGCCCCCGAACTGCACCGCATCGTCGACCTCATGCGCGACCTGCGCGCCACCGAGGCCCGCCTGCACGTCCGCGAGGAGATCCCGTTCTTCACCGGTCCGCGCGTCGAGGTGGAGCAGTTGGTCAACGCGCTGCCCTGAGTGCGGTAGCCGACCGGTAGCCAGCCTGCTGCCCCAGAAATTCGGGGCATGCGGGTGATCCCGTGCTGTTCGTAGGGTTTCTGCGACTTGTACGTCCGCGGAGTCCGAGGGGTGCGACCGCGGCCAGACTTGTCGTTCAGTCGATCGGACCACGAACACCGAGGTGTCGCGTGGGCGGTGACACCGACGTGTCGTGGGTCCGTTCGCCGTTCTCCGCCCGGATCCGCGCTACCGCTCGGCGGGCGTCAGCCGCAGCGAGATCGAGTTGATGCAATAGCGCTTGTCGGTGGGCGTCGGATAGCCCTCGCCCTCGAACACATGTCCCAGATGGCTGTGGCAATTGGCGCACAGCACCTCCACCCGGCGCATGCCCAGCGAATCGTCCGGCCGCAGGATCACCGCGTCGGAGTTCGCCGGATCGAAGAACGACGGCCAGCCGCAGTGCGAGTGGAACTTCTCGCCGCTGCGGAACAGTTCGGCCCCGCAGGCCCGGCACGAGTAGATGCCCTCGGTCTCGGTGTCGGTGTACTCGCCGGTGAACGCCCGTTCGGTACCGGCCTCCCGCAGGACCCGGTACTCCTCGGGGGAGAGCTTGGCCCGCCACTCCTGCGGTGTCAGCTGAATGCGCGGTGCCGGAAGCGAGGTATCAGCATCGGAACTCATAAGTCCAACGTAATACGTCGCTCCGGCGATCGCAGCGTCCTACTGCTTGGCGGTTTCGACGGCGGCCGCGCGGCCGCGCCCGTTCAACCGCTCGGGTGTCACCGCGGCTTCCGGATGCATCCAGGGCGGATCGAGGGTCACGCCCACCCGTAGCCGTCCCTCACGCCTGGCGGCCAGGTACCGGTCACCGAGGACGCAGAACACGACGATGAGCAGCAATCCCCAGCCGAAGGTGGTGCGCAGGTACTCCACGGTGCGTCCGGCGCTCTGGAAGCGGTCCGACAGCCATTTGTCGTAGGTCATGAAACCGAAGATGGCCAGCCAGGCGGGCCAGTTGCGCAGCACCGAATTGCGCAGCACCACGGTCATCAGGAACGGGAACACCATCATCGAGTAGTACATCTGGCCCAGCGAGGGCAGCAGCCAGGATGCGATCAGCAGCACGCCCGACATGGTGCAGATGAAGAACACCTCGTCGTCGCGGTAGTAGCGGTACAGCAGCCACAGCGAGATCGCGACCAGCACGCACATGGTGAGGCGGATGATCCAGATGAGCCAGTCCGCGACGCCGTAGTAGGCGGCATTGCCGACGATCGAGCTGTTGAAGTAGTCGCGGGTCTCCATGAGATACGGCACGGTCCGTGTCACGAAGTCCATCGGATCCACGATCAGCGGCCAAGCGAGCGCGTTGAGCACCGCGGGCACCGCCACCGCGGTGATGAGCGTCTTCCACTGGCCGCGCATGAGCGCGATGAGAAGAAGTGGTGCCAGAGTGGGTTTCACCGCGATGGTCAGACCCATGACCGCTCCCGCCCACAGATCTCGCCGTTGCAGCAGCAGGTGTATGAACACCACCTCGGCGAGCAGCAGACAGCCGTTCACATTGGTGAAGACCAATGTGTTGATCACGGTCTCCGACATGAACATGGCCAGCAGCAGCGCGGGCGCGGCCACCGAGGAGAGGGTGAACTTGAACAGCCGCAGCAGCAGATACCAGGCGAGCAGAATGGCGACCGCGTTGAGCAGGATGAAGCACCAGCGCGACTTCTCCGGATCGAGAATGGCCAGCGGCGCGATCAGCAGCGTCCCGCTCGGCGGGTACAGGTAGTGCGGGTCGGTCGAGTCGAAGTTCGCGGTGTAGATCGGCTGGTTGTTCAAGAACGCCAGCGACGCGTTGTAGACCGGCCTGAAGTCGTCGGTGATGAATCCGTTGACGGCCTTGATGAACACTCGGTTCAGTACGGTCAGGATCGCGAAGGGCCACAGTGCGAAGTTCAGCACCTCGGCGGTGGTACGAGCTGTTCGGGGCTCGAGCTGGCGAAGGAACACTGGGGCACGGTACACCGGAACACACCGTCATGGGTGTGCGGACCCGCCGTAGGCGTGCGATAGCGCACATTCGCGCGGGGCATCGGCGTGGCCGCGCTGACCGGCGCGGCTCCCCTCTAGTGGACGACCGACTGATCTGGCTCAGGCCGGGCAGGCGGTGCCGTTCTCCGGCAGGGTGCCCTGCCTCAGGTAGTCCACGACGGCCCGCTGCGCGCAGCCGGAATGCGAGACCACCGGATGGCCCCAGCCCTGCCATTCCACGGTGGAGGTGCGCGCCCCCGCCGCGGCGAGCGCGCCGGTCACCGTGGGCCGTCCCTCGTCGCCCACCACCGGATCGGCCTTCGCGCCCAGCACCAGCGTGTCGAGGTCGAACTGCTCCGGCATGGCCTGCGGCGTGGCGACCGGCCAGGCCGAGCACAGCATGAGGTCGATGGCCGCCACCCGCCCGAAGGCCGGGTACTCGCCGCCCCAGGTGTCCATCAGCTCGCGGGCCCGCACCGGGGTGGCGGGCTGCTGGCTGTCGCTGCACCGGTTCACGAACGCGCCGTCGTTGGCGATGGCCGCGGCGGCCCGCTGCACCCGCGGCGTGATGGGTCCGCGATCGCCGCGGCCGAGTGCGGCCAGGGCGTCGGCGAATTCGGTCACGACGGGATTCGGCAGCCCGCGCGGATCGCCGAGGATGTCGCTGAGCGTGGTCACCAGCGCCGACGCGGACAGGTCACCGAACTCGCCGCGCTCGGCCCGCGCCACGAGATCGGTGATGGCCGTGCGCGGATCGTCGCCCAGCGCGCAGTTCAGGGCCCGGCAGCGCTGTGCGAAGGCGCTGAGCGCGGCCTCGGCGCCCTTGACCCGCTGTTCGGCCCGGCCGACGGCATCGGTGTTGACCGGTTCGGGGGAGTCGAGCACCAGGCGGGCGAGGTGGTCGCCGTACTTGCGGGCGTAGGCCAGCGCGATACTCGACCCGCTGCCGGTGCCGAGCAGGGCGATGTGCTCGACCTGCCACTGCCGCCGCAGCTGTTCGATGTCGTCGGCGGCGTGCGCGGTGTCGAAGGTGCCCTGTCCGGGCTGTAGATAGTCCTGGCAGGAGATGGTGGCGTCCTGGCTCAGCCCCGCCACCGCCGCCACCGGATCGCTTGCCCCGGGGCCGAATTGGGCCTGGTCGAGCAGTCGCTGCCGGATATCGCCGCCCACGCAGTCGATGGGTTCGGAACTGCCGATGCCGCGCCGGTCCACGGCCACCACGGGCCGGGCGCTCAGCAGCGCCCCGGCACCGCCCGCCGCGAAGGCCGCCAGCGTGGCCGTGGAGGCCCGATCGGAACCCGAGGTCAGCACCAGTGGCGCGGCGTCGGCGGGGGTGCGGTCGTAGCGGGCGCGCATGGCCGCGGTCTGGAAGTTGCCGCCCACGCCGCCGGTGGCGTCCACCTGCGTGGAGTATTCGGCGCATTCCAGGACGAGTCCGGCGGGCGGCGCGCCCAGCGACAGCAGATTGAAGGTGGGGACGGTGCAATCCCGCCATGCCAGCTCGGTTTTCGGCACCTCGGGTGCCGGGGGCGGGGTGGGTTCGGTGGAGGTCCGCACCTCCCCGGCCTGGCGCGGCCGTTCGACCGCGACGTCGGGGCGGTCCGACGGCCCGGCTCCACAGCCGGTGGTCACCAGGATCGAAAGTGTCGACGCCAGCAGAGCGGCCCGAGTCCAGCGCATGCGCTACAGCCTGCCAGGTCCGGCGGCCGGTTTCAGCAATGGGTGGGGGCGGCCGGTGCGCCGCCGTGCTCGGGAGGTTGGGAGCCTCAGCCGTGCGGGTGGGCGCGTTCCCAGCGGGTGAGCATGGTGCCGTCGTCCGCGAGCAGCAGATGCCGGCACGACATGGGTGTCGGCATGGCGTTGGGGGACAACGCGATCCGCCGTCCGGTTCCGCCCACCAGCAGGGGCGTCACGGTGAGGCAGAGGTCGTCCACGGCCTCGGCCTCGATGAGGTCGCCGAACAGCGCGGGGCCGCCCTCGCACAGCACCCGGCGGAAGCCGCGCTCGCTCAGGGCGGTGCGGATACCGTCTGCGGTACAGGCGGTCTCGCCCGCTTCGACGATCTCGGCTCCGGCGTCGGTGAGGGCCTTCTTGCGGTCGGCGGGCGCGTCGGCGGTGGTGAGGATGAGCGGATGCGCGCCGGTGTCGGTGAACAGGCGGCCGGTGGGGTCGAGCGCCGCGCTGGCGGTGACCACGGCGATGCGGGGCGGTGCGCCGTCCGGGTGGCCGCCGAAGCCGTGGTGGTGCAGCCGGATTCGCAGCCGTTCGTCGGTGTGGGCGGCCCCGTAGTTCTCGGCGCGGGCGGTGCCCGCGCCCACCAGCACCACGTCGGCGAGGTCACGCAGCAGGTGGAAAACCCGTTTGTCGGCGGGCGTGGCCAGTCCGCCGGATCGTCCGTCCAGGGTGGCCGCGCCGTCGATGCTGGTGACGAAGTTGACGCGTATCCACGGCCGATCCGGTCGTACCGGATAGGCGTACATCCCAACCAGTTGGTCGTCGCCGACGGCTGCGAGCTGGGTCACATTGGGGATACGCTGCATGACTGTCCATCACACCACGTCAGTACGCTACGCGGGTGCAACAACGCCTCGTCGATCGCCACCCGGAGGTTCCGGCAGATCAGCTCGTCGCCCAGATGGTGCCGCCGCCCACCTTCGACGAGGTGAGCTTCGCCTCCTACATCCCGGACCCCGCCGAGCCGACCCAGGCCGCCGCCGTGCGCACGGCCGAGGAGTTCGCCGCCCAGGTCACCAAGGTGCGCAAGGCCGCCGACAAGAAGGGCCTGTTCGGCAAGAAGAAACCGGTACAGGGCGTGGGCCTGTACCTCGACGGCGGCTTCGGCGTCGGCAAGACCCACCTGCTGGCCTCGATCTTCCACAGCGTGCCCGCCCCGAAGTCCTTCGGCACCTTCGGCGAGGTCACCAACCTGGTCGGCGCGCTGGGCTTCAACAACGCCGTGGAACGGCTCGCGGCCAACAGCGTGCTGTGCATCGACGAATTCGAACTCGACGATCCGGGCGACACCATGCTGGTCTCGCGCCTGCTGACCGAGCTGACCGCGCGCGGCGTCTCGGTGGCCGCCACCTCCAACACCCTGCCGGGGCAACTGGGCGAGGGCCGCTTCGCCGCCCAGGACTTCCTGCGCGAGATCAAGAAGCTGGGTTCGCTGTTCGAGGCCGTGCGCGTGGACGGACCCGACTACCGCCACCGTGACCTGCCGCCCGCCCCGGAGCCGACCGCCCCCGAACGGCTGGCCGAGAAGGCCACCGCCACACCGGATTCCACGCTCGACGAATTCGATCAGCTGTGCAAGCACCTGAGCACCCTGCACCCGTCGCGCTACGGCGCGCTGATCCACGGCATCGCGGCGGTCTACATCTCCGGGGTGCACACGGTGACCGATCAGGCGGTGGCGCTGCGCATCGTGGTGCTGGCCGACCGCCTCTACGACGCCGGTATCCCGGTGACGGTCTCGGGCGCCAAGCTGGATCAGATCTTCTCCCCGGAGATGCTGGACGGCGGCTACCGCAAGAAGTACCTGCGCGCCATCTCACGCCTGCTGGCGCTGTCGCGCTTCGAGGCCCCGGCCGCGTCCTGAGGCGGGCGCTCACCGGGCGGGAGCCCGCAGGTGCCTAACCGGCGTCGGCCACCGCGCGCGGCCGGTCGCCGCGCAGGCTGTACAGCTCCCGCGCACGGGCCGGGGTGATGGTCTCCGGTGTGGTCGGCGGCTCGTTCTGCACGTGCTGGGCGAGGATCTGTCCCGCCATCGGCGCGATGAGCGGGGCGGCCTTGATGAGCCCGAACGAGTTGAACAGCGCGAACAGCCGGACCAGGAGCTTCGCCGCGGGGCGGACGGCGAGATCCACCGGCGCCGGGTAGTCGTATCCGCCGAGTCGGCGCATCCACTTCGGGGTGATGGGCGCGGAGGCGAGCGACAGCAGTCTGCTGCCCAGCGCGTAGGTGATGCCCGCGCCGTTCTTCCTGGATGTCCACAGCAGATGCCGCATGCCCTCGGCCGCGGCCTCGGAGGTGCACAGCCGCGGGCGCACCCGCGCGTAGTACTCGCGCACCTCGGCGCGATTGCGCGGCACGTCCTCGGGTTTGCAGGTCTGGAGTTCGGCGGCGACGGCGCATTCGGCCCAGTACCGCTCGTCTTCCTCGGGGGTGAGCGGGCCGGGGCCGTAGACCTCGTACGCCTTGAGCACCGAATGCCAGCCGGTGATGTGTATCCACAGCTGGGTTTCGGGGCTGTTGGCGCTGTAGCGCTGCCCGCTGATGGGTTCGATGCCGGTCATGGACGCGTGCACCCGCATGAGGTGTTCGGATGCCTGGACGGCGGTGCGTCCGTCGCCGATCGCCGCGAGCAGGAAGTACGAGAACGTGTTGTCCAGCCGACTGCGCGGATCGGTGTAGATGCCCCGGGCGTCGGCGACGGCCGCGGTCAGGAACGGGTCGAAGTGTTCCAGGACGACCGCCCGCTGGAAGCCGATGACCGCGGTGGGCGCGGTCCAGATCTTCCAGCTCAGCGAATCGGGGCCGAAGAACCCGTAGTCGTCCCTGCGGAGGGTGGTCGGATCGAAGGCCATGCGGCTGCTCCCTCGTTGCGCGCTGCGCCTGACGGCGAATACAACGCCACCGTAGCAATTGTGGGCGGCGAATACAACGGTGCCGTAGGATTTGTGCCGACGGCCGTTTTCCCGATCCGGGCCGCGGCTGACACGATGGTCGAATGGAGGTGAGCTGGCCGTGACGAATTCCCGCGCCGGGACCGACCGCCCGCGCCGCCGCTACGCGCCGCGACTGCCTCCCGAGCAGCGCCGCGCCCAACTGCTCGATGCCGCCTACGCGGTTCTCGGCCGAGTCGAACTGCACGAACTCAGCATGGAGGCCGTCGCGCAGCAGGCGGGTGTGGCCAAACCGGTGCTGTACACGGTCTTCAAGACCCGAGCCGAACTGGTGGAGGCGCTGCTGGAGCGGGAACGTGAACGCGGTCTCGAACAGGTCGCCGACACCCTGCCCACCGACCTGGTCGGCATGGATCCGGTGGTGGCGGCCTCCTCGACGGTGGCCGCCTTCGTCGGCGTGGTGCTGGAGTATCCGACCCGCTGGCGGCTGGTCCTCACCTCCCCGGGCAGCGCGCCCGAGGAATACCGTGCGGCCCTGCGCAGTTCGCGCACGGGCATCTTCGATCAGGCGGAGGCGCTCATCCGCATGGGTGCGGCGCTCGACTCCCGTTGGGCGAGCGTGGATTCCGGGCTGCTCGCCAATTCCCTGCTCACCATCGCCGAGATGCTGGGCCGCCTCGCGGTGAGCGAACCGGCGGAGTATCCGAGGGAGCGCCTCGACGAGTTCGTGCGCTCCATCGTCGGTCTGCTCGGCGGCGCGGCGTGAGATCCGATCGCGGTGTGTGGCCGAATTACCGTGTGCCGCGCCCGTGTTCGGCATCCCACCGATCCAGCAGGGCGGGCAACTCCTTGCTCATCCACACGAAGAACTCGTGCATATCGCGCACCCGCGCCGCGTCCTCGCCGTCCGGATCGTCGAACAGGGCGAGACCGCGCGCGGTGGTCGCGGTCAGGCCGTCGTACATTCCGGCCTGCTGTCGGGTGAGTTCGGGCAGGATGCCCGGGCGCACGGAGTAGTAGTCGCGTCGGTCACCCGGTTTGCCGACCTTGTCCACCCAGCCCATGGTGGTGAGCGTCTTGAGCGAACTGGAGATCGATCCCTTGGAGGCCCGCAGCGCCTCGGCGATCTGATTGAACGTCTGCTCGGGCGGATCGCAAACCAGCAACCAGCCGACGGTGCGGCCGACCATGCGGACCAGTCCCATCCGCTCCAGGACGAGCGCGAAATCCTCCACGAAGGCCAGCTGGGCGTCGGTGGGGGCGGTATTCGATTCGGCGGCGCTGGTCATGGGACGAGTATTCCTTTCGTCGGAGACGACTGTGCGGGGCGGGTTCACCGAACCCGCCCCGCGTTCGGGACTAGACCGCGAGGTCGCGCCGATCGAAGGCGGCCAGCGACAGTCCCACCGCGACGGCGACGACCACCGCCAGTACCGCGAGGTAGCCGATGTTCCAGCCGTTCACCAGCGGTGAATCGCCGCTCGCGTAATAGAAGGGCGAGAGCCTGCGCAGCCACTGCGCGCCGTCGACCATCCCGCCCAGGTTGTTGGCGAGATATCCCAGCACCGCGACCAGCGCCGCCACCGCGAGCGCGGTCCCGCGATGTCCGGTGACCGCCCCGGCGAGCAGCGTGATGGCGCCCACGGTCAGGGCCAGCAGCCCCAGCCCGGCGACGGCGGCGAGGATATTGCCCGCCGGGACGCCCATGTCGGCGCTCGCCGCCCCGGCCAGTACCGCGAGGCCGAAGACGGTGACCGCGACGGCGATCTGCGCGGCGAGCGCCGCGCACCGCTGCAGCAGCAGGTTGGCGCGGCCGACGGGCTGGGCCAACAGCAGGTCCAGGGTGCCGCTGTCCTCCTGGGCGGCCGTGCGGGTGGCGAAGGTGATCGCGAAGATGAGCAGCAGCAGCGGCCCCATCAGCGCGAACATGGTCGACTCCAGATAGCCGGTGGCCGTGCCGAAGTCGTCCATGCCGAGGGCGTCGTAGAAGCCGCCGCCCTCGACGTCGAGCGCGCCCTGCTCCTTGAAGGTGTCATAGGAGGGCACGTAGATCATCGGCACCGCGAACAGCGCGATCGACCAGCCGATCAGTCCGCGCCGCTGTTCCTCGAGGGTCTGCGTGAATACCGAGCGGGTCATGGTGAATTCCTTTGCGTGAGAGAGTGTGTCGGGAGTTCAGCGGCCGTACAGGCTGAAGAACATCTCCTCCAGGTCCGGTTCGGTGGACAGCACGCTGACCATCGGATATTTCGCGGCCGTCTTGAACAACGCGTCCACCTCGCCCTCGGTGGTGCAGCGCAGGCTGCGGCCCTCGACCTCGAGGTCGCGCACCCCCGGCAGTCGCTCGAAGTCGTCGGCGAAAATGTCGGCGGCGAAGACCATTTCGACGCTGCGCGGGGCGCGGCGGCGCAGTTCCTCGACATTCTCGGTGCCGAGCAGTTTTCCGGCGCGCATGATGACGGCGCGGTCGGCGGTCCGCTGCACCTCGCTGAGGATGTGCGAGGACATGAACACCGTCTGCCCGTTGCGCTTGGCCTCGCCGACCAACTCCAGAAACCGTTGCTGCAACAGCGGATCCAGTCCCGAGGTGGGCTCGTCGAGGATCAGCAGGTCGGGGGAGTGCATGAAGGCGGCGACGATGCCGACCTTCTGCTTGTTGCCCTTGCTCATCGAGCCGACCCGCTTGGACAGGTCCAGATCCAGCAGTCCGGCCAACTCCTCGATCCGCCCCGCGGGCACGGTGGCGTGCTGATCGGCGAAGAACGCCAGCAGCTCGCGGGCGGTATGGCGGCCCTCCAGGGCGAGTTCGCCGGGCAGGTAGCCGATGCGCCGCCGCAGTTCCGCACCACCGGCGCGGGGGTCGGTGCCGAAGATCTCGACATGTCCGGCGGTGGGCCGGATCAGGTCGAGCAGGATGCGGATGGTGGTGGATTTGCCCGCGCCGTTGGGGCCGAGAAAGCCGAACACCTCGCCCGGCGCGACGTCGAGCGTAAGGTCGGTGAGGGCGACATGCTTGCCGTAGTGCTTGGTCAGCCCGGCGACGCGAATGGCGGGGACGGTCATCTTCACTCCTTGGTAGCCGCTCTACGCTCTGTTCTGCATGTGCGGTGTGTTCAGTAAACACTGAACATCGTGAATATGTCAATGGCGGGCGCCTGCACAATGGTCCCGGTGACCCGTGACCCCGCTGACCGTGAAAGGACCGATACATGCTGCTGCTCGAACCCGAACGGCTCGGTACGACGACACTGCCGGACGGCCGCCGCCTGGGCTGGTCGGAGTGGGGCCCGGCCGACGGGGTCCCGGTGCTCTTCTGCGCCGGGGCGGGCTGGGGCCGCCGCCTCGGCTTCGGCACGGAAGAACTTGCGCGCCTGGGCATTCGGCTCATCGGGTTGGATCGCCCCGGAATCGGCGGCTCCTCGCCCGCTCCGGACCACACCCTGCTCGACTGGGCGGAGGACGTGCGCGCGCTGGACTTGTCCGGATGCGCGGTGGTGGGATTCTCCCAGGGTGCGCCGTTCGCTTTCGCCTGTGCCGCCGCCGGTCTCGCCACGGCGGTCGCCATCGTCTCCGGTGGGGACGAGCTGGCCCATCCGGCGTTCACCGACGCGCTCCCCGAGCAGGTGCGCGATCTCGTCGATCTCGCCGCGAACGATCCGGCGGCGGCCGCGGCCGCGGTCGCGGCCTTCGCGGATCCGGACACCATGCTGCGCCTGTCGGTCGAGATGAGTCCGCCCGTGGACAGGGCCGTCTACGGCAGCCCCGAATTCGACAGCGCCTTCCGTGGCGCTCTCACGGACGGGTTCGCGCAGGGGCCCGGAGGATACGTCCACGACACCGTCGCGCACCTGTCACCGTGGCCGTTCGACGTGTCGGCAATCGACGTGCCCGTGGATCTCTGGTACGGCGAGCTGGATGCCAACCCCACGCATTCGCCCGACCACGGCGCGACCCTCGCCGCGCGGCTGCCCCTCGCCCGCCGCCATCTCGTGCCGGACTCGGGCGGCGCACTGCTGTGGACGCACGCGGGTCCGATTCTGGAGACGCTGCTGACGCGGCGCTGAGAACGGTCAGAACGTCCGCTGCATGACGAAATCGCTGTGCAGCTGCGCGCCGACGAGGAAGGTTTTGGTGCCGACCACCTGGAAGCCGTGCTTGGCGTAGAAGCGCTGGGCTCGCTGGTTCTGCTGGTTGACGCCCAGCCAGACGCCCGCGTGGGCGGCGACGCGCGCCCGGTCCAGGGAGGCGGCCATGAGGGCGGCGGCGACGCCGTGGCCGTGATGGCCGGGCAGCACGTACAACTTGCTCAACTCGGTCACGGGCCGCGGTGTGACGGCGGCGGCCACGTCCGGGTCGTTCGGTTCGGCGGCGACGAGCAGGCTGTAGCCGACGATGCGGCCGTCCGCGACCGCCGCGAGGACGGTGCGTGTCGGATCGGCGAGATAGTCGGCGAACCGCTGCGGGGACAGCACATCGGCGACGAAGGCGGCGATATCGGCAGCCCCGGCATCCGGCGGGCAGGCCAGCGGGAAGGTGACGGCCGCGACCTCGGCGAGCGCGGTGGCATCCGCCGAGCTCGCGAGTTCGACGGTCACGGTGGGATTGCTGCTCATCCGACCAGTGAAGCACGGGCGCGGGGCGGTGCGCGGCCGAGCCTCCGGCTGCGTCGCGAAAGGGATTTGCACGCAGTCGATGTCGGGCATCGGTCGCGGGTGTTACTTTTCGGGCCTTCGATGATCACGTACTCCTAGCGGTTGGGTAACGAATGCGGTCACTGTCGTGCCTACGGCCCTGCTGCCTGCGGCACTCTGGAAGTAGACGGCGTGGGCTGGTGGTTTTCCGTACCGATGGGAAGCGGCTCACGGCGCAGTGGTTTGGGGCGGTGATCGTGTGAGCACGAGGCGAGTAGAGGTTCCGCACGGGCGGTCGGTGGTTCTGGCCGACCCCGTGCTCCCCGAACCGGTCGCACCACGAAGAACGGAAGCCGATGCGCGGGGCCACCGTCCGGGGGTGGAATGCCGCACCCCCGGCTGCGCCGACTGCCGCTGGGACGAGCAGCGGCTCAAGTACTGGCTGCGCGGCCGCCTGCTCGCCGCCGGGGCCGAGACCGCCCACGTGGACGGCACGGTCGGCCCACTGGACCCGGATGTGCTGTGGCGGCAGGGTGATCGGGTGTGCGCGATCCAGGTGTGCGCCGCCGTGCCGGACCTCACCCGGGCCCGTCACCGCACCGCCGCGCTGAAGGCGGCGGGCTGCACCGAGGTGCTGTGGCTGTGCCCGCCCGGCTGGCAGATCGCACATCTGCCCGCCCTGGGACTGTCGGATTTCGCACCCGCGGACTGCGACTACCGCGCGGTGGGCGGGCAGCTGACACCCGGACCGGGCGGTTTGCTGACGCCGGGCGACAAGCCTTGGGAAATAAGGGATTTCATCGAGAACTGGGTCGCGGGCGAGGTGGCCTACGGCTACCGCGACGAACACACGGGAGGGTGGGCCACAGTGGCCGATTGGGAACGTCACACGCGCACTCAGGCGGCGGTCATCGCCCGCCAGCGCCGCGAGCTGATGAATCAGCGCACCGCGCTGGCACTGTCGCGCAAGTCCGCCCGCGACCGGTCCAAGCTGCTGGCCAAACTCACCCACCGGCTGGAACGCGCCGAGTCCTCCGCACAGCAGCACGCCGACGAGCTGGCCCTGGCACAGCGCCGCATCGCCGACCACGACCGCGTGGACGCCACCCTGCGCCTGACCGTTCGCAGTCAGCGCCAAGCCCTGATGCACTGGCAGCTGATCTCCTGGTTCGCGCTCATGGTGATCATGACGTTCCTGGTGGCGGCCTTCGTGGTGCTGGACTGACCGTGATGCCGGACTGACCGTGATGCCGCACTGACCGGGCGGGCCGCTCAGTGCAGCGAGCGGCCCGTGTACGCCGCGCCGACGGTTCCGGCCACGGCGCAGCCGGCGACGATCGTCCACGCCAGCGGACCCAGCGGGGTGCAGCCGAAGAAATAGTTCACCCCCGGCGTCATGATGATGGCGGCCAGCAGCGCGGTGCTGCCCGCCGCCGTGACCCAGACCAGCGGACTGTCCCGGCCGATCATGAGGGTCTGGCCGAGCTGGGTGGTGACCAGCGCGGCCAGCGCCATGGTCGCGGCGCGCTTCGGGCGACCGGTGGCGCGGCCCAGTATCCACGCCGCACCAGCCCCCGCCGTGGTGTACGCGCCGCGCACCGCGACGGCGCGCAGGAAGTCACCGCCGAGTTCGGGTTTCGGCAGCTGCCGCAGTTCGTGCCCGGCGTCGTCGGGGTCGAGGCGGTCGGTGGCGGTGCGGGTGCCCGAGAGCGCGACCGCCATTGCCGGGCCGAGGTCGGTCAGCAGGTTGACCAGCAGGAACTGCCGGGTGCCGATGGGCGCGCGCCCGGACAGCAGGGTGCCCAGCATGGTGAAGGTGACCTCACCGGCATTGCCGCCGACCAGCACGCCGATGGCATCGCGAACCCGCTGCCACATGCCGCGCCCCTCCACCAGGGCGGTGAGCAGGACCGTGAGGTCGATCCCGCCCGGCCGCTCGTCGTCGCGGATCTCATCGGAGCCGGTGATGATGAGGTCGGCGGCCTCGCGCGCCGCGACCGAGCCGCGGGCGGCGAGCCCGATGCCGATATCGGCGGTGCGGATGGCGGCGGCGTCATTGCTGCCGTCCCCGGTCATGGCCACCACATGGTCGCGCCGTTGCAGCGCGGTGACGATGCGCACCTTGTGTTCCGGGCTCACCCGGGCGAAAACGGTGGCGCTGTCGATGAGTTCGGCCTGGGCGTCCTCGTCCAGCCGGTCGAGGTCGGCCCCGGTGGCCACGGTGTCGGCGGGAATGCCGAGCTGCGCGGCGACGGCGCGGGCGGTGACCGGGTGGTCGCCGGTGATCATGCGCACTCTGATGCCGGTGCGGTCCAACTGCCGCACCAGATCGCGGGTTTGCGGGCGCGGGGTGTCGGCCAGTCCGATGAAACCGAGCAGGGTCAGCTGTTCGATCTCGTCGGCCACATCGTCGGGGGTGCGCGGGAAGTCGCGGCGCGCCACCACCAGCACGCGCAGGCCGCGTTCGGCGAGCCGTTGGATGCGGGCTTCGGCGGCGGCGCGCTCGTCGGCGGTGAACTCGACCCGCCGCCGCCCGCCGCTGCTGCCGTTGGCGCGCAGCACCTGGGTGCAGCGCGGCAGCAGCACCTCGGGCGCGCCCTTGACCGAGAGCCGGATGTGGTGGGCGGTATGCCCGACCGCCGCCGCGTACCCGCGATTGCTCTCGAACGGGATCTCCTCGATGGGATCCCAGGTGTGCGCCGCGTCCGGGCCGAGGGTGGCGTCCGCGGCCGCCACCACCGCGCGGTCGGTGGCGTGCACCAGCGGTCCGTCCTCGGTGTGCGGGCAGGCGCGCGCCGCCGCGCGCAGCAGCCGCCGGGCCTGCGGGGTGTCACCGGCCTGGTCGGTCTCCCACGACTCCTCGAGGTCGGCGAGCGCGGCCAGATGCAGCTTCCCGGCGGTGAGGGTGCCGGTCTTGTCGAAGCAGACGGTGTCCAGCCGGCCCAGCGCCTCGATGGTGCGGCTGGAACGCACCAGCACCCCGCGCCGCGACAGTCGGCGCGTGGCGGCGAGCTGGGCGACGGTCGCGACCAGCGGCAGTCCCTCCGGCACCGCCGCCACCGCCACCGCGAGCCCGTCGGCGAGCGCGGGCCGCAGCGGCAGTCCGCGCAGGAAGCTGGTCGCGGTGACCAGGCTGCCGCCGCCCAGGGTGAGCGGCAGCACCCGCTCGGACAGCGAGCGCAGATGCGCCTGCACACCGGCGGTGCGCGGTGGCCCGGCCACGGCGAGGGCGCGGCCGGATTCGGTGGCCGAGCCGACCGCCACCACCACCGCGCGGGCGCTGCCGTTGACCACGACGCCGCCCTCGAACACCATGCAGGACCGATCACCCAGGGCCGCACCGGGAGTCGCGGAGACCTGCTTGTCCACCGTCACCGATTCGCCGGTGAGCCCGGATTCGTCCATTTCCAGTCCGTCGGTCTCCAGCAGTCGCGCGTCGGCGGGCACCACATCGCCCGAGCGCAGCGCGATCACGTCGCCGGGCCGCAATTCGTCGGCGGAAGTGTTGGTTTCGCCGTCCTCGGTGACGAGGCGGGCGAGCAGGCGTTCGCCGACCAGCAGCCGGTGCAGGGACTGTCCGGCGCGGCGGCGCTGTAGCGCGGACACCACGGCGTTGAGGCCGAGCACCGAGCCCACCAGCACCGCGTCGGTGGGCGAGCCGAGCA
Organism: Nocardia sp. CC227C; assembly: GCF_030767025.1. Taxonomy (GTDB): domain Bacteria; phylum Actinomycetota; class Actinomycetes; order Mycobacteriales; family Mycobacteriaceae; genus Nocardia. Next base: position 164,868 of record NZ_JASITE010000012.1, on the reverse strand, counting down.
GGGCGGAGGCGACCGCGCCGACGGCGAGCAGCGGGGTCAGCGGATCCGACAGTTCCCGGCGCACCTGCCGCGCCAGATCGGCGACGGTCTCCGTGGGAAGCGCCAGCGAGCGCGCCAGCTTCAGCGCCTCGGTGGCGACGGTTCCGTGTGGCGGCTGCTTGGGTTCGGGTGCGGGCAGGCGGGCCAGCACCTCATCGGGTTCGAGGGCGTGCCAGGGCACCAGCGGTACCGGTGTGACCTGGTCGGCGCGCCCGGCACGGCGGCCCGCGAGCAGTCCGGTGGCGAAGCCGAGCAGGGCGGCCGTCGAAATCGGCGAGGTGGCGGCCACGGGACGTGTCCGGGTGGGGCCGGAGGCGAGCAGCAGGCCGCTGAGGGTGGCGGCCGACAGGGTCAGCACCCGCCCGCGTTCGCTGGCGGCGCGCGCGGGTCCGGCCGCGGCGATGATCCGCCGCGCACACGTCAGATCCGGGCACACCACTCCGGCCTGCCAGGGCACCCGCGATCGGGTGCCGTTCCGGTGCGCGAGCCCGATCCCGAGATCGGCCGCGGCCAACGCCCGGTGCGCATTGCCGCTCAGCATGGCGACCACGTGGCCCTGCCGCTGCAATCGCCGCACCAGCGCGGTGGTCGATCCACCCGCGGTCACGAATTCGTCCGCGCTGCGCCGCAGTTCGGCCGTGGACTCGTCGCCGATGAGGACCACTCGCAATCCGGCCTTGCGCGCGGCGGCCAGCAGTCCGATCGCTTCGGGATGCAGTTCCCAGCCGACCAGCACCCGTCCCGCGACGGCCTGTCCGTCGCGCAACTCGTACCAGACCGGTTCGCCCTCATCGGTGTCCGCGTGCTTCCCGATCGGCCCCGACTCGGGATCCTCCCGCGGCCCACCCTGCTCCGGTGTGAGGGTGAGATTCTCGCGATGGCGGGAGCGGGGCGGGGGAATGGGCAGGTCGGGGCCGTCGCGCCAGAGCAGCCGCTGCGCGGCGCTCCACACGTGCTCGGTGGACCAGTCGGGGTTGCCGGTTTCGGCGGACAGCACCACCGGCCGGTCGCCGCGCACCGCGTGGCGGTCCACCACCAGGGCGGAGGCTCGGTCGAGCCGCCGCCAGAGCACCGCATCGATGGTCAGCACCCCCTGCATGGCCATGATGGTGGCCAGGGCGCCCGCGAAGGTCTCGCGGCTCGCGCGTGCGGCCTTGGGCACGCCCGCGGCGAGCGCGTCGGCCGCGTCCGACAAGCCCCGGCTCCCGGCGAGGGAGGTGAAGGAGACCAGGGCCGAACCCGTCGACACCTGTTCGGTGCAGCGTTCGACGGGACCGGGCGGCATCGGCACCGGACGGAGTTCGGGCGGGCGGTAGCGGTGGACGCCGGGTTGGTCCGCCCCCGCGATCAGATCGTCCCAGCGCTGCCACTGCGCGTACCGTGCGGCGGCTTCGACCAGGCGCACGGTGCGTTGCAGGCTGTCGGCGACGAGGCTGGCGAGATGTCCGTCCAGCGCCTGCCCGAGCGCGCTGCCGGTGGTGAGCAGGGTGTCGGTGCGGTCGCGGCCCAGATGCCGTTCCAGCAGCGCGCGCGCCGACGGCTGGCCGTCGACGAAGGAGACACCCCCGCGCAGCAGGTGTGCGGGCGTCGAGCCGGGCAGCGCCGAGCGCGCCACCGCCACGCCGATGCCGACGAGATCACCGGCCAATTGGACGGCCGCCGCCAGCACGGGTTCGCGTTCGGAGGTGTCGTCGACGACTTGGCTCCAGGCCGCGGTATCGGTTCCCGCGGCGCGTTCGGCGTCGACCAGGATCTCCTCCAGCCGCGCCGTGGTGATCGCTTCCCGGTCCACCGCGACCGTCACCCGCCCGAGCGCCTCGTTCACCCGGTGCCAGTGCACCCCGTCGGTGCGGTCGAGCCGTTCGGACACCGCTTTCGCGACCCGGTCGGCCTGTTCGGAGTGCAACCCCCTGACCTCGGCGTGTATCCGGTCGCCCCGGACCGCCAGATGCCGTCGCCGCTGCCGTGGGCGCGGGTCGAACAGGGCCTCGAGGTCCCGGGTGACATCGTCGGTGAACTCGTTCACCACATCCGGCAGCACCGGTTCCAGCAGGTGGCGCGTCCCCCGTGCCGCCGCGACGGCGGGACGGCCCACCAGGGTGACCGCCGCCGTGGCTCCGAGCATGGGAATCCGCAGCGGCGCGGTGGCGATCGATCGCAATCCGGGCATCAGCGTGCGGTCTCCGTCGTGGTCTCGCGGGCGGTGGTCTTGCGGGCGGCCGATTTGCGGGTGGTGGTCTCGCGGGCGGTGGAACGCGTGGGCGACTTCCGGCGCGCGCCTTCCGCACCGCCGGACCGGCGCGCCGCCCGCTGGGGCTTACTCGCCGCGGACCCGCTGTCGTCCGCATCCGCTCCGTCGGCCTGCCTCGCCGCACCGGCCCGCCGGGTGCTCTTCGTACCGACGGACCCCGCTCCGGCTTCCGCCTTGCGCGTTCCGGACTTGCGCCGGGAGCCGGTCGCATTGTCGGCCCCGGCAGCCGAATCAGCCGCTGCGGCGCTGCCTGTCGCTGCGGCGCTGTCGTCCCGGCGGTCGCCGGTGTCGTCCGCGTGCTCGCGGCCCGCCTGCCGGTCCGACCCGTCGTGTCGCCGGGCGCGGTTCACCAGGTACACCGCGCCCGCGGCGGTGCCCGCCCCCAGGGCCAGCGGCCATTCGACGAGCCCGATCACGCCCGCGGCGGTCGCCCCGAGGACCACCGCCGTCGGCGTGCTGACGCCGGAACGCGCGCCGGAGTACGCGCCCTGGACCGCGCCGCGCGCCGCGCCCGCGGTGGCTCCCACCACCGCGCCGCCGAGGGCGCCCACCGTGGCGGTGACCGCCGAGGTGGCCGTGGACGCCGTATTGCCCAATACCTTCGTCGTAGCTGAAACAATGCCCATGACTGATCCCGAGAATGGTCGTTGGCGATGTCATGGACGTAGCCCGGGAACGGGAAGGCAAACGTTCCGGCGGAAGATCAGGATTCGCGGCTCAGCCGGAACGGCCCACGGTCCCAACGCCATCCGTGCTTCAGCACCAGGGCGGCGAAATCCAGGAGTTCCAGTCCGGTTTCCTCCCGAATCCGGCGTAGCTCCGCCCAATCGACCGGTCCGTCGGCGAGCCGGTTGCGGAGGATGTTCTCGGTGCGCGCGTCGACCTGCCGCCGCATCAGGTCGGCGACCCCGGACTGACCGCCCGTCCACACCAGCCAGCCCCAACCACGGGTGTGCGCGTACCCGCGCCCGGCCGTCGCCTTGGCCCGATTGGCGTGCACCGCCACGTGCCCGAGCGGAATCACGTCGATGAGCACCACGCGCCCGTCGGCGAAGCGCACCGCGACACTCGGGTGGTGCACCCGCTGGGCTCCGTCGAGTTCGTATTCGACCGCACCGGGACACTCCTGGAACGACTCGACGCGTTCGCTGCCGTCCAGCATGCGCAGCAGCCGCGCCTGCAATCCGGTATCGAAGGTCACCTCGCGCCCGAGTTTCTCGGCGAACATGGTGCCGCGCCCGTCGTCGTCGAAGTCGAGGCGGTCGGCCGGGCCGTCGGGCAGCTCCTCGGGTGTGCTGTCGGCCCACTCCACCCGCCGCAGCCACGGATTCCAGATCCCGGCCGGCACCTCCTCCGGTTTGGCGGCGGGCAGCAGATGCCAGCGCCCCTTCTGCTGCCAGCCCGCGATGCGCTGAAAGACGAATCCGGCCAATCGTTTCGAATCCTGGAGGTCGTGCCCCGCCAGCCGCAGCTTCAGATACGCCCAGTCCTGCGCGGCGATATCGCTGTCGGTGGCATAGGTTTCGGCCAGCAGCGTGCGCACCAGCCGCTCGTCACCCAGTCCCACCGGATACCGCTCGGCGAAGACGGCCGTATCCGGATGTCCGGTGCCCTGCACGCGCCGCACCATCTGCCCGACTGCGCGCGTGTACAACTGCCGCGCTCGATCCCGCGACACCCCCAACCGCGCGCCCAGCAGGGTCAGCGTTTCCGGGCTCTCCCCGTCGAGTCCGAGTCGGCAGGTGATGAGCTCCCGGTCGCGCGGCCGTTCCTCGGCCTGCTCGTCCACCATGACGGCGACGACCTCGTTGACGTCCTCGAGCCCGAAGGTCACGCTGTCCCGGCTGTCGAGCAGTCCGCTCGCACTCCTCACACTTCTCGTCACCGCGGCCCCACTGTCCGTGCTGTCGACATCTTCGCCAGTCTGTTCGACGAGATTAGCGTCGAGCACCGACAATCCGTGCCGACCGGGACCCGTGTCCGGCCATCCGCTCCCGGATCAGCCGATGGCGGCGTTCATGATGGTGCCCGCACTGGTGGCGATGACGCCGCCGATCATGGCTCCGGCCACCATCTTCGGTGACGCCAGTCCGCCACCGGTCCATTTCTCCCAGGCGAACCGACCGCCCGCGTAGGTGATGCCCAGGACGCCGGACAACAGCACGAACCAGGTGAAATACCGCACCAGCTTCATGAGTTTGTCCGCCGCGGGCGGCGTTTCGGGAGTCGGATTCCCGATCTGGGCGAGCACGGTGTCGGCCAGGGCGCTGATGATCGTCACCCTCCGACGGTACCGCGAAACGGCCGCGAAGTGGCTGTGAATGTGCCCGAGAACTACTGCGCGCGACCGGCTTTCAGGGGGCATCGCGGTGTCCGGAATGTCGGATATGGTGGGTATGACGAAAGCCCCGGCACGAGTGATCGTGCCGGGGCCGCCGTGGAGCGGATGACGGGATTCGAACCCGCGACCCTCACCTTGGCAAGGTGATGCGCTACCAGCTGCGCTACATCCGCATGTCGCGCACCGGGGCTTGTGCCCTGCGGCGTGCGAGAGAGAACACTAGCCCACACCCGGCCGGAACTCCAAAACGCCCGTACCGGAGTGGGCCTCTGCGGGTTTCCGCCACGTTCAGCGGGGTGTGGCGTCGTCGGGTAGCGGGATGACGGCGTTGATGAGCGTGCGGTCCGCGGCCGTGGTGGTCATGACCAATTGCGGGCTCCAGATCCGCCGGGACGCGTCCGGGCGGAACTCGGTGACGATCACGATGTACTGGCCGGAGAACGCGCCCGGTGAGATCTGCACGCAGTGCGTGGTCAGCGGCGGAATGGTGTCGATCCCGGCCTGGATGTCGGCCGCCGAGGGCACCGCCGCGTCGGCCGCGACCAGTTCCCGGGCCAACGCCCCCGACCGCGCCACGTAGTAGGCGTGCTGCAACGCCAGAATCGCGTCCGGACCCGTCCGGGTGCCGCCCGGACCGTTCCCGCGCACATGCTCGCCCTTGACCTCCGCCGGACATTCGGGCGTGGCCGCGCCGACCGGTGCCGTCGCGTCGTTCGAGGACGCCACCGGCGATTCGGGAGCCTCCGAGCCCGAGCCCTCCGAGCCCTCCGAGCCCGCCGAGCCCGCCGACGTCGCGGGCACCACGGTCGGCGCCGCCGCGGGCGCAGGCTCACTCGACTTGTTCACCTGCACCAGCACCGCCGCCGCTACGGCACACACCGCGAGCACACCGAGCAGCGGCGCCGCCCACCGCTCCCGCGAATCCCACATCCGCTCCCGCAGCGACCACGGCTCACGATTCGCTACCGACCGCCGCCGCGTTCCCCCGGACGTCCGATGCAGCCGAGCCAGGGCCGCCGCCGCCTCCGCCCGCGACCGCGCGGCGACCTCACTCCGCGTACCCGGCCGGTACGCCGACCGCGCGGTGTGTCCATATGCCGACCGGCTGCCCGCATCGGATGCCGCCCGCATCCCCTCGTCTCCCGGCCATGTCCCCTCGTCGCGTCCCGACGGCGTACCCGCGTCGTACCCGTGTGCGGCAGTCCCCTCTCGCGTGCCCGCGCCGTAGCCCGGCCGCGTCTCCCCGTCCTCCTCGAATCGAGTAGGCGAGCCGCCTCCCGATCGGTTGTCCGTGTCGTAGTCCGGAGGAGCGCCTGTGGCGAACCGACTTCCAGCGCCTGCGTCGTGATCCGCGGTGTCATGCTCCGGAGGAATACCCGTGTCGTGGTCCGGCCGAGCGTCGGCGCCGTGCACCGGTCCAACGGTCGTGTCGTCCCCGGCCGAATCCCGATGCGCCCGTGCGGCTCCGCCGGACCGCGCGTGCGCCACGGCGGGGGGTGCGGTCGGCGGCTCGGGCATCCAGTGCGGATCGGCCGACGGGAACGGGTGGGGCCGTGCCGTCCGGTCCCGCCGCCACGCCGCGGATCCCACCGCGGCGGACGACTGCGGGTCGGACCGGACGGCAGCATGGTCGGTACCGCCGGAGTAGTCCGGGTCCGGCTCGAGGTCGTCCTCGTCGTCGACGAGGCGGGCGCGCTGTCTCGTCAGGCCCGCCAGGCGGTCGTCCCAGCCGGGTAGGTCGTCGTAGTCGCCGCCCTCGTCGTCGAAGTCGTATTCGTCGTCCATTCGGATGTAGCGGTCGGCTTCGGGGCCGACGTCCGGTGTCGCGGCGGCGTCGAACCCGTCATCGCCGTATCCGCCCGGTGCGTCGGCGAATCCGGCGCGGTCGTCACCTCGGCGGCTTCGCGCGGGTGCCCCGCTCTCGCGGCGGGGGACGCGGCGGTCCGGAGGTGCTGGCGCGCCGAGGCTTTCGCCGATCCAGTCGGCCCAGCTGCCGGAGTACCCGCCGTCAGTGGGGGAGGTGTCGATGGTGCTCATGGGATGACCTGTGGTTGCGCGGGGGAGGCGAGGGGGAAGCCGCCGGAACCGGCGGGATTCGTGGTCGGGGCGGTGGGTGCGAAGAGCGGGGAGGGGCTGGTGTTCGGGGCGGTGGTCGCGTCGCCCGGCTCGCCGAGCGGGAACTGGCCGCCGGGGGCGGTGGACGGCGTGCTGGTGGTGCTGGGTGCGAAGTCGAAGCCGCCGTCGGGCCGGTCGCTGCCGCCCTCGGGGGCGCCGCCGTAGTCGTGCACCCCGGCGAGGTCGTGGGCGAGCGCCGCGAACCACTGGCCCACGAATTGCGCCGGGCTGTCGCCGAAGTCGCTGCCCTGCGGATTGGAGTAGTCGTGCTTCTGCGCGGTCTGCCAGTACCGCACCCAGGTGTTGGCGTCGAACAGGTCCTTGTTGTCCTGGAGGTTCTCCACCACCGCCTCGAACGCCTCGGTGACCAGGTTGTCGATGGTGGTCGGCGGCACCAGCTGGGTGACCGCGCCGACCACCTTGGCGCCCAGCACCGCCAGCCCCGCGAGCGGATTTGCCAGTCCGGCGGTGGCGATCTCCGCGATATTGCCCGGCGTCAGCACGCTGCGCACCACGGTCACCACGGTGTTGATGGCGATGGTCCCGAGTTTCAGCAACGCCTGGAACGCGTCCGGGACGTTCACCGGGTTGCGTGGATCCGACGCTTCGGCCAGTCGCTGGGAAATGGACTTCTGCGGTGAGATCCGCAGATTGCTCAGCGAGGTGCCCGAAACATCGTCGTTCACCACATTGGTCACGGTCTTGACGGAGGTGAACGCCAGCGCCTGCCCGATCGACATGAGCGACCCGATCGGATCACCGCCGGAAAGCTTCACCTGCCCGGCGATATTGGCGACCACCTTCAGCAGCGCCGCGTCCTCGGGCACATCGCAGGCGAGATCACCGGAGGCGCAGAAGCTCGCCACCCGCCCCGTGAGCGCCCCGAAATTGGCGGCCACATCCCGCTCCGGCCCGATCCCGCCGCCGTAGGCCACCTGCGCGGGCTGCGCGGTGATCCGTGACAGCGCGTCTCCGCCGGTGCCGGGCACCGCGTCGGGCGTCACCTTGCCCGGCGATCCCGGGAACAGCGGCGCGCCCGGATTGCGGGTGGGGTCGCCGAACAGCGCCACCGCCGCGACCCTGTCCGCCGGAATCGCGCCCTTCCCCGCGCCGACCTCCTGCGCGAACAGCGAAGCCACGTGGGCCCCTTGGGAATACCCGGTGACGGCGATGCGGGTGTGCTCGCAGCGGTCCAGCACCGAACGCGCCATGGATTTCAGCGTGCCGAGCCCGCCGCTCACCGATGTCGCGTACGGCGTCTCATTGGCGGAGGTGGCTCCGCCGAACGAGGAATCGTAGGGCACGTACGCGCGGGCGACGAGGCCCTCGTCGGGCGCGGCGGCCAGCATGGGCCGGAAGACGGTGGACAGCATGCCGGTGTCGGTGGTCACCGCGGCGTCCGGTGAGGACTGCCCGGTGCCCTGGATGCCGAGCGCGAACAGCGCCGGACAGGTCTCGATGGGTGGCTGCTGGTCGGTCGGTGCGGCGGACGCGCCGCCGATCCCCACCGCCGCGATAACGCTGACGGCGGTCGCGAGGACAGCCGAGTGTCGAATTCTTGCCCAGGACAGCAATGTTCGATCCTCCTCGTGGTTCGGCGGTGGGTGCCGCACCCGGTGTTCAGCCGGTGTCGCGGTGTCCGGACTCCCGCTCCGCGGGCGCGGTGAGCTCCATGCCCGCGTCGCGGGCGGCCAGGAAGATCTGCTCGGCGAGCTGCCGAACCGGTTGCGGGGGAGTGCGTGTCGCATCGCCCTCGTCCACCGGATTGCGCACGGCGGCCGGATCCCAGACCGGCATCCGATGTGGCTCGAGTTCGCGCCACGGCTCGATCCAGTTCAGCCGCCACGCCCGCGCGCCCATATCGACGGCGCGCGCCTCCACCGCCTGCCGCCGGCGCGTCACCGCCTCCGGCAGCGGGCGAGCGGAATCGGCGACCGTGACCACCCCGACCAGGTGACTGCCCGCCGGTGTCGCCTCGTTCTGATGGGAGAGCAGCGCGTATTCGAGGGCGTTGACCCCGCTCATATGGGTGCGCGCCACCAGCACCACCAGCGGCGAATCCATATCGTGCAGCAGTCCGATCCGGCCCGGCCAGCGCCGGCCAGCGTCCCCGGCCCAGTTCATACTCGCCGCCAGACTGGTCACCCCGGCGCCGCCGTGCACGCCGACCAGCCACACCAGCGGCGGGCGCCCCGGCGGGACCGGCACCGAGCGGTGCCACATGGGTACGGGCGGCCAGTCGTTCACCGCAGCACCCCCAGCAGGCTCAGGTACGCGTCACGCGTCGGGGCCGCCAGCCGGTGCCACGAGATCACGCCGCCCTCGGCCAGATGCCCGTCGAACGGCACCGTCACCACATCCCGCACCCAACTGCCGAGATAGGTGCGCACATGGTCGATGGACGCCTGTCCGGCGCCCTGCACCTGTTCGGTCAGCACGATCACCGCGTCGCCGATGAGGAATTCGCTGTACTGCTCGTCGAGCCAGCGCAGCGCCGGTCGCAGCCGGTTGACCGCGTCGGGTCGGGCCGCGACCGTGATCACCAGCCCCACCCTGGGGTCGGAGAGCAGCGGTGCCGCCAGGCGGCTGGTGACCGGCGCGCCCGCGTCCAGCACCGCGAGCAGTCCGGCGGTCTCGAGGTGGCGCGTCACCGAGACCAGGGTTTCCCGGCGCGGCAGCGGATCCGGGCCGCGGGGGAGCACCCGCACGCCGGTGGCGGTGTGGCCGGTGCAGGCGAGCAGGGTGGAGGCGAGTTCGGGATGCGGGGTGTTCAGCCAGCCCTGCAGGGTGCTCACGGGTGCGGCGGCATCACAGCCGCGCAGGCCGACATCCCCGCCGCCGAGGGTGGCGTCCACCACGATCGGCCACACCTGTCCGTCGCTCTCGGCCACCGCGGCGGCGGCCAGACCGAGCGCGGTGGTGGACGCACCCGAGGAGCCCGCCGTGCCGAGCACCAAGACCGAGGGCAGGGCGGCGCGCACCAGGCGACCCTGACCGCCGCGCAGTGGAACCGGGTCGGTCGGCGCGCCGGGCGTCGCCGTGACCGACAGCTCCACCGCCTCGGAGGTCATGGGGCACTACCCTTCCGCGGCGACGATCGCGGTGATGAGTATCCGCCCGTCTCGCTGCGCGGTGGTGACGACCTGCTGCCAGGACGCCTGCTCCCCGCCCGGATGCCGCTCGTCCACGCTGACCAGCCAGCGCCCCGCGGGCAGCGGCGAGACGGTGACGCAGTGCCGGGTGCCCGCCGGGACCGCGGCGATGGCCTCGCGGGTGGCGCTCTCCGGGGCCACCCGGGCGTCCGGGGCGAGCAGGGCGCGCACGGCGGCGGGATCGCGCTGGACGTACCAGGCGTGTTCGAGGCGCAGGATGACGCCGGGGGCGGTCGTGACATCGCCCGCACCCGCGCCCACCACCCGCTCGGGGGTGACCGACTCCTGACACCAGGAGTCGGTGGCGTCGGCCGCCGGTGCCGCCGCGTCGGGCTGCCGTGGTGTGGACGGCGTTGCGGCCGTGTGCGTTTCCTCGCCGGTGAACAGCCAGGCTCCGGCCGCGACCACGGTGACCAGCGCCAGCGCCGCGGCGACCAGGGCCGAGCGCACGATCATCCGCTGTCGGCGTCGGGTGGCGAGGCTGCGCCGCCGCGCCTCCTCGACGAGCGGGGCCATGGGGTCCTCGGCCCGCAGATCCGACGAAAGATCCTCGCGGTCGTAGTCGTTCGCGTCCGGCATGCGGTGCACGCCGCGGTGGACGTCATCGGCTTCTAGCCACCGTGACCACGGGGCCGCATCCGGGCTCGCCGGATGATCCGCCCCCGCGCTCTCCGGGGACAGCGCGGGCATGGTCGCCCGCGGCATCGAGGCATCGCGCCGTTCGGACACCGACATCACTCCAATCGGTCGTCGTCACTCAGCGCGGCGCTTGGAAGGCCGACACCACGCCATTGATGACATCGGCGGCGGGCCCGAGTTCCGGGGCCAGCGGCGGCATGGCCGCCACCGCATCCCGCAGCCCGCCGACCACCGCCGCGCCCACCGGCCCGGACTCCTCCACCGCCGCGGCCGTATCCACCGCCTGCGCGGTCACCTGTGCGACCGGCTCGGCGTACTGCGGAGCCGCGACCGGCGCGGGCTCCCACGCGGGCTCCGCGACCGGTGCGGGGGCTGGTGCCGGTGCCGGCGTGGCGGCGGGGGTGATGCCGGGAATGACCGGTGCGGCGATCGTCGCGACGCCGGGGATGTCGATGAGCGGGGCGGGTGCGGCCGTCGGCGTGGCGGGTGGACCCGCGGTAGTGATGCCTGGAATGACCGGTGCGGCAATGGTCGCGACGCCGGGGATGTCGATGAGCGGGGCGGCGTCCGTGCCCGGCGCTGGTGCGGTGGCGGGGGTGATGCCCGGGATGACCGGTGCCCCGATGGTCAGGACGCCGGGAATGTGGACGAGGGGTGCCGGGGCGGGGGCCGCGACCGGGGTCGCCGTGGGCTGGTCCACGGGCAGCGGGGGTGGTGGTTCGGTCGAGTCGCCGCCGCTCAGCGCGCCACCCGCGAGTGCCGCCAGCGCGCCGCCGCCGACCACCAGGGGCACGCTCACCATGCCGCCGAGCGATCCGCCGCCGACGCATCCCGCGATACCGCCGACGATCGCACCGGCCGGAGCGCCGACTCCGGCGGTGGGGATGCCGCCGATCGCGGCACCGGCCAGCGCGCCGACGGCCGCGCCGACACCGCAGCCGATCGGCACCAGCACGGCCGGGGCGAGCGCGCCCGCCGTACCGGCGCCGAGCAGCGCGCCCATCGAACTGGTGGCGGCCATGCGGTCGGATTCCTCGCGCGAGAAACCCATGCCGTCGTAGGCGGCGGCGATCTGCCATTCCGCCCAGTCGGCATACGCCTGCGCCTTGTCACGGGTCTTCACGTCCACCCATTCGGGCAGGTCGACAATGCCGGTGCCGAGCCGCAACTGGTGCGGATTCTCCGGGATGTAGGGCGTCTCCGGTGCGGGCTGCGCGGGTTCGGCCTCGGGTTCGGCGGGCTGCTCGCGCTGGTTCGGCGGCTGCACCAGGGTGTCTATATTCGGCTGCACCTGCTGCTGCGGCCGGGGCCGGGCCGGGGGTGGGGGCGGGTCCGGAATCCAGTCCGCCGGACTGGGCGTCGGCGGGGTGGCGGGCACCTGGGGTGGCTGGGTGAGTCCCGGCTGTCCCTCGCCGGGCACCGCGAGTCCGGGCTGTCCCGGGGCCGCCCCTGCCACGCCGTGTCCTGCGGCGAGCACCACGGGCAGGACGGAGAGAGCGGTCAACGTGCGTCTAGCGGTCATTCCGGATCCCCTTGTTCGCGGCGGGTGTCGCACCGACCGCACATCCCACACCACACCACTGGACGCGCCCACTGCGGTCGGCCGTCACCACCCCGGGTGACATATCGGGTTCCCGCCGCAATAACCTCGCGATGAGTCCCTGTCACCTGCGATGATGTTGTTGCCGGGATGATGGTACCCGAAACCGGGGTCCGGCAATTGAATACGGACGAGTCGGTATGAATTCCCTTGAATAGCCGCCATCCTCCGAATCCCTCACAATAAGATCGGCGAGAGGGCGCGGCAGCCGTGCCCCGCAACACCTTTCATCAGCGCCCCGGTCCGCGAAGGGGAGGCTCGTGCGCATATCAGCAATCCGACAGCGAACGGTGCTGGTTGTCTTGGCGCTGGTCACCGCCGCCGCCTGCGGCCTCTCCGACACCCCATCCTCCGCACCCACCTCGGCCCCTCCCGATCCGAACCGGCCACCGGCCGACATCCACTGGGAGACCTGGCAGGGCGTGCGACTTCCCTTCGGCGGCAAGGACGGTCCCACCCGGGTCGCCGAGGCCGCCCTGGGCTACTCGCACACCCCGCAGGGTGCGGCGCTGGCCGCCATCCACCACACCGTCCGGATTTCGCTCGCCCCCGACGCCGCCTGGTCGAAGATCGCCGCACAGACCCTGATGCCCGGCCCCGGCAAGGACGAATGGGTGCTGGCCCGCGCCCGGATCTCGGTCACCCAGCCCGCGTCCGCGGAAGTGGCCCCGCGCATCGCCGCCTACAAGTTCACCGCGTACGCCGAGGATCGCGCCCGGCTGCTCGTGTACAGCATCTACTCGGACAACAGCATTGCGGCAAACACTCAGACAGTCGTCTGGTCGCACGACGACTGGCGTTTGCTCCTGCCCGACCCGGCCATGAAATCCGTGGTGGTGGAAGCGGTCCCGGACATCCCCGCCGATGCCGTGCGATTGCCGCAACCCGACTAGTCGGCTGTCGCATTTGCGCCGCCGCGATTCGGCTGACCTACCTGCGCACCGGCGGCGGCCACGGCCTCGCGGACTTCCTCGGCCACCAGGTCGGCGTTGATCTGCCCACCTGCCATGGCGCCCGCGGCGGCGGCGCTGCCGACCTGGGCGGACAGGTCGGTGACATTGCCCGCGGCCCAGACGCCCGGCGCCTCGGTGCGGCCGGTGGGGTCGGCGGGGATGTGCTCGCCCATACCGGAGGGATGGGCGACCGCGGTCAGGCCCAGGCCCGTGAGGAATTCGGTGCGGGCCACCATGCGCGAGGCGACCGCCACCGTGGTGCGGGGGATGACGGTGCCGTCGGCCAGTCGCACACCGGTCAGTCGGTCGTCGGTGATCTCCAGTGCTGCCACCGCCCCCTCGATGATCTCGATTCCCCGCGCCGCCAACTCCGCCCGCTGCTCCGCGCCGAGCGGCAGGTCGTTGACGAGGAACACCACATCGGCACTCAACTGCCGGAACAGCAGCGCGCCGTGCACCGACATGGGTCCGGTGGCGATGACGCCGATGGGCTCATCGCGCACCTCCCAGCCGTGGCAGTAGGGGCAGTGCACCACCTCGCGGCCCCAGCGTTCGCGCAGTCCCGCGATATCGGGCAGTTCGTCGACCAGTCCGGTGGTCACCAGCAGCCGCCGCGCCCGCGCCGTGCCGCCGTCGCGCAGGGTCACCGCGAAGCCGTCGGCGGTGCGGGCCACCGCCGTGACCTCGCCGTCGACGATCTCGCCACCGTAGCCGCGCACCTCCTCGCGGCCGCGCCGCAGCAGCTCCCGCGGCGGCACGCCGTCGCGCGCGAACAGTCCGTGCACCGCGTGGGCGGGGGCATTGCGCGGCGCTCCCGAGTCGACGACCAGCACCGACCGCCGCGAGCGCGCCAGCATGAGCGCCCCGTTCAGTCCCGCGGCCCCGCCGCCGATCACCACCGCGTCGTAGTTTCCGGTCCATTCGGTCATCCAGACCACCTCCTTGCCGTCGACGATGCACCCCGATCCGCGATTTCGGCAAGCTCCTTTGCTGTTATGGCAAACTGGAGTGATGGACGACCTGGATCAGGCCCTGGAAGCGGTCGGCCCCCGCCTGCGCGCCCTGCGCAAACAGCGCGACGTCACCCTCACCGATCTCGCCGCCGCCACCGGCATCTCGGTGAGCACCCTGTCCCGCCTGGAATCGGGTGCCCGCCGCCCCACCCTCGAACTCCTGCTGCCCCTGGCCAAGGCACACCGCGTCACCCTGGACGAACTGGTCGGCGCCCCGCCCACCGGCGATCCGCGCGTCCACATGCGCCCGGTCACCCATCACGGCATGACCATGATCCCGCTGACCCGCCGCCCCGGCGGGGTGCAGGCGTACAAACTCGTCATCGCCCCCGACGACCACCGCGGCGACCCGGATCCCAAGACCCACGAGGGCTACGAGTGGCTCTACGTGCTCAACGGCCGCCTGCGCGTCATCCTCGCCGAACACGATTTCGTCATGCTCCCCGGCGAGGCGGCCGAATTCGACACCCGCGTCCCGCACTGGTTCGGCCCGGCCGACGACAACCCGGTCGAATTCCTCAGTCTCTTCGGCAAACAGGGTGAACGCGCACACCTGCGCGTGCGCCCGAAATCGGAGTCGAAGTAGGCGATTCCCGCTCGCATCCGAGCGTCGCGCCACGCGGAGTCGCCTCGGAGAGGGCTGTCGATACCGCGGATAAGCCGCTACGAGCTACCGGATGAGCGACCCGTCGTTGGCTAAGACACCATTCAGCAAGGCTCCCAGGCATCCCGGCTCCCGGGTGGTCGTCGTCGGGCTGGGCCGGTTCGGCAGCTCACTGGCCCGCGAACTGGTCGTGCACGGCTCGGAGGTGCTTGCCATAGCACCTCGCTGCTCGTCGATTTCAGGATCCCTCGCATCTGGGCCAAGGCCACCAGCCGCCAGCACGGTCGCATCCTCGAGCGCATCGGCGCACATCACGTGGTGCTGCCGGAATTCGATATGGGCGAACGGATCGCGCACCTGGTGACCGGGCGCATGCTCGACTACATCGAGTTCGACGACGACTACGCCATGGTGCGCACCACCGCACCACGCGCGGCGATCGGGATGACGCTCACCGAGAGCGGGCTGCGGCAGCAGTTCGACGTGACGGTCGTCGCCGTCAAGCGCCGCGGCGGCGAATTCACCTACGCCACAGCGGACACCGTGGTGATGGACGGTGATCAGCTCATCGTGTCCGGGAGCATCGCCGATGTCGAATCGTTCGCGGACCTCGTCTGAGCGCTGGGACCGGTCGGACTTGCGAACCGGAACTGTCGGTGTCCGGCGTTAGAGTGCGGTCCATGGGATACGAATTTCAGGTGGTCGTCGACTGCGCCGATCCGCATACCCAGGCCGACTGGTGGGCGGCGGCGCTGGGGTGGGAGGTCGAACCCCAGGACGAGGACTTCATTCGCACCATGGTCGCGCAAGGGCACGCGGCGGAGGACGACACCACGACGCATCGGGGAAAGCTGGTGTGGAAGGTGGGGACGGCCATCCGGCATCCGGAACGCCCGCGAGTGCTGTTCCAACTCGTCCCCGAGGCCAAGACGGTGAAGAACCGGCTGCACCTCGATATCCGGGTCGGTGACGAGCAGCGGGCGGCCGAGGTGGAGCGGCTGACCGGACTCGGCGCGAAGCTGCTGCACGAGGGGCGGCAGGGGCCGTTCGCCTGGGTCACCATGGCCGATCCGGAGGACAACGAGTTCTGTGTGACCTGAGTTCCGCGTGACCTGAGTTCCGCCCGCATCCTCAGTTCGGCGTGCCCGGTGCGCCGGACGCCGATGTGTGGAAGCGGAACAGGTTGTCCCAGCGGTGATCCAATCGCCGTTTCGCCTCCGGCAGCGACACCACTGCGAGGGTGTCCCCGGCGTGCTCGGTGAGCAACTCCAGTTCGCGCAGTTTGCGCAGCCCGTCGGAGACCTCGTAGTCGAAGGTGGTCCGCCAGTGCTCGCGGAACCACTCCTCGATGCGCTGGTCCAAGTCCGCGGCGGACAGCGGGCGCTCGGCGGTGCGCAGGAAGTGGTAGGCGAGCAGCGTCTCCTTCACCTCCGATTCCTCGGCCGCACCCAGCAGATGGTGGAAGACGCCCGCGTCATTGTCGAGATTGCGGAAATACAGGTGTTCCGACAGCGTCTTCATCAGCTTGATCTTGCGGTTCTTGAACTTGGAGAACTGGCGTACCAGATATCCGCCGAAGGCCGCCAGTCCGGCCCCGAGGGTGACCAGCGCGGTCTGATCCAGCGTGACCGATTCGTCGCGGAGGCCGAGCCAGAACGCCAGCAGCAGCACCAGCAGGCCCATCGAGGCGATCAGCTTGGTGACCACGACGATGATCCCGGAGACCACCGCGGGCACCCCGATGAGCAGTTTGTCCAGCGGCCGCATGCGCACGCGAACGCTCGGGTACAGCATCTCCAGATCGTTGCGCGGCACATCCTGGAACAGCTTCAACAGCACACCGCCGGAGCGCTGTCCGTCGCCGGGCTGCTCACGCTCGGTGAACGCGATGTACACCAGTACCTTGGCGTAGCTGGTGAATTCGACGGTGCGCCGCCGCAGTCCGTACAGCGACTTCACCTGCTCGGACTTCCGCGCTTCGCCGCGTCGGAAGAACAGCACCGTGTCGATATTCTCGTCGTCCACCTCCAGCCGCACCTTCACCAGCGACTGTTCGGCGAAGGCCCGCTCGATCTCGGCCTGGTCGATGCGCGTGAAATTGGCCGCCTCCGCCAGGGCGACGAGCTCCCGCTCCACCCGCTGCCGCGCCGCCGCCCGCTCCGGCGGGGTCGCGGTCCGGATCACCCGCATATCCTCGGCCGGATCGACCAACTGATACGCGTCCAGCGCCGCCTCGCCGCGCTCGTGGAACGAGTAGTGGACCAGGGCCGCCAGTAATCGCGCGAACTCCAGAAAGGACTCCCGCTCGGCCTCGGGCACCTCGTCGGCACACAGCGAAATGACCGCGCTCTTGCGAAACGGCAGAAAGTGTTCCATCGGCGACTCCTCTCGGCGGGCGGACCCGTCCGCTTCAACCCTAGGTGCGGCCGTCGCCGCCCGCGTGGGACCGGTGATCGCGAAACGACCTCGCGGGCAACGAGCGCGCACTGGCCGGTCGTCGGTGACGCCGTCGGGTTGCCGGTTCGCCGCCCGCGGCGCGGTATCGCGGCCCGTTTCCGGTGTGCCGGGCGTCCGACCTGCGCCGTGGCGGCCGCATCAATCGGTCAGGAATCGAGAAGCGTTGCGCATCGGCGGGTAACTAGCGTCGGCTTCGGAACATCCGCCCGCGAGTGCCGCGGCGGCGGGGCTCGAACGGAGAGGGGAGCACCATGACCACGAATATCCGGATCAGGCAGGCGCACCGGTGGCTGGCCGTCACCTTCGTGGCGGTCATCGGCGTCACCGTGGTCGGATTGGCGGCGGGCGGCCCCGAATGGCTGTCCTATCTGCCGCTGGCGCCACTCGCCCTACTGGCGTTCTCCGGTCTGTACCTGCTCGTGACCCCGTACCCGAGCGGGCGCGGTCTTACGGAGCGCCCGGTCGGCTGGGTGCGGGGACAGCGGGTGCGGCAGGTGCACCGCTGGTCGGCGGTCGTCTTCACGGTGACCGTGCTCGCGACCTTCGTCGCCCTCGCACCGGAGGAGCCCATCGTATGGGTCTCCTACCTGCCGCTGATCCCACTGGCCGCACTGCTCGTCACCGGGCTGACCATGCTGGTGCGCTGGTGGCGCGCCCGCGCGGGCGCGCTCGAGAATGTGGAACAGCACTGACCGGCTCGGTTTCCGGGCGAACTCGGGCGTGCGATCGCCGCGTGCCAACTGTCCGAACATCAGCGGTGCCATCGCGGGTCACCGCTCGCGTAGGTGCCCGAATCGCCGCTGACCGACTCCGAGGACCTCGACGGCCGGGACCCGTCGCCCCTGTTCCGTGAGGTCCTCCAGACGGCATGTACGAAGCCGACCGGTCGGGTCAGGCCCCCACGTACTCCGCGAGGTGCTGTCCGGTCAGTGTGGAGCGGTCGGCCACGAGATCGGCGGGTGTGCCCTCGAAGACGATCGTGCCGCCGTCGTGGCCCGCGCCCGGCCCGAGGTCGATGATCCAGTCGGCGTGCGCCATGACGGCCTGGTGGTGCTCGATGACGATCACCGACTTGCCGGAGTCCACCAGCTTGTCGAGCAGTCCGAGCAGCTGTTCCACATCGGCGAGATGCAGTCCGGTGGTGGGCTCGTCGAGGACGTACACGCCGCCCTTGTCGGCCATGTGGGTGGCAAGTTTGAGGCGCTGCCGTTCACCGCCGGACAGCGTGGTCAGCGGCTGCCCGATGGTCAGATAGCCGAGCCCGACATCGGCGAGCCGCCGGAGGATGGCATGCGCGGCAGGGGTTTTGGCGTCGCCGCTGCCGAAGAACTCCTCGGCCTCGGTCACCGGCATGGCCAGCACCTCGCTGATGTCCTTGCCGCCCAGGGTGTATTCCAGCACCTCCGCCATGAACCGCTTGCCCTCGCACACCTCACAGGTGGTGGAGACCCCGGCCATGATGCCCAGATCGGAGTAGACGACGCCCGCGCCGTTGCAATTCGGGCACGCGCCTTCGGAATTGGAGCTGAACAGCGCGGGTTTGACCCCGTTGGCCTTCGCGAACGCCTTGCGGATCGGCTCGAGCAGCCCGGTGTAGGTCGCCGGATTGCTGCGCCGCGAGCCGCGAATGGGCGTCTGGTCCACCGCAACCACGCCGTCGGAACCCGGGATGGAGCCGTGGATCAGCGAGCTCTTGCCGGATCCGGCCACGCCGGTGACCACGCACAGCACGCCGAGCGGGACATCGACGGAGACATCGCGCAGATTGTTGGTCTCGGCATGCCGAATCTTCCACGCGCCGACGGGTGTACGCACTTCGCTCTTGAGCGCGGCGCGGTCGTCGAAATGCCGCCCGGTAATGGTCCCGCTGGTCCGCAGCTTGTCGACGGCGCCCTCGAAACAGATGGAACCGCCCGCCGCGCCCGCGCCCGGACCGAGGTCCACCACATGGTCGCCGATGGCGATGGTCTCTGGCTTGTGCTCGACGACCAGCACGGTATTGCCCTTGTCCCGCAGCCGCAGCAGCAGGTCGTTCATGCGCTGGATGTCGTGCGGGTGCAGTCCGGCGGTGGGTTCGTCGAACACATAGGTGACGTCGGTGAGCGAGGAGCCGAGGTGGCGAATCATCTTGACGCGCTGCGCCTCACCGCCGGACAGCGTGCCCGCGGGCCGGTTCAGCGACAGGTAGCCGAGCCCGATCTCCACGAACGAGTCGAGCGTGTGCCGCAGCGCGTCCAGCAGCGGCTGCACCGACGGTTCCCGCAGCCCGCCGACCCATTCGGCCAGATCGCTGATCTGCATGGCGCAGGCGTCGGCGATATTGATCTCGCCGATCTTCGAGGAGCGTGCCTCGGCGCTGAGTCGGGTGCCGTCGCAGTCGGGGCAGGTCTGGAAGGTCACCGCGCGCTCCACGAAGGCGCGGATATGCGGCTGCAGGGCGTCGACGTCCTTGGACAGCATGGATTTGCGCATCTTCGGGATGACGCCCTCGTAGGTGAGGTTGATGCCCTCGACCTTGATCTTGGTGGGCTCCTTGTAGAGCAGAGCGTCGAGCTCACGCTTGGTGAACTTCCTGATCGGCTTGTCCATATCGAAGAAGCCGGAGCCGCTGAAGATGCGGCCGTACCAGCCCTCCATGCTGTAGCCGGGCACGGTCAGCGCGCCCTCGTTGAGCGATTTGCTGTCGTCGTAGATCTGGGTCAGGTCGATGTCGTTGACCGAGCCGCGCCCCTCGCAGCGCGGGCACATGCCGCCGGTAATGCTGAAGCTGCGCCGCTCCCGGACCTTCTGGCCGCCCTTCTCGACCGTGACCGCGCCCGCTCCGCTGATCGAGGCCACATTGAAGGAGAACGCCTGCGGGGAGCCGATATGCGGCGTGCCGAGCCGGCTGAACAGAATGCGCAGCATGGCGTTGGCGTCGGTGGCGGTGCCGACCGTGGAGCGGGGGTCGGCGCCCATCCGCTCCTGGTCGACGATGATCGCGGTGGTCAGACCGTCGAGCACGTCCACGTCGGGCCGCGCCTGGGTCGGCATGAAGCCCTGGATGAAGGTGCTGTAGGTCTCGTTGATGAGCCGCCGCGACTCCGCGGCGATGGTGTCGAACACCAGCGAGCTCTTGCCCGAGCCCGACACGCCGGTGAACACGGTCAACCGGCGCTTGGGGATCTCGATGCTGACGTCCTTCAGGTTGTTCTCCCGCGCGCCGACCACCCGGATCAGATCATGGGTGTCGGCGGCGTGCGCGGGCGACCGCGTATCCGTCTTCTTGGCCATAACTCGTGGTGTCTTCCTCTTGTTCGGTCGGACGGCTCTCAATCCAGCTGCTTGATGCGGACCATATTGCCCGCGGGATCGCGGAACGCGCAGTCGCGAACCCCGTACGGCTGGTCGGTCGGTTCCTGTACCACCTCGGCGGCATCGCTGGCCTGCAATTTCTCGAACAGGCCGTCGAGGTCGCGGGTGGCGAGATTGATACCGGCGTAGGTGCCCTTGGCCATCATCTCGGCGATGACGCGCCGCTCGTCGTCGGTGATACCGGGATCGGCCGCCGGCGGATGCAGCACGATGGAGACGTCGGGCTGGCCGACCGGCCCGACCGTGATCCAGCGCATGCCCTCGTAGCCGACGTCGTTGCGGACCTCGAACCCGAGAGTGTCGCGGTAGAACGCCAGCGCGGCGTCCGGATCGTCCTGCGGCAGATAGGAGGCGTTGATGCTGATGTCCATGCTGATCACGGTAGCTACCGGTCACCGGTCGAAGCTTCTCGATTCCTGATCGGTCGGGTGATCTGCTTGGCCACGCAGGCCGGTATCCCCGCCGCCTCGCCCGCGGCCTCCCGCTTGTACACGCTCGGCGGCATTCCGACCAGTTCGGTGAATCGGGTGCTGAACGTGCCCAGCGAGGAGCAGCCCACCTCGAAGCAGACCTCGGTGACGCTCAGATCGCCACGCCGCAGCAATGCCTTGGCGCGCTCGATACGCCGCGTCATCAGATAGGAGTAGGGCGACTCGCCGTAGGCGGCCCGGAACTGGCGGCTGAGATGTCCGGCCGACATGTGCGCGTCCCGGGCGAGCCGTTCGACGTCGAGGGGCTGGGCGTATTCCCGGTCGATCCGGTCCCGGACGCGACGCAGTACCGCGAGGTCGCGGAGGCGCTGCTGCTCGGGTCTGCTGGTCACTCCGCAGATCGTCCCATATAGCCGCGCCCTCGCGTGGCACGCGGTGCGGCAGCGACGCACGAGGTTCGTGACCACCTGGTCCGGTGTTTCCCTGGTGCGCGATACTGGGATCGAACCAGTGACCTCTTCCGTGTCAGGGAAGCGCTCTCCCGCTGAGCTAATCGCGCGGGACCCCACAGAGCGGATGACGGGATTCGAACCCGCGACCCTCACCTTGGCAAGGTGATGCGCTACCAGCTGCGCTACATCCGCACGTCCGGCGGCATTTCGGCTCCGGCTCGCGAGGAAGAACCATAGCCACAACAGCGCGAAGACTCCAAATCGGGCTGGTCTGCGGCCTCTCGACCGGGTCTTTCGAGCGTTTGTGCCCGTTTGTCCGTTGTGGCACAGTCGGTTCCCGAAACAGGGTGGTGTGAAGGGAGGGGCGGCTCGGGGATGGCATCGGACCCGTCGCAGCCAACAGGCCAGGGATTCTTCTCGGTGACCGGCACGTCCGGTGACGTCTACTTCGTCGCGGGCGACCCCTACGGCACGGCGGGTGGGCGGTCGCGGCTGTTCCGGTGCCGCGACCGACACGGTCGTGAACGCGTGTACAAGCTGTACGGCGCGGCCGTCACCGATGCGCATGCGATCGGTTGGGCGGCGCGCGCAGCGCATTTCGGCCGCGAGATCGTGCTG
This sequence comes from Nocardia sp. CC227C, assembly GCF_030767025.1. Classification (GTDB taxonomy): domain Bacteria; phylum Actinomycetota; class Actinomycetes; order Mycobacteriales; family Mycobacteriaceae; genus Nocardia. Next base: position 142,849 of record NZ_JASITE010000012.1, on the reverse strand, counting down.
CCCGCGGAACGGCACGGGGGAGTGGGGGCCGCACCGGAGAACTCGATAGCCTGGCCGATCGACCTGGTACGGCGCGATGACGAGCTGCTCGGTGCGATCCTGCCGCTGACCCCGGGCGAATTCCTCGAACCCGACGGGTCACCGCTGACCCTGCACCGGCTGTGTCTGGCGGCGCGGCAGCCACCCGATGCGTATTACCGTGTCGCGGTGGCGATTCGGATATGCGAGATCGCCACCGCGCTCGAGGAGCGCGATCTCGTCCACGGCGCGCTGTTCGCGCGGAACCTGTTGTGGAGCCGCTTCCAGCCGCACGTCTACCTCCTCGAATGCGACGGGCTGCGGTACGGGCGGGTGGCCGCGCCCGCGGGCATCCGCCTCGAGAAGTGGTGCGATCCACGGCTTCTCAGCGGTGAGATTCCCGGGCCCGACCGCTTCAGCGACCGCTTCGGCGTGGCGGCCCTGCTGTACCGCTGCCTCTTCCTCGCCACCGATACCCCCGCTCGCGGCGGCTGGCGGGGGCCGTCGGGCTTCCCGTCCGAACTCGACCCCCGCGTGCGCGCCCTGTTCGACCGCGCCTTCACCGACCCCGCCGCCACCGACGACCGCCCCCGCGCCGGCGAGTGGCTGGACGCGCTCCAGGACTCCTATCTGCTGGGCGACGGGTCGTTCTACAACCAGGCCGCGGTGGCCGTGCTCGACCGGCATACCCAGCGCATTCGTGCGGAGGGAGCCGGGGGGCCGGTCGGCGCGGGGCTTTCCGCAGGGGAGGTCGCCGATCCGACCGTCCGGGCCGGGCGCGTCGACGGGGTGGGGTCCGCTCCCGGTGCGGGCGCGGCGGGTGGCCGGACGGGCGGTACGGTCACCACCGCTGCGGTCACCACGGCCGCACGGCAGGCCCCGGCGGGCGGAGCCGCGTCCACCACGCAGGTCCTGGATCACCTGCGGCCCGACGCGCCGCATGATCCTGGCACGACCGATGATCCGCGCGATCCGGTCATACCCGATGCACCACACCGTCCGGCCGCGCCACCCGATCCGTCCGCGGCCGACGAGCCGCCCGGTCCGCTCGCGGCGCGCTCGCCCCTCGAGCCCGCCTGGCCGGCCGACCCCCGTCGGCACGCGCCGACACCCGCTGCGGCCCCGATGAATACCGGCTCCCGCATGGCGGCGGTCCTGGCCGTGGTCGCACTGGCCGTCGCGGGCATCGCGCTGGTCGCCGTCACCCTGCGCGATACCACCGCGCCCGATCTGACGTCATCGGCCACCAGTCAGCAGGCGCTCGCGCCCGAGGCCCGCGCTTCGGCCACCACGGCACCGGCGTTCGACTGGGGCACGCTGCGCTCGGCCGCCACCGACACCACTCCGTTCACGTCGGAAGCGCTACTGCCGCAATCGTTCCGCGACGCCATGAACGTCGAGTACACGCTGCGCGCGGGCGGCATCCGGGACTGCATCACCGCGGAGATGTCGCAGAATGTCAAAGACATTCTGGCGCAGTACAACTGCACCCACATGATCGCGGGCTCCTACGTCGACCACTCCAATCAGATCCTGGTCTCGGTGAACGTCCTCGCCCTGCCCACCAGCTCCGACGCCGACAGCCTCTACGACACCATGAAGGGGCAGACTCAGGACTGGGCGGTCTGGTGCCCGGAGGATGGTCCCGGAGCATCGGTCTGCGACAACTACACCGGCTACGCCACCCGCAGCGGCTGGGGCTCCAAGAGCTACCGCTACGTCTACAAATCCACGGCCCTCTACATCAATCTGACCGAGGACACCGATATCACCGACTGGCTCGACGCCGCCGCCGAGGCGATCGTCTCCGAGGCGGGCCCGGAGAACTACTGGCCTCGCTGACCCGAGGTCCGCGCCGTCGGCGAGCGCACCGGATTCGCCGACGGCCGGCCACCTGCGCTGACCTACGGCTTGTCCCGCAGCCCCAGGTCGTGCGCTTTGGCCCGCACCGCACCGAGGACGAGATGTCCGCTCTCGCTCAGCAGTTCCTGCACCTCGGCCGCGGTCCGACTCGCGGCATCGGCCCCGACCCTGGACAGTCGCCGACCGCTGCGCCGCCCCACCCGGGACAGCTCCCGCGCCAACTCCCCGAACCCGCTCATCGAATCCGCACCTCCATTATCAAGCTGGTGAACGAGTGTTCTTCCGCGACTGAAAGCCGCATGATCGAACAACTGCCACCAGTAGAAACATTCGCCATGTCAACGCAGATTGAGAGTACGTCTGTTCACTGGCTGTTGCCAACCATGCAATCGGCGACGGGGGACGAGGACCGAGCTTCCCGGCGCACGGCGGGTGGAGGCGGCGATCGATCAGCCGTGCACGACGAGTCCGCCGGAATCAGCTTGCGACCTCGCCGCGGCGTATCAGCGGAACTCCCGACAGCCCCTGTGCGCACAGTCTCGCCGTCAGGTCGATCGCGTGGGACTTGGGAATCGGCCGGTCGGTGTCGAGCCACTGCCTCGCGGTGAACCGGCAGATGCCCACCAGCCCGGCCGCCAGCACGCGGACCCGGGCCACATCGGCCCCGAGGTCGCGGGTCAACAGGCCCGCGACCGCCATGACGCAATTGTCGATGGCGTGGTCGATGCGTACGCGCACCTCCGGCTCGCTCGGCACCTCGGTTTCGAACACCATGCGGAACCCGTCGGGGTCGCTGTCGATGAAATCGAAGTAGACCGCGACGGCGGCGCGGGTTCGGGCCCTATTGTCGCCGGAGGCGGTCAACGCGGATCGGATATCGTCCACCAACCGGTCCAGCCGCGACTGGATCACCGCGAGGTACAGGTCGATCTTGCTCGGAAAGTGCTTGTACACAGTGGGTTTGCTGATCCCCGCCCGGTCGGCGATCTCGTCCATCTGGGCCGCGTGGTACCCGCGCCGACCGAAGACCCCGGACGCCGCCGTCAGCACCCGCAGGCGTTGCGCCGCGCGCTCCGCCCGCTGGTTCGCGCCGAACCGCGGACGGTCCCGCACACGCGGCGGCTCAACGCACTCCCTGCTCACCGACTGTGTCATCTCACCTCCGCAACGCGCCGACCTCGGATATCGGCTCAGATCAGAGCCTGGTGGCATTGTTGGCGACATGTCAACAAGATGTGAGCAATCTGTCGAGGCGTGCTAGACATGCACCCTGGACGCCGAACAGAAAGCAGGTAGCAGGCAATGCCGAAGATCGTCGTATTCGGGGCGACCGGGTACACCGGCCGCCTGACCGCCGAAGCGTTTATCGCACAAGGCGATTCGCCGGTGCTGGCCGGGCGCGATGCCGCCGCGCTGGCGAAGCTCGCCGCCGAACTCGGCGGCGCTCCGACCGCCGTCGCCGATGTCGCCGACCCCGCCTCGGTGACCGCCCTGCTCGAGCGGGGCGACGTGCTCGTGACGACGGTCGGGCCGTTCCTGCGCCACGGCGGGCCCGCCCTGGCCGCCGCGCTGACCGCCGGAGCGCATTACCTCGACTCCACCGGCGAAGGCCCCTTCGTCCGCACCGTGTTCGACCACGACGACCAGGCCCGCACCGCCGGTGTGGCGCTGCTGACGGCGCTCGGATTCGACTATGTGCCAGGCAATCTGGCCGCCGCACTGGCGCTGCGCGAGGCTCCCGCCGCGGCCCGCGTCGATGTCGGCTATTTCATGGACGGCCCCAGCACCAGCGGCGGCACCCGCGCCTCGGTGGCCGGGATGCTCTTCGAGCGCGGCTTCGCATTGCGCGACGGCAGGATCGTCACCGAACCGACCGCCGCGCACCTGCGCGACTTCGACGTCGCCGGAAAACCCCGCACGGCCGTCTCGATCCCCGGCTCCGAGCACTTCGCCCTGCCGCGCACCCATCCGAATCTACGCTCGGTCGACGTGTACCTCGGCCTGCCGCCCGCCGCAGCCCACGGCATGCGGATCGGTTCGACCCTGGCCGCGACCGCGGCACAACTCCCACCCCTGAAGCACGGACTCGAAGCCGCACTGGCGCGAATCGTCAAGGGCTCCACCGGCGGCCCCGACGCCCGGGCACGCGCCCGCACCCGCGGCTGGGTCGTCGCCGAAACCTACGACGCCTCCGACAACCGCCTGTCCTCGGTCACCCTCACCGGCGGCGACCCCTACGACTTCACCGCCCGCATGCTGGCCTGGGCCGCGCACACGGCCCTGAACGGCGGCCTGCTCACCACCGGCGCCCTGGGCCCGGTCGAGGCATTCGGCCTGGACGCCCTGCACACCGCCGTCCGGGATGCCGGTTGGACCCGCCGCGCCACGACGCACTCGAGCTGACCGGTTCACGACAGCAGAAAGGCCCGGTGGAAACCGGGCCTGATCTGGTATTTCTCTGGTGCGCGATACTGGGATTGAACCAGTGACCTCTTCCGTGTCAGGGAAGCGCTCTCCCGCTGAGCTAATCGCGCGAGTCTTGTCTCTTCACGAAGAAGAGGCGGCGACGGGAATCGAACCCGTGTGCACGGCTTTGCAGGCCGTTGCCTCACCACTCGGCCACACCGCCAAGTAGGCCGTGTTGGCCTCTCGAGCGGATGACGGGATTCGAACCCGCGACCCTCACCTTGGCAAGGTGATGCGCTACCAGCTGCGCTACATCCGCATGTCACCTCGGGCGCCTTCCGGCTGTCCCGCTGACGAGAGAGAACATTAGCCCACCATCTGTGCAAGCAACAAATCGGCTGGTAGGAGGGGGTGAAACTGAACTACACCGGTGTAGTTCACACGCCCGCCAACTCACCGCCGCGCCATGCTCGCCCGGATGGTGCGCGTCGGTCACCGAACCGTGCGCGGCTCCACCCATCGCACCGCCGCCCCCGCCCGCGGCAGCCCGGCGAGTCGCCCTGCCGCCCTGGTCGAACCCGCATTTTGTGCCCATATGCACGCGATTTGGTGTGACGCCGGGGGAGCGTGTTAATGTTCTGTCTCGTTCGGAACGGCACGAAAGCGCCGAGACGAACAGCCGCTTCGGCGGCGAGCTACGGTTCTATAGCTCAGTGGGAGAGCACTCGCCTCACACGCGAGGGGTCGCTGGTTCGAACCCAGCTAGAACCACTCTGAAGAAGCCGCAGGTCAATAACCTGCGGCTTCTTTGTTGTATGGCAGCGGTTCGGGTCGAGCAGCGAGAATCGCAGTGCGTGCACCAAGACCACGTGCGCTCGCCCACTTCTCGATCCGGGCCCTGGGTGATCGTCGCGTAAGCGTTCATACGCGCCGACCGGAAAGTGAACGCTGACTGAGCAATGTGGCTGGCCGATGCCGCAGTGTAGCGAACGAGCTCGATCGCGGTCATGGCTGCGCCGATATCAGCGTTTGTAACATATTCTCCCTCGAGCACTTTCGATGGACGCGGACAGCTCAGCGTTTATCGGTCAGGGCTACTTCCCGGCCTCCGGGCATGCACAGCGTGGAGCAGACCATGTTCTGGCCGTGTTGGTCACCTGACGCCCTGAGCGGTCGTCGCCGGTACGTCCCGTTGGGCCGGGCGCCTTCAAGCTGGTGAAAGTTGTTGTGTCACTGCATTGAATCGCGCGCAAGCAGGCGGGAGTTGTGACTTCGCCGAAAAGGGTAGAGAGCCAACGGGATCGGTGGTTACCCTTGTCAAGGGCCCTGGAGGCCGAGGGGGTAGAACACAGGGCTCTCGTTCGCCGGTTCGACGGTCAGATTGGAGTTCTCGTGCAGGACCGTACCGACCCCATCGTCATTGATCCCGAAGGCACCGACATCCAGGGTGAGATCGCCCGCATCCGGGAGCGGGGACCCGTCACCAAGGTGGTGCTTCCGGGCGGAGTGCCTGCCTGGTCGGTGACCAGCGCGGCGTTGCTCGAGGAGGTCCTCTCCGGCCCCGCGGTCTCGAAGGATCCGCGCCAACACTGGCCGGCATTCCGGAACGGGGAGATCGGCCGGGATTTCCCTCTGCTCAACTGGGTGAATACCCGGTCCATGTTCACCGCGTACGGACCCGAACATCGTCGACTCCGCAATTTCGTGGCCCCGGTGTTCACCGCCAGGCGCACCGCGGCGCTCGAGCCCCGCATTCAGGCGATCGCCGATGAGCTGGTGACGGAACTGGATGGCATGTGTCAGGGCGACCCGGTGGATATCCGGGAGGAGTTCGCCTACCCGCTGCCGCTGCGGGTGATCAACGAGCTGATCGGAGTGCCCGAGCACCTGATCGGGCCCCTGCGGAAATGCGTGGACGGCATCTTCGACGTCGCCCTGAGCGAAGCGGAGGCCGTCGCCAACTACGAGGAGATGATCGGACTCCTGCAGCAGCTCGTCGAGTACCGGCGGGAGAACCCCGGCGAGGATATGACCAGCACGCTCATCTCCCATGTCGACGACCCCGCCAAGGATTTCAGCGTCGAGGAACTCGTCGGGACGCTCTACCTGACGGTCAATGCCGGACATGAGACGACGGTGGACCTCATCGACCAGTCGATATTTCTGCTGCTCACCCATCCGGACCAGCGGGCCGCCGCACTCGACGGGACCCTGCCCTGGACGGATGTCATCGAGGAGGTGCTGCGGTTCGAACCGTCGATCGCGCACGCCCCGCTGCGCTACGCGGTACGGGACTTCACCCTCGGCGATGTGGCGATCGCCGCTGGCGATCCGATACTGTCCTGCCCCGCCGGTGCCAACCGAGACCCCGAGATCTACGGTGACAGCGCGGACAGGTTCGATCCCGCACGGGCGAACAAGGACCATATGGCGTTCGGGTACGGACCCCACCGCTGTCCGGGTGCGCCGCTGGCCCGGCTGGAGGCGCGGGTGGCTCTTCCCACGCTCTTCCAGCGGTTTCCGCAGATGAAACTGGCCGTTTCCCCCGACGAATTGGGTTCGGTGCCCGGCTTCATCGCCAATGGGCACGACCGTTTGCCCGTACTTCTGAAGTAGTCGGGAAGCCGCTGCCCTTCGAACCTGGGCGGGGTTTTCAAGCGATGTCGTGAATGTTGTGCTGTCGCAACTCGGGTGCGTGGCGTGCCACGGTCGCGAAGTCGTTGTCGTCGTGCAGCACAGTCAATCCGTGGTGCGCGGCCGTCGCGGCGATAATGAGGTCGATTGCTGAGGCGCTGCGGTGTGCGCCTGCCCGCGCCATCCGATACTGTGTCGCCGCAACCCATCGATCGGCATGCTTGGGAACTGTGACGTTGGGGTAGAGGTCGGAGAACATCTCAGCGATTTCGTCGTATTCGGTTCGATTGCGAGCGCTGTACAGGAACTCCGCGCGCTGTGGAAAGCATGAGCCGATGGCCTCGGCGTCGATCGCGTCGAACCATGTTTGCTGCAATTTCTCGTTCGACAGCAGTCGCACCAGGGCGGAGGTGTCGAGCAGATAGATCACCTGGCCTTTTCCTCCTCATGCCGACGAGCAGCGTCGTCGATCGCTTGCCAGTGCCGTGCTCGCTCGAAGTGCTGGGCGATGCGAGCGGCACGCTCCTGCTTCTCCGCGTAGAACCGCAGGGCCAGGTTCACCGCGTCCTTCTTCGTTTTCGCTTTCGATAGAGCCATCGCGCGCTGTAGAGCGTCGTCGTCAAGGTCGATCTGCGTGACTGTCATGGCAAGCCTCCACCCATGTTGGTGATGTACAAAGGATTGTACGTCATCAACATGGCCTACGATCCGGCCGATGGATGGCAGATCGAACCGGGGCCCGGGGATGAAATCGAGGAGAGGGAGACAGATTCCGGCGAGCTCTTCCGCGATGGCGGAGACCTGGTGCGGCTGCACGCGTGGTGCGTAGGTGATCATCGTTCCAGGCCGGCTTTCGCGGCCGCGAAACTCCTTGCGGCACGCCTGTGGACGGGCCACGCGCAGACGGCACTCGAGGTGACGCTGCGGGTGCTGCTGGCACTCAACTGGGCGCTGTACATCGTCTCATGGCGGTCGCGGAGGTGGTCCGCCCGCGCCCGCGTCACGACATTCGCCGCTGGGCCACGGTCTTCCCGCTCGGCATGACCACGGTTGCCACCCTGACCGGCGGAGCCGTGCTCGGCCTGGAACCGCTGCACACCGTGGGCAGGGTCCTGTGCGCCGTGGCCGTCATCGCATGGCTGGTCACCTTCACGGGCCTACTGGCCGACCGCCTCGGCTCGTCCGCCCGATCCCCGTCGGTCCGGGTCACTCGGTGGCCCGGATCATCCCGGTACCGGGGGGACGTGATGCTCAGCTGAGATGGCGCTCGTAGGCGAAGGCGGCGGCCGCGGTTCGGGAGGTCACGTCGATCTTGGTGAAGATATTGGACAGGTGCCGTGCCACGGTTTTCTCGCTGAGGACCAGGGTGGCCGCGATTTCCGGATTGCTGTGCCCGGCGGCTACCAGGCGCAATACCTCCAGTTCGCGTGCGGTCAGCCCGCAGGGTTTGGCCGGATGTAGCAATTCGGTGGTCGCTCGTTCCGCCGGGACGGCGCCGAGTTGGGCGAAGGCGCGGCGGGCGGCGGTCAAATCGGAGCGGGCGGACTCTTCGTCGCCGAGTGCACGCAGCGCGCGGCCGATCGCGACCCGGCAGCGTGCCGCTTCGTACGGTGCGTCCAGCTCGGACCAGATCCGTGCCGCGAGGCGCAGCTCGGTGATGGCGGCGGCGTGGTCGTCTCGGGCCAGTGCGATACAACCTCGGGCGTGACCTGCCATCGCCCGCAGCGCGGCGCAGCCGAACGTCGCGCTGATCCGGGACAACTCGTCGCCGAGATCGGCCGCCTCCTCGAATGCGCCGGCGGCGAGCAGGATTTCGATGGCGGCGGGCAGTATCCGCGACCGGTGCACGGAATTCTTCGTCTCGGCGATCAGGCGGCGTGCGGCACCGAGTGCTGCCGCGATTCGTCCACGAGCCAGCCAGAGCAGCGCGAGTCCGGGCTGTGGCTCGTGACCGCACGCCAGCGCGGCGTGGTAGGCGCGGTCGGCCTCGTCGTACGCGCCGCGAATGCGTAGCACATCCCCTCGTTCGGCCAGAGCCAAGCCCGCGGCCGTGGATGTCTCGGCCGCGGTGTAGCGGTGCACCGCGAGCTCGAATTCCTCGAGTGCCGCGTCGTAGGCCCCGTGCATGCGCATCAATTGGCCGCGATGCACCGCGCACTGGCCGGTGAACATCACCAGGCCGGGTTGATCGGCGCACCAGGTGGTCAATGCCATCGTCCATGTCTCGGCTCGGCCGAGGTCGGAGACTTCCTGGCACGCCTCGATCATCGCGCAGTAAATGTGGCCGACGAACATGGTCGACACGCCGCCGGTGGATATGCAGGCCATCGCCTCGTCCAGGAGCGCCAGGCCCTCGCGTACCCGACCGGAGTACATGGCCAGCCTGCCCTGGACGCAGAGCCCCATCGCGGTCAGGTCCGGTTCGCCGAATCTGCGGCCGTAGTCGGAGACTTCGTCGGCGCATCGGGCGGCGGCGGGGAACTCACCCGCGAAAACATGGCGGAGCGTCACCGCGACCAGGACGTATCCGCGTTCGACCACATCGCCGGGCACATCCTCCAACAGTCGCTGCGCTCTGGCCACCCAGCCGCCCCCGACGACGGACTCCCCGGAGAACAGCAGCGTCTGTGCCAGCCAGAACGCGCTGCGAATCGCCGCCAGCGGGTCGCCCGCATCCACGTGCAGCTGGTAGGCGCGCTGCAACGCGTGGATGCTGTCATTGGTGCGCCCCGTCAGATAGGCGGCCGTCGCCAGGCGCAGGAAGTCGTCGCCGTCGAGCGCGTCCGCGTCCAGGTCGGACAGCGTGCCGAATGCGGCCAGCCACTCCCGCCGCTCGTATTCCGCTCGAGCCCGCAGCAGGTTGTCGACCACGCCCATTGCGCATCACTCCTGGTAGGAAGGATACGCGCCGAGCGTGAGGTCGGTCGGATTACGCTGCGGCCTCCCGCGCGACGGTTCGGCCGGTCGCTCGCGCGGCGATCCGGCGTGCGACGTACTCGGCGTCGCGGCCCACTCCGGGGAACACCATGGAGGAGAACGCGTACTGGAAGCTGAGGCCGCAGAAGAACAATCCGGGTGACTCGTCGACCACGCCGCGGTACTCCTGCGGCCAGCCGTCGTCGCCGATGACGGGCACCTCGATCCAGTCGAATACCTGCTGGAAGCCGGTCGCCCAGATGACGTTTCGCACATCCGGCACGGTGCCGTCGTCCAATTCCGGCATGCCGTCGCGCACCCCGCGCACCCGGGCGGTCGTCCGTCGCACGTCACGCGCGGCGAGATCGGCGCGCTTGACCCGCAGCATCGGTCCACCGTGGAACCGCACCTCGCGCATCTCTTTCCGGCCCATCGGCGTGCGGCGGGTGAGGATGTGACGCCACACGAACATGAGCACCGGCAGCGCGACCTTGATCCGGCGCGAGTCCCAGCGCAACGGGATCTGTCCGCAATCGCGCCCGCACAGGATCGTCGGTCGGGTGGCCGCCAGCTCGTACGCGATATCGGTCCCCGAATGCGAGGCGCCGACAACTAGGGCCGGACCTTCCTGGAGCTGGTCCGGTCGCCGGTACTCGCTGGAATGCAGTTGGGTGATTCCGGGATCGAGTTCCGCCGCGAACTCCGGCCGATACGAGGTACGACCGAATGTGCCCGTCGCGACCACCACGTTGTCACAGGTGATCGTGTCCGCGCCGATCCGGGCGCGGTAGCCGCCTTCCGGGCGGGCCGTCAGCCGGTCCACGCTGGTGCTCATGCGCACGGGAAGCTCCTGATGCAGCGCGTACCGCTCCAGGTAGTCGGCGACCTCGTCCTTGCCCGGATAACTCCACCGGTCTGCCGCCGGGAACGCCATGCCGGGCAGGCTCGTGTACTTGGCCGGGGTGTACAGCCGCAACGAGTCGTAGTGCCTGCGCCAGTTGTCCCCGATCCGCTTGTCGCGGTCGACGATCAGGAACGGTCGCCCGAGCCGCCGCAGGTGGTATCCGGTCGACAGTCCGGCCTGTCCGGCCCCGATGATGAGTGTCTCGATGTGTTGCGTGGTCATGGTGTCCTCCCTGACGTGCTGGTGAGAACACCGACGCTATGGGTGGACCGCCCCGACCCACATCGGCCGATTCGCCCATTCCCCGCCGGGCCGACATGGGTGGATATGCGTAGACGACATGCTCGAGAGCGGCGAACGGTGGCGGCGAAGTGTCGCGTTGCCCGGCGTTATCGCTCCAGCCAGGCGGTCAGGTCCGGCAGGTCGGTGGCGGTGACGCCGGTGAACCGGGGGGTGCGCTTCTCCAGGAAGGATGAAATGCCTTCGGCCAGATCGGGACTGGTGGAGGCGTGCGGGATCGTCTTCTTGTCGAGGGCGAAGGCCGCTTCGGGGCTGCCGTGGGCGGCCATGGCCACCAGGGCTCGGCGGATGACCGCGGCGGAGTTCGGGGCGATGTCGACGGCCAGCTCGCGGGCCAGCGCGTAGGCCGCGGGCAGGAGGTCGTCGGGGGAGTGCACGCTGGTGATCAGACCGGCGGCGTGGGCCTCCTGGGCGCTGAAGACGCGGCCGGTGAGCATCCACTCCTTGGCTTTGGCCAGGCCGACCAGCTGCGGCAGGAACCAGGTCGAGCCGCCCTCGGGGAAGAGGCCGCGGCGGGCGAAGACGAAGCCGAATCGGGCGTTCTCGCTGGCGAGGCGGAAGTCCGCGGCCAGCGTCATGGAGATGCCCACGCCCACCGCCGGACCCGGGAACGCCACGATCACCGGCTTGTTCGAATCCGTCATGGGCCGCACCACGCGCGTAGCCGGCTCATCCCAGTCCGGGTCGTCGAAGTCGCCGATCGACGGTTCGGCGAAATCCATTCCGACACAGAAGTATTCACCCTGCGCGGTCACTACGATCACCCGCACCTCATCGTCCCGGTCGGCGGCCGCCAGTGCCGCACCCAACTCGTCGGCCATGGTGAGGGTGAAGCCGTTGCGGGCCTGCGGGCGAGCGAGCGTGATGGTCGCGATGGCCTCCTCGACCGCGTAGGTGATCGTCGAATAGGTCATCTCGCCGCCGGAGCGTCCGCCGTCATCGGCCATATCGAGTTCTCCCGCCAGATTGAGTCGATGGAGTCCAAAGCCTCTCAATCCATCACGCCGAGGTCAATACGTGGCGGGGTCGGGTGCCGCGCTGTCCCAGCTCTCGGATCTCGGCTGGGTTCGGCTCGGTGTCGGCGCGGCGGTGCTGTTCGCCATCGCGATGGCCGGTGCGTCCGTCCTCCCGGCGGACCCCGCGCTGCTCGCGGGCTGGACGCCGCTGCCGATGCTGGCCGTACTCACCGCGCGTGAGCCGTCGTCGCGAACAGGCGTTGATTCGATTCCCGCAGTGGCTGATTGGTGGGACGGGCCGGATCGCTACCCGCCGTCGGGGACCGCGCCGGGTCCTCGCCTACCCTCAGCGGCTGGGCGATTTCGCCACCGCCGCCTTTCGTCCCGCGTCCGGATCTGGTCGTGCCCGGCCTGATCGTCGCGGGCGGGCGCGCGGCGTGCGGTCCGGCTGGCGCGTCGTGCGCCCGTGTCATGATCCGTCGGCCGGGCTGGGTCGACGTCGGTCGTCGCCAGCCTTGCTCGCCTCGAAATGCTCGACCAGCAGCCGAGTCACGGCCTCCGGAGCTTCGTCGGGAATCCAATGGGATACCCCCGGCAGCACCTCGAAGCGGTACGGCCCGTCGACGTAGCGGCTCGACAGTTCCGCGCCGGTGGCGAGGACGGCGGTGTCGCGGTCGCTCCAGACCTGGAGGGTGGGGACGGTGACGCGGGAGCGGAGGCGGCCGGGGGAGGAGAAGGGCATGCCGCGGTACCAGTGCAGGCCGCCGCGGGCGATTATCCTGTCGCGTAGGCGGTTTCCGTCGCGCAGGGCGACAGCCGCCGGTTGGCCGGTGCGTTCGAGCAGGCGGCGGAACAGCGGGGTGCGGACCATCAGTTCCGGGAGCAGGGGGAGCTGGAAGACGTGCATGTACCAGGACGCCAGGGCTTGGCGGCTGGTGAGCATGGCGCGCAGGAACGCGGTCGGGTGGGGGACGGAAAGGGCGGTGAGAGAACGCATTCGGTGCTGCCCGGCGGTGGCGGCGGCCCAGGCGGCGGCCGCGCCCCAGTCGTGGCCGACCACGTGCACCGGCCGTCCGATCCCGTCGGCCATGGCGAGCACGTCCCGGGCCAGCTCGTCGAGTCGATAGGACCAGCGCCAGCGGGGTGCGGCGGTGGGGCTGGCTCCGCGCATATTCGGTGCGAAGGTCCGGTAGCCGAGCTGATTCAGGGCGGCGGCCACCGCGTCCCAGCTGCGGGAGTCCTGCGGCCAGCCGTGCAGCAGCAGGACCGGCTCGCCGTCGAGTGGGCCGGAATCGGTGACGGGGAAGGCCAGGCCGTCGCGGTGGAAGGCGGTGATGCGGCGGGGGCTGTCGTCCTGATCGCGTGCGGATGGGTCGGCGGCGGTCGACACGGGCGCCTCCTCGTGCTCACGGTATTGACGTAACAGCGTGTCACATCAATGCGGATAGCACTACCCGTACCCCGATTGCGCGCCGGATCGCCGCTGCCTAATCTCGAATCAGACGATGTTGAAGCCGCTCTAGTTCGATCAACGATGATCTACAGAGAGGTGTGGGACATGTCGACATTGCGAGGTTCGCTCATCGCCGCGGTGGCGGCGGCTTTCTCGATCGCCGGGATATGCGTCGGCGGCACCGCATCGGCCCAGCCGGAGCTGGACAGCGGCGGCTGTTCGGCGGGCTCGATCGCCTGGCAGGCGAATGGACCGGGTATCACGGGTAGTTCCCAAGCGCCGATGGCCAGCAATATCGGCGGACACCTGGTCGGCTGCCACGGGGCTCCCGACGATATCGGGGTGGGAACCATTATCGGCACCAGCTTCGAACCGGCCGCGACCTGTTACGGCAGTCGCGGTGGACGCGCCGATCTGCTCGTCATCTGGGACAACGGCGTGAACAGCCATGTGATCGGATCCTGGGAGTGGACGCTTGGACAGCAGTCCACCAATCATCTGAAAGTCGTCGGCGGCCTCGGCTCCGGGAAGACCTTGCAGGTCGTGACCGCACCCCCGGAGGTGACTCCGGCGGCCGTCACCGGATGCATCGCGGGCGGCTACCGCGGCGGCAGCCACCAGGTGCTGAGCGTGAAGGTGGTCTGAGCCGCCGAGCCCGTCTCACGGTGGACGGGCGAAGCATGTCCGTACCCGGTGCGAGACTCTGACCATGCGATGGGCGGTGGCGGAGACCGGTGACGGTGGGGCGCGTCTGTGTCCGCTGGGTTCGGACGGTCGGCCCGCGGGGCCGGTGCTGTACGAGCCCGCGCTGGCCGATGCGGTGCGCTCGCGCCCGGAGGTGGAGCGGTGGGTCTGGCGATCCACCGGTGAGATCTACCGGCGTCTGCTGGCGGCCGGCGTGCGCGTCGAGCGCTGCTACGACGTGGAGGCCGCCGAGTCGCTGCTGATCGGGCACGAGGAGGGGCAGGCAGGTCAGGCGCGCTCCCTGGCGGCCGCGTGGGCGCGGTTGCACGGCCTTCCGGTGCCACCGGACGCACCCGCCCGCGCCGCCGACACCGAGCCGACCCTGTTCGACTCGGGACCGGTGCCGCTCCCGCCCGGCACCGACGAATTGACCGCGTTGCTGGAGGTCTACGCGGGGCAGGTGGCCCGCGTGGCGCGGACCGAACACCCGGAACGAATGCGGCTGCTGCTCGCCGCCGAGTCCGCGGGCATGCTGGTGGCCGCGGAGATGTCGCGGGCGGGCATACCGTGGCGGGCGGACATCCACCGCGAACTGCTCGATTCGATGCTGGGCGAACGCGTCTCGGGCGGCACGGAGCCGCGGCGCATGGCCGAGCTGGCCGATGTCGTGTCGCGGGCCCTCGGCGCACGGGTCCGGCCGGACCTGCCCCAGGACATCATCCGGGCCTTCGGTCGCGCCGGAATCTCGCTGTCCTCCACCAGGAAATGGGAACTCCAGGAGATCGACCACCCGGCGGTCGCACCGCTGCTGGCCTACAAATCGCTGTATCGCCTGCACACCGCGCACGGCTGGTCCTGGATCGACCAGTGGGTGCGCGACGGCCGCTTCCGGCCCGAATATCTGCCGGGCGGCACGGTGACCGGTCGCTGGACCACCAATGGCGGTGGCGCGCTGCAGATTCCGAAGGTGATCCGGACCGCGATCCGCGCCGACCCGGGCTGGCGGCTGGTGGTCGCCGACGTGGATCAGATGGAGCCGCGGGTGCTCGCCGCGATCTCGCGCGATCCGGGACTGATGAAGGTGGCCGGTCGTGACGAGGACATGTACGCGGATCTGGCCGCCCGCGCCTTCGGTGGCGACCGCGCCCAGGCGAAGCTCGCGATGCTGGGCGCGCTCTACGGCCAGACCTCCGGGGACGCCCTCACCCATATCGCCGAACTGCGCCGCCGCTATCCGGCCGCCATGGCGTATGTCGACAATGCGGCCCACGCCGGTGTGGAAGGGCGTCTGGTGCGCACGTGGCTCGGCCGCACCTGTCCGCCCGCCGCCATCGACCACGAGACCGACGCCGAACGTGAGCGATCCGGCGGATACGGCGGCACCGCCCGCGCCCGCGGCCGTTTCACCCGCAACTTCGTCGTGCAGGGCAGCGCCGCCGACTGGACGCTGCTGGTGCTCGCGGGCCTGCGGCACACCATGCACCACGCGGGGTTGCGTGCGGAACTGGTCTTCTTCCAACACGACGAGGTGATCGTGCACTGCCCGGAGGAGGAGGCCGCGACGGTCGCCACGGCGATCACGGATGCGGCGGCGAACGCGGGCCGGATCGCCTTCGGCCGCACGCCGGTGCGCTTTCCGTTCACGACGGCGGTGGTGGAGTGTTACGGCGATGCCAAGTGACGGACCGCCGCGATGTCGTCGGTCGGCCGAGGGATCCGCCGACCGCGCGCAGCCGGAATTCCGTCGGCGGCCCGGGTGGGGCCGGGGCGGTGGCGGTGGCGGTGACGATCCGCGGCACCGGGGCGGTGCGCGGCCGGATCGTATATGTTGACTGCCGTGGGGATGATGAAGGGGACCAACGTAGCGGTCCCGGCGAACGCGGTCCGCATCGAACTGGGATGGCAAGCGGGCCCGGGTGTTCCGGATGCCGACGCGTCCGCGCTGCTGCTGGTGGGCGGAAAGGTCCGCTCCGACGCCGATTTCGTGTTCTACAACCAGCCCGCGCATCCGTCCGGGGCGGTCCGGCACGAGGGCAAGCAGCACGGGACGACGGTGCTGGATGTGCTGTCGGCGCGGCTGGCGCAGGTCGAACCGCAGATCGAGACCATCGTGATCGCGGCCTCCACGACCGGCGGGACCTTCCGGCAGTTCCGGGGCCTGTACGTGCGGGTGCTCGATGCCGCGAACGGCGCGGAACTGGCGCGTTTCGACAGCGCGGACGCGACCACCGAGACCGCGTTCGTGCTCGGTGAGCTGTACCGGCGGCAGGGTGCGTGGAAGTTCCGTGCGGTCGGGCAGGGGTACGACTCCGGATTGGCCGGACTGGCAACCGATTTCGGCATCTCCGTCGACGACGAGCCCGCCCCCGCGCAGCAGCACACACCGCCGCCGCCTCCTCCGCAGCAGCAGTTCGCGTCACCGCCTCCCGCGCCCCCGCAGCAGTACTCGCCGCCACCGCCTCCCGCGCCGCAGCAGCAGTACGCGCCGCCACCGCCGCAACCCACCCCGGCCCAGGCTCCGGTCAACCTCACCAAGATCTCGCTGACCAAGGAAGCCCCCACCGTCTCGCTCACCAAATCGGGCGTCACCGGCGGCACCATGCGGGTCAACCTGAACTGGACCACCACTCGCGGCGCGGGCCTGTTCGGCCGCAAACGCAACAGCCTGGACCTGGACCTGTGCTGTTTCTACGAATTGGTCAACGGCGCTATCGGTTCGGTGCGCGCCTTGGACCGGCGATTCGGCGATCTGCACAACCCGCCGTTCATCCGGCTCGACCAGGACGACCGCACCGGCTCCAGCGCCACCGGTGAGAACCTCGACATCAACCTGGATTTCACCAAGTTCTTCCGCCGCATCCTGGTGTTCACCTCGATCTACGAGGGAGCCAGGGATTTCCGGGGCGTCCAGGCGACCGCGACCCTGTATCCGGTCAACAGCGCCCCGATCGAGATGACGTTGGACGGCTGCGTCGACGATTCCCGCGACGCCGTGCTGGCGACCATCGAGAACATCAACGGTGAGCTGGTGGTGCGCCGCGAATGCACCTTCATCCGGCCGCCCGCCGGGCAGCCGGGCGCGGGTGTCGCCGAGATCGCCCGCCTCTACAACTGGGGTTTCGACATCCGAGCCGGTCGGGGCAAGGACTGAAGGATAGTCACGGGGCGTCCAGCACGCTGGCGGGCACCCCGTAGGGCAGGAAGCGCACCCGGCGGCGGGCATCGGTGTTGTCGCGGTGCGAACGGAGGGCTTCCAGCTCGCTGGGGAACACCTGGTCCACGCGGGCCCCGCCGTCCTCCTCGATGGTGTAGACGGCCCACACCCCGCTGCCGGTCTCGCCGGTGGTCTCACCCTCCGGCTTCGGCGGCCGGGGACGCTGCGGCTGGACGAACTGGCCCAGCAGGGCCGTCAACGGATTCGCGCTGGTGCGGTCGAGGTACTCCGACGCCTTGTCGAGCAGGTCGCGGATTTCGATACCAGCCTCCCGCAGGGCACGTTCGAAGTCTTCCGGATCGACCCCGAAGGGCCCGTTGTTCGTCATCGCATCTACTCCTGGGGGGACGAATTCGGCGCTACGTTCTCAGTGTCCCCGCGCGGCGCGGTCCGCGCCAGGTAGCCGGGTCCGGGAAATGTCCGGCAAGCCCGGCCGCATACCGGGCCGAAGCCCCGCGACATCGCATAACGGCATCGGAGCGCACGGCCCGTGTAACCGTTGCGCCAGGAATCAAGAACACCAGCAATTTTCGGGTACCCCGGGCTGAAGCCGGGCCGGACCCGGAGACCTGACAATTTCAGAAAGTTACGACCATGCGTAGAGCAACGGCGCTCTTCGCCGCATTACTGCTGGCATTTTTCCTTTCCATCGCGCATCCGATGAGCCCGACCGCGCACGCCGACCCCTGCGGCGGCGACTGGGCCATCGGAATCGGCGGCCTCGGGGACAACACATCGTCGGTGTTCGTCCCATTCGTGAATCAGCCCGTCGGTTACAACTCGCTCGACCCGATGTCGGGGTTGAACGAACTCGACCGGCTGTTCTGGTCGCACCGCAATCAGTGCCCGGGTGACCACATCCGGCTCATCGGACACAGCGAGGGCGCGGGCATCCTGCACGCCTGGGTCACCGCGCATCAGGATGTCGGCAATGCCAATGCCATTCTGCTGTCCGATCCGAAACGGGCTCCCGGCCCCGGGTGGGGCGGATTGTCGTCCACTCCCGGGAGTGGCATCGTCGGATATCCGCTCGCCGGTGTCGACGATTGGTTCGGCGGCTTTCCGGTGCTGACGGTGTGCAATCGCGACGACCAGATCTGCGATACGTCCGCGGGCTGGTGGGGCTACTTCTTCGGCGGCGCGCACAGCCGTTACGATTTCAATGTATGGAATTACGGCCCTTGGGATTCCGGCGTCTGGTACCGGTAGGCGGTAGCGGTCATGGGGGTCAGTAGCCATGCGGCACCGGTCCCCATTGACTGAATCCATGTCCCATCGAGGTGCACACGGCCGCACCCGTGAAAGTGATTTGGCAGGTCGCCCCGGCGTGGGTGACCGACATCCTCGGGTCGTGAAAGTTCACCGCCGCGAGTCGCGGCAGCGGCGGATTCCCACCGGGCAGCGTATGGCTGCCGTTGGAGTTCCATTGCGGATGCGCGGGCCACATGGCGGAATCGATGACGATGGCGGGCACATGCGGCAGCGGAATCTGCGTACCGGCGAAGAGCACGTTCATCGAGGCGGCCGGAACCACCAGGTCACAGCCCACGGCGCCGGTCGAGCGGATCGAACAGTTCCACCCGCCCATGGCGAAATACGCGGTATCTCCGATCAGTACCGGGCCGGGTGCGCTCTCCGCGTGGGCCGTGCCCACTCCGAAGCCCACGCCGAACACGCAGACGACGAGTCCGAGAATTACTCCGCACATCCGTGCGGCAACCTCCGCGGCCCTGCACACCGGCTTCTCCCTGTAATGCGCAATAGGTATCAGGTCCGTTCGGACCATAGCCAGAAACTATCACTATACGGCGCAAAGACTGGATTTTCGCCTAGGGGGCTTGCACGAGAAATCCTCGGCGATTTCGGCACATTCGGCCGACCGCGTCGGTAGGGTGGCCCCCGGTCCGCGTCCGGGATATGCGGTGTTCGGCAGCGGTGAGGTGTCGTGCGCCACAGGGAGTCACTTGTCGATGTCAGATTCGCTGCCCGTCCATCCGTCGCATACCGCGCCGTTCGAGGTGGTCGGCCCGCGCGTACCGCTGTACGCTCCGGAATTCGCCGCGGACCCGCATCGGGCCTACCGCGAGATGCGGCAGCAGTTCGGGGCGATGGCACCCGTGGAATTGGCCCCGGGCATACCCGCCACCCTGGTGCTCGGATATCGCACGGCGGTGCGAATCTTCAATGATCCGGACCGTTTTCCGGCGGATCCGCGGGTATGGCAGGAGAATGTGCCCGCCGACTGTCCGGTTCTGCCCATGATGCAGTGGCGGCCCAATGCCCTGCGCAATGCCGGAACCGCGCACGCGCGCTACCGGCAGGCCAATACCGCCGGTCTGGCCGGTATCGACCAGTTCGCGCTGCCGGGCATCGTGGAGCAGATCGCGGTACCGCTCATCAATGAGATCTGCGTGACGGGGGCGGCGGATCTGGTGCGCGACTACGCCTTTCCGCTGGCATTCGATGTGCTCAATCATCTGCTCGGCTGTCCGGTCGATATCGCCGCGCAGGCGGCCGAGGGGTTGCGCGCCATCTTCGAGGGCGTCGGCGCGGAGCGCGGCAACAGCCTGCTCGTGGACGCGCTGTCGCGATTGGCCCAGCAGAAGCGGGCGCAACCCGGCCACGACATCACCACCCGGCTGCTGCACCATCCCGCCGACCTCAGCGATATCGAGATGGTGCATCAACTGGCCACCCTCTACGGCGCGGGCATCGAGCCGCAGCAGAACCTGATCGTCAACGCGCTGCTGCTGATCCTGGTCGACGGCCGATTCGGCGGAGATGTGCTGGGCGGCAGCCTGTCCACCCGGGACGCACTGGACGAGGTGCTGTTCGACGATCCTCCGATGGCCAACTTCTGCATCAGCTTCCCGCGTCAGCCCGTCGTGCTCGACAATGTCTGGCTGCCCGCGCATCAGCCGGTGGTCATCAGCATGGCGGCGTGCAATACCGATCCGGAGATCCGCACCGGCCAGCTCGCGGGCAACCGCTCACATCTGGCCTTCGGAGCCGGACCGCACGCCTGTCCCGCCAGTTCGCTGGCGTATCTGATCGCCCAGGAGGCCATCGACCAGCTGCTCGATGCCCTCCCGGACATCAGCCTGGCGGTCCCGACCGCCGAATTGACCTGGCGGCCCGGACCTTTCCACCGCGCCTTGACCGCGCTCCCGGTCACCTTCACGCCGTCCCCGCCGCTACCGGAGCCCTGGTAGCGCGGACACACCGACCGCACAGCCGCCGTTGGCCTCCTGATCACCCGGTCGCCACCTGCCACTGACACCGTGAGGTGGGTGTGGATCGAGACGACGGCCGCGCGGCCCGCGGACTCACCCGCGGTGCGGTGGTTCCACCGGCTGAGCCGGGGCGTGGCCGCTCGCCTGCCGTTCGGGCTGGCCCGCGTGGTGCCGCCCACCTTCGTCGGCTACCTGCTGGTGAGCGCCTGCACCTTCACCCTCGACCTGCTGCTGATCACCGCCCTGCACGGTGGACTGGGCATGCCGCTGCCGATCTCGGTGACCCTCGGGTACGTCACGGCGTTCGCCACCAGCTTCCTGCTGAACCGGGTGCTCAACTTCTCCTCGCACGCTCCCGTCGGCCCCCAGTTGGCCGTCTACGTCGTGGTGGTCACGGTGAACTACCTGGTGTTCATCCTCGGCGTCACCAGCGGTCTGGCGGCCCTCGGGGTGGAATACCACCTGGCCCGCATCGTCGGCGGCCTCGGCGAGGGCCTCTACCTGTACGCCTGTATGCGCTGGTTGGTCTTTCGCCGCTGACCCGGATCCCGTGTTGTCGTATGCGCCGGGCGATTCGCCCGTTATGGTCGGACGGGTGGCCAGTAAGTCGACGTCCGCCGTGGAGTTGACGGTCGGCGAGCACACGGTGCGCGTATCGAATCCGGATCGGGTGTACTTCCCCGAGACCGGGGCGACCAAGCTCGATCTGGTGCGGTACTACCTGAGCGTGGGCGACGGCATCGTCAACGCGCTGCGCGACCGGCCGTGCATGCTGCACCGCTTTCCCAAGGGTCTGCCCGGTGGGAAGGTGCACCAGAAGCGGCTGCCGGGCGGCGCCCCGGACTGGATTCCCACCGTGCGGCTGTCCTTCCCGCGCTACGGCCGCACCGCCGACGAGCTGTGCGTCGAGAAGCTTGCCGACGTGATCTGGGCGGTGCAGATGTCGACCGTGGAGTTCCATCCCTGGAACTCCCGGCGCTTCGACACCGAACTGCCCGACGAATGGCGGATCGACCTGGACCCCATGCCGGATTGCCCGTGGTCGCGGGTGCGGCGGGTGGCCGGTGTCGTGCACGAGATACTCGACGAACTCGGTGCCGTCGGCTGGCCGAAGACCTCCGGCGGCAAAGGACTGCACGTCTACGTGCGCATCGATCCGCGGTACGGATTCCAGGAGGTGCGCCGGGCCGCCCTCGCCTTCGCGCGAGAGGTGGAACGCCGCGCCCCGGACGATGTGACCACCGCGTGGTGGCGGCGCGACCGCGATCCGGCCATGCTTTTCGTCGACTACAACCAGAACGCGCGCGACCACACCATCGCGGCGGCGTACTCGGTGCGCGGCGTGGCGGCGGCGACGGTCTCCACCCCGGTCCGCTGGGCGGAGATCCCGGAGCTCGATCCGCGCGACTTCACCATGGCCACGGTGCCCGCCCGCTATGCGGAACTGGGCGATCTGCACGCCGGAATCGACGATGCGGTCTTCGATATCGCGCCGCTGTTGGAACGGGCCGACCGTGACCGGGTCGAGGTGGACCTCGACGCCGACGACTGAGCCGGAGTCCGACCGCTACCGCTGGTCGCGCAACCGATCGCGCTCGGCGGCGAGGGCGGAGTTGGCGTCCTCGAGTTCGAGAATGCGTCCGATCCCGGCCAGATTGATGCCCTCCCCGGCCAAGGCGATGATGCGCGCGAGCCGGGCGAGGTCGTCACCGCTGTAGCGCCGCGTGCCTCCGGCGCTGCGCGCGGGGGTGATCAGTCCGTGCTGCTCGTACAGGCGCAATGTCTGCACCCCGACGCCGGAGAGTTCGGCGGCCACCGAGATCGCGTACACCGCCTGTCCCGACGGCGGAAAGTGGCCCTGCTCGCGCCCCAGCATCCTGTTCGTCTCCCCGTTCTCCCGCATGATCGCCTGCCCTGAGATTACCTTTCCATCGGTCTTGCACTCTCATGGCTAGAGTGCTAAATAATATCTCTGTCAGATGACACAGATTATCTGATAACTCTTCGATCGAGAATGGAGTGAGTTGGAGGTGGCGACCATGCTGATGCGTACCGATCCCTTCCGTGACCTGGATCGACTGACGCAACAGGTTTTCGGCACATCAGCCCGACCGGCCGTGATGCCGATGGATGCCTGGCGTGACGGCGACGAGTTCTTCGTGGAATTCGATCTGCCCGGTATCGACCCGGACTCCCTCGACCTGGATGTCGAGCGCAATGTGATCACCGTGCGCGCCTCCCGTCCGGAACTGGACGCGGGTCGCTCGATGATCGCCGCGGAACGCGGTCGCGGCGTCTTCAGCCGCCAGCTGTTCCTGGGGGAGAACCTCGACACCGATCGCATCCAGGCCGACTACCGCGACGGCGTGCTGCGGCTGACCATCCCGGTCGCCGAGCAGGCCAAGCCCCGCAAGATCGAGGTCACTCGCCACGATCGCGAGCACCAGGCCATCAACGCCTGACCGGCGTCGTGTCCGCGTTCGGAACCCGCACGGCCGCAACCGATCCCGACGCCGTGCCGGTGGTGCACTGGCCCGAGCCCAGCCCCTTGGAGTCATGGTGGAACACCGTGATGACACCCGCCCGCCGCCGGATGAGCGATCCGGCCCGCGGGCGGGTCGGAGCGGCCGGGGCAGGTCCATGCGAGAGGTGAGATCCGGTTGTCGAGCAGACTTCGCGGAGGTGGTGTTCGACGGCGGCGACGTGGCGGTCAGGCGCTCGCGCCGCCGTCCAGCCATTGCGGCCACGGGATGGTCCAGTCGCCGCCCTGCCAGATGTCGAGCGGGTCGCCGCCGGTATTGCGGACCTCCACGACGTCGCCGGGGATGACGAAGTCGTAGAACCAGGCGGCGTCGGCGGGGGAGAGGTTCAGGCAGCCGTGGGAGACGTTGGTATTGCCCTGTGCCCACATGCTTTCGGCGAGGGCGTGCACGAAGATGCCGTCGTGGCTGATCCGGACCGCGTGGTCGATGGTGGAGCGGTAGCCGAGCCGGGAGTTCACGGGCAGGCCGTAGCTGGAGGAGTCCATGGTCACCGGATGGTGGCGGTCCAGCACGGTGTAGGTGCCGGGGCGGGTCCAGAAGGACAGCGCCGTGCCGTCGACCACCGCGGTGCCGCCCATACCCATGGAGGTCGGCATGGTGCGCACCAGGGTGCCGTTGTCGAAGACCTCGATATGTTTGGTGTCGTCGTCGGCGATGGCGACGTGGGCGGGGCCGATGAGCACCGACACCCGCTGATCGCGCAGACCGTACGCGCCGTCGCCGAGCGGTGCGCCGAAGAGATCGGCGGCGACGGTGATCCGGGTGCCGGGCGCGTGGTAGTGCTCGGGCCGCCAGTGCGCGTTGCGGTCGTCGAGCCAGTACCAGGCACCGGTGACGGCCGGTTCGGTGACGATGCGCAGCCGGCGTTCGGCGGCCACGCGGTCCACGGGTTCGTCGAACCGGGCGGCGAGGACGAAACCGACGCCGTAGACGTCGTTCTCGGACAGCTCGACCAGATTGCCGGACCGCAGCGAGACATCCACCAGCCGATCGGGCACCACCGTGGCGCAGGTCGAGGTGGCGGTGACCGTGCCGGTGGCGCCGTCGGCGACCGCCCGGACGGTGTAGGTGTGGCCGTAGCCGAGCGGTTCCGTGCTCGTCCAGGAGCGGTTGTCGGGGGCCGGTGCGCCGGGTAGCGGGCGGCCGGTCTCGTCGATCCATTCCACCGAGCGCACGGTCCCGTCGGTGACCGTGACGCGCGCGGGGGTGCGGGCGTCGACGTCGCGGGCATCCGGCGGGGGATCGAAGCGGATGGCGGCGGGCACCGGTGGCGGGGCCGGTTCCGGCTGCCGCGCACAGCCCGCGAGGGCGAAACCGCTCGCACCGGCCAGCCCGACCAGCAGCTCACGCCGTCGCAATCCCACCGCGCACCTCCCCTTCGTCGGGTCCGTCTCCGCGGTCAGCATCGAGTACGGCGCGCCCGCCGACACGCCGACGGGCGGTGACTCCACCGTTCCGTCGCGCAACCGACACCGTTCCTCGACCGGGCGGCCCGGCGGTTCCTCCCCGGTCGCGGCCGTTCCATGCCGTAGGTTGCCAGCGGAACGGTTCGAACACTGCTGCTCGGGGCGTGAGGAGGCACGTTGGCGCGAGCCGATGGAGACGTGGAACTGTCACGATCCGCCGCGGCGACACCCCGTGCCGTGCCGACCGAGCTGGCGCTGTCGGTGGCCCAGCTGCGCTGGTGGGTGGCCCAGCAGCTGTATCCGGAGGTGCCCAATACCGTCGCCATGTACCTGGAGTTGCGCGGCCCGCTGCGGGCCGAGCGGCTGCGGGAGTGCGCGGCGCGGGCGGCGTGGGAGTTGCAGTCGCCGCATGTGCGGTTCCGGATCATGGACGGTCACCCCCGGCAGTTCCTGGACCCGGACGCCTTCGCGCCGATGGGCTGTGCGGATCTGACCGCGTGCGCCGACCCGGTCGCCGTCGCCCGGGAGCGGATGGAGCGCGACCACACCGCACCGCTGAATCTGCTGACCGATGCGCTGACCGTCGCCACCCTGCTGCGGGTGCGGCCCGACACGCATCTGCTGTATCTGCGCAGTCATCACATCGTGCTGGACGGAATCGGCGCGGCGGTGCTGTTGCGCCGGACCGTCGAGCTGTACGCCGCCGAGGGGGCCGAGTCGGACCGCGCCCCCGAGAACTCGCGGCACGGCCCCTTGACCATTGCCGAACTGCTGGACGAGGAGCGCGCCTACGCCGCCTCGCCCCGCGCCCGCGCCGACCGCGAGTACTGGTCGGAACAGGTGGCGGGCCTGGCCGAACCGGTGCGGCTGGCGGGCCGCCCGGCCGCCCGGCCGCGCCCGCCGCACCGGGTGGCGGCCGCGCTGCCGCCGATGACGGCGGACCGGCTCACGATCTTCAGGCAGGGCGGATACACCTTCCCCGAACTGACCATCGCGGCTTTCGCCTGCTATCTGGCCGCCATGACCGGTTCGGACGAGGTGCTGCTCTCCCTGCCGGTGGCGGCACGGTCGACGGCGGCGCTGCGCCGGTCGGCCGGATCGGTATCCAATGTGGTTCCGCTGCGGCTCGGCGACTTCCGCGATGCCACCGTGGCGGAGGCGGTCGGGCGGGTGCGGGCGCGGCTGGTGGGGGCGCTGCGGCATCAGCGCTACCGCTACGAGGACATCCAGCGCGATCGCGGCGAGAATCACACCGCGCGAGGTGGTTTCGGTCCCGTGGTGAATATGCTCGGAGCCGCCGAACCGCTGCGCATGGGCGCGCTCACCGCGCACGTCCATCTGTTGGCGCTCGGGCCGGTGGAGGATCTGCTGGTCAACGGCTATCAGCTCGGCCCCGACGACCGTTCCATCACCATTGGCATGCAGGGGAATCCGGAGCTGTACTCCGCCGAGGCACTGACCGCGCATCATCGGGGATTCCTGGACTATCTCGACCGCTTCCTCGCCGACCCGGGGCGGCCGGTACGAAGCCTGGACCCCGCACCCGTGCTCCCGGCGACGCGGCCGGTGCGTGCCGACCGCCTGCTCCCGGATCTGCTGCGCGCCGCCCTGCGCGCGGACGGCGTGGACGGGGACGGCGTGCGCGGCGGCATGCGGGTCGGCAACAGCGGGAATCACGCCGATGGTGTCGAGAACGGCCCGCTCGGCGGTGCGGGGGAGACGCGGGGCAGGGCTGATCGCCCCGGGAAGCCATGGTGTAGGGCCGACGATTCCGAGAAGGCGCGCGAGCGGGCCGAGGATTCCGGGGAGGCGCGCCCCGCGGTCCATGGACCCGGCGTCGGGGTGGTGGCCTCGAATCGGAGCCTTTCGATAGCGGTGCAGGACGGCGGGCGGTCGTGGACGTATCGCGACCTCGACCGGCTGTCCTCGCAATGGGCGCGGGTACTCATCGAATCCGGCGCGGGGCCGGGATCTTTCGTTCTCGTAGCGATACCGCGATCGGCGGAATCGGTTCTCGCCCTGTGGTCGATCGCGAAGACCGGCGCGGCTTTCGTCCCCCTCGATCCGCACGATCCGGCACGGCGGCTGGCGACGGTGGCGGCGGATTGCGGTGCGTGCCTCGGGCTGACCGTGACCTCCGTTCACGCCGAATTGCCCTCGGGGCCTACCTGGTTGGCGCTGGACGAACCCGCCGCGCACGGACGGGTGGAGCGGTATTCCGGCGCGCCGGTCACCGATGCCGAGCGGATTCGGCCGCTGCACCCGGGCCATCCCGCGTATCTCATCTACACCTCGGGTACCACGGGCACGCCGAAGGGGGTGGCCGTCACCCACCGCGGGCTCGGACCGCTGACCGACTACATTGTCGAACACTATGGGGTGGGGCGTGATTCGCGCGTCCTGCACGCGCACGCCCCGTCGTTCGACGCGCACCTGCTGGAACTGCTGGCCGCCTTCGCGGCCGGTGCCCGGCTGGTGATCGAACCGCCCGCGGTGGTGGCGGGCGCGGAACTCGCCGCACTGCTGAACAGCGCCGCCATCACCCACTTCCTCACCACCCCGGCGGTTTTGGCGACCCTCACCCCGGAACAGGTTCCGCACCTGCGGGTGGCGGTGGTGGGCGGTGAAGCCTGCCCGGCCGACCTGGTGCGGCGCTGGGCTCCGGCGCTGCGGCTGTGCAACGGCTACGGGCCCACCGAAACCACGGTCATGGCAACGCAATCGCGGGCGCTCGCCGCCGACGCTCCGGTGTCGATCGGTCCGCCGCTGCCGGGAGTGCGGGCCCTGATCCTCGACCGCGGGCTGCGCCCGGCCCCGCCGTGCGGGCGAGGCGAGCTGTACCTGGGCGGCCCCGGTGTCGCACACGGGTATCTCGGCCGCCCGGGGGCGACGGCCGAACGCTTCGTCGCCGATCCGTTCGGCGGCGGAGGCCGCGTCTACCGCACCGGCGACCTGGTGCGGGCGGCGGGCGACGGTGCGCTCGAATTCCTCGGCCGCGCCGACGATCAGCTCAGCGTGCGCGGCCGTCGCGCGGAACCGGCGGAGGTGGCGGCCGCGCTCACCGCACTGCCCGAGATCGCACAGGCCGCGGTCACCGCGCACGACGGGCCGCGTGGCATCCGGCTGATCGGCTATATCGTGGCCGCCCGGGGCATGCGGCTCGACCACGCCGATATCGTCCGGCGGCTGCGTGAACTGCTGCCCGCCGCACTGGTGCCCGCGCAACTGGTCGAACTCGACGAGTTGCCGGTCACCGCGCACGGCAAGGTGGACCGCGCCGCTCTGCCCCCGCCGCCGACACCGCAGCGGCCCTACCGCACCCCGGAATCGGAGTCCGAGCGGCTCGTCGCCGCGCGGTTCGCGGCGATCACCGGTGCCGAGCGGGCCGGCCTCGACGACGACTTCTTCGAGCTGGGCGGCGATTCCCTGCTGGGCGTGGCACTCTCGGCGGAGCTGGCCACCGCCACCGGCCTGCCGGTCACCGTGCGCTGGCTCTACACCGCCCCCACGGTGCGGGAACTGGCCGCCCGCCTGGACGACCACGAGGGCGCGGCCGCCACCGACGACGCCCTCGGCGCGGTCCTCACCCTGCGCCGCGGCGGGACCCGGCCGCCGCTGTTCTGCGTGCACTCCGCGGTCCCGTTGGCCTGGTGCTATTCCGGCCTGGCCCGCCAGCTGCCCGACCGCCCCGTCTACGGGCTGCAAGCGCTGACCCTGGCGGGTGAACCGCGCGCCGGAGCGACCATCGACGAACTGGCCGACGGCTACGTGGACGAGATCGTGCGGGTGTCGCCGGACGGCCCATATCACCTGCTGGGCTGGTCGCTGGGCGGCCAGATCGCACACGCCGTCGCCGTGCGGCTGCGGGCGCGCGGGGCCGACGTCGCCACTCTCGCCATGCTCGACAGCGTCGACTTCCCCGACGACATGCCGCCACCGCCGGTGCCGCGCATGCGCGATCTGCTCACCCATCTGCTCGGCGACGAACCCGAGGACGCCGACGAACTACCCGACCTCACCGCCGAGGAAGCGGCCGCCGAATTGGCCACCGCCGCCGCCTCGTTCGGTACCGGCCTGACCGCCGAGCAGCTGACCCGCCTGCATCGCGGCTACGTCGACGGTGTCCGCCTCTCGCACGGCTACCGCCCCGGCGTCTTCGACGGCGACCTGCTGTACTTCTCGGCCACCCGCGGCATGACCGCGGGACTCGACGCGCGGATGTGGCGTCCGCACGTCACCGGCGCGCTCGTCGAACACCCCGTCGACGCCACCCACGCGCAATTGTGCAATGCCGATGTCGTCGCGGCCATCGGCCCGCTGCTGGCCGCGCATCTCGACGGGGCGGACTCCCGATGAGGGTCGGGCCGCGCTCGGGCGTGCACTGGTGGAATGTGTACGCCGATCCCGGGGCATGGGAGCGGCAGGGTCCGGCCGCCGCCGCCCTCGTCGGATGGATGGCCGATCATCTGGCCCAGCCGCATCCCGAACTGGGGCGGCCGGGACCGGTGTGCCCCTTCGTGCGGCACAGTGCCGACCGGCGGTCGGTGTGGGCCGGTTGCGCCCCCGGCGGCGACGCGCTGACCGAGGACCGGATGCACCGTGTCCTCGACGACGCCTTCGAGGTGTATCGCGCGCTGCGACAGGAGAATCCGTCCGATACGGCACGCTCGACCCTCATCACGCTGTTCCCCGGCCTGACGCGCCACGGCCTGATCGATTCCGTGCACGCGGCGCGCAAGACCGAGATCGTCGGCCAGGGACTGATGCTGGGACAGTTCTATCCCGGATGCGCGGTGCCGGGACTGTGGAATCGCGACTTCCATCCGCTCGACGCCCCGGTGCCCATGCTGGTGCTGCGGCCGATGATGAGCACCGACTTTCCCTTCCTGGTGGCCCGAACCGACTGGCTCTACGCGTACTTCACCCGTTTCGCCCCGGATCTGCCGCGCAAACTGCGGTGGGCGATCGCGGAGCGAATGCTGGTGAATGGCTCGGCGGCGGGCGATATTACCGATTTGCGCGTGCATTCCGCCGACGAACATGCCCGTTGATCACACACAATCGGCCTCCAACAAGGGATACTCCCAGCTATGCACCGGCTCACGCGCTGTCTGGTCGTCCTGTTCGCCGTATTCGCTGTGCTGTTGCCGATACCGGCGACCGCGGATCCCGGATCCGTGATCGTGGACGTGCGCCCCCTCGGTGGGCGGCAGTTCGAAGTCCACGTCTATTCGGCGGCCATGAATCGCACCATTCCGGTCTGGGTGTCGCATCCGGGTCATCCCGCGCCCGCGCTGTATCTGCTCAATGCGGTCGACGGCGGCGAAACCGGCGGTCCGTGGACCAATCGCACCGATGTCGCGCATTTCTTCGCCGACAAACCGGTCAATGTGATCCAGCCGATCGGCGGACACGCCTCCTACTATTCGGACTGGGTCGCCGATGATCCGGTCCTGGGCCGCAACAAGTGGTCCACCTTCCTCATCCACGAACTGCCGCCACTGCTGGAGAACCACTTCGGCATGACGGGCCGCAATGCCGTCGCGGGCACCTCCATGTCGGCGACCTCGGCGCTCAACCTGGCCATCGAGGCACCGGGCCGGTACCAGGCCGTGGGTTCCTACAGCGGCTGCCCGCGCACCAGTGACCCGATGGCCCGCGCGTACGTGCATTCGCAGCTGCGGCTGTTCGGCGCGAACGCCGACAATATGTGGGGTGGCGGCGACCATCCCGCCTGGGCGGCGCACGATCCGGTGCTCAATGCCGAACGGCTGCGCGGGGTGGCGCTCTACATCTCGTCGGGCAATGGCGCGGCCGGGGTGCACGACACCCTGACCGATCCCTCCATCGGCGGCGACGCCGGTCGGCTCGCGGACCGTCTGCTGGTCGGCGGCGGCATGGAATCGGTGGTGCGCAGCTGCACCAACTCCCTGACCGACCGCCTGGCCGCACTGGGCATTCCGGCCACCGTGGTGCATCGCAACGGCACCCACGCCTGGCCGTACTGGCAGGACGACCTGCACGATTCCTGGCCGCTGTTCGCCGCCGCGCTCGGCGTGTAGCGGGTGCGGCGGCTCAGCGCCGGTCCGGCGGCTCGGGCAGGGCGAGGCTCGCCACCCCCGTCGCCACCGCCACCACCGCGATGGCGGTGAACATGGTGACACTGCCCGACAGGGTGTGCGAGCGGAAGAACACCGCGCTCAGCAGCGCGAGCCCGAGCGCGTTGCCGATCTGCTCGATGGTCGGCAGCAGACCCGAGGCCGAATCCAGTTGCCGCTGGTCCAGGCGGGACAGGATGACCGGTTGCAGCGGCACACAGAAGACGCCGACGCCGACGCCCGCCAGCAGAACCGGGCCGATCACCAGCGGGACGGATACCGCCCCGCCGGTCAGCCGCAGGTAGGCCGCACCGACCGCGACGCACACCCCGAAGCCGATGATCCCCGTCGCAAGTACGCGAATTCCCCAGCGCCGCACCAGCATCGGTGAGGCCAGTGCACCCGCGCAGGCGCCGACCGCGAACGGCGTCATCAACAACCCGGTGCGCCACGGCGTGAACCGCAGCACCTCCTGCAGGGTGATCGACACCGCGAAGACGAAAGCCGTGAACAGGCCGAAGAATACGGTCACCAGTCCGGAACCCAGGCGGAAGCCGCGATCGGCGAACAGGTCCAAGCGCACCAGCGGGTTGCCGCGGGCGGCCGCCCGCCGTTGCTGTGCCAGGAAGAAGGCCACGCCGCCCGCGGCCACCGCGATCAGCGCCAGCGGCACCGGCCGCCAGCCGTACTGCTGGATATCGGTGAGCGCCCAGAGCAGCACGAACAGGCTCGCGGTGGACAGTGCCGCACCGCCCGGGTCGAGCCGTTCGCGCCGGGGCGGGCGGCCCAGCCGCAGATAGCGCAGCGCCAGCGCCAAGGTGACGAGCCCCAGCGGCAGGTTGATCAGGAAGATCGCATGCCATCCCAGTCCGAACGGATCGGCCGTGACCAGCGCCCCGCCCAGTATCGGCCCGAGCATTCCGGCGAATCCGGCCACCGCGCCGTACACGGCGAACACCTGTGGCAGGCGGGCTCGCGGAAAGCCGGCGGTGGCGATGGCGATGGTCTGGGCCGCCATCCCGGCCGCGGCGATGCCCTGTGCCACCCGGGCCGCGACGAGTTCGGCCGCGCTGCCCGAGATTCCGCACCACACGGAGGTCGCCGTGAACGCCGCCGTCGCGGCGAGGAACAGTGTGCGCCGTCCCAGCAGCTCACCCAGTCGCGCGGCGGTGAGCAGGGTGCACGCGAAGGCCAGGGCGTACCCGGACACCACCAGCAGCTGCGCTCGTGGTGAGGCCGACAGATCCGCGGTGATGCTGGGCAGCGCGGTGGTGACGATGGTGCCGTCGACCATCTGCATGAACACCGCGATCAGGCAGCCGGTGAAGGCCAGCCACGCCGCGGTCTCGCCGCCAGCCCGCTCGCCGACGGCGAATTTCTGGTAACCCTTCGGTGTGTCGATTCGCTGAGCATAGTGGCAGATGAAGTCGATATTCGTGGACCGTACTCGAATTGCGGTCGGATAGCCGATATTCATGTCCCCGGGGTTCACAGGTTCGGGTGGTAGGGTCTCGCACCCGAATCAGGGTCGGGCGTGACCGGTGGTGGAAAGGGGCGGGCCGCTGCGGGAACGCCTGCGTGGAGCGGGTCGGGTAGGAGGTTCGGTTTCGGTGCGGGACAGCGTTTTCAGGTATTCCCATGACCATGGCCGGGTGCCGCGCCGACCGGGCCGGCATCGCAAGCCCTCGCCCATCGGCGCGCTGAAGGGCCGGGCCGTGGTGGTGGCGGTGGCACTCGGCGCGGCGTTCGCGGCCGCGCAGGCCGGAATGCAGGAGGCATCGGCCCGCGAGCGCCTCGACGTCGGCGTGCACGCCCAGCAGACCGCCGGAGAGATCGCCGGGATGCCGCCCGCCCAGCACACCGGCACCGACGCGCACTTCCCCGAAATCCTGAACGAGCCGCCGGTGGAGGACCTCTCGCAGTTCCAGGCCATTCTGGAGAACGGGCGGCACTTCGCCGCCGACGCGGAGGCGCGGGCGACGGCGGGCCTGCGGCCGCTGTTCGTGAAATTCGCCGAGGGCGTGTTCACCTCGGGCTTCGGAATGCGCTGGGGTGCACAGCATCTGGGCGTCGACGTGGCCGCGCCGATCGGAACGCCCATCTACGCCGTCGAGGACGGGGTCGTGATCAGCGCCGGACCCGCCTCCGGCTTCGGCATGTGGGTGCGGCTGCTGCACGATGACGGCACCATCACCGTATACGGCCACGTCGACACGACGACCGTCTCGGTGGGGCAGCCGGTACTGGCCGGTGACCAGATCGCCACGGTCGGTAATCGCGGCTTCTCCACCGGACCGCACTGCCATTTCGAGGTGTGGCTGAACGGATCCGACAAGGTGGACCCGCTGCCGTGGCTGGCCAGCCGCGGCATCTCCCTCGGACCCGAACGCGACTGAGCCGTGTACCGGGCCGGTCTCGCACGGGTCAGGTCTCGCATGGGTTAGGCTCGGGCCATGTCCCTCGCCGTCCGCCTCGCCCCCGGATGCCGCCCGCGCGGCTGCCGGGCGCCCGCGCGACGGGTGCACGGACGGCGGGTGCGGTTCGTGATCGGGGCCGAGCCCGGCCAGGTCGACGGGATGCGATGGCTCGGCGCGCCGCGCATCGGGCGGGGTGTCTGAGGGAGCGATCCGTTTCCCGGCCTCGTCGGCTCTCCCCGTGCTATCGGGTGCTTTCGCTGTGCGCGGCGCGTTCTCGTGACCCTTCAGCCACGCCACACCGGGACACCTCCCGGCTCAGGAGCATGCCGATATGGACAACCACTTCTTCTTCCCGGCACCGCCGGACCAATTTCCCTACACCGCAGGGTATTTCGGTGCCTTCGGGGGCGTCTTCATTCCGGAGGCGCTGGTCGCCGCCGTCGACGAGGTCGCCGTCGAATACGACAAGGCCCGAACCGACCCCGCCTTCGTCGGCGACCTGGAGCGACTGCTCGCCGACTACGCGGGACGGCCCACCGCCCTCACCGAGGCGCGCCGATTCGCCGAATACGCGGGCGGGGCACGGATATTCCTCAAACGCGAGGATCTCAACCACACCGGATCGCACAAGGTGAACAATGTGCTCGGGCAGGCGCTGCTCACGCGCCGCATGGGCAAGACCCGGGTCATCGCCGAAACCGGGGCCGGATCGCACGGGGTGGCCACCGCCACCGCCTGTGCGCTGTTCGGCCTCGACTGCACCGTCTACATGGGCGAGGTCGACACCCGGCGGCAGGCGCTCAATGTGGCACGGATGCGCATGCTGGGCGCGCGAGTCGTCCCGGTCACCACCGGATCGCGCACCTTGAAGGACGCCATCAACGAGACCTTCCGGGACTGGGTCGCGAACGTCGACAGCACGCACTACATCTTCGGCACGGTAGCCGGGCCGCATCCCTTCCCCGCCATGATCCGCGACTTCCAGCGGGTGATCGGGGTGGAGGCGCGCCGCCAACTGCTCCAGCGGACCGGCAGGCTGCCCGACGCGGCGGTCGCGTGCGTGGGCGGCGGCTCCAACGCGATCGGACTCTTCCATCCCTTCCTCGCCGACGATGTGCGGCTGATCGGTTGCGAGGCAGCCGGTCACGGCGTCGACACCGGTCGGCACGCGGCCACCCTGACCGCCGGTGAACCCGGCATCCTGCACGGATCACGCTCCTATGTCCTCCAGGACGAGGAAGGGCAGATCGCCGAGGCGCATTCCATCTCCGCCGGACTCGACTATCCGGGCGTCGGCCCCGAACACGCGCACCTGCACGACAGCGGCCGCGCCGAATACCGCCCGATCACCGACGCCGCCGCCATGCACGCGTTGCGGCTGCTGTCCGCGACCGAGGGCATCATTCCGGCGATCGAGACCGCGCACGCACTCGCCGGAGCACTCGAGGTGGGCCGGGAAATCGGGCCGGACGGGCTGCTGCTGGTGAGCCTGTCCGGGCGCGGCGACAAGGATATGGACAGCGCCGCACGGTATTTCGGTATGAACGAGGCGGGGGAGGAGCGGCGGTGACCGGGAACATCCAGCTGCTGACCGATACGCTCGCCCGGGCGAAACGGGAGCGCCGGGCCGCGCTCATCACCTACCTGCCCGCCGGATTCCCCACCGTCGACGGTGGTGTCGCCGCGATCACGGCGGCCCTGAACAGCGGAGCCGACATCATGGAAGTCGGCCTGCCGCACAGTGATCCGGTACTGGACGGCCCCACCGTCCAAACCGCCGCCGATATCGCCCTGCGCGGCGGCACCCGCATCGGTGACGTACTGCGCACGGTGCGCGAGACCCACCGCGCCACCGGCAAGCCCGTGCTGGTGATGTCCTACTGGAATCCCATCTCCCGCTACGGTATCGAACGCTTCACCGCCGAACTGGCCGCCGCGGGCGGTGCGGGCTGCGTCCTGCCCGACCTGCCCGTCCAGGAGTCCGCCCGGTGGCGCGCCCACGCGGCCGCCCACGACCTCGCCACCGTCTTCGTGGTCGCACCCAGCACCAGCACCGAACGGCTGCACGAGATCACCACGGCCGGTACGGGTTTCGTCTACGCCGCCGGACTCATGGGCGTCACCGGCTCCGGCGGATCGCTCGGCGGCACCGCCGCCGACCTGGTACGCCGCCTCCGAACCGTCACCGACCTGCCGGTCTGCGTCGGCATCGGCATCACGAACTCCGCCCGTGCCGCCGCGGTCGCGGCCTACGCCGACGGCGTGATCGTCGGAGCCGCCCTGGTGCGCGCCGTACTCGACGCGGCCGACGTGAGCGCCGGCTGCGCGGCCGTCCGGGAGTTCGTCAGCGAACTCGCGGAGGGTGTGCAAGGGTGACCCGAACCGTGTCCGTGCGGGGTGGATCGGGTGATGCGTGGGCGGGGGCCGGTCCGGTCAGCGGCACCGCACTCGGCGTCCCCACGGGCCTGTTCGGCACGGTTCGCGCCGTGCCGATGCGCGGCGGCTGATCACGAGCGGTGCGCGGAGCCTCGGCGTGAGAGGCCGCCCAGTGTGCGGCAACGGGTGCGGTACCGGAGCCGTCGACACCGACGACGATGCTCCCGGACTCGCGATGCGTATCCATCCGGCCTCGATTCCCGCTCGGCCTGTTTGGGCTGACGCTGGTGCGGCACTACCAGGATGACCGTTGGGCTGCGGTCCGGCGTGATGCGTGAGACCTCGAAACAGGTGACCTTCGTCGATGCGGCGGGGCCCGGATTCCACTGCCGCGCGGTGTCGGCGGCGGACACTCACTCCATCACGACCGCGATCGACGGTTGGGAGGAGCGAGGAATGATTTTCACAGGCATCGCACTGGCCGCCGTCAGCGCATTCGTGGTGGTGTTCGGGTGGTGGAAATGGGTGGAACCCCGGTGGAGGCGGTACTCGGGTGCCGACGATCGCCGCTCCACGACGCGACTCGCCCGCACTCCGTTCTCCGACAATTCTTCGACGCTGGAGCAGGTCATGGAAATCCCCCCGGAACTCACCGCCGACTGGGCCGACCGCGGACAGGTCTGGCCCGCCCTCGAGGTCGAGAACGCCCTCCTCGCGGAGCGTCTGGCCGGTCGCCTCGACGCGGCGGACTACCGCAGCCGCATGGCCGAACTGTCCTGGCGCTGCGACCCCACCTCCGACGACCGTCGCTAGCTATCGCGGCGGATGTCCCGGTCGCCGACGGGGCGACCGGGAGTCTCTCGGTCCGGACGGCGGCACCACGCGCGTGCGCCCCGGGCAGCGATCCCGGGTCGTAGCCGGGCTGGTGGTGGCGCAGGTCACAGTTCGATAGCGGTTCTAGTCGATTCTTTCCATGGTCTTTGCTGATTCTTTACGATTGAGTCGACCTTCGTCCGGATCCGCTACGGCGGTCCGCGATCGGTCAGCTCTACAGCTTCGCCCGCCCGCGCTCGATGCCAGTACATGTTGACCGATGAACCGGATCGGCCGAGCCGATTCGGCGAAGGAGAGATATGTCGACCGACACCGACCCAGCCGTCCGGACGTCGCTACCGGGTTTCGCCGTCCTGGTGCGCCGGGACTTCCCGGCCTCGCTCGTGGTCTTTCTCGTCGCCCTGCCGCTCTCGCTCGGAATCGCGGTCGCCTCCGGTGCGCCGATCGCCGCGGGGCTCATCGCCGCGGTGGTGGGCGGCGTGGTGGTGGGGCTGCTGGGCGGCTCGGCCCTGCAGGTGAGCGGTCCGGCGGCGGGGCTGACCGTGGTAGTGGCCGAGACCATCAACCAATTCGGCTGGAAGACAGCTTGTTTCATTACCGCAGCGGCGGGTGTGCTGCAAATTCTGTTCGGGCTCAGTCGGATCGCGCGGGCGGCGCTGGCCATCGCGCCGGTGGTGGTGCACGCCATGCTCGCCGGTATCGGCATCACCATCGCGTTGCAGCAGGTGCACGTGCTGCTGGGCGGATCGTCGGGGAGCAGTGCGCTGCGCAATATCGTGCAGTTGCCGGGGCAGTTGCTGAACATGCACGGATCGGCGGTGCTCATCGGCGGCGTGGTGATCGTGATCATGGTCGGTTGGCGGTACGTGCCGCGCCGTGTGCGCGCGGTGCCGGGGCCACTGGTGGCGGTGGTGGTGGCAACCGTGCTGTCGCTGGTGATCCCGGGGCAGGTGGACCGAATCGTGTTGAACGGCTCGCTGTTCGACGCCATCGGCCTGCCCGAGCTGCCCAGTGGGAACTGGGGCGCGGTGGTGCTCGCGGTGCTGACCATCGCCCTCATCGCGAGTGTGGAGAGCCTGCTCTCGGCGGTGGCGGTGGACAAGATGCACACCGGCCCGCGCACCAACTTCGACCGGGAGCTCATGGCGCAGGGGGCGGCCAATGTCACCTCGGGTCTGCTCGGTGGGCTGCCCGTCACGGGTGTCATCGTGCGGTCGGCCACCAATGTGCGGGCGGGAGCGCGCAGTCGAGCGTCCGCGATCCTGCACGGTATCTGGCTGCTGCTGTTCTCGGTGGCGCTGGTCGGTGTGGTGCAACAGATTCCGACGGCCGCACTGGCGGGTTTGCTCATCGTCGTCGGCGTGCAACTGGTGAAGCTGGCCGATATAAAACTCGCGCACCGCACCGGCGAATCGGTCGTCTACGCGGGCACCGTCCTCGGCGTCGTGTTCTTCAACCTGCTGGAGGGCGTGCTGGCCGGCCTGGGCCTGGCCTTCGCGCTGCTGCTGTGGCGCGTGGTCCGAGTCACGGTCACGACCATGAGCGTCCCCGGCAGCGGCAACTGGATGATCAGCATCGAGGGCAC
Source organism: Nocardia sp. CC227C (assembly GCF_030767025.1). Lineage (GTDB taxonomy): Bacteria > Actinomycetota > Actinomycetes > Mycobacteriales > Mycobacteriaceae > Nocardia. The sequence continues at coordinate 105,009 of NZ_JASITE010000012.1, read as the reverse complement.
CTGCACCTTCCTGGCCCTGCCCAAGCTCTCCGCGCAGTTCGCCAAGGTCCCGCCCGGTGCGAACGTCCTGGTCGAGCTGAGTGTCGACTACCTCGACCACGCCGCTTACGAAGCCATCCACGACTTGGCCGGTCAGCATGAAGCCGCTGGCGGCACCGTGGAATTCGTGGAGATGGGACCGGTCCGCATGGCCAGCGCCACCGCCGGACCGCCGACGCGCGCCCATGCCCGGCGCATGCTCGACGAGGTGCTCGGCCCCTGGCGGCGCACCGCCCGCCGCGCCGATCCCATTGTCGCGGGCATCGCCTCCTACCACCGCAATCACGCGCATGTGCTGCGCCCGCACCTGGGCGAGCTGCGCAACGGGCAGGAACCGCATTCGATCTTCCTGACCTGCGCCGACTCCCGCATCGTGCCGAATGTCATCACCAACAGCGGTCCGGGTGATCTGTTCACGGTCCGCAATGTCGGGAATCTGATTCCCGCGGACGGACGTGACGCCTCGGTCGAGGCCGCTCTCATCTACTCACTGGACAAGCTCGATATCCGGTCGGTGGTGGTGTGCGGGCACTCCGGCTGCGGAGCCATGGAAGCCCTGCTCGGTGACTCGGTGACGCATTCGGGCCTCGACGCCTGGCTGGCCCACGCCCGGCCGAGTCTGGACCGCTACCGGCTGGGTCACCCCGTGGCAATGGCCGCGGCGGCCGCCGGATTCGGTCCGGTCGATCAGCTCGCCATGGTGAATGTGGCCGTTCAGGTGGAGACCCTCTGCGCGCACCCGGTGGTGCGGCGCGGCATCGAGGAGCGCGGAGTGGTGGTGTCGGGCTTGTTCTTCGATATCGCCACCGCACGCGTGGTGGAGATCACCGTGCACGGAATCGCCGAGATAGACGACGTCGGACGTCGGGTTTCGGCGCAGCCGGTGTGAGCGGGGCGGGCGTGGATACAGGACGTTCACGCACCATTTTCATTGCTACACAGTTTTTCTCAGGCTTTGCTTAGTCTTTACCCTTAGCCTTGCCTTCACTTCCCGGCGATCTTGTGGTCAACGTCGCCCGCAAACCGCTTTCCTCGATGCCCTTGTTCGACATCGTCCGGGTCACCTCGTCAGACCTGGTGAAGGAGAAGTATGTCCCTCGACACCGTCGCGCGGCAAAGTTCCGGTGAATCCCGCTGGCAATCGCTGCTGCGCCACGATCTGCCCGCGTCACTCGTGGTATTCCTGGTCGCTCTGCCGCTCTCGCTCGGCATTGCCGTCGCCTCCGACGCGCCCATCGCCGCCGGACTCATCGCCGCCGTGGTCGGCGGCGTGGTGGTGGGCATGATCGGTGGTTCCGTCCTACAGGTCAGCGGCCCGGCCGCCGGCCTGACCGTGGTAGTCGCCGAAACCATCAACCAATTCGGCTGGAAGACAGCCTGTTTCATTACCGCTGCGGCGGGTGCGCTGCAAATCCTGTTCGGGCTCAGTCGAATCGCCCGCGCCGCGCTCGCCATCGCGCCGGTGGTGGTGCACGCCATGCTCGCCGGTATCGGCATCACCATCGCCCTCCAGCAGGTGCACGTGCTGCTGGGCGGATCGTCGCAGAGTTCGGCACTGGCCAATATCACCGAACTGCCGACCCGGCTGATCAACCTGCACGGCATCGACGTCCTCATCGGCGGCGTTGTCATCGCCATCATGCTGGGCTGGAAGTACCTACCCGCCAGGATCCGCGTGGTGCCCGGACCGCTGGTGGCCGTGCTGGTCGGCACGCTGCTGTCGCTGGCGGTGCCCGCCGATGTGGAGCGCATCGCGCTGAGCGGCTCGCTGTTCGACGCCATCGGCCTGCCCGAGCTGCCCAGCGGGAACTGGGCCGCGGTGGTGCTCGCGGTATTGACGATCGCCCTCATCGCGAGCGTGGAGAGCCTGCTGTGCGCGGTGGCCGTGGACAAGATGCACACCGGCCCGCGCACCAACTTCGACCGTGAACTCGTGGCCCAGGGCGTGGCCAACACCACCTCCGGCCTGCTCGGCGGGCTGCCGGTGACCGGCGTTATCGTGCGCTCGGCCAGCAATGTGCAGGCCGGAGCGCGGACCCGGGCTTCGGCTCTGCTGCACGGCATCTGGGTGCTGGTCTTCTCGGTGGCGCTGGTCGGCGTCGTCGAGCAGATTCCCAAATCCGTGCTGGCGGGCCTGCTCATCGTGGTCGGCATCCAGCTCGTGAAGCTCGCCCACATCCGTCTCGCCAAGCGCACCGGCGACCTGTTGGTCTACCTGGTCACCGTCGCGGGCGTGGTGTTCCTGAACCTGCTCGAGGGCGTGCTCATCGGGCTGGGCCTGGCCTTCGCGCTGCTGCTGTGGCGCGTGGTGCGGGTGGTGGTGTCGGCCGAGCAGGTGGACGCCGCCCGCTGGGTGGTCCGGGTCGAGGGCACCTGCACCTTCCTGGCGCTGCCCCGGCTCTCCGCCGAACTGGCGAAGGTGCCCGCCGGAGCCGACGTGCTGCTGGAACTGAGCGTCGACTTCCTCGACCACGCCGCCTACGAAGCCATCCAGGACTGGGCGAGCCAACACGAAAGCACCGGCGGCACAGTGGAATTCGTGGAGTTGGGCACCGTGGACATGGCGCGCGCCCTGGCCGGCCCGCCCGAGCGCGGACACGCCCGCGGCCTGCTCGACGATGTGCTGCGGCCGTGGCGGGACACCGAACGCAACCCCATCACCGCTGGCATCGCCGCCTACCACCGCCGCAACGCCCATGTGGTGCGCCCGCACCTGGACGAACTGCGCGACGGCCAAGCGCCGCACTCGCTCTTCCTCACCTGTGCCGACTCACGGATCGTCCCGAACGTCATCACCAACACCGGTCCCGGTGACCTGTTCACCGTCCGCAATGTCGGCAACCTGGTGCCCGGCCACGGCCGCGACACCTCCCTGGAGGCCGCCGTCGCCTTCGCGCTCCACGAGCTGCGCGTCGAACACCTGGTGGTGTGCGGTCACTCCGGCTGCGGCGCCATGAAGGCGCTGCGCACCGGCATACCCGACGGCCCCGGCCTCGGCGACTGGCTCCGCCACGCCCTGCCCAGCCTGGACCGCTACCGCCTCGGCCACCCGGTGGCCCGCGCGGCCGCGAACGCCGGTTTCGACGAAACCGACCAGCTGAGCATGGTGAATGTCGCGGTCCAGGTGGAAACCCTGCTCACCCACCCGGAGGTCCGCCGCGCCGTCATCGAACGCGGTGTCACGGTGGCGGGTCTGTTCTTCGACATCGCCACCGCCCGCGTCCTCCAGGTCACCGCCGAGGATATCGCCGATATCGACGACCCTGAACTAGCGGAGCTGGCCGGGGTGTAGACGAGGGTTGCGTAGCCGATCGCATGGGCGCGGATTCGAGCCGAATCCGCGCCCATGCGTAGTCATGTCATGTGAAGACGTGCAGTTCAGATAGTGATTTCTGTTCTGTCGCAACGTTATTCGCGGTAGAATAGCTGTATGAGTTCGGTGGGGGACATCCAACAGCGCGATACCGCGCTCGCCGCGTTGGAAGCGGCGATCGACGCACTGTCGGGGGAGGACCTGTCCAGGTTCGGTGACGCCGAGTTCGCCGCTCGTGTTCAGGGGTTGGAGGCGTGTCGTCGCCGGTTGGAGACGGTGGGGCATCGGCATGTGGTCGAGATCAACGACCGCCGGTTGTGGACCGCGAGCGGGTCGGTGGGGTTGTATCGGTACCTGGTGGAGACCCTGCGGTTGGCGAAAGCCGATGCCGTGGCGCGGGTGCAAGCCGCCGCCCAGCTCGGCGTGATGACCAGCGCCTACGGGGAGAAATGCGAGCCGCGCCTGCCGTATACGGCGGCCGCGCAAGCCGAGGGCGTGATCTCCGGGGATCACGCGCGGGCGGTGATGCGGGTGATGGACCGGCTGCCCGACGCCATCGACACCGAACACCGGGCGGTCGCCGAGGAACACCTCGCCGCTGCCGCGCGGGTGGGGACGCCGGAGATGGTGGGCAAGGTCGGTGACCGCATCCTCGGCTACCTCGACCCCGATGGAACACTGACCACCGACAAGGATCGTGCCAGGTTGCGCGCGGCCACCTTCGGCGAGCAACGCCTGGATGGGATGAGCCGGTTCGAGGGCTGTTTCGATCCGGAACTGCGCGCCAAGTTCGATACCGTGTTCGCCAAGTGGGCGCGCCCGGGTATGTGCATGCCGGATGATCCCGACAGCCCGCAACTGGGCGTGCACGATCCGGAGGGGTTCGATCCGGTGCGCTTGGCGGCAGCGGTCGAACGCGATACCCGTACCCCGGCGCAGCGGCGTCACGACGCGTTGAAGGCGTTCCTGGACGCGTCCGGGCCTGAGCGGTTGGGCACGCATCGTGGGTTGCCGGTCTCGATCGTGCTCACGATGTCGGTCGCGGACTTGATGCGCGGTGCCGGGGTAGCGCGCACGGCGACCGGGACCACGGTGCCGGTGCGGCAGGCATGGCGGATGGCCGAAGGGTCGATCCCGTTGTTGATGATCTTCGACGAAACCCGAGGCAAGCCCTTGTATCTCGGGGAGGGGGCGCGGATCGCGTCGCAATGGCAGCGGTTGGCCGCCATAGCCCGCGATCGCGGTTGCACCCATCCGGATTGTTCGGCCCCCGCGACCATGTGCGCGATGCATCACCTGATTCCGTGGGCGGCGCAGGGGCCGACCGATATCGACAATCTGACCTTGGTCTGCGATGCCCATCACGCGCAGATCACCGCCGATCCCGACGACGCACGCGGTTGGGCCGCGTATCGGGTCCCGCCCGGTACCGAAGATGCGGGACGTACCGCGTTCTGTCCACCCGCCTCGGTGGACCCGCGACGCAGAGCGCGGGTAAATCGTTTCCACCACCCCGAGCAGGTACTGGCCGCGAGTGTGCAACGCCGCCGCGCCAGGCTCCTCACCCACCGCAGCCGCGATATCCACCATTCCCGCGAATCCCGCCACCCTCTCGAGTAGCACCACCCCCTTCGACTCGACAACCGCACACGAACGTGAACCCCCGCACGGCCAGTACCCGTGCCATGCGGGGGTATTCGTCATGTCCCGAAACGGGACCACAGCCAGTCCGTGGGCTGGAACCGAGCCCGACGGCACCCAACCCGGCGTCAGCGAAAGCCAGGTAAGGCACACGACGCAACCACACTTCCAATCTTTGATCTCTGCCGCAACCTTTTCCCCGCACCGACGCCACTCCTGAAGCTCGTGGAACAGACCGGACGACACCCCCTTCGCCCACCCGACGCCAGACTCTCCGACCGAATCAATCACCGGCACAGCCGAATCCAACGAGACGTGAGCGGCGGTCTCACAGTGCGACGGCACCGTTCCGGGGCGCGGATTCGAGTGTCGTAGCCTCGGCTACCGGAGCCGTGAGACTGTCCGCGCGGGAGGTGTCCTTCAGGGCGACGCCGGAGCGGCCGAGGCGGTGGGCTCCGGCGACGAGACCGGCGACCACGCGGGCTGCCTGTTCGTAGCCGAGGCCCTCCGGGGGATGGATATTGGAGACGCAGTTGCGGTCGGCGTCGGTGCGGCCCGGGCGGGGGTGGTGGGTGAGGTAGATACCGAGGCTGTCGGCGACCGAGAGGCCGGGGCGTTCGCCGATGAGGACGATCAGGGTGCGGACGCCCTGGGCCGAGGCGATGTGGTCGCCGAGGGCCACCCGGGCCTGGGTGGCGATGACCGGTGGGGCGAGCGAATAGTATTCGGCGAGTTGGGCTGCCAGAGCGGACAGCAGGGGAGCGCCGTGGTCCATGAGGGCGCGCGGGGACAGGCCGTCGGCGAGCACGAAGCCGATATCGGCACCGCTGTGCGGGACCGCCGTCAGATCGTGTGGGAGACGACCGAGGTCCGGGCGGCGCAGGTACTCGGGGCGATCGGCGGCGCGGCTGCGCACCACGGTCGGGGTGCCGAGGCCGACCGCTTCGATCCGGGGCACCAGAGCCGAGATATCCATGGGCAGGTGGACCGCGTCGCGGGCAGTGGCATGGGCGGCCCGGAATTCGAGTACGCGTGCGGTCGGCAGGGCGTCGCCCGCGCGGCCGAGTCCGATCCTGGACTGCGTCGCCGAGCGAAGGCTGTCCCAGAAGTCCTGGGGCCCTCGCGTATTGCTTGCAGCGTGTTCGATTCGCGCTGCGTGTTCGGTGTACGCCGGGTAGTCGATGCCTCCCGGGTGCTCGATGCTCTCCGGGTTGTCGGCGCTCGCCGTGTTCTCGACGCTCATAGTGCTCCCGTGAGGGCCCGCAGCGGGGAGGCGGTGATCTCCACCGGCAGCACCCGACCAGAATCATCGGCCATGCCGAGCTCCCGCAACCATGCCTCGAATTCCGGTGCGGCACGCAACCCCAGCACTCGGCGTGCGTAGAGCGCGTCGTGGAAGCTGAGGCTCTGGTAGCCGAGCATGACGTCGTCGGCCCCGGGCACCGCGATGACGAAGGCCGTGCCCGCCGCGCCGAGGAGCGTGAGCAGGGTGTCCATATCGTCTTGGTCGGCCTCGGCGTGGTTGGTGTAGCAGACGTCCACGCCCATGGGCAGGCCCAGCAGCTTCCCGCAGAAGTGGTCCTCGAGTCCGGCGCGGATGATTTGCTTGCCGTCGTAGAGGTATTCCGGTCCGATGAACCCGACCACCGTATTCACCAATAGCGGCCGCAACTCCCGCGCCACCGCGTACGCCCGCGTCTCGAGTGTCTGCTGATCCACCGGTTTCCCGTCGGTCCCCAGATGCGCACCCGCCGAGAGCGCCGACCCCTGACCGGTTTCCAGGTACATCACATTGTCCCCGACCGTTCCGCGCCGCAGCGACCGCGCCGCCTCCTCGGCCTCACGCAGCAGCGAGATATTCACGCCGAAGCCGGAATTCGCACCCTCGGTGCCCGCGATGGACTGGAACACCAGATCGACCGGCACCCCCTGCTCGATCAGTTCGACGGTGGTGGTGACATGAGAGAGCACGCACGACTGGGTGGGGATGGCGAACCGCTGCCGGATGTCGTCGAGCAGGTACAGCAGTTCCGCGGTGGCATGCGGTGAGTCTGTGGCCGGATTGATGCCGATCACCGCGTCGCCGCAGCCGAGCAGCAGCCCGTCCAGCGTCGCGGCGGCGATACCGCGCGCATCGTCGGTGGGATGGTTGGGTTGCAGGCGGGTGCTCAGCCGCCCCGGCAGCCCGATGGTGGTGCGGAAGGCCGCCGTCACCTCGATGGCGCGGGCGACCGCGATGAGGTCCTGATTGCGCATGAGCTTGCTGACCGCCGCCACCATCTCCGGCGTGAGCCCGGGGGAGACCGCCGCCAGGCGCGCGGCGGCATCCGGGCGTACGGCGGTCTCCAGCAGCCAGTCCCGCAGCCCGCCCACGGTGAGGTGTGAGATCTGCTGGAACGCGATGCGATCGTGGGTGTCGATGATCAGCCGGGTGACCTCGTCGGTCTCGTAGGGCACCAGCAGTTCGAGCAGGAACCGCTCCAGCGGCACCTCGGCGAGCGCCCACTGCGCGGCGGCGCGCTCGGCATCGGATTCCGCCGCGCACCCGGCCAGTTCGTCGCCGCCGCGCCGCGGCGTCGCCTTGGCCATCAGCTCGGCCAGCCCGTCGAAGGTGTAGCCGACACCGCGAATCCGCTGCTGGTAGCGCGTCACCGCAACTCCTCCTCGGCCTCGGCCAGGGCCGCGAACTCCTCGTCGGGCGAGTTGGCGACCAGATGATGGCGGCTGTAGAGCCCGAAGTAGGCCATGAAGCCCGCGAAGGCGACCAGTGTCCAGGCCGCCGCGGTGCGGTCGACCAGGAAGGTGGCGATCACCGCGGCGCAGGCGATCACGAGTGCGAATCCGGTGGTCACCACGCCGCCCGGGGTGCGGTAGGGCCGCCGCATGCCGGGCTCGCGGACCCGCAGCACGATATGGCTCACCATCATGAGCACGTAGCTGAGTGCCGCGCCGAAGACGGCCATGTTCAGCAGCATCGCGCCCTCGCCGGTCAGCGACAGTCCGAAGCCGATCACGCCGGGCACGACGAGTGCGAGTGTCGGCGCTTTGCGTGCGTTGGTGACCGACAGGCTGGTCGGCAGGTATCCGGCCCGCGACAGTGCGAAGGTCTGCCGTGAGTAGGCGTAGACGATGGAGAAGAAGCTCGCCACCAACCCCGCCAGACCGATGTAGTTGACCACCCGCGCGGTCGAGGAATCGCCGAGCGCCTCGACGAGCGGATTGCCCGAGGCCGACAGCGCGTCCGCGCCCTGGGCTCCGGTGGCCAGGAACAGCACCGACGCGCCGGTGACGATGAGCACCAGCATGCTGATGATGATGCCCTTGGGCACGTTCTTCTCCGGCTCGCGCGCCTCCTCGGCCGCCAGCGGCACCCCCTCGACGGCCAGGAAGAACCAGATGGCGAACGGCACCGCCGCCCAGATGCCGAAGTAGCCGAACGGCAGGAACGACGAACTGCCCGCGGCGTCCGGGTCGGCCGGAATATCGGTCAGATTGGCCGCGTCGAACATGCCCCACGCCGACACCGCGAACACCAGCAGGCCGACCAGCGCGATGGCGGTGATGACGAACATGGCCTTGAGCGCCTCGCCCGCCCCGGTGAGGTGGATGCCGATGAACAGCGCGTACACCGCCAGATACACCCACCAGCCGTCGGTGATCCCGAACAGGTTCAGCGATTCCACGTATGCGCCGATGAAGGTGGCGATGGCCGCGGGTGCGATGGCGTACTCGATGAGAATGGCCGTGCCGGTGGCGAATCCGCCCCACGGCCCGAGTGCCCGGCGGGCGAAGGTATAGCCGCCGCCCGCCGCGGGCAGGGCCGAGGACAGTTCGGCCATGCCCAGCACCATGGCCAGGTACATGCCCGCGATCACCACGGTCGCGATGAGCAATCCGCCGAATCCGCCCTGGGCCAGACCGTTGTTCCATCCGGCGTAGTCGCCGGAGATCACGTAGCTGACGCCGAGGCCCGCGAGCAGCACCCACCCTGCGCTCCCGGATTTCAGGGAGCGCTTGGCGAGATAGGCGCTGTCCTCGAGATGAGCCTCCACATGCTGGTGATGGTGGGGCTCATTGGTGGGGATCGCCATCGCGACCTCCTTCATGCTGAACGAAACACGGTGATTTCTAGGCTGTTCCGCGACCGGGAACAGGGCAGGCGTCGGCCGCTTCGGCGACCACCTGCGGTTGGGTGGGAGTGCGCGGGCGTTCGCCGCGGTCCCAGCCCGCGCCGGTCACCGGTGCGGAATCGGCCAGGGCGGCCAGTTCGTCGGTATCGAAAACCCGTCCACGACTGAGGAATCGGAAGCCCTCCGGCGATTCGAGGCTGAAACCCGAACCGCGTCCGGGCACCACGTCGAGAACGAGTTGGGTGTGCTGCCAGGCGGCGAACTGCGGACCCGAAATCCACACGGCCACGGTGTCGTCCGGCTCGGGTGCGGTGCTCGGGATCTCGTCGATCCCGAGCCGCAGGTCGAGCAGTCCGAGCAGCACATCGTGATCGCCGACCACGAACTCGCCCGCCGGATAGCACATCGGGGCCGAGCCGTCGCAGCACCCGCCGGACTGATGCAGCATGAGCGGGCCGTGCCGCCCGCGGAGGCGACGGAGCAGATCCATCGCCGCCGCGGTGGCGCGCACCCGCGCGGGGCGCGCGGACATCAGAAGAAGCCCTGCGCCTTCGGCGCGTAGCTCACCAGCAGGTTCTTGGTCTGCTGGTAGTGCTCGAGCATCATGTGGTGGTTCTCGCGGCCGATACCGGACTGCTTGTAGCCGCCGAATGCCGCGTGCGCCGGGTACTGGTGGTAGGTGTTGGTCCACACCCGCCCGGCCTGGATATCGCGACCGGCCCGGTAGGCCACGCCGCCGTCGCGGGACCACACGCCCGCGCCGAGCCCGTACAGGGTGTCGTTGGCGGTCTTGATGGCATCGTCGTAGTCCACGAACCGGGTCACCGAGACCACCGGACCGAAGATCTCCTCCTGGAAGATGCGCATGGCGTTGTCGCCCGCGAATACGGTCGGCTGCACGTAGTAGCCGCCGGCCAGGTCCCCGCCGAGGTCGGCGCGCTCGCCGCCGGTGAGCAGGGTCGCGCCCTCGCCCTTGCCGATCTCGATGTAGGACAGGATCTTCTCCAGCTGGTCGTTGCTGGCCTGCGCGCCGATCATGGTGTCGGTGTCGAGTGGATCGCCCTGCCGCACCGCCTTGGTGCGCACCACCGCGGCGGCCAGGAAATCGTCGTAGATGTCGGACTGGATGAGTGCGCGCGACGGGCAGGTGCAGACCTCGCCCTGGTTGAGCGCGAACATGGCGAAGCCTTCGAGCGCCTTGTCCTGGAAGTCGTCGTTGGCGGCGAGTACGTCGGAGAAGAAGATGTTCGGGCTCTTGCCGCCCAGTTCGAGGGTGACCGGGATGAGGTTCTGCGAGGCGTACTGCATGATCAGGCGGCCGGTGGTGGTCTCACCGGTGAAGGCGATCTTCTTGATGCGCGGGCTGGAGGCCAGCGGCTTGCCCGCTTCCACGCCGAAGCCGTTGACGATATTGACCACGCCGGGTGGCAGCAGATCACCGATGACGCTGATCAGGTACATGATCGAGGCGGGGGTCTGCTCGGCGGGCTTGAGCACCACCGCATTGCCCGCGGCCAGGGCGGGGGCGAGCTTCCAGGTGGCCATGAGGATGGGGAAGTTCCACGGAATGATCTGGCCGACCACGCCGAGCGGTTCGTGGAAGTGGTAGGCCACGGTGTCGGCGTCGATCTCCGACAGCGAACCCTCTTGGGCGCGAATGGCTCCGGCGAAGTACCGGAAGTGGTCGATGGCCAGCGGGATGTCGGCGTTGAGGGTTTCCCGGATGGGTTTGCCGTTGTCCCAGCTCTCCGCGAGCGCGATGGCCTCGAGGTTCTCCTCGATCCGGTCGGCGATCTTGTTGAGCAGGACGGCGCGCTCGGCGGCGGAGGTCTTGCCCCAGGCGGGTGCGGCGGCGTGGGCGGCGTCGAGGGCGAGTTCGATGTCCTCGGCGGTGCCGCGGGCCACCTCGCAGAAGGTCTGGCCCGTCACGGGGGTGGGGTTCTCGAAGTACCGGCCCTGGACGGGGGCCACCCATTCGCCGCCGATCCAGTTGTCGTAGCGAGGCTGGAACGACATGGCGGCATCGGGGGTGCCGGGGCGGGCGAAGACGGTCATCGAATGCTCCTCGGTCGGCTGACAGTTCGTGCGTCAGGTGTGATTCGGAACACTAGGAGCGGCCATGTTGCATGACGGTTGCAAGTATCTGGTCAAATGCCCAGCTTCTGGTCGAGCACCCCGAGCTGCGCCTTGACCTGCGTGTACATCGGCGACTGCCGGTCCAGCACGGCCAGGTAGGCGGTCCACGCCGCCATATCCTCGCGGCCGTCCACCGAACCCGTCCAGCGGGCGAGCAGACGCCGATCACCGGAGCGCAGCAGCGCCGCGCGCAACCGCTCGCGCAGTTCGACCCGCAACCCGTCGATGCCGGGAGCCAGCGAGCGCGGCAGGATCGGTCCGGGATAGGCGCGCAGCGCTGCCGCCGTCTCACCCCGGGCGAGTGCGCCGCGCACCTCGTCCACATCGGTGGCGAGGTCGATGAGCAGCCGATACGGCCGCGAGCCGAGGCCGCCCGCGCCCAGCAGCTTGCGCACCCGCGACAACTCCGCGCGCACCGTCACCGGATCGAGTTCGGCTTCGTCGAGCAGGATGGCCAGATGGTCGGCGCTGAGCCCCTCCGGATGCTCGGCCAACAGCAGCAGGATCTCGGCATGGCGCTGACTCAGGCGGACGCGCTCGCCGTCGCGGGTCAGCGTCGGGCGGCCCGGACCCAGCACCTCGAGCCGTGCGGCCGTGGCTGCTAGGGACTTCCGCGATTCCAGCAGCAGCAGGCGCAGTTCGGATTCGGCCGCGGCCACCGTGGCCCGCACCAGCGACAGCATCTCCGGTGCGGCCACCCGCGGCCCGCCGGTGATATCGATGGCCCCGATGATCGCGCCGCTGAGCGGATCGTGCACCGGGGCCGCCGAACAGCTCCACTCGTGCACCGCGCGATTGAAATGCTCCGCCCCGAAGATCTGCACATGATGGTCGAGCGCGAGCGCGGTCCCCGGTGCGTTGGTGCCCACCCGGTCCTCACTCCAGTCCGCGCCCTCCACGAAGTTCATGGCCAGCGCGCGATCCTTGACCCGGGAATCGCCTTCCACCCACAGCAGTCGCCCCTGTGCGTCGCTGACGGCCACCAGCAGGCCGGATTCGGCGGCGTCCTCCACCAACAGCTTGCGCACCACCGGCTGGATCAGCGCGGTCGGGTGATCGGCCCGATACTGCCGCAGCTCGGATCCGTGCAGGTCCACCACATCGCCGAAGCCGTCCGGATCGACACCGCTGCTGCGGCTGCGCCGCCAGGAATCCAGCACCACCGAGCGCACCGATTCGCCCTCGGGACGGATCACCGGCAGCGATTCGGCGCCCGCCAGGAACGAGCTGTGCGCCGACGACATCCGCCGCGCCAACTGTCCGAGATCGTCCCCCGGCCGGAACGCGACCCATGGATTCGCCTGCGCTGCTCTGTTCAATCGGTGTCCTTCGTGCTGTCCCACAAGCACTGTAACACCGGTCACACCCTGGTCAGGGCGGCATCGGCAGCGGGCCGGAGGGGCGTGCGGGTACGTACCCTGGCGGTGTGGTTACCGCACCGGAAGCGACTCCGCCCACGTCGACTCGCTGGCGCGCCTGGCGCGCGGGCGTGGCGCGACGTCCTACGCTGAACCTCGCCTACCGGATCGTGGTGGGCGTGCTGGGTGTCGTGGTCCTGGCGGTGGGGATCCTGGCGATCCCGTACCCGGGTCCGGGCTGGCTGATCGTCTTCGCGGGGCTGGGTATCCTCGCCACCGAATTCGCTTGGGCGCACATGGCTCTGCTCTGGACGCGTCGGCGGTATCAGTGGGCGACGGGGTGGTACGCCGCGCGCGGGCCGCTGCTGCGCGGACTGGCCGCGATCGCCACGGTGGCGCTGGTGCTGGCGACGCTGTGGCTGCTCGGCACCTTCGGGATGCTCGGCGGCGCGATCGGAGTCGAATGGGAATTCTTGAACAGTCCGTTGTTCCGGTGAACGCGGCGATAGTCCCCGGTGGTGAGCTGCTGCGCCGGGAGTGGCTGGCCGAGCGCATCGGCGATATGGGGATCTCCTGGGGCACCGCGGATTCCCGGGTCTCCGGCACGCTGTGGTGGTGTATGGCGGCCTCGTCGCTGGTCACACCCATTGTCGCCGCCTACGCCGACGGACGCCCCGCCATGAATCCGGCCCTGGACCGGATCGCCTGCGAGATCCGCCCCGACGGCGGCGTGGAACGGGTGCTGTCCATCCCGACGGTGAGCGAGGACCATGCCGCGACCGGAGCCGGTGACCGCTGCCGATGCGCCACGGTGTACCCCGCCTCCCACACCGCGCCCGGCAACGTCTTGCCCGATGCCGCCGACCTCGACATCGCGGCAGCCGGTCGCACGGAACGCGATGGAGCGCCCGGAGATCCGTGCTGCGCCGCGCCCACCGGCCCCGCCCTGCGTAACACCCTGTCGCAGCTGATTCCCCTGGTTGCCGAGGTCTCGGGCGCGAGTCCGGCCGCGCTGTGGGCCATTGTCGCCGATGCCATCGGCAACCGCGCCCTGGATATCGGCGCGCAGGAGGCCGGAGCGCGGCTGGCCCGCGAGGTGGCCGGGCGGTTGCCGGTGCCCCGCTTCACCGATATCGGACCGCGTACTTTCGTGCGCCGCATCTCCTGCTGCCTGGTCTTCGAGGTGCCCGGCTGCGACATGTGCACCAGCTGCCCGAAACGCCCTGCCGCGCAACGGGAAGCGCTGCTGTCGGAGCTGGCCGCCCGCGGCTGAGAACGCGGCCACGCGGGACGGTGCGTGCTGCGCTCACCCCGTCGGCCGATCCCGCGCCGACGGGACTTGTCGAGTGCCGTGCGTGGCGTGCTCACCCACCGCATCGCCGGATCGTGTCGGGCGCCGCGGCGCGCGCGGACGTGGTCCGAGACGCGCGGTGACACGGCCGCCCGCGCTCGCTGTCGGCCACGGACCGTTCGCGGCGGGACCTCGGGGCGATCCGCCACGGTCGCACCCCCGGGACAGCGAGGTCTCGACGCCGGGGTGCGGACCGCTGAGTCGAGGTGTCCAGATCCAGCCGGTGCCGTCCGGCCGGGGGCGGCCTCGAGATAATGAGGTGCGGCGCGACGATGGGGTTGCCGCGCGAGGGGGCGGCCGAGCGGCGGGGCGGCCGAGCGGCGGGGCGGTTTCCGCCATCGGGGTGGGGCAGCGCACGCGCCCGGCCGGGTCCATCGGCGCGGGGGCGGGGCCGTCCCGATAGCATGGTCGCGCCGGAGAACGCGTGTCGTGCGGGCGCACGGACGCGACCGGCCGTGGTCGCCGGGGAATCAGCCCCGGTGACCGGACACCGCGGGGGATACCCCGCACCGCACGGCGGGCAAACCACCCGCCTCGACGATGCCAAGGAGTGCGCCACCGTGACCACCTCAGCCCCGAAGAACCCAGCGGCCCTCGTCCGGGTGCCCGCGGGGACTACCGCGGGCGCGGCGGTGCGGGAGGCGGAGCTGCCGGGCAAGGGACCGAACGCCGTCATCGTCGTCCGCGACCCGGAGGGCAATCTCAAGGATCTGTCCTGGATTCCGGACGCCGACGTGGAGGTGCAGGCGGTCACCGCCGACTCCGAGGACGGCCGCAGCGTGATCCGGCATTCGGCCGCGCACGTGCTGGCCCAGGCGGTGCAGCAGGAATTCCCCGAGGCCAAGCTGGGCATCGGCCCGCCGATCAAGGACGGCTTCTACTACGACTTCCAGGTGGACCGCCCCTTCACCCCGGAGGATCTGGCGAAGCTGGAATCCCGGATGAAGAAGATCATCAAAGGCGCGCAGCGGTTTTCGCGCCGGGTGGTCGAGGTCGAGGACGCCCGCGTCGAACTGGCCAAGGAGCCGTTCAAGCTGGAGCTCATTTCCGACAAGTCCGGAATCGACGACCCGGAGGTCATGGAGGTCGGCGGCGCGGAGCTGACCATCTACGATAACCTGGATCCGCGCTCGGGTGAGAAGGTGTGGGGCGATCTGTGCCGCGGCCCGCACATACCCACCACCAAGTACATTCCGGCCTTCAAGCTGACCCGCAGTTCCGCCGCCTACTGGCGCGGCGACCAGAGCCGCGAGGACCTCCAGCGCATCTACGGCACCGCCTGGGAGTCGAGCGAGGCCCAGGACGAGTACCTGCGTCTGCTGGAGGAGGCCGAGAAGCGCGATCACCGCAAGCTGGGCCTGGAGCTGGACCTGTTCTCCTTCCCCGACGAGCTGGGCTCGGGCCTGCCGGTGTTCCACCCCAAGGGCGGCATCATCCGCAAGGAGCTCGAGGACTACTCGCGGCGGCGGCACATCGCGGCGGGCTACGAGTTCGTCAACACCCCGCACATCACCAAGGGCCACCTGTTCGAGGTCTCCGGCCACCTGGACTGGTACCGCGACGGCATGTTCCCGGCCATGCACCTGGACGCCGAACTCAACGAGGACGGCACCGTCCGCAAGCCCGGCCAGGACTACTACGTCAAGCCGATGAACTGCCCGATGCACAACCTGATCTTCCGGTCGCGCGGCCGGTCGTACCGGGAACTGCCGCTGCGCATGTTCGAGTTCGGCTCGGTGTACCGCTACGAGAAATCCGGCGTCATCCACGGCCTGACCCGGGTGCGCGGTATGACCCAGGACGACGCGCACATCTACTGCACCAAGGAGCAGATGCACGCGGAGCTGACCAGCACGCTCCAGTTCGTGCTGTCGCTGCTGCGCGACTACGGCCTCGACGACTTCTACCTGGAGCTGTCCACCAAGGATCCCAAGAAGTTCGTCGGCTCCGACGAGCTGTGGGAGGAGGCCACCGAAACCCTGCGCAAGGTGGCCACCGACTCCGGCCTGGAACTGGTGCCGGATCCGGGCGGCGCGGCGTTCTACGGCCCCAAGATCTCCGTGCAGGCCAAGGACGCGCTCGGGCGCACCTGGCAGATGTCCACCATCCAGCTGGACTTCAACCTGCCCGAGCGGTTCGAACTGGAGTACACCGGCAGTGACGGGGCCAAGCACCGCCCGGTCATGATCCACCGCGCGCTGTTCGGCTCCATCGAGCGCTTCTTCGGCGTGCTCACCGAGCACTACGCGGGCGCGTTCCCGGCCTGGCTGGCGCCGGTGCAGGTGGTGGGCATCCCGGTGGCGGAGAACTTCGCCGAACACCTCGACGCGGTGGTCGAGGAGCTGGCGGCGCAGGGCATCCGCGCCGAGGTCGACCGCGGCGACGACCGCATGCAGAAGAAGATCTTCAACCACACCGCGCAGAAGGTGCCGTTCATGCTGCTCGCGGGTGCGCGGGATGTGGAGGCGGGCGCGGTGAGCTTCCGCTTCCGCGACGGCACCCAGGTGAACGGCGTGCCGGTGGCCGACGCGATCGCCACCGTCGTGGACTGGATCCAGCGCCGCGAGAACACCTCTCCGACCGCGGAGGGGTTCGAGATCCGGAAGGGGCAGGCGTGAGCGACAGGGGCCCGGGGGCGCGCGTGAGCACGGAGGCCCCCCGTCCATGCCGAGAGGGCAGAGCATGAGCGAGCGTACGGTGCCCGACGGTCTCACGAATGAGGCCACCGGGCAGGAGGATTCGGCACCGCGCGAGATGATCGTGGATACCGGCGCGGGCGATCCGGACCGCTTGCAGCGGTTGTGGACCCCGTACCGGATGTCCTACATCACCGGTGCGGCCGCCGAACGCACGGAGCGGGAAGCCGCCGAGCCCAAGAAGTCCGGGCATCCCTTCACCGATATCCCCGAGATGTCGGACGAGGACGGCCTGGTCATCGCCCGCGGCCAGTGGGTGTACGCGGTGCTGAACCTCTACCCGTACAACCCCGGCCACCTGATGGTGGTGCCGTACCGCCGGGTGGCCAACCTGGAGGATCTGACGCCCGAGGAGAGCCTCGAGCTGATGTCGTTCACCCAGCAGGCGATTCGCACCATGAAGAAGGTGTCCCGGCCGGAGGGCTTCAACGTGGGCCTGAATCTCGGTGGCGTGGCGGGCGGTTCGCTCGCCGACCACCTGCATCAGCACATCGTGCCGCGCTGGAGCGGCGACGCGAACTTCATCACCGTCGTCGGCGGGGTGAAGGTCATGCCGCAGCTGCTGCGGGAAACCCGCGCACTGCTGGCGGAGGCATGGAAGGCGGCGTAGATGAGCCACACTCGCGTAGCCCGGCTCCGCGGCCCTGCCCGGGTGCACGGGTCCCGCGGCACACCCCGGCCGCGGGTGTACCGCACGACGTTTCGGGTGCGGGTGTCCCGCATAAAAGGGAAGGACACCGACTAGCGTGCTGAGCTTCTTCGGTCGCGACACGTTCGCCAAGGCGACCGCCCCGCTGGGCAAGGCGCTGGTGAACACCGGACTCACGCCGGACGCGATGACGCTCATCGGCACCACCGCGTCGATCGCGGCCGCGGTCACCTTGTTCCCCACCGGACATCTGTTCTGGGGAACCATGGTGATCTGGCTGTTCGTCATGTTCGACATGCTCGACGGCGCGATGGCGCGCGCCCGCGGCGGCGGCACGAAATACGGTGCGGTGCTGGACGCCACCTGTGACCGGGTGGCGGACGGGGCCATCTTCGGCGGCCTGGCCTGGTGGGCGGTCTACCATGAGGACAGCAAGCACCTGTTCGCGGCGACCCTGGTGGTGCTGGTGACCTCGCAGGTCATCTCGTACGCCAAGGCGCGTGCGGAGGCCAGCGGGCTGTCCGCCGACGGTGGCCTCATCGAGCGGCCGGACCGTCTCGTCATCGTGCTGGTCGGCGCCGGGCTCACCGGTATCGGCGGGCATTACGGCATCGAATGGCTGAGTTACGCGGTGTACGCGGCCATGTACGCGCTGGCGGTGCTGAGCATCATCACCGTCTTCCAGCGCGTGCTGGCGGTGCGCAATTCACCCGGTGCGCGCGACGTCATCGCGCTCGCCGCCAAGTCCCCGGAGGAACCGCAGCGGTGACGACCTCCGATTTCACCTCCGCGCTCAGCGACAAGGCGTACGCGGCGGGGTGGCGGCTGGTGCGCGCCCTGCCCGAGCGCGCGGTGCGCCGCGCCTTCGACGCGGGAGCCGACGCCGCGGCGCGGCGGGCCAACCGGGCCGCGCGCGCCGGGCAGCCGAATCAGTTGCGCCGCAACCTCGCCCGCGTGTTGGGAGTGCCGCCGGAGCAGGTTCCGGATCAGCTGATCCACAAGAGCATGCGCTCCTACGCCCGCTACTGGCGCGAGGCGTTCCGGCTGCCGTCCATGGATCACGCGGCGCTCGGGGGGCGCCTGCGGGTACACCAGGTCGAGAACCTGGAGGCCGCGCTCGCCCGGGGCAAGGGCGTGGTCCTGGTACTGCCGCATTCCGGGAACTGGGATATGGCGGGGGTGTGGCTGGTGCAGAACCACGGCCGATTCTGCACCGTCGCCGAACGGTTGCGGCCGGAATCGCTGTTCGAGCGGTTCGTCGCCTACCGCGAGAGCCTCGGCTTCGAGGTCTTCCCGCTCACCGGCGGTGAACAGCCGCCCTTCCCGCAGTTGGCGGAGCGGCTGCACGCGGGCGGCATCGTCTGTCTGATGGGGGAACGCGACCTCACCGGCAAGGGGGTGCCGGTCACCTTCTTCGGTGAGCGCACCTGGATGCCCGCGGGCGCGGCCAAGCTGGCGGTCGAGACCGGGGCGGCGCTGATCCCGGTGCACTGCTGGTTCACCGAGGATGCCGCGGGCAACGAGTCATGGGGGTTCAAGACCGAACCGGCCCTCGACGTTTCGGGTGGCGTAGCGGCGGCAACCCAGGCATTGGCGGACCGCTTCGCGGCCAATATCGCCACCCACCCCGCCGATTGGCACATGCTGCAACCGCTGTGGGAGCGTGACCTGTCGGAGGCCCGGCTCGACCGTATCGTGGCGGCGCAGCGCGAACTCGGCTACACCCGGGGCGACGGGCGGATGACGAGTGCACAGACGGCAGCGGATGTCGACGCGCGAGGTGTCGGCGTAGCCGGTGTCGACGCGAGCGGTATCGACGCCGCGGGCACCGGCGCATCCGATGTCGGTGCGGCAGGTGCCGACCCCGCGGATGCCGCGGCGGTCTCCGACATCGCGGCGGCCGACAATGGCGCGGCGGCCGCTCCGGATGCGGACGGCACGGTCGACGGCACAAGGCGCAAGGGGGAAGGAGCGCTATGAGAATCGGCATGGTCTGCCCGTACTCGTTCGACGTTCCCGGCGGAGTGCAGGCGCATGTCGTGGAGCTGGCGCAGGTGCTCATCGAGCGCGGGCACAAGGTGAGCGTGCTCGCGCCCGCCGCCGACGACACCCCGCTGCCCGATTTCGTGGTGCCGGCGGGCCGCGCGGTCGCCATCCCGTACAATGGGTCGGTGGCGCGGCTGTCCTTCGGGCCCACCGCCTACACCCGTATCCGGCGCTGGATCGCCGAGAACGACTTCGACGTGCTGCACATCCACGAGCCCAACGCGCCGAGCCTGTCCATGCTGGCACTCAAGATCGCCGAGGGGCCGATCGTCGCCACCTTCCACACCTCGACCACGAAATCGTTGGTGCTCAGCACTTTTCAGGGCGTGCTCCGGCCGTACCACGAGAAGATCAGCGGCCGCATCGCGGTGAGCGAGCTGGCGCGGCGCTGGCAGGTGGAGGCCCTCGGCGGCGACGCGGTGGAGATCCCCAACGGCGTCGATGTGCCCGCCTTCGCGCACGCGCCGCTGCTGGACGGCTATCCGAGACCGGGCGGCACCGTGCTGTTCCTGGGCCGCTACGACGAGCCGCGCAAGGGCATGGACGTGCTGTTGGGCGCGCTGCCCGCGCTGGTGCGCCGCCACCCCGACCTCCAGGTGCTGATCGTCGGGCGCGGTGACGAGGAGCGGCTGCGCCGCGAAGCGGGGCGCAACGCCGGTCATCTGCGTTTCCTCGGCCAGGTCAGCGACGCGGAGAAGGCGTCGGCCATGCGCAGCGCCGACGTGTACTGCGCGCCGAACATCGGCGGCGAGAGCTTCGGCATCGTGCTGGTGGAGGCCATGGCCGCCGGCACCGCCGTGGTTGCCAGCGAACTGGACGCCTTCCGCCGGGTGCTGCGCGACGGCACCGCGGGAATGCTGGTGCCCGTGGGCGATTCGGGCCGCCTCGCCACCGCCCTGGACACCATGCTCACCGACACCCGGCGGCGCGAGGAGTACATCCGCACCGCCAATCAGGTTGTCGGCGAATACGACTGGCCGGTGGTGGCCGAACAGATCCTGCGCGTCTACGAGACCGTCACCGTCGGCGACACTCGGGTGCGGACCGCCGGATGATCACCTTCTCCGCGACCACCATCCTGGTTCTCGCGCTGGTGACGGCGCTGATCCTGACCGTCGGCGTCTGGGCCTACACCACCGCCAACCGGCTCGACCGGCTGCACGTGCGCGGCGACCAGGCCCGGCACGCCCTCGATGCGGCCCTGGCGCGGCGCGCCGTGGTGGCGCGGTCGGTGGCCACCACCATCGGCAGCCCGGAGGCCGATGCGGAGGTGGTCGACCGGGCGCGCCGTCTCACCGTGCTGGCCGACCGCGCCGAACGCGCCAACTGGCGCGACCGCGAAACCGTCGAAAATCAGTTGGCGGCAGCGCTTTCCGCCGTCGACATCACGCGGCTGCCGCCGCAGCTGGTGGCCGAACTCGCCGACGCCGAGGCCCGCGTTCTCATCGCGCGCCGCTTCCACAACGACGCCGTTCGCGACGCCCTGGCGCTGCGCACCCGCCGTCTGGTCCGGCTGCTGCACCTCGGCGGCACCGCGCCGCTGCCCACCTACTTCGAGATCGCCGAGCGGGTGACCCCCGCCGCCTCCACGGGGCTGGACGTCGACACGGTCCGCACCTCCGCCCGCGTGGTGCTGCTCGACGAGCAGGACCGGGTGCTGCTGCTGCGCGGCAACGACCCCAAGGCCCCCGACATCCCCTTCTGGTTCACCATCGGCGGGGGAGTCGACCCCGGGGAGTCCCTGCGCGCGGCCGCGGTGCGGGAACTCTACGAGGAAACCGGCTACACCGCCGATTCCTCCCAGCTGCGCGGTCCGCTCTGGCGACGGGTGGCGGTGTTCCCGTTCAACGGTGAACTCATCCGCTCCGAGGAACTGTTCTTCGCCCTGCGCGTGCGCACCTTCACCCCCGAACCGGCGAACCTGACCTTCGTCGAGCGCCGCTGCATTTCCGGCAGCAAATGGTGCACCCCCGCCGACATCGTCGACCTGGACCGCATGGGCGAAACCGTCTACCCCTACCACTTGGACCAACTTCTCCCCGAAGCCCTCGCGGCCGTGGCCGCCGACACCGACCCCGAGGTCCGCTCCATTCGCTGATCGGCGAGGGGGAATCGGTGGCGGGGGCCACTCGGGCGATGCCGCCACCGATTCCCCCTCGCGACCTCAGCCGAAGGAGGAGCTGCGGACGGGGCCGGGGGAGTCGATGCTGAAGCGGGGGCCGGTGAGCCAGGCGGGGCGGGTGGCCGTGACGAAGGCGGTGAAGGCGGTGTCGGGGTCGGCGGGGGTGTCGCCGTCGCCGGGGTCCGGGGTGCCATCGGCGGCGACGATGTCGGCGGCGATCTCCGATTCCGGGCGGCTGTCGGCGGGCAGGTCGTCGCGGACGCCGTCGGGGGTCACCCGCAGGCGCGACTCCCACGGCGGCACCACGTGCTGGCCCAGCAGGCCGGTGACATCCGCGCTGAGCGCGGGCGGGGAGGTCCAGCAGGAGGCGTGCTCGAACAGGATGCGGCCGTCGGTGCGGTCCCGCAGCGTCGGCTCCAGGTCATCGTCCAGTTCCCGCAGGTCGTAGGCGACGACCAGGGTGTCGGTGGCGTCCGGGGTGTAGGGCAGCGCCGGAAGGCCGAGCAGTTCGGCCGCCGCCAGGCCCAGAATGCGGTCGCCGCGGCCGGGGAGCAGGGAGACGGTGCGCGGGCGGCGCTCGGCCGCCGCGAGCACCAGCGCCAGCCGATCGAGGGTCTGCCGACACTGGTCGTGGCTGTCCTGCGTATACGCCCACCGGCCGGTCATCCCGGCGTTGAAACCGAACGGCGACAGCGTCGCCAGGTAGCCGCCGGTGATGGTGAAATGCCAGCCGCG
The DNA here is from genome assembly GCF_030767025.1 of Nocardia sp. CC227C. Classification (GTDB taxonomy): domain Bacteria; phylum Actinomycetota; class Actinomycetes; order Mycobacteriales; family Mycobacteriaceae; genus Nocardia. The sequence goes on along the minus strand of NZ_JASITE010000012.1, from coordinate 82,793 downwards.
CAGGTCCTGGTGGTCCAGCGGCCCGGCGTCCGCCGCGAACTCGGCCCGCCGCAGCATATTCCGCAGCCGGTCGTAGGCGGGCCGCCAGTCCGGGTCCTCCGGTGCGGGCAGCCGCGCAGCATGCTCGCGAGCCAGCGGCAGATTGTCGGCCAGGACGGCATTGAACACCAGCAGGTAGCGGTGCGGCCACGCGTCCAACACCGCATCGTGCTCGGCGAGCAGCTCGGCCGCCGCACCGTGGCGGTGTTCGCGCTCCAGGGCATCGGACAGGCTGCCCAGGATGGCGGGCTGGCCGGGAGCCAGGCGCAGTGCGGCCCGCAGCGCCGGAACCGCGAGGAAGGCGATGCCGCGTTCGGCGCAGCCGACGCCGAAGTGGAACAGGGCTACCGGATCGCCGGGTGCTCCGGCCGCCGCGCGAGCCGCCTCGGCGAGATCGTCGAAGCCGATGGCGGCCGCGGCGTGCGCGACCACCTCGGCGAGTTCGGGCAGGGGTGCGGTTTCGGCCGCCGGGCGCAGCGCGCGGACGGCCCCGGGCACATCGCCCGCGGCCAGCAGGCCGCGAGCCGATTCGAGTACATCAGTCATCGTCGACAATCTTCTGCGACAGCCGAATCCGGGGCAATCGGATATTCGTTCGCCCCGAATCGGCCTGCGCGCGGGTGCAGCATCGGGACCTGCGGGTGCCGTCCACGCCCCGCCTGCGCGGATTCCTCCCGGCGAGGAACGGGCGCTGCCGTGCGACGGACGCGTCGCGAACAGGTGAGCATGGCGGCGCGCACGTCGCAGGTACCGCCGCGAGCCCGCGAGCATGGTGGCGGGCATGTCCGGTGGGTAGGACCGGTTCGCGATTGCGGGACCGGGGCGGGGGCCGCTCGCTTACCGTGGCCCGTGACTGTCGAGCGGCTGTGAGGATCGATATGAAGCTGATGTACGCGCTGTGGGGTGCGGGGTTGGACGAGCGGCTGCACGAGGTGGGCCTGCGGCGGCGGCTGGCCGAGTGCGGGGCCACCGAGTTGCAGGTGAACGTGCGGGACGCGGAGGTGGCGGCGGCGCAGGTGCGGCACAGCACCTACCCGGAGCCGATCGCCGCGATCGTCGGCGTGCGCACCGCGGGCGAGCACGAATCCGTCACCGCCGCACTGCGTTCCGTTGCCGATGAGGTGAACGGGTGGATCGTGGACGAACGGGTGCCCATCGCCGCGCCGGAGACCGGGGACGGGGTGCGGGCCGATGCCCTGGCCAATGTCGCCCTGCTGCGCATTCCCGCCGACCTCACCCGGGAGGAGTGGCTGCACCGCTGGCACGGTTCGCACACCACCGTCGCCATCGAGACGCAGGCCACCTTCGGCTACGTCCAGAACACCGTGAATGCGCCGGTCACCGACGGCAAGCGGGTCGACGCGCTCGTCGAGGAACTGTTCCCGATGGCGGCCATGACCAGCCCGCACGCCTTCTACGGCACCGGTGGCGACGAGGCCGAACTCCAGCGCCGCATCACCCGCATGATGGAGAGCGTGGTCGCCTTCGGGGCGCATCTGGACCTGGATGTCGTGCCCACCAGCCGCTACGTGTACGCGCTCGGCCCGGTACCGGGAGCGGCTGTGCCGGGTGGTGATCTCCACTAGGGTCGGACGCGGCGCGTCGTGACGGATGCGGTGCGCTCGTTGGAGGTGAATGGTTTCGTGTCTTATCTGCTCTACGACTTCCTGTTGCCCTATATGGGCCCGTCGGCGGCCGAATACTGGGCGACGATCTTCGTCATCGGACCCATCGCGGGATAACCGCGCAGGGTAACGCCGCAGATCCCGGGCGAATTTCCGCGCGGACACGCCGATAGCGAACACCGACATTCCGGATAACTGGTGGTTTGCTCTCCGGAATGCGATATGTCGCGAAATTCGTCGTGGCCGCGTTGGCGGCAGGCGCGATGACGATCGGCAGCGCAGCGGCCGCGAACGCGGAGTGCTCCGCGCGCTGCGCGGAAGACGCCGCGCCCGTGGCCGGCGGCCTGGTGCCGAATCTGCTGGGCATGGGCCTGAGCGTGGGCACGGCGCTGTACGGGCTCACGCCCAAGGCCATCGCCCTGATCATCGTTCCGGCGCACGAGTTCCCGGCTTTCGACAACATCATCACGCGCGAAAGCGGCTGGGATATCTTCGCCCTCAATCCGACCAGCGGCGCCTACGGTCTGCCGCAGGCACTTCCGGCGCACAAGATGGCCAGCCACGGCCCGGACTGGATGTTCAACCCCGTCACCCAGATCCGTTGGGCCTACGACTATATGAACGAGCGCTACGGCAGTCCCACTGCCGCCTGGGCGTTCTGGCAGGCCAACGGCTGGTACTGACCGCGCCGGAACGAGTCTCCCGCGGTCATCGGCTACCTGTCGTCCGGTTGTCCCGGTGGTCCGCGGACCGCCCCGGCCGCCACCTTCGCGGAGACGGCGGAGGGCAGGTGTGCTGGACACCTCGTCGTTCCCGGACAAGCGTCAGGTCTTCGGGGCCATTCGCACGGGTCGCCTGGAGTTCACCGGACCCACCATGCGCACCCGCCGGATGGCGTCGGTGCTGCGATCGACCCCACCGCCGCCGTAGCGGTGGAATAGCCGGTAAACGTGATCTGCGCTACTGGCTGGCAGGCGGGCAGTCCAGTCGTACTCGACTGGATATCTAGCGGCCCGGGGGAGGGGCCTAGAATCGGGGTGTTCGATTCCGAGCGAGATCCGATAGGCCCAGATGACACAGGAGTTTGCCGTGACCACGTCCGACACCACCACCATCGGCACCGCCCGCGTGAAGCGCGGCATGGCCGAGATGCTGAAGGGCGGTGTGATCATGGATGTCGTCACGCCGGAGCAGGCCAAGATCGCCGAGGACGCGGGCGCCGTCGCCGTCATGGCGCTGGAGCGCGTGCCCGCCGATATCCGCGCCCAGGGCGGGGTCTCCCGCATGAGCGATCCGGACATGATCGACGGCATCATCGCCGCCGTCTCCATCCCGGTCATGGCCAAGGCCCGGATCGGCCACTTCGTGGAGGCCCAGATCCTGCAGTCCCTCGGCGTCGACTACATCGACGAGTCCGAGGTGCTGACCCCGGCGGACTACTCCAACCACATCGACAAGTTCGCCTTCACCGTGCCGTTCGTCTGCGGCGCGACCAACCTGGGCGAGGCGCTGCGCCGGATCACCGAGGGTGCGGCCATGATTCGCTCCAAGGGCGAGGCGGGCACCGGCGACGTCTCCAACGCCACCACCCACATGCGCAAGATCCGCGACGAGATCCGCCGCCTGACCTCGCTGCCCGAGGACGAGCTGTACGTCGCGGCCAAGGAACTCCAGGCCCCGTACGAGCTGGTGCGCGAGGTGGCCCAGACCGGCAAGCTGCCGGTGGTGCTGTTCACCGCCGGTGGTATCGCCACCCCGGCCGACGCCGCCATGATGATGCAGCTCGGCGCCGAGGGCGTATTCGTCGGCTCCGGCATCTTCAAGTCCGGCAATCCGGAGCAGCGTGCCGCCGCCATCGTCAAGGCCACCACGTTCTACGACGATCCGGACGTGCTCGCCAAGGTCTCGCGCGGCCTGGGTGAGGCCATGGTCGGCATCAATGTCGAGGAGATCCCGCAGCCGCACCGGCTCGCCGAGCGCGGCTGGTAGGCCACCGGCGGTAGCGGGCCGTGCGCTGACGTCAAGTCCGGGAGACGGGAATCCGTCGTCCCGGCGCGACCCGGCCGCGCGCCCGCTACCTGCGCGCATACCCTCCAGCAAACGCGGCAACATTTCCAGGATCGCACTGCGGCAAATTTACGACCTGCTGATTCCTCGCTAGCCTTCGAGTCGGTCACCGGTGAACTGTCGAAGTGAAGCATCCTGGCAAGGAGTCCGCATGCTGGAAATCGATCAATTCACCTATGGCTGGCTGACACCCGTTCTCGCCTACACCATGTCGGTCACCGGCTCATTGCTGGCGCTGCGTTGCATGGTGCGTGCCCGCGCCCGCGGCGGGCACGGCGGGTGGGTGGCCATCGGGGCCGTCGCCCTCGGCGGCACCGGTATCTGGGTCATGCATTTCATCGCCATGCTCGGTTTCTCGGTGCAGGACACCACCATTCGCTACGACGTGCCGGTCACGCTGTTCAGCGCCGCCGTCGCCATGGGGGTGGTGTGGGTCGGGCTGTCCATCGTGGTGCACCAGCACGCCGAGGCGTTCGCGCTCATCACCGGCGGCGCGATCACCGGGCTCGGCGTGGGAGCCATGCACTACTCGGGCATGTACGCCATGAAGACCGACGCGATGGTGCGCTACGACCCCTGGATCGTCTTGCTGTCCTTGGTGATCGCCATTGTCGCCGCCACCGCCGCACTGTGGTTCACCCTGCACGTGCGCGGCTTCGGGTCCACAGTCGGCGCGGCCCTCATCATGGGGGTGGCGGTATCCGGCATGCACTACACCGGAATGTTCTCCATGAGCGCGCATGTCGCCGAGCACGTGCACACGCCGTCGGGCGCGCAGGCGGGCCAACTGCTGGCGCCGCTCATCGTGGCCGTCGGCATGGCGACCATGTTGACGCTGCTCCAGGTGGGCATCACCGAGATCGACGAGCCCGACCTGAGCCGGATACGAGGCCAGCGCGCGAGTCGGTTCTGGCCCAGCCGGGACAGCGCCGGTGCGGTGGCCGATCCCGCCGACGACTTCCCCACCCAGTCGCTGCGGTCACGGCACCGCCGCTATTGAGTTGTGGACCAGGACCCCGAATCACTCGGGGAGAAGCGGAAATACATGTTCAGCGCATCGTCGAGTTCGATGGCGGAGATGCCCGTGATGCCCAGCTCCCGCGCCCAGTCGATGACCAGAAAGGCGGGGGCCGTGCCGTTCATGGTGCCGAGCAGGGCGTAGTAGCTCGCGGTGCCGGCCCGGTAGACGGCCGCGGGCAGCCGCCCGTCCCCGGCGGGGGCGTGCAGGTAGCGCAGGTAGTCGTAGACGGGCTGCGTCATCCGCGCGTACGCCTGCTGTCGGCGCACGTAGCGCAGCGGCGGCAGCGGATGGGTGGTGGAGGCACGGTAGTACTGGAAGTAGTAGATGTCGGAGTTTCGCAGCGGCTCCCGCGCCGAGCATCGCTGGTTCTGCCAGGACAGAATGCGTCCCATGCTGGGCTGCGGCGTGTTCTCGTAATACGACATGCTGTCGGTCGCAGACCGCCACGTGGTGCGCAATGCCCAGCCGAGCCTGGTGTGCGTGTCGCTGTGGCCGACCCGCTGGGTGCGGTAGGCGGTATCGAAGACGGCGAGTTTGTCATCCTTGGCCATCTCCCGCTGGGTGGTGTCGGGAGTCGAGAGCGCGGCCGCGGCGGCCCGCATCAGCTGCTCCCGCCGCATCCCCACCGTCCGGCACTCCGCGTAGGCCGCCGCCCAGGATTTCCAGTTCGTCGTCGCGGTCGCGGCGAAGGCGGATACCGCGTCGTCCGCACCGAGCGGCGGTGGCTCCGGCACCCCGAACTCCGGCACCTCCAACTCCGGCACCTCGCGACGATCCGTGGCGAGGTGGTCTTCGGCGGAGGTCATGCCACTCACCGTCCTTCATGAGTCGTGCGCATGCCGAGCGCCCACCGGTGCTGTCCAGTGTGCGCCGAAACCACCGTGCGAACCGTCGGGTCCGGTGAGGTTGGCACCCGAAGTCAGCGATGCCGGTCTGCTTCGACCGGCGGCTCGGCGAGTGCGCACAGCGCCGCCGCGGCGACCCGCACCGGCAATGCCGTGTTCATCTCCGTGATCGGCGAATACATCCGCGGCCGTGCCGAACTCGCGGCCGTCATGCAGGAGGCGGCGACCGCGGGCGTCAGGGCAGATGGGCGACCACCGCGAACATGGTCACCGAGCAGTGGTAGTCGCCCGCCTCGGCGCCGCGGGCGAGTTCGGACAGGAACCGCTCGCGCTGGTCGGGGGTGACGGCGCCGGCGGAGACGGCCTGCTCCAGACCCGTCGCCAGCATGGTGTCGATGAAGGTCCGGTCCCACACCACGGCATCGGCGCCGATCTCGTCGACCGTCAGCCCCGCCGCGGCGAGCAGGCCGGGCAGGCGGCGGCCGGAATGGCGGTTTGCGGTCTGGGCCAGCCACGACTCCAACAGTGCCGCAACGACATCCGGATCGCCCGGATGAATGATGGCGGTCGACCAGTCGCTGTCGATCAGCGCCGCCCGCCCACCGGGCCGCAGCACCCGGGCGATCTCCGCGGTGGCCCGCCCGGGATGGTCGAGATGCTGGTAGACGCGCTCGCAGCGCACGGCGTCGAAACTGTCGTCGGGGAAGGGCAGTCCGTACACGCTGCCCTCGACGAACTCCGCCGCGATCCCCGCCGCCGCGGCCCGCGCCCGCGCCTCCGTCAACATGCCCGGATTCGGATCCACCCCGACCGCCGCGCCCCCGGCCCCCGCCAGCCGGGCCATGGCCAGCACCTCCGACCCGGTACCCGACCCGATATCCAGCACCCGATCCCCGGCCGCGATCTCCAACGCCGCCCGCGTCCACTCCCGCAGCCGCCGCACCCCCGGCAACGCGGCCTGCGCATCGAGCACCTCGACGAGAAACTCCTGCTGCTCCTCGTCCCCGACTCGATCGGCGTGAAACGACGGCTCGGCGGTGTGCTCGGTCATGATGCCGTTGTACCTCGAGTTCGGCTTGGTGAGGGCCGCGAACGCGCCGCGAGCTCGCTGGCACCGCCGCACCGGGCTACCGCAGGCGGAGGGCGGGGCGACCGGGGTGGTCCCAGGCGACGGTGATGTCGGGTTCGTCGGGGTGCTCGCGTTCGTGTGCGCGCAGCGCCGCGATCGTGAAGTGGTCCGCTTCGGGGGTGGTGCGGCGCAGGGCGGCGTCGGACATGCGCAGCGATACCGTGAGATCGAAGGGCAGGTCGCGGCCGAGCAGCATCGGGCCCGCGACGAACAGGACGGTATTCGGCGGGGTCGCGCGGGTGGCGGCGCGGGCGGCGCGGTCGGTGCGCTCGTTCCAGAGGGCGGGGAGGTAGCGGTGGTGGTCGCGGAGTGGTTGCAGCACTTCGCGGTTCAGGGCGGCGTAGTCGAACCAGGCGGTGCGGTAGGACAACTCGTCGGTGCGGCCGAATTCGTAGCGCAGGGAGGCGGGGCGGACGAAGTCGTGCAGCGCGATCACAGCGGCGGCGCGGCCGTGGCCGACGGCCCGGTCGGCGACGGTGCGGGCGAAACGCACCGGGTCGGCGGCGTCCGCGCCGTCCACCGCCACCACGGCGGGTGCGGGCAGGGCGAAGGCGCGGTCGGCGATGCGGTCGGCGAGAGCCTCCGGGGTGAGGGCGGCGAACTCGGGCACCCCATCATCTATACCCGGCACCGTTCGCCCGAACGTCGCCACCAGGTTGTTAGCCTGAGCCGGACAATCCGGAAAGGGACGGTGCATGGCGACGATCGAAGAGGCCCTCGAGATAGAGCACATCGAGCGCGACATCTTCCGCGGCGCGTCCACCAAGACGCAGCTGCCGCGCACATTCGGTGGACAGGTCGCCGGGCAGGCGCTGGTCGCGGCGGTGCGCACCGTGGAACCGCGCTTCCAGGTGCACTCGCTGCACGGCTACTTCCTGCGGCCCGGCAATCCGGTGGAGCCGACCGTGTACCTGGTCGACCGGATTCGCGACGGGCGTTCCTTCTGCACCCGCCGGGTGACCGGCGTGCAGAACGGTGAGGCTATCTTCACCATGTCGGCGTCGTTCCACATCGGCGACGAGGGCCCGCAGCATCAGGACACCATGCCCGCCGTGCCGCCGCCGCACGAACTGCCCGACGCCAAGACCACCATGAGCCCGGAACGGCTGTGGGCCATGCGCGAATGGGAGCACTGGGATATCCGCACCATTCCGCAGGAGCAGGTGTCGCGCCGCGACGGCCTGGCCGCCCAGCAGCAGGTGTGGTTCCGCTACCGGCATCCGCTGCCCGACGATCCGCTGTTCCACGTCTGCACGCTGGCCTACATGAGCGATATGACGCTGCTCGGGTCCTCGAAGGTCATCCACCCCGACGAGCCCACCCAGAACGCCTCGCTGGACCACGCCATGTGGTTCCTGCGCCCGTTCCGCGCCGACGACTGGCTGCTCTACGACCAGCAGTCGCCGTCCGCCGGGCTGGGCCGGGCGCTGACCGCCGGTCGCATCTGGAATCAGCGCGGTGAGATGGTGGCGGTCGTGGTGCAGGAGGGGCTCATCCGCACGCTGCGCGAGCCGGGTGCGTCGTTCCCGCCCGGCACCAACTGACCTGCCGCGCAGCCTGAGCCACCCCGGGTGTGCCGGGCCACAAGGACCGCGGTCCGTATGCTCGAAGCCGTGAATCCGACCATTGGTGTGCTGGCGCTACAGGGCGACGTCCGCGAGCATATGCGTGCACTCGTCGAATGCGGGGCCGATCCGGTACCCGTGCGGCGGGCCGCCGAACTCGCCGCGGTGGACGCTCTGGTGCTGCCCGGCGGTGAATCGACCGCCATCAGCAAGCTGCTGGAGGTCTTCGAGCTGCTGGAGCCGCTGCGGCAGCGGCTGCGCGACGGCATGCCCGCGTACGGTTCCTGTGCGGGCATGATCCTGCTGGCCTCGGAGGTGCTCGACACCCGGCCGGATATGCAGCCGCTGTACGGCATCGATATGACGGTGCGGCGCAACGCCTTCGGCCGTCAGGTGGACTCCTTCGAAACCGATCTCGACTACGCCGGGCTCGACGACGGCCAGGTGCGCGCGGTGTTCATCCGCGCCCCGTGGGTGGAGAAGATCGGCGACGGGGTGGAGGTGCTGGCGACCGTGCCGTCCGGGCCCGCGGCGGGCCGGATGGTGGCCGTTCGGCAGGGCAATGTCATGGCGACCTCGTTCCACCCGGAGGTCACCGGAGATCTGCGCGTTCACCGTCTGTTCGTCGACACCATGGTGCGCCCACGCGCCGGTGTGTGAACGCGCGATAGTCTCTATCGGGAAATCACGTCCCCTGAAAAGAGGAAGTAGGGAATGAGCGGCCACTCCAAATGGGCCACCACCAAGCACAAGAAGGCTGCCCTCGATGCCAAACGGGGCAAGCTCTTCGCGAAGCTGATCAAGAACATCGAGGTGGCGGCGCGGACCGGTGGTGGTGACCCGGATGGCAACCCGACGCTCTACGACGCCATCCAGAAGGCCCGCAAGAACTCGGTGCCGCTGGACAATATCGAGCGCGCCCGCAAGCGCGGCGGCGGCGAAGAGGCCGGCGGTGCCGACTGGCAGACCATCATGTACGAGGGCTACGGCCCCAGCGGTGTCGCGGTGCTGGTGGAATGCCTCACCGACAACCGCAACCGCGCCGCGGGCGAGGTCCGCGTGGCGGTGACCCGCAACGGCGGCAATATGGCCGATCCCGGCTCGGTGGCGTACCTGTTCTCCCGCAAGGGCGTCGTGACGCTGGAGAAGAACGGCCTCTCCGAGGACGACATCCTGATGGCCGTGCTCGACGCCGGCGCCGAAGAGGTCAACGACCTGGGCGACGAGTTCGAGATCATCTCCGAACCCGGTGACCTGGTCGCGGTCCGCAGCGCCCTGCAGGGTGCGGGCATCGACTACAACTCGGCCGAGTCCGGCTTCCAGCCCTCGGTGTCGGTCCCCGCCGACGCCGAACTGGCCAAGAAGGTGTTCAAGCTCGTCGACGCCCTCGAGGACTGCGACGACGTGCAGAACGTCTACACCAATATCGACGTCTCGGACGAGGTGCTGGCGCAGCTCGACGCGGAATAGCGCGATACTCGACGACCCCCGGCGGCCATGCCGCGGGGGTCGTCGGTGTATCAAAGGGGTGCGCGGTAGCGGCGCTGCCGCTACCGGTGGGTGCTACCTCGGGGCCACTGAATTGGCTTGGGGTGCAGGGGGTTCGGGCCTGCGGTGGGGCGGCCTGGCTGCCGTGGTTTGCCACCGTGGCCCCGGTCCTGATCATGTTGCTGGGCCTCCTCGGTCTGCTAATCGTGTGTCTGTACCTCGGCATGGCCGTGACGAACTTCGTGTGGCTCTATCCGATCCTCACGGCCATGCCGATCACGCCTGCCGTGTGGCAGCGGCAGTTGTGGCTGCCGAGTTGGCGCTAGGTCCGTGCCACCGTCTGGTTGGCCAGGCGGGGGAGCAGCAGGCCCAGCAGGACCATGCCGACGCCGAGGGCGAAGTGCAGCCAGTCGTCGGCGGTGTTGAGCGGGACGAAGTTGGCGTCGGAGGACTTGTCGATGACCAGGCCGTAGATCCACAGGGCCAGGTAGATCGCGCCGCCGCCGATCAGGAAGCCGCGTGAGATCGATATGGTGCGCGCCGCCAGCAGGCCCACGACGCCGAAGAGCAGGTGGACGATATTGTGCAGGATCGACACCTGGAAGATACCGAGCAGTTCGGCCTCGGACTCGTGGCCCGCGAACTTCATGGTGTCGAAGTCGCTCGTGACGCCCGGAATGAACCCGAGCACGCCTACCAGCAGGAATACCGCGCCGACGGCGGCGGAGGCGAGCTGTACCGGGGTCCAACGTCTCATGTTGGTGCTGTAGGTCGCCATATCCTCATCACCTTTCTACGATCCGGCACCCGGAGACACCGCGGATCGCGCTGCCCGAAATGCCGGGCCTGTCGCCGACTTACCCTGCGGCGCGGACGACAAACAGCGGGCGATGCGCCGTTGATTTCTCCGCTCGCCGAACCGATGGGAATCCGACGCCGTCATGGTTGACTACATGGCATGGAGCGGGCGGGGAGGAGATGGTATGGCGACCGATCCGTGGTATTTACGCCGACCGCTACGCCAATGGCGAGGAAGAACACCTGCTCGGCACCCAATCCGGTGATCTGCGCTGGGCGGTGCACGCCGGTATCGACGCCGAGATCGCCGACCGGCAACTCAATGCCCAGACGCCGACACCGCCAAACAGCAGAAGTATGCCGCCGCCTACACCGCCGCACAGATCGCGCTCGGCGGATTCGGCCCCGGATACGCGGGGGCGGCGGCGGTGACAGAGTTCTTCAAGAACGACATCATCTCGGTGGACGAGACCTTCGTGAACCCGTTCCCGGAGCTTGAGATTCAGAGTGCGGATGGTGCGGAATTCAAGGGCTACAATCCCGCCGAAGTCGGTGACTCGACAAACCGCATGTACGCCATGATGCAGGGGCTCGTCAATGGTGCATATCGACCCCGCGACCGTGCCAGAGGTATTCCGCAATGCCGACGGCACGCTGAAATCCTACGTGCAGCTAAACGCGGAAGCTGAAAACGAAGACGATAACGCACGCGCGATTTATGCGGGATACACGCCTTGTCGTCCATATTGAACAGTGGCGGGCTGGCGGATAAGACTGACTATGACAATGCGGTCACCGAGGCTGCGGTGATCAACAATCGTGACGTGCTCTACAGAGGCAATAGCAACAACACGGTGGCCCTCGAGAATGTGCTGAAGAACGACAGTGCAAATTCCGCTGACTACAATCAATGGAGGCATCGGAAATGATGAGCGGTAGGTATCCTCGCGTCGTATCAGTGTTGCTGAGCGGCGTGCTGGCAGCCGCTTGCACCGGGAGCGAACCGGACGCACCCACAGAACCCGGCACGTCGGTGTATACGCCGCCCGAGGAGGTACTGAACTCCACAGTGATCTGGTCCGCCGAACCCGGCATCGACCTGTTCGACTCATTCCCCACCCTCACCCGCGCCGCTATGGAAGCTCTGGATCGTCCGCCGACTCCGGACCTGTCGAAGCCTGCCACGACGACAGCTGTAGCCCCTCCGCCGAGCCCGCCAGGTCCTCCGGTGTGGCAGGCTCCGGAGGAGAACCTGTTTCGTGGGTGGACGGTCGATCTGAATCCTCCGGGTGATTCCCCCAATGAACGGTGTGCTCCCTGGATGGCGATCATTGATCCCGACGCGCCCGCCGAACGTACCCCGGTTCGGTCCGATGAGCCCCCGGAAACGTTGCCCGCCTACCCCGGATGGTCCCGGTACCGGCATTGATCCGCTATCAGGCGCGGTCGAAGTCCCCGGCTCGGACGGAATCGGTGAACGCGTCCCAAGCCGGTCCGTCGAACAGCAGGACGGGACTCTCGGTGCCCAAGGTGGAATCTCGCACGCCGACCATGCCGCGCGGCAGGTGCGCGGTCTCGACGCACTCTTTGCCGGACGTGCTGTAACTGGACTTGAACCATTCGGCCTGGGCTAGGTCGATCTTCACTGCGAGTGCTCCTTCGCTATCGACAGGATGAGCTGTCTGGAGGTGTCCTCGTCCAGTGCCGCTCGGCTGATCTCGGTGAACGCGTTGCGGTAGCGACTCACTTCGGACTCACGTTCCAGGTACAGATCTCCCGCGTATTCTTCCACGTACACCACGGGTGGCGTGGTCAACCCGGTCGCCGCGAGGTTCGAGAACTCCAGTATCACAAAGGATCCCACACAGGATCCGAGATGGCCTCGGCAGTCGAAGGGCACGACGCGCAGGGAGACGTTCGGCGACTGCGACACCTCCAGCAGTCTCTGCATCTGGTCGGCCATGACCCGCGAGCCGCCGATCTGGTCGCGGAGAACGGCTTCCCACAGAATCGCGTCGATGGTGAAGTCGGCTTCCCCGAGCCGCTGCTGCCGCCGGAGTGCTATCTCGATTCGCTTCTCGACCTGCTCGGGAGGCATCTCGGGATGCTGGGTCCACTCGATCGAGCGGCGGTACTCGGCGGTCTGGAGCAGGCCGGGTATGACCGCCGTCTTCCAGATTCCCAGCCGCTGAGCAGATTCTTCGAGGCTCATGTAGTGGTCGAAGCCAACCTGCATCGCATCGGCGTAGGCACGCCACCAGCCACCACCCGCTTTGCGGGTCGCCCGTACCTCGTATGCCAGCGTCAGTAGCATCGTTCGTTCCGTTGTTACGGCCGCGTAGGCGTCGCACAGCGCATTGATGTACAAGTCCGACACCTTGGTCGGTAGCCCGTCCTCCATACGCCCTATGGTCTGGGGCGATACCCCGATGACTCGCCCCGCGACGGATTGATTCATTCCGGCGGCCTCGCGCAGCCGCCTGAGTTCGCGCCCCAGCGCGCGGCGGGCGAGTGTGGATCCGGTCAGCATCTCGTTTGCCTCACTATCGGATGAACCCAATTCTGGAAAGCTCTGCCGTGGAAACGTGCTGGGTGGAAATGCCGCGTTATCTCGGCCGAATCGCGTGTCAGGGGGTGCCGAATTCCCGTGCTTCGGAGTGTACTGACGGCATTCCCCGAGGTCAGGGGATTCTCAACAGCTCAAACGCATTCGAGAGTTCGAGGAGGTGGCCGACGATGCACGAACTTCCGCCGGTGGCGCACTGCGCGGTGCCGGATTCCACGCTCACGCCGTCGCGCGCGCATCGAATCATGCAGGCTCACAGAGCATGTCCGGTTTCGGTGTGTCCGGCGAAGGCGCAGGCGAAGCGTGTGCTGATCGAGGCGGGGAAGCTGGTGCCCGCCGATGCCCCGCATGTGGGGAGTTGAAGCGATGGGTGATAATCCGATCTTTCACCGGGTTCCGGATCATCCGATTCTGAATTTCGAGGTGGCGCAACGGGCTTTGGCGCGGCACCGGGACTGCGGGGGCGATTGCGCCGCGCGGCGGTACTTCCTCGCGTTGGTGCCCGCATTGAGCCGCGGACGCCGCTCGGCACGCGACGGCGACTCCGATGATTCGAGGTGGGCGAGATGATCGGCGCGATCGTGTATCTGGCACTCGGCGCGGCGATGGGCATCCTGGTCGGTTGGCGACTGGCGATCGCGCGTCGGGCGGAGCATTCCCTACGGCGGGGAGCCGGGCGCACCGTCGCCGAGATCCGTTCCCGGCTCGACCGGGAGGCACGCCAGCGGTCGCCGCAGCGTTCACGGCCGATGACGTTCGCCGCGTAGCGATGCCGCCGCGTGGAAGAATCGGCGGCATGGTCGAGTTGCTCATCGTGCGCGGTGACATCACCGAGCAGGAGGTGGACGCCGTGGTGAACGCGGCGAATTCGTCGTTGCTGGGTGGGGGTGGGGTCGATGGGGCCATTCATCGTAAGGGTGGGCCGGAGATTCTGGCCGAGTGCCGGGCGCTGCGGGCGTCGCGGTACGGGCGGGGGCTGCCGCAGGGGCGGGCGGTGGCGACGACGGCCGGGAAGTTGCCCGCGCGGTGGGTGATTCACACGGTGGGGCCGGTGTGGTCGGCGAGTGAGGATCGGTCGGCGGTGCTGGCGTCCTGTTATCGCGAATCGCTGCGGGTCGCGGATGAGCTGGGGGCGGCGACGGTGGCGTTTCCGGCGGTGTCGACCGGGATATTCCGGTGGCCCCTCGACGATGGGGCGCGTATCGCGGTGGAGACCGTGTGCTCGACCGAAACATCCGTGCGGGAAGTGCGGTTCGTCCTGTTCACCGAGGATGCGTACCGGGCGTTCGAGGTGGCGCTCGGCGGTGTGGCCTGACCCGCGCGGTGCTGGCGGAGAGTCGACAGCGCCCCGTATCCCGCGCCGGTCTCCCGCGGCGGCTTCGCATCTGGATTCTCGCTCACATCGCGCTGCCGAGCTGCTATCGCGCGTACCGCGTCTTCTCTCGTATCGCGACGCGGGATATCGCGTGTGCCCGCGATCCGTGTCGGTGGGCGGTCGACCCGCGCCGGTCCGTTAGACTCTCGAACAGTTGTTCGTGTGCGGTGAGCGAGTGGGGGTGACGCGTATCCTCGGGCTGGCCGCGCGGCGGCTGTACAGGGACAGGCTGGACCGGCAACGGAAGGCGGTATCCGGGTGATCGCGTCGGTACGCGGTGAGGTGCTCGAGATCGGACTCGACCATGTGGTGCTGGAGGCCGCGGGTGTCGGGTACCGGCTCAATGCCACCCCCGCCACCCTGGCCACACTCACCCGCGGGGCGGAGTCGCGGCTCTACACGGCCATGATCGTGCGCGAGGACTCCATGACGCTGTTCGGTTTCGCCGATACCGAGGCGCGCGAACTGTTCGGCCTGTTGCAGACCGTGTCCGGTGTCGGGCCGAAACTCGCCATGGCGGTGCTGGCGGTGCTGGAACCCGAGGCGCTGCGCAAGGCCCTCGCCGAATCCAATGTGGCCGCGCTGACTCGGGTGCCCGGTGTCGGCAAGCGCGGGGCCGAGCGCATGGTGGTGGAACTGCGCGACAAGGTGAATCTGGTTCCGGTGCAATCGGGTCCGCCCGGATCGGGCCCCGCGCCCGCGGTCACGCCGGTGCGCGAGCAGGTCGTCGAGGCGCTCACCGGGCTGGGTTTCGGCGTCAAGCAGGCCGAACCCGCCGTGGACGCCATTCTGGCCGAACAGCCCGATCTCGGCACCTCACAGACGCTGCGCGCGGCGCTGAGCGTGCTGGGCAAGAACCGATAGGACGCCCGGATGTTCGACGACACGGAAGAATTCGACGACAACGACTCCCCGGTCAGCGCGAGCTATCAGCAGACCGACGGGGAGGCCGAGGCCAGCCTGCGCCCGAAAGCCTTGGACGACTTCATCGGTCAGCCCAGGGTGCGTGAACAGCTGGCGCTGGTGCTGCGCGGCGCGAAACGGCGCGGCGGCACCCCGGATCACGTATTGCTGTCCGGCCCACCGGGTTTGGGCAAGACGTCGATGGCGATGATCATTGCCGGGGAATTGGGTTCGGCACTGCGCATCACCTCCGGTCCGGCCCTGGAACGCGCCGGGGACCTGGCGGCCATGCTCAGCAATCTCGGCGAGGGCGATGTGCTGTTCATCGACGAGATCCACCGCATAGCCCGTCCGGCGGAGGAGATGCTGTATCTCGCCATGGAGGACTTCCGGGTCGACGTGGTGGTCGGCAAGGGCCCCGGGGCGACCTCGATTCCACTGGATATCGCACCGTTCACCCTGGTCGGTGCGACCACCCGATCGGGTGCGCTCACCGGCCCGCTGCGCGACCGCTTCGGCTTCACCGGCCATATGGATTTCTACGAACCCGAAGAGCTGCAACGGATTCTGCTGCGCTCGGCGCAGATTCTCGGCGTGCGCATCGAGGAGGACGCCGCCGCCGAGATCGCGGGCCGCTCCCGCGGCACCCCCCGGATCGCCAACCGCCTGCTGCGCCGGGTGCGCGACTACGCCGAGGTCAAGGCCGACGGCCTGGTCACCCGTGAGATCGCCCATGCCGCTCTCGCGGTCTACGACGTGGACGTCCTCGGCCTGGACCGGCTGGACCGGGCGGTACTCGGCGCGCTGGTGCGCAGTTTCAACGGTGGACCGGTCGGCGTCTCCACGTTGGCGGTCGCGGTCGGTGAGGAGGCCGCCACCGTGGAGGAGGTCTGCGAACCCTTCCTGGTGCGCGCAGGTCTGGTGGCCCGTACGCCGCGCGGCCGCGTCGCCACCGCCGCCGCCTGGGAGCACCTCGGCCTGGTGCCGCCACCCGATCTGGTCTTCGGTTCCATCGAGGTCCGCGCCCGCGAAGACCAGCCCACCCTGGACCTTTTCGAGTAGTTGCGCCACCCGGGTCGCGCGGACGATCAGGGGGGACTCGTCGGTGCGCGGTGCGAGCCGAGGTGAAGCGGCTCTACATCGAATCGCGTCTCACCGCACCCATGCTTTCAACGGGTCGGTGTCGAGGTGGACATCCACCGGCGGTGGCAGTTGCACCGTCGCGCCGAAGGGGACGGACAGCACGCGGTCGTACCGCTCGCCGTTCGGGTCGCTGTAGACGACCAGTTCGCACGTGGCCCGGTCGATCAAGAGGTACACCGGAATGCCGGTGTCGGCGTACGCTTTCGGCTTCTCCTGTCGATCGCGACGTTCGGTGTCCTGGTCACCGGACGTGACTTCGACCGCCATCAGCATCGGTTCGGGGTCCGCCCACTCGCCCTGGCCGACGAAGGCGTCGGCGGCGGCCAGGACGCCATCGGGTCGGGCACGGCCTGTGCGGTATCGATCGACCCGTAGCCCCTGTTCGGGCGTGAGAAACAACTCGGGGCGAAGTGCCACGAAGAGACGGATGAGCCATTGGATGATTCGACCGTGATCCCCGTCCGGCATCGCCTTGGCCCCCAATTGTCCGTCGATGAATTCGAGTCGCACGCCTTCCGCGATGCGATCCGCCGCCTCGGCGAGTTTCTCGAACTCCTCGGTGGTCATGATCGACTCGTGCACGGCGGTCATGTCCTAACGGTACGAGGGCGTCTGGTAGTGGGGGCACGGATGGCATCAGAATATCGCGAGTTCGGCGTGTTGATCGGACGGCGCGTCGGGCGGTGGTGCGGGACAACGAACGTCCTGCGTTCGAGCGCGATACGGGTGCTGGTGACCGAATGCCTTGATTGGTCCTGCCGGCAGCGGGTATCCGGGCGGCGAATACAGGAGGTACTCATGCTCGCTATTGCCGCCGCCGTGGCTTTCGGTCTCGCTCTGATCTTCGATCTGGTCGATGCCACCCTCGGGGACACCGTCACCTCGGGCACGCTCGTCATCGCCGGGTTCCTGCTCGTCGCCCTGCACCTGGCCGGGTACGGCACCGGCGGCCGCGCGGGTCTGGGTGGACGGTCCTTCAGCTGGCGGCGCGTGCGCCGGTGAGCGGAGCCGCCACGGCCGTTGACCGTGTCACCGTGTCTCACTAAAGTGAGTGGGACAGCATGTCCCACTCACTCCGCACGGTGAGGAAGCCCGCCATGGCCGAGGCTGTCGATTCGAGATTGCATCCGCCCGCCTGGACGCCGACCTTCATCCGATGGCACGGCACGCCGGTGCGCTGGCGCGAGTCCATCCGCATGGCACTGGGCATCCTGCCGCGAGTGCGCGACCACACCGTGCTGGATTACGTCACCCGGCTGCCGGGTGCGGACGACGTCATGGTGGCGCGGGTGCCGTTCAAGAGGTTCGTCATCGTGCGCAGCCCGGAATTGGCGCGGCACGTCCTGGTGACCAACCAGAACAACTACACCAAGAGCCCCGAGTACGACATGCTCGCCGTGGCCTTCGGACGCGGACTGGTCACCGATCTGAACGAGGCTCGCTGGCAACGGAATCGGCGATTGGTGCAGCCGATCTTCGGCAAACGCAATGTGGACGGCTTCGCTCCGCTCATGGTGGCGGCGGCGCACGACGCCATCGCGCGCGTGCGCGACCTGTCCGCGACCGGCGCCGCCGTGGACGTGAACGCCGAGATGAACCGGCTCACCCTGGATGTCACCTCGCGCACCATGTTCGGCACCGATATCACCGGACCCATGTCCGAAGTGGTGCTGGCCCGGCTGCTGCGATTCTTCGGCCGCGGATTCATGACCAATGCCAGCCACCCGCTGCACAATGTCGCCACCTGGCTGCACCGGCGCACCGGCCGTGCCGGCGAGGCCGCCAATTCCCGCTGGCCCATGCGGGTCATGCGAGCCGCGGGCTGGTTGGTCGAACCGCGGGCCATGCGGGATCTCCGCCACGCCGAACGCGTGGTCGACGGCCTGATCGCCGACCACCGCGCCGGGCGCATCGACCGCAAGGACAATCTGCTCGCCCTGCTCATGGATGCCGCCGATCCCGAAACCGGCTATCGGTACAGCGATCAGGAGATCCACGACGAGCTCATGACCTTCATCGGCGCCGGGATGGAGACCACCGCGACGGCGCTGGCGTGGGTGTGGCAGCTGCTCGCGGAGAATCCGCGGGCCCGGGACCGCCTCTACGACGAGGTGCGCACGGTCCTCGGCGACCGGCCCGCCACCGCCGCCGATCTGGACCGGCTGCCCTGGACCCAGGCCGTCGTCGCCGAGACCATGCGACTGCTGCCACCGGTCATCGGCCTCGCCCGCACCGCCAAGGACGCCGATGTGCTGGGCGGCTACCCCATCCGGCCCGGCGCCACGGTGGCCGTCATCCTGCACGGCGTCCACCACCACGCGCGCGTGTGGGAGCGGCCCGAGGAGTTCGACCCCGCCCGTTACCTGCCGGAAAACCTGGAGCGCGGGCAGAAGCGGGCCTCCATCCCCTTCGGTGCGGGTAAACGCATGTGCGTCGCCTCGGGGTTCGCGAGTATGGAGGCGGCGCTGGTGGTCGCCACCTTCGCCCAGCACCTGCGCTTCGACGCGGTCTCGGAACAGCGTGTGCGCCGCCAGATCTCGTTCACCGGCGGCCCCGACGGACCGCTGCCCATGCGGGCGCGTTTCCTCGACGACGCGACGCGCGGGCGCGACGCCGTGGAGTCCACCGGGTGAGACCGCCGCCCGATCCGCGCCGCCACCGTCGCCGTCGCGGTGGGTACCGCCGCTGGCAGGAACACAATACGGAGCGGCGGCACGCCATTCTGGCGGCCGCGGTGGCCCTCATCGAGGAACAGGATGCGGCGCAAGAGGTTTCGGTACAGCAGATCGCCGAGCGCGCCGGGGTGGCGCGCTCGGTGGTGTACCGGCAGTTCGAGAACCGCGACGACCTCGACGCGCACATCCGGGCCTTCGTCCTGCGCGGATTCGTCGCCGAGCTCGAGTCCGGGCTGGTGCTCGATCCCGGAAAATCCGCCGACGACGCCATTCTCGCGGTCATGCGCTCGGTGGTGCGGTGGGCGGGGGAGCACCCGCGGCTGTACCGGTTCGGGCAGGGCGGACCGGTACACGGTCACGACGGCGCGCAGACCAGCACGAGTATCGCGCGTGAGCGGATCGCCGAGATCCTCTGGCAGCGCTTCTCCTCGTGGGCCGCGGTGCTTGGTATCGAGGTCGAGTCGTTCCGGCCGCTGGTGTACGGGGTGGTCGGCCTCGTGCAGGGTGTGGTGACGCACTGGGCCGACACCCCCGACGACCCCGGCTTCGCGGATCCGGACGCCATCGCCCGCCTGCTCGCCTCCTCGGTCTGGCATGTGTTCGCCGGTCACGCCGCCGAACTCGGCTACCACTTCGACCGGTCGGACAATCTGGCCGCGGTGCTCGGCGAACTGTTCGCCGACGCCGCCCGGACGCCGACGTCCGCCCGGCGGCGAAGCCCGACGAGCGAGGAGGCTCGACCGGCGGCAAGGCCCGACTAGCGACGAGGCTCGACCGGCGGCAAGGCCCGATTAGCGACGAAGCCCGACCGGCGAGGAGGCCCGACGAGGGACGTGGCTCGACTGCCGGCAAGGCCCGACTATCGACGAAGCCCGAGGCCCGCCTGGCGACGAGGCTCGACCGGCGACGAGGTCCGACCGGCGAGGAGACTCGAATATCAGCGTCTCCCAGAGGGTTTCGGGTCAGCGTGGTCGGTCGAGCTGGCGGATCACCAGGTCGAGGAAGGCGTCCACCTCCTCGCGGTGATAGGCGGGGACGCCGTGCGTCACGGTGTGGAACTCGGTGTGGCGCACCTCGTCCGCGGTGAGCCGACCGGGGCCGTCGTGGGCGAGGGTGGCCGCGAGCCGGTCCAGGAACGCGCCGACTTCCTCGGCCGCGTATCCGGACAGGCCGTACGGGGGAGCGGAGAATTGGATGCGCAGCACATCGTCGTGGGTGAGGGCCCGCGCGTCGTTCGCGGTGGGCATCCGGCGGCCCCGGCGCAGGTACTCCAGCTCGATGCACACGTGGTCGAGGAAGTCGTCGACCTGTTCCTGATCGTAGCCGCGGTGTCCGAACGGCGGTGCGCCGAACTGGACCTGGCGGATATCGGCGGCCGTGAGGTGGTCACGGCCGAGGATGGTCTCGGCTATGCGCGCGCAGAAGGCGTCCACCTCGGCCGGGCTGTAGCCGTGGTGGCGGGTTTTGCCGAATCGCTTGCGTCGGACTTCCTCGGGAGTCACGCGGGTCATTGTGCACGGCGCGCCGGAGCCGGTCGCGGGCGAGGTCGGATCATGCGGGATTGCCTGCCTCGCAGTGTGATTCCGCGCAGATGCGATCGGATCTATCGGACTGATCGGGCAGCTCAGTCCTTTCGGACGCCGTCGATGAGCAGGCGGCGGATCGCCTGGGTCATCTGCGACATATCGGTCTCCTCGCCGTCGCGGGTATCGCGCAGTCCGTGCAGGATCGCGGCCAGGATCATGCCGGTCACCGCGCGGGCGGTATTGCGGGTGTCCAGATCCTCGCGCAGGTAGCCCAGTTCCACGCCGTGCTCGAGGTAGCCGGCCGTGAGCATGTCGGCGGTGTCGAGCAGGCCGTAGAGCCGCATGGTCAGCTCGGAGTCGATGCCGGTGGCCTGGAACAGCAGCAGCTGCGCCACCCGGCGATCCTCCAGGAAGATGTGATTCAGCGCCGCGCCGATGCGCTCGGTCTGCTCGCGGTACTCCTGCAGGCTGGTGGGCGCGTCGGGGGCGTTCTCGGTGCCCAGCGCCTCCACGATGCGGGTGGCCAGATCGTCGATGACGTGATCGATGATGTCGCGCTTGTTGGCGAAGTAGCGGTAGAAGGTGCCGTGGCCGATGCCCAGTTCGGCGGCGATATCGGCGATGCCGGTGGCGTGATAGCCCCGCTCGGCGAAACAGGCGAACGCGGTGTCGATGATCTCCTGCCGGAGCTCGGCCTTGCGGCGTTCGATTCTCGAGGATGGCTTCGTCACGCCCCCGATGATACGGTGTTCACAAACGGAATGAGATGTCATTCCGTGATACGTGAATCAGTTTCAATGGGAGGTTCGGCGTGGCACCTCAGTACGACGCCATCGTGGTCGGCGCGGGCTTCGGCGGCATGGGCGCGGGCATCGAATTGGATCGGCTCGGGCTGAGCGACTTCGTGATCCTGGAGCGCGAGAACGACCTCGGCGGCACCTGGCACGTCAACCGCTACCCGGGGCTGGCCGTGGATATCGCCTCGGTCACCTACTCGTACTCCTTCGAACCCAATCCGCACTGGTCGCGGCTGTTCGCGCCGGGTGCGGAACTGAAGAAGTACGCCGAGCACGTGGCCGACAAGTACGATCTGCGCCGCCGAATGCGCTTCGACACGGTGGTCGGGGGTGCGCGCTGGGACGGTGAACAGCAGCACTGGGTGGTGTCGATCGAGAACGGCGAAACCCTCACCGCGCGTTACCTGCTCGCCGCCACCGGATTCCTCTCCCAGCCCTACACCCCGCCGTTCCCGGGCATCGACGGCTTCGCGGGCAAGATCATCCACACCACCGCCTGGCAGGACGACTACGACCTCACCGGCCGCAAGGCCGCCATCATCGGCACCGGTGCGACCGCCGTGCAGCTCATTCCCGAACTGGCCAAGCAGGTTTCGGCGCTCACCGTCTTCCAGCGCACCCCGATCTGGGTGGTGCCCAAGGTCGACGCCCCCATTCCCGCGCCGGTGCGGCAGCTGTTCGAACGATTCCCGGTCACCCAGCAGGGCGCGCGCCTGGTGAACACCACCATGCTGGAAGCGCTCATGGTGGTCGGCGTCCTGCACTTCAAGCAGGCCAAGCCGTTGAACAAGGCCGCCGCCGCCCTCGCCAAGGCACATCTGCGGGCGCAGGTGCGCGACAAGGAAACCCGCAAGAAGCTGACCCCCGACTACGACTTCGGCTGCAAGCGGCCCACCTTCTCCAACCACTACTTCAAGACCTTCAACGAACCGCATGTGCGCCTGGAGACCAACTCCATCGACCACATCGAACCCGACGGCATCGTCACCGCCGACGGGCACAAGACCGAGATCGACACCCTGGTGCTGGCCACCGGATTCAATCTGTGGGACGTCAACTTCCCGGCCATCGAGATCATCGGCCGCGACGGGGTGAACCTGGGAAAGTACTGGCGCGACAACCGCTTCCAGGCCTACGAGGGCATCTCCGTCCCGAAGTTCCCCAACTTCATCTCGCTCAACAGCCCGTACTCCTACAGCGGCCTGTCGTACTTCACCACCATCGAGGCGCAGATGAAGCATATGGGCCGCCTGTTCGGCGAGATGTTCCGCCGCCGCGCCCAGGTCTTCGAGGTCACCGAGGCGGCCAATGCCGCCTTCCTGGAGTCCGTCACCGACAAGCTCGCTTCCTCGGTGTTCTACGGCGGCCAGTGCTCCACGGCCCGCAGCTACTACTTCAACCAGCACGGTGAAGCGGCACTGCTGCGCCCCAACAGCACCCTGACCACCCACCGCCACGCGGTGAGCTTCCCGCTGGACGACTACACCTACGAGCAGATCCCCGCCTGACGCGGGGCGGGGGGATCGGGGCCGAACGGCCCCCGAACCCCCGGCGGGGTGGGTTCGGGGGCAGCCGGACCCCGGACTTCGCGCGGTGGCCGCCACCGGAAAAGGTGGTGCCGATGTGGCGGTGGCTCGGACAGCTGGCAGACTGTGGGGGATACGCACCCATCCGACCATGACTAGGGGCTGACTTCGAGAATGGACCTTCTGCTTCCGCTGCTGTTGGTTGCTTTGCTCGTCCCGATGTTCCTCGGCGTTCGCCGCCAGAAGCGTGAGATGGCCAAGGTCACCGAGATGCAGGACTCCCTGAAGGTCGGCGATCGGGTCACCACCACCTCCGGGCTGTACGGCACCGTTGTCGATCTGGACGACATCACCGTCGATCTGGAGATCGCCGAGGACGTCGTCACGACCTGGCTACGGCAGTCGATTCGCGAGGTTCGCGCGGACGAGGTGGAGACCACCGAGACCACCGAATCCACCGAGACCGCGACCTCGACCATCGAGGAGACCCCGGCGCAGACCGCCGAGCGTGTCGAGTCGACGCCGTCCGACGAGACCACCCGCCTGACCAAGGACTGATCGCACCGAGCCCCGCTGCCCACCCGCCAGGGTGGGCAGCGGGGCCGAGGTGTGTCCGCCCGCCCCCGCAACTATTCCCGCCTAGGAGATACGAACCGTGCCACCTTCCCAGGGATCGGCGCATCCGTGGCGCCTGCTCGGCGTCTGGGCCGCGCTGGTGGCCGTGATCTACCTGCTGATCTTCTTCACCGGAGACAAGGCCCTCGCCCCGAAACTGGGCATCGACCTGCAGGGTGGTACCCGGGTCACGCTGACCCCGCGCACCCCCGACGGCGGCAAGCCCAGCGAGGACAGCCTGCGCCAGGCGCAGAGCATCATCGAGCAGCGCGTCAACGGCCTCGGTGTCTCCGGGTCCGAGGTCGTCATCGACGGTGACAACCTGGTCATCACGGTGCCGGGTGACAGCGGCTCCCAGGCGAAGACCCTCGCCACCACCGCCAAGCTGTACGTGCGCCCGGTGGTCGGCCAGCCCATTCCCGCACAGCAGCCGGGCCAGCAGCCCCCCGCCGAGCAGACCCCGCCGCAGGACACGCCCGCACCGGGTGAGTCGCCGGCGACCGACGCTCCGGCCGATACCCCGGCGGCCGACGCACCGGGTGAGACCCCGGCGGCGGACGCACCGGTCGATACCCCGGCGGCGGACGCGCCCGTGACCACCGATGCTCCCGCACCGGACGGCGCGCAGGCGCCCGCCCCGCAGAACCGCGTGTTCCCGGCGCAGGCCCCGACCGACGAGCCGACGCCGACGGAGGAACCGGCCGCGCCGACCGAGGAGCCCGCGCCGACCACCGAGCCCGCCCCCACCCCGGAGCCGGGCGGCACCCCGCAGCAGAACGTGCAGCAGGAGATCGCCGCCGCCAAGGCGCTGCGGCAGAGCACCGATCCGCAGACCCAGCAGCTGGCCATGCTGTCCATGGACTGCACCAAGCCGGATCCGCTGGCCGGTAACGACGATCCGAATCTGCCGCTGGTCACCTGCGGCACCGACGGTCAGCTCGTCTACACGCTCGGCCCGAGCCGCCTGGACGGCCAGGAGATCAAGGACGCCTCCGCGGTGCTGGATCCGCAGCAGTCGCGCTGGGTGGTCAATGTCGACTTCAAGTCCGGCGGCGGCGAGACCTGGGGCAAGCTGACCAACGAGTTCTACCAGCAGCAGCTGGCCTTCACCCTCGATACGCAGGTCGTGAGCGCCCCGGTCGTGCAGGCCGCCAACCAGTTCGGCGGCAACACGCAGATCTCCGGCAACTTCACCGGCGAGACCGCCAAGGAGCTGGCCAACCAGCTGAAGTACGGTTCGCTGCCGCTGTCGTTCACCACCTCCGAAGCCGAATCGGTCTCGGCCACCCTGGGCCTGTACTCGCTCAAGGCCAGCCTGATCGCGGGCGCGATCGGCATGGTGCTGGTGCTGATGTACTGCCTGCTCGTGTACCGGTTGCTCGGTCTGCTGGCGGGCTTCTCCCTGCTCATGGCAGGTGCCGCCGTCTACGGCCTGATCGTGTTGCTGGGCCGCTGGATCGGCTTCACCCTCGACCTGGCCGGTGTGGCAGGTCTGATCATCGGTATCGGTCTGACGGCGGACTCCTTCGTGGTGTTCTTCGAACGCATCAAGGACGAGATGCGCGAGGGCCGCACGTTCCGCTCGGCGGTGCCGCGCGGCTGGCAGCGCGCCCAGCGCACCAACCTGTCCGGCAAGACCGTCAGCCTGATCGCCGCGGTGGTGCTCTACCTGCTGGCCGCGGGCCAGGTGAAGGGTTTCGCGTTCACTCTCGGCCTCACCACGGTCCTCGATGTGATCGTGCTGTACCTGGTGACCGCGCCGATGATGATGATGGCGTCCAAGTCGCCGTTCTGGGCGAAGCCGGCGGTCAACGGATTCGGAATAATGTCGCAGATCGCTCGTGAACGCAAGACCGCGGCTGCCGCCCTCGCGGCGAAGGAGGCGTGAGGATGAGCAACACGGTCATGGAGTCCGGCATCGGCAACGGCGAGCCGACCGGGACGCCGCGTCACGGATTCCTGGAACGCCTCTACACCGGCACCGGCGGCTTCAGAATCGTCAGTCGCCGTCGGCTGTTCTACACGATCAGCGTGATTCTGCTGCTCATTTCGCTGGCGAGTATCGCGGTACGCGGCTTCACGCTCGGCATCGACTTCGCCGGCGGTTCCCGGATCCAGTTGCCCGCCGAGGGGACGAGCACCGAGCAGGTCGAGAAGGTGTACAGCGACACACTCGGCCACGGCCCCGTGACGGTGCAGCGGGTCGGCTCCGGAGCGACCGCGACGATTCAGGTCCGCTCGGAGACGCTGGACCCCGCCGACGCGGATCTGCTGCAGAACGCGCTGTTCCAGGCATTCCAACCGAAGGACCCCGACGGCAACCCCAGTCCGGCGGCCATCAGCATCGCCGAGATCAGTGAGACCTGGGGCGGGCAGATCACCCGGCAGGCGGTGATCGCGCTGGTGGTGTTCGTCCTGTTGGCCATGCTGTATATCGCGCTGCGCTTCGAACGCGATATGTCCATCGCGGCCATCACCTCGCTGTTCTTCAACCTGATCGTCACCGCCGGTGTCTACTCGCTGGTCGGTTTCGAGGTCACACCGGCGGCGGTGATCGGTCTGCTGACCATCCTCGGCTTCTCCCTCTACGACAATGTGGTCGTCTTCGACAAGGTCGAGGAGAACACCCGGGGAGTGACGCACACCATGCGGCGCACCTATGCCGAACAGGCCAATCTGGCGGCCAACCAGACACTCATGCGTTCGCTCAGCACCACGATCATCGGCGTGCTGCCGATCCTCGGTCTGCTCGTCATCGCGGTGTGGATGCTGGGTGTCGGCACCCTGAAGGATCTGGCACTGGTGCAGATGGTCGGCATGATCGTCGCCACCTATTCGTCGGTCTTCTTCGCCGTCCCGGTTCTGGTGTCGATCAAGGAACGCTTCGGACCGGTGGCCGCGCACACCAAGAAGGTGCTCGCCAAGCGCTCCGGCGTGATGACCACCCGGGTGGGCTCAGCCGCCGCCCAGCGGGCTGGTGCGGCCAGCCGCCCCGTCGCGGCGCGCGAAGCATCGGCCCCGCGCTCGCGGACGTCGGAGGGACCGCGCCCCGGCGCCCGGCCGAGCGGAAAACGACACAAGCGACGGCACTGAGCTCAGGGGGTACTGGAGTGGGACGGCGCGAAACCGAAGCGGCGGAACACGAACGGCACACGGACACGCACCCGACCCCCGGGCCGGTGCCGCCCCGAGCCGACAGCGCCGCGCACAAGGCCGACTCGGCCGAGCACAAGGCGGACTCGGCCGAGTGTGGCACCGCCGCCGGAGCGGATGAACACGCGGCGCGCGCGATCGACACCGCGGCAACCCCGCCCGCCGGTCGTGACATCGTGGCAGCCGTGTCCGATGACCGTGACATCGCGGCACCGCTGTCCGGTGGTCGTGCGTGGCGGGTCGGCCGCCCGGCGCGGGCGCGGCGGTCGGTGCGCGGCGCGGCCGTGGTGGCCGCGGGCGCGGTGGCGGCCGGGGCGCTGGTGGGCTGTGCCGGGAAGAACCAGGTGCCGTCCATCGGCTACGGCGTCGACGCGGTGGTGTCCTCCTACAACGGCGGCACCACCCTCGGGGCCAACAGCGGTGTGGCGGCGGTGTTCTCGCGCGTGCTGACCGGATTCTTCTACACCGGTCCGGACGGGCAGCAGGTCGCCGACACCGATACCGGCACCGCCAAGGAGGTGCCGGGGGAGACGCAGACCATCCAGTACCGGCTCAATCCGGACGGCGTCTGGTCCGACGGCACCCCGACCTCCTGCGACGATCTGGTGCTGGCCTGGTCGGCGCGCGGCGGCCGTTTCACGAAGCCCGGTCCGGGCGGGCCGGTTCCACTCTTCGACGCCGCCAGTACCCTCGGATACTCCGATATCGAACGGGTGGAATGCCAGCCCGGCTCCAAGGACGCCACCGTGACCTTCCGGCCGGGCCGCACCTACGCCGATTGGAAGACGCTGTTCAGCGCCGGTGAGCTCATGCCCGCCCATGTGGCGGCGCAGGCGGCGAACGTGCCGAACGCGGCCACCGCCCTGGTCTCCGGCGACACCGCCGCGGCCGAGCGGATCGCCGAGTTCTGGAATACCGGCTGGACCCTCACCCCCGGCGAGATCGACGCCACCCTGCTCCCGTCGTCGGGGCCGTACCGGATCGAATCGTTCACCGCCGACGACGGTCTGGTGCTGGTGAAGAACGAGAAGTGGTGGGGTAATGCCGCCAAGACACCGCGAATCGTGGTGTGGCCCAAGAACTTCGATCTGAAGTCCAAGGTCGCCGACCAGGCCGTCGGCGTACTCGACATCGGCGCGGGCTCCTTGGGCGACGCGGACCTGGGCGGATTCTCGGTGCTGAACACGCCCAGCCGCGGGGCCGAACAGCTGGTGCTGTCGACCGGTGGCGTACTCACCTCCCCGGAGGCGCGGCGCGCGCTGGCGCTGTGCACCCCGCGCCAGGAACTCTACAACCAGCTCGGCCGTCCGGACTTCGAGGTGGAATCGGGGCTGGGCGCCGGACCGCTGGATTCGCGGACCCTGCAACAGGATTCGTTGTACTACTCGGCGGTGACCGGTGCGGCGGACCGGTACGAGAACCCCGATATCGCCGCCGCGAAGAAGGCCCTGGGCGCGGCCAACCTGCAGAATCCGACCATTCGTGTCGGCTACCTGGCCCCCGACGAGCGGCGCGCGCGGACCATCCAGCTCATCGCCGAGTCGTGCAAGGCCGCCGGGATCACGGTGGTGGACGCCTCGACGCCGGACTTCACCGCGGCACAGCTGCGCGAGGGCGCGGTGGACGCCGTACTGGCCGGGACCGCGGCCGCGCCGGGGCCGTCCGGGTCGCTGCCGGGGGTGGCCGCGGTCGCGGCGCTGCACAGCGGCCAGGGTCTGGAATTCGGGGGTTTCGTCAATCCCCGCTACGATGCCATCGCGGATCAGCTTGCAGCGGAGAGAAATTCGACGGTAATGCTGAATCTGTTGACCGAGCAGGAAAATCTGCTGTGGAACGAGATGCCGTCGATTCCGCTGTTCGTCACACCGCGCACCATCGCCTTCGGTGACGGTATGGAGAACGGGATCGCCAACCCCACCCGGGCAGGTGCGGGCTGGAACATGGACCGCTGGGTACTGAAGCGGTGAGGCTGCGGCGTGGTGACGAGGAGTGGGTGTAGATGAGCAAGCACGAAATGGTGGAGACGCCCGAGCGGGTCGGTGAGCGGGCGGCGCGAGCCGAGGCGGCGGTGCAGCGGCTGACCCGGTGGCACGACGACTTCCCGACCCCGGGTGTGCGGTTCGCCGATCTGACGCCGGTATTCGCCGATGCCGAGGGCTACCGGGCGGTCCTGGACTGTCTGGCCGCCTGCGCGCCGGACGCCGATCTGGTGGCGGGCGTGGACGCGCGCGGGTTCCTGCTCGGTGCGGGCGTGGCGGCGCTGCTCGGCACCGGTGTGATCGCGGTGCGCAAGGCGGGCAAACTGCCGCCGCCGGTGTTCTCCCGCGAGTACTCGCTCGAATACGGTTCCGCCGCACTGGAGATTCCCGCCGACGGTGTGGAACTGCGCGGACGCAAGGTGCTGCTGCTCGATGACGTGCTAGCCACCGGCGGCACGCTCGCCGCCGCCGCGGATATCTTCACCGAGGCCGGGGCAGAAGTGGTCGCCGCCGCGGTGGTGCTCGAACTGGGCTTCCTCGGCGGGCGGGATCGCCAGGGCGACTATCCGCTGACCTCCGTGGTCAAGCTCTGACCCGTCGGAGGTCGGGATCAGGCCCTGGTGCCGGAGACCAGCCGGGCCAGGATGCCGGTGACGACGAGCCAGAATACGGCGGCCAGTCCGTAGTCGAGGACGATATCGAGATTGGCGTTCCCGGTCTCGAACAGCCCCGGGAAGAACAGCGCCAGCGGTTCGGCCATGGTCTCGATGAACCGATAGAACGGATTGGTCTGTTCGGCGTCGAACACCCGCAGCAGGATGTAGATGCCTTCGATCAGGGCGAAGACCGCACCGACCGCACTGATGATCCGAGCGGCGGTGCTCTCGCGGTAGTACGTGTAGGGCATACCCTCGAGATTCCCCGCCCGCGCCGGTCGAAACAGCCCCTGACAGGCATCGAGACCGAAACGTGTTGATCAGTCGTTCGAGCTGGGCGCGGTGGTTCCGCACGGCCCGCCGGTAGCGATCGAGACCGGCCGCCGCGCCGCCGTGCCGTGGGCCGGGTCAGGAAAACCCCTTGCACGGTCGCGAAGCCCCGGATAGCTTGGGACCGTCTCATTGCCGCACGATCGGAGTTGTGCACGTTGATCTTCTGAGGTAGCGCCCCGGTGGCTCGCAGTCGCGCGCCGCGTTCGCTTTCGCCTACCTCGAGGAGTGTGCATGCCCAGTACGTTTGTCGTATCCATTTCCGATCTCGCCTTCGCCTGGCCCGACGGCACACCGGTCTTCGACGGCCTCGACGCCGCCTTGGGGCCGGGGCACATCGGTCTGGTCGGAAGCAACGGTGCGGGCAAGTCCACGCTGTTGCGCCTGATCGCCGGAGACCTGCGGCCCCAGCGCGGCTCGATCACCCCGCCGGAACGGCTGGGGTATCTGCGGCAGGACCTCGGCCTGTCCGCCGGGCAGCGGGTGGACGAGGTGCTCGGCATCGAGTCGATCCGGAATGCGCTGCACCGCATCGAATCCGGTGCGGGCACCGAAGCCGACTTCGAGCTGATCGGCCCCCGCTGGGATGTCGAGGAGCAGGCCGTGGCACTGCTGGGCAAACTCGGACTGCACTATGTCGCCGGGGACGTCGCGCAGCTCGACCGCCGTCTCGACACCCTCTCCGGCGGGGAAACGGTGCTGCTCGGCCTGATCGCCGAACTGCTGCGCGAACCCGAGGTGCTGGTGCTCGACGAGCCAACCAACAATCTGGACCGGGTCGCGCGGCAACGGCTCTACGAGGTGATCGGGCATTTCCCGGGCACGGTGATCACGGTCAGCCACGACCGCGAACTGCTGGAGCGCGTGGACGGCATCGCCGAACTGCGCCAGGGCGAGATCCGGTGTTTCGGCGGCAATTTCACCGAGTACGAGCGCATCGTGGATGCCGAGCAGGCGGCCGCCCGGTCGGCCGTCCGCGACGCCCGCAGCGATGTGCGCAAGCAGGCGCGGGAACTGGTCGAGGCACGCGTCAAACTCGACCGGCGCCTGCGCTACGGCCAGAAGATGTGGGATACCAAGCGGGAACCCAAAGTCGTGATGGCCGAACGCAAACGCCAGGCCCAGGTGTCGGCGGGCAAGCTGCGCAACAACCACATCGGCAAACTCGAGGAGGCCGAGGATCAGCTCACCCAGGCGCGGGAACTGCTGCGCGACGACCGGGAGATCCGCGTCGACCTGCCGGGGACCAAGCTCTACCCCGGACAGGATGTCATCGACTTGGCGGAGGTGACCCTCGCCAACGGCCCGGTGGTGACCTTGAAGGTCTCCGGGCCGGAGCGAATCGCCCTCACCGGCCGCAACGGTTCGGGGAAAACCACGCTCCTGCACCGCATTCGCGACGAATCGCCGAAGGTGCCCTGGCGCATGCTGCCGCAGCGCCTCGATATCTTCGACGAGTCGAAGACGGTATTCGAGAACGTGGCCGCCGCCGCGCCGCACGCGTCGGCCGAACGGATACGAGCCCGACTGGCCCGCTTCCTGTTCCGTGGGAGAGATGCCGACGTGGCGGCCGAGACGCTGTCGGGTGGGGAGCGGCTGCGGGCGGCGCTGGCCATGATGCTGCTGGCCGAGCCCGCGCCCAAGCTGCTGCTGCTCGACGAGCCCACCAACAACCTGGACCTGCCCAGCCTGCGGCATCTGACCGAGGCCCTCGCCGCGTTCCAGGGTGCGCTCCTCGTGGTCAGCCACGATCCGCGCTTCCTCGATGAGATCGGGGTCACCCGCCGAGTGGAGCTGTCGGCGGACGGATTGGCCGAAATCCCGTCCGGGTAGCGAGGTTTGGCCGAGTGCGGCGGTCCGTGGACCAGGGGCGGCGCCGGGTGCGGAGCAATCCGTACGCAACGCCGCCCCGAACACGGTAGAAAGGGGAGTGATCACGTCGGTATGGGCACGTCCGGACGGCGGTAGCGACCGTCGGCGACCCCGCGACGAAACCCGGACTAAAGTTGGTGGTCCGGGTGGTTGCACGGTCCGATATGGTGTTCCGATCGCGACCGGGAGAGGTGGTGTGGCATGACTCAGCATTTGGAACAGGCGAATGCCGGGCAATCGAACAATGGCGCATCCGCCACCCCGCCCACCCCCAATTCCATGCCACAGCGCCAGGGCGATCCGGCGTCACAGCGCCAGGGCGATCCGGGGTCACCGCGCCAGAGCGATACGGCGTCACCGCGCCAGGGGGATCCCACGCCACCCCGCCCGGCCGTCCCGGTCGTACAGCGTCAGGGCAGCACGCCCGCCGCGGTGCCGACCTCCGCCTCGCGTCGCGTGCGCGCCCGCCTGGCCCGCCGTATGACCGGTCAGCGCGGCATCGCGGCGGTCAAGCCGGTGCTCGAACCCCTCGCAACCGTCCATCGCGAGCTGTATCCGAAGGCCAACCTGCAACTGTTGCAGCGAGCCTTCGACGTGGCCGACGAGAAACACGCGCATCAGTTCCGCAAATCCGGCGATCCGTACATCACGCACCCGCTGGCGGTGGCCAATATCCTGGCCGAGCTGGGTATGGACACCACCACGCTGGTGGCCGCGCTGCTGCACGACACCGTGGAGGACACCGGCTACTCGCTCGACGAGCTGACCGGTGAATTCGGTCAGGAGGTGGCGCACCTGGTCGACGGCGTCACCAAGCTGGACAAGGTCAACCTGGGTGCGGCCGCCGAGGCCGAGACCATCCGCAAAATGATCATCGCCATGGCCCGCGACCCGCGCGTACTGGTGATCAAGGTGGCCGACCGGCTGCACAATATGCGCACCATGCGGTTCCTGCCGCCGGAGAAACAGGCCAAGAAGGCCCGCGAAACCCTCGAGGTCATCGCGCCGCTGGCGCACCGGCTCGGCATGGCGACCGTCAAATGGGAGCTGGAGGATCTCGCCTTCGCGATCCTGCATCCCAAGAAATACGACGAGATCGTGCGCCTGGTGGCCGACCGCGCGCCCTCGCGCGACACCTACCTGGCCAAGGTGCGCGCCGAGATCGTGAACACTCTCGCGGCCAGCCGCATCAACGCCATCGTGGAGGGTCGCCCCAAACACTATTGGTCGATCTACCAGAAGATGATCGTCAAGGGTAAGGACTTCGACGACATCCACGACCTGGTCGGCATCCGCATCCTCTGCGACGAGGTGCGCGACTGCTACGCCGCGGTCGGCGTGGTGCACTCGCTGTGGCAGCCGATGGCGGGCCGGTTCAAGGACTACATCGCCCAGCCGCGCTACGGCGTCTACCAGTCGTTGCACACCACCGTGGTCGGCCCGGACGGCAAACCCCTGGAGGTGCAGATCCGCACCCAGGACATGCACCGGACCGCCGAGTTCGGCATCGCCGCGCACTGGCGGTACAAGGAGACCAAGGGCAGGCACTCCAATGATTCGACCGAGGTCGATGACATGGCGTGGATGCGGCAGCTGCTGGACTGGCAGCGGGAGGCCGCCGATCCGGCCGAGTTCCTGGAGTCGCTGCGTTTCGATCTGAAGTCGCCCGAGATCTTCGTGTTCACCCCCAAGGGTGATGTGATCACGCTGCCGCAGAAGTCCACCCCGGTGGACTTCGCCTACGCCGTGCACACCGAGGTCGGCCACCGCTGCATCGGCGCACGCGTGAACGGCCGCCTGGTCGCGCTGGAACGGCAGCTGGAGAACGGTGAGGTCGTCGAGATCTTCACCTCCAAGGCGCAGAACGCCGGACCGAGCCGCGACTGGCAGAACTTCGTGGTCTCCCCGCGCGCCAAGGCCAAGATCCGGCAGTGGTTCGCCAAGGAACGCCGCGAGGAGGCCCTGGAAGCGGGCAAGGAGGCCATCAGCAAGGAGGTCCGCCGCTCGGGGCTGCCGTTGCAGCGCCTGATGAGCGCCGACGCCATGTCGGCGCTGGCCCACGAACTGCACTATCCGGATATCTCGGCGCTGTACGCCGCGGTCGGCGAGAGCCAGGTGTCGGCGCACCATGTGGTGCAGCGGCTCATGGCCCAGCTCGGCGGGGTCGGCGATGTGGAGAACGAACTCGCCGAACGGTCCACGCCCTCAACGGTTCCCGCGCGCCAGCGCGGCACCGGCGATGCGGGCGTGGAGATTCCGGGCGCGTCCGGCACGGTGGCCAAGCTGGCCAAGTGCTGCACCCCGGTGCCGGGCGACGAGATCATGGGCTTCGTGACCCGCGGCGGCGCGGTCTCGGTGCACCGCACCGACTGCACCAACGCCGACTCGCTGCGCAGCGAGCCGGAACGCATCATCGAGGTGAAGTGGGCGCCGTCGCCGTCCTCGGTCTTCCTGGTCGCCATCCAGATCGAGGCTCTGGATCGCACCCGGCTGCTCTCCGACGTGACCAAGGTGCTCGCCGACGAGAAGGTCAACATCCTCTCCGCCTCGGTCATGACCTCCGGTGACCGGGTGGCCATCTCCAAGTTCACCTTCGAGATGGGCGACCCGAAACACCTGGGCCACCTGCTCAATGTGGTCCGCAATGTGGAGGGCGTCTACGACGTCTACCGCGTCACCTCCGCGGCCTGACCTCCCCGGCCGATCCGCGGCCGACGCCAGCTAGGCTGGCTCGTCCCCGGAACGAGGAGAGTTCATGACGACGTTCGAGAATGTCACCGTCACCAAGAAGGCCAATGTCTACTTCGACGGCAAGTGCGTCAGCCACGATATCGAGCTGGCCGACGGCACCCGCAAATCCGTGGGGACGATTCTCCCGGCCACGCTGACATTCGGCACCGGCGCGCCCGAGGTCATGGAACTGCTCGAGGGGGAGTGCCGGATCACCCTCGCCGGGGCGAGCGAGGCCGTCACGTACCGGGGCGGGCAGTCCTTCGACGTGCCCGCGAACAGCTCTTTCCAGATCGAGGTGCTCTCACCGGTGCACTACGTCTGCCACTACGGCTGACCGGCGCGGCGGAGCGGCGTGCCGTCGCGGTCACTGCGGGACGGGACACAGTATCCAACCCGCGTGGCCGCGATGAGCTATAGTTCTGGGGTCGAGTACTGATCTTGTGCTCATTCCGTCGTGGATGTCTTTCTTTCGTGCACCGCTGCGGTCACCCCAGATGCTCGAAAGGCACCCCGAATACCCATGACGACTCGTTCAACGAGCCCTGCCACCACCTTCACCGCTCTCGGCCTGCGCACCGACCTGATCGACGCGCTGACCGCGAACGGCATCACCGCGCCCTTCCCGATCCAGGCGGCCACGCTGCCCGACACGCTCGCGGGGCGCGACGTGCTGGCGCGCGGCAAGACCGGCAGCGGCAAAACGCTCGCCTTCTCCATTCCGATGGTGCACCGGCTCGCCGGTGTCGCGATCACGCCCGCGCGGCCCGTCGGGCTGATCCTGGCCCCCACGCGCGAACTGGCGACGCAGATCGCCGCCACCCTGGAACCCATGGCCGCCGCCTGCGGGCTGCGGGTGACGACCATCTTCGGCGGCGTCCCGCAGAATCGGCAGGCCCGTGCGCTGAAGACCGCCCAGCTCGTGGTCGCCTGCCCCGGCCGCCTCGAAGACCTCATGAAGCAGGGTCTGGTCTCGCTGGACGCGGTGCGCATCACCGTGCTCGACGAGGCCGACCACATGGCCGACCTCGGCTTTCTGCCCGGCGTGACCCGCATCCTCGCGGCCACCCCGGACAACGGTCAGCGCCTGCTGTTCTCCGCCACCCTGGACAACGGGGTGAACAAACTGGTCAAGCGCTTCCTGCGCAATCCGCTGTCGCACAGCGTGGATGAGGCGCATTCCCCGGTCCCGGCCATGACCCACCACATCTACGAGGTCGCCGACGCCGCCGCCAAACGCGATCTGGTGCAGGTGCTGGCCTCCGGCACCGGCCGCCGCATCCTGTTCATGCGCACCAAGCACCACGCCCGCCGCCTGGCCAAACAGCTGACGGCCGTGGGCATTCCCGCCGCCGACCTGCACGGCAACCTCTCCCAGGCGGTGCGTGACCGCAATCTCGCGGCCTTCGCCGCGGGGACCACGCGCGTGCTGGTCGCCACCGATATCGCTGCCCGCGGCGTGCACGTGGACGATGTGGAACTGGTCGTGCACGTGGACCCGCCCGCCGAACACAAGGCGTACCTGCACCGTTCCGGTCGCACCGCCCGCGCGGGCAGCTCCGGCGATGTGGTGACCGTGGTGCTGCCCGAACAGCGCCGGGATGTCGCCGCCCTGCTCCGCAAGGCGGCCATCACCGCCGCACCCCAACGGGTGACCGGGAATTCGTCCGAGGTGAGCACCCTGGTCGGTCCCATCGCACCGCTGGTGACCGCCCGCCCCGAGCCCGCCGCGACATCCGCGGAACGCGATCGGCGTCCCGCCGCCCGCAAGGCCGCGGCGTCCGATGCCCGCCGCTCCCGCTCGCAGGCCCCGGCCCGCACCGCCCGCCCGCAGCGTGTGCGTCACGCCGACCGATCCGCCCCGCGCGCCGCCGAGCCGATCGGCACGCGCTCGGACGCTCCGGCCCGTGCGGCCCGTGCGCAGCGTGTGCGTCACGCCCACCGATCCGCTCCGCGCGCTGTCGAGTCGACCGGTACCCGCTCGGATGCTCCGGCCCGTACGGCCCGACCGCAGCGCACGCGCGGCGGCAGTCAGCCCGCAGCCCACCAGACCGGCCGCCGCTGATTCGAGAGCGGTTCGTAGCCCGCCGGACCGGCCGCCGCCGATCGGATCCGGCGGATGACCCCGCCTTCCGGATGGGTGGTGACCGGGTGCCTCGTACGGTTGTCGCCGATCCGGCTGGTCGGTCCGGCATCATATCGACAAGACCGTCAACCTGACCGGTGAACGGTGAGGCTACCCCGATCCGGATCGCAAGAACTACGGCGAATGGCGATTCAGGGCGCGGTGCGGATCGACGACTGCGACGAACTGTGGGGTGTGATCTGGCTGCTCAACCTCGTCGAGGAAGAGCGTGCCGACATACTTCCCGGCACCCAGTCCGGAGCGAGGACGGGCACACAGCGAACCGCCGGCCTTTCATTACAAGGTTGGCGGTTCGGGCCGCCACCGGTCGCGTCATGCGCCGAGTGCCGAGAGGGCGACGAATCCGAACACGACCACTCCGATCCAGAATCAGGCAGTGGCCGCGAGCGGATGTTGGTGGCGGTGGGCAAGGGCTGTGGGCGATCCTCGAGCGCTGGCGTGGTTCCGGTTCTCGTCAACTCGGTCATCTCGTTGACGAGAGTGAGCGCCATAGCTGACGGGTGCGTTCGGAATACGATCGTTTTCTGAGCGCGGCGAGGAGCGCGTCCGGATCAGTAGTCCTCCCATATGGTCCGGTCTGGATTCCAGCGGAGAAATGATCAGAACCTGTGGATGGCCGGGAGGGAGTACCTTCCCGGATGATCTTCGAATCCAGGATCTGATCGGTCCGGCGCGCCAACGCCGGGCGGGGTGTCGCGCTCACCGATCGACGAGATCGTGCGCGAGGGTGCGCGGCGGATGCTCGAGGCCGCGTTGCGGGCCGAGGTCGCCGCCTATGTCGAGCGGTTCGCCGACCAGGTCGACGAGAACGGCCGGAAGCTGGTGGTGCGCAACGGCTACCACAACGAACGCGAGGTGCTGACCGCGGCCGGCGCGGTGACGGTGAAAGCGCCCCGGGTCAACGACAAACGTGTCGATCCGGAATCCGGTGAGCGGCAACGGTTCTCCTCGGTGATCCTGCCCGCCTGGGCGCGGAAATCGCCGCAGGTCACCGAGGTACTGCCGTTGTTGTATCTGCACGGGCTGTCCACCGGGGACGTCGGTCCCGCGCTGGAACAGTTCCTCGGTTCCGGGCGGGCCTGTCGGCGGCGTCGATCACCCGGTTGACCGGGCAGTGGACCGACGAGGCCCGCGCGTTCGCCGCCCGGGACCTCTCGGGCACCGACTACGTGTATCTGTGGGTCGACGGCATCCACGTGAAGGTCCGTTTGGAGCAGGAGAAACTGTGCCTGCTGGTGATGATCGGGGTCCGTGCCGACGGCCGCGAGGAGCTGGTGGCGCTGACCGACGGCTACCGGGAATCGACCGAGTCGTGGGCGGATCTGCTGCGTGATTGCCGCCGCCGCGGCATGACCGCGCCGGTGCTCGCGGTCGGGGACGGCGCGCTCGGGTTCTGGCGGGCGCTGCGCGAGGTGTTCCCGACCACCCGGGAACAACGCTGCTGGTTCCACAAAGTTGCGAATGTGCTTGCCGCGCTGCCGAAATCGGCGCATCCGGGCGCGAACGCGGCGCTCAAGGACATCTACAACGCCGAGGACATCGACAAGGCGCAACTCGCGGTCACAGCGTTCGAGATCGACTACGGCGCGAAGTATCCCAAGGCGGTCGCCAAAATCACCGACGACCTCGATGTGCTGCTCGAGTTCTTCAAGTATCCGGCCGAGCACTGGATCCACCTGCGCACCACGAACCCGATCGAATCCACCTTCGCCACCGTGTGCCTGCGCACGAGGGTCACCAAGGGGCCTGGCTCGCGCGCGGCCGGAATCACCATGGCCTACAAGCTGATCGAGGCCGCCCAGGCCCGCTGGCGTAAGGTCAACGCCCCCGCGACATCACCCCGCCATCATCGACCGGCGCGGCCGACACCACCGGAGCGGAGGTCGCCTGAAACTTGCCGATCCACAGGATTTGACAATATCTCGAGCACTGGATTCATCTGCGGACTACGAATCCGATCGAATCGGCCTTCGCCACAGTGCATTTGCGCACGAAAGTCGCCAAAGGGCCTGGCTCCCGCGCGGTAAACGCACCCCACCTGGTCGCGCTCGTCCGCGACGGTGCGTCGTTCCACAAAGGCAAACTCCTCGAACGACCGGTCGATATCTCCCGCCAGCACCGGGTCCCTACAGGCCGCAGCGGCTTGACGTCAGATTTCACCAACGACCTCACTATCCACATGCAGCCAGACGGCCAAATGTCGAAACGCGCTGTTGTACAACGTTTTCACTGGCTATCCTGTACTGAACCTGTCCAATCCTCATGGCAAGGGATGCTTTGAACAAGCTCTTCCAACGTACTGTCATCGTCAGCGCGCTCGGCGCTCTCGGGGTCGCGACCGCGTGTCTGGTCCCCGGCACCGCCCATGCTGACGAGACAAGCTTCATCATCGAAGCGAAGCGGGTGGGTCTACTCGCCCAGGATGCCGAATTCAATCCGACCGGCGACCCTTCGACGAGTGAGTACAACGCGATGCAAGTCGCCTGGTTCGTCTGCGCCAACCTCGAAGGGGGCCGCTCAGAGGCACTTGTTCGCAGCGCACTGAACGAGCACCACCCGCCCGAGGTATCGAGGCAGTGGATGGAGGTCTCGATTCAGGAGGTATGCCCTCAGTTCCTATGAACGCGAAGTACGACACCCTTGCGGGTCGGCTTCGAACACCCGCGCCAGGAACCGGGACATGACGAACCGCCGCTTCACCGTATTGAAAGGCTCCCCGGACTGTGCGGCGTGCTTCTTCAGATGGTCGGTGACGCTCTTCCGGACGGCCTGCGGTCCGCGCGATGAGATGCTCACGGTTCCTCTGTCGCGTCGCCGGGATGGCTGCCGCCAGCCTGCGGGGGTGCGCCGGTTTCTTTATCGACATCTCCGGAACGCACCACACGCGAATCCGCGTCCACATTGGCGAGGAGGTCGAAGCCACGGATCCCACTGAGTGCAGCCCGCGCCGACTCGTCGAAGAGGGAAGAGTACAGGCGCGGTTTCGATGCTAGAAGGTCTTTGTTGACCTTGAATAGGCTCTGCGCGGCAGTCTCGGCGAGCAGCGAGCGCAGGTTCTGCAGGGCTGGTCCGCGTTCGAGCATCGACGAAACCTCCGACCAGGTGTCGCTGTCGACCTGCTGCCGGGCAGCAGACACTGTCGGCGTGAGCGTTCGTGCCAGATCCGCCAGATTCGCGCGACGCGCGAGATCTCGGGTGGTGGCAGGTACTCCTGCCTGTTCGATGAGCGCGTCGAGGAACCCCTGCCCATCCAGGGCTCTGTGCCCGTAGATGAAGGCATGTTCGGCCAGTGCCTCAACAACCTCCCCGGTTGATGCCAGAGACCCCACAAGTACATCCCGTACCACCGAGGCGAGGTGCCCGGCATCGGTGGATACCGCCGCGAGATCCCTGATCGTGCGAGCAGCGGTGGTGACCGGCAGGCCGTCGATCACTTGCCAATCGGTGCGGGCCAGACGACCGCGGTAGATCGCCACATCCGGTACCGAAAGCCGGATCCGGCGAACCGCCGTCGAGATTTCCAGTCGGAGATCCATTCTTCGTCTGTGTTCAACCCATGCGATCTGGGCCGTGCCGAATCAGAACCGAAGTGCTCAGCCGCCCCAAGAAACGGCGCATGCCTCGCACCCCCAGCACGGTGGTCGACGTGGGATTCGACATCGGGCCCAAGCTCTTCGCCGCCCGCAAGAACGCCGCCGAAATCTCTGCGGCGTCCGGGACGAAGGTCTGGCCCCATATCCGGCGCGCCCACTGGCACACCTACTGGACCGGTCCCCGTGACCAGCCCGCTCCCGAGGTGCGCTGACTACACCCCATCCTGGTCAATCCCGCGGAACGCGACGCCTCCCGCACGCTGGTCATCGAGGACGACCCGAGAAGCTGACCCTGCCAAACGCGGCTGACCTGCGCTGGCCTCGTTTCCGAACAGTGCCAATCGAACTCGGCTCCCGTGAAGACTCGGTGTGCGTATGCTCGCTGCTATGAGCGATGCCGGGGCCGGTGAGATGCCGCGATGCCCTTCCTGGTGCGATGAGCACCTCGAAGACGTCGATGCAGCACTCGACCCGCCCGAACGCTGGCAGATCCACCGATACCGCAGGCGGTGGAATCGAGTCCTACGCCATCGAACTGCACGTCGCGGAAGAGACCTGGCTACAGCTGACCCTCGACGAGGCGGACTACCTGGCCCAGCAACTGCGCCTGCTGGCCGAGGAAGCCCGCCGCGTGCCCGTGACGCGCAGCACGGGCGTCCAGTCTGAGGATGAGGGCCGCTCTCGCTCTTGATGCGTAACCGGGCGTCCCCCATTGGGGGACAAACACACGTCGTAGATGCCCGCTGTTCAGCGCCGTGTATGCCGCGTTAACCACGCGTGCCGCGATCGAGAAACGCGCTGGTTCTCACCGATCCGGACGGCTCCTGGGCCGATACCGCTCTCAATACGTTCGGAAGTAACGGCGATCGGCCCTTCGGTGGGGACTTCACCAGGCGCCTGGCCTGCTTGGGCATCTTCGGTGAACTCTTGTGGCGTGACGGGCGTGCCGTCGGGCACGATCGGATGGGATTCCCAATCGTGATCGGGATCGTCGTAGGGGTTATGCACCATGTCGCTCCTGTTGGTCTGTACACCAGACTGATCGGCGGTCGACGGCGTCGATGAGGACTGGTTCGACGCGACGAACACCCGACGCCGACGAGGACGAAGGCCGCAGCTCCCGCAACCCAGATATCCCCTCATCGACTTCGCCAGAGCCACATCCGATCTGGCAGATAGCCCCCGCAACGAGTGGAGGCTGTCCGTTGCTGGCTTCAGTTTCCGGGGCCGGTGGCGCTCCACCCACCGTCAGCTTCAGTGACGGCTGGTCCGGAGGGCGTCAGTGTCTCGGGTGCCGTACCCGGACCAGGGCGGGAGTCTTCGACGAAATCGCGGGCAGTCCTCGGCTCGGGTCCGTCGATGGTGGGTTCTTCGAGGTCGGCGAGGTCATCATCCGGCTCGTCGAGACGGTTCTGTTTGTCGACCACCGAGTACTCCTTCGAGTCGGGGTGCGGACTTATTCGTCGAGTGATAGATCACGACCGCGCCGACCGCGCCGATCCGGCTCACTGTTGATGTCGCCGTCAGTACAGAATGCCCTGGGGCTGAACGCCGTTCGGGCAGGCGAAGGCGCCGACCGCGCCTGCGCCGTGCGGGGGGATGAGGCCCGATACGGCGTATTGGGGGCCGTTCGGGCATACCTCGGTGCCGGTGACGGTCTGCGGTTGGTCGGTGGTGTTGTAGCAGAACGCTCCGGCACAGTAGACCCCCGCGGGGATGCCCGCGTTGGCGGACGCGGCGGACAGCGCTACCGCCGACACGATGGCCGCGGCGGCGAACAGGCCGTATCCGAGCCGCCTCATGACCCGGCCGCCTGCTGCATCTCGGCCTCGGTGGCGGGGCGGGAGACCGATACCTGGGTCGGCATCTGGATGGGTCCGTGCAGGGTGATGCGCATCCAGCCGCCGGGCATCGACCCCGCGACGGCGGCGTCGCTGCTGATCGTATTGCCGACCTCGTTCCTTCCGGCGGGGGACCAGCCCGGGAGGGCGACCTGGGCGAGGGCGGGGCCCAAGTTCATGGACGCGACGGCGGCGGCTTCGCCCTGGTTCAGGGTCACCGATGCCGCGCCGGGCTGCGGGTCCACCGTGAGGGCCGAGGCTGTTCCGCTGCCGATGGCGGTCGCGATGCCCGCCGTGCCCAGTAGGACGAGTACTGCGGATTTCTTGTGCATTCGAACTCCCCTGTGCGAGTCGATGAGATCGCCGCTCCGAATAGGC
Organism: Nocardia sp. CC227C; assembly: GCF_030767025.1. Lineage (GTDB taxonomy): Bacteria > Actinomycetota > Actinomycetes > Mycobacteriales > Mycobacteriaceae > Nocardia. Next base: position 40,412 of record NZ_JASITE010000012.1, on the reverse strand, counting down.
GGTAGCTAGATATTTGCTGATATGCGTCGCGTGGGCCAGATGTCGGCCTCGTTTCATGAGCCTTCTCACAGGCTCGAGCGACGCCGAGCTTGATGGTACGATCATATCAAATACGTGGTACGTTGATATCATCAACGATGATGGAGGGGTGGTCATGGCCAAGATCGGGCGATTCGCCAATGACGCGGCGCGGGCGGAATACCTGGAGATGTACGAGGCGGCCGAGGGATTGTGGCCGCTGCCGGTCACACAGGCCGATATCGCGACGTCGTTCGGGTCGACGCATGTGCGGTGGTCGGGGGAGGGGGACGGGATTCCGATCGTGCTGCTGCACGGTGTCGGGTCCAACGGCCTGGCCTGGTATTACGTGATCGAGGATCTGGCTCGTGACCGGGTGGTCTACGCGCTGGACACCATCGGCACCGCGGGCCGGAGTGTGCAGACGGCACCGCTGACCCGGGACGCGGACTTCGCGGTGTGGGTGAACGAGGTGCTGGCGGGGCTGGGGCTGGAGCGCGTGCATCTGGTGGGGTATTCGCACGGAGCGTGGCATGCGAGTCTGGTGGCGCTGCACGATGCGGGGCGGCTGGCCAGCGTGACGCTCGTCGAGCCCGGCGGGATGTTCACCAAGCCGAAGTGGAGCGTACTGCTGAAGATGATCCGCTTCGGGATGGGCGGACGCTCGGACGCGAATATGCGAAAGATGATGGCGTGGCTCAGCCCCGGGGTCGAGGTGACCGAGCAGGAGTTCGCGGTCGCCAAGGCGGCCCTGCGCTACCGCATGCGGATCGGCTGGGCGCGGGTGCTGAAAGACGCCGAGCTGCGGGCGATCACGGTGCCGACACTGGTGGTGTTCGGCGGCGACTCCCTGGTCACCGATGCCGAGGTGGCCACCCGCAGGATCGTCGAGAACATCGCGACCGCCGAGACCGAGGTGTACCCCGGCCGGGGGCACGGGGTGTTCTACGAGATTCCGCAGCGGGTCGCGGCCCGGATACTCGCCTTCGCCGCCCGCTGTGAACCGTCGAACAGCGCTGTCCCGGAATAGCCCTCACTTCAGCGGCAGCGCGCCCTCCATGCCGCCCACATCGGTGACCTTCCAGTCGGCATTGCGGTCGACGGTGACGTTGTAGGTCACCGTCGTCTGCGCCCCATCGGGGTTCTGGGCGTTGGTGGAGCTGACATTGACGAAGACATTGACCTTGTAGACGCCACCGGACTCCGACACCACCTTGGCCGTGATGGGCATGGCGGTCGAGGTCCACCGCAGCGGGGTGATGATCTCCTGTAGGGCCGGGGCGCTGGCGTCGAACTTGTTTGCCAGCGCGGGCGCGGTGTTGTTCTTCAGCCGCACCACCCAGGCGTTGAAGTCGGCGAAGTTCACCGTGGACGCCCCCACGGCGTAGTCGGTGGCCACCTGTTCGGCGCGGACGTCGTCGGCGGCGACCGCGTCGCGTTCGGCGATGTCGTTGCGCGCCAGCAGCAGTAGCACCCCGAGCGCGACGGCCACCACCGTGACCACCGCCACTGCGGCGGCCCAGCGCAGCGTGGTCAGCGGAATGGCCACCGAACGCGGAGCCGGTCGCGCCCCGGTGGATTCGCGTCGGCGTCGGGAGTCGGTGCGCTTGTTCAGGTCGACGGTCATGACGGACTCCTGTCTGTCAATTGACGGTTATCCGCAGGCGCAGCGTGCCGTCGGGAGTGGTGGCATGCAGCGCCTGGGCGATCAGGCTGCCGAGATCGAGCTGGCTCACCAGCGGCGGCGCCAGCGCCAGCACCGGTTCCAGCAGCGGAATCAGCGGGGCCAGTTCGGGTCCCATCCGGTCGACGCGCACGGTGAGCTCCCGCAGGAAAGGCGCGAGGCCGATGGTGTCGGGATCCTCCACCAGAAAGGATTCGGGCAGATTGCCCGCGCGGATGACGCGGGCGATGGAGTCGGCCACATCGATGACCCGGGGCCCGAATTCCGCCCAGGGCTCCGACGCCTGGATGAGCGCCGGACCCGACCACGCCATATCGCTCGCATTGGCCTGTAGCGCGATGAGCAACTGCCGGATCACGTCGGTGCGGGCCAGCAGCGTCGCCGCCAGCAGATCCGTGGCCCGGGACAGCTGCGGAATCACCGCCTCGGTGTTCTCGGTCGCCTCGGTGAAGGTCTCGACGATGGAGGCCAGCGCCGTCGGGTCCAGCTGCCGCAGCAGTTCGGTGGTGGTCCGGGCGATATCCGGAATCGACACCGGAGCACTGATCTTCGTCGCCCGCACCACCTGCCCGTCGCTCAGGTACGGCCCCTCGGCCGAGGGCGGGTCGAAGAGCAGATAGGACTCGCCGAGTCCGGACAACCCCTCGATCCGCACGGCGCTGGCGGTGGGAATCGGGTGGTCCGCATCGACGCGGAAGCGCACCTCCACCGCCCCCGGCACATGCTCGACCGCGGTGATCCGGCCGACCTCCACCCCCGACAGCAGCACCTTCGACCGCGGCAGCAGCCCACCGGACTCCGGCACGTACATGGTGGCGTGCACCTGCTCGGAGAACCAGGTCACCCGCACCACGCCGAAGGCCAGATAGGCACTTCCCACGACCAGGATGGTGAGGATGCTCGTCAGGGAGAGCAGGGTTTTCGCCCTCATCGGACCATTCCGATCATGCGCAGCGCCCGGACGATCCCGTCGATCCGCTCCTCGGCGGGCAGCGGTGCGCCCTCCACCTGTATTCCGGTGACATTCACTGTCGGCCCGCGCTCCACGAAGGGAATGATCTTGTCGCGCAGCAGCGCCACCAGGCGGTTCAGGTTGGACGGCGCGCTGAGGTCGAGCGGATTGCCGCCCAGCAGCAATGGGACGAAAGCCTTGGCGGCGGCGTCACCGGCGCGCAGCAGCGGCGCGGTCCACAGCAGCGACTGCCCGATCACGCCGAGTGAGCTGAGGATGCCGAGGGTGTACACCAGTGACCGCACATCCGCGGGCAGCTCCCGGGAGCCCCGCTCGCTCAGCAGTGTCCCGAGTTCGCGCGGATTGGCCAGCACCGCTTCGAGATTGCGTTCGAAGCCGTCCAGGAACCGGTCGACGGCATCCAGGTCGCCGGCGATATCGCGCACGTCGGTGCCCAGCCGGTCGGCGATGCGCGCCGTCTCCTCGGGCGCGGCGGGCAGTACGGCGTTGGCCTGTTCGACGATGTCCTGAATCCGCTGCGGCGTACCGCCGCCCACGAAGGTGGACAGTGCCGCGAGCAGATCCTCCACCTGGAGGGCGGGCTGGGTCCGCTCCAGCGGGATGGTGCCGCCGGGTGGAATGGTCGCGCCGGTCTCGCCCGGCGGCGTGCTCAGTCCGATGTACACATCGCCGAGCAGTGTGTTCTGCCGCAGCTGCGCGGTGGTACGCATCGGCAGCCGCACCGCACTGGAGATCTCGACCACGGCGTCGATCCGCCCCGGACCCGCCGCCGACGGATCGACGACGCCGACCGAGCGCAGGCTGCCGATCTTCGCGCCGTTGGCGATCACCTTGGCCTGGGCGGGCAGATTGAGCGCATTGGCGAATTCGATGTGGATCTCGTAGGTCGGCCCGGCGACGGCCGCGCCGGGCACGGGCACCTCGGCCGGATCGAAACCGCACGCCCCCGACAGTGCGGTGACCACCGCGCAGACCAGCGCGACGACCGCACGTCGCCAGCGGGGAGATGGTGTGTTCACCGCGCACCTGCCAATCCGAGGACGAGTGGAACCAGATCCACCGTCGCCATGCCGTTCGCGGCATCGCGGCAGCGTCCGGGCGCGACCGCGTTGACGGCCCCGCACACCTGGTCGGCGGTGGCCTGCGGTAGCGCGACGCGCGGTGGGGCATAGTTGATCCGGGCCTGTCCGGTCTCCGGATCGAGGGTGTCGCGGAACGCGCCGACCAGGGCCGGAATCATCTCCAGCAGCTCCCGCAGCGATCCGATGTGGGCCGAGAGGAGTCGCAGCTTGGGTGTCAGCGCGTCGAGGCCGCGCAGGATGGGTTGACCGTATGCGTGGGTCATGCGGTTGAGCCACGGCAGGATCACCAGCAGGGAGTCGACGATCTGCACCGTGCGGTCCCACATCTGGTTGACGAAGTCGAAGCCCTCCCCGGCCTGGGTGAGCGCCAGTTTGATATCGCCCCAGTTGAGCGCGATGCTCCGGGCGATGGCGGCGAAGGCGTCGATCAGATCGCCGATATGCCCGATGGCGGCGTCGGGCTGCCGCAGCGCGGTGGCGAGATCCCGGATCACCCGGTTGAGTCGTTCCCCGGTGCCGTCGGTGGCCCGGTCGAAGGCGATCACGCTGTCGCGCAGTCGTTCCCGTTCGGCGGGGTCGCCGTGTCCGGTCAGCTCGTCGGCGAGGGTGGAGAACGACTCCAGGGTCCGGCTGATGCTCTTGGGCGTGAAGGTCTCGGTGATGCAGGTGCCGCCGTCCCAGTGCCGCTCGGAGGTGTTGTCGCCCAGTACTTCCAGCTCCCGGTCGGCGAGAATGGTGTCGGAGACGGTGGTGGCGGTGACCGCGCCGCGCAGCGGATGCCCGGCGTCCACCCGGAAGCTCACCCGCACCGAATCGCCGTGCGGCCGCACGGCATCGACCACACCGACCGGCAGACCCCGCATGGTCACGTCGTTGCCGGGGTACAGGCCGATGGCGTCGGGCATGAGGGCGCAGTAGGTGAGCATCCGCTTCCCGGGTTGGAAGGCGACGAGATAGCCGACCACGGCGACCAGCACCACCACGGCGACGCCGACCACGGTGATGAAACCGGGTGAGCCGAGGAAGCGTTTCATTCAGCACCGCCTTCCCGGCACCGGGACGCAGATCGGCGGGACCTCGACGATGACGGCGGACCGGTCGAGACTCAACCCGTGCTCGGGGGTGATCGCCGCCCGCAGCCGGGTGCGCAGCAGACCGAGGTCGTGCAGCGCCGCGTCGATGCGCCGTCCCAGCTCCTCCAGTTGCGGTACGGCCCGCAGGAGTTGGTCGGCCAGGGGTTCGAGCACCTCGCGCCAGGCGGGTTCGACGGCCGCGATGCGCGAGAGCAGCTGGCTGGTCACCAGCAGCGCCTCCGCGATCTCGGCCTTCTTCGCCAGCCCGCGGGTTTCGATATCCCCGAGCTTGCGGATGAAGGTCCCCAGCAGGGCGGTGTTGGCGTCGATGACGGTGAGGTACTCGTCCATCACGGTCAGCGCCCGCGAGATCTCCGCGTTCTGCCGCTCCAGCACACCCACGATGCTCTCCACGGCGATACCCATGCGCCGCAGCGCGTCCGGGCTGTCTTCGAGGGCCTGCTCCAAGGCGGCGAAGTTGGCCCGCAGCGTATCGCCGTCCACCTCGGCGACCGGTGTGGCGGCATCCTGGAGGATGCGAATCAGGCTGTAGGGCAGACGCACCCGCTCCGGCGGGATGACCTGATCGCCCAGTGGCTGGTCCCCGGCCGGGAACGCCGCGATGTAGTGACCGCCCACCACGGTCAGCATGCGCACCTCGAGGGCGGTGCGGTCGCCCAGCCGCACGGCGTCGTCCACGGTGAAGGTCATGCGCACCCGATCCGGCAGCAGTTCCAGGGATTTCACCGCGCCGACCCCGATCCCGGCGATCCGCACCTCGTCACCGACATCCACCGACCGCGCCTCGGTGAGTTCGGCCGTATAGGTGCGCTTGCCGATGGGCAGCACGTAGACGACGCCGGTGGCGATGAGCAGCACGACCAGCGCCACGGCCCCGTACAGGCCGAGGCGCAGCTCCCGCGCGGGCGTCAGTTCCGGCATATCGCGACCCTCTGCCCGGCGATGAGCGCCGCGAACGGCGCGGGCACCGCGGCCGGTCCACGCGAACAGGTGAGCTCGGCCCGGCCGGGCGTGCCGTCGGCCGGTGGCAGCAGGTCGGCCAGGGTCTGCAACAGGCCGGGCAGGCGACCGAGCACGTCGAGGGCCTGCTCCGGATCGGGGAACAGCAGCCGCAGATCCCGCACCAGCAGCGGATTGCCGCGCTCGGTGAACCCCAGGGTCGCCATGAGGCTGTTCAGCGGTCCGAGGGCCGAGGGCGCGGTGTCGGCGAAGAGCAGCAGTCCGTCGAGTTCGGTATTGAGGGCGGTGAACACATCGGCGATCCCGCGCAACAGGGTGACCAGGTGCGGGGACTTGCCGCCGATCTGGTCGGAGATGTGCTGCAGGTTCGACACGATGAGCGACAGCACGGCCTGCCGGTCGCTCACATAGCGGCTGAGCCGTTCGAAGGCTTCCAGGGCGGGCCCGATGCCGGACCCGTTGCCCTGGATCACCGCCAGCACGCTCTCGGCGAAGTGATTGAGCGCGCCGGGGGAGAACTCCTCGAGCACCGGCCGCAGGCCGTTGAACAGCTGGGTGATGTCGAACGAGGGGATGGTCCGGTCGAGCCCGATGGTGGATCCGGCCCCCAGTCGCGCGCCGGGTCGATCCGGTTGCCGCACATCCACATACCGCTGCCCGGTGAGCGTCTGATAGCGGATGGCCAGCCCGCTGCTCTCGTAGACGGGCCGGTCGGTGCGCACCGTGAACCGGATGACGGCCGTCGCGCCGCTGAGTTCGATCGAGGTCACCTCGCCGACCTGCACCCCGTACATGCGCACGTCGTCACCGCGCCGCAGTCCGCTCACATCGGTGAATTCCGCCCGGTACGCGACGGTATCGCCGTCCACCGGCCGCAGGATGGCGGTGACCACGACCAGGAGCAGCGCCAGCATGGCGGCGGTGAACGCGGCGAGCCGCACCAGTACGCCGACTGTGGCGGACCTCGACATCACCTTCGTCATCGCACCCCCTCCGGCTGCGTGAGCGCGGTGAACGCCCGCTGCCCGAGCAGTGGCACGCCCACCGCCGGGACGCCCCGCAGGGTGACCTCGAGCGACACCGCGGGGCCGTCGGGGGTGTCGGCGAAGACGCGGTCCAGGCGCTGGATCAGTTCGGTGAGCCGCGCCCGCGAGGCCGCCGGGTCGGGCACCGTGCCCGCCAGCGCCTCGACGGTGGGCGTCAGCGCGCCGATCAGTCCGCCGAGATGGGTGCGCAGGGTGTTCAGTGTGTCGGCCAGTCCGAGCAGCACCCCGTCGCGAATGACGGTGATGGAGGTGTCGTAGCGCTCGCGTTCGGTCCGGAAGATCTCGATGTCCATCAGCGCCGCCGCCAGCCGGAAGGTGGCGGAGGTGAACGCGCCGAACCCGTTCAGGAACGACCCGTACTGGTCGATCAGGAACGACGACGGGTACACCTGGGTGTCGGCGACGATCCGGCCCAGCTCGACGACGGCCTCGATGATCGGCGTGAAGGCCCGCAGATCGGTGTCGATCCGCGTGATCAGTTCCGTGAGTTCGGGAGTGAGCACCTCGGTGACGGTTCCGGTGAGGGTGCGCAGCAGCGCGCCCATGGTCACATCCTCGACTCGTCCGCCCATATCGATCAGCTGCCCGTCGCGCAGCGGCGCACCGCCCGGTTCGGCGCGCACCGCCAGCGCGCTGATGCCGAAGAGGTTCTCCGGCGCGTAGTCGACGCCGAAGGTGTCGGTGAGACCGGCGGTCTGGGACCGGTCGAGTTCCAGGGTGAGCAGCTGCCGTCCCCGCTCGACGGGCTGCACCGCCGCGATCCGGCCGACCGCCACCCCGTCGAACCGCACCGCGGTGCCGACGACGACGCCCGCCCCGATCTGCTCGGTGCGCAACTGGATTCGCAGCGTGTCCTCGGGCGCGCGCCCGTGGTGGGCATTCCAGGCCAGCACCGCCGCCACCACGCACACCACCAGCAGCGCGCCGAGGCCGCGGGCCATGGGCCGTGTGGTCCGCACTCCGGGAATCGCGTAGTTCGGCATCGGCTACCCCGGGAACTCGATGGCCGAGTCGACGCCCCACAGCAGCAGCGTCAGCACCATGTCCAGCCCGACGATGGCGACGAAGCTGGCGCGCACCGCCCGCCCCGAGGCGATGCCGACACCCTCCGGCCCACCGGAGGCGAAGAAGCCGTAATAGCAGTGGATGAGAATGACCGCGACGCCGAACACCAGGATCTTCACCACCGCCGCGACAATGTCGTAGCCGCTGGTGAACTGGAAGAAGTAGTGGTCGTAGACGCCGCCCGCCTGACCGTGCAGCAGCACGATCACGGTATCGCAGGCCAGATACGACAGGATGAGCGCGATCAGGAAGGTCGGCACGATCGCCACCGCCCCGGCTATGACCCGGGTGGTGACCACGAACGGCACCGAGCGCAGGCCGAAGGATTCGATGGCGTCGATCTCCTCGGAGATGCGCATGGAGCCGATCTCGGCGGTCATCCGGCAGCCCGCCTGCGCGGCGAATCCCACGGCCGCGGCGATGGGCGCGAGTTCGCGGGTGTTCGCGAAGGCCGACACCACGCCGGTGACCGAGCCGAGCCCGAGCAGGTCCAGGGCGGCGAAGGACTGGATGCCGACCCCCGCGCCGATGGCGATGCCGAGGACCACCAGCATCGGCACCGTGCCGCCGCCGACGATGAAAGAGCCGCGCCCCCACGTCATATCGGTGATGGTGCGCATGGTCTGCGCGCGATACCGGGCCAGCGTCACCGGAATCCCGGCGAGTGCCTGCCAGACGAAGCCGACCGCGAATCCGGTGTTCTCCAGCGGGCGCATCACGCCACCCGCATGGGCAGGAACATCGTGACCACCTGCGTGATGGCGAGATTCACCACGATGATGGCCGCCACCGACAGCACCACCGCCGCGTTCACGCCGTCGGCGACGCCGCGCGGCCCGCCCCGGGCCTCCAGTCCGCGCTGGCAGGCCACGATCACCACGATGAATCCGAAAAGCATTGCCTTGCCGAGAGAAATCCAGACGTCGGCGAGAACGGTGAACGCGCCGAAAGTCGCCCAGTAACTTCCGGGCGTCACATTCTGCGCACCGATCGCCACCCCGTATCCGGCCAGAATGCCCACGAAAACAATGAGGATATTGAGCAGCGGCGCGACGAAGAGCATGGCCGCCACCCGCGGCACCACGAGTCGGTGCACCGGGTCGATACCCATGACGCGCAGGGCGTCGATCTCCTCGCGCACCGTGCGCGCCCCCAGATCCGAGGCGATGGCAGAGGCCCCGGCGCCGCCGAGGAGCAGCCCGGTGGCGATCGGCGCGCCCTGTTGGATGACGCCCAGGCCACCGGCCGCGCCCAGCAGTGAATCCGCGCCGAGCTGGTGGATCAGATTGCCCACCTGCACCGAGACCACCACGCCGAAGGGGATGGCCATCAGAATGGCGGGCAGTGCGGTGACGGTGATGAGATACCAAGCCTGGTGCAGCATTTCGCGCCAGGGGAAGGTGCGCGCCACCAGGTCGCCGACCGCGCCGCGCACCGCTTCGACGGCCAGGTCCACCGTGCGGCCGAAGGTGCGCAGGCTCGATATCGCGGTGTCGGAGAAGTTGTTCCGGATGATCCGTAGGGCCGAGGCGGTCTCGCCGCGTGGGAGTGCGGACTCGGGCTGCACGGCCGCTCCTTCCCTCGGTTCCCGTGCCGAGGCGGTGACTCCCTCGACACCCGCTCGCTGAGACAGGCGTCGGCGGGGAGGCGGAATGGCGACACGGCCGACGCAGGTGCGGACCCGTCGTTCGCCGGTGCTCCGGCGGGCCGCGCGGAGTATCCGCTTTCGAGGCTAACGGAGACGTTCGTGGCTTATTGCCGTAATGCGCGGCGCAATTCGACACTGTTACCGGAATGGCGGTTTCTGTCGGCGTGCCGTCGCGTCGGGCGCGGCGCGGCATGAATTAATAGCGCGCATGATCGTTCGCTGGCTATTCGCCGTCGTGGCGGTACTGATCGCGGCGGTAATGGGAATGAGCACCTACGTCATCGCCCGCTACCCGATATCAGATCCGCTGGTGCGGCTGTCGGCGGTGGTCAGCGATTACGGGCTCTTCCTGATTCCGCTCGGCATCGCCGGCGCGGGCCTGGCGCTGCTGGCCCGGTTGCGCGGGCACGCGCTGGTTCGCTGGCTGGGTGCGCTCACCGCACTGGTGTGCGTGGTCGGTACGGCGGCCGCCGTGGTGCCGCTGGCGGCGTCCTGGCGGGAGGCGCAACGGCAGGGGGCGAGCCTGTCGTTCGGCGAGTACATCACCGCGGGATCGAATACCGGATCGCTGGATCCGCGCTTCGGGGTCGGCTACAACGTCATCGACGGGCGGGAGTTGCTGCTCGACGTGAAACTGCCGCCGGGAACCCCGGATTCACCGCGTCCCGCGGTGGTGTGGGTGCACGGCGGCGGCTGGGCCGAGGGCGACCGCGCACAGTCGCCCCGCTGGCACCGGTGGCTCAACGAGCGCGGCTACGCCGTCTTCGCGATCGACTACCGGTTGAGCCCGCCGCCGCGCTGGGATCAGGCGCCCGCCGATGTGAAGTGCGCGATCGGCTGGGTGAAGCAGCACGCCGAGCGCTACGGTCTCGACCCGGAGCGGGTCGTGGCGGCGGGCGCCTCGGCGGGCGGGAATCTGGCGCTGGTGGCGGCGTATTCCGACGACGGCGTGCAGCCCAGCTGCGCGGTCACCGATACCGCGGTGCGGGCGGTCGCCGCCCTCTACCCGGCCACCGATCTGCGGGCGGGCTGGCACGATCCGGACCTGGTCGCGGGGACGCGGGAGCTGTTGCGTGACTACACCGGCGGCACCCCGGAGCAGGTGCCCGAGCGCTACGCGGCGGCCGCGCCGGTGAGCTACGTGCGGCCGGGGCTGCCGCCGACCCTGCTCATGCACGGCACCCGCGATCATGTGGTGTCGCACGCCCAGTCGGTCCAGCTGGCCCGGCTGCTCGCGGCGGCCGGTGTGGCGCACGAGCTGCTGTCGATTCCGTACGGGGAGCACGGCTACGACATCAACTGGGGTGACTGGGGTACGCAGTTGTCCCGGCACGTCTTCGGCCGGTTCCTGGACCGGCACGTCCGGCCGAACTGAGCGGTGCCGTTTCCGGGTCGGGTCAGCGCTTCAGGCCGTGCGCGGCGGCGATGGCCTTCTCCATGACCGTGCGTGGCAGCAGCCGCCGCACCGCGAACAGCAGCGGCGCGTTGCTGCCCACGGCGTAGAGCGGTTTCGGTCGATCCGCCGCGACGGCCCGCACGATGGTCTCCGCGACCCGCTCGGGCGTGCTGCCTTCGGACTGTTTGCGATCCAACGCGGTCATGAAGCGCGTGAAATCCGCCGTGTGCGCGGAGCCTTCGTCGAGGTATTTGGTGCGGCGCTCGCGCAGGCCGGTATCGATCTGGCCCGGTTCGACCGTGGTGATCCAGACGTCGAAGGGCGACTCCTCGAATCGCGCGGCGGTCGCGAAGCCGCGCAGCGCCGCCTTGGTCGCCACATACGAGGAGCGGTACGGCATCGGGAAACTCGCGAGCATCGAGCCGATCATGACCACCCGGCCGTGGCGCCGTTCGCGCATATCTGGCAGTACGGCCTGGGTGAGGGCGACGGGTCCGAGCACATTGAGCCGGAACAATCGCGCCACCGCCTCGCCGGGCAGTTCGGCCAGCGGTCCGGCCTGGCTCTCCCCGGCATTGTTGATCAACACGTCGACGGGGCCGAGCCCGCGGGCGAACTCCGCGATGGAGGCGTCGTCGGTGAGGTCGAGTGCGCGGTACTCCACGCCGGGCACGCGATCGGCGTCCGGTATGCCCTCGGGGCGGCGGCTGGTGCCGATCACGCGGTAGCCGCGTGCCGCCAGCGCCGCCGCGGTGGCCTTCCCGATTCCGGACGATGCGCCGGTGACGACGGCGGTTTCCTGCACCGCGACCTCCTCGTGTTCAGGTGTGCGCCCCACCCTACTGGGCCGGGGTGGACGATCTCGGGGGACGATCTCTCGGCAGCCGGGATGCGAGTGACTGAGACAGAAAGCGCGGTCCGCTGCGCAGTATCCCCTGATCGGGGGGATTTTCCTCCGGTCTGTCCGGTATCACTGGCGATGTAGCGGTCTGGGTCAGTTGGCGTCCGGTCTTGTGTACACCACCGTTCATTTTGTAGGTTGCGTCACAGGGAACGGTTGGTGTTGACATCTGTCGCCAACCCGCTGGGACAGTTCGACGGCGATGAGGGTACGGGTACATGTTCGACTGGGATCTGCTGCGGAATACCTCCGGGGTGCGCGTTCTGACACGACTGGCCGAGGAACGGGGGATGCCCGCGGCGGACTGCCTGGCGGGCACCGGACTGCCGACGACGGCGCTGGTCGATCCGAGCGCGGAAATCACGGCGGGCCAGGAACTCGCGGTCATGCGCACCCTGCTCGCGCGCTTCGGCCGGGAACCGGGGCTGGGGGTGGCGGCGGGCAGCCTCGACCACGTCTGCCTGCACGGTCCGTGGGGTCTGACCCTGATCGGCAGCCGCACCCCGCGCGATGCGGTGGATGTGGCGCTGCGCTACGTCGACCTGGCCTTCGCGGGCGGAAGGCTGTCCTTCGAGGAGTCCGAGGGCGAGGCGCGACTGGTCTTCGACGATGACGAGGTGCCCGCCGATGTGCGGTCCTTCCTCGTCGAACGGGTCATGACGGGTGTGCTGCTGCTCGGCCGCGAACTGTTCACCACGGGGGTTCCCGTCCGCCGCATCGGATTCCGGCACCACCGCCCCGCCGACACCGCCCGATACCGTGACATCCTGGGCATCGAGCCGACTTTCGACCACCCGGTCGACGAGATCGCCTTCGACAGCGCCTGTCTCGACAGCGCCCCGCCGCAGGCCAACGAATGGGTGCGCAGCACCTGCGAGCAGCTGTGCCGCGAACTGCTGTCCCGCCGCCAGGCGCGCACCGGGGTCGCGGGCGCGGTCCGGGATCTGCTGGTGCGCGATCCGGCGCGGATTCCGGACCAGACCGCCGTGGCCGCCCAGCTGTACATGAGCCAGCGCACGCTGTCGCGCCGGCTGCACGAGGAGGGCACCTCCTTCCGGGCACTGCTGGACGAGGTCCGCCAGACGCTCTCGGAGGAACTGCTCGACCACACCGAGATGACCACCGAACAGGTCGCCGCTCGACTCGGCTACGCGGAGGCGGCCTCGTTCATCCGCGCCTTCCGGCGCTGGAAGGGCTGTCCGCCACAGGAATACCGTGCCCGCGGGTCGCGCGCCACCCGGGCACCGGCCCTGGTGTAGCGGTCAGGCGAGGCCGTGAATGCGGTCGTTCCAGGCGTCGGCGAGCGTCGCCAGCCGGTGCCAGGCGGTGTGGACGCGTTCGTCGGAGGCGCTGGCGGCGGTGCGCAGCACGGTATTGGCGTGCACCTGCGCCGCCGCCATGCGGTCGACGGCCGTGCCGAAGGAATCGCGGCGCTGCGCGGCGCGCGGAATATTGCGGTGCACCCACTCGTCGATATCGGCGATGAGTTCGGCGCGGGCACCGTCGATCTCACCGGCGTGCTGGGGATGGCCCTGCGATACCAGGTGCAGTTGCGCCAGCGCGAAGGCGCAGCGGGTGATGGGGTGGGTGCCGGGCCGCTCGCCGATATGGCCGCAGAAGGCCGCCAGTAGTTCGTGCCAATCCGGAATGAAGGTGCGGCGCAGGGTGTTTCTGGCAAGCATGGCAACTCCGATCCGGTACCGCGGCCCCCTGCGGGGGAGTGAATGATAAGTCGTCCGGAGTGAACTCGCGGTGTATACGTGGTGCACCCGACGCGGCGGATGGTCGAATCTCGTGCCGCCCCAGCGGATTGCGGGCGATCAGTGCCCGGAGTGTGCCCCGGGGAAGCATAGCCGGAACTCCGCGCCGTGGCCGACTTCGGAGTCGACGGTGAGGTGGGCGTCGTGTGCGGCGGCGACCTGGGCCACGATGGCCAGCCCCAAACCGTGGCCGGATGTCGAACGGGCGGTGGGGGAGCGGTAGAAGCGGTCGAAGACATGCGGCAGATCCTGCGGCGCGATACCGGGACCGCTGTCGCGCACCGACAGGCATCGGCCGGCCAGCTCCACCCGGACCGTGCCGTGCGGCGGACTGAACTTGGCGGCATTGTCGAGCAGATTGGTGACGGCGCGGGCCAGCCGCTCGGGACTGCCGTACACCGTGGTCGGTTCCAGTTCGGTGTCGAAAGCGATGGCGGGCCAGTGTCTTCGAGCCCGGTCGAGACAGTCCCGCACCAGCGTGTCCGCGCGCAGATCCTCGAACGGCTCCCGGGGCGCGGTCGGATCGTCGTCCCGCGCGAGGTCGATGAGATCGGTGACCAGGCCGGACAGCTCCTCCGCCCGCACCCGCAGGGCGGCCGCCGTCTCGTCGAGGTGCGCGGGGGACAGCCGCCGGGCGCGGCGCAGCAGCTCGATATCGGTGCGCAAGGCGGTGAGCGGGGTGCGCAGCTCGTGCGAGGCGTCGGCGACCAGACGCCGTTGTGCCGCACGCGCATCCCGTTCCGAGGTGAGGGCCGCGTCGAGTTCGTCGAGCATGGTGTTGATGCTGGCGGCCAGCCGGGCCAGTTCATCGGATCCGGTGATCGCGATGTGCCGGTCGGGGTTTCGGGTGCGCGCCACCTGTTCGGCTGCCCGGGTGAGCGTTTCGACCGGCGCGAGTGCGCGACGCGCCAGCGGGATCCCCGTGGCGGCGGCCAGCAGGGTGCCCGCCCCCGCCGCCGCGAGCAGGGCGAGACCGACGCGGCGCTGCCCGGTGGGGACGGTATCGGCGCGCTGGGCCACCTGGACGGCGCTGCCCGGTCGCAGCGGTGCGGTGTACATGCGCATGGGCAGGCCGTCGAGGGTGAAGTCGCTGAAATACGCTGCCGCGGAGCCGCGTGCGACCGCGCGGGTCCGCTCGTCCACCGGCAGTGCGTCGCCGGGCCCGGCATCCGATTCGACGCCGCCGTCGGCCGCCACCACCTGGACACAGCTCGGGGCGGCGAGGTAGCGGCAGGGGCCGGAGACGGCGGCCACCGCGGGCTCGGCCGCGAACTGCCGCGTTATCCGGGTGGCCTCCCGGCGCAGACCGGTGTCCAGAGCGCTGTGCAACTGGTGGCCGACCACCAGATAGGCCGCCGCCGCCATGCCCGCCAGCGCCGCGGCCATGGCCAGTACGAAGAACGCGGCGATCCGGCCGCGCAGTCCGAGCCGCCTCACATCCGCCCCAGCCGGTAGCCGATCCCGCGTACGGTGTGCACCAGCGGCGGCAGGTCGTCGATATCGAGTTTGCGGCGCAGATAGCGGATGTAGACCTCGAGCGAATTCGAGGTCGCCGTTCGCCCCCAGACCCGCTCCACCAGCATTTCGCGGGGCAGCGCCTGTCCGGCATTGCGCAGCAGGACCTCCAGCAGCGCGAACTCGGTTCGGCTGAGCTCGATGGCGCGTCCGCCGCGGTGCACCGTGTGGGCGGTGGTGTCCATGACCAGATCGGCGCAGGACAGCACCGCCCCGTCCGCGGGATAGGTGCGCCGCACCAGCGCCCGCACCCGCGCCAGCAGTTCGTCCAGATCGAAGGGTTTGACCAGGTAGTCGTCGGCACCGGCATCCAGTCCGGCGATGCGGTCGGCGACGGCGTCGCGGGCGGTGAGCATGAGGACCGGGGTGCGGTCGCCGCGTGCCCGCAGCGCGCGGCAGGCGGCCAGTCCGTCCAGGAACGGCATGACCATATCCAGCACCACCACCCCGGGCTGCCAGTCGGCAATCGCGGTGAGGGCGCTCGCGCCATCGCCCACCCCGCGCGTGTCGTAGCCCTCCGCGGCCATGGCCCGCACCAGGGCGTCGCGCACCGCGGCCTCGTCGTCCACCACCAGCACCCGCATGCCACGGCATCATACGGACGGCCACGAGCTGGGCGTTCTCATCGAACTCTCATCGGAGACCGTGAGCGTGGCGGTCATGAGACTGCGGAAACCCCGACGGATATGGGTGCTGTCGATGCTGTGCGGACTGGTCGTGACCGGATCCGCGGCCTGCGCGCGCACCGCGGAGACGAACGCGCCACGCGTGGACGGCGATCGCGTGGCTATCACGGTGCGCGGCGGGACGGCCGAGATCGACGCGACCTCGTTGGCCGTCGCCGCCGAGACCGGCGGGCGGCGGATCGAGCTGTCCGGGCCCGCCGCCGGGCTGGGACCGGTGAGCGCCGTGCGGACCGACGGCGACACCGCCCGGTGGAGCTACCCCGACCGGGGGTGGACGGTCAGCGCCGGTGCGGAGGACGGCCGCCTGCGCGTGATCGTGCACAGCGCCCGCACCGGCCGCCTGGTCTGGCCTGTCACCGGTGGCGACCCCGATGCGCGGTCCGTGCAGATCCCGCGCGGCGAGGGCCTGTCGCTGCCGGTCCGCGATCCGTTCTGGAACGGGCCGGACGCGGGACTGGTGGACAGTCCGCTCGCACTCACCTCCGGGCTCACCATGCCGTTCTGGGGTTACCGGCTGGACGGCCGCGGGATCAGCTACCTGGTGCCCACCGATATCGGCAGCACCCTCACGGTGCGGTCGGTGGACGGTCGCCTGCTGGCCGCCGCCGCACACGATTTCGACTATCGCGGCGACACCCGCGACTACACGGTCACCTTCGCGCTCACCGGCGATTCTCCGGTGGCCGCCGCGCGGGACTATCGCGACTGGCTGCTGCGGCACGGCGAATTCCGTTCGCTGCGTGACAAGATCGCGCGCAATCCGGAGGTGGCCCGCCTGCTCGGCGCGTTCCACGCCTACGTGTGGGGTGACGCCCGCACGCCCGAGGCCGTCGAGCGCCTGCGGCGACTGGGTGTCACCCGGATGTGGCTCGGCTACGACTCCGACGACACACCCATGAGCGCCGCGGCCGTCACCGCCGCGAAGGACGCCGGATATCTTGCCGGGCCCTATGATTCGTGGGCCAACGCGCAGGATCCGGCGACCGCCGACAATCCGGGCTCCCGGTGGCCGGGCTCCACCTGGCCGGACGGCTGCGTGCGCACGGCCGACGGCACCCCCGAGACGGGTTTCGGCGGCCGCGGCTGCTACCTGAGTTCACAAGCGCTGGGACAGGATCCGGAGCTCTATCGGGACCGGTACGAGCGGGTCACCGGCAATGGCGCGAACACCTACTTTCTCGATGTGGACGCGGCCGGAGAGTTCTTCGACGACCACAGTGCCGATCACCCCATGACGCGGCACCGGGACCGGGACAATCGGCTCGCTCGTCTGCGCTGGCTCGCCGAGGACCGCGGTCAGGTGCTCGGCTCGGAATCGGCGGGCGCCTGGGCGGCGCCGGTGCTCGACTTCGACCACGGCGGGCAGACCCCGGTCTCGGATCGGCTCTGGGCATTCCAGCGTGATCGCGCGGTCTGGGGCGGCTACGCGCCCGCGACCGCGCCGCGGACCTACTTCCAGCCGGTCGTCCTGCCCGACCATCTGGCGCGGGCCATGTTCGACCCGGCCTACCGGGTGCCGCTGTACGAGACCGTGCTGCACGACTCGATCGTCAATACCGATCGCTGGGAGCTGTCCTACGACAAACTGCCGCGGCAGCGGACGATGCGGGCGCTGACCGCCATCCTGAACAACACCCCGCTGAACTTCGTCCTCGACGGCGACGCCCTGGTCGAGCGCGGCCCCGAACTCGCGCGCCTGCAACGCTTCTTCGCGCCCCTGCACGAGGCCGCGGGCACCCTCCCGATGACGGATTTCGGCTGGCTCACCGACGACCACCTGGTGCAGCGCACCGTCTTCGGCGACGGCGTCCTCACCGTCACCGCCAATTTCGGCACCGCCGAGTTCGACGGACTGCCGGGTGGTTGTGTGGACGCCGCGCTGGCGGGCGACGCCACCGCGCGCCGACTGTGCCCGGCCGAGTGACTCCCGTTTTGGACCAAGCTATCCAAAATGTGTTAGCGTCGCCCCATGGCGCGACCCAAGCAGTTCGACGAGGAACGGGCGGTGGACGCCGCCATGCGGGCCTTCTGGCGCGCGGGCTACGACGGCACCTCCACCCAGGAACTCTGCGCCGCCACCGGATTGGGGCGCAGCAGTATCTACAACACCTTCAGCAGTAAGCACGATCTGTTCCAGCGGGCGCTGCGGCGGTACATGGCCGACAAGAACGCCGATACCTTCGCGGTGCTCGACGGGCCGGGGTCGGTGCGGGATCGGATCGCGCGACTGCTGGACGCCATCATCGACGCCCCGGAGGGCGACCCGCTGGGCTGCCTGGTGGTGAACGCGACCGTCGAACTGGGGGAACGCGATCCGGAGATCGCGCGGTTGCTGCGCGCCGACGAGGAGCGCCGGCTGCGCGCCCTCACCGCCGCCATCGCAGAGGGGCGGCGCGCGGGGGAGTTCGGCGGCGATCGGGATCCCCGTGACCTGGCCCGGTTCATCGTCGCCACCATCGGCGGCATGCGGGTGGCCGCCCGGGGCGGTGCCGACCGGGCGGCCCTGGCCGCCATTGCCGAGGTGGCGTTGAGCTGCTTGTGAATCGGCGCTGATGCTCGCGTCGCTGCGCCGCGACGAGGCGGCTCGACGCCGCGATCCGACGTAGCCATCGCCCGATCCGACGTGGAACCGGCGCGGTTCGCCCGGTGGCGACCCGCGCGGATCGTGCCGCCCTCATTTTGAACCGATTGATCCAAAATGCACGGTCGAACAACCGAAGGGAAAGCTCCGATGCCAGTGGCCGTCTACATCCTGGGCCTGTCCATATTCGCCCAGGGCACCTCCGAGCTCATGATCGCCGGGCTGCTCACCGAAATGGCAAGTGACCTCTGCGTTTCCGTCCCTCAGGCCGGACTGCTCATCTCCGCCTTCGCGGTGGGCATGCTCATCGGCGCGCCGATCCTGGCCGTCGCCACCCTGCGCTGGCCACGCCGCACCGCGCTGCTGGCCTTCCTGGCCGTCTTCGCCGCCGCGCACGTCGTTGGCGCGCTCACCTCCGACTACGCAGTGCTGTTCGCGACCCGCGTGGTCGCGGCCTTCGTCTACGCCGGATTCTGGTCGGTGGCCGTGGCGACCGCCGTCGGCCTGGTGGCGGAGAACGCGCGCGGGCGCGCCCTGGGTGTGGTGGCCGGGGGTCTCACCGTGGCGACCGTGGTCGGCCTGCCCGCGGGCACGGTCATCGGGCAGCATCTGGGGTGGCGGGCCGCGTTCTGGGCGGTGGCCGTGCTGTCGATCGCGGCCATGGCGGGTGTGATCGCCAAGATTCCGGACGTGCGTCCGACCGTGGCGCCGCGCGTGCGCACCGAGGTGCGCGCCCTGGCCACCCTGCCGGTCTGGCTGCTCTACGCCACCACCGCCCTGGCCACCGCCGCGCTCATGGTCACCTTCGGCTACCTCGGCGCGCTCCTCACCGAGTTCACCGGACTGGCCGAGGGGTGGGTGCCCGTCGTCCTGGCCGTCTACGGCGTCGGCAGCTGCCTGGGAATCATGGTGGGCGGTCGCACCGCCGACGCCCATCCGCTGCGCAGCCTCACCGTCGGGATCACCGGCCTGACCGTCGCCTCGGCGCTGCTGGCGCTCACCGCGCACCACGTCGTGCCGGTCGTGATCCTGGTATTCCTGTTGGGCGCGTTCGGTTTCGGCGTCAACCCGGTGCTCAACAGCCGTGTCTTCACTCTCGCACCGGGTGCGTCGACCCTCGGTGCGGCCGGGAATGTGGGGGCGTTCAATGTCGGCATCACCGTCGGCCCGTGGCTGGGCGGCCTGGCGTTGGGCGCGCACTGGGACTATCCGGCGCTCGCCTGGATCGGTGTGGTGCTCGGTGCCGCCGCGCTGGCCGTGGTCGGTTGGTCGAGCGTGCTCGCCGCACGCGCCGTGCCCGCCGACAGCGCCGCCGCTCTGGGCGCGGAACCGATATCGGTGCGCGCGTAGGGGGCGCGGTCGCGCCGGATCGAGTTCGGCCGACGGCACCGGATCGAGCCCGGCCGCCGCCGGTAACGCGGCCGGCACGTGGATCCGGGGGAGCTTCCTGTCGTAGTCGCGACGCCCCGTGGGAGCCCGTCGTCCCCCGGACCTCCTGGTCCGGGGGACGACGGGTGCCGGATCAGCGGGGGGCCATCCGGATCGCGCCGTCGAGGCGGATGGTCTCGCCGTTGAGCATGGGGTTCTCCACGATATGGCGCACCAGGGCGGCGAATTCGGTGGGGTCGCCCAGCCGCGACGGATGCGGCACCTGCGCCTCCAGCGAGGCGATGGCCTCATCGGAGAGCGTCGCGAACAGCGGGGTGCGGAACAGACCGGGTGCGATGGTGTTCACCCGGATCTTGTAGCCCGACAGGTCGCGCGCGATCGGCAGGGTCATGCCGACGATGCCGCCCTTGGAGGCCGAATAGGCGGCTTGACCGATCTGGCCGTCGTAGGCGGCCACGGAGGCGGTGTTGACGATGACGCCGCGTTCACCGTCGGTCTCCTCGGTGGCGGCGATGCGTTCGGCCGCCAGGCGGATCACATTGAAGGATCCGATCAGGTTGACATTGACCACCTTGGTGAAGGCGTCGAGCGGGAACGCGCCCTGCTTGCTCACCGTGCGGATGGCATTGCCGATTCCGGCGCAGTTCACCGCGATTCGCAGGGTGCCGAGCCCGGCGGCAGCGTCCAGCGCGGCGGTGACGTCCGCTTCGCTGGTCACGTCGCCGGGCGAGAACGCCGCGCGCTCGCCGAGTTCCTCGGCCACGGCCTTGCCGTCGGACGACGGAAGATCGAGAATGACGACCGAAGCGCCGGCGCCGTGCAGCTCGCGCACGGTGGCCAGGCCGAGTCCGGAAGCGCCGCCGGTAACCACCGCGACGGTATCTGCTGTCTTCACAAAACCTCCTGTAACTAGGTCTTGTTAATGTAGATTCTCGGCTTCTGGCGCGGAAGGGGGGTACCCCGCAACCCCTTTCACGGCGGTAGTTACCGGCGAGTATCAAGCGGAGGGTGAAGCATGGTACCGGTCGGTTCACGAGATTCGTCGAATTCCCGAGGGTGATTTCCGGCGCGTCGGGAGGTGGGAATCCGCCTGATACGAGAGAATTTCCAGTCGGGACCGTGCCCGCGTGCGGCGCGCCCCGTCACGACCACACCGAAGCTTCACCGACCGCCGAGAGGGTACGACGATGCCGCACGACGCGCCTCGCTCCGCGGAAATGTTGAAGTCGTACAAAAAGATGTCGCGCTGGTATCCGGCGCTACCCCCGGAGGACGGGGCCGGCGCCGAGGACGCGCACGTCGCGCCGGTCTTCGGCGACGACGGCGGAACGGCCGGATTCCCGCACTACATCCGCGACGACGACGTGGAAGTCCTTCCCCCCGTCGACGAGTCGCTGTTCCGGCGCAGTCACTACACCGGGCGCTGGTCGGACTGGGTGACCGATCGCGCCCCGGCCTTCCGGCCGCGCGCACGCCCGGCCGATCTGCTGCCGTTCCCGGCCGATCCCGACGGCGTGCGCGGTCACGCCGGACGCGGCGACGGCGAGGACGGCGGCGAGGATGGCGGTGAGAAGTCCGACGACGCGGCGCTATCTCGGGCGGCGTCGGAACCCGGTGCCGCGCGCGGTGCGAAAGCCGCTGCCGCGTCCGCGAAGTTCCGGCGTCGCCGCCTCGTCGCCCTGGCCGCCGTTCTGATTGCCGTTCTGTTGCTGACTCTCGCGGGCGGCGTTGCGCTCTATGTGCTCCATTCCCGTGGCGCCACAGCGCAATCCGTGGGCACCATGGTTGTCGGCGGTCGCACCACCACGCCGGTGATCCCGGCGGGATAAGAGGGAGCACGGACATGGATCAGGACTGGAGCCGCTGGCTCGACGAGACCCCCGAGGAGGGTGAGCCGTCGGGTCGGCCCGCGCGCGCTCCGGTGGTACGCCTGCGCAAGCGGCGCGAACACTCCGACGACGGCGAACCGGTCCCGCGCCCGATCCTGGTGGTCGGCGGCTGCGGCGGTGCCGGAACCACCACCACCGCGCTCGGCTTGGCCGGAGAGCTGGCCTCGGCCGGAGCGCAGGCGGCGGCCGTGGACGCCACCTCGGCCGGCAGCGATCTGGCCCTGCGGGGCGCGGACGAGCATCTGAGTCCCATCAGTCTGCAGGCGTGGCTGTACGGTCGCGGGGACGGCGAGCCCGCGCCGCTGAAGGAATGCCTGTCGCGTGCCACCTCCGGCATCGGACTGCTCTGGCGCGACGCCGCCCCGCTGCGCCGCCGCGCCACCTATCTGACCGTGGCCCGCGGCATCCACGACTCCGGCTACACCGCGGTGTACGACGGCGGCAATCCGATCGCCAGCCGCCATCTGCGCCCGTTGCTCGAGGACGCCGACATCGCGCTCGTGCTCGCCATTCCGGCGCGCGCCGACGCGGCCAACCGCCTGCGCCTGACCCTGGAATGGCTCGACGACAATTTCAGCGGGCAGGGCGAGGGTCAGGGCGACGGCATCGTCGGCGACACCGTGGTGGCCGTCTCCCACCAGCTGCCGGGCGGTGACTCGCGGGTCGCTGACCATTTGCGGGAACACCTCACCGGCTGGGTGCGGGATATCCGTGAGATTCCCTACGATCCGCACCTCGCGCGGGGTGAACTGGTGCGGCACAGTGATCTCGCGCCGGAGACACGCCGAGCGTATCGCCGCCTGCTTGCTGGGGTGGCATCATGACCGCAGTCATGAAGGAACGCCGATCCGAACCCGCCATGGCGGCAGGTGTCGTGCCGCCGCCCGAATCACTTCGCGCACCCATCTGGGACCGACCGGTCCCCGGCGCCGGACGTGCTCCGCTGGTCTGGCTGCTTGGTGTGCACGGCGGGGCCGGAGTGTCCACGCTCGCGCATGTGCTCGCGCCCGCGGCGGATTCGCATCGCCGCTGGCCCGGAGGTTTCGACCGCGAATCACCGTTCGTCGTGTTGGTCGCCCGCGAAACGATTTCCGGCCTCGGCCGCGCCCACGATCTGCTGCGCCAGCATCTCGCGGACCTCGCCGGTCCCAGCGAGGTGCTCGGCCTGGTGACCGTGGCGGCGCGCCCGGGCCGAATCCCCGCGGACATCCGGCGCTACCGCGATCTGGTGGGTTCGCTGGCCGGTCAGGTGTGGCAGGTGCCGTGGCACGAGGAGTGGACGCTGGTCGAAGCCGATCAGTTGCCGGTCTGGTCGCCCGGCGACCCCCTGCCGCAGCAGCGGAAGCGGAAATCCGACCCGCTGCAAGAGGTTCCGCTCGATATCCGCGAGCTCGGTGCGGGCATCGTGGCGGCGGTTCGGGAGGCGCTCGCCGAACCGGATCCGGAAGTGGACGAGTAGATCCCGAGGAGTGGAATGAACTGCGCGACAGAACTTTTCCCTCGCCGTGGGTCATGGGATGCTGTAACCGACGGTGCCCCTTGTTTTCCGGATAGGGCTTGTGATGCTTCTCGCCTCGGTACTCGACAGTTACGACGTGCTCGCCCAGGTCGGGAATCCGACACCGGAGGAACCGCCGCACTCGGATCGAACGCTGCAGCTGACCAGGTACGCCTTCTGGTTGCTGTTTCTGCTGGCGATCGTGGCCGTCGTGGTCGGTGTAGTGGGCGCGATCGTGCTGATCGTCCGGAGAGCTTCACGCTCGAACCCGCCGAATCCTGGACCGGGTGCGGATCCGACGCGACCGTCGGGACCGTATCCGCCGCAGGGCCCGTCGCAGCCAGGTCCGCCCGGACCATGGTGAGCGACATTGTGATTGATGATGTGCTAGTCGAGAAGGACAGATCATGAGCATGCTCCTCGCCGTGCACGACGCGTACGGCGCCGTCCTCGCGCAGGTCGGGAATCCGACCCCGGAGGCACCGCCCGCGTCGGACAAACTCTTGAGACTGGTTCGGTATTTCACCTGGTTCGTACTGTTGTCCGGAATCCTCGGAATCACCTACGCGGGCGGCAAGTTCGCGTGGGAGAAGTGGACAGGAGGCGGTTTGGAATCCCCGAAGATGGTGGCTGGCGCCATGATCGGCGGCATCATCGCCACGAGTGCCGGCACGATCATGAATGCGGCGATCGGCTGATGTCCGCCTCCGCGGTGGTCACCGTGCTGGCCTACAAGCAGATGCCGGCGGATGTGATCCGGCCGATCATGCAGCTGATCGACTGGCTGCTGTGGTGCGTACTGCTGTTCTGCATGGCGTGGATGATCCTGTCCGCGGGCAAGCTGTGGTACGCGTTCCGCGACGATATGGCGGCCAACGAGGCGACGCACGGGGTGGTGATGAGTCTGATCGGCGCCATCATGGCGAGTTCGGCCAGCGGCATCGCCCTCGCGTTGTTGCCGACCTAGGGCGCAACGGATTCCGATGGCTCCCACCCGCACCCCCGCCCACCTGCGCCGACAGGTGCACCAGGGAGTGTCGCTGCCGCCCGTCACCGGCTACACCGAGGACAGATCCACCGCCGATGAATCGAGTACCGACATAGCGACTTTGGAGGCATCGATATGAGCGAGAAGGAGCCGCCCGAGCGCGGCGGCGTCTCGTTCGGTGCCATCGCGTCCGCGGCCCTGCTCGCCCTGATCCTGATCGCGGGCGTGGTCATGTGGGTGGGCCGTGACGACGACCCCGGCGAACCCGCGGCGACGGGCGACGCGCCACCGGCGGTGGCGAGCGGCGACGGGGCCACCGGATTCGCCCAGCCGGAGGTCGACATCTTCGGCCGCCGGGTGGACGTGCCGAACAATCCGGCGGGACAACCGCTGCCGCAGGACGTCTCCGACCAGCGGGCACCCTCCGATCCGGACTGGCTGACCGCCGCACCGCGCGGCACCACCGGACCGGGCGGCTGGCAGCGGGTATTCGGCGCATCGGTGCCCTTCTCCACCTCCGACGGGCCCACCCGACTCGAAGACGGTCTGGCCGTAGGGTATTCGCACACTCCCCAGGGGGCGGTACTGGCGGCGGCGCAGATCACCTACCGGCTCAACGCCCGCCCCGCCGACCGCACCCTGTACGTGCGCCAGGTGCGGGTGTCGGCCCAGCAGGTCGCCGCCTACGACCAGGCGCTGGCCGACCAACGGCTGCCGAAACAGCAGCCGGAGAAGGTGACCCGATACCTGGTGGCACCGGATGCCTTCCAGGTCGAGAACTACGCCGACGATATGGCGATCGTGCGGCTGGCGGCGCGCGGTCCCGTGGTCGACGGCAGGCAACTGTGGGCGGCGGTGCGGCTGATCATGGTGTGGGACGCGGGGGACTGGCGGCTCAAACCGGCGACGGCGCGCGGCTCCCAGACCGAGTACGTGGATTCGCTTGCGGGGTGGACGAAATGGTGAATGACCTGGCAGCAGATCAGGAGAGGTGGATCACATGCTGAGGCGCATCGTCACGATCCTCGCGGTCGTGTTCACCGTCATGATCGCGACTCCGACGGTATCGCACGCTCAGTACGGTTTCGACCAGGCCTGCAACGAATTACACGACTCCCTCGACGGCCTCGGCATCCCCGGCATCTCCCTCGGTGACGCCGCGTCGGCAGCCTGCAAGGCCGGCAATGTGGCCACGCACCCGGGTGACGCCGCCGCGGCGGTGCGGGACAAGGCGTGGGACTCCACCTTCGGCAAGGTGGTGGACTCGCTCATGAACGGCTTGGGCGAGGCGTTGATCCTGGCGCTGACCTTCTGGATGAAGGTGCCCAACGAACGGGTCTCGGACTCGGGGGCGCTGTTCACCAGGATCAACGACTACACGTATCAGGCGCAGATACTCCTACTCATGGTGTCGGTGATCATCTCCGGCGCCAGACTCGCGGAGGCCAAACGCGGGGCGGCCATGAGCGAGGCCGCCGAATCCTTCCGCATGTTCGCGCGCGTGATCTTCAGTTCCTGGATGCTGGGCGCGGTGATCGTCGCGGGCACCCAGGCGTCGGATCGGTTCTCCGAGTGGGTGATCAACGACGCCACCGACGGCAATGCCCAGAACCTCGCCGAACTCATGGTGAAAACCGCCAAGCTGCAAGCGTTCTCGCCGGGCTTGGTGCTGATCATCGCCATCGTCGGCCTGCTGGGCGCGCTCGCGCAGATCGTGCTCGCCATCGTGCGACAGGGGTTGCTCGTGGTGGCGGCGGGCGTGCTGCCGCTGGCCGCGGCGTCCTCCGGAACCAATACCGGCAAACAGGCGTATCCACGCCTGATCGCGTGGATCATCGCCTTCATGCTCTACAAACCGGTGGCGGCGATCGTCTACATGATCGCCTTCACCACCGCCGGGCACGTGGACGAACTCACCACCACCGCCGGTCTGCCCGACGCCGACCAGGCGCAGCGCATGCTGGTCGCCATCGTGTTGCTGTGCAGCGCCGCGTTCGTGCTGCCGGTGCTCATGCGCCTGGTGACCCCGGCCGTATCCATCGTCGGCAGCGGCGGTTCGGGTCTGACCGCCACCACCGGCACCCTGGTCGGCGTGGCCGCCCTGGGTGCGGTCGGCAGCCGCGCGGTGGCCGTGAAGTCCACGGCCGCACCCGGTACCGCCGGCTACGTGAACCGCGGCGGCAAACCGCCGGGCGGAACCGGTGGCGGCGGACCGCGACCCGGAGGCGGCGGGGGTGGGCCGCGGCCGACACCGCCGCCGCGCGGTGGCGGCGGGGCCGCGGCGGGCAATCCCCAAGGCGGCGGGCAGGCAGGCGTACCGTCCGGTGCGTCCCGCGTGGCGGGGCGGGTCGCCTCCATGAGATCCGCCACCGCCGGAGCCGACCGCGCCGAAACCGCCATGGGCGATATGGCCGGTGACCGCTGGACCAACCGTTCACCCGACCTCGGCAGGAGCACCATTCCGCGATGACGACCACCGAGAGCTACGAGCGCCGCGCCTACGGACTGTGGCAGAAACCGCGCAGCGCGGGCCTGTTCGGCCTGCGCTGGGGCGAGACCGTGGTCGGCTTCGCCGTCGTCATCACCGCGCTGCTGACCGCGCTCGTCGCCGGGCCGAAACCGGCGTTCGTGGTGGCGGGATTCGGTCTGGTCGTGATGGTTCCACTGGTGTGGCGGACGGGGGGCCGCTCCGGATACGAGAACGGATTGATGATGTTCCATTGGTTGCGTGGCCGCAGCAAGGGCGAGCATGTGTACCGCGGCGGTCGGTTCTCCCGGATTCCGGGCGGCGTCACCCGGCTGCCGGGCCTGATGGCCCCGTCGCGGCTCTACGAGGGCATCGACGCGGGCGGCTACAGCTTCGGCATGATCCACCTACCGCAATTCGGTCAGTACACGGTGGTACTGCGCGCCTGGCCGCAGGGGCACGAGGCGGTCGACCAGCCGGTCATCGACCGGTGGGTGTCGGCGTGGGGCACCTTCCTGGCCTCGCTGGGGCAGACCTCCGACATCGTGGCGGTGGTGCCGGTCATCGACACCGTGCCCGAGACCGGAAACCGGTTGCTCACCGAGGTTTCCACCATCACCCGGCCCGAAGCGCCGGATCTGGCGCAGCAGATCATGTACGAGCTGGCCACCGAACTGCCGCAGGAGCGGGTGCAGCTGCTGCCGCGCGTGGCCATCACGTTCAAGGCCACCACGGCGGAGCGGCGCAAGAATCCCGCGGAGGAGGCCGTCGAGATCGGCCGCCGCCTGCCGGGGATCTGCGCGGCCCTGGCCGAGGCCGGGGTGCGGGCACAGCCCATGTCGGCCGACGAGGTGATCTCCTTCATCCGGCGCAGCTACGATCCGGCCGCGCAGGCGGATCTGGAAGTGGCGGCGGGCGAACCCGGTGGGCACGGGCTGGATTGGGCCGATGCCGGTCCGGTGTCGCACGAGGAGCGCTGGGACCATTTCATCCACGACGGCGGCCGGTCGGTCACCTGGGAGATGGACACCGCGCCCGAGGGCGCGGTGGACGAGCGGGTGCTGCAACGGCTGCTCGCACCGAATCCCGAGGTGCCGCGCAAACGCATCGCCATCGTGTATCGGCCGCACTCCGCCGGTGACGCCGCCCAGATCGTCGACGACGACTACAAGAACGCGCTGGTCGCACAGCAGAGCGAGCGCGGTGTGGTCTCGGCCGCGGCCACCCTGCGGGTCGGCGCGACGCAGCAGGCGCGCGAGGAACAGGCGCGCGGACACGGCGTCACCCGATTCGGCGCGCTGGTCACCATCACCGAACCGCTGCGCGGCGACCTGCCTCGGATCGAGGCCATCACCCGCGACCTGTCCACGCAGGCCCGCCTGAAGATCCGGCGCTGCTACCGCTACCAGGCGGCCGCGTTCGCGGCCTCGCTCGGCTGCGGCGTCATCCTGCCGGAGCACGCCACCATTCCGAAAGCGCTTGTGGGGTAATCCGCCATGGCCCGTGACGTCGAACCACCCGTCCGCGAACGCGATGCCGCGCCCACCCGGCGCGGCAGTCGCCGCGATATCCCCAGCCTCCCCGTGGAACCCGCGGAGACGCCCCGGGACCGCGCGCCGTCGGAACCCGCCGACCTCCGCCAGGGCCAACCCCGCCGCCGCGACCACGAACGCCCCCGCCGCGGCACCCTGCCCGACCGCCGCCTGCTCCGCCGCGAACCGCCCGCCGACCCCGAGGCCCTGGAACGCGAACGCGCCCGCGAGGCGGCAGCGGGCGCGATCACCGTCCCCCGCGACCCGGCCCGCCGCGAACCGGCCGGTGCCCCGACCGCATCGGACGCCACCGCGTCGGATGCCACTGTGTCGGATGCCGCGTCGGACGCCGCCGCATCGAGGCCCCGAGAACGCCGCGCCCCGGATTCCGGCCGCCCCGCGCGCGGACACTCCGACACCAACCGCCGAGCCGAACCCGCAGCGGCTACCACGCGCGACGCGAGGTTCACCGAGCGCGACGCGACCACCCCACCCCGAGACGCGATTCCCGCCACCCGAGGAAGGGCCGCCCGCGACGCCTCCGCACCGCAGCGCCCGTCACGAGACGGCGCGCCATCTGCGCGTGGTGGGCGTGATGAGGTTTCGCCTGTACGTGGTGGGCGTGACGAGGCTCCGTCTGCGCGTGGTGGGCGTGACGAGGCTTCGTCTGTACGTGGTGGGCGTGACGAGGCTTCGCCTGTACGTGGTGGGCGTGATGAGGCTCCGTCTGTACGTGGTGGGCGTGATGAGGCTCCGTCTGTAGGTGGTCCGCGTCACGAGGCGGCGTCCGCACGGGAACCGCGTGGTGGCGCACAGCCCGCGTCGAAGCGTGCCGACTCGACACCCGTCCCGCGCGACGCTGTTTCCGCTACCCGCGGAAAGACGGCCCGCGACGCCTCCGCTCCGAAGCGCCCCTCGCGACCGGGCTCGGCACCCACGCGCGGTGCGCGCGGCGACGCGCTGCCCGCGCGGGGTACGGGTGATGGCGCGAGGCCCGCAGCGGCGAGTACCGATGCGACGTCCGCGCGTTCGGGCCGTACCGATGCGACATCCGCGCGTTCGGGCCGTACCGATGCGACGTCCGCGCGTTCGGGCCGTGGTGGCGCGACATCCGGACGGGGGACACGTGATGCCGCGGCAGACGCACAGGTAGTGCGCGATAGCGCCGGTGCCCGACGTCCAGCGCCGGATAACGGCGGGTTCGCACGCGAACCACAGGATGCCGCCGCGGCCCGTCCACGGCGTGACGGTGCTTCGGCGCGTTCGGCGGGCAGCGGCGGGACCGCTGGGCGACCGGACCGCGAGCAGGTGGCTGCCGCCGGGCAGCCGGGGGCCGACGAGACCCACGCTCCGACCGCGGCGAGTTCGGCACGGCCACAGAGTGATTCGTCCGACATATCCGCGCCACGTCCCGAATCACGCCTGGCGCGCGTTCGGCGTGCCCTGCTGCCGAAGCGCTCCGCCCGCAAGTCCGAGCCGCGAGACCCGGCAATGTATCCGCCCCTGAGTATCGATGAGTCCGCCACGGAGGCCGAGGAGTTCACTCCGCTCCACGCGGACCGCCCCGAGCTCTCCGGCGTCGATGCGACAGCGCACGGTGACGCGGCACGCCCAGTCGCAGGGGAGCGCACCCGGCCTACGGCCGATGTCGGTCCCGCGCGAACGCGCCCGGGTAAACGAGAGCGAACCACCGGCAACGTGCCCGCGGCGACCGACCCGATGGACGCGAACGAGCGGCATGCGACGACCGGTGGACACGTACCCGTGGCACTGGAAGCGGCGGAGCCTCCGGCAGCGGACGAGTCGGCGGGGCACGAGTCGGCGGATCGGCGCATGGCCGAGCGCGAGCGCGAGCGCGGCGCGGTCGGTGGGCAGTCCGGACCGAGCCGTGACGCGGCGGCCGCCGCCGAGGGCGGTGCGGGGCTGGGGCTGAGCGGGGATACACCGGCTCCGGCCTCCCGTCGAGGGCACGGCGTCGCCGACGACACGGCGCAGGCGCCGCGGGGTGGGCTGGAATCCACTGCGGTCGAACCGAAATCGAGCGGCGTCGCGGATCGTGCCGCTGCCCGTGCGGCTGCTGCGGCCACCGCTGGCGCTTCCGACGCCGACGGTGGCGGTGCTGCCGACGGTGCCGGTACCACCGCCGCTGCGACTGCCGTTGCCCCGGCGTCCCGGGGGGCCGACCGTCAGCGTGCCGAGGACGTTCGACCGGATCGGGAGCACGGCGCTCGCAAGGCGGCGGCCGAGGAGGCGGACACTTCCGATGCGGCACCTCCGCACCGGACTGCGAAGAGTGCGCGTGCGGCATCGACACCGCCCGCGCGAACCGCGGAGCGAACCCTCGCCGCGTCCCGGCGGGGGAAGCTGAGCCCGCCGACCCTGTGGGATGACGACGAACCCGGTGCGGGCGGCGAACCGGAGATGCGCCCGGGGTCGGAAGCCGATGGGGGAGCGGCACCCTCGTCCGAGGACGCATCGGGCGGGGCGGAGTTCTCCGTGCGGGAGTGCCGCGATTCCGGTGCGACTCGGCGCGGGCACGGGGGATCCGGTATGGGTTCGGGCTCGGAGCAGGTGACCGACGGATCCCAACTCGACGTGCACGCGGCGGTGGCCGACGGTTCCGGTTCCGACGCGCGCGAGGCGGTCGCCGACGTTCCCAGCTCCGATACGAGTGGTCCGGTGGCCGACGTCTCACGTCGCGAGTCGCACGACATGGTGGATGACGTTTCCGCCTCCGGGGCGCGTGGTTCGGTGGCTGACGTATCCCGTTCCGGGGCGCGTGGTCCGGTGGATGACGTTTCCGCCTCCAGGGCGCGTGGCCCCGTGGTCGGCGGGACCGAATCCGATGTGCGGGCGTCGGTGGTCGGCGGGTCCGGCTCCGGGGCGCATGGTCCGGTGGTCGGCGGGACCGGCTCCGATGTGCGGGCGTCGGTGGTCGGCGGGTCCGGCTCCGGGGCGCGTGACGGTGTGGCGGAGGCGTCCGGTTCCGGGACCTACGCTGCCGGGGCCGAGGAGCGTCGTGAGGAGGGCGCGGAGCGGGGAGGGCGTGTGGGGGAGCGTCGTGGGCATCGAGAGGCGGAGGCCGCTGTGCGTGATCGGCGTGTGAGTGAACAGTCCGGGCGAGAGCGCCGGGAGGAGGAAGCGGCGCGGCGGGAAGGGCGGCGTGCCGGTACCCCGGGGCGGGAGCGTCGGGAGGCGGAGCTCGCGGCTCGGGAACGGCGGCGTGGCGAGGATGGCCCCCGGGAGCGGCGTGGGACCGACGACGGTGCTCGCCAGCGGCGGGACGGGGAGGCCCGGCAGCGGTCGCGAGCGGAACATCCGGTGCGTGACCGCGCGCGGGGAACGGATCTGCCGGAAGGGGAGCGGATGCGCAAGGCGGAGCCGGGGCGGGCCAAGGACGCCGGTGGACGGCGTCCCGTCGAGGGGGATCGACAGCGCGGCCGGGAGAACGGCCGCGGGCGGCCCGCCGACGGCGACCGCGTGCACCTGGGCGGGCGCGCCGCGACACCGGGACGACCGCGACGCCCGCGGCACGAAACCGAACCGGTCGAACGGACCGGACGGGGCCGCCGCACCGGCCGGGGCGCGGACAAACCGGACAAGGCCGCGCGGGCGGCCGAACGGGCGGAACAGCGGGCCAAGGCGCGCAAGGGCAAGGGGGGCAAGCAGAAGCAGTCCGGCCCGAAACTGCTCGACGATTCCACCCGCGCCCGGCTGGAGGCCGTCGCCCGGGAGAAGAACGGCCTCGGCGCGGCCTGGGCCGCGTTCCGGCTGCACACCGACGATCTGCGCCGGCGCAACTTCGCCGCCCGCGTGGAGCGCATGGAGTACGGCAGCCACGACGAATTCGACCGCACCACAGCCCAACTCACCGATCGCGGCTACCTCGGTGAGGGTGGCGGCCGCATGAACGTGATCGGCCGTCCGGTGGAATACCGCGCCACCACCGCCCAGGTCGCGGGCTTGTGGCCGTGGTCGGTCGGCGCGGGCGCGCCGTTGATCGGCACCCCGCTGGGTTCGCACCTGCACACCGGCGCGCCGGTCTGCTTCGATCCCATGAACTGGTTCATGCGCGGCAGCTTCATCACCGCGCCCAGCCTGTTCGTGTTGGGCCTCAACGGTTTCGGCAAGTCTTCGCTGGTGCGCCGCATCGTATTGGGCGGTGTCGCACAGGGCATCACCCCGCTCATCCTGGCCGACGTCAAGCCGGACTACCGCAAACTGGTGGAGCTGGTCGGCGGCCAGGTGATCGACCTCGGCTACGGGCACGGCAAACTCAATCCGCTCGCCGCGGGCGTGCTCGGCTCCATCGTCCCGCGCCTGTCCGAGCTGCCCGCGCTGCAAACACAGGTCGTGCAGGAGATGCGCGCCCGCCAGGTCACCCTCATCGCCGGTCTGGTCGAACTGGTGCGCGGCGCGCGGGTGCGCGACTACGAGGAAACCCTCATCTCCACCGGCCTGCGCATCCTCTACCGGGAGGGCAGCGGCTTCACCCCGGACAAGCCGCCCATCCTGGAGAACCTGCTCGAGGTCATCGTGGCGGGCGGCGACGAGCTGAAACTCGACGCGGGCGCGGACGACGACAACGAGTACCAGAACGCCATCAAGGGTCTGCGACGCTCGCTGCGCGCGCTCACCCAGGGCCCCTTCGGCGCGGTCTTCAACGGCCACACCACCACCCCGATCGACACCGCGGCCACCGCCGTCTGCATCGACGTCTCCCATATCCCCAACGGGGACAAGAAACTCAAGGCCGCCGTCATGCTGGCCTGCTGGGCCGACGGTTTCGCGTCCGTGGAGGCGGCCCATGTGCTGGCCGACGCGGATATGGGCCCGCAGCGCTACTTCCAGGTGGTCATGGACGAGCTGTGGCAGGTGCTCGGCCTGGGCGATTTCATGGTCGACCGCGTGGACGAGCTCACCCGTCTGCAGCGCAGTATCGCCACCGCGCTCATCATGATCAGCCACACGATCAAGGATCTGCAGTCGCTGGGTTCGGAGGCGGCCATCGCCAAGGCGCTCGGCTTTCTGGAGCGTGCGCGCGCCAAGATATTCGGCGCGCTGCCCGCGGAGGAGATCGCGCGGTTGGATTCGACGGTGCCCTTCACTGCTGCCGAGGAGGAGATGGTGACCAGTTGGTCCGCGCCGCAGGCGCTGACGGGTGAGGCGCTCAAACCGGGCCAGCAGCGCCCGTCCGCGCCCGGTACCGGCAAATTCCTGCTGAAGATCGGTGAGGACCGCCGTCCGGGCATCCCGTTCCACATGGAGTTCACGCCCTCGGAGCGGGAGAGCGGAATCCACGACACCAACCAGCGTTTCAGCGAGTTCACCGAATCCACCTCGCACCGCGGCTCGGACGAGGAGGGCGCCGCATGATGCCGCATCGGTCGTACCGCAGAGTCTCCCCGGAGGTCCGGCAGGCCGCCGTCGAACAGGTGATCGCGCTGACCGGCAAGCTACGCAGCGAATCCGAGGCGTGCCGGGTGGTGGCCGATCAGATCGGTGTGCACACCAATTCGGTGCGCAACTGGGTCCGGGCCGCCGAGGGGCCGGGCCTGGAGCGCATGGACGCCACCGCGCTGCGCCGCAAAGTGGCGCTGCTGCAACAGCAGTTGGCCGCCGCCGCCGAGATGAACCGGACCCTGGTCGAAACGCTCAACGATGCCAAGCGCGGCATATGACGGCATCCGACACCGGACACGCCGACTCGGGAAAACCGCAGGTATCGCCCCGCGACCGGCGAGGGCGACTAGCCTGGAACGGTAGTCCGGTGAAACGCGCGAACCTGGTGGTGATGCTGGTGGCGAGCGTCGCGGTGCTGGTCGTGTCCTGCGGTTCCGACAGCGACGATCCCGGATCCGGGGCGGGCTGGAGTCCGCCCACGTCCACCACCAGGCTGCTGGAGGAGGCGCCGGCTCCCGATCCGTCGACCCCGGAGGGTGTCGCGGTGACGGCGCTGCACGAGATCTTCACCTGGCATCCGGCCACCGAGGCCGAGGGCGCGGCGCTGGCACGGGCGCGGGAATGGCTCGGTCCCAGCCTGATCCGTACCCTGGACAGCACAGCGACCGCGGTCGACACGCCGAAGGCGAGCGTGCGGTGGGCCGAGTGGAGCAGCGCCGGTGCCGCCGTCGAGGCATTCACCTTCGCCTCCGGCGTGGCGGCACCGGGCACCGACCCGAACCGGCAGCAGTACAAGATCGGAATCGAACAGACCGTGGTGTACCCGGACGGGCGGCGCGAACCGCTGCCGCCGACGACGGTCGTCGCCACCGTCGTCCGCACCGCGGACGGCTGGCGGCTCGACGAATTCCGTTGAGCGGCAACGACTGACAGGTCATCCCAGGAGGCAGAGATGGCGAAGAAGAAAGTGCAGGACCCGGCCGTACCCGGTCCGGACGGAACCCTGTATCTGATCTACGCGGGCTTCGCGCTGTTCGGAACCCTGTGGGTAGCCCTGCAACTGGGCAATCAGCTCTCGACGCCCAAGCAGGAGCTCCCGATCAATCCGATCGCCATCGGATTCGGGCTCGGTCGCGGCGAGCTGACCTGGCCGACCGCCTCCACGGTCATCGTGGTGCTGCTGGTGCTGGTGGTGGTGGCGCACTTCGTGATCAGGCGGAAGCTGAAGGCTCGCAAGAGCGTCGGCCGACTGGCGGTCGACGACAAGGCCGACCACATGGGCAGCGGCAGTGCCATCGGCCCGCTCACCGAGGCCGGTGTCCGGGACAAGGCCAAGCAGTTGGGCATGCGGCTCGGCCGCGACGACGCCCCGGGCGTGCCGATCGGCGTGGCCGTCGCGGACGGCCAGATGGTGTACGGCTCCTACGAGGACCTGCACGTCGACATCTGGGGTCCGCGCCAGGGCAAGACCACCTCGCGGGTCATCCCGGCCATTCTCAGCGCCATCGGTCCGGTGCTCACCACCTCCAACAAGCGGGACGTGGTGGACGCCACCCGGGATGTGCGCGAGGGCAAGGGCAGTCGCACCTTCGTCTTCGACCCGCAGGGCGTCGCCGACGAGGAGCCGACCTGGTACTGGGATCCGCTGGCGTGGGTGGACGCGCACAGTCCTGGGTGCGAGGTGCGCGCGGTGCGGCTGGCCGGTCACTTCGCCGACGGCGACGACAGCTCCGGCCCGCAGGTCAGTTCCGACTCCTACTTCGATCAGGAGGCCGAGGATCTGCTGGCGAGTCTCTTTCTGGCCGCCGCCGTGGACGGTCGCCCCATCATCCAGGTGTGGGACTGGGTCAACAACTGGCGCGACACCGAACCGGTGGAGTTGCTGCGCCGCTCCGGACAGCACTTCATGGCCTCGGGTCTGGCCCAGCAGTACAACGTCGACGAGCGCACCCGCAGCGGCATCTTCGGTTCCGCCAAGAAGATGGTGCGCTGCCTGAAGCTGTCGAATGTGCATCCGTGGATCACGTCGGGGGAGACCCGCACCCGCGACGGCCACACCGTCAACCGGATCCAGTTCGACGAACTCGAATTCATCGAGGGCAACGGCACGCTCTACAGCCTCTCCCTGGAGGGCCGCGGATCGGCGGCTCCGCTGGTCAGCGCCCTCACCGAGGCCGTGATCGACGTGGCGACGCACAAGGCCTCGCGCTCGCCGGGCGGTCGCCTGCCCATCCCCATGCTGGCGGTGCTGGACGAGGCCGCCAACGTGGTGCGCTGGAAGGATCTCCCGAAGCAGTACTCGCACTTCGGTTCTCGCGGCATCGTGGTGATGACGGTGTTGCAGTCCTGGGCGCAGGGCGCGCGCTGCTGGGGCGTCGACGGTATGGAGGCGCTGTGGGCCGCGGCCAATATCAAGGTGCTGGGCAGCGGCGTGGACGACAACAAGTTCTTGCAGGAACGCTCCGAGCAGATCGGTGAGTACGAGACCATCTCGGCGTCGGTCTCGGAGTCCAAGGGCGGCAAGAGCTATTCGCGTTCGCTGAGTTCCTCCAAGACCTTCAATGTGCATGCCCTGGCCACCCTGCCGCGCGGGCGCGCCATCGTCTTCTCCTCCGGCACCCCGCCGGTGCTCGTTCGGACCGTGCCGTGGTGGGAGGGCGAGTACGCTGCCGAGGTGAAGAAGTCGATCGCTCACCACGATCCGTCTCCCACCAAGAAGACCGAGATCGCCGACCTCATCGGCGCTCCCTCGCTGATCAAAGCGCCTCCGGGACATGACGCCGGACAGATTGAGGAGGTCAAGCCGCTGTGAACGAACAGCAGCAACAGCCGATGGTCTACTCCAGCGTGGTGGAGTTCGTCGAGAACTACCTATCCCTGGTGTACCGGCGGCAGGTGACCGATATCAGCGATACGGTCTGGTGTCCGGAGTGGTGGAAGCATGCCGAGGCGGTGGCCCGGCTCGACGCCATGTGGCGGGCGTGGGAGCACTACCGCCTGGACGGCAAAACCGGTCTGTCGGTGTGGTTTCTGGATCACGCGGATCCGCATATGGCGAAGCTGTTCGACCCGAAGGGGCCGTTCAAGTACTGCAGTGTGCGCAACGGGCACAAGGACATGCTGACGCCGTTGCCGCTGAAGTCGCCGCAGCAGGGCCTGTTCAGCGATCCGACCATGGGAGACTTCCGGATCTGAGCCGGTGCGACCGAGCGCCGTCGCCGACTGGCGGATCGTCTGTCGAGAACGGATCCGATCCGCCTGAGCGCTCCGTCGCACTCCCCGACCAGTTACCGAAGAAGGATCAGCGGCGCGTCAGGAACGCACGCGCTGTAGTCCCCGAGCTTCCTGTTCGCGAGCCCGCCGCTGTACCGCCGCGGCCTCCTCTTGGCGAGCCCGTACCGCGTCGGCCGCCGACTGCGCCTGTCCAACCTCGAGCAGCATCCGCACGGCGGCGAGCTCGGGTGCGACGCCCATGCGCGTCAGGTGCTGCGCCAAGGCGGCACGCCGCTCCACGGAGTCGTATCGAACCAATGGTTTGGACATCGCTGCCTGCGTGGCGGCCATCCGGGTGGCCTCGGCCTGCGCGGCGAAACGGTCCTTCTCCAGCGAAACGCCCTTGTCCAGCGGTGGCTTCTCGATCATGCGAGCGAGTTCCACATTGCGCGGATCCTTGGCCTTGGAGTCAGCGGCCTCCCGGAGCTGACGCTCACGGGCTTCCTTCTGACGGGCCTCGGTCATCTTGACGCGGGCTTCCGCTTCTTTCTGGCCACGTTCCCGGGTGCGCAGCGCGACAAGTGTCGCGAGCTGCAACATTTGCCTCATCATCGCCGCGGTTTCGCGGCCGATGTCGTCGAGTTCCTCGGCCATTGCCTGCTCCCCGATGCTGCAGTGATCACTATGGATGATTGTGGTGCTTCGTCACGGACATCGCCACACGAACGGTGATTCGGGTAGCGGTGTCCCGCCTGCAAACGTGGACACCGAGAGCACTCGAGGCGCGGCACTTGCCCGGTGGGGGTCGCCCGATGGGATTACTACGCCGCTTCGTACTCCGTTCTATGAGGTTACCAGCGAGAACTCGGATACCGCCGTACGCGCGCGTCGCGATCCAGCATATATCGCACATTTCCGACATGAACCGGAAAACTTCGGATTTTCTTTGGTTAGGAAACCCTTACACCGAAGGTTCGATCATGGGTTTCGGGCCGACCGCCGGAAAAGAATCGGCTCCGGCGCGCCGGGTGCGCCGGAGCCGAATGCCGCTGGTGGTCAGTCGATTCCGCTGTACCCACCGCGTCGTTCGATTAAACCCGCGAGCGGTACCGATCTGCCGGATCAGTCGATCTGCACCGACTCCAGGGTGACCGGTAGATTCGGCTTGCCGCCACCCGGGCTGGGCTCCATCGAGCCGTCGTCGCCGGCGGCGGCGACCTTGTCCAGGGTTTCCAGGCCGGCCTCGTCGATGGTGCCGAAGATGGTGTACTGCGGCGGCAGTTGCGAATCGCCGTAGACCAGGAAGAACTGGCTGCCGTTGGTGCCGGTGCCGTCCGGGCTGGGGCCGCTGTTGGCCATGGCGATGACGCCGCGCTCGTACTTCACCGGCGTCGACTGGGCGGCCGGGTCGTCGGGGGCGTACTGGTCCGTCGGGTACTCGTTGTCGAACGCGTAGCCCGGACCGCCCGTGCCGGTGCCGGTCGGATCGCCGCACTGCAGGATCTTCAGCCCCGAGGTGCTCAGCCGGTGGCAGCTGGTGCCGTCGAAGTACTTCTGGCTGGCCAGGCTCGCGAAACTATTGGTGGTGCAGGGGGATTCGGCATTGTTGAGGGTCAGGCCGACGGGGCCCTGGCTGGTCTGCATGCTCACGCTCAGCGTCGCGTCGTCACCGGTGGTCCGGATGCCCTCGGCGCGCGGCTTGTCCACCGGGCGGGAAGCCTCGCCCGAATCCCGATACGTGCAGTTCACCAGCTCCGGCTTGGGCTTGGCCGACGGGGGCGCGGAGGCCAGCGACGCCTCCGGGGTCTCCGGGGTCTCCGACGTGGTGGCGGTGGTGGCCGTATCGTCGTCGCCACGGGTCAGGTAGTAGATGCCGACACCCGCCGCCACCGCCACCACGACACCCAAGGCCGATGCCGCGATGGTGAGCTGCTTGCGCTTGCGGGCCCGCGCGGCCCGATTGGCCAGTTGACGCTCCAGCTTGCGTTTCGCCGCAGCGCGTCGCTGTTCATTGCTCGGCACTAGGTGGTCCCTCCGTGGTCGGTTGTATCGGCATAAGAGTGTGCCATCCCTTGCTGAGGCCATCCTGTACAACTGCCGGTCGAGCGCGCGAGGCCGGGCCGGGTAAACCGGTTGGACTTGCGAAACGCCGGTTTGGGAGACTGGACGACTGTGACCGATACCAGCAGTTTCAAGGCCCCGAAGGGTGTCCCCGATTACCTGCCGCCGACCTCGGCGGAGTTCGTCGCCGTGCGCGACGGGCTGATCCGTGCCGCGCGACTGGCCGGGTACGGGCATATCGAGCTGCCGGTGTTCGAGGAGACCGCCCTGTTCGCGCGGGGGGTGGGCGAGTCCACCGATGTGGTCAGCAAGGAAATGTGGACCTTCGCCGACCGCAAGGGACAGAGCTACACGCTGCGCCCGGAGGGGACGGCCGGGGTGATGCGCGCGGTCATCGAGCACAATCTCGACCGCGGGCAACTGCCGGTGAAGCTGTGCTACTCCGGGCCGTTCTTCCGCTACGAGCGCCCGCAGGCCGGTCGGTACCGCCAGTTGCAGCAGGTCGGCGTGGAGGCCATCGGGGTGGACGATCCAGCCCTCGACGCCGAGGTCATCGCCATCGCCGATGCCGGATTCCGCTCGCTCGGGCTGACCGGGTTCCGGCTGGAGCTCACCTCGCTCGGCGACGAGACCTGTCGTCCGCAGTACCGGGAGCTGTTGCAGGAGTTCCTGCTCGAGCTGCCGCTGGACGAGGAGACCCGCCGCCGGGCCGAGATCAACCCGCTGCGCGTGCTCGACGACAAGCGGCCGCAGGTGCGGGAGCTGGTGGCCGACGCGCCGCTCATGATCGACCACCTGTCCGAATCGGCGAAGGCGCACTTCGACCAGGTGCTCGGCCTGCTCGACGCGCTCGGGGTGCCGTATGTGGTGAATCCGCGCATGGTGCGCGGGCTGGACTACTACACCAAGACGACCTTCGAATTCGTGCACGACGGGCTGGGCGCGCAGTCCGGCATCGGCGGCGGCGGTCGCTACGACGGGCTGATGGCGCAGCTCGGCGGGCAGCCGCTCTCCGGCATCGGCTTCGGCCTGGGCGTGGACCGCACGGTGCTGGCCTTGCAGGCCGAAGGCAAGTCGGCCGGTGACGCCGCCGGTTGCGACGTCTACGGCGTCCCGCTCGGCGATATCGCCACACAGCGCCTGGTGGTGCTGGCCGCACGGCTGCGCGCGGCCGGAATCCGCACCGACCTGGCCTACGGCGGCCGCAGCATGAAGAGCGCCATCAAGGCGGCCGACAAGTCCGGCGCCCGGCTGGCGCTGGTCCTCGGCGACCGCGAGGTGGCCGACGGCGAGATCGGCCTCAAGAACCTGCGCACCGGTGAACAGCGCCAGGTTTCGCTGGACGACGTGGTCACCGAGGTGACGGCGGCGTTGGCCGCCGAGTGATGCGCGGTCGGTCCGGCCGGGCTGCCGGACCGACCGCAACGGCTCGCCCCGCGGCACCGGCGCGAGTCCGCACCACCGTCAAGCGCCCCGTCACCGGTATGCGATCGTCGCTGCTCGCGAGCCGCGCCCCGGTGAGTCGCGCTTCCGAGCGGGGTGTGCCACTCGTGAGTCGCGCTT
>NZ_JASITE010000011.1 GCF_030767025.1 Nocardia sp. CC227C | reverse complement strand
ACGATGTCGATGGCGCGGCGCGGGTCGACGGTGGAGGCGTGGCGGCGCAGAGGACGGGTCCGAAGGCGCGCAATTTCGTTCATTCGGCGTCGACGACCGGTGCCGATCGCACCGGGGAGCACTTCGTCATCGTGCCGGGTTGCCGAAGCCCTTGGTCTGCAACTCGTAGGCCTCGCGCATCGGGTCGCCCTCGGGGGTACGAGTCGCCGCCGGGCAGGCCCAGCTGCATATTCGCGGCGGGCGCGGCCAGCAGGCCGAGCACCACCACACCGGCTGCCAGCGCCAGCACCGGAGCCTTGGCGATCAGGCGGGCGACCCGCATGCCAGCTCGCCGCACGGGCCACGCGGCCGACCGGCACCGCGCCGGGTCGGTGCGCGGGCACCGCGCGCCTCAACAGGAGTACACCTGTACCTCGGCGGCCTTGACGGAGAAGTAGACCTCCGCGTTCGGAGCCAGCCTCAGATCCGCCACCGCGCCGGATGTCAGGTCCGCTGTCAGCGCGACGGGACCGCTCGTGCCGACGCCGTTCGCCGCCGCGTCGCCGCGTTTCCGGCCGGTACGGTCGGCTCCGGTCAGCCCGGTACGGTCGGCTCCGGTCAGCTCGGCCCGGACCCGGATGATTCCGCCGCGATCGGTCAGCTCGGCGACCCGCACCGGAAACACATTGCGAGGACTGCCTTCCGGATGCTCCCGGTACACCGCCACCGCCGTGGGCGCGAAGACGGCGGCTGCCCGGCCGGTGGGCGACCACCCGGCGTCCGCGCACCCATGGACGAGCACCCCGTCCGCGTCGACCGCGTGCACCGGGTCGGCGGCGTCATCGGCCGCCGCGACCGCTCGGCCCACCACCAGGTTCACCCCGGCGATCCGGGCCGCGAAGGCGCTGCGCGGGCGGGCCAGCACCGCGGCGACCGGCCCGGACTCCACCACGCGGCCGGATTCGACCACCACCAGGCGGTCGGCCAGGGTGAGCGCGTCGATCATGTCGTGGGTGACCAGCACCGTGCCGGTCGGGGCGGGCGGGCTGTCGCGCAGCACCCGGCGCAGCAGGGCGCGCATGGCCGGGGCCACGGTCACGTCCAGGGCGGCCATGGGTTCGTCCAGCAGCAGCACCCGTGGTCGCACCGCCAGGGCGCGGGCCAGCGCCACCCGCTGGGCCTGTCCGCCCGACAGCGAATCCGGTGCGCGGTCGGCGAACTCCTCGGCGTCCACCGCCCGCAGCCACTCGCGCGCCACCCGTTCGGCCGCCCGGAGACGCAGGCCCCGGCTGCGCGGCCCGAACGCCACATTGGCCAGCACCGACAGATGCGGGAACAGCAGCGGCTCCTGCGCGAGCAGGCCGATATCGCGTCGGTGCGGGGGGACGGCGATGCCGCGCGCGGGGTCGGTGAGCACCCGGCCGTCGAGCGATACCGTGCCCCCGTCGGGAGTCAGCATTCCGGCGATCACATCCAGCAGGGTGGATTTCCCGGCGCCGTTCGGCCCGAGCACCGCCAGCACCTCGCCCGGAGCGACCTCCAATTCCACATCCAGCGCACGGGCGGCCACCCGCGCCGATACGTGCAGGCCGCTCATGCCGTGCGCCCGTTCGCCGCCGCGCCGACGCGCCGGTAGGCGATGAGCACGATGAGCACCGCGACCAGCACCAGCAGCAGCGACAGCGCCACGGCGGCGTCGGCGTCGGTCTCGCGTTGCAGGTAGATCTCCAACGGCAGGGTGCGGGTGCGGCCCTGGAGGCTGCCCGCGAAGGTGAGCGTGGCACCGAATTCCCCCAGGGCGCGGGCGAAGGCCAGCACCGAACCCGAGATCAGGGCCGGACGCAGCAGCGGCAGGGTCACCCGCCACCACACCACGGTGGGGCGCGCGCCGAGGGTGGCGGCAATGCGCTCGAAGCGGTCACCGGCCGTGCGCATGGCTCCCTCCAGGGTGATGACCAGGAAGGGGAGAGCGACGAAGGTCTGCGCCAGCACCACCGCCGTCGTGCTGAAGGCGATGCGGATGCCCGCCGCCTCGAGTTCCCGGCCGAGCAGACCGTTGCGCCCGAACAGGTACAGCAGTGCCAGGCCGCCGACCACCGGCGGGATCACCAGGGGCAGCAGCACCAGCGAGCGCAGCACGGGCAGCGCCCGCCAGTGGGCGCGGGCCAGCAGCACCGCCATCGGCACCCCGAGGGCGATGCACAGCAGCGTCGCGGCGGCGGCCGTTTTCACGCTCAGGGTCAAGGCGTCCCGCGAGGCCGGTGCGGTGATGAGCCCGAAGAAGTTCGCCCAGTCCACGGCCGTGGTCAGTGCCAGCAGCGGGCCGATGACCAGCGCGAAACCAATGACGGCGGGCAGCAGCAGCCACGCGGGCACGCCCGGGCCGGGGGAGACCGATCCGGGCAGACCATGCAGTCGCATCGAATGTTTCACGGGGAACCGAACCCGGCCGCCGCCAGCAGCTTCCGCCCCTCCGGCCCGGTGACAAGGTCGAGGAACTCCCGTGCGCCCTCGGGGTTCGGCGCATCCGCGATCACCGCGATCGGGTAGCTGTTGACCGCCGTCGCGGCCTCCGGGAAGGGCACCGTCACCACCCGGTCCCCGGCGGCGGTGGCGTCGGTGACGTACACCAGTCCGGCGTCGGCCTGCCCGGTGGTGACCTTGGCCAGCACATCGGTCACCGCGGACTCCTCGCTCACCGGGGCGATGTCGACGCCCGCGGCGGTGGTCACCGCCCGGGTCGCCGCACCGCACGGCACCTGGGGCGCGCAGACGACCAGACGCAGGCCGGGGCGGGCCAGGTCCGCCGGGGTCGCGATACCGGCCGGATTGCCGGGCGGGGTGACGATGGTGAGCGTATTGGTGGCGAAGGTGGTCGGCGTCTCGGTGATCCGGCCGCCGCGCACCGCCTTGTCCATGGTGGCCGGATCGGCGCTGGCGAAGACATCGGCGGGAGCACCCTGTTCGAGTTGCGCTGCGAGCGTGGACGATCCGGCGAAGGAGAATTCCACCCCGGTGCCGGGATGCGCGGATTCGTACCGCTCACCCAGTTCGGTGAAGACGTGCTGGAGGGAGGCCGCCGCGAAGACGGTCACGGTCGTGGTGTCGGACGCGGAATCGGAAGCGCCGCAGCCGGACAGCGCCGCGGCCCCGAGCACCGCCAGCACACCCGAGCGAAAACCTATGCGGCCCCGCCGGAATCGGCGTCGGTCTCCACCACCACGGTGGTCGCCTTCACGCTCGCCACCGCCACGCTGCCGGGGCGCAACCCCAACTCCCGCACCGATTCGCTGCTCATCAACGACACCACCGTGAACGGCCCGCATTGCATCTCCACCTGTGCCATCACCGTATCGGTCACCACCCTGGTGACGAGTCCGGGAAACCGATTGCGTGCCGAGGA
Source organism: Nocardia sp. CC227C (assembly GCF_030767025.1). Lineage (GTDB taxonomy): Bacteria > Actinomycetota > Actinomycetes > Mycobacteriales > Mycobacteriaceae > Nocardia. Next base: position 266,489 of record NZ_JASITE010000011.1, on the reverse strand, counting down.
GGCACTGCCCAGTCGTGCCCGCGGGGTGCGGGCGTGCTCGACGGCCAGGGCCGCCAGCTGCTCGCCGTCCACCACCAGGCGTCCCGACCCGTCCTTGTGGGCCGAGAGCGATCCGGCGTCGATCCAGCGGCGGACGGTGTCGTCACTGACACCGAGCAGCTGAGCGGCGTCGCGGATGCGGATATCGGACATGGGAGCACTCTATCTCCGCAAATGCGGTGACAACAAGAGAAATGATCCGCATCTGCGGATATCTGTCGGCCTATTGCGACGGTCGTCACAGCGTCCGACCCGATGCTGTCACCTCCTGCCGGTACGCTCGGGGCAATCATGGCCACGTATTTCGATCCGAAGGCCTGGTCACCTCTGCGGGCGGTGGACCTCGGCATGGACCTGGGACGACGCCTGTTCGACCAGAGCTGGCTGGATCAGTGGACCACCTTCACCACCGCATGGCTGGATCCGGTCGCCGACTTCGGCGCGGGCACCGTCACCGCGCTCATGCCCGATGTGCTCATGACCCTGCTGTCCGAGGGCATCCTCAGCCAGTTCGGCGGACAGGAAGTGAGCGCCACCGTGCTCGGCCACGACCTGCGCGCCACCCTGCACACCCTCAAGGTGCGGCGGCGCGGGGCGCATTTCCAATCGAAAACCGTGCTGACCGACCTGTATTGGAACGAGCAGCCGATCAAGGAACTCACCGTCATCGCGCACGGGGTGCGGCTCATTCCGGGGGTGCCCACCAAAATCCGCTCCGCCCAACTGGATCTGCGCGGCACCATCCACATCGAGGCGCTGGTGCGGTGGATCAACAGCTGGCAGCCGGACTGGCTGCTGCGGACCGCGCCGGACGGAATGATCCTGGCGCGGCATCGAAGACGAAGACTGCGAGCCCTGGCCACGGCGGAGATCAGGGACAACGTCCTCACCATCACACTGCACCGGGCCAACTGGTGGGGCATCCGGATGCCGCGGCGCGCGGTGCGGCTACAGCCGATCCCGCTGACCGATCTGCCCAATCACGCCCGCATCACCCGTGCCGAAAGAATCGGCGACGACGTGCTTTTCGAGGCCGATCTGCCCGGCCTCACCGGCTCCTTCGACCTGGCGCAGATCCGCGCCGCCATCGTGGCGGGCACCACCCTCATCGTCTTCTAGGCGCGACTCGCTATTCGGCCGGTTGCTGGCCCTTCCACCACTTCAGCAGTTCCGCCTCCGCTTCGTCGCGAGTGAGGGGGCCGCGGTCGAGGCGCAACTCCTTCAGGAACTTCCACGCCTTGCCCACCTCGGGACCGGGCTGGATGCCGAGCAGCTCCATGATGGCGTTGCCGTCCAGGTCCGGGCGCACCCGCGCCAGATCCTCCTGCTCCTGAATGCGGGCGATCCGCACTTCCAGATCGTCGTAGGTGGATTGCAGCATGGCCGCGCGGCGCTTGTTGCGGGTGGTGCAGTCGGCGCGCACCAGTTTGTGCAGACGCGGCAGCAGCTCACCGGCATCGGTGACATAGCGGCGCACCGCCGAATCGGTCCACTGGCCCTTGCCGTAGCCGTGGAAGCGCAGGTGCAGGTACACCAGCCGCGCCACGTCCTCGGTGAACTGCTTGGGATACTTCAAGGCGCGCATGCGCTTTCGCACCATCTTCGCGCCCACCACCTCGTGATGGTGGAAGCTCACCCCGCCGCCCGGCTCGTTCTTCTTGGTGGGCGGCTTGCCGATATCGTGCAGCAGCGCGGCCCAGCGCAGGATCAGGTCCGGGTCGCCGTCCTCCTGATCGATGGCCTGGCGCAGCACCGTCAGCGAATGCTGGTAGACGTCCTTGTGCTGGTGATGCTCGTCGATCTCCAGCTTCATGGCCGGCACCTCCGGCAGCACCCGCTCGGCCAGACCCGTCTCGCAGATGAGGTCGATGCCGTCGGTCGGGTACTCGCCGCCGATCAGCTTGTCGAGCTCGGTGCGCACCCGCTCGGCGGTGATGCGGTCGAGCTCCGGGGCCATGGCGACAATGGCCGCCCGCACCCGCGGGGCCGGGGTGAAGCCGAGCTGCGAGACGAAGCGCGCGGCGCGCAGCATGCGCAGCGGGTCGTCGTGGAACGAGTCCTCGGGCGCGGCGGGGGTGTCCAGCACACCCGCGAGCAGGGCCGACATCCCGTCGAGCGGATCGACGAACTCCAGCTCGCCCAGGGCTCCGATCCGCACGGCCATGGCGTTCACCGTGAAGTCACGGCGGACCAGATCGCCCTCCAGGGTGTCGCCGAAGGTGACCTCCGGATTGCGGGACACCCGGTCGTAGGTGTCGGCGCGGAAGGTGGTGATCTCCAGCTGCTGCCCGCCCTTGGCCGCGCTCACCGTGCCGAAGGCCAGGCCGCCGGTGTCCCACAGGTGGTCGGCCCAGCCGCGCATCAGCTCCTGCACCTGCTCGGGCCGGGCGTCGGTGGTGAAATCCAGATCCGTGCCCAGGCGGCCCAGCACCGCGTCGCGCACGCTGCCGCCCACCAGGTACAGGTGATGGCCGTGCGCGGCGAAGAGCTCGCCGAGCGGGGTCAGGACTTCGGAGAGCCGTCCCAGTGTGATCGCCGCCGCCGCGAGCAATCGGGTACGGCGTTCCTCGTTTGCTACGTCGGACTCAGGCGAAACCACGAAAACGCAGCTTAGTGGAGCGGCGCAAACCGGTTTCGCCAGATGCGGCGGCGGGCGCTCCAGCCGGAGCCGGGCCGGTCCGGCGACACCCCGGGTACGGGGTGCTTACAGCGGCGTTCCGGCAGCTCGACGCAGCGAGGCGGCACCTGAGTCCTTCCCGGCTAGACTGACGCAGTGTCTCCTCCGGCCGATCGCGCGAACAGTCGACGCCGCCAGCCCCGGCGCCGCGGTTCGACCGGTAATGCGGCGAAACCCCGCATGCGCACCGTCCGGGAGACCTCGGCGGGCGGACTCGTGGTCGACGGCCTCGACGGCCCCCGCGAGAAAGCCTCCGCCGCTCTCATCGGGCGCACCGATCGGCGCGGCCGCCTACTGTGGTCGCTACCGAAAGGACATATCGAAGAGGGGGAGACCGCCGAACAGACCGCGATCCGCGAGGTCGCGGAGGAGACCGGTATCCACGGCACGGTGGTCGCCGAACTGGGCAGCATCGACTACTGGTTCGTCACCGAGGGCCGCCGGGTACACAAGACGGTGCATCACTACCTCATGCGATCGATCGGCGGGGAACTGTCCGACGCCGACGTGGAGGTCACCAAGGTGGCCTGGGTTCCCTTGAGCGAACTCGATTCCCGGCTCGCGTACGCGGACGAACGCAGGCTGGCGGAGGTGGCGAACCGGCTGATCGATCGGATGGAGAACGGCAGACAATGACGCGTGCGGGGTCCCTGCGTCCGAACAGGCCGCTGCACCGCTGGATGCTGTCGCTCGTCACGGTGATTCTGGCCGTCGTGGCGACCGGCGTCGGCGCCGTGCCCGCCGGCGGCCAGCCCGACGGCAACGGCTACGGCAGCGGCACCGGCCCGAAATTCCTGAAGCTGTCCCTGGATTCGGTGACGCCCACGGTCATCACCACCACCAGCGACCCCTACTTCGTGGTCTCGGGCACCGTCACCAATATCGGTGACCGCGTGGTCGACGACATCAGCATCCGCGTCCAGCGGGCCCGGCCGGCGACGGCGGCCAGCGAACTGCGCACCGCACTACAGCTGGACCAGATCAACTACGACGTCACCGGGGCGTTCCAGGCGGTGTCCGAACGGCTCGGCCCGGGCGACCACAAGCAGTTCAGCTTCACAGTGGCCCTGCGCGGCGGCGGCGACATGCCCAGCGACGTCACCGACCTCCAGATCACCGAGCCTGGCGTCTACCCGCTGCTGCTGAACGTCAACGGCGAACCCGCCTACGGCAGTCAGGCCCGCCTCGACGACGCGCGCTTCCTGCTGCCCGTGCTCGGCGTCCCGGCCACCGCCGACACCTCGGTCGACGCGCCGCCGCCGGTTCCGGCCGCTCCCGCCGCGCCGCCGGTCGCCGCCACCATGCTGTGGCCGCTGGCCGACCGGCCCCGGCTGATGGCGGGCATCCCGGGCTCGGTGGACGGGCAGGCGCTGCTCACCGACGACGAGCTGGCCTCCTCCCTGAGCGCGGGCGGCCGTCTCGACCAGTTGCTCTCGGCCCTGGAATCGGCGCTGCGCAACGACGCCCGCTCCGGCGGCGGGCTGGCCTCGTCGCTCTGCCTGGCCGTCGACCCGGACCTGCTGGTCACCGTGTCGGCGATGGTCACCGACTACCGCGTGCTGGCCAGTCCCTCGGATCCGGACGGGCCCACCCGTGCGGGCACCGGTACCCAGGCCGCCAAGTCCTGGCTGGACCGGCTGCGCGCCGTCGCCCCCGGATTGTGCACGGTGGCACTGCCGTTCGGGCAGGTCGACGAGACCGTGCTGGCCGCCGTCAACGATCCGGCCCTCACGCATCGGGCGCTGGTCGCACCGGCCGACGTGGTCGACTCGCTGCTCTCGGTCACCTCGCTGCGCGGGGTGAATCTGCCGGACGCGGGCACCATCGACACCGGGGCGGCGAATCTGCTGGCCGCCCACGGCGTCACCACCGCGGTGCTCGCCGACAACGCGGTCGTCCCCACCGACGGCCGGTCCACCGCTACCGCCGACGACACCATCGAGGCACCCGCCCCCGCCGGTCATCCGGATATGGTGCGGCTGCCCGATATCCCGCTGAATCCGGGCGTGGGCGAGCCGCCGGTCGATCCCGGGCTGCGGGTGGCGACCTTCGACATCTGGTCGGCCACCGCACTGGCGGCCGTCGGCTCCCATCCGCCGACACCGTCGTTCACCCCGCAGTCGGTTCGCTACGACGTCAACGCCGACTCCCGTCCCGCGCGACTCCAGGACGCCCTCGGCGCCATCTCCTGGCCGGCGCTGAATCCACGCCCGGACCGGCCGGGAGCCGTGCTGTTCATGCCGCCGCAGCAGTGGGGCGCGAATCGGGACGAGGCCACCGCACTGCTCGAACAGCTGCAACTGCTGTTCCGCGAGAACCTCGCCGTACCGCGCCCCTTCACGGACCTGCTGGCCCAGCCCGCCGACCCGCAGCCCTACGAACTCGACTATCTGAGCCAGGCCGCCGACGAGTCGGTGCCGCGGCAGTTCGTCGATCCGGTGCGGGCCCAGGCACATCGCATTACCGAACTGATGAACGCGCTGGCGGAGGTACCGCAGCAGGAATTGAGCCCGCGCGCCTTCCTCACCCCGCTGCGTGACGACCTGCTCCGGACGCTGACCCTCTCGGATCGGCGCAGCGGCGGCCAGCCCGACACCGTCGCCCAGCGCCGCCTCCACCAGACCACCACCACCGTCGACGAACTGTTCGGATCGGTGACCGTGCTGCCACCGGGCGGCGTCTACACCCTCGCCTCCGAACAGAGTCCGCTGCTGCTGGTGGCGCGCAACGACCTGCCGGTCGCCATCCGGGTCGAATTCCGCATCGACGCACCCGCCGAGACGAAGATCACCGATGTCGGCGAGGAGGTATTGCCCGCCAAGGGCACCCGCTCCTTCCAGATCCCCACCGAGGTGAGCGACAGCCGAAACCTGGTGATACCCATCGCACTTACCACGCCGGACGGGGTGCCGCTCGGCAATGCCGTAACGGTATCGGTGCGTTCCAACGCTTATGGTCAGGCGTTGGCAATAATTACCGGGTGCGCGGGCGCGCTGCTGTTCCTGCTGGCCGGACGCCGCCTGTGGCACCGCTTCCGCGGGCAGGCCGATCCGGCCGATGAGGGATTCGATCCGGAGACCCGACGTCGGGTGAACCGGTTCCGGCGTGCCCGCAAGCGGGAGTTGCAACGACAGGAGGACCGATGAGCGAACACGGTGAACCGCGCTCATCGGGCCGCGAACCCGAGGGGCCGCCACCGCGACGCGCCCCCTCCGCACCCTGGGAGCGAGGCGTGGGACGACAACCCGGTGGACCCGGAATGCCGCCGGGCCGACCGCAACCGCGGCAGGGACAGCCGGGGCCGCCCTATCCGAGACAGGGGCCTTCGGGTCAGCCGCACCCGGGACAGGGCCAACCACAACCGGGCCAGCCACAACCGAGACAGGGACAACCGCACCCGCGACCCGCCGGTCCGCCGCCGGGTCAACCGTCCGGTCCGCCCTCGGGGTCGGAGTATCCGGCACCCGAACCGCCCATCATGCGGCGACCCGCCGGAATGCCGCCCCGGCCGCAGCCGCCCCAGCGCCCCGAAACCCAGCGCCGGGAACCCCAACGCTCGGAAACCCAGCGCCCGCGGCACGCCGCCCACGGGCAGGTGCCGCCGGAGGAGCGCTACCACTGGGGGCACGTCACCCCGCCGCCGCAGCGGCCGGTCCAGCCCCAGCGCTACCCGACGCCGCCCTCGGACCGCCAGCCGCTGCCGCGCACCACCGTGGTGAGGACGGCCGAGCAGGCCGAGAGTTCGAACGCCCGCCTGGTCAAGGAATCCGGGTCCATCGCGTTCGCCACCCTGATCAGCCGGATCACCGGATTCGGCAAACAGCTGCTGCTGCTCACCGTGCTCGGCCCGGCCATCGCCAGTGCCTACACCGTCGCGGCCACCATCCCGACCATGATCTCCGAACTGCTGGTCGGCGCGGTGCTCACCGCCATCGTGGTGCCGACCCTGGTGCGCGCGGAGAAAGAGGACCCCGACGGCGGCGCGGCCTTCGTGCGACGGCTGTACACCGCCGCGCTCACGGTGCTCGGCATCGGCACCCTGCTGGTGACGGCCGCCGCTCCGATTCTGGTCACGCACGTCTTCCTGTCCGATGACGGTGAGGTCAACGTCGCGCTCACCACCGCGCTGACCTTCCTGTTGCTGCCCGCCATCATCTTCTACGGCATGACGGCGCTGCTCACGGCCATTCTCAACACCCACCAGGTGTTCAAGCCCGGCGCCTGGGCGCCCGTGCTCAACAACGTGGTGGTGCTGGTCGTACTGGTGCTCTACGCCGTGACGCCGGGGGAGATCACCCTCGACCCGGTGCGCATGGGTGAGCCGAAACTGCTGCTGCTCGGCGTCGGCGTCACCGTCGGCGTGATCGTGCAGGCGATGAGCCTGCTGCCCGCCATCCGCCGCGAGGGCATCAGCCTGAAACCGCTGTGGGGCGTGGACGACCGGCTCAAGATGTTCGCGGGCATGGGCGCGGCCATCATTCTGTACGTCCTGATCAGCCAGGCCGGATGGGTCATCGCCACCCGCATCTCCTCGCATGTGGACGCCGCGGGTCCGGCCATCTACCAGAACGCCTGGCTGCTGCTGCAACTCCCGTACGGCGTGCTCGGCGTGACCGTGCTGACCGCGATCATGCCGCGGCTGTCCCGCAATGCCGCCGCCGACGACACCCCCGCCGTGGTGGACGATCTCGGCGCGGCCACCCGCCTCACCATGATCGCGCTGCTGCCGGTGGTCGTCTTCATGACCCTGGCCGGACCGCAGATCGGCCAGGCGCTCTACGGCTACGGCAACTTCGGCGGCGACGCGCGACGGCTCGGCGAGGCCGTGGCCTGGTCGGCGTTCACGCTGATTCCGTACGCGCTGGTCCTGATCCACCTGCGCGTGTTCTACGCCCGTGAGCAGGCGTGGACTCCCACCTGGATCATCCTCGGCATCACCACCGTGAAGGTCGTGTTCTCCGCGATCATGCCGATGCTGCTCGGCCCCGACCAGGTGGTGATCGGGCTGAGCCTGGCCAATGGTCTCGGCTTCGTGGCAGGCGCGGTGATCGGCGGCTTCCTGCTGCACCGCAGCCTCGGCGATCTGCGCATGACCAATGTCGGCCGCACCATCACGCGGGTGCTGTTGGCATCACTGGCCGGTGGTGCGGTGATGTGGATCGTGGACCAGGTGCTGGGCCTGCACCGGCTGACGGACTCCTTCGGCGGGCTGGGCTCGCTGGTGCGGGTCGGCATCACCGCCATCGTCATGTTCGCGGTGGCCTTCGGTCTCATGCGACTGGCCGGCATCCCGGAGATCGTCGCCATCACCGTCGCCATCTCGCGCCGCCTGGGCTTCTCGCCGCCCGCACCCGACCTGGATCTGGACGGTCCGGCCGACGGCGTCGACGCCACCATGGTGCTGCCCATGGCCGATCTGCGAGCCGCACCGTACTACTACCGGTACGACCCGTACCTGGACGCGCAGACCATGGTGCTGCCGGTCGTTCGACCCGAGGCGGTTGACAACACTGGAAAGGGTCAATTCCCGTACCCTGTGGCGGAGAGAAACGCAACCGCCGGATCCGGCGTTCGCGGCGAGACCGGTTCGGGTACTCGCGCAGTGTCGGGCGGCGACGCCCGCGCGGCGTCGGAGGCCGACGATCGCGCCGCTGGCGAACCGATCCAGGAGCGGACTTCGACATATTACGGCGAAGGAGGAACGAGGGTGAGCGACGACGCGGCGGGCGGCGCCCCGGCCGCCGAATCTGCGACGGCCCAAGGAGGCGGGCTCTCGACCGACGTTCCTCCGGGCGCACAGACCGGAGCAGCGCCGGAGAGAGCCGAGGCGGCGGACACCGCCGACGCCCCGGACCGGCAAGAGCGGCACGCGGATTCGGGCCAGGCGGATCACGAGGCACCGGCCGATCCCACGCAGACCGGCGTCATGCCCATGCCGCCGCTACGTGTGGAGGCACCGTCCAAGCGAGTTCAGCGCGGCCCCAAGCTGATGCCGGGCGCATCCGTGGCGGGCGGCCGCTACCGGCTGCTCGCGGGACACGGTGGCGCGCGCGGACTGCGGTTCTGGCAGGCCCTGGACGTGAAGCTGGACCGCGAGGTCGCGCTGACCTTCGTGGACGCCGACCAGAAGGACGCGGACAACTCCGGACACGATGGGCCGCAAGCCATTCTGTCGCGCACCCTGCGCCTGGGCCGGATCAACTCACCGGGTCTGGCGCGCGTGCTCGACGTGGTGCGCGGCTCCTCCGGCGGCATCGTGGTGGCGGAATGGACACCGGGCCGGTCGCTGCGCGAGATGGCCGAAACCCAGCCCTCGCCCATCGGCGCGGCCCGCGCCATCCGGGCACTGGCCGCGGCGGCCGAACTCGCCCACCGCGGCGGCGGCTCGCTGTCCATCGACCATCCGGACCGGATCCGCATCAGCGCCTCCGGTGACGCGGTGCTCGCCTTCCCCGGCACCCTCTCCGACTCCGACGCGCAGTCGGACGTGCGCGGGCTCGGCGCCATGCTCTACGCCCTCACCGTCGCGCGCTGGCCCATCCGGACCGGGGGTATGACGGGCAGCGCGGCCACCGTCGGCGGGCTCCGGCTTGCCGATTTCGGGCCGGACGGCACACCCGTGGAACCCCGCCAGATCCGCCCGGAGGTGCCGTTCGAGATCTCGGCGGTGGCGGTGCGCTCGCTGGAGTCGAACAAGGGCGTACGCACCGCCGCGACCGTGCAGCACGTGCTGGAGCAGGCGTCGGTGGTCGATCAGAAGACCGACTTCATTCCGGTGCTGCGGCTCGGACAGCGCGCCCCCAGTGCGCCCGACGAGACGCTCGCCGATCCGGAACTGCTCGCCGCCGAGAAGGAACGCTCGCAGCGGATGATGTGGATACTGGTCGGACTCGGCGTGCTCGCCGCGCTGGTGGTCGGCGTGGTGATCTGGTGGCTGCTGAGCATCTTCGCGCCGGGGGCCTCCGATCAGCCGCTCAACGAGCAGCGCAATATCGGCCTCACTACGGCCACCTCGGCACCGGCCGTTCCCGGCGGCCCCGCGCCGGAGCCCACCCCGACCGCGCCCACGGGCGGGGTGCCGATGCCCATCACGGGCGTCTCGGTGTACTCCCCGGAGGGCACGCCCGACGATATCGGCGGTGTGTCGGCGGTGCTGGACAATGATCCGACCACCTTCTGGCGCACCGACCAGTACTTCCAGCAGTTCCCGGCCCTGAAGAACGGGGTCGGGGTGCTGGCCACCATGGGCAGCCCGGGCAAGCTCACCAAGGTGGTGATCGACTCGCAGACCCCGGGGACGATGGTGGAGATCCGTAGCTCGCCGACCGCGGCGCCGACCCTCGATCAGACGCAGCTGATCGGGTCGGCGACGCTCGGCGAGGGGGTCACCGAGATTCCGGTGAGTTCCGAGCAGTCGACCCGCTACGTGCTGATCTGGATCACCGCCCTGGGTAACGAGGGGGGCCGGTACCAGTCCTCGCTCTCCGAAGTGCATTTCGAAGCCGCGCCCTAGCCGCGCCGGCCGCGCCCGCCAGCTCCGGGCCGCGAGCAAGTCACAGCGCCGTGACCACACCGGCCTTCCGCATCGCCCCGCACTCGCCCGATTCGCCCGAAAAAGCCCGCTAGCTGCGTCTTTCTTCGCCGGATCGTTGCTGCCGAATCGTGACGCTGGATATGATCAGCCGAACTCTTCGGCAGGGGTTTGTATTGTCGCAATCGAACGAACGCCACGAGGGCTTGTCCGACACGCCCGATCATGCGCTGCTCTCCGCACACGCCGGAGGGGACCGGTACGCATTCGCGGAACTGCTGCGCCGCCACCGGGATCACCTGTGGCAGACCGCCGTCCGCGCCTCCGCCACCCCGGAGGACGCCGCGGATTCGCTACAGGACGCACTGCTGTCCGCCCATCGCAAGGCCGCCTCCTTCCGCGGCGACGCCGAGGTGCGCAGTTGGCTGCATACCATCGTGTTGCACGCGTGTCTGGATCGGATTCGTCGCAACAAGCTGCGCCGCACGGTACCGTTACCCGACGAGACGCTGTACGAACCCCCTTATGCCCGAGATGATTTCGCGGCCCGGGAGGCGACGCTGATCGTGGACGCGGCCCTGTTCGGCCTGCCCGCTGATCAGCGCACCGCACTGGTAGCCGTTGAGCTGGAAGGGTATTCGGTCGCGGATGCCGCGAAACTGCTGGGCGTACCGGAGGGCACGATCAAGAGCCGGTGCGCCCGCGGTCGACGGCGACTCGAACAACAGTTGAAATCCCTGCGCGAGGACGGGAACCGAACCTAGCGCAACTGCGTCCTACATAGAAGCGAAGTGAATGTCGATGTTCTCGCGGATCCCGGTACCGGTCCGCGACTTCCCATGACAGGCCCGACCTGGAGGGGCAATGGACGAGCACGAGACAGCTGGAGGCGTGATGGCGACCGACACCGTGCCGCAACCTCCCTACTCGCCCGAACTGCTCGCCGACCTGCACGCCGGGAACATGCCCGACCAGCTGTCGCGGCGGCTCTGGCCGCAGGTGCGCCGCGACCCGAACGCCATGCGCTACCTGCGCTCCCTCGACCGGGTGAACGGCGACCTGCGCGCGCTGGGCCGTGACGAACGCGTCGTCCACCCCATGCCCGCCGAGGTCACCGCCCGCCTCGAGCGCGTGATCGACGACCTCGCGAACACCCCCGACCCGAGCGAACGAATGGCAACCGTGCACCGCCTCCATCCCGACCGCGCCACCCCCGCGGCCACCGCCCCCATGCCCGCCGTCCCCCCGTTCGACACCGGCGAACTCACCGCCACCGATCTCGACCCCATCTCCGACGACACCATCGAAACCGACGGCGACAGCGACGATTTCGACGACGCGCCGCGCGAACCCGCACCGTGGACGACCCGGCTGCGCTGGATCACCGCGGCGGCGGCCGCGGTCGCACTCCTCGCCGGAGCCTTCGTCGCCGCCGACGCCCTGCGTGGCAACGACACCGCGCCGAAGGCCGATCCCGCACCGCTGCGACTGACCGAGGACCTGTCCTCCACCACCGTGCTCAGCGCACTGGGCCGCTACGACGCCACCGGCCCGCTCGCCGCCCGGGAGACGCTCACCGGCTGCCTGGCGGCCGCGGGCCTGGACCGCGCCATCCTCGGCTCCCGCGATGTCGTCTTCGGCGGGCAGAACGCCGCCCTCGTCCTCCTCACCGGACCGGAGGCCCCCGCGATCACCGCCGTGGTGCTCGGGGCCGACTGCACGCCGGACGATCCCCGGGTGCTCGCCAATACCGATATCGGCTGATCCACCGCGACCCCGGCGAGCCGCTGAGACCTGCCCCACGCCGTCCTGCCCTAACCGCGGGAACAACAGCGTTTAGGCTGTTGTTGACCGACACGCTGAGTTTCACACTGCCTCGGAGGGCCCCTTGAGCACGCCTGTACGCGACCTGATCATCGTCGGTTCCGGACCAGCCGGCTACACCGCAGCTGTCTACGCGGCACGCGCGGAACTCGAACCCCTGCTGTTCGAGGGCACGCAGTTCGGCGGCGCGCTCATGACCACCACGGAGGTGGAGAACTTCCCCGGCTTCCGGGACGGCATCATGGGCCCGGACCTCATGGAGGAGATGCGCGAGCAGGCCAAGCGGTTCGGGGCCGACATCCGCACCGAGGACGTCGACGAGCTCGACCTCACCGGCCCGATCAAGAAGGTCGTGGTCGGCGGCGAGACCCACCAGGCCCACGCGGTCATCCTGGCCATGGGGTCGGCCGCCCGCTATCTGGGCGTCCCCGGTGAGCAGAAGCTGCTCGGCCGTGGCGTCAGCGCCTGCGCCACCTGCGACGGCTTCTTCTTCAAGGGCCAGGACATCGTGGTGGTCGGCGGCGGCGACTCCGCCATGGAGGAGGCCACCTTCCTCACCAAGTTCGCCGCCAGCGTCACCATCGTGCACCGCCGCGAGGAGTTCCGCGCCTCCCGCATCATGCTCGAGCGCGCCAAGGCCAACGAGAAGATCCGCTTCGTCCTCAACAGCGAGGTGGTGGAGGTCAACGGTGAGAACAGCGTCACCAGCCTGACGCTGCGCGACACCCGCACGGGGGAGACCTCGGAGTTCCCCGCCACCGGCCTGTTCGTCGCCATCGGCCACGACCCGCGCAGCGAGCTGGTGCGCGGCCAGGTGGAGCTGGACGGCGAGGGCTACGTCCAGGTGAAGGGGCAGAGCACCTACACCTCGCTGCCGGGCGTCTTCGCCGCGGGCGACCTGGTCGACCACACCTACCGGCAGGCCATCACCGCGGCCGGGACGGGCTGCCGCGCGGCCATGGACGCCGAGCGCTGGCTCGCCGAACAGGGCGACATCACCAGCAACACCCTCGATCACGCCGGGCAGCCGGTCGAAGTAACCCAGTAGGAGAATCATGTCCGACGCCAAGACCTCCGCGACGATCACCGTCACCGACCAGACCTTCGCGGATCAGGTGCTGATCAGCGACAAGCCGGTGCTGGTCGACTTCTGGGCGACGTGGTGCGGTCCGTGCAAGATGGTCGCCCCCGTGCTGGAGGAGATCGCCGCCACCCACGGCGACAAGATCACCATCGCCAAGCTGGACGCCGACGCCAATCCGGAGACCTCGAAGCACTACGGCATTCTGTCGTTGCCTACCATGGTGCTGTTCCAAGGGGGCAAGGAAACCAAGCGAATTGTCGGAGCGAAGGGCAAAGCGGCCCTTCTGCGCGAACTCGAAGGCGTCATCTGACGACGCTGGATAAGATCTGGCGCGAGTAGGAGCCCGCGGTGGACCGCGGGCTCCTACCTCCGGCCCCTGACGCTACCGCCGGGGTAGGATTCCTGCACTCGACAGATTGCCGAAATTCGGTCCGGGTCTGAGACAATCGACCGACGCTCCGGTCGTGCGGAAGGTGTGAACCAACGCATGAGTGGGTACCCGGGTTGGCGGAAGGAAAGGGCTCTCACGCATGCACCGACTTCGTCACGGCGATAGTGGACCAGCCGTAGCAGAGGTTCGGAGCACCCTCGCAAGTCTCGGATTCCTGCATGCTCACCCACATTCCGATCAGTCGGGACCGAATGGTGAGTACTGGAAGGATTCGGACGCTGTTTTCGATCATGATTTGGATTCCGCGGTCCGCGCCTTCCAGCAGTACCGTGGTCTGCTCGTGGACGGCGTCGTCGGCCCCGCGACCTATCGGGCGCTGAAAGAGGCGTCCTACCGACTGGGTGCGCGCACCCTCATCTACCAGCTGTCGGCTCCGCTGTACGGCGACGATGTCGCGACACTCCAGCGCCGACTGCAGGACCTGGGCTTCTACGTGCACCGCGTGGACGGGTATTTCGGCCCGCACACCCACGAGGCGCTCACCGCCTTCCAGCGTGAGATCGGTCTCGCGTCCGACGGCATCTGCGGCCCGGACACCCTGCGTTCACTGGATTTGCTGGGCGCTCGCGTGACCGGCGGCAACCCGCACCGCATCGCCGAGGAAGAGGTGGTGCACCGCGCCGGACCGCAGCTCACCGGCAAGCGCATCGTCATCGATCCCGGCCTCGGTGGACCGGACAAGGGTTTCGCCGTACCCACCGAATTCGGTGATGTGTACGAATCGGAGATCCTGTGGGACTTGGCCTCCCGGCTCGAGGGCCGGATGGCTGCCACCGGTATGGAGACCTTCCTGTCACGGCCGTGGGGAGCCAATCCCTCCGATGCGGACCGCGCGGAGACCTCCAACACCTTCGACGCCGACCTCATGATCTCGCTGCGCTGCGCCACCAACCCGAGCCCGTCGGCCAGCGGGGTGGCGAGCTTCCATTTCGGCAATTCGCACGGCTCCACCTCGATGATCGGCCAGGTGCTGGCCGGATTCATCCAGCGCGAGATCGTGGCGCGCACCTCGCTACAGGACTGTCGCACCCACGCCCGCACCTGGGACCTGCTGCGGCTGACCAAGATGCCCACGGTGCAGGTCGACATCGGCTATCTCACCAATGATTACGACGCCTCCGTGCTCACCAATCCACGCATGCGGGACGTGATCGCCGAAGCGATCCTGATCTCCGTGAAGCGCCTCTACCTGCTCGGGCAGGACGACCAGCCGACCGGCACCTATACCTTCGCGGAACTGCTGGCCGAGGAACTGGCCGCCGCCGACCGCATCTGAGTCGCGAAAGACGGTCACCGACGACATGAGCCCCCGGATGTCCCGGGGGCTCTTTCGTCATCCGGGAGCGCGCGTCCCGCGGGGGCTCAGAGTGTGAGCACCCGTCCCGGGACGGTCATGGATGCGGCCGCGAGCAACTGGTCCAGAGCGCGCTCCACGTCTTCCTTCCACAGGTGATCGCTGTCGAGCTCCAACCGTAGCCGCGGAAAGCGGTGATGGGAGGCAATGACTTTGAACCCCACGTCCTCCAGGAAGTCGGCCTCGATCATGCAGTTGTCCGGGGTGCAGGTATGCGACGACGACGCCGGAATACCGTGCGGGGGAGTGGAGATGCGCTCCATCAGCCGCATGGAGCCCAGCAGGCGATCCGGCATGGCCGTGCTCGGCGGCTCCCGGCGGATGCCGAACGCCTCGATCGCCCGCACACCGCGGCGCACCAGATCGGCCACCACGGCCTGGATCAGCTGCAGGGCAATGTCATTGTCCTGGAACGGCATTTCGGACCGCAGCGTGGTCAGCAAGACCGCGTCCGGGCTCACCGGCGAGGTGGGGAAGAGTCCGGCACGCGGCACCGCGCTCGGCGGCGAGTACAGCGCGCAGCCGACGGACTGGCCTTCCACCAGCGCCACCTGTCCGCACGAGCCCCATTCGAGCATGACGGTGGACAGCCAGGCTTCCTTCTCGAAGACCGGATCGCTGAAGTCGTGGCAGTCCGCCGCCACCGCCGGATCGATCTCCCAGAACACGCAGCGGCGCGCGTGTCCCGGCAGCTTGTCGAGTCCGTCGAGCGTCAGTGCGGTAACACTGCTGGACACCGCGCTCATCCACCTCTCCGCGAGGTCGGCGCGCAGCCACGAGCCACCACGAGACTCACCCGGTGAGTTACCACGACCCTGACGAGATCAGTTGTCACCTACCGAACCTTTCGTTTGGGCCATCCGGAGCGCGCACTATCAGTCCATTCTGGTCCAGGCTCGAGGCAGCGCGGCGAGCGCCCCGACGAACGAGACCGTCACTGTGACGTATCGGCTCCGGGCCCAGGGTTAGGGCTTTGTCTGCTCCATCAGGCTCACAATTCGCTCCAGATCGTCGATGGATCCGAACTCGACGACGATCTTGCCCTTCCGCTTGCCCAGCGCCACGGTGACTCGGGTGTCGAAGGATTCCGACAGTCGCTCGGCCACATCCTGTAGGCCCGGCATCTGGATAGGCTTGCGCTTCGGGGCCGGGGGAGTGGCGGCGGTATCCGGGTTCCGGTTGGCGAGGGTGACCGCCTCCTCGGTGGCCCGGACCGAGAGCCCTTCGGCGACGATCCGCGCCGCGAGTGCCTCCTGCGCTTCGGCTCCCGCCTCCAGTGACAGCAGAGCGCGGGCATGTCCGGCGGAGAGCACTCCGGCCGCGACCCGGCGCTGCACCGGGATGGGTAGCTTGAGTAGACGGATCATATTCGTCACCACCGGACGGGAGCGGCCCAGTCGCGCGGCCAGTTCCTCGTGGGTGACGCCGAACTCCTCCAGCAGCTGCTGATAGGCCGCGGCCTCTTCGAGCGGATTCAGCTGCACGCGATGGATGTTCTCCAACAGCGCATCGCGCAGCAACGAGCCGTCGGCGGTCTCGCGCACGATCGCCGGAATGGCGGTGAGTCCGGCCTCCTGGCCGGCCCGCCACCGCCGCTCGCCCATAATGAGCTGATAGCGGGGAGTCGGCGACTCCGCCAACTGGCGCACCACGATCGGCTGCATGAGGCCGAACTCCTTGATGGAGTGCACCAGTTCGGCCAGCGCCTCTTCCTCGAAGACGGTGCGCGGCTGCTTCGGATTGGGCTCGATCAGCTCCGGTGGGATCTCCCGGTACACCGCGCCCGCGTCCGTGCCCGTCTCCGTCTCCGCACCCGGCTCGGCCTCGGTCGCGCCGTCGGCCGGATCGGGCACCCGATGCAGATACGCCGTAGCGGGTTGCGGCCCAATGGGGTCCAGGCCGATGACGACATTGGCGGCGGCACTGCCGAGGCCCTGGGTCGCCGCGGGCCCGGTCGGGATCAGCGCGGCGAGACCGCGCCCCAGTCCACCTTTCTTCGCCTGACTCATCGGCCTATCGACCCCTTTCATCCGTGTGTGATTCACCCGCCGCGGCCGGGGTGGCCCGCGCAGCGATCTCGCGCCCGGCGTCGAGGTAGCTCATCGCTCCCCGTGAACCGGGATCGTAGTTGAGCACCGTCATGCCGTAGCCGGGCGCTTCGGACACCTTGACGCTGCGCGGGATGACCGACTTCAGCACCGCGTCGCCGAAGTGGCCGCGCACTTCCTCGGCCACCTGGTCGGCCAGCTTGGTGCGGCCGTCGTACATGGTGAGCACGACGGTGGAGACATGCAGGGCGGGGTTGAGGTGCGATTGGATCAGGCTGATATTGCGGAGCAGCTGCCCCACACCCTCCAAGGCGTAGTACTCGCACTGGATGGGGATCAGTACCTCCTTGGCGGCCACCATCGCATTGACGGTGAGCAGACCGAGCGAGGGCGGGCAGTCGATCATCACGTAATCGATGTCGTACCCGGCGAGGTTGGCATCCTGGATGGCGGTCTTCAAGCGACTCTCGCGCGCGACCATGGAGACGAGTTCGATCTCCGCGCCGGCGAGGTCGATGGTGGCCGGAATGCACAGCAGCCGCTCATTGTGCGGGCTCTGCTGAATCGCATCCCGGACCGACACCTCGCCGATGAGTAGCTCGTAGCTCGACGGCACGCCGGAGTGATGTTCGACGCCGAGTGCGGTGCTGGCGTTGCCCTGCGGATCGAGATCGATCACCAGCACCCGCATCCCCTGCAGGGCGAGGGCGGCGGCGAGATTGACCGCCGTGGTGGTCTTGCCGACACCGCCCTTCTGATTGGCGATGGTGATGACGCGCTGTTCCTTGGGGCGCGGAATGCTGGCCGCGCCCGGGTGCAGGATCTGACTGGCGCGGTGCGCTTCCGCCGCTATCGGGGTTTCGGCGGGGGAGATGTTCCCGAAGGCAGTGCGGCCGAACTCTTCAGAGCCGGTACCCCCACTCTCCAGCAATCCGGGGACCCGCGACGTTGTTTCCCGTGAAACATTCGCCGGACCGTTCGACATACAGGCTCCTAACCCCGAGAACTTCAAGACACGTGGTCGAGCTGAATTGCGCACCCATGCCACCGCGGCCGCGCTCGTGGGCGAGTGGACGGTGCCGCCACCTGCCTACGATCACGCGACACTGCGTGCTCACCGAGAGGGTGCGAGGTGCGAGATCGATACCCATTCCGAAGCCACTTCCGAGCCGGGTGCCGGGCATCGCGGGTCTGCGCTCGCTCGACGCTCCTAGCTTGCCAGCACCGACAACAATACGGAAGCTGAACGGCACTGATCACTGTTCGACACACCTTTCCGCCTCTCCGAGTCTTCAGCGCACGGCTGAAATCCGTTGATGGTCATGCACGCGTGCCGGCGATCAGGATGCGAACCAATTCTGGGCGTACCCGGCGAGTTACCCTCAGCTTGCGAAATCAGTTGTCGCCGGCCGCTTCGTTTGGCGATGTTTCCCGTGAAACGAGGTCGTGGGTGTAGACGGAGACAGCGAGCCGGGCGTCGACGGCGGCGAGCCGAGCGAGGGTCGCGGGGGACAGCACCGGCTGTCCGACGTGTCCGTCAATGGCGGCATCGAAGCCGAAGTCGAAGACTCGGTCCTCGGCCGCGTCCCACCGCGCCCGCGCCGCCGGGGGCAGTTGCTCGACCGCCGCGCAGCACGCCGCCGCGACCGCATCCGGATCGTCCATGGTGTCGAGGTATGCCTCGAACGACAGCATCCAGCGGTCCGGTTCGATCTCCCCGCAATAGAGGAGGGAGGCTCCTCGCCCGAGCGCTTCGAGCGCGGCACCCAGACTCGTCAGGTCCACGCTATCGCGAACCTCCACATCCACGTTCAGGAACCGAACCGACATCCGGCCGCCCTTCCGACTCAGCGCCCGCGCCGCTGCTGCCGACGCTCGGCGCGGGGGAGCCGCTCGGCGCTGATGACCACCGTCGGGGTGGACAGGACGCCCACGCCGCATTCCAGTACCCGCGCCCGTCCCGCCCCGGCGCGGGTCAACTCGTCACGATCGCGCTCCAGCTCCTCGGCCGCGCTGGCTCCCTTGAGGGCGAGCATCCGGCCGTGCTCGTGCACCAGCGGCATGGACCAGCCCGCCAGTTTCGCCAGCGGAGCGACCGCACGGGAGGTGACCACATCCGCACCCCCGGCTTCCTTCTTCACACCGGACTGCTCCGCCCGACCGCGCACCACGGTGACATTCAGCCCGGCCGACTCGATGAACTCGGCCAGGAACACCGTCCGGCGCAGCAGTGGCTCCACCAGAGTGATCCGGAGATCGGGCCGCGCGATGGCGAGCGGGATTCCGGGCAGCCCCGCGCCGCTGCCGACATCGACAACGGTCGAGCCCTGAGCGATGAGCTCACCCACCACCGCACAGTTGAGGATGTGTCGGTCCCACAGCCGCGGCACCTCGCGTGGACCGATAAGTCCGCGCTCCACCCCCGCGCTCGCGAGTGCCCGGCAGTACTCCTCGGCCAGCGCGAGTCGATCGCCGAAGACCACCGCCGCCTCAGCGGGCGGCGCGAGATCGGGAGCGGTCACATCGGCATCCGGTTCCACGTGAAACATCCTTCCGAAGAAGTGGAATCAAACAGCCCGCGGCGAAGCGGCGGGGCGGGGGACTAGAGATAAGCGTAGGGCCCCCGGTTCTCGGAACCGGGGGCCCTACGGGTTTCGCGGCGAACGTGTCAGCCCGGGAGGACGACCACGCGGCGATTCGGTTCCACGCCTTCACTCTCGCTGACGACTCCGTCGACGGCCGCCACGGCGTCGTGCACGATCTTGCGCTCGAACGGCGTCATGGGAGCGAGGGATTCGCGTTCGCCTGTCTCCGCCACCCGGCGGGCCGCCTCGGCGCCCAGCGCGCTCAACTCCGAGCGGCGCTTGGCCCGCCAGCCCGCCACATCGAGCATCAGGCGGCTGCGCACCCCCGTCGCCTGCTGCACCGCCAGGCGAGTCAGCTCCTGGAGGGCGTCGAGCACCTCACCGCGCCGACCGACGAGCTTGGTCAGATCCTTGCCGCCGTCGATGCTCACCACCGCGCGGTCACCCTCGACATCGAGATCGATATCGCCGTCGAAGTCGAGGACGTCCAGTAACTGCTCGAGGTAGTCGCCCGCGATCTCACCCTCTTCGATGAGAGCTTCCTCGGCATCGTTCACGACATCGGCCTCGGTGTCCGCGGCAGCAGCCGTCACAGTGGAATCCCCTCCGTCGGTCTCAACAGTCATTGTCGTTTCCTTAATCTGCAATTGTCCGGCGCAGCCTCACGCCGATGAAGGCTGGTGACTCAGCGCCGCTTCTTCTGATTGGCGCGGCCGCGGCTGCCGGACCGCTTCTTGCCGCCGCCGCTCGACTTGGCGGCGGGCTTGGCGGTCGGCTTGGCGCCGTTCTGCGCCGCGGGGGGAGTGGCGTCGGCGGAGTCGTCGGCCGCGACCGAATCGGAAACTGCGGCAGACTTCTTGCGGGTGTCGACCGGCTTGGCCCCCGGCTTCGGGGCATTCGCGGCCCGACGCTCGATGGCGGCGGCCTTCTTCGCCTCTTCTTCCTTCTCCATATGACCGAAGACGAGGTGCTGCTGCACGTAGGTCCAGATGTTGTTGGACACCCAGTAGACGAGGATGGCGACCGGCAGGAAGGGGCCGCCGACGAGCACACCGAGCGGGAAGACGTACAGCGCCAGCTTGTTCATCAGCGCGGCCTGCGGATTGGCGAGCGCTTCCGGACTCTGCCGGGCCACCGAGGCGCGGGCATTGAAGTGGGTGGCGACACCCGCGATGATCATCAGCGGAATCGAGACGGCCGCGATGGCGATCCGGGAGGGCTCCGGCCCGGAGGCGGTGAAGGCCGCCATCATGCTGTCCGGCATGGTGATCATCGCCGACAGCGGAGCGCCGAAGATACGCGCGCCGAGGAAGGACTGGACATCGACCGCGCTGAAGATGTAGTTCGCGGTGTTGGCGTTCTCCTCCACCGACATACCCAGCTGGCCGAAACCGTGGCCGGTTCGGTTGAACGACCGCAGCACATGGAACAGGCCGAGGAACACCGGCACCTGCAACAGCACCGGAAGGCAACCCATGAGCGGGTTGAAGCCGTGGTCCTTCTGTAGCTTCTGCATCTCGAGCGCCATCTTCTGGCGATCGTTCTTGTACTTGGCTTGCAGCGCCTTGATCTGCGGCTGCAACTCCTGCATCTGCTTGGTGGTGCGCACCTGCTTCACGAAGGGCTTGTACAGCACCAAGCGCAGCGTGAAGACGAGGAAGACCACGGCCAGCGTCCAGGACCATCCGCTGTCGTAGCCCAGCACGAAGCCGAAGGCACGGTGCCAGAACCACAGAATGGCCGACACCGGGTAGTAGATGAAGTCGAGCACGGCTCTATGCACTCCCGTCGTTCGTATCGCCGGTCACCGCGGGCGGTGACCCTTTACAAGTCGATGCCTCGTCCGGAGGGGACGTGCGGACGTCCTTCCGTTCCGGTACGGGGTCCCACCCACCAGGGTGCCAGGGCGCACATTTGGCCAGTCGCACGGCTGTCAGTCCGAGTCCCACGACGAGACCTCGGGTGCGCAGCGCTGTCACCGCGTACTCGCTACAGGTGGGGGTGAATCGGCACACCGGCATGCGAGTGGGGGAGATGTAGGTCCGATACAGCTCGATGAGGAAGATCAGGGCCCGAGCCGGGAATCGCGCGACCGCGCGCAGGGCGGTCATGATTCGCTGCCGGTGACGACACCGAGCTTGCGGAGGCCGGCACGCAGCTGCCGTCGCAATTCTTCGGACGGAGCGTCCGCGGCGCCGGGCAGGGCGCGCAACACCACATCCGCGCCCTCGGGCAGATCGGCGGCCACGCTTGCGCAGATATGACGCAGGCGGCGGGCCACCCGGTGGCGTACCACCGCGTTTCCCACCGCCTTGCTGACGATCAATCCGAATCGCGGCCCGCCCACCCGAATGCTCGGGTGGTCACGGTTCGCTTCCTGCCCGTCGGCTAGTAGTACGTGCACGACGAGATCCCGCCTCCCGATTCGTCGGCCTTGGCGCACCGTCCGGGCGAAGTCGGTACGCCGATGCAGCCGATAGGGCTCAGGCAGCACCTGAGCATCCGAGCGGGGAGGAGTGGGCGGGAGTCCGGAGGAACGATCCGTACGGCGAGCCGGTCATGCGACGCCGAATCCGGGTAGGACCGGAATCAGGCCGTGAGCCGCGCGCGGCCCTTGCCACGACGCGCGGAAACGATGGCGCGGCCCGCACGGGTCCGCATCCGGAGGCGGAACCCGTGGACCCGCGCCCGACGACGGTTGTTCGGCTGGAACGTCCGCTTGCCCTTGGCCACGGTCAACACTCCTCTAGGTGGTGGGCGCCTGGTGACGCCCGAAGCTTGTCGGTGAAACGTGTCGCGAGAGACTCGCGCGCAATACCCTGGCGGCACGGGCAGCAGACAGCCGCCTCCGCACCACAGGGTGACTGTACGAGGGTACTGAGCACCTGAATGAGAAGCAAACTCGGGGTGGGTGATCGGCACCCGACCGTCGGCACGCGGGCACGACCGACGGCTCTCGGCGGGGCGCTGGAGACGAGGGGAGGCGGAATGGTGTACGGTCCTTGGCACCGGCTTTCCCTGCGAGTCGCCCGACAGTTGCTGATCGGTTGCTAAAGAACCGCAGGTACACGTTCGATTCGGCGGCTCGCCCGCGACGACACGCGTATCCCCAGGTTGTCCACATCTGTGGATAATTGTGTGGAAAGACCCCTGGAGTGGCATATTCGTAGGGCCGACGCGTCCTCGCTGTGTCCGGAATGTGGGAGTTCCGAACAGTACCCGACCGTCTGCTCCATTCGACCTACTCCGGGGAGGACGACCGTAAGTGGACGCCGAGCAGAACGAGTTGACCGCCGTATGGCCCGAGGTCGTGGCCGAACTCACCACCGGTTCCTCCGATGGTGACATCCAGCCCGTCTCCAAGGCGCTCAAGGCCTGGTTGGGGCTCATTACGCCGATCACCTTCGCACAGGGATTCGCCCTGCTCTCGGTATCCGGTCCGCTCGCCCAGCAGGTGGTGGAACGCGATCTGCGCGAACCCATCCTGCGCTCGCTCGCCCGTCGGCTCGGCCCCCAGGTCGAGGGTCTCGGGGTGCGGATAGCCGCACCGCAGCACCCGCCCGCCGATCGCGCACCGAACCCCCGCCACGCCCGGATGACCTCCCGCCCGGAGCGCCCGCGCGAGCACCGACCGGCCCCGCCGCAGTACTCCCCGGCGCCCGAACCGCCGCCCGCCGAGCATCCGATGCCGCGCTACCAGAGCGCTCCGGACTATTCGGAATCCGCGCGCTACGGGGAGCCCTCGGACTATCAATCCCGAGATAACTATCCACCTGTGGATTACGGTCAGGGTCCGCTCGACCCGATGGCCGAAGAATTGCCGGACCCCATGCCGGAGCGCATGCCGGAGGCCATGCCCCAGTCGATGACGCCGCCCGCGGCTCCGGCGCCGCGCCGCCGGGAGAGCACGCACCGCACCCCGCCCATGCCACCCGGACAGGAATCGCTGTTCCCCACCGAGCCGGAGCCGGAGCCCGAATCCATGCCCGCGGCACGGCGCCCGGTGGACGACGAGGAGCCGGTGGTCAATGTCCGCAACTCCTGGCCCACCTACTTCAACAAGCCGCCCGAGCGCGACACCCCCTCCCCCTCCTCGGCCAGCCTGAACGCCAAGTACACCTTCGAGACCTTCGTCATCGGCGCGTCCAATCGCTTCGCGCACGCCGCCGCGGTGGCCATCGCGGAGGCTCCGGCACGCGCCTACAATCCGCTGTTCGTTTGGGGCGCTTCGGGTTTGGGCAAGACGCACCTGCTACACGCGGCCGGCCACTACGCCCAGCGGCTGTTCCCGGGCATGCGGGTGAAGTACGTGTCCACCGAGGAGTTCACGAACGACTTCATCAACTCGCTGCGTGACGACCGCAAGGTGGCCTTCAAACGGCGCTACCGGGAGACCGACATCCTGCTCGTCGACGACATCCAGTTCATCGAGGGCAAGGAAGGCATCCAGGAGGAGTTCTTCCACACCTTCAACACGCTGCACAACGCCAACAAGCAGATCGTGGTGTCCTCGGACCGGCCGCCCAAGCAGCTCGCCACGCTGGAGGAGCGGCTGCGCACCCGGTTCGAATGGGGCCTCATCACCGATGTGCAGCCGCCGGAGCTGGAGACCCGCATCGCCATCCTGCGCAAGAAGGCCCGGATGGACCGCCTGGATGTGCCGCACGACGTGCTCGAACTCATCGCCAGCCGGGTGGAGCGCAATATCCGCGAGTTGGAGGGCGCGCTCATTCGCGTCACCGCGTTCGCCTCGCTGAACGGGCAGCCGCTGGACCTGTCGCTGGCCGAGGTGGTGCTGCGCGACCTCATGCCCGATACCGCCACGCTGGAGATCACGGCGGCCACGATCATGGCCGTGACCGCGGAGTACTTCAATACCACCCTGGAGGAACTGACCGGTCCCGGCAAGGCGCGGCCGCTGGCGCAGGCCCGGCAGATCGCCATGTACCTGTGCCGCGAACTCACCGATCTATCCCTGCCCAAGATCGGTCAGGCGTTCGGCCGCGACCACACCACGGTCATGTACGCCGAGAAAAAAGTGCGCAAGGAGATGACCGAACGCCGCCGGGTGTACGACCAGGTGCAAGAACTCACAGCCCGGATCAAGCAACGCTCCCGCTGATCCACAGCTAACAGGCCCCCACGTCACTTGACGTGGGGGTCTGCTGTTTTCGGGGTTGTGGATTCCTCGAGGAGTCCTCGAGGAAAGCATGTGGATTCCTCGAGGAATCCCACTGTTGTCCACGGGTTTGCCCCCAGGGCTTTACTCACAGCGGTGCACAGGCGGTAGTGCACAGTTCCCACAGGCTGATTCATCCACGGGGGCTGACCTGCCAGGACACGAGTTGTGCCCTGTGGATTCCTCGAGGACTCCCTGTCAGGTCCTCGAGGAATCCTCGAGTTGTCCCCGGATTCGCTCAGATGTGGGCAGAGTGGGGTGGAATCGTGGAACAACTCGAGGACGACTCGAGGACGGATGTTGGACAACTTCGGGCGGTCCACAGACGCTCCCCGTTCATCCTCGAGACACCCCACGGACATCCCCATGCCGACACCCGCCCTCAGCTGCGGAAACGAGTGGAGTCCACAGAATCCACAGCCCCTATTACTACCTAGATTTCTCTTCTAGAGATCTCTTCTTTAAAACAGGCTGTGTGGAAACTCGGCTCGGGAGACCACGGCACGACCCTGCCTCCTCCCAACCGAACGACCGGCATGGAGAAGGAGGGGGTCTCGCAAGATCGACACCCGAAGACGCCGGAGGGTCGACGTTGGCGACGAGGCCTCGCACGGGTACGGTTTGGTGTCGGTCGTCTATGCCAGACTTCGAGGCGGCCGATTCACCAGCTGCCCTAGGCGTCGAGCCGACGCTGGACGAGCCGACACAGATCACGAACGATCGAGACTGGGAGAGGACAGACCGGGCGATGGACCTTGCAAGCATGAAGTTTCGGGTCGCTCGCGAGGATTTCGCCGAATCCGTTGCGTGGGTGGCTCGCAGCCTGCCCTCGCGGCCTCCGGTACCGGTTCTCGGCGGCGTACTCCTCGTGGCCGATGAGGACGGGCTGACGGTCTCCGGCTTCGACTACGAGGTCTCCGCGCAGATGCGGGTGGCCGCCGAGGTCGCCGGACCCGGACAGGTCCTGGTCTCCGGTCGCCTGCTGGCCGACATCACCAAGGCGCTGTCCAACAAGCCGGTGGACGTCTCGGTGGACGGCACCCGGGTGCTGATCCAGTGCGGCAGCGCCAAGTTCTCCCTGCCCACCATGCCGGTCGAGGACTATCCCCAGCTTCCCGAACTTCCTCCCCAGACCGGTGAACTCGCGGTCGACGTGTTCTCCGAGGCGGTGGGCCAGGTGGCCGTCGCCGCCGGGCGCGACGACACGCTGCCCATGCTCACCGGTATCCGGGTCGAGATCGAAGGCCCCAAGGTCGTGCTCGCGGCCACCGACCGCTTCCGCCTCGCCGTGCGCGAACTGGAGTGGAATCCGGGCCGCCCCGATGTGGAGACCGCCGTGCTGGTTCCGGCGCGCACCCTCTCCGAGGCCGGCAAGACCCTCGGTCCGTCCGACGCGCCCGTGCAGCTGGCGTTCGGCACCGGCACCGACGGCCTGCTCGGCATCGTGAACGGCGGCCGCCGCACCACCACCCGCCTGCTCGACGCCGAATTCCCCAAGTTCCGCCAACTGCTCCCCAAGGAGCACACCTCCATCGCGACCCTGTCGGTGAGCGCGCTGACCGAGGCCATCAAGCGTGTGGCGCTGGTGGCCGAGCGCGGTGCGCAGGTGCGGCTGGAGTTCAACGAGGAGGGCCTGCTGATCTCCGCGGGCGGTGACGACGCCGGTCGCGCCGAGGAGTGGCTGGTGGCCGACTTCCGCGGCGAGCCGCTGACCATCGCCTTCAATCCGGGCTATCTGGTGGACGGCCTGTCGGCACTGCGTTCGGATCGGGTGGCCTTCGGCTTCACCACCCCCAGCCGTCCGGCGGTGCTGCTGCCCGCCTCCGACGAAACACCGGAGCCCTCGGAGTCCGGTGCGTTCGCGGCGCTGACCGGCAACTACATCTACCTGTTGATGCCGGTCCGGCTCCCGGGCTGAGTCGCGAATCGAACGTTTGTGCACAGTGTTGACAAACCTGTGAAAAACTCGGCGAGAGCGGGGATTTCGTCGTACTTCGGTGAATATCCCCAGTTCGCTGCACATTTCCACAGGGCGACGGACACGGTGGGGTAGATGTACGTTCGGGCGCTGTCGCTGCTCGATTTTCGATCCTGGGAGCGGGCCGACCTCGAATTGCCGCCGGGGCGAACGGTCTTCCTCGGCTCCAACGGCAATGGCAAGACCAACCTGGTCGAGGCCATCGGGTACCTGTCCACGCTCGGCTCACACCGGGTGGCGGCCGACGCGCCCCTGATCCGGATCGGGGCGTCGCGGGCCCGGATCGGGGCCACGGTGGTGAACTCCGGCCGGGAGCTGCGGGTCGACGTGGAGCTCAATCAGGGCTCGGCCAATCGGGCGCAGATCAATCGCTCACCGGTACGCCGGACCCGGGAGATCCTGGGGATTCTCCAGACCGTGCTGTTCGCACCGGAGGATCTGTCGCTGGTGCGCGGCGATCCGGGGGAGCGCCGCCGCTTCCTGGACGAACTTGCCACCGCGCGGCTGCCGCGGTTGGCCGGGGTGCGGGCGGATTACGACAAGGTGCTGCGGCAGCGTTCGGCACTGTTGAAATCGGCTGGCCGCCATGCCCGTTCCCGCAGCGGTTCTGGTGCGGAGCTGAGCACCCTCGATGTGTGGGACAGGCATCTGGCCGCGCACGGCAGCGTGCTGCTCGCGCAGCGGCTGCGGCTGGTGCACGAACTCTATCCACACCTCGCACAGGCGTATTCGGGAATCGCTCCGGAATCCCGCCCCGCCGCGATCGGCTACCGCAGCGCCACGCTGCCGCCGGAATTCCTGGACCCCGCGCGAGCGCCACGTGACGATGACGCGCAGGTCCTGGAGTCCATCCTGTTGCGCGAGTTGTCCACAGCCCGTCCCAAGGAATTGGAGCGCGGGGTCTGCCTGGTAGGTCCGCACCGCGACGACCTCGATCTGATGCTGGGGTCCGCACCGGCCAAGGGGTTCGCCAGTCACGGCGAATCCTGGTCCTTCGCACTGGCTTTGCGACTCGGCGCGTTCGAACTGCTGCGCACCCAGGGCAGCGATCCGGTGCTCATCCTCGACGACGTCTTCGCCGAACTCGACCGCCGCCGTCGCGCCGCGCTGGCCGCCGTGGCCGCGACCGCCGAACAGGTACTGATCACCGCCGCGGTCCCCGAGGACGTGCCCGCCGAGTTGGACGCACATCCCCTGCGCGTGGAAACGACCGGCGCGGCCGACCATCGCACCTCCCGCATAGCGGGACAGCCGGTGCCGACCGAGTGATCCGCGTGTGGACCGCGCGGACACACCGCGCTGTCGGTGGCATGAGGCAGAATCGGTGATCACGTAACCGGAGTGGGGAAGGAGCCCGATGGCCGAGTCGCCGGAGCAGTCCGATGCCGGAGCGCCGGGTTCCCCCGGTCCGGAGGGTGAGTTGCGCGGAGTCGACCTGGCGCGCCGGGCGCTCGAGGAGGCGCGGGCCGCCGCCCGCGCGGCCGGGAAGTCGGTGGGGCAGGGTCGGGCATCGCCGCGCAAGGGGGGTGTGCGGGCGCTGCGCCGTCGCCGCAGCGGCTGGTCGGGCGCGCATCCCGACGACCGCGACCCGCAGGCGCTGTCGGCGCTCACGGGAGCGATCGCGCGCAGCCGCGGCTGGTCCGGCAAGGTCGCCGAGGGCATGGTCTTCGGCCGCTGGGAATCGGTGGTGGGGGAGGACATCGCGTCGCACGCGCATCCGGTATCGCTGGAGAACGGGGTGCTCAACATCCAGGCCGAGTCCACCGCCTGGGCCACCCAGCTCCGCATGTTGCAGTCGCAACTGCTCGCCAAGATCAACCGTGCGGTCGGCCAGGGCGTCGTCACCTCGCTGCGCATCAACGGCCCGGTGGCACCCAGTTGGCGCAAGGGTGACCGGCACATCAAGGGCCGCGGCCCGCGCGACACTTACGGCTGATCGCGCCCGCGAATCCGGGAATCGCTGGTCAGCGATGAGTTTCACGTGGAACGTCGGCCGAATTCGTCGGCGTGAGCGGCTAGGCTCGGGGATGTTCCGGCGCTGTGTGACGCCGGTATCCCTCCGGCTGGGCCAGCGAGTAGCTGGTGAACTTTGTCGCGTCTTCTGTGGCGACGTTCCAGTTGCCCGCTGAACGCTTTGGAACCCGACCCGCCTATCTCCTGACCCTTCGCCGATCGATTTCATGCATCTGTGGCGCACTCAGGGGTGTCATAGGTGCATTCTGTGTCGGGTCTGCCAGTAGGATGGTGGGGTAACTAGCGGCGATATCTCCGGCGCGTTCCGCAGAGCCCGCGCGTGGACCCGTAATTCTCGAGCAGACAGGATTCGGGGCCCCACGTGTGTCGTCTCGCGCTGTGTCGGGAGGATCAGCAAGTAAGGAGAGCTACCGAGCAGTGGCTGCCAACGACTCCAACGCAAGCGGCTCCACCCCGGGCAAAGCGGGAAACCAGGACTACGGTGCCTCCAACATCACGGTCCTGGAGGGCCTCGAAGCCGTCCGCAAGCGTCCCGGCATGTACATCGGTTCCACCGGTGAGCGCGGTCTGCACCACCTGATCTGGGAGGTCGTGGACAACTCCGTCGACGAGGCGATGGCCGGATACGCCTCCCGCGTCGACGTGACCCTGCTGGCCGACGGCGGCGTCCAGGTCGTCGACGACGGCCGCGGTATCCCGGTGGAGATGCACGCCCAGGGCATTCCGACCGTCGAGGTCGTCATGACCCAGCTGCACGCGGGCGGCAAATTCGACTCCGACGCCTACGCGGTGTCCGGCGGCCTGCACGGCGTCGGCATCTCGGTGGTGAACGCGCTGTCCACCCGCATGCACGTGGAGATCGACCGCGACGGTTTCCACTGGAGCCAGGAGTACAAGGACTCCAAGCCGGGCAAGCTCATCAAGGGCGAGCCCACCAAGCGCACCGGCACCACCCAGACGTTCTGGGCGGATCCGAACATCTTCGAGACCACCATCTACAACTTCGAGACGGTCGCGCGCCGCCTGCAGGAGATGGCGTTCCTGAACAAGGGCCTCACCATCACCCTGACCGACGAGCGGGTCTCCGAGAGCGAGATCACCGACGAGGTGGTGAGCGAGACCGCCGAGGCGCCCAAGCATCTCGACGAGAACGCGCCGCCCGCCGAGCCCAAGGTCAAGACCCGGACCTACCACTACCCGGGCGGTCTCGAGGACTACGTCAAGCACATCAACCGGACCAAGACGCCGATTCACAACTCGATCGTGTCGTTCACCGGCAAGGGCACCGGGCACGAGCTCGAGGTCGCCATGCAGTGGAACTCCGGCTACTCCGAGTCGGTGCACACCTTCGCCAACACCATCAACACCCATGAGGGCGGCACCCACGAGGAGGGCTTCCGCGCCGCGCTCACCACGGTGGTGAACAAGTACGCGAAGGACAAGAAGCTCCTCAAGGAGAAGGACGGCAACCTCACCGGCGACGACATCCGCGAGGGCCTGGCCGCCATCGTGAGCGTGAAGGTCGCCGACCCGCAGTTCGAGGGCCAGACCAAGACCAAGCTCGGCAATACCGAGGTCAAGTCGTTCGTGCAGCGCACCTGTAACGAGCATCTGACGCACTGGTTCGAGGCCAATCCGGCCGATGCCAAGACCATCGTGCAGAAGGCGGTGTCGTCGGCGCAGGCGCGCGTGGCCGCCCGCAAGGCGCGTGAGCTGGTGCGGCGCAAGAGCGCGACCGATCTGGGCGGTCTACCCGGCAAGCTGGCGGACTGCCGCTCCAAGGATCCGAGCAAGTCCGAGATCTACATCGTCGAGGGCGACTCCGCCGGCGGCTCGGCGAAATCCGGCCGCGACTCCATGTACCAGGCGATCCTGCCGCTGCGCGGCAAGATCATCAATGTCGAGAAGTCGCGCATCGACAAGGTGCTCAAGAACAACGAGGTGCAGTCGATCATCACGGCGTTCGGCACCGGTATCCACGACGAGTTCGACATCGGCAAGCTGCGCTACCACAAGATCGTGCTGATGGCCGACGCCGACGTGGACGGTCAGCACATCTCCACGCTGCTGCTGACCCTGCTGTTCCGGTTCATGCGACCGCTGGTCGAGCACGGGCACGTCTTCCTGGCGCAGCCGCCGCTGTACAAGCTCAAGTGGCAGCGCTCGGATCCGGAATTCGCCTACTCCGACCGCGAGCGTGACGGTCTGCTGGAGCGCGGCCTGGCCGCGGGCAAGAAGATCAACAAGGACGACGGCGTCCAGCGCTACAAGGGTCTCGGCGAGATGAACCCGAAGGAGCTGTGGGAGACCACCATGGACCCGAGCGTGCGGGTGCTGCGCCTGGTCACCCTGGATGACGCGGCGGCCGCCGACGAGCTGTTCTCGGTCCTCATGGGTGAGGACGTCGAGGCTCGGCGCAGCTTCATCACCCGCAACGCCAAGGATGTTCGCTTCCTGGACGTCTGAGTTCCCGGCTGAGGAAGCGCCCACCGTCGACCCGTCCATTCCCGAGGAACACCTCGAGAGACTTCCCACGGAGACCAATTCATGACTGAGACCTCCCTGCCCCCGTCGGGTGGCGACCGGATCGAACCGGTCGACATCCAGCAGGAGATGCAGAACTCCTACATCGATTACGCCATGAGCGTGATCGTGGGCCGTGCGCTGCCCGAGGTGCGCGACGGCCTCAAGCCGGTGCACCGCCGGATCATGTACGCGATGTACGACAACGGGTATCGGCCCGACCGCAGCTATGTGAAGTCGGCTCGCCCGGTCGCCGACACCATGGGCAACTATCACCCGCACGGTGACACGGCCATCTACGACACCCTGGTGCGGATGGCGCAGCCCTGGTCGCTGCGCTACCCGCTGGTCGACGGCCAGGGCAACTTCGGTTCGCGCGGCAACGACGGCGCGGCCGCCATGCGCTATTGCGTCAGCGGCGACGCCCTGGTGCGATTGCCACTCGGGCGCTCCGTCCGCATCGCCGACGTCGTGGCGGACGCCGCACCCAACTCGGACAACGAGATCGACCTCAAGGTCGTAGACCGGCACGGTGATCCGGTGCGTGCCGACGCCTTGTTCCACTCCGGTACGCACCGCACCCTGACGGTGACCACCGACGAGGGCTACGAGCTCACCGGCACCCTGAATCATCCGGTGTTGTGCCTGGTCGATGTGGCCGGTGTTCCCACTCTGCTGTGGAAGCTGATGTCGGAGATCCGTCCGGGTGACCGGGTTGCCATGCAGCGGGTTCCGGCGCAGGAGATCGGTGTCGCGGACTGGTCGGAGTCGGCGGTGGCCCTCCTGTACGGGGCATTTGTCAGCGAGGGGTACGTATCCGAGACTCGTGCGGGCTTCAACAATGTGGACCGCGAGTTCTTCGACATGGTGGTGGCCGCCTACGACACGGTCGTCGGCGGCTCTCGATATGTATCGCACCGAGTCATCGGATCGGGTTCGCTGCTGCATGACCTCGATATCCAGAACCTGACAGCCTTGCGCCGGTCGCCGCTGGCCACGCTGATCGGCCAGCGCAGCGCCGCCAAGCAGGTGCCCGAGTTCATCTGGCAGGGCACCACGGCGGTCAAACGTGTCTTCCTGGGCGCGCTGTTCGAGGGTGACGGATCGTGCTCGGCGCTGCCGCGCAACACCGTCCAGATCTCCTACTCCACCCGTAGCGAGCAGCTCGCCAAGGATGTGCAGCAGCTACTGCTCGAGTTCGGTGTGGTTTCCAAGCGATACCGCCATGCCATCGGCGAATACAAGGTGGCCATCACGAATCGGCGCGACGCCCGACTGTTCAGCGACCGGGTCGGATTCGGCGGTCGAAAGCAGGTCAAGCTGACGGCCATTCTGGACCGGATCGAGTCTCGGAGCCCCGCCTCGTCGGCCCGGTCGCTCAGTGGTGATCATGTCCCCGGTCTCGCCGCCTTCGTTCGTGCGCACGGTGCGGTGAGCACCGCTGATCAAGCATGGCTCGATCGGCACAATCTTGATCGGATCGAGCGCTGGGAACACCGAGCCGAGGAGATACTCGGCCGCATCGGAGATCCCGAGGTCCGCGCGATCGCACGGGACCTCACCGATGGCCGTTTCTACTACGCGCCGGTCGCCGAGGTCGCGGATGCCGGCGAACGGGACGTATTCAGCCTGCGCGTCGACACCGCCGACCATGCCTTCATCACCAATGGATTCGTCAGCCACAACACCGAGTGCCGTCTGACGCCGCTGGCCATGGAGCTGCTGCGCGAGATCGACCACGAGACGGTCGATTTCCTGCCGAACTACGACGGCAAGACGCAGGAGCCGGTGGTCCTCCCGGCCCGGGTGCCGGTGCTGCTCATGAACGGCAGCAACGGCATCGCGGTCGGTATGGCGACGAATATCCCGCCGCACAATCTGACCGAGCTGGCCGAGGCCATCTACTGGGCGCTGGACAATCACCTCGCCGACGAGGAGTCCACCCTCGCCGCGTGCATGGAGCGGGTGAAGGGGCCGGACTTCCCGACCTCGGGCCTGATCGTGGGCACCCAGGGCATTCACGACGCGTACACGACCGGCCGCGGTTCGATCAAGATGCGCGGCGTGGTGGAGATCGAGGAGGACAATCGCGGTCGCACCACGATCGTCATCACCGAGCTGCCCTACCAGGTCAACACCGACAACTTCATCAACTCGATCGCCGAGCAGGTGAAGGACGCCAAGATCGCGGGCGTCGCCGATATCCACGACGAGTCCTCCGACCGCGTGGGTATGCGCATCGTCATCACGGTCAAGCGTGACGCGGTCGCCAAGGTGGTGCTGAACAACCTCTACAAGCACACCCAGCTGCAGACCAGTTTCGGCGCGAACATGCTGTCCATCGTGGACGGCGTGCCGCGCACGCTGCGCCTGGACCAGATGATTCGCCTGTATGTGAATCACCAGTTGGACGTGATCGTCCGGCGTACCAAGTATCTGCTGCGCAAGGCCGAGGAACGCGCCCATATCCTGCGCGGCCTGGTCAAGGCGCTGGACCAGCTGGACGCCGTGATCGCCCTGATCCGTCGTTCGGCCGATACCGAGACCGCCCGCACCGGCCTGATGCAGCTGCTCGATATCGACGAGATCCAGGCGACGGCCATTCTCGATATGCAGCTGCGCCGCCTGTCCGCCCTGGAACGGCAGAAGATCCTCGACGAATTGGCCAAGATCGAGGCCGAGATCGCCGACCTGAAGGACATTCTGGCGAAGCCGGAGCGGCAGCGCGCCATCGTGCGCGACGAGCTGGCCGAAATCGTGGATAAGCACGGCGACGAGCGTCGTACCAAGATCATCTCCGCGGACGGCGACGTCGCCGACGAGGATCTGATCGCCCGCGAGGACGTGGTCGTCACCATCACCGAGACCGGCTACGCCAAGCGCACCAAGACCGACCTGTACCGCTCGCAGAAGCGCGGCGGCAAGGGCGTGCAGGGCGCGGGTCTCAAGCAGGACGACATCGTCAAGCACTTCTTCGTCACCAGCACGCACGACTGGCTGCTGTTCTTCACCAACAAGGGCCGGGTGTACCGGGTCAAGGCGTACGAGCTGCCCGAGGCCAACCGCACCGCGCGCGGCCAGCACGTGGCGAATCTGCTGGCCTTCCAGCCGGACGAGAAGATCGCCCAGGTCATCCAGATCAAGTCCTACGAGGACGCGCCCTACCTGGTGCTCGCCACCCGCAAGGGCCTGGTGAAGAAGTCCAGGCTGACCGATTTCGACTCCAACCGCAGTGGCGGCATCGTCGCCGTGAACCTGCGCGACGAGGACGAACTGGTCGGTGCCGCGCTGTGTGCCGCCGATGACGATCTGCTGCTGGTGTCCGCGCACGGCCAGTCGATCCGCTTCGCCGCCAATGACGAGGTGCTGCGTCCCATGGGCCGCGCCACCTCCGGTGTGCAGGGCATGCGCTTCAACACCGACGACGAACTGCTGTCGCTCAATGTGGTGCACGAGGGCGAACAGGGCTTCTTGCTCGTCGCGACCTCGGGCGGGTACTCCAAGCGCACGGCGCTGGACGAGTACACCGCGCAGGGTCGCGGTGGAAAGGGTGTATTGACCATCCAGTACGACCAGAAACGTGGCAGTCTGGTCGGAGCGCTCATCGTCGACGATGACGACGAGCTGTACGCCATCACCTCCGGCGGCGGTGTGATCCGGACGGCGGCCAACCAGGTGCGCAAGGCCGGACGCCAGACCAAGGGCGTGCGATTGATGAACCTGGGCGAGGGCGCTACGTTGCTCGCAATCGCGCGCAACGCCGATGAGCCCGACGCGGTTTCCGGTGAAGAAGATGCCAGTGGTTCGGCGAAGCAGTAGTTTTCTCGACAGCAGCGGCGGCACAACGGATCGAAGGATTCACCATTGACCACTCCGAATCAGCCGAATGACCAGCGGCAGCATGCCAACGGTGTGACCGAGCGAATCGCACCGTCCCCGATTCCGCCGCGCCCGATTCCGCGGCCGGGATCGCCGGAGGGACAGCCGCAAACGCCCGAAATGTCGGGTCAGTCCGGTGATTTCGCGCAGGATGGCACCGCCGGACGGCGGAGTGATCCGGCCGACGCCGCTCCGGAGCGGGCCGCGGAACCGGCGGCCTCCGGCGACGGGCAGACCACGTCCCGGTTCGAGGAGGGCGGTTGGTCCCAGCTACCGCAGCGGGAGCCGCAGTCCAACCTCTACCGTCCCGGCCAGGCTCCGGTGGCCGGACGACCGGCCTCCGCGCCCGGGGTCGGCCTGAACGCGGGTGCGTCCAATGCCCGCACCACGGCCGATCTGGCCGCCAAGGCGGCCCGCAAGGAAGCCGCCATGGTGAAGTCCGTCGGCATCGACGGGCCGACCCGCAGCATCGCGCGGCCGGAACTGGTCAAGGACATGCCGGATCTGTCGGATCTGCGGCATCCGCTGCCGCAGCATGTGGAGGCTCCGGCGGCCGTGGCCGGGGGACCGGTGTCGCCGTCGGCGCCGACGGCCGTGCAGCAGGCCGTCTCCAGCGGTGAACCGCTGCGGGCGACCGTGCAGCTGCGCCATATCGATCCGTGGTCCACGCTGAAGGTGTCGCTGGTGATCAGCGTCGCGCTGTTCTTCGTGTGGATGCTCGCGGTGGGTCTGCTGTACCTCGTGCTCGAGGGCATGGGCGTGTGGGAGCGGATGAATTCCACTTTCACCGACATCGTCTCCGACGGCGGCTCGTCCTCGGCGATCGTGGACGCGGGCACCGTCTTCGGCTACGCCGGTGTCATCGGCATGATCAATGTGGTGCTTTTCACCGCGCTGTCCACGGTCGGCGTGTTCGTCTACAACAACTGCACCGATCTGGTCGGCGGCATCCAGGTGACCCTGGCCGATCCGGACTAGCTCGCCCGCATCGGAGTACCTCTCCAAGCGGCCGGCGGCGGGCTCCTACAAGCCCACTACCGGCCGTTTTGGTTACTCGGGGAGTCGTACGGTAATCTCATGCCTCGGTTCGGGTGAGACACCCGGAACCGAGATGAGGGCCTATAGCTCAGGCGGTTAGAGCGCTTCGCTGATAACGAAGAGGTCGGAGGTTCAAGTCCTCCTAGGCCCACTCCCGAACATCTCTGTAGGGTGGGATTCATGAAATTTCTCCTCACGATCGGCCTCGTCGCCGCGGTGATTTTCGGAATCAGCAAACTGCGTCAGCGCAACGACGCGGACCTCTGGCACGAGGTAACCACCCGCTGAACAACTTTCGGGGATTCTTCCCCGTCCGGGGCCTTAGCTCAATTGGCAGAGCACTGCCTTTGCAAGGCAGGGGTTAGGGGTTCGATTCCCCTAGGCTCCACAGCTATCAGAGCAGGTCAGATAGGGTTTTAGCCCTTCTGGTCTGCTCGTGTCCACACTCCGTGTCCACACACGAACCGCCCCGGCCGGGGCGGTTCGTCGTTTGCGCGGCGCGTTTCGCCATCGGATCTATCGAACGATATGGGGGTTATCCGACCCGCGGCTCGTAATCGGCGTACCGGCGAGGCATGGGCACGGCGGCGGCGATCTCAGCCGCAGCCAACTCCAGTGCCGCCACGGCCGGGTGCCTGGCTCCGAGCTTCGCGGCCACCGCCTCGGCGATCGGCTGAATCCTGTCCCGCAACTCCTGGGATGTGCGCTCGTCCATCGACATCGGAATTCCTCTCATCGGCTCGGACACTGGGTTGTCGGCACTTCACGGGTCCGCGAGTAGTCGCTGAACACGAACGGCTGCCCCTGAATGCTGCCCGTGACGCTCATACTGACACGCCACGTCCCCGCGTAACAGGCTGCCTTGACCTCATACGAGCGGCGACCCGGCGGTCCGGGCGGGATCCCGGCGTCGCGGATGTGCGCCGCGTTCACCCACCGCTCACCCTGGCGGTATTCCAGCGCCAGGATCAGCGAGTGTTCTTCGGGCGGTACATCGCACTGGGCGAACCCGTTGCCGATGATCTCCGGCGGGTACACCGATGGCTGCCGGTGGGTGAACTCGAATCCGCACGACTTCGCGGCGGCCTCGGCGGGCGCGGTGCCGACGGTGGCGACGCCCGCGACAGCCAACGCGGCCGCAGTCGCGACGGGTAAGGCGCGCGGTAGACGGAAGAGAGGAGCAGTGCGCATGATGTCGTCCTATTGGTTCAGTTGTGGGCGTGGACAATTCGGCAGCACCTCGACCGGCGGTGCTCTGGCTGCTGCGACCATGAGGGCACCGGCCTATCGGCCCGAGATGCGGCCGCAGATGGGTCCGCCGGGACGCACCTCCTCGCGCTCGACGAGCACTTTCCAGAACAGTTCACGCTGATCCGGGAACAGGTCGAAGCACTTCCCGAGGTCGACACCGTTCTCGCTGAGCGGCATGGACATGGCGCGTCGGCCGCTACGCACCGCGAAAACCGTTGCGACGCCGCCGACGATCGCCCACAGGGCCGTCCCGCTCTCGTGTTCGCTGGTGTGCATCGTCGGCGTGCCCGTTCGGGCCGCCGCGCCGGGGCGAGGCTGCCGCGTAACGCCGTTGGCAATCGCCGAGCGCGCGGTCCCGCTCGTGGTTGGCGCGCTCACGCGGGCCACCCCGCGGGCACGAGCTTGCCGTCGCCGACGAGCTTCTTGTACGCGATCGTCTTCGTAAGGCACTGGCCGACACGGCATTCGCGGTGTGCCTGCATGGCCTCGTGCGGATGCTCGGCCGCCCACCGAAAGCTCGCGTGGTTGATGATCGCCGCGATGGTCGAGGCGTCGATATTCGGGGGAAGATGAATCGCCATGGCTACCCCCGCATCGGTACGAACTTGCGTGCGGCCTCGGCGTCTAGGCGCGCCTTGATCTCGGCGACTGTGGGACCGCGGTGGCGGCGCGCGTGCGCAACGTCGTCGAGGACGGCCGCCGCGACGACCAGGAGGAGTAGCGCAATGACCGTGATTGCGAGGATGATTTCCATGTCGGGTGCCTCCAGTGCCCTGGAACGGTTTGGAGTGCACCCGGCGCCGAGGAATGACCGCCCACCGACCCTGCGGTTGCAGTGCGATCAATGGGGTGAGGGTCGACTGGTCCCTCCCGGCACCGGGGCAGGACGAACGTAGAACGCCCACCGTGCTGCAACCCGGTCTCAGGGACCGGGCTGACTTTCAGTCCGGGTCAGACTGGGATGCTGAGGCGGTCGGCCAGACCTGCAGCCTGAACACGGTTCGGAGAGCGATGGCCTTGGAGCAGACGGCGCACCATCTCGTGTGCCTCGGAGTTGTACTGCAGGTCTTCAGGGGAGATCTGCTCGGCGTTGAGAAGGTGCAGTAAAGTCCCGGTCTCCTGGCGGCGAAGCTCGTAGGCGCGGGCCAGATCGAGCGCGAAGGTGAACCGCCGCTCGACCGACAGATACTCCGATGTGTCGAGCTGCTCAGCTATCCGCAGTGCCTCGAGCGCGTCCCCTGCTTGAAGTTCGATCGAGATGGCGTGAAACCCGACATTCGTCGTACTGAACATCGTGTGCCCGACATTGCTCATATTCGGCGATCGCACCGCGACCGGATACACACGGTTCAAGCGGTCACGTGCTTCCCAGAGTCGGCCTGTTCGCGCTTCGGCCACCGTCGCCACTAGTTCGAGCGCGCCCGCCAGCACAATTGCAGCGGGTTCGGCCCTACTCTCGGCGAGGACTGACGCTGCGGCGTTGGTCGCTAGCTCGATGGCTGCCTCGTACTCGTTGGAGATCAGCAGAGTGTGGCCGAGATTCCATCTTGCTACCGCAAGTCGAATTGGGTTGTCGGCATCCTCGGCTGCTCGGATACCGCGATCGGCGACCAAGTACGACAGATCTGATCGACCGACGCGCCGCGTCACCGTGCGCAGCAACCCGTACAGGTCGCTGGCTACGCCAGCGGTCTCGCGATGCCGTGAATCATGGCGGCTGGCCCGCAAGGTCGCTTCAGTATTGCGGATCAACTCCGGCAATGTAGGCAACACATCGCTGTATCGGTGGTCGCTAGTCTGCCAGGTTCGCCACGCGAGATCTGTCCGTGCGGAAAGATCGGCCAGATCAGTCGGAACACCGCCGCCCGACAACAACGCCAGCGCCAACCGGTTGCCGCAACCGGCCGCAGGTGACGTGGGGGCTGCGGGCGTATCGCCCAGCAATACGCCTGCCGGAATACGCAGCGCGTCGGCGAGCGACTGAATCACGCGGGTGCTCGGAATTTTCCGCCCGCGCTCGATCTGTCCGAGGTAGTCCTCGCTGATCCCGGCGAGGCCCGCAACGACGGCCTGTGACTTTCCAGACCGCTCGCGATGTACACGGATCCGTGCGCCGATACTGTCATTGGGGCGTGGCGCTCTGGCCATGTCTGCCACAGTAGGGGCCGGAGGTGACGACCCGCATGTCATTCAGGCAGAACGACAGCGTTCTCGTGCTGTGGGATGTCGACCATACGCTCATCGAGACCCGTGGGGTCGGTCGCGCATCGTTCGCCGCAGCGTTCGAGGACGTCACCAGCCGCACCTTGGAGCGCATGCCCCAAATCACCGGCCGTACTGAACCGGACATCTACGCTGCCGCGGCAGCACTGCATGATATCGATCGGCCGCCTCTCTTTCCGGTGTTCGCCGAGTCGCTCGCAGCGGCGTATATCGAACGGCAGGAGCAACTTCGCGAGCAAGGTCGCGTGATGCCCGGAGCCGAGGAAGCGCTCGAGCACCTCGCGACGATCAAGGGAATCCGGCAATCGGTCCTCACTGGCAATACCCGTCGAGTCACACGCATCAAGCTCGAAACCTTCGGCCTGCACAAGCATCTCGACCTCGCCACCGGCGCCTACGGCGACGACGATAGGCATCGGCCCGCGCTCGTCCCCATCGCACAAGCCCGTGCCAGCAACGACGGCGAATTCGGCCAACACAATACGGTGTTGATCGGCGACAGTCTCGGCGATATCGAGACTGCCCGCCAGGGTGGCGCACGCGTGATCGCGGTCGCAGCAGGCGGTACAGCCGCAGCTGATCTCGAGACCGCCGACGCCGTTCTCAGCGACCTCACCGATGCGGCGGGAATTGAACACCTGATCCGTGCGCTGGCGCGGGGCTGAGGCGCAGCCGTGAGGAGCGCGCGGCTCATACCCTTTCAGCACGCCGTTGGCAGCACGCGGAGCGGCGGTTGCGCCCCGTGGACGCGGGCTCGTAGTGCGCGACTACGACCCGGTGTCGCCGGAAGCGCTGGAGTCGTTGGCGCAGGGGCCCAACGTGGCGGTACTGCCGCTGACGCGAGTCGAAGCGCCGTCGTACCCCGACATCTAGCCGCGCGCACCTACGCGACTGTGCCACCCGCCAGCGGCCCGGCCGTGCGGCCACCCATGCGCGCGCCTCATGCACCTCGGCGATTTGTACCAGCGTACAAGCCAACTCGTCGACGTCGCTGTCGCGGCCGAGTTCCGCGACAGGGTGCGACCTTTCATCACCGCGCCTGTATAGAAGTGGGCATGACTCGTATCGGTGTGACCGGACATATGAACATCACCGCCGACTCGGTTCCGCTCATCTACGACGAGATCCACCGCGTCCTCGACGAGCACGGCGATGCGGCCGACCTCGTCGGCGTCAGCTGCATCGCCCGCGGTGCCGACTCGGTGTTCGCGCAGGCCGTACTCGACGCGGGCGGCCGACTCGAGGTCGTGCTGCCGTCGCGGAACTACCGTGAGCGCAAGGTCAAGCCCGATCACACCCAGCAGTTCGACGGGCTCATCCGGTGCGCCGACACCGTCCGTGTGATGGAGTTCGACGAGGCGGGCCGTGAGGCATACGAGGCCGCGAACGAGGCAGTCGTCGGTACCTGTGATGCGCTGATCGCCGTATGGGATTCCCAGCCCAACGGGAAGGGCGGTACCGGCACCGTCGTCGAGCTGGCCCGCGACAAGGGCGTGCCTGTCGTCATCGTCTGGCCCGACGGCGCTTCGCGAGGCTGATCAACAGCGATCGGTCTCGGCGGGTAGATGTTTCCCGAACTGTGGACGCCGTCCACTGGCAGACGAATCGAATCGGGCGTAGGCGCCGACGGGCCACACGAGCCATAAGCGGCATGGGGCATACTTCGAGAACCCTTGCTGGGTGGTGCGGCACGAATCTATGTGCGGTCGCTGGTTGGGAACGTACGTGCAGGGTCCGAGGCATCGGCAGTCGATCGTGGTCGAGTCTTACGCCGGACCCCGACAGCCGCCGCGCCGGCAGCAACTGCAAAGGCGAGGTAAAACGAGCCCAGCCCAACACGGCCGTACCAATACGTCGCTGTATCGGTAGAGTCCGAGAAGCTATCGTGAGGAAAAAACACGGCTAGCAGGCAACCGAACGAGAAGAACGCGAGTAGCCACGTCGTAGCCCAACTCAGCGCCTTACGCAGGCCCACGCTCCACGGTTCAATCCGAGCCGTACCACGCCGATGAATCCATAGAGCGGACGCGGCGAAACCGACGGCTAGCGACAAAGACACCACCGCCCACAACACCCGTGTCTGAATACCGTTGTCGGGGCTCCGGTTCCCAGTAACACCGAGGTACACACTGCACACCGCGAATACGCCAAACGACACCACCCACGCCCATCTCAGCGCACCCAATGTCCGCTCGCGTACAGACCGGCCATCGACGTTCACAAGAACAGCATACTTGCAGCAAATTACTCTGAAGTGCCTATAAGAGTCGAGACACCAGGCCATGGAAACCTCATTCGGCAATTTAGTGCGTTCGGCCCGGCACCCGATCGATTCGGCCCGTTGATCTTCGCCTCGCCCGCGCTGGCCGGTTCGGTCAGCGCGACCAGCGGCAAGAGCCGAGTTCTTCGCTAGTCGTCTGCTGCAACGATCAGTGTGAGGACTCGAACAGGTTCATCGATCGCTACCAGTTCATGAAAGCCATCTACGCCCACAACCCAACCCCAGTCATGCTGGGCATCGGGGCGAAGGTCGGGCAGTTGAAACAACTTCGGTGCCTCCAGCAACGGAAACACTTGCGTGTTCAACTCGGCCTGGAGGCTCGATCCAGCACGATGGACCGCTCGCTGTCGAAGGTAAGCAGACTGTCCATGCCGTGAGCTTGCCACACCGATCGAGCCCGACCAGGGAGGCTCGATTCGGCATCCTGCATTCGGCAGACCAGTGCGTTCGGGCCCGCCGGTTGATTCAGGATGAGGTGGAGAAGCACAGGGTAGGGGAGGTGCTCCTTGCCTCGGTGTGGCAGCAGCGTCCCGCATAGCAGGAGCCCGACTTGTACGGCGAATCCGCTGAGTTCCGCCGCTCCGGGTCTTCGCCATGACATTGAGGAGCATCCCGAGTAGCCCGCCTGGAATGGCGGAGATCCCCAGTGCCATCAGTGCCGCGCCCTGGGGATAGCTCTGAGTATGGGTATCGGCGAGTTCGTCCGTCAGATCCCAATCGGACGGATTACTGTTCGGAAGAGGTAGCGCCACTTGCTCGCAACCAACTGCGCCGCCTCTATCCGTCCGGTCGACTCCATGACCACGAGTCGATCCGCCACACGGTGTTCTCCTTGACGACACCAATGACGGCCTCGAGCGGGGATTTCGACCAGCCCTCGGGCATGGTTGCCGTGGCGCGCACAGAATGCGGAGGCGATCCCCACAGGTCATACTCGATCGGTTCGATCTTGGCTGGTACCCGATGCCAGCACACGGAATCGCGGAGGTCGTTGAGGCCGGGTTGGCCAGGTCGCTGGTCGAACTCGTGACGCCATCGAGCCGACAGGGCATGGCGAATATACGCACGGTTCTGTGTCGAGATCCCTCGCAGCAGACGGCCGATTTGGAAGTACACGTCCGCGCGATCGTGCTGGTCGGACTCGACGCGCCCGTCATCCATGCCGCGTTCTTCGGCAACGTCGACCAGTTGGGCCAAGGTCTCGGTGAGATCTCCACGGATGTGAGGTTCGTAGCGACACTGGGCGATATCCCCGGGCGGCGCATCGGGATCTGTACTGGAGAAGTTGCATACCAGGGCCTCGGGCTGTAATTCGTCATCGCCGATCAGGACATGAATTCGTCCGGCCGGGGGCGGATGGAAGATCGGTTCGATCATTTCCCAGTTCCGCATCTCGAAGCCCGGCGGATCTCCGGTGAAGTACTCGATCTCGAGAAAAGCGGTCCACTCCAGCCATCGTGGCGAGGCACCGAGCTCATCGGCTGGGTACAGGAAGGAACCACCGATCGCCTCGATGCCGCTGCAGATCGACATCAGCTCTCTGTATTGGTGATCGAAGCGGACCCCTAGTCGCGACTCTGCCGCAGCGAGCTCGGCCGAGGAAGCTGGAAGTCCGGGTGTTGCCCCGATGCGTACAGCTCGAGCTACAAGATCACGAAGCTCCATGGCGCTGACGCTACCAACGGAACTGGGCGGCCAGCGGGAACGCCTCGTATTGCGCTGTCCCACCCGAGTGCCCCCAGCCTCCTGATTGGCAGACGACAAAGTCAAGACTGCCCGAACAACGCACCGAACACAGAAACTGCGAACGGAGGCCCCCAGAGGATTCGGCGCAGACCTCGAAGGGGCCGCCTCTGCCCACACGCCGCGTCTACACCGCCCTCGCCCGCTGGCAGGAATGCGGCGGGTCGAATGCGACGGCACC
This sequence comes from Nocardia sp. CC227C, assembly GCF_030767025.1. GTDB lineage: Bacteria > Actinomycetota > Actinomycetes > Mycobacteriales > Mycobacteriaceae > Nocardia. The sequence continues at coordinate 222,646 of NZ_JASITE010000011.1, read as the reverse complement.
TGCCCGTGCGACCGCCAACTCTCGGGGGCGCGCGGTCCATCCCCAGCCGCGTTCATGTCGGATGGGGTAGCTGACGCCGGGCCGTGGATGTGTTCCGGGGCTGGTGGGCGCAGCGGCGACGTGGCGTGATCCTCGGCAGGAGATGACGGTCGGCGCGGCCTCGCGAACGGCGTGGTTCGGTCTGCTGCCGCCGCGAAACTACCGCGAGCGCGGATCTAGCAGGGCCCCGGGATCTGGTCGGCGGACCACCTCGCGAGTACATAGGACAACGCGCCGAAGGCAGCACCCGCCAGGGCGATCGGGATGGATCCGATGATGAAGACCGGCAACCCGAGGAAGAATCCGATTACCGCACCGATCGCCGCGCGCGTGCCGATCGAGTCCCCCGGCATCATGCACATTGCGACAGGCTCACCCGTCTCATCGATCGTGACCCCTATCGCTGCCGGAGCCTCGACCGACCCGGCCGAAACAGGAGCTGCGGCCGCTCGGCCACTGAATCCTGCGACCAGGATGCCAATGACAAGGATGCCGAGCAGAGTTAGTGCAGCGCGTTTCATGAATTCCCCTGTAGATGAACGAATGTCAACGGTCCCCGACTGCGGGCAATCATCGCGCCAGGCCACGGAACCCGCCAGTCGAGCCACAGATTCGGCGCAGAATGTCAGCTTGAGGGGACCGGCCGAGACAGCGGTCGTGATGTACGGGCCGGATAGTGCCGAGGTTGTCCGCACCCGTGTGCCGGACAGGGTTGCCCGGCCGGGCAGTGGGCCGCGAGGCACGTGCATCGGATCCCTCCGCTGGAGGTCCGTACTTGTCACAGGCATGAGCGCCGCGTCGTTCCCGGCTGGTCTGTGATCGGTCACCAGGCGGGTCGTGGCGGCGGCGTGGTGGGGGGTTCGCGCCGTAAGGTGGCCCCATGGCCTCCACCGAGATCTCCAAGTTGGTTCAGTCGGTGGTCGAGCCGTATCTGCTGAGCGGGGAGCGCAAGTACAACCGGCGGCAGGTGGCCGACCGCACCGGGGTGCCGTCGACCTTGTCGCGGCGGCTGTGGGTGTCGCTGGGGTTTCCGGCCGATCCGGATGACGAGGCGATCGAGTTCACCGATGCCGATGTGCAGGCGGTGCGCACCTTCACCAATCTGAGTGTGCTTGCGCGCGCGGATGTTCCGCGGCAGACGGCGGCGGCGCGGCAGTTGGGGCAGTCCATGGCGCGGCTGGCGGAGTGGCAGGTGGATCTGGTCACCGAGGAGATCCTGGACCGGATCGCCGCCATTGCAGAGGCCGATCCCGCGGCCGATCCGCAGGAGGCGGCGCGGGCGGCCACCGAGGAGGTCGTCACCGAACTCGAGCAGCTGCTCTCCTATGCCTGGCGGCGGCAGCTCGCCTCCTCGCTGGCGCGCTCGCTGGACGGCGGCGCGGTGGCGGGGGACCAGGTGCGGCAGTTGGCGGTCGGTTTCGCCGATATGGTCAGCTACACGCGCCTGACCCGGCACCTCGATCCCGAGGAGCTCTCGGCGCTGTTGGAGTCCTTCGAGACCGTCACCAGCAATGCGATCACCGCGGGCGGCGGCTGGGTGATCAAGAACGTCGGCGACGAGGTCATGTACGCGGCCGGGTCCGCCGATCAGGGGGCGCGGATCTCCCTCGCCATTCAGGAGGCGGCGGAAGCGTCGCCGGGCATCACCACGCAGTTGCGCATCGGCCTGGCCTACGGGCCGGTATTGCAGCGCTTCGGCGACCTCTACGGCGATGTGGTGAACGTGGCCGCCCGGCTCACCGGTGTGGCGCGGCCGGGCACCGTGCTCATCGACGACGGCGCGGCCGCGCGGCTCGACGGCGATCCGGAGTTCACGCTCCGGCATCTGCGCAGTGTGCGGGTGCGCGGGATCAGCCGACTGCGCGGGCATGTGCTGCGCCGCAACGAGATTCGCCCACTCGTCTAGATCGTATTGGTCTAGTCCGGCGAACCGACTCCAGAAAGGGGGGCGGGCCTCGGCGAAGGGGGGGAGTTAGCCGAGGCCCGCGATTGGTCGGCCCGGGGGGGAGGGGCCGACGGGAACGATCCTACGCGACGAATCGTGTTTGTGTGCGCACGGGGACCATCGCGTTGGAGATTTTTTCGCCGAACTTGTCGTACCCCGCTGCGAACATGTGTTCGTGCACGAGCTGTCGAGAACCGCGCGCCGCCGGATCCCCACGGGATGCGGCTCCGCGTGCCCGACAGGCGTTTCGAAACGGGGTAAATGGGATGAAATCACGATCAGCCTGGGCAATACTGGGGCAATAGCTTCCCGGTCACGGTCGACAGTATCTGCGCAGCTCACAAGCCTGTACGAGCTCAGAACCCATACGACACCAGGAGAAACATGCCCGACGCAATAGTCGCAGAGGGGCTGGTCAAACGGTACGGCCGCGTGGTCGCACTGGACGGACTCGACCTACGGGTGCCGGAGGGCACCGTCAAAGCCCTGCTGGGGCCCAACGGCGCGGGGAAGACCACCACCGTCCGAGTCCTGACCACCCTGCTCATCCCCGACTCCGGCCGCGCCACCGTCGCCGGGGTCGACGTGCTGAAGGATCCGCAGCTGCTGCGCTCCCGGATCGGCACCTCCGGCCAGTACGCGGCCGTGGACGAATACCTCACCGGCTTCGAGAATCTCGAAATGGTCGGTCGGCTGTACCACCTCGGGATTCAGCGCAGTAAGCAGCGCGCCCGGGAGCTGCTGGAGCGCTTCCGGCTCGCCGACGCCGGTGACCGCCCGGTGAAGGGCTACTCCGGCGGTATGCGGCGGCGGCTCGACCTCGCGGGCGCTCTGGTCGCCAATCCGCCGGTGCTGTTCCTGGACGAACCCACCACCGGCCTCGATCCCCGTGCGCGCCTGGACCTCTGGGATGTCATGGAGGAGCTGGTCGCCGGGGGCACCACCCTGTTGCTGACCACCCAGTACCTGGAGGAGGCCGACCGGCTGGCCGACTCCATCGCCGTGATCGACCACGGCACGGTGATCGCCGAGGGCACCTCCGACGAACTCAAGTCCATGGTCGGCGGCGACCGCATCGAGCTGACCGTGGACCATGTGGACAATCTGGCGGTCGCCGAGCAGGCACTGTCCGGGCTGGCCCACGGCGAGATCCGGCTGGAGCCGGGGCTGCGGCGCATCATCGTTCCGGTCAGCAATGGTTCGCAGGCGCTGGTCGACGCCATCGGTCAGCTCACCAAGCACGAGGTGGCGATTCACGACGTGGGCCTGCGAAGGCCGTCGCTCGACGACGTGTTCCTGACGCTGACCGGCCACGAGGCCGAGGAACTTGTGAACGGATCGGGTTCGGCCGAGTTGGAGAAGGAGGGACAGGCCCGATGAGCGCCACGCTGACGTCCGTCGAGAAGCCGTCGCTGGCCCAGCGGGCCACCATGTTGGCGAGTGACAGCCTCACCATCACCAAGCGCAATGTCATCAAGATCAAGCGCGTTCCGGACGTGCTGATCTTCACGACGCTGTCGCCGATCATGTTCGTACTGCTGTTCGCGTACGTGTTCGGCACGGCCATCCAGGTGCCCGGTATGGAGGGCGGCTACCGCGAGTTCCTCATCGCGGGCATCTTCGCCCAGACCGTCGTATTCGGCGGCACCTTCACGGGGTTGAGCCTGGCCGAGGATATGCAGAAGGGGATCATCGACCGCTTCCGCTCACTACCCATGGAGCCCGCCGCCGTGCTCATCGGGCGCACCGGCGCGGATGTGGTCATCAATGTGGTGAGCCTGGTGGTGATGTCGCTGGCCGGTCTGGTGGTCGGCTGGCGGATTCGCGGCTCGTTCGTGGACGCGGTGCTGGCGTATCTGCTGCTGTTGCTGTTCGCCTACGCGATCTCGTGGATCATGGCCGTGATCGGCCTGATCGTGCGAGCGCCCGAGGTGTTCAACAATGCCGTCTTCATCGTGATCTTCCCGCTCACCTTCCTGGCCAACACCTTCGTGCCGATGGAGAATCTGCCGGGTCCGCTGAAGCTGTTCGCGGAATGGAATCCGGTGTCGGCGCTGACCCAGGCCACCCGTGATCTGTTCGGCAATACCAGCGCGGCCATGCCGCCGCCGGACACCTGGTCCATGCGGCATCCCGTCGCGACCACGCTCATGTGGGTCGTGGTGATCCTGGTGATCTTCGTCCCGCTGGCGGTGCGGCAGTACAAGCGCTCGGTGAGCAGGTAGGGAACTTTCCGGTCTCAGCGCGTGGTTTCCGTGCCCGCTCCGGCGAGCGGGGTGGGTGCGGAGCCATTGCGCGAGTAACCCAGTCGCGGGGGTTCCGGGGCGGGGGCGGGCGGCTGGGGTCGGCGGTTCAGGACGACCGCGACAATGCTGCCCACCGCTCCGAGTAGTGCCGCCGCGATGATTCGGTTGCGAAAACTCCCCAGCTCCATCCGACCACTGTGACACAGCACGCGGTTTCGCGCAGCAAGGGGCGGTGACCGCAGGTCGCTGGGGGTTCTCCCGCCGGCCACGACATAGCATGGGCGGCGTGACCTCACCGAATCAGACCGCCGTGGCGACGCTGCACACCAACCTCGGCGATATCAAGATCTCGCTCTTCGGTAACCACGCCCCCGCGACGGTGCGCAACTTCATCGGCCTGGCCGACGGTTCCGCCCCGTACACCACCGAGAACGCCGCCGGCACCACCTCCGGGCCGTTCTACGACGGGGCCGTCTTCCATCGCGTGATCGACGGCTTCATGATTCAGGGCGGCGACCCGACCGGCACCGGTCGTGGTGGACCGGGCTACGAGTTCAAGGACGAATTCCATCCCGAACTGCGCTTCGACCGCGGTTACCTGCTGGCCATGGCCAATGCCGGGCCGGGCACCAACGGTTCGCAGTTCTTCATCACCGTCGGTGCGCAGCCGCACCTCAACCGGAAGCACACCATCTTCGGAGAAGTGGTGGATCCCGACTCCCGCAAGGTGGTCGACACCATCGCCACCACCGCGACCGACCGCAACGACCGGCCCAAGGATCCGGTCGTGATCAACAGCGTCACCATCGGCTGAACTCGAAAGCAGTAGAGATGAATCCATACCCACCCGCACCGTCGTGTTACCGCCACCCGGACCGGGCCACCGGTCTGGCCTGCACACGGTGCGGGCGGCCCGCCTGCCCGGAATGCCTGCGCTCGGCCTCGGTCGGGCAGCACTGCGTGGACTGTGTCGCGCAGGGGCAGAAGGACGTTCGGCAGGTGCGCACGGTGGGCGGGGCGCAGCTGGCGCGCAATCCCGTGCCGTTCGTCACCTACGGGCTCATCGCGATCAATGTGATCGTGTTCGGCATCACGGCCTTCCAGGCGCAGAGCGTGTCCCAGAACAGGTTCTCCGAGCTGTTCACCGATTGGGTGCTGTTCCCGGCCTACGTCGCCGACGGCCAGTGGTTCCGTGTCATCGGTTCCGGATTCCTGCACTACGGCGTGCTTCACCTGCTGGTGAACATGCTCGCGCTGTACATCCTCGGCCCCTACTGTGAAACGGCGCTGGGGCGCGGCCGTTTTCTGGCGGTGTACCTGACCTCGCTCATCGGCGGTTCCGCTGCGGCACTGGCGCTGGGGCCCGAGAACGCCGCCACGGCTGGAGCCTCCGGAGCGATCTACGGACTCTTCGGCGCGGTCGCCATCATCATGCTGCGCACCCGGCAGAACCTCACCCAGATCGCCGTCCTGCTGGCCATCAACCTTTTCATCAGCGTGTCGGTGCCGGGCATCTCGCTGTGGGGGCACCTGGGCGGTCTGGCGGCCGGTACCGCCGCGACGGCCGGAATCCTCTACCTGCCGCGCTGGCTGCGGGCCGGCAGTCAGTCGACTGCGTCGGCGATCGGCTGGGGCGCGGTCGGCGTGGTCGCGTTCGCCGCGCTGGCGGTCGCGGCGGTGGCGACGGCGATGGTGACCAGTTGACGATGCCAACCGATGGTGGCGAGCCGAGCCGGTGACACGCACGGCCGGTCGCGCGCACGGGCCGGTGAGACGGACCCGCGTCAGCGGCCCAGATGGGCGCGCAGGGTTTCCAGCACCTCGTCGGGCGCGGCCCCGAGATCCCAGCGGCCGAAGATGAGCAGTCTCTCCTCGCCGCCGTCCTCCACATCCAGTTCGAGCATGGGCATGCGGCGGCCGAGCCGCCGGTACTTGACCACGCGCGCCCGCAGCACCTGCTCGGGCGTATAGCGCTTGGGTCCGGCCACGCCGCGCACCACGATCGGATCGGGGGTGCCCGGTTCGACGGCCAGGCGTGGGCGCTGCCGCAGGCCGACTCCGGCCATGATGAGCAGGGCGACGGCGGCCAGGCCGATGAGCAGCCGACCCGGCGGATCGTCGGACAGGATTGCCGCCACGGCGAGCACGATTCCGCCGAGGGCGCAGACGACGAGGGCGGCGGGCGGGGTGGACCACGCCAAGGCGCGGGAATCGGCCGGTGTCACAGTCCCCAAACCCTCCTCGAGTTGTCCACAGATTCATCCACAAGTGTGTATGAATAACACTGTTGTAAGGCGATCGAGCTCACTAGCAGCCGCTATATGTAGCGGTGGCACCCATCCACACACCGCTCATCTTGTGGAGACTGGGGAAAACTAGCGCCAGCGCATGGTCATGATCAGGCCCACGACCATGAGGCCGAAGCCGATCAGGAAGTTCCACGCACCCAGATCGCTCATCCAGCTGATCTGCTCCGCCGCCAGGTAGTACACCAGCAGCCACACCAGCCCGGCCAGCATGAAACCGAGCATGATGGAGACGTACCACACCGGCGAGGGACCCGCCGCCTTCACTCTGACGGGCGTCCGGCTGGCCGGATTGATCGTGTAGTCCGTCTTCTTCCGGACCTTCGACTTGGGCATGGGCTGTTCCGCCTCTCCGTGACTTCAGCGCATGGCTGAGTGCCGTCGATATTCTTGCATGCGTGCCGGCGGGTGGTGCCGACCCCGATTCTGGGCGTACCCAGGAGTTACCCCGATCGTTGCGAAATCAGCCGTCGCGCCCGCATACGTTCACGGTAGGTAGTGTCCATAGTAGGTATTGCCTGGGCTAGCGGCGGACGCGCCCATTACTCTCGAACCATGCGTGTTCTGGTCGTCGACAATTACGACAGCTTCGTGTTCAACCTGGTCCAGTATCTGGGGCAGCTGGGTGTGGACGCGACGGTCTGGCGCAACGACGATCCACAGCTCGCCGATGTGAACGCGGTGGTGACCGAGTTCGACGGTCTGCTCATCAGCCCCGGGCCGGGGACGCCGGAGCGCGCGGGGGCCAGCATCGAGCTGGTGCGCGCCTGTGCGAAGCACCGGGTGCCGCTGCTCGGGGTGTGCCTGGGGCATCAGGCCATCGGGACGGCGTTCGGGGCCACCGTGACGCGGGCACCGGAGCTGTTGCACGGCAAGACCTCCGACGTCTACCACGTCGGCGCGGGGGTGCTGGCCGGACTGCCCGACCCCTTCACCGCCACCCGCTACCACTCGCTGACCGTGCTCGAGGAGACCATGCCGCCGGAGCTGGAGGTGCTCGGCCGCACCGAGAGCGGGATCGTCATGGCCATGCGGCATCGCGAGCTGCCCATTCACGGCGTGCAGTTCCATCCCGAATCCGTGCTCACCCAGGGCGGGCACCGGATGCTGGCCAATTGGCTCGGCGTCTGCGGCGCTCGGCCCGACGAGGGCCTGGTGCGCACGTTGGAAGCGGAAGTCGCGGCGCTGGTGTGAACCGTCCCGGCGATGTGGTGGGCCGCCGACCGCACGTGGTGCTGTCGGTGGCGGTGAGCATCGACGGCTATATCGACGACGCGCGCACCGAGCGGCTGCTGCTGTCGAACTCGGCGGATTTCGACCGGGTGGATCGGCTGCGGGCCGAATCCGACGCCATTCTGGTCGGCGCGGAGACGCTGCGCCGCGACAATCCCCGGCTGCTGGTGAACAGCGCCGAGCGCCGCGCCGCCCGGGTCTCGGCGGGTCGCCCCGAATATCCCCTGCGCGTGGTCGTCTCGGCCAAGGGCGAACTCGACCCGGAGTTGCGCTTCTGGCACAGCGGCGGGGAGCGGATCGTCTACACCACCGAGGCCGGTGCGGCACGGCTGCACGATCGCCTCGCGCGGTCGGCGACGGTGGTGTCGCTGGGCGGCACGGTCGATTTCGCCGCGCTGCTGGACGATCTCGGCGCGCGGGGGGTCGAACGGCTGATGGTGGAGGGCGGCGGCGCCATCCACACCGCCTTCCTGTCGGCGGGACTGGCCGACGAGATGCTGATGGCGGTCGCGCCGATCCTGGTCGGCGATTCGGCCGCCCCGCGATTCCTGCGTTCCGCCGCGTATCCCGGTGGGCCGCACCGGCGGCTGCGGCTGGCCGAGGTCAGCCAGGTCGGCGATATCGCCCTGCTGCGCTACCTGCCGAAGGAGGAGGGTCCCCATGTCGGATGAACACCGCCTGCACCGGCAGTGGATGCGGCACGCCATCGGACTGGCCCGGCTGTGCCCGATCAGCGCGACCGCGTTCTCGGTGGGTGCGGTGATCGTCGGCGACGACGGCGTGGAGATCACGCACGGGTGGTCGCGGGAGACCGACGAGAAGGTGCACGCCGAGGAATCGGCGCTGGACAAACTGGAACCGGACGATCCCCGCCTACCCCACGCCACCCTCTACAGCACCCTGGAACCCTGCTCGCAGCGCGCCAGCCTCGACCGAACCCCCTGCACCGACCGCATCCTGCGCGCGGGCATCCGCCGCGTCGTCATCGCCTGGCGCGAACCCGCCACTTTCGTGGCGAACTGCGTCGGCGTGGAGAAACTCCGCGAACACGGCATCGAGGTGATCGAACTCCCCGACCTCGCCGACGAGGCCATGTCGATGAACCGCCACCTGAAGCTCTGAAGATGACGGTCTGAAAACGAATGGCCGCGCTCCTCGCGGACGCGGCCATATCGGTGATGCCGATGCGGCGGATCTCACGGGGGACCGAGGGACAACACACCGGTCGTAATGGTCACCGTCGCGGTCTTGCCGAGCGAGGAGCCGACCGCGGGCTGTTGGGCGATGACCCGGCCGACGCTGCCCGCGTCCAGGGTGGCCTGGGTGTTCTGGCTGATCTGGCCGACCCAGCCGCGGGAGCGGAGGGCGTCGGCGGCCTGGGCGGGGGTCATGCCGCGCAGGTCGGGCATATTGATGGCGTCGCCGGTGGAGACCTGGACGATCACCGTGGAGCCCTTGTCTGCCATGGAGCCGCCCGCCGGGCTGGTGCCGATCACCGTGCCCTTGGGCTGGGAGTTCTGCACCTCCTCCACGGTGATCTCGAATCCGGCGCTCTCCACCAGATTGGGTTCGGCCACCTCCAGCGGCTGGCCCACCACATCGGGGACGCGGACCTGGTCGGGGCCCTTGCCGAGGGTGATGGTGACCGCGCTGTTGGCGTCGATCCGCGCGCCCTCGGTCGGGGTCTGCGCGATCACCTTGTCCTTGTCCTCGACGCTGGAGGCGTCGCGCTGCACGTCCGAATCCAGCCGCAGCCCTTTGGCATTGAGCTGCTGTTCGGCCTGCTGCTGGGTGAGCCCGGCCAGGCGCGGCACCGCGACCTGCGCGGGACCGGTGGAGACCTGGAGGGTGACGGTGCTGCCCTCGTCCACGCGTGAGCCGCCGAGCGGCCGGGTGGCGATCACATTGTTCTGCGCCACCTTGCTGTCCGGCTTCTCCTGGATGGCGACGGTGAAACCGAGCCGTTCCAGTTCCTTCTGGGCGGCGGCGGCGGAACTGTTGGCCAGATCCGGCACCGTGACCTGGTCGGGGCGGGAGCCGGGTCCGAGCAGCGCCCAGAACAGTGCGAAGGCCACCACCACGGCGGCCGCACCCGCCAAGCCCAGGTACAGCCCGCGGCGGGAGCCGTCCGGGTCGACGATCTCCTGTTCGGAGGTGTCGTCGCCGCGTTCCACGGTGCGGTAGCGCGGTGCGGGGAACTCCTCGTCGAGGAAGGTGGTGCTCTCCTCCTCGGTCATGACCATGGGCGCGGTGGGCTTCTGCCCGCCCAGCACGCGGATCAGGTCGGCGCGCATCTCCGCGGCCGTCTGATACCGGTTGGCCGGGTTCTTGCTCATGGCCTTGAGCACGACCGAGTCGAGTTCGCGCGGCACACCCGGATGCACGTGCGAGGGCAGCCGCGGATCCTCCCGCACATGCTGGTAGGCCACCGCGACCGGGGAGTCACCGGTGAAAGGCGGCTCGCCGGTGAGGATTTCGTACAGCACGCAGCCGACCGAGTACACGTCCGAGCGGGCGTCGACCTGCTCGCCGCGGGCCTGCTCCGGGGACAGGTACTGCGCGGTGCCGATGACCGCCGCGGTCTGCGTCATGGGGTTGGAGCTGTCGGCGATGGCGCGCGCGATGCCGAAGTCCATCACCTTCACCGCGCCCGCGCGGTTGATCATGATGTTGGCGGGCTTCATATCTCGGTGCACGATGCCGTTGCGGTGCGAGAAGTCCAGCGCCGCACACACATCGGCGATGACCTCCATGGCCCGGCGCGGCGGCAGCGGTCCCTTGCCGCGCACGAGGTCGCGCAGCGTGTCACCGTCCACGTACTCCATGACGATGTAGGGCAGCGGCCCGCCGTCGACCTCTGCCTCACCGGTGTCGTAGACCGCCACGATGGCGGGGTGGTTCAGCGCGGCCGCGTTCTGCGCCTCCCGCTTGAACCGCAGATAGAACGTGGGGTCGCGGGCCAGGTCGGCACGCAACACCTTGATGGCCACATCGCGGCCGAGGCGCATATCCCGCGCCTTGTGGACTTCGGACATACCGCCGAACCCGATGATCTCGCCCAGCTCGTAGCGAGAGGAGAGATTCTTCGGGGTCGTCATGGCAGTCCTTGCTGGGCGGCGGGGGCTGGAGTACTGCTGTGGGCTGGTCGCGTGGTTCCGAAAGCGCCGCCGGCGCCACCGGGCACCGTCGGTGGCCACGATGGTATTTCGAACGGGGGCTCGATGGTGGTCCTGGTGGGTTTGACCGTCGTGGTCGGTGTCGGCTTGGTGGTGGTCGGCCGTTGCGTCGTGGTGGTCGGCGGCTGCGTCGTGGTGGTCGGTGTCGGCTCGGTGGTGGTCGGCACCGGTTCTTCGGTGGTCGGCGGCACCGTCGGCGGTGGCGGCACGAACCGGGTGGTGGTCGGCGGCTCGGTCGTCGTGGTGGTGGACTGCACCGGCGGCGGTACCACAACGGCGCTGGTCTTGGTGGGCGGCGTCGGCTCCGGCGGATCGTTGTTGAGCAGGACGAAGGCCGCGGCGGCTCCCACCGCCACCGCGCCGACACCGAGACCCGCGAGGGCCTTCTGGCTGTTGGTGAAGCGTCCACCGCCCTGATCGGCGGTCCGCCCACCGGTCGGCGGCGTGCCGGGCGGCGGGGTGTGCGGGCCCTGCATCATGGCCGTGGCGACCGGCGCCTGCTGCGCCCGCTGTGCGTGCGGCGGCGTCGGGTATCGCACGGTGGCCGCGTCACCGCGCGGGGCGGAGGGCAGGATCACGGTCGGTCCGGGCGGCAGCACCCGGGTGGCGCCGGAGGTCATCGGTCCGGACATGCCGCTGGGCGGCGGCGGGCGGCGGCCCGAGCGCACGGCGGCCACCGCGTCGGCGAATTCGCCGCCGCTGGTGTAGCGCTGGCCCGGCTCCTTGGCCATGGTGATCTCGATGAGTTCCCGCACGTTCGGCGGCAGGTCCGACGGGAGCGGCGGCGGGGTCTCCCGCACGTGCTTCATGGCGACGGTGAGCGCGCCGTCCCCGGTGAAGGGCCGCTGCCCGGCCAGGGCTTCGTAGCCGACCACACCGAGCGAGTACACGTCGGAGGCGGCGGTGGCGTCCTCGCCGGTGGCCTGTTCGGGCGCGATGTACTGGGCGGTGCCCATGACCATGCCGGTCTTGGTGACCGGGGAGGCGTCGACGGCTTTGGCGATGCCGAAGTCGGTGATCTTCACCTGGCCGGTCGGCGTCACCAGGATGTTGCCGGGCTTGACGTCGCGGTGCACCACGCCCGCGGCGTGCGCCACCTGTAGCGCGCGACCGGTCTGCTCGAGCATGTCCAGGCCCTGCGCCACCGAGAGGCGGCCGAGCCGGTTGAGGACGGCGTTCAGCGGCTCTCCGGACACCAGTTCCATGACCAGGTAGGCGGTTTCGCCGCCCGCCGGGTCCATCGTCTCGCCGTAGTCGTAGATGCCGGCGATGCCGGGGTGGTTGAGCTGCGCGGTCGTCTTGGCCTCGGTGCGGAACCGGTGCCGGAAGGTGGGGTCGGCCGAGAATTCGGCCTTGAGCACCTTCACCGCGACCCGGCGGTCGAGGCGGGTGTCCAAGGCTTCCCAGACCTGTCCCATTCCGCCGGTGGCGATGAGGCGATGCAGCCGGTAGCGGTCGGCGATCAAGGCACCGTTGGTCAGCATTCCAGCCCCCGTCCAGCGAGCACGTTCATATCGTTCAGCCCCCCGCCAGTCCGGCGTCGAGCACCGCGCGGGCGACCGGCGCCGCGACGGAACCACCGGTCGCGGCCAGCGCGCGGTCACCGCCGTTCTCCACGATGACCGCGATCGCGATCTTCGGGTTCTGCGCCGGTGCGAAGGCGATGTACCAGGCGTGGGGCGGGGTGTTGCGGGGATCGCTGCCGTGCTCGGCGGTGCCGGTCTTGGAAGCGATCGTGTAGGGGCTGCGGCCCCCGCCCTGGGTGTTCTTCTCCGATTCCATCATCAGAGTGGTCAGTTGGGACGCCACCTGGGCGTTCACCGCCTGACCCACCGACATCGGATTGGTGGTGCCGAGCACGCTGAGATCCGGGCCTTGCAGTTGGTCGACCAGGTAGGGCCGCATCCGGACGCCGCCGTTGGCGATGGTGGCCGCGATGACCGCGTTGTCCAGTGGCGTGAGCGCCACGTCGCGCTGGCCGATGCTGCTCTGTCCGAGCGCCGCGCCGTCCGGGATGGTGCCGACGGTGCTGTCCGCCACGGGAATCGGGATCCCCTCATGCTGTCCGATGCCGAACGCGGCCGCCTCGTCCTTGAGCTTCGCGGACCCAACCTTGATACCGAGCTCCACGAAAGCGGTGTTACACGACAGTTTGAACGCGGTGGTCAGTGATGCGGTCTGGTTGTCGCCGGGACCGCAGTGGTTGCCGTTGTAGTTCTCCAGCGTGGTGGCGGTGTCGGGCAGGGTGATGCGCGACGCGGCCGTGAACTGGTCGTCCGGCTGGGCGACGCCCGCGGACAGCGCGGCGGCCGTGACCACCACCTTGAAGGTGGAACCGGGCGGATAGGTCTGCGAGACGGCGCGGTTCAGCATGGGCGAGCGCGGATCCTGCTGGAGCTCGTTCCAGGTCTGGGTGACCGCGGCGCCGTCGTGGCTGGACAGCTGATTCGGGTCGTAACTCGGGGTGGACACCATGGTGAGGATGCGCCCGGTGCTCGGTTCGATGGCCACCACCGAACCGGTGTACCCCTTCGAGGTGAGCTGCTCGTAGGCGACCTTCTGCATGACCGGGTCGATGGTGGTGACCACATTGCCGCCGCGCGGATCGCGGCCGGAGACCAGATCGACGAGGTGGCGGCCGAACAGCTGATTGTCGGAGCCGTTGAGCACCGAGTCCTCGGCGTGCTCGAGCCCGGTGCTGCCGTACTGCATGGAGTAGAACCCGGTCACCGGTGCGTAGGCCGCCGGATCGGTCGGGTAGGTGCGCAGGTACTTGTACCGGTCGTCGGTGGCGACGGAACTGGCCAAAACCGTGCCCTGCGCGGAGATCTGGCCGCGCTGGCGCGAGTACTCGTCCATCAGCACCCGCACGTTGCGCGGGTCGCTGCGCAAGCTGTCGGCCTTGATGACCTGTACGTAGGTGGCGTTGGCGAGCAGGGCGACGACCATGATCATCACGGCCATGGCGACGCGACGCAGGGGAGTGTTCACGCGGTGCCTCCCTTCGGAGGTCGCCGCACCATCTCGGTGGGGGCGTCGGCAATGGGTTCGGGGGCGCGCTTGCGGACCGGGGCGGGTGCGCGCGCCGCGTCGGAGATCTTGATCAGCAGCGCCACCAGCGCGTAGTTGGCCAGCAGTGAGGAACCGCCGTACGAGACGAACGGCGTGGTGAGACCGGTCAGTGGAATCAGTTTGGTGACACCGCCGACCACCACGAACACCTGCACGGCGATGGTGAACGAGAGTCCGGCGGCCAGCAGCTTGCCGAAGCTGTCGCGCACCGCCAGCGCCGTGCGCAGCCCGCGCACCACGAGCATGGTGAACAGCATGAGCACTGCGGTCAGGCCGACCAGCCCGAGTTCCTCACCGATGGTGGTGATGATGAAGTCGGTCTTGGCGAAGGGCACCTGCGAGGGCCGTCCGCTGCCCAGCCCGGTCCCCGCCAGCCCACCGGTGGCCAGACCGAACAGCGACTGCGAGATCTGGTAGCCGGTGTTGTTGTAGTCGTCGAACGGGTGCAGCCAGGTCTCCACGCGCACCCGCACATGCCCGAACCAGTTGTAGGCGAAGAGGAAGCCGATGGCCAGCAGCCCGCCGCCGATGACCAGCCAGCCCACCCGCTCGGTGGCGATGTAGAGCATGGTCAGCACGGTGGCGAAGATGAGCAGCGAGGTGCCGAGGTCCTTCTCCAGCACCAGCACGCCGATGCAGACCACCCACACCACCAGGATCGGGCCCATGTCGCGGGGGCGCGGCAACTCCAGCCCCAGCACATGCTTGCCCGCCACGGTGAACAGGTCGCGCTTGGCGACCAGCACCCCGGCGAAGAAGATGATCAGCAGCAGCTTCGCGAATTCGCCCGGCTGGACACTGAATCCGGGTAGCCGGATCCAGATCTTCGCGCCGTTGACCATGGAGTAGCGGTCCGGCAGCAGGGCCGGGATGGCCAGCGCGATCAGGCCGATCAGACCCAGGGTGTAGGCGTAGCGCGCCAGCGTGCGGTAATCGCGCAGCGTGATGAGCAGACCCATGAACACCACCATCCCCAGACCCGTCCACAGCACCTGCTGATTGGCGTCGGGGGAGGGGATGGCCGTGGAATTGAAGATGGCGTCCTGTTTGTCGGCCAGATCCAGGCGATGGATGAGCACCAGCCCTAGGCCGTTGAGCAGCGCCACGATCGGTAGCAGCACCGGATCGGCGAAGGCCGCGAAGCGTCGCACCGCCAGGTGCGCGACCCCGAACAGCGCCAGGTACGCCAAACCCAGCTTGGCGATGTCCCAGCTGATGGACTGTTCCTGGCTGGCCTCCACCAGCACCAGTGCCACCGTGGTGACGAGTGCGGCGAGGCCGAGTAGCAGCAACTCGATATTCCGCCGGGTGGACGGCGGCGGCGCGGGAGCGAATCCGCCCGGAGGACTGGGAAAAGCCCCGGCGGACGGCGGTGCCGGTGCGGACATCAGTCCGTCGCTCGGCAGTTCTGGCCTGCGATCTGCGGGGCCTGGGTGGTCGTGACGGGGGTGTTCGTCGGGGGCTGCTCGCGGTTCTCGGGTTGACGCAGCTCCCCGGTGCGCTCGCCGCCGGGCTCGGGCTCCGGCTGGCCGGTGGTGGTCGGCGGCACCGCCGTGGTCGGCGCGCCCGTGGCGGGCGGCTGTTCCGTCTCGCCCGGCGGCGTCGGCTCCGGTTCGGCGGGCTTCTCGCACGGCGGCAGCAGTTCCCGCTGCGCCAGCGATCGCATCTGCGTGACGGCGTCCGCACGGGAGCCGGGCGGCAGGCCCTTCTCGACGGAATCGCGACCGGTGGGCTTGAGATCGTCGAAGGTCAGTTCGCGGCAGCCGGCCGGGAAGTCGGCGTCCGGGGCGACGAGGGACAGTTCGCCGTCGCGGGTGACGCATCCGATCTGATCGACATCGTGGATGGAGTAGCCCAGCACGGAACCGGGCAGCCCGCGTAGTACCACCACCCGATCGCCGTCCGCACCCACGTAGTAGTTGCTGCGAATCATGTTGTAGCCGACCGTGAGCCCGGCGCCGACGGCCACGATGAGCGCCACCGCCAGCAGCAGCCAGCGCAGCTTGTGGCTCTTGCGCGCAGGTTCGGGCTCGGACTGCTGGACGGCGCGGCGTGGGGCGGCGCGCGGCGGTCTCATGGCGGCCGCGCGACCGGCGGCGGTGTTCGGCGGGGGCGTGTCCTCGTCCTCACCGGAGGCCGCGCCCGCCACGATGGGGTGGCTCTGGCCGTAGTCGAGGTCGATCACGTCGGCGACGACGACGGTCACATTGTCGGGACCGCCGCTGCGCAGCGCCAATTCGATGAGTCGGTCGGCGGCCTCGTCGGTGGTGCCCTCGCGCAGGGTGTTGCCGATGGTCTCGTCGCTGACCACGTCGGACAGGCCGTCGGAGCACAGCAGGTAGCGGTCTCCGGCGCGGGACTCGCGCACGATGAGCGTCGGCTCGATCTCGTTGCCGGTGAGCGCGCGCATGATGAGCGACCGCTGCGGATGGGTGTGCGCCTGCTCCGGGGTGATGCGCCCCTCGTCCACCAGCGATTGCACGAAGGTGTCGTCGCGGGTGATCTGGGTCAGCTCGTCGTTGCGGAACAGGTAGGCGCGGGAGTCGCCGACGTGGGCGAGGCCTAGTTTCTTGCCCGCGAACAGGATGGCGGTGAGCGTGGTGCCCATACCGTCGAGTTCGGGTTCCTCCTCGACCTGATCGGCGATGGCGGCATTGCCGTCGCGCACCGCCCGGTCGAGCTTGCCGAGTAGGTCGTCGCCGGGTTCGTCGTCGTCGAGATGGGCCAGGGCGGCGATCATCAACTGTGAGGCGATCTCACCGGCGGCGTGGCCGCCCATCCCGTCCGCGAGTGCGAGCAGCCGCGCACCCGCGTAGACGGAGTCCTCGTTGTTGGATCGGACGAGACCGCGGTCGCTGCGCGCTGCGTAGCGGAGAACAAGTGTCACGATCGGAGCTCGATCACTGTCTTGCCGACACGGACGGGGGTGCCGAGCGGAACCCGCACCGGCGTGGTGACTTTCGCGCGGTCGAGGTAGGTCCCGTTGGTGGAACCGAGGTCCTCGACATACCAGTCCTCACCACGCGGCGACAGGCGCGCGTGGCGGGTGGAGGCGTAGTCGTCGGTGAGTACCAGCGTGGAATCATCGGCCCGCCCGATCAGCACCGGCTGGGTGCCGAGGGTGATGCGGGTGCCGGCGAGTGAGCCTTGAGTCACCACGAGATATTTGGCGCCCTTCTGGCCCCGGCGAAACGATGGCAGCACCGCGGAACCACTCGGGGACCGTGGCGCGACTCTGATGCCGGATGCCGCGTAGATATCGCTGCGCAAGGTCCGGAGCACCGCCCACACGAACAGCCACAGCAGCAGCAGGAACCCCGCACGGGTCAATTGCAGGATCAATCCCTGCACGGTGCTCCACCTCCTGTTCGACCGTGTTGTTGGTACGGTTCGTCGACCCCCAACCGGTGTTGCCTGTCAGCACGGGCCGGGTTTCGCCACCGCGTGAGTGTTGGCAGCATCATAGGGCCGTAGACCGGTTGCGATCACGATACGACCGAGGATTCTCGGGCCATATCGTGACCTGCACCGCGAGCTTACGGGATCAGACGATCCGGATCAGGATCTCGGAATGCCCGGCGCGGATGACATCCCCGTCGGCGAGCTGCCAATCCTGTACCGGCGAGCCGTTGACCAGCGTTCCATTGGTCGAACCGAGATCGGAGAGCATGGCCGTCTGGCCGTCCCAACGCACCTCGATGTGCCGGCGGGACACCCCGGTGTCGGGAAGCCGGAAGTGCGCGTCCTGGCCGCGGCCGATGATGTTGGATCCCTCACGCAACTGGTAGGTGCGACCGCTGCCGTCGTCGAGCTGGAGGGTGGCCGAGTAGCTGGAGCCGCCGTGCGGCGGGGCCGCCGGAGCCTGCCCGTAGCCCTGCTGGCCGTAGCCGGGCTGCTGGCCGTAGCCCTGCTGGCCGTACTGGTCGTCGGGCGCGTAGCCGCCCTGCTCGTAGCCGGGGTCGGCGTAGCCCTGCTGCCCGTAACCCGGGTCGGCGTAGCCCTGCTGCCCGTACGCCTGATCGGCGTAGCCCTGCTGGCCGTAGCCACCCTGGTCGTAGCCCTGCTGCCCGTACCCCTGGTCGTAGCCCTGCTGCTGCCCGTAACCGCCCTGGTCGTAACCCTGCTGGTAGCCCTGCTGGTCGTAGCCGGGGTCGGCGTAGCCCTGCTGCTGCCCGTAGCCCGGGTCGGCGTAGCCCTGCTGCCCGTACGCCTGATCGGCGTAGCCGGGCTGCTGGCCGTACCCCTGCTGGCCGTAGCCACCCTGGTCGTACCCGTTCTGGTACTCGCCGTAGCCCGGGTCGGCGTAGCCGGGCTGCTGGCCGTACGCCTGGTCGCCGTAGCCCTGCTGGCCCGCCGGAGGGGGCGCGTACCCACCGCGGCGTGGATCGGACTCCGCGGCGTCACGGCTGGGGTCGTAGCCTGAGTTCTGCGTCATGGGGCCAGCTCCTGGTTGCGGGTGTTCGGGTCGTTGTGGTCGTTCAGAGGCCGGTGGTGGGCCGGTCCGACGGCCCACGTCCGGGTCCACCCGGCCGCGGGTTCTGAACTGTCCGGTGTGCAGCGTAGGTGATGCCTCGAACGCCACGTGCACTTCGCCGTAGGTCTGCCACCCCTGCTCGCGGATGTAGTCCTGCAGATGTTTGGCGAACGCGCGGGTGGTCAGTTCGTGGTCGGCCTCGAGTTGCCGCAGGTCCGATTCGTTGATGGTGATGGTGTAACTGTTGGGAGCCAACAGATGCCCACCGCCGAGTTCCTGGATGTGATCGGTGGCCTCGCACTGGAGGGCCGACTCGACTTCCTGGGGCACGACGCTACCGCCGAACACGCGGGCGAAGACATCCCCGACAGCTCCCTGGAGGCGGCGTTCGAACCGCGAAACGATACCCATCGCCCCTCCTCCCGGGTCATGACGCTCCCTCGAGAGCGAGCGTTTCTCGTGTCGTGGTCTGCAGACGCCGTGTCATGCACGGCGCGTCCGATACGGCGACACGCGAGAAGGGCGTGTCGCCGTAGGGACACGGTGATTGCATGATATCCACGATCGTCCACACCTGTAACTCTTGGCGAAAGCCCCTGGTTCCCGCGCGGCCCGCAACTTGGTGTACGGCCGGTCACCAGGCGATTTCGTTTTAGGGCATACCCCGTGATAACTTTTTCACGTCGCTCGGGCGAGTGGCGGAATGGCAGACGCGCTGGCTTCAGGTGCCAGTGTCCGCAAGGACGTGGGGGTTCAAGTCCCCCCTCGCCCACCAGACGAGGAGCTCGATCCGGATTCCGGATCGAGCTTTTTCGCGTTTCAGGCGACGTTCGTCTGGTGAGGGTTCGTCTCGTGCGGGTTCGTCTCGTGGGGTTGGCAGGGGAAGCTGCGGCGGTAGCCGCCGGGGGAGACGCCCATGCGCTCGAGGAAATGGTGCCGCAGATTGTTGGCGGTGCCGAGGCCGCTGAGTTCGGCGATCTTCTCGATCGGCAGGTGGGTGGTCTCCAACAGCACCCGGGCGCGGGCCAGGCGCTGGTTCAACAGCCATTGCAGCGGCGTGGTGCCGGTCGTCTCCTGGAAGCGGCGGTAGAGGGTGCGGGGGCTGACGGCGGCGCGGCGGGCCAGATCCTCGACGGTGAGCGGCTGGTCGAGCCGGGTGCGCGCCCAGTCCATGACCGGCGCGAGGGCGCGGTCGTCGGTCTCCGGCACCGATTCCTCGATGAACTGGGCCTGACCGCCCGGCCGGTGCGCGGGCACCACCATGCGCCGCGCCAGTTGATTCGCCACCCGGGAGCCGAGATCGCGGCGCACCAGGTGCAGGCACAGGTCGAGGCCGGCGGTCATCCCGGCGCTGGTGAGCACATCGCCGTCGTCCACGTAGAGCACCGAATCATCCACGCGCACTTCGGGATAGCGCCGGGCCAGCTCCGCGGTGTGCATCCAGTGCGCGGTGGCGCGGCGGCCGTCCAGCAGTCCGGCCTCGGCCAGGGCGAAGGCTCCCGTGCACAGCGAGACCATGCGGGCGCCAGCGGCGTGCGCGGCGCGCAGGGCCTCGATCAGATTGGGTGGCAGCGGCTTTCCTTCATCGACACAGTCGTCCGGCACCGATGGGACGATCACGGTGTCGGCACCCGCCAGACCCTCGAGGCCGTAGGGGGTACGCAGTGTGAAGCCCGGTGAGCCGCGATCGCTCCGATCACCGGTGCCGCACAGTCGCAATTCATACCAGGTCGCGGACAGGTCCGGTTGCGGCTTGCCGAAAACCGTTGCGGGAATGCTCAATTCGTAGAGATCCCAGGTGGGCACGCCGATATCGGCGGGAACGACCAGGGCTACGGAACCGACGCTCATGCCGGTCAGTCTATGGCAGGAATTTGGTGGTACCCGGCATCCGTGTCACTGGTCGGCTCCGGCGCGGACTGCGAATCTTGCTCTCGGTCATCCACGAAGCGATCGAAAATCCAAGGGAGACAAGAGATGGACACCACACCGCAGGCCGTCACCGTACTCGGTCTGGGCCAGATGGGCTCGGCGCTGGCCGCCGCGCTGCTCGACCGGGGCCACCGGGTCACCGTGTGGAACCGGTCGGAGCACAAGGCCCGCGCGCTGGTGGACCGGGGCGCGGTGCTCGCGGCCGACCCGCGCCGGGCGGTCGAGGCCAGCCCGCTGGTCCTCGTCTGCGTCTTCGACCAGGAGGCGATGCGGGAGCTGACCGATCCGATCGTGGCCGAACTCGCGGGAAAGGCGCTGGTCAACCTCACCTCGTGCGGTGCCGAACAGGCCCGCGCGGCCGCCGAGTGGTTCGGCGCGCGCGGTGTCGACTATCTCGACGGCGGCATCATGACCACCCCGCCCGGGGTCGGCAGTTCCGAGGTGATGTTCCTCTACAGCGGTGCCGCGGCGGCGTTCGAGCCGCATCGCGAGACCCTCGCCGCCCTCGGCGATCCGCTGTACCTCGGTGCGGACGCCGGTATCGCCGCCCTCTACGACTCGGCGCTGCTGAATCTCATGTGGTCCACCATGACCGGCTGGCTGCACGGCGTCGCCCTGGTGGGCGCGGAACAGGTGACGGCGCAGGCGTTCACCCCCATCGCGATCCGCTGGCTGGCCACCGTGAACTCCTTTCTCACCCGCTACGCCGCCCAGGTGGACGAGGGCAGCTACCCGGGCGACGACGCCACCGTGGACGTGCAGATCGCCACCATCGACCATGTGCTGCACGAGGAAGCGGCACGCGACATCGACACCGCCCTGCCCGAACTGCTGAAGGCCACCATGCTGCGCGCCCGGGAATCGGGGCACGGCGCGGACAGTTTCGCCAGTGTGATCGAAGTTCTCCGGAAGGGAGTCGCCTCATGAGCGCCAAGGTCGATCGATTCGAGGATCTGGAAAGCGAATTCAACGCCTACGTCGGATCCATCAACTACGCCACCATGGTGACGGTCGACGCCCGCAACCGCCCCCGCACCCGCGTCCTGATCCCGGTGTGGGAGAAGGTGGACGGCGAACCCCTCGGCTGGCTGGCCACCTACCGCACCCCGATCAAGGAGAAGCACCTCGCCGCCAACCCGCACACCAGCTTCTCCTACTGGAAACCCGGCAACAATTCCGTGGCGGTGGAGGCGACCGCCGAAGGCGTCGACGACATAACCGTCAAATCCCACGTCTGGGACCTCTACCGCCGCACCAGCCCCCGCGGCGCGGGCTACCACCTCGGCCAGTTCTGGCACGGCCCCGACGACCCCAAACTACGCCTCCTACGCCTGACCCCCTGGCGCATCCAGGTGATCCGCGGCGCGGACCTGCGCAGCCGAATCTGGCAGCCACCCGCCCGAGCGGCATGATCAAGCTCGGCGTCGCCAGCTCGTGCCGGAGCGCGCGGGCAGCTCATGCCGACCGCTGTTGCGCTCTCCGGCATCTGGTGCACATGCCACCTCCGGCGTGTACGACGTAGCCGGGACGCTTCCGATGCCGGGTGGTCATCGGTGCGTCGCAGCCAAGACACTGTGTTGGCCGTCGCGCAGGGGCGGCCGTGCAGTTCTCTCCTCGGAGCTGCCGGGGGGATCGCAGGGCTCGTAGAGTTCTGGGAACGTTTCGGTGCCGCGCTCGACTACGACCTGCTCGAGCGCGGCATCGACGTCCGGGACTGCTTCGGGCCCGCCACCATCAGAACCCGTGACTGGCGCACCATCTGGGCGTTCAAGGACCGGCTGCCGCACGGCTCCCACTATCGGGCCGCACTGGCCATGGACCGCGAACTCGCCGAACAGATGGTCGCCGCCGAAGAGGCCGAGGCGACCCTCGACCTCTACGAAGAAGCCGCTCAGCCCAGTGGGACGACACCCGAGGGCTACACCATCGACAGCTATCTCCTGCTGTCGGTCATCGATGCGCTGCAAGGGGTCCAGGCCGCGGTGATCGCCGCCGCCGGCGGCGACCCGCCCACCATCAAACCCATGCCTCGCCCGGTCACCGCGGCCGACATCGTTCGTGATGAGCACCGCGACCGGTCGATGCAGCGCCTCATCGACGAATTCACCGCACCCACCTGGGAGAACTGATGATCTTTACGGCCACCCTCCCGGCGCAGGACGCCGGAGGCGCTGACGTTGTCGCCCTGGCCGGCGTGTACGCGTCCGCGTTCTACAGCGGTGATACCGTCACCGACGTCGAACTGGTAGCGCCGCCGGGGTTTTCCGTTGTGACCGGCGACCCGAACGACAACATCACGATCAACGTACGTCAGCTCAGAAACGGCGTCCCGATTCAAAGCTTCGCCAGCCTCACCGTGGGTGAAGGAACCGTCCTCGCCCCGGAAACACCTGTCTCCCTACCTATAACAGCGCAGCCGATTTTGCGAGCCGGGGACGTCATCGATGTTCAGATGCAGCAGAACGGTCAAGGGAAGGCCGTTGGCATGGGATTGAATGTCTCGGTCTTTGTGAGCTGACGAACAGCACACCACGCACCGCTGGCCGGTACTCCACATGACGTGCACTGGGTTTGAGTTCCGTCGTTCGCGCCCGTGGGCTGAGCCAACCAACCGCTATGGATGCGGAATCGTCTCAGGTAGAGGCGGCGCACCGTTTCGGTTGGTGCCAGGGAAACACTGTGAAGCAATCGTGAAGGCGGTATCCCCATTGGTTGCCACTGACGCGGTGAGCATGAAGTGATCTGGGCTTATCGCCTGGATAATGGCGCGGTTGGCGGGGTTGGTGCGAACTTCCCAGCCGAGTTCCGACCATCCTCGCGCAAAGTCGACGAGGTAGTCCGTAGGAGGGCGGGTCTGACCTACTACCAGGTAGTCGATCAGTAGGCGTTGCGGGTCGTCGGGATTATCGCTACCGAAGATGCAGGCGCCGACAAGTCGTGGGTCGAGGGGGTCGCCATTCCATTGATCGCCGAGGACCAGGGACAGCTCGTGCGGGGAGGCGCCGAGCGCCTCGGAGAGAAGGTCTACCGCCTTCTGTTGCGCGAGAGCCTCGGTCAGGGTCGGGTCTACGGGAAACTCACTGACGGACGTGACCTCTGGCATCCGAGTCCATTTCGGGTCAATGGACGCGTCATCACCAGCGCGCGCATTCTGACCGCACGCGGCCGTGACCAACGTCGTGAAAACTGCTGCCACGGCAAGAACTCGAGACATCAGTGCCACCTTTCGCGCTCGAGATGCTATCGCAGCCAACGAATCTGCACCCACGGCGGTTCGCATGCCGACTGGGCTCGGGGGCCAGTCCACTCACTCTCGGTCAACTCAGGAATTGAAGCAAGTGTGACGAAAATAACTGATAATTCAGCTGGTACACCACCTATCGGTCCCTCGTTGACCGACCTCATCCAACCTGTCATTGCTCCTATCGATCGACTGATTGGCGGCGTCCGATCGTTCTTGGACTCCAGCACTCGGATTCCGAGTGTCGATGGAACATCGTTAATCGACGAGGACCCACGACGTATTGCCTCGCGCGATGCGTTCAAGGCGATGTTCGGGCGCTTGCCGGTGGACGCGGTGGACTGGGAGACCGCCTACGCGCTCAACCCTCGCAGCTATGACCCGAAGTACATGGGTGCCGACCCCGAGATTCGTGTCGTGCGAATCAACCCGGTCGAAGGACAGGGGGTAGTTCGTATTGGAGCCTTCATCCGTGAAGACCAAGTGCTGAATTGGTTCACCCGGAAGTACAACTCGGGCGATGATCGCGGTCCCCAGGCTGATTTCGATCCGGAACACACCCGGATGACGATGTATGTGGACTATAAGAACGGCGCTGTAATCATCCGCCAAAACCCCTCGATCGAACTCGAGGACGGCGAGGCCGTTCGTGCGCAATCTGCTGTTCCAGAAGCTCAGGTATGGCAGGCCGAGGACGGCTCGGTTCGCATCAGATACAGCGGCCACGACGCCTTCGTGCCTAGCGTGTCACCGACGCTGGGCACAGTGAACGGCGACATCGTTGTCACACCGGGGCACGGTGTGGCCGGCACACCCGGTTCTACCGGAGCCACGGTCGACGGGACGGTCACAAAGTACCCCTGGATGGAGATCTACCAGCATGCTCCAAATGGCAACAAGCACACGATCGCGGTACTACCGGCCCCGGCGATCATCGACAATGAGAAGGTAGGCCCGAATGCGGGCTTGTGGGTCAACCGAGACATCGGAGTCGGCGAAAAGGCCATCGCGCCTTTCCAACGCACCATCGAGCCAGACCCCCGGGCCATGCGGGGCGCGCCCTCGGTCGACCTGACAATCGATCAGCCGTTCGCGGAGGCCGGACCGGTCGGCAACGCTCCCAAGGCTCCTGTCTACGCAAATGGTGGCGATGTTCGGGGTGCGGGCTCGTCGATCGGTGACAAGATCCCGGCCTGGTTGTCCGATGGCGAGTTCGTGATGAATGCCCGCTCGACGGCGGTGAATCGGCCGTTCCTACAGGCTCTCAACGCGGACCCATTCTTCCTGCAGAAGATGCTGGCGTCGCGGTCGGAGCGTAGCCGGTCGAGTGCCGCGAATGGCTACGGTGGCGCTGTTCCTTCGGGACAGCCCGCCACAGTGAATATTTCGATGTCCAATCAGGAGGACATCATCGGCAGATTGAAAGTTCTTGCCTTGCAGTGGGAATTGTCCCATTCGTAGTGGCGGTATCTATTTCTTGGATTGAGGTGAATCTGTGGCGTCGAACGCTGCGATGATCACGGTGACCGGCGTTGATGGTTCGTTGTGGACGATCGCCGGTCAAGGTCGTGGTCGCGAGGGTGTGGAGTTGGCTACGTCGCCGAGCGGGCTGTATGACGCTCCGGTGACGACGATTTGGAATCAGTCGGCGTTTCAGGTCGGGTCGTCGTTCGGTGGTTTCCGTACGAACAAGCGCGATGTCGTGTTCGCTGTGAACATCTTCGAGGCCGCGGGGCGGTCGTGGGAGTCGGTGGATTCCGCGTGGCGTAAGGCGTGGGCAGGAACCTTCAGCTAGATCTAGCGAAAAATCCAGATCTAGCAAGTGAGTTGGAACGCTATGAATTTGATCTGGATGATGTTGTTATCGATCGCGTGGAGACAATCAGGTGGAACAATGAATGGGCGCCGTCGGATAGCGTGCTCCAGCGGGCTGCGGACGACCCGTTGATACTCGGCCCGTTGGTTGATGGCACAATAAACAATCCAGAATGGCGTGATTCGGCGCTGACTGCATTTTCTCAGCTCAACGCCGAGGCGGCTCGGCGCGCATTCAATTCCGGCGACTATCTGGCTTCTGTGCATTATCAGTCCCGGCATCAGGCGCTTGAACTAGTTCGAAATCTAGCTCCGAGTCTGCAGACGCTGAATGATAGTCTGATAGGTGCCGGTGAGCTGCCAACGCGCCATGTTGCTAGGCCGCTGGTGGATGGCATCAGTGGGTCTTACATTTCGCAGCGATCTCTTGGAGAAGGCGCTCCAGCACTATCGTTTCTCAAGAACGTGTCAGATGCGGCAGGCCAGCTGGGTGGGTCTCTATTCCCGAGTGCGACCAATCAATCGATGACTGTCAATATCTCGATGCCGACGGTTGATCCCAGTCTGTCCAGTCAAGCCGAGGAGTTGAGCGCTAACACGTATCGATCCCATCTATACGTGTGAACTTCCAACTTCGCCAGCTGCGGTCATTGGTATAGAGTTGAGTTGGCCAACCCGAGATGGAATGCAATGACGAGTAATAGCACACAGTTGATCCGACAGATCGTCGGTCAACTAACCGATGCATTGGCTACTGAGGGCTTCACTCCATCGAACCCGCTGGATGGCGTAGCCGCTGCTGGGTGCGGGACCAACTCTTCGTCGGAGGCTTCTGTTTGGTTTGCCAGGATCGTCGATGGTGTACCGCAGTTGACGGCCGCAGTTAACGCCCACATCCAGCGCAACGGAAGGTTTGGGATGGGTATTACCGCCGGTGCTTGGGTCGTGTCAAAGGCGGCACAAGATATCCTGCAGGAGCTTCCTGCCGAGGCGTTGAGTAGAGGTAGTTGGCCTCTTGGTCGACTGGAGTCCGTCAACTTCGGTTTCTTTGAACGGACGCTAGACCCTGGCGAGATACCAGTCGGTGCTGACCCAGATTACGCTGTGAGTGAGTATATGCGACTCCTTCGCGGCCCTGTCGAGCAGTGGTTTTCTCGGTATAGTAGCTCCTCTGAACTGCTCGCGACTGCACGGACCGCAACCGTCCAAAGCCTGGATCAGAATAGTCCGAACCCTGTCAGAATACGCGCAACTGTTGTGCTGCTTCTTCTGAATGAATTGGCATCGGATGCAGTTGCACTTATGGACTGGTATCTTCGCCATGACAGATTTCATAAATGGGATTCTATTGATCGTGCCGTTGCTTTTGATATCGCAATTAGTAACCGCTTCCCCGCGTACGCTCTAGCGCGTACAGCTGTTGATTAGTTGAGGTACACGATGAGGTGTGCAATAGGATACGCTCTTCTTCGCGAACGTAACCGGACCCGGTTCTGAATCGGGTGAGCAAGGTGAGTAGCTATTCCTCGCGCTTGATGAAGCTAGTAGGTCTGCGGTTGTCCGGGGCTATGGTTGACGCTGGCTTCGAGATATCCGCTCCGCTCGACGGTCGGCCAGTCGCGGAAGGTAGGGGGCGCCTCCTCGAGGTGAGGCGGTTCTGGTTCTCCATGCCGAGCAGTCCGGTCGATGGAATGACTGAGGCTGTAGAGGTGACTCTCGTTCGAGAGTCTAAACGCGTGGCTGTGCGCGGACTGGCATGGATTGGATCGCCATTCGTGGGTGAGATAGCGGAGATTGTACCGCAGAGTGGCTTTCGAAATGCTGAGATCGATGTGGCAACATTCGGGTACTTCGATGATCCTAATGATGTCTATTGTCGCCTGTATGTCGGTTCCGAAGCTAGCTTGGATTATATGGTAAGCAAGTTTATGGACTATGTTCACGGTCCTGCCGCGCGATGGTTTGACGATCGGGGTTCACTGGATAAGCCTTTCTCTCTCGCCACACAAGGAAATCCTATGCGTGTTGATACGCTCAATCCAGATCCGACCCGTTTGAGGGGAGTTGCGACTCTGGGAGTGGCAAACGATAGGCCTGAAGCTGTTGCGGACCTGATGCAATGGTATCTGAGTCGGTCTGAGTTTCATCATTGGGATTCATTTGAGCGCGTATCCGCGTTCGATGCAGTGTTAGCGAGCAGATACCCTTCCTATGCTCGCGTGCGCGGCATATAGCACGACGACTGTGCTTCCTTGCTTGATGGCATTCGTTCGATTACATGCGATTGGATAGGTCTG
Source organism: Nocardia sp. CC227C (assembly GCF_030767025.1). Lineage (GTDB taxonomy): Bacteria > Actinomycetota > Actinomycetes > Mycobacteriales > Mycobacteriaceae > Nocardia. Next base: position 194,870 of record NZ_JASITE010000011.1, on the reverse strand, counting down.
AATGGCGGTATCGGAATACGACCGTATCGATCATCTCGCGGTCGGTCCGGAAGGTCGGTTGTTGTTAGCGATGACCGAGGATCGTAGCTATAGCGAGGAATCGGATGCTTTGCTGACCGAGGATTTTCGGCGGAAGCTGAATGGTTACCTCGGTGCTGTGCGTTCGGGAGAAGTGCGGCGAATGGCGGACAAGGCCGGTGTAGAGGGCGGCGGGGAGGTAGAGATCGTGCTCTTCAGCGCGACGAAGCCGACGTCCACGGTGCTGAAGATGCTGGAGACGGTCAACTCGAACCTCGGCGGGGAGGGGATCTCGGCTCGGTGGGAGTCCCTGGGAGTCAATGAGAATGGTCCCGAGGTGTACGAGCGGGCGATGGTGGATGAGGTAGTCGGGCTGCTCGGGGCTGACTGGAAGTTCGCGTTGCTGTGGGTGTCGTTGGTCGGCGACGAGGGGAGTGGGGGCATTCGGGTCGTCCGGAGTGATGATTCGGTTGACACTGTGGATCTGTCGGAACTGTTGCGGGCGTTGTTGATTGAGTACAAACAGGTGACCTGTGACCAGGTGGCCGGGGCGTGGTTGGGTGGTCAGGTTCGTATCGCGCCACCGGACCGGTACCGGGTGGAGTTCTCCTGGGATTCGCTTCCGGAGTGGGTTCCCATGCCGAGTACGCATGACCTTCGCCAGGAGTTGGCGAGCTATCCGCGTGCGGTCGATCAAGTTCCGGTGTGGATGCGCGCACAGCTCGGTTGATCTCGGCTGCTCCGCCTCTGCAGATGCTCGGGTTGTCGCTACGGTCGGTTTGATGCAGAATTCTTGCGCTGCAACAGTTTTTCACCGTGAGCACACGGTGTTTGGAGGTGTCATGAATATCGGTAGGTCCGCGGTGCGGATGGTTGTCGGGGTGGTCGTCGTGGCGGCGGGGCTGCTGGCGGGTGGGGCTACCGCCGCTGCGTCGGTGCCGTTGCAGCCGTATGAGGAAGTCCGATGCTGGTGGAGTGGAGATGGTCTGCTCGCGCAGCGGTATTGCGATGATCGGGGGCCGTCGTCGTCGGGTAGTGCGAGTGGGTCCGGTCAGGCGTTGGGGCAGATGCTTGGGCGGCATCTGTTCGGTGGTCGCTGATCATTGCGGAACCGGACACCATGTGAGTGGTGGTTCTGAATCGGTTGTCGCACCAACCGTTTCGGTGGCTGATCCAGAGTTGATGCCATAAGTCCAGGGCAGGTCCCGCTGGGCGGGGCCGATCTGGCGTAACGCGCGAGGGATAGGTACGCCTCGGGCAGTATCGGCGGCTGTGTCAGCACGGAGAATCGGACGGTCGGCATTGGGGCTGCTGGCGGTCGGCATGTTGGGGGCTATCGCGGCGGGGCCGGGGGCGGCGGCTCCCGGGTGGGGGCCGTTGGCGGAGCCGAATCCTTATCTGGGGCCGGTGGGTACGGCGACTATGCACGGGGATGCGGGCTCCTCGGATGTGGTGCCGTATCCGGGACCGGGGACCGATGCGCGGGGGATCGGGGTGTATCCGCTGGGGGCGGCCTGTCCGACGCTGTTGCAGGGGTCGGACGGGCTGGTGGTGGCGTTGTGCACCGGGGTGGTTGATCGTGCGCCGGTGGTGCATCTCATCGACCCGGCTGACTCAGGGCTGCTCGGCACCGGGTCCGGGGGCCCGGCCACCGGATCGGCCGGGCTCGCGAGCGGGTCGGCGAGCGGGTCCACCAGTGGGTCGGCGGGGGTGCTCACCGGGTCGCTGGCGCAGCTGAAGCTGACCAAGGGTGGACTGCTGGGCGGCGTGTACGCCTATCTCGACAATGACGATCGTCTCGTGGTGGTGGACGGCACCCGGAAGCTGCTGCGCATCGCGCACGAGCGCAGCGGAGCCGGATGGGAACTGCGCGTGGTCGATTCGGTGGATCTCACGGCGGCCATCCCGGACGGTGACAGTGTCACCGGGCTGGTGCCGGACTGGTCGGGCACGGTCTGGTTCGCCACCGCGCGCGGCATTGTCGGCACGGTGACCCTCGGCGGTGCCGTCGCCACCCTCGGGCTGCCCGCGGGGGAGCAGGTGGCCAACAGCATCTCGGCCGCGCCGAGCGGGCGGGTCGCGGTGGCGACCACGCACGCGCTCTACGAATTCGACGCCGACGCCGCCGGGCGGCCGGTGCAGTTGTGGCGCGCGGCCTACGACCGGGGTCCGGCGCGCAAGCCGGGGCAGCTGTCCTGGGGGACCGGTTCCACGCCCACCTACTTCGGGCCGAGCACCGGGGCCGATTACGTGACGATTGTCGACAATGCGGCGGATCAGGTGAGCCTGCTGGTATTCCGCTCCGGCAGCGGCGAACTCGTGTGCACGCGGCCGGTGTTGACGCGCGGTGGGGCTGGCAGTGAGAACTCGCCCGTCGGTATCGGGGAGTCGGTGTTCGTGGCCTCCACCTACGGGTACCCGTATCCGGCGGTGCCCGAGGGCGCGGGTCCGGCGGAACCGGCGTCGGCCCCCTTCGTCGGCGGTATGACGCGGGTGGATGTGGACGGCGGCGGCTGCCACACGGTGTGGGAGAACACGGTGCGCAGTTCCGCCGTTCCGCATCTTTCTGCGGGTGACGGACTGCTCTACACGGTGAGCCGGGTGGGGCTGCCGGTCACCACTCCGCTGGACGGTTACGCGTTCACGGTCGTGGACCCGCAAACCGGGGAGGTGGTGAGCGAGCGCGGGCTGCCGTCCACATTGCTCGCCGATCCATTGCAGACCTCGCCGCTGCTGCTGCATTCCGGCGATGTGCTGCAAGGGACCACGACGGGCATCGTCCGGATCGCGGGCTGAGGAAAACCGCAGGTCGCGGTGAGATGTGACGAAGATCGCAGTACTGCCCGGCGGCCCCCGGTCGGGGCGTTGCCGGGCGGCGGCGGATGGGTGCGTGACGGTGCGGTGAGAGCGAAATTCGATTGCCGCCGGACGGCGCTCGGGGTACCCGACACCTTTTCGGCGACTTTTGCTAGACCTGCGTACGGCCTTAGCTCGGTTAAACAGACTTCGAGTTTGTTTCGAATCTGGCGAACGGTAGGCAATAGCCTCCTGCTCTCGGAAAACGCCAGATGAACGCGGGTGACCGAGTTGTTGGCGAGTTTTGTCCGAAACCGAAGCAAACGTTCAGGCGGGGTTCACACCAAGCAGTCCTTAGGGTCGCGCGGCGGTGGCGCGGAAGTTGCTACGAAATGATCACGGTGATCGTTACCTAGCCTCGAAAATGGGGAAGCTGGAAATTTGCGATCTCGCCGGATCACCCTCCCGCAGTGTTCGATTCGCCTGGTCGGCTTATACGCCCGCAGTCCGTGTCGAGGGTTGCGTCGGCATAACGATTGTGTAGAGTTGTCGGCAACGCTGGCCGCAGCTGAGCTGGACTCGCTGCGGCCAGTGGAAATCAACTTCCGACCGCTGCCACCGAGGTCGAAGACCCTGTCACCGCAGCCGGATCCGGTCCGATTCCCCCCGGGTAGCTCGACATGTGCTCACCCTCATCCTCTGCCAGCGCCGCCCGGCGACCCACGCCGAACACGTAGCCGAGGAAGATCAGCTCCGCCAGCAGTCCGACCCCGATGCGCAGCGGATCGGGCAGCTGACTCGGGGTGACGAAACCCTCGATGAGACCGGACACGAACAGCACCACCGCCAAGCCCACCGCGATCACGGCGGTGGCCCGGCCTTGGTGCGCGAGCGCCTGCACCCGGCTGCGCCGCCCCGGATCGACCAGCGTCCACCCCAGCTTCAGCCCCGCGCCGCCCGCCACGAAAATGGCGGTGAGCTCCAGCATTCCGTGCGGGAGGATGAACGTGAAGAACGACTCCAGCCGTCCCGCGTTCCCCATCATCCCGGCGGTGATGCCCAGATTCACGGCGTTCATGACCAACACGTAGACCGCGGGCACCATGAGGAAGCCGGTGAACAGGGCGATCGCGGCCACCCACGCGTTATTGGTCCACACCTGGGCGGCGAACGCGTCGTTCGGATGTTCGGAGTAGTAGGACTCGAACGCCCCACCCGGCCCGGTCAGCTCCGGCGCGTGCTCCGGCAGCCCGAGAGTGCGCCGCGCATGCGACGATTCGGCCACCCACCAGGCCAGCACCGTCGACCCGAGCAGGAACGCCGCTGCCACGCCCACCCACCAGCCCCACGCCCGGTACACCGCCATGGGGAACCGGTGCGTGAAGAAGTAACCGATCTCCCGCCCGATATCGGTGCGCGCACTCAGCACCCGCCCCCGCGCCCGCGTCAGAATCGCCGACAGCCCCGCCACCAACTCCGCATCGGCCCCCTGCGTCTGCAACGACGCCAACTGCTGCGAGGTCAGCCGATACAGCCGCACCAGCTCATCGGTCTCCGCCCCCGACAGCCGCTTACGCCGGGTGGCGAGCTGATCGAGCCGCTCCCAGGAATGCCTGTGCACATAGGTGTACGCGTCCAGATCCATCAACTGCCCTCCTGCCGCACGGCTGAGAGAAATGCTATCGGCCATCACCGACGCGCCCCGCCCGACGCGGCGGCCGGCACCGGGTGGCTTCGCTCATGAAGTCCCGACGGTGGGAATCGGCGAATCCCGACGTCGATACCCCGGGCCGAGACCCCGTAGGTATCGGCGAGCATGCTCGGCGGCCCGGGCACGTCTGAACGCACGCTCATGGCGAATTGAGGGGCTTTTGTGGTTGCACGTGCTCCCGCTGGGGGCCATGTCGTGGGGCTGGGAAGTCGGGGAAAGGGCGGTGCCGAAACCCTCGTCACATCGCTAGGTTTGTCTCTGATGCCCACCTTCGACGAGATCACCCGCCACCACGAACCCGATCCCTCCGAAGACCCTTGGGTCAACGGGCCGCCCTCACCCGAGACGGTCACGATCGTCTCCTACAACCGGGAGTGGGCGCACCGCTTTCATGCCTTGGCCGACGACATCCTTGCTGCGCTCGGCGAGGTGGCCCTCGACATCGAACACATCGGATCCACATCCGTCGAGGGGCTTGCCGCAAAGGACGTCATCGACATCGATCTCACCGTTGCCGACCCTCGAGAGGAGAGCGTGTACGTCCCACCGCTCGAACGGCTCGGCTATTTCCTCACCGTTCGAGAGCCGTCATTCCATGAGCATCGGTGCCTGCGGCTCGCCGACCCTCGGGTGAACCTGCACGTATTCGGCCCGAACTGTCCGGAGGTGCTCAGACACCGCATGTTCCGCGACTGGTTGCGCACCCATCCCGAGGATCGCGCATTTTACGAGAACGCCAAACGAGCGGCGATCCCCGGAGGTGTCAACGTCATGGATTACAACGCGCGTAAGCAACAGGTCATCCGTGAGATCTACGATCGTCTCTTCCGCGCCGCCGGGATGAAGTAGTTGCCGCGACCCGGGCGTGCCGAGCTGACGCTGCGGTCGCTGGTCTGGCTGTATCGCCGTGTGGATTTCGGCAGGGTTGCGGCAGCTGGTTCGGTGGAGATCGGGCGACTTCGCTGGTACGAGGATCTGGACTGGCAACCGCTTCTCATTCGAGACGACTGCGTCTTCTGGCCCTGACCACATGCCGTGCGCAATTCCAACGCGCGCAATTCTGCCGCGTGGCGTGTTGTCCGGACCGGCCAGCTGTGCTGATCCAGGGACGGACGACGTGCGTGGACTTGCCGCACATCAAGAATCGGACAGTACAGAGTCACACACCGAGTTCATCGCACAGATCGATGTATCGGTCGAGGTAGTCAGGTGTCGACCGATGCGCCGCCAGACCGACCGTGTCGAACTCATCCGATCCTGCCGTGGCTCTGACACCCAGCGCACGCAACGCTGTGTTGATGGAGTTCACCGACCGCACTGGCCTACCACCGATCGACATCGCTGCCCACTGTTCGCCGGTACCGCCGAAGTAGTCTGTGAGCACCACCGCGAAGGACGAGTCGGGCCGAGCCGCCAACTCGATCGCAATGGTCGTCACGACACCTTCGCGGGGGAACAGCCCCGGCCGCCCCGGCGCTTCGGAAGGGATTTCGAGGTAGCTCGAAATCCCAAGTCGCGCTTGCCAATATGCGGTGTAGTAGTGGGTAACGTGCAACAGCGTGAGATCGCCTGGCAATGGCACTGCCACCAGATCCCAGCGGTCCGCCGCTTCCGCGCTGATGGGGTCGGGCAATATCAATGCGGTGATTGCGTGCGACACGGCAGAACCCTATCGCGCCAGTGATTGCGGGCCTCGTCTAGAACATCCACAAATGCCGATGAGCGTGTCAGCCAGCGTGATCGAAGGTGACCTGGGTCCGGAACGGGCGGACGCTGCTGACTCTCCCGACCGCGGTTGGCCACTACGCCGGTACGGTCAGCGCCCGCACAATCGACCGCACATTCTGGAGATTGCGGCCGTAGTCGACGGTCGTGATCGGAAGGCGCGGACGACTGGAGACCTCCACGATGCTGCCGTCGGGTCGTTCCGCCACCGCCACCCGCAGGTTCTCGCCCCAGCTCAGCCATGACATCTTCGTGCGCGCGGTGAGCACACCAGCGGCGGGATCACGCTGTGTGATGGTCGCCGGTACCTCGGCCATAACTTGTTCGGCCATCGCGAACGTCTCCGCGGCGGGCCGCTTCACCTCGATCGAAACCTGCTGGCGCACATCGGCTCCGAGTTCATGGCCGGTGCCATCGCGCCGTGCCCGCAGCAGAGACACGCCAGTGATGATCGCACCGAACAGCAGCCCGCCGATCAATCCGCCGACCACCCCACTCTGGACGGAGCCGGAGAACAATCCCAGGTAGAGCGCCATGAAAATGCCGAAAATCACGCCGCTGCGCAGAAATATCCGGGTTGCCCCGCGCCAGAGTGGACTCATGATCGGCAGCCTACTGAACTCGTCGAAGCCGAGTCGCTCCACTGCACGCCGATGCTCCGGAGATGAGCGACGGTGCGAAATCGGCTGTGGTACCGCGGCGAACCCCGATCAATAGGTGCGTCCCGAGTCCGGGGTGATCCGCCCCGCCGCGACCAGGGTTCGCCACGCCACGGTCTTGCGCGGGCACTCGCCGACTCGACACGACCGGTGCCGCTGCATGGTTCGCTGCGCCTCGAGTTCCCCCATCGGTCGGTCGGGCGCATCATGCGGGTACCCGACCGGCCACACGGCCGTGTCCATCTCGCTCCGCTCCTCCCGCACCCGTTGCTGTATCTCGGCCACGCTGCGCCCATCCGGTGTCCGACGCGGCCACATCCACGCGACCGCGTACGCGGCCGCTGTCAGCATGAGTGCGGCTGTCACGCAGATAACGAACACCCACGACGGCATGAGTGATCACCGAATCTCGATGTCCACGACCCACAGTGGGTCTACGTCGATCGGTGCGAAGGTCAGTGCGGCAAGCGCGGTCCTCGTTTCGGAGTCGAGGTCGTCGGGAGCGATCTCCCATCCGTCGTCACCGATCAGCGACCATGACCCGTCGGTGCGCTGGAGGTAGCGGAAGCCGTCGCCAGGTGCGAAAGCCCAGTTGTCCTCATCGTCGAATCGTGCGGGCGGTTCCACCGGCCCGGCCCCTTCCGTGTCGAGGTGGTGAGCACCCACCGCCAAGGGCCCTGTGCGGGGCACGGGACCGGCCTGGCGGCGGGGCTGCCACTGAGCTTCGCTGCCCGCAAGGCGGCGGAGGGACAGTGCGGGGACAGGAAGACATGGGACTATCGCGGGTCTACGCTCGAATCATGGGCGAACATGTGGGGCATCGGATCGCCGCGGAACGCAAGATAGCCGGGCTGAGTCAACAGGGGCTCGCTACGCGCGCGGCGTACAGCCTCAGCATGGTCAAGGCTGTTGAGCAGGGGCGGGAACCGGCGTCGCCGGGCTTTGTTTCGGCGGTTGCTCGCGCCCTGCGCATTACGCCCGAGCAACTGACCGGAGCACCTTATGACGACGGGAAGCCGCTGTCGGATGCGGTGAACGCGCTGTCGGTTCTGCTCACCGAAGGCCGATACGCCCGCGCCTCCGAGCCCGGCCCGCTGCCTCGGATCGAGGCCGATCTCGAGGCGGCGCAACAGCTTTACCGCAGTGATCGGACGCGCCAGACCATCGAGGTGTTGCCCGACATCATCCGCCGCCTGCACGGCGCGGTGCGCGAACTGTCCGGTGTCGAACGGACGCACGCGTATACCCTGATCACCTCGGCGTACGTCCTCGCCGAGTGGTCGGCTCGACGCACCGGGCACCTCATGCTTGCCCTGCCCGCGCTCGATCTCGCGGACACCTACGCACCGCTGGCCGACGACCCGTACTACAGCGCCCTCTCAGCGCTTGCGCGTGCTCGGCTACTCACGCACTATGGCGAGTCCGATGTGGCCGGACAGCTGATCGAGTCCGCGATCGCTCACGCCGACACCAGTCGGGCGGGCCTGGTCATGGCCGGATGCTCCCACCTGGCCGGTGCGATCAACGAGGCACGGAAACTCAACTACCCCGGCGCGGTCGATCACATCGAGGCCGCGCGGGACATGGCGGCGCACACGGGCGAGACCGACCTGTACATGACGGCATTCGGTCCGTTGAACGTCGAAATACATGCCCATGCGATCGAGCTCGAATCGGGTGACCCGAACCGCGCGGCGCTGGAGGGCGCGCGGCTCACCTACGCCCCGGACGCACCGCCCACCCGTATCGGCCACCACTGGCAGGACAATGCCCGAGCCTGGTTGCTCAGCGGGAAGCCGGACAAGGCGCTGTCGGCGCTGAACAAGGCTCGCGCGGCAGCGCCGCAGCAGACCCGTTTGCACCCCTCGGTGCGAGAGACCGTGCACGGGATCGCCGCCGCCCAGCGTCGGCAGTCGGACAGCCTGCTCGGCTTCGCCTCCTGGTTGGGTGCGGCCCTATAGCGCCGCGGACCATCCGAATCCACGCCCGGCACCGATCACATTCATCCGCGCTGCACCGCGAGATATCGGCCAAGTGGCCGACCATCCGGCGTCGATGCGGCGGAGGATAGCCGCACAGTTCCCAAGCACGTGCCTGAGCCGCGAACATCTGCGTACCGCCAGGACAGGGCGGAATTCGACTACCGACCATGCCACCTGGAACGGTGACCCCTGATCTCGTAAGGTCGGGGTGATCCACCGGGCACGCCCGAGAGCGGTTCGACATCCCATCGTCGGCAGACGGAGGGTGACGGGGATCGGCCGCACGGCGACGATGTAGGGGCGAGAAGGAGGCGGGCTCATGTTGTTCACCACCGGCGAGGCCGTCGCCGTCGAACTGCCGGTCGCGCGGCTGCCCGCGCGGGCGGCAGCGTTCGTCATCGACCTGGTGGTGCAGTTGGTGGGCGGGCTGCTGCTGATCTTCGTGGCGGAGATGGTGCTGGCCGGGCTGAACGCGGATTCGGCGTGGGAGGACGCGGCGCTCATCACGATCGTCGTGGGGGTGCTCATCGGGTATCCGGTGGCGTGCGAGACGCTCACGCGCGGGCGCACCGTCGGCAAGCTGGCGCTGGGGCTGCGGGTGGTGCGCGCCGACGGCGGGCCCGTCGACTTCCGGCACGCGCTCACCCGGGGGCTGGGCGGCATCGTGGACTTCTGGATTCTCGGCACGGGGCTGATCGCGATTCTGGTGTCGCTGTGCTCCCCGCAGGCGCGGCGGGTCGGCGACATCCTGGCGGGCACGGTGGTCGTGCACGGGCAGACCCGGGTCCCCTATGTCGGGCTCGCGGTGCCGCCGCCCTGGCTGCTGGCCTGGTCGCGCCAGCTCGATGTGTCCGGTCTGTCCGATGAGCTGGCCCGTGCGGTGCGCCAGTACCTGCTGCGCTATCCCGGTCTCACCCCGCCCGCACAACAGCAACTCGGTGCGGCGCTGCTGCACGCGGTCTGCGCGGAATTGGCCATGCCCGTGCCGGTCGGCCATCCGCCCATGCACATCCTGGGCGCTGTCCTGGCCGAACGGCAGCGCCGGACCCTGCCGCCGCCTACTGCACCGGCCGCGCCGATGCCGGTGGAAACCCAGTGGGCGCGGCCGACGGTGGCCCGCGTCTAGGTTCCGACGGTGTGCCGCGCCTGGCCGTCGATTCCGTACGTCCGATCTGTTGGAATCAGCTCGGCGCGGCGCTGTACTCGCGGTCTGCGCGGAGTCGGCCGTGCCCGTGCCGGTGGGCTATCCGCTCATGTAGATCCTGGCCGAACAGCAGCGTCGGGCTCTGTCTCCGCCGCCCGGCCGTACTGCTGCCGCCGGAAACCCAGTGAGCGCGACCGATCGTGACCCACGCCCAGCGAACAGCCGCGACGCGCATCGACGGCGGGCGGGCGCTCGCTCATCGACCGCGACCAGGCGGAGCTCAGAGCGCACCCGTCTGCTTGAGCTCCAGGTACTCGTTAGCCAGTGCCTCCGGCAGTTGCTCCGGCGGTGCGGCGATCACGCGGACGCCCATGCGCTGCAAGTTCTCCCGGGTCAGGGTGTGCTCGATGACCAGGCTCTCCGCGGCGGCGGCCGTGTACAGGTCGTCGACGGTGGCGCGGCGGGTGGCGGCGGCAGCGACCTCCGGATCGGTGACCGCCACGATCAGCACCCGGTGGCGGCGGGTGAGCACCGGCAGCACCGGCAGCAGCCGCTCCTGCACCACCGCGGCGTCCAGGTGGGTGAACCACACCACCAGGCTGCGGCGGCGGGCGCGTTGCAGGGTGGCGTTCAGCAGGGCCTGGTAGTCGGTGTCCACCAGGCGCGGCGCGACCGCGGCCAGGGCGTGCATGAGCTTGAACTGCAACCGTTTTCCGCCGACCCCGCGCACCTCGGTGCGCAGCTCCCGGTCGAACGCCAGCAGATCCACCGAATCGCCGCCCGCGGCGGCCAGCCCGGCCAGCAGCAGCGCCGCCTCCACCATGGCGTCCAGCCGGGTGCCGTCGCCGACGCGGCCCGCGCTGATCCGCCCGGTGTCCAGCAGCATCACCACGTGCCGGTTGCGTTCCGGCCGCCAGGTGCGCACCAGCACATCGTCGGCGCGGGCGGTGGCGCGCCAGTCGATGGTGCGCACATCGTCGCCGACCACGTACTCCCGGAACGAGTCGAACTCGGTGCCCTGGCCGCGGATGGTGGCGGTATTGCGCCCCTCCATCTGCTGCAAGCGCCGAATCTTCGCGCCCAACAGCCGTTCCGAGCGGAAGGGCGGCAGCGCGCGCAGCCGGGCGGGCACCGCCCTGCGCGTCTGCCGTCCCGCCATGCCGAGCGGGCCGAGCAGCCGGATCGTCACCGGCCCGGCGATGCGGTCGCCGCGATAGTCCGGGGTGAGTTCGGTGTGGAACCGCACCCGCGTATTGGCGGGCAGACGCAGTTCGTGCGTGCGATGTTCGGCGTGCGCGCTGTCGGGCCAGTCGTCCCACACGATGCCGCGCAGCGTGCGCGAACCTTTGTTCAGCACAACCAATTCCACCTCGGCGGCGCGTCCGGTGCGCACCGTGGTGACCGGCTCCCGGGTCAGCTCGAGGTCGTCGGCGGAGCCGAGCAGCGCCAGGTCGGCGATCACCAGCGCCGCCAGCGCCGCCGTCGCCGCCAGCACCCCGAGCCAGGACGGCAGCACCAGGGTGACGAACAGCGCCGCGGCCGCCGCGGCGAGGGCCAACCGGCCGGTCACGACCATCGGTTACACCGGAACGGGAACGGACATGAGCAGCGAGGTCAGCACGCCCTCGGCCGTCACACCCGCCACCTCGTGTTCGGGCCGCAACTGCAACCGGTGCCGGAGCACCGGCAGCGCAATGGCTTTCACGTCGTCGGGGGTCACATAGCCGCGGCCGTTGAGCCAGGCGAAGGCGCGCGCCGCCGCCATCAGCGCGGTCGCGCCGCGCGTGGACGCACCGTGGGCGACGGCGGGGGAGGTGCGGGTGGCCCGGCACAGGTCCACGATGTAGGCCAGCACCTCCGGGCTCAGGGTGACCTGTGCGATCGCCCGGCGCGCGGCCTCGATATGGGCCGGACCGGCCACCGGCCGCAGCCCCGCGCCCGCCAGGTCGCGCGGATCGAATCCGGCGGCATGCCGTTGCAGAATCCGGAATTCGTCGTCGCGGCCGGGCAGCTGCACATCGACCTTGAACAGGAACCGGTCCAGCTGCGCCTCCGGCAGCGGATAGGTGCCCTCCTGCTCGATGGGGTTCTGGGTGGCGATCACCACGAACGGTTCCGGCAGCGGCTGCGGCACCCCGTCCACCGAAACCTGGCGCTCCTCCATGGATTCCAACAGTGCGGACTGCGTTTTCGGTGGGGTGCGGTTGATTTCGTCGGCGAGCAGCAGATTGGTGAACACCGGACCGCGCCGGAAGGTGAACTCGGCCGAATGCGGATCGTAGATCTGCGAGCCGGTGACATCGCCGGGCATCAGGTCCGGGGTGAACTGGACGCGCGTGTGCTCCAGCTCGAGGGCGGTGGCGAGCGAGCGCACCAGCAGTGTCTTCGCCACGCCCGGAACACCTTCGAGCAGTACGTGGCCCCGGCACAGCAGTGCCAGCACCAGGTACATGACGGCATTGTCGTTGCCGACGACGGCTTTGCCGATCTCGGCGCGCAGGGCCAGCAGGGCCTGCTGCGCGTCCTCGGCGGTGGGGGTCTGGGTGGTGTCCACTGTGGTCACAGGACCTCCGCTTCGATCCATTCGAGTTGGGCGGCGACGAGTTCGAGGGTGCCCCGGTCGGGGACCGGGTCGTACAGGGCGGCGGTGACGAGCGCCGGTTCGGCCCCGCTGCGGGTGCTCACCGCAGCCAGCACCCGCGCGGGCGGGCTGTCGGCGGTGAGGCCGAGCACGGGCCGCAGCCGCCGCAGCGACGCCGAGCGCAGCCGGGCGGCCACATGCTCGAAGTCGCGGGAGCGACGGTACAGCCCGGCCTGTCCGGCCAGCAGTTCGTGGGCGGGCACCTGCACCGGCAACGGGTCCGGTACCACGCTGCCGCGGCGGCGGGCCCGCCACCACAGCACGATCACCCAGGCGATGGCCCATTGCAGGCCGCCGAAGGCGACCCAGCCGGGGAGCCGTTCGAACAGGGAGTCCGAACCCTCACCGAACTCCGGGCCGTCGATCTCGGGGGACTCCGGCGGCGGTCCGTCCGGGGCGGTCGGCCGGGGTACCGAGGGCGCGCTGAGGGCGTTCACCAGCGAGAAGACCAGCAGCGCCACCGCGAGCACACCGAGGATCACCGCCCAGAACCGCCAGTCGCGCAACAGTTCCGGGGTGTCCCTGCGCTGCCGGGAGCGCGCGGCCTTCTTACGCGGCTTGCGGCGGCGCTCGCTGACCTCGGCCGGTTCCGTGCCGGGCGGCGGCGCGGTGGAGTAGCGGTCGGCCTGCTCCAGGCGGCGGTACTCGAATTCGGTGGCGGGTCGGCCGCCGTACACGATCTCGTCGAAACTGCGCGCGGCCGAGGGAAGTTCGGTGGGATCGGCGAGATCGCCCCGCTCGCCGAGCGCGGTGGTGGCGGCGTGCGCGGTCTCGTCGGCGGTGCGGGCGCGGCTGACCTCGAGCACCCCGTGCTGCTCCAACCCGCGCGTCACCGCCCGGAACCGCTCCCGCTGCGCGGTGGCGAAATCCCGCTGCCGCGCGGCGGCTTCGGCGGCGGCCAGATGCACGTCCGCCGCGCTCAACGCCGGAATGGGTGGGGCGCTGGGCATCACGGCCGGATACCGCCCGCTTGTGTCACCAGTCCGGGCTGGTGCCTCCGTGCCGGTGCCCGGCGGTGGTTCGGTGCGAGCACCACCGGGCAATGGTGTGCCGGTGTTGTCACCGTGTGGCGATGGGGCCGCCTCGTAGCCGGGTGGCGTTGTGCTCACCGGGCTTCCGGATCGCGGCGTGCCCGCGTCGCCACCGGGTGGTCGCGCTCCCGTGTTGCGGCTGGTCGGCTGAATCCCGCCGTCGTCGGCGGGAAACTCCGCGTTCGTCTCACCGTGCGGACTCGCGGGTGGCCCCGGCCTGCCCTCGTTGTCGCGCTCTCCCCCCGAGCCGGTCATGACGGTGCTCCGTTTCCGGTGGGAACCGCGTGCCGGGGGATGCGGATGTCCCAACCCTCGCGGCGGCAGCGGCGGTCCACGTATACGACTGTCTGCGTGGCGGATTCGATGGTGTCGGCGAAGGCCGTCCAGAGCATGACCACGCTGATGAGCAGGGCGATGACCGCGGGTCGGTGGGTGCCGGTGAATTCGGCGACGAGGTCCAAGGCCAGCAGCATCGGCAGCAGCAGCACCGGGAGCAGGGTGCGCAGCGCCATCCATACGCCGACCAGCTGCCATTCCGTGCCCTGCGCCAGGGTTTTCGCGCGTTGCGCGGCGAGCGTGGCGGTGGCGGACTCCCCGATGATCACCGGCGCGGTGGTGTACTGCCGCGCTCGCAGCCAACCCAGCCAGATCACCGCGAACGGCAGCGTGATGACCAGCGGTATGCCCAGTGCCAGCACGCCGATCCCGATCAGCGTGTACTTGAGCTGGAACAGCGCCAGCGCGGGCAGGTGCGACGGGAGCCGACCCAGCGCGCCCCGCCAGCCCACCGGCTGCCGCCGCACCACGGCGATCGCGACGACGGTGGTCACCCCGCGCACGTAGAGCCGCAGGAACCAGACGCACAGCAGGCTGATGAGCACCGCGCCGACGGCGACGGCGGCGTCGGAGTCACCGGCCAGCGCGATCACCACGAAGGTGCAGCCGACCGCGACCGCCGCGCTCACCACCGCCCCGGCCCCGGACAGGGCGGCCAACAGCTTGATCCGGCTCTGCACCAGCGCGAACGGCAGGTCCATCAGCTCCCGGAACCGCAGCGGGCGGATCGGCACCGGTGCGGGTTCGGGCTGGGGTTCCGTCGCCGATCCGGTCGTCGGACCGGCGTGGTCGGCGGCTGGCAACACGGGCCGAGTCTATCGGTCCGGCGGCTTTCGGTCGCGACTCGACGCTTTCGGCGGGTGGCGGGCGATTCTCGGTAGGAACTCAGCCGTCGTCGACGCGGCGGCGGCAATCGTCGTCGTGCCTTCGGCCACGGCCGAACCCGGCGGACACTGCCGCCTCCGGTCCGGTGGCACCTTCGGTGCGAACGACGCATGCCGGTGTGATGTGATGCTCTGCCAGCATGCGCGGTCGCCTCTCCATGAAGCGTGTGCGGTGCGGCGGTGTCGCTGACTTCCGTGCTCGGTCCGCCGTTCCAGGCGCGCGCGGGGCCGCGCGACACACACCTACGCGTCGAGCAGCCGGGCGACGACCCGGCGGTACAACTCCGGGTCGGTCGGTGGCAGGCCGAGCAGGGCGCGCAGGTAGACGCCGTCACCGACCAGGCTGACGATCTCGGCGCGCACCGGATCGTCGATCTCGTTGTCCAGACCGGTCTTCCAAGTGGTCATCACCTCGGAGAGGGCGCGGTCGACCTCGTCCACCTCGGTGTCGTGCGGGCCGTCGACGGTGCGCATGGCCGCCAGCATGGAGCGGTACAGGGCCAGTTCGAGGGCGTCGGACTCGTTGTCCGGATGCGGGCTCTGCAGATACCACTCGGCCACCGAGCGGCCCTGCGCCACCGCGGACTCGAGCTGCTGGTGGGCGCGGTCGCCGAGGCGGCGGACCAGTCCGGCCAGCAGGGCGTCCTTGGATTTGAAGTGGTAGAGCAGGCCGCCCTTGGAGACGCCGGCCGCGGCGGCCACGTTCTCCAGGGTCACCTGGGACATGCCCTTGTCGAGCAGCAGGGTTTCGAGGGCGTCGAGGATGCGGTCGCGCGTCGATGTCACGGCCATCACTGTACCGTCCGGACGGTTGGTCTGTTACTGTACCGTCTGGACGGTTCAAACTCGGAAAGCAGCGAAGGATATGGCCACCCACCGCAACACCCGGTCCGCACCCGGAACCGCGGCGTTCCCCGACATCGCGGCCGACCGCCGCACCGTCGACACCCCTTTCCCGGCCGGTCGACCCCCACGGGCGACCGCCCGCACCTGGGCCGGTCTGAGCGTGCTCGCCCTCGCCCTGCTGCTGGTCTCGGTCGACGCCACCGTGCTCGACCTCGCGATCCCAGCCATCAGCGGCGACCTCGCGCCGACCACCCCGCAGCTGCTGTGGATCATCGACGTCTACTCGTTCGTGCTGGCCGGACTGCTGATCACCATGGGCACCCTCGGCGACCGCATCGGCCGCCGGAAGCTGCTGCTCATCGGCGCGGCCGGATTCGCGCTGGCCTCGGCGCTGGCCGCCTGGTCGATCAGCCCCGAGATGCTCATCGCCGCCCGCGTGCTGCAGGGCGTCGCGGGCGCGACCCTCATGCCCGCCACCCTCGGGCTGATCCGCGGCATGTTCGCCGACCCGCGGCAGCGCACGGTCGCTATCGCGGTTTGGGGCGCGATGGCGGGCAGCGGCGCGGCTGTCGGCCCGCTGCTGGGCGGCTGGCTGCTCGAGCACTACTGGTGGGGTTCGGTATTCCTGGTGAACCTGCCGGTCATGGCGCTGCTCGTGGCACTGGCCCCGATGCTGGTGCCGGAGTCGCGGGACCCGAATCCGGGTCGCTTCGACCTGGTCAGCGCCGGACTGTCCATGCTGGCGCTGATCCCGATCGTGTTCGCGGTCAAGCAGATCGCCGCGCACGGGGTGAGTTCGGTCGCGCTGGTCGCGGCGGTGGTCGGCGTGCTGGCAGGTGCGGCGTTCCTGCGCCGTCAGCGCCGCCTCACCGCGCCGCTCATCGACCTGGAGCTGTTCGCGCTGCCGCCCTTCCGCGCGGCGGTGCTGACCAATCTGCTGTCGGTATTCGCGCTGGCCGGTGTGCTGTTCTTCGGATCGCAGTATCTGCAACTGGTGCTGGGCCTGGCTCCGCTGCGCGCGGGACTGCTGCTGATTCCGGGCACCATCGGCAGTATGGCCGGTTCGCTCGGCGCGGCCTGGCTGGTGCGCCGCTGGCGTCCGGTGTCGGTGCTGGTCGCCGCGCTGCTGGTGGCGGCCGCGGGCGCGCTGCTGTTCTGGCTGCTGCGCGCCGATCCGTCGGCCTCGGTGCTGCCGTTCGTGCTCGGCTTCCTGCTGATCGGGCTGGGAGCCGGTGTGGCGCTGACGGTTTCGGCCGACATGATCGTCAGCTCGGCACCCGCCGAGCGGTCGGGCAATGCGGCCGCGATCTCCGAGACAGCCCTGGAGGGCGGCATCGCGCTGGGCGTCGCCATCCTCGGCAGCGTGGTGATGTCGGCCTTCCGCCACGGCTTGGACCTGACCACGGTCCCGCCCGCCCAGGTGGAGGCGGCCCGCGAATCCCTCGGCGGCGCTGTCGAAACCGCCCGCCACCTACCCGCTCCGGCGGCCGCCACCCTGGTCGACTCGGCCCACGCGGCCTTCGTCACGGGCATGCACCTCGCCGCCACCGCCACCACGGCGATCCTGCTCCTCGCGGCGGTCATCGTCCACCGGGCGGCCGGGGTCTCGGACCGCCGGGACAGGGTCTTCCGGGACTGAACTTTGGCACGGAATGTCGGCGGTTGTGTCAGAACCGCCGGCTTCCGCCGGGCTAGCGTTTTCTCGCGGTTCGCTTTGGTCGGGGGCGCGCTGCCCGAGGGCGTGGGCACTCCACGCTCCCCGGCACGTTTTGGACGCAGTGGACACGGTCTCACCTGCGCGTATCAGTCAGGAATATCAGCGTGAACATCTCGATTACCCGGTGGCGCGGACGCACGGGCGCGGTTGCGGCCGGACTGCTCACCACCGCAGCACTCACCCTCGGCGCACCGATCGCGTCGGCCGACCCGATCACCGATCTGCTCTGCAATGCCGGGTCGTCCCAGTTCTGTCCGGCTCCGCAGGCCCCCGCCCCCGCTCCGCAGGCCCAGCCGGAGCAGCCCGCTCCGGAGCCGCAGGCCCCGTCGACCTACTACCGGAACTGCGACGAGGTCCGCCGCGCGGGCCAGGCCCCACTGCACCGGGGCGACCCGGGATACGCCCCGCATCTCGACCGCGACAACGACGGAATCGCCTGCGAGCGAGCCTGATCCACCAGGCATGCGGCCGACCGACGCTGCGATCTACTCGTTCTTGCCGGGCGGCAGTTCGCGCGGCCCGCGGTATTCGAGGGCCGGGTGCTGCCGAGCGCTCAGCTCGGTCTGCTGGGGCGCGGGCGGGAGGCCGTAGCCGTGGGCGGCCTGCCCGCCCGGCAGGGCGGTGTAGCCGGGGGCGTAGCCCGGGTGCTGGGCGTACGGCTGGTCGACCACGGTCGAGGCGACGTGGTGGGCGTACTGCTGCTGGGCTCCCGGGGGCAGCTGGTAGCCAGGCTGCTGGAGTTGGTAGCCGGGCTGCTGCGGCTGGGCCGAATCCTCGGAGTCGACGGTCACCTTGCGGGTGCGGCGCAGGGTGAAGGTGATCTCCTCGGCCTCCTCGAACGCCTGGCGGACGGTGCGCAGCGGATGGGTCGCGGTGTCGATGGCGCTGGCGACGAACGAGGGCACCAGCGGGCGGATCCAGCGCGCGGCGGTATCGGTGAAGGGCACCGTGCCGATGATCGGAAGCTCCAGGCCGCCACCGGGTTTCGCGTGATCCGGGTGCGGTGCGGCACCGGCGGGGGCGAGCGCGCCGCCCGCGGCCGCCGGGGCCACCGTGCCCGGTGCGATCTGGGCGGGCAGGTTCGACGGTGTCACGATCCCCTCCTGAGGCACGGAGCTGTCCTTTCGGTCTCCGGCCGCTGCGGCCGGTAGTTCTGGCACCCGCGCGTCGTCCAGCGCGGCGCGGTCGAATTCGCTCACCGCGCGGCGGCCGGATTCGGTGATGCCGATCTCCAGCCCGCCGATGGCGGCGATGATGCGTTTGCGCTGCTGTTCCCGGTTGATGGCGGTGTCGGCGTGCGCGGTGAGCCGGGCGGCGGTGATGGCCTGTTCGGCGTGCAGCTTCTCGAGCTCGACCCGGGTCTGCGCGCGCTCCACCGCGATGGCGGTCTCGGCCCGCTGCGCTGCGCGGTCGGTGTCGGTGCGGAAGGCGACCCGCCGGTCGAACGAGGTCTCCCCGCGCCACCAGCGCAGCAGCAGCGGCAGCAGGGCGAGCAGCACCATGAACACCATGGTGGCGATGCGCAGCGTCAGCGCGCCGCCGTGCGCGGCGGTGTGGTCGTTCATGGCCACCCAGCGCGCGCCGAGCCCGCGGTCGCCCTCGGTGTAGGCGGCGTCGCGAGCCGCCGCGAGGGCCTGCTCCTCGTCGGCGACTCGGGCGTCGAGCCCGGCCGTCCGCTCCTCGGCCGCGGTGAGCCGGGCGCGCGCGTCGTCGAGCATCTCGTTGGCGGTGCGCTCCTCGGGGCCGCGGCCGGGCACGCCGGTGATGCGGTTGCTCGGGCACTCCGGGCCGGGGTTGTATTCGCAGCGCGCGATCACCAGCGCGGCGTCGATATCGGTTTTGGCCTGGGCGATCCGCTGGTCGAGTGCGGCACGGTCGGCGCGGGCGCGATCGAGTTCGTCACGGGCGGTGACCACGGTCGCGACGGATTCGGTCTCGGTCCGCGCCCGGTCGTCCAGCAGCCGGTCCACGGTGCCGCCGAAGAGCACGGTGCTCGCCAACTCGGCCACCACCACGCCCGCCAGCACCGCCACGGCGACACGCCCGGCGAATTCGGCGCGGCGGCGGCGTGTTTCACCGCGTGTGGGTGCGGGAGCCGTCGCCAGCACCCGCCCGACGGCTCCCGCCAACAGGGTCGCGACCAGTGCGATGAGAACGATGCCGACGATCGGCCAGCCCGCTGCCCCGGCGGCGAGCGCGGTGACCGCTCCGGCGACACCCGCGAACAGCGCAACCACCGCGCCGGTGAGCGCGTAACCGGACAGCTCGTGCCGGTCGGTCAGGCGGCTGTCGCCGCCGCCCAGCCAGGTCAGCAGCGTGCGGATTCCGGCCGCGGGATCGAACGGCCCGGGGGAGGGCTGGGAGGACGGTGCGTTGCCGCTCGGATCGGCGGGAACGTGCGGCTCAGGGACGTGTGGGGTGGTCATGGGATCTCACATCCTCTAAGTCCCAGGGTGTTTCGGCCGTGCGAAACCATCGCTTATTCGTTATCTCAGCGTGACAGGCCGAGCCTGGTTCCATCGAGTGGGCCGACGGGGATGTGTTCAGGCTCACATCGGCGAGTTTCCGGCGCGATTCGTGCGCTTGGTCACGCCGAATCGCCCGGCAAATGTGAGCTACCGCATATTCGGTGTTAGCCAGTCGTGTGCTGAGCTGGGTGAACGGCAAACGATTCCGTACGGTCGGAACATTGCTGTTACCTGTCTCCCAGGCGCTCTCGCCGGGCCGGTGAGGTGTCCGGAGAGTTAGCCACCTTACGTCCGGTTTATCCGAAGTGATTGCGGGGAAATCTGTTTCGATGCAGGTGAGAGGGCATACCGGCATGTGAGCGGGGCGATCCTCCGCTCGGGCCGGTCACCTGGACAACAGTGGCGAACTCGACTGAAACGATGCCGCTCGGCTGCTTTACACTAGAGAACGCGCAGGTAGTGGAGGATCGATGGAGAAGCCCAGCTAGACGCTGTTATTAGTGCAACCTAAGTTGGTTGGGCTCGAGTCCTGACTTATCGTTTGCTCTTACGTCGAACACGACAAGTTCGGCATATCGCCCCAACAGCCGGGACCAGATCGGTGCCCAGACTAAAGGGCGAAAACGGCGCGGCAGGTAGCCAACACGTAAGCGTTGGGTTACCGCCGAGCACCCGACTAGGAATTCGAAGCGGGTGGACAACTAGAGAGTTGACTGCACGGAATGACCATCAGCGCCGCTGGTCAGGAAGCCGACCGTGGACGCAACGTCCGGGCGCAGTCTGACGAAGGCGTTCGACGAAGGCCGCATTCTTCGAAGGCCTGTTTTTGTGAAGGCAGAGGCATGACGCAACTTCCTGGCCACAGGTCCCCCACCGGCGGTGCCGGTTACGGGCACGGACCCCGCGGGCTCTATGATCCGGCGAACGAACACGACGCCTGTGGTGTCGCATTCGTCGTCGACATGCACGGCCGTCGCAGCCGCGACATTGTCGACAAGGCAATCACGGCACTGCTGAACCTGGAGCACCGAGGCGCAGCCGGCGCGGAGCCGAACTCCGGCGACGGCGCGGGCATCCTGATCCAGCTCCCGGATCGCTTCTTCCGGGCGATCGTCGACTTCGAGCTGCCCGCCGAGGGCTCGTACGCCACCGGCATCGCCTTCCTCCCGCAGGCCCGCCGCGAAGCCGCGCGCGCCGCCTACCGGGTCGAGAAGATCGTCCGCGAGGAGGGCCTCGAGGTCCTCGGCTGGCGCGAGGTGCCGATCGACGAATCGTCGCTGGGCGCGCTGGCCCGCGACGCCATGCCGACCTTCCGGCAGATCTTCATCGCCTCGCCCCAGGCTGATGCCGATGGCCGTTCCGCAAGCTCCACGGCTGGCACCGAGCAGCTCTCCGGCATGGACCTGGAGCGGCGCGCCTACGTGGTCCGCAAGCGCATCGAGCACGAGCTCGGCAAGGCGGGCGCCGGTGCGGGCGCGGTCGGCAAGGAATCGGTCTACTTCCCGAGCCTGTCCGGTCAGACCTTCGTCTACAAGGGCATGTTCACCACGCCGCAGCTGCGCGCGTTCTACCTGGACCTTCAGGACGACCGCGTCGAATCCGCGCTCGGCATCGTGCACTCCCGCTTCTCCACCAACACCTTCCCCTCGTGGCCGCTGGCGCACCCCTTCCGCCGGGTCGCGCACAACGGTGAGATCAACACCGTCACCGGCAACGAGAACTGGATGCGCGCCCGTGAGGCGCTGCTGAACTCCGATGTCTTCGGTACCGACGCCGAGGGCAACAACCGCCTGGAGAAGATCTTCCCCGTCTGCACCCCGGGCGCGTCGGACACCGCGCGCTTCGACGAGGTGCTGGAACTGCTGCACCTGGGCGGCCGCAAGCTGCCGCACGCCGTGCTCATGATGATCCCGGAGGCGTGGGAGCGCCACGAGAACATGAGCCCCGCGCAGCGCGCGTTCTACCGCTACCACTCGTTCCTCATGGAGCCGTGGGACGGCCCGGCGTCGGTGTGCTTCTCCGACGGCACCGTCATCGGCGCGGTGCTGGACCGCAACGGTCTGCGCCCCTCGCGCATCTGGGTCACCGACGACGGTCTGGTCGTGATGGCCTCCGAGGTCGGCGTGCTCGACATCGACCCCGCCAAGGTGGTCAAGAAGGCGCGCCTGCAGCCCGGCCGCATGTTCCTGGTCGACACCTCGCAGGGCCGCATCATCGGCGACGAGGAGATCAAGGAAGAGCTGGCCGGCGAGCACCCGTACCAGGAATGGCTGGACGAGGGCCCGACCAAGCTGAGCGATCTGCCCGACCGCCCGCACGTGCACATGTCGCACGACCGCGTGCTCATTCGCCAGCAGATCTTCGGATACACCAACGAAGAGCTGAACCTGCTGCTCGCTCCCATGGCGGAGAAGGGCATGGAGGCGCTCGGCTCCATGGGCACCGACACCCCCATCGCGGTGCTGTCCAACCGGTCGCGGCTGCTGTTCGACTACTTCGCGCAGCTGTTCGCGCAGGTCACCAACCCGCCGCTGGACGCGATCCGCGAGGAGGTCGTGACCTCGCTGCGCACCCTGATCGGGCCCGAGTCCGATCTGCTGCACCCGGGTCCGGAGTCCTGCCGTCAGATCACCCTGACCCAGCCGATCCTGGACAACGACGAGCTGGCCAAGCTGGTCCACATCAACGACGACGGCTCCCGACCGGGGCTGCGGTCGGTGGTCGTGCACGGCCTGTACCCGGTCAAGAAGGGCGGCAAGGGGCTGCGCAAGGCCATCGAGGCCGTGCAGCGCCAGGTCTCGACGGCCATCGACGGCGGCGCGCGCATCATCGTGCTGTCCGACCGCGAGTCCAATGAGAAGCTCGCCCCGATCCCGTCGCTGCTGCTGACCGCCGCCGTGCACCACCACCTGGTGCGCGAGCGCACCCGCACCAAGGTCGGCCTGGTCGTGGAGGCCGGTGACGCCCGCGAGGTGCACCACATGGCCATGCTGATCGGCTTCGGCGCGGCGGCCATCAACCCGTACATGGCCTTCGAGTCCATCGAGGACATGCTGGAGCGCGGCGCGCTGTCGCTGGGCACCGGGTCGGTGGAGTCCGACTTCAGGAAGGCCGTCGCCAACTACAACAAGGCCGCGGGCAAGGGCGTGCTGAAGGTGATGTCCAAGATGGGCATCTCCACCGTGGCCTCCTACCGTGGCGCGCAGCTGTTCCAGGTGGTCGGCCTGTCGCAGGCGCTGTGCGACGAGTACTTCGTCGGCCTGAACTCGCCGCTGGACGGCATCGGCCTCGACGACATCGCCGACGAGGTCGCGGCCCGGCACCGGCTGGCGTTCCTGGAGAACCGCAACGAGCGCGCGCACCGCGAGCTCGAGGTCGGCGGTGAGTACCAGTGGCGGCGCGAGGGCGAATACCACCTGTTCAACCCGGACACGGTGTTCAAGCTGCAGCACGCCACCCGCTCGGGGCAGTACTCCATCTTCAAGGAGTACACCAAGATGGTGGACGACCAGACCGAGCGTCTGGCCTCGCTGCGCGGCCTGTTCAAGTTCAAGTCCAAGGGCCGCAACCCGATTCCGATCGACGAGGTCGAGCCCGCCAGCGAGATCGTGAAGCGGTTCTCGACCGGCGCGATGAGCTACGGCTCCATCTCCGCCGAGGCGCACGAGACCCTCGCCATCGCGATGAACCGGCTCGGCGGCCGCTCCAACTCCGGTGAGGGCGGCGAGCATCCGGCGCGTTTCGAGCCTGAGGAGAACGGCGACTGGCGGCGTTCGGCCATCAAGCAGGTGGCCTCGGGCCGCTTCGGCGTGACCGCGCACTACCTGACCAACTGCACCGACATCCAGATCAAGATGGCGCAGGGAGCCAAGCCCGGTGAGGGCGGCCAGCTGCCCGCGCACAAGGTGTACCCGTGGGTCGCCGAGGTCCGGCACTCCACCCCGGGCGTCGGCCTCATCTCGCCGCCGCCGCACCACGACATCTACTCGATCGAGGATCTGGCCCAGCTGATCCACGACCTGAAGAACGCGAATCCGCAGGCGCGGATTCACGTGAAACTTGTCGCGGAGCCGGGCGTCGGCACCGTTGCCGCGGGTGTGTCCAAGGCGCACGCCGACGTGGTGCTGATCTCCGGCCACGACGGTGGCACCGGCGCCTCGCCGCTGACCTCGCTCAAGCACGCGGGCGGTCCCTGGGAGCTCGGCCTGGCCGAGACCCAGCAGACGCTGCTGCTCAACGGTCTGCGCGACCGCATCGTGGTGCAGGTCGACGGTCAGATGAAGACCGGTCGCGATGTCATGATCGCCGCGCTGCTGGGCGCCGAGGAGTACGGTTTCGCGACCGCTCCGCTGGTGGTCTCGGGCTGCATCATGATGCGCGTGTGTCACCTCGACACCTGTCCGGTCGGCGTCGCCACCCAGAACCCGATCCTGCGCGAGCGCTTCACCGGCAAGCCGGAGTTCGTCGAGAACTTCTTCATGTACATCGCCGAAGAGGTGCGCGAGCTGCTGGCGTCGCTGGGTCTGCGCACCCTGGACGAGGCCGTCGGCCGGGTCGACCTGCTCGACACCACCGCGGCCAAGTCGCACTGGAAGGCCAGCAAGCTGGACCTGTCGCCGATTCTGGACGACGTCGAGACGGCGTTCATGTACCAGGACCGCCGCCGGACCAAGGACCAGGACCACGGTCTGGACAAGGCGCTGGACAACCAGCTCATCACCCAGGCGCGCGACGCGTTGGAGCGCGGCAAGCCGGTCAAGTTCGAAACCAAGATCACGAACGTGAACCGGACCGTCGGCACCATGCTCGGCCACGAGGTGACCAAGCTGTACGGCGGCGCGGGCCTGCCCGACGACACCATCGACATCACGTTCACCGGCTCCGCCGGCAACTCCTTCGGTGCGTTCGTCCCCGCCGGTATCACACTGCGCGTGCTCGGTGACGCCAACGACTATGTGGGCAAGGGCCTCTCGGGTGGACGCATCGTCGTCCGGCCGTCGGCCGACGCGCCCGCCGAGTTCGTGGCGGAGCAGAACATCATCGCGGGCAACGTGATCCTGTTCGGCGCCACCAACGGCCAGGCGTTCATCCGCGGTGTGGTCGGCGAGCGCTTCGGCGTCCGCAACTCGGGCGCCACCGCGGTGGTCGAGGGCGTGGGCGACCACGCCTGCGAGTACATGACGGGCGGCCGGGTGGTCATCCTCGGCGAGACCGGCCGCAACTTCGGCGCTGGTATGTCGGGCGGTGTCGCCTACGTCTACAACCCGAACGGCACCTTCGCGGGCAATGTCAACCCCGAGCAGGCCGATGCCATCGAGCCGCTCTCGGGTGAGGACTTCACCTGGCTGCACGACATCGTGGCCCGCCACCGCGACGAGACGGGTTCGGCCGTGGCCGAACGCATTCTGAGCGACTGGTCGCAGCAGGTGAACAACTTCGTGAAGGTCATGCCGCGCGAGTACAAGAAGGTCCTGCTCGCCATCTCCGAGGCCGAGGCGTCGGGGCGGGATGTCGATGAAGCCATCATGGAGGCCGCTCGTGGCTGATCACTTCAAAACCGCGGGTGCGGCGGCGAAGCGCTGCGATCACTCGAGGCCGCTCGTGGCTGACGTTACTGCGGTGCGACGCACCAGCCTTGTTCGGTGCGCCGGATGGCGCGTTAGCTTTTGTCAGGAGTCGTAAATGGGTGACGCACAGGGCTTCCTGAAGCACACCAAACGGGAACTGCCGACTCGCCGTCCGGTGCCGCTGCGCCTCATGGACTGGAAAGAGGTCTACGAGGAGAACTTCTCCCACGAGACCCTCCAGCGCCAGGCCAGCCGCTGCATGGACTGCGGTATTCCCTTCTGCCACAACGGCTGCCCGCTGGGGAACCTGATTCCCGAGTGGAACGACCTGGTCTACAAGGGCGCGTGGAAGGAGTCGTTCGAGCGGCTGCACGCCACCAACAACTTCCCGGAGTTCACCGGCCGCCTGTGCCCGGCTCCGTGCGAGTCGTCCTGCGTGCTCGGCATCAACCAGGATCCGGTCACCATCAAGCAGGTCGAGGTCGAGATCATCGAGAACGGTTTCGACGAGGGCTGGGTCACCCCGGTGTACCCGACCCGTCTGACCGGCAAGAAGATCGCCGTGGTCGGCTCCGGCCCGGCCGGCCTGGCCGCCGCGCAGCAGCTGACCCGCGCGGGCCACACCGTGACCGTGTTCGAGCGCGACGACCGCATCGGCGGCCTGCTGCGCTACGGCATTCCGGAATTCAAGATGGAGAAGCGCTTCATCGACCGCCGCCTGGCGCAGATGGAGGCCGAGGGCACCGTCTTCAAGACCGGCGTGAACGTGGGCGTGGATATCACCGCCGAGCAGCTGCGCGAGCAGTTCGACTCGATCGTGCTGGCCGGTGGCGCGACCATCGCGCGCGACCTGCCGATCCCGGGTCGCGATCTGGACGGCATCCACCAGGCCATGGAGTTCCTGCCGCTGGCCAACCGGGTGCAGCTGGGCGACGCCATCACCGACGACGAGGGCCTGCCGCCCATCAACGCCAGGGGCAAGAAGGTCGTCATCATCGGTGGCGGTGACACCGGCGCGGACTGCCTGGGCACCTCGCACCGGCAGGGTGCGGCCTCGGTGCACCAGTTCGAGATCATGCCGCGTCCGCCGGAGGAGCGCGCCGCGTCCACCCCGTGGCCGACCTACCCCCTCATGTACCGGGTCTCCTCGGCGCACGAGGAGGGCGGCGAGCGGGTGTTCTCGGTCAACACCGAGCGTTTCGTCGGCGCGGACGGCAAGGTCACCGGCCTGCAGGCGCA
The DNA here is from genome assembly GCF_030767025.1 of Nocardia sp. CC227C. GTDB lineage: Bacteria > Actinomycetota > Actinomycetes > Mycobacteriales > Mycobacteriaceae > Nocardia. The sequence goes on along the minus strand of NZ_JASITE010000011.1, from coordinate 168,106 downwards.
CGAGGTGCAGATGGTGAACGGCCGTTTCGAGAAGGTGGAGGGCACCGACTTCACCCTCGAGGCCGATCTGGTGCTGCTGGCCATGGGCTTCGTCGGCCCGCAGAAGAACGGCCTGCTCGAGGATCTGGGCGTCGGCTACGACCAGCGCGGCAATGTCAAGCGCGACAACGCCTGGCAGACCACCGTCCCCGGCGTCTTCGTCGCGGGCGACATGGGCCGCGGCCAGTCCCTGATCGTGTGGGCCATCGCCGAGGGCCGTGCCGCCGCCGCCGCGGTGGACAAGTACCTCGAGGGCGATTCCGCCCTGCCGTCCCCCATCACCCCCACCATGGTGGCGCAGCGCTGACCCGCTGAGCCGAACACGTCACGACGCCCACGGACCCGACTCCGTGGGCGTCGTCGTATCCGCTTGTCGGCTGTGATGCGCGTCGAGTCTGCCCCGCGGGGGGTGGGTGCGGAGCGGTCGTCACGGTCTCGGCGCGGCGCTCGGCCCGCCGGAGTGGTGGACGTCACAGAGCCGGTGCGTGAAAGATGTTGGCAGCAACGCAAATCGGACGTTTTCCGGCAGTTGGTCGGCGGCGACGCCTAGCCCCCTTTATCCTTGTCACCGGTGTGTCGCCGATCTCTCGCCGGCGTTGAGTTCGCGAATCTCATACGGGTGGGGTTACCTGCGTTAACTCGGTGTGCACGGAAACGTCATCGGACGACCGCACCATGATCGGGAATCGGGACGTGAGCGCTACGTCCCGGGCAGGTGAACTGGAGCACTATGCGGTTGAAGAAGATTGTCGCCGCTGCGGGGGCAGCGGCGAGTGTGTTGTCCGGCGTCGTGCTCGGCGGTGGTGGATCCGCGGTGGCGGATCCGGGATGCCCGAGCCTGTACACGGTCGCCGTCCCGGGGACCTGGGAGACCGGCGCGGACAAGGATCCCGAGCACGGCATGCTGTCGGGTGTGACCGACGGGCTACCCGGGCGCGTGGACTACGTGAACTATGCCGCGACCGCCTTCCCGTGGGAGGGCGACGTCTACGGCGCGTCCAAGGCGGAGGCCACCGCGAACGCCCGCAATCTGGTGCGGGCCATGGCGGCGCGCTGCGGCTCGACCAAGATCGCGATCGTGGGCTACAGCCAGGGCGCGGACGCGGCCGGTGACCTGGCCTCCGAGATCGGCACCGGGATAGGTCCGGTGTCGCCGGACCGGATCGCGGCCGTCGGCCTGCTCTCCGATCCGCGGCGTTCGCCCGCGGACATCCAGGTCGGCCCGGCCGCACCGGGCGCCGGGGCCGGCGGCCCGAGGGTCGGCGGCTTCGGCTGGATCGCCGACCGGGTGCGCACCGTCTGCGCCATCGGCGACCTGTACTGCTCGACGGAGGAGAGCGACTTCGTCATGCGCTTCGCCGGATTCCTCGCGCAGGCATCCAATCCCAGCCCGGCCAGCATGTGGCGCTACCAGCAGGAACTGGGCGCGATCATGACCGATCTGATGGCACAGGGCGGGTTCCCCACCTTGCAGGCGCAGCTCAGCGAGGACGCCAACCAGCAGCGCATCGAGCAGCTGCGGCAGTTCTACGGCACCGGCACCCACCAGATGTACGGCAGTTACCCGGTCGGCGGCGGCCAGACCGCCGTCAGCTGGATGCACAACTGGATCGCGCGATCGGCGTAGTCCGCGCGCACCGAATCGGCGAGGGCCGTCCCGCTGGGGCGGCCCTCGCTCGTATCAGGACCGCAGCGCGCGGGGGAGCAGATCCCACACGTGGCTGTTCTCGTTGACGGTGGCCGCCGTGCGACGCCCGCTGCGCGAGTACAGGATTCGAGTGACCGAGCAGTAGTCGATCGGGAAGGTGAGCGGGCGTTCGAGGCCGAGCACATCCTGGAGCAGCACATTGATCACGCCGCCGTGCGCGAAGGCGACCACCGTATCGGTGTGGTCGGCGGCGGCGACGATCGCCGCGACCGAGTCCAGCACCCGGGTCGTGAAGGCGGCGGCGTCGATCTGGTCTGGAATGTATCCGGCCTTGATCCGCTCGTACACCTGCTGGAACTCGTGCTGCGCGTCCTCGATGGGGATGTATACCGGCAGGTCGCGATCGTATTCGGCGAGACCGTCGCAGACGTCGACGTGCAGGCCCAGCTTCTCCGCGGTGGGCCGCGCGGTTTCGCGGGCGCGCAACTGCGGGCTGCTCACCACCCGGGCCACCCGGTGCGGGGCGAGCACGCCCGGAACCCGCCGGGCCTGCTGGACGCCGATCTCGGTGAGATCGGGATCGGCCGCCACGGCGGTGCCGTGAGTGCCTGCCACGGCGGTGCCGTGAGTGCCTGCCGCGGCGGTGCCGTGGATGCCTGCCGCGGCGGTGCCGTGGATGCGCTGCGGCTGGGCGTGACGGACGAGGATCAACTGCACGACTTCTACTGTGCCGTACGCCCGACCCGGACCGGGGGTCCGGGTCGGTCCGCCCCTACTTCTTCTTGCGCTGGGTGACCAGGTAGACGATGCCGAGAATCAGCACCACCAGCCCGATGCAGCAGATCGCGCCGAAGATCAGGCCGCCCTTGCCGCCGCGGCTCTTCTTGCGCTTGGCCTGGTGCTCGAGCGCGGCCGTCCAGGTGTCCGGACTGGCCCAGACCGAATGGTCGAGCAGACTGGCCTGGGTCATCAGGTCCAGGTAGTACATGTGGGAACCCCCGTTCGGTGCGCGGCCCGTGGCACGGGCCGATCGTCGAACGGTAGTCGCGCCGATGCCACGCCGTGTTAATACGAGCAGGTCAGGGCGCGACACACCGTGCGGCACCGGATTCCGCCGTCACCGTGAATCGTTCTGCGCGGTACGCGGTTTCACCAATGGGAAGGGCAGCGTCTCGCGGATGCTGCGCCCGGTGAGCAGCATGACCACGCGGTCCACACCGACGCCGAGCCCGCCGGTGGGCGGCATGGCGTGCTCGAGCGCCTGTAGGAAGTCCTCGTCCAGCTCCATGGCCTCCGGATCGCCGCCCGCCGCCAGCATGGACTGCTCGGTGAGCCGCCGGCGTTGTTCGAGCGGATCGGTCAGTTCGCTGTAGGCGGTGGCGAGTTCGACGCCCCAGGCCACCAGATCCCATCGCTCGGTGACCCCGGCGATGTGCCGGTGGGCACGGGTCAGCGGGGACACCGAGGTGGGGAAGTCGATGTAGAAGGTGGGCTCCTCGGTGCGCGACTCCACCAGGTGCTCGTACATCTCGAGCACGATCTGACCCTCGTCCCAGCCGAGCTGGTAGGCCACCCCCGCCTTCTCGCACAGCAGCCGCAGCCGCTCCATATCCGTTTCGGGAGTGATGGTCTCGCCGAGCGCCTGGGAAACCGCGCCGTGCACGGTCTTGACCGTCCACTCGCCGGAGATGTCCACCTCGGTGTAGCCGCCGTCGCCGTCGGGCCGCAGCGCCACCATCTTCCCGTTGGCCGCCACCGCCGCCTGCTGCACGAGCTGACGGCAGGCGTGCATCATGCGCTCGTAATCACTGTGCGCCTCATAGGCTTCCAGAATGGTGAACTCGGGATTGTGGCTGTAGTCCACCCCCTCGTTGCGGAAGACACGGCCGAGTTCGAAGACCTTCTCCATCCCGCCCACGCACAGCCGCTTGAGGTACAGCTCCGGTGCGATGCGCAGATACAGGTCCAGGTCGTAGGCATTGATATGGGTGGTGAAGGGGGTGGCGTTGGCCCCGCCGTGCACCTGTTGCAGCACCGGGGTTTCCACCTCCAGGAACCCCCAGCCGCCGAGGGTGTCGCGCAGGGAGCGCACCACCGCGCTGCGCTTGGTGAGCATCTCGCGGGTCTCGGTGCTGACCGCCATGTCCACGTAGCGCTGCCGCACCCGCGCCTCGGGATCGGCCAGGCCCTTCCACTTGTCCGGCAGCGGATGCAGGCATTTGCCGATCATCCGCCAGTCCTGCGCCAGCAGGGACAGCTCGCCGCGGCGGCTGCGGCCGATCTGTCCGCTCACCTCGATCAGGTCGCCGAGGTCGAAGAACTCGTCGAATTCGGCGGCGCGTCCGGTGCCGACCCGGCCGCGGTCGATCAGCAGCTGGATCTCGCCGGACCAGTCGCGCAGCAGCGCGAACACGACGCCGCCGTAATCGCGAATCCGCAACAGCCGCGCGCACACCCGCACCGTGGTGCCCTGCGGCGAGCGTCGGGCCGCGGCGATGGTGTGCGTCGGCGGGTAGGCGACCGGGTAGGCGTCGACGCCGCGTTCGGTGAGCCGCCGCAGCTTGTCCATGCGCACCCGCACCTGCTCCGGACGGCGCGGCCCCGGATCGGTCGCGGCGTCCACGGCCAGGTCGGGTGCGCTGCCGTCGGCGTGCAGGCCGGTGATGGTGTCGGGCACCGAGGAGGTCACGCCGGTGTGCCGGGACGCGTCCGGCTGGGTGCCGAAGCGCGGCAGGAAGCCCTCGGCCAGCGCGCTGGCGATGGCCACCCGCGGCAGTTGCCGCCGATCCTCGAACATCGAGAACCGCGGCACCCAGACCGGCTGGTACTTCACATTCGACCGGTACAGCGCCTCCAATTGCCACCAGCGCGAGAAGAACATGAGGATCGAACGCCACAGGCGCAGCACGGGTCCCGCGCCGATCCGCCCGCCCTCCTCGAACACCGCGCGGAAGACCGCGAAGTTGAGCGAGATGCGGGTGATGCCGTACTGCTCGGAATTGAGCGCCAGCTGCGAGATCATCAGCTCCATGATCCCGTTGGGGCCCTTGGGGTCCCGGCGCATGAGGTCCAGGGAGACGCCGGTGCGGCCCCACGGCACCAGCGACAGCATGCCCAGCACCCGGGGTTCGTCGTTCGGGCCGACGCAGGCGGCCGGGTCGATCGCCTCCACCAGCAGGCAGTTTCCGTCGAGCGGGTCGCCGAGGCGGCCGAGGGCCATGGAGAAGCCGCGCTCGGTCTCGGTATCGCGCCAGGCGTCGGCGCGGGCGATCACGTGCCGCATCTCCTCCGGCGGCACTTCGGCGTGGCGGCGCACCCGCACCACCATCCCCTGTTTGCGCAGCCGGTTGGCGGCCTGGCGCACCTGCTTCAGCTCCGGCCCGGCCAGCGAGAAGCCGCGGGTCTCCAGAATCGCCTCGTCGCCCAGCCGCAGCGCCGACAGTCCGGCGCGCCGGTAGGCGGTGGCGCCGGCCTCGCTGGCGCCCATGACCGCGGGGGCCCAACCGTATTCGTCGCACATGCGCAGCCAGGCGTCGATGGCGTGCGGCCACGCCTCCCGCAATCCGATGGGATCGCCGGAGGCCAGGCACACCCCGAGCTCCACCCGGAAGGTGAGCGCCGCCTTGCCGCTGGGCGCGAACACCACCGACTTGTCGCGGCGGGTGGCGAAGTAGCCGAGCGAATCCGCCACATCGGAGCGCTCCAGCAGTCCGCGCAGCGCCGACTCGTCGATACCGGTGAGCGCGTTGGCCGCGCGCTGCGACCGGAACAGCACCACCGCGGCGGCCACCACCGCCGCCGCGCCGAACAGGCCGAGCAGCAGGTTCACGAAGTGCGGTGGATGCCCGTCGAAGTTCTCGTTGCTCACCAGGATGGCCGCGGTCACCCGGGAGACCGCCCACGCCGGTCGCTGGATGCCGCCGGGCAGGCTGCCGGGGAACAGCTCCACCAGCCCCCAGCCGATGACGCAGCCCGCGGCCAGTCCGCCGCCGAGTACGGCGAGCGCCTTCCGCACCGCGCCGGGGCGTACTCGGGTGTAGAACTCCGGCCAGGCGGCGATGAGCACCCCGATCGCCGCGAGGTGCACGATCAGGGCGACCAGGGCGTGATAGTCGCGCGCGGCCGCGAATTCGATTCCGTTCGCCAGCGCGTACACGGCGAGGTAGCCGACCAGCACCCACCAGGCGATGCGTTTGCGGCTTGCGGTCGCGCCCGCCAGCAAGCCGACCATGAGCGCCCACATGAGGCTGGTGTCGGGGGCGTCGAAGTAGTAGTCGTCGAGGTAGTGACGCAATCCGGAGGTCAGGTAGCGCAGGGCGGGGGAGACGCTCCACAGCGCACAGCACACGGCGAAGACGCCCAGTGCGAGACCGGCGAGGTGCGGCACCTCGCCGAAGCGCCCGTGCCCCCGGTGCGGAACCTCCGGTGACCGCGCCTCCGGTCTGTGCTCGGAGTCGTGGTGGTGCCGGTCCTGCGTCGAAGTCACCGCACCAGTGTGTCTGGTGCGGCGGCACATTGTGGAGAAGCCACCGGGTACGTGTCTCGCCACGGTGACCGTCGCCTACCGGCCGGTCGCGAGGTCGCGTTTTGGCGCGGGAGCGTCGGCGGGTGAGGATGTACCCATGTCGGATCCTGTCGATGTGCCGATCGCGGACGAAGTCATTCGACTCGGCCAATTCCTCAAATTGGCGAACCTCATCGATTCCGGTTCGGAGGCCAAGACCGTGATCGCCGAGGGTCTGGTGCGCGTCAACGACGAGGTCGAGACGCGGCGGGGCCGTCAACTGCGGACCGGCGACGTGGTGACGCTGGCGGGTCACAGGGCCCGTGTCACGACGGGGTGAGTAGCACCCCGCATCCCGCCTCTGTGACAACTGGTGTCGCAAGGCGAGGGTAACTCGTGGGGTACGCCCGAAATCGGTTCGGCACACGACCGCCGGCACGCATGTGTGACAGTTGACGGCTCTCAGCTGTGCGCTGAAGTCTCGGGGAGGCGGTCCAGCACCACGACACCGTCGTGGTCGCTGTAGAGCATGTCGCCCGGCACGAAGGTGACGCCGCCGAACTCGACCGGCACGTCCTTGTCGCCGGAGCCGGTCTGGGTGCTCTTGCGCGGATTGGTGCCCAGCGCCTTGATGCCGATGTCGAGGGTGCGCAGGATGGCGGAATCGCGGACCGCGCCGTTGACCACGACACCGGCCCAGCCGTTGTCCACGCCGCGTCCGGCGATGATGTCGCCGACCAGGGCGGTGTGCACGCTCGCGCCGCCGTCGACGACCAGTACCCGGCCCGCGCCGGGTTCGCTGAGGGTCTGCTTGACCAGCAGGTTGTCCTGGAAGCAGCGGATGGTCACGATGCGTCCGGCGAAGGTCTCGCGGCCGCCGAACTGAATGAACTGGGTGTCGCAGCTGCGGATCTCCGGGCCGATCTCATCGGCCAGGTCGGCGGTGGCGACGGGGTTCGCTGATGCGTTAGCTGAATCGGTCACGGGGTTCATCTTCCCCTGTGGTTACCGATGAGTATTCGCGGCCCCTCGGGGGCGGCGGCATACCGGGGTCGACGTCGTCGGCGACCATCCGGATGCGTGGGTCAGGCGTTGGCGTCGCTGCGGTGGTACGCGGCGATCTGGGTGGTCAGGTGGTGCGTGGAGTTCTTCACGGCCATCTTCACGAACGGTTCGATGGTCTTGCCCAGCAGTTTGCCCGCGATGCCGCCCGGCACCCGGTAGTCGACGATGGCGTCGACGGTGCAGGCGTGCTCGCCCTCGGCGTGGAACAGGAAGGTGGACTCGATCTCGAAGCCCTTGATGGATTTCACGCCGATGGCGAAGTTCTCTTCGTGGCGCACGATCTCGATGGTCGAGTGCAGGGTGACGGGGCCGAGTTGAATGGTGCCGTCGAAGGTCGCGCCGACGCCCTCGGTCTGCTCGGTGAGCGGGGTGAACGCACTGATCTCGGTGATGAACTTCGGGAGATTGCGGTAGTCGTTCACATAGGCGAACGCGGATTCGGCCGAGGCCGCGCAGTCTGCGATGATCTTGACTTCGGTCATGCGCTCGACTGTAACGTGTTCTAGTTTCAGTCGGCGGGTCGGCTGCGTCACACCAGGTCTCACGCGGTCACGGCGAGTGTAGCAGCGAGTCCGAAGACGACCGCGATGGCGACCGTCTCCAGCACCGCGCGCCGCAGCGAGGACGCGGCCGTCATGCGGTGATCGGCGGCCACCGGCACCCAGCGCTCGCGCCACCACCAGCCCAGCGCGATCAGCGCCGCCAGCAGCACGGTCTTGGCCAGCAGGATACGGCCGTAACCGGTGCTCACCAGCGCCGTGGGCGCGCCGACCCGCACCAGGCCGTTCACGACGCCGGTCAACCCCACCACCGCCACCAGCGGCAGCGCCCACGCCGAATAGCGGGGCAGCAGCACCGCCCACTCACCGCGGGTGCGCACCACCAGGGCCAGCGCCAGCAGCAGCCCGAACCAGGCCGCCGCCGCCAGCGCGTGCACGGCGGCCAGCACCGAGCCGAACGCCTGCTGTGACATATGCCCCGTGATCGGCCGCAGGACCAGCGTCACCGCGGCGAACACCAGCACCAGATCGGGGGTGGCCCGCTCCGGCAGCCGGAAACCGAAGGCGCTGTAGGCCGCCACCGCACCGCTGCCGAGCAGAATGGCGATGCCGATCTGGCCGCCGCTCACATCGGTGAGGAAGTCACCGAACTGCCGCGCGCCCAGTTCGCCCGCCGCGACACCCAGCACCTCCGCGGCTTCGAAGGCGAGCACGGCGAATTCCAGTGCCGCCCACAGCCCCGCCGCGATGGCGAGCACCCGCCACGGCGTGTCGAGCCGGTCGTGCAGTCGGGGAAGGGCGGCCAGGCCGAGCACCGCCGCGCCCGCGCAGTCCGCCAGCGCGCGGGTCGGTGCCTCGAGCTGCACCGCGTCGGTCCCGGCCAGCGCCCAGGCCAGCATCGTGCCCAGCAGACCCGCCGGGACGACCAGCAGCAGCCAGCGTCGGATGCCACCGGTCTCCCCACGGCGATCGGTGCGGTCGGACCGGCTCACGGACGTCGCTTGCCCCGTCCGCCCAGCAGCGCGAAGGCGAGGCCGCCGCCGAACAGCACCACCGCGCCCACGATGAAGATCCACAGCGGGAAGCCGCCCTCGTCGCCGTCCTCGCCCGCCTTGGCGTTCGCCTTCGGGCCGGGGGCGCCGGCGCCCTCCTGGGTGAGGGTGAAGCTGATCTTGCCGCTCACCGGGTGGCCGTCCGCGGAGGTGACGCGATAGGCGATCTTGTACTCGCCGGCCGGGCCCAGCTCGCCGACCGCCACACTGATGGTGCGGCCGTCCACCGTCGGCTCGCCCTTCGACCAGAGATTGCCGTCCGGGCCGGTCACGGTCATGGACGGGAAACTGGTCTGGAGATCCTCGTTGAAGGTGACCGTGGCCCGCTCCGGGCCTGTCGCGATCTCCGCCCCGGCGGCCGGGTCACTGCCCACCACCGACGAATGCGCACTCGCGGTGCCCGCGCCCAGCAGGGCCATACCGCTCACCAGCAGGCCGGTGACCACACCGGCGATCACACGTCGCATCATGACCGGCGGCTCCGCAGGACCGCGCCCAGACCCAGGGCCGAACCCAGCGCGCCCAGCGCCAGGCCGATGCCGCCGAGCCAGCGGGCGGTGGTGTCGGTGTCGCTCTCCGCGGCGGTGGAACTGCCGTGGGTGTGGCCGTCGCCGTCGCCCGCGGCGAGAGTCAGTGTCGGAGCGGGGCGTTCGGGTTCCTCGCCGTCGGCAGTCACCGGCTGGTCCCAGTTCACGACCTTGCCGTCACTGTAGGTCTGGGCGGCGGCGAAGCTCACGGTCTCGGTCTCGGGGAGTTTCCCCAGGGAGATCGCGAAACGCTGGAACTGGCCCGGACCCACGCCCGGGTTGCCGGGATCGGCGGTCCAGGTGACCGACGTCGCCTCACCGTCGGAGTTGCGGTCGACCTTCGCGGTCCAGCCGGGGAGTGGCTCGGTGCGCGCGCTCTTCAGGTTCGGCAGCGTGACGACCAGTTCGGTGGTGGACGCGGTATCGGATTCGGTCGGCACCCGGAAGGTGGCGACGGTGTACCCGCCCTGCTGTGCGCCGGGCGCGTCCACGGAGACATGTGCGAAGGCGGTGCCCGCGCCCAGCAGCGTGAGGCTCGCGGCCGCGACGGCCGTGCCGAGCGCACGCGAAACGGTGGTGTGCATGAGTGAATGGCCTTTTCTGACAAAGGTTCGGTGGGTGTTTGGGGCATTCGGGCCGTCGTCGGCACGGGGAACGGTGTCGCCGCCCACGGCGTGACCGGTGCTGTCGGCCCAGCGCGCCGGTGTGCCGTCGGCCGGTGCCGCGAGCGTTCGGCCGGTGTGGTCGGCGCGGCGCGTCGACGGTGTGCGGCGGCGGCGCGGCAGCCCGTTCGGCTGTGGTCAGCGACAGCCCGGGACGGGCGGTGCGCGGGGGCCGATCGCACCGACGGCATGCGGGTGCCCTACCGCCCCCGCCGCACTCGGCCACCGGCTCGCCCCACCGCGTGGCGGCGGCGCGGCGGGCCGGGTGGTCGCCACCCGAACCGTCTGGGAGACGAGCCCGTACAGTCGCTCGGTCACCGCCAGCAGCACCGCGCAGCACCCGGCCGCCAGCACATGGGCGGAGATCATCCACCGGTCGCTCACCGCACCCGAGTCGTGGTCGTGCCCGGAGAGCACCGACAACGCGCCATGGCAGGCCAGCTGCCCGGCGAGCAGCCAGCCGAGCAGCGCCGCCCGGCTGCGCGACGGCCCCGCCGCCACCCCGACCGTCCCGGCGATCATCAGCAGCAGCGTCACACCCGCCGACTCGGGAATGTCGGCCCCGGCCGCCCCGTGCGCGGCAATGGCCAGCGCCGCGACCGTGACCCCGACCAGGAACCCGCGCATCCGGTGCGGTTCGTGCTGTCGCGCAGGTGATTGCGTACCGTGCGCGAGCGGTCCCGGTCCGACGCGCATCCGGTGCGATTCGTGCTGCCGTGCAGGCGATTGCGCGCCGTGAGTGAGCGGTCCCGGTCCGGCGGGTATCCGGTGCGGTTCGTGCCGTCGTGCAGGTGATTGCGTACCGTGCGCGAGCGGTCCCGGTCCGACGCGCATCCGGTGCGGTTCGTGCTGCCGTGCGGGTGATTGCGTACCGTGCGCGAGCGGTCCCGGTCCGACGCGCATCCGGTGCGGTTCGTGCTGCCGTGCAGGCGATTGCGCACCGTGGCCGAACCGCCCCGGTCCGAGGCACACGGTAACCGGTCGCATCGGTTCCGAGCCCGCGCGCGGAGGCGGTGGGCAGGCCGAGCGGGCGTGTCCCCCTTCGGGTTTGCGTGACCGCCCGGTCCCGCCGGGCATATCGCCTCGGCGGTCGGTACGGCCACGGTTCGGCATCGCAGGGCGGGGTCAGCGCACGCCGAGGCGTGCGAGCACGTCCGACTCGACGCCGGACAGTTCATTGGAGATGGAGGCGTGCACCGCGCGGCGGCGCTGCACGGGCATCTGGTCGGCGGTGCGCACGGCGGCGGTCAGGCTGTCCAGGCGGTCGCGGGTGGCGCTGGCGAACTTCTTGGTGTCCCCGGCGGTGTCCTTGGCCTCCAGCTCACCGAGCGTGGTCTCCACATTGGCGATGCGCGCCCGCAGTTTCGCGCCCGGCCCGGAGAATTCGCTGAGCTGATCCAGCCCGATCCCCAGCTGCTGCGCCCGCCGATTGTCGAGCTGGCCGCGCACGAAGGTCGCACCGCGGTAGGCCAGGGGCGCCAGCACCGGCACCAGGATCCGCGCCACGCCGAGGGCCTTGCGCACCTGCGCCGCGCTGAACAGCTCGCGGTCGGCCCGCGCCGCCACCTTGAGCGCCGCCTTCTTCTCCGCCTCGAGCGCCGCGATCTGCGCCTTGGCCACCTTCTCCTGGGTGCGCATCTCGGCCCGGTTCCGCTTGCGCTCGTTCTTCGCCCCGAGCTTGGCCTCGATCGCCGCCTTGTGCTTGAGGGCCTTCGCCTCCGCTCGGCGGCTGACCCGCTTCTTGCGCTTGGTGAACAACCCCATAGAACGGCCTCCGTCACGCTGGTTCGCCATGGCGGCACAGGCCGGGGAATTCGCCCGTCCGCCCATGTCACACGGTTTGCCGCCCACCCTAGCCGGTCCACCCCCGCGACCGTGACCGTGATGCCCGTTTACCGCCGCCGGTGGTGACGACCGCGCCGGGGAGGGGCGGGCGGCGGGCGGTGTCGGGGGTTCACGCCATACTGCTATGCGTGGATTCGGGCATTGGCGACCGGGTGGGTCGCGACAGACACGGCGCAGCCGACGATCGGCGACCGGCCGATACGGCGGCGGCCGTGGGGTCCGATTCGCCTGGGCCGACGGCCGATTCCGCTACTCGGCGGGTGCCCTTCATCGACGCGCGGGCGCTGATCGGCTGCCGCCACCGGCTGCATCTGGACGCGCTGTACCCGGGCGCGATGGCGGGCGTGGCCGAGGACGCGGGCGTGAAGCAGCGCCGGGAGGCGGCGCAGGCGCATCGGGAGAATGTGCGCGACACGCTGATCGCGGCCGATCCGGCCCGCTGGGTGGTCATCGACCCGACCCGCTCGGCCGCGCAGCGCGCCGCGGCCACCATGGCGGCGTGCGCGGCGGGCGTCGACCGCATCTGGGGCGCGCTGCTGCCGCAGGAACCCGACACCGGCCGCCGCGGCGGCTGCGAAATCCTGTGGCGGGACACCGATCGCGGCGGCTACATCCCGATCATCGTGGTGAACCACAAGGTCACCGATCCGCGCCAGCCGGATCCGGCCGACTACCACCCCACCACCAGCGACCTGCACCGGTGGAATCCCAAGCCGGACAAGCACGTCCGCACCCGCCCGCAGCAGCGCGACCAGCAGCGGCTGGCGCACCTCTACCGCATGTTGCAGCGCCACGGCTACGCCAGCCCCGCCCTGGTCGGCGGCGCCATCGGCTATCACTTCGACCGCATCCTGGTGCACGACCTCGGCCCCGTCCTGGACGACTACGACCAGCGCTACGCCGACCGCATCGCCGTGGTGCGGGGGGAGCTGCCGACCATCCCGTCGAAGGTGCCCGAGTGCCGCCAGTGCCCGTGGTGGACCCGCACCGCCCCGGCGGCCCCGGATCCGAGCGCTGCGGCGACGGCCGCCCGCGACACCGCCGCCCGCGCCGAACCCACGCCCGCCAACGGCGCGGCGACCCGACCCGCACCGGTCCCGGTGACCTCGGCCGAGACCGCCGACCCGGTGGCCGTGGACGCCCTCGACGGCGCGTGCGAGAAGTGGCTCATCGCCCACCGCGATATCAGCCTGGTCGCGCCCGGCTCGCGCGCCGAGGTGCTGCGCCGCCACGGCGTCGACACCATCGACGATCTGGCCGGCTGGACCGGCGACGATCCGGACGACTGGCAGTACGAGCCGTTCACCGAGACCGTGGTCACCGCCCGCGCCTGGGCCACCGGCGCACCCCTGGTCCGCCGGGTCGACCGGGTCACGGTGCGGCGCGCGGACGTCGAGGTGGACGTGGACCTGGAGAGCTTCCAGGAGCACGGCGCCTACCTGTGGGGCACCCTGCTCGACGGCGTCTACCGTCCGTTCGTCACCTGGGATCCGCTGCCGACCCCGGACGAGGGCCGCTCCTTCGCCGAGTTCTGGAACTGGCTGATGGGCGTGCGCGCCGAGGCGAAGGACAGCGGCAGAACCTTTGCCGCCTACTGCTATTCCCGCACCGCCGAGGACAAGTGGCTCTACGAGTCGGCCCGCCGCTTCGCCGGACGGCCGGGCATCCCGACCGAGAAGCAGATCCAGCAGTTCGTCGACGGCCCGGACTGGGTGGACATGTTCCAGGCCGTGTCCGAGCAGTTCATCTGCCCGAACGGCAAGGGCCTCAAGAAGATCGCCCCCGTCGCCGGTTTCGCCTGGCGCGATCCGGAGGCCGGTGGCGAGGCCTCCATGAGCTGGTATCGCCTGGCCGTCGGCTACGAGGGCGATCCGGATCTGTCGCAGCGCACCCGCATTCTCGAATACAACGAGGACGACGTGCTGGCCACGAAGATCCTGCGGGATTGGATGACCGATCGCGCGGATGCGGAGGTTCCCTCCATCGCCGATTTCGCTCGTCGTACCATCACGACGTGACCGATCACGTCGAACAACTGGAGTTTCAGGCCGAGACGCATCAGCTGCTGGAGCTGATGATCCACTCGGTCTATTCGAACAAGGACACCTTCCTGCGGGAACTGATCTCGAATGCCTCCGATGCTCTCGACAAGCTGAGGCTCGAGTCGTTCCGCGACAAGGATTTGACCGCCGACACCTCCGACCTGCACATCGAACTCGAGGTGGACCGGGACAACCGGGTGCTGACCGTGCGTGACAACGGCATCGGCATGTCTCGTGCCGAGGTCGTGGATCTGATCGGCACCCTCGCCAAGTCCGGCACGGCGGAGCTGCGCAAGCAACTGCTGGAGGCCAAGAAGTCGCAGACCGAGGCGGAGGAGCTGATCGGCCAGTTCGGCATCGGCTTCTACTCGACCTTCATGGTGGCCGACAGGGTCACCCTCACCACCCGCAAGGCGGGCGAGACCGGCGGCACCCGCTGGGAGTCGAGCGCGGGCAGCTCCACCTACACCATCGAGGAGCTGGACGAGGCCCCGCAGGGCACGGCGGTGTCACTGCACCTCAAGCCGGTCGACGAGGACGATCATCTCTTCGACTACACGCAGGAGTGGAAGCTCCGCGAGATCGTCCGCAAGTACTCGGATTTCATCGCCTGGCCCATCCGCATGGATGTCGAGCGGACCGTCACCGAGGGTGAGGGTGAGGAGAAGACCGAGAAGCAGATCACCGAGACCCAGACGCTGAACTCCCAGAAAGCCCTGTGGACCCGGCCCAAGAGCGAGGTGTCCGAGGAGGAGTACAAGGAGTTCTACAAGCACGTCTCGCACGCCTGGGACGATCCGCTCGAGATCATCCCGATGAAGGCCGAGGGCACCTTCGAGTACCAGGCACTGCTGTTCATCCCGTCGCACGCGCCGTTCGACCTGTTCGCGCGCGAGCACAAGCGCGGTGTGCAGCTGTATGTGCGCCGGGTGTTCATCATGGACAACTGCGAAGAGCTGATGCCGGAGTATCTGCGCTTCGTCAAGGGCGTGGTGGACGCGCAGGATCTGTCGCTGAACGTCTCGCGCGAGATCCTGCAGCAGGACCGCCAGATCCGGGCCATCCGCAAGCGGCTGGTCAAGAAGGTGCTGTCCACGGTCAAGGACATGAAGGCGGCCGGGCAGGCCGAGGACGGGGACGCCGCCAAGTACGAGACGTTCTGGAAGGAATTCGGCCGGGTCGTCAAGGAGGGTCTGCTCTCCGACACCGACAACCGCGAGACCATCCTGAGCATCGCCTCGTTCGCCTCCACCCACTCCGAGACCGAGCCCACCTCGCTGGCGGAGTACGTGGAGCGCATGTCCGACGGCCAGTCCGCGATCTACTACCTGACCGGCGAGTCCCGCCAGCAGATCGAGAACTCCCCGCATATGGAGGCGTTCCGGGCCAAGGGCATCGAGGTGCTGGTGCTCACCGACCCGGTGGACGAGATGTGGGTCGGCGCGGTGCCGGAGTTCGACGGCAAGCCGTTCCAGTCCATCGCCAAGGGTGAGGTGGATCTGGAGACCGAGGAGGAGAAGAAGGAGTCCGAGGCCCTGCGCGAGCAGCAGGAGAAGGATTTCGCCGATGTGCTGAAGTGGCTGGGGGAGACCCTGGCCGAGGAGGTCAAGGAGGTGCGCCTGACCAACCGGCTCACCACCTCGCCCGCCTGCGTCGTGGGTGACGTGTTCGACTTCACCCCGATGCTGGAGCGCATGTACCGCGCCTCCGGGCAGGACCTGCCGCACACCAAGCGCATTCTGGAGCTGAACCCGACGCACCCGTTGGTGACGGGTCTGCGCGATGCCTTCGCGCAGCGTTCGGCGGAGGACAGCTCGGATCTGGCCGAGACCGCCGAACTGCTGTACGGCACCGCGGTGCTGGCCGAGGGCGGCGAGCTGAAGGATCCGGCGCAGTTCGCCCGCATCCTGGCCGAACGGCTCACCCGTACGGTCTGACCTGGAGGGGAGTGTCCGCGGGGGCGGGCACTCCCACCAGAAACACGATCAGTGGTCTGTTATGCGTGCCGGGCCGTTTTTGTGACCATCGACATGTTTAGGCGGTTTCGGGAACCCGCCTTCGTAGCGTACGTTGTACTTCTTGGTCGTTGGTTTTTCGTGTTCATGCTTGACACATGCTCGCGCGGAACATTGTGCGGGCGTCGCTTCTCTTGGCATCCAAGTAGCAAGTCGCCGTCTGAATCGACCCGGTCGCCGTGACCGCGGCGACCGTTATATAAGAACACCCTGTCAGGAGAAGGTAATGGTTCAGGGCACCGTCAAGTGGTTCAACGCGGAGAAGGGCTACGGCTTCATCTCGCGCGAGGGTGGCCCCGACGTTTTCGTCCACTACTCGGAGATCGAAGGCACCGGCTACCGCGGCCTCGAAGAGGGCGAGCAGGTTTCGTTCGAGATCACCGAGGGCAAGAAGGGGCCGCAGGCCTCCGCTGTGCGCAAGCACTGAGACATATAGCGCTTGGATAGGCTTGGAATATTCGAGCTCCGACCTCGAAGACCAAGGCCCGCACCGGATTCCGGTGCGGGCCTTGTGGTTTCCAGGTGCCGGTGTGGGGGCGAAGCCCCCACGACACAGCGTCAGCGCGGCGCCATGCGCAGCGCGCCGTCCATGCGGAAGGTCTCGCCGTTCAGGTAGTCGTGCTCGGCGATGTACTGCGCCAGCTGCGCGTACTCGTCGGGGCGGCCCAGCCGCGACGGGAAGGGGACGCCCGCCTCGAGGCCCTTGCGGTACTCCTCGGTGACGCCGGCGAGCATCGGGGTGTCGATGATGCCGGGCGCGATGGTGTTGACGCGAATGCCGAACTGCGCCAGGTCGCGGGCGGCCGGAATGGTCATACCGGCCACGCCGCCCTTGGAGGCGGAGTAGGCGATCTGGCCGATCTGCCCCTCGAACGCCGCCACCGAGGCGGTGTTGATGACGACGCCGCGCTGGCCGTACTCGTCGACCGGCTCGGTCTTGGCCATGGCCTCGGCGGCCAGGCGCATGACATTGAAGGAGCCGAGCAGGTTCACGGTGATGACCGTGCGGAACAGCTCCAGATCGTGCGGTCCGTTCTTGGACAGGATGCGGCCCGCCCAGCCCACACCGGCGCAGTTGACGACGATGCGCAGCGGCACGCCGGACTCGACGACCTGGGTGACCGCGGCGGCCACCTCGTCACCGCTGGTGACGTCGGTCGGGATCAGGGTGACACCGGCGGGCACGCTGTCCCCGGCGCGCTCGATCGATTGCGGCAGGTCGAGCCCGAAGACGGTGGCGCCCAGGTCGGCGAAGCGCTTGGCGGTCGCGGCGCCCAGACCGGACGCGCCTCCGGTGACAATTGCGGCGGAGCCCGAAATCTCCACGGTGATTGGTCCTCTCCAACGGTGGACGGCCTCTCGCTGGCCTTCCGTCAATAGCACGATAACGGTGGGCCGCAGCGCGGCTGCGACGGGTCCGGGAGTGGGCCGCAGGTCTGGTTTGCGAACATCGCTGTTCGTTGAGTGGTACGGTCAGCCCATGAACGCCCGCTCGGCCCGTTGGCTGCGTCCCTTCGGTCCGTCCCCTTCCATCGCGGGACGCCGGATTCTCATCACCGGCGCGGCGCGGGGGATAGGGGCCGCGCTCGCCCGCCAACTGCACGCGAACGGCGCACGGGTCGCCCTGCTGGGCATCGAGCAGGATCTGCTGGCCCAGGTGGCCGCCGACTGCGGCGACGCCCCGTGGCGGTACTGCGACATCGGCGACCCGACCCAGGTCGAACGGGTGATCACCTCCCTGGTCGGCGAACTCGGCGGACTGGACGCCGTGGTCGCCAATGCCGGTATCGCCCGGCAGCTGCCCCTCATCGGCGGCGATCCGGCGGTATTGGAGGAGACGCTCACCGTCAACGTGCTCGGCGTGTACTACACGCTGCGCGCGGCCGGACCGCATATCGCCCACGCGGGCGGCTACGCGCTGCTGGTGTCGTCGCTGGCGGCGGCCATCCATCTCCCCCTGGCGGGGGCGTACAGCGCCTCCAAGGCCGCGGTCGACGCGCTCGGCAACACGCTGCGGATCGAATTGCGGCACACCGGAGCTCGCGTCGGCATCGCCTACTTCGCCGAACTCGACACCGAGATGACCGGGCGCGGGTTCGGCACCGAGGCCGCGTACGCCATCCTGGGCCGCGACACCGTCTCGAACGTGGCCCCGCTGGGCCCGGCCATCGACGGTCTGGAACGCGCGCTGGCACGCCGATCGCGGCGGGTCGTGTCACCCTATTGGGTGGGTCCGCTGCTGTGGTTCCGCGGCATCGGGCAGTGGACCGTGGATACGGCGCTGCGGTCGGGTGTCGCACCCGGTGTGGAGATCGCCCGCGCCGAGGTGGCGCCCTACACGACCGACCAGCCCGCCCGCCCCCGCCGCCTGCGGCGACCCGCCTGAACACGCACGACGGAGACCGTATGACCGACTCGGCAGTCACCGCCCGCCTGCCCCGCGGCCGCCACGGCCTGCCCCGCGAGACCGTGGTGCGCGCCCAGCGCGACCGCATCCTGCTCGCCATGGCCGAGGCGATGGCCGAGAACGGCTATGTCGGCACGCCGGTGGCGGCCATCATCAAGCGCGCCGGGGTCTCCCGCGAGACCTTCTACGAGCAGTTCCGCTCCAAGGAGGACTGCTTCGAGGCCGCCTTCGAACGTGCGGTGGAGCTGTTGCTCGCCGGCATCCTCGACGCCACCGGCCGCAGTCCCGAGGGGGAAACCCAGCGGCAGCGGTTGGAGCGGCTGCTCGCCTCCTACCTGGACGGACTGTCCGCGCATCCCGCCTACGCCCGGCTGTTCCTGGTCGAGGTCTACGCGGTCGGCAGCGAGGCCATCCACCGCCGCACCAGCCTGCAGGAGACCTTCGTCGCCATCGTCGGCGATGTGCTGGGCGCGGAAACCGACCAGCAGCTATTCGCCTGCCAGACCCTGGTTGCGGCCCTGAGCTCCATGGTCACCGCGTGTATCGCCACCGACGACATCGAGGGACTGCACGACCTGCGGGAGCCCATACTCGAACTGGTCGCCCGCAGCGGAGACCTGTTCGGCACGCCGCTGGCGGCGCAGGAACAGCAGCACGAGCCCGGCCAGGACGGGTAGCCCGGCGGCGGCGAGCGCGGTGGCCGCGGGACCCATCCGGGTCACGGTCCCCAGCAGCGTCAGCGCGCCGAAGTAGAGGAAAAGCAGGCCCGAGCAGGTGGCGATGGCGCGCTCCGGAATATGCCTGCCCACGGTCACGCCGATGGCGATGGCCAGTCCGCCCGCCGCCACCATGCCGGCCACCGAGCCGATCCACACCGCCAGCCAGCCCCGGTCGGTGGCGAGCGCCATGGTCGCGAACATGGTGCGGTCGCCCAGCTCGGCGAGCATGAACGCGGACAGCACCACGAAGAACGCCGAGCGTGACGTGGGCCGGGTGGTCGCCGTGCCGGATTCCTCCGCGGCCGGTGCGGGCAGCACGTCGCGCAGCGTCCACAGACCAACGGCCAGGAAGATGGCGGCGGCGAGCAGCGAGATCAACTCGGTCGGCAGCGCCGCGCCGAGGAAGTGGCCCACCCCGACGGCCATCAGGTTCACCGCCACGCTCGCGGTGGCGATCGCGCTCAGCACCACCCACCAGCGGTAGCGCAGCGCGAATGTCAGCGCCATGAGTTGCGATTTGTCGCCGAGTTCGGCGAGGAACAGTGCGCCGAAACTCAGCAACACGGTGGTGATCATCGTTCAGGCTCCCAGGGCTCCGGCCTGTCGGCTGAACGACACAGAGCCTTCAGCCGACACCGCACCGGTAATTCGGATCGGTTGTCATCGGCCGAAGGTCTCGCCCACCGGAATTCCGGTTCCCGCAGCCGGATCCGCGACGGGACCAGTATGTCGACTGCGCGATTGGGGGCTACTCCCCTTCGCTGTCGGCCACTCTACCCCGGCAAACCGCCCGCCGCCAACCCGGAGTAATCGAAATCGCAATGCGCGCAATAAGTTTGGGAGTCCTGCCCGGTGGTTTCGGGAACCCTCACGCGGCCAGCAGCATGGCCAGAACCGCGGTGTCGGGATCGCTGATCGGATCGACGCCCACACGCGAAACCATGGAGGTCACCACGCCGTCGCAATCGGTCTCCACCCAGGCCGCGCGATGTTCCAGCCCCAGATGCGGCACCCCCGGCAGCAGCACGCAGCCCGACGCCGCGCCCGCCAGCTCGGGCAGCGAGGGCCGCGTCTCGCGCGGTGGATGCAGCATGAGCAGGGCCGATGGCACATGTTCGGCAAACCGACCCGGCTGCACCGCCTCCTCGCCGAGCACCGGCCCCTCGGCCAGCACCAATCCCACGGTTCCCGGTTCCGGATCGTCGGGGAGGTCATCGCGGGTGCCGAAGACCATGCTGGTCGGCAGCAGCCCCGGCAGGCTCGCCACCCGCACCGCCAGCACCAGCAGCTGCGCCCACTCCTTGGTGGAGTCCGGCCACCGCCCCGAGATGAGGAAGCCGCGCAGCGACCCGCGCGCCTGGAATGGCGTGACGCCGATGTGGTCGTCGTTCGTATGCATCTCTGCCTCCCGAGATTCCGAAATCGGGGCGGCCCTGCCCGTCCTACCAGTAGGGATACCCAGGTTGCCCGGGAAATGAACTGGCACACAAGTACCAGAGAGTGCTAGCAGACGGGTCCGCCGACGAGTAACGGCCGGTTCCCTGCGCATCGGTGGCGGTCCCGACGGTCTACGCGCGCTCGCGCGGCCCCGCGTCGGCGCGGCGTGCCCGCAGCGCGGCGATGCCCAGTTCGCCGAGGATCAGGCCCACCGGCACCGATACCAGGATGACGCCGACGCCCTGCCAGCCGAAGCCGAAGATCAGCACCGCCGCGACGGCAAGCGCGCCCGACACGGTCGCGGCCGCCTCGACGAGAAATGTTCGCAGCCTGCGCATTTCGTGCTCCTCCCCGAGGTCGCTCCGCCGTACCGCCAGCGTCGTGGGGCGCGAGGCCACGGCACGGGCTAGACGGTCAGCAGGCCCTTGGTGCGGCCCGGGTGGTTGGTCGCCACCCAGCTGACGCCGAGGTCGGCGCAGAGTTGGACGTCGTCGGCGTCGTCGACGGTCCAGCAGTAGGTGGCGCGGCCCGCGGCGGCGGCCTTGTCGACCAGGTCGGGGTGCTCGCGCAGGGTACGCACCGAGGGGCCGACGGCGGTCGCGCCCACCGTGGTGGCCGCGCCGCCGGACAGGTAGAGCGACGACTCGCCGAGCAGGACCGTCGGGAGCAACGGCGCGGCGCGGCGGATGCGCCAGACCGCGGTCGCGGCGAAGGACATGACCACCGCGCGGGAATGGTCGGCGGAGGCGGGGGTGGCGATGCCGTAGCGCTGCAATTCGTTCAGCAGCGTGGTCTCCACCAGCGCGCCGTACCGGACCGGATGCTTGGTCTCGATGAAGAGTTTGGTGGGGCGGCTCTTCCAGTCCAGCACCAGCTCGATGAGCTGGGCGAGGGTGAGCACGGCGGCGGGCTCGCCGTCCGCCCCGAAGTCGAGGGCCTCGAGTTCGGCGAGGGTCATCTCGCTGACCGCGCCGGTGCCGGAGGAGGTGCGGTCGACCGTGCGGTCGTGCACGCACACCAGCTGGCCGTCCTTGGTCAGTCGCACATCGCATTCGACGCCGTCGGCGCCCTCCTGGAGTGCGAGTTCGTACGCGGCGAGGGTGTGTTCGGGTTTCGCCGCCGATGCGCCCCGATGCGCGACCACGAACGGCGCACGACTGTCCCGGCTCACTTCGCCAATACCTCCTCATGCTCGAATTCCGGCGAACCGTCCGGGTTTTGGGGCTCACCGGCCGGTGCACTCACGGTGGCCTCATCATTCCCGACGGTGGCGCGCGGCGCGCGTTCGGCGGACCCGCCCGGCCGTACCGGCTCGATGACGGGTTCGGCCGGGGCCGTCGCCACGGTCCACCGGTGCGTGGCCTGCGGGCGTCCGAGCACATCCAGCCCCTCGCAGCCGCGCATCACCCAGAGCGTCAGCACGGCCACGCCCGCGGCGATCAGGTCGGTGACGGCGGTCCACAACACGCCGTCGGCCTCGGCCTGCAGCGAATCCGGCAGCCGCCACAGCAGCGCGCCGAACACCATGAGGGCATTGACGATCCAGACGCCCCACCAGATCCGGACGGCCCGAAGCAGCCGCGGATCCGCGCGCCGGCGTGCCACCTCGGTGAGGAAGACGCCGGGCCACAGCAGATTCGCGACCGGGACCAGGCAGCCCAGCGCCAGCATGAGCGGCGACCGCGGATCGCGTTGTCCGGCTCGGGCGTACGCGGCGCGCCGCAGATCGGCGAGCCGCCCGACCACGGCGACCGCGCTCACCAGCGCCAGCAGCAGGGCGGCCAGGGCGGTGGTGTAGACGAGCGCGTCGGAGAGCGCCAGCAGCCACGGTTCGATGAGCCGGGTGCGGTTGCGCAGCAGGATGCCGTAGCGGCCCAGTTCGGCGAGACCGGCGGCGAAGAAGAGACCGGCGGTCACGGTCAGCAGCAGCGGTACGCGGGCGGCGAGCCGGTCCAGCCGCCCGGTCGGCCCGACGGCGGGCCGCGGCGGCACGTCGCGCAGCCCCCAGCGTGGAATCCGGGTGTAGTGCGGGGTCTCCCATGAGCCGGAGCGGCGCGGGACGGGCGCGGGGCTCTTGCGGCGGCCGGGCGGCCGGGCGACCCACCGGTAGTTGCGGCGGGCGGGAGGGGCGTCGACGGGTGCGGGCGAGAGCAGCACGCCGCGGCAGCGCGGGCACCAGTGCAGCGGAGTGCCCTGCACGGCCCAGCGCGCGCCGCAGCGGGCGCAGGGCTGCACCACCTGCGATCGCGCCGGCGATCGCGGAACGGAACTCACCGGACGGGTCCCCCCTTTCATCTAGTAGATCTTCGCCTGTTGCTCGTCGTCACCGGTGAGCGGACGGCCCGCCTGCTGCCAGGCGACCATGCCGCCGGAGACGTGCAGCACCTCGTAGCCGATGTGCTCGAGGTACTGGGCCACCTGGATGGAGCGGCCGCCCTGGCGGCAGATCACGTACACCTGGGCGTCGATATCGATTTCGTCGGTGCGCGCCGGGACGTCGACCATGGGGATGTGCATGGCGCCCGGTGCGTGGCCGAGCCGCCACTCGTCGGGCTCGCGGACGTCGAGCAGGAGGGCGGGCACGCTGTCGGTCGTGCCCCACGGCTCGGCGACGTCGAACTCCGCGGGCACGGCGTCGATCGGTACCGAGGGTATGTCGGGGCTCGTCACCCTGTCGATCCTGCCACGGGGGCGCGGCGGCGGGGGAGTTCCATTCCGGTCGAGCGGCAGGTTATCCACATAATCCACAACCTGATCCACAGGTCGAGACCTGTCCGGAATGTCCGGCCGAGCGCCCCGGTAGGTCCCCTCCACGTGCCGGAGCGTTCGGCCGGACATCTTCTTGGACGCACCGCCGGGCCGATCGGTTCCCTGCGGAACCGTATAAAACGACAACACTGCACAAAAACGAAAATCCCCGGTTCACGCAGGCACTTTCGGTAGCCTCGGACCATGGATACGAGCAGGGGGCTACTCGACTCACTGGACACCAACGGACTCAACACCGCCCTGTCCGAGGCGACCTGCCTCGGTATGCAGGTCGAACCAGCAAATGCTCGGCTACGGCTCGAGCTCGATGTGCTGACCTTGCCGCTCGACGGGCCGCCGCCCGCCGACTGCGCGGTTTTCCTCACCTTCTCCGGCGTCAGCCGGGTCGCCGCCTCCTTCCGCTGCCAGCAGTGGGACGCCCTGGAGCCGGAGATTCTGCCCGCCACCCTCGAGACGCTCGGGGACGCGGTGCGCAGCTTCGGCGGCGGTGCACTGCACGGCTGGGAATTCTTCGATCTCGACGACAGCAGCTGGGCGCTGTGGCGGGAACTGCTCAGCTTCGACACCGTGCTCGGTGCGACCGAGGGCGCGCACATCTTCGAGTTCTCCCAGGAGGAGGGCATCGACCCGCGCGAACTCGATATCCGCGTGTGGTTCGACCGGGTGGGCATCCAGGACTGCCACGGGCGCGAGATCCCGGTCGCGGATTTCATCGCGGGCGGCCTGCGGTGGTGGGAAGCGCACGACAAGTGCGATCCCCGCACCATGCGACCGGATATCGTCCCGGCGCTGTAGCCCGGCGCGACGTCCCTACGCGCCCGGGCCGCCCGGGCACCGCACGCCGGTGCCGTGGTCGGGGCAGTAGCCGCCGGGGTTCTTCGCCAGATACTGCTGGTGGTAGCCCTCGGCGTAGTAGAACGCGGACAGATCCGGCAGCGCGGCGATCTCGGTGGTGATGCTGCCGAATCCGGCCGCGGTGAGACGTTCCTGGTACGCCGCCGCGGTCTCGTGCGCGGTGTCGCGCTGTCCGTCGTCGAGAGTCAGCACGGCCGAGCGATATTGGGTGCCGCGGTCGTTGCCCTGTCGCATGCCCTGGGTCGGATCGTGGTTCTCCCAGAACCGCCGCAGGATGCCCGCGTAGTCGACGACCTCGGGGTCGTACGCGACCAACACCGCCTCGGTATGCCCCGTGCGCCCCGAACACACTTCCTCGTAGGTGGCGTTGGGCGTATAGCCCCCGGCGTATCCGACGGCGGTGCTGTACACGCCGTCGTGCAGCCAGTAGCCGCGCTCCGCGCCCCAGAAGCAGCCCATGGCCACCACCGCGACCTCCGTGCCCGCCGGGAACGGAGGTTTCAGCGGATGCCCGTTGACGACATGCCGCTCCGGGACGACCAGCGGCTCGGGACGGCCGGGCAACGCCTGCTCCGGCGTCACCGGCGCGGCCTGCGGCAGTCGTATGCGGGCTACGAGCTCGTCGTACCACGACATGGGTTCGATGCTACGGCAGCCGTCCCGGCCCCGAGCGGGGCCTGTTTGTGCCCGTGCTGGGCGGGCACCGTCCACTTGCTGGGATTATCGACCGGCGCCGGAATCAGGGGGGAGCGCCCCCGGTTGCAACCGAGCGGGTGTACGAATGATGGTTGGGTGCGCTCTACACACCGAGGGCACACGGCCCCGACACTGAGGAAGGGACATCGTGGCTGAGTACACGCTGCCAGATCTGGATTACGACTACAGCGCCCTGGAGCCCCACATCTCCGGGCAGATCAACGAACTGCATCACTCGAAGCACCACGCCGCCTATGTCGCGGGCGCGAACACCGCGCTCGAGAAGCTGGAGGAGGCCCGCGAGAAGGGCGACCACGGCGCGATCTTCCTGTACGAGAAGAACCTGGCCTTCCACCTGGGTGGCCACGTGAACCACTCCATCTGGTGGAAGAACCTCTCCCCCAACGGTGGCGACAAGCCGGTCGGCGACCTGGCCGCCGCCATTGACGACCAGTTCGGTTCGTTCGACAAGTTCCGCGCGCAGTTCACCGCCGCGGCCAACGGTCTGCAGGGCTCCGGCTGGGCCGTCCTGGGTTACGACACCCTGGGCCAGAAGCTGCTGACCTTCCAGCTGTACGACCAGCAGGCCAACGTCCCGCTGGGCATCATCCCGCTGCTGCAGGTCGACATGTGGGAGCACGCCTTCTACCTGCAGTACAAGAACGTCAAGGCCGACTACGTGACCGCGTTCTGGAACGTCGTCAACTGGGAGGACGTGCAGGAGCGCTTCGCCCGCGCCGTCTCCCAGGGCAAGGGCCTCATCTTCGGCTGAGCCGACCCGCAGTGAGGTGCGAGGCCCGCGAACCGCTTCCGGTTCGCGGGCCTTCGCGTCATGCCCTCGCGTGGGGGTGTGATGGTCGGTTGCAGGTGAGCGGCCGAGGTCGTGATCGAACGGCGGTGACCCGCAGACGACCGGATTGTGCCGTGTCGTCGCGGTTGTTGTCCGTCGTAGCCGCAGCACGCACCAGAGATACCGATTGGTCTGTCTGGGTGGGTCCTGTGGCGCTCGCCGACTTACGATGCGGTGGTGCAGATTTCCATGTGGGTGCCTTACGAAGAGGAGCGGCTGCGCCGCACCATCCGCTTCGTCATGCGGCATCAGTTGAACATGTGGCGGGTCGGGGGCGTGGTGATCGTCCTGCTCGGCCTCTTCATGCTGATGTTGGACTCGACAGATTCGATCGGCTACGTCTTCACCGGCATCGGCCTCGCGTTCGTATTCGTGGTCGGCCGCGCCACGGTCGCCTGGACGCTGCGAATGCAGGCCGGTGCCGTCAAGGACGGATGTCAGATGGCGATCAGCGACGAGTGGTTAACGGTGGCCAACTCGCTCGTGGAGTCGCGGATTCGTTGGGCCGCGTTCGGTCGGGTCATCGAGACACCCGAAGTCTGGTACATCATGTTCGGCAAGCTGCAAGCGGTCGCGGTCCCGAAGGAGCTGATGACCGACGAGCAGCGAGCGACGTTCACGGCGTTCGTGAACGGTTTGCAACCCACCACGAGGTAGCTGGCGCTTGCTCTCCATGCCGGAAATCTCCCGGAACCGCTGCTGAACCCCGCGGATTCCGAGGGATCGGCAGGGAACGGTCAGGAAGTGCAAATGAGCAGGTCAAAGCGGGGATGTGTACCCCGTCCTGCTACGCTCCCGCCTCATGGGTAAGAGCAAGCGCAACAGTCCCAAGCCGGGGAGCAATCGGCAGGCGAAGCTGGCCGAGCGTCGGGCGGCGCAGGAGCGGGCGGCGTCGGTGGTGACGCGGCCGTTCGCGGGCTTGGCCGCGGAATGCGATCTGGTGGCGCTACGGGAGTTCGTGCCGTCGGCGACCGCCACGCTGAAGCTGTCGGCGAATGTCGCCGCCGAACGTCCCGTCACTCTCGCGACCGTGCTGCCGGGTGCGGTGTCGGCGCTGGTGCGCGCCGGGGACGAGCCGTCCGGATTCGTGGGTGTGCAGGTGCAGTTCCAGTCCGGTGACCCGGCCGCGGATCTGGCCGCCGCGATTCTGTGGACCCAGTCGGCGGAGCCGGGGGAGTCGCTGGCCGCCACCAGTGCCGACGGCGCGCCGAGCCTGGCCGAGGTGCTGGATCCGGGTGCGGCACTGGATCTGACGGTGCATCAGGACTTCAACTGGTGGGTGCCGGCGGGGGTCACCCCGGATCCGCAGGTGGCCGCCACCATCGAGCAGGCGAACCAGGCCATCATGCCGTCGGCGCGGCTGGAGCTGGGCGGGGACGCCATCGGCGCGGCCTGGTGGGTGGATGCCGGTGAGAAGGCGCATCTGCGCTGGGTGCGCCCGGAGGACGAGGACGCCTTGATGCTGGCCCTGGCCCGCCTGCACGCGGCCGGGAACCTGCACCTGGGCGAGGGTTCGCGGTTCGCGGGCTCGTTCCGGACCCACGGGCTGCTGGTGCCGGTCTTCGATCTGGACCGCGAACGGCACGCCAGCGAATGGGTGCCGGGTGCAACGGAATTCGGTGCGCGGCTGGCCGAGGCGCTGGCGGTGGACGAACCGCTGACGAGTGCGGAGCGCCGCTCGCGGGATGGTCTGCGTTCGCGTCAGGTCACCTTGCGCTGACTCGCGAAGTTTCCTCGGGAATTTTTTGAAAAACCCTCATTTCTAACCTGGCTCTCGGTTAGGTTCTCATCACCCCGGAAGGTCGGGGGCGGTGAGAACCTTCTCGCCGAAGCAAGAGATGAGGAAAACCATGGACGCGATTCTCGAAATCATCACCGGTCTGCTCGGCTCCCTCAGCGCCGAGTGATCGATCTCCCCCCGGGAGATGAACGGCAGGCCCGGTCCAGCGCAAGGGACCGGGCCTGCCGTACTCGGGGACCGCTTTACAGATGACCGCCCGCGGTGGACGGCGCACCGGATGCGTCCGAGGGCGAACTCATCTCGCGCGCGACGAAATTCTCCAGGTCGAACAGATTCGCGGCGGCCCGCTCGGCGACATTGACGAGGGTCTTCATGTGCGCGACCTCCTCGACCTGCTCCTTCAGGAACCACTGCATGAACTGTTCACCCAAGTAATCCCCCTCTTCCCGGGCGGTGCTGGCGAGCTGGACGATCTGCTCGGTAACCGCCTGCTCCTGGGAGAGCGCGAGCTGCAGCGCTTCCTTCGCATTGGCGAACTGCGCCTTCGGGGCGTCGACGTCGGACAATTCGACGTTGATATCCCGATCGAGGAAGTACTGCACGATCATCATCGCGTGATTGCGCTCTTCGACGGCCTGCTTGTAGAAATGCTTGGCCAGCACGGGCAGATCGGCATTGTCGAACCACACCGCCATTGCGATGTACTGGTGTTCGGCGTTGAATTCGTTACGGATCTGGTCGTGCAGCAGGGCGTGGAACTTGCTGCGTTGGGTCTTGGCGTGGCTGGACATAGACATGACATTAACCCTGGTCACAGCGCCTGTCATCCAAGTGCAGCCTTATTGAGGACGGCCTTATTGAGGCAAGTATTGCCTCACCAAGGATGACCTAAATGCCCGGTGTCAGAAGCTCATCGGGAATCGGTTCGTCGGCCGCCAAAGCCTCGAAGAACTGCGACGCTTTCGCTGTGTCCCAGAGCAGCACATTGCCGCTCGCGGTATCGGTGAAGCCGCCGATCGGCACCGTGGTGGCCGCCGGATCATCCCGCAGCGCCCAGCCCAGACGTGCTACATCCCACACGTGCGCACCCTGATCCACCTTCAGCGACTTCGTCGTATCCCGCAGCAGCGGCCACGCCCGGAACGGATTGACGAGAGTGCTCGTCGCGGTGGCCTTCTTCAGCAGCGCCGCCATGAACATCCGCTGGTTGTTCATGCGATCGAGGTCGGCCAGCGCGGTGGCGCGGCTGCGCACGAATCCCAGTGCCTGCGCGCCGTTCAGCCGCTGGCACCCGGCGGACAGGTCGATTCCGGCCAGCGGATCGTCGATGGGATTCGGCAGGCACATGTCGATACCGCCGACCGCGTCCACCACGTCGGCGAAGCCGCCGAACCCGATCTGCGCGTAATGGTCGATGTGCACGCCGGTCGCGATCTCCACGGTCTGCGTGAGCAATCGCGGACCGCCGAAGGCGAACGCGGCGTTGAGCTTGTCCCGGCCGTAGCCCGGAACGCTCACATACGAATCGCGCGGCAGGCTCACCAGGGTCGGCGGCCCGGAGCGCGGAATGTGCACCAGGATGATGGTGTCGGTGCGCTCCGACCCGACCTCTCCGCCGGTCGCCAACTCCTGTTCGCGCTCGGGGGTCAGCCCGGCGCGGCTGTCGGAACCGACCAGCAGCCAATTGGTCCCGGGCGTGTCGCCCACCCGATCGTCGTAATCCGCGATGGCGTCGATGCGGATCAGATTGTTCTCCACATAGAACACGGCCGCGATGGGCAGGCTCACCAGCAGTACGAGCAGCGCCAGCAGCCAGCGACCCCAATGCCGCTTGCGTTTCGGCCGCCGCGGTGGGGGCGCGCCGCGGCCACGCTTGGCGCGCGGTGGCGAGGCGGGCGGTGGCGGGGAGGCTTCGCGATGGCGCACCGGGCGTTGGGTCGGCGCGTGGGTGGGCGCACCCGCGTCGGGGGTGCGCCGCGGCTGCCGCGGTGGTGGCTGCTTCGTCGGCGGCACCTGGGACCAGGCCAGCGCGGGTTCGGGCTCGTTGCGTGGCCCGCGGCGGGTGGGGCCGCCGGGTGGATCGCGCCGGTCCTCGGGACGCGAACCACGCGGTTGTCGCCGCGGTGGCTGCTGGCCCGGTGGCTGCTGGCCCGGAGGCTGCTGCCGCGCAGCGGGCTGTCGCCGGGGCGGTTGTCGCCGCGGTGGTTGTGCCGGACTGCCCCAGCGGGCCTCGCCGGGGTGGGGTTGCCGCGGATATGCCGGAGATTCGCCTGCCCCGCGCGGCGGCGACTCCCGGCGCATCCGTGCATCATGCCGGGGGTCGTCGCCGTTCATCACCTGAGACTGTACTTATCCGCGTCCGAAAGCGGTTCATCTCGAGGTGGTCACGTCGAGGTGATCACGGCAGCCAGGAGACGTGTCCGCGCAGGAAGGTGTAGCCGATATAGGCCACCGTGTCGATCAGCGCGTGCGCCAGCAGCAGCGGCCACAGCCGCCCGGTCCGCTGCCAGTAGCGGCCGAAGATCACACCCATCACCAGGTTCCCGATACCGCCGCCGAGACCCTGATACAGGTGATAGCTGCCTCGAAGCAGCGCCGAGGCCACCAGCGACCTGTTCTCCGACCAGCCCAGCGCGCGCAATCGCGTGATCAGATAGGCGACCACGAGAATCTCCTCGGCCGCCGAATTCGCCCACGCCGACAGCACCAGCACCGGCAGCCGCCACCAATGCTCCAGCGAACTCGGCACGATGGTCACGCTCACCCCGAGCGCATGCGCCACCAGGTACAGCGCCAGCCCGGGGATTCCGATCACCGCCGTCAGCGCCAGTCCCGGCAGCACGTCGGCGCGCCAGCGCAGGCGCAGCAGGCCGAGGGCGCGCGGCCCGATTCCGCTGCGCCACAGCAGATACAGGCCCAGTGCCGCCCAGCCCAGCAGCCGCGCCACGCTCAACAGCTGGAACAGCAGATCGATCAGCGACTGCGCGGCGCGCGGCGCGTTCAACGCCACCGTCCGGCCCCCGACCCCGCCCGGTGACAGCGCGCTTTCCAGCAGTGACAGCGCCGCGCTCGCCCCGCTCAGCCCGAAGGTGACGACCAGCACGACGGCGATCTCGAGTCGTATCGCCCGCTTCTCCTGATCGGAGGCGGGCGCTGGCCACAGGGGTGCGGATGCGGCGGGAACCATGGGGCAAATCTATGCGCGTCGGCGCGCGATGTCGGTCGACCGCCGCCGCCGACGCCGTGACCGGGTGCGCGGTGTCAGTCGATGGTGCGCCGCAGGCGTGCGGCCGAGGAGCGCATGGCACAGCCCGCGAGCGCGCGTACGGCTCGGCTGAGCGCGTCGACATCGTCGGCGGGATGGTCGAAGGGCAGGCGGACATCGTGGTCCCGGTCGACGGCCTCGATGCGCAGGGTGATGCCGTAGCGGTCGATGGCGAGCGGGTGGATGTGCCCGCGGCGCAGGTGGGCGGGAATGCGACGGGCCAGTTGCGCGATGACGTCGGCGTGGTCGGCCTGCATGTGCTGCAGCCAGGCCGCCTCCATGCCGCAGAAGGGGTCGGGGCGGGCGGCGCGCAGTCCGTCGCGGCACACCGATTCGGCGCCGGTGGTGTCGGCGACCACGGCGGAGTCGACCACCAGGCGCAGCAGGGTGGAGGTGTGGCCGACGTCGAGCAGGTTGGGGTGCGGATGGTCCTCGGCGACGTGGGCGGCCAGGGCGCGCTGGGCGTGGGCGGGCACGGCGCGCACCCAGCCGCGCAGCCAGACCAGCGCGCGCACCGGTTCGCGCAGGCGCAGGGGGGCGTGGTCGGTGAGTTCGAGGACGGCGGGGGAGCCGGTGTTGCCGGAGTTGGCGATGAGCATGGCGGCCGTGGAGGTCATGGGTACGGCGATGACGGCATCCCCGCACTGCCGGAGCAGATGCACCGCGGTGGGGATGGGGTCCAGGCCGGGCAGGGCCAGCATGGCCTGTTCGGCATGGGCGCAGGCGCTGTGCACACGTTCGGCGGTATTGGGGGCGACAGCGGCCGGTGCCGGGTGGGGCATACACACCTCCAGGAAGAATTAGGTAAACCTAAGCTAAGTGACGTAGGTCGCCAATGCAAGCGGGAACTTGCCACCGACGGCGTGGCGGCCGCTACCGTGAGCCGGTGTCGCACGATTCGCCCGCACCCGAGCCGATCCCGCTGACCCTGTCGGTGCCGCCGCGCCCCGAACGCGGCCTGATCGAGGAGCTGGTGCGGCCGGTCGGCGTCGTGCATCCCGAGATCGAGATATTGGATCTGACGGCCTCCGACGCGGCCGTCGCCGAATTCCTGGTGCGCGTCGCCCACTCCGACTCCGGGTTCGTGGCCCGCACCGACTCCGGGGAGCGTGCGGTCGGCATCGTCGCGGCAACCGTGGCCGCGCTCATGGGCGAGGACATCCCGAGCGCGCTGGCGAACCCCGCTATCCCCTTCCTGACCGGCCTGCAACCGGCCGCCGTCGCGGCGCTTCGCGAGGTGCTGCTCGCCATCGAGACAGCGGACTGCGACGCGGTGACGGACGCGCTCGCGGTGCTGAACCGGGGAGCCGCGACCGCCTGAGCCTCCCTCGGCCGTCGCGTTTCGGCGCGAACGGGCTGGTGCGAGCCGCCCGGCCGACGACCGAGCCGCTCCGGACGCGGCCTGCCGCAATCCGCGACCGAGCGACCCGGACACCGGGGTCACCCGGCTACTCGGACGTCCGAGCGACCCGGCTGTTCGGACGCGGTGTGCCCCGACCCCGCGACCGTGGCGCGCGGGTCGCGGCTGTCCCGAGGGTGTCCGGTGCGCTACCCCCCGACCGGCAATCGGTGAAGTGCGGGCGCGTACGCAAGTAATCTCGTTAACGTGCCGCGCATCGCCTACTTCGGGCCGTCGGGAACCTTCACCGAGATGGCCCTCGCGAAACTCGAGTCCGCCGGAGCCTTCGACGGGCCGGTCGAGCGCGTCCCCGCATCCAGTCAAGGGGCGGCCATCGAACTCGTCCGGGCCGGGGACGCGGTGGCCGCGGTGGTGCCCATCGAGAGTTCCGTGGAGGGGTCGATCGCGCCGACCCTGGACGCGCTCGCGGTCGGACCGCGCCTGCAGATCATCGCCGAGACCGAACTCGACGTGGCCTTCACGATCCTGGGCCGCCCGGGTATCGAGCTGGCGCAGGTGCGCACGATCGCGGCCTATCCGGTGGCGGCGGCGCAGGTGCGGATGTGGCTGGCGCACCGGATGCCGGACGCGCGGCCCTACACCTCCGCCTCCAATGCCGCGGCCGCCGAGGATGTGGCGAACGGGCACGCCGACGCGGCCGTGTCCACCGCGTTGGCGGGGGAGCGGCTCGGCCTGGCGGTGCTC
Source organism: Nocardia sp. CC227C (assembly GCF_030767025.1). GTDB lineage: Bacteria > Actinomycetota > Actinomycetes > Mycobacteriales > Mycobacteriaceae > Nocardia. Next base: position 135,364 of record NZ_JASITE010000011.1, on the reverse strand, counting down.
GCCGACGGCGTGGCCGACCACGATCAGGCCGTCACCCGCTTCGTCCTGGTGAGCCGCCCGCAGGCCGCGCCGCGCCGGACCGGCGCGGACCGCACCTCCATCGTGCTGGAACTGGCCAACAAACCGGGTTCGCTCATGCGCGCTTTCGCGGAATTCGCCACGCGGGGAATCGATCTCACGCGCATCGAATCCCGGCCCACCCGGACCGGCATGGGCACCTACCGGTTCTACCTGGACTGCGTCGGACATATCGACGACACCGCGGTCGCCGAGGCGCTCAAGGCGCTGCACCGCACCGCCGCCCGGATCCGCTACCTGGGGTCCTGGCCCGCGACCTCGGCGACCGGCGCACCGCCGCCGCCGGACGAACCCGCGGCGGCCTGGCTTGCCGATCTGAAGAAGGGGGTGGCGGACCTGTGACGGGCAAACTCATCCTGGTGCGGCACGGGGAGACCGAGGGCAATGTCGCCAAGATCCTCGACACCAAGGTGCCGGGCCTACCGCTCACCGAACGCGGTGTGGCGCAGGCGAAGACCTTCGGCTCCACACTGGCGGTGCCGCCGCGGCGGCTGTTCTCCTCCGAGGCGTTGCGCGCCCGCCAGACCGGCGGCTACATCGAGGAGGCCACCGGCGTCGGCCTCGAAGTACTGGCCGACCTGCAGGAGGTGCAGCTCGGTGAGCTGGAGGGCTCGAATTCGACTGCCGCGCACCTGATCTTCCAGGGCATCTACCACAAATGGCATGCGGGCGACCTGTCCGCCCGCGTGCCCGGCGGCGAGTCCGGCCACGACGTGCTCTCCCGCTACGTCCCCACCCTGGAACAGCTACGCGCGGAGTACCTCACGAGCGCCGACTCCACCGATATCGTGGTGGTCAGCCACGGGGCCGCCATGCGCCTGGTGTCCCGCGAACTCACCGGCATCCCGAGACTTTTCGCGGCCAACAATCACCTCGACAACACCGAGACCATCGAACTGCTGCCCACCCCGGACGGCGGCTGGACCTGCACCCGCTGGGGCCGCTACACCCCGCCCTTCGGCGAGAACACGTCTCCCACCGGCGACGACCCCATGGGTTGACCATCCCGCCGATCGGAGTCGGAGGCGGAGGGGCCGCGCCTCCGGCATCCGGTGTGCAACCGCATCCGCAGCTGCGCCGCCACCGGATAGGCCGCGACAGCGACGAGGCCGATGCCCGTCCTGTGGTCACCCGGCACCGAGGGGTCGGCGGCAGGGGTGACGGTGCCGCCGTGCCGTGTCGAGTCCTGGTGGTTGATCGGAAACGGCGGGCGGTTCATGCGCCCGGTGGTCATACCGCCGCGGTTGTCTCGCACCGGCGGTGAGTCCCGGCCACGTCGGAGCACCCTGTGTCGGCGGTGAGGAGTCGGACCGGCCACCGTCCCCCCGCGATTCAGCTCGGCATGCCCGGGGGCCGGAACTCCTGGCGCAGCGGCAGATCCGCCATGAGGTGCGCGAGCGCGGCGCGGAAGCGGGCCGGGGTGCCGGTGCTGAGGGCGGTCCACTTCACGCCGTCGTCGGCCGGGCTCGCGGTGGCGAGGAAGCGGCCGTGCCGGGTGTTGAAGACGGCGATGTGATCGGGGGTGACATCGCGGGTGCCGTCGCCGTGGACCACGGCGACGATCTCGGCGTAGGAGTGCACCTGCACCAGCGCCGCGGCGAGAGCGGCGGCGTCTCGGGGTGGATTGACCACGCGGGCAAGGCGTTCGGCCGTGGCGGCGGCGTCGCTGGTGTCGTCGAAGATGGGGACCAGATCCGCCGTGGGCGCGTTCATCCCCTCCAATTCCAGCGGTTCGGCGGGGCCGAGGGCGGCCATGATGGTGCCGGGCAGGTCGTGGCCCGCCTGGTCGATGACATAGGAGTGCGGACCGCGCAGGGCGATCACCGCGATGTCGTCGCCCTTGGCGAGGCAGAGGCGATGGATCGACGCGCCCACGTACCAGCGTGCGGCCACCTCCCAGTGCGGCCGGTTCAGCACTCGAAGCCGTTCGGCCAGTTCGGGATGCACCTCGTCACCGGCGAGCAGGCCGCGGTCGGCAAGCTCGGCGGCGGCCGCCGCCATGGCGCGGTCGTGCTCGGCGGCGGTGTCGTAGCGGCCCATGGTGTCCAGCACCACCGGCATGTCGTCGAGCGCCGAGGTCTCCAGCAGGCACTGCATCTCGTCCAGCGACAGGGTGACCGCCCCCAGCAGGGACGGTCCGCGCCCCGCGCCGAGCACGGTCACTCGGCGGCCTCCGGCGCGGCTCCGATGACGGCGGGCGCGATGACGCGGCCGTCGGCGAAATGGTCGGCCGAGCGGCCGTAGCCGCTGCTGTCCCGGGTCTGCTCCTCGTCGTCGCGGGCCTGATTGCCCAGCAGCGGACTGCCGGCGGTATTCGAGCGCACGGGCGCGGCGGCCTCCGTACGGGCGGCGGCGGCCGGGTCGCCGACCGGTGCGGCAGCGGTCGGCGCGCCCGCACCGAATCCGGATCCCGCACCCCAGCCCTCCGGCACGCGCAGACTGCCCGCGCCATTGCCGATGCTCACGGTGCCGCCGCCCCCGCCGAAGGACACCGCGTGCGTCGCCGCGGCCATACCGCCGATGCCGACCGCCGCGGCGGCTCCGCCCCCGGCCGTCACCGGCATCGAGTTCACACCGTTCCCGGCCTGGATCGCATTGCCCACGGCGGAGATCGCCGTGCCCGCCACATTGCCCGCCGTGCTCACGCCGGTGGTCGCCGCGCTTCCGGCGAACTGCGTGGCCTGCGAGACCGCGCTCATCACCCCGGGGTTGTTGGCGAGCGCGGTCGCCGCGGCCAGCGCCGTTTGCACCGGATTGCCGCTGTCGCCGAACGACTGCGCGGCGGCGGCCGGGTCGGCCGATCCCGCGCCCATGGCGATGGGCGGCGGCATCAGGAATTCACCGGGTGTGGTGACGATGGCGGTGGTTGCGGCCTCGTAGGTCTCCATGACCAGCGCGGCCCGGATGTCCAGGGCCAGTTTGGCGGCCTCGGCGGCCTGCGCGCTGCCGTTGAGCGCGCCGCCGGTGGAGTGCGCGGCGATCCGCGCCGCCTCCACGGCCGCGATCTCCGGCAGGCTCGGCATGGCGATGGACGCCACGGTGTACGCGGTGGCGTTGGCGGCGGTCTTGGCGGCCAGGGTCGCGGCCATCACGCCCTGCTGTTCGGCCCATACCGTGAATCCGCCGAGCCGTCCCAGCACATTGAGTCCGTTGATGCCCTGCAACCCGACGCCGATCTCGGCCATGACCCGGGCCACGGTGGTGGTGGCGTCCACCCAGGCGGCCGTGATGGCGCTCCACGAGGTGGAGGCGGCGGCGATCGGAATGGCGTGCGCGCCCGCATTGAGCGTGACCGAGTTGACCTCGGCCATGCGCGGCAGCCAGAACACCCCGGTGATTCCCAGCGTCATCGGTTCCCCCTACACCGGGATCGAGGCGATGCCGACCGCGCGGATGGCGTCCTGCGCGAGGTACTGGGCGAGTTGGCCGCGTAGCGTCGCGGCGGCGTGGTGCAGTTCCAGCACACCTTGCGCGATCGCGCGGTCATGGCTCAGCGCGGCGTGGTTGAAGTGTCCGGCCGCGAGCAGCGACACCTCTTCGGTGCCGGACGGTAGGACATGCGTGGTCGGTCCGGCCGCGGTGGCGACCGCCGCCAACCGCTCGGCCAGCAGATCGAGTTCGGCGGCCGCCGCGAGGACGACCTCCGGCTGCACGAGGACGTGGCCAACCATGCTCGAGCGCTCCTTCCGCCAGCTGCCCCCGGAGACCCGACGGCCCCCTACGAGAGATTGGACGCACCGCGGGCGCTATCGGTTCCAGCAAATCTGGAGCACACCTACGGCGTCAGCCCCATCCCAGCTGATGGAGGCGGTCGTCGTCAATCCCGAAATAGTGCGCTATCTCGTGAATCACTGTGATCGCCACCTCCTCCACCACCTCTTCTTCGGTGTGGCACATGTCCAGGATGGCCTCGCGGTAGACGGTGATGGTGTCCGGCAATGCGCCGCCGTAGTGGCTGAAGTCCCGATCGGTGAGGGCAATCCCGTGGTACAGCCCGAGCAGATGCGGATCCTCGGCGCTGCGCGCTTCGATGAGAATCACCACATTGTCGATGGCCTTGGCCAGTTCGGGCGGAATCAGGTCCAGGGCGTCGCCGACGAGTTCCTCGAAACGGTCGTCGGACATGGTTACCGGCATGCGCTACCCGATCACCGCGGCGGCGGCAGGTTCGGCGGCGGCGCGCCCGGCAGCGGCGGCGGGGTGTAGCGGCCGTTGTTCGGCGGCGGCACGGGGGCCTGTCCGTCGATGAGGATGTCGCCGCGCGCCGAACCGGTGATGGCCGCGAAACCCTCCTGGTCCGAGCCCTTGCCGACCATGCAGTTGAGGCTGCGGCTGCCGGCCAGCCAGCTGCGGGTGTCGAGGAAGTCCCAGAACAGGGTGAGGGTCTTGTTGCGCAGCGCCTCGGGGGAACCGAGGTACGTGGTGGAGTCGGTGGCGCACTGCTCCTCCATGTACTTGTCCTGGTCCTCCTTGCTGGGCGGGCCGCCGGTGAAGTGCGCGCCGAGGTCCACGGTGGAGACGATCTCGAAGGCGTGCGGCTGGGCGCAGTCCACCTGATCGGTGGGCAGGTTGCGGTTGATGCCGATGCAGGCGCCGACCTCGTAGATCTTGGACTGGTTGTTGTCGCGGACGCTGCCGCTGGTGGCGTGCACGGCCGTGCCGGTGCTGGCCGCGGCCTGCAACCCGCAGCGCAGGGTGCGTTCGCCCGCCTGCCAGCCCGCCTCGCCGGGGTTGATCAGGCCCACCACGTACTTGCCGCGCGGGTCGAACTTGCCGCCCAGGTAGCGCTGCGCCGCGGAGACGCAGTGTTCGTCGCGCAGTTCGGAGAAGCGCAGCGAGTCCGGGAAGCGGGATCCGGACCCGAATTCCCGCCCCGGGTACTTGCTCAGATCGACGTCGGCGGTCACCTCGAACAGATGCTTGCTGCCGCAGTCCACCTTCTGCAGGTCGCTGGCATTGGACTTGCTCCAGGTCAGGCAGTCGCCGGTCTTGGCGGTCCCGAAGGCCGCGCCCGCCACCGCACCGGTGGGCTGCGGCCCGGACGGGCTGTGCGCCTCCACCTTCCCGTGGTCGAACCCGCTGACGAACAGCGTCACCAGCGCGGCCACCATCGCCCCGACCGCGACGGCCAGCAGCCCCCACCGCAGCGTCGGCGCGGACAGCGGTCCCCGGTCGACGACGGCGCGCATCGGACCGAGCACCTTGTCGCGGGCGCTCGGCTTCCTGCGCGCGGGCGGCGCGGGCCGCTTGGGTTCCGGGGGCACGTATGCGGACATCGCGCTCCATCATGGCAGCGCGAACCCACCCTTCGCCACGTGCTGTGCCGCCTCTCCGGGACTTCGGCGCGTGGCTCGGGTGCCGCCGACCGTCGTGCACGCGTGCCGACGGGCGGATGCCGAGCCGATTCCGGGCGTACCCGGTGGGTCACCCGCGGGGCTGCGCTACCCCGCGATCAGGTCGGCCGCCTTTTCGCCGATGAGCACCGCCGGGGCGTGGGTGTGGCCGCGGATGATGACCGGCATGACCGAGGCATCGGCGACGCGGAGGCCCTGGATGCCGCGGACGCGGAGTTCGGGGTCGACGACGCCGCTGTCGTCGGCGCTCATGCGGCAGGTGCCGACCGGGTGGTAGAGGGTGTGGGAGTGGTCCTCGAGGCAGCGCCGCAGGATCTCGTCCAGCGGGGTGTCGGCGGGGACGTCGGGTTGCATGAGTTCCCCGATGTGCTGTTTGAGCGCCGGCATGTGTGCCAGTTCGACGCAGGTGCGCAGCCCGGCGAGCAGGGCGGCGCGGTCGAGGCCGTCGGGGTCGGTGCAGTAGCGGGGGTCGATGCGGGGCGCGGTGAACGGGTCGGTGGAGTTCAGGGTGATGGTCCCGCTGCTGGCGGGCCGCAGCAGGATGGCCCCGAGCGTGACGGCGTGCCCCACGGGGTCGATCAGCCCCTCACCGACATACGGCGCGGGGCCGAAGATGAGTTCCAGATCGGGCAGTTCGAGTTCGTCGCGGCTGCGCACGAAGCCGTACGCCTCACCCACATTGGAGGTGAGCATGCCGCGCCGTCGCAGCAGATAGTTCACCAGCTCCGGCACTCGTTCGGCGGTGAAGAGGCTGCCGTCGCGGGTGCGGTAGACAATGGGCGCGACCAGGTGGTCGCGCAGGTTCCGCCCCACCTCGGGACTGTGGTGCACCACCGGAATCCCCAAGTCGGACAGCTGTTCCCGATCGCCGACGCCCGAGAGCAGGAGCAGCTGCGGCGTATTGATCGCACCGCCGCTCAGGATCACCTCGCGTCGCGCGTGCAGCCGCTGCGTCTGCCCGTCGCGGCGGTATTCGACGCCGACGGCCCGGTCGCCCTCGAACAGGATGCGCGTGACCTGCGCGTCGGTGCGCACCTCGAGGCCGCGCCGCCGCATCGCGGGCCGCAGGTAGGCGTCGGCGGTGCTCCATCGCGCGCCCCGCTTCTGGGTCACCATGGTTTCGGAGAACCCTTGTGGCTCATCGGCATTCGCCTGCTCGATGGGGTATCCGGCCTCGGCGGCCGCCCGCAGGAAGTCGCTGGTCAGGGTGCGCGGGCTGCGCTGCCTGGAGATGTGCAGCGGTCCGCCTTCCCCGGGCGCGTCCTGCACCTGCTCCATCCGCCGGAAGTACGGCAGCACCCGCTGAAACGACCAGCCGGGTCCGGCCTCGGCGGCCCAGTCGTCGTAGTCGGCGGCGAACCCGCGCACCCACATCATGGCGTTCATGGCGGAGGAGCCGCCGAGCACCTTGCCGCGCGGCCAGTAGATGCGCCGCCCGCTCAGCGTGGGCTGCGGCTCGGTGCGGTAGTTCCAGTCGTTCGGCCCCTCGAACAGCTTGGCGAACCCGGCCGGAATCCGAATGAACTTGTCCTTGTCGGCCGACCCGGCCTCCAGCACCGCCACCCGCAGCCCGTCCCGCTCACTCAGCCGCGCCGCCAGCGCGGCCCCCGCCGACCCGGCTCCTACGACAATGAAATCCACAGTGTCCTGCACGGATTCGGGCATGGTGACTCCTAGCTGACGCAGCGCCGACGGATCGCGTGCACCCACTATGCGGGACGGCGGGAAACCGTGACGCCCGATTTCACAAGGCTCGGCACAACTGCCCGCGTACGCCCGAATCCCTCCAACGCCCAACCGTCGGCACGCGTACCGGCGATCTTCGGCACACGGTGCGCCACGGATTCGAGGGAGGCGGACAGTTCGCGTGCACGACGATCGGCCGCGCGCCGCGGATTCGTGGGAGGCGGCATGCGGGCGAGGCGGCACAGCCCTCGGCACGATGATCGGCCGTGCGCTGACCGTGGGAGGCGGCATTCGGCGGAGGCGGCACAGTCCTCGCGTGCACGACGGTCCACGGCGCTCGGCCGTGCGCTGAAGTTTCAGGGTGAGGCGCGCAACGTGCGTGCGCGGCCGCCGACGGCGCTCGCGCCGTCTGCCGAGCACCACGCGCGGCGGGCGCGGCGCGCGGGTCCCGGAGAGGCGGCCTGAATTGGGTGGACCCGGCCCTCTACGCTTTACCCATGATCGACCTTCGATTCCTGCGGGAGAATCCCGATGTGGTCCGCGCCTCGCAGCGGGCGCGCGGTGAGGACCCGGCCCTGGTGGATGCCCTGCTGGCGGCCGACGCGGCCCGGCGTGCCGCCGTCGCCGCCGCGGACGGTCTGCGCGCCGAGCAGAAGGCGCTGGGCAAGAAGGTCGGCAAGGCGTCCCCGGACGAGCGGCCCGCGCTGCTGGCGCACGGGCAGGAGCTATCGGCGAAGGTGAAGGAGGCGGAGGCGGCCGAGCACGCCGCCAACGCCGACCTCGAGGCCGCGCAGCGGGCGCTGTCGAATGTGGTGCAGGAGGGCGCGCCCGCGGGCGGCGAGGACGACTACATCGTGCTCGACACCGTCGGCACCCCGCGCGAGTTCGATTTCGAGGTGCGCGATCACCTGGAACTCGGCGAGGCGCTGGGTCTGATCGATATGGAGCGCGGCGCGAAGGTGTCGGGCGCGCGCTTCTACTTCCTCACCGGCTACGGCGCACTGCTGCAGCTCGGCCTGCTCCAGCTGGCCGCGCAGCGGGCCACCGCCAACGGTTTCAGCATGATGATCCCGCCGGTGCTGGTCCGCCCGGAGGTCATGGCTGGCACCGGTTTCCTGGGCCAGCACGCCGCCGAGGTCTACCACCTCCAGGAGGACGACCTGTACCTGGTCGGCACCTCGGAGGTGCCCCTCGCCGGCTACCACCAGGGCGAGATCCTGGATCTGAGCGCGGGCCCGAAGCGCTATGCCGGGTGGTCGTCGTGCTTCCGCCGCGAGGCGGGCAGCTACGGCAAGGACACCCGCGGCATCATCCGCGTGCACCAGTTCGACAAGGTGGAGATGTTCGTCTACGCCAAGCCGGAGGACGCGGACGCCGAGCACAAGCGGCTGCTGGCCTGGGAACAGGAAATGCTGGCCGCCATCGAGGTGCCGTACCGCGTGATCGACGTGGCGGCCGGTGATCTGGGCAGCTCGGCCGCGCGCAAATACGACTGCGAGGCGTGGGTGCCGAGCCAGGGCACCTATCGCGAACTCACCTCGACCTCGAACTGCACGACTTTCCAGGCGCGGCGGCTGAATGTGCGCTACCGCGACGAGAACAACAAGCCGCAGATCGCCGCCACTCTGAACGGCACCCTGGCGACCACGCGCTGGATCGTCGCGATTCTGGAGAACCATCAGCAGGCCGATGGTTCGGTCCGCGTTCCCGCCGCCTTGGTCCCGTTCGTCGGAACCGAGTTGCTGAAGCCGTCGCGCTGATCAGCCGAACTCGCGCGGTAACCACCGGTTCGCGCCTCCGCGTGTCGATTCGGCCGGTTGTGTCTACCACAGGTCACGACTGTGTCTAGGCTATGCACCGTGCGAGGAATCGGGTCTCGCGGCGATACCCGAACGCGGGTGCGGACCGCATCGGCGCTGGCGACAGCGATGGTCATGGCTCGGACCACCGGGGCGTTCTACGTCATGGGCGGGGTCCTGGGTCTGATGATCACTGCCATCGCTCCCGGTGACGAGGGCAATCGGCCGCTGGTGGGTACCGCGGCGTTCATGGCGCTGCTGCTGGGAATCAGTCTGCTCATCTGGGGTCCGCGGATGCCGCATTCCGCGCATCACGTGTACGTGGGTGTGGCGACGGTGCTGGTGACCGTTGCGGTGCACTGGTTTCCGAATACCGTCGGCGCTATCACCTTGGCGGCGTTCTATGTTTTCGTCGCCTGCGATGCCGCCATCTTCTTCAGCTGGCGCTGGCTGGCCGCGCATCTGACCTTCGCGGTGGTGGCCTGCCTGTGGGTGGTGCCCTCGCGCGGGCTGCCGTGGTGGTCCGGTCTCATTCCGGCGGGCATCACGGTGGGTGTCGGCATCGTGGTCGGCATCCTCACCCGGATGGCCGCCGACGCCGATATCGACGTGCTGACGGGTCTGCTGAATCGGCGCGGCTTCGATCGCGCGCTGAATGTGGCCATCGCGCAGGCGGGCCGCACCGGTCAGGGACTGGCGCTGGTGCTGGTGGACCTCGACCGCTTCCAGAAGATCAATGACCATCTCGGGCATCGCGCCGGTGACGCGGTGCTGCAACGCGTGGGCGACACCTGGTCCAAACTGCTGACCCCCGATCAGCGGCTGGCCCGCTACGGCGGTGACGCGTTCGCGCTGCTGCTGCCGAATACCACCGAGCAGGCCGCGATTCTGCTCACCGAGCAGCTGCGGGCGGCGGTGACCACCGGCTGTTCGGCGGGCGTCACCTCCTGGCAGCCGGGCGAGTCCGGGTCGCTGCTGGTGAGCCGCGCGGATGTGGGCCTGTACCGGGCCAAGCAGGCGGGCCGCAATCGCACGGTGCTGGAGTCCTCACGGCAGCTGCCGCTGGCGGTGGAGCTGCGCGAGGCCATCGACCGCGGCGCGCTGGACGTGCAGTACCAGCCGATAGTCACCCTGGGTGAGGGCGGCGCGAAAGCCGTTGGCGTGGAAGCGCTGCTGCGCTGGTCGTCGCACGCGCAGCCGGAGGTCACCACCGAGGGCCTGATCCGGGTGGCGGAGGAGTACGACCTCATCTCCGATCTGGACGAGCTGGTGCTGCGCCGGGCGTGCGCGGACGCGGCGCGGTTGCAGGAGACCTTCGCGCAGCTGGACCTGACGCTGAACGTGAATGTGAGCGGCCTGGAGTTGACGCAGGGCGAGTACGCGGAGCGGGTGTCCGGGATTCTCGCCGATACCGGCTGGCCCGCCGATCAACTGGTGCTCGAGGTGACCGAGAGCGAATTGGCCGCCGAATCCGAGACGGCCATCGCGAATCTGCACGCGTTGCGCGATCGCGGCGTGCGGATCGCCATCGACGATTTCGGTACCGGCTATTCGTCGTTGAGCCGCCTGGCCACGCTGCCCAGCGACATTCTCAAGGTGGACCAGTCCTTCGTGGCCGCCATCCGCTCCGATTCGCCCGCGCCGCCGCTGCTGGGCGTGATCGCGGCGCTGAGCAAGTCGCTGGACCTCCAGGTGATCGCCGAGGGCGTGGAGACCGAGTATCAGGCGGCGGTGCTGACCGAGCTCGGTTTCGCGTTGGCGCAGGGGTATCACTACAGCGATTCGCAGCCGGTGGCCGAGCTCATCAATGATCTGAACGAGCGCAACGGACTGGTCGGCGCGGGCGTGGAGCCCGGCAACGGCTGGGTGCCGGTGGATAATCCGCTTGACGAAGGCGTGGGCGGCGGGCAACGCTGAGCACATGCGTTTGCTCGTATATGCCTGTTGAGTTGTCGGCTCAGCGCGTACCGGTGGCCCGGGTTCCGGACTCGCGGTGCGCGCGGTGTTGTTCTGCGGCTCCGCCGATCTCATTCCGCTCTATGCGTTCTACGCCCTGATCTTCGCTGATCACGGGCTGTCCACCGCGCAGATCTCCGGGCTGCTGGCCATCTGGTCGGCGACCGCCTTCCTGCTGGAGGTGCCCTCGGGCGCGTGGGCCGACACGGTGTCGCGCCGGGGTCTGCTGCTCGTCGGCGGTGTGCTGCTGGTGGCCGGTTTCGGCACGTGGACGCTGTTCCCGTCGTATCTCGGTTTCGCCTTGGGCTTCGTTCTGTGGGGCACCGCGGGCGCGCTGCAGTCGGGAACCTTCGAGGCCCTCGTCTACGACGAACTCGCCGCCCGCGGCGAGACCGCCGACTACGCCCGCATCATGGGCTACACCCGCGCCGCCTCCGAGGCCGCCGCCCTGCTGGGCATCCTGGCCGCCGCCCCGCTCTACGCCTGGGGCGGCTACGCCCTGGTCGGTTGGGCCAGCGTCGCCATCGCGGCCCTGCACACCGCCCTGGCCCTCACCCTCCCCGCCGCCCCGAGAACCGTCACCACCGAGGCGGCCCAGGAGTTGGCGGACGCGGACGAACCCGCCCCACCGCACCCGCACGCCGGCGACTCCGGCAGCGCGCCGCACCACCGCATGCAGTCCGTGGCCGGGACGGCCGGGGAATCCACTGCCGGGACGGTCGCGGAATCCACTGCCGGGCCGGTCGCGAAATCCACTGCCGGGACGGTCGCGAAATCCGCCGCCGGGACGGTCGCGGAATCCACTGCCGGGACGGCCGGAATCTCCGATGCCGGGAAGCTCTCGGCCGCACCCGGATCGGTCCTCGGCCGCTACGTATTCATGCTCCGCGCCGGTCTGGGCGAGGCGGTGCGGATCCGGCCGGTGCGTCACGCGCTGTTCCTGGGCGCGCTGCTCTACGGCATGACCGCGTTCGACGAGTACTTCGCCCTGCTCGCCGACGATGCGGGCGTACCCCCGTGGGCCACGGCGCTACTGGTCGGCCTCACGGTGACCGGCGCTCTCCTCGGCTCCACCCTCGCGGGTCGCACCGAGGCAATGCGCGCCCGCACCATGGCCACCGCCTTGGCGGTCGGTGGTGTCCTGTTCATCGGCGGCGCGCTGCTGCCGGGTGCGGCCGCGCACCGACCCGAGGCGGTGTACCCGTTGACCATCGCGGGTTTCACCGCCATCGGCATCGCGTACGGCATCGTCTACAACGCGGGCGTGGTGGCGGCCGCCCGCCTCCAGGACGCCATCGAGGGTCCGGCCCGAGCGACGGTGACCTCGGTATCGGGCCTGCTGGAGGAGGTCTTCTCGCTGGCCGTCTTCGGCTTCGTGGCCCTGGCCTCCAGCCGGCTCCCGATCCCGCCCACCGTCGCCCTGCTCGGTGTCCCGATCCTCGTCACCGCGCTACTCGTCCCCGCCTGGCTCCCCCCGCGCGTGAGCGAACCGCACGATGTCCGATGACGAAGCATGTCCCGACGGTCGACGGCAGTAATTCGGGGTGGTCGGTCGTCTACGGTGAATCCAAAGGTCCCGAAGATACACTCGATATATATTGCGGAGGTGGTGGCCATGAAAACGGTGATCGATCTCGATCCGGACCTGACCAAGAGGGCAGCCGCCGTGCTGGGTACGAAGACGAAGAAGGACACGATCCACGGCGCACTGGCCGCGGTGATCGAGGCTGCGGAACAGAAGGCTGAACGTCGTCGCCGCCTGCTGAACAGCGCGGGCGGTCCCGACCTCGGAGACGCGTCGGTCATGGCGAGCGCCTGGGAGTGACCGATCTCTACCTGATCGACAAGAGTGCGCTCGCCCGGGTGCCGAGACATGCGACGGTGATGGGGGCATTGCAGTCCCTCGACGAGCGGGGCACGCTCGCCACCAGTCCGGTCGTCGATCTCGAAATCGGATTCAGCGCCAGGAATCTCGCCGAGTTCGATTCCGTCGATGCCGATCGCCGTGCGCTGTACCGCGAACTCGCGCTGAACCACTCGATTACCAATCGGGCGCGGTGGGTCCAGCGTGAGCTTGTCGTACGTGGTCACCATCGCGCGGTGGGCATCGCTGATCTCCTTATAGCCGCGACGGCGGAGTTTCATCGGGCGGTCGTCGTTCATTACGATCGCGACTTCGATCTGATCGCCGAGGTGACCGGGCAATCGGTTCAGTGGATCGTTCCGGCGGGTTCGGTGCCGTAGCCGTGGAGCCGCGAATCGTCGGCCTCCGACAATCCCTGCCTCCTCGGTACCGATAGGACGTGTCATCCACCAACTATTGTCCCGGGCTTTGCGGGCACAATCGGGCGAATGGCGATGCGGCGGCGGATCGGGTTGGTGTTCGGGGGTTGTATCGGCGCGGCGGTGGCGGGGCAGGCGCGGATCAATGGGGAGCTGGGGGAGCGGTTGGGGGACGGGATCGCCGCCGCGGTGATCAGTTTCGGGACGGGGCTGGCGGTGCTCGGGGTGGCGTTCGCGGTGAGCGGTCGGCTGCGGGCGGGTGTCGGGGAGGTGCGGTGGGCGCTGGCGAGCGGCGGGCTGCGGTGGTGGCAGCTGCTGGGTGGACTGTGCGGGGCGTTCTTCGTGGCGTGCCAGGGGCTCACGGTGACCGCCATCGGGGTCACGGCCTTCACGGTGGCGGTGGTGGCGGGGCAGTTGGTGAGCAGTCTGGTGGTGGACCGCTTCGGGGTGGGTCCCGCCGGGCGCACCCCGGTGACCGCGCTGCGGGCCGCGGGTGCGGGATTGGCGCTGGCGGCGGTGCTGCTGTCGGTGGCGGGACGCCACGGCGGGGCCGATGGCGGGCTGTCGGTGCCGGAATCCCTACGTGGCGGCCCGCACCTGCTGCTGATCGCGCTGCCGCTGCTGGCCGGTTTCGGCGTGGCCTGGCAGCAGGCGGTGAACGGACGGGTGGGGGCCGTGGGCGGACCGCCGACGGCGACGCTGGCGAATTTCCTGACCGGCACCGCCGGGCTGGTCGTCGTCGAAGCGGTGCTGCTGGCCGGAACCGGTTGGCCCACCGGGTTTCCCGCCGAGCCGTGGTTGTACGTCGGCGGCGTGATCGGCGTCGCCTTCATCGCGCTGGCCGTGTTGGTGGTGCGCTGGATCGGCGTTCTGCTGCTCGGCCTCACCTCGGTGGCCGGACAGCTGCTCATGTCGCTGGTCCTGGACGTGGCGGTCCCCACCGGCCCCGGCCTGTCCGCCACCGCCGTCCTGGGCTGCGCCCTCACCTTCGTCGCCGTCATCCTCGCGGCGCGCACCCGCCCGTGACGAGGACCGTTCGGGCAGGGGGAACCGGTGGCGGCATCGTGCGAGTAGGCCCCGCCACCATTTCCCCCGCGCGAATCAGAGCTTGCGGGAACGGAGTTCGTGGCCCTTGGAGGTTTTGCAGCGGCCGGATTCGAGGTCCCACTGCCAGCCGTGCAGGTTGCAGGTGAGGGTGTTGCCTTCGACCACACCGAATTTCGACAGGTCGGCCTTCAGATGGGGGCAGCGGCGCTGTACCTCCCAGCCGTCGAGTTCGGTGGAGGCGGAGTCGTCGTGCGCTTCGGCGAACCAGCCGTCGGCGTAGGCGATGCGCTCATCGGTGAGGCATTTGAAGAACGTGTAGAGGAATTCGTTGTAGCCGCCGATGCGCCAGGTGGTGAAGCGCGTCGACAGGAAGATGGTGTTCACCCAGTCGGGTTCGTTGTCGCGCAGCACGGTGCGCACCAGCCGCGGGTCGATGCGGAAGCCGTAGCGGTGCTTGCCTTCTCCCTCGATGGGCGCACGCACGATGCGCTGGGGGAAGTCCAGCACCACGGTCTCCTCGCCCATGACCAGGCTGACCGGGTAGCCGATGCCGTCGCAGATGAGGTCGCTCTGCGCCATGATCGGCTCGAAGAGTTCCTTCAGCTGCGGTAGCAGCGGCTCGTCTCCCGTTGCCCAGGAAGCCTTTTCGGCCGCCAGCACGGGAGCCATGCGCTGGGCCATGTCCTCGATGTAGGCGGCCTTGTCGCCGTAGATGGTCTCCGGCGACACCGGGTGCGAGAGCTCGAGCAGATCCTTGCCGCGCAGGTCCACGGTGGAGCCCGGGATCATGAGGATCCCGCCCTTGTTGCCGTGGATCTCCATCTGCTCCAGGAACACCATCTGGTCCGGGAAGATATTGCCCTCGTCGCCGCGGTCGTCGTTGAGGTAGCGCAGCTCGTCGTCGAGGAAGACCGGCGGCCCGGCCGAGGGCACCACCCAGGTCGCGCCGACCTGTTCGATGTAGGAGCGGGCCCGGTCCATGCCGCGCTGCCGCTTCTGCTTGCCGAAATTGGCTTTGGTGCGGCTCGGGATGTCGTAGACCATCGGGTACCAGATGGCCCCGGAGTACTGGAGCAGGTGGATGTCCACATGCCCGAACTGCTCGTGCAGCACGTCCATGTCGACGGGCCGGGCGTCGTTCATGTTGAAGCAGACGGTCTCGCCGTCGGAGACGACCAGGCCGGAGTCGCCGATGGGTCCGTCGGCGGGCGCGCGCAGCGCGATGATCATGACATCCAGCTCACCGCCGTTCGGGCCGGTGACGGTGTGCTTGACCGAGTCCTCGGTCTCCACGAACTTGTGGAATCCGAGCTTCTCGAGTTCGCGTTTCAGATCCGGCACCGGGTAGTCGGGCAGCAGGACGGTGGCGTCCTTGTTGACCTTGTCGGTGAGGTGCTCGGCGTCGAAGTGGTCGCGGTGCAGGTGTGAGACGTAGAGGAAATCGCAGTTGCCCAGTTCGTCCCAGTCCAGCCGGGTGTTGTCGGGAAACGGGAACCACGATCCGAAGTACGCCGGGTTCACCCATGGATCGCAGAGGATCGTCCCCGCCGCGGTTCGGATGTGGAATCCGGCGTGTCCGACGCTGGTGATCTGCACGAGCTTCTTCCTCCCTGACCGTTACCAGCCACCCAGCGTACTGGTTAGGGAGAAACGTCGCCGATGCAGTAACCCTCGTCGCCGGACTTCAGGGTGAATGTCCGTTTCTGCTGTACACCGGCCGCATTGGTGACCGGTACGGACACCGTGATGTAGCCGCCGTCGGGCCATGCGGACTCGATGGACTGGTCTATGAAGGACGTCACGCCGGTGAGCTGTCCGGGGTTGAGCGCCAGCGGCGGCGTCGTGGCCCGACCGGTCTGCTCCGGATCCCAGCTGCCCGGCGTGGCGGCGCAGACCAGCGGGTGCGTGCCCTCCTGATCCTCGCGGGCGAGGGGCTCGCCGGTGAACCGCGCCAGGTAGCGGCGCACGGTGTGCCGCGCGTCCGCACCGTTGAATCCGAGTTCGTTGTCGAATCCGAGGTCGTTGCCGCTGCGGTAGACGCGCGGACACGCGTAATCGGTGGCGAGGGTGCGATCCGAGGCCACCACCGTGACGGCCGCGCCGCTCCAGATCACCCCGGATTCGCCACGCACCGGCGGGTTCTCCAACGCCGCGAGAATCGGTTCCGGCTCGGCGTACATGGCCGCCACATTCGACGGCGCGATGGTCCAGCACTTCTCCGTGAGCGCGTCGATGTCCCCGGCTCGCAGATCCGCCACCCACGCCCCGACGGCCGCGGTGTCGCCGGAATTCTCCGCCGGGGTATTCCCGGGCGTGTCGCCGCTGGTCGTCGTGGTGGCGGCGGTCGTGGTGGTGACCCGCGTCGGGTCGGCGGGCGCCGGATCGTCGCCCGGTATGCCCGAGACGGAATCGCAGCCCGCGAGCACGGCCGCCGACACCACCGCTGCGGCGCCGAACAGGATGCGCCGCCGCGTCGCGACGTCCGGCAGCCCCCGGCGGCCATGGTCACGCGGCGCTGTCTGGGCGTTTCCCACTCCTGCGAACCTCTTTCGTGTCCCCGCGGCCGCTTTGGTGTCACAGCCGACGATCGATGTTGCCTGGGTCACTGGTACCAGCTCCGGCAGCGACTACGCTAGCTGAACTGTGGAACCCGTCTACTTCCCGATCATCGGGCTGGCCCGCACCGTGTTCGCGCTGCAGGGCCTGAAGTTCACCGTCACCGGCGACGAGCACATTCCCGCCGAGGGCGGTGCGGTCATCGCCATCAACCACACCGGCTACATGGATTTCACCTACGCCGGGTTGCCCGCGCGCACCGCCAAGCGCTACATCCGGTTCATGGCGAAGAAGGAAGTCTTCGACAATTCCATCTCCGGGCCGATCATGCGGGCGCTCAAGCACATTCCGGTGGACCGGTCGGCGGGCGCGGATTCCTACCAGGAGGCGGTGCAGCGGCTGCGGGCCGGAGAGCTGGTCGGCGTCTACCCGGAGGCCACCATCTCCCGCAGTTTCGAGATCAAGGACTTCAAGTCGGGTGCGGCGCGCATGGCCATCGAGGCCGGGGTGCCGATCATCCCGATCGTGATCTGGGGTGCGCAGCGGGTGTGGACCAAGGGGTTCCCGAAGCGTTTGGGCCGCACCAACACTCCCATCTCCATCAAGGTCGGTGCGCCCATCGCGCCGTTCGAACCCGCCGCGGAGCTGACCGCCACGCTGCGCTCGACCATGCAGGACATGCTGCTCGACGTGCAGCGGGATTATGTGCACGAGCCCGGCGCGTACTGGGTGCCCGCCCGATTGGGCGGCAGCGCACCGACTCTCGAAGAGGCGAACGCGATGGACGCCGCGGAAGCCGCCGAGAAGGCCGCCCGCCGCACCCAGCAGTAGCCCGGACCGCCCTCCCCTTCGCCGCCCGAGGGGACGGGCTCGCCGTCGTTGTCGAAGCGGAAGGTGTATGTGGGGCGGCAACAGTGAACACCGTTGTCATGGATCCGGCCGACACCACCCTCGATCTCGCCACGCTCGGCACGCGGGCGGTCAACGCCCTGCTCATGTCACCGAACGCACCCCGGGGCGTGCTGGTCGCCAACCCGGGCGGCGCGCACGCCCTGGCCTGCGGCCTGTACCGCGATATGGCCGTCACCATCGACGGCCCCGTCGGTTACTACTGCGCGGGCATGAACCAGCGCGCCGCCATCACCGTCAACGGCGACGCCGATGTCGGCGTGGCCGAGAACATGATGTCGGGCCTGGTCCGGGTGCGCGGCGACGCCGCCCAGTCGGCGGGCGCGACCGCACACGGCGGCCTGCTGGTCATCGAGGGCAATGCCGGGCCGCGCTGCGGCTTCTCGATGAAGGGCGTCGACATCGTGGTCGGCGGCGACAGCGGCCCGATGAGCGCGCTCATGGCGCAGGCGGGACGCCTGGTGGTGTGCGGCGACGTCGGCGACGCCCTGGGCGAATCACTCTACGACGCCCGCGTCTACGTCCGCGGCGACGTCGCCTCTCTCGGCGCCGCCTGCGTCCGCAAACCCATGCGCCCCGAACACCTCACCGAACTGCGCGAACTCCTGCACGCCGCCGGATTCCCGCACGACCCGGCCGAATTCACCCGCTACGGCTCCACCCGCCAACCCCCCTGGCCCCACGTCCCACCCCGCCCCGACCCGCACTGACCTCAACTCGGATCCGACCCCCGCACCGCACTCAGCCAGGTGACCGTCGTCCCCGCCACCACCGTGACCGCCACGAACGCCAGCGTCCCGCCGCCCGCCACGTACACCCAGAACAGCCCGACGAACGGAGCCACCACGGCCGGCTGGGCGTCGAGCAGCAGGCGGCGACGCCAGCGAGCGGCGGTGGCGGCGAGTTCGCCGCCGTCCGGGTCCGGCCGCGAGGGATTGTCGACGAGCCGCCCCACCGGCTCCGAATTCCGGCTCCGGCCAGCGGGATACACCCGCAGCTCGCCGAGACGGATGGCCCGTCCGTCCATTCCGACGCGGGTGGGTGTCAGTGTCATCAGCGCCGGATCGAAATAGACGGGCACCCACAGTGTTCGCCCATCCGTGGTGCACTCCAACCACGACCGGCTCACCAGCCGGAACTGCTGCCGAATCCGCCGGGCGGTCATTCCGGCACCGATCCCGGCCGTGCTGCGCAGCGCGTAGCCGACCCGGAATCCGGTGTAGCCCAGGATGATCAGCACCAACGCCGCCAGCAGTCCACGCAGCTCCATATCGCCGAACGGCGCCCAGGCGAAGCACATCGCCAGGGCGCCGATCGTCACGACTACCGGATAGGCCAGCGGATGGCCCCGGAACCTCACTTCAAGAAGCCGATTTTCGTGTAGTCGTAGGAGGCCAGGCCTGCGGCACCGTAATTGGCGAGGTTGTCGCGCACCGCGACATTGCCCGGCGACTGCCACAGCGGCAGCGAATGACCCTCCTCGAAGACCATCCGGTCGACCTGGTTGGCCAGTTCGACGGCCTTCTCCGGATCGAGTTCCGACAGAGTCTGTTCGATCAGATCGTTGAGTTCGGGGGAGCCGATGCGACCGTAGTTGCCCTGCAGGTTGCCCGGGTAATACCCGTAGATCTGGGGCAGACTGCTGAACGGGAACGGATCGCCCACCCAAGCCCATTGGCCGACGTCGAAATTGCCCGGCTGGATCACATCGGTGAAGAAGCCCTGGCCGGGTTTGGTGTCGATGGTGAGTTTGACGCCGACGGCGGCGAGGTTCTGCTGGATGATCTGTGCCACCTGCACCCAGGTGTCGGAGTTGTACATGACATCGCGGATTTCCAGGATGCGGCCGTCCTTCTCCCGGAATTCGCCGTTGAGCTTCCACCCGAGCGCGTCGAGCTCCTGGGCCGCGGCGGCCGGATCGAAGGGGAGGGCGTTGTCCTGGTAGCCCTTCTGACCCACCAGGTAGACGTGGTTGTCGAGCGGCTTGGGGTTCTCCACGAGCCCGTTGAGAATGGCCGTCGCGATGCCTTGGCGGTCGATCGCCTTGGAGATCGCCACCCGCAGTTCCGGATCTTCCAGGATCGAGCCGGGCGCGCCGTTGAAGGTGAGGTGGGTCCAGGAATTGCCCGGTGCCCGGCGGATCGCCACTCCCGGGGTGCTCTGCGCGGTCTTGAGTTCATCCCGGTCGGCGATGCCCGTCGCGTCGATCTCGTTGTTCTGCAACGCGGGCAGCCGCGCCGCACTGTCGAGCACGCTGAAGGTGATGGTGTCGAGCTTGGGCTTGTCACCCCACCAGGCGGGATTGTGGTCCAGGACGATGCGTTTGACGGCGCGGTCGACGGACTGCACCTTGAACGGTCCGGCGGTGAGGGTGATGCCGTCCACGAGGCTCTTGTTGAACGCCTCCGGCGTTTCGGTGACCGACTTCGGGTACAGGAAGCTGTTGCCCGCGAGCTGACCCTTCCACTCGCCGTAGTGCTTGGCGAAGGTGATGACGGCCTGGCGGTCGTCCACGCCGCGCTCGACCTTCTCGACGCGATCGAAGCCATTGGGCGCGGCGATCAGGAACTCGGTGTTCCTGCCGCTCATGGCCTCGGCCTGGGAGCGGATGTCCTCCCAGGTGATGGGGCTGCCGTCGGACCAGACCGCCTCGGGGTTGATGGTGTAGGTAACCTGCTGCGGTTCGGTGCTCGTCAACTCGACGCTGGTGAAGTAGTCGGTGTTGACCGAAAGTTCGCCCGCCGCATCGGTGTGGAAGGCGCGCGGCATCATCGGCCGCAGGATGCCCGCGATCTCGGCATCGTTGCCGTCGTTGGACAGCGCGTTCCAGTTCTCCGGGATGGCGCTCACCGCGAGCCGCAGGTTGCCCCCGTCGCGCAGGTCGCTCACCGGGCGCGGATTGATGTCGTTGGTGGTGCCGAGTTCGGCGACCGCCCCTTCGGGCGCGCTGTCGTCGCCGCCCGCACAGCCGGTGGCCGCCACGGCGACGGCCACCAGGGGTACCGCGAGACGCAAGCCTATCGAGCGCAACCGCATCGATCGCTCCTTCTGTTGGGAGAACTGCCGGATCACTTCAGGAAACCGATCTTGGTGTAGTCGTAGGAGGCCAGGCCCGTCGCCCCGTAGTTGGCGAGATCCGCCCGCACCGCCACATTGCCGGCCGACTGCATGAGCGGCAGTGAGAAACCGATCTCCCACAGCTTGCGGTCGATCTCGTTCGCCAAGTCGATCGCCCGCTGCGGATCGAGCTCGGCCAGCACCCGATCGATCAGGTCGTTGATCTCCTGCGAACCGATGCGGCCGTAGTTTCCCTGCAGATCATCGGGGTCGTACCGGTAGACCTGCGGCAGATTCTTCAATGCGAAGACGTCACTGGACCACACCCAGTGCGCCATGTCGAAATTACCGGGCCGGATGACGTCGGTGAACAGGCCCTGGCCCGGCTTGGTCTCGATGACCAGCTGCACGCCGATCCGGGCCAGGTTCTGCTGCATGATCTGCGCCATCTGGACCCAGGTGTCGGAGTTGTACATGACATCGCGGATCACCAGCTTACGGCCGTCCTTCTCCCGGACATCGCCGTTGAGCGTCCAGCCGAGCGCGTCCAACTCCCGTGCCGCGGCGTCGGGGTCGAACGGGAGGCTGTTGTCCTGGTATCCCACCTGGCCCTGGATGTACACGTGGTTGCCCAGCGGTGTCGGGTTCTCCACCAGCCCGTTCTGCAGGGCGGTCGCGATGCCCTGCCGGTCGATCGCCTTGGTGATGGCCACCCGAACGCGGGCGTCCTCGAGGATCGACCCCGGCGCACCATTGAAGGTCACATGCGACCAGCTAGCGCCGGGTGCGCGCCGGATCGCCACGCCCGGGGTGCCCTGGGCGATCTTCATATCGTCACGGGTCGCGATGCCGATCGCGTCGATCTCGTTGTTCTGCAGCGCGGGTAGCATCGCGTCGTCGGCGAGCACGCTGAAGGTCATGGTGTCGAGCTTGGGGGTGTCACCCCACCACTTCGGATTGCGGGCCAGGACGACGCGTTGCAGGGCGCGGTCCACCGATTGCAGCGTGAACGGTCCGGCGGTGAGCGTGATCTCGTCGCGCAGACTCTCGTTGAACGCCTCCGGCGTCTCGGTGACGGCCTTCGGGAACAGGAATCCCTCGCCGGCGAACTGTCCCTTCCAGTCGGCCCAGTGCTCCTTGAACGTGATGACCGCCTGCCGGTCGTCGACGCCGCGTTCCACCTTCTCCACCCGGTCGAATCCGAAATTCATTCGGATCAGATAGGCCGGATCAGACCCGCTCAGGGCCTGCGCCTGGGAACGGAGATCCTCCCAGGTGATAGGGGTGCCGTCGGACCAGACCGCGTCCGGATTGATGGTGTAGGTGACCCGCTGTGGCTCCGTGCTGGTGAGCTCGATACTCGTGAAGTAGTTGGTGTCCACCGAGAGGTTGCCCGCCGCATCGGTTCTGAACGCGCGCGGCAGCTGCGGCCGCAGCAGGCCGCCCACCTCGCCGTCCGCGTCGGTGTGCAGCGCGTTCCAGGTCTCGGGCATGGAGCTCAGCGCGAGCCGCAGATTGCCGCCGTCGCGCAACTCGCTCACGTCACGGGGGTTGATGTCGTTGGTGGTGCCGAGTTGGGCGGCGGTGCCCTGCGGCGTATCGCTGTCGTCGCCACCGGCGCAACCGGCGAGTACGACCGCCGCCGTGATCAGGGGCACGGCCAAACGTGTTCCCAGCGAACGGATTCCCACGGCTGTCTCCTATCGTGCTACCACCGGGACCGGTACCGCGTCGATGAGAGCGCGGGTGTAGTCGTGGCGGGGAGCGGTGAAAATCTGTTCCGCCGGGCCGTATTCGACGATCTCGCCGCGATACATGACGGCCACCTCATGAGCGAGGTTACGCACCACCGACAGATCGTGGGAGACGAACAGATACGACAGTCCACGCTCGGCCTGCAGGTCCCGCAGCAGATTCAGCACACCCGCCTGAATCGACACATCCAGCGAGGAGACCGGTTCGTCCAGCACCAGGATCTCCGGGTCCAGGGCGAGCGCGCGGGCGATATTGATGCGCTGCTTCTGGCCGCCGGAGAAGTCCGCCGGATAGCGGTCGGCGTGTTCGGGCCGCAATCCGACCTGCCGCAGCAGTTCCGGGACCCGCCGGTGGATCTCCTCACGCGGTCGGCCGTCGATGCGCAACGGCTGCGCCAGTGCGTCGAAGATCGGCAATCGGGGGTCCAGGGAGGCCGAGGGGTCCTGGAACACGATCTGCATACGTCGCCGGATATCGCGGCGCTGCTCCTTGGTGAGCGATTCCACGCTCCGGCCCAGGATTTCGATGCTGCCGCTCTCCGGCCGTACCAGGTCCATGATCTGGGTGAGGGTGGTGGACTTGCCCGATCCGGACTCTCCGACCAGTGCCAGCGTGCGGCCCGCTCGCACCTCGAAGCTGATGTCGTCCACCGCCTTCACCTCACCGATGCGGCGGCGGAAGACGACGCCCTTGGTGATGGGGAAGGACTTCTTCAATTGCGTAACCTTCAACACCACATGGGAGTCGGTGTCGGAGACGTGATCCGGTTCGGGGATGTCGCGCCGGTAGGCGTCGAACAGTGCCGCCGAACCGACTTCCGCGGTGCGGATACAGGCGGCACGGTGGCCGGGCTCGGTGTCCTGCAGCGGCGGTTCGGCGGCGCGGCAGTCGCCCACCGAGACGGGGCATCGGGGTGCGAACGTGCACCCGGGCGGCAGCGCGTGCATGGCGGGCGGCGCGCCGACAATGGGAATCAGGGCAGTTCGCGCCGGCCCGTCCATCCGCGGGATGGAGCCGAGCAGGCCGACCGTGTACGGCATCCGCGGGGCGTTGAAAAGTCCGGCGACGGGCGCGGTTTCGACGATCCGCCCGGCGTACATGACCGCCACGCGATCGGCGAGGGTGGCCGCGATCCCCATATCGTGGGTGATCATCACAACGCCCGCGCCGGTGATATCGCGGGCTTGGCGCAGCAGATCGAGAATCTGCTTCTGCACCGTCACGTCGAGGGCGGTGGTGGGCTCGTCGCAGATGATGAGTTCCGGATCGTTGGCGATGGCCATGGCGATCACCACGCGCTGGCGCATACCGCCGGAGAACTCGTGTGGGAACATCTTGGCCCGTACGGCGGGCTCCGGAATGCCGACCAGCTCCAGCAGTTCCACCGCCCGCGCGGCGGCCTGCTGCTTGCTCATCTTCTTGTGCGCCAGCAGCGCCTCGGCGATCTGATCCCCCACCCGGTACACGGGGGTGAGGGCCGAGAGCGGGTCCTGGAACACCATGCTGATCCGGGCGCCGCGCAGCGCCGACAGATGTTTGTCGCTGAGCCCCAGCAGTTCCCGTCCGCGCAGCCGGATCGAACCGCGCACCCGCGCCTGATCCGGCAGCAGGCCCATCACCGCCAGTGAGGACACCGACTTGCCGGAACCGGATTCGCCGACGATGGCCAGCACCTCACCGTCCTGCACGGTGTAGCTCACCCCGCGTACCGCGTCGATGCGGCCCTCCTCGCCCGGGAAGGAAACGTGCAGGTCCGCGACCTCCAGCAGGGGTGCGGTGGTGGTGCGCGTGTTCTTGTCGTCCGTCATGCCCCCGCCTTCTGTGTCGCCTTCGACGTCTTGCGCGCCCGAGCCCGCGCGGAACTCGGATCGAAGGCGTCACGCAGACCGTCGCCGACCAGATTCGCGCACAGCACCGTGGCGATCAGCAGGCCGCCGGCGAACATGAACAGCCACGGATAGGTCAGCGCCGACTTGGTGCCGGTGGCGATGAGCGAGCCGAGCGAAACGTCGGGCGGCTGCACACCGAAGCCGAGGAAGCTGAGTCCGGTTTCGGCCATGATGGCCGCACCCACCGACAGCGTGGTGTCGATGATCAGGATCGAGGCGATGTTCGGCACGATGTGGGTGGTGATCACCGTCCAGGTGGACGCGCCCATATACCGTGCGGCCCGGACGAATTCGCGCTCGCGCAGGCTCATGGCCAGACCGCGCACGATGCGCGCACTGATCATCCAGCTGAAGACGCTCAGCAGGCCGATCAGCAGCAGGATGGAACCGCTGCCCTTGGTGCGCGGTGCGAAGATCGCCACGATGATGAAGCTGGGCACCACGAGCAGCAGGTCGACCAGCCACATGACGGCCCGATCCGTCCAGCCGCCCAGCAACCCCGCCAGCGACCCCGCGAGAGCGGCGATGGTGGTGGAGATGAGTGCCACGCACAGGCCGATGATCAGCGACTTCTGCAAACCTCGCAGCGTCTGCGCCAGTACGTCCTGACCGATCTGGTTGGTGCCGAACGGATGTTCCGCACTCGGCGGCTGGAGCAGCGCCGTGTAGTCGAGCTCCTGATAGTCGTAGGGCAACAGCGGTGGCAGCGCGAACGCCGACACGAACATCAGCACCAGCACGATCAAACCGACCACGGCCGGCTTGTTGCGAAGGAAGCGGCGCAGCACCAGCTTTCGGCGTCCGGCCGCGGCCGGTGCGCCCTGGACGATGAGTTCGGCCTCGGTCATCCCACACGCACCCGGGGGTCGAGGATCGCGTAGACCACATCGGACAGCAGGCCCGATACGAGTACCACCAATCCGGCGAAGGCCGTGATGGTTACGACCGGATACAGGTCCTGGGCATTGATGGAGTCCACCAGCCATTCACCGACACCGTGCCAGCCGAAGATCTTCTCGGTGAAGGTCGCGCCCGTGATCAGGCCGCCGAAACTGTAGGCGAACAGTGTGGCCATGGGGATCAGCGCGGTGCGCAGGCCGTGCTTGTACAGCGCCCGGCTGCGGGTGAGCCCCTTGGCACGGGCGGTGCGGATGAAATCGGACTGGAGCACGTCCAGCATGGCATTGCGCTGGTAGCGGCTGTATCCGGCCATCGCGCCCAGCGCCAGGCCCAGGGTCGGGACGACCATGTGCTGGAGGCGGTCCACGAACTGGTTCCACAGGCCGTGGACGGCGGTCGCGGATGTCTCACCGGTATAGAGGAAGATCTGTTTGCCCGTGGCCATATTGATTTCCAGCGCACCGAATTTCAGCAGGGTGGCGAGCAGGAACACCGGTGTGGACAGCACCAGCAGCGAGATCACCGTCGTGAAATAGTCGCTGAACCGGTACTGCCGTATCGCGCCCGCCGCGCCGATCAACACGCCCAGCACCGTGCCGACCACCGAGCCGATCAGGAGGAGTCGCAGGCTGACCGCGATCCGGCGCGGCAGCTCCTCCGAGACCGGCTGTCCGGCCAGGGTCTGGCCGAAATCGCCGTGCAGCACGCCGCCGACCCACTGCACGTACCGGGGAATGACCGGCTCGTCCAGGTTCAGTTCCGCGCGCTTGGCGTCGATCACCGACTGCGGTGGCCGGGGATTGCGCTGCTCCAGGCTTTCCAAGGGATTGAAGGACCAGGATGCCGCCACGAACGTGAGAAACGACGCCAGTAGCAGCAATACGACATAGTTGAGCGCACGTCGCAGCAGAAATCCGGCCATCAGTCCCTCTCGGGTCGAGTCTGTAGCCCCAGATCATAGGGACCGACCTGAAGATATGCGCAGTACCGCGCAGCCAATGGCGGGCAAGTCGTGGCGGGCGGGTGCCGGTGGGGGTGCGCACGCCGTGATCGAACCGATTGTGAACGGTGGGTGGGGGATAGTCGACGGTACTGCTGCGAATGGGCATCTTTCGGGCAAGCGGGGGTCCTCTCGAGGCAGGATGGAACAGGTGACTCTCTTTCACCTGCCCAAACCCAAGATGGTCGCCACCGATGTCGACGGCACGCTCATCGACCACCGGGAGCAGGTGAGTGCCCGTACCAGAGCGGCCGTGGCGGCGCTGATCGCCGACGGCGTGCCGTTCGTGCTCGCGACCGGGCGTCCACCGCGCTGGATCGACCCGGTGGTGGACGGGCTGGGGTATGCGCCGCTGTGCGTGTGCGGCAATGGGGCGGTGATCTACGACAGTGCGCAGGATCGGATCCTGTCCACGCGGGTGCTGGATGTGGACACCCTCGAATGGCTGGCGGAACTGGCCGAGCGGCTGCTACCCGGGTGCGGGCTGGCGGCCGAGCGGGTGGGGGTCAGCGCGCACGATGCCGCCACGCCGCAGTTCGTGAGTTCGCCGGAGTACGAGCACGCCTGGCTGAATCCCGATGACACGCGGGTGGCGCGGTCGGAGGTGATCGCGGCGCCCGCCATCAAGATGCTGATCCGGCTGGCGGGAGCGACGAGCGCGTTCATGCGGGAGGTGCTGGAACCGCACCTGATCGGCCGCGCGGACCTGACCTATTCGACCGATGACGGGCTGGTCGAGCTGTCGGCCCCCGGCGTCACCAAGGCCACCGGGCTGGCCACCGTCGCCCAGCGGCTCGGGGTGCAGCACGCCACCATGATCGCCTTCGGCGATATGCCGAACGACGTGCCGATGCTGCGGTTGGCGGGGCACGGCGTGGCCATGGCCAACGCGCATCATGAGGCCAAGGAGGCCGCCGACGAGGTGGCCGCCACCAACAACGAGGACGGGGTGGCCCGCATCCTCGAACGTTGGTGGGTGTGAACGACTCTCGCCGCGCCGCCCGGTTACGGTGCGGGCAGCGGGGCCGGGATCGGGTCGGCGGCGGGCGCCTGCCCCAGTGGCTGCGGGATCGGCGCACCGGCGAGGGACTGGGAGGTCCCGAAGGTGTCGAGAATCGTCGTGATGATGCCGGTGGCCCGGTTGAAGATCAGCGAGCCGTACTGGAAGTCGGCGCGCACGCCGTCGGGCACCTCGTATTCGTCACTGGTCGGCATGCCCAGTAGGCCGGTGAACGCGCCCAACTGGATGAAGCGCTCCAGAATCTTGCCCACCACCCGGTAGACCCGGCCATCCGGGGTGGAGTAGGCGATGCCGTTGGCGAACTGCACGTACTCGCCGCCGTCCACGGTGGGCCGCGGTTCGGAGATGGGCGCGCCCAGCGGTCCGGCCGCCCCGCCCTGCTCGTTCCAGGTGCGTGCCACCGCGCTGCGGTCCAGCATGTCGAGCAGCAGGGTGGTCAGATCGGCCAGCGCCGTCAGGTCCGCGTCGGTCTCCGGATCGATGGACTGCTGCTGGTCCGCGCGCTGATCGGTGCGCGAGCGCGGCGGTGACGGCACCTCCTGCTGCGGGGAGACTCCGCCGGAGGCGTCCTCGGCGATCGAGCGGATCCGGTCCATCAGCCCGTAGGCCGCGTCGCCGGGGCAGCTGGTGTTGCCCACGTCGCGGTGCGCGAACACGATCGGCAGCCGGACCTCCTCGCCGAGCGCGTAGGGGGTGTAGCTGCTGCCCTCCGAGATCATGGTGGTGGTGCCCTCGGGGTCGAGTCCGGCCACCTTGGCCCGCCAGCCGATGAATTCGCCCATGGACCGCACGGCGGCCTCGCTCGGGGCCTGCTCCTCGTGGTTGCCCATGAACGACACGCCCGCGGTGTTCTCGTTGAACCCGCCCGCGTGCGCGCCCTGCACCGGCTTGTCGAGTCCGCCGGCGCGGCCCTCGAAGATCTGGCCGTACTTGTCGACCAGCGCGTGGTAGCCGATATCGCACCAGCCCAGGGTTTTCGCGTGATACGCGTAGATGGCGCGCACGATGCCCGCTGACTCGGATTTGGAGTAGTCGTTGCGGCCCGCGGTGTGGTGCAGCGTGATGCCCGCGACGCCGTCCTTGTCGTAGGTCGGGTCCTGGCAGCGCATGTTCTCGTCCGCACCCCACTGGGCGCGCGAGATCACCTTCGGGCCGCCGCCCGGCAGCGGCGCGGCCACCTCGGACAGCGTGGCGTCGATGACCCCGCGGCCCGGGTCGATGAGGACGGCCGACAGCGCCTCCAGCCCGATCTGCGCGGGATCGCCCGCCGCCGTGTCGGTGCGCGGCACGACGGCCGGATCGGCGGGAGACTGTGCCGGATCGGCGGGCGGTTGCGCCGGGTCGGCGGGGGGCACCGCGGCGGGATTCGTGGAGGCGGGCTTGCGGGTCACCAGGATCTGCACGGATTTGGTGTCGCCGACATAGATCGGCTCGGTGCCCGTGCGGGCGTCGGTGACGCCGTCCTTGGAGGTCGTCTCCACCGGTTCGGCCTCGTACCAGGGCCCCCAGGTGCCGTCCGGGGCTTGCGCGCGGATCATGGTGGTCGTGCCGGCCAGTTCCTTGGCGGTGAGCGCCACCATGCTGAACGGGGTGTCGCGGGTGATCTCCTTGACCTGCGCGCCGACCTGGTCGATGAGGTCGCCCGGCACCACGCCGGGGGCCAGGGCGGGACGTTCGGGGTCGCCGCCGATGACGGGTGCGGCGGGCTGGGCGGGAGCGTGGGTCTCCTCGCCGGACTCGGGGTCGAGGTGCGGGCTCGGTGCCGCGGGAACGTCGGCGGCGGGCGCTTCGGGCGCATTCGCGCCGGGTACCGCGGGACCTTCGGGGACCGCGGGAGCGGGGGCCTGAACAGTTCCGGATTCGCCTGGCGCGGTGTGGAATTCGCTGCCGGGGGCGGAAGGGGCGGCTGGATCGGGAGTGATCTGGGGGTCGGCCGCGCCGGGCTCGGCGATGAATCCGGGTGCGGCGGTGAAGGGGCCGACGGGGGTGCGGGGCTGGTCCAGCCGGGGTAGCGGGATCTCGCCGGGCAGTTCGACCCCGGGTGGCAGCGGGAGATTCTCGGGAATCCGGATGGACGCCGGTAGCGGCAGCATCCGTAGGTCGGATAGTCGTAGGTCCGGTAGCGGTAGGCCGGTGATGTCGCGCAGCGGCAGCACCACGTCGGGTGCGGCGGCCAAGGCGAGTTCGGCCACGTTCGCCGGTATTGCCGCGAGGTTGCGTTCTTCGGTATCGCGGTATGCCGGTGCGTCGCTCAGTGCTAGGGCACCGATCGGCGCGGTGACCGCCAATATGGTGACGACCGGGAGGACATATGAGCGTTTCGGTTTGCGGTACGGCACGAGCATCTCCCATTCCAGGTAGAACCGTTGATCGTCACCCGGTGTCGGGGGTTGATTCCTGACAAATCAACGATCACACTAGTCCCATCTGTCACAAGCCCTAAATCTGTAGTTGAGGATTACCAAGTAGCTCGAATGTAGCCTCGCGACACGGAAGAGCGGGTATGACATGCCGAACGGTTACTTGCTACAGCGACGTAGACGATGGAGGACGGTCAGCCTGTGCACGGTGGCCGCGGCACTGGCCGGGGGCACCGCCCTGATGCTCTGGGCCTGGCCCGACGGTGAGGTGCGCAATCAGGTGGCCGCCGGACCGTACGGCCACGGCCGCGGCCTCAGCCAGCACGGCGCGTACAACCAGGCCCGGGACGGCTGGAGCGCCGAACGCATTCTGGCCCACTACTATCCGGGCGCCGAGCTGGGCGCCATCGGACCCACCAATGTCCGCGTGCGCCTGATGGCCCAGGACGACAGCACCCTCGACGTCCGGTCCGACTCCGGCTTCTTCGTCGCGGGCCGCCGCGTCGTCGCGGGCCAGGCCGCCCATCTCACCGCCACGCCGACCGGGGCCGACGTGGTCGTCACCAGCGGCTGCGACGGCGAGGTGCTGTGGACGGGCAGCACCGACGATCCGTGGGTCTACCCGGTCGCGGCCGGACCCGACCGGCCCGCCGCCGAACATCTCACCCTCTGCGGCGGCAGCGCCTATCGCGGCGCGCTCGGCGTCGCCCTGGAGGGCGCGTCCGCACGCACCGTCAACGACGTGGACGTGGACGACTACCTGAAGGGTGTGGTGCCCGCCGAAATGGTGCCCGCCTGGGCCGACCACGGCGGCGCGGAGGCCCTGCGCGCCCAGGCCGTCGCGGCCCGCTCCTACGCGCTGGCCGAACAGCGCTACCCGTACGCGCAGACCTGCGACACCACCGACTGCCAGATGTACCCGGGCACCGGCAAGGAGGACGCGCGCACCTCCGAGGCCGTGCGCGCGTCCACCGGCCAGGTGCTGCTGCGCGACGGGCGCATCCTGCGCAGCGAGTATTCCGCCGCGCCCGATGGCGGCTCCGCCATCGACATCCGGACCCTCGAGGTGGGACCGACCCCGGCCGAACTGGCCCCGGCCCCGCTGCCCGCCGAGGTGCCGCCGACGGAAGGACCGGACGGCGAGGGGCTCGGCCCCGAACTCGTCGACGCGGTGGAGGTCGTCCTCGACCTCATCGACCTCATGGCCGCGCCGCCCGCCGCGGCCGGTCCGGATGCCCTGCCGACCAATCCCGTGCGGCAGCCCACCCCCGGCGGCACGATGGCCCCGAGCACCGCGTCCACGCCGACCCCGCCGCCGGTCACCACCACCGGGTCGGGCGGTGACACGTCCGCACCGGGCGCGGCAGCGTCCGCTCCGGAAGGCGGGGTCGTGGCGAGCGATCCGGCGCCGCGCGCCACGGTCGTCGACGTGCCGGGTCCGACGGTGGCGGGCGAGTCCGTGCCGCTGGGCTACGGCTCAGGTGAGTGAGGTGTCGCCGAGCGATTCGGCGAGGGAACGCAGCAGGGTCGCCAGCTCGTCGCGATCCTGACCGGACAGGCCGCCGAGCAGCCGTTCCTCATTGGCGACGTGCAGCGGAAGCACCTCGTCGACCAGGGCGCGGCCGCGGTCGGTGAGCCGCACCCGGACCGAGCGCCGGTCGACCGGATCGGGCACGCGCACCACCAGGTCCTTGGCCGCGAGCCGGTCGATGCGGTTGGTGATGGCACCCGAGGTGATCATGGCCGCGCGGTTGAGCGCGCCCGCGGTGAGCCCCTCCGCGCCGCCGGAGCGGTGCAGGGTGGCGAGCACGTCGAACTCCCACCGCTCGAGCCCGTGACCTTTGAAGAAGTCGGTGAGTTCGCGGTCGAACACGCGCGCCAGCCGGGTGATCCGGCCGACCACGGCCATGGGGGAGGCGTCCACGTCGGGGCGCGCCGCCCGCCATGCGGCCAGGATCTGGTCGACTGCGTCGGCCATCGTCACTCCTCTCGAGGGGAATAATCTCAACATGAAGATACTTGACGCTGAAGTACATAGCTGATTTTATTTCAACGTTGAGATTATCAATGGGGAGTGAAGAGATGACCGCCACCCGCGCCGGAGCCGCCTACACCGGCACCCTCGCCCTGACCGCCCTCGCCCCGCTGGTGTGGGGGTCCACCTACATCATCACCACCGAATTCCTGCCGCCGGACCGTCCGCTGTTCACCGCGCTCATGCGCGCCCTGCCCGCCGGACTGCTGCTGCTGGCCGTCACCCGACTGCTGCCGCGTGGCGAATGGGTATGGCGCGCGGGGATTCTGGGCCTGCTGAATATCGGCGCGTTCTTCCCGCTGCTGTTCCTGGCGGCCTACCGCCTGCCCGGCGGCGTGGCAGCCGTGCTCGGTTCGGCCCAGCCGCTGTTCGCGCTCGGTCTCGCCGTGCTGCTGCTCGGTGAGAAGCCGACGACCCGAAAGATCTCCGCCGGAGTGATCGGCCTGTTCGGGGTGGCACTGGTGGTCCTGAAGGCCACCGCGGTCCTCGATACCGTCGGCGTCCTCGCCGGACTGCTGGGTGCGGCGTCCATGGGCGCGGGCACCGTGCTCACCAAGCGCTGGGGCCGCCCCGAGGGCGTCGGCCCCCTCGCCCTCACCGGCTGGCAGCTCACCGCGGGCGGACTGGTGCTGCTGCCGCTGGCGCTGCTGGTGGAGGGCGCTCCGCCCGCCCTGGACGGGCGCGCCGTCACCGGCTACCTCTACCTCGGCCTGCTCGGCACCGCCGCCGCCTACGCCCTCTGGTTCCGCGGCCTGAGCCGCATGCCCGCCAGCTCGGCCGCCCTGCTCGGCCTGCTCAGCCCGGTATCGGCCGCCGTCATCGGCTGGATCGCGCTCGGCGAGGCGCTCAGCCCGATCCAGGTGCTCGGCATCGTCATCGCCCTCACCGGCACCCTGCTCGGTCAGCTCGGCGGCATGCCGAAGCCCGCGGTGCGGGCGGAGACACCCGCACCGGCGGTCACCTCGCGGATGCTCACCCGCACGTGACCTCCGCCCCCCGGTCCGGCGACCCGGTTCGGTCGCCAACGGGCGACCGCCTGGTCCGGCGGATCTCACCCGGCGGACGCTCACCGGGCTGCCGACGCGGCCTGCTCGAAGTGGTGAACGTAACCAGGTGGCTGCGCATCCCACCGTCCGGTGGCCCCGCCGTGATTCCGCCGGTCACTGCCGGAGCGGCCTGTAGCAAGTCCCCCCCCGCACACCGGGCGGGAAACCCGCAATCCCAACCAATTCCGAAAGGTTCGACAGCTATGCACATCACGGTATTCGGAGCAGCGGGCGGCGTCGGCAGCCGCGTCGTCACCGAGGCGCTCGGGCGCGGCCACGGCGTACGTGCGGTATCTCGCAATCCCGAACGGTTGCAAGGACTCCCGGCGGGCGTCGAGCGGCGGGCCGGGGATGCTTCCGACCCGGAACAGATCGCGGCCGCCAGCGTCGGCAGCGACCTGGTGATCAGCGCGACGCGGCCGGTGCCCGGTCGCGAGCACGAACTCGCCGAGGTCGCGACGGCCCTGCTGAAGGGCTTGACCGGCACCGGGATTCGGCTGCTGGTGGTGGGCGGCGCGGGCAGCCTCACCGTCGCGGGCACCGGGAAGACACTGCGCGAGCAGCCGGACTTCCCCGCCGAACTGCAACCGATCGCCACCGCCTGCGACCGGCAGCTGGAGGTGTTCCGGGCGGCGGACGGCTCCGTCGACTGGACCTACCTCAGCCCGTCGGCCCTGCTGGAACCCGGTGTGCGCACCGGCCGATTCCGCCTGGGCCGCGACGAACTCCTCGTCGACGCCGCGGGCGACTCCAGCATCTCCATGGAGGATCTGGCGGTGGTCCTGCTCGACGAGGCCGAGCGGCCGCGGCACTCACGGACCCGATTCACCGCCGGGTACTGAGCGAGGACGCCCGGGGCGAAGCGAACCGAGCGCCGAAACGAGCAGAGCGCCCCTCCGGTCCGGAGGGGCGCTCGTGTAGGCACGGTCCGATCAGAACACGCGGAATCCGGCTCCGACACCGCCACGGTGATCGATATCCGCCAGCACCAGGGTGATATTGGTGGACACCTCCGGGCGGTGAATGAAGTCACCGGCGCCCGCGCAAGCGCCGGGATCGATGGACAGCGGCCCGATCTGGACTTCCGAACCGGCCACGATCATGCCGACCAGCTGATCACCCAGCAGCACCGGACCGCCGGAGTCGCCCTGGTCGGCGCACACCTGGCTGCGGAAGTACCCCGGTTTGGTCTCCCACACCACACCGCAGGTGAAGCCGGTGGTGCGCCCGTTCTTGCAGACGTTGTCCCCGATGTTCGGCGGCGCGCCGACGCCGTTGATCACCGTCTGCGCCACCTGCCGGGTGGGCGCCACCCGGTCGGGGTCGAAGGCGATGACCGCCCAGTCGTTGCCCGCGCTCTTCTCCGCGATCACGCCGATGGTGCCGCTGTCGAGGGAGTACTCGGCGGCGATGCGCGCCCCGACCTCGCCGCAGTGCCCGGCGGTCAGGCCGACCAGGCGGTCGTCCCGGTCGAATCCGATGGCGGTGAGCGTGCATTCGCCGACGCTGTCGGGATCGTCGAGCTGCTCGACATAGATCCCGGAACCACCGCCCAGGACCGCCGCGGGCACCGCCTGCGCGGCACCGGCGGTGAGCACCGAGCCCCCCAGCGCCAGCGCCGCCACGACCGCCCAGCGAAGCATCCGGGCACGGCCGATCGCAATCATGAAGTTTTCCCTTCCCCCCAAGAACCTGGTGGAGCAGATAGTGCCAAAAGATCGTGGTCAGGAGCATACTGTAAAGGCTTGACCTTGACGTAGCGTCAACTTGCATCCTGGATTCCGTCGATGCGAAACGAAGGGGAAAGGACGTGACGGCGACAACCGAATGGTCCATCCAGGACCTGGCCAAGGCGGCCGGGACCACCAGCCGGACCCTGCGGCACTACGGCCAGCTCGGCCTGCTGCCGCCGAGCCGGGTGGGCGCCAACGGTTACCGCTATTACGACCAGGGCTCCCTGGTGCGACTGCAACGCATCCTGCTGCTGCGCGAACTCGGCCTCGGCCTGCCGGTCATCGCCGAAGTCCTCGCGGGAGAACAGGATACGAGCACCGCACTGCGCACGCATCTGGATCTGCTCCGGCAGGAGCAGGACCGGATCGCGCGTCAAATCGCTTCGGTGCGAACAACATTGCGCAAAACGGAAGCAGGTGAGCAACTCATGGCAGACGAAGTATTCGACGGCTTCGACCACACGCGGTACAAGGGCGAGGTCATCGAGAAGTGGGGCCGGGAGGCCTACGAGCGCGGCGACCGCTGGTGGCGGGGTCTGAGCGAGGCCGACAAGCGGGCGTTCCAGCAGACCCAGCTCGATATCGCCGCCGACTACGGCCGGGCCCACGCGGCCGGGCTGCCGGTCGACAGCGAGGAGGTCCAGGCCATCACCCAGCGACACTACGAGTGGGTGGCCGTGGGCTGGCAGGGCCGCCGCCCCGAGGCGGAGGCGTTCGTCGGCCTCGGTGAGATGTACGTGGCCGACCCGCGTTTCGCCGTGAACTACGACAAGCACGGCGCGGGCACCGCGGCCTATGTGCGTGACGCCATGAAGGCCTACGCTGACGCCCGGCTGTAACGGCGGAAACACGATCGCCTCCCGAGGGCGGCCGCAGGTAGAGTGCGCGCAACAATCCACGGGAGGGGATCAGGTAGGTGCATCCGTCCAGTCCGCACGCGTACACAGCGCGGCCGATTCCGGCCCCGACGCATGCGCCGCCGCGAGCGAACCCCTTCACCGGTATCACCGGTGGCGTGCTCGCGGCGCTGGGCGGTCTGGCGCACGGCCTGCTGGCGCTGGCCGCCGGATTCGTCCTGCTGGCGGGCACGGACCTGGTGCCTCCCGACCCGGAACCCGCCGCGCAGGCCGCACCGGGCAGACCAGACGATGCGATGCTGGCCGCCGCCCTGCTGATCTGTCCGGTATCCCTGCTGGTGGCAATAGGTTTGATCACCGGGACGGTGCTGCTGTTCAGCCGCCTCACGGCGGGCCGCTACACCATCATCGCCATTGCGACCATCGCCCTGCTGCCCTGGCTGGCGGTCATGCTGGCGGGCCACACCCTCGGCGCCATCGGCGTCCTGTTCCCGCTCACCACCGTGGTCCTCACCGCCTGGGCCAGCACCGGCCACTGGCTTCGCGAACAGCGTGTCCCGTGCCTCCCGGCAATGAAAATGTGAATTGCCAAGGAATAGCGGAGCTTTCATTCCGCACTCTGCACCGAGGTGCTGCGGGCTGGTCGCCCGGTAGGTTCGTCGAAACAAGCCCCCGAAGTCTTGGGCAGTCGACCGAAATGCTGCAATGCGATGGCAACCCTTTCGTAGCGTCGAGTGGAATCGCGGATGGTGCCGCATCATCGGAATGTGATATCAGTTTCGTCATCGGAATCGATCACGACTCCGATCACCTGGCGGGGGGCCGGAGTTCTCCCCGCGCGGTGGGAGAACGCATCCCAAGGGGAATTTATATGAAGAAGTTTGCTGCCGCCGGTTTCGCCGCTTTCGCGGCCGCTGGAATCATGATCGCGGGTGCGGGTCTGGCGACCGCGGATGAGGGCGACGGCGGCGCCGGTGGCACCGGTTCCGCGTCGCAGCTCACCGAAGTGCTCACCGCGCTGATCACCGGCAGTGCCGGAAGCACCCCCGGTGGCGGCGGCGACGAGTAATTCGGCCGGTACCGGGCAGGACGACAGGCGGGTGGCGCTCCGGGTGGAGCGCCACCCGCCTGTCATCTTTCCGCCTGTTCACCGGCCCCGTCCGGCCTAGCGCGGAACGGAGTACTCGGCTCCACCCAGCTACCGCGCGGACTTCCGATACGCTGGGCTCCCGTGACCGTCGCATCCCCCTTCGATCTCATCGTCGTCGGCTCCGGCTTCTTCGGGTTGACCATCGCAGAACGCACCGCCAACCTGCTGGGAAAGCGGGTGCTGGTGGTCGAACGCCGCTACCACCTCGGCGGCAACGCGTACTCGGAGGCGGACCCGGAAACCGGCATCGAAATCCACAAGTACGGCGCCCATCTCTTCCACACCTCCAACAAGCGGGTGTGGGATTACGTGAACCAGTTCACCGAGTTCACCGGGTACCAGCACCGCGTCTTCGCCATGCACAAAGGCCAGGCGTACCAATTCCCCATGGGCCTCGGCCTGCTGTCGCAGTTCTTCGGCCGCTATTTCACCCCGGACGAGGCACGCAAGCTCATTGCCGAGCAGTCCGCCGAAATCGACACCAAGGACGCGGCCAACCTCGAGGAAAAGGCCATCTCCCTGATCGGCCGCCCGCTCTACGAGGCATTCATCCGCGACTACACCGCCAAGCAGTGGCAGACCGACCCCAAGGAACTGCCCGCGGGCAATATCACCCGCCTGCCGGTGCGCTACACCTTCGACAACCGCTACTTCAACGACACCTACGAGGGCCTGCCCAAGGACGGCTACACCGCGTGGCTGGCCAAGATGGCCGAATCCGACCTCATCGAGGTGCGCGTGGACACCGACTGGTTCGAGGTGCGCGACGAGATCCGCGACCGGAATCCGGACGCCCCCGTCGTCTACACCGGCCCGCTGGACCGCTACTTCGACTACGCCGAAGGCGAACTGGGCTGGCGCACCATCGATTTCGAGACCGAGCACCTGGACACCGGTGACTTCCAGGGCACCTCGGTGATGAACTACAACGACGCGGACGTGCCCTACACCCGCATCATCGAGCCGCGCCACTTCCACCCCGAGCGCGACTACCCGGCCGACAAGACGGTCATCATGCGCGAGTACTCGCGCTTCGCGCAGACCGGCGACGAACCGTACTACCCCATCAACACCCCGGACGACCGCGCCAAACTGCTGGCCTACCGCGAGCGCGCCAAGGCCGAGACCGCCGCGGCCAAGGTGCTCTTCGGCGGCCGCCTGGGCACCTACCAGTACCTGGACATGCACATGGCCATCGGCAGCGCGCTGAACATGTTCGACAATGTGCTGCGCCCGCACCTGGAGTCCGGTGCGCCGCTGGTGGACACCGCCGAATGACCGCCCACGTGATGTTGGAAGAGATGACCACCGACACCCGCGCGAAATCGCTGCTGCAGCGCATCATCCTGCCCCGGCCGGGTGAGCCCCTCGACGTGCGCAAGCTCTACCTCGAGGAGTCCGACACCAATGCCCGGCGCGCGCACGCGCCGACGCGGACCTCGCTGTCCATCGGCGCGGAGTCCGAGGTGTCGTTCTGCACCTACTTCAACGCCGTGCCCGCCAGCTACTGGCGGCGCTGGTCGGTGCTCACGTCGATGGTGCTGCGCCTGGACCTCTCCGGCCACGGCCGCGTGGACGTCTACCGCTCCAAGGCGGACGGCTCCCGCATCCACGTGCGAGGCGACGAGTTCAGTTCCAGCGGAACCGAATCCACCACCGTGGAATTCGAGGTGGAGCTGGCCCCGTTCGAGGACGGCGGCTGGATCTGGTTCGACATCACCACCGACACCGCCGTGGACCTGCGCGGTGGCGGCTGGTACGCACCCGTCGAGGCCCCGGGCGCGGGCAGCATCGCCATCGGCATGCCCACCTTCAACCGGCCCGGCGACGCGGTGAAAACCATTGCGGCCCTTGGTTCCGATCCGCTGGTGCTGGAGAAGATCCGGGCGGTCATCATTCCCGACCAGGGCACCCGCAAGGTGGTGGACGAGCCCGGATTCGCCGAGGCCGCAACGGCTCTCGGTGACCGGCTGACCTTCCACGACCAGCCCAACCTGGGCGGCTCCGGCGGCTACAGCCGGGTCATGTACGAGGCGCTGAAGACCACCGACGCCGAGTACATCGTCTACATGGACGACGACATCGAGATCGAGCCGGACTGCATCCTGCGCGCACTGGCCTTCTCGCGCTTCGCCAAATCGCCCATCCTCACCGGCGGGCAGATGCTCAACCTGCAGGAGCGCTCGCACCTGCACGTCATGGGCGAGGTGGTGGACCGCTCCATCTTCATGTGGACCGCGGCCCCCAATGTCGAATACGACCACGACTTCGCCAAGAACCCGCTGCGCGACCGCGACAACTCCAAACTGCTGCACCGCCGCATCGATGTGGACTTCAACGGCTGGTGGACCTGCGTCATCCCGCGCCGGGTGGCCGAGGAGATCGGGCAGCCGCTGCCGCTGTTCCTGAAGTGGGACGACGCCGAATACGGCCTGCGCGCCCGCCAGGCCGGGTACCCGACCGTCACCCTGCCGGGTGCGGCCGTGTGGCACATGGCGTGGAGCGACAAGGACGACGCCATCGACTGGCAGGCGTACTTCCACCTGCGCAACCGCCTCGTGGTGGCCTCGCTGCATCTGCCCAATGACGGCCGCCCCATGGTGGTCAATACGGTCAAGGCCACCCTGAAACACCTGCTGTGCCTGGAGTATTCGACGGTCGCCATCCAGAACGAGGCGATCCGCGACTACCTGGCCGGTCCGGAGAAGCTGTTCGACCTGCTGCCCACCGCGCTGGGCAAGGTGCACGCCATGCGCCAGCAGTATCCGGACGCGGTGATCCTGCCGT
Organism: Nocardia sp. CC227C; assembly: GCF_030767025.1. Taxonomy (GTDB): domain Bacteria; phylum Actinomycetota; class Actinomycetes; order Mycobacteriales; family Mycobacteriaceae; genus Nocardia. The sequence goes on along the minus strand of NZ_JASITE010000011.1, from coordinate 96,106 downwards.
CCTCCACCGAACTGCCGCTGGCCAGTCACGCCGATGTCGGCGCGGTCGGCGAACCGGCCAACCCGATCGCCAAGGTGGCCCGGCTCGGCAAGGGAGTGCTGCACAACTTCCGCAAGGCCAAGCCGCGGCATCACGAGACCCCGCAGCTGAACGTGCCCACCCTGGACGCCCGCTGGTTCCTGCTGTCGCAGGTCGACGGCGTCACCGTCACCACCGCCGACGGCCGCGGCGTGGTGTACCGCAAGCGTGATCCGCGCCGGGCCCTGGAGCTCTTCCGGGAAGCCATGCGGTTGCGCAAGGAGCTGGCCGAGCGCTTCCCCGAGGTGCGCGAACAGTATCGTCGCGCGCATCCGTGGTTGACCAGCAAGGCCGCATGGGAGAACGTCTTCGGCATCGGCACCACGCAGCACGCCGACACCACGAACAACGCTGAGACCACCGAGAACTCAGGAGAGCGCCCGTGACCGCCGCCCCCCAGCCGCCCGGCCCCGACCGTGAGCTGCCCATCTCCGACGTGGCATCCGAGCGCGCCGGGCTCGCGGTGGCCGAGCAGGACGGTTGCTGCGGCGGCGGCTGCTGCGATCAGCCCCGGCCGCCCGCCGAGGTCGCGATCATCAACGCGGTGCAGAGCCGGATCGGGACTCCGCGGGTGATCAGGGCGGCGCGCGGCATGTCGCACTTCGGTGAGCACGCACTGGGCTGGATGGCCATCGGCGCGGCCGGAGCGCTGGTCGACCGGAAGCGCCGCCGCCAGTGGGCCGGGGTCGCGGTCGGCGCGTTCGGCTCGCACGCGGCCTCGGTGGTGATCAAGCGGATCGTGCGCCGCCCGCGGCCCAACGACCCGTCGGTGCAGGTCAATGTGTCGACCCCGAGCAAACTGAGCTTCCCGTCCTCGCACGCGACATCCACGACCGCGGCGGCTGTGTTGCTCGGCAGGCTCACCGGGCTACCCTTGCCTGCGGTGCTCGTCCCGCCGATGCTGCTCTCCCGGGTCGTCCTCGGAGTGCACTACCCGTCCGACGTGCTCGCCGGTTCCGCGCTGGGCGCCGCATCAGCCGCCGCAGTGCTAGCCGCCGAAAAGAGACTCGCCAAGTGACGACACAGGAAAGAGCCGACGTTGATATGAGCGAAGAGCCGACCAGCACCGACCTGGACGAGGCGGTCGTCAAGGGTCCGCCGAAGACCTTGGCCGGCGGTCTGATCAAGGCCGCGCGCCCGCGCCAGTGGGTGAAGAACGTGCTGGTCCTGGCCGCGCCGCTGGCCGCGGGCAAGACCGCCGCCGGTGATCTGGTGATCGGCGACTGGACGGTCATCTGGCACGTCGGCATCGCGTTCGTGGTGTTCTGCCTCGCGGCCTCGGGCATCTACCTGGTCAACGACGCGCTCGACGTGGAGGCCGACCGGGCGCATCCGACCAAGCGCTACCGGCCGATCGCGGCCGGTGTGGTGCCGGTCAATCTGGCCTACGCGCTGTCGGCGGTGCTGCTCGTCGGCTCGATCCTGCTGTCGTTCGTGGCCTCCTGGAATCTGGCCGTGGTGATGGCCGTCTACATCGGCATCCAGCTGGCCTACTGCTTCGGCCTCAAGCACCAGGCCGTGCTCGATATCTGCATCGTCTCCTCCGGTTTCCTGCTGCGCGCGGTGGCCGGCGGCGCGGCGGCGGATATCGCGCTGTCGCAGTGGTTCCTGCTCATCATGGCGTTCGGTTCGCTGTTCATGGCGGCGGGCAAGCGCTATGCCGAATTGAAGATCGCGCTCGACACCGGCGCCAAGATCCGCAAGTCGCTGCAGTACTACACGCCGACCTACCTGCGTTTCGTCTGGACCCTCGCCGCCACCGCCGTGGTGGTGTTCTACGGTCTGTGGGCGTTCGAACAGGGGCGTGCCAAGGACACCGAGTGGTTCGCCATCTCGATGATCCCGTTCACCGTCGCGATCATGCGGTACGCGGTAGACGTCGACGGCGGTGAAGCCGGTGAGCCCGAAGAGATCGCCCTGGGGGACAGGGTCCTCCAGTTCCTCGCAATCGCCTGGATCGGAGCGGTAGGTGTCGCTGTCTATCTCACCTGATGTGGTAGCGGGACAAGTGCGGGAAGAAGACGAGGACAACCCGACGCGGGCATTGCCGGTCGGGCGGTCCCGGCATGCCGACGCGTCGGCGCGCCGCTTCACGCGACTATCCCGCGCCACATTCGCCGGTGGGATCGTGCTGGCCGCCACGCTGTTCGCGGTCGGCGGCTGGCAGCGGCGCTGGATCGCCGACGACGGCCTGATCGTGCTGCGTACCGTGCGCAACCTGCTCGCGGGCAACGGGCCCGTGTTCAACGCGGGCGAGCGCGTCGAGACGAACACGAGCACGGCCTGGACCTACATCGTCTGGTTCTTCAGCTGGCTCACCCAGATCCGGCTGGAGTACGTGGTGCTCGCGATCGCGCTGACCCTGTCGGTGGGCGCGATCGTGTTCGCCATGCTCGGCGCGGCCAGGCTGTGGGGCGGCGCCGGCTCGGCGCTGCTGCTGCCCGCGGGCGCGCTCGTCTACATCGCGGTGCCCCCGGCCCGCGACTACGCCACCTCCGGTCTGGAGTCCAGCCTGGTCATCTTCTGGCTGGCCCTGCTGTGGTGGTGGATGATCCGCTGGTCGCAGGCCGAACGGGTGCGGCTGGCCAATTTCTTCGGGCTGGTGTTCACCGCCGGTCTGGCCCCGCTCGTCCGGCCGGAGATGACGCTGGTCGGTGCGCTGGCGCTGCTCATGATCTTCTGCGCGCCGCTGCCGGAGACCCGGCTGCGGCCCATGGTGTTCCGCGGTCTGATCGTCGCGGTCGCGGGCCTGCTGCCGGTGGGCTACCAGATCTGGCGGATGGGCTACTACGGGCTGCCCTACCCGAATACCGCGGTCGCCAAGGACGCGGGCGGGGCCAAATGGGGGCAGGGCTTCGTGTACCTGTGGAATCTGCTGGGGCCGTACTGGCTGCTGCTGCCGCTGGCGCTGCTGTTGATCGTCGGCGTGGTGGCGTGGCGGACCGTGTCGCCGTCGCGGTACGCGCCCGCGGTCTCGGCTTCGGACTCGGACTCGGCTTCGGGCGTGCGCGCCCGCCTGCACCGCGTCGGCGTCCGGCTGCGCACCCCCGGTGCGGTGGTGGCGCTGGTGCTGGTGAGCGGAATCCTGCTCGCGCTGTACCAGATCCGGGTCGGCGGCGACTTCATGCACGGCCGGGTGCTGCTGCCCCAGCTGTTCCTGCTGTTGCTGCCGGTCATGGTGATCCCGGTGCGCGCGCCGCGGTGGGATCCGGCGGCGGAGTCGGCGCTGCGGCGGATCGACTGGGTCTTCGTGGCGATCGTGGCCGCCTGGATCGGCACCGTGGGCTGGGCGCTGTTCGCCTGCAACACCACCGCCATCAAGAGCGGTACCAAGATCGACTCGTCGGGCATCGTGGACGAGCGGGTGTACTACGTGCTCAACACCGGCCACGACCACCCGATCCGGGCCGAGGACTACCTCGACTACCCGCGCATGCGGGCCATGATCGACGACATCGCCAACAACCCCAACGGCGGCCTGCTGCTGAATTCGCCGTCGTTCATGTTCTGGTACATCGCACCGCCGCCGCAGCCGATTCCCGACGGCGGCGCCGGACATACCGTTTTCTTCCTGAACCTCGGCATGACCAGCATGAACGTTCCGCTCGACGTGCGGGTCATCGACCCGATGGGCCTGGCCTACCCGTTGGCCGCGCACACCGATCGGCTGGTCGACGGCCGCATCGGCCACGACAAGAGCCTGTATCCGGACTGGGTGATCGTCGATGCCGGCATGGTGGACAAGAAGCCGTGGATGCCCTGGTACCTGGACGAGAAGTGGGTGACCCAGGCCCGCACGGCGATGTCCTGCCCGGACACCGTCGCGCTGCTCATCTCGTCCCGGGAACCGCTCACCTTCGAGCGGTTCCGGCACAACCTGAAGCATGCCCTCGACTTCGCCTCCTACCGCATCGAGCGGGTGCCGAAGTACGAGATCCAGCGCTGCGGTCTGGTGGATCCGACGACACCGCCGCCCGCGCCCCGATAGCAACGACCGTGCCGCGCCCCCTTCGAGCCGCGAAGGGGGCGCGACGCGTTGTCCGGCCGACGGATCGGCGATAGCGGAAACGAATGAGGAGGTTCGATCTCCGTATCGGCCTCCGCGACGACGGTCGCGATGAACGACAATTGTGTGATTCACCGCATCCCCACGGTCAGGACCATGACCTCGGTAGGGTGCGGTAGACGGTTCACCGTCCGCCCGGGTCCGTGTCGCCGCCCGCGACACGCGAACTTCCGGACAAACCGTGCGTTGTCTCACCTTTATCTCGTTTTGGTAACGCTCCGTGACGTCGGGCGCGATACGCTCATCGAGATGAACGCCCGCCGCGGCCGCATGCCCGCATGCGCCGTGGCCGTTAGCGCAAGATGCCGCCGAGTTCTTTTTCGGCAGGGGAAGGTCCGGCGGCACAGACCGAAAGGCCGGACACACATATGCGAGGCGTGGATAGACGTCGGAGATCCCGCGGCTGGTTCAAGAAATCGGTAGTGGGCGTGGCTCTGGCGATGTTGCTGCCGTTCGGGGTGTCGGTGGCAGGCGCGGGGACCGCTTCCGCCGCGTTCAACCCGGATGGGTTCGACTTCTGGGTCGACTCCAGCATGGGACCCATCAAGTCGCGCGTCTTCCGCGCGGCCGACGGCAACACCAACCGTGTCGTGTACGCCCTGGACGGCATGCGCGCCCGCGAGGACCTGAACGGCTGGGAGATCGACACCGAGGTCGCCCGGTCCCTCACCGCCGCCAATATCAATGTGGTGATGCCGGTCGGCGGCCAGTCCAGCTTCTACGCCGACTGGAACGCCCCCAGCACCATCTTCGGCCTGCCCGCCGGTTCCTCCTCCGGTTCCTCGGGCTCGGCGTCGGGCTCCTCCTCGGGCTCGGGCGCGTTGCAGCTGGCCGCGGGCGGTCCGGGCAAGAGCTACACCTACAAGTGGGAAACGTTCATCACCCAGGACCTGCGCAACGCCCTGCGGGACCGCCTCGGCTTCAGCCCGTACCGCAATGGCGTGTTCGGCCTGTCAATGGGCGGCTCCGGCGCGCTGACCCTGGCCGCCTACCACCCGGACCAGTTCAGCTTCGCGGGGTCGTTCTCGGGCTACCTGAACATCTCCGCGCCGGGTATGCGGGAGGCCATCCGCGTCGCCATGGTCGATGCGGGCGGCTACAACGTGGACGCCATGGCCCCGCCGTGGGGGCCGCAGTGGCTGCGCATGGACCCGTTCGTCTTCGCGCCGCGCCTGGTCGGCAGCAACACCCGCCTGTGGATCGCCGCCGCCAGCGGCCTGCCCAACGGCGACCCGGTCGCCTTCTCCACCCTGAACGGCATGGGCCTGGAGGCCCTGGCCCTGGCCAACACCCGCGCCTTCCAGGTGCGCATGGCCACCCTGGGTGCGAACAACGTGCACTACGACTTCCCGGCGTTCGGCATCCACAACTGGCGCAACTGGGAAGACCAGGTCAACCGCATGATCCCGGATCTCTCCGCCAATATCGGCTAGGAGGCTCCCAGTACCGAGTCGTCCCGCGATCACCGAGGCTGTGATCGCGGGACGACTTGTTTCGCAAGGTTCGGGGTAACTCACCGGGTACGCCCGAAATCGGATTGGCACACGACCGCCGGCACGCGTGCGCGATGGTCGACGGCACTCAGCCGTGCGCCGAAGTCGCGGAGAGGCGGTACAGACTCGCCGGGGGCGACACGCGGAACGGGATCGGTCAGACGTCCGATACTCGATTCGTATCGAAGATCAAGTGAGCGCTGCCGGCGCTCGATGGATCTGCACTGCTCGAAGAACTGCTCGGAACGACGCCCGGGGCGGCTGCCGCGGGTGACTGCTCGGACGGAGGTCGAGGTCGATGCGTGGTACGAGGTTGAGGAAATCGGTGCTGGGGATCGCGGCGGCGCTATTGCTGCCGCTGGGGCTCTCCGCACCGCTGGCACCGCAGGCGGCCGCCGCCTTCGACCCGTCGGGCTTCGACTTCTGGGTGGACTCCCCGGCCATGGGTCCGATCAAATCCCGCATCTTCCGCGCGGCCGACGGCAACACCAATCGCGTCGTCTACGCCCTCGACGGCATGCGCGCCCCGGAGACCCTCAATGGCTGGGAGATCGAGACCAATGTCGCCCAGGTGTTGACCAGCTGGAACATCAATGTGGTCATGCCGGTCGGCGGCCAGTCCAGCTTCTACGCCGACTGGAACGCCCCCAGCAATTTCTTCGGGGTGCCGCCCGGTGCGGCGGGCTCGGTCACCGGTTCGGGTGCGACCGAGGCGTTCATGGCCGGTCCGGGCAAGAGCTACCGGTACGAGTGGGAGACCTTCCTGACCAACCACCTGCGCTGGGCGCTGCGTGACCGCCTGGGCTTCAATCCGCACCGCAACGGCGCGTTCGGCCTGTCCATGGGCGGCTCGGCGGCGCTCACCCTGGCCGCCTACCACCCGGACCAGTTCAGCTTCGCGGGGTCGTTCTCCGGCTACCTGAACATCTCCGCGCCGGGTATGCGGGAGGCCATCCGCGCCGCCATGGTCGACGCGGGTGGCTACAACGTCGACTCCATGGCCCCGCCGTGGGGGCCGCAGTGGCTGCGCATGGACCCGTTCGTCTTCGCGCCCACGCTGATCGCCAACAACACCCGCCTGTGGATCGCGGCGGGCAGCGGCGTGCCCATGCAGCAGGACCTCCAGCAACCGTTCGGGGTGGCCGCCGACCGCGTGATCCGCGGTGCGCCGCTGGAGGCGCTCGCGCTGGCGAACACCCGGGCCTTCCAGGTGCGCATGATGTCGCTGGGGGCCCGGAACGTGGTCTATTCGTTCCCCAACGTGGGCCTGCACGCCTGGACGAATTGGCAGGACGAGGCGTATCGAATGATTCCGGATCTGTCGGCGAATATCGGCTGAATTCTCGCTCGTTCAGCCCCCTTGCGAACTATCACGATTCGGCAACCGAAGGCGTTTCGTGGCCGGTCGGAAACGTAGCTGCGCCTTAGCTGGGCGGCAAGGCGTGTGCGTTTCGGTTGCGGTCAACGATGATCGGCGGAGGGCGAAGTGTGATGCGGTTCGGGCTCGGCTCCATACGTGCGACGGTGGCGGCGGCGGTCGCCGCGCTGGCGGTCCCCTTGGCGGCGGCGGTGGGCGGGGTGAGCGCACCCGCGTCGGCCGCCTTCGATCCGGGCGGCTTCGATTTCTGGGTGGATTCCAGCATGGGGCCGATCAAGTCGCGCATCTTCCGCGCGGCCGACGGCAATACCCAGCGCGTGGTGTACGCCCTCGACGGCCTGCGGGCCCGCAACGACCTGTCCGGCTGGGAGGTCGACACCGATATCTCCCGCGTGCTCACCGCCTGGAACATCAATGTGGTGATGCCGGTGGGCGGCCAGTCCAGCTTCTATTCCGACTGGGTGGCGCCCAGCAACACCAACGGCCAGCAGGTGCGCTACGCATGGGAGACATTCCTGACCCAGGACCTGCGCAATGCGCTCGCCACCCGGCTGGGCTTCAACCCGCGCGGCAACGGGGTGTTCGGCCTGTCCATGGGCGGCAGCGCGGCGCTGGTGCTGGCCGCCTACCACCCGGATCAGTTCCGTTATGCCGCATCATATTCCGGTTATCTCAATATTTCCGCGCCGGGTATGCGTGAGGGGTTGCGGGCGGCCATGCTGGATGCGGGCGGCTACAACATCGACGCCATGTGGGGTCCGCCGTGGAGTGAATTGTGGCTGCGCAACGACCCCTTCGTTTTCGCGGAACGGCTGCGCGCCAATGGAACCCGCCTGTGGATATCGTGTGGAAACGGACTGCCCGGTGCTCGGGACCAGGTGCGTCATCCCATCGACGCCTACCACATCGGCAATGCCATGGGCCTGGAGACCGTCGCTCTCGCGAATACCCGCGCCTTCCAGGCCCGGCTCGACAGCCTCGGCCCGCACAACGCCCACTTCGACTACACCTCGGACGGCATCCACAACTGGTTCTACTGGCAGGATCAGGTCCTGAAGATGCTGCCGGACCTGAGCGCGAACATCGGTTAGCCGTAACGTTTTTCCGTTTGCCGCGACAGTTGGTGCGAACCACGATAAGGTCACCGCACGATAACGGTCATCGAGTGGGCGGATTTCGGCCACGTGATTGGCTCGGTCTTGCTAAGGCAATCACGGTCGAATATCGTCCAGCGAGCGCAAGTGTGACCACATCGTGGTAGCGCCGTCGTTGGCACCGGAGAGTCGGGATCCGTGCGAGCGGCTCGAGCGCACCGGCCACAACAGCAGAAAGAGAGCAGTATTCATGCGTTTCGGCAGGACCGCCGCGCGGGTGGAGTCGGGACGGCGGGGCGCGACCCGCGGTTGGAGCAAGCGGATGCTGGCCGCCGGAGCGGCCGCGCTGGCACTGCCGCTCGCCGCCGGTGTGGCGGCCCCGACGCTCGCTACCGCCGCCCCCGTCCACGGACCGGTATTGCGAGCCCCGGCGGGCGGTTACGAAGAACTGATGGTCCCGTCCAGCATGGGCCCGATCAAGGTTCAGGTGCAGTGGGCCAGCCAGGGCGGCAGCGCCGCGCTGTACCTCCTGGACGGCATGCGCGCCCGCGACGACCGCAATGCCTGGGCCAATGCCGACGAGGGCGGCGCACCCCAGCTGTTCGCCAATGACAACGTCACCGTCGTGATGCCGGTCGGCGGTCAGTCCAGCTTCTACACCGACTGGTACTCGCCGTCGAACACCAACGGCCAGAAGTACACCTACAAGTGGGAGACCTTCCTCACCAAGGAACTGCCGCAGTTCCTGGAGGGCTACGGCGTCTCCCGCACCAACAACGCCATCGCCGGCCTGTCCATGGGCGGTTCGGCCGCCCTCATGATGGCCGCCTACCACCGCGAGCAGTTCAAGCACGCCTCCTCGTTCTCGGGCTACCTGAACATCTCCGCGCCGGGCATGCGCGAGGCCATCCGCATCGCCATGCTGGACGCGGGCCGCTTCAACGTGGACTCGATGGCCGCGCCGTGGAGCCCGCAGTGGCTGCGCATGGACCCCTTCGTCTTCGCGCCGCAGCTGAAGAACCTGCCCATGTACATCTCGGCCGGTTCCGCGCTGCCGGGTCAGTACGACCGCCCGGCCTCGGCGGTCGGCGTGTTCAACACCGGGAACGCCATGGTGCTCGAGGCGCTGTCGCTGGTGAACACCCGTGCCTTCCAGGCTCGCCTGGGTCAGCTGGGCATCGGTGCCCGCTACGACTTCCCGGCGACCGGTACCCACACCTGGCTGTACTGGCGCGATCAGCTGGCGAACGCGCGCCCGGATATTCTGCGCGCGCTCGGAGTCTGATAGTCGGAGTCCGATAGTCGGAGTCCGATAGTCCGACACCGGTCTGATAGTCCGACACCGGAACGCAGGCGGCGGCCGACCTCGAAAACGAGGTCGGCCGCCGCTTTTCGTGGTCTATCGGCGGGGTCGGGCGGCGTCACAATTGCGCCGAAAGCGCATTCCGTGCCGGACATCTTCCGCCAACCGGGACCGATTACCGCGCGTCTTCCCGGTCTTTGCCTCGTTTTGGAGGTACAAACACTCCTGTGACTGGTGTTGTTCGTGAGGCGAAATTGGTACGGCGCTGGGTCGCCTGTGCCGTCGCCCTGCTGCCGTTGGCGGCGGGGATCGCCATCGCGGGTCCGGTCGCGGCCGCCCCCGAGGCCGCCGTATCGGCTCCGGCGACCGTGCAGCGGGCGGTGTGGCTGACCGACCGGCGAGTCGCGCTGTGGGTGCATTCGCCCGCCATGAACGAGGCGGTGCAGATTCAACTGCTGCTGGCGCGGGACTGGAACACCCGCCCGGACGCGAAATTCCCGGTGCTGTACCTGCTCGACGGGCTGCGCGCCCAGGACGACGAGAACGGCTGGACCAAGGACGCGAGCGCCGACGAATTCTTCGCCGACAAGAACGTCACCGTGGTACTGCCGGTGGGCGGCCAGTCCAGTTTCTACGCCGACTGGCTGCAACCGAACAACGGCCACAACTACAAGTGGGAGACCTTCCTGACCGAGGAACTCCCGCCGCTGCTGGAGGGCCAGTGGCGCGCCACGAATGTGCGTGGTGTGGAGGGTCTTTCGATGGGCGGCACGGCGGCCATGTTCCTGGCCGCGCGCAATCCCGGCTGGGTGCGCCACGCCGCCTCCTACTCCGGCTTCCTGACCCTCACCACGCTCGGTATGCCGCAGGCGGTGAATTTCGCCATGCGCGACGCGGGCGGATTCGATTCCGAGGCCATGTTCGGGCCGCCCACGAGTCCGCTGTGGGCCGAACACGATCCGTATCAGCTGGCGGACAAGCTGAAGGACATCAGCCTGTATGTCTCCAGTGGCAGCGGCACCGCGGGCGCGACCGACCCGCTCTCCGATATTCCGGGCATCACCACCAATTACGCCGGTATGGGCCTGGAGGTGCTGTCGCGGCTGACGACGCAGAATTTCGTCGCCAAACTCAACAAGATCAGTATTCCGGTGCAGGTGAATTACCGCGCCTCCGGCACCCATACCTGGCCGTACTGGGATTTCGAGATGCGGCAGTCCTGGCCGCAGGCCGCGGCGGCGCTCGGCGTGGACGCCACACCCGCCGACTGCGCGGTGGGCGGCGCGATCGCCGGGGCGGTGCAGGCCAACAACTGGCTGGGCGGCTGTCTGACCGGCGAATACCAGGTGCCGGGCGGAATCGCCCAGGACTTCACCGGCGGGCGGGTGTTCTATTCGCAGGACACCGGCGCGATCCCGACCGGCGGCATGATCGGCGGCAGCTATCAGGGCACGGCCGGACCGGGATCCGGACTCGGCATGCCGACCGGCGGTGAGGCGGCGCTGCCCGACGGTCGCGGCCGCTTCCAGCCCTTCCAGCACGGTTTCATCTACTGGACCCCGGCGACCGGGGCGCATCCGGTGCGCGGCGCGATCCTCGACGAGTGGGCCCGGCTGGGGTACGAGGGCGGTCCGGCCGGGTATCCGACCGGGGCCGAGCAGGCCACCCCGCACCGGGACGGCGTGGTGCAGGGCTTCGAGCACGGTCCGATGTACTTCAGCCCCGCGACCGGCGCGCATCTGGTGCAGGGGCTGATCCTCGGCAAGTACGCCCAGCTCGGCTTCGAGAACAGCGTCTTCGGCTTCCCGACCGCCGGGGAGGTCGGCCTGAAGGACTTCGGCCGGATGAGCCGGTTCGAAGGCGGCAATATCTACTGGAGTCCGCTGTCGGGCGCGTGGGGCGTGCGCAATGGCGCGATCATGGACGCCTGGGGCGCACTGGGTTTCGAGAACGGTCAGCTCGGCTTCCCGACCGGCGACGAAACCGAGATCCCCGGCGGCAGCCAGCAGACGTTCCAATTCGGCACGGTCGTCGTCAAGGACGACAAGGCCCAGGTGGTCGCCATCGACGGTCGCCCCATCGCCCTGCCCGGCCCGCCGCCCGCGCCCATCGACCAGCCGCGGCCGGACTCGGCCGCCCCGCCGCCCGGCCCGGAGGTCCCGGCCGCCCCGGCCGCGGCACCCGCGGCCCCGCCCGTCGCATCCGACGTCGCCGCATCCGAAGCCGCTGTGCCGCAACCCTCGGTGGCCGCGCCCGGGGCTCCGCCCGATGCGTCCCCGGCTCCCGCGTCCACCCCGGCCATCGCACCCGAGGCCACCGCACCCGAGGCCACCGCATCCGAGGCCATCGTGCCGCAGCCGTCCACCGCGGTGCCGGGGTCACCGTCGCCCGAGGTCCCGGCCGCGGCCCCGCAACCCCTGACCCCCGCCCCGGCCGCCGCCGCCCCGGACGCCATGCCCGCACCCGAACCGGAGCCCGTCCACGCGCCTCCCGTCGTGCTCGACATCCCTCCGGCGACCCCCGGCGGCCCGGCGGTGGTGCTCGACATCCCCCCGGCGACCGCGCCTCAGCGCACGCCCTGATTCTCCGCGCGGCCGGTGCGAGCCGCGGGTCGACACCCTTGCCGTGTCATATCCGCCCGCGCGGCCGAATGACGCAGGTCACCGCGTGTGGCAGCTCTGAGAATCGCATGAGGGTCGTTTTGCTGGGCAACACTTCTCGGTAGCTTGCCGCTAGCCTGGTGGCGACCTTGTGCCCTGGACGCTTGTGCCCTGATAGATCCGAGGAAGCGAACTCATGCAACGGACCCGTGGAAAAGTGATCGGCGTGGTGGCGGCGTGTGCCGCCGCCGGATTGCTGGCCGCCTGCGGCGATAACGATTCGACCGCGACGAGCACGCCCACGCTGTCCTCGACCACGTCGGCGAGTTCGTCGGCGGCGCCCACGACCACCGAGTCGGCCGCCCCCGAGTCGCCGCAGTCGACCGAATCGGCCGAACCCCCGGCCGAGCCCCAGGCCGAGCCACCGGCGGAGGAGAACACCGAGCGTCCGCAGCCGGTGCCGACCGAGTTCGTCACGCCGCAGAGCGACGCGCCCGCGCTGAGTGACAAGGACAAGACCTTCATCGAGGAACTGAACAAGCGCGGCGTGCACCCGTCCTCCCCGGATATCGCCCTGAGCGCGGGCAACCTGGTCTGCCAGGGCAAGTCCGAAGGCGCGCCCGAGGACCAGATCATCACCTACGTGACCGCCATCGCGGGCTCCGATCCCACCTTCGACCCGAGCAAGATGCCGGTCGAGGAGGCCGGGAAGATCTACTACGAAGTCGCCTCCGCGAGTTACTGCCGGTGACCCCGCGCCGCCGCTCCGCACGCCGGTCCGCACCGGCGGGATGCCTGCTGTTCCTGGCGGTGGTCGCGCTGATCATCGTCGTGGTGATCCTGCTGTGGTACCTGCTGGCGGGGCGGCTGCGCCTGCCCGGGCCGACACCGCCCGGGCCGAAGGAGCCGACCTCCCAGCCCGCGTCCTGTCCGGACGTGCTGATGCTGTCGGTGCCGGGCACCTGGGAGTCGTCCAGCAATGACGACCCCTACAACCCGTCGGCCAATCCGATCTCGCTCATGCTGAACATCTCCAACCCGATCCGGGAGCGGTTCCCGAACGAGCGGGTGGAGGTCTACAGCGTTCCGTACGTGGCGCAGTTCTCCAACCCGATCGCCATTCCGCCGGACGGCCAGCAGTCCTACAACAAGAGCCGTTCCGAGGGCGTCGCCCGCGCCACCGACAAGCTGGCGCAGACCCATCGGGAGTGTCCGCTCACCACCTACGTGATCGCGGGCTTCTCGCAGGGTGCCGTGATCGCCGGTGACCTGGCCGCGGATATCGGCGCCGGCAAGGGCCCGGTGCCCGCCGACAAGGTGCTCGGCGTGACCGTGATCGCCGACGGCCGCCGGATCGACGGGCCGGGGCAGGCCATCGAAGTCGGCAACGCCCCGCCGGGGGTGGGCGCGGAGGTCGCGCTCAAGGGCCTGAACGTTCCGGGCATCACCATGACCGGACCGCGGCCCGGCTTCGGCGAGCTGGCCGATCGCACCTACACCATCTGCGCTCCGGGCGATCTGATCTGTGATTCCCCGGATCAGGCACTGAACCCGGTCAACTTCCTCAGCAGTGTCGGCACCCTGGTGCGCGCGGCCGGGAATCCCGTGCACAGCCTCTACCACGGGTACGTGGTGGACGACAGCGGCACCACCGCCACCCAGTGGACGGTGAACTGGGCGGCCGGGCTCATCGAGGGCGCTCCGCACCCACCGCATTCGTGACCGGAACCACCTGGTCGGGCCGTCGTGGCGAACAACCCTCGGCATTGAGGGCTTGCGCCCGCCGACCGACCCCGTGGTTTGGCGCACAACCTGTAAAGTGCTCCGAGATTGTGACGCCGGTCGATGAGGCCCGGTGGCGCAGAGCAATCGATCTCAGCCAGGAGCATCAGTTCAATGACAGGAGTCGCCGTACCGGCCGGTCGTGAGACCGTGCCGAGTACACCGCCGCGGGCATTCCGCTTCGCGGCGGCCGGCGAGGGCAACCCGTCCGAAGGCGGCGCGCGCAAGTTCATCAAGCTCGCGCAGCGGGCCGAGGATTTCGGATACGACGCGTTCGCCGTGCCCGACGCCCTGGGTCCGCAGGTGGGTCCGATCGCGGCCCTCGGTGCCCTGGCGGTGGCCACGGACCGAATCCGGCTCGGAACCTCGATGCTGGCCAACGGTTTTCGGCATCCGGCGGTGCTGGCCAAGGAAGCAGCCACGCTGGACGTGCTGTCCCGGGGCCGACTGGAGCTGGGTGTGGGCGCGGGTTGGCTGGCCGACGACTTCGACGCGGCGGGCATCGACTTCGACGCACCCGCGGTGCGGCTGGAGCGCCTGGACGAGACCCTGACAATCCTGGACGTGCTGCTGCGCGGCCAGGAATGTCACTTCGAGGGCAAGCACTATCGGGTGCGGGGGATCAGGGGTGCGCCGCGACCGCGGCAGGGCCCGCGTCCCCCGCTGGCCACCGGCGGCGGCGGACCGCGCCTGCTGCGACTGGCGGCCCGGCACGCCGACATCATCTCGGTGGTGCCGCCCACCACGCCCGAAGGGCGGATGCTGCTGTCCGGTATCACGCTCGACCGAACCGTCGAGCGGGTACGGATCATCCGGGAGGCGGCCGGGCCGCGCTTCCCGGAGATCGAGTTGAACTGGGCGATCACGGCCGTGATCGTCACCGACGATCGGGAGCGCGCCGCTGCCATGGCGCTCGACGCGATCGACAAGGGCCTGCATCCCAACCTGGATGTGGACGTACGGTTGTCGGTGGAGCAGATCCTCGCGTCACCGTATGTGGCGATCGGCACCCACGAGCAGATCGCCGACCACATCCGCCGGGTGCGGCAACTCACATCCATGTCCTACGTGGGCGTATTTCCCACTCAAATGGAGGCATTCGCACCGGTGATCCCATTGCTGCGACATGAGTGAGCAGGTAGATCGGATCGCTCCGGACACTGGTCCGGCGCCTGCTCTGTAACATGTCCCTGGTTTGAGTACATCTAGCCAATAGGCGGTCACCGCGCAGACCGCAACAGAATTCTGCAGGTTGGCTCTTGCACGTTTAGAGCACCGGCGGGCGAAAGAGAGTCGGGGCCTCACAGGTGACAGCGGCCGTATCGCCGCCCCTGCTTCGTGTGCCTCGGAGGAGAAGGAATGGACGAGACTTTCGACGACTACCTGGACGAAACCGGGAAGATCACGATTCCCGAGGGCCGGACCCTGGTCGATTACGTCGAGAAGCACACGATCGGTAACGACGCCAACGATCTGGCGTACCGCTACATCGACTACTCGCGGGAGCGCGACGGCGAGTACCAGGACCTGACCTGGAGCCAGTTCGGCACGCGGCTGCGCGCGGTGGCCGCCCGACTGCAGCAGGTGACCAAGGAGGGCGATCGGGTCGCGATCCTCGCCCCCCAGGGGCTGGATTACGTCATCTCCTTCTTCGCCGCCATCTACGCGGGCTGTATCTCGGTGCCGCTGTTCGATCCGGACGAGCCGGGCCACACCGACCGTCTGCACGCCGTGCTCGGCGACTGCACGCCCTCCGCGATCCTGACGGCCAGCTCCTCCGCCGCCGGTGTTCGCCAGTTCTTCCGCGCGCTGCCCGCCGCTCAGCGTCCGCGCATCATCGCCGTCGACGCCATCCCCGACAGCGTCGGCGACACCTGGGTGCGTCCGGACATCACCGTGGACGACATCGCGTACCTGCAGTACACCTCGGGCTCCACCCGCGTCCCGGCCGGTGTGGAGATCACCCACCGCGCCGTCGGCACCAACCTGCTGCAGATGGTGCACGCCCTGGACCTGAACTGGAATTCCCGCGGCGTCACCTGGCTGCCGCTGTTCCACGACATGGGTCTGCTGACGGTGATCCTGCCCGCCGTGGGCGGCAAGTACATCACCATCATGTCGCCGTCGGCGTTCGTGCGCCGTCCCTCGCGCTGGATCAACGAGCTGGCGGCCGTGGCCGACGGGGCCGGAACCTTCGCCGCGGCACCGAATTTCGCCTTCGAGCACGCCGCCGCGCGCGGCCGCCCGCGCAACGGCGAGACCCTGGACCTGTCGAACGTCATCGGCCTGATCAACGGTTCCGAGCCGGTGACGGTCTCCTCGATGAAGAAGTTCAACGAGGCGTTCGCCCCGTACGGGCTGCCCAAGACGGCCATCAAGCCCTGTTACGGCATGGCCGAGGCCACCCTGTTCGTGTCGGCCACCCGCCACGAGGACGAGGCCAAGGTCATCTACGTCGACCGCGACGAGCTCAACGCGGGCCGGGTGAAGAAGGTGGAGCAGGGCACCCCCAACTCCATCGCACAGGTGAGCTGCGGTTACGTGGCGCATTCGCAGTGGGCCACCATTGTCGACGCCGAGACCATCGACGATCCCGAGGGTGCGCTGGAACTGGCCGAAGGCCGCGTCGGCGAGATCTGGCTGCACGGCAACAATATCGGCATCGGCTACTGGGGTCGTGCGGACGAGACCCAGAAGACCTTCCGCAACCGCCTGGTGCGCCGGCTGCCCGAGGGCAGCCACGCCGAGGGCACCCCGGCGGACGCGCACTGGATGCGCACCGGCGACTACGGCGTGTACATCGACGGCGAGCTCTACATCACCGGCCGCGTCAAAGACCTGGTGATCGTGGACGGCCGCAACCACTACCCGCAGGACCTGGAGTTCTCCGCGCAGGAGGCGTCCACCGCGCTGCGGCCGGGCTTCGTCGCCGCCTTCGCCGTCCCGGCGAACCAGCTGCCCGCCGAAGTCTTTGCCGCCGACAGCCATTCGGGCATCAGCTTCGACGCCGACGACGCGTCCGAGCAGCTGGTCATCGTGGCCGAACGCGGTCCGGGCGCGGGCAAGGCCGATCCGCAGCCGATCGCCGACGCGGTGCGCGCGGCGGTCTCGCAGCGGCACGGCGTGACCGCCCGCGATATCCTGCTCGTCCCGGCGGGCTCGATTCCGCGCACCTCCAGCGGCAAGATCGCGCGCCGCGCGTGCAAGGCGGCATACCTGGAGGGCACACTGCGTGGTGGTTACACGCAGCAAGCTTTCCCCGATGCACCAGACGAGGAGTGAGGCCTAGTCTCACGAAGCAATGGCGCGGGTCCGGTGCGGCCCGCGCCATTCACTGCATTCAGTGCCGTGCACCCGACGCAGACAGGTAGCTTGAAGAACTGATGGCTGAGAACGAGGGCAACGTCCCCACCGAGACGATCGAGACCGCGGCAACCGAGGCGACCGCGACTGTCGAACGGGCCGCCGGTACCGATATGTCGGTCGCTGAGCTGCGAGAATGGTTGCGACGCTGGGTCGCCGACGCCACCGGTCAGCCCATCGAGAACATCACGGTGGACCGCCCGATGGAGGAATTCGGCCTCGCCTCCCGCGACGCGCTGGCCCTCGGCGGTGATATCGAGGATCTCACCGGCGTGGTGCTGAACGCGACCATCGTCTACCAGCATCCGACCATCGCCTCCCTCGCTGAGCGCATCATCAACGGTGAGCCGGACGCGCCGGAGGACACGCCGGACGATGCTTTCTATACGCAGGGCTATCAGCCGGGCGAGGCGCACGATATCGCCATTGTCGGCCTGTCGACCCGACTGCCCGGTGCGGGGGACACGCCGGAGTCGACCTGGGATTTCATCATCAAGGGCGGCGACGCCATTCGTGAACTGCCCGAGGGCCGCTGGGACGAGTTCAAGTCCGACCCGCAGGCCCGCGCGGCCATCGAGAACGGCAATACCAAGGGCGGCTACCTCGACCAGGAGGTGGTGAAGGGTTTCGACGCGGAGTTCTTCGCCATGTCGCCCATCGAGGTGGAGCGGGTCGATCCGCAGCAGCGGATCATGATGGAGCTGACCTGGGAAGCCCTGGAGCACGCGCGGATTCCCGCCAGCGATCTCAAGGGTGGTCCGGTCGGCGTCTTCATCGGCTCCTCGACCAGCGACTTCATGCTGGTCACGGCACTGGGCCTGGGTAAGGAACCCGATCCGAACGTGCCCTTGTCGGCCGAGGCGTACGCGCTGCTGGGCGCGTCCACCGGCATCATCGCCAACCGCGTCTCCTACTTCTTCGACTTCCGCGGCCCGTCGGTGACCATCGACACCGCCTGCTCCTCCACGCTGGTGGCGGTGCACGACGCGGTGCGGTCGCTGCGCAACGGTGATTCCGATGTGGCGCTCGCCGGTGGCGTGAACATGATTCTCGCCCCGATGGCCAGCCTCGGGTTCGATATCAACGGCGCGGTGGCCAAGGACGGCCACATCAAGGCGTTCTCCGCCGATGCCGACGGCATGGTGCGCTCCGAGGGTGCGGGCTTGGTGGTGCTCAAGCGCCTGGCCGACGCCGAACGCGACGGCGACACGATCTACGCCGTCATCAAGGGTTCGGCCGTCAACAACGACGGCCGCTCCAACGGCATCTTCGCGCCGAATCCGGACGCGCAGGCCGACGTGCTGCGCCGCGCCTACCGCGATGCCGGAATCGCGCCCTCCACCGTCGATTACATCGAGGCGCACGGCACCGGCACGCTGATCGGCGATCCCATCGAGGCCGACGCGCTGGGCCGGGTGGTGGGTCGCGGCCGCGAGGCCGACAAGCCCGCTCTGCTCGGATCGGCCAAGACGAACTTCGGTCACCTGGAGTCCGGCGCGGGTGCGGCCAGTCTCGCCAAGATCATTATGGCGTTGCAGCACAACGTGATTCCGCCCAATATCAACTTCGCCGGGCCGAACCCGTACATCCCGTTCGAGCAGGCGCATCTGAAGGTCGTCGAGCAGCCGACCGAATTCCCGCGCTACAGCGGCAAGGCCACCATCGGCGTCTCCGGCTTCGGCTTCGGCGGCACCAATGCCCACGTGGTCATCCAGGAGTACGTGCCGACCCCGGCCGTTCCGGAGAGCGCCGACACCGCCGATCTCGACAATTCCGGTCTCGACAACGAGGCCACCGATGTGCTGGCCGAGGCCGAGAAGTTGGTGGAAGCCGCCGCACCGGAGCCGGAGTGGGCCGAACGTGACGAGCCGCTGCCGGTGATCCTGCCGGTGTCGGCCTATCTGCCGTCGCGCCGCAAGCGCGCCGCCGCCGACCTCGCCGACTGGCTGGAGAGCGACGCGGGTAAGGACACCCCGCTGGAGAATGTGGCGCGGGCGCTGGCCAAGCGCAGCCACCAGCGTTCGCGCGGCGTCGTCATCGCCAAGAACCGCGAAGAGGCGATCGCGGGCCTGCGCGCCATCGCCGCCGGTAAGCCCGGCGCGGGCGTCTTCACCGCCGACTCCCCCGCCGCCGAGGGCCCGCTGTGGGTGATGGCCGGTTTCGGTGCGCAGCACCGGAAGATGGGCAAGCAGCTCTACCAGGAGAACCGCATCTTCCGCGAGACCGTCGACCAGGTCGACGAGCTGGTGGTGGACGAGGCCGGGTACTCGGTCAAGGAGATGATCCTCGACGACGCCCAGGACTGGGATATCGGCACCGGGCAGGTCGGCACCTTCACCATCCAGGTGGGTCTGGCGGCGGTGCTGCGCGCGCACGGCGCGGAGCCCGCGGGCGTGGTCGGCCACTCGCAGGGTGAGGTGGCCGGGGCCTACATCTCCGGCGGCATGAACCTGGAGGACGCGGTCCGCGTCATCTGCTCGCGCGGTCGCCTGATGGGCGAGGGCGAGGCCATGATCACCGACGACCAGGTGCGCAATATGGCGCTGGTCGAGCTGAGCGCCGCCGATATCGAGGCCATGCTGCCGGAGTATCCGGATGTGGAGGTCGCGGTGTACGCCGCGCCGACCAACACCGTGATCGGCGGCCCGCCGGATCAGGTGCACGCCATCGTCGCCAAGGTGGAGGAGCAGGGCAAGTTCGCCCGCGTGCTGCAGACCCGCGGCGCGGGCCACACCTCCCAGATGGATGTGCTGCTGGGTGAGCTCGCCGCCGAGCTGGCCGGTATCGAGCCGGCCAAGCTGAAGGTGGACCTGTACTCGACCGCCCACAAGGACACCGTGTACCGCGCGGGCCACGCCCCCGTGCACGATGTGGACTACTGGGTCACCAATATGCGCGGCTCGGTGTACTTCACCAATGCGGTGCGCCAGGCGGTGGACACCGGTATCACCACCTTCCTGGAGCTGGCCCCGAATTCCGTCGCGCTCATGCAGGTGCTGGGCACCACCTACGCGGCGGGCGTGCACAATGCCGCGCTCATCCCGACGCTGAAGCGCAAGGAGGACGAGTCGGCGGCCGTCATCGCCGCGCTCGCCCAGCTCTACGTCAACGGCCACCGGGTGAACCTGCCGTCGCTGCTGCCCGCGGGCGACTACGCGGATATTCCGCGGACGGCGTTCATGCGCAAGGAGTACTGGCCCAAGGTGGCTCTGGCCGGTGGCTCCGGCAACACCCGGGTGCCGGGCGCGCATGTGTCGCTGCCCGACGGCCGCCACGTGTGGGAGGTACAGGCCGGTGTCGTCACCGACCTCGACGCGCTCGTGAAAGCCGCTGCCGCGCAGGTGCTCTCGGACGTGCGGACCGGCGCTTCCTACGCCTACGGCCCCATTCCGGCGTCGGGCACCCTCACCACCACGCTCACCCCGTATCCGGGTGGCGCGGCGGCGCAGGTGCACGCCAAGGCGGGCAACTCGTTCACGCTGCTCTTCGACGGTGTCGTGACCTCCGGTGCCCCGCTGCCGGAACCCGTTGCCGCGCAACCGGTCCAGCAGGCGGCCGAGTCCGCTCCCGCCGAGGTCGCGGTGGCCGCGGCCGCGGGCGAGCGCTGGGATCCCAACGGTCCGCAGACCATCGAGGACCGCCTGGCCGTCATCGTCGCCGAATCCATGGGCTACGCCGTGGAGGACCTCCCCATGGAGATCCCCCTCATGGAACTGGGCCTCGACTCCCTGATGGCCATGCGCATCAAGAACCGCGTCGAATACGAATTCGACATCCCGCAACTCCAGGTGCAAGCGGTCCGCGACGCCAACCTGCTCGAGGTCGGCAAGGTGCTGCGCTACGCCATCGAGCACCGTGACGAGGTCGCGGCCCTGGCCGCCCGCCAGGCCTCCGGCGAAGGCGAAATCGCCGTGGACGCCGACTTCGTCTCCGCCGCCCGCGCCGCCATGGCCACCGGCGCGGACCCCTTGGCCGCCGCCCTCGGCACGTCCGACGCCGCGTCGGGACGGCCCGCTGCGGATGACGTTGTGTCGGGACAGCCCGCCGCCGCCGACGCCGCCGCGCCCGGCCGGCCGTCCGCCGACACCGCTGCGCTTGGGCAGTCTGCGCCAGGGGCGCAGGGTGGGCAAGCGCAGCACACTCCGAGCGAGAGCGATTCTCAAACGGGAACCGTCGAGGCCGCCCCTCCGGCAGCCGAAACCGACAAGGACAACGTTCCCCCGCGCGACGCCGCAGAACGCCTGACGTACGCCACCTGGGCCGTGGTGACCGGCAAATCGGCAGGCGGTATCTTCACCTCTCTGCCGATCCTGGACGACGACACCATGACCAAGCTGGCGGCCCGCCTGTCGGAACGCGTCAAGGCCCAGATCGACATCGACGAGCTGCGCGACGCCGAAACCATCGAGAAGATGGCCGATATCGTCCGTGGCTACCAGGACAAGGCCGACGTGGACGGCTTCGTGCGCACCCTGCGCGCTAGGGAGCCCGGCTCGGATGCTCTGCCGGTCTTCGTCTTCCATCCGTCCGGCGGCAACACTCTGGTCTACGAACCGCTGCTGAAGCGTCTTCCGACCGGTACACCCATGTACGGCTTCGAACGGGTCGAGGGCTCGATCGAAGAGCGTGCCCGACAGTACATTCCGGAGATCCGCAAGATCCAGCCCGAGGGGCCGTACGTTTTCTACGGTTGGTCGCTGGGCGCGGTCTTCGCGCTGTCCGTCGCCCAGATCATGCGTGCCGAGGGCGCGGATGTGCGCCTGGTCGGACTGATCGACCTCGCGATTCCAACCGAGCCCGAGGACAATTCGCCCGAGGCGCGGGTGGCTCGGATCAAGCGCTTCCAGGCGTTCGCCCAGAAGACCTACGGTTTCCAGGGCGAACTCGACGATGAGCAGATCGAGGAGTTGGCGGCCGCCAGCGACGAGGAGCAGTACCAGATCATCATCGAACTGGTGAAATTCGCGGGCGTCGACATTCCGGGCGGTGTGCTCGAGCACCAGAAGACGTCGTGGATCGAGGGGCGCGAACTTCAGAAGATCACTCCGTCGAGTTACGACGGTCACGTGGTTCTTTACCTCGCGGATCGCTACCACGACGGCATTATTGAGCTGGAGCCGCGATACGCACACCGACGTCCGAATGGCGGCTGGGATGAGCACATCCCGAATCTGGAGATCATCCACATTCCGGGTGACCACCTCCAGATCATCGACGAACCGCGCATCGCCACCATCGGTGCCGATTTGACGAAGAAGCTGACGGAGATCGATTCCGCGAATTAGGTTTCGCGAAAGGAGACCAGTGAGCACTACCGCCGAGAAACTCGCCGACCTGCGACAGAAGCTGGACGTCGCGAGGGAACCGGCGGGGGAAGCGGGAGTCGCGAAGCGGGCGCGCAAGGGTATCCCTTCCGCCCGTGACCGGATCAATATGCTGCTCGATCCGGGCACCTTCGTGGAAATCGGTGCGCTGGTACGCAACCCCGGTGACAAGAAGGCGCTGTACGGCGACGGCGTCGTCACGGGGCACGGTCTCGTCGACGGCCGCCCGGTGGCGGTGTTCTCCCACGATCAGACCGTCTACGGCGGTTCGGTCGGTGAGATGTTCGGCCGCAAGGTCGCGGGCATCATGGAGTTCGCCGCCAAGGTGGGCTGCCCGGTGGTCGGCATCAATGACTCCGGCGGTGCGCGTGTGCAGGAGGCGGTGACATCGCTGGCCTGGTACGCGGAGCTGGGGCGGCGTCAGGAGCCGCTGTCGGGTCTGGTGCCGCAGATCTCCATGATTCTGGGCAGCTGCGCCGGTGGCGCGGTGTACGCGCCGATCAATACCGATGTGGTGGTGGCGACCGAGGCCGCCTACATGTTCGTCACCGGCCCCAAGGTGATTCGCGAGGTCACCGGTGAGGATGTGAGCCTGGAGGAGCTCGGCGGCGCGCACAGCCAGGCGCAGTACGGCAATATCCACCATGTCGCCAAGGACGAGGAGGCGGCGTTCGGGTGGGTGCGCGACTATCTGTCGTACCTGCCGTCGAGCTGCCAGGAGTTGCCGCCGATCGTGAATCCGGGGCTGGAGCCGGAGATCACCGACACCGATCTGGAACTGAACTCGATCGTGCCCGACGCCGACAATGCCGGGTACGACATGCACGAGATCCTGTTGCGCATCTTCGACGACGGCGATTTCCACGAGTTCGGTGAGTCGGCGGGCAAGAACATGATCTGCGGTTTCGCCCGGGTGGACGGCCGCAGCGTGGGCGTGGTCGCCAATCAGCCGATGGTGTACGCGGGCGCGCTGGACGCCCGCGCGTCGGACAAGGCGGCGCATTTCATCCGGCTCTGCGACGCCTTCGAGATCCCGCTGGTGTTCGTGGTGGACACCCCGGGCTTCCTACCCGGCGTCGAACAGGAGAAGATCGGCGTCATCAAGCGCGGCGGCCGATTCCTGTTCGCCTTCGTCGAAGCCACCGTCCCCAAGGTGACCGTGGTGATCCGCAAGTCGTACGGCGGCGGCTACGCCGTCATGGGTTCCAAACAGCTCGGCGCGGATGTGAATCTGGCCTGGCCGACCGCCCGCATCGCGGTCATGGGCGCGGAGAGCGCGGTCAGCCTGATCGGCGCGAAGACCATCGACGCGGCCCCCGAGGAGCAGCGCGCCGCCATTCGCCAGCAGATGGTCGACTTCTACAACGCCACCGTCGCCACCCCGTGGGTGGCGGCCGAGCGTGGCTATATCGACGCCGTCATCGAACCGGCCACCACCCGCCTGGAGATCCGCCGCGCCTTGCACCTGCTCCGCGACAAAACCGTCGCCCGCAACCCCCGCAAACACCACCTGCTGCCGCTGTGACATCCGGCCGGTGTCGAGCGCGAGCCCACCCCGCCCGCGTCCGGCGCGCCCCTACCTCTTCCCTGCGCCAACAGCGCGGCAGCGCGGTGGGCGCTACCCCGTACGACACCCCGGATTACCGGGAATCGGTCAGTCGATAGCCCCGCATATGAGAGCCTTCAGCTATGAGCAGCAAACCGAAGGCCGTACTCGAAGGCGGGCCCGACGGCCTGAAGACGCGGATCGTCCCCATCACCCCGCCGGGCGTGGAACTGCGGGTGGCCTTCGAGGACGGCTACGAGCGGTTCAAGGTGACGCCGCGCTGGGCCGATACGCCGGAGGGTAGCCTGCCGGTGTACGAGTGGGTCGCCCATATCGCCCGGTGATGTCGGGCGTCGGTGATTCGGGCGGGTGCCCGGCACGGTAGCGCGCGGTGTGCTCCGCTGCGTCGGCGGGCGCGTCGGCGGGCGTGTCAGGTCGGTGTCAGGGCGGCGTCAGCCCCGCCGCCGACAGTGGTAGCCATGACGACGAACAACACCACCACCGCCCCTTCGGCCTGGACCGGCATGGTGCCGGTCGAGGACACCGCCCTGGCCGTCACCGACACCGGCGGCCCCGGGATTCCGGTGGTCTATCTCAACGGTCAGTTCGCCACCCGGGGCTATTGGAAGCGGGTTGTCGCCGAACTCGGTGCCGAGTTCCGCCACATCACCTTCGACGAGCGGGCGCGCGGCAAGTCGCGGCGTTCGGCCGACTACTCCTTCGAGGCCGCCGTCCGGGATGTGGATGCCGTCCTGGCGGCCCGGGGTGTGGACCGGGCGCTGGTGGTGGGCTGGTCCTACGGGGCGCTCGTCGGCGCGCACTGGGCCGCCCGCAATCCGGATCGTGCCGTGGGCGCGGTGCTGGTCGACGGCGCGTTCCCGTACGACTGGCTGGACGACGCCATGGAGCGGCGGATCCGCAAGCTGTTCCAGCGGTTGAACTGGGTCATGCCGCTGCTGCGTCCGACGCGCCTGACGCCGCGCATGTCGGCGGCGCAGCAGGCCGAGAGCAATATCGAACTGGGCAGGCTCTCCCGCGAGCGCGAGCTGGGTCCGGTGCTGGACGGCATCGGCGTGCCGACCCGCTATGTGGTGGCCTCGGGGAAGTCCTTCGGCAGCCGTGGCGACGAGCAGGAACGCATCCGCACCAGCCTCGACGCGGTGTGCGCCCGCAACCCGCGCATCCGCGTCAGCGCGAAGGTGACGAGCAACCATTCCCACCTGTTGCGCAGGGACTTTCGCGCCATCGCGGCGGCGGTCCGGGAAACGGCGGCCGCGGGGCGGCGCTGAATGGCCACAGCGTCCGCGCGATGCGACAGCGCCCCCTCCCAGCGGATGCCGGAAAGGGGGCGCGAGTGCCGGACGGGTCGGCTCAGACCCGCATCTTGCCGGGACTCCACCAGCCGGAACGGGTTTCGGTGCCGGTGGTGATCTCGGCCGGGGTGGCCGGGTAGAACTGGTCGTAGCGTTCCAGCGAACCCCAGTCGCGCGCCCAGTCGTCCTTCAGATAGGTCGGGATGGTGACCGATCCCGCGATCATCTGGGAGAAGCCGAGCGGCCCACCGAATTCCTCGGCCTGCCAGGTATTGGTGGAGCTGACCGCGAGCGGCCGGTCCGGCAGGATGCGGTAGTTCGGCACGTCCGCAACGCCGTAGCGGTGGTTGAACGGCTGCTGGCAGGGGAACTGCAGGCCCACGGCCCAGTCCAGCAGCACCGGCTGGGTGCCGCCGATGAAGCTGTTGAGCGACTGCAGCTTCGGCACGCGCGGCGGGGTGAAGGCCAGCCACTGGTCGCCGATGAGGATCGGGTCCTTGGCGTGGATGCGCACCACGTCGGCGTCACCGGGCAGTTCGTCCCGCGGCACCCGCACATTCCGCCACGACGGGGCGGGACCGATATCGCGCGGCCGGTACGAGCCGAGCTGTTCGATGCTGCCGTCGGGCAGCCGCCGCCCGTAGTCCAGGAACAGGTCCTGGCCGTAGGTCATGCGCCCGGTGTCGTCGAAGGACATGACGCGTCCGGCCACCGACATGACCACCAGCGGCGAATCCGCTGTGCGGGCGGGCAGTTGGTACCAGCTGGAGTACAGCTCGGCGGGCTGCTGCACCCCGTCCTGCCAGCTGCCCATGACCGGCGTGGTGGCCGGGTCGAGGCCGAAGGGCAGCGCGGCGACGGAGCCGTTGACGCCTTCCGCGCCCAGACCGCCGCCGGTGCCCGCGTTCTCGCCCTCGGCGAAGGCGGGGCCGATGGTCTGGGTGGAGGTGTTGCCGGTGCCCGGCTTCACCTCGACACTGTCGGCGTCGAGCTGTTCGGGAACGCCGTTGGGGGAGAACCCGACCGGCTTCTGCCCGGCGAGCGGATCGCCGTTCAGCGGCGGCCGCTCCGGGTCGATGATGGGTTGCAGGTTGCCGCCGTTCGAATCGGCTTCCACCAGAACGTCATTGGCGAGACCGCACGAATTGCCGCCCAGCGCGTCGATATTCGACCGGGCCAGCGAGTACGCCGGGTACTGCGAGTACGCGCCCTTCACCAGCGACAGCACCTCGAACAGCACCATGAACGCGGCCACCACGGTGAGCGGGATGGCGGCGAACTTGCGAATCCGCCTGCCGCGCTTGGTCCGGGGGTCGGCGGGCGGTTTGGCGTAGCCCTCGCGCAGCGACTGCCAGGCCACCAGCGCGAGCGCCAGCCCGAACAGCATGAGCATGACGGTGTTGGACTGGTAGCCCTGGAAGGACACCCGCTTGTCGAACCACGGCACCCCGAAGCTGGATACGTACCAGTACCCGTTGATGCCGGAGAAGGCGACGGCGAGGGTGAACAGCAGACCCGCCAGGAACACCGACCGGTTCTTGCGTGACCGCAGTGCCGTTGCCGACACCGCGACCGCCGTCACCGCCGCCAGCGAGCCCGCGATACCCGCGTACGCGCCGAAGTGGTGCGTCCACTTGGTCGGGTTGAACATCATGAAGAAGATGGTTCCGAACACCACGCCCATGAGCCGCCAGGTCGGCGCGCTGGCGATGCCCGCCAGCTGCCGCCGCCGCAGCAGCAGCAACATGGTGGTGATCAGGCACAGGATCATGACCAGGAAGGCGAACCGCCGCGACAGCGAACCGTCCACGGTCTCCACGAACAGGTAGTAGTAGCGCAGGTAGTCCTCGTACCAGGCCAGGTTGGGGCCGGTGTCCTGGCGGACCCGGTTGGCCTCCATGATTCCGGCGAAGGTCTGGTCGCCGAATACCACCACGAGCACCAGGAATCCGGCGGCGGCAATGGGCGCGAGCAGCGCGGTGGTGCCCAGTTCCCGATGTTTGCGCACCACGATGCGCACCAGCGGCCGGATGGCGACCAGCAGCGCCGCCACACACATCAGACCGGTGGGCGCGGCGGCCAGCGTGAACGCCGCGATCAATACCGCGACGGCCGCGGGCAGCAGCCGCGAGGTGGCGATGGCCCGCTCGATGGACACCCAGGTCAGCAGCGCGCCCAGGGCCACGATGGGTTCCGAGCGCAGCCCGTTGTCGTAGGGCAGCCAGAAGGCCAGGAACACCAGCCCACCGGTCCACAGCGCCACCCTGGAGTTGCGCACGCCCCGCCCCAGGCGCGGCACCACCTCGCGGCTGATCACCAGCCAGCAGAGGATGCCGCACAGCAGCGCCGGAATCCGCACCCACGCACTGGCGGTGGAGATTTCGGCGAATGCCTGGATGACGTAGTAGTACCAGCCGAACGGCGCTTCCGGCACGCCGTACCAGCGGAAGTAGTTGGCCATGTAGCCCGCGTGCGGTGCGACCCGGGTCATGGTGAGGATGTAGCCGTCGTCGGAGGTGTTCGCGCCCACGAAGTGCCACAGCGTCAGCGTGCCGATCACCGCGCCGTCCGCCCAGGTGGGTTTCGACCAGTGCCGAGGGAAGATGCGCCGGTGCCCGCGACCGTCCGCGGTGTCGAGTACACCCAGCGCGGCCATGGCGATCAGGGTGAGCAGCACCGCGCCGATGAGCGCGACCAGTTTGACGATGGTCGGCGTGGAGGAGAACCGCGAATCCACCGTCATGGTGAAGGCCAGCCCCGCCGGGACGTCGCCGACCAGATCGGTGAAGACGCCGACCACCTGCGGGCGCAGATCCCCGAGCAGCTGCCCCTCCAGCGGCACCACCACGGTTTCGGTGCCACCGCCGGGCAGCGGGCGCTCGATGGTCCGGGTCAGCCCCTCGAATTTCGCGTGGGTGCGCGTGCTGTCGGAGGTGATGACGATCTGCGAGCATTCGCTCATCTCGGACCGCTGCGCGGACGCCACCACGGCATTGCGGTCCACCACGTCCACCGTCTCGCCCGACACCCGCACGAACAGCGCCTGCAGGTCGGCCTCCCGGCCCTGCGGCGGCGCGGTCGACAGCAGGATCCCGCCCCGCGGATCCGCCAGCTGCGTCACCGCCGAACAGGGTATGGCGACATTCAGATCGATGGGCACCTGCGACATGAGCGGCGCTTGGATATTGCCCAGCGTCCCGTTCTGCGGCCAGTCGATCACCGCCGTCGTCTGCTTGACGGGAAGGAACGGCGTAGCCAGCGCGAGCAGCGCTCCCAGCACGCCCGCGACTATCGCGATGATCTTCGCGGTGCGGAAGTCACGCGGCGTCGCGGCGGGCGTCTCGGGCGGTGTCGGCTTGGTGAGTACAGCTGCGGTGGCGTCGGGCACGGTGAGAGATGGTATCTGGCAACGCTGTGAGTGACCGCGTTCACTGGGCCGTTGCGGGACGTATACCGGGCCGAGTTGATTCCAGCCGGAAAGACTCGCGGTGCGGTCCGGTAAACCGCCAGGTCAACGTGTGCCCCCGAGTGAGGCTCGGCGTCGGGGCCCGCAGTGTCAGTGGGTGTGGTCCAGCGCGGGGGAGTCGGGGTGGGCGAGCAGCCACTCCATGCGGCGGCGGCTCGCGTCATCCACGGGGGCACCGTGGGGCGCGCTGACTTCACCGATCGAGCGGCCCCGATCACCGCGCCCGGATCGGGGCGTCATCGGCCAGCCCGGAGCGGGTCTGCACGGTGACGTCCAGTTCGGCCGGTTCGGCGTCGCTCACGTACGGCGTGAACTTCTCCAGCGAACCCCAGTCCCGTCCCCAGTCGTCGTCCAGATAGGTGGGTACGGTCTGGGCCTTCAGGAGCAGGCCGGTCCAGCCGAGGGGGCCGCCGCCGATATCGTCCTGCCAGGCATTGGAGGCGTCGGAGCCGATCCGGTCGGGCATGATGCGCCACTGCGGGACTTCGGCGACGCCGTCGTGGTGGTCGAAGGGGCGCTGGCAGGGGAAGGCGAGGCCGACGTGCCAGTCCTCCAGCACCGGGGCGGTCCGGCCGACCACCGAATCGAGGGTGGCCAGCTTGGGCAGGCGCGGCGGGGTGACGGCCAGCCACTGCTTCTGGGTGATGTCGGCGTCATGGGCGACCAGACGAACGGCGTTGGCCGAGGCCGGAATATCGCGCAGCGGCACCCGCAGGTTGCGCCAGGAGGGGGCCGGGCCGATATCGATGGGGCGGATGCGGCCGATGTCGGTCACGGTGCCGTCGTCGGCGCGGGTGCCGTATTCGACCCACAGGTCCTGACCGTAGGTCTCGACGCCGTCGGCGTCGATGTAGCGGATGCGCCCGGCGGCGGTGACGGCGAGCACCCGGTAGGCCGGGTCGTCGCGCATGCTGTCGGTCAGATCCAGCCGGTACCAGTGGGTGGTGAGGTCGGCGACCCGCTGCTCGTCCCGGGTGTAGCTGCCGAGTACGGGGGTGCGCGCCGGATCGAGCCCGAAGGGCAGCGCCACATTCGAGCCGTTGATCCCCGCCTGCTGACGGCTGCCGCCGCCGGTGCCCGCACCGGTGGTGCGGCTGGTCTTGTTGTCGTCGGTGCCGACGGAATTGGCGCTGCCGGTGACCGTCTCCTCCTCGTCGGCGGTGAGGTCGGCGGCCACCCCGTCGGGGGTGAAACCGGTGTTCTCGGCATCCAGCCCGTCGGCGGGCGACCCCTCGAAGGGTTGCAGCAGCGAATCGGGTGTATCGGTCTCCACCAGCACCTCATTGGCCAGTGCGCACGAATCCCCGCCCAGCGCACGCAGATTCGATTCGGCGATGGAGTAGGCCGGGTACTGGGTGACCGTCGCCTTGGTCAGCGACGCCACCTCGAACAGCACCAGCGCGGCCACCGCGATGGTGAGCGGCATGGTGGCGAACTTGTCGAAACGTCCTGTGCCGCGCGGGGTTCTCGTGTACGGCTGCCGGTAGTGCTGGATCAGCGCGACGAGCAGGAAGATCACCGAGAGCCCGAGGAACAGCGTCGAGAAGCCCTTCCCGGCGATGGACGGCGCTTTGTCCCACCACGGGACACCGTAGCTGGACACGTACCACCAGCCGTTGGACCCGGTGAAGGTGACGGCGAGCAGGAAGAACACCGCCGCCGTGAACAGCGAACGATTGCGCGGCGAGCGAATCCCGTTGACGCCCACCGCGACCGCCGTCAGCGCGGCCAGTGAACCGGCCAGCCCCGCGTACACGCCGAAGTGGTGGGTCCACTTGGTGGGGGTGAACATCATGAGCAGCAGCGACATGAACACGATGCCGAGAATCCGCGCCGACGGCCCGCGCGAGGTGCCCGGAATCCGCCCGTTCTTGCGCAGCATCACCAGTACGCACACCCCGAGGCAGAGCAGCATGATCAGCACGCCGAAGCGCCGCGACAGCGATCCGTCGGGGGAGAGCATGAGCAGCGAATCCCACCGCGTGCGCTCGTCGAACCAGGCCACATTCGGCCCGACCAGCGTGCGCACCCGGGTCGCCTCCATGACGGTGGCCAGCGTCTGATCCGCGAAAACCACCACCAGCACCAGCGTTCCGGCCGCGACGCCGGGAGCCAGCAGCGCGGCGTAGCGCAGGACCGCGGCTCCCCAGCCCGACCGGCCGGTCGCCGTGGAACCGGCAGCTGCGTCGCCGTGCGCCGCCTTCGCGGCCCGCGGCTCATCGGCGGCGGCGGAATCCGCAGCTCCGGCGGCTGCTCGCTCCACTTCCGAGCGCGGCTCGACGGCCCGATGCACCACCGGGTAGTCCGCCCGCGCCCGCTTGATGATGTGCTGGAGCACCGGTCGCGAACCCGCGATGAGCGCGGCCAGGCAGATCAGCCCGGTGGGTCCGGCGGCCAGCGAGAAGGCCGCGATGAGCACGGCGACGGCGGCGGGCAGCAGCCGTCCGGTGGCAATGGCGCGTTCCATGGAGCACCAGGTGAGCAGCGCGCCCGCCGCGATGAGCGGTTCGGGGCGCAGCCCGTTGTCGTAGGGCAGCCAGGCGGCCAGGAACACCAGTCCGGCCGTCCACAGCGCCACCCGGTCGCGTCGCACGCGAGCGCCCAGGCGCGGCAGCACTTCTCGGCTGATCACCAGCCAGCACACGATGCCCGCGAGCAGCGAGGGCAGTCGCATCCACGGGCTGGCGTCGCTGATGCGCGTCATCCACGCCAGTAGTTCGTACGGCCACCCGAACGGCGCTTCGGCCACCCCGAACCACCGGTAGTAGTTGGCCATGTACCCCGACTCCCGCGAGGCGCGAGCCATATTCAGGATGTAGCCGTCGTCGGAGGTGTTGGCCCCGATGACGTGCCACAGCCCCAGCGTGCCGAGTACCGTCACATCGGCGAGCCCGAACTTCCACCAGCGCGCGGGCAGGAAGCGCCGATGCCGCCGTCCGTCGGTGGTGTCCATCAGATGCAGCGCGATGAGCGCGATGATGGTGAACACCACCGCGCCGATCATGGCCAGCCGTTTGAGCAGGGCCGGGCTGGAGGTGAAGCGCGCGTCGATGTCGACCGCGGCCGTGGCCGCGCCCAGCCGGTCCCGTGGCACATCGGTGAAGACACCCACCACCTGCGGCCGCGCGTCCCCGCCGACCTGTCCGGCGAACGGCGTGCCGTCCTGCCGTGCCGCCCCGGTGATCTCGGTGCGCGTCTCGGCGGCGGTGGAGTGCACCGTCAGCGCGCCGCAGTCACCGAGTTCGGCCAGCGGGGCGGACAGCAGCGGAATATTGCGCACCAGCACCTGAACGGTGCGGCCGGTCGCGGGCTCGTCTTCCACCCGGACCACCAGGCCCTTGTCCACCGCCTGCCCGGATGCCGCCGGGACGGTCGAGAACAGCGTGCCGGTCTCCACTCCGTCGCGCACCACCGCGCACGGCAGCGCGGCGGTGAGCTCCAGCGGCGTGTACGACACCAGCGGCGCTTCGAGATTCGCGGTGTCGCCCTGCGGCCAGTGCAGTGTCGGCCGGTCCTGCTCGATCGGCAGGATGGGCATCAACGCTGCCAGCACGACGGCCAGCAGACCGGAGATCAGGGCGATCAGGCGGAGTCGGGGTAACGCTCGGGTGTCTGCGCGCACGGACGTCGATGCTATCGACCCTTGCCCGCCCGGTATCGCAACAGCACCACCCCGGAGCGAAATGCCGTGGTCTCGGCGAGTCGCAGTTCCGGAATCGCCGTGCCGTCGGGGAACAGCCGCGCGCCCCGGCCGAGCACCACCGGGTGGGTGAAGAGCCGGAACTCGTCGACCATTCCCGCGGCGACGAGTTGGTGCACCACGCTGATGCTGCCGGTGACCACGATGTCGTTGCCCGGGGCCGCTTTCAGCGCGCGGATCTCGTCGGCGAGCGGTCCGCTCAGTACGGTCGAGTTGTCCCAGCCGGGTTCGGTCATGGTCCGCGACGGCACGTACTTGTGCACCTTGTTCAGGTATTCGGCCACGCCGGTGGTGTCGGTGTCGACGACGGTGGGCCAGTATCCGCGCATCTCCTCGAAGGTCTTCCGCCCGAATACCACCGCGTCACAGGCGGCGAACTGCGCGCGTACCGCCTCGACCTGGTCGGATTGATCCGGACCCGCGGCGGGCGCGAACCAACCCCCGGTCGCGTCGATGACGCCGTCGAGGGTGATGTTCTCGGTGACTATCAGATCTCGCATGGCAAGCCTCGCTTTCTGTCGGACCGTCGATCCGGCGGTTGGCGACCACCCGGGAGCGAACGGCCTCAGCGGTGGTGCAGCTGGGACAGGGCCGTACACCAATGGCGACTGCGCGGCGCGGCGGAATTCATCGGTGGCTCAGACGAGTCCGCGCACATCCCAGATCCAGACACCGTTGACGCGCTGCCCGTGGAAGCCGAGCAGCTGGTCCACGGTGAGGCGCAGTACCTCGCCGTGTTCGGTGGGCGGCAGCACCAGCACATCGGCCTGCCAGTACCGCAGATCCGCCAGCGCCTGGGCGCGCAGCGCGTCGTCGACGACCGGAACCCGGTCGGCCTGCTGGGCTTTCATGAGCAGGGTGGCGGTGGGCCGGTCGTCGGGGCCGTAGCGGCCCTTCTTGTCGGAACCGGTGGGCCCCACGAAATAGCCGCCCGCCAGCGGGAAGCTGAAGTCGGCGGCGGTCTGCCAGCGCAGGGCGCGGGCGTCCGGCGGGGTCGGCGGCGGCACGATCACCACGGAACCGTCGGTGACATACCGGTTCACGGTGCCGTCGGCGAAGAAGGCCGGGGTGGGGGCGCGCTGCACCACCGGAAGAATGGTGGGCGTGAGCGGTACCAGCGCCACGGCCAGCGCGGCGAACCAGGCCAGCGGCCGCCAGTCGGTCGCCGACTCCCGCCAGTACAGCACCGCGCGCTGCGTCGCCAGCGCCAGAATGGCGGCGATGGCCGGTATGGCGGCGAAGGTGAAGCGCGATTCCAGCACCGAATTCACCAGCGGCAGCTGCTCGAACCAGTGCCAGGGCAGCGTGATTCCGGTGTCCTCGCGGCCGATCATCAGGCTCGACCCCAGCGACAGCAGGGTGAACGCCACGATCACCACGCTCGCCGCGCGCACCACCCGGTTGCGCCACAGCAGGATCGCGCCGACGGTGACGAGCAGTAGCAGCGGCCAGCCGAAATACGAGTTCTCCTCGGTGGGATTGATGGCCACGTTCGTGCCCGGCGAGAGCATGCCGCCCAGTGATTCGGAGGGGAACTGGAACAGCGCCTCGAGATCGTTGCCCATGGGGCCGTGGTCGATGGACCGGTACGACTGCGGCCCGAAGAACTGCCACCACAGCGGAATCTCGGTGAGCGCCACCGTGATCAGCGCGGCCAGGGCGACCGTGGGCGTGCTGCCGCGCAGCACGTGCCAGCCCAGCCGGGGCCGGTGCAGGTAGTACACGAGCGCGAAGACCCCGAAGGCCATGGCGTAGATGAGCAGCGGTTCCTCGCCCAGCGCGATCTGCAGCGCCACCAGCAGGCCGAGGACCACGGCGTCGCGGCCGCGCCGCCCGAACGGCCGTGCCGTCGCGAGATCCGCCCGGTCGACGTCGGCGGTCGGTCGCGCCGTCGCGGGGACCGCCCGGTTGCCGCCGGAGGTTTCCGCGCGTTCGGCCAAGCGGAGGAACCGCGCGGTAATGATCGGCAGCAGCAGGAGCACCACGAAGTTCGGGTGCGCGTTGCCGTGCGAGATCATGCCGGGCGCGAAGCCGCAGAACAGGCCGCCGATCGCCGCCGCGGGCCGGGAGTCGACCAGGTGGCGCGAGAAGAGCCAGTACCAGGCGAACGCCGTTCCGGCCAGTCCGAGGGTGAGCACGAGCACGAAGGTGACGGTCGGCCCGAACAGCAGGGTGATGGGTGTGAACGGCACGCCGACGCCGAACATGGCGGTATTCGCCATCATGTTGACGCCGTCGGGATAGTTCTGCAGCACGGTGCCGAGGGGGTTCTCCAGGTTCGCGACATTGTGCGCGGTGACGGCGAAGAACCATTCCCACATGGTCTGGTCCTGACCGCTCTTGATCAGATACCCGTCCTCGGGGTGCCGCCACTGTCCGGAGAGCACCAGCACGGCCAGCGCCAGATAGCCGCCCGCGATCAGGAGGTCGGTGCGGGCGAGCCGGAGGCGGTGCGCGATTCGCCGGGATCGGGACAGGTGCGCGGCGGTCTTCGGGACGGTCCGCTCCAGCACTTCCAGCACTGCCACGGCCGACCCGGTTTTGTCCGTCCGGTCGGTTTCCCGCCCCGAATTCACAAGCTGACTCCTCTTACCGGCACAACAGCCCGCCACGCTACCGGCCGCGGCTGAGATTCCGCTGGCAAGTCCGGGAGTTATCCACAGAGAACATCACCAATCCACAGATTTCAGGCGGTTTATCCCCAGATGTGTCGAGTGCCGGGTAGGTGCGGCCGCCAGCGCCTACCGTTTCGGTATGCGATTGCATTTCGACCTCGAGGAGGACGAGGAGTTCACCGTCGCCGCCGAGCTGCTGGTGCGGCGGTGCGCGGAGTGGGCGCGGCAGCGGGGGACGCCGATCGTGGAGCCGATCGCGGGCGTCGCGCTGGAGGCCCGGCACCTGAGCAGCGACGGCCGGCTCGCGCACTGGACGCCGGACGCGGTGTGCGATGTGCTGCTGGACTGGATTCCCGACGCCGCGGCCGAGATCGACCGGGCCGCCGACGCCCCGGATACGCTGCGGACACTGCTCGGCTATCTGGCCGACAACGGGCTGCTGGATCCCCGGGGCAGCGGACTCGACGAGCTGCTGGAGGTGATCACCGAGACCGAGCCGGAATTCCGCGCGGAGCTGCGGGACGCCCTCGCGCTGGAAGACACCGCCGAGTTTCCGGATGCGGGCGGCGCAGCGGGTGTGAGCCCGGCGGACCGGCCGGGCGGCACTCGGGCGACGAACCGGGCTGACGGTGTTCCGGGTGTGGGCCGGGTAGGCCCGGCGGACGGCGCGCTGGGGGCGGAGGGTGTTCCGGGTGTGAGCCCGGCGGATCGGACGGGCGGCGCGCTGGGGGCGGACGGTGTTCCGGGTACGAGCCCGGCGGACCGGATGGACGACGCGCTGGGGGCGGACGGTGTTTCGGGTGTGAGCCCGGCGGATCGGACGGACGGTGCGCTGGGGGCGAGCGGGCAGGTCGGTGCGTTCGGACCCGGCGGTGATCCCGGAGCGAACGGTGCTTCCGGTCCGCGCAGTGCTTTCGGCGCTCACAGGCCGTCCGGTCCGCACGGTGCCGACGCGGAAATCTCCGAGGCGCTGATGCGCGTGCTGACCGGCGATCTGGATGCGGCCGACCTGGAAACGGCCGATCTGGATCCGGCCGAGGTGGACGATCTGGTGGCGCTGTTGGAATCCGGGCTGATCTCGCATGGCCCGGACCTGCTCGTCGGTGACGAAGGCTCCGTGCGGACGTTCGCCCAACCTCCGGTCGTCCTGCCGGACCGCGCGGATTTGGTCGCGGCGGCCGAGGCGGCACCGGTGGTGCGGCAGTTGCGGCAGCTGGTGGACTGGGTCGGCACCGGCCGCGCGCTCACGGCGCACGGCCGCCTGCGCATCGCTGACGCCCGGGAACTGGTCGCCCTGCTCGATACCGGCGACGACCCAGCGGGCGTTCGCGACGCGACGCGCCTGCCGGAGCTGACCCGGCTGGTCGCGTGGGCGAAACACCTACGTTTGGTTCGCGTCGTGCAGGGCGAATTGCGGCAGGTCGCCAGGGCGCGTCCCCTGCTGCGCGATTCCCTGGCGCTGTGGCGGCGGGCTTTCGACGCCGTCCTCGAATCGGCGGAGATCACCTACGGCACCTCGCGATTCGACGACCTGTCCCCGCTGTCGGACGTGCACGAACTGGTGCTGCCGGACATGCTCAACACCCTGTACGGCATGCCGCATCCGATGCCGCTGCGACGGCTCGAGGAGCCGGTGTTGGCGCAGTGGTCGGAGAACTACGCGGATTTCACGGCTGCGGGGTCGGCGCGGGACGAGCGGGCGCGTATCGGCGCGGACCTGCTGACCGTTTTCCAGGTGCTGGACCGTCTCGGTGCCGTCGAGCTGACCCGTGGCGTCGCGGACCCGCTGTACCTGTCGGATCTCAACGACCCCGAATTCGATCCGGTGCCCTGGCTCGATGCCAAGGCGCGCAAGGCATTACGCACCGACCTACGCAAGCCGGGCACCCTCGTGGCACTGACCGATCCGGGTACCGCCGCCATGCGGGATCGGCTGCTCGCCGAGGGCCGCGAGGCCGGCGTCGTCGGCGAACTGCGCGCTGCCGACGCCGCCGGACTGCTCGGCGTGGTCGCCGACCACTACACCGCGGAGACCGCCCACCTGGAGATCCACGGCTGGCTCGACGCCCACCACGGCGACCGCGAGCCGCTGCTCCAGGCGATTCGGGACTGCCCCTTCCGTGGCCGCGCGGCCGCCATGCTGCGCATCCTGGGCTTGGCGTTACCCGACGGCCCCCGCTTCCTGCGCGGCCTGCGCGGCGACCCGGTGCTGACCCCGCTGGTGGTGGCCCAGCTCGTCTCCGACGGCGAATTGAGCATGGTTGACATCACCGACGACGAGGGCCTGCTCGCCATGACGGAAAGCATGCTGCAACTGCTCGAAATCGGCGGCCCCGCGGCGGTGTTGGAGCAACTGGCGGATACGCCGCCGACCGAGCGCGGCGAACTGGCGTGCACACTCGCCGAATCCGGGCATCCGGCCCGAACGGCCCTCGCCGAACTGGTGTCCGTCATTCGAACGCCGACAGTGAACGGCAGGCGGTACAACCGTGGCGATTGAACCGGACGAAGCGGATGCGAAGATATCGCAGGTCAAATAGTTTTCCTGTTCTCCCGCAATGTGATTCGCTATAGAATGAAGATATGAACGGGGGAGGGGAAATTCAGGAGCGTGGCATCGCCCGCGACATGGTCGCAGCGGCGACCACCGCGCTGAACTGCGATCTCACCCGCATGAACGATGACGATTTCGTCGAATGGATGCGCGAGGTCGAAACGGCGCGTCGGCTGCTGGATGCGTTGTCGCACAGGTTGGTAATCGAGACTTCCGACCGCTCGCTGGGTGAACGGTCCGGTGTGGCGGGTACCAGGCAATTCCTGATCGAGACTGTGCGAATCTCGCGCGCCGACGCCAATTCCCGCTATCGCATGGCCGAGAAGCTGGGCCGATTCCACCTGCTCGCCGGATTCGACGGCGCGGTCGAATTGCCGAATACCGCACGCGCCCAATCCGACGGTGAGATCTCCGCCGACCACGCCCGCCAGATCGTGAAGGTGATGAGGCGGATTCCGCACGCGGTAACGCCCGCCGACCGTGAAGCGGCCGAACGTGTGCTGGCCGACACCGCCCGCAAGGTCACTCCCGACGACATCCCCCGCGTGGGTGACGAGATCCTCGGCTACCTCGACCCCGACGGCGCGCTGCCCGACGACCGCGACCGCGCCCGGCAGCGCGAGCTGGTGCCGGGCCGCCAACGCCCCGACGGCATGTCGCCGCTCAACGGCCTGGTCGATCCCACACTGCGGGCCTTCCTGGACATGGTCTTCGCGAAATGGGGACGGCCGGGCATGAACAACCCCGACGATCCCGACAGCCCCCGCACCGCCCCCGCTGCCGTCGACCCCGCTGTGATCGAGGCCGCCGCCCGGCGTGACCGGCGATCGGCCGGGCAGCGCAACCACGACGCCCTCACCGCATTCCTCGCGGCCGGTGGCGGCCCGGAGAAACCGGGCACCCATCGCGGCCTCCCGGTATCGGTCATCCTGACCATGCACCTCGGCGATGTCGAACGCGCCCTCGGCATCGACTCGATCGTCGAGCCCGGTGACGCGGTCGCACGAACCGCATCGGGCACCCGCATGTCGATCACCGAAGCTCTGCGCATGGCGCAGCGCTCGATACCGACCCTGGTGGTGTTCGACCACACCGGCATGCCCCTGCACCTCGGCGGCAGCCGCCGACTCGCCTCCCCGTGGCAGCGCCTCGCCCTCATCGCGGCCGAACGCGGCTGCACCCGCCCCGGCTGCGACGCCCCGGCCGTCTACTGCGCCGTCCACCACAAACGCGAACACGCCGCCGACGGCCCCACCGACATCGAAAACCTCACCCTCGCCTGCGACCCCTGCCACGCCCGCATCACCAACACCTCCCAAGGCTGGACCACCCCCGCCCCACCCCTGGGTGCCCGCGCGGTCGGCCCCGCCACCTGGATCGCCCCCCACCACGTCGACCCGACCCGCACGCCACGCACCAACCCCCGCCACCACGGCGGCGAGCTACTCGCCCACGCCCGCCGCCAGATCCTGGCCGACTACGCCCACGCCGCCGAACAACACCGGCACTGGTTGGCCGCTGCCGACCCCGATCCGGACCGGCCGCAGACCCCGGTGGACACCGATACCGATACGCAGCACCCGGCCGGGCAACTCAGAGACGGTCACCGCATCTGCACCCGAAGACCTCGCCGTGGCAGTTGAATGCCACGGGCAATGAATCCGCAGGCCGCGCCTCGCGACCGCGTTCAGTCCTGCCAGATACCGCTGGTGAGGAAGCCATCCCACTGCTCCGGGGTGAACCACAGCTCGGACCCGCCGGGATTCTTCGAATCACGCACGCCGACAGCGTTTTCCGCGTGATAGACCTCGACGCACTGCTTCCCGGTCTCGGATCGACTGGACTTATACCATTCTCCCTGGATCGGCTTCCTCACGCCGTGTACTCCTTCGCCGCCCGAAACACCAGATCTCTGGTGTCCTTCTCCGTCAACGCTACCGCCTGCAATTGCGTGATCGCCTGCCGATACTGATCGACAACATCGGCTCGTTCGGTGGTCATGGGGGCGTTCACCACGTCCAGGTACACCACCGGCGGCACCGTCAGGCCGCTTGCGCCACGCGGAAACTCCAACAGGGTGAAGCTCTGGACGATCAACCCTCGATGTGGTCCCACTCCGAACGGTACGACGCGGATGCTGACATTGATCTGTTCGCCGACCTCTGCCAGCCAGCGCAGCTGATCCGCCATCACGGCCGGGCTGGCAGGCCGGTGACGTAAAACCGCTTCGGACAGCAGGATATCCATCCGGAAATCGACTTCGCTCAACCGACTTTGCCTGCGGGTCATCAGTTCGAGCCTTCGTTCGGTATCGACCGGGGGCAGATCCGGCTCATCGATGAGAATCACAGCTCGCCGGTACTCGGGGATCTGAAGCAGGCCCGGCACGAGCACGGTTTGATGGCTGATCATCACGTTTGCCGCGGATTCCAGCCGCAGATAGTGGGGGAACTGCGAGACGAACTGGTCCGAGTACGGTTGCCAATAGCTTTTCGAATTGCCCTGTGC
Source organism: Nocardia sp. CC227C (assembly GCF_030767025.1). Classification (GTDB taxonomy): domain Bacteria; phylum Actinomycetota; class Actinomycetes; order Mycobacteriales; family Mycobacteriaceae; genus Nocardia. Next base: position 55,923 of record NZ_JASITE010000011.1, on the reverse strand, counting down.
CTGGTCGGCCTTCTCGTGCGACCGCAGTACTTCCCACAGCCGCATAGCCTCCGCGCGCTGGTCGTCGTCCCCACCATAGAACTCGAGCAGTTGTTCGATCTGCGGCGTGCTCAGCCGCGTCGGCCAGCCTTCCTCGAGCCGCATGATCGTCTGGCGTGACGTGTCGATGTGTTTGGCGGCGGCCAGTGGCACCTTCCCCGCCGCTTTGCGCAGCGACTGGACGAACGCCCCGAAATCCATACGGGCGACTGTTGTTCCGGCCATTTCGTCAGCCTCACTATCGTCCGAGTGTCCAGTACGGACAGTGTCCACAGTGGACACTCCACGGTATTCCGCGGACTGTCCACACGGTGTGGATTCGGAGATGTCTACTGGTCCTACACCCGGCGACGACAGCGCGGATCCGCCGCTCGGTGCTTCGAATCGAACCGGTACGCACGCGAGGAGATCGTCGAATGTATTGGGAAGTCTGGATTCTGGGATTGGCAGCGTTGGGTGCGCTCGTCTTCGTCTGGGCGATGCGCGGTATCGGCGAGGACTGGCGGGAGGATCGCGAGCTTCCCCCTTTTGTCCTGCCGTACGTCGAAGGTGGCGGCAGCGTGGAGGTTCCGCGTCCACGCCGTCGCGGTGGCGCGCATCGTTCGGGGCGTGGCAGACATCGTTGCGGCAGCGGATTCGATGGTCGACTGCTGATGGCGGGCTCGCCGAGCGGCGGCAAGTGATGCTCGAATCGCCGCCGACACCGGGTGCCGATCGTGCGCCATGCCCCGCGTGGGGCTCCTACCAGCTGGCCCGTCATAGTCTCGAAGCGCACGCCGGATGCCGCAGCGCGGACTGCCCGCACAAGGCCCCGGCCATGGCGGCCTTGATCGAGGCGGTCGACGCGGAGTTGGCGGAGGTACGCATGCTGATCAAGGATGCGACATCCACCGAGCCCACGAGCGATCCCCTTGCCCGCCACGCCGACGAGTTCGCCGCTCGCCTGGCGGCCGTGAGCCGGCCCGCTGACCCAACCCGAAGCGGCGGCCGAGCCTGGACCGGCGACGCGACCCGGACTGACGAAGCGGCCCGATCGGCGACGTGACCCGGGGGCGTCGTGAGCCGGGCGGGCGTCGTGACCCGGGATCAGCGCTCCACGACCACCACCGTGAACGGTCCGATATCGGTCACGGTGAAGCGGGGGTCGTCGAACAGCTGAGCCGGGAAGGTCACCTGGTAGCGCTTCACGTTGGGCTGGTTCGGGTAGACGTCTTCGGCCAGGCGCAGGGTGTAGTTGTCGCCGGACTGGCGGAAGAGGAAGGCGTCGGGGGCGCGCCAGGGGGCGGTGCGAAGGGCCTCGACCAACTCCTCGGGGGATTCCAGGGTGGACCAGCGCTCGATCTCGTCGGCGCGGGCCGGGAAATCGGCGAGTGGATTGGCGTAGTGCGAGGTCAGGGCCTGGAAACCGAAGTAGGGGTAGATGGACAGGAAGCTGAGGTCGGCGGTGAGCACCACCGTCTCGTCGCGGGGGCGGCCGGTCTGCTCGCGCAGGGCGGCATCGATCTCGTGGTAGTACGAGACCGCCGACGGGGGGAACTTGTCCGCGCGCACGCCGTCGCCGTCGGTGTCGGTGTAGGCCGTGGTGATCTCCGGTTCGAGGATCTCCGGGATCTGCTGGCCGAAGCCGATCGCGCCGAGCACGGCCACGGCCGCGACCACGGCCCGGAACCGTTCCGGCTCGTTCAACACCTGGTAGATCGCCCGCGCGCCCTCCGCGAAACCGAACGCGCCCGCCGCCGCCAGCAGCACCAGCAGCACCGGCTCCAACCGGAAGGACAGCAGCGTGGTCCCGGCCGCGGTCAGCAGCATGGACAGCAGGCACCACAGGTAGACGGCCACCACGCCCACCGTCAGCGCCTGCGCCCGCCGTGAACTGCCCACCCGCAGCACCAGCCAGATCACGCCGATCAGGCACAGCCCGCCCAGCAGTGAGAGTTCGAACATGGGCAGCGGCAGCCGCGCCCCGCCCTCGGGCAGATAGTGGAAGGCGGTGCCCGAGCTGGGGAAGCCCTCGCGCAGTACCCGCAGCAGGAACGGCAGCCACACCACCAGCGCCAGCAGCCCCGCGACCACGCCGATCGCGATCAGCCGCACCAGGATCGGCCGCAGCAGCCGCCAGACACCGGGCACCTCCTGCTTGGTGCGCCGATGCACCCGCAGCGCGGCATGCCGCTGCCACAGCGCGATTCCGGCGGCGGCCACCGCCATCAGACACACCGCGAACACCGCCACCGCGAAATACAGCGTGTAGAACGTGGCCGCCAGCCCGAGGAACAGCCCGGTGCCGAGCACGGCCCCCCACCCCCCGGCGGTCGAGACAGACCCCACAGCCCGGGAACCCGCGGCCTCGAAACCCACAGCCCCGGACCCTGCGGCGTCGGAACCCGCAGCGCCGGAGCCCGCGGCTTTGGATCCCGCCGCGCCGGAGCCAGCGGCGTCGGATCCTGCCGCCCCGGAGCCCGCGGCGTCGGATCCTGCCGCCCCGGACCCTGCGGGGTCGGATCCTGCGGCGTCGGATCCCGCCGCCCCGGACCCTGCGGCTTCAGAGGTCGTCGCGCTGGAGCCCGCGGCTTTGGATCCTGCCGCGCTGGATCCCGCCGCCCCGGATCCTGCGGCGTCGGATCCCGCAGCGTCGGATCCCGCAGCGTCGGATCCCGCAGCGTCGGATCCTGCGGGGTCGGATCCTGCGGGGTCGGATCCTGCGGGGTCGGATCCTGCGGGGTCGGATCCTGCGGCGTCGGATCCCGCAGCCCCGGAGCCCGCGGCTTTGGAACCCGCGGCCCTGGATCCAGCAGCTTCGCCGCCAGCTGTTCGTGCACCCTCGGTCTGAAATTCAGCCCGATATCCAACAGCCCCGTATTCGGCGGGCCGGTGCAGCGCCCCCCAGGCCAGTACCAGCACCGGCGGCAGCAGCACGACCAGCACCGCGCTGTACGCCTCCGGCGCGGCGTACGCCACCGTCACCGCCGTGGTGGCGGCGGCGACGGCGATCGCCCAGTCCGCACGAATCAGCTTGGACCACAGCACGAGTGCCAGCGCCGCGGCCACGGCCAATGCGGTGATGGCCCAGGGCTTGAACGCCTCCCATCCGTCGAGGCCGAACAGATTCGCGAATCGCCCACCGGCCCAGAACCATCCGGCCGGATAGAACGGCGGCAGATCCACGTAGTTCATATCCCGCAGTGCCGCACCGTCGGTCAGCCGCGTCAGATACTGCGTCCGGAACTCCTGGTCCACCGACAGCCCGAACAGATACAGCTTGGTCGCCCCGAGCGGCATCCCCAGCGTCACCGTCACGAACGTCGAAATACCGCCCCACGACAGCACTTTCGCCACCCACGGCCACTTCCGCGCCCGCACCAGCCAGATCGCCGCCACCAGCATGGCGACGGCGACCACCTGCCCGACGGTGGTCAGTGCCCGCGTCACATTGGAGGAGTTGAACGCGGGCCACGCCACGCTCGCGAACGCCACCAACCAGACCCCGGCCACCACCGCGGCGACCGCGCCCGCGAGCACCGCCTCACCGAGCGCGCCCCCGGCCTGCCGCGCCAGCAGCCCCCCGCGCCCCCCGGTTGGTTCCGTAGTCGTGTCGTGCACTCTGCCTCCGGATGCTCGGTCCGTGTGTGGTCACCGCGCGACAGCCTAACCGCCCGCCACGCCCACACCGCGTTACCTCGGGCTCGACCCCGCAGACGAGAACTGCCGCACCTTCACGCCGAAGATGCGGCAGTACACGGTTGTCGCCGATACGCGGCGGGCCGGGCCCTCGAACGACCCCTACACCGGCAGCTTGCGGAACACCGCGCGCGGGATGTGCCGCAGGATCATCATCACGTAGCGGAAAGTGCCCGGGGCCCAGACGATTTCCTTGCCCTTGGCGGAACCGCTGACCGCGAGCGCGGCCACCTGCTCCTTGTCCACGGTGAGCGGGGCTTCCTTGACGTGCGCCGACATCCGGGTCCGTACCTGTCCCGGGCGGATGACGGTGACGCGCGGCCCGTGCGGGCGCAGCGCCTCGCCGAGGCCCAGGTAGAAGCCGTCGAGTCCGGCCTTGGTGGAGCCGTAGACGAAGTTGGAGCGGCGCACCCGCTCGCCGGCGACCGACGACATGGCGATGATGCGGCCGTAGCCCTGCACCTTCATCTTCTCGCCGACCAGCACGCCCACCGAGACGGCGGCGGTGTAGTTGAGTTCGGCGGCGATGACGGCCTTGCGCTGGTCCTGCCACAGTTCCTCGGCGTCGCCGAGCATGCCGAAGGCCACGATGGCGACATCGACGTCGCCGCGCGCCCACGCCTGCTCGATGACCTCGGGGTGGCTGTCCATATCGAGCGCGTCGAAGTCGATGAGCTCGACGTCGGACGCGCCCGCGTCCTTCATCTGCGCCACCGCCTGCTCGCGCAGCGGATCATTGGGCAGCGCCGCGAGGACGATGCGCGCGGGGGCTTTCTTCAGGTACTCCGAGCAGATCGCCAGACCGATCTCGGAGGTGCCGCCCAGCAGCAGAATGGTCTGCGGATTCCCGACCGCATTGATCACTGAAGCTCCAGCCTTCTCGCCATATCGGACATGAAAACGCCTGTGGGGTCGACGGTTCGGCGGACCTTGATCCACTCGCCGATCCGGGGGTACATCTTGTGGAAGGTCTCCGCGGTGGTGCGGGAGTCCTTGCCGGTGTAGAGCCGTCCGCCGAATTCCAGCACGCGTCGATCGAGGTCGTTGACGAACTCGTTGAGCCCCGCCTTGATCGGGAAGTCCACGCAGATGTTCCAGCCCGGCATGGGGAAGCTCAGCGGGGCCTGGTTACCCGGACCGAACAGTTTGAAGACGTTCAGGAACGAGTAGAACCCGGACTGCTGGATGTCGACGATGATGCGCTTGAACTCGTCCACCGACTCCGGCGGCACCACGAACTGGTACTGCAGGAAGCCGTTCGAGCCGTAGCCGCGGTTCCACTCACCCAGCATGTCCAGCGGGTGATAGAACTGCGTCAGATTCTGCACCTTGCCCCGGTAGGTACCCGACTTGCGGTACCAGATCTCGCCGATGGGCGTGAAGGTGTACTTGTTGGCCAGCCCGTTCGGGAACACGTCCGGCAGCGTGAAGAAGGTCTTGCCGTTGAACTTCAGCGGATCCTTCCGCAGCTTCTTCGGCAGCTGATCCAGCTTGGCCAGATTGCCGCGCGAGATCGCGGCGCGCCCCAGCTTCGGCATCGGGCTGATGGCGTCGAACCAGGCCGAGCTGTACTCGTAGCGGTCCTCGGAACCGTCGCTGTGGAAGGCGATGGTGTCGTCCAGCGTCGGGGTGACATCACCGTCGGCAATGAAATACGCAGTCTCGGTGGGCGTCATCTCGATGGTGGCCCGCAGGATGATGCCGGTCAGACCGCACCCGCCCACCGTCGCCCAGAACAGCTTCGCGTTCTTCTTGGGCGTGATGTGGTGCACGGTGCCGTCGGCGGTGAGCAGCTCCATCGACCGCACGTGATTGCCGAAGCTGCCCGCGCTGTGATGGTTCTTGCCGTGGATATCCGACCCGATGGCCCCGCCCACGGTGACCTGCCGGGTGCCCGGCAGCACCGGCACCCACAGGCCGAACGGCAGTGCGGCCTTCATGAGCTGATCCAGGTTCACGCCGCCGTCGACATCGACCAGTCGGGTGGCGGCGTCGATCTTGTGGATCTTGTTCAGCGCGGTCATGTCGACCACGAGACCGCCCGCGTTCTGCGCGTTGTCGCCGTACGAACGCCCGAGCCCGCGCGCGATGACGCCGCGGCGCAGATGTGCGGGCTTCGACTCGTTGTCTTCGGCCACCATGGCGACCGCCTTGGCGATCACCTCGGGATCGGACGTGGCGAGGACCTCGGATGTTGTCGGTGCGGTGCGACCCCATCCGGTGAGCTTCCGGGTCTGCGTCGGCAGTGCGTACGCTCCCTCGGAGGCCGAGCTCGTCTCGGCGGCACCGGCAGTGGTGGTCTGAGCTTTCGTGGACATCGGGATAGAGGCTACAGGCATAACCGCCCATCGGCTGGTGCCGTTACCTGTGCGCGGCATTACCCTTCTGCTCTGTGACCGCGGAACCCCACCTGCCCCTGCCGCCCGAGCTGCCCCTGGTCGACGAGCCGGGCGGCACCGATGTCGATCTGAAGACCCAGATCGTCCGCTTCACGCTGACCGGCGGCTTCTCCGCGGTGGTGGACTTCGGGCTGTACGTGCTGCTCATGAGCGTGGTGGGGGTGCCGCGCGATATCGCCAAGGCGATCAGCTTCGTCGCGGGCACCACGACCGCCTACCTGATCAATCGCCGCTGGACCTTCAAGGCGCCGCCGAGCCGCAAGCGCTTCATCGCGGTGGTGGCGCTGTACGCGGTGACCTTCGCGGCGCAGGTCGGCATCAATGCGCTGCTGAACATCGTGCTGCCGGAGATGAAGGTCGATGTGGCCGGTCACACATTGACCGGTGCCGTGCTGGTGGCGTTCGTGATCGCGCAGGGCACGGCCACGGTGATCAACTTCATCGTGCAGCGCGCGGTGATCTTCAAAATCCACTGACTCGCGTCGATGATCCACTGACTCGCGTCAATGCTCGACCAGCGTGCGCGCTTCCTCCTTGGTCCGGAAGTAGTCGCCGCCTTTGGCACGGACGTTGTCGGTGCCCCACCGGCGGGGTTCGCGGGCGGCGGGCACCAGGTGGGGGATGTGCTTGCGGCAGTGGATGTACGCCTCCTCGACGTCCACCACCACCCAGCGTTCGATGACGCGTCCGCGCTCGCCCTCGGGCAGCCCGTCGATATAGCGCCGCATGAGCGCGTCGTCGACGATGCGGGCGGAGCCGTTGATGTGCAGTCCGATGAGGTCGTGCACGAAGTCGATGAGCAGGATGCCCACGTGCGGGTTCTCGAGGATATTGCCGAGGCTCGCCATCACCCCGTTGCCGCGGAGTTCGGGGTAAGCGACGGTGTGCTCGTCGATAACGTGGAGGAAGCCGGGTTTGCCCGCCCGGAAGCTGGTATCGCATTCGCCGTGCTTGTCGGCGGTGGCGATGAAGGCCATATCCATCCGGCGGATGAATTCGATCATGTGGGTATTGAGCCGGTCTCGCACTTGATCCTCGTAGAAACGCTCGGCGCGGTCTTGTGTCCCGTAGCGTTCCTGTAGTTCGCGTTCGCCATCGCTGCCGCTTCTGATGCCGGGCATTGTGCGCCCCCTCTGGTAGCTGGAGTCCGGATGGGAGAGGCTCGGCCGCGAACTTCGGCCATCCGAAATGCTATACGGTTTAACTATTCTCATGTGGCGAATGGCTGAAACAGCGCATTTTCCCTGGTAGAGCTCGCTCGACTGGCGCCGGTCAGACCTTCCGGTGCGAGGGTCCTCCGCGGTAGGCGTTCTCACAAGGAGTCGGGGCGGCGTAGCTGGTGGTGTGCTGATCATTCATTCGGACGTGCGGCTGCGAGTTCGGCTGTGCGCGCGAGTATTTCGCAATCCTGAATTGTCCTTTTTGCATAGTTTTGTCCGAGTTGGCCGGGTGTCAGCCCCCTGGAACAAGACCAAAGGGTCAGTTTGCTTTGCGTTCCAACGCCATTCGATCCAGCACCGTCACCGACCCCCGGCTCAAACGCACCACCCCCGCGTCCTCGAGTTCGCGGAGCACCTTGTTGGCGGTTGCCCGCGTCGTGCCCGCCATGGACGCCAGATCCTCCTGGGTGAGCCGGATCTGCGGGGCCCGGTCCGGATCCCCGTAGACCCGCGCCAGATGCGACAGCCGCCGCAGCACCCGCGTCTCCACCGGCAGGTACAGCGCCTCCAACACCGCCGCGGACAGCCGGCGCACCTGCGCGGCCAGCGAGACGGTGAGGAACCGCTCCACCTGTGGATGATCCTTGCGCAGCCGCTCCAGCCGATCCCGGCTGAGCGTGAGCGTTTCGGCGTCGGTGACCGCCACGATGGTGGCGGTGCGGCGCGCGTCCGGACTCAGAATCGCCTGCTCGCCGAACATCTCACCCTGGCCGAGGATGGTCAGGGTGGCGGTGTGGCCCAGCGGCGTGGTCACCCGGACGATGAGTTTCCCGCTGGTGATCAGGTGCAGGCAGTCCCCGGGATCGCCTTCGTGGCAGACGATGTCGCGCCGCCGGAACTTGCGCGGCGTGCACGCGGCGACCAGCTCCCGTCGTTCCGCGGGCGACAGCCCGTCGAACAGTTCGAATTCCATCTCACCCTCACCGCAGTGCCTCGAGTTCGTACACCGTCACCGGGTCGCGTTTGCCCTTGATGTCGAAGGCCCCCCGATCCCGGACCACGGCCCGGTCACCGAGCCGCGTTCTGGTCAGCGGGCCGACCACCACCGTTCCCGGTTCGGCCAGCGACTCCAGTCGCGCCGCCAGATTGGTGGTGTCACCGATGGCCGTGAAGTTCCGCATCTGCGGCGCTCCCACATTGCCGACCACGGCTGGTCCCGTATTGACTCCCACTCGAAACATCGGCCAGTCGTCGCGATGCGCAACATCCACCCGCTCCCGCACCCCCGCCACGGCCCGCTGCAAGGCCAGCCCGGCCCGCGCCGCCCGCAGCGCGTGATCCGGTTGCCGCACCGGCGCATTGAAGATCGCCATCACCGCATCGCCCACGAACTGCACCACGGTGCCGCCCTGAGCCAGAATCTCCGGAACGATCGCGGTGTAGTAGGTGTTGAGCATCCGCATCACCTGCTCCGGCCCCACCCGCTCCGCGAACGGCGTGAATCCCCGCAGATCCGCCATCAACACACTCACCTCGTGGATCTCACCCCCCAACCCCGCCTGCGACGGATCGGCGATCAGCGCCGTGGCCACCGCGGGCGACATGTACGACCGGAACAACCCATCCAACTGCTGATACAACCGCGCGTTCTCCAACACCACCGACGCCTGCGCCGCGAACGACCGCGCCACCGCCTGCTCCGCCGCCCCCAGCGGCACCGGTTGGTCGTGCGCTGCTCGGCCGGTAGCCCCGGGTGGGTTCCTGTCCGCAGGTGCCGGACCGGACGCGCCCGGCGACGCCGGTGTCGCATCCTCCCGCCGATCGACGCGGCGTGCCCCCGCCGGACCGGGGGAGGGTGGTGCGGGCTCGCCAGCGGCGGCCTGGCCGGTCCGGTCCGCCGCCCCGCCGGTGGGTGGCTCGGCCGCGGCGAACCCCGCCGTGCCTCTCCGGAGCCCGGCGGCGTTCAGTGCTCGCGTCACCGCGCCCGGCGAGGTATCCGGCCCGGCCGAGCCCGAAGGCCGCCGCTGTCCGCGCGGCGCGCGATCGCCTGGCAGCGCGGAATCGCGGCCTTGCCGCGCTGGTCCGCCGAATCGCGTTGCGGGCGAATCGGACCCTTGATCGGACCCGGGCTGACCGGAAGCGTCGCCGACCGGCGGCGTCGCCGCGGCGGGGCCACTCGGCGCGGGCCGCCAGCCGAACCCGCGTCGTGCGCCGGGGTGGTCGTGTCCTGGATCGGTTGTGCCGGTGTCGTGCACCGTCCCGGAGATCTCGGTCGCGGCATTCGCGGGGGCGGCCGTGCGGGTCAGTTCCAGCACTCCGGCGTGGAACCCCTTGACCATCAGGGGAAAGGTATGCGCGCCCGGATTCGGTGGACCGCCGTCCTCGAAGTGCAGGCGGCCCTGGCGCAGGATGCCGATGCGCACGGTGTCACCCTCGAAGGCGTAGTTGGCCAAGCGCTGGATCTCGGTGAGCAGCTGGTTCTCGCCGCGGATCACCGAGGAGCGTTCGCCGACGGCGACCAGTGCGCCGAGGCGGCGCACCTGTTCGCGTTCGCTGCCGACCGCGCGGGCGCTCTGCTGGAGCACCGCCACCTGGCGTTCGGTGAGGCCGAAGCGGCGGGCGAGCTCCTGGCCGACCGCGCCGAGGGGTTCGGCGGCGGCGACCCCGCCGCTGGCGCGCTGGTCCAGGGCGGCGACCATTTCCTCGAGCGCGCGGGCGTAGTCGCGGTGGATGGCGTCGAGGGTGCTGCGCAGCGTCACGCTGTCGAACAGGCCCCGTGCCGACCCCTCCCGCAGGAAGGTGAGGTGGGTACTGAGGGCGATGAGCGCGAACGCCACCCCCAGCAGCACATGCCACTCCCACCACGACACCCGCCAGCTGCGCCCGAACCCCACCGCGAACAGCGCCTCCGCCAACAGCACGAAGGCGGTGAGCACGCTCAGCACCACCGTGCCGCGATTGCGGAAGTACAGGTAGGCGTAGCGCACCGCCGCCACCAGATAGCAGGCCGCGCCCACGAACACTCCCGCCACCAGCGGCCCCTGCGCCTCCGACGGATCGGGGACGGCGTCGAAGGGCGGCACCCGGGTCAGCGACAGCAGCGCCCACACCACCATGAGCGTGATGGGCAGCGCCGCGAGCAGGTCCGTGTACCGGTGCGCGCGCGTATCCGGCGGATACTCCACCGCCGAGGCCAGGGCGGCGAAACCGCCCAGCACCATGCCGACCGGCACCGCGGTGGTGAAGCCGACATTCGGGGTGGACAGAATGATTCCGGGCGTCGCCAAGGCGTGCAGTCCCAGGAATCCGGCGTTCAGCTGAAATACCAGCGACACCAGGATCAGCCGCATATCCCGATGCGCCCGGGCGGCCCGCAACAGCAGCACTCCGAGGACCAGCGCCACCACGGCCGCGCCCAGGATCAACCAGAAATGCACACCGTGGTGCTCGAATTCGTGATCCAGGTGCGGCCGTGCCACCAGCACCCACAGACCGATGGCGGGCAGGCTGACATGCACCAGCCACAGCAGTATCCGGACGGGTGACATGCGGGCCACCGAGCTCAGGCCGGAGTGAGCGTGACCGGCACGCCGTTGAACACGGCATTGCCGGAGGGTGCGTCGACGAGCGAATCATCGGTCAGCACATTGGCGTTCACCCCGGCGTGCTCGCGGGCCACGCGCTGCGAGCTGTCCGCGTGGCCCCAGCCGTGCGGCAGGCTCACCACGCCGGGCATGATCTCCTCGGTCGGCTCGACGGCCACGATCACGGTGCCCGCCGCGGATCTCACGACGGCCTGCCCGTTCAAGCCCAGCCGCGCCACATCGTCGGGGTGGATGTGCAGGGTGCACCGGTTGGATCCGCCCACCAGCGTCGAGACATTGTGCAGCCAACTGTTGTTGGACCGCAGCTGCCGTCGCCCGATGAGCACCATCTCCGGTGCGTCGTCGTGCAGCCGCGCCCGCAACCGCTCCACATCCGCCAGCAGCTGCGGCGGTGCGAGCTCCACCTTCCGCGACGCCGTGCGCAGCACCCCGGGCAGCCGCGGCCGCAGCGGCCCCAGGTCGATGCCGTGCGGATTGTTCAGCAGCACACGCAAGTTCAGTGCGCCATTCCACTGAGACGGGCCTGCGCCGTCATCATGCATCCCGGTGTCGGCTGCGCCCCGAATCGGCGTGGTGCCGCTGTCGTCACGCGGCGGCTCGTCGCGGGCATCCGGTGTAGGTGCGGTGTCCACCGCGCCCGTTGGTGGCGTCCCGTCCGGCCCGGTCGTTTCGTCCGGCACCGCTGCCTGACCGCCGCCGTCCGCAGCGACGGTGCCGCGCGCGGCCGGGTTCCACTCGCCGTACGGCCCGAACCGCAGCATCATGTCGATGCGCTGCTCGGTCGTGTTCTCGCCCAGCAGTTCCGGGCGGCGTTCGAGCAGTCCGGCCTTCTGCAGGGTGCCCGCGATGACCATCTCGTCCACCGCCTCGAGCGGGGTGACGCCCTCCGGCGGCCGCTGTCCGCTCACCGCCATGGCCAGTCGGGCGAGGATCTCGGCCTCCGAGGGGTGGCCGCCGAGCGGTACCAGGGGGCGCGAGTAGCGGGCATAGTTGCGCACCGCGAAGTTCAGCAGCGCGAAATCGAAGTGCGGTGCCTGCACGATGCGCGGCGGCGGCAGGATCACATCGGCGTGGCGGGTGGTCTCGTTGAGGTACCGGTCCACGCACACCATGAATTCCAGTCCGGCGAAGGCGGCGTCCAGGCGCGCTCCGCTGGGCGCGGAGAGCACGGGATTGCCCGCCACCGTCACCATGGCCCGTATCTGTCCCTCACCCGGCGTGCCGATCTCGTCGGCGAGGGTGGCGACGGGCAGCTCGCCCATGGCCTCGGGCAGTCCGCGCACCCGGCTGGTCCACCGCCCGGTGCGGAACGGACGGGACCGCACGATTCCCAGCGCCGCTCCGGCGGCGAACATGGCACCGCCGGGGGCGTCGAGATTTCCGGTGAGCACATTGACCACATCCACCAGCCACTGCGTGACGGTGCCGAATTCGGCTGTGCAGGTGCCGATCCGGGCGTAGACGGCGGCCGACGGCGCGGCGGCCAGCTCGCGGGCGATCCGCGTCACCGTCGCGGCGGGCACGCCGGTGCGGGCCGACACCACGTCGGGGGTGAAATCCGCGGCGGCCGAGCGGATCTCGTCCAGGCCCTCGACCTCGACGCGAATATCGGTGAGCTGTTCGGCGAACAGCGTGTGCACGATCCCGAACAGCAGGTACGCATCACTGCCCGGCCGGACGAACAGGTGCTCGTCCGCCAGCTTGGCCGTGCGGGTGCGCCGCGGATCCACCACGACGAAACGACCGCCGCGTTTGCGCAGCGCCTTCAGCCTTCCCGGGAAATCCGGTGCGGTGCACAGCGATCCGTTCGACTCCAGCGGGTTCGCGCCGAGCATGAGCAGATAGTCGGTGCGGTCCAGGTCCGGCACCGCGACCGTGAGCGGATCGCCGAACATGAGTCCGCTCGCGACCTGCTTGGGCATCTGGTCGGCGGTGCTGGCGGAGTAGATGTTCTTGGTGCCCAGCGCGCGCAGTACCAGCGGCAGGTACAGCGCCCCGGCCACGGTGTGCGCATTGGGATTTCCGACGTATACGCCCACGGCCTGATTGCCGTGCGCGTGCGCGATGGCGGGCAGCCGTTCGCCGATGAGCGTGAAGGCCTCCGCCCAGCTCGCGGTCCGCCATTCGTCGGTGTCGCGGTCGCGGATCATGGGTTCGGTCAGCCGATCCGGGTCTTCGTCGAGAGCGCCGAGGCTGGCTCCCTTGGGGCAGATGAAGCCGTGACTGAACGGGTCGGCATGGTCGCCGCGTACGGCTGTTACGTGGTCGTGGGCATCGAGGGTGAGTTCGAGACCGCACACCGCCTCGCAGAGCGGGCAGGTGCGCAGCAGCGTCCGGGGGCTGTCCGTGACGGAGGTCATACCTCATCATCGCTCGCGACCCCGACAGGCGAAACCGGAAGCGTGCTATTTGTGTCGGGATGCCGACACAACGAGTGTCTGCGCGCGGACAGACCCGCCGCCGATTCGCGGCCAGGCTGGGCACATGCGGTTTCTCGAACGAACACAAGCCCTCGAAGCACTGCACGCCGTCCGCGCGGACATCGCCGCGGGCACCGCCACGGTGGTCGAGGTGACCATCGCGGGTGAAACCGGCCTGTTCGTGCGCACCTCACCCCAACCCGGCCCGCTCTGCCGCGCCACCCTGCGCAACCATCCCGCCCGCCTCACCCCCCGTCAGCAGGATGTCCTCGAACTGGTCTGCGCGGGCCTGACCAACCCGGAGATCGCCGACCGCCTCTACCTGTCGGTCCGCACGGTCGACCATCACGTCTCGTCCATCCTCACCAAACTCGGCGTCCCCAACCGCCGCGCCGCCCGCGCCGCCGCCCTCCACCACCAGGCCAGCGCCCCGGACGCCCGCCGCCGCGCCGCGCACGCCCGCCGCCACCGCGGCGCTCCGGCGGTGACCCACCTGTCCCACACCGCGTGATCCGGACGAGACCCGCCCGATACCGACGACAGCCCCCTGCCGAACGGCAGGGGGCTGTCGCACGTCCACTCGCACGGTATCCACCGTTGTCCGCGCACGCGAAAACCGCGGGTGCCGGGGTGCACCCGCGGTCAGCGGATTCCTGGAACGATTTACATCAGGAGGCGATGCGCGCCACCTGCGGCTTGCGCCCGCTCACGGCGGCCCGCACGGCGGCGGAGATCGCCACCACCGGCGGCACCCAGCGTGCCTCCTGCGGGGCGACGCCCCAGCACGCCGACCCGGCGGCCGACAGCTGCGTCGGCGGCAGCGGGATGCCCGCGCCGTCGGAGTGCACGATGGCACCGGCGGCGCGCAGCGCCTCCAGCGCCATGGCGGCCTTCTGCACGCCGGTGACCAGGTGGATTTCCCGGCGCTCGGTGCCCGGGATCTCGATGACCGGCCCCGAGAGGTTGTTGGCACGCAGGAACCGACGGACGAAAGCGGCGGTCTCCCCGGATACCTCGATACCCGCCAGATTGTCGTCGGTGATCAGGCAAATGCCGTTGGCCGTTTCGGCGACCGTCCAGCCACGCTGGGTGTATTCCTGCGCAGATGCGGCCAACACTGCGGCCGTGACGGAAGACGAAAACGTCGTACGCACTGGATTCTCCATTCCCCGGTAGATCTAGGTCCTGCTCTGTGCGTGGTATCGCCGCCCGGTGTCCGAGGCGTTACAGGCTCTTTTTCACGCGTCTTCGTTCGCGGCTACAAAAGAGACAGCTCCGCGTTGTAGGTGGCGCTACTGAGCCGCTGTCGCAGCAGTGACAAAACCTGTGCGATGCTCACTACCTGCGATAACGCCGAAGTTGCTCGCGCCCACGCGTTTCCGGGCGTGATGCGCCCGGAAAGGGGAAGTGTCGGAGAACACACTGCGTCGCACTGTAGCGCGGATGTGATTGCGATCAGACTTGGCGTGCCGGAAGCCCGGTGGGAGAGGAGCGTTTTCGTCCATGACCGATCGATCGGGTGGGGATCAGTCCGACTTGGACGAGTTCGAGGCGGAATCGCGCTGGCTGGCGTTCAAGGAGTCGGCGGTGAAGCGCATGTCCCGGCATGCCGCCGAGGCGGATGCCGACGACCAGCGGCCGGTCGAACCCTTTACCAGCCCAAGCGCATTCGGATCCTGGAGCGTCGATGCCGCGCGGGGCCTGGTTGACCTGCAATTCCGCCGGACCGCCACGCGCACCCTGCTGCCGCTGGCCTATCTGCTGGGTTTGGCGGGCGCGGTCGCCATTCCCATCGCCTCGACGGTGTTACTGCTGAGGTCCTCGGTATGGGTGGGAGTGGTGTTCGCGGTGGTGTTCGCGATACCGTTGGGGCTCACCATCGCCGCCACCGTGCGTCTGCTGCTGGAATTCCTGGTGAACGCCTCACGGCTGGCGGGCAGGGTGGAGCACATCGCCGACCTGGCCGACGATCTGTTCCAGGCCCTGTCGGATGTGGCCGAACCGGTCAATCAGCTGTCGGAGGATATGCGTGCCGTGCAGTTCTGGCGATTCCGAAAGCGCAACTCCCGCAAGTAGTTTCGTCCCCGAAGGGCCGCCCGTGGCGGTCCGGGCGTTCCCCGCGTCCATGGATCGGCGAGATTTCCTGTGTCACAATGCGATCGCAACTTGTTAGGGGGACGGATGGCTCTACCGCAGGGGATCACCGGATCGACCATGCCGCGTCGGCAACTCGGTCGTCAGCTTCGTGACCTGCGCAATCGCGCACGCATGACGACCCGGGTGGCCGCGCAGCGACTGGAATGGTCCGAGGCCAAGATCTGGCGTATCGAGACCGGTCAGACATCGCTGCGCAGCCTCGATGTTGAGGCCATGTGCCGGATATACGGCGCTCCCGAAGATGCCATCCAGCCGCTGGCCGCGCTGGCCCGGGAGACCAAGGCGCGCGGCTGGTGGACCGAGTACAGCGACGTCATCGACGAGGGCTACGAGGTGTACATCGGCCTCGAGGAGGCCGCCGCCCGCCTCACCACCTATGAGAACGAGCTGGTGCCCGGCCTGTTGCAGACCGAGGACTACATGCGCGCGGTGCTCGCGGGCGCGTACCCGGGCATCACCGCCGAGCAGATGGACCGCCGGGTGCGGGTGCGCACCGCCCGCCAGGAACTGCTGACGCGCTCGTCCGCCCCGCTCCGGCTGGACGTGGTGATCTCCGAGGCGGTGCTGTGGCATCGGATCGGCGGGGAGGGCGTCACCGCCGGTCAGCTGGATCGCCTGCGTGGCCTGGGCGAGCTGTCGAATGTGCGGCTGCGGCTGGTGCCCGCGGACTGCGGCTACCACCACGGCATGGATGCCGGGCGCTTCGTGCTGCTCGAATTCCCCGCGCCCGCGGGGGAGGTGCCCGAACCGCCGGTCGTCTACGTGGAATCCCTCACCGGCTCCTCGTATCTGGACAAGGAGCACGATGTGGAGCGATACCGCGAGGCGTTCCGGGCCGTCGCCGCGGTCGCGGTGGACGCCGCGCCGGTGATCGAATCCGTGCGCGCCTCGGTCTGACTCGCGCGCCCGTCGCGCGGCTGTTTGTGTTGTTTCACAGAACTCGCGCGCACCCATTGTCCCCGAGCGTGACGGCCGTTACAGTCGGTGCTAGCAGGGTGCTTGCAACTGCGAGCGCGAACCCTGTGGAGTGAGCCAGACAAAGGAGTCTGACCATGCCAGGTGAGAGCACCGACAGATCCATCGGGGAACTATCCGCGGCCGGCCCCACACGCGGCCGACAGATGCTCGTCGACGACCGCTTCACGGCGGTCGCCGCCAAGTTCTTCCAGATCTTCCGCCGCCCGCGTGCGGGTGGCGGCGCCTTCGCGGTCTTCCTCGACGGCGAGCCGGTGCTCGACATCTGGGCGGGCTGGGCCGAACCCGGACGCCGCTGGGCCGCCGACACCATGGCGCTGTCGTATTCCACCGGCAAGGGCGTGGCGGCCACCGTCATCAACCGCCTCGCCGATCGCGGGGTCATCGACCACGACGCTCCCGTCGCCGAGTACTGGCCCGAATTCGCGGCCGCGGGCAAGGGCGAGATCACCGTGCGGCAGGCGCTCGCGCATCGTGCCGGAGTGCAGCGCATGCGCGGACTGCTCGACGATCCCGAGGATCTGCTCGATCACGACAGGGTGGCCGCGGCCATGGCGGCGAGCGCGCCGGATCCGCTGCGGCACCGGGCTTCCGGATATCACGGCCTGAACTTCGGCACGCTGGTCGCCGAGATCGCGCAGCGGGCGACCGGGCGGCCCTTCACCGATCTGGTGCGCAGTGAACTCGCGGAGCCACTGGGCGACAACGACTTCTGGTTCGGGGTGCCCCGGCGGCATCGGCACCGCGTCGCCCGGCTGTCGCCCCGGCTCAGTGTCGGCAAGGTGCCGTTCGACCGTCTGGTCGGGCTGCCCGCGCGGGTGCGGGTGCTGGATTCGGCACGCGGGGCGGTGTACGACGGCTGGGCCGACATGTCGGTGGGGGAGCGCCCCTACGATGCCATGATGCCCGGCTGGAACGGGACCTTCACCGCGCGGTCGCTGGCGCGGATGTACGGGGCAATCGCCAATGACGGCATGGTCGGCCACCGTCGCCTGTTCAGTGCACCGGGCGCGCGCACCCTCGCCGAGATGCCCGTGAACAGCCGATTCGACTACGTCCTCGGCGCGCCACCACAGTTCGCGCTCGGGTACCACCGCGCCATCGTCGGCGCGACGCTGACCCGGAAGGCGTTCGGGCACTTCGGCATCGGCGGATCCGGTGGGATGGCGATCCCCGGCCGCGGCCTGGGGATCGGATTCGTCACCAACCAGCTCGGCTATTCGGCCATGACGCTGGGCGATGCCCGGCTGCCCATGCTGGCGGCCATGACGCAGCGGGCCGCGCGGGCGGCACGCGGCGAGGGCGCGGCGGTCGCCGCCTGATTCAGCTGGTGCCCTTGAGTTTTCGCCAGCCCCCGGCGCGGTTGTTGGCGATGATCTGCCGGAACATGGCGAGTAGCGCCGGGGCGTTCAGGGTTTCGCCTTCGCGCACCGCGACGGTGCGGGCCGTCTTGTTGTCGTGCCCACCGGTGATGATCCCCTCGGGATCGGGAACGATGGCCCCGTCGTAGAGGAATACGTTCACGTGGTCCTTGGCGGCGAGCAGCGCGCAGATATTGCCGTCCAGCACGAAGTAGGGGCGCACCGTGCGTTTGATGGTCTCGACGACGTCCGGATCGGCAGCGTGCACCAGTTCTCGTACCTCCTGGCACACGGCCCGCTGCCATTCCGGTAGCGCGTCGATGTAGGCGTCGACCCGCGGATCGACCGCATAGGAGGGCATGGCCGCAGCATACGGCTCAGCGCAGTGACTGTTCCAGGATTTCGCGATGTGTGGGTGCGGCCTCGCGGTGCAGTGCGCGGCCCTTGTCGGTGAGGCAGACGAAGATGGCGCGGCGGTCTTCGGCGCACAGGGTGCGGTTGACCAGGCCGTCGCGTTCCAGGCGGGCCACCGCGCGGGAGAGGGCGCTCTGGCTGAGGTGGATGTCTCCGGCGAGGTCGCTCATCTTGTAGCTCTCGCCGCCGGCCTCCATGAGCCGGTCGAGGGTTTCGAATTCGCTGAGCCCGATGTGGTGGCGGCCCTGCAACTCCTTCTCGAGGGCGCAGGACGCGGTCGCGTGCCGGGTCAGCAGCTCACGCCATTCGGCTACCAGCCCGGTGGCTTCGGGCCGGTCGACAGGCGCTGTCGGCTTCGGCATGGGGCCATCTTAGTGGTCGCGGGGTAACCATGCAACTGCATTTAATGCTTGCACAATTAATGCGTGCGCATGTACTGTTTCGGCTCATGACGACAACGGCTCTGAAATCGGCTGCCGCAACCGCCGATACGAACAGCTGGCCCCTGCGCCTCTGGGGCATGCTGATCACCCTGTGCATCGTGCTGTTCCTCGACGGTCTGGACGTGTCGATGATCGGCGTCGCACTGCCGTCCATCGGAACCGAACTCGACCTCTCCACCTCCACCCTGCAATGGCTGGTCAGCGGCTATGTGCTCGGCTACGGCGGACTGCTGCTGCTGGGCGGGCGCACCGCCGACCTGCTCGGCCGCCGCAAGGTCTTCCTGATCGCGCTGGCCGTCTTCGCCCTCGCCTCGCTGGCGGGCGCACTGGTCAGCTCCGGCCCGCTGCTGATCCTCACCCGCTTCATCAAGGGCCTGGCCGCCGCCTTCACCGCTCCGACCGGCCTGTCCATCATCACCACCAACTTCGCCGAGGGCCCGGCCCGCAACAAGGCGCTGTCCATCTACACCGTGTTCGGTGCGGGCGGCTACTCCATGGGTCTGCTGTTCGGCGGCCTCATGACCGGCATCGGCTGGCGCTGGACCTTCCTGCTGCCGGTGCCCATCGCACTCGCGGCCTTGGTCGCCGCCATCTTCCTGGTGCCCAAGGACTCCCCCGCCGAAGAGGGCGGACACGACATCCTCGGCGCGGTGCTGTCCACCGCCGCCATGCTGCTGCTGGTCTACACCGTCGTCACCGCTCCCGAGGTGGGCTGGGCGTCGGCACGCACCATCGGCTCGTTCGTGCTGGCCGCCGCGCTGTTCGCCGGATTCGTCGCGGTGGAGAAGCGGGTGCGATACCCGCTGGTCCGCCTGGGCATCCTGCGCAAGGCCACCCTGGTCCGCGCCAGCCTCGCCATCATCGCGGTGGGCGGTTCGTACTTCAGCTGGCAGTTCATCACCACGCTGTACTTCCAGGACACCCTGGGCTGGTCGCCGCTGCACCTGGCGCTCGCCCTGCTGCCGGTGGGCCTGCTGGTCGTGACCTCCGCCTTCGTCTCCGACAAGCTGGTCGACCGGTTCGGCACCGGGCCGATCATCGCCGTCACCATGGCGGTCATGGCCGTCGGCTACCTGATGTTCCTGCGCGTCGACACCGCCCCGGACTACCTGACGGTGCTGCTGCCCGCCATTCTGCTGATCGGCATCGGCTGGGTCGGATTCCCGGCCATCAACATCCAGGCCACCAGCGGTATCGACAACGACGAACAGGGGCTGGCCGCGGGCGTGCTGCAAACCGCCATGCAGGTCGGTGCGGCCATCGTGCTGGCGGTGACCACCGCCATCGTCACCTCGGGCGCGCACACCGACACCAGCCCGGCCGCCATGCTGGACACCTACCGGCCCGGCCTGCAATTCGGCGCGGGCGTGGCGATCGTCGGAGCCCTGGTCGCCCTCACCGTCTACCTGCCCAAGCGGCGCAAGAACCGCGACACCACCCGGGAGGAGGCCGACCTGCAACTCGTCGGCTGACCCGATCTCCGGCCCGGCGACGGTCTTCCCTCGTCGCCCGCCGGGCCGGATCGCCGGGGCGCACCGCACACGCGGTGCGCCCCGGCGCTTTCAGCGTCCGCGGCGCTATCGCCGCCCCGCATCATCCCTGCCGTTCCGCGACTCCGGTGTCCGTGCGGCGCGTCCTACCGTCGTTGTCACCCCCGGGTTGTCACCATGTCGGTGTGAGTCGCGAGAGGCTGGCTGCGGTGTTCGCGCGTCGTCGGGCGCGGCTGCGGTCGCGGCGCTACGCCACCGCGGCGCTGAACCCGCCCACCGCGCCCTGCGAGACCGTGCCCGTGACCACCCCGGACGGGGCGCGGCTGCGGGTGCGCGTCTACGGGTCGGCGCAGGGACGGCCGATCGTATTCGTGCACGGCTGGGGCTGCTGTCTCGAATACTGGAATCCGCAGATCAACGCCTTCGCCGACCGCTATCGCCTGATCTGCTACGACCAGCGCGGGCACGGTGAGAGCGGCGTCGGCGCCGACGCCCCGACGATCGATCAGCTCGGCGACGATCTGGCCACCGTACTGGCCGCCACCCTGCGCCCCGGCGAACGGGCGGTGCTGGTCGGGCACAGCATGGGCGGAATCACCGTGCAGGCGTGGGCCGCCCGCCACCGCGACCAGTTCGACTCCCACGCGGCGGGCGTGATCCTGGCCAACACCACCTCGGGCCGTATCGCCACCGGCACCGAACTGGTGCCCGGCTTCAATGTGCCGCTGCGGATACTCGGCCGCCGCGTCCAGCTCCCGGTCCGATCGCTGGTGTGGCTGCTCGGCCTGCCGCTGCCGATTCCGGGCGGCCCACTGGTGAAGTGGTTGATCCGCTGGCGCATCATGTCGTGGCGAGCCACCCCCGACGAGGTGGCCTTCGTCCTGAATATCGTGCGCTCGTGCCCGCCGCGCGGTCGCGCCCGGGTCGAACGGATGCTCGCCGAATTCGATCTGGGTCCGGCCGCCGAGCATCTCACCGCGCCGACCACGGTGCTCGCCGGAGACCGCGATCGGCTGCTCCCGCTGGCCATGTCACGAGCCCTCGCCGACGCGCTGGACCGGGTCGGCAGCCTGGTGGCCTTCCACATCCTGCCCACCGGGCACACCGCGAATGTCGAGGCGACCGACCGCTTCAACGCCGAACTGGCGGCCACCGCGCGGCGCGCCTTCGACACCCCGGGCGCGACCACCGGCTGATGGACACGCGGTCGTGCCAGCGGCCGCGACTTCGGCTCGGCTATCGGCTCGGACCGCGGTGACGGACAGCGCTACGACCCGACGTGTTCAGCGGCGACGGGTGGCGACGCTCCGAGCAGCGGTGGTGCCGCGACGGTCCGATGCCGGGCAGCCTGGGGTTTCAATACAGCAGCCGTGCGTCCGACAGCGACGGCGCGGCGGCGTCCTTGGCCGAGCGGATGACCGTGAGCGGCCGCCCGTCCCGGTCCACCGTCGGCCATTCGATGCCGATGGCCGGATCGAAAGCGTCCACCTCGCCGTCGAGTTCGGGCGTGTACTCCAGTGAGCACAGGTAGGTCACCGTGGAACCGTCCGCCAGCGACAGCAATGCGTGCCCCAGCCCCTCGGCCAGGAACACCGACCGGCGCGTCACATCGTCGATCACCACGGCGTCCCACCGCCCGAAGGTCGGCGAGTCGGGCCGCAGATCCACCACCACATCCAGGAACGCGCCCCGCACACAGGTCACGTACTTGGCCTGCCCCGGCGGATTCGCGGTGTAGTGGATGCCGCGCAGCACCCCGGCGGCGGAGGTGGAGACGTTCACCTGCAGCAGATCGAAGGGCCGCCCCACCGCCTTCTCGAATTCCGACGCCTTGAACTGCTCGAGGAACACCCCGCGCTCGTCACCGTGCAGCCGCGGCGTGAACTCCCACGCGCCGGGCACCGACAGCTCCCGAATCTCCACCCTCAGCGCTCCCGTCCCAGTGCGCCCAGCTCCCATTCGCGGCCGTGTTCCAGCAGATTCAGCAGATAGGTGCCGTAGCCCGAGCGTTCCAGCGGTTCGGCCAGGGTGCGCAGCTGCTCGTCGTCGATGAAGTTCATGCGCCAGGCCACCTCCTCGGGCACCCCGATCTTGAGGCCCTGCCGCTCCTCGATGGTGCGCACGTAGTTGGCGGCGTCCAGCAGCGAGTCGAAGGTGCCGGTGTCGAGCCAGGCGGTGCCGCGGGCGAGCACCTCCACCCGCAGCCTGCCCTGTTCGAGATAGGTGCGGTTGATATCGGTGATCTCGTATTCGCCGCGCGCCGAGGGCCGCAGCCCGCGGGCGATCTCGACGACGTCGTTGTCGTAGAAGTACAGCCCCGGAATGGCGTAGTTGGAGCGCGGCCGCTTCGGCTTCTCCTCGATGGAAATGGCCTTGCCCTCGGCGAATTCCACCACGCCGTAGGCGGTGGGGTCGGAGACCCGGTAGGCGAACACCGCGCCGCCGTCGAGCCCGTCGAAGCGGTGCAGCGTGGTACCGAGGCCGGGGCCGTGGAAGATGTTGTCGCCCAGCACCAGTGCCGCGCAGTCGGTGCCGATGTGGTCGGCCCCGAGGACGAAGGCGCGGGCGAGCCCGTCGGGTTCCGGTTGCACCACGTAGGAGATGGACAGCCCGAACCGGCTGCCGTCGCCGAGCAGGCGCGCGAAGGCGTCGCTGTCCTCCGGTGTGGTGATGACCAGGATGTCCCGGATTCCCGCCAGCATGAGCGTGGACAGGGGGTAGTACACCATCGGTTTGTCGTACACCGGGACCAGCTGTTTGCTCACCCCGCGCGTGATCGGATGCAGCCGTGAGCCCGTGCCGCCCGCCAGGATGATTCCGCGCATGTCACAGCAGTCTGCCAGTTGGGTCGCGGGCGGAGGCGGGGAGGTTCCGACTCGACCGCGAATCGATCACGGCCGTTTACCGCAATGCCCTTGTGGCCATTAAGTGTTGCATACGTCACGTTCCCATGGTGTTCTGAAACGACGCTATGTGAGATGTCAGCGCCGACTCTCGCGCGCCGGGTGCCCGAGCCCTGTTCGGTCCCTGGACGAACGGCTCGGCGCGCCAACAACGAGGTAGGTGCGCGATGACAGCGACAAGTGACAGCGTCCCGGTGGCCAACCCGCACGGCGTCAGCGTGTACGCGCATGCCCTGGCGGCGGCCTGCCGCACCGTGGTCCGACCGCTCGGGGGCCTGGTGCCCGTCAACGCGCTCACCATTCCGGTGGCGGCGACCGTGATCAACGGGCTGTCGAAATTCCGGCCGCAGCCGCGCGGTGTCGAGCGGGAGCAGGTGCGGCTCAGGGGTTTCCGCATGGAGATCGTGCGTCCGGCCGGAGCCCGCAGTTTGCTGCGCGACGGCGCGATCATGTACATGCACGGCGGCGGGTTCTTCCTGTGCGGTCTCGACACGCATCGCCCCGTGGTGGCGGCATTGGCCCGGCGCACCGGTCTGCCGGTGGTGAGCGTGGAGTACCGGCAGCTGCCCGATACCGATATCTCCGGTTCGGTCGACGACTGCCTGACCGCCTACCGCTGGCTGCTCAGCCACGGCGCGGATGCCTCGCGCATCGTCTTCGCCGGTGATTCCGCCGGCGGCTACATGACTTTCGCGACCGCCCTGCGCGCCCGCGAGCAGGGGTACCCGGTGCCCGCCGGTCTGGTCGGCCTGTGCCCCGCCCTGGATCTGGACTGCACCGAGAAGCGCGCCCACCCGAATCTGCACCGGGACCCGCTCATTCCGCTGTCCGCCCTGGAATCGGTGGTGCGCCTCGGTGCGACCGTCGACGGCTGCCTGGACCCGCGACTCTCACCGGTCAACGGCGCGCTCGCGGGTATGCCCCCGGCCCTGCTCATCGTGGCCGAGGACGAGGTGCTGCGCCGCGACAGCGAACTCATGGCCCAGCGCCTGGCGGTCGCGGGCGTCCCGGCCACCCTGGAGGTCTGGCGCGGTCAGGTGCACGCCTTCATGGCGATCTTCCCGGGCATGCCCGAGAGCCGGGCGGCACTGGCGTCGGTCGCCCGCTTCGTGCGCGCCCGACTCGAAGCCGAGCAGATGATGCGCACGGCCTGAGTCTCGCGCCACCGTGGCGGCCTCGGCCCGAGCCGGGCACGACGGACCCGTGCTGTGGCACGCATGGCGTCCCCGGACACGGCGAACCCGCCCGGTCTCGGACCGGGCGGGTTCACCTGTGGCGCATACCGATTACTTGGCAGGCGGTACGAAGGGCTCGTTGATGGTCTGGAAGTACTGCAGGATCGACACGACGGCCACCGGGGCGGTGATCAGGATGGTGCCGGCGATACCGATGAAGCTGGCGCCCGCGGCGGCGCCGATCAGGCAGCCGATGATCGGACCGGAGCCACCACCCAGGGCGACCGGAAGGGTGATCGCGGTACCCGCGGCGATGCCGAGGCCGCAGCCGACGATGCCGCCGAGCACGGTCGTGGTCAGGCCGGCCAGGGTGCCCGCCAGGCCGATCTGGTCCTTCATCCGGGAGAAGGCGGCCTTCTCGCGGTCGTAGGGGGTCTTGAACTGGTCGGGCGCGGCGAACGGCACCGCGACCGGCTTGTACACCGCGTGCTCCATGTCGAGCTGCGGGGTCAGGGTGGCGGTGTTGCCGCTGATCTCCGCGGCGATCGGGAAGATGAACTCATCGACCTGAGCGGTGAGCGGAGCGCCGCCCATCACGGTGCCGTTGGCGTCCTTGATCTTCAGGGCGCCGTCCTCGACCGCCAGCGACCCGATGTCGGTGGTGAGCTTCAGGCTCTTCTCCTGGATCTCATAGGAGACATTGACACCCTGCGGTGCCGGAGCCGGCTGGGCGTTGACGGTGCCCGCGGTGACGCCCAGGGCAGCGATAACCATGGCCGACGTCGCGGCGAATTTCCTCATCAGCATTCTTTGAAACCTCGATACGAAGAGCTCGGGGGGACAGGGGAATAGAAATCGAGGCCAGCTAACGATCGGTGAACCTACTGTGACCGTTCATTCAATTCTTGTTCACCACGGCGACTCACGTGTTCGTCGGGCCGTGGAAACACACAGGTCGTAACGGGATTCTTCGAATATTCCGGACGGAATAGACATTCGAAAACGGCAAATTTGTGTTCGAGATCACAAATGGCGAGAGTGTAAATGTGACGCATTCGAGCGAATGTTGCGGGACGGCGGCGAAATTGCGACATTTCGGCACGGAATCGGGACCTGCGGAGGTATTCGGTGTTTCCACCGCGCAGCCGACAGCGCGCAGCCGGCGCACCGCCGCTGTGCACATCGGGTTACCTGATGGCCCCCGGGCGGCGGGAGAACTCGGTAGGGTTCTCCTGTGCGACTGCTCGTAACCGGTGGCGCCGGCTTCATCGGCGCGAACTTCGTTCATCAGACCGTGAACCGTCGGCCCGGTGTCCATGTCACCGTGCTGGACAAACTCACCTATGCCGGAAACCGGGCCTCGCTGGACCCGGTGGCCGACCGCATCGAGTTCGTGCACGGCGATATCGCCGATGCCGCGCTGGTGGACCGGCTGGTCGGGGGTGTGGACGCGGTGGTGCATTTCGCCGCCGAATCACACAACGACAATTCCATCGCCGATCCGTGGCCGTTCGTCCAGACCAATATCGTCGGCACCTTCGCCCTGCTGCAGGCGGTGCGCAAACATCGGGTGCGCTACCACCACATCTCCACCGACGAGGTGTACGGCGACCTGGCACTCGACGATCCGGCCGCGTTCACCGAGGACACGCCCTACAACCCGTCCAGCCCCTATTCGGCAAGCAAGGCTTCCAGCGACATGTTGGTGCGCGCCTGGGTGCGCTCGTTCGGCATCCGGGCCACACTGTCCAACTGCAGCAACAACTTCGGCCCCTATCAGCACGTCGAGAAATTCATTCCGCGCCAGATCACCAATCTCATCGACGGCATCCGCCCGCGCCTCTACGGCGCGGGACATCAGGTACGCGACTGGATCCACGTGGACGACCACAACAGTGCGGTATGGGAAATCCTGGAACGCGGGCGCATCGGGCAGACGTATCTCATCGGCGCCGACGGAGAACGCGACAACAAAGCGGTGGTGCGGCTCATCCTGGAGGCATTCGGCCGCGATCCCGACGACTTCGACCACGTGACCGACCGCCCCGGCCACGACCAGCGCTACGCCATCGATTCCACGCTGCTGCGCACCGAACTCGGCTGGGCACCGGAATACCGCGACTTTCGCGCGGGACTGGCCGCCACCATCGACTGGTATCGCGCCAACGAATCCTGGTGGCGGCCGCAGAAAGCCGTCACCGAGAGTGCCTACGCCGCCGCCGGCGAGAAAGTCCTGTAAGCCGCGGAACTCTCGTAGGCCGCGCGCTCGTCGGTAGGCTCGCGCGGCTCACCGGGTCCCGGCGAGCCGCGCGATGTCCGGTACGCCGCGCGGTTTCCACCCCGGAATACTTCAGCCCCAGACGATGGAGCAGTATTTCGCGGCCGCGGTGACGAGTGCGAACACGGAGGCGGAGACGATGACGACGGCCGGTCCGCGCGACGGCGTAAGACCCTCGGAATCGGTGAGCCGCAAGGGCATCCAGCGCAGCACCACCGCCATGGCGGCAATGGCCAGCGGGACGAAGTACCGGCCCTGCACACCGTCGATGATGTAGTAGCCCACCGGCGTGAAGGACATGTACAGCGTCACGTAGATCATGGCCACGCTCGCCAGCACGGTCAGCGCGACAATGGCGGTGCGCGCGTTGCTCGCCCCCGGCAAACGATCGGCGATGCCGACGCTCACCGCGAAGGCGAGCAGGCAGGCCAGCATCGTGATGGCCGGGACATCGATGTAGGCGAAACCCAGCTCGCCGAAGAACTGGGTGAACCAGCGCTGGTCGCGCAGCCACACACTGTCGCCGAACACGCTCAGGAAGCGCAGCGGATCGCTGAGAATCTCCGAAAGCTGATCGCCGGGACGCACGGTGCCCCACTGGTGCGGGGGCCGCATCAGGCTCATGCCCTCGCCGGTCGGGGCGGCGATCTTCATCCACGCCGCGAACACGCCCGCGCCGACGGCCGCGACCGCCCACGGCAGGAACCGCAGCGGCCCGCGCAGACCGTATCGCCGCGCCGGAATCAGCACGGTGAGCATGGCCAGCAGCACATAGGTCGGCTTGCTGATCGGCAGCAGCACCGTGGCGGTCAGCGCCGCGACGGTCTCCGGACGGGTCAGCCGGTCACCGAGGAACAGGCCCTTCACCAGCAGCGCCGACACCAGGATGGCCAGGGCGTTGGTCATGGTGTCGGCCGTGACCGTGCCCGCCTGGAAGACCGCGATGGGCAGCACCGCCACCGTGAACGCCAGCCACTGCACCCGGTGCCCGCGCAGCGTCCGCAGCGCGAAGCCGACGATCAGGAGGTAGGCCAGCAGACCGGACAGCCGGGTCACGGTATTGAGCGCGCCGACGCTCAGGTCGAGCGCCTCGGAGAGCCGAATGCCCAGGGCCGCGGGGACATACGGAACGGGGGAGTAGGCGGCGGTATTGGTGAACCACACATCCCGGGTCTCCGACGTCACCGGCGCCGCGCCGAGGCGGTCGTAGACGCCCGGATCGGCGACCATCGGGTCGGGTTCTTCGGGATTGTTGTTGTAGTCCCCGAACGCGTAGCTCATCAGCGCGTCGATGCTGGTCGGCACCTGACCGCCGTAGGCGACGTCGCGATCGTCCTGGATCTCCTCGGGCAGGAACCCGCCGTGCGCCACCTGATAGGCCCGCCCGAACTGGGTGATCTCGTCGTGTCCCCAGAAGGGCGGCGTGGCCACCGCGAACAGCGCCCCGAAGACCCCGGCCACCACGACGAACGCCAGCGCCGCCGTGCCGAACCGGCGTTCGATGGCGTCCGCGATGCCGCGTGCCGCACCGGATCTCGTCGCACCGGCTTTCGTCTCGTCGCCGCCGATCACGGTCGGCTGTGCGCGCCCGGCGGCGGTCGATGGCTCGGCGACCGTGCTGCTCGCATTCTCGGTCGCGGTGCTGCTCGCACCCTCGGGCGCGGTGGTGTGCGCGGTGCCCGTCGTATGCGGCCGCCGCACCTCCTCCCAAATCGGGGTGTCGGTGGCTGCGGTCGCTCTGTCGCCGTCCGATGCGGACGCGGCCGTCGTCGCGGAGGTCGCCGCGCTGTTGTCGTCGCCGCGTGCCCCGCTGCCGTTCTTCGATTCCACCGCGCCATTCTCCGATGCGGAGGCCGAGTCTCCGGACGCCGCCGCGCCGGATTTGTCGGATACCGAGGTCATCGGCGTGAACCGCCGGAACGCTCGGGCTCGCGCACCTCGGCTCCGACGGCCGAGTAGCGCAGATAGATCAGCCGCGCGGCCTCGTGCCGGGAGCGCTTGATGCCGTCGAGAATGAGACCGGCCGTCCACGCGAGCGTGCCGAACAGCAACAGCGTGAATCCGAGGAACAGGGTGGGGAAGCGCGGCACCTCGTGGATTCGGTAGAACTCCACCACGATCGGGACGATCAGGACGATCGACAGCAGCCAGGACAGGGTGCCGAACAATCCGTAGAAGGCGACCGGTCGCTCGTGCCGGGCCAGGCCGACTATCAGGCGCAGGATCTTGAATCCGTCGGTATAGGTGCGCAGCTTGGATTCACTGCCCGCCGGGCGATCCCGGAAACCGACCGGCACCGCGGTCTGGGGCACGCGCAGATGCTGCGAATGCACCGTCAGCTCGGTCTCGATCTCGAACTCGCGCGATACCGCCGGGAAGCTCTTCACGAAACGCCGGGAGAACACCCGGTAGCCGCTCAGCATGTCCTCGACGTTCTCGCCGAACACCTTGCCGACCACGCCGTTGAGCACCTTGTTGCCGGTCTCGTGCCCGGCCCGGTACGCGGATTCGCCCGCCAGCTCGCGCCGGACCCCCAGCACATGGTCGTAGGGGCCGTCGAGCAGCGTGGAGATCATGAGCGGCGCCGCGGAGGCGTCGTAGGTGTCGTCGCCGTCGATCATCAGATAGATGTCGGCCTCGATATCGGCGAAGGCGCGGCGCACCACATTGCCCTTGCCCTTGCGGTACTCGGTCCGCACGATCGCTCCGGCCTCGCGCGCCCGCTCGGCGGTCGCGTCGGTGCTCAGGTTGTCGTAGACGTAGACGACAATGCCCGGCACGGCGGCCTTGAGGTCGGTGACGACCTTCGCCACCGCGGCCTCTTCGTTGTGGCACGGCACGATGGCGGCAATGCGAAGCTCGGTGGACTCCACCCGGTCAATCCTTGCGATCGGAAGGGATAACGACATCGGGAGGGTACAGGCTGCGACCCTCGACACACCTCGTCACCCTCTCATCCCCCGGATATACCCGCACCCCGAACCCGCATGCGCCGCGTGTCGATCCCGACTCGCCGTCGGCGGCATGCGCACCGGGACCACCGGCGATGTCGTCGGCCCGGTCCGGCCGGCGGCGTGCGTCGGGTCCGCGACGGATCGCGGATCTCCGGTTCTGCGGTACCGTCGGCCCGGTGTCCACGAGTGAGCCCACGGTCACCGAGCCGGATCGGGGTGCGTCCATAACCGGCAAGGCGCGCGCGTTCCTGCGCAAAGGCGGGGCCTTCCTGGTGGTCGGCGCCATCGGATTCCTGGTCGACGCTGGCACCTACAACGTTCTCGTGTTCTGGGGCGGCGAGGGTCCGCTGTTCCACGCCCCGCTGCCCGCCAAGATCATCGCCATCGGCGTCGCCACGGTAGTCACCTATTTCGGCAACAAATGGTGGACCTATTCCGATCATCGGGGCGAGACCGGCACTCGCCACATCCTCATCTACGCCCTGCTCAATGTGATGGCCATCGGGCTGCAACTGAGCTGTTTGGGATTCTCCCGCTACGTGCTCGGACTCGACAGTCCGTTGGCGGACAACGTCTCCGGAACTCTGGTGGGCCAGGCGGTGGCCATGGGGTTCCGATTCTGGGCGTACGGGAAGTTCGTATTCACCGGCCCGCGTGACAATGACGGCTAGCGCGGGTTCACGGTGCTCGGCGGCGGACGCATTGATATTCTCGCCCCGCCGAGCGCGTTCGTGGAACTGCGTCCACGTCATGGTTGAGCCGGTTTCTGTGCTAAATCGAGGGATAAGGGATTCATGGTGGACCAGTCGGGTGGGCAGGCCGTGACCGAGATCAGCGATCGGGAGACCGCGGCCGCGCCGCAGGCCCTGCGGGCCGATCACGCCGCGCCGGAGCGGCTCGTGTTGGCGCGCGGCGTCTTCACCGGGCCCGCGCCGCGCATCAACGACGATCTGTACGCGGTGGTCAAGGGCGGCAAGGCGACCCGGGAACGATTCACGCTGCGGCTGCCCAAGGGCGCGAGCGCGCACACCAACACCTACTTCGGCCGCTTCGCCGCCAGCTACTGGCAGCGCTGGACCACGGTCACCGAGGTCGAGGCCGCCCTCACCCTGGAGGTGACGGGCAAGACGCTGGTCCGCCTGGCCGCCTCCGATATCGCCGGGCACCGCCGCGTGATCGCCACCACGGAGACCCGCGAGAGCGGCCGCGTCGCGCTGCGCGCCGCCCTGGACATGTATGTCGACGGCGGTGCCATCTGGCTGGAGATCGACGCCGTCGGCGGTGAGGTGCTGATCAGCGACCTGCAGTGGACCGCGCCCGCGCCCGAGCGGGTGCGCCCGGTCGCCGTCGCCATCTGCACCTTCAACCGGGCCGAGGACTGCGCGCACACGGTGGCGGCGCTGGCCTCGGATCCGACCGTGCTCGATGCCATCGACGCCGTCTACGTCGTCGACCAGGGCACCGACCTGGTGCAGGACCGTCCGCTGTTCCAGCAGACCCAGCCCAGGCTCGGCGACAAGCTGCGCTACATCCGGCAGCCGAATCTCGGTGGGGCGGGCGGCTTCACGCGCGGCCTCTACGAGGTGTCGGCCGCCAACGAGCACGCCGACGTCATCCTCATGGACGACGACATCCTGTGCGAGCCCGAAACGGTGCTGCGGCTCAACGCCTTCGCGAATGTGACCGTGGAACCCACGCTGGTCGGCGCGCAGATGCTGTTCCTCTACAACCCCGACTACCTGAACGTCGGTGCCGAGGAGACCGATCTCGGCAAGCTGCGCCACGGCCAGAAGGTGTCGAAGGCGCTGCGCAACACCAGCATGCTCAAGAAGCATCAGGAGCGCCGCGTGGATGCCGGGTACAACGCCTGGTGGACCTGCCTCATCCCGGCCGAGGTGGTGGCGCGCATCGGCCTGCCGGTGCCGATCTTCTTCCAGTGGGACGACGTCGAATACGGCCTGCGCGCCCGCGAGCACGGCTTCGTCACCGTCACCCTGCCGGGCGCCGCCGTCTGGCACGCGGACTTCTACTGGAAGGACTTCGACGACTGGGCGCGCTACTTCTCCTCGCGCAACTCCCTCATCGTCTCCTCGCTGCACGCCGACCTGGATCCCAAAGCTGTTACCCGGCAACTGCTCCGCGAGATCGGCGAGTACCTGGTCGGCATGCAGTACGGCTTGGCCCACACCACCCTGCAGGGCATCGAGGACTACCTGAAGGGGCCGGAGGCGCTGCACGACGGCGGCCAGGCCGCGCTCGCCGCGGCCCGCTCCTCGCGCGCCGACTACCCGGAGACCATCAAGCATTCGGCCGCCACCGCCCCGGTTCCCAACGCGCACATCGGTATCCGCCGCGCTGGCGGTGAACCGAGCCGTCCCCTGCTGATCCTGTTCAAGCGCGCCATCACCCAGTGGACCGGCCGCACCCAGCCCGGACTGGTCGGCGTCACCCGCGAGGACGCGCACTGGTGGCACATCTCGCTGTTCGACCACGTGGTGGTCACCGACGCCTCGCAGTCCGGCGTGCGAATCCGCAAGCGGGACAAGGCCACCGCCCGTCGCCTGTTGCTGCGCGCCATCCGGGTGCTGCGGCAGCTTCGTCGTGAACTGCCCGACATGCAGCGCCGTTACCGCGCCGCCATGCCGGAACTCACCAGCCGCCGGAACTGGGAGCGCCTCTACGGCATCGACGGCGAGTGACGCGGCTCCGATTCCCGGCAGTGCCGAAAGCAAAGCGGCCGTGCCCGAACAGGCACGGCCGCTTCGTTTTTCGCGGGACCGCCCCCACAGCGGTCCGGCGACGCTTCGACTCTTCGAATCTGCCACGCCCGCCGCGAACCTTCAACCGCATTTCGCGGACGACCGCCGATTCCGCGGAGACGGTCACCGGTTTCGCCGGTCGTTGTGCACACTGCCGTTAGCCCTTCCCCGGGCCACCGTCACGCTCAACGCGCGGCGGTGAGCAATGCGCGGGTGGCCGACGGCAGATCGGTTTCGAGCCAGTCGGGCAGGCCGTCGGCGTGGGCGTGCCTGCGAATGGCGGCGTAGGGCAGGTCGACGATGGCGCGGGCCACCGCGTCGAGTTCGCGGGGGCCGTCGCTGCCGTAGATGCCGTGGGCGATGCGGTGCAGGTGCTCGATGAGCGGTTCGTTCATGGTGTCGAGGCGGTCGCCGAACGCGGTGTCGGGAGCGCCGTCGAGCAGGTCGCTGGGTCGCACTTCGAGTAGCAGGCGGGCATCGTCGAGGGACTCGCGGCCGAAGGCGACGGAGGCGGCGCACATGGCGACCGCCGCTTCGATCGGATCGTCCACGTCGGCGGCTTCGAGCACCCGGGTCTGGAAGCGCTCCAGCGCGCGGATCCACGCGGCGGTGAGAACCCCGTTTCTATTGCCGAAGCGGTGGTAGAGGGTGCCCACGGGCGCGCCGCTGGCCTCGGCGATGGCGGCCACCGAGGCCGCGCGCGGGCCGTCACGCAGCACGAGCGCGCGAGCTGCGTCGAGGATCACGTCGGTGTCGTGCTTCCGGGGAGGTGCCATGAACTAGTACAGTCCTTTTATATGGAGCGCTTGCCCTATATTGATCAGCATTCCAGGATAGTCGCCGCCGATCGTGCGCGAACATGGGCGGCCCTGCTGCGCTCGAGCGGTGGCGACCCCGACGATCTCAGCACACTGCCGCACGGATTCGTGCTCGACGAGGCCGACCCGCCCCGGCGTTTGACGCTCACCGGCGCGAATCGGATCACCCGCTACGGCATCACCTGGCGGCTGGAGGCGGTGGACACGCACCGCACCCGGCTCACCGCCGAGAGCCGGGCCGAATTCCACGGCGTCATCGGAAAGATCTACCGCGCCCTGGTCGTCGGGACCGGCGCACACGCCTTCGTCGTGCGACGACTGCTGCGTCGCACCGCGGCCGCGGCCGCCGAGTCATGACACCCGAGCGATGTCGTTCACAGGAACAGATCGGTGGTCAACGGCCCGTCGCCCGGCACCACGCGGTACTTGTCCAGATCCGTGATCCCGTGTGCCGCCAGCACCTCGTCGTCGATGAAGAAATTGCCGGTGGTGTCCTTGGCGGGTGAGGTGAGTACCAGATAGGCCGCGTCGGCGTAGATGTCCGGGGTGCGGGAGGTGGCGATCATCTGTTCCCCGCCGAGCAGATTCTTCACCGCCGCGGTGGCGATGGTGGTGCGCGGCCACAGCGAGTTCACCCCGATGCCGTATTTGCGCAGCTCCTCGGCCAAACCCAGCGTGGTGAGCGACATGCCGTACTTGGCGATGGTGTAGCCGAGCGAGCCGCCCGCCCACTTCGGGTCCAGGTTGAGCGGTGGGGACAGGGTGAGGATGTGCGGGTCGCGGCCCGCCTCGGCGGAATCCTTCAGCGCCGGGATGCACAGTTTGGAGAGCAGGAAACTGCCCCGGCAGTTGATGTCCTGCATGAGGTCGTACTTCTTCATGGGCAGCACCTCGGTGGGCGACAGGTCGATGGCCGAGGCATTGTTGACCACCATGTCGATGCCGCCGAAGCGCTGCGTGGTGAGCTGGACCGCCTCGGCCACCGCCTCGTCGTCGCGCACGTCGCCCACGAACTTGAGTACCTGCCCGCCCGCGTGCTCCAGCTCCGCCGCCGCGGTGTGGATGGTGCCCGGCAGCTTCGGGTGCGGCGTATCGGTCTTGGCGATGAGCGTGATGTTCGCCCCGTCCGCCGCCGCCCGCCGGGCGATCTCCAGCCCGATCCCGCGGCTGCCACCCGACATGATCATGGTCTTGCCGGCCAGCGGCTTCGCAGCGTCCGTCATGGGTACCACTCCTGTTCGTCTGCCTTCGCCCCGCTTCCGATCATCCGCGCGTCGGCACGCGAACGGGGTGAAAACCTGCCGAATCGGACACTAAGCCACCGTCGGACTATATGCAACTAGGTGCATAGTGGTGCCAGCGGAGAGAACCCGCAGGCCGACAGCGGCCCCGGGCGTACCGCTCAGCGTGCCCCGCTATTTCTCCGGTGTCGGCTTGTGGAACTGTTCGCGGCGGCCCAGCCGCTGCAACCGCAGCCACTCCATGAGCCCGGCCGGATCCTTCTGCTGAATCAGGAAGAACCACCCGAACCGCGCCACCTCCTGCGGCAGCAGCTTGCGCATACCCGGCTGCGACATCAGATAGCCGCGATTGCGGTAGGTGAAGAACCGCTTCACCGGATCGTCCGGATACTGGGTGTGCATGCGCCCGCCGAGAATCGGCTTGAACTCCGCCGACCCGTTGGGGTGCAGATAGGCGGTCTGCAAGCAGGTGCCGAACGGCAGGCCCGAGCGCACCAGCCGCCGATGCACCTCCACCTCGTCGCCACGCACGAACAACCGCAGATCCGGCACGCCGATCACATCCACGGCCTCCGCGGAGACCAGCGCGCCGTTGAACAGCGAGGCGATGCCCGGCAGGAAGTCCTCGTCACCGAGCTCGGAGCGCAGCCGCCGCCACACCAGGCCGCGGCGCAGCGGGAACGCCAGCCGATCCGGCTCGTCGATATCGGCCACCACCGGCGACACCTCGACCAGATTGTGGCGCTCGGCGCAGTCGAACAGCGTCTCGAGCACCTCCGGACCCTCGGGCCGCCCGTCGTCGTCGGCCAGCCACACCCAGTCCGCGCCCATGGTGAGCGCATGCAGAATGCCGAGCGCGAAACCGCCCGCACCGCCCAGATTGTGTTCCGAGCCCAGGTAGGTGGTCTCGATGGGCTGCTCCCGCACCAGCTCGCCGACCTCGGGTTCGTTGCCGTTGTCCACCACGATCAGGTGATCGATGGGACGGGTCTGCGCGCTCAGCACCTTCAAGGATTCGGCGAGCAGCTCGCGGCGTTTGTGGGTGACCACCACCGCGATGATCCTGGCACCGTCGTAGATCGGCGAATGCTGATCGGTCATGCGGAATTTCGCTCCATCTCACGCTCGCGTTGCAGCTCACGCAGCACATGCGCCACATGATCCCCGGCTTCGTCGCCCTCGTAGGCGCGCACCACTTCTTCGATTCCGCCGTGCATCCGAACATGCCCGTGGTCGATCCACAATGCCGAATCGCACAACTGGGCAAGAAATTCGTTCGAATGACTGGCGAATACCAGGATGCCCGAACGTGAAACGAGTTCTTGGAGGCGCACCCGCGCCTTCTTCATGAATTCCGCGTCGACCGCGCCGATACCCTCGTCCAGCAGCAGGATTTCCGGGTCGATGGAGGTGACCACACCCATCGCCAAGCGCACCCGCATACCGGTGGAGTAGGTGCGCAGCGGCATCTCCAAATAGTCACCCAGCTCGGTGAATTCGGCGATCTCGTCGATCTTGGCGAGCATCTGCTTGCGGGTCTGCCCGAGGAACAGGCCGCGAATGATGATGTTGTCGTACCCGGAGATCTCCGGATCCATGCCCACGCCGAGATCGAAGACCGGCGCGACGCGGCCGCGAATGCGCGCACTGCCGCGACTCGGTTCGTAGATGCCCGAAAGCAGCCGCAGCAGCGTCGATTTGCCCGCGCCGTTGTGGCCGACCAGGCCGACCTTGTCGCCCTCCTTCAAGGAGAGCGAGATGTCGCGCAGCGCCTCCACGACCACCACATCGGACTGGTTGCGCCCGATCGCGCCGCCCGCCTTGCCCAGGAACGCCTTCTTCAGCGACCGCGACTTGGCGTCGAAGATCGGGAACTCCACCCACGCGTTCCGGGTCTCGATGCTCACCTGCTCCGGCTCATCCGAGCCCCGGCCGCCGCTCATGGAATCACTACTCGATGCTGTCATCATCGGCCTTCACACCCAGTACGGGACGCGGGAACGGAATTGCTTCATAGCCAGTATCGCCGCCGCCCAGCCGAGGACGGTGATGGCCGCCACCACGATCCAGCTGCGCAGATAGATCGGGTCGCCCAGCAGCGGGGCGCGCACGATCTCCAGGTAGTGATACGTCGGCACCAACTCGACCAGTTTCGCGCGCTCGCTCACCGCGCCACCCTGATCGTGCAGCGCCTTGGTGGTCCACATGACCGGGGTGAGCACGAACAGCATGAGCGTGGTGCTGCCGAGGATCGGCGCGATATCGCGATAGCGGGTGCTGAAGATGCCGAAGAAGATGGTCACCCACATGGCGTTCAGGAACAGCATCACGATCCCCGGAATCGCCAGCAGGACGGTCCATTCCAGATTCCGCCACACGCCGAACAACACCAGCATCAGGATGTAGATGCCGGCGTTGTGGATGAAGAACAGGAACTGCCGCCACACCAGGCGGTACACGTGCACGCTCAACGCCGAGGGCAGCTGCTTGATCAGTCCCTCGTTGGCGATGAACACATCCGAGCCCTCGAGGATGCTGGCCGAGATCACACCCCACACGATGAGGCCGACCGTCACATAGGGCAGATACTCGCGCAGCGGCTGATCCAGCAGGGTGGAGTAGAGAATGCCCATGGCCGCCGCCTGCAGGCCGGTGGCGATGGTGATCCAGAACGGCCCCAGCACCGATCTGCGGTAGCGCTGCTTGATGTCCTGCCAACCCAGCGACAGCCACAATTCGCGCTGGGAGAAGCCCCCGCGGAAGTCCTTGAATGCACGGCGGAACGACTGGGAGTCCGACACTAGCGGCACCGGGGAGTCGGCGGCGGGCGCCTCGAGCGTCGCCGAGTCGGTGGGAGCAGCAGCTGGCACAGCACCCGACTGTACCGCCTCCCCGAATCTTCAGCGGACGGCTGTCAGCCGTTGGGGGATGTGCATCCGTGCCTGCGTTGCGAGCCGGATCCATTGTGGGCGTACCCGGGGAGTTACCCGCATCTTGCGAGATCGGTTGTTGCGTTCGGCGGTCGGGGGGTGTTTCTGGATTCTGGGTTGGGAGCGCTGGCGCTCCCAACCTGCGATGTGCTTCGGTCAGAGATCTTCGGTCAGAGATCTTCGGTCAGAGGTACTGCCCGCTGCCGCCGGTGACGCCGCCGCCGGGGTGGCGGGGGTCGGCGGTGTGGGTGCCCGGGGGGAGTTGGCGCATTTGCTCGAGTTGGGCTCGGGCGGCCATCTGCTGGGCGAAGAGGGCGGTTTGGATGCCGTGGAACAGGCCTTCCAGCCAGCCGACCAGTTGGGCCTGGGCGATGCGGAGCTCGGCGTCCGAGGGGACCGTCTCGTCGCTGAAGGGGAGGGCGAGGCGTTCCAACTCGTCGCGCAGCTCCGGGGCGAGGCCCTGCTCGAGCTCCTGGATGGAGGTGCGGTGGATCTCGGCCAGGCGGGTGCGGCTGGCGTCGTCCAAC
The DNA here is from genome assembly GCF_030767025.1 of Nocardia sp. CC227C. Taxonomy (GTDB): domain Bacteria; phylum Actinomycetota; class Actinomycetes; order Mycobacteriales; family Mycobacteriaceae; genus Nocardia. The sequence continues at coordinate 18,197 of NZ_JASITE010000011.1, read as the reverse complement.
GGCGCGTGGCGGACCTCCTCGAGTAGCTGTTTGATCATGGTGCCGATGCGCATGACCTTCGCCGGCTGCTCGACCATATCCGCGAGCGACTCTTCTTTTTCGTCGGATTCGTCTGGTTTGTCGTCGCCCATCACATCGCCGGTGAGCGCTTCGTCGCCGGTCGAACCCGATTGCGCGCTCGCCGGAATGATCAACGGTCGGCCCTCGGGACCAATCACGACAATGGAATCCGGTGTCCCGTCCGATTGCGTCATAATCCCTATCCTGCCGTCTCCCGGTCGAACGCGCTAAGGCACCCGCCGACGGGAGTCGAACACAGCAACACGGTTACGCCGGTCTGGCAACTGCCTTTAGAGTGGCCTGCATGACTTACGACGTCGCAAGGGTGCGGGGCCTCATACCGTCCCTGGGCGACGGCTGGATCCATTTCGACCCGCAAGCCGGCATGCTGGTCCCGGATTCGGTATCGCGGGCCGTATCAACAGGTTTCCGGACCTCCGCCTTCTCGCACACCAACCGGCACGGCGCGGCCAAGCGCAGCGCCGCCATCCTGGAGGCCGCCCGCGAGGCCGTCGCGGACCTGGTGGGCGGCGATCCGGCGGGCGTGGTGCTCGGCCCGGACCGGGCGGTGCTGCTGGCCTGGCTGGCCGAGTCGCTGAGTTCCCGGCTGGGGCTGGGCACCGGGATCGTGCTGTCGCGTCTGGACGACGAGGCCAATGTCGCGCCGTGGCTGCGGATCGCCAATCGGTACGGCGCGCACGTGCGCTGGGCGGAAGTGGAGATCGAGACCTGTGAGATGCCCGCGTGGCAGTTCGAGGAACTGATCGGACCCACCGCCCGCCTGGTCGCTCTGACCGCGGCGTCACCGATCGTGGGCTCGGCCCCGGCGGTGCGGGTGGCGGCGGACCGGGTGCACGAGGTGGGCGGCCTGCTGGTGGCCGACTGCTTCGGCGCGGCCCCGTACGCGCTCATCGACATCGACGAACTGAATGCCGACGTCGTCGCGCTGAGCGCCCCGGCCTGGGGCGGCCCGCAGATCGGCGCGCTGGTGTTCCGCGACCCGGCCTTCCTGGACCGCATCCCCTCCATGTCGCTCAACCCCTACGCCAAGGGCGCGGAACGGCTGGAGGTCGGCGGCCACCAGTACGCCCTGCTCGCCGGGCTGACGACCTCCATCGACTACCTGGCCAGCCTGGACGAGCGCGCCACCGGCACCCGCCGCGAACGCCTGGAGATGTCGATCACCTCCCTGCAGGACTACCACGACCAGCTCTTCGAGCACCTCATGGAAACCCTGGACACCGTCCCCAACCTCACCGTCATCGGCCGCGCCTCCACCCGCATTCCCACGGTGTCGTTCACCATCGCGGGCATGCAGGCCGAGAAGGTCTCGGCCAAGCTGGCCGACGCCCGCATCGGCACCCTGAGCGGATCACACGGCGGCAGCCGCCTGCTCGACGCCCTCGGCGTGAACGACGAGGGCGGCGCGGTCACCATCGGCCTGGCCCCGTACACCACCAGATTCGAGATCGACCAGCTAGGTCGCGCGCTCGCGGCGCTCGACACCTAGCGGCGGCATGTCCGGCCGCGGCGATTACACCTCAGCCGCGGTGACCCTCGCCGATGGCGAGGATGACCTTGCCGACCGTTTTGTCGGAGTCCAATAGTCGGTGGGCCTCGCCGGCCTCGGTCACCGGCAGTTCGGCGTGCACGACCGGCGTCACGGTGCCCGCGGCGACCAGGGGCCAGAGGTGCCGCCGCAGTTCGGCGATGATCTCGGCCTTGGAGCCGCGCCCGGTGGCGGGGCGGCGGCGCAGGTTGGTGGCGTGAACGGTGCCGCGCTTGCCCAGCAGTGCACCCAGGTTCAGTTCGGCTTTCACCCCGCCCTGCATGCCGATGACGACCAGCTGCCCGTCCTCGGCCAGAGCGTCGATATTGCGGGACAGATAGGACGCGCCCATCACATCGAGAATGATGTCCGCGCCGGCGCCCTCCGCTCGCAGCGCCTCGACGAAATCCTGCTCCCGGTAATTGATCAGAATGCTCGCACCCAATTCCGCGCAGGCGTCCAGTTTCAATCGCGAACCGGCGGTCACCGCCACGCGCGCCCCGCGGCTCACCGCCACCTGGATGGCATGGGTCCCGATGCCGCTGCCGCCGCCGTGAATCAGCAGCAACTGTCCGGCGTGCAGCCCGGCCCGCATCACCAGATTCGACCACACCGTGGCCGCGACCTCCGGCAGCGCCGCCGCCGCGGCCAGATCCATCTCCTCCGGCACCGGCAACACCTGTGTCGCGGGCACCACCACGCGTTCGGCGTAGCCGCCACCGGAGAGCAGTGCGCACACCCGGTCGCCGGGGCGCGGATCCCGCACTCCCGCACCGACTTCCGCGACCACCCCGGAGCACTCCAGCCCGATGATCTCGCTGGCTCCCGGCGGCGGCGGGTAGAACCCCTGCCGCTGGAGCAGATCCGCGCGGTTGACCCCGGCCGCCACCACCTCGATCGCCACCTCGCCCGGCCCCGGCGCGGGCGGGTCTGGAACCTCCGCCCACCGCATGACCTCGGGGCCGCCGAATTCGTCCAGAGTCACCGCGTACATACCAGCGAGCCTACGACGCCAACGGATTCCCATACAGCGCTCGGGCGGCGCACAGCATTCTGTCAGCTTCCACCGGCAGGCTGGGAGCCGCAGCTCGAGAAAGGAGTTCCCATGGTGGGATTCGTCGTGACGCTGGCCATGTTCGGGATGCTGCTCATGATGGCCGTGTCCGCCCCGCTGGCCGGTACCTCGTCGCGCGCCCTGGTGCGGGTGCGCCGCCGTTGATCCTGCGGCCGGAGAACCGAATTTCCGCAAGGTTCTCCGACGTCGACGCATGGTGTGTGCCAAACCACTAGCGTCTCGTGAATGAGCAGTTTCGTCGACTTCCAGTTCGAGATCTACTTTCAAGGCCTCGGCGGTACCGTCCCCGCACTACCGATGTCCGCGGCCGGACTGGAAGCACGCGCCCGGGAGGTTCTCGACCCCGCGGCCTTCGCCTATGTGGCGGGCAGCGCCGCGGCGGAACGCACCGCCGCGGCCAATCTCGCCGCCTTCGACAAGTACCGGCTGCTGCCGCGCATGCTGCGCGGGGCCACCGGTCCCGGTGTCCGCGACCTGTCGGTGGAGGTGCTCGGCACCCGCTTCGCCGCACCGGTGCTGACCGCGCCGATCGGCGTGCTCGGACTGCTGCACGAACGAGGTGAGACCGTGGTCGCCGACGTGACCCGGGAGCTCGGCATCGGCATGGTGCTGTCCACCGCCGCCTCCTCCACCATCGAGGAGGTGGGCGAGCGGGCGGGCGACTGGTGGTACCAGCTGTACTGGCCGAACGACCCCGAGCTGGCCCGCTCCTTCGTCGAACGCGCCGAGAAGGCCGGAGCCAAGGCCATCGTGGTCACCGTCGACACCCCCTCGCTCGGGTGGCGGCCGCGCGACCTCGAGCACGGGCATCTGCCGTTCCTGCACGGCAAGGGCATCGCCAACTACCTGTCCGATCCGGTCTTCCGGGCCCGGCTCGCCGCCGCGCCCGAGGAGGGCGAGGAGGCCATGCGCAATGCCATCCTCACCTGGGCCGGACTCTTCGGCAATCACGCCCTGCGGCCCGCCGACATCGGCCACCTGCGCGAATGGACCGAACTGCCGATCGCGGTGAAGGGCGTGCTGCACCCCGACGACGCCCGCCAGTGCGTGGACGCCGGAGCCGACGGCGTGATCGTCAGCAATCACGGCGGCCGCCAGGTGGACGGCGCGGTCGCGGCGCTGGACGCGCTGCCGACCATTGTCGCCACCGTCGGCGACCGGGCCGATGTGCTCTTCGACTCCGGAATCCGCACCGGCTCCGATGTCATGGTCGCGCTGGCGCTGGGCGCGAAGGCCGTGCTGCACGGTCGGCCGTGGGCGTACGGCCTGGGGATCGCGGGAGCCGACGGCGTCCGCCACGCGCTGCGCTGCCTGCTCGCGGATTTCGATGCGGCCATGGGGCTTTCGGGCTGCACGTCGGTCGGCGACCTGTCCCGCACCATGATCTCCTCCTTCCGCTGAGACCATGCGCTCGGCAGCACCGAGACCGGCCGGAGCGCCGGAATACAATGAGCCGGTGGTCGACGGTTCCGGGGGTCGCGTGGCCGAACCGAGGTGGCTCACCCCGGCGCAACAGCGCGCCTGGCGGGCCTACATGGAGGGCTCGCAGCGGCTCATGGCCGAACTCAACCGGCAGTTGCTGGCCGACAGCCGACTGTCCCTGGCCGATTACCGCATCCTGGTGAAACTGTCCGAGGCGCCCGGCCGCGCCATGCGCATGAGCGACCTGGCCGACGGCGTGCTCTCCTCCCGCAGTCGTCTCACCCACCAGATCCGCCGCATGGAAGCCCAGCGCATGGTGCGCCGCACCTCCGCCGAGGAGGACGGCCGCGGCGTCCGCGCCCACCTCACCGAGGAGGGCATGCGCCGCCTCCGCGCCGCCGCCCCCGGCCACGTCGACGCCGTCCACCGCGACTTCATCGACCTCCTCACCCCCCAACAACTGGAAGCCGTAGCCGCCGCGTTCACCCTCATCGGCCGCGCCCTCGACAACCGACCACCCCCGTAACCCCGCCGATCGGGCCGCCCCCGCCCGCCTCTCAGATCAACGCTCAGGGCTTCGCGGCGCGTCTCGGTTCTGGACCGACCGGAGCGGAGGAGCGAAGCGGGGGAGCGGAGGGAGGGAAGAACCGAGACCTCCAGCGCCGCGAAGCCAGCCCGCAGCGCAGCGGAGGGCAGTCGAACACAGCACTGCTAATATCGGAGCCCTGGAAGCGTGGCAGAGCGGCCGAATGCACTCGCCTTGAAAGCGAGCGTCGTGAGAGCGACCGGGGGTTCAAATCCCTCCGCTTCCGCCAGGTCCGGGCAGGTCGAAACCAGTTCTCGAAACTGGTGACGACCGCCGGTCGGTCGGCTGTCCGGACCTCTCGCTTTCCCGGCTGTCGCGTGTTCTCAGCGAAAGCCCCTCAGCCGCTTCCGGATTCGTGCCACAAGCGGACCGCCGTAATCCCGTGTGCCAATCGGTCGGGTTGTGTGCGGACTCACGACACGATCTGGGTCGCGTCATGCTTGCTCCAGGATTCCTCTGGCAAACTGGCGAACGTGCCCCGCCACCAGTGGTGTCGTCTCGTCGGCGCGATCGTCTGCGCCACACTGATACTCGGTGCGGCGTCTCCGGCCGTCGCCCGTCCGCCCGCGGATTCCGGTTCGGCGGAAGGCAATTCGACCGTCCCGGAGGTCTCCGTCGCCGCGCCCGCCATCGAACGGGTGGAGCACATCGACGACCGCTTCCACACGGTCTTCGTCCGCTCCCCGGCCATGGGGCGCGTCGTCTCCGTCCAGGTGCTGCTGCCCGCCGACCGGAGCCGACCCCGCCCCACCCTCTACATGCTCGACGGCCGCAGCGCCGCCGAGGACGTGAACAACTGGACCGCCCGGGGCGGCGCGCTCGAGTTCTTCGCCGACAAGCCGGTGAACGTGGTCTTCACCCTCGGCGGCGCGTCCAGCTACTACACCGACTGGAAGCGCCCCGATCCGCATCTCGGCGTCAACCGGTGGGAAACCTTCCTCATCCGCGAACTGCCGCCCCTGATCGACGCCCACTTCGACGGCACCGGCCGCCACGCCGTCCAGGGCGTCTCCATGGGCGCGGAGGCCGCCATGATGCTGGCCGTGCGCAGCCCCGGCCACTTCTCCGCCATTGCCGCCCACAGCGGCTGCTACGCGGTCAGCTCCGACTACGGCCGCGCCCAGGCACAGGCCGTCGTCACCACCGACGGCGGCGACACCGCCAACATGTTCGGCGCGGAGGACGACCCCCAGTGGGCCGCCCACGACGTCTACGCCCACGCGGAAGCCCTGCGCGGCACCGGCATCTACCTCTCCGCCGGCATCGGCCTCCCCGGCCCGCACGACCTCCCCGGCACCGAGGAATACCCCGACTCCATCCTCTTCGGCGGCCCCCTGGAAGCCGGCGCCTACGCCTGCACCCTCCAACTCATCGACCGCCTCAGCCAACTCGGCATCCCCATCACCGCCAACCTCCGCCCCACCGGCACCCACTCCTGGCCGTACTGGCGCGACGAACTCCCGCGCGCCTGGCCCACCCTCGCCAAGGGCCTCGGCCTCGGTTGACCGCCGTGGTCAGCGCGTGCCGTCGCGCACCGGCACGAGCCGGTAGGTGACCCATGAGCTGAACGGGAAGTGCGGTTTGTCGATCTTGATGCGCAGTGTCCGGATCTCTCCGGTGGCGGGCGACGCGACGGGCAGTTCGGGGCGTGCCGTCACCGGATCGGGTGGCTCGGTTGTCCACATGCGTTCGAAGTCCGGATGTGCGCTGCAGCGGTCGACGAGCTCGGTGATCGCGGTCTCCGGCACCGAGATCGGCCCCATGACGCGCAGCCCGTAGGCGAAGCCGTGCGCCAGCTGCTCCCAGGTCGGCAGCACCTCACTCGCCAGCGGTTCGGTGAACAGCCAGGTGAGCAGATTCGCTGTGGGCTCCGCCCCTGGAAAGGTCTCGGCCCATGCGGAATTGGCGCCGAGGACATCGCCCTCGGGAAGAGTGAGGTAGGCGGCCGGATACGGCAGATCCTCCAGGTCGGCGATGGCATCGGCATCCGGCCGACTCGGTGACGGCCCCAGGATGCGGGTGAGCGTCCCCGGATACAGGGCGGCGATGATCCGCTCGCGATAGAGGTAGGCGATGGCGAGCGCGTCGAACAGCGCCCCCACGAACTCCAGACTCGGTACCAGCCGCCCGGCCTCGACCTTCTCGATCGAGGACTTCGACCACCCGGTCGTCCGCGCCAGCTGCGCCTGCGTCATCCCCAGCGCCTTCCGCCGGGTCCGCACGAACTCGGCCAACCGCCCTCTGGACATCGAACTTCCACTCTCCTGTAGCCCAACTCACAACGCCCCGGCATGAAGTCGCACCCGTACTGCGACTCCGGCACGTTGACACCACCGCCCCCGGAAACCAGGCTCTATCCGGAGCTCGATCGAGCCCGCGCGCCGGGGGTCGGTGCCCCGGAGGGGAGCGCACCGACCCTCGTTCGAGCCGCCCGAACCATCACCCGGAAACACGAAAACCCCCACAGCCATTGGCAGCGGGGGTCTTTCACTGCGCGCCCGGAGAGACTCGAACTCCCAACCTTCTGATCCGTAGTCAGATGCTCTATCCGTTGAGCTACGGGCGCAGGACTATTCATTTGTGGGCGCCCGGCGAACCGGGCTTGGCGGAGGCGAGAGGATTTGAACCTCCGGTCCCCGTGAAGGGACAACTCATTAGCAGTGAGTCCCATTCGGCCGCTCTGGCACGCCTCCTGGACGCCTTCTTGCGAGGCCGCCGGTCCTTTCGAACCGCCGGGGACAAAGGTTACACAGCAGCCGACCAAGACGCAAAACGGCTGGTCAGGCGAATGAACCGCGGGTCAGCGGAGGTGGCTGTCGAACCAGTCGAAGATGCGGGTCTGGGCGTCGACGACCGCGGCGTCGTCGAAGGCGTCGCGGTCGAAGCCGGGGTGGTCGGGGCGGTGGTGCAGGCCGGGGTAGCTGACCACCAGGGTGGCGACGGCGGCGCGGGCGGCGGCGTCGCGCAGTTGTTCCACGTGCTCGGGCGGGGTGACGGGGTCGTCCTCGCCGTAGAGACCGAGCCAGGGGGCCTTCAGTTTCGGTGCGGCGTGGACGAGGGCGTCGGCCTGCGGCGTCAGCGGGCTGTCGATGCCGGGGGCGGCGATGCTCACGGCCGCGCCGATCGGCCGACTGGTCGCCACCAGCAGGGCCGCGGTGCCGGCGGAGTCGAAGCCGAGTACGCCGACGCAGTCGCGGAAGACGCCGTGCCCGATCAGCCAGTCGAAGCAGGCGTCGAAGTCGGCGAACAGGTCGTCGCCGAAGACCTTGTCGGCCTGCGCGCCATTGGTGCGATGGAACAGGTCCGGGGCCAGCACCGTCCAGCCCTCGTCGGCCAGCGACCGCATCATGTCCAGCAATGGATCGGTGAACTCACGTGATTCGTGCAGCACCACGATGCCGCCCCGCGCGTGACCATCCGGTTCGATCACGGTGACGGGGACCCTGGTGGCGTCGTGCACAGGGGCCAGATCTCGGTAAACGCCCGACATAAAGCCAGGGTAGTGAAGGTAGGTAAAGTTCCGGATAAATCCTGGGCCGACATAGGGTGGAGGCGTGAGCGCGCACATTCGTCCGGACCTCGACGCCATCCCCGCGTACGTCGCGGGCCGCAGCCTGCCCGGTGTGGTGAAACTGGCCAGCAACGAGACCACCTTCCCGCCGCTGCCGTCGGTCGCCAAGGCCATCGCCGAGGCCGCCGAACAGGTCAACCGGTACCCGGATATCACCGCCACCGAACTGCGCACCGCCGTCGCCGAATTCCACGGGGTCGGCATCGAGAACGTCGCGGTCGGCTGCGGCAGCGTGGCGCTGTGCCAGGAGATCATCCAGATCACCTGCGGTGAGCACACCGACGAGGTGGTGTTCGCGTGGCGGTCCTTCGAGGCGTACCCGATCGTCACCCGCATCGCCGGGGCGCGCGCCGTCCAGGTGCCGCTGGATCACGACTTCGCGCACGATCTCGACGCTCTCGCCGCCGCCGTCACCCCGAATACGCGGGCGGTGTTCGTGTGCAACCCCAACAATCCGACCGGGACCGCGCACGGCAGCGCCGCCATCGAACGCTTCCTCGACACCATCCCGGACACCGTGCTGGTGGTCTTGGACGAGGCGTACTACGAATACCTGCGCTTCCCCGCCGATCAGCATCCCGACGGCGTCGAACTCGGCCGCACCCGCCCGAATGTGCTTGTGCTGCGCACCTTCTCCAAGGCTTACGGGCTCGCGGGCCTGCGCGTCGGCTACGCCGTGGGCGATCCGGCCGTGATCACCGCCCTGATGAAGGTGCGCGTCCCGTTCAGCGTCAACCGGCTCGCCCAGGCCGCCGCCATCGCCTCGCTGGACGCCCGCCACGAACTCCTGGAGCGCACCGACGCCGTGATCGCCGAACGCGAGCGCATGCGCACCGCCCTGGCAGCCGCGGGCTACCGGGTGGCCGACAGTCACGCCAACTTCCTCTGGCTCCCGCTCGGTGACCGCAGCGTCGAATACGGTGATGCCAGCGCCGCGGCGGGCGTCCTCGTCCGCCCCTACGGCACCGACGGCGTCCGCGTCACCGCCGGTGATCCGCACGAGAACGACCAGTTCCTGGCCTTCGCCACCCACGCCGACACCATCGCCCGCTTCCTGGACTGACCCCGCCCGCGCGGGTGCGGGACTCGTCAGGCGCGGCCTTCGATCCCGAGTGCTGACCGGTTGTCCCACGCCTGAGGCGGTGCGGGACAACGGGGTTCACTTCCAGGCGGTCAGATCGGGCAGGTCGCCCTTCAGGTCCGAGCCGTCGGAGCGGCCGATCAGCCAGGTGGCGAGAGCCGTTGCCGTGCCGGTGATCTCGGTGACGGCGGCGGAGCCGATGGTGGCGGTGTAACCGGTATCCGTTGCGGTGACGGTGAATCCGGGGGCGTCGGGATCCGCGGTGCGGGCGCGGTCGGCGAGCGCCTCGGCGAGCAGGCGGGTGGTGAACGAGGCGGGCCAGTCGGCGGGGGAGTAGGCCACCGCCAGATCCACATGGTGGATCTCCACCTCGAGCAGACGCATCCACACGATGCGGGTGGCCGGGATCTCGGTGCCCTGGCGGTTGCGGACCGAGGTGGCCCAGCGGTCCTCGGGCAGCACCCGGGCCAGGTCCAGCCAGCGGTCGGAGGCGGCCCGCAGATCGTCGAGCTGCTCGCGGAGCGGGCGCGGCGCACCGGCCTCGATATCGGCGTCGCGCAGGTACGCGCTCGCGTACTGCGGGGTCTCGATGCCGGTGCGGGCCCACAGCAGCAGGTTGACCAGACTGTCCGCATTGCGGGACAGATGGGCCAGCACATGGCCGCGGGTCCAGCCGGGCAGGAGCGAGGGTTCCACCAGATCGGCGTCGCGCAGGTCGGCGACGGTGGTGAGCAGGCGTTCGGTCGCGGTGGCGACAGTGTCGAGCTGCGTGGGGATCGCGGTGAATTCCGGTGCGTCGCTGGTCACATCATCCGACCATACCCACGGGCGGGGTGGCGTGCCGGTTCGCCGCCGCTACCTGCGCGCCCAGCGCCATCAGCCACAGCGACATCGCCCCCACCTGCACGCGCTGTGCGATCCCGAGCCCGTGATCGCCCGGCAGATTGTCCGCGATGAGCAGCCACGCCGTGGCCACCGACCCGATGACCAGAACCCACAGCCCCGCATGCCGCACGATCGGCCACCGCCGGTACCGGAACGCCGCCACCGCGAACGCCAGCATGGCGATGAAGATCGAGAACACCGCCAGCGTGCTGGTCAGCGCATGCACCTGATGCAGCTGTGGAAACAGCGGACTCTCCCCGGCGGGCACCTCGGCCGCCGGATCCAGCGGCGCCAGCGCATCGGCTATGGTGGCCGCCCCGAAACAGCCCAGGGCGACCCAGCCGACGGTGGTGTACCCGCGCCGCGGGAACAGCAGCAGCCCGCCGCCCGCGGCGACCACCAGCATGGCCCCGGTCAGAGTGTCCGCCGTGGTGAAGACGCCGCGAAACGGCGCCCCGCGCTCGGCGAGCTGGCTGAGGAACGAGGTGAACGGATCGATCCCCACCGGCAGGACGAACTCCAGCACCCACGACGAATAGCTGGCCCCCGCCAACACGATGAGCACCGCGAGCCCCCACCGCAGCATCCGCCGAAAGCGCGACTCCGGCGGATACTCGCGCCCGCCCGAGCCACGCTCACCCGCGCTCGCGCTCGCGCCCGTGCCCGTGCCTACGTTCGTGCCGCCCGTGCCGCCCGCGCCCGCGCCTGTGCCGCCCGAGCTCGTGCCGCCCGCGCCCGAGTTCGTGCCGCCCGCGCCCGAGTTCGTGCCGCCCGCGCCCGCGCCCGTGCCGCCCGCGTTCTCGCCCCGCTCATTCTCGGGAGGCGTCATCGCCACTCGCTTCCGCCGCAGCACCGCCCTTCGCACGCGAACCGCCACCGTGCGGGCGGCTCGGCATCACGCACCCCAGACCGGACCGTTCGGCCGGTATCCGACATTCTCGCCCATCCACCCGCCATACCCGCCGCGCCGCGCGGGCCGTATGTACACCCCGTCGCCGCCCGCCCCGTCGTCCCACAACGGCATACCCGAGTAAGTCCTCGCCTCCGGGCATCGAGCGCGGCCCAGGGTTGCGGCCCGGCACGAGTGCGTCGACCACCGCCCGATTCAGCCGGTCACCGCGCTCGACCGGCTTCGTGAACACGCGACCGTCGCGGTGGACGACGCCACCGTGCGGGTGATGGACCGTTTCCGCCCGTTGAGCTCCCCCGTTCGCCGAGCCGCCCGACCCGCCTGCGCCGCCGGTGCCGCGCTAGCCGCCACGTCCCGTGCGCCCCCTCACCCCGTGCGCCCCAACGCCTTACACACCGTCTCCGCCGCAGTCTCGACCCGCTCGTGCTCCCACACCCGAACGACCGTCCACCCCGCCGCTCGCAGCCGGGCGTCGGTGTCGCGGTCGCGCGCCACATTCCCCGCCAACTTCTCGGCCCACCATTCGGCATTGTTCTTGGGAAACGTCGCGTGTTCGGGGCAGCTGTGCCAGAAGCAGCCGTCCACGTACACCGCCACCTTGCGGCGCGGGAAGACGATGTCGGCCCGTCGCCGCAACCCCCGCATCGGTGCCCGGTCCACGAAGAACCGCGCCCCGCGCCGATGCAGTTCCCGCCGCAGCGCGATCTCCGGCGCGGTACCGGCCCGCCGCTGTCGCGCCATCCGCGCACTCGTCGCGGCGTCCGTCCGCGGCCGCCCCGCCGCTCGCGACCCCTCGCTCATCCCACCTCCCGCATCGACCCCCATCCTCCCGCCAGAGGGCGAGCGCCGCGAGGGGGAACCTGTGGCGGCATCGCCCGAGCGAACGCCGCCACCGATTCCCCCTCGGCGCTACGCCGCTTCGCTGGGGCGGCCGCCCATGCGGTCGAGGTGGTTTTCGACGTCGGCGATGAAGCCGGGCGGGAAGCGCAGCGAGCCCATGCGGGTGCGGCGGAGGAAACCGGCGGTGGCGCGGGCCGACAGCAGGCTGGAGTCGTCGAGGAACCAGCGGAGGTCCTCGTAGGGGGCGTGCACGGGCCAGGTGGAGACCGGTACCCGGTACACGCTGCCCGCGTGGCCCCAGGCGGCGGTGGGCCAGCGCCGGCCGGTCGGCAGGGGTTCGCCGGGGATGGCGTCGGCGGCGGGGGCGGACAGGCATTCGCCGACCCACGACGCCATCCGCACCGCCACGGCATTGCCGACCAGCTTCCAGCGGTGGCCCTTGCGCACGGTGGGCACCGACAGCGCGGGGGCGGTCCAGTCGCGGTCGAAACCCTGGAGACGTTCGGCATCGGTGATGCCCGGGGTGACGATCTCGCCGGAGGGCAGCCGCACCGCGGGCGGGCTCGCGATACCCAGTGCGGAACCGCCTTTCAAGGTCGGCACCGCATTGACGGCCCAGCCCAGCCCGCGCGTGCCCTCGGTCCAGTAGAAGCCGCACGGATCGTGATCGGCGGAGCCGACCACCCGCTCACCGGCATCGGTCCCGAACAGCACCGGCCGCGGATCCTCGGTGCGGGAGGCCAGCATCAGCACCCGTTCGCGCCGCTGCGGCAGCCCGAACGCCCGCGCGTCCACCACCCGGTACGCCCACAGGTAGCCGAGCTCCTCCAGCGCGGTGGTGATGTGCCGCATGGCCGCCCCGCCGCCCAGTTGCAGCATGAACGGCACGTTCTCGATGAGCAGCCAGCGCGGCCCGCGTTTGCGCCGCACCAGCCGGAACACCTCGTCCACCAAACCCGAACGGGAGCCGGTGATTCCGGCGGTGCGCCCGGCCTGTGACAGGTCCTGGCAGGGGAATCCGGCGGCCACCAGCTCGGTTCCGGCGGGCAGGGCGCGCAGCCGGGTCACATCGGAGTGCACGGGCACATCCGGGAAGTGCGCGCTCAGCACCGCCTGCGCGCCCTGGTCGATTTCGCACAGCAGTTCACTGCGCCAACCGTGCGCGGCGAGCCCGAGCTCGAGTCCGCCGATACCGGCGAACAGGCCCACCATCCGCGCCACAGCTGTCCTTTCACCCCGGTCCCGATCTGCCGTCAGAACGTTACTCGAGTGGCGGCGAACCGGCGGTGATCCACACCCTGCCCTGCGACCGGCACGGCCACCGCGCTCGACAACACGCCGACGGAATTCCGTCACGCCGCACGGCCTGTCGCGCATGTCGCGCGGGGGGACAGCTGTCACCCGCCACGGGAACGGCTGCTGCCGAGTCCGGTGGCCGCGCACGGCGGTGCAACCCGGACACGCCGTGCGAACTCGCTGGGGGCTGCCGTGTGTTCGCCGGGCGAACGGGGCGTGGACGTACGGTAGATGCGTGACGACGGACAGCAACGGCGAGGAAATCCGGGCCGGGGGCGCCCGGTGGCCCGCGATCCTCACCTGGCGGGCGCACAACGGGTCGCGGATGGAGTCGGTACGGGTGGTGCTGAACGGCAACCGGATTCGCGCGGCGGGCCGCATCATCGCCGGTGCGACCGCGGAGAGCGAGGCGTTCAGCGCCTCCTACGACCTGGTCACCGACGAGAACGGGGTGACCAAGCGCCTGTCCCTGCGCAGCACCGTCGCGGCGGGGGAGCGGCACGCCTCCATCGCCCGCGACGAGGAGAACTACTGGCTCATCGACGCGGGCGCCACGCACGTGCGCTCCACCTTCGGCGGCGCGCTCGATGTCGACATGGTGCTGAGCCCGTTCTTCAATACGCTGCCGATTCGCCGCTACGGCCTGGCGCACACCTCCGAGGACATTCAGGTTCCGGTGGTCTACGTACGCCTGCCGGACCTGCTGGTGCAGGAGGCGAGCGTCACATACAGCTCGGGTCCGGACGGCATCCACGTGCTGTCACCGGTCTCCAGCGCCACGGTCACCGTCGACGCCGACGGTTTCCTGCTCGACTATCCGGGGCTGGCCGAGCGGATCTAGGCGAGGTGTTCGATGACGCCGCCGCGGCGTCCGGCCTCGGCCAGCTTCGCCAGCCAGTCGTGGTCGCCGGGGCGGATGCCCTCGATCGCCCACCGCCGGAAGGTGTCGTAGTCGTTGCGCGCATCGTGTCCGGCCTCGGTGAGCTGGGCGAGGGAGTCGGTGTCGCGCAGGCTGTCCCGGGCGGCGGTGAGCACCCGCAGGGTGTCGTCGAGCACCTCGAGCAGCGCGTCGGCATTGGGCTCGCAGATGGCGCGGACCAGTGCGGGCGCGGTGGCGGCCACCCGGGTGCCGTCGCGGAAAGAACCGGCGGCCAGCCCGAGCGCCAGCGCGCCGCCGCCCGCGCCCTGGATGGCGAGGGCTTCGGCCAGCACGTGCGGCAAGTGCGAGATGCGGGCGACGGCGCTGTCGTGTTCGGCCGAGAGCACCGGCACGACCACGGACCCGCAGTCCAGGGCCAGCCGCGCCACCCGGGTCCATGGGTCGGCGTGCACGCCCGGATCGACGCTGATCGCCCAGGCCGCCCCCTTGAACAGGTCGGGAGAGGATGCGGCCCAGCCGGATTCACTGGTCCCGGCCATGGGGTGCCCGCCGACGAAGCGTGCGCCCAGTTCGTGCCGGTGCACGGCGTCGAGCACGGGCTTCTTCACACTGGTCACATCGGTGAGCGGACACGCGGGCGCGAAGCTGCGCACGTCCGAGAGCACGGTGTCGAGGGCGGGCTGCGGCACGCCGATCACGATCAGCGCGTCGCGGTCCGCGGCCCGGCCCAGTACGGCCCCGATGTCGGCGCTCACGTCGAAGCCGTCGGCGCGCGCGGCTCGCACACCCGGCTCCGACCGGTTGAATCCCCACGCTTCGTACCCCGCGGCGACGGCGGCACGCAGCACCGAACCGCCGATCAATCCCGTCCCGAGGACACAGACAGCTGGTTTCCGATCGCCCGTCATGGCACCAGATTCGCATACGACTTCAACATTTCCCCCGAAGCGGACTACCGTTGCGCCCATGGCAGCACAGCGCTCGAGCACGAATAGGGCGACGTCGGACGAATACGACGACGTGGAAGGGTTCGCAGTGGCGGTTGTCCGCGAAGAGGCCACCTGGAAGGTCACGCCGTTGACTCAGGCGGCGCTCTCCAGTCTGGCCGAGGCCGAGCGAGAATTGCGCGAGTTGCGCAGTTCCGGCGCGGTATTCGGCCTGCTCGACGTAGACGACGAATTCTTCATCGTCCTGCGTCCAGCACCGACCGGCAGCCGCCTGCTGCTGTCGGACGCCACCGCCGCCATCGACTACGACATCGCCGCCGAGGTGTTGGAGGCGCTGAATGTCGAGATCCCGGATATCGATCCGGACGAACTCGACGATATCGAGCCGTGGGAGGAGGGCGACCTCGGTGTCCTGGCCGACCTCGGACTGCCGGAACCGGTGCTGAGCGTCATCCTCGCCGAAACCGACCTCTACCCCGACGAGCAGCTCGGCATGATCGCCCAGCGCCTCGGTTTCGCGGGCGAGTTCTCGGCGGTCCTGGACAAGCTGCCCCGCTGAAATGAGCGCGGCCGGATCTCGCGGTGCCGCCGGGCGGGCCGACGAGTCGCTCATCCGCGCGGCGATCGCGGCCGCGGCGGCGGCCGATCCGCGTGACGTTCCGGTGGGTGCGGTGGTCTTCGACGCCTCGGGTCGTGAGCTGGCGCGCGCCGCCAATGCCCGCGAGGCCCTCGGCGACCCCACCGCGCATGCCGAGGTGCTGGCCCTGCGCCGGGCCGCCGCCGTGCACGGCGACGGCTGGCGGCTGGAAGGCTGCACCCTCGCGGTGACCCTGGAGCCCTGCACCATG
This sequence comes from Nocardia sp. CC227C, assembly GCF_030767025.1. GTDB lineage: Bacteria > Actinomycetota > Actinomycetes > Mycobacteriales > Mycobacteriaceae > Nocardia. The sequence continues at coordinate 2,247 of NZ_JASITE010000011.1, read as the reverse complement.
TGCGCGGGCGCGCTCACCCTCGCCCGCATCGGCCGCCTGGTCTTCGGTGCCTGGGAACCCAAAACCGGTGCGGTCGGCTCGCTGTGGGACGTCGTACGTGACCGACGTCTCAATCATCGTCCCGAGGTCCGCGGCGGCGTCCTCGAATCCGATTGCGCCGCACTACTGGACACCTTCTTCCACGCCCAGCGCCCCTGAGTAGGCGATTTCGGTTTCCGCGGGGTCGTCCGGTAAAGTCACCAGCGGTGGCGTGTCCGAGCGGCCTAAGGAGCACGCCTCGAAAGCGTGTGAGGGGTAACCCCCCTCCGAGGGTTCAAATCCCTCCGCCACCGCTTCCGCCCCTCACCTGCTCGCGCAGGTGAGGGGCTTTTTGCTGTCAGCGGATGAGCAGCCGCGCCACCGTCTCCGGGTGGTACGCGAATCCGGCGTGGCTGGTGTCGAGGGTGTCGACCTCGAACCGGTTGCCGGGTGTCGCCGGTCATCGCGGCCAGGGACTCGTCGGGTTGCAGGGCGTTGAGGAAGGCGAGGAATTCCTGCTCGCTGCGGTCCGCCATCAGGGCGGCGTGCAGGCGCCGGAGCTGGTCCCGGCCCGCGCCCCGGTAGTTCGCTCGCCCCACTCCGAGTTCCTGCACGTCGCCGATGTTCAGGTCGCCGAGCTCGGGCAGCAGGCTCCCGGCGAACTCGGGCTCGGACATGTACTCGATGGGGTTGCGCAAGCTGGTGCAGGCCCATGCGGAGATGTACACGATCCGGTCGAGCAGATCCGGTACCTGGTTGGCGACCACGCTCACGCTGGTGCCGCCGAGGCTGGCGCCGACCAGTACGACCGGCCCGTGCTCGCGCACCCGCTCGACCACGGTCCGCACGGCGGCGGCATTGTCCTCGAGGGTGACCGCCGCGAGTGTGGACGGTTCCTTCGCGAGCAGAGCACGACCAATTGCGATCGGTCGCGCGCACCGAGCGCGCCCAGCGGACCCGCGCTCATCGCCGCCGCGGTCTCGGTGCGCTATCGGCTCGCCCGCAAGTGGCTCGCCGCCTCGCTGGTAGCCCTGGTCAGCGGCCAGTTCCTGCTGTCGGTGGCGGCAACGGAATTCCAGCTAGGTCAGTACCTGCGCCTGACCGCGGCCGGGCTGTCCGCGTTGTTCGCGATCCTCGCGGCCCTGGAATGTCATCGGGCGTGGACGCTGGCCGCCGCCGACCGCGGATGACCGAATGCGGTGTCCCCGAAAACAACTCGCCCCCCATCCGATGGATGAGGGGCGAGTCTCGTCGATGAGCGGCGTCAGACGCCCGCCGGGTCCTTCTCCAGCGCGACCGCGTCGTTCCGCGACTTGTTCTCCCGCATGGCGGTGAGCTTCGCGCCCTCCACGTCGATATCGGGGAGGATGCGGTCCAGCCACTTCGGTATCCACCAGGCGTAGGGGCCCATGAGGACCAGCAGCGCCGGGATCACGATCATGCGGACGATGAAGGCGTCGAAGAAGACGCCCGCCGCCAGGGCGAAGCCCATGGACTTGGCCACCACGTTCTCCTGGAGCATGAACGCGCCGAAGACGGAGATCATGATGACCGCCGCCGAGGTCACGACGCGGGCGCCGTGGTGGTAGCCGCTGATCATGGCGTTCCTGGAGGACTTGCCGTGCACGTACTCCTCGCGCATGCGGGTCACCAGGAATACCTGGTAGTCCATGGCCAGGCCGAATACCAGGCCGATCAGCATGATCGGCAGGAAGCTGACCAGCGGATGGCCCTCGAACAGCCCGAACGCGCCCTCCTGGAAGATCAGCACGGTCGCGCCGAAGGTGGCCGCCATGGACAGCAGGAAGCCGAGCGCGGCGGTCAGCGGCACCAGGATGGACCGGAACACCAGTACCAGCAGCAGGAACGCGGCCCCGGCCACCAGCGACAGGTACGGCACGACCGCCTTCAGCAGTGCCGCCGACACATCCGCGTAGATGGCGGTGGTGCCGGTGATGCCGTACTCCATGCCGTACTTGTCCTTGAACTCGGACTCGGCGTCGCGGGCGTGCTCGACCAGGTCCTTGGTGGTCTGGTCGTTCGGTCCGGCGTCGGGGACGCCGGTGAACAGCGCCGCGTTGCCGTTCTCGCTCGGCATGGTGGCGGTCAGGTAGTCCATGCCCTCGTAGCCCGCCAGCCGCTCCCGCAGGTCGGTGACCGCGGCCTCGCGCTGGTCCTGCGGCACGTCGGTGAGGTCCACCGCCACCATGAGGGTGCCGTTGGAGCCCT
>NZ_JASITE010000010.1 GCF_030767025.1 Nocardia sp. CC227C | reverse complement strand
TTCACCACCCTCCCGCTGCACCCCCGGCAGAAGAACCGCGCCCGGAAATTCGGTTTCCTCCGACCGGGCTGGTGCGTACTCTCGCAGTGCGTCTCGTGCCACACGGCACGTCGAACCAGGAGGGAGCCGGTGATGCGTGGTCAGCACACAGTCGCCGCTCGTCCGCGGTTCGAGGTGATCCTGGTGTCTTCGCTGGTCCGGTACCGGCTGCGCGGCCGGTACTGAGTCACCCGGACCCTTCACACGCACCGACCTCGTCGAGGTCGAGTCGCGCCGTCCCGACGCACACCGTGTCGGCACCGCCCCCGTCCGGGAATCGCGCTGTAGTGACCCTGCTCAGCACGAAGGACCGAATTTCCGTGCGTACCACTGTTTCCCGCTCCCAATCCGCCCGTGTCCGCAATCTCGGCATTCTCGCCCACGTGGATGCGGGCAAGACCACCGTCACCGAGCGGATGCTCTTCCTCACCGGCGCCACGCACAAGCGCGGTGAGGTGCACGAGGGCACCACCGTCACCGATTTCGATTCGCAGGAACGCGATCGCGGCATCACCATCTTCGCCGCCGCGGTGAGCTGCGAGTGGAACGGTCACCGCCTGACCGTGATCGACACCCCCGGCCACGTGGACTTCTCCGATGAGGTGGAGCGGTCCCTGCGGGTGCTGGACGGTGCCGTCGCGGTATTCGACGCCGTCGCCGGGGTGGAGCCGCAGAGCGAATCGGTGTGGCGTCGCGCCGACCGGTACGCCGTGCCGCGTATCGCGTTCGTGAACAAGATGGATCGCACCGGAGCCGATTTCGACGCGGCGGTGGCGGCCATCCGGGAGCGCCTGCACCCGGTTCCGCTGGCCGTGCAGCTGCCGATCGGCAGCGAGTCGGACTTCACCGGTGTGGTGGACCTGGTGCGCATGCGCGCACTCGTCTGGAACGCGGACGGGCTCTCGGAGCAGCCGATTCCCGACGCGCTCGCCGAGGTGGCGCGGCGTCGTCGACGTGCCCTGGAGGAGGCCGTCGCGGAGCGGCATGCGGCCGCCCTGGACGAGTTCGTCGACCGGTCGGAACTGTCGGCGGCGACGATGTCCGCGGCCTTGCGTGAACTGACGCTCGGCGGTGAGATCGTGGCGGTGCTGTGCGGTGCCGCCTATCGCGATCGCGGCATCGAACCGCTGCTCGACGCGATCGTCGCGTATCTGCCCGCGCCGCTGGATCGCGCGCCGTCGGCCGGCACCGGTCCGGTCGCCGATCCGACGGAACCGCTTGCCGCCCTGGTGTTCAAGGTGCAGGCGACCGCGACCGGACGCCTCACCTTCGTCCGCGTGTACGCGGGCGTTCTGCGCAAGGGGGACACGGTGTCGGACGTCGGAACCGGTCGCCGGGAGCGGGTGGCGCGGGTGCTGCGGGTGCAGGCCGACCGCCACGTGGAGGTGGACGCCGCGATGGCCGGTGACATCGTGGCCCTCGTCGGACCGAAGGCCGCGGTGGGCGCGACCCTCGCGGCCCCGCACGCGCCGGTGCTGCTGGAACCGCCGACGGTGGCCGATCCGGTGGTCTCGGTGGCGGTCGAACCGCGGGTGAACGCGGATGCCGAGCGACTGCGGCTGGCCCTGGCGCGGCTGGTCGACGAGGATTCCTCGCTGGTCGTGCGCACGGACGCGGAGACCGGGCAGACGCTGCTGTCCGGGCTCGGCGAACTGCACCTGGAGGTCGCGGTGGAGAAGATCCGCCGTGACCGCGGTATCGGGGTCCGCGTGGGCCGTCCGCAGGTGGCTTACCGGGAGACGGTGCTGCGCGGGGTGTCGGGAATGAGCTACCGGCACGTCAAGCAGGACGGCGGCAGCGGACAGTGGGCGCATATCGTCTTCGATGTGGAGCCGCTGGACGCCGCGGATCCGGGTGCCGAGGGGATGGAGTTCCGCTCCACGGTGGTGGGCGGCCGCGTCCCGGCCGAGTTCGTGCGTGCGGTGGCGGCAGGCTGCCGGGATGCGCTGGCGGCCGGTCCGCTCGGCGCTCACCCGGTGACGGGTGTGCGCATCACGCTGACCGACGGCATGACCCACGTCAAGGACTCCTCGGAGCTTGCCTTCCGAGCGGCCGCGCGACTCGGGGTCCGAGAAGCGCTGCGCGCCAGCGTGATGCGGCTGCTGGAGCCGATCGCCGAGGTGACCGTCACGGTTCCGGAGGAGTTCGTCGGCGCGGTGCTCGGTGACCTGGCGGCCCGCCGCGGCAGGGTCGGGGGGTCGGCGACCCGCACCGGAGTCGTGGTGGTGACGGCGACGGTGCCCCTGGCCGAGTTGTTCGGTTACGCGACTCGTTTGCGCAGCCGCACCCGGGGGCGTGGTGAATTCACTTCGCGGCCGGTGGGTTACGCGCCCGCGTGAGCTGGAGTGAGTCGAAATGCGCGGTCCCGCACCCGAACCGGGTGCGGGGCCGCCGCCGCGGGCGCGTCACCGGGTGGTGGGCACGACGGGGAGTTCGGGTGCGCACCGGCAAATTCCGAGCGGATGTCCTGGTCCCGGTCCGGAACGTCCCGGTCGCGTCCTGGACGTGCTGGCGGACCGCTCACTCCGCTCGGCTGCCGAGCGACCGCGCCCACGGGCCGGACACGAGTGTTTCACATGGCTGGAAGGGTCGTCGGGGGTGCTGCGGCAAACATGGCGAAACGGCTGTTCGCGGCCCCCTGTCCTATCCATGAAATAGTCCTAGAAAGATCCTTCAAAACGCTGCTGCACCTGTTGGACGCTCGGTATTGTCCCGATGGCAAACAGCCAGTGACAGACGCCGGCACAGTCATCGAATCGGAGTTCCCCCATGACCGACATCATCTCGGACATCCGCGTGCGGACCATCCTCGAGCTGTTGGCCTCCGGGTCGGCGGGCGGTTCGGCGAAGTAGCCGGATGATCGCCAGCTTCCGATGCTCACGCGGAAGTGCACGATGCGGTGGGGGGCTCGGTCCATGACGAGATGGACCGGGCCCTTCCTGTTTTCCGGGCGGTGCGCTGCCCGGCACTGGCGGTCGTCCCTGCTCCGCCGTGGTGCGCGACCATCGCGCCCAAATAAATTCTAGAAAAATCAGACAAAAGTATTCCGCTCGGAGCGGCCGCTCGGTATCGTGTGGAACGGCAAATGATCAGTGATCACCGGGCCACAGCGACACGGCGGCCGGGCCTCCCCCCGGGCTCGGCCGACGAACCCCGGCAGTTCCCCTGCCAATTCCCGACTGCCGTTGGGCTGGTCGCAATGCTCCGGTGCGCTGAGCCAACTTTCGGCAATCGCGCGGTATGCCGAAGGTGCAAACGAAGGGGCCGATCCATGACGAGGGGATCGGCCCCTTCGGTATTGTCTGGCGCAATGTCTCAGGAAACGAACGCGGGAAGAATGTACGCCGGGCAGCCCGTAGAAGACCGGCAGCGGCAGCGACGTGCGCGTTTTCTGGAGTCCGGGCTGACGGTATTCGCGCGGGACGGGTACGCCAACAGCTCCGTCGGTGCCATCTGCAAGGACGCCGGGCTCTCCTCTCGGCAGTTCTACGAGGAGTTCACGGGGCGCGAATCGCTGCTGCTCGAACTCTACGAACAGATCGACCGGGAATCGCGGGAAGCCGTGGCGGCCACCATCGCCGAGCATGCGGACGCCAGCGCGATCGAGATCATCGACGCCGCCGTACGCGCCTACATCGAGTCGATCGGCCGAGATCCCCGCAAGGCGCGGGTCTCGCTGGTCGAGGTGGTCGGCGCGGGCCCCAAGGTCGAGAAGTTCCGACTGGAATTGCGCCGCGCCTGGGGAGCGCTACTCGCCAGCGCCGCCGAGGATGCCGCCATGCACGGCGAAATCCCGCCCGGCGATTACGAAATGCGCGTGCTGGCCATTATCGGCGCCGTGAACTACGTGGTGGACGCCTGGAGCGGCTCCGACCCCCGCCAGCCGCTGGACGACGTCATCCGCGTGCTGCGCCGCATCATCATGGGCGCGGTCAGCGCCTGACACTCACCCACGCCCGCCACCGTGAAGACCACCCCGGCATCCGGGATGTGCGCTGCCCGGCGGGCGTGGAGCCGCGCGGCGTCGTGGACACGAATCCGCGGTGGAGCGGTAGCGTGCGCGTATGGAGACTGTGCCGATCCAGATGCCGGACGGGACCACCGTGCCGGTCCGATTGGTGCCCGCGCACGGTGCGCACCGGCATGCGATCACGCCGGACACCCCGCGCCCGGTGGTGGTGATCGTGCCGGGGCTCGGGGTGCCGGCCGCCTACTACGAGTTCTTCGCGAAGGATGTGGCGAGCCGGGGATTCGATGCCGCCATTCTGGAATTGCGCGGCAACGGCGACAGCCGCCCGAAGCCGAGTCCGTCGAGTGCCTACGGATATCAGGAACTCGTATCCGTGGATTTTCCGGCCATGTTCGAGGTGGTGCGGGAGCGGTTCCCGGACTCGACGCCATTTCTGCTGGGGCACAGCCTCGGTGGGCAGTTGGGCGTGCTGTACGCGTCGCGGATCCGAGGCCGGCTGGGCGGGTTGATTCTCATCGCCTCGGGCACTCCCTACCACCGCGGTTACGGCGGTCTGGCATCCACCGGACTGCTGCTCGGCAGCGCCGCGGTCTCGCTGACCGCGAATCTCGCCGGTTTCTGGCCGGGGGACCGGATCACCGCGGGCGGCTTCGGCCGCCAGTCGAAGGTGCTCATCTCCGACTGGGCGCGATTGGCCCGCACCGGCAGATTCGAACCCGCCGGTGCGGACATCGATTACGAGGAACGCATCGCGCGGCTGAAACTGCCGGTGCTGTCCATCACCATGACCGGTGACGACCTCACCCCGCGAGGTTCGGCCGCACACCTGCTGGAGAAGCTGCCCGGCGCCGACATCACCCGGTGGCACAATCCGGAATCGTTGGGGCACAACGGCTGGATTCCGGATTCGCGCGGCACCGTCGACTACATCGAGAAATGGTTGCGCGACCGCTGATCAGTTTCCCATGAGCCGCTGGGTGAAGAATTCGAAGATGAGCGCGGCCTGGAACGCCGACTGCTTGTTGTCGGCCGCGCCGCCGTGCCCGCCCTCGATATTCTCGTGGTACCACACGGGGTGACCCTGGGATTCCAAGAGCGCCGCCATTTTTCGCGCATGCCCCGGATGCACCCGGTCGTCGCGCGTGGACGTGGTGAGCAGGATCGGCGGGTAGGCCGCGTCCGCCCGGGTGTTCTGGTACGGCGAGTATTCGCTGATGTACTTCCACTCCTCCGGCTTGTCCGGGTCGCCGTACTCCGCGATCCAGGACGCGCCTGCCAGCAGCAGGTGATAGCGCCGCATATCCAGCAGCGGCACCTGGCAGACGATGGCCCCGAACAGTTCTGGGTACCGGGTGAGCATGACGCCCATGAGCAGGCCGCCGTTGCTGCCGCCCACCGCGCCCAACCGGTCGTGGGTGGTGATGCCGCGGGCGACCAGGTCCTTGGCCACCGACGAGAAGTCCTCGTACACCTTGTGCCGGTTGGCCTTCTGCACCGCCGTGTGCCACTGCGGTCCGTACTCGCCGCCGCCGCGGATATTGGTCATCACCCAGGTGCCGCCGCGCTCCAGCCAGCCCATGCCGGACGCTCCGCTGTAGGCGGGCGTGCGCGAGACCTCGAATCCGCCGTACCCGGACATGATGGTCGGGCCGGGCCGCCCGACCCGATCCCGGTGGCGGATGACGAAATACGGGATCATGGTGCCGTCGTCGGAGCGCGCGAAGTACTGCTCGGTCTCCACACCCGCGGCGTCGAAGAACTCGGGCTCCTTCTTGAGCAGTGCGGTCGGACCGCCCACGGAGCCGGAGAGCAGGGTGGTGGGCGTGGTGAAGCCGCTCGTGGTGAGCATGAATTCGTCACCGCCCTCGAGCGGGTCCAGATTCATGACGCTGGTGGTGGCCATGCGCGGGGCGTCGGCGAGCGGTTCGCGCACCCAGCCGTCCGCGCCGGGCGTGACGACGTAGAGCCTGGTCTGCACGTCCTCGAGCGTGATGAGCAGCAGATGGTTCTCGGTCCAGCCGTAGCCGTGCAGGGCGGTGTGCGCGTCGGGTTCGAAGATCACCTCGAAATCTCGTGCACCGCCGAGGAATTCCTCGAAATCGGTGGCAAGCAGCGCACCCGCCGGATATTCGCGGCCGCCGACCTCCCACGGCGACTTGAGCCGGACCAGCAGCCAGTCCCGGTACCAGGATTCCGAGGCGTCGGTGGGCAGCTCGAGCCGCCGCAGCGTATCGCCGCCGGTGAGCAGGTACACCTCCTCATTGAAGAAGTCGGTGGCTCGGCCGACGAAATGCCGTTCGTAGCCCGGGGTCCGGTCGTATCCGGCGGATACCGCCACATCGCCGGGCTCGCCCTCGAAGACGGTGTCCGCCGCCGCCAGCGGCGTGCCCCGTCGCCAGCGCTTGGCGATGCGCGGATAGCCGGAGTCGGTGAGCGAGCCGGGTCCGAAGTCGGTGCCCACGTACACGGTGTCGATATCGATCCAGCGGATCTCGGACTTGGCCTCCGGCAGGTAGAAGCCGCCGTCCTCGGGCGCGATGAAATCTTTTGTCTCGATCGCGAATTCGCGGACCACCTTGGCGTCCGCGCCGCCGCGCGACAGGCTGATCAGCGCCCGCTGCTGCTCCGGGCGCAGCACGGCCGCGCCGCCCCACACCCAGTTCTCGTCCTCGGCTGCGGCCAGGGCGTCGAGATCGATCAGCACCTCCCAGTCGGGTTCCTCGGTGGCGTATTCGGCGAAGGTGGTGCGCCGCCACAGGCCCTTGGGGTGTTCGGCATCGCGCCAGAAGTTGTACAGCCAGCGCCCGCGCCGTCCTGGATAGGCGATGCGGGTGTCGGTGTCGAGCATGGCGAGGATGCGCGACTCCAGGTCGGTGAAGCGGTCCGACGAGGCGAATTTCTCGACCACCACGTCGTTGTGTTCCCGCGCCCAGTCCAATGCGCGATCGCTGGTGACCTCTTCGAGCCACAGGTAAGGATCCGTCACGCTCTCGTCAACACCGCTCATGGCCCCATTGTTGCCGAGGGCGCGTCGGTGTGACCGGGAACCCTGCTCAGTACGATTGCCGGACGGATGCCGATACCGCTGAGGAGGTGTGGATGCGACCCGCACTGTGGGAACAGCACTGCTGCCTGCCGCTGCTGCCCAGCGCCGACATCCTCGCGCTGAGGCGGTACCCGGTCGGCAGTTACCTGTCGGTCAATGTCGGCTATGCGCCGCATGCCACGGCCGACGCGCTGGCGCTGGTGCGGCAGTTCCGCCGCGATGCCGCGGCCGAGCCGTGGTTCCGGCTGGTGGAGTCGTTCGCCGACACCCAGGCGGACGGGGTGATCGCGCTGGCCTTCGATCTGGAGGATTCCGGGCCGCTCGGCGGCGATCTCGACAATGTCGCGGTCTTCCACGACCTGGGGGTCCGTTCCCTGCTGCCGACCTACAACCACGCCAATGCGGCGGGCTGCGGGTGCCTCGATACCGAGGACACCGGGCTCACGGCATACGGGCGCGATCTGGTGCGCACGCTCAACGAGGTGGGCGTATTCGCCGACGGCTCACACTGTTCGGCACGCACGGGGCTGGACATCGCCGCGACCACGAGCGTTCCGATGATCTACAGCCACTCGAACTTCGCGGCGCTGTGGGCGCATCCGCGCAACATCACCGACGATCAGGCGCGCGCGTGCGCGGAGACCGGCGGTGTCATCGGCATCAACGGGGTCGGAATCTTCCTGGGGCGTAACAAGGCCGAGGACCGCGCCGCGCGGGTGGCGGCCATGGCCGACCACGTCGTCTACGGTGCGGAGTTGGTCGGCGTCGAGCACATCGGCGTCGGCTCCGACTTCTCCTTCGACGGTGCCCAGTTCAATGCCGAGATCGCCGCGAATCCGGAGAGCTTCTCCGAGGACTACACGCGCTGGGGCCCGTTGCAGTGGACGCCGCCGGAGGATCTGTTGGGGCACAGTGAGGTTCGCGGGCTGCACGAGGAGTTGGCGGACCGCGGCTTCGCGGAGTCCGAGATCGCGGCGGTATTCCGGGGCAACTTCGCCCGGGTGGCGCGACAGGTGTGGCGCGACTGACGCGGGCGTCGCACGGACCGTGCCGCGGCCTGCCCTGTCAGTCGCTCACGACCGCTCGCTCCAGTCCGTCGAGCACCCGCTGCAACCCCCAGTCGAAGTGGTCGTAGTTCGGGTCGAAGGTGTTCTCACCCATTCCCGCCAGGATCGGATAGCGCCCGGTCGCCATGGCCTGGTTCAGCGCCGGCCCCTGTGCCTGCCAGAATTCGAGGTCGGTCATGCCGGTGCGGCGTTCGGCCTCCAGCGCGTACAGCTGGGTGCGGGCGGCTCCGACCACGTAGTTGTCGATCAGCAGCACCGTGGAGATGAGTTCGCGGTCGGACAGTCCCATGGGTTTGATGCGGGCGAGGATGCGCTCCATGCCCTCCACGGCGCTCGGGCCCATGACCGGTCGGCTCTGGTTGACCTGGATCAGCCACGGATGTCGTTGGTACGTGGCGAGTGTCGAGTAGGCCACGGCTTCCAGCGCCGCGCGCCAGCCCGCCTCCGGTTCGGGCAGTCCGTCCAGTTCGGGGTCCTGTACGCGGTCGAGCATGAGATCGAGCAGCTCGGCCTTGCCGGGCAGATAGCGGTAGAGCGTCATGGTGCCGGTGCCCAGTTCGGTGGCCACCCGGCGCATGGTGACGGCGTCCAGGCCCTCGGTGTCGGCGACGTGGATGGCGGCCTCGACGATGCGGTCCAGGGACAGTCCTGGCTTGGGGCCGCGGCTGGGGCGTGGGCCGGTGTTCCACAGGAGCTCGAGAGTCCGTGCGAGATCACCGCTGCCACTGGTCTCGGTGCTGCTCATAGTCTCGAGCGTAGCGGCCGGAGAAAAAACTGGGTACGTTGTACTCGAAATGGGGTACGATGTACCCGGTTTAATCGCGAGCGATAGCGGAGGACGACGGTGGCCGACTATGCGGTACTGGCCGAGGGGCTGACCAAGAGATATGGGGAGAAGAACGCACTCGACGGATTCGATCTGACGGTTCGCGCGGGCACGGTGCACGGCCTGCTCGGACCGAACGGCGCGGGCAAGACCACGGCCGTGCGCATTCTGTCCACCCTGCTGCGGCTGGACGGCGGGCAGGCGCGGGTGGCCGGATTCGATGTGGCCCGCCAGCCCGGGGAGGTGCGGGCGCGCATCGGGCTCACCGGCCAGTACGCCGCCGTGGACGAGGTGCTCACCGGGCAGCAGAACCTCGAGATGTTCGGGCGGCTGTTCCATCTGGGCGGTCGGCGGGCGCGATTGCGGGCGCGGGAACTGCTGGAGCGCTTCGACCTCACCGACGCCGCCGACCGCGGCGTCGGCAAGTACAGCGGCGGCATGCGCCGCCGCCTGGACCTGGCGGCATCCATGATTCTCGCGCCGGAGGTGCTCTTCCTCGACGAGCCGACCACCGGCCTGGACCCGCGCAGCCGCAACGAGGTGTGGGAATCGGTGCGCGCCCTGGTCGCCGACGGCACCACGGTCCTGCTCACCACGCAGTATCTGGAGGAGGCGGATCGCCTCGCCTCCCACATCACCGTCATCGATCAGGGACGCGCCATCGCCGACGACACCCCCGACGGATTGAAGAACATCGTGGGCGGCGACCTCATCGAGGTGGTGGCCCTGGAGGTCGCCGATCTGCCCGTCGTGGCGAAGATCGTTGCCCGCGTGAGCGATACCGAACCGGAGATCGTGGAGGTCGAGCGGCGCGTGCACGCGCCGGTGGCCGACCGGGTCATGGCGCTCACCGAGGTGGCGCGCACCCTGCAGGACGAGGGCATCGCCGTCGAGGACATCGGCCTGCGCCGTCCCAGCCTCGACGATGTCTTCCTGCATCTCACCGGTCACCGCACCGCTACCGAGGAGGCCGCCTGATGAGCGCCGTCGATCTGACCCCCGCGAACCGTTCCCGCGCCTACTGGGCGGTGGCCGACTGCTGGAACATCGTGCGGCGCGGGCTGACCCACTATCAGCGCCAGCCGGTGAATATCGCTTGGCAGTTGGGGTTTCCGATCGTCTCGGTGCTGTTGTACGGCTATGTGTTCGGCAGCGCCATGGTGGTGCCGGGCGGTGGTGACTACCGCAGCTTCCTCATGCCGGGCATGTTCACCATGACCATGGCCTTCAGCTTCGTGAATACCGCGACGGTCGTGGTGTACGACGCCACCAAGGGGGTGATCGACCGGTTCCGGTCCATGCCCATGTCCGCCTCGGCGGTGGTCTCCGGCCGCGGTGTCACCGATCTGCTCGTCGCCTGCGTGGAACTGGGCATCCTCATGCTGACCGCCTTCGCCATCGGCTGGCGGCCCACCGGCGGACTCCTGAGTGTGGCGGCGGCATTCGTGCTGCTGCTGTGGCTGCGCTTCGCGCTCATCTGGGTGGGCGTGTGGCTGGGGCTGATGGTGCCGAATCCGGAGGCGGCGGGCGGATTGTTCGCGGTCGTCTTCCCGCTCACCATGATCTCGAGCATTTTCGTCGCACCGCAGTTGATGCCGTCCTGGCTCGGCACGATCGCGGCGTGGAATCCCATCTCCTCGACGGCGGCGGCGACCCGCGAGCTGTTCGGCACCCCGGTGGGCGGCGGGGATTCCTGGGTGGAGCAGCACGCCGCGCTCATGGCGGTGGTCTGGCCGCTGGCGCTCACCGCGATCTTCCTGCCGCTCGCGGTGCGGCGGTTCCAGCGGCTCAGCCGCTGACCGGATACCGCTGCGCCCCAGCGGTTATCCGACGGCCGGTGCGTCGCCTGACGGTGACGCACCGGCCGCGTCCGCGTCAGCGCCCGGATTCGACGGTCAGGCCCGCCTCCGTCCAGTCCTGGATGCCCTCGCGGTACTTGCGGACATTGGTGTAGCCCAGCGCCTCCAGCTTGCCGGCGACGGCCTGGCTGTTCTGGCAGGCCGGATTGGAGCAGTAGGTCACTATGGCGGCGTCGCGATCCGGCAGCAGGCGCGCGGCTTCGGTGTCCACCTCGGCCTCGACGAGCGCGATGGCGCCCGGCAGGTGCGCCTTGGCGTAGTACTCGCCGCCCAGCGCGTCGATCACCGTGACGGTGCCCGCGGCGATCTCCTTCTCGAGTTCCTCGCGGGTGATGAGTGCGGTCATGGGGCAACCTCGATTCTTCTCACGCACATTTTTATGTGCGTGTGCACGCTACTATTTGTGTGCGCACGCACGCAACCCGGTACGCTGGGCCGGTGCCCCACTCACCGCCCACCCCCCGCCCGGCCGCGGCCGCCTGGTCGGCGCTGCTGCGGGTGCACGCCACCCTCGTCCCAGAACTCGACGCGGAACTGCGCAGAACCGTTGGGCTGCCGCTGAACTGGTACGACGTCCTACTCGAGCTGGACGGCGTCGACCGCCTGCGCATGAGTGATCTGGGCGAGCGGGTGGTGCTCAGCCGCACCCGCGTGAGCCGGTTGGTCACCGAATTGGAAACGCACGGGCTGGTCCGACGGGACACCAACCCGGACGACGGCCGATCCGCCTTCGTCTCCATCACCGACCGGGGCCGCGAACGCTTCCGTGCCGCCGCACCGCACTACCTCGGCGGCATCGAACGCCGACTGGGACAGCGCCTGGAGTCGCACGAACTCGCGGCGCTCACCTCCGCACTCCGAAAAGTGCTCGGCCCCACCGATCTCGATATCGGATAGGGCCGAGCCGTTCGGTCCGCCCGGCCGTGACGCGCGTCCGCCGCCGGAATCCACCGGAACGCCGCGAATCCGGGCTCGCGGTTCATTCACAGCCGGACGAGCATCTTGCCGGTGTTGGCCCCCGACAGCACACCCAGGAAGGCGGCCGGAGCCTGATCCAAGCCCTCGTACACCGTTTCGCGGGTGCGAACGGTGCCGTCCGCGAGCCAGGCTGCGGCCTTGGCGATGTATTCGCCGAAGATCGGGAAGTAGCTGCTCACCAGCATGCCGCGCAGGGTGACCTCCTTGGTCGCGGCGAGATACAGATCCGGTCCGGACGACGCGGCCTCGCCGTTGTAGCCGCTGATGGCTCCGACCAGCGCCACCCGGCCACGAGGCCGCATGGCCGCCACCGCCACCCGGAGGTGTTCGCCGCCCACACTGTCGAGATAGACGTCGATGCCATCCGGAGCCGCCGCCGCGAGCTGTCCGGCCACATCTCCGGCCCGATAGTCGATCGCCGCGTCGAATCCGAATTCCGCCAGCAGCAGCCGGGTTTTCGCAGGCCCGCCCGCCGAGCCGATCACCCGGCCCGCGCCCAGTTCGCGGGCGAGCTGTCCGGCCACGCTGCCCACCGCGCCCGCGGCGGCGGAGATGAACACGGTGTCGCCGGGACGAACCGGAGCCACCTCGGTGAGGGCCGCGTACGCGGTCAGCCCCGTGGTGCCGAGCGCACCCAGATAGTGGTGCGGCGCGGCGATCGACAGGTCGATCGGGGTGGCCGCGGCGGCGTCCAGCACCGCATGCTCCCGCCAGCCCGCGAAGTGCGTGACGGCCGTGCCGACCGGGAAATCCTCCGCCCGGGAGGCGATCACCTCACCCACGGCCGAACCCTCCAGGGCCGCGCCGATTTCGAACGGTGCGATATAGGAGGGCTTGTCGTCCATCCGCCCCCGCATGTACGGATCGACCGACATCCAGGTATTGCGCACCAGGAGCTGCCCCTCGGCCAGGGGTGGGAGTTCACGCTGCACGAAGGTGAAGTTCGCGGCGGTGGGCACGCCGTCGGGGCGGGACGCCAGGTGGATCTCGCGGGTGGTGGCGGGTGTGGCGCCGGTGTCGGCGGCTGCCGGGGTTTCGCTGTCGCTGGATTGAACAGTCATGTCGCACTGACCTTTTCGTCTCCTCGTCGGGTATCTCCCGGGTCGGTGCCGATGACATTACGAACGGTGCGCGCCCGCTCCCAGGTCTTGCGACGCCAGCACCCGGTCCGAGCGCGCCACGCTGATGCGCTCGAACGCGGGTGCGCTCGAACGCGGGCCGCGCGGCCCTCGTTCCCGTGGTGCCGTGGCCGGTCGTCACGCGCTCGGCCGATGTCGCGCAGCGGTCCGGTAGTTCACCGGCACGCCCGACACGTGCGCCCCGGCTACTCCGCCAGTTCGGAGCGCAGCTGTGATGCGGTGCCGCCCGTCCACCGCCGCATGGCTTTTCGCAGCGCGCGGTCGTCGGTGAAGCCCAGGCGGGTGGCGATGGCCGCCGTGGACAGGCGGTTCTCCGCGAGTAGGCCGCGGGCCTGCGCATAGCGGGCGCGGTCGTATTCCGCGCGCCAGGTGGTGTGCTGCTCGGCCAGTTGCCGTTGCAGGGTGCGGGTGCTCACGGCCAGGCGGCGGGCCACCGCGGCCGGAGTCGGATCGCCAGCGGAGATGGCCGCGGTGAGGGCGGTGCGGAACCGCTCCAGCGGTCCGGGAATCGCACGGGCCGAGGCCAGCACCAGGTCGGCGTGGCTGCGCAGCAGATCGCCCAGCATGGGGTCGGCGCGGGACAGCGGGGCCTCGGCGTCCTCGGCCCGGAAGGTGATGCTGTCGGCCGGGGCGTCGAATTCGATAGCGCCGGTGCCGAAGGCGTCGATCAGGGCCGAATGGTCGGGCGGTGCGGGATGTCCGAAGGTGACGCGGGTCGGGACGACCCGTCGCCCGGTGGCCTCTCGCGCTCGCCGCAGGTAGTAGGCGAGCACATATTCGTTGACCACGGCCGCGACCTCTGGATCGGCCGCGGTGGTGCGGTAGCCGACGGTGAGATCCCGGTCGTGGGTTAGGTCGAAGCCCTCGGCCGACGCGGTGACCAGGCGGTGGTACGGCTGCGCGGCACGCAGCGAATCGGCCAGCGTCGGTCCGGTCGTGACCAGATAGTCCCAGGTGGTGAGGGTGCCCAGCGGTGCGGCCGCGGCGACGGCGAGTCCCGCCCCCGGCCCGGATTCGGCGATGAGCGACCACAGCCGCAACAGCGAATCCAGCGGTATCCGGTTCAACTCCCCGGCGAGCACGCTGTCGGCGGTTCCGGGGACGGCGGCTATCCGGGCGGGGTCGGCACCCAGGCGCAGCGCGCTGTCACGCACCAGGCGGAGCAGATGGCTGGATGTCGTCGCGTCGACCGGATCGTGCATCGGTCCCTCCTGCACCACACGTCCAGTCTGCCCGATGGGTGATGTGCGCGGTCACCGTCGGCGGCCCGCGCCGCCCGGCCGTGCGCGCGGTGTGTGCGAGATCTCACCGTAGCGGGGGATCGGGTGCGTGCGCCCGGGGGAACGGAGTTAGGCTCGAAGCCGTGACTTCCCACTACGATGTCGTCGTTCTCGGCGCTGGTCCCGGCGGATACGTCGCCGCGATCCGCGCCGCTCAACTCGGCCTGCGAACAGCGATCGTCGAGCAGAAATACTGGGGTGGCGTGTGCCTGAACGTGGGCTGCATCCCGTCCAAGGCACTGCTGCGTAACGCGGAACTGGCCCATATCTTCACCAAGGAGGCCAAGACCTTCGGCATCAGCGGGGAGGCGAAGTTCGATTTCGGCGCCGCCTTCGATCGCAGCCGCAAGGTGGCGGACGGCCGGGTCAAGGGCGTCCACTTCCTGATGAAGAAGAACAAGATCGACGAGTTCGACGGTCTGGGCACCTTCACCGGGCCGAACTCTCTCCAGGTCGCACTCACCAAGGGCGGCGCGGAGAACATCACCTTCGACAACGCCATCATCGCCACCGGCACCGTCACCAAGCTGCTGCCGGGCACCTCGGTGTCGCAGAACGTGGTCACCTACGAGGAGCAGATCCTCACCCGCGACCTGCCCGGCTCGATCCTCATCGTCGGCGCGGGCGCGATCGGCATGGAATTCGGCTACGTCCTCAAGAACTACGGCGTGGACGTGCGCATCGTGGAATTCCTCGACCGCGCGCTGCCGAACGAGGACGCCGACGTCTCCAAGGAGATCACCAAGGCGTACAAGAAGCTCGGCATCACCATCACCACCGGCGCGTCGGTGCAGTCCATCGACGACGACGGCTCCAAGGTCACCGTCTCCATCAAGGACAACAAGTCCGGCAATGTCGAGACCGTCACCGTCGACAAGGTGTTGCAGGCCGTCGGTTTCGCGCCGCGCGTGGAGGGCTACGGCCTGGAGACCACCGGCGTGCAGCTGACCGACCGCGGCGCCATCGCCATCGACGAGTACATGCGCACCAATGTGCCGCACATCTACGCCATCGGTGATGTCACGGCCAAGCTCCAGCTCGCGCACGTCGCAGAGGCGCAGGGCGTGGTCGCGGCCGAGACCATCGGCGGCGCCGAGACCATGCCGCTGGGCGACTACCGCATGATGCCGCGCGCCACCTTCTGCCAGCCCCAGGTCGCCTCCTTCGGCCTGACCGAGCAGCAGGCCAAGGACGAGGGTTACGACGTCAAGGTCGCCACCTTCCCGTTCACCGCCAACGGCAAGGCGCACGGCCTCGGCGACGCCCAGGGCTTCGTCAAGCTCATCTCCGACGCCAAGTACGGCGAACTCCTCGGCGGCCACCTCATCGGCCCCGACGTCTCGGAGCTGCTGCCGGAACTGACCCTGGCCCAGAAGTGGGACCTCACGGTCAACGAACTCGCCCGCAACGTGCACACCCACCCGACGCTGAGCGAGGCCCTCCAGGAGGCCATCCACGGCCTCGCGGGGCACATGATCAACTTCTGATCGCCGAGCAACGGCCCGGTACCCGGCGAACCCGCCGGGTACCGGGCCGCTTTCGTGTGCTCGACCGGGCATGATGGTGGGATGACCGGACGGGTGAGCGTATGCGCGCATTGCTGATACTGATCATCGTGCTGGCGATCGCGCTGATCGCCGGTGACCGCGCCGCGGTGACGCTGACGCAGAACGAGATCGGGCGTGCGATCGCCGGCGAGTACGAACTTCCGCAGCGGCCGCGGGTGGCGATCGGCGGTTTCCCGTTCCTGACCCAGGCGGTCGACGGGCGATACCGGGAGATCGATGTCGAGGTCGGCGACTGGCAGGACCAGGACATCCGCGTCCGCGACCTGGATGTGACGCTGACCGATGTCTCCGCCCCGCTGCGTGACCTGCTCGGCCGCCGCACCTCGAATCTGGTCGCGGCCACGGCGACGGCCACGGCCCTGGTGCCCTACGACGTCGTGCGCGATTTCGCCCCGTCGGGAGTGGAGACCATCTCCCACGGCCCGGACGGCCTGCGCGTCACCGGAACGTTCTCGGTGGAGGGCATCCCGGTCCCCGCGACCCTCATCGTCACCGTCGTACCGACCGAGGACGGCATCGAGGTCACCCCGGTCTCGGTCCAACCCGCGGCGGGCGGCCCCACGATCCCCCTCGCCCTCCTGCGCAACTCCCTCGCCTTCACCGTCCCCCTGCAACGGCTACCGCTCGGCGCGCGGCTGACCGCTATCGAGCCGACCACCGCCGGCCTCCGAGCCACCGCCGTCGCCCACGACATCCGCTTCTCCGACCTGCCACGCGCCTGACAAGACCACAGCGCGACGCTGCACCCGACGAGCATCGCCATTCGGTTCGCGTTGTCTCGGGTTCTCGACCGCCGGGTGCAGATGCCGATTGCTGATCGGCGCGACGTTGTGGTCCGCTGGCGGGCTGCTAGATGACGAGGCAGGAGCT
Organism: Nocardia sp. CC227C; assembly: GCF_030767025.1. Taxonomy (GTDB): domain Bacteria; phylum Actinomycetota; class Actinomycetes; order Mycobacteriales; family Mycobacteriaceae; genus Nocardia. The sequence goes on along the minus strand of NZ_JASITE010000010.1, from coordinate 263,142 downwards.
GCCCGCGTTGATGCCGGTGCCGACTGTCAGGACGATGTCCTTGGCGGCTGCGTTCTGGGTGACGCGGATGGTGTGCGTTCCGGGGGTTGCCGGAACCCAGGTGGCTACGTGGGTTTTCGGTTCGGGGTCGGTGAGTCTCGGCAATCCGTGGCGTGGCGGCCCGCACACCGCTACCGTTCATATGCAACTAGTTGAGTATGAGAGGTGGTCGGTATGCATCCCTTCCGGGCGGCCGTCGAGGCTCGCGATGTGGACGCGATCGAGGCGCTGTTGGCCGACAATGTGGTGTTCACCAGTCCGGTGGCGTTCAAGCCGTATCCGGGCAAGGCGATCACCGCGGCCATTCTGCGCGGGGTGCTGCGGGTGTTCGAGGACTTCCGCTACGTGCGCGAGATCGCGGATGCGAACGGGCGCGATCACGCGTTGGTGTTCGAGGCGACCGTGGACGGCAAGCGGCTCACCGGGTGCGACTTCCTGCATGTCGACGACGAGGGCCGGATCGACGACTTGATGGTGATGGTGCGTCCGCTGTCGGCGGCGCAGGCGCTCGCCGCGCGCATGGGGGAGCAGTTCGAGCGGATCACGGCGGAGGCCGCCGCGCGGCAGTGAGCGGCACCGGCCGCGCGTCACTCCCGGTGGTACTCGGCCTGGGCGGCCGTGATCGTGTCGATATTCGATTCGAGGATGTGGATGAGGCCCGCGAGCTGCTCGGCCACCGCCGCGCCGAGTTCGGTGAGGGTGTACTCGACGTGCGGGGGGATGGTCTGCTGGACCTCGCGGTGGATCATGCCGTCGCGTTCCAGGGTTTGCAGGGTCTGGGAGAGCATGCGCTCGCTGATGCCGTCGACGCGACGGCGTAGCGCGCTGAAGCGGTAGGGACCCGCGCGCAGCGCGACGAGGGCGAGGACGCCCCAGCGGCTGGCCACGTTCTGCAGGACCGGGCGGGAGGCGCAGTCTCGCGCGAAGACGTCGGCTTCCAGGATGGGGTCCGGGTCCGGTTGCCGCGTGCTCATGGGGTCGAGGTTACTCATCCTGCCGAACCTTCAGGTATTGCGGGAATAGCCTGTACTAACTAATAGTTAGTACAGCTCGAAACGGTAGTTCGTTCCCGTCAACCTGGAGGTAGTCATGACCGTCGCCGTCACCGGAGCCAGCGGACAGCTGGGTCGTCTCGTCGTCGAGGCGCTGTTGCGGAAGGGGGAGCCGGTCGTCGCCGTGGTGCGCGATCCGGCCAAGGTCGCCGATCTGGCCGAGCGCGGTGCGCAGGTGCGGGCGGCATCGTACGACGATCCGGACGCGCTGGACGCGGCGCTGGCCGGTGTGGACCGGGTGCTGCTGGTCTCAGGCAACGAATTCGGCAAGCGAGTGGAGCAGCACACCAACGTGATTCGCGCCGCCGAGCGCGCCGGGGTGGAACTGCTCGCCTACACCAGCATTCCGCATGCCGAGCGCAACGAGCTGATCCTCGCGCAGGAGCACCGCGGCACCGAGGCCGTCCTCGCCGAGGCGACGGTGCCGACGGTGCTGCTGCGCAATGGCTGGTACTGGGAGAACTACACCGGCGGCCTGGCGCACGCGGTGGAATCCGGTGTGCTGCACGGCGCGGCGGGCGAGGGCCGGGTGGCCGGCGCCGCCCGTGCCGACTACGCCGAGGCCGCCGCCCAGGTGCTCACCACCGACGGTCACGCCGGGCGGGTGTACGAGCTGGGCGGCGACGAGCGGCTCACCTACGCCGAACTGGCGCAGGCCATCTCGGCGGCCGCGGGCAAACCGGTGCGCTATGTGAACCTGGCGCAAGACGATTACGCGGCGGCACTCGAGAAGGCCGGTCTGCCCGCGGGTTACGCCCAGGCGCTGGCCGACGCCGATGCCGGTATCGCCACCGGCATCCTCGATGTCGACAGCGGCGATCTGCACAAGCTGCTCGGCCGCGCCTCCACGCCCGCCGTCGAGGTGTTCCGCGCCGCGCTGGGCTAGGCCCAGCCGCCCTGCACCATCGTCTGGAACTTCCACTCGCCCCGGCACTTCACCAGCAGGTCGCCGTAGCGCACCTGCTGGCTGAAGTCACCGATCGCGATGGTCGCGTCCGTGATCACGAACACCAGGTTCTCGTCTTGTTCAGACCCACTGCACGAGTTGGATGACGATGCCGTTGGGGTCGAGTGTCTGGAAGTAGCGTTCGCCCCATTCCTCGGTTTCGATGGGTGTCACGATCTCCACGCCCGCGCCGCGCACGCGCTCGTATTCGGTGTCGATGTCGTCGACGACGAAGGCGACCAGCAGTCCCTGGCCGGCGCTGCCCGCGACGCGTTCCGGCTTGAAGGTGGACAGGCCGGTGCGCAGGTAGATGATGTTGAATCCGGCGTCGGGGCGGCTGAGCGAGACGAATCCCTCGGCCGACATCTCCTCGGCGAAGCCGAAGTGGTCGATCAGGAAGCGGGCCGACGCCCGCGGGTCCGGCACATTCAGGGAGATGGCGGAAGCGGTGATTTTCATGGGTCCTCCTCGGCGTGCCGGCTTATTGCTGTACTTAGTACACTGTACTTTGTACTGGAATTCCCGCCCGCCCGCATCGTGATGTGAGTCACAGGGATACGATCCCCGGTGGAGGTGGTGCTCGGAATGGGAGAGCGGAGCAGTGCGGGCGATCCGGCGCGCACCCTCGAACTGCTGTGGCGCGAACCCGGTCGCGGTGGCTCCGCGCGCGGTCCGAAGCAGCGGACGACCGTGGACGCGGTGGTGGCGGCGGCCATCGAGATCGCCGATGCCGAGGGCCTGGGCGCGCTCACCATGCGCTCGGTCGCGGCCGGGCTGGGGCTCACGCCGATGGCCACCTACACCTATGTGCCGGGCAAGGCGGAACTGCTCGACCTCATGCTCGATTCGGTCTACCTGCACATGGCGCGCGGCGATCTCGCCGGGAAACCTTGGCGTGAAAGGGTTTCCGTCATCGCGGCGGAGAACCGGGAGATGCTCGCCGCGCACCCCTGGGTGGCCTATGTGCCGACCACCCGCCCGCCGCTCGGTCCGGGGGTGGCGGCCAAGTACGAGCACGAGTTGAGCGCCTTCGACGGTCTCGGCCTCACCGATCTGGAGATGGACTCCGCGCTGACCTACGTGCTCGGTTTCGTGAACTCGGTGGCGCGCATCGCGATCGATACCCGCAATGCCGCCGCCGACAGCGGAATGAGCGACCACGAGTGGTGGGAGCGCGCCGCACCGGTGCTCGAGCGCGTCTTCGACGCCGAGCGCTTTCCACTGGGGGCCCGGGTGGGGGCCGCGGCGGGGCAGGCCCACGATGCCGCCTACAGCGCCGAGCACGCGTACGCGTTCGGACTGGCGCGCGTGCTGGACGGGTTGGCCGCCCTCATCGAGAAGCCCTCGCGCTGAGCCACCGACATGTTGCCCCACGCGCGCGCCATCCGTCGTGGAAAGTCGCGAAGCGACTGACTTCTCACATCCTCTTGCCGGTCGGTTCGGCATGCGGTGCAATGGCTACTCGGGGCGCGACAGGACTGGAGGGGTCGTGCGAGCGGAACTCGAACACTGGCTCACGGCGGGAAAGTTCTTCCCGTTCTCCGGATACCGCGTGTTCTATCGGCGGTCCGGCCGCGGTCCGGCGCTGCTGCTGGTCCACGGCTATCCGTTCAATTCCTTCGACTGGCACCGCATCTGGTTCCGGCTCACCGAGCGTTACGACGTGCTCGCGCCGGACATGCTGGGAATGGGCTTCTCCGACAAGCCGCTTCGGCATCACTACAGCGTGCTCGAGCACGCCGATATGCACGAGGCGCTGCTGCGGGCGCAGGGGGTCGAGGAGACGCTGATCCTGGCGCACGATCTGGGCGTCAGCGTGGTGCAGGAGATGCTGGCCCGCCGTATCACCGATCCGTCGCTGCCGCGGATTCGAGCGGTGGCATTCCTCAATGGCGGCCTCTTCCCGGAGGTCTACCGTCCCCGCCTGGTGCAGCGGGTGCTGTCGTCGCCAGCGGGCGACGTCCTCGGCCCGCTGCTGCCGCCGCCGCTGCTGCGGCTGGCCGTGCGCGAGGTGTTCGGTCCCGATACCAAGCCCAGCGCGGCCGATATGCGCGACTTCCTGGATATCGTCGAGTACAACCACGGTCGCTGGGTGAACCACAAGGTCGGCCGCTTCACCCTGGAGCGGGTGCGGTACCGCGAGCGCTGGGTGGAGCCGCTGGCCAAAGCCAGTGTGCCGCTGCGGTTCATCAATGGACCGCTCGATCCCAATTCGGGTGCGCACATGGCCGCGCGCTACCGGGAGGTGGTGCCCGACCCGGATGTCGTCTCCCTGGACCGGATCGGCCACTGGCCGCAGCTCGAGGCCCCGGAAGCCACGTTCGAGGCGGCCGACGCCTTCTTCACCGGCCGCTGACCGCGGGTGCGCGTCAGTGATCGGGCTGGATGCGCAGCGCGGTGATGGTGCTCGCCAGGCCCTCGTACTGGTTGACGAGTAGTACGAATTCGATGAGCTTGGGCTCGGAGTAGTGCTCCGCCAGCGACTTCCACGCGGCGTCGTCGAGGTCGCGGGTGGTGACAAGCTGGTCGACGGCGGTGAGCAGCGCGCGCTCCTTGGCGCTCCAGCCCGCCGCGGCGGGGCCGCGGCGCAGGCGTTCGAGGATTTCCTGGGTGATCCCCGCGCGCTTGCCCAACCGGATGTGGTGGTCGGTCTCGTATTCGCAATCGCGCAGATGGGCGACGCGCAGGATCACCAGTTCGGTGTCGTAGCGGGGCAGGGAGCCGCCCGGCATGAGTCGCCCGGAGTAGTGCAGCCAGCCGCGGAACAGGCCCCTGGCCTGGCCGAGGGTGCTGAACAGGTGCGCGTCGTCCGTGCCCGCGGCGCGGGAGAGAAGCTGCCAGACCAGCCAGTTGACGGGGCCCAGCTCTCGGAAGCGACCGGGGGCGATACGCGGCTGACTCGACACCATGCCACACGCTAACAAACTGTCCCAGCCAGCGCCTACCAACCGGTAACCTTTGGCTCAATCACGCAGTGCGCGGGCGAGTTTCGTCAGTCGAAGCGCGTGTTCGGCACGGGCCAGCACGTGATCGCGCGAGGCGGTGATATGCGTGACCAGCACCGACAGCCCCTGATCGAGCTCGCCCGCGAGCAGATGCTCCGCGATGGCGATGTGCTCGGCGGTCATGGTGGCGATCCGCTCCGGGGTGGGGATGTCGAGCGCCCGGATCGGCCGCACCCGAGCGTGCACCGTCGCCAGCGCGTCGGCCAGCGCCGCATTGCCGGACGCCGCGAGCAGCCGGGAGTGGAACCGCTCGTCGGCGGCAATGAGCTCGGCCCCCGGCTCCGGCGGATACGCGCGGAGGTCGTGCCAGATCTCGAGCTCACGTTCGATCACCGCCGCGTCGTAGCGCGGACCCGCCGCCCACCCCCGCGGTGGCCCCGGGGCACGTGGCGTCGGCTGGCGCGTCGTCGCCGCACTCCGGACGCGCGGTGCCGGGTGGGCCGCGTCCGCCGTACCGACGTCACCGGCCGCCACGCGCTGCCCGCCCGCCGGGTCGGCCAGGGCCGTGCCCGTGCGGGGCGCGGCATCCGCCGCTTGTTCCGAGCAGGCGAACGTGGGCGACGGCAGGGTGGTGGCCGATTCCGAGACAGCGGGCCACGCCGACGCGCCTGCGGTGGTGGGCCGCGCCGTTGTCTCGGTGGTTGGCCGCGCTACCGCGCCCGGGGTGGTGGGCCGCGTTGTTGTTGTTGTCTCGGGGGTCGTCGGCCGCACTGTCTCGGCGGGTGGTGCCGACGGTGGGTCGGTGGGCCGCGCGGCTGTCTCGGCGACGGTGGTCGCGACCGTATTCGGTTCCGCCGCTACGCCGACCGGCTCGCGGGTGCGGAGCCGGTGGATTCCGTGCGATTCCAGCAGGATTCGCAGTTCGTACAGGTCCGCCAGTTCGTCGAGGCGGGGTCGGTGCGGGTAGAGCCCGTCCGGCAGCCGTTCGATCAGGCCGTCGGCGAGCAGCCGCGCCAGCGCCTCGCGGACGGGGGTGCGGGACACCCCGTAGATCTCCGCGAGGCGTTCCTCGCGGAGTCGTTCGGTGGGTACCAGCACCCCCGCCGCCAGGTCGCCCTGTAGCGACCGGTACACCCGCTCGGACAACGGAATACGCCCCCTGCGCGCCATGCCGTATGTCCGATCAGATGGCCATGGCCGTGCGGACGTCGGATTCGGCTCCCGCACCGCCCGCGCCGGAGGAGGTGATCCGTCCGGATCGCAGTACGTAGTACTGCTGGGCGGCCTGCAGCGCGAAGCCGATGTGCTGCTCGACCAGCAGCACGCTCAACCCGCCGCGACGGGTGAGATCGATGATGGTGCGCTCGATCTCGGCCACCACCGACGGCTGGATGCCCTCGGTGGGCTCGTCGAGGATGAGCAGTTTCGGCTCGGTGATGAGCGCGCGGGCGATGGCCAGCTGCTGGCGCTGGCCGCCGGAGAGCAGCCCGGCCTTGCGGCTCAGCAGCTCACGCAGGGCCGGGAACAGGTCCAGCGCCTCGGCCACGAGTTCCTTGCCGCGTTTGCGCCCGTCCGCCACCACCTGGAGATTCTCCATGGTGGAGAGCTGTCCGAACGACTGCTGTCCCTGCGGCACGTAGGCGATGCCGTGGCGCACCCGTTTGGACGGCGGCAGCTTGGTGATGTCCTTGCCGTCGAAGGTGATCCGGCCCGACTTGGTTGGCAGCAGACCCACGGCGGCGCGCAGCAGCGAGGTTTTGCCGGCGCCGTTGTGGCCCATGATGGCGGCCACGCCGTCGTCCGGAACCGTCAGCGACACACCGTGAATCACCTCGGTGCGCCCGTATCCGGTGTGGATGTCCACGAGTTCGAGCATCAGCGTGCCTCCTCCGGTTCGGCGGCGCCGGAGTGCTCGGCCACCGTGGCGGTGCCGAGGTACACCTCCTGCACCTTGGGGTCGTCCTGCACCTCGGCGACGGTGCCCTCGGAGAGCACCCGCCCACCGGCCAGCACCGTCACCGAGGTGGCGAAGGAGCGCATGAAGTCCATGTCGTGCTCGACCACGACGACCACGCGGTCACCGCCGATGCGGCGCAGCAGGTTTCCGGTCTCCTCGCGCTCCTCGGAGCTCATCCCGGCGACGGGCTCGTCGAGCAGCAGCACCGAGGCGTTCTGCACCAGCAGCATGCCGATCTCCAGCCACTGCTTCTGGCCGTGTGCCAGCACCCCGGCGGGTTTGTCCCGCAGTGCGGTCAAACCCGTTGTCTCCAAAGCCTCTTCGATGCCGGGCAGGACCGATTTGCGACGCCGCAGCAGAGTGAGCGCCGACCGCCCGGCCCCGGCGGCGATATCCAGGTTCTGCAGCACCGTGAGCTGCTCGAAGACGCTCGCGGTCTGGAAGGTGCGCCCGACGCCCATCCGGGCGATCTGGTGCACCTTGCGGCCGATGAGTTCCCGGCCGGACTTCTGCGCCGATCCGGTGGCGGGGACCAGTCCGGTGATGGCGTCGATGAGCGTGGTCTTGCCCGCGCCGTTGGGGCCGATGAGGAAGCGCAGATCGCCCTGGAGGACGGTCAGGTCCACATCGGAGACGGCTTTGAAACCGTCGAAACTCACCGACAGCCCCCGAATTTCGAGGTATTCGCTGTCCATTCCGGCATTGCCGCCGAATTTGGGTTCGTGCGCGACGGTGGTCATCGTGGGAGCACCTTCTCTTCCTCCGCCGGGGATTCGGGGTCGCTCGTCGCCGCGGTGTCGGCGGCTGCGACCGAGGTGACGGCGGTGTCGGAGGCCGCTCCGCCGGACGCCCGGGACGCGGGCCGCCACCGCCCCGCGAACTGCTTTGCCAGCGGACCGAATCCGGCCAGACCGGCGGGCAGGAAGCCGACCACCACGATGAACAGCACACCCTGCAGATAGGTCCAGCCGGAGGGGAACTGTTCGGAGAACGTGGTCTGCGCCCACGCCACGCCGATGGCTCCGAGCACGGGACCGAGCAGCGTGGTGCGTCCGCCGATGGCGACGCCGATGAGGAAGGCGATGGAGGGCACCACCCCGATGTCGGCGGGGGAGATGATGCCGACGATGGGCGTGAACAGCGCTCCGGCGATACCCGCGAAGAAGGCCGCCACCACATACGCGACGATCTTGATATTGGCGGGGTCGTAGCCGAGGAAGCGCACCCGCTCCTCTTGATCGCGCACCGCCACCAGCAGTTCGCCGTACCGGCTGTGCATGAGCTGGCGCGTGATGGCCACCACCGCGAGCAGCGCACCGGCCGCGATGAAGAACAGCATCCGCCGGTTCACCGGATCGTCGAGCCGGAACCCGAAGAAGGACCGGAAGTCGCTGAGCCCGGTGAAACCGCCGATGGTCTGCTGCCCGGTGAGCAGGATGGCCAGCGCCGCGGCCAGCGCCTGGCTCAGGATGGCGAAGTAGGCGCCCTTGACCCGGCGCTTGAACACACCGAACCCGAGCGCGGCCGCCAGCAGCGCGGGCAGGATCAGAATGCCAAGCACGGCGACCGAAGGCGAGGCGAAAGGCTGCCAGTACGAGGGCAATTCGGGAATTCCCGCGATCACCATGAACTCCGGCACGTCCTCGCGGGAGCGGGCGGCATCGGCCATCTGCATGTGCATGGCCATGATGTACGCGCCGATGCCGAAGAACACGCCCTGCCCGAGGGTGAGCATGCCGCCCCGGCCCCAGGCCAGGCCGATGCCGACCGCGACGATGGCGAAGCACAGGAACTTCGCCAGCAGGCTCAACCGGAAATCGCTGAGCGCCACCGGCGCCACGCCGAACAGCAGAACGGCGGCGACGGCGAAGCCCGCCAGCGGTTTGATGGAGGAATTCGCGCTGAGACGCCCGATGATACTCATGCTGTGTCCTTTCTGGCATGACGGGGGCGCTGCGTGGTTACGCGCTGCTGCCGCCTCCGCGCCTGACCGTTCATGCCAGGCTCCTGGTGCGGACGGTGAACAGGCCCTGCGGACGCACCTGCAGGAACACCACGATGACGATGAAGACGATCACCTTCGCCACCGAGGCCGTGGTGGAGTACTCGATGAACGAGTTGAGCAGGCCCATGCCGAAGGCGGCGATGACCGTGCCCTTGATCTGTCCGAGGCCGCCGATGACCACCACCAGGAACGCGTCCACCAGATAGCTCTGCCCGATGGTGGGGCTGGTGGAGCCGATCAGGGTGAGCGCCACCCCGGCGACGGCGGCGAGGCCGGAGCCGATGAAGAAGGTGGACATGTCGGTGAACCGGCTGGAGATGCCGGAGGTCTCCGCGAGACTGCGGTTCTGGACCACGGCTCGGATGCGCCGGCCGAGCGGGGTGGCCTTGAGCGCGACGGCGAGCGCGATGACCGCGGCCACCGCCAGCACCATGATGAAGATGCGGGTCTTGGGGACCACCGTCCCGGCGATGGAGATGCCGCCGGACAGCCATTCCGGTGCGACCACGTTCTTGGCGGGAGCGCCGAAGATGTTGCGCGCCAACTGCTGTAGCACCAGGCCGACACCGAAGGTGACCAGCAGGGTGTCCAGCGGACGGTCGTACATGAAGCGGATCAGGCCCGCTTCCAGGGCCGCGCCGAGCAGGCCGCCCACGATGAATCCGACGATCAGCGAGACGATCAACGCTACGCCGGTCGCGGAGATGACCTGTTGCACGACGAAGGTCGTGTAGCAGCCGGCCATGATGAACTCACCGTGCGCCATATTGATGACGCCCATCTGACCGAAGGTCAGGGACAGGCCGAGCGCGGCGAGCAGCAGAATCGAGCCCAGGCTCAATCCCGTGAAAAGCTGTGCGACAGCTACATCCATTGCGATACCTCGATTTCGCCTCTACGGCCGGGCGCGGAATACCGCGCCCGGCCGCCCCTCATCGAAGGCTGTCGGTTACTTCAGGCCCTTGGCCCAGTCGTAGGACTTCAGATACGGGTCCGGCACGATCGGCTGGCCCGAGTCCCAGACGGTGTAGATGAGGCCGTCGGCCCGGATCTCACCGATGCGGGCGGTCTTGGTGATGTGGTGGTTGTCGCCGTCGATCACGACCGTGCCCTCGGGGGCGTCGAAGCTCACGCCGTCGGCCGCGGCCTGGATGTCGGCCACCGCGAAGGAGTTCGCCTTCTCGACGGTGTTCTTCCACAGGTAGACCGAGGTGTAGGCGGCCTCCATGGGATCCGAGGTGGGCTTGTCCGCGCCGAAGGCGGCCTTGTAGGCGTCGACGAACTTCTTGTTCGCCGGGGTGTCCAGCGTCTGGTAGTAGTTCCACGAGGTCAGCTGGCCGACGATGTTCTGCACGCCGATGCCCGCGACCTCCTCCTCCGCGATGGAGACCGAGACCACCGGCATGGTCTCGGCGTTCAGGCCCGCATTGGCGTACTCGCGGAAGAACGCGACATTGGAATCACCGTTGAGGGTGTTGAACACCGCGCCCGCGCCCGCGCTGCGGACCTTGTTGACGATGGTGGAGAAGTCGGTGGAGCCCAGCGGCGCGTAGTCCTCGCCCTTGATCTCCATGCCGTTGGCCTCGGCCCACGCCTTGATCTCGCGGTTGGCGGTCTGCGGGAAGACGTAGTCCGACCCCACCAGGTAGAGGGAGGTGACGCCCTGCTGCTTCAGGTAGTCCAGCGCCGGGAGGATCTGCTGGTTGGTGGTGGCGCCGGTGTAGAAGATGTTCTTGCTGTCCTCCAGGCCCTCGTACTGAACCGGGTAGTAGAGCAGCGAATTCAGCGATTCGAACTTGGGCTTCATGGCCTTGCGGCTGGCCGAGGTCCAGCCGCCGAAGACCGCGGCCACGCAGTCGGAGCTGATCAGCTTCTCGGCCTTCTCCGCGAAGGTCTTGGGGTCCGAGGCGCCGTCCTCGAGCACCAGCTCGATCTGCTTGCCGAGCACACCGCCCGCGGCATTGATCTCGTCGACCGCCATCTTGGTGGAGTTGGCGACGGTGACCTCGCTGATGGCCATGGTGCCGGTCAGCGAGTGCAGTGACCCGACCTTGATGGTGGGGGCGCTGGTGTCTACGCAGGACGTGGCGTTGGAGCCGGAGGCCGTATCGGTGTCCCGGGAGCCGCATCCGGCCAGCAGCAGCGCGGACAGCGCCAGCGCGGTCGGGACGGCGATCGCCTTGCGCAGGCGCCGGGACGTATCTCGGCCGAGGTCTCGAGAATCTTGCATGGGGCGGACCCTTCTCACTTCACGGTGTACCGCGGCAAGTGGCATGCCGCGACGAATACGTGCCGCGTATACAGCGGCTGTATTCGTGGCGTGAACGGTAAACGGGAAGTGTTGCGCCCGAATGTCTCTTGATGTCTGTCCGATTTCCCAGGTTGCGTACGGGTGAATTCTTCCTCACCGCGGTCGTATCACGCGGTGAGAAAGCGGTCCTACCTGGTCAGAGGATCACGTACGGAGATATGGAACTTCGGTGCTCGCTGATGTCGAGCGATTTGCCCAGCGGCGGGAAGGCGCGCTGCGGGCAGTTGGTGCGTTCGCAGACCCGGCAGCCCGCGCCGATCGGGGTGGCCTTGGGGTCCTGCAGATCCAGGCCGTCGGCGTACACCACGCGGGTGGCATGGCGCAGTTCGCAACCCAGGCCGATGGCGAAGGTCTTGCTCGGCTCGCCGTAGCGGGTGGCGCGGCGCTCCACCGTGCGGGCGATCCAGAGATATTTGCGGCCGTCGGGCATCTGGGCGATCTGCGTCATGATGCGGCCCGGGTAGGCGAAGGTCTCGTACACATTCCACAGCGGGCAGGTGCCGCCGCTCGACGAGAAATGAAAACCGGTGGCGGACTGCCGTTTCGACATATTCCCCGCGCGGTCCACCCGGACGAACGAGAACGGGACGCCGCGCAGTTTGGGGCGTTGCAGGGTGGACAGACGGTGGCAGATGGTTTCGTAGCTCTGCGTGAAGAAGGCGGACAGGCGCTCGATGTCGTAGCGGAAGTCCTCGGCCACCTCGTGGAAGTGCGTGTAGGGCAGTACCGTGGCGGCGGCGAAGTAGTTGGCCAGTCCGAGCTTCGCCAGCACGCGGGTCTCGTCGTTGGTGAAATTGCCTTCCTCGACCAGCTTGTCGATGAGTTCGCCGCATTCCAGATAGGCGAGTTCGGCGGCGAGCTTGAAGACGCGCTGGCCGCCGGACAGGTGCGGCGCGATCTCCAGGCGGCGGTTCTCCTCGTCGTAGCGGTGCAGCACGCCCTCGCCGAGGTCGATGCGCTCCACGATCTGCACACCGTGCGCGGTGTTGAGGCGGCGGGCGATCTCGCGCTTGAGGTCACCGCCGTGGAAGCGCATGCGGGTGGCGAGTTCCTCTGCGGCGGTGTCCAATTCGTGAATGTAGTTCTGCCGCTGGTAGAAGAAGTCGCGCACCTCCTCGTGCGGGCGGGAGATGGCTCCGGAGCCGCTGCCGTCGGCGAAGCGGTCCTCGGTGGCGGCGGCCAGCTGCGCGGTCGTATTGCGGTAGCGGCGGTGCATATTCACCATGGCGCGCGCCAGCGTCGGGTGCGCGGACACCATTTCGGCGATCTCGGCGGCGTCCGCCTCGATGCCGAGTTCCTGGTCCATCACGACTTCCTGGAGTTCGGCGATGAGCCGGGTGTCGTCCTGGGAGGAGAAGAAGCTGGCGTCGACGCCGAACACCTCGCTGATCCGCAGCAGCACCGGTACCGTGAGCGGACGCACATCGTGTTCGATCTGGTTCAGGTAGCTCGCCGAGATCTCCAGCTTCTTGGCGAGAGAGACCTGGCTCAGCCCCCGTTCGGTGCGCAGCTGCCGTAGGCGCGCCCCGACGTAAGTCTTGGCCATATGTCCAGGTTATGCCGGGTTTAGCAGAGCTGCCAATGGGAATTTCACAGAACTGCTGAGCAATGTGTCACACCCCCGGGTTACCGTCGAATCCGTGCTGTTGTCGGATGTGGTGCGGGCGTCGGAGTCGGTGCGCTCGACCACCTCGCGCAAGACCAAGATCGCCACGCTCGCGGCGCTGCTCGAGCGGGTGACGACGGATGAGTTGGCGCAGGTGGTGGCGTGGGTTTCGGGTGATCTGCCGCAGGGGCGCGTGGGGGCGGGCTGGCGCACGCTGACCGCCGTCGCGGTGGACCCGGCGACGGAGGCGACCCTCACCGTCGGCGCGGTGGACGGCGTGCTGAGCGAACTCGCCGCCACCTCCGGGGCCGGGTCGGTGGAGCGGCGGCGCGAACTGCTGGTGGAGCTGCTGTCGGCGGCGACCGCCGCGGAACGGGACTTCCTGCTCCGGCTGCTCACGGGGGAATTGCGGCAGGGGGCCTTGACGGCGGTGGTCGCCGAGGCGGTGGCGGTGGCGTTCGAGGTCCCGGTGGCGGCGGTGCGGCGGGCGCACATGCTCTCCGGGCGGCTGCCGGTGACGGCGGTGGCGGCCAAGACCGGCGGGGCGGCGGCGCTCGCGGCCTTCCGGCTGGAGGTGGGGCGGCCGCTGCAACCCATGCTGGCCTCGCCCGGCTCGGCCCTGGACGCCGCCCTGGCGGAGTTCGAGGGTGAGGTGAGCGTCGAGCACAAGATGGACGGAGCGCGGATTCAGGTGCACCGCGACGGTGAGCGGGTCTGGGTGTTCACCCGCACGCTGCGCGACATCACCGCCGGTGTGCCCGAATTGGTCGGGCTGGTGCGGGGATTGGACTGCACCAGTGTGGTGCTCGACGGTGAGACGCTGGCGCTGAACGACTCCGGGCGGCCACGCCCGTTCCAGGAGACTATGAGTCGCTTCGCCTCCGATCCGGCGCTGGTGGCGAGCGATCCCGGACTGGCGCGGGCGAACTCGACCCGCGATCTGCTGCTGCACCCGTACTTCTTCGACTGCCTGCACCTGGACGGGGACGACCTGCTCGACGCGCCGCTGCGGGACCGGCGTGCCGCATTGACGAAAGTGGCTCCCGGGCACAGTATTCCGGCGCTCATCGCGCCGGATGCGGAGGCTGCCGCCGAGTACTTCGACGGTGCGCTGGCCGCCGGGCACGAGGGGATCATGATCAAATCCCTGGATTCGGTGTACGCCGCCGGGCGGCGCGGTCGCGCCTGGCAGAAGATCAAGCCCACGCACACGCTCGACCTGATCGTCCTCGGCGCGGAATGGGGCTACGGCCGCCGCACCGGCTACCTGTCCAACCTGCACCTCGGCGCGCGCGACCCCGACGGCGGCGAGCCGGTCATGGTCGGCAAGACCTTCAAGGGCCTCACCGATGCGCTCCTGCACTGGCAGACCGCCGAATTCCCGCGTCATGAACGCGACCGCGACAGCACCACCGTCTACCTGCGCCCCGAACTGGTCGTGGAGATCGCCATCGACGGCGTCCAGACCAGCTCCCGCTACGCCGGTGGGGTGGCCCTGCGCTTCGCCCGCGTGGTCCGCTACCGCCCCGACAAGGAACCCGCCCAAGCCGACACCATCGACACCGTGCGAGCCCTCCTGCCGGGCACCCCGCCCGCCCCGTGAGCCAACGCGGCCGAGGTACCGCGCTGTCCAGCGCGCTCACCCGGGTCGCGCGCCCGGGCAGCCGACCGGATGGGCCGCTCCTGCCTCGACCCGTCCGTCGCACGGTCGGCGGCGCCCACCCTCTCGCGGGCGCCGCCGATGGCGGCGCGGCGCGGCTACTCGTAGTCGCTCTCGACCAGGAGGTTGGGGAGGCGGCGGCGGCCCGCGGCGACGTCTTGGGCGAGGTCCTCGTAGGCGGTGGCGAGTTCGGTGAGGCGGGTGGAGGCGTCGTGGACGGCCTCGTCGGGGCAGGTGGTCAGGGTGAGGTAGGCCAGTGCCGAGAACTGGGCCAGGCGGTCGACGACCGTGCCGACGGTCTCGGTGTGCAGGCGAGCGTCTCGTTCGGCCTTCGGTGACGCGGTGGCGACCCAGCGGTCGATATCGTGCACGAGGCGGGCGCGGTGGTGGTCGATGGCGGCGGTAGCGCCGGGGCGGGCGGCTAGGCGGCGCTCGTGCAGGTCCGCGAGCAGACCGGCGTACCGCAGCACCGGATGGTCGTCGGGAGGCAGGCCGCGGCAGGCCCGCAGCAGCAGGTTCTTGGTTGGGAGCGGGTGCACGGCGGCCATCCTGCTACGTGAATATCTCCGATCGGCAACGAAATTCGCCACCACGGAGAGTGCCGCCGACCGCCTCGTTCATGATCATCTGTCCATTCCGGGGTATCGCGGTGTTCGATCGGCGGCCGGTCCGGGGCGGCCGGACCGGCCGGATCGCCGCCGGTCGGCGGCCTGCGGAGCGGATTCGGGGCGCCTGTGGTCCTTGTCGCGGCCGAGATGTTGTATTCCCAAGGGCGAGTGCGGATGTCGCGGTGCGCATACGGTGGGAGGCGGAGAATGGGACGGTGGATGCACGGGATGGGTTGTCGCCGGGTGCGGCGGCATCGAATGTGGTGGGCGCACCCGCCGATGGACTGCTCGGTATGGTTCATCCGGTGTGCCCGGAGCCGATCGCGCGGCGCGGCGAATTCGCCCCACGCGCGCGGCGGGACTCTTGGCGCATGTGCGGATCTGTCGGGGACCGCACTGTTCGCCGGATACGGGGGAATGTCATGAATACGAAGAAGCACGGGGCGTCGCAGTGAGTGCCGAACTACATCTCGAGTTGCACCTGCGGGGCCGGGTCGTCTCCACCGGATATCCGTTCGAGGACGGCGTGGTGACGGTCTCCGGAGAACGCATCACCGCCGTGCGCTCCTTCACCGACTGGAAGGCGCAGCGGCCCTACTCGCCCACGCCGCTGCCGGTCGGCACGCTGCTGCCGGGCCTGGTGGACATCCACAACCATGGCGGGGGAGGGCACGGATTCGACACCCTCGACGCCGAGGAGGCGACGGCGGCCGCCGAATACCACCACGCGCTGGGCACCACCACGATTCTCGCGAGCATCGTCACCGCGCCCGCCGACGAGATGGTGGAGCAGGTCGCCCTGCTGCGCGAACTCGCCGCCGTCGGCCTGATCGGCGGCATCCACGTGGAAGGGCCGTTCCTGGCGCACGCCCGCTGCGGCGCGCACGACCGGCGCCATCTGCTCGCGCCCGATCCGCGGCTCACCTCCCGGCTGCTCGACGCCGGGGGCGGGCATCTGCGGATCATGACGCTCGCACCCGAACTGCCCGGGTTCGACACGGTGGCCCGGACGCTCGCCGACCGCGGCGCGATGGTGGCCCTCGGGCACAGCGAAGCGGACTTCGACGCCTTCTCGAAGGCATTGCGGCCCAACGGGTTCGCCACCTCGGTGACCCACTTGGGCAATGGCATGCCGCCGATCCACCACCGCGCGTCCGGTGCGGGCGCCGCCGCGCTCACCGCCGCCTCGCGGGGACAGATCATCGTGGAGCTGATCGGCGACGGGGTGCACGTCGACGCCGGATTCGGCACCATGGTCTTCGCCGTCGCGGAGGACCAGATCGCGCTGGTCACCGATGCCACGCGGGCCGCCGGGATGCCCGACGGGCGCTACCGGCTCGGCACGCGCGAGCTGGAGGTCCGCGGCGGCGTGGCGCGGACCGAGGACGGCTCCATCGCGGGCGGCACCTCGCATCTGCTCCAGGGCGTGGCCTGGGCGGTGCGGGAATGCGGCATATCGCTGGCCGAGGCGGTACGGGCGGCGAGCCTCACCCCGGCGGTAGCGCTGGGGCTGACCGACGTCGGCGATCTGTGCCCCGGCCGGTACGCGGACGTGCTCGTGGTGGACGACGAACTGGGACTGCGGCGGGTGCTGCGCCGGGGCCGCTGGCTGTCGTGATCCGCGGGGGTTCCCGCGCTGCCGCGGCCCCTATCCGAATCAAGGGCTTGCATCGGCCCGCGAGACGGGCAGAGTTAGCAGGGTGATCCTCACCGTGACCATGAACCCGGCCTACGACATGACCTATCGGGTCGAGCGTTTCGACCGTGGCCGGGCCCATCGGGTGCGATCGGTCGATCAGCGCATCGGCGGTCGCGGTATCAATGTCACCCGGGTGCTCAATCAGCTCGGCCGGTACGCGCGGGCCACCGGCTTCTCCGACCACTCCTTCGCGGCCGCCGCCGAACTGGAGATGCCGGTGGATTTCGTGCACGCGCTGCCCTGGGTGCGGCGCACGGTGGTGATCAGCGAATCCGATGACGGCACCGCCACCGCGCTGTGGGAGCCCGGTGCCCGCATCTCCGACGCGCACGCGGTGGAACAGCTGCGGGTGCGGGTGAGCGGGCTGCTCTCCGACAGCAGCGGCGTGGTGATCGCGGGGTCGCTGCCCGGCGGGGTGGATGTGAGCGTTCCCGCCGAGCTGGCGCGGCTGGCCGCCGATGCGGGCGTGCCCGTGGTCTGCGATGTGGACGGGCCCGCACTGGAACTCGCGGCCGGTGTGCCCGGCGTCGTTCTCATGCCGAATGCCGAAGAGCTGGAGCGGCTCACGAGGCAGCCCGCGACCACGCCCGCCGATATCCTGGCCGCCGCCGAGCCGCTCGTCGCGCGTGGTGTGGGCGCGGTGATCGTCACCCGCGGCGGTGCGGGCATGGTCGCGGTCACCCCGACCCGGGCGTGGTCCGCGGCCCTGCCCGAACCGCTCGCGGGCAATCCCACCGGTGCGGGTGACGCCGCCGCGGCGGCCGTCATCGCGGGTCTGTCCCGTTCCCGCGAACCCGACTGGCCCGCCCTGCTCATCGACGCGGTAGCCACTTCGGCCGCCGCCGTCGTCATCCCGGTCGCCGGCGAGATCGACCGCGCGTTGCGCGACCGGCTCGCCCCGACCGTCCGCGTCACCGAACTGGAAGCGGTCCGCGCCGGCTGAACAATCCGTTCGCACCCGGCGCTCCGCCCCGGTGGTGCCGATGCGCTGCCCCCACCCATGCCGGGGTGCGCCGCCCCGCAGCGTCGGCGCGATGCCTCCACTCGTGGCCGGTGTGCTGTCTCCGCTCGTGTCGGCGCGATGCCTCCGCTCGTGCCGGTGCGTTGTCTCCGCTGGTGTCGGTGCCGACTTCGCCCGCATTGGCGCTCCGGCCCGGGAAGTGCGGGTGTGCCGTCCCCGCTCGTGCCGGTGCGCTGTGTCTGCCGTGCGGGTTGGTCGACTGCGCCACTACCAGCGTGGACCGCGTCCGTCGTGCGAGGCGTCGGGTTCGTCGGGTGCGTCGCGATGGGCGGGTGTGGCTGGGTCCTTGCTCCCGTGTCCGGGGTGACGTGTTCGGCATCGGCGCGGTGTCGGGGAACCGGCCGGTCGGGGGGTTACGCTGGCGATCGGAGTCGCCGAGCCGGGCGGGCGGTCCGGCTCGCTGTTCCCGGCGCGGCAGGTCACCTGCGGCAGGGGAGGAGCTGATGTCCGAGCAGTGGTTTCCGGCGGAGTACTCGGCGGCGACCGAGTACGAGTACCGGATGCCGCGGTCGGTGCGGGCCGCGCAGGTGATCGTGCTGGGTTTCGCGGCGGTCGGCGTGGTGTGCACGGCCGCCTCCGGCTGGCTGCTCGGCACCTCGGCGGCGGTGACGACCGCGCTACCGTTCGTACCCGGATTCCTGATGGGGCTGGTGGGTCTCACCTTCAACTCCGAGGGCCAGTCGGTGCGCATCGCCGCGATCCTGCTGGCGGTGCTCAATATGCTGTGGACGGTGCCGTCCATCACCGACGGCCGCCCGCCCGGCCCGCTCGGCATCGTCGCCTCACTCGCGGTGATCGTGCTGCTCTTCCGTCGCGAGGCCCGCGACTGGTTCGAACCGACCTGGTGAGCCCGCACCCGTAACGTTCGCGCGGTTCGACGCCGCCGAGATCAGCAGGTGGAGTGGACCGAGGAACGGCCCGCGAGCGTATCCGCCGATACCGCGGCCGACGGGCTGTTCACCAGGGCGGACAGCCTGATCGAGCGAAACATCGCCGCGCCGACCGCATCCGGGATCGATATCGAGGCCGATCGGCTGTTCGCCATGTCGGTGCCGGCGGAGGTCTACGCGGAGCAGCCGGACCTCAGGTGAGGGAATGACTCTCCGGCCCCCGCGCCCCGGTGCGTGCTTCGGCGGTGGTCGGGTGGATCGGGCCGGTGCGGACGGAGAGGGGAGCCGCGGAGGTTCCGTTGCGTGCCGCGAGGAGTTCGGCGGTGATGGCGAGGGCGGCTTCGGGGGCGGTCCGTCCGCCCAGGTCCAGGCCCGCGGGGGCGTGCAGGCGGGACAGCGTGGCGGCGTCGAAGCCGCCGGCCTGGAGCGCCTCCAGGCGGCGGGCGTGGACCTGTCGGGAACCCACGGCGGCCAGGTAGCCGAGCTCGGGTAGTCGCAGTGCCACGGTGAGCAACGGGATCTCGAACTTGGCATCGTGGGACAGCACGACTATCGCTGTGCTGCTGTCGATTTCACCTGCCGCGGACTGGGTGTTGAGGTAGCGGTGCGGCCAGTCGACGACCACCTCGCACCGCGGATACGCCTCGGGGCTGGCGAAGGTGGGGCGGGGGTCGCAGAGCGTCACACGGTAGCCGACGAGGCGTGCCTGTGTCGCCAGTGCGGCGGCGAACGCGTTGGCCCCCACCAGAATCAGGCGCGGCGGCCGGGTGAAGGAGGAGACGAACACATCGGAGTCGGGCAGGGAGACCAGTTCGGTGCCGTGCTTGCGGTCGGTCACCAGATGCTGGCCGATCACGTCCGGATCCGAATGCCACACCACCGTGAACACGGTGACCTGTCGCTGCGCCACGATATCGGCGGCCACCGTCGGGAATTCGGGAAAGTGGTTGCGCGAGAACGGCTCCGCGAACACGTCGATGGTGCCCCCGCAGTCCATGCCGGTGGCGGGGCCGAAACGGTGCATGGCCCGGTGTCCGGTCTGCGCCGCCGCCAGGGCGGCCTGGTACACCTCGGCCTCGGCGCAGCCCGCCGACACCGATCCGAACGCCCGGCCCTCGGCGTCGACCATCATGGCCGAGCCGACCGGCAGGGGCGTCGATCCCACCGCGCGCACCAGGGTGGCCAATCCGGCGGTGCGGCCGCTGTGCCACACGCGCAACAGATCCTCGACGATATCCCGCATCATTTGCTCCCACTCGGCGTGTGTCCGTGCCGGGGATGGTCGTGGTCCCACCCCGTCGCCACATCGCCACACGTGACGCACACCATATCGGCTCGTTCGCGCAAATAAGAGGCCGCGCCCGTTTTTCCGGTCGATGCCACAGTCACGCCCGCCCAATGCCCGCGACCGATCACCACCGGATGGCCCGGCCGCCCGTCGAACACCGCCCGCGCCAAGCCACTCTCGGCCCCCCGTGCGGCGGTGATGACCCGGGAAACCACCTCCGGCCCGACGTCCGGCGTATCCACCGGCATGATCGCCACGAACTCGGGTGGGCCGCCGAATGCGGCCGCCGTAGCCCCGGACTCGGGCGTCCCGCTCGTGCCGGTGGGAGCCGCGGGGCACGCATCGGCCTCGGCCGCCCGGCTCGCGCTCGCGTCGAGTGGGCGGAACCCTGCCGCTTCGGGTCGACCGAGTCCGGTCTCGCCACCGGCCGCTGCGATGTCGGCTTCCCCGCGCGCGGATCCGGTACCCGCCGGTGTGCCGTCGACGTGCCCACTCGGCGGCCGGGACAGCGCGACCGTGCTGTCGGCATGCCCGCCGCCTCGCCGGGGCCGCACCCGCGGGCTGATCGGGTGTGCGACGACGGCGGCCAGACCCGCGCGGAGTGAGGCGCTCATACCCGTCGCCCAATCGCCTGCCCATACCGGCCGGGCGACGGCGGGGATGAGGATGCCGTGCGTTTGCGAGACCTGCCATCGCGGAAGGGGGGAGTCGTCGTGGGTGCGGTGGGGCGGTCCGGTCGCGCCGAGGACCACATACACCCGCTCGCAGCCGCCCGCATGCAGGGCATGGACCGCGCCGCGCAGCCACGCACCGTCCTCGGCCAGGACTTTCGGCATGCCGTAGCGGGTACCGGCACCGGCCGCCAGCAGGATGCCGTCGCAGCGTCCGCGATTCATGCCGCCGACGGTAACGCGCGACGGGCCCGGCCGCCGTCCGACTGGCGGCCGGGCGGCGCGTGGCCGATGCTGGAGGGCGATGACGGAGAACACGATCGGCCTCGAGGAATTCGCCGCACTCGACGAGACGGCGGCCACGGAACTGTTGCTGACGGTGTGCTCATCGCCCCGATGGGCCGCCAGGGTGGCGGAGCGCAGGCCGTTCGCCTCGCTCGACGAGCTGCTGCGCGCCGCCGACGCCGCCCTGGCGGACCTGCCGGAGGACGAGATCGACCGCGCCCTCGCCGGACACCCCCGCATCGGGGACCGTCCCGACAGCGCCGCCTCCGCTCGCGAACAGGCGGGCATGGCCGCGGCCGACGACCGCATCCGCGCCGCCATCGTCGCGGGCAACCGCGCCTACGAGCAACGGTTCGGGCACGTGTACCTGGTGCGCGCCAGCGGCCGCACCCCCGCCGAGCTGCTGAACATCCTCACCGAGCGCCTGGCCAACGATCCGCCGACCGAACGGCGCATCGTGCGCGAGCAGCTCGCCGAGATCAATCGCCTCCGCCTGCACCACCTGGTGGACACCGGGCGGCGCGAGACTTCCCCGGCCGCCGCGGCGACGCTGAGCACCCATGTCCTGGACGCGGTGCGCGGCCTCCCCGCCACCGGCGTGCGGGTGACGCTGTTCGACGCCACCGGAGCCGAATCGGCCTCCGACACCACCGACGCCGACGGCCGGATCAAGGGGCTCGGCGGCACACTCGGCACGGGTACGTACCGACTGCGGTTCGAGACCGGCGCGTACTTCGCCGCCCAGGCGGTGGACAGCTTCTACCCCGAGGTGACCATCACCTTCAGCATCGCCGAGGAACGCCACTACCACGTGCCGATCCTGCTCTCGCCGTTCGCGTACTCGACCTATCGGGGCAGCTGATACGACCCGCGTCGGCGACCGCGCGATGGCGCATCGGCGACGCGGCTAGGCGTGGCTGTCGCAGTCGAGCCGCCGCATATCCACCCGCACCTGTTCGGCCAGCGCCTTCACCCCCATGCTCGTGTACAGGGCCAGCGCTTTGCGCAGGAATTCGCAGGCGCGGGGGCGATGCCGCCGGCCGGAGGTGGCCGCGATCGCGCCGAGGGCCCGCCAGGCGTCGGCCTCACCGTGCGGATCGCCGTTGCGCCGCGCCGCGTCCAGGGAGTCCGAGTAGAAGCCCTGTGCCGCATCGAGATCCCCGAGATCGCGCTCGGTATGGCCCAGTCCGCGCAGGGCGTCCGCCACCAGCAGGGCGTCGTCCAGTTCGCCGCCGATCTCGTGAGCCTGCTCGAAATGCTCACGGGCGGTGGTGAAATCGCCCGCCATGCGGATCACATTGCCCAGCCCCCACAGGGTCCAGCCACGGCTGTAGTCGTCGGAGATCTGCGCGGCGATGTCCAACGCCGCCTCGTAGTAGTGCCGCGCCGCCGCCGGATCGCCGCCCATGCGTTCGATATGCCCGAGCCCGCGCAGCGAATCGCCCTCGAACTCGAGGTTCTGCAACTGCCGCGCGATGCCGAGCGCGTCCGCGTAGGCGTGCCGCGCCCGGTCGTAATCGCCGATATGCCTGGTGACTTCGGCATAACCCCACAGCCCCGACGCCATCCGCAGCGGATCGTCGATGCGGGCGGCGATGGCGTGCGCCTCCCGGAAGCAGGTGGAGGCCGTCTCGTAGTCGCAGGCCAGCCGGTGCACCGTGCCCAGCCCGTAGAGCACGTCGCATTCCGCCGTGGCGTCCCTGTCGCCCCGGGCCACGTCCAGCGCCCGCACGAACAGCCACCGTGCGTCCGACCAGTGCCCCAGTCCCGACAGATGCGAGGCCAGCAGTCGCGCCAGCTCTCCGGCCTCGGTCGTCGGACCGGCCACCCGGATGCAGCCGAGCAGCACCTCCTTCTCCCCGGTCAGCCACTCCCGAGCCCGGTCGACCGCGTCGGAGGGCCCGGGGACCGGCATATTCGGGAAGCTGCCGGCCAGATCGAAGGGTCGGGGCGCGCCCACCCGCCGGGCAATGGCCAGGCAGTATCGCACCAGCCGCCCGATGGCGGCGGCGCGCTCGCTCGGCAGGTCCTCCTGATCGGCCTGTTTGCGGGCGAACAGCCGGGTCACATCGTGGATCCGGTACCGCTGCCCGGAGGGTCCGTTCACCGCCGGATCCAGCAGCCCCACCTCGAAGATGCGGCGTATCAACGCGTTCGCGGCCAGGGTCGACACATCCGCCATGGGCGCCAGGGTCTCCGCGGTGATCTCCGAACCGGGGAACAGCCCGAGCAGCCGGACCGCGCGGCGCAATTCCGGCTCCCACAATCGCTGGTACGACAATTCGAATGCGGCGGCGAGGGATTCGCCCTCGGCCGCGAAGAAGTCCAGGATGGGCGCGGCCGGTGACTCCTCCGACGGCGTCCCGATCGGCGCGTGCTGCACCCGGTCGGTCAACTGCTGGAAGTCCCGGTCGGCGGCGGCGAGCATGTCCGGGCCGTGATGGGCGATCTGCCCGGCGACCAGGCGGATCGCCAGGGGCAGCCGCCCGGCCGTCTCCAGAATGCGCCGCACCGCCCCCACGTCGTAGCCGGGCGGCAGATGGCTGAGCCGCACCAGCAGCTCCTCGGCCTCGGCGGCGCCCATGGCATCCAGTTGCAGCGGGGCCGCGCCCGACAGCCCGGTCAGCTTGTGGCGGCTGGTGATCAGCACGAAGCTGCCGGGGGCGTGCGGCAGCAGATCGCGAACCTGCTTGCTGTCCAACGCATTGTCGAAGACGATGAGCATGCGGCGGCCGCGCATCTCGGCCCGCCAGCGGTCGGCGCGCCGCGCCGCGTCGTTCTCGATGGTCTCGGGCGGGACCCCGATCCGCAGCAGCAGCTGTTCGAGCACACCAGCCGGAGTGCGCGGGGTGCGGCCGTCGGAATGCCCGCGCAGGTCCTCCCAGATCCAGCCGTCCGGGTAGCGATCCCGGTATTCCTCGATCAGGTAGCGGGCCAAAGCGGTCTTGCCCACTCCCGCCAGGCCGCTCACCACGTGCACCCCGGGTCCGCGCCCGCCCGCATGTTCGCGCACCCGTCGGTGCAGTTCCGCGCGCTGATCGTGGCGGCCGATGAAAGGCACTATGTCCGTGGGCAATCCGTGTCCATCCAGAACCGGCGGCACGGTGCGGCGCCGGGCCACCGCCTCCCGGTAGGCGGTGATGTCGCGCCCCGGCATCTTCGCCAGATCCGCCACGTCCACCAGCTGCTCCCAGTCGGTGCGGTAGACGGTGGCCAGCACCTTCAGGGTGGCTACCGTGGGGCGCGGCCGCTCGCGCCCGTTGCCACGGCTCTTGGGCCAGGACTCGAACTCCGAGACGCGGGCGGCGGTCATCCCCGCCCGCTCGTCCCCGGTGCTCCGGTTGTATTCGCGCGCGGCGGTTTCCAGCGTGTACCCGTTGGCCAGCCGCCACGCCTTGCGGGGGCGGCAGCCGTGCCGCTGCAATTCCGCCGCGAGCGGTTCCACCAGCTGGTGTTCGGCCAGCCCGGTACCGAGTAGAATGCCGCGCAGGCGCTTTCGTGTTTCCGCGCCGTAGTCGTCGAAATCACCGTTTCGTGACACGGTGTGCCTCCCCGAGCGGCCGCCGCACGAGAATCTCGGTCAGCCATTGTGAATATTTCCTTGGTACCGCTGAAATTTCACCTGGTCAAGGGCCTGTCCGCCGCCAAGAATTCCGGCAGATCGCTGGGATTCACCCCGCGGTTCCCGCTCGCGACCATTGAGCCATCACCGGATCCGGACCCCGAGCGGGGGACGGGTCGAGCGAGAAGGGATGGGTCGATGGCGATTACCGCTTCGGATTGGCTGATCACCAGCGATGTGGCGCACGAGGTCGCCTTCCGGGTCGACGTGCCGGAACCGCAGTGCGGCCGGTGGGTGCTGTCGTATCTGCCGACCTCCCTGCGGCTGACCCGGGAACAGGCCATCGCCGGCGTGGTGCTGGCCGAGATGATCCTGATGGGGCTGCTGCGTCCCGGCGGCGAGTTCGACGACGAGATGGCGGCGCTGCACGCCGGGATCCTGGGCCTCACCGTCACCGATGCCATGTGCCTGCTGGCCCTGCGCGCCGGCGACGGGGAACCGAAACCGCTGCGGCTCGGTGCGACCCGCTCCGGCGCGAGCGCCGCGGCGGGTTCCGGCGCGAGCGCCGCGGCGGGTTCCGATGCGAGGGCCGCGACGGGTTCCGATCGGGTCTGCCGCCACGGCGGCGTGCGCCGGGAGGTCAGCCGATAATGCTGCTGGGATTCGGACCGGTCCTGTTCCCGCTGCCGCGCACCAACGCGGCCTGGTTCACCGGATTGTTCGCCGCCGTGGTGGGTTTCGCGGTCCTGGTGCTGCTGCTGGTGGTCGGCAACTGCGGTACCGCCACCACCGGCCCGCACCCCGACACGTCGGGCGGCACGCAGGTGACGGTCGACTGCTATCCCTTCTGCGTCGTGACGACCGATGCCGCCCCGCCGGGCTGAGGCCGCGCGCGGATCAGCGGAACAGGTCGCGGACGAAGGGGATCGAATCCACCAGGGACGCGTTCACCGCGCCGCTGTGGTCGGTGTCGTAGGTCCGCAGTGTGACCGGTTCGCGTGCCGCCTGGAGTTTGGCGGCGAAGGCCAGCGTGAACGGGGTCAGCACATCGGTGTCGGCCAGGCCCTGACCGAGGAACACCGGCTTGTCGTAGCCGGATTCGGGCAGACCCATGTACCGGCGCAGCAGACCGGACAGATTCGGGATCTGGGCGAGCGGTCGGGCGAACAGGTCGCCCAGGACGACGTTTCCGGCGGTCAGCTCGTCGCCGAACGGTCCGAGGCAGGAGGTGTTCGCGCGGCGCAGCCAGTCCCGGCCGGATTCGTTCAGGTAGGAGTCGATATCGAGCTCCGGGTAGGTGGTGCGCAGGCCGTTGAGGATGTACAGCACGTAGGCCGTGGTGTGCGCGCCCAGTTCGATCGGCGGCAGGTTCGGGCCCAGCGGCAACAGGATGTCCTCGATGTAGGCGGGCACCCCGGTGCCGACCGCGCCGCGGTAATCCAGTTCGGGCCCGCCGAATTCGGTGGCGTAGCGGGCGGTGGTGACGGCCGCGCCACCGCCCTGCGACTGGCCGACCACCACCCATTTCGGTGCCAGCGCCGGGTACTGCCGGTTCGCGGCCCGCACCGCGTCCACCACGTTGTGCGCCTCGACGACGCCGTTGAGGTAGGGGTGGTCGCCCGGCGTGCCGAGGCCCGCGTAGTCGGCGGCCACGATGGCGTAGCCCTCCCGCAGCCACGCGCCCAGATAGGCCCAGTCGCGTTCGCGCGCGCCCGGTCCGGCGATGCTGTAGGCGCACTCGTCGCCGAGCCCGACGGTGCCGTGCGCCCAGGCGATCACCGGCCAGCCGCCCGCGGGGGCGGGGCCGGGCGGGAAGTACACGGCCGCGCTGGCGATCGTCGGTTCGTCGCGGACGGTGGTGGTCCGGTAGAGGATGCGCCGGGAATTTTCCGCGCCCGGCAGCGTGGCTTCGGGGGCGAGCGGTTCGACGGCCGTCACGGTGCCGACCGGGATATCGGCCGGATCCGGTGCCGCCACCGCGAAAGGCGTCCCCATCAGGCATAGGACCGATGCGACGGTTGTCGCCGCCATGGTCGTCCACCGTGTCCGCATCGGTACCTCCCTGCGCGATCCCCATCCGCTTCGGACGTGCGATCAGCGTAGGCCGCCGCGTCGGGGGCCGGGAGAGTGGCTGCCCTCACGCTCGGTCGGCGCGGTTTTCGATGTGAACGTGCTCACATGAACCCGCGGTCGGGCGTGTCGGATGTCGGTGGTCCGGATCACCGAAACAGTACGGGCGTTATGCAAAACCGCACGTCAGCACTACCGGCGAGTAGGATGGGGTGTGGCAATTCGCACGCAAATTTCGCAGAGTTAGCAAACTATGATCGGAAGCTAGCTGAGATTCGCATTAGCAACAGGTAGACGGCGATTTTTTCCTGTGCCATCGTGTGGAAGTAACCACCGCAGGACTTGCAAGCCTGCAAATTGCCGCTCCAGCAGAGTTCGGACACCGCGAGAGTTCGAACTCTTCAGGGGGCAACCGAGACCGAATCAGGAAGTGGAGTCACAGATGTCGACTGTCGGCACTCCGAAGACCGCCGAAGAGCTCCAGAAGGACTGGGACACCAACCCCCGCTGGAAGGGCATCACCCGCAACTACACCGCCGAGCAGGTTGTGAAGCTGCAGGGCACCGTTGTGGAGGAGCACACCCTCGCCCGTCGCGGCGCCGAGATCCTCTGGGATCTCGTCAACAACGAGGACTACATCAACTCCCTGGGCGCCCTCACCGGTAACCAGGCGGTGCAGCAGGTCCGTGCCGGCCTGAAGGCCATCTACCTGTCCGGTTGGCAGGTCGCCGGTGACGCGAACCTCTCCGGCCACACCTACCCGGACCAGTCGCTGTACCCGGCCAACTCGGTGCCCGCCGTGGTCCGCCGCATCAACAACGCGCTGCTGCGCGCCGACGAGATCGCCAAGGTCGAGGGTGACACCTCGGTCGCCAACTGGCTGGCCCCGATCGTCGCCGACGCCGAGGCCGGCTTCGGTGGCGCGCTGAACGCCTACGAGCTGCAGAAGGCCATGATCGCCGCCGGCGCCGCCGGCGTGCACTGGGAGGACCAGCTGGCCTCCGAGAAGAAGTGCGGCCACCTGGGCGGCAAGGTGCTCATCCCCACCCAGCAGCACATCCGCACCCTGACCTCCGCGCGTCTGGCCGCCGACGTCGCCGACGTGCCGTCGGTGATCATCGCCCGCACCGACGCCGAGGCCGCCACCCTCATCACCTCCGATGTGGACGAGCGCGACCGCGAGTTCCTGGACGG
This sequence comes from Nocardia sp. CC227C, assembly GCF_030767025.1. Classification (GTDB taxonomy): domain Bacteria; phylum Actinomycetota; class Actinomycetes; order Mycobacteriales; family Mycobacteriaceae; genus Nocardia. The sequence goes on along the minus strand of NZ_JASITE010000010.1, from coordinate 235,333 downwards.
CACCCGCACCGCCGAGGGCTTCTTCGGCGTGAAGAACGGCATCGAGCCCTGCATCGCGCGTGCCAAGGCCTACGCCCCCTACGCGGACCTGATCTGGATGGAGACCGGCGTGCCGGACCTCGAGGTCGCCCGCAAGTTCGCCGAGGCCGTCCGCGGCGAGTTCCCGGACCAGCTGCTGGCCTACAACTGCTCGCCGTCCTTCAACTGGAAGGCGCACCTGGACGACGCGACCATCGCGAAGTTCCAGCGTGAGCTGGGTGCCATGGGCTTCAAGTTCCAGTTCATCACCCTGGCCGGCTTCCACTCGCTCAACTACGGCATGTTCGACCTGGCCTACGGTTACGCCCGCGAAGGCATGACCTCCTTCGTCGAGCTGCAGGAGCGCGAGTTCAAGGCCGCCGCCGAGCGTGGCTTCACCGCCATCAAGCACCAGCGTGAGGTCGGTGCCGGCTACTTCGACACCATCGCCACCACCGTGGACCCCAACACCTCCACCGCGGCGCTGAAGGGCTCCACCGAAGAGGGCCAGTTCCACTGAGAACTCCCGCCTGAGGACACGCCTCGGGACGGCCGTCGCATCACACCTTCGACCGCTCCCGGGGACACCGAACCCGTCGGGGGGATCGCCTGATCCCCCCGACGGAGTTCTCCGCCCTTCCCGTCGACAGCCCCGGCGGGGAGGGCGTTTCCTATAACTGGATATCGAAAGACCTTAAGAAGGCGCAGGGTCAGCATCAGTCCGACGCCTTCACACAGCGGTTATCAGCCGCCCGCAGCAGTTGCGGGGAGGCGGAATGGAGCGGGACGTGAGCAGCGAGAAGATTCAGCGCGTCGGAGTCATCGGCGCCGGACAGATGGGCGCGGGCATCGCGGAGGTCTGCGCGCGGGCACACGTCGATGTGCTCGTGTTCGAACAGACCCGGGAGCTGGCCGCCGCGGGTCGCGCCCGCATCCTGCGGTCCCTGGATCGCGGCGTCTCCAGCGGCAAGATCACCGAGCGGGAGCGCGAGCAGGCCGCCTGGCGACTGCGCTTCACCTCCGACCTCGGCGACTTCGCCGACCGCCAGCTGGTGGTCGAGGCCGTGCTGGAGAACGAGGACGTGAAGACCGCCATCTTCGCCGAACTGGACAAGGTCGTCACCGATCCCAATGCGGTGCTGGCCTCCAACACCTCCTCCATCCCGATCATGAAGATCGCCGTGGCCACCAACAACCCCGAGCGGGTCGTGGGCATGCACTTCTTCAACCCGGTGCCGGTGCTGCCGCTCGTCGAACTCGTCACCACCCTCAAGACCAGCGATTCGGTCTCCAAGCGCGCCGAGGCGTTCGCCTCCGACGTGCTCGGCAAGCAGGTCGTGCGCTCCGCCGACCGCTCCGGCTTCGTGGTCAACGCGCTGCTGGTGCCGTACCTGCTCTCGGCCATCCGCATGGTCGAATCGGGGTTCGCCACCAAGGAAGACGTCGACAAGGCCATGGTGCTCGGCTGTGCCCACCCCATGGGCCCGCTCGCGCTGACCGACCTGGTGGGCCTGGACACCGTGAAGTCCATCGCCGACTCCATGTACGCCGAGTTCAAGGAGCCGCTCTACAGCGCGCCCCCGCTGCTCATGCGCATGGTCGAAGCGGGCCTGCTGGGCAAGAAGGCGGGCGCGGGCTTCTACCAGTACTCGTCCGCCGCTGCGCGTACCTAGCGGGAGACCGAGAGCCGTCGACCGTTGCGCACCCGTGCCGGCGGTCGGGTGCCGAACCGATTCTGGGCGTACCCGGTGAGTTACCCGCACACGTGCGAGATCAGTCGTCTCGTCGCGACGGGCTCACCGGGTCTGCCGTCCGGGACGTTGGCGAGGGTCGAGCGTCCCACCCCACTGATGGGCGTCTCCACACCGATGGCGGGCGTCCCTCGCTCACGGGCATAAGCTGCAATCAGGTCTGAACGACCGGCAGCTCGGAAGGAGTGTCCCCGCTCATGGTCAATGTCAGCGAAGGCTTCGGGTCGAGCATCCTGGGTTATCCGAGGATCGGACCGCACCGGGAACTGAAGCGTGCTCTGGAGTCCTACTGGCAAGGCTCCTCGTCCCGGGAGGCCCTGCTCGCGGTCGGGCGGGAGATCCAGGAGAGCCAGTTCCTCGAGCTGGCCGCCACCGGGCTCACCCAGGTCCCCGGCAACACCTTCTCCTACTACGACCACATTCTCGACAACGCGCTGCTGTTCGGCGCGGTGCCGAAGCGGTTCGAGGCGTATCGCGAGGAACTGCACCCGCTCGACTTCTACTTCCTGATGGCGCGCGGTCGCCCGGACCTGCCGCCGCTGGAACTGGTGCGCCTGCTCAACACCCAGTACCACTACCGGCAGCCCGAACTCGACGCCGACACCAGGTTCTCGCTGCACCCCGAGGCGCTGCTCGACGAATTCGACCGCGCCGAGGAACACGGCATCGAACTGCGGCCCGTGGTGCTCGGCCCGCTGTCGCTGCTGCTGCTGTCCAAGACCGGGCATGTCCCGGGTGAGACCGAATTCGACAAGCTGGAACTGCTCGACCGGCTGTTGCCGGTGTACGAGGAGCTGTTCGAGGTGCTCGCCAAGCGCGGCGCGACCTGCGTGCAGCTCGACGAGCCGTGCTTCACCAGCGAGCGCTCCCCGTCCACGCTGGAACTGTTCGAGAAGACCTACGAGCGACTGTCCAAGGCGCCGCTGCGGCCGCGACTGCTGGTGACCGGACAGTACGGCGATTTCGGTGCGGCGCTGGAGATTCTGGCGCGCACCAAGGTGGAGGCCATCGGCCTCGACCTGGCCAGCTATCGGATCACGCCCGACGAGCTCGCGAAAATCCCCGGCATTCAACGCAAGCGGCTGTACGCGGGCGTCATCAGCGGCACCAATGTGTGGCGCGCCGACCGCTACGTGACGCTGGAATACCTCAACGCCATCGCCGAGGTGTGCCCGGATCTGGTGGTCTCCACCGGCACCACGCTGCTGCACGTGCCCTACGACCTGCTCGTGGAATACGAGCTCGAGGAGCATGTGGCCGAGCGGCTGGCCTTCGCGAAACAGAAGGTGCTGGAAGTGGTTTCGCTGGCGAAGGCGTTGACCGAAGGCCGCTCGGGTGGGGACGTGGGCGACGTGACGGCGAAATGGCGCAAGCGCCCGCGCGAGGTGCACTTCAAGCAGAAGCACGCGGTGCGGCACCGGGTCTACAACATCACCCCGGATATGCGCGAGCGGGAGCCGTACGAGATCCGCCGCGTCGCCCAGCAGGAGCGGCTGAACCTGCCGCTGGTGCCCGCCACCACGCTCGGCTCCTTCCCGCAGACCAATGCGATCCGCCAGGCGCGCTACGACCTCGGTCAGGGACGGCTGTCCTACGAGGAGTACCGCAAGCGCATCGAGGCCGAGATCGAGGCCACCATCCGCTTGCAGGAGGACATCGGACTCGACGTGCTGGTGCACGGCGAGCATGAGCGCAACGACATGATCCAGTACTTCGCGGAGCTGCTCGACGGCTTCGCCACCACCCACTTCGGCTGGGTGCAGGTGTACGGATCCCGTTGTGTGCGACCGCCGATCCTGTACGGCGACGTGGCGCGGCCGAAGCCGATGTCGGTCGAGTGGATCACCTACGCGCAGTCGCTCACCGACAAGCCGGTCAAGGGCATGGTCACCGGCCCGGTCACCATGCTGGCGCGTTCGTTCGTGCGCCAGGACCAGCCGCTGTACGAGACGGCGGACCAGGTGGCGCTCGCGATTCGGGACGAGGTCGTGGATCTGGAGAAGGCCGGGATCGCCATCATCCAGGTGGACGAGCCCTCCATTCGCGAACTGCTGCCGCTGCGTCCGAAGGGTCGCCCCGAATACCTGCGCTGGGCGGTCGGCGCGTTCAAGCTGGCCACCTCCGGTGTCAAGCCGGAAACCCAGATCCACACCCACATCGGCTATTCCAGCCGTGAGGACGTGGTGGCGGCCATCGACGAACTCGACGCCGACGTGACCGCCATCGTGGCGACGCGCTCCATCGAATGGGTGCTCAATGCCCTGAAGGAGGATTGCGCCGAGGGGGTGGGGCTGTCCCACGGCGTCGGCCCCGGCGTCTACGAGAGCCGCTCCGCCCGCATCCCCGATATCGACGAGCTGGACGAACTGCTCTCCGCCGCGGCGGAAGCCGTGACACCCCAGCGTCTCTGGGCCAACCCGGACGGCGGCCTGAAGACCCGCCACCACTGGCAGCTGGACCCGTCCCTGCGCAACCTGGTCGCCGCGGCCCGCCGCGTCCGCCGCCGCGCGGAGGCGGCCGCCGCGGAGAAGCCCGCGTAGGCACGGAAATCACGCAACGGCGCGCGGACTTTCGTCCGTGCGCCGTTCGCGTCGGCTCGGGCACCGGTCCCGTTGGCGTCGCAGGCATTCTCGTACCGCAGCGGGGGTCCGGCGGCTCCCGGGTCGCGGTGTGAACCTGGAAACTCGAGTGCACTCGAGGTCGAGATCACCGCTGCGGCGCGTGGCGAGGTCCACCCTCCGGGGGTGTGCGCGGGTTAGCCTGCTGTCGCACGTTTTCGAGGTAGGAGGCCGAGATGGGACTGTTCGACAACTTGAAGGATGCCGCGGGGAAGGCCGCCGATCTGGCGGCGCAGCATGCCGACAAGCTGGAGCCGGTGGTGGACAAGGCGGGGGATGTGATCGACCAGAAGACCGGCGGCAAGTACGCCGCGCAGGTCGACACGGCGCAGGAGGCCGCCAAGAAGGCGCTGCGCGAACAGGCGGGCAAGCATTGACGTCCTCCCCGGCCTGAGGGCCGGGGATTCCTCCTGCGGCGCTGCGCGCCGCTCCGGTAGGTTCCCGCTTCACCGGGACGCGCTTCCGCACGCGTTGTGCTCGCCTGGCTCCCTGCCCATCAGCGCCGCGCTCGTCCGGTCCGTGCTCGATCAGTCCTTCCGCGCGGGAGCCGGATGCTGCCGCCGCAGCCACTCCCGCCACGGTTTACGCTGTGCACCACCGGTTTTCAGTGAGTCCGTCGGCTCGTTCACCTCGTAGCGGCGGATGTAGGCGCCGATGAACGCCTGCGCCGTCGCCGTCACCGGGATGGCCAGCAGGGCGCCGGTCGCGCCGAACAGCGCCGCGCCCGCCAGCACCGCCCCGAAGGCCACCGCCGGATGCATATCCAGCGTGGTCGCCGTGATCCGCGGTTGCAGCACATAGTTCTCGAACTGTTGGTACAGCACGATGAACAGCAGGATCCACAGCGCGGTGCGCGGACTCTGCGCCAGGGCGACGATCACCGGCAGCGCACCCGCCAGATAGGTGCCCACCGTCGGAATGAACTGGGACACCACGCCCACCCACAGCGCCAGCGCGAACGCCGAGGGCAGATCGAGCACCCGCATGGCCGCGTAGTGCGCGAGCGTCGACGCGAGGGCGAGCAGCGCGCGGGAGTACAGATACCCGCCGGTCTTCTCCACCGCGATATCCCATGCCCGCAGCACATGCTTCTGCTTCTGCGGCGGCAGCAGTGAGCACACCGCATTGCGGAACCGCGGTCCGTCGGCGGCGAAATAGTAGGTGAACAGCAGCACGCCCAGGGCCTGGAACAGCACGCCGACGGCGGTGGTGCCGATACCCCACACATCCCCGGCCAGCCCGACCACGTACTTCTCCAGCGAGGTGCTCATCTCGGCGGCCTTGCGCTGGATGTCGGTGCCCGAATAGTCGGTGTGGAAGGTCGAATTGATCCACCGGACCGCGTCATCGGCGAACTGCGGCGCATTGTCGACCAGCGCCGACACCTGCTCGACCACCAGTTCGCCCAGCGTCCAGACGAAACTGACCAGCACCACCAGCACGCCCAGGAACACCACCCCGGTCGCGGGTCCGCGCCGCCAGCCCCGCGCCGCCAGCCAGTTCACCGCCGGTTCGATGGCGAAGGCCAGGAACAGCGAGACGACCAGAATCGTCAGCAGCCCCTTGAGCTCCTGCAACATCCAGAAGGTGACGACCAGCGCCGCCACCGTGACCGCCGCGAGCAGATACGCCCGCGGCAGCCAGCCCGGCAGCACCGACGAGACGGGTACAGGCGCGGATTCGTCGCCGCTCTCGGGCTCGCGGCCCGCCTGTTCGGAAACACCTTCATGCTCGGACACAACGGCAAACGTAGCCGCGTATCACCCTCCGGCGCCGGGAGACCCGCCGCGTGTCACCGCCGCTCGGCGCGAACTCACATGGTGGCGGTGTCGATGACGAAGCGGTAGCGCACATCGCTGGCCACCACCCGCTCGTACGCCTCGTCGATGCGGTCGGCGGATATGGTCTCGATCTCCGCGCCGATGCCGTGCTCGGCGCAGAAATTCAGCATCTCCTGGGTCTGCGCGATGCCGCCGATCATGGAGCCCGCCAGCGAACGCCGGTAGCCCGCGATGGTGAAGGGCTTGACCTGGAGCGGGTTCTCGGGCAGGCCCAGGATCACCAGCGTGCCGTCCAGGCGCAGCAGCTTGAGGTAGCTGTCGATGGGCAGATCGGCCGACACCGTATTGATGATCAGATCGAAGTGGCCGCGCAGGTCGCGGAAGGTCTGCTTGTCGCTGGTGGCGTAGTAGTGGTGCGCGCCGAACTTGCGTCCGTCGGCCTCCTTGCTCAGCGAATGGCTGAGCACGGTGACCTCCGCGCCCATGGCGGCCGCGATCTTCACGCCGACATGTCCGAGCCCGCCCATGCCGATAATGCCGACGCGCTTGCCGGGACCGGCGTTCCAATGCCGCAGCGGGGAGAACAGCGTGATGCCCGCGCACAGCAGCGGCGCGGCGACATCGAGCCCGATGCCCTCGGGAATGGACACCACGAAGTTCTCGGTCACCACGATCTGGGTCGAATAGCCGCCGAGGGTGTACCCGCCGGGCTGGAACTCCTCCGGCACGGGCGTGTTGTAGGTCATGGTCGCGCCCGGGACGCAGTACTGCTCCTCCCCGGCCAGACAGGGTTCGCACTGTCCGCAGGAATCCACCATGCAGCCCACGCCCACCCGATCCCCGGCCTGGAACCTGGTGACGGCCGAGCCGACCGCGGCGACATGGCCCGCGATCTCGTGGCCGGGCACGCACGGGTACTTCGCGCCGCCCCATTCGTCCCGGGCGGTGTGGATGTCGGAGTGGCAGATGCCCGCGTACTCGATATCGATGAGCACGTCGTGCGGACCGAGGTCACGGCGTTCGATGGCGACCTTCTCGAAGTGGCCATCCGGTGCGGAAACGGCATAGGCGGCAGCTGTGGTCATAGGTACATGCCTACTCCCGCATGCCACGATGAGCCAACTGTTCGTCTGTTATGTCACCTCGGTGCGTTGTGCTGGTACTACTGGAAGTACAAACGCCGGGCCCACGGGCACACGGGAGGCGGGTGGCAATGCACGAACGGGAACGAACCGGGGCCGGACGGTTCCTCGCGCTGGTGGTCGCCGCCGTGCTGGCCGTCGGCGCGCTGCTCGGCTACCAGGGTGAGCTGCCCCGCTGGCCCCTCCGTGAAGACGCCGTCGAGCACAGTCTGCTCGGCCCGCCGCTGCCGCCGCTGGACGCCACCGTCGTCTCACAGGTCGTCGAGCCCGCACTGGTCAATGTGAACGCGAGTGTGCGGCCGTTCGGACTCGGGGCCGCCGGATCGGGCATCGTGCTCACCGCGGACGGTCAGGTGCTCACCAGCCATCACGTCATCAAGGGCGCGGAGAGCGTGCGGGTCACCGATATCGGCACCGGCGCGGTGTATCCGGCCACCGTGCTCGGCTACGACTCGAGCGCGGATATCGCACTGCTGGAACTGTCCGGCGCGGAGGCGCTGCCGGTCGCGCGCCTCGGTAGTTCGATTGCGCTGCGGATCGGTGACGAGGTGCTCGCCATCGGCAATGCGGGCGGCACCGGTTCACCGACCGCGGTCGGCGGCACCATCACCGGCCTGGACAGCACCATCGTGGCCCGGGATGCGGCCGATCTGTCCCGCAAGAACCTGACCGGCATGATCGAGATCGCGGGCGCGGTCAGTGCGGGGCAGTCCGGCGGCGCGCTGGTCGACCGGTACGGGGCGGTGGTCGGCGTGGTCGCCGCCGCGTCGGGGGAGGTGCGGCAGCTGCTCGGCCGGGACCCGAGCGGCTACGCCGTGCCGATCGACGACGCCATGGCCGTGGTGCGGCAGATCCGTTCCGGCACACCGACGGACACCGTGCAGGTCGGGCCGACCGCCACCCTCGGCATTCTCACCACCGACGACCGTGACGGGGGCGCGCGCATCGACCTCGCCATCCACGGCCTCCCCGCCCACGCCGCGGGCCTGAACGAGGGGGAGGTCATCGTCGCGGTGGACGGTCGGCCCGTCGCCACGGCCAAGGCGCTGCGCGCCGCGCTCAACGTCCGGAAGCCGAACGACGTTGTGCGCCTGGACCTGACGGGGCCCGGCGGACAGCGCACGGTGTCCGTGACGCTGAGCGCCGGGCCGCCGAACTAGACCAGATCCAGCCAGTAGTCCTGGAACTGGAGGAACAGGATCAGCACCACCACGGCGTAATAGACGGCGACCACGGTCCACCGCCACTCCACCACGATCTGCAGGATTCCCCGCGACCGCTCGAACAGCTGCCCCGTGGTGACGGCCAGCAGCACCGGCGTGGCCGCCCACACCACCATGCACCACGGGCACATGGCGTGAATCCGGTACGCCGCCTGGAAGATCAGCCAGCCGATGAAGACCATGCCCAGCACCAGACCGAACCACAGCCCACCCCAGAACCAGCGCGGGAAGCCGATTCCGGCGATGCCGAGCACCGCCAGCGTCACCACAACGGAGAAGCCGACGATGCCGATGAGCGGATTGGGAAATCCGAAGGCGGAGGCCTGATCCGACTCGATGACGGTGGTGCAGGCCACCACCTGGTCGATACTGCACAGCGGCTTGAACCCGGGCTCGGTGAGCAGCTTGAACTTGTCCACCGTCAGCACGATCGACGCGATCCAGCCCGCCAGGCCGCCGATCAACAGCGCCCAGGCGGCCTTGGGCGTAGCCGTGATGATCACTTCGCCGCGGCCTCGATCACCGGTCGCAGCCCATCCTTGCTCATCAGCTCCTGCTGGGTCTCCACCTGCTCGCCGTTGACGTACACCGACGGCGTGGACTTGACGCCCGCGTCGAAGACGGCCTGCGTTTCCGCCTTGACGAAGGCGGCGTACTTGTTGTCCCGAATGTCCTGCGCCACCGCGGGATCGGTGTACCCGGCCGCGGCCGCGATCTCGATCAGCTGATCATCGGTGAGGCCGGGGCCGCCACCTTCGGGCGTCTGCGCGGCGAACAGCTTCGCCAGGAACTGCTGGAACTTCGCCGGATCGGCGGTGCCCACCACGTACGCCGCATTGGCGGCGCGCGAGGAGTACTGGTTGCTGGAGGCGCGGTCCAGGAACGAGATGATGTTGTACTCCACCGTGGCGGTGCCGTCGGTCACCGCCTGCTCCAGCACCTCGCCATTGGCCTGCTCGAACATGGCGCAGGCCGGGCACTGCGGGTCCGCGACCACCTGGATCTTCACCGTGGCGTCGGCATCGCCGACCCGGACGGCGCCACCCGGGGTGAGGTTCGGCGGCACCGCGCCCTGGCTGGAGTCGAAGCCGAGCGTCGGGTTGAAGGCCGTGGATTCGTCCTTGTCCTCCCGGCCCATGGCGATGCCGATGATGATCGCCGCGACCAGGCCCACCAGCACGGCGGCCACCACCACCTGGATGGCGATCTTGCGATTGCGGTCGGACCGCTGCGCCGCCGCGAGCGGGTTCTTCCGAAGATCCTGCTTGCTCACCTGTGCGTTCACCACGCCTTTCTATCTCCTCGGACCCATGCGCCTGCATCGTACGGCTGGGACCGCGAGATTTGCGTGACCGCTGACGGCCGCGACCAGACACACATCGAGCGCCATCATGGCGGGTGAACCTGAGAGATTCCTGGTACGCCGGTGCGTCAGGACTTCAGCAGGCGGCGCTTCTGCTCCTCGATATCGAAATTCGCGGGCGGCCATTCCAGCTTCAGGCCCTGGAGGGCGTCGATGAGCAATTCGGTGACGGCCAGGCGCGAATACCACTTGTGATCGGCGGGCAGCAGATGCCAGGGCGCGTACTCGGTGTTCGTCCGGTCCAGAATGGCCTGGTACGCCTCCTGATAGGCGGGCCAGTAGGCGCGTTCGTCGATATCGGCCGGGTTGAACTTCCAATACTTGTCGGCGCGTTCGAGGCGCTGCATGAGGCGCTTGCGCTGTTCCTCGAGCGAGACGAACATGGCGACCTTCACGATCGTGGTGCCGCTGTCGACCACCTTGCGCTCGAACTTGTTGATTTCGTCATAGCGCTTCTCCCACACCTCCGGCGGGACCAGTTCGTGGACGCGCACCACGAGCACGTCCTCGTAGTGCGATCGGTCGAAGACACCGATCTGGCCGGGGCGGGGCAGCTCCTTGCGAATGCGCCACAGGTAGTGGTGTTTGCGCTCGATCTCGGTCGGCACGCCGAAGGCGGCGTGGTCCACGCCCTGCGGATCGACCGAGCCGATGACGTGCCGGACGATGCCGCCCTTGCCCGCGGTGTCCATGCCCTGCAGGACCAGCAGGACGCTGCGCTGGTCGCCGGTGCGGCCGTTGGCGTAGAGGCGTTCCTGGAGATCGGAGAGCACCACGGCCCGCTCGGCGAGCAGTTTCTCTCCGGCCTTCTTGTCACCCTTGAAGCCCGGGGTGGCCGAGGTGTCGAATTTCTTGACCTTCGTGCCGTTCGCCCGCAGGGCCTTGGTCACCGGAACAGACCAGGAAGTCGATTTCGCCATCTCTGACATGTAGCACGGTGGGGCGGACCCGCGTGGCGGACTCGCCGAAATCCACCCGTTGCCAACTGTTCACCCACAAGTCGCCGGAACCGGAGGATTCACAGCCGAGCCATGTGCATGAGCGCGGCGGCGAAATCCGCATCGCTCACCGGGGTCAGCGTCAGATCGGCGTCGGTGGTGAGCAGATAGCGGCCGTCATCGGAGAAGTCCAGCCAGGTGCGGTGCCGGGTGGGCGGGGACAGCGGGTTGGCCGGATCCACCGAGACGGTGATGAAGCCGCGCCCGTCCACCGGCTCGTTCAGTTTGCGACGGAAAAGGGCTGCGTCACCGCGGGTTTCGCGTTCGGCACAGCGATTGCCGCCCGCATCGCGCAGCACCGCGTCCTGGGGCTCCCGCAACTGGGCGAGGCGACCGGCCGGTGCCGAGCCGACGGCCTCCACCAGCTCCCGGCCCAGGCGCTCGGCCGGGCACACCATGACGCTCACCGCGTCCGGCAGTCCGATCAGCACGCCGGCGCGCTGCTGTGCCACCGCGGCGAAGGCGCGGACGGCCGGGCCCGCGGTCCGCTCGCCGAACAGGGTGACGGTGGTGGCGTCGGAGCGGGCGCACAGCATGAGGGCGGCCGTGAGCTCCGGATCGGTGCGGCGCAGGAACCGGTGCCGCAAACGCTCCGGGGTATCCGGGGTTTCGGGCGTCGCGATGGTGTGCAGCGGGTAGGGGCGGCGGTCCTGTCGGGTTTCCCGCGTCCAGATCAGGCTGAACTCCTCGGGGGTCAACAGCCACTTGGCGTTCACGGCAGGAGTTCCCCCTGGTAGCCGGGATATGACGAGCGATTCCCGACGTCCGATGCGGACATGTAGGGCGTTCCCCTTTCTCCGAGCACCCCTGGCGTCCCGCTGAGGACCCTACCGGGGCTCCCGAATCGGTGTGTGGATCCGGGAGTTGCTCGAATATGACCTGTCCCATTATGGATTCCGGTCCTGGATATCCATTTTGGATAGTGCATGGCATGCGGGAGCGCGGCCGCCCCGCGAGCAGCGCCCCCGTACGCGGAGGCGCTGTCGGATCAGGCGGTCTCGACCTCGATGGTCATTCCGGCGGCGCGCAGCCGCTCGGTGAGCGCATCACCCATAGCCGAAGCGGGAGTGAGGATTCCGGCGATCTCCGGCAGCGTGTCGAAGGCCAGCGCCAGCCCCGACTGTCCGAGCATGACCGAGGTGGCCTGATAGCCCGGATCGCCCTGACCGGCAAAGGTGCACACGTATTTCGCCCCGGACGTGGTGTGCGCGAAGGTGCGCATGGTGAACCAGCCACGGCGGCGGGCGCTTTCGCTCGGGCCGGTGCCGGGCTTGGGCACCATGCGGTCGAGCAGCCTGCGCCCCATCGCGACGCGCGACAGCACCGCGCCCGCGGCCATGGTCGCCACGATGCCGCCCGCCAGCCCGGCGGCCACCAGCGGTGCGGCGGTGGACGATCCGACGCTCATGACCTCGCGGTAGCGGAAGTTCTTGCCGTAAGGCCAGCCGAGCAGGCCATTGCTGCGGCGCACCACCTTGGTGTTGTGCGCGGCCATCACGAAGGTCGCCACCCAGCCGTCCAGGCTGGGGTCGATGCTCGACGCCCGGGCCAGCGCCTGATCGGTCTGGCGGCCCACCGCGGGGTCCAGGGACTTGTCCGGGCTGAGCGAATACGGGTGCGACATGATCGACGCCTTGGCCGGATCGGCCGCGATGGCCTCCATCATGGCCCGCCCCGAATCCACGGTGCCGCCGCTCACGCCGCCCTTGAACGAGGCCACCAGCGTGGTGTCGGTCAGCTCGCCGGTATTGTCCGCGACGCTGCGCCGGTACAGCTGGTAAACGCTCAGATCCGACGGAATCGAGTCGTAGCCACAGGAATTCACGATCTTCGCACCGGTCTCGGCGGCCTTGTCGCCGAACCGGTCGATGCATTCGCGGATGAACAGCGGCTCACCGGTGAGGTCGGCGTAGTGCGTGCCGTTCTCGGCACACGCCCGGACCAGCGGCAGACCGTAGCGCAGGTACGGGCCGACCGTGGTCACCACGACCTTGGTGCGCGCGGCCAGTGCGTCCAGCGACGCCTGGTCCGACGAATCCGCGACCACCAGCGGCCAGTCCGCGGCGGCCGCACCGAGTTCGGCACGCACCGCGGCCAGCTTCGATTCCGAACGGCCCGCCAGCGCGATGCGCGCGCCCGCGGGCGCGGCCTCGGCGAGGTATTCCGCGGTCAGTTTCCCGACGAAGCCGGTCGCTCCGAACAGTACGAGGTCGAATTCCCGGTCGGCCATTGGCTTCTCCTCATGCGGCGGTTCACGCCTTGGTGGTGGTGCGTTTGCGGGTGGTCTTCTTCTTGGCGGGCGCGGCCTTCGGTTTCGGCTCCGGCGCGGGCCGGGTGGCCAGCCAGGCGTGATGCGCCTTGCCCAGCTCGGTGACCGGTGCGTCGCCGTAAAGCCATTCGCGGGCGATGCGGTGCCAGTTGTTGGTGGCCTCCAACTGCCCGAGCATGCCGAAGGTGAGGAAATCCGCGCGGCGCGAGAACAGGTGCTCCGGCGGCAGATTCTGCTGCTTCATCCCCGCGAACTCACTGGCCCGCGGATCCACCGCGAGCACGAACGCCCCGGAAGCCAGCTCGGGCGTGATGGTCAACTCCTGGTCGATGAGCGCCCACTCACAGGCCGCCAGCACGTATTCCAGGCACTCCTCGGGCGTGATCTCCTCGGGTGACTCGATGACGCCACGCTGCACCATGAGGTCACGCAGATCCTCCGCGCGCTCCTCGGCCGCGGCGCGAATGCAGGTGATCTCGAATCGGACGTGCTCGGGATCCATCCGGTTGAACAGGCCGAAATCGAGGAAGGCGACCCGGCCGTCGTCGCCGAGCAGCAGATTGCCCGGATGCGGATCGCCGCAGAACTCGTTGAAGGTGAACAGCGATCCCACGTAGAAGCGGTAGATGATCTCGCCGATGCGATCGCGCTCGGCATCGGGCAGCTGCCGGATCTCGTCGAAGCCGCGCCCCGGGAAGTACTCGCTCACCAGCACCCGGGTGGTGGACAGCTCCGGCATGGTGTCGGGCACCACGATGAACGGGTGCCCGGCGAACAGGCGCGCGATCTCCCGCTGGGTGTCGGCCTCGGCGACGTAGTCGAGTTCGCTCTCCAGATTCAGCCGCAGCTCGTCCAGGACGGCGGGCGTCACCCAGGGCATGGCCGACTGCAGGACGCGGCGAAACATGGCCAGGTTCTTCAGATCCGCGCGCACGGCCGCGTCGATGCCCGGGTACTGGACCTTCACCGCCACGGCGCGGCCGTCGTGCAGGGTGGCGCGGTACACCTGGCCGATGGAGGCGGCGGCGACCGGCTCGGGACCGAACTCGGCGAAGACCTGGTCGAGGGGTTTGCCGTAGTCCTCCTCGATGACCGCGCGCATGACGTCGAAGTTCACGGTGGGCGCGCTGTCGCGCAGCACGGCGAGGCGGCGCTGGAAGCGGTCACGGTGTTCGGGCGGCACCAGATCCAGGTCGAGCACCGAGAGCATCTGCCCGAGCTTCATGGCGACGCCCTTCATGGTGCCGAGCACCATCACCATCTGTTCGGTGGCCCGGATCATGGACTCCTCGGCCATCCGGGCGCGGACGGCCTCCGAACGCCCCCGCATGGAGCGCCGGGTCTTCTGTGCGCGCAAGGCATTACCGGCGACCGCCATACCGAGCTTCGTCCCCCGCGCAAGCCTGGATGTGGGCAGCTCTTTCGCCATAGGTGACCCTCCAGAAGGTGTCGGCGCCCCCGTTGGTGCCGACTCGGCGGCTGTTCGGCGCACTCTCGTGCCCGCCGTTGATCAGACTAACCAAAGGCCGCCGATCCGGCCTAGCACCGCGTGGCTGCCGGACGGACTACCTCGCCGCGGATTGTTGTCGTGCGGATTTCCGCTGCGTGGAAAGCTTGGTCGGCAGGGAACGGATGGCCCCGTCAGGCCAGGTTTTCCGGATCCGGGAGCACATGTTCCTGGGCGTTGAACCATTCCCGCGAACCGCCCGCGCGAATCATGCCCTCGATCGCGCTCCACGCCATCATGGTGAGGTAGTCGAGCATCTCCTCGCTCGACATGGTGCGGTTGGTGACCCACCAGTCCGTCGCCAGCTGCACACCGCCGACGAGGACGTACGCCCACAGCATCGCCCCGCGCGTATCCACATCCCGGTCGATCGCCTTGTCGGTGATGACCGCCGCCACCACCTGCGCGAACAGCTTCTCGAAGTCCGCGAGCGTGGAGGTGTCGGTGGAGGCCCCGTTGCCCATGATGAAGCGGTAGACGTCGGTGTCGGCGTCCACCGTGTGCACGTAGGCGGCGAGTGTATTGCGCACCAACTGATATTCGTCGAGGTCATCGCTGATGGCCTCGTAGATGCGCGGCATGAGCGTGGTCTCGATGAACCGCTCCATGGTGGCCCGCGTCAGATCCTGCTTATCCGAGAAGTACCGGTACAGGACGGTCTTGGAGACGCCGATCTCGGCGGCGATCTCATCCATGCCCACATCGCCGCCGCGTTTGCGGATGGCGGCGAGCGTCCCGTCGACGAGTTCCTCGCGCCGGTCTATCTTGTGCTGTTGCCAGCGTCGCTTGCGGCCGTCCACGCGGCCGGGGCGCGCTGTGGTGTCCATGGCGGCGCTCACGGTCTCCTTCGTGGTCAGCGTCGACTCCCTCGCTCGCGTTCCGGTGCTGGTCCCCTTCAGCTTAAGCCTCGCATGCGCCCGATATCGCGGTTCGGGCGCGGCCCGGTAGCCGGGCGCAGTCGGCGGGACACCGCAGAATGGAACATATGGAGCAACCCACCGGCAGCACCGGGGTACTCGAACCGACGAAGAAGAGCGCGCCGACCGGGGCCTTCGCCGACCTCATGGACGACGAGGGCAAGGCGCGCGACCTACGGCGGATGAAACTGGTCGCCACCGCCTTCCTGGCCGCGGCAACGATCGTCTATCTCTTCTGCCGCTGGACCGAATCGCGTGGCGCGGGCGGCGAGTGGGTCGGCTACGTGCGGGCCGCGTCCGAGGCGGGCATGGTCGGCGCGCTGGCCGACTGGTTCGCGGTGACGGCGCTGTTCCGGCATCCGCTGGGGCTGCCGATCCCGCACACCGCCATCATCCGCAAGAAGAAGGACCAGCTCGGCGAGAGCCTCGGCGATTTCGTGCGTACCAACTTCCTGTCCCCGGAGGTGGTGGCGGAGAAGGTTAATTCGGCCCAGATCTCGCTGCGTCTGGGCCGCTGGATGGCGGATCCGGAGCATGCCGAACGGGTGGCGGAGGAGTCGGCCACCATTCTGCGGGCGGTCATCGGCGTGCTGCGCGACGAGGACGTCGAGCAGGTCATCGACCACACCATCGTCAAACGCATCGCCGAACCGCTGTGGGGGCCGCCGATCGGCAAGGTGCTCGACGAGCTGCTGGCCGACAACCGCCAGCAGCCACTGCTGGACCTGCTGGCGGAGCGGGCGCACCAGTGGGCGCTGGGCAGCCAGGAGACCATCGACCGCATCGTCGAGCGCGACGCCCCGGGCTGGGCGCCGAAGTTCGTCAACACGCTGCTGGCCGAGCGGATCTATCGGGAATTGGTGGAATTCACCTGGAAGGTGCGTTCGCAGCCGGATCATGAGGTGCGGCAGGCCGCGAACCGGTTCCTCTCCGAATTCGCGCACGATCTGCAATTCGACGACGCGATGATCAAGAAGGCCGAACGGGTGAAGTCGGAACTGATGGGCCGGGAGGAGATCACCGGTATGGCGCATGCCACCTGGCGGGCGGCCAAACGGATGATCCTGGAATCGGCCGAGGATCCGAACTCCACGCTGCGGCGCAAGGTGGCCGACAATGTGCAGCAGTTGGGTCAGCGCCTGGTGGACGAGCCGGGTATGAGCGAGCGGGTCGACGGCTGGGTCGAGCGGGGCACCCGCTATCTGGTGTCCAACTACGGTCAGGAGGTCGCGACGCTGGTCAGTGACACGGTTGCCCGCTGGGATGCGGAGGAGGCCAGCCGCAAGATCGAATTGCAGGCGGGTCGCGATCTGCAATTCATCCGCATCAACGGAACAGTGGTGGGATCGCTGGCCGGCCTGGCGATTTATTCGATATCGCATGTGCTGTTCCAGGGCTGACCGCAAAGCTGGACAAATGCCTAGGTGTGGCGGCCAGGCGTTTGCCGAATAAGTGCTAGCAGGGGTGCTTGCAAGAGCTAGCACCCTGACTTAGAATTGACCCCACAACCGCCGGAAGGTGAGTGATGGCACAGGAACCCGAGGTTCCCAACCCGAACATCGACCCGTCGCCGGAGACGTCCGACGACGGCGGAGATGCCAAGGGCCGCGTAGCCAACGCGGCACACGACATCGGGGGCTTCATCCGGGCGCAACGCGAGGCCGCGCAGGTCTCCCTGCGCCAACTCGCCGCGCTGGCGGGGGTGAGCAATCCGTACCTCAGCCAGATCGAGCGTGGGTTGCGCAACCCGTCCGCCGAGGTGCTCGCGCAGATCGCGAAGGGTCTGCGGGTGTCCTCGGAGGTCTTGTACATGCGGGCCGGGTACCTCGAGCAGAGGCCGCACAGCCCGGTCCGGGATGCCCTGCTGGCCGAGACGGCGATCACCGAACGCCAGAAACAGGTGCTCCTGGACATCTACGAATCGTTCCGCCGGGAAAACGCGGCGAACGAGGACCGAGGGGACGCGACGGACCACAAGGGGGGCGTTCCCGGGGGAGACAGGGACAACGAGGTTCCGCACCGCATCACTGAAGTTCCGCCACGCCAGGAGAACGAGCAACCATGACCGAAACCAAGCTTCCCACCGCCGTAGCCAAGCCGCTCTACGCCGGCGTCGGCGCGGGCGACACCGTGTACGCGCAGGTCAAGGATATTGTCGAGAAGGTGCGCGAGCAGGTCGCCGCCACCGACGTGTCCGGCCGCGTGGAAGAGGCCCGCGAGCGCTTCGCCAACCTGCCGGCCGACATGCAGGAGCAGATCGAGACCATCCGCACCCGGGTGTCCACGCTGCCCTCCGAGCTGCCGGACGATCTCGCCGAACTGCGCGAGAAGCTCACCGCCGAGGAGCTGCGTCGCCTTGCCGACCAGTACTACCACCAGGTCCTCGACCTGTACGCCGACCTGGCCGCCCGCGGCGAGGAGACGGTCGAGCGGCTGCGCGCCAACCCGTCCTTCGAGGAGCGCTTCGAGCAGGTCGAGAGCTTCTACAGCGACCTGGTGACCCGCACCGAGGATGTGCTGGGCAAGGTGCAGGACCAGGTCGGCCCGCTGCTGGGCCGCGTGGCCGAGCAGGCCGAGGAGATCGAGGAGACCGTCGAGGCCGAGGTCGTCAAGGTGACCGACGAGCCCGCCGAGACCCCGGCCGCCAAGAAGGCCCCGGCCAAGAAGGCTCCCGCCAAGAAGGCCCCGGCCAAGAAGGCCACCCCCGCCGCCAAGAAGTAAGCGGCGCACCCCGTTCCGGCGGCCTCCGCACATGACGATGCGCGGAGGCCGCCGTCGGCGTGCCCGGGGCGAGGCGAATCCGGTATGTCCTACCGGTGATTTCGGGCCGGTGCGGTGGCGGTGTTGCTCGTATCATGGGTGGGGTGAATTCGATTACCGGGATGATTTTTCTGCTGCTGTGGCTGGGTGCGCTCGGTATGACCCTCTTCGCCCTGATCCACGCCGTTCGGCAGCGCCCGGACGCGTTCACGGCGGTCGACAAGCTGAGCAAGCCCGCATGGGTCGGCATTCTGTGCGGTGCGCTGCTGTTCCTCCTGATCGCTCAGGGCTTCTTCCTGCTGATGATCATCGCGGTGATCGCCAGCGGTGTGTATCTGGCCGATGTGCGGCCCAAGGTCGATGAGGTGCAGCGCGGTCCGCGCTGGTAGACGCTGCGGGGGCGGGGCTCCGCAGCGAATTCGCCGGGTGTCGGCAGTCCTGAGTGGACTGTCGGCACCCGATTTTTTTGGTGCTTGCACTAGCAAGCGGACCTCCGATGGAGTTACTGTATCGAGCAGTAACACAAAGGAGTGTCCTATGCGGGCAAAGCTGCCTACACCGGCGGACCTTGCGGGGAAGGTCCGCGACCTGATGCTCGCGCATCGGTCAGCTCTGCGGACCCGGGTCTACGAGACCGCGGCGCTCAACACCCCGTCCGCTCCCCACGAGGCCGTCACGGTGACCGCCGGTGACGGCACCCGCCTGCGGGCGCACGTCTATGGCCCCGCCGACGCCGACACCATCGTGCTGGTGCACGGCTGGACCTGCAGCCTCGAATACTGGAACCCGCAGATCAACGCCTTCGCCGACGAGTACCGCGTGGTCGCCTACGACGTGCGCGGCCACGGCGAGAGCGAGCGCGGCCGCAGCCCGCTCACCACCGACCTGCTGGCCGACGACCTACAGGCGGTGCTGGAGGCCACCCTGCGCCCCGGCGAGCGCGCGGTCCTGGTCGGCCACAGTCTGGGCGGCATGACCATGCAGGCGTGGGCCGGTCGCCATCCCGACCAGGTGTCCGCCCGCGCGGCCGCCGTGCTGCTCACCAACACCGCCGCCGCGGACCTGATCGCCGAGACCACCGTGGTGCCGTCCTTCGGCCCCGACCTCGCCCGCCGCCTGCCCTTCCTGGTCGGCCTGCTGGCCCTGAGCGCTCCGCTCCCGCTGCCGCCGGTCGGGCCGATTCCCTGGGTGCTGCGCCGTCAGATCATGACGCTGGCGGCGGTCGGCGATATCGCCCTGTTCTCGCACAACATCGTGCGTTCCTGCCCGGCGGCCGTGCGCGGTCGCTTCGGCACCCTGCTGTCCTACCTCGACGTTGGTCGTGGCGCACTGAACTTCAGCGTGCCGACCACGGTCATCGCGGGCGAGTTCGATTTCATGACTCCGCCCGTGCATTCCGAGCGCATTGTCGAAATGCTGCGTGAGGTGGGCTCTTTCGACGGTTACCGCATCCTTCCCACCGGTCATCTGGGCAATGTCGAGGCATACGAGCAGTTCAACGCCGAACTGGCTCGGGTTGCCAAGGCCGCCTTCACGATTCCGGCCGCCGTCGGCGCGTAGATCGCTCGCGCGGGAGCGCGGATGCCCGTGCGACAACGGCGTCGCGCGGGCATTCGGCGTGCCGGAACCGGCATAAGTCGGGACGAAACCGTGTTGTAGATAACAGCCGTCCCGATTTTCCGATGAATGCCATTGCGGCGGAACGGGTAATCAATGAGGGCAGCCGCATACGACCGAGTGTCACGATTCGGGTGCTTGCTATTGCTAGCACCGGTGCTTGCTGGGTAGTGTGCCGTAGGACACAAAGGAGTGCTCATGCTGGTGAAGCTGCCTGAAGCGGTGACCGACCTCCGGGCCGACGCGCTGACCGCCCCGTACCGGGCCAGACTGCGGGCTCGGAAGTACGCGACCGAGTCGTTCAACGCACCGCGAATCGCCCCCGACGTCATTCCGGTCACCACGCGCGACGGCGCGAAGCTGCGTGTGCACGCCTACGGCCCGGCCGATCGCGAGGTGCTGGTCTTCGCCCACGGCTGGTCGTGCAGCCTGGAGTACTGGTACCCGCAGATCAACGCCTTCGCCGGCGACTACCGCGTGGTCTCCTTCGATCAGCGCGGTCACGGCGAGAGCGACCTCGGCAAGCGCGGTTTCAGCGATGCGCAGCTGGCCGACGACTTCTCCGACATCCTGGACGCGGTCCTGCGTCCCGGCCAGCGCGCGGTGCTGGTGGGCCACAGCATGGGCGGCATGACCATCCAGGCGTGGGCCAAGCACTATCCGGAGCAGGTGGCGCAGCGTGCCCGTTCGGTCCTGCTGGCCACCACCGCGGCGGGCCGAATCTCCGGCCGCGCCACCGTGATTCCGCTGTTCAACGACCTGATTCCGGCACCGCGCCTGATGGCGCTGGCGCTGTTCGGCACCCCGGTCCCGCTGCCGGGCGGTCCGGCGGTGAACCTGATCGCCAAGTCGCGGCTGCTGACCCCGTCGGCCACCACCGACCAGGCGGAATTCGGCCTGTCCATCGTGCGTTCGTGCCGTCCGTCGGTGCGCGCCGCCGTGGCCCGCGGCTTGATCGACCTGGACATCAATGGCGCTGCCGCGGATCTGTGCGTACCCACCACCGTCATGGCGGGCTCGCACGACCGGCTGCTCCCGGAGATCCACTCCCGCGAGATCGCCGACACCCTCTCGGCGGCGGGCTGTCTGGAGCGCTACGTGATCCTGCCGACCGGCCACCTGCCGAACATCGAGGCCGTCGACGAGTTCAATACCGAGGTCGAGCGCATTATTCGCGTCGGCCGTCGCGGACGCATCGCCGCCGCCGGATAACACGCGGGTTCGAGCGCTTTCGCTGCTGTGCTCCACGCGAGCGCGCTGTGCTCCGCGCGAGTTCGCGGGCGCGGCGGCGAACCGTCCTACTGCCGAACGTCTTTCCGGCGTGCCGGTGGCGGCCGGTGCCCCGGCGGCGGAGAGCCGCCGCGTTCAGGAGAACACGACGGTGCGGCGGCCGTGGACGAGCACCCGGCCCTCGAGGTGCCAGCGCAGTCCGCGCGCCAGGACGACGCGCTCGATATCGCGGCCCTGCCGGACCATGTCGCGCACGGTGTCGGCGTGGTCGATGCGAATGACGTCCTGTTCGATGATCGGGCCCGCGTCGAGTTCGGCGGTCACGTAGTGGCAGGTCGCGCCGATCAGCTTCACGCCTCGGGCGAAGGCCTGGTGGTACGGGCGCGCGCCCACGAAAGACGGCAGGAAGCTGTGGTGGATGTTGATGGCGCGCCCCGCCCAGTGCTCGCACAGCTGCGGCGGCAGCACCTGCATGAATCGGGCCAGCACCACGGCGTGCGGATCGTGGACGTCCACCAGTTCCCGCACCTGCTCGAAGGCCGGACCGCGTTCGGCCGGGTCCTTGGGGAAGGGCACGTAGTGGAACTTCACGCCGTGCGCCTCGGTGATGGCGGCCAGGTCGGGGTGGTTGCCGATCACGGCCTCGATGGTGGCGGGCAGCTCGCCCATGGTGGCGCGGCCGAGGAGATCGTGCAGGCAGTGCCCGTCCTTGCTGACCAGCAGGACGGCGCGGCGCTTGGCTCCGGAGTCGTGGACCTGCCATTCGGTCTCCGGACCCAGCTCGGCCGCCACCGCGGTGAACCGGTCGCGCAGTTCGTCGAGGTCGAACGGCACCGTGGCCGCCTCGATGGCCTGCCGCGTGAAGAACCAGCCGGTCTCGAAGTCGGAGTGGTAACCGGCCTCCACGATCGACCCGCCGAAGTCGGCGATGAAGGAGGTGATCCGGGCGATGATGCCCGGACGGTCCGGGCAGCCCAGCGTCAGCACATAACGCCGATCATCGGTGGCAGCGGCAGAACTCATACCGGCCATCCTCCCAGGGGCGGCACTGTGACCTCCGTCAGGGGCGAGCCGCCCGGGTCACAATTCGTAGAACGGGTCGGCGTAGCGGAACTCGCCGCTGATCTCGTCCTCGTACGCGCTCAGCGGCCGTACCTGGAAATGTGACGCCCATTCGGGATTGTCCGGCACGATGCCCATGCGCGCACCGGGCACGAATCCGAAGCGCGGGTAGTAGTCGAGGCTGCCCAGCAGGCCCACCAGGGGCTCGTCGAGTGCGTCGGCCGCGCCCAGCGCCGCGTGCATGAGGGCCGAGCCGACGCCGCCGCTCTGGAACTCCGGCAGCACGCCGATCGGGCCCAACGCCAGCACCGGGAACGGCCCGACCGCGGCCCGGGTGAGACAGATGTGGCCGACCACGCGCTCCTGCGATTCGACCACCATGGTGAGAGTGGGAATCCACCCGGAGTTGTCGCGCAGCCGTCGCACCAGATCGACCTCGGGTGGATCGGCGAGGGCCGCCGGTGCGCCATCGTCCGGCCAGGGGTCGCCGTGGGCGTTGGCGTACTGGGCGGCGAAGGCGTTCCGGTGCACCGCGGCTACGGCGGCGACGTCGCCCGGACGCTCGCGACGAATCAGCACACCTACGAGTGTGCGGGACAGCGGTCCGCACTCGCAATGAAATTGCCACCGATATGCCAAACTCACAGCCCATGGCACAGCTTTCCCGCCGGGACGTGGCGGCACTGATCGATCACACCCTGCTCGCGCCGGAGGCGACCACCGCCGAGGTGGCCGCGCTCGTGGACGAAGCCCGCGACCTCGGCGTCCTCGCGGTCTGCGTTTCCCCGTCCATGTTGCCGCTGCGCGCCCCCGGCCTGGTGGTTGCCACCGTCGCGGGTTTCCCGTCCGGCAAGCATCATTCGCTGGTCAAGGGCACCGAGGCGCGGCTGGCGGTGGATCAGGGCGCGGACGAGGTGGATATGGTCATCGACGTCGGCGCGGCGGTGGCGGGTGATTTCAACGCGGTGCTGGGCGACATCGTCACGGTGCGCGAGGCCGTCGGGGACCGCGCGCTGCTCAAGGTGATCATCGAATCGGCGGCCCTCACCGATGCGGCGATCGTGGAATGCTGCCGGGCTGCCGAACGCGCCGGAGCCGATTTCGTGAAGACCTCCACCGGTTTTCATCCGGCCGGTGGGGCGAGCGCGCACGCGGTGCGATTGATGGCCGAGACGGTCGGCGACCGTTTGGGTGTCAAGGCCAGCGGTGGAATCCGCACCGCCGAGGCGGCCGCGGAGATGATCGCGGCGGGGGCGACCCGGCTGGGGCTGTCACGCTCACGCGAGGTGCTGGCCGGGTTCCCGGACTGACCCGATCTCGCGGGCTGGCTCGATCACGCGGCCGCCCTGCCCCGACCCCGCGGCCCCGACCCTGCGGCGACGAATCGTCGCGCACCACGGCACCCGACCAGGACGGCGATCCGCGGGTGGGCGTGATCTACCGCGGTGAGCGTTCCGCCGCACGACGCTCATCGCCGCAGCCCGAGCGGAGTGCCAGCGAGCGGGAACGGTCGCTCACCCAGCGACGCCGACCGGGTCCGGCCCGGTAGACGCGGGAATCGGCACACACATACCCGCTCGCGGTGTGAGCGCCGGACGCCCGAGCAGGGCGCTGTTGAAACACCCGTCAACCCGGGTATTTCAACAGGCTGTCAGCAGCGGAAGTCGGAGGAATCGCCCTGCGCGGCAGGCAGTTCGGTCCGGCCGCCCGCGAGCAGTACCCGCAGGCCGCTGTCGGTGACCTGGACCTCGGTGGGCTGCAGGCCCATCGGGTAGCTCTGCAGGCTCTCCGCCATCAGGTTGACGATGCCCTCGACCAGGTCGGTGGGCAGGCCGAAGCCGAGCAGCGAGGCCGCCTCGGTGGTGACCTCCACCTTGTCGCCGACCACCTGGGGCTTGACCTCGAGGCCCGCGAGTCCGCCGAGAACCGCGAAGGTCAGCGTGTCCGTGGTCGGATTGGACTGGACGCCGGAGACCAAACCGCCCAAGGTCTGCGCGATGCCGTCGTTGCTCCAGGTGACATCGGCCGAGGAGCTGCCGATGGTGCCGCCGCCGCGCCCGTTGTCCACCACTTCGATGTCGTTGAACTTCGCGTGCACCACCATGCCAACGGCGGGACCGAATTTGGTGTCGTCGCTGTTCACCGTCACCGACGACACCTTGCCGTCGAACATGGTGATGAGCATGGGTTTGGCCCCGAACGACACGTCGATCCTGGACCCCATCTCCTGTTCGAACTGGGAGGTGATGCAGTTCTCCACGGTGCGCCGCGCGTACGCCTCACCACCGGCCAGGGCGGCAATGGCGAGCAGCGCGACCACGACGGCGACGACGAGCAGGGTGCGACCACGCATCCAGGACGAACCTCCTCCGGAGCCAGTGGCATTCGGCCCCACCGGCGGCGGGGGAGTGGTCGGCGGCTGCTGTTCGCCGCCGGGTGCCGCGCCCGCCGCCAAGGCGGCCGCGTCGAAGGTCTCGGTGCCGTACGGTCCCAGCACCGTGGTGTCCTGGCGGCCGGACGGATCCGGATCGCCCGTCGCCTCGGTGCGGTGTTCGGACGGATTCCGGTGCGCCCCGCGCACGTCGTCCTGCAGCGGGTACGCGGATTCGGCTGACGTGCGCAGGATCTCGGTGGGTGCCGAGTCGGACACGGACTCGCGGCCGCCGAATGCCGCGGTGGTGTCGTCGTTTCCGGTCTCGTCGGCCGCCGTGTTCGCGGCCAGCACCTCGGTCGGCGCCGAGTCCGACACCGACTTGCCGCTCCCGAATGCCCGCGTGGTGTCGTCGTTTCCGGTCGCGGCGGGGTCGGGCCGACCGCTGCCGAGGACTTCGGTGGCGTCGCCGGGTGCTCGGGATCTGTGTTCGGCGGTGGTGTCCGGTAGGGCGGTGCCCGGCTCGTGGCTCACTTCGTTTCCGGTGCCGCCGACCAGGGTGGCGTCCGGGTCCGAGGCGTGAGGCGCGCCGGTATCGCGCTCGGCCGCGTCGTCCGAGGTGGGTTTCGAGCTCATGGGGGCGATTCTTCCCGAGGTTTCTGTGTGGGCTCTGTGCTTCCGATGAGGTGTTGACCGAACCTGGGCTGAATGTGACATAACGCACAACCCCCGGCGTAATCTGTTTCACATGGCTGGGGAAGCCGCAGCGGAGCGGGATTCTGGACGCGGTTGGCAGGAGTTGCGGCGGCTGGCCGGTCGGCACGCGGGGTATTTCACGACCAGGCAGGTGCTGCGCACCGGCTGCGAGGTCCAGGTTCGCGACGGTTTGCGGGACGGCTCGGTGTCCCGGGCCGGGGTGGGCCTGCTGCGCCTGAGCGACTGGCCGGATGGTCCGCTCGACGAGTACGCCATGTGGTCGGCGTGGTTCGACGGCGCCGCCGCGGTCTCGCACCACAGCGCCGCCGAGCTGCACGGCCTGGGTCGCCTGCGCCCCCGCTACGTGCACATCTCCGCCGGGCCGGGCCGTTTCCCCCTCTCACCGCGCCTGGTGGTCCTGCGCCGCGCCCTCGCTCGCACCGACATCCAGTCCGCGGGCGCGTTCCTGGTCACCACCCCGCTGCGCACGGTCCTCGATCTGGCCGAAACCGGCATCGGCCAGTCCGCCCTGGACGAAGTCGTAGCCGACGCCGTAGCCATAGACCGCTGCGCCAGCACCGACATCCGCACCGCCTGCACCGCCCTCCCCCCACCCACCGCCACCCGCCTACACCGCGCCCTCGCCCGCGCGTGACCGCTGGCCGGTGTGGTCGTGCGGTGCGCTTTGGCTGGTGGGTGGTCGTGGCGGTCGCTGCGCCGGTGAGTGTCGGGACCTGTGGGTGGTGGCTGGGTCGCGCCGGAATCCGGTTCGTGGCAGGGTGACTGACCATGGCGAAGGTCGGCTGTGGTGCGTGGGATCTGAGCTTTCCCCCGGGTCCGCCCGATCGGGTCGTGGATATGTTCACCGCCGCCGTGGTGGCCGACGCGGTGCGTCGGTTCGACGCGGACCTCGCGCAGTCGGTGGAGACGTGCCGGGATTGGCGGCGCGGGTATCGCGGGGTTTTCCGCGGTGTGACGGCATTGGCGGTGTCCGCGCCCACGGTGTCGCTGGGTATCGCCGAAGAGGGGCTGGCGTCGCTGCGCACCATGCTGCGGTTCGCGGCGGGCCGCCGGGTTGTCGCGCTGCGGTCGGTGAACGTGGCCGCGGAAGCGGACGATACGGATCTGGCTACCGGTCGCGTGGACGGCACGGCCGAGCCGGTGCGGCGGCTGGAGGTGCCGTATCGCGGAGAGGTGTTGGCGGAGGAGCGGTTACGGCGGCAGCTGGCGAGCTGGCGACGTGACGGCATCGTGGAGCCCGGTTTCGCGACGGCGGTGGAACGGGTCATCGACCATCCGGAATGGCTGCCGCTGCCCGGTTTCCGGCTGACGGTGGTGGGCGCGTCCGCGCATCTCGCTTCCTTGCGGCCGCTGTTGTCCTGGGGTGCGGAGGTTTTGGCGGTGGACCGTCCGGGCCGTTCCCGCTGGGATCGCCTGCACGCCGTGGCGCGTGCCCGTGCGGGCTCGCTGCGCTTCCCGCTCACCGAGTCCGGCCCCGGCGCGGATCTCACCAAACACTTTCCGACGCTGGTCCGTTGGATACTCGCGCAGGCCGACGCCCGCCCGGTGCTGGGCCTGTACGCGAGCAATCCGGGTGCGGCCGGGGTGCGGCTGTCCGCGGCGGCCGATGTGCTCGCCGAGGCGGTGCTGCGCGCCCGCCCGGACACCGCGCTCGCCTACCTGGGCGCGTCCACCGACTGCTACGCGGTGCCCCCGGCGGTGCTGTCGGCGGCGCGGGAACGCGCGACCGGTGGGGGTGTGCGCGACACGGTGCGGGGCGCGCTGCGCCGCGTGACCCCCTGGCCGGTGTACCACCCGAACTATCCGGAGCCGGTCCGCACCGCCGACGGCGCGCACTGGGGTCTGTTCGACAACCTCCCGACTATTCTCGGCCCGGACTACGCTCTGGCCCAACGTATTCCGCGCTGGCGCGCCGTGCTGACCCGCGCCGCCGGTGGCACCGTCTCCTATACCGTCGCCCCGCCCGCCTGGCCCACCGATATCCGGGAGGCCACGCTGCGCCCGATCACCCTGCGCGGCGTCGACCGCTACGGCATCGAGGTCTTCGAACCGTCGACGGCCCGCACCCTGTTGGCCGCCAAACTGGTGGCCGACCTGTTCGACCCGGCCCCCGACCCCGACGCCAATCCCGAGTCCCTCTTCACGTTCGGCGCGGCGCACGGCGGCCTGTGGCGGCAGCCCTTCCAACCGAGTTCCCTGCTCGCCCCCTCCACCCTGCTCGGCTGCCTGGACGCCGTGCGCGACTTCGGCGAGCGCCACCTCCGCCCGCACTGATTCCGCTCACCGCGGCGCGACGGCCGCCCACGGCACCGACAGCACGCAGTCGCGCAGCCGCCGCCGGTATCCCCGCAGCGGAAACCCTTCCTGCCGCAGCAGTTCCGCCGCGTGCCGCCATCGCACTCGCGGCCCGAACACCGCCAGCGGCGCGGCATGGGCCCACGCCCGGTCGGCGGCGCTGAGCAGGGTGTGGATGGGCTCGCCCGGGATATTGCGGTGGATCAGGACTTTCGGCAGCCGTTCGGCGAGGTCGGAGGGCTTCTCGATATCGAACGGGTCCCAGGCGAGGGTCAGCGAGAGCGGTCCGTCACGGCCGAGCAGCACCCACGCGCACCGCCGACCCAGCTCGTCGCAGGTGCCGTCCATGAGCAGCCCGTCGGGCGCGAGACCACCGAGAATGGTGTCCCACGCCCCCGACACCGCCGATTCCGGATACTGCCGCAGGACATTGAAGGCCCGCACCAGATCCGGCCGCAGGCCCGCCAATTCGAAACCCCCGCGCGCGAACTCGACGCCGTCGCGGCCGGACACCACCCGCGCGGGGTCGATCTCCAGCCCCACCACGCGAATATCGGCGCGCACCGTCCGCAGCCGCGCGGCCAATTCCAGCGTGGTGACCGGCATGGCCCCGTAACCGAGGTCGACGACCAGCGGCCGCGCCGCCGCCAGCAGCCGCCCGGTTACCAGCGCGTCGTGGACCAGCCACCGGTCACCGCGCCGCAGCCGGTTGATGCCGGTGGTGCCGCGCGTGATGGTGCCGACGGGTTTGGCTAGTGGACGGGTTTCAGCTCGTCCAGCCACCGCTGTGTCATTTCGGCTTCCGCCCGGAACAGGTCGATCAGGTTCACGAGCAGCAGTTGTTCGAGCTTGGTTCCGAAGAAGGGGATCTGCACCTGCGCCCGGGAGGAGATGCGCAGGGTGCTGCCGATCTCGGTGGGGAACAGGTGCAGCTTTCCGCCGAGCGTGCCCGGCCCGTTCGGGATTTCCGCCGTGTAGGTGCCGTGCACCTCGGGGCCGAAGGGGTCGTAGCGTTCGGTGCGGGTGATGGTCATATCGCCGCGCATGACGGTCTGCGCCATGGGTGGCAGCATGTCGCGCGGCAGCACATGGCGCAGCACCACTTCGATGCCGTCATCGCCCGCCGTCAGGTTCACCACGTCGTTGGGTGAGTATTTCCGCATCTCCTCGATCCGCGCGTCCCAGTAGGCGCGGCTGGACAGGGCCGCGTAGACCTCTTCGGTGGTGTGCAGCGGATAGCGGGCGGAGTAGTCGAGTCGGCGGGCCATGAGCGGTGAGGTTACCGGCGGATAGCCGCGGTCAGTGCGAAGACAGCCAATTGTCGGTGAACTCGGCTTCGCGGACGAGCAGGTCGCTCAGGTTCTCCTGGATGGCGGCTTCGATCTTGCGGCCGAAGAGCGGGATCTTGACCTCGATATTGCCGTCGACCACGTAGGTGGAGCCGGTGCCGTCCGCGCTGAGAGTGAGGGTGCCGTTCACTTCGGCGGGCGCGCCGTCCACCCGCGCGGTGAAGGTGCCCGACGAGCCGTTCCAGATCTCGGTCCGCGGAATCACCAGCCCGTCCGGTTTGATCGCGGTGATCTGGGCGGGCAGGTCCGCGGCGGGAATGGTCTGGATGAGCTCCACGTGCACCCGCTCGCCGTCGATGACGATGGATTCGATGCGCGCGTTGTCGCCGCCGACCTGCTCGACGCGGTCCTTCCAGTACTGCTCGTTGGCGAAGGCCGCGCGTACGGAGGCGGCGGAGTGGGCGGAGCGCCCGGTGAAGGCCAGAGGTGTCGCCATGGGGGGACAGGCTACCGTCTGTGCCTGTGCGTACTTCTCGGGTGGTGCCGTTCGAGCACCTGCGGGACATGCTGGCGACAACCGGCGCGCGACTGCGCGACGCGGTACCGCTGGCGGAGCTGACGACCCTGCGGGTGGGCGGCCCGGCCCCCGTCGCGGATTGCGCCACCACGGAGGCGCTGGTGGCGACGGTCCGCGCGCTGGACGCCGCCGACATCCCGGTGCTGTTGGTCGCGGGCGGTTCGAACCTGCTCGTCGCGGATGAGGGGTTCCCCGGCGTGGTGGTGCGCATCGCCACCGCGGGTGTGCGGATCACGGCCGCCACGACCGGAGCCGTCTCCACCACCTCCGGCACGGCCGTCGTCACCAGCCACACCGGTGCACCTGCCGCCCCGGCCGTCGACGTGCCCCACTCGGTGCGCGACGTCGCCGGGAACGTCGACACGGTCGCCGTCGAGGCCGACGCGCACGACGCCGCGCGATCGGATGCTGCCGCCGCCGCGCCCGACGAGGCCGACCTGACCGGTGCGGTGCGCGTGATCGCCGAGGCGGGCGCGAACTGGGACGCCGTGGTCGCCGAGACGGTCGCCGCCGGTTACGGCGGTCTGGAATGCCTGTCCGGCATTCCGGGTTCCGCGGGTGCGACGCCGGTGCAGAATGTCGGCGCGTACGGCGTCGAGGTCGCGCACCTGCTCACCCGCGTCCAACTGCTGGACCGCGCGTCCGGCGAGATCGCCTGGGTCGATCCCGCCGAGCTCGGGTTCGGCTATCGCACCTCGGTGCTCAAGCACAGCGATCACGCGGTCGTGCTTGCCGTGGAGTTCGCCCTGCGCGCCGACGGCTCCAGCGCACCCCTGCGCTACCGCGAACTGGCCGCCGCCCTCGGCGCCGAGGAGGGCGAGTCCCGGCCCGCCGCCGAGGTCCGCGCGGGGGTGCTGCGGCTGCGCGCGGGCAAGGGCATGGTGCTGGATCCGGCCGATCACGACACCTGGAGCGCGGGCTCGTTCTTCACCAACCCGGTGGTGCCCGCCGCCCGTGTCGAGGAGGTGCGGGCGGCGATCGCCGCACGGTTGGGCTCGGATGTGGCGGTGCCCACCTATCCCGCCCCGGACGGCGTGAAGTTCTCGGCGGGCTGGCTCATCGAGCGCGCGGGTTTCGCCAAGGGATTCCCGGACGAGTCCGCTCCCGCGCGGCTGTCCACGAAGCACACCCTGGCCTTGACGAATCGCGGTGCGGCCAAGGCGTCGGATGTGGTCGCGCTGGCCCGCACGGTCCGCGACGGTGTGGCCGAGCGCTTCGGCATCCGCCTGGAACCGGAGCCCGTCACCGTCGGCCTGACGCTCTGAAGGGGTGGCGTTCCCCACGGTCCGCGCAGCCCGGGGGACGCGGTATCGCGGGGTAACTTGGCGTAAGTGAGCAATCGAGGAGGATCCGCCAGACGAGTGGCCACGGTGCTGACCGCGTTTCTCGCCGCGGTCGCGCTGCTGGCCGGATGTTCATCGGATAAGGGCGGTGGCCCGGAGGCGCCCGCGGGGCCCGTCGCACAGGTGACAGTCGATCCCGGCGACGGCGCCGACGACGTCAACCCGACCGCACCCGTCTCGGTCTCGGTGGCCGACGGCCGCATCGACCAGGTGGCCCTGACCAACCCCAACGGCAAACAGGTCACCGGCGAGTTCAACGCCGACCACACGGCCTTCTCGGTGACCGAGCCGCTCGGCTACGGCGTCACCTACAGCTGGTCGGGCACCGCCACCGGCACCGACGGCAAGCCGGTGCCGATCGACGCGAAGTTCACCACGGTGCGACCCGAGTCGACGGTGTCGGCGACCATCAATATCGGCGACGGCCAGCAGGTCGGCATCGCCGCGCCGATCATCGTGCAGTTCAGCGAGCACGTCGAGAACAAGGCCGCGGTGGAGCAGGCCATGACGGTCACCACCGATCCGGGCGTGGAGGGTTCGTGGGCGTGGCTGCCCGACGACAACGGCGGCTCCCGCGCGCACTGGCGTCCGCGCGAGTACTGGACGCCCGGCACCACGGTGGACATGCGGGCCGAGCTGTACGGCATCGACATGGGCGACGGTGCGTACGGCGCGGCCGACATGACCTCGAATTTCAGCATCGGCCGCGCCCAGATCGTGCAGGCCGACGCTCCCGGCCACCGCATGCGGGTGGTGCGCGACGGCCAGGTCGTCTTCGATTTCCCGGTCAGCTACGGCGAGGGCAATGAGGACCGCAATGTCACCCGCTCCGGCATCCACGTGGTGACCGAGAAGTACGAGGATTTCATGATGTCCAACCCGCCGTATTACGAGAACGTGCGGGAGCGCTGGGCGGTGCGCATCTCCAACAACGGCGAGTTCATCCACGCCAATCCGGAATCGCTGTCGGCGCAGGGCAATACGAATGTCACCAACGGCTGCATCAATCTGAGCCCGGCGGACGCGCAGGCGTATTTCCCGACCGCGCTGTACGGCGACCCGGTCGAGGTGACCGGTACCCGCATCCAGCTGTCGGCGGCCGACGGTGACATCTACGACTGGACCATCGACTGGAACACCTGGAAGAGCATGTCGGCGCTGCAGGGCGATCCCGCGCCCGCCGTCTCGGCCACCCCGCTGCCGCCGGGCCCGCCGCGCGCCAACTGAACCTGGTCGTTCGACCTGCTGATCGCGGGCCCGCCGACTACCGTTGACGCGGTAGTGAGGAGGGCCCGTGGTCGTTGCGGGAGCGGGGCCGGTACGCCCGCTGAGTCCATCGGAGCGGTGGTTCTGGATCATCGACCGCATCTCCCAGTCCAACTGCATCGGGCGGATTCGCGTGCACGGTCGGATCGAGCCGGACCGACTGGAGCGCGCGGCCACGGCACTGGTGACCGAATATCCGCTGCTGCGAGTCGGAGTCGAGCACGGCGCGGCCTTCGCCCCGCGCTTCGTCCCACTGGCCGACCCCCGGCTCCCCGTGCGCCGCGTGGAGACCGACGACCCCGAGCTCTGGCGAGCCGCGGTGGACGCCGAACTGGCGGCACCCTTCGACACCGCGACCGGCCTGGCGCGGGCGGTGGACATCGTGCACGCGGTCGGCACCCCGGCGGAACACCACGACATCCTGCTGACCGTCTCCCACGTACTCCTCGACGGCCGCTCTTTGATCACCCTGCTGCGCAAGCTGATCGACTACGCGGCAGCGGATGGCGGAGCGGGCGCTGCGGCAATTCCCGTATCGGCGTTCGAGTCCGCCGCCGACGGCCCCGCTGCCGCACCGGAACCCGATCCGGCAGGGCGTCATGATGGAGCCGCCGGAGTGGGTTCCGGGGCCACCGGGTTTGATGTCGGGACAGCCGCGCCCGAATCCGGCGTTGCCGCATCTCCCGTGCCGGAACGCGAGTTCTCCGCGTCCGGTCCGCCCCACGCCGTCGTGGAAACCGATTCTGCCGGGCCGACAGTGGGAGTCTCCAGAACCGTCGGGGGCGGTGCCGGGGCTGCCGCGCCGGAACCCGGCGCTACCACCGGCGCGGCCGGGCTCGTTGCGCCGGGAGCGGGGGCGAGCGGAGTCTCGCCCGCCGCAGCGGAATCCGACCCCGCATGGCGTGGTCAGTCACCACCGACACCCGTCACCGGGGCGGCCGTGACACGACGTTCGTCTGCTTCGCGGCCACCGTTTCCTCCGGCCGACGACCTCATTCCCCCTGCGGCGCGCGGGATCTGGCGCTATCTGTATACGACCCTCGCGGATCAGGCGGTGGCCCTGATACGCCGCCCCCGGTTGCTGACCGGTGCCGGACCGGTGCCACTGCCGCAGCGGCGGACCCGGTCGGTGCGGCGGGTGCTGGACGCGCGACGGCTCGCCGCGCTGACGGCGCGGTGCCGCGTCGCCGGTGTCACGGTGCACGGTGCGCTGGTCGGCGCGGTGGCGTTCGCCATCGGAAGCACGGTGCGCCCGAATCGCGGCGGCTGCACCGGAATCGCCTCCCCGGTGGACTTCCGGCAGCGACTGATCCCCGCACCGGACGCCGACGAGCTCGGCATCTACGCCCCGGTGCTCACCACCTTCGTGCGCTTCGGCCCCCGGCGGTCGCTCTGGTCGGCGGCTGGTTCGGTGAACCGTCAGCTCGACCGCAAGGTCCGGCAGCTTCGGCACCTGTCCACGGTCGCCGGGATGCGCTACGGCACCCCCAAGTCGCTCGAATCCGGCTGGCGCGTAGTGAAACTCATCGACCGCCGCGCCCCGTGGAATGTCTCGGTGACCAACCTCGGCCGCGTCGACTTCCCGCCCGCGCCGGGGGAGTGGCGCACCTGCGGCCTGTCCGTCGCCGCGGGCAACTCCTGTGTCAGCGCCCTCACCGTCGCCGTGGCCACCGCCCACGACGAGATGAGCCTCGAGTTCTGTTACGTGGACGGCGTACTGTCCCCGGAGTCCGCCGAACGCTTCGCCGATCTGGTACTCGCGACCCTGACCACTCGGGCCGAACAGCCCGGCACTGCGCGACTCCTTCGAAGGAGTCACCTCTTCCAGCTTTTCAGCCGCTAGGGCCTGGCAAATATGTGCGACCGCCGAAGCGTGACACGAGTTTCCCGGGTGCGGAGTGCGGTGCATCCGCCTGTGACGAACGCGCGTATCACCCGCGCAGCAGGGCCCGCAGTGCCGCGCGGTCCGGCTTGCGGGTGCGTCCGCGCACCGGTATCTCGTCGACCACCGCGATCTCGTCGGGCAGCGCGGACGTGTCGATCAGCCGGGGCAGTTCGCGGGCGAGGCGCTCCCGCACCTCCGCCTCGTCCCCGTCCGCCACCACGGCGAGCACGATCCGCTCGTCCCCGATCTCGTCGGGCAGTCCGACCATGATCGCCTGGCGCACGCCGCGCACCCGCGCGATCACGGGTTCGTACAGTCCGGGATAG
Organism: Nocardia sp. CC227C; assembly: GCF_030767025.1. GTDB lineage: Bacteria > Actinomycetota > Actinomycetes > Mycobacteriales > Mycobacteriaceae > Nocardia. Next base: position 201,008 of record NZ_JASITE010000010.1, on the reverse strand, counting down.
ATATTGGTCTTGCCGCGGATCATCATGTCCTTCTTGCGGCCGACCAGCACGATGGTGTCGCCGTCCCAGCGCGCGAGGTCGCCGGTGCGCACTTCTTTCAGCGGTGGTTCGCCGAGGTATCCGCGGCACAGGTTCGGTCCGGACAGGATCAGCTCACCGTCGTCGGCCACCCGGGCGTCCACACCGTTGACCGGTGCGCCCAGCGGATCGCCCGCACCGTCGTAGCTCAGCTTGGCCGTCCCGGTGGTGACCGCCACCGGCAGGATCTCGGTCATCCCGTAGATGGCGAGGAATTCACAGCCGGGCAGCGCGGCCCGCGCCCGGCGCAGCAGCGCGGTGGTCACCGGTGCACCGCCGAGTGACACCTCCCGCAGCGCGGGGGCCGCCAGCGCTCCGGATTCGACGGCGGTCAGCGCCACCGCCAGATCGGCGGGCGTGAAGAACGCGTGCGTCGCCTCGCCCAGTCCGCGGGTGAACTCGACCGGGTCGATATGCGTGCCGAAGCGCGGATAGCGCGGCAGCGACCACCGCGCCCCCGCCATGAGCGCGGGCAACCCCATCATCAGCTGTTCGGTGTGCAGGTGCGCTCCCGGCCCGAGACTGGACCGCCCCGCCATGGCGGCCAGACCGGCCCCGAGCGAACCCCGGGTGTGCACAACGGCTTTGGGATCATCGGTGGTGCCCGAGGTGAAGACGATCAGCGCATCGCTGTCGGGTTCGGGCCGCCGTACGGTACCCGTCGCGCCCGGCTCCAGCACCCGCCGCTCGGCACCCGTCGCACCTGGCTCCAGCAGTCGTCGCAGCGGCAGCGATCCGCCGGGGGTGCCCGGCAGCCGCGGACCGCTGTGAATGTGCCGGACTCGCAGCCGCCCGAACGCGGGCAGCTCCAGCCCTCTGGTCCGCCCGACCCGACGCAGTGGCCCGCTCAACAGGTGGAGCAGGGATTCGGTTGCTGCCCAAGTAGGTTCGACGACACGCAGCCGTCGCGCGAACAGCTCCGGTCCCACCCCCGGATCGACGAAGACGATGGTCCCCCCGGCGGCGATGGTGCCGAAGATGAGCGCCACCGCGTCCACGCACGGGCGGATGGAGAACAGCATCCGATCGCCGGATCGAAACCCGTTGGCGTGCAGCCGTTCCGCGACGCCGCCGATGAGCGCGTCGAGTTCGCCGTAGCTGAGCGGCCGCGCGCCGACCATCCCCAAGGCCGGGGCGTCGGGATGCCGTCGCGCCCGCTCCCGCAGCGGTTCCAGGAAGTCGCCCGGACCGTCGCTCACCGAATGTCCACCAGTTCCGGCTTGTACCGGTGGTCGGCGTACCAGGCGAGCGTCTTGCGGATACCCCACGCCCGCACCCGCCGATTGGAGCCGAAAACCCGGACGTCCCTACGCAATCCGTAATCGGTGGTTATCGTCCGCACGGCATTGACCAGCGCCCGGTCCTCGTGCAGCTCTTCGATGGCCGTGCGCGGGAACCCGCCCGCCGCCTGGTACAGCTCGGCGGTGATGGCCATATTGCACCCGGGCGTCATCACATACGGCCCCAGATAGCGCGGGTCCTGGTTCCCGGGCCGGAATCTGCCGAACGTGGACGCCACCTCCAGTGCGAACCGGATGACATTGCGGTCGGCCCAGCTCACGCCCTCGTCGGTGCGCGGTATGAGCTGCCCGCTGATCAGGCGCAGTCCGGAGTCGAACCCCGCGTGGATGCGCGCCGTCCAGTCGGAGGCCGGTACGCAGTCGGCGTCGGTGCGCGCCAGCCGGGTGGCTCCCGAGGCGATGGCGTGCCGCATGCCGGTATCGGCCGCGGCACCGGTGCCCTTCTGGGATTCGTGGATGATCTCGATGCGCATGTCCGGGTGCGCGGCGGCGAAGTCCTTCACCACCGACGCGGTGCCGTCGGTGGAGCTGTTGTCCACCACGACCAGCGTGAAGTCGCGGTCGCGCTGGGCGGCGAGCGCGTCCAGGGTGGCCCCGATGCCGTATTCCTCGTTGTAGGCGGGCACGATCACCCAGAGTTTGCTCATGACCCCTCCCGCGGTCCGGCGAACGCGCCCCGATGTGAAACGCACTCGAGGGCGAAATCGCGCGCCGTCCGGTCGGTGTTATCCGTGCTCACCCGCATGGTCGCGCATCTCACCCCAGCCGATAGGTGATGGCGGCGGCGGTCGGCCCCGCTCCCGCCGCCACGAACAGCACGGCCTGCTGACCGTCGAGCTTGCCGCCCTCGCGGGCGGTCAGGTAGCCGACCGGCAGCGCGGAGGTGTGCGCGTCACCCTCGGTATCGTCCGCGTACAGGGCTCCGGCGGGCAGGCCGAGCCGTTCGGCGAGCAGTTCGGGGAAGTCCGGGGTGGGCCGCCCGCACACCAGCGCGGTGCGGGTGATGTCGATATCGTCGACCTCCACCGCGGCCAGCGCCGCTTCCACGGCGTGCTGGAGCAACTCGTCCACGGTGGTCGCGGAGCGGTCGACGACGATGGTGGAGCGTCCGGTGGTGCCCATCCGCGGCAGATTCACGAACCCCACCGGGTGCGGTCGTTCCTCCGTCGCCCCCACGTGCAGACTGCCGAACCCCGCCCGGCCATCCGATCTCTCGAGCACCAGCGCCGCCCCGACGGGCGTGATCGGGAATCCGGCGACGGGTTCGGCCGAGGTGGACGGATGCGCGTCCCCGGAGACGATCAGCACCCGTCGCACCGCGTCCGATGCGAGCAGCGCCTGGCTCACCTGCACGGCATTGAGCACCCCGCAGGCCCCGTTCATGAGGTCGAAGCTCAGGCACGGCACATCCCCGCTGGCGTATTCCAGTCCGATGCCCACCTGCTGCTGGATCAGCGCCGACATGGCCGGTTCCACCATATTGGCGTCCCGGTAGACGCCCACATTGATGAGCGCGTCGATGTGGGCGGGCGTGGTTCCGGCCCGGTCGATGGCCTGTTTCGCGGCCAGCGCCGCCTGCTCGATGGAGCTGCCGCGGCCCGTGACCGCGGCGATCGAGGAGATCACGATGCCCATGGTCATCCCACCCGCAATTCGCCGAGGGTCACCGAGAGGAATCCGGCCACCACACCGGAGGCGGCGGGCACCATCAGCACCTTCGCGCCGCCGGTGAGCCGCCCCTGCTTCAGCGCGTCGTGCAGCACCACGAAATGTGATGTGGACGCGGTATTTCCGTATTTGTCGAGCACCATCAATCCGGGTGGCATCGCGGCGTCGAATTCTCGCTCAGCGATCTTGTTGATCATTTCCACCGCGGGGCCGCTGAATTGGTGATGAATCACGTAGTCGTAGCCCTCATCGCCGAATTCGCTCCCGCGCTCGCGCAGGAAATCGGTCTGCCGCGTGGTCCACAGCAAATATCGGGCTTCGTTGTGCATGGCCCGGTTGTCGGTGTACAGCGCGATGCCGGGACTCTTGTCGCTGGGCATGCCGAGACACAGGTTCGCGAAGGCGGCGCTGGTATTGAGTTCGACGTATTCGATGCCCTCGTCGGCCCCGCCGTCGGCGTCGAGCACCACCGCCGCGCCCGCGTCGCCGACCGTGAGCGAGGCGAACTGCGGATCGTACTTCTCCGACATCTCCCGCACGGCGGTAGCGGAGATGGGCGTGATGTCCTCACCGGACACCACCATGCCGCGCCGTGCGATTCCGGCACGAATCATCCTGTCCAGCACCAGAACTCCGGTCAGCATGCCCGCGCAGGCATTGGAGACGTCGAAGTGCACGGCCCGGTGCGCGCCGAGTTCGTTGCGCAGCATGAGGGCGAAGGACGGCTCGAGGGTGAAGTCGCCGTCGCGAATGCGGGTGATCGAACAGGAGATGATCACATCCAGGTCCGCGGCGTCGTAGCGGGAATTCGCGAGCGCGTCGCGGGCGGCATCGGCCGCGAGGGTGAACGAGTCCTCATCCGCACCGGCCGTGCGCCGGGCGCGCACGCCGCTCACCCGCTCCAGGTCGATGGGGTTGTCGATGGACAGCTGCCGCATAAGCTCTGCGGTAGTCACCTCGTTGTCGGGCAGTTTCGATCCCACCGCTTCGATGCGCGATCTCACCATGTTCGGCTCCAGACAGTGATCGGTTGCGGGCGACCGTAGCAGTGTGTGTATTTCGGTTTTGAAAAATTCTCAGGTCAGATGTGTGATGTGAACGACATTGCGCCCCGGGAGGATCGATGTTGGGTACCGCCGAACGCCACGAATTGGCGCTGCTCGCCGCCGGTCAGCCCTGGTTGCCGGCGCTCTTGCTCGCCGGTCGTCTGGCCCGCCCCATCCGCAAGGTGCCCAAGCTCGGCTGGTTCGTGGCGGACCCGGTGGTGGCCCACTCCGAGCTGTCGGCGCTGCCGCGCGCCCTCACCGTCGCCGAACGTCCCTACGAGATCGTCGAAAGGCGTTATCGCCGAAAGGTTTTCATTCCCACATACGAGACCCTGCGCATCCGGCTGATCTGAGCCTGGAATTACCGCTCCGTATGTTGTACTCTGACTGTAGTGTTCTAATCCGGAGTGTAGACGAACGGAGTGATGTCAGGTGGTGCGCACCAATCCCGAACGCCGACGGGCGCTGCTGGACGGCGCGATCGAGGTCCTGGCCCGCGACGGCGCGCGCGGCCTCACCTTCCGTGCCGTCGACAAGGAGGCGGCGGTCCCGGCGGGCACCGCCTCCAACTACTTCGCCAACCGCGACGACCTGCTCGTCCAGGTGGGCCACCGCTACTACGAGCGCCTGACACCCAGCGACGAGACCATGACCAAGCTCGCCGAGGCCCCGCGCACCCGGGAGACCATCACCGAACTCATGACCGACGTGGTCGACCGCATCACCAACTTCCGTACCGGCTATATCGCCCAGTTGGAACTGCGTCTGGAATCCACCCGCCGCCCCGAACTCCAGGCCCTGCTCACCGAGCGGGTGCGCACCGATATCGACTTCAATATCCGCAACCATCTCGATTCCGGTATGCCCGGCGACGAGGACACGGTGCTCCTGCTCTACCTCGCCCTCAACTGGCTCATTCTCGAACGCCTCACCCTCCCCGGCATTTTCACCGAGGAACGGGCGCGCGAACTGGTCGCCGTCGCGGTGGACCGGGCTATCGGCGGGTGAATTCCTCGGGTATCAGCCGGAACAGCCACCAGGGGCGACTGGGCAGTTCCGGGGTATAGAGGCGCACCGCCATTCGCCGCACGCGCCGACTGCGCACATCCCGGATGCGCAGACTTTCCTCCGGCGAATACGGCGCGGGTATTCCGCTGTTCCAGAGTTCTTCCCACTCCGGTGCGAGCCGGCACCGTTCGATGATCTCCTCCACACTGCGGTCCGGGGTGATGACCGAGGTGAACATGCGCAGCCCGTGTTGGAGGCGGTGCGCCTCCCGACGCCATTCGACCATCACGGTGCGCGCGATCGGGTCCAGGAACATCCATTCGACGAAGTTCTTGCCGGCCCGCATTCCCGGAAAAGTCCGCTGGTAGGCGGTATTCGCCGCGACGATGGTGAAGGTCGGCATGAGATAGAGGCTGGCCGGATGGTCGAGGCTGGCCAGATCGGCGAGATCGCCGGGCGCGGGTCCGGCGGATTCGGTCTGCGGCGCCAGTCCGAACACACTCGGCAGGACCAGGCCGAGAATATGCCTGCGATAGATCGGCGGCACATCGAGCTCGTCGAACAGCGCCTGCAAGGTGTTCAGCGTGGTGGTCCGCGTGCCCGCCTCGATCTTCTCGATGAGCGAGACCGATACGTTGGCGCGTGTGGCGAGCTGTGCCCGACTGAGCCCGACATCCAGTCTGCGCTGGCGTAGATACTCGCCAAACATGTTGTTGACCAACGGATATCACCTCTCGGTCGGCATCGATCCCGGTTCCCGCCCCGCGTTCGCGCACGGATTGTGTGGACGGCGATCGTTGAACTCCCATCGCCTACTCCCGGATAATAGAACATATGTTCGAAGCATAACGATTTAGGTGTCGTGACCTGCGTGTCGAAGGTCACGACACCGCCGTGGTCGGGGTGGAAGGCGGTCAGGTGGGCTGGTTGGATGTGTGTATCGGAAAACGAATCGGGTGGGCGATGACCGCCGCGGGGGTCGAGGTCGGTGAACTCGCGGGGTGTATCGGAATCGCGGACTCGGAGTTGATCGACCGAATGTCGGAACCGGCGTCGTTCACGCTCGCGGAGTTGATTCGAATGTCGGCCCCCTTGCGGTGCAACGCTTTCGAACTCCTGCCCTTCCCCGGCTGTCCGTTGGCCGCACCCGGCGGAGTGTGTTGTTGCGCAAGGGGCGCCGCGAATCCTCGGCAATCGTGACTTGTGGGTGGTGTCGCGTCGATGGGTAGCGAATCGCCGTGTAGCAGAGCGCCTTTGAAGTTCCTTTAGCTCGGCTATGGGATATAAATACGTGGATTCCGGTGCGGAAGCCGTTCCGGCCGGAATCAGCTCGAAGCTGAGCACTTGAAGGTAAGGGGAAACTGATCGTGGAAATTGGCTCGATGCCCGAGTTGATGGCGCAGGGTGCGTGCTCTGAAATGGCGTTGCGATCCGCCATCGGCGGCGATGCCGTCAACCGGGTCATCGACGGCAGTGCGACCGTCGCCGACGTGCTGATCGCCGCCTGGGTGGGGAGGGCCGCCGATCCGGCCCAGACTCTTGTCGACTACGCGCGCCTGTACGTCGGGATACCGGTCGACGAGACCGGTAGGCCCAACGGTACGTGGTGTGCCTGACGCGCCATGGTGTGCCGTGGCCGCCGCATCGGCGACGGCCACGTATGTACGGGTGGATCGGGTTTTCCGCGCCACCCGGTGAATCGAACCGGCCGGGAGCCTTCTCAGCGCGGCGGCTCGATACCCTTCGTCGCGAGCGCTACGAACTCGCGCATGGGTATCTCGAGCGCTTCGCAGAGCGCGAAGAGCTGATTCATATCCGGTGACCGCTCACCGTTCTCGAACCGCTGGATGGTGCTGAGCCCCAGTCCGGTGCGGTCGGCGAGTTGTTGCCGGGAGAGGTGCTTGCGTGCGCGTGACGCCCGCAGCTCGTTGCCCACTGCGCGGTTGATCTCCGCGGCCGTCTCATTCAAGCCCATACGGACCATTCTGAAGTCCGAACGGAGTTGTCGCAACGACTTCGATCGTGGCGTAGGCGATGCCGTCATGCTTCCTGCAAACTCCGGGAAAAATCCGTTCGGGGTTGCTACGGGTCCAAACGGACCATATTGTGCTCCGTATGGAACAGTTGGATGTGCTTGTTGCGGACCGGGTGCGGCGCATCGCTACGCAACTGGGTTGCGATAGCGATGACCTTGCCTGGTGTCTCGGCCTGTCTCGGGATGAGTTGCGGCCGCTGCTGGCCGCGCGGCGATCCTTCACGCTGGAGCAATTGGCGCGGATCGCCCATGCCCTCGGCTGCCCTGTGGAGGAGTTGATTCCGGACGTCGAGGCGTCGGCTGAGCGATCCGGTGCGACCTCCGAATGCCGTTCCTCGGCTTGCGAAGCCGACCATTCGCAAGGTGCGTGTGACATATCTCACGACGCCGTACCCGCAGAGTTTCCACTTACACGCAACCTTTCAGTTAACGCGCAGCATGCGCTCAGCGATGCCGCCGAATACCTGCCGCGCCTGACCGGATTCGACCCGTGGCGACCGGCCGTCCCCGGCCTGCCATACCTCTCCGGTGCTGAACCGAATGCCGTCGCGGTCATCGTGATCCACGACCCGCGCGACGGCCGCGTGTGCAGCACCACGCTCATCGCATCCCCCGACGGCTCCGCAGTGGCCCGCTGACTCTCTCTCGCCCCCCACGCACGAAGCCGCCCTGTCCGGCGTGTTCCGTGATCGCTCCCTGCCCGCTCAGCAGAAAGTCCCACCCGCCATGACCGAATCAACCGAGAAGATCGACGTGCTCATCATGGGCGGCACCTGGAACCCCCACGGCGAGGGCGTCACCGCCGCCTTCGCGAACAATCTCGACCCCGCCCGCTTCACCCCGCGCATGGTCGCCTATCCCGCCGACTACGGTCGTCAGGTCGCATTCGCCGACAGTCTCGCTGCGGGCCGCAAGGCGCTGTTCGAGGCCATCGAGGCCACCCCGAACCGCGTCGTGCTCGCCGGATACTCCCAGGGCGCGGCCATCGCCGGTGACGTGGCCGCCGAGATCGGCAAGGGCCTCCGGCCGCACCTGGAGGTGGCCGCCTGCGCCCTCATCGCCGACCCGCTCCGCCCCGCCGGTCAGTGCGTCGGCCCCGAACCCGGCGGCTACGGCATCGCGGGCCAACGCTGGATCCCCTTCATTCCGGCGTATTGGGCTGCGGCACAAGGTGATCCGATCACGGCTCTGCCGCCCGGCAATGCTCTCCGGCTGATCGCCGACCTCTCCGAGTACTTCTGCCTCGCCGACCGCGACGCCATGCTCCGCTGGGGCCAGAGCCTGTTCGAGATCGCCGTCCACAAGCGCCTCCAACGCTGGTGGTCCCCCAAGAACTGGACAACCTGGACCGGCGTCCTCGCCTACACCCGCGGCTACCTGCTCGACGGCCGCCACACCGACGACTACATCCGCCTCGGCCACGCCGCCCGCCTGGCCGACACCATCAACCGAGAGGTGGCCTGACATGACCCCCGACCACCTCTACCTCTCCCACGACGCCATCCGCGACCTGGACCGTTTGCTCCGCGAAATCCCGGACCTGGCAGCGGATCTCACCGACGCGTTCGCCTGCCGCACCCGCCTCAACGGCCCCACCGAATACCGCCTCCAGCCACGCTCCGCCACCCAGCCCCTGCCCTACAACCCCGCCGCCTCCAAAGCCGCCGACCACCTGCACGCCACCCTGGTCTCCTGGACCCGCCTCATCTGCGAACAACGCGGCCTCCCCTACACCGCCGGCGCCACCACCCCCGCCCTGGCCCGCTGGCTGCACCGCAACCTCATCGCCTTCGCCATGACCGAAGGCGTCGAATCCGCCCCCACCGACATAGCGGCAGCCGTAGCCGCAGCGACCCGCATCGTCTGCCCACCAGCCCGCGAACGCCCCATCAATACCGACCAGATCGCCCAGGCTCGCCGGGCGCGCCTGAATGCCTCCGGAATCGCCACGCTGGCAAAGGAATTGGGAGAGAAGTATCAGAGCCTGACCGTACGCAGAGTGCAGACGCTCCGCGACGCGGGCCGCATCGACCCGGTCCCGGGTCCATGGTCGCCGGACCTGCCTGAGCTGTTCGTGGTGGGGGAGGTGTTGGACGCGCACCTCACTCATCCGACACGCCGCCGCGTAGCGGCATGATCCGCTATATCCCCGCCAGATCGTCGAATTCCCCCGCCTTGCACCCGCGCAGCCAGGCGCTGAACTCCGCAGTCGTAAAGGCGAGGGTTCCCCGCTCCGGCGCGTTGCTATTACGAATCAGAACCCCATCGGCTGTCCCGGCGACTTCCACGCACGTCTCCGGATTGGTGAAGCTCGACTTCCGCCACTGTAGGTCAGGCACGGACCCTCCAGGTATCGGCCAACTCGCGCAAGAACTCGCGGGACTGCCTGGGCGACAGCGCAACACGGCACGCATGCTCGAACGCGGCCGCGAAGTACTCGACTTCGTCGGCATTGGTGATGAACTGACCCCCACTGTATCCCTCGATGTGCACCCGGGCCGCGCACCACGGGTGGCTCATCATCACGAAGTCACCCAACCGCCGCGCCGCGTAGGGGCCGGAGTCGTACGTCGTGATGCGAATGGTGACATTCGGCAACTCGGACAGTTCGACCATGACGCCGAGCTGTTCGGCCATTACAGCGGCATCGCCGACCCGCATATGCAGCGCCGACTCGGGTTGCACCACCTCGAGTGTGAGGTCTCCATCGTGTACGCGCTTCTGGCGGTACCGGCGCTGGTCCACCGTGCGTCGCAGATAGGTATCCGTGACCGGCGGAATGCAGAGCCCGCGGGCCAGGTGCTCCACATAGGCCGGTGTCTGGAGAAGTCCGTATACGGCACGCGGCTCGTGCGCCCGCAGCATGGTCGCGGACTGCTCCATGCCCAGATACGTCGTCAGCCACTCCGGCAGCTGCTTGGAATGCTGCGGAACGCTGCTGAGCATCGCGTCCAGTTCATCGAGCGTGACCCCGAGAGCCTCGGCGTACACGGACCGCTGCGACGGCTGCGGCGTGCTCTCATCCCGCTCCCACTTGCCCAGCGTCGTCCGATCGACACCGACCAGTCGGGCAACCTGCTCTTGCGTCCTACCGGCCGCCTTGCGTGCGTCGATCAACAGTTTGCGTCGCACAAACACATCATAGCCACCTCATATAAGCCGTGGACTCGCTTGCCGAGAACCCGCATTCTGAACTCGAGCACCCGGAGCCGGGACGAATACCGCGCCCACACAACAGCACTGACCGACGAACCACGGTCCGTGCGCCCGGCACCGGGTGCTCCCTGCCCCCCGGAGGTCCCCCATGGACTACACCCTGTCGGAATTGCTGGCGATGGCCGCCCACTCCGAACCCGGTACCCCCTTCACCGTCGACCAGGCCCACGAAGCCATGCGCATCCACCGCGAATGCGCCGTCTACCACTGCCCGCGCAAGACCGCCGCCTTCGAAGCCCTGATCGAGGCCGGTCGCATCGTCCCCGACTCCTCCCGGAGGTACTGATGTCCGCGTACCTGCTCCTCGCCCTCGCATCCGTACTCCTCTTCAGCGCAGGCTATGTCGCGGGCCGCCGCCCCGCCCGCCGCCGCCCGCCGGGCCGCCACCGCCACGACCCAACCCGATCCAACCAACTGCACGTGGCCCAGCTTCTGGCCACCGCGATGGTCATGTAAACCCCGTCCTACCAGGCACTTTCAAGAAGTTTAGATTCGGAGTTGACTTCCGATAACCCTCAAATGGATCGTTGCACCAAATAAATAAGACGGTGTCTCACATGGATGTAGTAATTCCGATCGTGTCGAGATCGGTTGTGGTGGATGATGTTCGGTCGTGGTGGATGCGTTGTCGCAGCAACTGGTGCCGGGTGAGCTGTGGGAGCTGGCCGAGCCGCTGCTGCCGAAGTTCGAGCCCGCAAGCAGGGCGGTGGTGTCGCGCCGACCGACCAGCGGGCGGTGTTCACCGCCGTGGTGTACGTGCTGACCAGCGGTGGTGCGTGGCGGATGCTGCCGCCGTCGTTCGGGGTCACCGTGCCGACGGCGCATCGCCGGTTCACGGTATGGACGAAAGCCGGAGTATGGCGGCGGCTGTATCGTGCGGTGCTGGACGAGCTGGGCAGCCGAGGACTGATCGACTGGTCCAGGGCAGTGGTCGACGCGGCCAGCGTCCGGGCGAAAGGGGGCGATCTGACCGGCCCGAACCCGACCGACCGTGGCAAGTCCGGCTCGAAGATCCATGTGCTGTCCGATCAGGCCGGAATTCCACTGTCGGTGGCGGTTTCGGCCGCCAACGTCCACGACTCGCAGGCACTGCGGCCGCTGGTGAAAGCGATCCTGGCGGTGTGTTCCCGGCGCGGTCCGCGGCGGTGTCGGCCGGGCAAGCTGCACGCCGACAAAGCCTACGACCAGCCCTAGTTGCGGATGTGGGTACGCCGCCGCGGCATGGCAGTCCGTATCGCCCGCAAGGGAATCGAGTCCGCGGAACGGTTGGGCCGCCACCGATGAGTGATCGAGAGAACGGTGTCGTGGCTGACCGGCTACCACCGCCTCAATATCCGCTACGACCGCAAGGGAACTCACTATCTGAGCTTCCTGACGCTGACAGCGGCGCTCACCTGCTTCAAGAAGCTGACGAAGGCGAAAGCCGCCATGTGAGACACCGTCTTAAATATGTGCATGCCGATCGGGGATGAAGCGTTCAGAAGAAGCGAGCAAGGCAGATGAGGCGAAGTTATCGGAACGACTACAGGGATGCAGTAAAGCGAATTGAGAAACGTGCTGAGTTGTGACTTCTGTTGCCTGGCCGAAACGCTGGACAACGTTCTAAGGTTCTGGCTGAGAAGCGAAAACTCAATCAACCAGAAAGAAAGGATGTTGGCTAGCCGGGTTAAGTGATTGGCAACCAAACAGATGGGTCAGTTTATCGAGCAGCAACTATCGGGAAATGATGCTCTGGATAATATCGGCCCGATTGAAGATGGAACGAATCATGGTCGTGGGCAGCAAATTCGCAACCAATTGAATCATCCGAGTGTAAAGATACCACTGGGATCTACTATCAGGATTGAGATTCTTCGATGGTGAGTGAGCGTAGAATATCACGTTTCAATTCTGTATAGCCACCGACCTGGATCAACTGGATGGAGGACAATCAACGACGAGCGGCTGCCCTGGGGATATACTGTCGGATATCGTGTCCCAGGTCAGACGGACTGGATTGCTCGTACGGCTATAGCAAACTGATCACAGAAAGAAGTTGAACTACTAAGTGATGCGTGAACGGTACCTAGTTGATGCGATTGTCGAGAACATATTGTCCGAGATCCCTTCGAATTCGGATGTGGTCAGGGCTATTTTAACTGGGGCTGGAAGCACCTTTGGACTAGATATCAAGGTATATGGTGCTGAGGGTATCAAACTGGTCTTAGATTATCCTATCGGTGTTCCCTTGGAAGTGGCGGAGTTGCGAGACTTAATGGCCGTGACCGGCATGGGTTCGTGGTTCACTTTCTCCTTGACGATACGTCGGGATGGTGATGTGCATACGGAGTTCGACTATGAGAAGCCTGAAGAGTCAGCGTTGTACTGGCTGGATTTGGCGGGTGATCTGAAGCGTCATCCTCGCGATAAACCGCCTCGATGGATGCTTGATGCGATTGAGAAACAGCTTGACGAATGAATCGCTGTTGCAGACTTAACGAGATTGGCTGACGGATCTAATTTTCTGCCACCGAAAGTCGACGGATCATTGACAATATTTGAGCGATGGGTGGGCTAGATGGCGAGAATAGATGAAACCCAGCGGCTTATTGGTCGTATTGTTGAAGAAATTCTGCGGCAGGCTCCCGACGGCTGGTCGAGAATGGATTTCTCGTTTGTCGCAGCTGGCAACATGCTGCGGTATGAACTGGAGTTGGACACTGACGCCGTTCCCAATATTGATCCGCCCGGCCTAATCAAAGAATTGCGACACTCGATGTTCGTTGCCGGTAGGGGTACTTGGTACACTATGTGGCTGGCTATTGAATCCAATGGATCAGTTAGCGCCTCGTTCGACTTCGAGAATAGACCCCCCGGAGGTCTCATTGGGTCAGCCCTAGAAGATGATCTTCGTCTTTATCCACGTGAAGTCGTTCCGGATTGGGTCCGTGAAGACCTTGAAGCGTCGCGTGCATTAACTGGATCTGACGAAAGGTCTACTCCGTTGTTTCCAGGTTCCTGGCGTAGCTTTTCCCGGGCCGTCAATGCTTCAAGTTCGCCTTTCGATGATCCTATTGATAGGTTCACTATTGAGAAAGAGGCTGGAAAGTTTGTGCCGGATGACACTGAGATGAGATATCTTAAGCTTACGTATGTGTATTCCAGTGCGGTAGAACCTATGCAGTCATATATCGAAATAGACGGCGAAGGCTATGAGAACCGCAGAGTGAATGTATTCCCCGATGGCCGGGTAGAGAATGCCAGTCTCTACGAAGAGGGTGAGTTTACTTCTTTGTCGGATACTAGGTATTCAGAACTTGGTAAAAGTGTTGATGGTCAGTATATGGTTGAGGAGGTAACTCCACAACAGTTTCAAGCCGAGTGGCTGGTGGCGGAGGCATAGTTCATTGTCCGCACGGTCACCACACTGCCCTCAGTATGGAGCTTACGTAGCTGCTTAAGTGGCCCGCGAAAACGAGCTGATTGGTGCGATCGTCGAGAGCATATTATCCGAGACCCCGTCGAATTCGGAAGTGGTTAGTGCGATTCTTGGATAGTTCTGGCGATCCTGCTATCGTGTATCAGCGCCTTATAGCAGAAATCATCGATCATGTGCGTGCGAAAGCTCCACATGATTGGCGTCAGATTGATTTGATATATATTGCGGTTGGTCGTTCTATCGAGATGAAGATCGGTGTCGATACTGCGGAAGGTCCAATACCTGGCATCGGCGGTCCAATAGGTATTCCGCGTGCGGTGGACGAGCTACGTGATCTAATACTCCAGCCGGACTTCGTGATCGATGATGCTGCTGGTCAGGGTGCCGGAAGTGGGGCGGCCACCGCGTGATCATGTTGTGTTTGTGTGGGACACAACTGAATTGGGGGTGGCCGCGCCCGACAGCGTAGCCGCTGACCGGTGGCGGCAACAGCTCGACGAGTTCACCGGCCGGATCGGGCCGCGGTTCGCCAGGGTCGAGACTCGCCGGACCGCCACGAGGATGCTGACCGGGATGATCTCGGAGTTGCCGACCAAGAACTGCTGGACACTTGCCGAATACGCTGGCGATCGGTCGCCGGACGCGATGCAGCACCTGCTGTCGTCCGCGGTCATCGACGATGACGGACTGCGAGAGGACCTGCGCGACTATGTGATCGAGCATGTGGGTGAGGTCGACGCGACGCTCGTGGTCGACGAAACCGGTGACGTCAAGAAGGGCAGCCATACCGTCGGGGTCCAACGTCAATACACCGGCACAGCCGGCCGGATCGAAAACAGTCAGGTCGCTGTCTACCTCACCTATGCCACGGCCGCCGGGCACGCCTTCCTCGACAACGCCCTCTACCTGCCGAGATCGTGGACCACCGACCCGGCTCGCTGCCAGGGAGCCGGTGTACCGGCCGACGTGGTTTTCGCGACCAAACCCGCTCTGGCGAAACGGATGATCATCGGCGCTCTCGACGCCGGCGTCCCCGCACGGTGGGTGACCGGTGACGAGGTCTACGGCAGCGACCCGCAACTGCGCGCGGAGCTCGAATCACGCAGTGCTGGTTATGTTTTCGCCGTTGCTCGTGATCACCGCCTCACCACGGCGACCGGCCGCGTCCGCGCCGACATCCTCGCGAAAGGGCTGCCGAAGCGAGCGTGGCAGCAACTCTCGGCCGGTGACGGCGCCAAAGGACCCCGCGTCTACGACTGGGCCTGGATAGAGACCGGCGCCGATGACGACAAGGCCCGTCCAGGACATCGCTGGCTGGTCATCCGCCGCAACCAGCGCACCGGGGAACTGGCCTACTACCGCTGCTGGAACACCGAACCGGTGCCGCTGGCCCGGCTGGTGAAAGTGGCCGGTCGCCGCTGGTCGACAGAGGAGAATTTCCAAACCGCCAAGACCCTGACCGGGCTCGACCAGCACCAGGTGCGATGCTGGCGCTCGTGGCACCGCTGGACCCTGCTGGCCATCCTCGCCCACGCCTTCCTCACCGTCGCGGCCATCACCGCCCGCGACGACACCCACCGCACCGAACTGATTGCATTGACCCGCAACGAAATCCGGCATCTGTTCACCACACTGGTTCTCACACCGGTCCGCGCCGCCAGCCACCGGACACACTGGTCACACTGGCGACGCCGACATCAATACCGCGCCCGACGCAGCCACTACCAGCGACGATCCCGACTCACACCATGATCACGAAGTCCGGCTGGAGTACTAGCGGAAGACTCGACCGTAGATGCGCCTGCCTCTACTCCAAACGAACCGACTGGCCCTCAGCCCACTACACCCCCGACAACCTTGCTAGATATCCCAGAAACGACCGGTCGGAACGAAGGAGATTCCTGGGACGGGACCATGCTCGACGGCCGAGCCGTCAAGTACACCATCCCGGAGGGAAACGGCAACAACACCGTCGATCTCGAAATCATGAATCCGGATGGAACGGTAGACCGTTGGCGAATCGCGCGCAACGCACAGGGAGGCTTACAGCATTGGCATGACGATGCTGATGGGAACTCTTCGTACGCAGTGAAGCTGACAGCGGATTCGGACTGGAGTTTCCAAACATTCCTACCAGGAACATCGACATCTGGTCTACCCAGCCGGGTCTCGGGTGCTACTACGGACTTGAGCAAGACCTACCAGCCTGAATTCGACGAGCAAGGGCGCTATATCGGGGTCAGTATCGGCGACTTGAAACCCGGCGGGCTATACGACAACCAGTTCCACGACCTATACAACAACGTCTCCTTCAATCGAACGGTAGTGGCGTCGATGGTCGACTGGAGAGTTCGTTGGTAGGTGAAGTCGACAGCTCTGGTCACGGATGGCGATTGGATGAGCGAGGTCGGCGTTGGGAAGTATATGTCGACGACAACGGAAATCCAGCGCATCGGCGTTTCGACCCGGCGACAAGGGGATGGAGCTTCATCTACCTAGACGGGATGAACCTCAAGGATGAGTCGTTCGATTCTTCTGGGAAGCTGCTCAATTCTATCACGCTAGACCCAGAAGGCACGGAACTGGAATCGTTGGACCGTATAGGTGGGCTGCTTATCAAGGGCACCCGCGGCACCGACGGAAAACTCTCCTACAGGTTCAAGGATGAGAGTGACAACCGTCGTGGAACAATGGTCAATCTACCCGCAGGTGGTATGCGCCTGTACTACGACGACTACGAGACTGTCGAATTTAGTAGAGATGGGACAGAGGTCAAGCGGTACAACAGACTTGGTGACCGGTCCTTCAATCAGTGGATCTCACACGAGTTCAAAATGTCGGTGCTCCGTGCAGCGGTGGGACTACTCGAAGGCGCGAGCGGCTTGATCGGAACAAATGACGTGATCAATATGGCCGGACAGGCTATGGGTTACAACCCACATCTGGCGACACGACAGGAAGTGCTCGATAGCTTCGAACAGGCAAGTAACAGCCTGCTTCAGGCCGGTGCCGAACACGCTGCGATCGTCGCGAGCGAACTTGCCGTCTATCGAGCGGGTGGACAAAGTCTCAGTGATGTCTTTGAGAACAGCATGCCGAGCCTTCTTAACGTGCTGAACGAGGAATCCAAATTCTTCCTCGGCACCGACTGGAGCGGAATAGGAGACAACCCCGGCGCGATCCTTGGTAGCGTCACCATTGGCTTCGCGTCCCTATACATACCGGTTAAAGGGCCGCGAATCATCAAGGGTGCGCTTGAATCCGAAGCTAATGTATTTGCGGAGTACGGAGTTCACGGTTCGCGGAGTGGTAAGGCCATCTCGTACTTCGAAGGGGAAGCACTAGGTTCTCTCTCAACTCGATCGCCCGTCCTGTATGGAGTGAATAGGAAATCTATCGATGCTGTCGGGCATACCGATTCCATGGCAAAGGCCACACCATCACCGTACGAAGGTACCGCTCCAACTGTGGAGAGTATTCGACTTGGGACCGTTCGGATGGAGGAGCACCCGAGCTTTGCTGCCGTGCAAGCGCATCTTGAGAAGATTGGCTACCCACTCAGGGTTGAAAGCTATTGGGGGCGTCCGCCTCGAGTCGCGCGTTCAGCGATTGTTGATGCACAGGGCAACGTAATTGGGTACGAACAGTATATTCGAGGAATCAGTGGTATGCGTTTCCTTGATCTCGAACATGAGTTTGGTCATGTGGACCAAATGCTGTATCGTTTTAGAAATAATCCTCCCATTCACGATCGAATCAAGAGAGTTCCTGGAAAGCCGGACAGTTCAGTCCCACATAAACCCGATGATTACACGGGACGTCAAGACAAGATAGCAGAGTTTCATATTCGATTGAAAGAGTATCTGTGGTTGGCTCAGAGAGGTGCATCGAGGGAGGTTCTCGATCAACAGGCCGATTTGGTGACCGACGGTTGAGTGATGTATCGAAAAGTCGTGTACGCCCCAGGTTCGAAGGCGAAGCTAGACAAAGCCTGGGCGGAAGAGTATTTTCCGGATATCGAATTTCTCATATTCATGTACGAACGAAGTGGTCGCACATTAAGGGGTGGCAGGTGAAGGTTCCCAATCAGTGGGATTTCTTAGTGTATGCAGAGTCGTTGCCATGGGCAGTCGCGTTCGAGAATTCCGAGTTATTGCAAGGGGGGTATGTAGTTGGATTGAATTCGCGTATTGAGATTCGGTTTGTATCTGACGTTTCTTGCGTAGCTCCTCCGTGGGATAATCCGGACATTGTCGATGATTCAATTGCCTCCGCGGCGGATGCTCGTGTTTGGGCCTTGCGGACATCTGAATATTCAGTAACTCCGAACGATGTGTTGCATGGTAGTGAGGAAGTAGTTCCACTCCTACATGGAGAATCGAGCGACCCGGATGCTGATCCACAAAATGGTGTCGTTTGGTATGTGAGTGAGGAAGAGTGGGGGTGTTTGGCATCCGAGCTTGAAGATTTAGTTTGTAATACCAGCCCGCTCGGTGAATTCGTCAATTTTTCAGATCTATCAGAAACCAATCTCTCGCACTTCATAGTAGAACGATTTCTTGCTTCTAGTCTATTGTCGAGCCACACCGTTGATGTCCTTCGGCGAGCGGGATACGAAAAGTAGTGCTAGTTTTCCGCAATGTGATACTGTCCGCTTATCTGGCGAATTGTTGAATATCCTAGAATGGAACCCCGACGATTGGTCGAAGATGGAGTTCGGTAACTAATCGTCGTGGTCGGATTGCATCCACCAACTTGCCTACCGGCTTGTAGGGGATAAGATAGAAATGAATCCTTGAATTTGAATGGAATTGGCTATGTCTGAACGTATAGAGTTCTCTGACATCGAAAGCTGTCTAGTCGATTTCCTGACCGATCAGCTTGCGGCCCTGCCCGATACCGCGCAGGTGGTCACGACAGTGCCCGACCCGAAGCCCGCCCGTATGGTGCGGGTTGCCCGGAACGACCGCAAGCCTCGGCTGGACGTCGAGGACAGGGAGGGCCGTCGTGGCGCTCACTTGATCCTCGATCGTCCTCGGGTGGTCTTCGAGTGCACCGATGACGCCGGTGGTGCGGCCGAGCTGGCCGCGCTGGTGCGCGGGATGGTGAATGCCGCCGCACCCGGGTACATCGGTCCCGCGTGGTGTGACCACATCGAGGATGCCGGCCTGGAAAACGACACCGACCCGGTGACTGCCGCTCCGCGGTACACGCTTGTCACCGACTTGATCGTGCGAGGAAGAGTCCTCGCGTGACTCCCCCGGCGACGCGGGAGTAATAACTGAATATCCATCCCTAGGGCCTGCGCAAATCCCAAGGGAGACAACACAATGGCTATGCCCTCCAGCAAGTTCATCGGCGCCGGCACCCCGAATATCGCTGTTACCGGTGGTGTCCTGGTCGCCCCGCTGGCTTCCACGCTGCCGACCTCCGCGGACGGTGCTATCGATGCCGCGTTCAAGGCGCTCGGCTATGTGTCCGAGGACGGTATCGAGTCGATGGGTGAGCGGCGGATCGAGTCCGTGAAGGACTGGAACGCCGACATCATCACTGCTCTTCGGCACAGGCTACTTCGAGGGCCGCCGCGCCGCCCGTCACCGCCAGCCGGGCCGCCACCGCTACGACCCCAGCCGATCCAGCCAACTGCATCTGGCCCGGCTTCTACTGGTACTGAAACCACCGCGATGCTCCTGTAAACCGCCGTCCTACCAGGCACTTTCAAGAATCTTCAGATTCGGTGTTGACTTCCGATCATGCTTAGGTGAAGATAGGTGCAGCGCCAGAGCTGCGCCCAAATCCCGGAATCTCCGGACACTCCCGCGGCAGGAACCTCAATCCTCCGAACGGAACTCCCGAACCAAAGCCTTCGCCACGTGCGACGCCCTCAGGGTTCCAGTTCTCGGATTGACCACCGCTGCAACGAATCTCATCGTCAGCGGTCACGTCGCGCGCTCTGACCCGAGCCCTCGATCCCACCTTCGGGATCGGGGGCTCGGTCATTGAAACACCCCTCTCCACACCAACGAGGAGCACCCATGGTTCTCGGCCTGTCCATCAATGAATGGATCACCATCGGCATGCTGATCGCCCAGCTGATCGCCGCCGTAGCCCCACTGATCCCGTAACCCGCCGGGCCCCTGCTTTCCAGAGCGGCACCGGGCCCCGCAGCACTTGTCGAAAGGAAACACCATGCGACTCAACAGGGTTCCCGAACCGGCTCTGGTGCGCTCCATCCTCGTAGCCGTCTCCGGCGTAGCCGCCTACCTCCTGGGCCGCCAACTGAACACCGACTGGATCGAAGCCGCCCTCACCCTCTACGGCCTGCTCACGCCGGTCATAGCCGGGGCGGTGATCAGACCGGCCGTCACCCCGGTAATCCGGACGGACGGTGAGAGCTGAATGCAGTCATGGCTGAACCCGGAACTGGTACAGGCCATCGGAGTAGCGGTCGCGACGGTCATCGGCGCGGTAACCGCCTGGCAGGCACGAGAAGTCGCGAAACTCCGTGAACGCGTCGCCGCCCTGGAAGACCAGGCCGCCAGCGACCATCTCCGCTTCCGCGACGCCATCCGCCTGATCCGAGCCCTCCAACGTCACATCGACGAGCTGCTCACCTTCCTGCGCCTGCACGTCCCCGGCCAGGAACCACCCCGGGCGAAGTATCAGATCCCCGCCACCCTCGAAGAAGAAATCTGACGCCCCAGATGTGACGCCTTCGCGTCCAATTCCCATGCGGCAGGCCCCCGAAACCCTTCCACAGGTTACCGAGCGGGTTCAGAGCCCGCCGCATGCCCGCCCCCAGCGCGCCGCGTCTCCCGCAGGTGGTCCGCGGTAGCAGACGCCCGCCGCAGCGCAGGGGCGTAAATGGTCCCGCCCCCGGAATGTCCCCTCAACTCCGGGGGCGGGACCCCACACCTTGCGATTCCGAGCCCGAGCCGGCTCGCGATCCGTCATGCCCAGACCCGGAAGGCCCCGAATTCTCATGTCCGACAAGGAAATCATCGAGTCAGTCCACTTCGGCACCCAGCCCCCGCCGCAGTCGAACTACATGAAAACCGACACCGGCCAACTGGTCACCCCAGAATTCCTGTCCTTCCTCCAACAAACCCTCACCGGCAAGCTCGCCGAACACAAGCCCGACGCCGATCTCGACCCCCAGGTCCGCGCTCTGGCCGAAGAGCTCTCGGTCATCCACCTCCCGGAATGGCACAGCGAGGTAGGCCGAAAACTGGCCGACCCCACCGTAACCAGCATCAAACAAGCCACCCGAGTAGCCGAATACCTCGTCAAACGCGGCGTCCGAGTCCACCCCGAACTCGAAGAAATCCGCTGGACCCCCACCCCCGGCGGCCCACCCGGAGCCTTCGACACCGGCATGCACATCACCAAGGACATCCATGGCAACTGGCCCACCCCCGACCCCGAGTCCTACTACGACCTGGAACAAATCCAGGTCAAACAAACCGACGACGGCCTCTGGTGCGCCACCCACCCCCGCGGCCTGGCCACCGAAGCCCCCACCAAGACCGACGCCTACGCGGGCATGCTCGAGCAGCTGCGCCAGCGCATCGAAGCGGCACGCGAGGTCGGCAAGGAGCGGTCGTGACCGCCCTGGAAGGCGATCAGTGGTGGCGACGGGACTGGCTGGGGTCGCTGAACCCCGCAGGCGTCGGTAGCGCCGGGAACTCACCGCAGGCCGCTTCTGCTGGTGAGGGAAGAATCTTCAGCTATTCGGTGACCTCGGCAGCAGCGGCTGCGGAACTCTATTCGCGCATTCGCCGAGCCGATGACTTGCTGAACGGTGCGACGACGTCAGCGGAATCCGTTCCCGATGTGGTTCTACCCGGATCAGCCTTCGTCGTCGATGTCGACGCTGGATCGGAGCTCGACGAGCGCGGCTTCCGAATACCGCAAGAAGGAACAGTACCGAATCCGGGGCAGGCGGTTCCTCCCGAGGACCAACAGCTTCCAACACCGCAACCACAGCCCAACCCGCCCCAGCAGCCGGTCCCGGACTCGACTGTCAGCGATGACCGGCAGCAACCGGGCCAGACCGCCCCCGGGGTGGATGTCGAAAAGTTGGATGGCTATGTCGCGCCGGAGACCTTGGAGTTGGTGCCGGTCCTGCGGCCGTTCTACAACGCGGACGGGACGTTGAAGTCGCGTGAGCAGTTGGCCGCGGAGGGGTTGATCCGTGACGTCATGGATCTTCCCAGCGCGTTGACCGCCGATGAGCCTGGTCCGGTGCCGTTGTCGGGTGGGGGAACGGTCGATATCGAGGTGACCGGTACGGCGACCGAGGAGGAGACCAAGTACACGGTCGATCTGTCCAACGGTGACCATCATGAATGGACTCGTGAGGGTGGCCTGCGACCGAGACTTGTCGATGGCAACACCGTTCCGGTTTATGACCCGAACACGGTCGGGTTGATCCCCACCACCCCGACTCTCCCGTCGTTCTACAGCGGGATCGGGCCGGATGGGGAGCGGGTTGTCGTCCCGGTTCCGGTCCGTCCCCGGCGCCTTGTTCTGCCCAGTGATCCGAACGTCGCTGAGATTGTCCGTATCCGCTATACCGACGGCACCTATGGTCTCGCGGCGATGGATTTCCTGGGGCGGTATCTGTATTCGGTCGATGAGAACTGGAACAGGATCGAGCCCACCGAATCCGACCCGTTCATGGACAAGAGCATGTTCGAGAACACGGTCTCCTTCGGTGCCGGCCTGTTGCGCCCGATCGTCGACAGCGTCAAAGACACTGCCGCGTTGTTCGGAATCGGTGGCCCAGGAGCCGCGGAAGCCTGGCAAGACAGTATCGGCGGTCTCGGATCTCTCGTCGGGCTCGGTCCAGCGGGCGGTCCGGGGTTCGTGGATTCGTGGAAGGCGGTCGGGAAAGACTTTCTGGGTTGGGACGAGTGGGCGCGAGGCGATTGGTCCTATGCGTTGGGAATCGTCGTCTCGAACGTCGGCACGACGATTGGTACCGGTGGCGCGGCGTTGGTCCCGAGAATCAACAAGGCCGTCAACAGCATCCCGGACATCGATGCCCCGACGACCAAGAACCAAGCACCGGACACCGTTGTCGAGAACCCGGACCGTACGCGCACCGATCCAACTCCAGGCCAACAGGAGGTCGGCGAAGCCGCCCAGCCGAAGGAACAGAAACCCCAGCCCGAGGCCGAACCTATAAACAACGAGCCCACACCTGGGACCGGAAACATCCATCGCAGCCCAGATGTCGGCCCGATTGATCCATCACCGGATCGGGCAACGGACGCAACGAATACGCAACCGAGTTCACCCAGCGCAGGTGCAGAAGCGCCCGTTCTATCAGGCCCAGTGAATGGAATTGGTGAGATCTCGCCGGAGTCAAACATTCCCAATGGGATCACCGAACCTCGGGGGAAAGGCGGCCTCACCAACGCAATAGCGCAATACCACTACCGGCCCGACCCGCTAGTCAACGCATCGACTCGTCGCCGAGAGCCGGACAAGGTCGATCGCAATGCAGAGACGCCCAATCGGCATGCTGATTCAGAAGCGGTACCGCAGAAGAGGCGAGATGCGACGCACTCCCCTCAGTCAGGCGATCTAGCGCCTGAAACAGTTGTCGAAGCAGAGACAACCGTCGTCGCGCGAGCAGGTAGCGGTGGGTCTGGTGGGCGTTCATTTGGGAGCAGTACGAGTGGTACTGGTTCAGGGACAGGATCGCGAAGAGCGCGGACCTCCAGTAGCGTCGGGACACCCGCGACAGCGCGAACGAGTTCGAGCGGTGGCATAGACCGCCCCAGTGCAGGTAAAGATCGTACATCTACTCGGTGGCGAGTGAAGTCGCAGTCCAATGAAGGTGACAACCATAGATCCTCCCGACGACCAGTCATGAACCCTGATGGAAGTTGGACGATATTCATTGAAAGAAAACCGAGTTGGAGCAAGAAAGACTTTCGACGGAAGGTTGAAATTCTAAAACGAGAAGCCGACAAGGGGAACCTCGTCCGTAAGCCGGATAGTCTTCAAACACGTAACGGAACACCTCAAACAGCCGCTCGCAAGAGATTCAGAGATCATATCAACAAAGAGTACCGTGCCGCTGTCGAAAAGGTGAACGAGCGCTACGATAGCAGGATGAAGGTGATAAAAGACCGTGTGCAACGTGATAAACTTACTCACGCGGCACAATGGCTGAAAGCGGAGGCGAAATGGGCGAGAGATCGGAAACTGGACAGGCTCAGAACCAAACAGATGGATCATTACATCGAACTGCAGTTGTTTGGAAAGGATGAAAAAGGGAATCTCGGGCCCGTTGAAGACATTAGTAACCACGGATTAGGACTTCAGATTAGAGATCAGCTAGGTAGTGTGAAGGACTATTCGATTGTCAGGATTGAGGTCTTGAAGTGGTGAGTCCACTTTATTCTGAAGTTGCCGAAAAGGTTCAAATAATCCGCGATATTCTGAGCGACGATGATGCTCTCTATTCGCTTGCAGAATTTCCGCCAGGAATCGACTTGAACGCTTCCATGGCTCTTGCGTCTTATCGTGAGGCGTTCGCATTGCCCGATAGATCAGATGAAGTGGCAGACATAAACCTGGACAACCTGAATCTGCCTGTGGGTCTGGTCGAGCTCTACCAAATTTCGGATAGCCCCATGGCCGGCGGGATCGAATTCTACAGTGAAAGCCAGTTAACAAAAGGATCTGTACTCGATGCTGAAGGGATTCCATGCTCCATACAGGAGCATTGGCTTCGGTTTGCCCTGGTCGCCAATGACAACTTTCTCGTAAGTCTCACGGACGGCCGTGTCATGTACTCCGACCACTCTGCATGGAGATATGGCAGTACTAACAGTTCGAGAATTGTTTCGTCGGATGTTTTGAGCTTTGTAAATGAATATATGCTTGGTCCCAAGTATCTTGAGTTTGAACCCACGCATGGACTTGAAGAGGTTTATGGGTGGTACCGATTCCTGCGTGAGCATAGCCTTGTCTAGCGAAATGATCGGAGTTTTGTATTCATGCCAACCAACGAGAAATATTACAAGGCATGGATGGGTGGAGGAGGATGTTTCGCCATGCCGCTCGCGGAGTGGAGAGAAGAAGCCAGTGCGCTAGAAGATTCCTACCCAACGATAGATTCACTACCATTCCAGGTATCCTATCTGTATACATCTGTGATGCAGCATGAATTGGATCTGTTCTCCCGGGTACATCTGCATTCTGGCGACGAGGAAGAGAAGATTCCAGCTGTTCTAATAGGAGCCGTTCCGGATGATCAAGATGTCCTGTTTCTCTTCGATCTGAAGGCCGGTACGGTCATAAATATTGACCTGCAAGAGCCAATCCCTGAAGTCGTAAACTCAAGTTTGCGGCAGTTTGCTCTATTCCTATATGAGTTGTCTCTTTATTTTAGCGTCGATGAAGGGGAGTCGCATTGTGCTGAACGAGCTGCTAGTTTGCGTCGACGCCTGCGAGAAATCGATCCGCAGGCATTCACTGATCCGGATTCATGGTGGTCGATAGCCCTGGGTGTACTTGAATAGTGAATTTATGACGTGTTCGGCATAGCCTGTACTCAAGCGTTATAGGTCCGGAAGGCCAATGATAACGGAATATAGACTCTATGATGCGGAATGGAATGAGATTTCAGATTTCCGGCTAAAGCTGTACAATCCAAGGAGGATGACTAGACCGGGACAAGTGAGGACGATTCCGAGAAATCCGGTGTACCCGTCACCGCCGCCGTGAGGTCGACTGGCTGGAACATTCGTGCGGCTGAGGGATTTCATGAGAGGGCTTACATGAACGACTTATCTCTGGACGATCAGAAGGAAATCGATATAGCTATCGCTAATGCGACTCTCGCCTGCGTCGGCGATGGGGAATCGATCGTCGACGTTGCGATTGGTATAGGTGAGGGTCGAGTGACAACTCATGTTGAAACCGATCGCCGTACTCTGATTATTCCGTCTGACGATTTATGTGCTGCGGCTAGCGCTTTAGCCGAATTGCATGATCGGAATGGCACGAACTTGACTGACGCAAACTACAGATTTCAACTTACGATCTCGGGCCGATGGCAGATGGTTGCAAATTTTAGCTATTGAGCTGCATCTTGGTTTGGAATCGCTTAAATAGCGCATTTGTGAACTGTTCGTCAGGGCTGCCGAACCAGGGTCCGCTCCAGGACTCGGAAGGTTGCCAAATTCCGGAATAAACCTCTTCTAGTAGGATTTCCAGTAACTCGGTGAAACTAGATGCGCAAATAAAGTGTATTTCGTCGTCGATTCCGAAATTTATTATCTGACCTCGTTTTCCGTGCGGCCCTGGATCGAGATCGAGGCCCACGTACTGCCTGTCTATAGGATCGGCCCACAGTGGAATCCAGCCAGGTGAAGTGAATAGCGGCTTTATGATGCCCTCCGCTCCTGGGAAGACGCCTCCAAACTTGTTGACCCGCTCGAGATCTTCTGGATAGTCCCAGTAGGTTGACCAGTGAGACCAAGCTTCTTGGATATGTTTCGTCGACAAAAAATTTAGAGTCGGAATGCAGGGTACGCCATGGTCGCCCGCTGGTGTGATTACGGATAACTGGCCATTGTGCCGTTTGAGTACATCTTTGACATCATCGGGAAGTGCTTGTCCGAGGGCTTCCTCAAGGATGTCCAGCTCGGTCGCGGTAGCCGGAGGCGACAAGTTATCGTAGGCCATCGGGGCATTGTTACGAAGCCACGACACATATAATTCGAATAGATCTACCGCCTGCATGCTTGCATGCTAGCAGAACTTGAGAAGTTAAGCGTGCTGAGATCGGTCGGGAGTTGGTTCCTGCTACAGTTTGATGGGAATAGGTATGATTGAAAAAATACTGTTTGACAATATCGAGGATTGCCTCCTTAATTTCTTGGCCAGTCAGCTCTCAGATGTATCCGATCCTGCGGAGGTGGTCACGACAGTGCCCGACCCGAAGCCCGCCCGTATGGTGCGGGTTGCCCGGAACGACCGCAAGCCTCGGCTGGACGTCGAGGACAGGGAGGGCCGTCGTGGCGCTCACTTGATCCTCGATCGTCCTCGGGTGGTCTTCGAGTGCACCGATGACGCCGGTGGTGCGGCCGAGCTGGCCGCGCTGGTGCGCGGGATGGTGAATGCCGCCGCACCCGGGTACATCGGTACCGCGTGGTGTGACCACATCGAGGATGCCGGCCTGGAAAACGACACCGACCCGGTGACTGCCGCTCCGCGGTACACGCTTGTCACCGACTTGATCGTGCGAGGAAGAGTCCTCGCGTGACTCCCCCGGCGACGCGGGAGTAATAACTGAATATCCATCCCTAGGGCCTGCGCAAATCCCAAGGGAGACAACACAATGGCTATGCCCTCCAGCAAGTTCATCGGCGCCGGCACCCCGAATATCGCTGTTACCGGTGGTGTCCTGGTCGCCCCGCTGGCTTCCACGCTGCCGACCTCCGCGGACGGTGCTATCGATGCCGCGTTCAAGGCGCTCGGCTATGTGTCCGAGGACGGTATCGAGTCGATGGGTGAGCGGCGGATCGAGTCCGTGAAGGACTGGAACGCCGACATCATCGCCCAGCTGCAGACCGAGCACTCGGTGCGTTTCGGTCTGACCCTGTACGCGGCCTGGGATCAGGACGTGCTGCGTGAGGTCTTCGGCGAGGACAATGTCACGCCGACCGAGGCTACCGCCACCTCCGGTGCGCTGTACACCGTGACGGAGAACGGCGCTCCGCTGAAGCACCGCGCTTGGGTCTTCGACATGGCGAACGAAGAGAAGAAGCTGCGTATCGTCCTGCCGAACGCCAAGATCACCTCGGTTACCGAGAAGAAGTTCGTTTCGACCGAACTGGCCGGCTTCATGATCACCGTCGAGGCGTTCAAGGACGACAGCGGCATCAAGGCGTACCGCTACCTGAACGACGGCAACAAGCTCGCCGCCTGATCCCGACGGTTTCCACCGTCACCTATCCCTGAGTTCGAACCCCGCGGGGTCGAACCATATCTGAGGACGGCCCATGCCGTCCGACAAGCCCCCAACGGCGGCGGGATTCCATCCTATGCGCAGGCCCGCCCGTCGCCGTTGGGCCTTCTCATATCAACGCCTGCGCATGCACAACAACCACTCGAAAGGGTCTGCGTAACAATGACTTCTCCGAAAGCCCCCATCACCATCGCACAGCCGATCAAGGTGAAGGACGACTTCTTCTACCGCGTGAACGGCGTCGAGATCCAGCTGCCGTCGCTGTCCTACCTCAAGCCGGGCGTGGTCCGCCGGATTCGGCGACTCAGCGATGTGGACGCGATGTACACCCTGCTGGAGATGAGCCTCTCGCCCGAAGCGCTGGCGGCACTGGACGATATGGATCCGGACGCCTACCACGAAATGCTGGAGGCCTGGCGCGCGCACTCGGGGATCAGCCTGGGGGAATTCTGAGCCTCGATGCTCTTCTCGAAGAGTATTGCGAGGCAATCGAATACGACCTGATCAGGCTCGGCTTGCGGCTGCGCCGGCTCGGCGGTGACGAGCTGAGCTGGCGCGACCTCAAGGCCGTCGTGACATTCCAGCCGCCCGACTCGGCGCTGATGCGGACCATGCACCCGGAAACCTCTCGGTGGCAGCTGGATCAGCAGCTGATGGCGGAGATGGCCGACTGCCTGCGGTGGCTGATGTGGTCCAAGAGCGACGACGCCCGCCACGGGCGAAACCGGCCCGCGCGGATTCCACGGCCCGGCGTCGAATCCGATCGAGAACGGGTCGGCACGGCCATGAGCATCGACCGGATCAACGAGTTCCTCGGCTGGAGCGAGTAGTCCTCGCCGGTGGCCGGGTGCGGGCGCAATCGGCCCAGAAAGTGAATGCAATTGTGGACAAGCAACGCCCACCGGCAATGACACTGCCGGACATTCTTGCGATGACAACCAGCGGGCAGCCCGCCCCCGGGAAGCGGATCACGCTGCCCAGCGGCGCGGTGTGGGAAGGAGGGCCCACGGCGGGAACCTCACTCATCACCCTGCCCGATGAGGACCCGATCCTGGTCTCGGACAACGGGTCCGGGGCACCCAACGCACTGGTCGGCCGTTCCGGCCCGTTCGGTGCCCTGGCCCGCGCGTTCGAGGAAGTACTCGGGCACGTTCCGAACTTCGTCACCGACCGGGTGGCCGCCGAGACGCGAAATCTCCTGCGCGGGCTACCCGCACCCGAGGAGGGGGAGACCGAAACCAGGATCATCAAGTTCAGCTCCAAGGCCACTCTGATCAACCCCGCCAAGAAGCGCGGCGGCTCCGGCGGGGACGAGGTAGTCGAGCAGCATGATCAGGATCCGGACGAGACACCGATCCGCCGTGCACGCGGCGGCCTGGTGCACCGGCCGGGCGACTTCATCAGCGGCCTGATCCCCGGATTGGGTCCCTCCACCGCCGACGATGTGTCGCTGCGCGCGTCCCGTGGCGAGTACGTGGTCAATGCCGAGGCGACGGCGAACACGCTGTCGCTGCTGGACGCGATCAATGCGGGCTGGGTGCCGTCGGCGCAGTTCCTGACCGGGATGTTGGAGGGCTTCAGCTCACCGATGCCCGAAACCGTCGCTACGACACCGACTCTCGAACAATGGCGCGGCCTGCTCGGCCAAGGCGTGATCGCGGACATGCTCGGCAATGCCGGTGCGGCCGCGGTGAACGCCGCGGGCTGGGCCGGATCGGCGCTGGGTTCCGCACTCGCCCCGCTCTTCCAGCCCGGCGGCCCGCTGAGCGCCCAGGCGCAGAACACCGCCAACCCTCCGGTGCAGACTCCGCCGAGTTCGACCGCTCCGGGGTCGCCACTGCCACTGACCGCCTCGATGCAGGCCAAGCCGTCCGGGATGCTCGGAGCGCTGGCGGGCCTCGGAGTGCCCGGCATCGGCAACGGAACCACGGGCAATGGGATCACCGAGCTGGGTGCGCTGTCGAGCGCGTTGAGTTCCGGAATCGCCGGAGCCGCAGCGGAAGCCGGGAGCCGGGTCGGCGCTGCGCTGGGGGCGGTCATCGCACCGGCGCTGGGTCCCTCCGGGCAGCTGGTGCCGGAGATCGGCGAACAGCTCGGGCGGCTGATCGGCTCGCAGTTCGGCGGTGAGCTCACCGCGTCGATGAGTCTGCGAACCGAGATCCCCGGACAGCCGGGCACCGGAGCTGGCGGCGGTGCGGGTGCGACGACCAGCCCGGATGGAACGCCCACCGTAGGGTCCGGAGCGGGATCGCCTACCTCAGGCGGCGGCAGCATCGTGGGCGGTGCGGGCCCAGCGGCCGCTAGCGGTGTCTATGACGCGGCGGGGGAGGGCTCCCGCTGGGTGTACCTGCCGAGCGATCCGGAGAAGGGGCTGACCGGCGGGTGGGCGTACGTGACGCCGACCGACTCGGGTGTGCGCACCGCCGCGCCTCCGGCTGGGACTCAGATCGAGTCCATGATGCCGGACAAGGACGGCGTCGCTCCGCCCATGGTGGATTCTCTCGGAAGCGTCGATTGGTTCGGCGCGCTCACCGAGAACGGCCCGAAATCCCTCGCCCTCGAGTCGCATCCGTACAACCAGTACGAAGGAAATTTCAAAGACCTGCTGCAACTGGCATCGGAGAAGGTCGGCGGCGATCTCGGAACCCTGCTCACACCGATTCTGGGAGCGAATGCTCCTGACGCACTGGGCAAGCTCGCAGCGGTGCTCACCGCGCCGATCGGTCAGGCATACGCCGACGCCGATCCGAATGGCGACTGGACCAACACGATCGGCTACTGGCTCAGCCAGGCCACCGGGATTCCGTGGAGTCCAACGGGACAACAAGGTTCCGGGGGAGTGCCGCAGCCATCCATCCCAGAGCAGATCGGCCTCAACGCCCTGTCGTCCGGCATCCAAGGCCTCCAACAGGGCGGCCTGCTACGCGGCCTCACGGGAGCGATCTCCAGCGCGGTCTCGTCCGCGGGCAGCCTGATCGGCAGCGCGGCGGGCACCCTCATCGCACCCTTCCTGGGCCCGGCCGCCCCACTCGGCCCGGTCATCGGCCAGATGCTGGGTTCGATGGTCGGCGGCGTGATCGGCGATCAACTCACCCGCCCCATCGAGTGGGCCGGTTACGCGGTGAAAGAGCTGGTCGGCACCGGTTTCGGTCTTACCGATCTGGCGGAAGGACCGGGCGGGCACACCGCCCGCGTCGATATCTACAACTTCAACGGCACAGACCCCAAGAGCGCGTCCATCGCGGTGGAGCGGGTTCGCCGGCGCCGGGCTCTGGCGCAGCAACGCGGAGGAGGTTTCGGGCGATGACCCACCAACTTTTGGAAACCCACGGCACCAAGGTCGTGCTGTGGGACGTCAACGGCCGGGTGTGGCATCTGTCCGGCACCAATTCCGGCCGCGAGGGTGTGCGGCTGTCAC
Organism: Nocardia sp. CC227C; assembly: GCF_030767025.1. Lineage (GTDB taxonomy): Bacteria > Actinomycetota > Actinomycetes > Mycobacteriales > Mycobacteriaceae > Nocardia. The sequence continues at coordinate 169,827 of NZ_JASITE010000010.1, read as the reverse complement.
AGCAGGCGGGATACATGTTCGCGCCGGTGCAGCTGCTCGTCTCGGAGGGTGCGCGCCAGGACGGCGCGACCTTCATTCGCTCGGTGCGCTCCAAGAAGGAATGGGATTTCCTGGTCGTCGTCTCCGGAGGAGCGAAAAGCGCTGAGGTGGACCCGATTCGGAACTTCCACGCCGTGCACGACGCGTGGTTCCGAGGATGGTCGACGGACAAGCCGGTGACGGTCGGGTACTACACGCGGCATCAGGGCTGGCGCTTCCAGCAGGCTCAGTTGGACTCTGCTCCCGAACCTGTCGGTGATGTGGATCCGGCCAGAAACGCGGTGGCCGTGTACAAGATGTCGGCCACCGCCATGGATCCGTTGGAGCGCCATTTCGACGAGAACGCCGTCTGGACGAACACTTCCGGCCTCAACGAGGGCATCGTGCGTTTGCGCAATGCCGCCGATCAGCCGACGTGGCCGAGGTACACGATGAACGGCCCCGGTCGGTGGTCGATCCTGGATCCGGTCGACGGCGATCTGGTGCGCATGGTGCAGACACCGACGCTGCAGGAAGGCGAGACACTGCGGATCGACACGCATCCACGACACCGGACCGCTCGCTTGTATGAGAAGGGAGCTTCGCAGGGCCGTAACGTGTGGGCGCAACTCGCGGGCCGCCGCTGGTTGCAGTCCATGGCACCCTGGACCGCCACCGACATCACCGTGCGCGTGGAGGGCGGTACGACCGCATCCAGCATCATCGCCACGGTCACCCCTCGTTCCTCGAGGCCGTTCTGATGAGCGCCGGGGCTTGGGATCCGCACGCTGAAGCGCGGCGGATGGATGAATCGTTCCGGGTGGACCAGGAGCATGCGCGCAACCCGGATGTGCTCGTGCGCTACTGGGACAAGGATATGCGCGAGGTGGGCGAGGAGCACAGCTACCTGTCGCTCGAGTTCACCTATCCGCGTAACTCGGCGGGCGGCCTGAAAATGATCTGCCCGCGCGACATGCTGCACTTCGACCATCTGTTCAACAACGAGGACGGAGAAGACGCGACGATCCCGATCACCGTCAACACCAGGGGATTCCGTTGGGACGGATACATTACCAAGGCGTCGATCGTCCGTGATGACAATGGTGTCGAGACAGTCGATATCGAAGCAATCCACGCCTGGAACCACGTCGCCACAATCTGTTGTTGGGCATCGCCGTTCGCGCCGGTCCTGGCGCAGTTTCCGCGTCACCACATCCTGTTCGGGCCGGTGCGGTCGCTGGTCACCACGTACCTGACGATGAACCTGATGAGATTGCAGGGCGACGCGATCTTCCCGATCACGGTGGTACCGGTGGATCCATTGCGTGACACCAGTCGGTGGAGTGCGGCTTCTGCGCGATTCGACATGGCGGACAAGCTCTTTGCGCCCATGCTCGAAGACTCCGGCGTCATGCTCACCGCCCGGTTCTTCCTGCCGGGCGAAGACGAGCAGCCCGCGCCGGAATGGTTCTACCTCGAGAAGCCGACGGTGGTGCTGGAGACCGTCGACAAATCCGGCGTCACAGGCAGTACCGGCACGCTGTTGGACGGAATCCAATCGTGGATCGAGGAATTCGCCGATGACGGTACGACTCCGGTTCGCTATCCCAAATTCGACTCCACCACCGAGTACGAAGCGATCTACGGGCAGCCGGGCAAATTCGGCACCGTGCGGAACTTCCCCTGGGTGTGGTACTTCGAAGGTGAGTACTCCGGGATCGGGCAGTCCGAGGTAGCGCTGCACAAGCCGACAGCCACCGACATCATCATCGGCGGTCGTTCACCCGGCTGGGTGAACGCGGGCATCGAGGTTGTGATCAAGGGCCTGCTCTCGCTGGTCGGTTTGGACTTCCTCTACCGCGGTCAGCTCAACGACGTATTCCTCGCTTGGATGGTCTATCGGGACGCGGAGCGGGTACGACGCGCGGGTCCCTACGCGTTCCGCGAGCTGTACATCACCGGCAGTGACAAGGCGTTCAATCTGGACGGGCTGGTCGCGGCGCGTCAGGGCCTGCACCTGACCCGCGGATACACCAGCCATCGCGTGACGATCGAGGATAACGCGCCCTATCTGCTCGGCAGAGACTTCGGGCTCGGTGACCAGATCGGCTTCGCCATGGGGCAGCACGTGTTCACCGATTACGTCACCGAACTGACATTCGTCGACAACCGGGAAACCCCGGCCGTCTGGCAGATCACGGTCGGTGACGGCGCCGATGAAGAGGACTCGATCGTCAAGGCATGGCAGCGCCTCGGCCGAGTCGCTTCCGCCATCAAGGATCTGTCGACCGATGTCGGCGCCGACCTCGATCTGCTCATCTTCTAACTTCCCTGGAAGGAAATACTATGGCGGACATCAGTTTTCCCGCCCATCTAACCGTGGAGCGGGAGCTCGACATCGACGGGCTGCCGATTCTGACCGCGCAGGTCGCGGTGTCCGATGACGTCGCGGCGCTGCCGCTTCCGAAAGGCCCCACCGGTGAGCCGGGCAAGCGCGGCCGCCCTCGGACGACATTTCGGAAAATGGGCGAGATCGCCAATGCGGCGGCCAGGCCGACCGGACTGGCTGCCGAAGACCGCGGCAAGTGGTGGCACCGTCTCGATGACAACGGCATGGACGTCTGGACGGGCGTGAGCTGGCAGCACTCGCCAGCGGCTGTCGGGCCGAAGGGTGAGGTAGCGGAGCCGAACACGATCATCGGCACCACCACGAACCGCCGTGCCGATCTGACCGTCCCGGCCGTCGAATTCGTCGGTCCGGGCGCCCAGCAGCGACTCGAGGTCACCGTGCCTGCGGGGTTCCGCGGTCCGCAGGGACCCGCGGGTGAATCGGGGCCGATCTCGAGCGCGCCCGATTTCGACCAGGCGAACGGGCCCATCGATGGCGGGGTATTCGCCTACCAGCGCAGCAGCGGAAAGTTCCGTGCCGCGCCGCCACCGCTCGGTGTCGGGCCGTGGTCGTGGTACGGGACGGACTTCATCGACGACACCGAGGACTCGGTGCCCCGAATCATCGTGGGCACCTTCACAATCCCCGCCCAGGACTTCGTGTGGCGGCCGGTTGTCCATGGTCACCTCCGGTACCGGACACCAGACACCTCGGGCACGGTCGGCGCTTGGTCCTCGGTCCGACTGCACACTGCGGGAGGCGTCATCGTCGCCGCATCCAGCACGACCGCCGGTGGTTGGACGTACATGCCGCTGCGTCCGTCGTATCGCGAAGGCGACGGCACCAAGACCCTGTCGCCGACCTCGACCTTCGCCACCGTCCCCGCCGGGCAGGCGGCCAACCTCGTGGTGTCGATCGAGCGCCACGGCAGCAGCGGCAAGATCGCGTTCGACAACCACCGAGCCTCGCTGGTCGTCGACGCTCAACCGATCGGATGATGAAATGTTCACGATAGGCGAGTATTTCGAATCGACACTGATCCGCGGTATCGACGAGGGAATCGGTACGCCGATGATCGTGCAGTCGATGCAGGGCACTCCGCGTGACGGGTCGCTCGAACTGATGACCGGAACGGTCGGTGATGCGGGTCCCACTGGTGAGCCGTGCCGCCCGTTTCGCTGGGAGGGTGATATCGCCGACCAGGCAGCCCTGTTCGCCCTCAGCCCCAAGCTGACCACCGCACACGCGGGCAAGGCGTGGCGAGTGCTGTCCACCGACACACTGATGTATTGGAACGGTACGAGTTTCGATACTTTCACCGATGCCTTCGGCGGTGCTGGGCCGGACGGTGATCCATGCACCGTGTCCATCGGGACCGTCGCCACCGGACCCGTCGGCTCGGAACTGGAGGCCACGATCAGCGGCACCCCGCCCAATCTGGTCCTGCACTTGACCGTGCCGCGTGGGATCCAAGGCGAAAAGGGTGTATCCGGCGGGCCGGGCCCGATTCGGCAGGCCCCCGACTATGCAGATGGCACCCATACCGAGGGCATGGTTCCCATGTGGGATGCGACGAGCCAGAAATGGACCGCGCAGCCTTACCCGGGTCTGCGTGGGCCGTGGTCCATTGTCGAAGCCACCGCTTGGGACGGCAGCGCGGGTTTCGCGCCATCGCAGAGCGGTATCTCGGCCGAGTCCTACGCCGTCGCGCAGCTCGACATTCCAGCGCAGGATTGCGCTTGGCGACCCCTGGTCGCCGGGGGTGTCATCGTGCGAACCAGCGAGGGTTCCGGCAACTTCACCACTCGGGTCGACGCCGAAGTCCGATTGGATTCCACCAGCGGGCAAACCGTCGCTCTCGGGGCCGGGACCGTGTTCGGAGTGGACGGCTTCTGCTCCTTTCAACCGTTCTACGCGACGCATGCCATGACCCCCGCGAGCACTGTCGGTGTGGTGCCCGCAGGTACCGCGGCGACCCTGCACGTGGTGCTGCGCCGGATGACCGGCGACGCCAGTTACACCTATACCCGTAGCGGTGCCCAGATACTCTGCTGGGCTCAGCCGGTGCGGGAGCTGTGAGGACGGATTTCGATGACCGATGCAACCCACACCGCCTACGACGACGACATCATGATCACGATGCACGGTGTTTCCGATACTGTCGGGCTGCCGTACACCGCGAATCCGTTCGAGGTCGCCGATCGGGAAGCGCTGCTCGAACTCCGCGAAGGAGCGTCCGGACCTCCCGGCCCCGATGGCGAGCCGGGCTGGCCCTGGTACTGGCAGGGGGACGTCGCCGACCCATCGGCGCTGCACGAACTTCAGTTGACAACCGATGACGCGCGGAAGGCGTGGCGGGTCGTCTCGGAGAACGCGATCTACTACTGGACCGGGCTCGAGCTCATCGCCTTCGCGAATGCCTTCGGGAAAACCGGGCGTCGCGGGCCGGTGAACCGACTGACCGGGGTCGGAATCGCCGGACCGACCGGATCATCGGCAGCCGCCACGGTCACTGGAACAGCGCCCGAACAGCGAGTGGAGATCACCTTCCCCCGCGGCGAGACCGGCGAAATGGGTGACCCGGGACAGACTGGGAGGATTCAGGACTCGGCTGACGTTCTGATCGATGACGACCATCCGATCGGGCACGGTCACGTCCTGGGCTGGGACGCCGACACCGGCAAGTTCGTTCCGGTTCCGGGCCCGCGTCCGGGCGGGCCGTGGGCTGTCGCGCAGAATCAGTTCTCGTCCGGCCGACAGCTCTCCGAATCCCCGAATGTATTGGCCGCCATCACCATTCCTGGTCAGCCCGTCTCCTGGCGGCCCATGGTGAACGGCCGGATCAACGTCGTCACGCATACCAGCGGCGTCTCGCTCTGCGATGTCGAGGTGCGGGTCGGCGGGCTGGACGGTGAGCTTGTCGGATACGGGCACGGCTATCCGTCCGCCAATTTCGCTGAAGTGAACATCGTTCCGACGTTCCAGTACGCGATGACGCCGGAGTCGAATTTCGGTGTCATCTCCGCCAATCAGACCACAACGTTGTACGTGATCCTCAAGCGCGTCCGGGGAACCGCGCGTTACTCCGTGTCGAACGACGGCGCTCAGCTGATCGTGCACGCCCAGCCCGTACAGCCCTGACATCTCGAATTCCGCTCGGCTTCGCGAGAAGCCGATCCTCGGCATGCCCTCCTCGGCTGCCTCCCGCTCGAAAGGACTGACCCATGGCCGAACTGCCTCCGCTGAAGTACGGAAAAGTCGTCGGACGTTTCCTCGCCAATGTCGCCGACGGCCCCGATATCGGCGACCTACCCGAATTCCTGCCGCTGCGAGGCACTCTCACCTTCACCGCCGACGCTCCGAAGATTCTCGTCGGTGACGCCGAACCGGCGCCCGCCACCTACGTGCAGCTGCCCGAGCACTACGAATGCCAGCTGGACGAGTTCGGCTACCTCACCTGGCGCGGTAAGCGCGGCGTGCGGCTGGTCGCGCCCGGAGCGGCGACCAATCCGACGGATTGGACCTGGCGGGTGTCGTTCAACCTGAACTACGACGGCCGTCAGATTCCGATGGAGTCGTTCAGCTTCGCCGTCACCGAGTATGTGGCGGGTCCCGATCCGGAGAACCCGGATGCGGGCTCCTCGGGCCTGGTCGACCTGACCCTGGTCGCTCCGGTTCCCGCCAGTCCCGGCAATGCCGTCGTGCGCGGTGAGCGTGGCGAGGGCATCCAGATCGACGGGCAGGTCGCCACCTACGGTGAGCTGCCCGCGGATCCGGCCGACGGCGCGCAGTATGTCGTCACCGCCGACGGGCTGCTGTACGTCTACCACGCGGCGGCGGAGGGCTGGACCCCCGACGGGCAGGGCATCGTCATCCGCGGCCCGGCGGGAACCACCGAATGGTCCGGCATCACCGGCAAGCCGGCGACCTTCCCGCCGACCATCGGTGCCACCGCGACCACCGCCGTCGCCGGCGACGATCCGCGGCTGAACGATTCCAGAACCCCGCTGCCGCACACGCATCCGGCCAACCAGATCTCCGACTCCACGGCGACCGGCCGCGCATTGCTCACCGCGAGCGACGCTGCCGCCGCCCGCACGACGCTCGACACCATCGCCGCCGACGACTCCCGACTCGCCGATGCCCGCGTGCCCACCGCCGCCGGGCAGGCGTACGACATCGCCTTCAAGTCCCACAACGGAACTCGCACCTCGGGTGCGGGCAATGTGATGCCGGAGGGCCTGCGTATCGAGCGACCGATCAACATCACCTCCATCACCTATCGCGGTGAAACCGCGGGCACCGGCAACCTGGTCGTCGAGCTGCGGAAGAACGGCACCACCATTCCGGGCAGCGCCGCCACCATCGCTGCTGACGATCACATCGGCGATACCGTCGTTACATCCGGTGCGCCTTGGGATTTCGCGGTCGGCGACCGTCTGACCGTGCACATCACCACTGTCGACAGCCCGGCTGGCAAGGGGCTTCAGGCGAGCCTGCGGGGGGTGACCTCCTGATGCTTCTGGTTGTCTCCGGTGCGACGAGCATTGCGTCGATGGGCATGAACAAGGTTGGAGATCAGCCGATCAGCGCGGGAGCTTCCGATCGAAAGCTGACGGGCTGGACGGAGCGCAGCGGTTTCACCGGCAGCGTCATCGCGAACGACGAACTCGTCGTCGGTGACTCCGGTCCGATCGCGGTGCAGTGTCGAATCCAGCTGACAGCGGATTGGTCGCCGCAGTTCGGTGGACTGCTGACGGTCCGACTCCTGCACAACGGCTCGGAGGTGCGCACCGCGAACTTCGCGAACGGCACCGCCGCTCTGGCCCTGCCCAGCACCACCATCGCCGTTCAAGCCGGTGACCGCCTGTCGGTCGTGCTGACCAACTCCACGGCCAACCCGGTGCCGCACGACGCCACCGTGCAGGGCGGATCCAACACCTATCTCTACTTCGACGCGGCATAGCGAAGGAGATCAGCCTATGCCATGGACCGGAGATCCGATCTGGCTCGCGGACGTGCTCCGCGCTGCCGGACTGCGGGTAATCGAACACGACGGCTGGCGCGACCGCGGGCACGGCGACTTCCGTGACCTGCGAGGCGTGCTCTGCCATCACACGGCGGGCGGCGGTGCGAACGACTGGCGGATAGTGCAGTACGGCCGACCCGATCTGGAAGGCCCACTGGCACAGCTGGTTCTGGAACGTGACGGCACCTACCGGGTGATCGCGGCGGGCGTGTGCTGGCACGCCGGCCGCGGCTCCTGGCCCGGTTGGCCCACCGACAACGCCAACTATCACGTCATCGGCATCGAAGCCGTCTCGCGCGGCGACGGAACCGACTGGACCCCAGCGCAACTCGACGCTTACAAGCGCGGCTGCGCCGCCATCCTGGCCCGCATCGGCCGCACCGCGGCCGATTGCGTGGCCCATCGCGAATACAGCCGCGAAGGAAAAATCGACCCGGCCGGCATCGAGATGAATGCGTTCCGCCGCGATGTCCAGGCCCTTATTGACGGAGAGAAGGCACCGATGACAGCAGCGGACGTTGCCCAAATCGAGGATTTCATCGCCGCGTTCTGCGGCCCGATCGGCAGCGATGTCAAGGACATTCGCGAGCAGCTGTGCGGCCTCGCCCAGCGCGACGCCGGGCAGTACGGCGGTTGGCCGCAGTTGGACAACCTCACCGTTGTAGACGCGCTCGCCGACATCCGGGCCCGGCTGGACCGACTGGAACAGCAGGGGTAACAGCCATGTCGAACCCGAGTCGCCAGCACATCCCCGCCTGGACCCCCGGAAACGTCAGCGCCGGTAGTCCCGCCGACACCGGCCCCAACCGGGTGTTCAACTTCAACAACATGAGCGAGGCGCAAACCGCGCACCTCGTCAAACGAGTCAATCGCGGTCGAAAGATCGTGAAATCCGCTGGAAGCGCACACAAGACGTAGACGTCTCGTGTCGCAATGAACCCACGAGGGCGGTGCTCCGAATCGGAGCACCGCCCTTCTGCATCAGGAGTCCCGACAATGACCGAAATCATTCACATCGGCGTGTGGCGCAGTACCGAATGGTCGACCATCCAGATCCCCAACGGAGCCGAGCTCACCTGGGCCAAGCGCGCCACCCTCGGCATCCCGGGCGGTTCCCCGGACCCGAACTACTTCCACACCTATTGGAGCGTGCCCGACTGGTACTACGGCGAGCAAACCGCCCTGATCCGCGAGGGTTCCTACCCCAGCAGGGATCTCGAAGGCAACCCGATCCCCAGCCTCTCCGGTATCCCGGGCGCGGTTCCGTTCATCAATAACGACGTCTTCTTCTGGATCAGCACCGCCAATGTCGTCCCGGGCGACTACCCACCGAACACCAGCCTCGCACCTACATCCTGAACACTCCGGCCTCGCATCCGGTCGAGAAGATCCGATGCGACGCGTAGCGCGGGCGGGCGTGAGTTGCCTACCCGCGCTTCTCATTTCATCAGTCCCGAGCCCGAGCGGCCGGGACTTTCTCATGCCATCTCCCGGAAGGTCTCTGTCAGATGCTCGAGAACGAAGCTATCGAATTCGGTCGCAACGTGCGCGGGGTCCACCCATGAGCGCATCAGGGATCGACTGGAAGCGGCGGGCGGATTGGCTGGATTCGTTGACTCCGCTGTCAGCCGTCGAAGGCGGTGACTCGGCGCAGTCCAGAGGGCGAGTGCACACCTACACGGGTATGAACCCGGAGCGTGCGGCACGCAAGCTCGCTCGAATACTGGCCGCCGAGGACCTGCAAGCCATAAGACCTGTCGCTCCCTCTGGACGATCAATCCCGTCGGCACAGCCGATCGCCAAGCCGTACAACCCGGAAGCGCCGGGCGGCGAACAAGGCCCGATCCCCGTTCGCACGCCGCAGCCCGACGGGGAGACCCCGCCGACCCCGGTCGCACCGACACCAGCGCCACCGAGGCGGCAGCCCTCAGACACTGATCCCGGTCCAACGAGCACCGGGCCGACCGCGTTCGAACAGATCTACGACCCGGAAAGCACCGCGGGAAAGCCGGGAACACAGATGGCGCCGTTCATACCTACGCCGACTGCGACACCTCCCCCACAGGTGTCGACCCCGCAAACATCGCCGAGCCGAACCGACGATCTGATTGCCCCGCCTTCGGCGAACCCCGAGGACTCCGCCACGGCTCCGCCGGCTGTACTGCCGGACGTCATCGCCAATCCGAGGACGATCTTCCTGACCGGTACGGCCTACACCGAACAGGAACTCGCGGCCGACGCCGATCTGGTGCGCCAGGGGCCGATGTTGGGGCCGTACGTCGGGAACGGACTGAGCGCCTACGACCGGGCATGGATGCGGATCGATAAGGCGCGCTACACGCCTATCGAGCAGCTCTATGACCTGCAGTGGGCCATGCGCGGCACCTCCACCGTCGAGGAGATGATCAGGCAGCAGCAAGCGATGCTGCGCCTGCAAGCGGCGGGAATCTCATGGCTGGATCCGGCTGTCCGAGAGCATGTCAACGCCGTGAAGGACCTCCCAGTCCTACTCGACCCCACCCAGCCACCCAAGTACGCACCGCCCGTCACCGAGTCTGTCGATTCCGCACCGACTCCGTCCCGGCCGTTCAACATCAACCAATGGCAGGCTGATATCTCGAACAGCGTCTACGGCGCGGTCGACGACATGTTCGTCAACCCCGCCGTGGTGCTATGGGAGTACAAGCGTGGGGAAGGTGGCCACAGCGCCGCCGAGGCCGCCAGGGCGGCAGCGGAACTCGGCTTCAACATCGTCACCACGATCCCTGGCCCCGACACCGCGATTGCCGCCGGCGGGGCCTGGTTCCTGCGAGGGATTCGACGGCTGGGCCCGGAAGCGCGGGCACTGATCGAGGGCGCTGACAGCGCCGCGGACGCGGCGCGAGTGAGCAACCAACTCCAAGCCGAACGCCTCGTCGATGAAGTCGACGAGTTCGTTGGACGTCGACAATCCGGTTTTGGTGGACCAAGTGCGGCGCCGCCGTCCCGCGGAGACCTACCAAATCCCGTCCTGCCCGTGCCGTCAAAGCCACCAGCGGGCTCTGCTGGCCCACGTCAGCCTCGGGTTCCCGATCCGACGCCGGGCAACGCCGGGATACCCGGGGATCTGCGCCCACCCAATCCTAGAGCGGTGCTTCCACAGTTACAGCACGCTCCAAGCCGATGGGTACCGAACTTCGCTCGCAACGGGTTCGAATCGGTCAGGCAACTGCCTCGGCGGCTTCTCAGCAAGGCAGACGATCTTGCTGCGACGACAGCATTGGTTCTGCAAGAAATGGCAGCGGTATTTATGCGGAACCCATTGCCCGCCGGAGGTCCGAATCGTCTCCCTGCTCCCGGCCGGTTCGGTGCCACCCGATTCAACATGGAGGCCCCGCGTGGAAATAACAGCAGAGTTCAGGGTGGTGGTAGAGGGCCTGAACAACGGGCCGCCGATAGCCATCCTGACTACTTCAAGCCTGACGGTAAGCCTGTTGTCAGGGTCGAATTATCAGACCCCCGTTTGCTGCAACCGCTGAAGGAGCGAAATATAGAAGGTGCTAAATATTTCGTAGATGAGCGGGGAGTACCGCATAAGGTTGGAACCAAAGGGGATAATGACGATGCGCAGGCTGCCCTCCCTTTCCTTAATCAACAGCTGAAGCAATCGGGAGAATACTATAGCGGTAGTGGTTCAGGCAGTCGATACTACTTTCAAGCTGATCCTGACACTACCAGTTCTTTGGGAATCCCCAAAGCAGTGATCGCGGATACGGTTACGGGCACAACGGCTGACATGATCAGAGTTGCATGGAGGGACGGAAAAATCGTCAGCGTACGATCTGTTGACGCTACGGGTACGCGATCTCGTCGGCCGCGTGCATATATCAGTGCTATCGATACAATCAACAACAAACTCTCCTTCGATAGAAAGCATCAAGCGCAGGAGGTTGTGTATGTGGCACCCTCCGATGACTATGCGAACAAGGTAGCTGAGGCATTTGTTGATAATCCAAACGTTCGCATCGTTAATCCGGTAACAGGATTCGACAGAGTAGGTGGCCAAAGGTGACGGCGGGCTGTCCTGTGTGGCATTATAGACAGGGCAGCGCTGACGGCAATTGGGATTGCAGCTAGGAGATGGGTATATTGAGCAGGTATGCTGAGGTCGTCGTTTTAGCGCGTGACGCAAAGCTTGTGATGGATGGCCTTACGAAACCCGATAAATCGCGGCCATGGCAGCAGTCATTCATTCCGATCGATGACGCGATATTCTCTGGCGCGGGATATGAATTCGGATCCGATGAATGCTATATGTGGATTATCCAGTTTTATAGGAACAACTGGCAAGGATTGCTGGCACATCTTGAAAGCCTGCCATGGCCTCGGCCGGAGACTGTGCAGGTCCTCATTCGGGACGAAGAGGACGACTGCTTCGGTTTATGGATGATCTACGACGGCAAGCTAACGGAGGTCAATTTGCCGAGGACGCGCCGTGAAGTTGATCCCAGGCCGGGGTATGGTGTTTTGGTAAGAGAGGACAGCGGCATATCCGACTAGATGGTAGACAGTTGGCGCGCTCGATGTCTGATCGGGCGGGTTGCAGGCGGCTGGGGCTGGAAGTGAGTGAGTTTGCATTCTGGGTAGATGCACGTGCTGCGGAATATTTTCGCGACGTCATACGAGCAATGGTCGAAAACTATGAAATCTCGGAGCCTGAAGCTATTACCCGGATCAACGAGAGATTTATCGGCCTAGAATTCACTGGCGAGAATATCATCTACCATGAGCCCGAATCCTATTGGGCAAGAGATATAATCTTCGGTCACGACGTCTGGTGGAAGGATAGCGAGTCTATTTCGAGAATCCCTCCTCCGATGCGCTGGCAACGCTGGCTGCATCGCAGATTGTGGTGGCAGCAGTGGTGCAAGCTAAAGCGAACAAGGTGGTCGTCGAAGATGCGTCGGCGGCATAGTTGAAGTAGGGCGCTTTAAGATCCCTTCTTGCAGTCAGGTTCCAGTAACCGTACGTTGCGGCAGTTCCGGCGACGGTGGTGTAGCGCGCCGCGCGTAGGTCGTCTCCGGCGTCACGGTGATCACGTCCAGCTTTTCGACCAGCGACGGTGGTATTCGGCCGGACTCGAAGTGTTCTGGCCCGGGGATGATGACCGCCTCTGCGGCGAGGCGGGTGGCCTGTGCTTTCAGCCGGGCCACTGGCGGCCGCCCGAATTTCGGGTCATAGACGATCATGTCGGCGAAGTCATAGCCGAGCCGAGTGGCCAGCGTACGGATCTGGCTCTCGTCGTGGAACCGTGCAATTCCGGATACATCGGTTCGCAGGTACCCGATTGCCGTTGGCCTGTACTGCATCTCGGCTCCTCGCTGTGCGCGGTGGTCCGCATGGCGGCTCTCCAAGTAGACGCCGGAATGACTGTCGGTCGGGTCGTCGTAGGCGTTGATCTCTAGCACGCCACCGGGGAACTCTCCGAGCCGGATCCGCCTGGTCATATTGCTCCATTCATCGTGGCCGGCGACCGAGGCCGGGCGCTTGCGCCGGCTTGGTGTCATGTGGACCCACGGTATGACCGCCCGGCGGACACTTGAACTGCGCCGAGGACGCCTGCATGGACATTCCAGAACCACTGAAACGTCCCGCGTGTGTCCACTATGGTTTCGGTATGAGTCAGCGTCTCGAATCGGCGATGCTGCGAGCACAATTGGACTCCGCGGGGCTCGCAGCCGCTGTGGGTGTCGATGTGAAGACGGTCAACCGGTGGATGAGTGGATGTCGGCTACGCTTACCCGATTGTATTCGAGTTGTTGCCCGATGCGGCTGATGTCGTGGCCGCGAAGTGTCGGAACGGCACTCGCGTCCGGCTCGCGTTCGCAGACCCTGATTGTGCCCATGTAGTCGAGCGGGATGCGTTGGAGCAGATGAACGGAACTCTGGCCGGGCGTATTCGTAACGCTTTGAGCATGCTGGGAGCGTTGGCTGACACCTCGGGGTGTGAGATCGGTTTGCACACCGTGCATTTGTACAACTCAGTGTTCCGGTTCGATGACCAGATGATCGTCACGCCGTATCTCGTCCGTGCTCGCGGCTACCAGCACACAGCGCTGCACTTGAGGAAACTGTCGCCGCACGGCATGTTCTCGTCCTTCGCCGATCAGGTCGAGCAGATCTGGGGCAGCGTGGCCCCCTACAGTGAAGGGGTCGTTCATGGGCAAACGGCGTGACTATTACCGGGATCCGAACGCGCCGAAGCCGAACAGCTTGGTGCCGGGTGGTTCCGCGCTTGTTGTTGACGCGCGAGGTGCGATTCTGATGCAGCGGCGCAGCGATTCCGGTAACTGGTCCCTTCCGGGAGGGGTGATGGAGATCGGAGAAACGCTGGAGCAGTGCGTGATCCGCGAGACGAAGGAAGAGACCGGACTCGACATCGAGATCACCGGCCTGCTGGGGATATATACGGACCCCGAGCACGTCATCGAGTACGCCGACGGCGAGGTTCGTCAGGAGTTCAACACCACGTTCCATGGCCGGGTCTGCGGAGGGCGTGTAGCGGTCAGCGGCGAATCTACCGAGGTTCGCTTCATCCAGCCGGACGAGTTGGCTGAGCTGCCGGTACACGCGACCGTCAGGCTGCGGCTGCAGCATCACTCCGAGAGGAGAGCTCGCCCCTATCTGGGGTGAGCTGATACTGGGCCGACGTCATCGTGGTGTCCGGGGGGGGTGCTGGGGCGGGTGCCATGAACGGATGTGGAATTGTGTTGCGCGTTGTGGTCCACATCAACCCAACTTCGGCGATATTCTGCCGACTTCTTGCTCTTGGGTACCTTAGCCTGGGCGATATCACCAAAATCGGCAATATTCTGCCTATTCTGGCGTACCGTGGAGTATTCTGATTGAATCCCCACGATATCGGCAGAATATCGCCGATCTATGGAGGTGAAGCGATGACCGCGGTATTGAGCATCGGGGCCGCCATTCGCGCGGCTCGCCGCCGTCATCGGCTGACGCAGGAGCAGGGAGTGCAGCGTAAAGCCAGTGCGTCGATGATCAGCGTATCGTTCTCGGCTCGCTATGGGCGGTTCATTCTCAAGCTCTCGCAACCGGAGTACCCCCATCTGGTTGAAAACGAAGCGGCGCATCTGAAAGCGGCGAGGTTGATGAAAATTCCTGTAGCCGAGGCGAACCTGGTCACCGACCGCGTTGGCGACACCGGTCTGCTGGTGCGGCGTTTCGATCGGGTGCGCGAGGGCCGGTCGTGGCGGCGCTTGGCGTTCGAGGATGCGACCCAGGTACTGGGCTTACCTCCGGCGTCGAAGTATCAGCCCGATGCGGTCACCGTGATCAACACCCTCGCGCAGATTTCCGAGGCTCCGGCAGTGGCTCGCCGAAACCTCTACTTGCAGTTTCTCTTTGGCTGGCTAACCGGAAATGGCGACTTACACGCGAAGAACGTCGGTGTCGTCGAGGGGCCCGGCGGGAAGTGGGATATCGCACCGATATTCGACGTTCCGTGCACTCTGGTCTACGGAGACGACTCGATGGCACTGCCGATCGCCGGCCGGACCCGCAAACTACGCGCCCGTGACTGGGCCGCGTTAGCCGCGGAGATCGGACTCACCGAGCGAGCCGCAATGTCGGCGCGCACTGTCGCACTCCGAGCGGCCGCATCGGTCGATTATGCCGCCCTGCCGTTCTCAGGATCGCCTATCCGCCGAACGGAGAGCGAACTGCGTTGGCGACGTACCGAACTCGGCCACTGACTGCTGATTCGAATTGTGCAGCGAGGCGCCTGCTCCTCTGCCGCCCTCCGATCTCACCGATTTCTAGCTCGGGGTCGCACTCACGCGGTGCCGCGCCGCGGCTTCCAGTTCGCTGAACGGCTTATCACTTGGGTACTTCAGCAGCTCTAGCGAGGTCACAGTCGAGATTCAGGAAGGCTGATAGGGAAGCTGGGATGGCGGCGTGCCCCTGTCGCCCCCGGCCGCAGCGCTGGATGGCAGGGGTACGACGGTCTCGGCGTAGTCGGCTAGTGTCTGGGGTACTGGGGGAGGGTGCCATGAACGGACTTGGAATTGTGCCGAGCATTGTGGTCGACGTAGCTGCGGATGCTGCAGCACTTGGCGCGTCTGCATCGGTGGTGTCCGTGTCCATCGGTTTGCATTCGCGACCGGTCTCTGGAATCCGGTGACGGATGTCTGATATTCGTCTCCAGGGCACGCCACATGACTTCCGCTGGTACTGCGCCTGGCGGGAACCTTGTGGGATCGGCATGCTGGTTTTCAGCGTTGGTGCGCTGGTCTTGGCGGTCGCGCTTCCGGTGGTGGTGTTGGTGTCCACCGATTCGACTGCGGGTGGGCGGATCTGGTTGGCGGCGCTGCTCTTCGTGGCCTTCGGGCTCATCGCCGGGGTCAGCTGGCGCTTGGCCGACCCGCGGCGTCCGCCCGTTCACACTGATGCGGGTGGCCAGCAAGGTGCCGTAACTCTCCGACCGCCACGGGGGCAGATCGTGTTGGTGGCCGGCTTTCTGATGGCGGCTGTCGCTTTGGTCTGGTGGGGTGTTTCGGCCGGGGAAGCTGAGCTTGTCGCCTCCGGCGGCATGGGCATTGTGCTCTTGCTTCCGGCTCTGACGTTTCTGTACTGGTATCAGCGGCGCTCGCGACTGATGCTGTCTCCCAGCGGCTTTCGTATCATCACGCCCAATTGTGATTGGGAGTTTCGGTGGGAGGCGGTCACGGCGATCGGGACCGGGGACAACGGTAGGAATGTGCCCGCTGTAACTGTGCGCTGCCCGTCCGCCGCGATGACTTCGCGTCGCTCGCTCTTCCTCGCGCCCGCGGGGTGGCGGCCACCTCCGCAATCGACGGATGGTCCGTGGAAGATCGTTCCTGCGATGTGGGGAGTGGGACCGAACTCCCTGATATCGACATTGATTCACCTGCGCGCCTACGGCAGTCGAAGCTCATTGCACCGAGAGCATCTCGTTGCGATGCTTACCGCGCCACCGCTGCACGTGCGTATACGGATGCGCCGAGCGATGGACGTGTAGTTTCGATTCCATCACGGCGTACAGAAAGCTCGGTGCTGCACGGGATGTCGACCTGGTGTGAAGGAGGGGCTGTGTCTGAGTATTTCTATCTTGTCTGCAAGGAGAGGGAAGTCCTACTGTTTCTGGGAAAGGGGGTTAAGAAGGATGACGGTATCCTCGACTACTTTGCCATCGGCGATACGAGGAACGTAGCGAACCCTTTGCTGACTGAGGTCCTGTGGAAATTCTTAGCGGACTACGGGAAGTATGGTCTCTTGGTAGTGAGTGAATATGAAGCTGAGTTCGATGTCTTAGCCGGGTACCGAGAGATTGGCGGTGATCGGTTCGGGGATATTACACTCGAGGAGTATGTTTCAGATTGGAAGGGAGGCGCGGGCTGGAGCTGATTCAGCGGCTCTGAATTTTTTCTATGCCAGAATAGCAGTGCGATGATCGGCAAGATGAGTGCTATGCCAATCGCGCCGTATAGCACGATTTCTAGCTCGTCTGTCAATGCGCCGAGAGTGATCACTGCGGTGAAGGCAAGAAGAATGCCAGCTGCGAAATTGATGTAAACAAGAGGCTGTCTCAGCACGAACGTGTCTGAAGCTTGTGGGGGTCCATATCGCACTTGTGGGCGCCTGTACCTTGTGACTCGCCAGCATATATGGGCTGTAAGAATCACGGCTGTGAAATAGAGTGCGGATACGCAGGCTACGTCGGGTGAGGACGAGAATTCCGTAAGTGGAATCCATGTAATCATCGCGAACGCACTGGCTGCAGTTATGAAAAGGCCCGCTTTGGGAGGCTCTCTCCAGACGTAATGCCAGCGAAAGTTTCGCGGGGCTCCAGCGATCGTTCTAGGTTCCCCAAAAGTAGAGGGTGTTTCGTGCTGTGTCATGAATTAGCATCCAGTTTCTACCTGGTCGGCGACTGTCTACGACAGCGTGAGAAGTCTGTGGGCGGTTGTGGACTGCTGCACGGGGACTTCCTGTGTGGGGTACGCGGGTCGTGTCGACGGGGCGGGGTGGTGGGGTTGACGCTACTGTCGGGGGTGACCTTGTGGAAGTCGCCTGGGATGGGAGGGATTGGTGTCGGTTTCTCGGCGGCGGTTTCTTGCTGCTTCGGTTGTCGGTAGCGCTGCGGGGGCACTGGGGGTTTCGGTGGCTCGGGCCGGGGAGCCCGGGGCGGTCGGGATGGGGGAGGCTGAGTATGGGCGGTTGGTCGGGCGGGGGTATAACCGGCGGTTCAGCGCTCGGCCGGAGAAGATCTTCGTGCCTACCAGCGCTGAGGAGGTGCGGGTTGCGGTAGAACGGGCCGTCGGTGAGGGGCTGCGGGTGGCCGTGCGGTCGGGTGGGCATGGATTCGAGGACTTTGTGGATAACCCTGGGACGCAGGGGATTATCGACTTGGGGCGGGTGCGGGATGTTTATTGGGATGAAGAGCATCGGGCGTTTTCGGTGGGTGCCGGTGCTGATTTGGGGGATGTCTACGGGCGGTTGCTCGGGGGCTGGGGTGTGACGGTGCCCGCGGGGATCTGTCAGGGGGTCGGGGCCGGTGGGCATATTGCCGGGGGTGGGTATGGGCCGTTGTCTCGGCGGTTGGGGCTGGTGTCGGATCATCTGTACGGAGTTGAGGTTGTCACCGTGGAATCGGGTGGGCGGGCCTCCGTTACCGTGGCGACTCGGGACGGGGCACACAACGACCTGTGGTGGGCTCATACCGGTGGGGGCGGCGGGAATTTCGGGGTGGTGACGCGGTATTTGTTGCGGTCGGCGGATTCCGATGGGGCAGACGCCAGGCGGGCGTTGCCGATGGCTCCGGGGAGCATGGTTACCACGCGGCTGGTGTTGCCGGTGGCGACGGAGGAATCGTTCGTTCGCTTCGTGGGGAACTATCTCGCCTTCTTCGCCGAACACAGCCAGCCGGGGGATCGGTTCGCGGGGCTGTACGCTCCGCTGCATCTGAAGCCGGGGCTGGTGGGGTCGGATGTACTGATATTGCTCGATGGGGATCGGGCGGATGCCGGGGCGATGTTCGACGAGTTCGTGGCGGCATTGTCGGCGGGGGTGATGCCGGGGCCGGTGGTGCTGCCGGTGACGCGGGCCTCCTATGCGGACACGCTGGCGAATACGTATTACGCCAAGGGGATGCCCGGGTTTCGGGTGAAGGCGCGGTCCGGATATCTGCGGCGGGCGTACTCGGAGGAGCAGTTGCGGGTGCTGTACCGGTATCTCGGTGATGTGCGGTATCTCGGGGAATCGCAGGTGGAGTTCCTGCCGGTCGGTGGGGCCATCAATGCGGTGGCGGCGGATGCCACGGCTACCCCGGCGCGGGATTCGTTCATGAAGATGCTGATTCACGCGGCGTGGCGGCTGCCGGGGGATGACGAGCGGTTCATCGCGTGGGCGCGGGAGATGTATCGGGAGCTGTATGCGGAGACCGGTGGGGTGCCGGTGCGGAATGCGGCCAACGGGGGTGCGTACATCAACTATCCGGATACGGATCTGACGGATCCGCGGTGGAATACCTCGGGCGTGCCCTGGTACACGCTCTACTACGGCGACAACTATGCACGGTTGCGTCGGATCAAAGCCGCATGGGATCCGAATACGGTCTTCCGGCACGGTCTTTCGCTGGACCGGCCCGCCTGACGCATCAGGTCAGCGCCAGGACGCGGCAGGGGCCGCCGGTGCCACCCGCGTGTTTGGGCGCGCCGATGACGACGGTCGCGCCATAGGCCGGAACCTGGGCGAGGTTCGCGAGCATTTCGACGCCGTAGCGGCCCGCACCGAGAAAGGCCGTGTGCGCGCCGAAGTCGCGACTCGTGCCGGGGTCCAGGCTCAGGGTGTCGACGCCCGCGCCGACAATCGAACGGTCCGACACCAGGAATTCGGCTGCCTCGGTCGCGAATCCGGGGGTGTGCATGCGGCCTCCTGAATCCAGGTTCAGGAATGCACCGGGCGAGGCGAGCCGGTGCTCCCAGCCCGAGTGCAGTGCCACGAAGGCGCGATCGGGAATGCGGCCGTGGTGGGACTCCCATGTCTCGATATCGGAAACCGTCAGTGCGGCATCGGGATCGCTCGATGCCTTCGACGCGATATCGATGACGACCAGGGGAGCGACCAGATCAGCGGCCGGGATGCGGTCGACCGATGCCGCTTCGCGTACTCGGTGCAGCGGCGCGTCGACGTGGGTGCCGGTATGTTCCCAGAAAGCCAAGGCGTTCTGACCGAATCCGCCACTCTCGTGCCACGCCACGGGAATGGAGATGAATGGCGGATTCCCGGGCCAGACGGGCAGTTCCGGTGACAGCGTGTGCGTCAGGTCGACCACACCACCGGAAAGATTCGGCGCGGCCTGTGCGGAACCCATCGCGGAAACCGCGGCGAGCGCGCCCGCGGCACCGAACCACGCGCGCCGACTGAACCGAGGGTTGTCGGCCGCCGCGTGCGCGGTGCGGACAATCCGCGGTGAGCACATGCTTCCTTCTCTCAGGCGGGTGGAACATTCGCTACGCACCATTGCACTTCCGCCACACAGTCATTCGCCAGACCGGATAAATGAGATCTTCGTCATACTCGCCCGGCAGGGTTTGGTGTGTTTGTCCATTTGCGGTGCAGGGCAGAGGCTTTCGAAGCATGTACTCGACCGATCGGTCTTTCCCGTATTGAACTGGAAGAGGTTTGAACTTGTCGGACCCTTCCGATAGAAGTTGGACGTTCAATACAAACCGAGGCATTTCGCACTCGGAGTCGGGGAGAAACGGGGTTAGAACATGGTCCGTCGGGCTTTCAAGAATGCCGGTCGCAAGGCTGTTATCGGGGCGGTCGCGGTGAGCGCGATTTTCGCCGGAGCCGGTGTGGCGTCGGCTGAGACGGCTGCGCCGGAGCCGGTTGCCGGGCAGCAGGTTTCGGGTGGAATTCCGCTCGAGATCGCCACCGATCCGAGTGCGCAGAACTCCGATCCGCTGGCCAATGGCGCGGCCGCCGGTGCGGCCGCCGGTGCCGTGGGTTCGGCCGCGACGAATGCCGCCGCCTGCCTGCTGGTGCCCGGTGCGGGCAGCGTCGCCGCACCCGCCTGTGCGCTCGCCGGCGCGGTGCACGGTGCGATGACCGGCACCATTATCGGTCTGCTGGTGGGCGCGGTGTCGCCGCAGTCGGTGCCGCAGGTGCTGCCCTGATCGAATGAAATCCGGCGGGCCTGACGAGGTGCGGTCGGAAAAGAGCGTGGAATCCGCTTCCGCCTGACGAGGCGGCGGCGGATCGAAACGGAGCCCGGAATCGGCGAACGATTCCGGGCTCTTTCGCGTTCGGGGCTTTTCGTGTTCCGGGCGGTCGAGTGTCAGGAACGGCGCGCGAAACGGCCCGCCTCGGCCTGATCCCGTGGCTTGACGATGATCTGGTCCAGATTCACATGCGACGGGCGCGACGCCACGAAACCGACGATCTCCGCGATGTCCTGGGCGACAAGGGGATCGATGCCTTGATAGACACCAGCGGCCCGTTCCTCGTCGCCGTCGAAGCGGACCAGGGAGAACTCGGTTTCCACCGCGCCCGGCGCGATTTCGGTGAGCCGGACCGGCTGGCCGAGGAGTTCCCCGCGCAAGGTGCGGTGCAGAACCGCCTGCGCGTGCTTGGCCGAGGTGTAGCCGGAACCATTGTCGTAAGCCTGGAAGGCCGCCACCGAGGTTATCGTGACGATCAGCCCGTCGCCCGAGGCAATGAGTTTCGGCAGCAGTGCCTTCGTCATCCGCAGCGTACCGAGTACGTTTGTTTCCCACATCCAGCGCCAGTCGTCGAGATCCGCCGCCGCGACGGTCGCCAAACCCTTCGCCCCACCGGCATTGTTGACCAGCACATCGACGGATTCGACCGCCTCGGTGAAGGCGCGCACCGATTCCTCGTCGGTGACATCCAGGGGCAGGGCGGTGCCACCGATTTCCGCGGCCAGTTTCTCCAGGCGTTCGACGCGGCGAGCGCCCACGTACACGTGGTACCCCTGGGTGGCGAGTTCGCGGGCGGTGGCCTCGCCGATGCCCGAGCTGGCTCCGGTGACGACTGCGGTGCGAGTGCTGCTCATGGTGCGAGCTTAAGCCGCCCCACCGTAAACATTCCGGTCGGTAGCTCCACGCGGAAAGGTTTAGCCTGACGGGTATGGCGATTCGTGAAGTGGTGAGCGCGGACGGGACGACCATCGTGTACCGGGCGGAGGGGCCGGACGACGCGCGGCCGCTGGTGCTGCTGCACGGATGGGCCGGAAACCTGCGCTGCTGGGGGCGCGCCGGTGACCTGCTGGCGCAGCGGTACCGGGTGATCGCCGTGGACCTGCGCGGCCACGGCTACTCCGGTGCGCCGGAGACCGGCTACGACAACCCCAAGAACTGGGCCGCCGACGTGGCCGCGGTCCTGGCGGGCGAGGGCATCGAGCAGGACGCGGTGCTGCTCGGCTGGTCCTACGGCGGCATCGTGCAGACCGATTACGTCGCCACCTACGGCACCGCCGCGGTCGCGGGCCTGATCTACAGCGGGTCGTTGGCCGGAATCGGCCGCGGCGTCCCGGGGGCCGAACCCGGCCCGGCCATGCAGAAGGCCATTCCGGACGTCTTCGACGAGAGCGCCGGGCGCGCCATGCGCGGCTTCGCCGCCTTCGGCAATGCCAACACCGGGCCCGGACGGGACAAGGGCGAGGACGCGCAGCGGCTGTTCGGCGGCAGCCTGGCGACCCTGCCACGGGTCCGCAAGGCCCTCTTCTACCGCACCACCGACAACACCGACGCTCTGCGCACCCTCGACATCCCGGTCTTCGTCATGCACGGCACCGCCGACCCGGTGGTGCCGGTCGAGAGCGGCCGCTACATCGCCGAGACCGCCCCGAACGTCCGCACCTCCTACTGGGACGACGCGCAGCACGGGCTGTTCGTGGAGGATCCGGAACGGTTCGCGGCCGAGGTCACCGAGTTCGTGGAGGGGCTCTCGTAGCCCGATCCCGCGCGCGCGGACTGCCGCTCGGGCTGGCCCGCTCGACGATGCGCTGCCGACGTCGCGGTAGGTCGGAAAGCCGTGCGCGAGTGGCCCTGTGCGGTCGCGCATCCGGCCCGGTCGCAGGCCGTGCGTGGCCGCTCGCGTCCGCGTCCGCGACCCGTGCCCGGCGGGCTGTCGCGCCACCTGTGCCGCGCGCTGTCCGGTCAACCACCCTTCTCGAATTTCCTTGTGACCCCGGTCACTTGGTGGGGTAACTCATGTACGACCACGCATCCCGCGCGTGCACACTGGGTGGGTGGTGAGTCAACGTAGCGACCTACGGCCGAATCGGGTTGCCGTCCTGTCGGTGCATACCTCGCCACTCGCCCAACCCGGCACCGGCGATGCCGGTGGCATGAACGTCTACGTGCTGCAAACCGCCATTGAGCTGGCCAAACGCGGCACCGAGGTGGAGATCTTCACCCGGGCCACCTCCTCCAACGACGAACCCGCGGTCGAAGCCGCGCCGGGCGTGCTGGTGCGCCATGTGGTCGCCGGACCGTTCGAGGGGCTCGACAAGCACGATCTGCCCACGCAGCTGTGCCCGTTCGCGGGCGAGGTGCTGCGGACCGAGGCGCGGCACCAGCCCGGGCACTACGACCTCATCCACTCGCACTACTGGCTGTCCGGCCAGGTCGGCTGGCTGACGCGGGACCGCTGGCGGGTGCCCCTGGTGCACACCGCGCACACCCTCGCCGCCGTGAAGAACCTGCACCTGGCCGAGGGCGACTGCCCGGAACCGGCCGCGCGGGAGATCGGCGAGAAGCAGATCGTCGCCGAGGCCGACCGCCTGGTCGCCAACACCGGCGAGGAAGCCCGCGAACTCGTCCAGCTCTACGGCGCGGAACCCGAGCGCATCGATGTGGTGCTGCCGGGCGCGGACCTCACTCGCTACCGCCCCGGCGACCGCACCGCCGCCCGCATCGAACTCGGCCTGCCGCTGGACGAGCGCATTGTCGCCTTCGTCGGCCGTATCCAGCCGCTCAAGGCCCCCGACGTGCTGGTCCGCGCCGCCGCCCGCGTGCTCGCCGACGATCCGGCGACCCCGCTGCGCGTCCTGATCGTGGGCGGCCCCTCCGGCACCGGGCTGGAACGCCCGGACGCCCTCATCGACCTGGCCGCCGATCTCGGCATCGCCGACCGCGTCACCTTCCTGCCGCCGCAGCCCCCGCACCGGCTCGTGCAGGTGTACCGGGCCGCCGATCTGGTGGCCGTCCCCAGCTACAACGAGTCGTTCGGCCTGGTCGCCATCGAGGCGCAGGCCAGCGGCACCCCCGTGCTGGCCGCCGAGGTGGGCGGCCTGGGCACCGCCGTGCGCGATGGCGTCTCCGGCCTGCTCGTCCCCGGCCACCGCACCGACGACTGGGCCGCCGCGTTGCGCTCCCTGCTCGACGCCCCCGCCCGCCTGCGCGAGATGGGCGCGGCGGCGGTCGAGCACGCCGCCAACTTCTCCTGGGCGCACACCGCCGACGGTCTGCTGGACAGTTACTCCGCCGCCCTGGCCGGATTCCGCGACACCCGTATGCGCAGGAGTACGGTGGCGACGGAGAGCAATCAGGCCAGATCGCGGGCGCTGTGGCGGCGCCGGATGGGAGCAGTGCGTCGATGAGCGACCCGAACCTGCCGACCGCGCAACTGACCGAGACCGCGCTCGCCACGGCCCGGCTCATCGACGACGCCCTGCGCGAGCGCGAGATCGAATACTCGCGCGAACGCGAGGACATGTTCGTCGCGGTGCTGCCGGGTGAGCGCAAGCTCAAAACCAATGTCATCGTCACCGTCGGCAACCACGGCGTGCGGATGGAGACCTTCGTCTGCCGCAAGCCGGACGAAAACCACGAGGGCGTCTACAAATTCATGCTGCGGCGCAATCGCCGCCTCTACGGCGTGGCCTACACCCTCGACAATCTGGGCGATATCTACCTGGTCGGCCGGATGGCCACGCACGCCGTCACTCCCGACGAACTGGACCGCTGGTTCGGACAGATCCTCGAGGCCGTCGACGCCGACTTCAATGTGCTGCTCGAACTCGGATTCGCCGAATCCATTCGCCGGGAATGGAAATGGCGTGTCTCGCGCGGGGAGTCGCTGAAGAACCTGCGCGCTTTCGAACATCTCGTCGACACCGAACAGCCCTGACACGTAGGGTCGCCGATCATGGTGATGCTGGCGCTGGATATCGGGGCGACGAAATTCGCTGCCGGAACGGTGGATTCGGATGGGGTCGTACAGGATGTGCGGCGGATTCCGGTGCCGCGCACCGAGGTGTGGGACGCCTGCCGGGAACTGCTGTCGAGCGTGGCCGGGGATGCCGAGGTGACCGCCGTCGGCATCGGCGCGGCCGGGCCCGTGGATGTGCGCACCGGCACCACCGGTCCGCTCAATATCCCCGAATGGGTGCACGGGTTCGAGCTGGAGAAGGCGGTCCGGAAGCTGTTCCCGGACGCCATTGTTCGCTTCGCCATCGACGGCGTCTGCCTGGTGCTGGCCGAACAGCGGTTCGGCGCGGCGCGCGGCATTCCGAACGTGCTGGCACTGACCGTCTCCTCCGGGATCGGCGGCGGCGTCATCAGCAATGGGCGAGTCGTGTTCGGCCGCACCGGAAACGCCGGGCACATCGGCCACATCATCGTGCCGGGCAGTGACGAACCCTGCGCCTGCGGCGGTTCCGGCTGCGTGGAGGCGGTGGCCAGCGGGCCGTCCTCGGTGCGGTGGGCGCGCCGCCAGGGCTGGACCGGCAGCACCGGCATCGAACTGTCGACCGCGGCGCGGGCGGGCGACGAGATCGCCATCGCCGCACTGCGCCGCGCGGGCACCGCGCTGGGCGTCGCCATCTCCTCGGCGGCCGCACTGCTGGACACCGACCTGGTGGTTGTCGGCGGCGGCTTCGCGCAATCGGGTGAGCACCTGTGGCGGCCGCTGCGCGAGACCGTGGCCGCCCGCGCCCGCCTCACCTTCACCCGCGGACTGCACGTGCTGCCCTCGGAACTCACCGACCAGGCCACCCTCGCGGGCGCGGGCCTGCTGGCCTACGACGCCGCCGAGGACGCCCCGGGCGACTGCCTGTCGTTCTGAGGAGAAGGCACGATTCCGGGCCGCGGGTCCACGTCGCTCAGCACGCGGCGCACGCCCGCGGCACCGAGTCGCCCGGGCGTGCTGGGACGGCCTCGGAAGTCTCGCGCGATGCGGCGGCGGGTTCGGGTTCGCCGCCGCAGGGTCTCGATTGCGAACGAAACAGCACGTGGGAGGATGGCCCCATGACGTACACCCTGGTATTGCTGCGCCACGGCGAGAGCGAATGGAATGCCCTGAATCTGTTCACCGGCTGGGTGGACGTGCGCCTGACCGACAAGGGTGTGGCCGAGGGCAAGCGCGCCGGTGAACTGCTGGCCGAGCAGGGCATCCTGCCGGATGTCGTCTACACCTCGCTGCTGCGTCGCGCCATCTCCACCGCGAACAACGCCCTGGACGCCTGCGACCGGCACTGGATTCCGGTCATCCGCGACTGGCGGCTCAACGAGCGCCACTACGGCGCGTTGCAGGGCAAGAACAAGGCGGAGATCAAGGAGCAGTACGGCAACGAGCAGTTCATGCTCTGGCGGCGCAGCTACGACACCCCGCCGCCGCCCATCGAGCCGGGCAGCGAGTACAGCCAGGACGGCGACCCGCGCTACGACGGCATCGAGGTGCCGCTGACCGAATGCCTGAAGGATGTCGTGGCGCGCATGGTGCCGTACTGGGAGGACACCATTTCCAAGGATCTCCTCGCCGGTAAGACGGTTCTGGTTGCCGCGCACGGTAATTCGCTGCGCGCTTTGGTGAAGCACCTGGACGGCATCTCCGACGAGGACATCGCGGGGCTGAACATTCCCACCGGCATTCCGCTGAAGTACGAGCTGGACGAGAATCTGCGTCCGGTCGGCCCGGCCGTATACCTGGATCCGGAGGCCGCGGCCGCCGGGGCCGCCGCGGTGGCGAACCAGGGCGCGAAGTAGCGATTCGCTCGTCCGGCGAACCCGCCGGGTTTTCGACGCGTTGTGACCGAAATATTCGGTCGCAACGCGTTTTTCGCTTTTCGTGCATTCTGAAACACCATTAGTGCAGGTCAGGGCCAACTGATGGCATGTGGCGTAAATCTCACTACGCGCGCGTAGGGTATTTGGGCCTCTACCTCGGAACTCTATTTACCGCAGGAATGCCCGTTTTATCGAGTAACGGTAACCGGGGTTTGCAACTTACTTGTCGGTAGCTAAACTCCCTCGCGTTCGACCACGTCGAGAGGTAGATCACGTTCAATGAAGCACGCGCTACGGGCCACGGTCGCGGCTGTCGCCGCCGCGGTCCTGGTTCCTCTTACCGGGATCACCGCCGCGGCGGCTCCCGCCCCCACCGGACCCGACGGCGGAGCCGCCGGAGTCGCCTGGACCGCGCAGCACGATGCGGGGCAGCGGTATCCGAACGTCTTCATCGAGTGGGACGTGCCCATCACCATGAGCGACGGCACCGTCCTCAAGGGCAATGTCTACCGCCCGGCCGACGCCTCGGGACGGCCCATCGACGAGCCGACGCCGACCGTCGTCAACCTGACGCCCTACACCAAGCTGGTGTCGAACCTCGGTGATCACGCCGCGTCCATCCCGGGCCTGTCCGACGCCCTGCTCGGCTTCTTCCGGCAGATCAACCTCTCCGGCACCCCGATCTCCGGGCTCGGCGACCTGATCAATGCCGCGGGCAACGGCCAGATCCGCAACTTCACCGTGGACCGCCAGCTCATCAAGTCCGGGTACACGCAGGTCGTCGTGGACGTGCGCGGAACCGGCTTCTCCCAGGGCGAATGGGATATGCTGCGCGACCGCGAACAGCGTGACACCGTCGAGGTCATCGACTGGGCGTCCGAGCAGCCGTGGTCCAACGGCCGCATCGGCATGAACGGCATCTCCTACTCGGCCATCAACCAGGTGCAGGCCGCCGAGCAGCAGCCGCCCGCACTCCAGGCGATCTTCCCCATCGTGCCCGGCAGCGACCTCGTCGACGACGTGCTCGCACCCGGCGGCGGCTTCGGCTTCAACTTCATTCCGCTCTGGCTGTCGGCCATCAACGGCCTCAAGTGGGTGCCGGACCTGGCCTCGATCGCCAACGGGCGCTTCGACGAGCAGTGGCTGCGGGACCGGATCAACAATCCGTTCACCTATCTGGACGTGTTGATCTCCGCCTACACCAGCCAGCGCATGGAGGATCTCGACCCGCGCGTGGTGCGCATGCTCGACGACACCACCCCGGAACGCCGTGCGTGGCTGGGTGATCCGAGCCGCATCCAGGTGCCGACCTTCGTCTACGGCGGCTGGCACGACCTGTTCACCTACTCGGAATCCCAGATCTACAACGAGATTCCGCTGCCGCCGGGGCAGAAACAGCTGATGATGGGCAACAGCTACCACATCACCTCCGGTGCGGAGAGCTCCCGTCCCGGACAGCCGCCGCGCCTGGACGTGCTGCAGCGCGCGTGGTTCGACAAGTGGCTCAAGGGAATCGACAACGGCATCGACGCCTACGGTCCGGTGACCCTCAAGCAGCAGGGCGGCGGCTGGATCACCAAGGGCGGCTTCGGTGATTCCGCACCGGCCGCGGAGCGGGCCGAACACCGGCGCATGTATCTGTCGTCGCAGATCAGCGGTACCGCCCACAGTGTCTACGACGGTTCGCTCACCGGCTCGGCCAATGGCGACACCGCGCGTCTGACCGTCTCCCCGGGGCTGACCACCATCTGCTCCAACGACGCCGCCCAGGCCACCGCGGGCTTCCTGTCCATCGTCGACGGCTGCGCCAAGGACTCCCGGATCGCGGAGAGCAATGCGCTCACCTTCACCAGTGCGCCGGTGCTCGAGGCCACCACCGTCTCGGGTCCGATCGCCCTGCACCTGAATACGGTGCAGGACTCGGTCGACGGCTACTGGACGGTCACCGTCAACGACGTCGCCCCCGACGGCACCTCCACGGTGCTGACCTCGGGGCAGCTCATGGCCTCGCTGCGGCAGGTCGACGAATCCCGCAGCAGCCGTTCGGCCAATGGCGACTACACCGATCCGCGCGCCTACACCTCGCTCGACAGGCGGGAGCTGGCGGTGCCCGGCGAGGTGACCACCCTCGATATCGCCCTCTCGGCCACCGAGGCGGTGCTTCAGCCCGGACACCGGCTGCGCGTCTCCGTCTTCGCGGGCAACTTCCCGAAGGGCCTGCCGATTCTGCCGATGCTCATCGACACCGGCCTGCTGCCGCAGCATGTGCAGCTGGACCCGAATCGTCCGAGCTTCGTCAACATTCCGGTCCGCGGAAACTCCGGTTGGTGACTTCCGCCGACCGGGCGTGAATGATCCGGGTGTGCACAATGGGGTGCGCACCCGGATCTTTTTGTGCTGTTTCACGAAACCCGACCGAAGTCCGTTCCGTCTCAGACGGTTCGGCTTAGCATCGGTTCGTGCTCAAGTACGCAACAGCGCTTCTGGCTGCCCTGGCACTGCTTCCGTTCGTATCGCCCGGCGCCGCGGCGACTCCCGCCGCCACCGGCCCGGACGGTGGCGCGGCGGGGGCGGCGTGGGCGCGCGCCAATGACGGACCGCATCCGTATCCGAACGTCTACATCGAATGGGATGTGCCCATCACGATGAGCGACGGCACCGTGCTGAAGGCCAATGTCTACCATCCGGCCGACGCGTCCGGGCGGCCCATCACCGAGCCGACGCCGACCATCGTGAACTTCACGCCCTATACGAAACTCGGCTCGATGATCGCGGATTCGGCGTTCTCGATTCCGGGGCTCTCCGACCTGATCGTGGAACTGGCGCGCGGCATCGACCTCACGGGCACACCCTTCTCCGGGCTCACCGACCTCACCAAGGCGCTCGGCGGCGGACTGATCCGCACCTTCACCGTGGACCGCGACCTCATCAGGTCCGGGTACACACAGGTCGTCGTGGACGTGCGCGGAACCGGCTTCTCCCAGGGGATCTGGGATCTGCTCGGGCCGCGCGAACAGCAGGACACCGTCGAAACCATCGACTGGGCCGCGAAACAGCCGTGGTCGACCGGGGATATCGGCATGACCGGGGTCAGCTACTCGGGACTCAACCAGTTGCAGGCCGCGGCGAAGAACCCGCCCGCGCTCGAGGCCATCTTCCCGGTGGTGCCGTCGCGCAATCCCTTCCGCGATCTCGTCGCGCCCGGCGGTGCGATCGGCGTCGCGTTCATGCCGATGTGGCTGGCGGCGGTGAACGGCGGCAAGCTGGTGCCGGACCTGACGGCGCTGGCGCAGGGGCGCTTCGATATGAAGTGGCTGGCCGACCGCCTGGCCGACCCTTTCACCTTCGTCGACGCGCTGTTGGAGGTGTTCGTCCAGCCCGACATCGAGGCGCTGAGCCCGAAGGTGCGACAGCTGCTGGACAGCGACAGCCCGATGCGGCAGGCGTGGGAGACCGATCCGGAGGCCATTACCGCGCCCACCTTCATCACCGGCGGCTGGCACGATGTCTTCGTCGCCTCGCAGGCCGATGTGTACCGGCGAATCCCCTTGCCGCCCGGACAGAAACAGCTGCTCTCCGGCGACGGCTACCACATCTCCAACGGCAATGAATCCGGACGGCCGGGGCTGCCGCCCCGCATGGACGTGCTCCAGCAGGCGTGGTTCGACAAGTGGCTCAAGGGAATCGACAACGGCATCGACGCGTTCGGGCCGGTGACGGTCAAGCAGCAGGGCGGTGGCTGGGTCAGTCTGCCGTCGTTCCCGCGACCCGGGGTGGAGTACCGGCGCATGTATCTCGCGGCAGCACCCAGCGGAACCGGCGGACACAGTGTGCACGACGGTTCGCTGTTCACCGCGCCGAGCCCGAGTATCGACACCCTCACCGTCGCACCGGGTCTCACCGGCCTGTGCTCGCGTGACTCCGCCCAGCAGCTCGTCGGCATCACCTCCATCCTCGACGCCTGCGGCAAGGATTCGCGCATCTGGGAATCCAACGGCCTCACCTTCACCAGCGCTCCGGTGGCCGCGGCCACCACCATCTCCGGACCGATCGCGGTGCGCCTGCGGACCGTGCACGACGCCGCCGACGGCTACTGGACCGTCACGGTCAACGACGTCGCCCCCGACGGCCGCTCGACCACCCTGTCGACCGGCCAACTCGTCGCCTCGCTGCGGCAACTCGACGAATCCCGCAGTACCCGCCTGCCGAGTGGCGACTACACCGACCCGGTGCCCGACCTCTCGCTCGACACCCGGCAGCCGACCCAGCCGGGCGTCCCGGTGACACTCGACATCTCGGTGGCGGGGGTCGAGGCCGTACTCCAGCCGGGACACCGGCTCCGGGTGGACGTCTACGCGGGCAACTTCCCGAAGGGCCTACCGCCCACCGCCATCACCACCGACACCCAACTGCGCCCGCAGCACCTGCTGCTCGACCCGTCCGAGCCGAGCTTCGTCAATATTCCGGTGCAGGGGAATTCGGGCTGGTAGAGGCGGTCTGGGGCGGCTGCGCGCCGTCGGGACCCATGGGCTGATCCGGCCGTGTCGACGCCCGCCGACGGAAGGAAACCCGAAAGGCGCTCGGGGGTGCCAGGGCTGCTGGCACGCTGGAACGGTGACCTTCGCGGTCGTGGGTGAGAGCGCTGCTGCGCTCTCCCGACTCTCGGCGCGTGGGCCGGAACGACGACAGGGTTCGCGCGTCCATGTACGGAGGTGATTTCGACGAACGAGTACACCGCCTAGTTGCGCCCGATATGCCGGACCTGCACTGATCTGAAAAGTACGGACCGGCTGGTCGGGGCGCGATTTCGGACAATCACCCCGTTCCCCAACACTGTGTGAACGGTGGGCTAACATGCGCCGAAGTGCCCGTGACCTGCACGAAACTTAGCGCACCCGGGGTTTGGTCACCTGTCGGCGACCGTACGATTCAGAGTGTGAGCGTTCCACAGGCCGTGCTGTTGGCAGTCCTCGCGGCCGTCGTCGGACTGGCCGTGGGCGGACTGCTCATTCCGTATGTGAACGCGCGGCAGGCCCGCCGCGCGGCCGACGAATCCGGCCTCACCATGTCGCAGGTGCTCGACCTGATCGTGCTCGCCTCCGAGAGCGGTATCGCCGTCGTCGACCAATACCGCGATGTCGTGCTGGTCAACCCCCGTGCCGAGGAACTCGGCGTGGTGCGCGACCGGTTGCTCGACGATCGCGCCTGGATGGCCGTGCAGGAGGTGCTCGGCACCGGGCACGATGTCGACTTCGACATCACCGCCAAACACCCCATGCCCGGCCGCGGCCGGCTCGCGGTGCGCGGCGTGGCCCGGCCGCTGTCGCAGGAGAACCCCAACTTCGTGGTGCTCTTCGCCGACGACGACTCCGAGCAGGCGCGGATGGAGGCCACCCGCCGCGACTTCGTGGCAAACGTCTCACACGAACTCAAGACCCCCGTCGGGGCGATGAGCCTGCTGGCCGAGGCGCTGCTGGAATCGGCCGACGATCCCGACTCCGTGCGGCACTTCGGTGAACGGCTGCACGGCGAGGCCCGGCGGATGGGCAAGATGGTCACCGAACTCATCGCGCTGTCGCGACTCCAGGGCGCGGAGAAACTGCCCGAACTCGAGGCGGTCTCCGTGGACACCGTCGTCGGCCAGGCCATCGAGCGCTCCCGCACCGCCGCCGAGGCCGCGGGCATCACCGTGAGCACCGACCGCGACAGCGAACTCGAGGTGCTCGGCGACCAGACCCTGCTCATCACGGCGCTGTCCAACCTGGTGGAGAACGCCATCGCCTACTCACCGCGCGGCTCGCACGTCTCGGTGAGCCGGTCGCTGCGCGGCGGCTATGTGAACATCGCCGTCACCGACCGCGGCATCGGCATCGCCAAGGAAGACCAGCAGCGCGTGTTCGAGCGGTTCTTCCGCGCCGACAAGGCACGCTCGCGCGCCACCGGGGGAACCGGGCTCGGGCTGGCTATCGTCAAGCACGTGGCCGCCAACCACAACGGTGAGATCACCCTGTGGAGCAAGCAGGGCACCGGCTCCACGTTCACGCTGCGGATACCGGTCCATCCGGCCGACCCCGCGCCGAGCGACAAGAAGACTTCCGCCGGGGCTCCGGCGGGGAAGAAGGAAACCGGCCCGCGCCCCGCCGGGCGGGCCAGAACAAACGGTGTGGAGGCAACCCGATGACGAGAGTGCTGATCGTCGAGGACGAGGAGTCGCTGGCCGATCCGCTCGCGTTCCTGCTGCGCAAGGAGGGGTTCGAGGTAGCCGTGGTCGGTGACGGACCGTCCGCGCTGGCCGAATACGACCGCGCCGGCGCTGACATCGTGCTGCTCGACCTCATGCTCCCCGGCATGAGCGGCACCGACGTGTGCAAGCAGCTGCGGATTCGCGGCAGCGTGCCCGTCATCATGGTGACTGCGCGCGACAGCGAGATCGACAAGGTGGTCGGCCTGGAACTCGGCGCGGACGACTACGTGACCAAGCCGTACTCGTCGCGCGAACTCATCGCCCGCATCCGCGCCGTGCTGCGCCGCGGCGTCGGCGACGAACCCGACAACGGCGTCGAGACCGGCGTGCTGGAGGCCGGCCCCGTCCGCATGGATGTCGACCGCCACACCGTGCAGGTCAACGGCAAGCCGGTCACCCTGCCGCTCAAGGAGTTCGACCTGCTCGAATACCTGCTGCGCAACTCCGGCCGGGTACTCACCCGCGGCCAGCTCATCGACCGCGTCTGGGGAGCCGACTACGTGGGCGACACCAAAACCCTCGACGTGCACGTCAAGCGCCTGCGCTCCAAGATCGAAGCCGACCCCGCCAAGCCGGAACACCTGGTCACCGTGCGCGGCCTCGGCTACAAACTGGAGGCCTAGCCCCGCGAACCCACGCCCGCTCCGGAACGCCGGAGCGGGCGCCAGCTGTGCGCTGTTGCCGCCGCTGGCGCTGCCTGCCGAGCACGGCAGTCCGCATTCTCATGCTGCCGTCGTGGGAACCGCCCGATACATCTCGCGCCCGCGACCACGAGCCGCACGCGCGCTGCGGCCACGAGACCGCACGCGGGCGCGCTGCGGCCACGCTCTAGCTACTGCCGAAGAGTCCGGGCAGGCCGTCGGCGCTGCCGGTGCCGCCGGGGGTGCCCGGCTCACCCGGATCCGGCTGCGACGGATCCCGCACCCAGACCTCGATGGTCTCGGTGCCGCCGCCCTGCGAACAGGTGATGAGATGGCGGTCCGGGGTGGTCGGCGTCCAGCTCAGGTGCGCCTCGCCGACCGGCCACGGCACCTTGGGGCCGCTGATGTCCTCGCCGTTGTCGGACCAGTAGACCAGCAACCCGATCCCGCTCAGTCCTCGGGCGCCGCCCGTTCCGCGGCGATGGCCGTCGCCGGGTGCACCGCGACGATGCCCAGTCCCTCCCGCCGCCGGCAATGCCGCGCCAGTTCCTCGTACGCGGGCTGCCCGAGCAGCTCGATCAGCTCCGGCGCGTACGCCTGCCAGACCGGCCGTGTGCCCACATGCGCGTCGGGCGATCCGGTGCAGTACCAGTTCAGGTCCTCCCCGCCCGGCCCCCAGCCGCGACGGTCGTACTCGGTGATCCAGGTCTTGAGGATCTCCACCCCGTCGGGCCGGTCCACCCACTCCTGCACCCGCCGGATGGGCAGCTGCCAGCACACCTCGGGCTTCACCGTGAGCGGCTCCAGGCCCCTGCGCAGGGCCATGCTGTGCAGGGCGCAGCCGATGCCGCCCGCGAAGCCGGGGCGGTTCAGGAAGATGCAGGCGCCGTCGATCCGGCGGGTGCGCAGGGCGGGCTCGTCGTCGAGTTCGTCCTGCTCGAGGTAGAGCTTCTTGCGGACCCGGCCGGTGTCGTCCACCGCTTCGTCCATCAGCTGCCAGTCCTCGCGTGTGAGCATTTTCACACCGCGGTGCAGCTTCTTGCCGTCGTCGGCATCGGAGAGGAAAGCGCCGTGTGAACAGCAACCGTCATCGACGCGGCCCTCGATGATGCCCTGACATGCGGGGGTGCCGAATACGCACGTCCACCGCGAGAGCAGCCAGGTGAGGTCCGCCGCGATCAGGTGCTCGTCATTTGCTGGGTCGACGAACTCGATCCATTCTCGGGGGAAGTCCAGTTCGACCTCGGGACTCGGATCGATCTTCGCCGCTGATCGGAGCCCGGTGGGTCCGCTCGCGGATGCGCCTGCCGTCACAACGCGGAACGCTAACAGTTCGGTCGCCGCGCCTGAAGGGACGCCACACCCAGTACCGTGTTCTTGTGCGGCTCGGTGTACTGGATGTGGGAAGCAATACCGTCCACCTGCTGGTGGTGGACGCGCATCGCGGTGGCCATCCGCTGCCGATGAGTTCGACGAAGGCGACCCTGCGGTTGTCGGAGAACATGGACGAGCGGGGGCGGATCACCCCGGAGGGGTCGGCGCGGCTCACCCGCACCGTAGCCGAATTCGCAAGCATCGCAACGACTTCCGGCTGTGTGGAGCTGATGGCCTTCGCCACCTCGGCGGTGCGCGATGCCACCAACTCCGAGGAGGTGCTGGCCGTGGTGCGCGCCGAGACCGGCGTGAACCTGCGGGTGTTGAGCGGGGTCGACGAAGCCCGCAACACCTTCCTGGCGGTGCGCCGCTGGTACGGCTGGAGTGCGGGGCGGATCCTCAACCTGGATATCGGCGGCGGATCGCTGGAGATGAGCAATGGCGCCGACGAGGACCCGGATGTGGCGCTGTCGCTGCAACTGGGCGCCGGGCGGCTCACCCGGGACTGGCTGCGTCACGACCCGCCCGGCAAGCGCCGGGTGGCCGTGCTGCGCGACTGGCTCGACGCCGAACTGGTGATTCCGACCAAACAGCTGCTCGAACCCGGCCGCCCGGATCTGGCCGTCGGCACCTCCAAGACCTTCCGCTCCCTGGCCAGGCTGACCGGCGCCGCCCCCTCGGCGGCGGGTCCGCGGGTGCGGCGTACGCTCACCAGTTCCGGTCTGCGTCAGCTGATCGCCTTCATCTCTCGAATGACGGCCGCCGACCGGGCAGAATTGGAAGGCGTAAGTTCGGATCGGTCACAGCAACTGGTGGCTGGCGCATTGGTCGCGGAGGCGAGTATGCGGGCACTGTCGCTGGATACGTTGGAAATCTGCCCCTGGGCACTGCGGGAGGGATTGATCCTGCGAAAACTGGATACCGACTTGGATAGCGAACCGATAGCTGGTGGGGCACAATCTGATGCTCGTCCGCCCCTGGAGGGCACCCCGATCGAAACGGTAATTCGATGACCGAGGATTCGAACCAGCTGTCCGTCGCCGAACTGCTGGCCCGTAACGGCCAGCAGGGCTCCTCCGGTGGCGGAGGCGGGCGGCGTCGGCGCAGCGGCCGCGGCATCTCCGTGGCGGATCTGACCGGCGATATGCCGCAGGTGCGGGAGGGCTCTTCCTCGCATGCGGCACCCGATGACGAAGTCGGGGTCGACGGCGCGTCCGCGCCCGCTTCGATGGAATCGGACTTTTCGAACTTCTCGAATTATCCGGACTACTCCAACTATTCAGTGGATACACCCGCGCAGGAGTCGAATTTCGGCTACGCGTCGGGTTCCGAACAGGAGAATTCTCCGCTTTCCGGCCCTATCGCTTATTACGACCCGCTCGCCCCGACCGAAACTCCGGACGCGTCGGCGCAGTCGTCGGGATACAACTGGAACTCACCCGGACAGCTGGACTGGCCCCCCACCGAAACCCCCGGGACCAACGGTTACGGGGCAGTCGGCGGCTCGGGGCCCACGCGGGGCGGCCGCCGCGCCCGCCGGGAGGCGGCCGAGGCCAATGGCTACGGCGATGCGAGCGGATTCGAGTCGAACGGTTACGACGCCAACGGGAATTCCTACGGCGCGAACGGCACTGGCGCGAACGGCAGTGGCTACGGCGCGCAGCACTTCGGCGGCCTCGAAGGAACCGAGCGGCCGAAGGGCGGACGTCGCCGCAAACCCGACCCGCAGGCCGATCTCGAGTCCGAGGCGTCGGATGCCGCCGGGCAGCAAGAATTCGGTGCACCGAGCGCCGGAGCACGTGGATTCGGGGAATCCGGTGCGAACGGACACGGCTTCGGCGAACCCGAGGCCGGAGGGCGCGGGTTCGGCGAACCCGGGTCCCGTGGTTTCGGTGCGCCGGGCGCGCGTGAATTCGGTGCGCCGGGCACGCGTGGCTTCGGTGCGCCGGGCACGCGTGGTTTCGGTGAAGCCGGGTCCCGTGGTTTCGGTGCGCCGGGCGCGCGTGAATTCGGTGCGCCCGGTGCCGGTGGTTACGGCGAAGCGGGTGCGCGTGGCTTCGGTGAGCCCGGTGCCGGTGGGCGGGGTTTCGGTGCGCCCGGGCCCGATGCCCGCGGCTTCGGTGACCCGGGCGCTGGCGCACGTCGCTTCGGTGAGCCGGGGCCGCGCGGCTTCGGCGAGCCGCCTGCCGAACCCGGTGCGCGCGGTTTCGGCGAGGACGCGGTCCCGCCGGGTGCGGCCGGGGCTCCGGCGACCGAAACGGGCGGGCGTCGCCGTCGCCGCTTCGATCCCGATGACGACACCACCGAGGTGCGCCCCTACCGCGGCGCGGCGGCGGACGCGCCGCTACCGAGCTGGGGCGCGCAGGACGCCGAGGCGCCACCGCGCGAGGGCGCCGCGCCCATGTCCCGCTCCGCGCGGCGGCATGCCGAGGAGCGGCGGGCGGCCGACGCGCAGCCCGATGCCGAGGCGTGGGACGACGAGCCCGACGAGCCCGACGAACCCGCGCGGCGCGGTGACCGCTCCGGCGCGGGCAAGCTGCCCGCCTGGTCGGCGCGAAGACGCCAGGCGACCGACCCCGCCCCGCCGCCGTCGGACGACCGGACCGCGGCGTGGACCCTGGCCGGCCAGGATCAGCAGCTGGTCTCCGGCGAGACGGTTGCCGGTGATCTGCTACGCGACGCTCAGGATCGCGACGACGAACCGGCCCCGCGTCGTTCGCGTCGTTCCGGCGGACGCTCCTTCGGCAAGGGGGCATTCGGGCGCAAGTCCCGCGCCGCCGAACCGGACGATATGTACGCCGGCGCCACCGAGGTCTACTCCCCACTGCGGGATGACGACGAAATCGAGGACGGCGCAAGAACTTCTGTGGTCGCACGGGTCAGCGCCGTCGCCGGTCGCGCCCGTCGTTCCCGCACCACGCGGAAATCCGACGAGGAAGAGAATCGTCGGCAATGGCTGATTCTGGGCGGGCAGAGCACCGCCGCCGCAGTCGCGGGAATGTTGCTGTTCAAGGGATTCGAACGCATGTGGGAAATGCTCCCGTGGGTTGCCTTGGCGCTGGCGATGATCGTGATTCTCGGACTTGTCGCACTCGTCCGAGTTCTGCGTCGCACCGATGACATTTTCAGCACTGTGATTGCTGTCGTGGTAGGCGTCTTCGTGACGCTGGGACCGCTAGCCTTTCTACTCAGTACTAGCTGAGCAGGGAGCGGGCAGTGGGGAATATCGGGCAGACGCCGGGGGTCGTGCACGAGAACGGCGGGGGGCACAGGGAAATCCGGGTGGGCTTGTCCACCGCCTCGGTGTATCCCGAGAACACCGAGGCCGCATTCCGGTATGCGGCCGAACTCGGTTACGACGGCGTGGAACTCATGGTGTGGGCGGAACCGGCCAGCCAGAGCATTTCCACGGTGCAGACGCTGGTGCACCGCTATCAGGTGCCGGTGCTCGCCGTGCACGCGCCGTGCCTGCTGATCTCGCAACGGGTGTGGGGGTCGGACCCGATCGCGAAACTCACCCGCAGCGTGCACACCGCGGAGGCATTGGGGGCGGCGACCGTGGTGGTGCATCCGCCGTTCCGGTGGCAGCGGCGGTACGCGGAGGGATTCGCCGAGCAGATCGTCGAACTCGAGGACAGCAGCCCGATTTCGGTGGCGGTGGAGAACATGTTCCCGATGCGGGTGGCCGACACCTTGTTCGCGCGGGGCGAGGCTGCCATCCGGCGGCTGGAGCGGCGCGGGGGACCGGGGCCGTCGCTGACGGCCTTCACGCCGTCCTACGACCCCACCGACACCGGTTTCCGGAACTACACCCTCGACACCTCGCATACGGCCACCGCGGGGATGAACCCCCTGGCGCTGGCCGAGCGGATGGGATCCGGGCTCACCCACATCCACCTGGCCGACGGGCGGGGTGCGGCGCACGACGAGCATCTGATCCCGGGGGAGGGTTCGCAGCCGCTGGTGGAACTCGGCGCGGCGGTGAGCGCCAGCGGGTTCCGCGGCCAGGTGGTGATCGAGATCAATACCCAGAACGCGCGCACCACCTTCGATCGGGCGGCGATGCTGCATCGGGCGCTGGCGTTCGCGCGGCGGCATTTCAACGGAGCAGAGGCGGATGCCCAGGAACCGGAGCCCAGCGGGGCTCGGCGCGGGTAGAGGCCGCCGGGATGCCGGTGCGGTGCGAGCCCGGAATATCTGCGCTTGCCCACCTGCGCATCAGGCGCGCCCGAGCGTGGGTGCGGATGGCTCGAGCGTGGGTGCGGATGGCTCGAGCGTGGGTGCGGATGGCTCGAGCGTGGGTGCGGATGGCTCGAGCGTGGGTGCGGATGGCTCGAGCGTAGGTGCGGATGGCTCGAGCGTAGGTGCGGACTGTTCGAGCGTAGGTGCGGACTGTTCGAGCGTAGGTGCGGACTGTTCGAGCGTAGGTGCGGACGGTCCGAGCGTAGGTGCGGACGGTTCGAGCGTAGGTGCGGACGGTTCGAGCGCAGGAACGGGACCGCCCGAGCGTAAGAGCAGACGGCCCGAGAGCAGGCGCGGACCGCCCGAACTTGGGCGGTGGGGTTCGGGCGTGGGCCGTCGGTTCCAGGCGCACCTGGTCGGGCGAGGTGCGGACCGTTCGGGGCGGGGGTGATTCGCAACACGGAGGGACCGATCGGTTCACTCATGGTCGTACGCTGTACAAACCTAGTGAGGAGGAGTAGCGGATGACAGTGGAGTCGACCGTCGATCGGGAACGGGTCGGCAGCGGGGCGGACGACGCGCCGTTCAGCCGGGTGTGCGCGGTGACCGAGTTGGCGTCCGAATCCGCGGAGATCGGGCGCTACGCGGGCATTATCGAGCCGATCTGGACCATCGGGCCGAAGCTGCACGGCGGCACCATGGTCGCGGGCAGCGCCGCGGCGGCGGTGGCGTGGCTGCGGCGGATCACGCCCGAGCGCGCCGCCATGTTCCCGATCGCCGCCAGCTCCGACTTCCTCGGCGCACCCGATCCGGGCGAGGTCGAGTACGAGGTGCGCACCCGCAAGCTCGGCCGCCAGATCTGCCTGGTCGACGTGGGCCTCATCCAGGGCGGTCGCACCCTGGTCCACACCGCCTTCACCCTCAGCCACCTCGACGACATCGAGCCGGTGTACGCGCCCGACAAATCCGAGGGCATGTCCCCCGAACCGTCGGCCGACGCGCTCGCCTACGACGACAACAACCCCATGGGCAAGCTCGTCCATGTCGCGCAGGGCTCCTCGGTCGCCCTGGACGGCACCTCCGCCCCCTTCCTCACCGGCGCGCAGGGCGAACCCGAACTGCGCCTGTGGATCCGCCCCTTCGCCGCCGACGAGGCCGACGCCGACGTCTTCGCCTTCTTCGCCATGATGGCCGCCGATATGAGCCCGCCGGTCCCCATGAACCGCGGCCACTTCGGCTGGGCACCCACCGTCCAGCTCACCACCTACCTGCGCCGCCGCCCCGCCCCCGGCTGGCTCCGAATCATCGCCTCCGCCAAGGAGATCGGCGGCCGCATGTTCGACGAGGACCAACTCGTCCTGGACTCCACCGGCGCGATCGTCGCGCAGAGCCGCCAACTGGCCCTCATTCCTCAGCAGCCCTGAGGGGGACTCGCCGGGTACGGCCCAACATCGGTTCGGCGCCCAACGCAGGCGCGCGTACGAGACCGCCGACGGCACTCAGCCGGGCGCTGAAGGCACGGGGAGGCGGGGGAGCGAGGCGGGCTAGCGCTAGCCTTGAAACTCATGACGAGGATTGCGGTGATCGGTGGAGGCCGGATCGGGGAGGCGCTGGTCGCCGGCCTGCTCGAATCCGGGCGGGCGAGCAAGGATCTGGTGGTGGTCGAGCCGGTCCCGGCGCGCGCCGAGGCGCTGGCCCAGCGGTTCGGGTCGCGGGTCACCGATTCGGTGAGTGACGCCGTCGTCGGCGCGGATCTGATCGTGGTCGCGGTGAAGCCGCACGATGTGGACGGCGTGCTGACCGAACTCGTCAAGGCGGAGCTGGGCGACGATCGCGACCAGGTACTGGTGTCCCTGGCCGCCGGTATCCCCACCGCCCGCTTCGAGACCAAGCTGCCCGCCGGCTTCCCGGTGGTGCGCGTGATGCCGAATACCCCGATGCTGGTCGGTCAGGGCATGAGCGCCATCGCGCCCGGCCGCTACGCCCGCCCCGAGCAGCTGCGGACGGTCACCGAGATGCTGGAGTCGGTGGGCAAGGTCGTCACCGTCGCCGAATCGCAGATGGACGCCGTCACCGCCGTGTCGGGCTCCGGCCCGGCCTACTTCTTCCTCATCGTGGAGGCCATGATCGACGCCGGTGTCGGCCTGGGCCTCACCCGCGATGTGGCGTCCCAGTTGGTGGTGCAGACCATGCTCGGCGCGGCCGCGCTGCTGGACGAGTCCGGCCAATCTGCCGCCGAGTTGCGGGCGGCCGTGACGTCCCCGGCGGGCACCACCGCCGCCGCCGTCCGCGAACTCGAACGCGGCGCGGTGCGCGCGGTGGTCCACGAGGCCCTGCACGCCGCCAAGGACCGCGCCGCGGAGATGGGCGTGTCCTCGGACTGACCGCTCCACCGATCCCGCCCCAGCCCCGGAGCGGCACCAACGGATCGCTACGCCTGCCGCGCCCAGGAACCGAGCGACCGCTCCGCAACGGTTCCGCAGATGGGGTCCCACCTCCCGCAGCTACGCACCCACCTGAGCGACCGTTCCGGAGCGGCTCTCGCAGCCAGGCACACCTGCCCTACCAACCGCTCCCCCGAGCTGAGCGGCCCCCCCGTATGGTTCGCGGCGCGTCCCGGTTCTGGACTGACGGAGCGGGGGAGCGAAGCGGAGGAGCGGAGGAGGGAAGAACCGGGACCTCCAGCGCCGCGAACCCGCCCCGGAGCGCAGCGGAGGGGCAAATCCAACACAGTTGCTGGTTTGCTGCCGGGCTCCGAAACGCCCCAGCAAAGGTGGATTTCTCACACCCGTCGCAGCAATCCCACTGGTCACGATAAGCTGCAAGGAGCACGTGCGTGTCTGTTCCGCCGGTGGGGAAGCCGGCGGCGCGGACGTGCCGGAGGTCAGTGGCGCATGATGGGAAACAGTCAAGCGAGGTCCGGAAACAGCCCAATCAACGCAGGGAACGTCATCGGCGGCGGAACTCAGTTCCTCACGGTCGCCGAAGTGGCGAGTCTGATGCGGGTTTCCAAGATGACGGTGTACCGGTTGGTGCATTCGGGAGAGTTGCCCGCGGTGCGGGTCGGCAGATCCTTCCGGGTGCACGCCAAAGCCGTGCACGACTACCTGGAGACGTCGTACTTCGACGCCGGGTAGGCACGGTCGCCGACCGGTTTCGTTCGCCGAACGATGGCCCGGTAGCATTGACCGGCATCCTGTACGTGCCGGTGGTGCCGTCGGGTCTTCGTCGGCCCGTTACGGGTTTGGACTGTGCAGGGTCAGGAATGTTGAACCCCGCGGACGCGGGGCTGACGACCCGAGTAGAACGCGAGGAACAACCCTATGGGTTCTGTGATCAAGAAGCGCCGCAAGCGCATGTCGAAGAAGAAGCACCGCAAGCTGCTTCGTCGCACCCGCGTGCAGCGTCGCAAACTCGGCAAGTAAGAGCTGAGTCGTAGCTGAAGCCCGTCGCCCGCCGCGACGGGCTTCAGCTTTTTCGTCGGGTGACCGAACTCATCGTTAGATCCTGGTTAATAGCCTTCGGCGACCCCCTGTCCTGCGGTTACTCTGGGAGCGCGGGAAAAACAGAAATGGGGGCTTGCAAGTGGGTTCCGGTGGGCCGAGCATCCGAGACGGGCATGCGCCCCGGGTTGTGATGGTTACCGGTGCGAGCCGGTTCTTCGGTGGGAACGTGGTGGCCCGGCTGGCCGCCGACGAGTCCATCGAACGGATCATCGCGGTCGACGCGAAACAGCCGGGCCGGGAGCTGCTCCGCCGGATGGGGCGCGCCGAGTTCGTTCGGGCCGATATTCGAAATCCGTTGATACGCAAGGTGATCGATGGAAATCAGGTGGATACGGTGATCCACCCGGCGGCACTGTCCCGGCCGCCCTCGGGTGGCGGCCGCGCGGCCATGAAGGACATCAACGCCTTGGGCGCGATGCAGCTGTTCGCGGTCTGCCAGAAGTCCGAGCACGTGCGTCGCGTGGTCGTGCGGTCCTCGTCGGCCGTGTACGGCTGTAGTGCGAAGGACCCGGTGCGGTTCACCGAGGAGATGAGTGCGCGCACCCCACCACGCGGCTGGTTCGCGCGCGACATGATCGAGGTGGAGGGATTCGTGCGCGGGCTCGCACGGCGGCGTCCCGATATCTCGGCGGCCATTCTGCGCTTCTCACCGATCGTGGGACCGCGGTTGGCCGGTCGCGGGGTGCAGTATTTCCGTTCGCCGGTCACGCCCACCATCCTGGGACGCGATCCGCGGCTGCAACTGCTGCACGAGGAGGACGCCATCGCGGCGCTCACCCATGCGGCCATGGGCGCGCCGGGCGGCACCTTCAATGTCGCGGGTGACGGTGCGATGGCGCTGTCACAGGCCATCCGCCGCGCGGGCCGGATCGAATTGCCGGTCCCCTTCCTGGCTTTCCGCACCTTCGGTCGCAGCATAATGGGACCGGTAATGCGGGAATTCACCGCCGAACAGATCGACTACTTCCATTTCGGCTGCGGGCTGGACACCACCCGGATGCGCACCGAACTGGGTTTCGAGCCGCGCTGGACCACGGTGCAGGCTTTCGACGACTACATAGGGGGCGCAGCGTTGCGGCCCGTAATCGATCCCCGCTGGATCGACGCCGCGGAGAACAAACTTCTCGGCCTGCTCGGGGCCGGGACGGGAGCACACCAATGAACGACGTAGCGAAGGTGATTCGACTTCACGATGTGGATTTCGAGGCGCGGCACCGTCCGTCGCGCCAGTGGCCGGGGGAGCGCGCGCTGAGTCCGGTCACCTCGTTGACCGATCGGCTGGCCGAAGCCGAAGCGCGGCAGCCGAAATCGCTGGGGGAGCTGATTCGCGGGGCCGTCGCCGACGGGGTCCGCACCACCGCCGACTTCGCGCGTCGTCGGCTCACCGGTGACTACCAGGTCGACGAGTTCGGTTTGGACGAGCACCTGCTGGAGTCGGTGATCCTCCCGGCGCTGCGACCGCTGTCGGAGCTGTGGTTCCGGGTGGAGGTCAGCGGTATCGAGAACCTGCCGGAGTCCGGTGGCGCGCTGGTGGTCTCCAATCACGCGGGCACGGTGCCGTTGGACGGGCTCATGCTCCAGCTGGCCGTGCACGATCGGCATCCGAAGCAGCGGGCGCTGCGGCTGCTGGCGGCGGATCTCGTCTTCGAGCTGCCGCTCGTCGGCGGCTTGGCGCGCAAGGCCGGGCATACCCTGGCCTGCCCGGCGGACGCCGAAAGGCTTTTGCGCGCCGGGGAAATCGCGGGCGTGTTCCCCGAGGGGTACAAGGGGATCGGCAAGCCGTACTCGGAGCGGTACAAGTTGCAGCGGTTCGGGCGCGGCGGGTTCGTCTCGGCCGCGGTGAAGACCGGGGTGCCGATCATCCCGTGCTCGATCGTCGGTTCCGAGGAGATCTACCCGAAGCTCGCGGACATCAAGCCGCTGGCGCGCCTGCTCGGCGTCCCGTACTTCCCGGTGACGCCGTTGTTCCCGCATCTGGGACCGCTGGGTGCGCTGCCGCTGCCGTCCAAGTGGCATATCGAGTTCGGTGCGCCCATCCCGACGAGCGGGTACGAACCGGCCGACGCGGACGATCCGATGACCATGTTCGAGATCACCGATCAGGTGCGCGAGAACATCCAGCAGACGCTGTACAAGCTGCTCACCAAGCGCCGCAATCCGTTCACCGGTTG
Organism: Nocardia sp. CC227C; assembly: GCF_030767025.1. Lineage (GTDB taxonomy): Bacteria > Actinomycetota > Actinomycetes > Mycobacteriales > Mycobacteriaceae > Nocardia. The sequence goes on along the minus strand of NZ_JASITE010000010.1, from coordinate 125,218 downwards.
AGGCGGACGCCCCGGCGTGACATATGGAACGGCCCCGGTCCGGACGGACCGGGGCCGGTGTGTTTCCTGCCACTTTGTCTACGACGGCTCGTAGTGTGACCTACTACACGCTGTAGTCTGCGGACATGCCTATGTGGATCATCCCGATCATCTCGATCGTCAGCGCCGTGCTCATCGCCATCCTCTTCGTGGGTGGTTTCCCCAAGGATGACCACTGATCAACCCGCTTTGGCCTCACGCTTGCGCGTGAGGACCGCGGCGGCCGCACCGCCCGCGGCGCCCAGCGCCAGGGCGGTCGGCACGCCCACCTTCGCGGCCTTGCGCCCGGTGCGGAAGTCGCGAATCTCCCACCCGCGATTCTTGGCCACCTCGCGCAGATCCGAATCCGGATTGATGGCCACCGACGTGCCCACCAGCGAGAGCATCGGCACGTCGTTGTGGCTGTCGGAGTAGGCCGTGCAGCGCTTCAGGTTCAGACCCTCGCGAATCGCCAGGGTGCGCACCGCGTGCGCCTTGCCGAGCCCGTGCAGGATGTCGCCCACCAGGCGGCCGGTGAACACGCCGTCGCGGCTCTCCGCGACCGTGCCCAGCGCACCCGTGAGACCCAGTCGCTTGGCGATGACCTGCGCCAGCTCCACCGGGGTCGCGGTGACCAGCCACACCTGCTGACCGGCGTCGAGATGCATCTGCGCCAGCGCGCGGGTGCCCGGCCAGATCTTGTCGGCGATGATCTCGTCGTAGATCTCCTCGCCCAGTTCGGCCAACTCGGCGGTGGAGCGCCCGGCGATGAAGGACAGCGCCTTCTCCTTGCCGCTGGCCATATCGGCGCTGCTCTCCTTGCCGCTGACCCGGAATTTCACCTGCTTCCAGGCGATATCCACCAGGTCCGAGGTCTTGAAGTACTTGCGCGCCGCCAGTCCGCGCGCGAAATGCACGATGGACGCGCCCTGCACCATGGTGTTGTCGACATCGAAGAACGCCGCCGCGGTGAGGTCGCGCGGCACCGATTCGGCGACCGGCTCCTCGGCCTCGTGCAGGGCCAGCGCGGCCTCGGCGCTGGCCTCGCCCGCCAGATTGGCGCGGACCTCCTCCTCCGTCGGGCCGAACGGACTGCGGGCGATCCGGGTGAACTGGTCCTGCAGACCACCCCAGCGGGTGGGAAATTCACCGAATCGTCCCGCGATGAAACTCGTCCTCGCCTCTTTCGATCGTTCCGGCACCAGTACCTCCGCGGGGTTCACGTGAACACGTCCACAGTATCCCGGTCCGATGGCCGGAACGTAGACGGCGATCGACAAGTGTTGAATGACGCTATGAGTGATCCCACCCCGCAGGTGACCTTGCTGACCCGCGCCGGGTGCCAGCTGTGCACCCTCGCACTCGAACAATTGCGCGACATCTGCGCGGAATTCGGCATCGAACCCGCCACCGTCGACGTGGACGAGGCCGCGGCCACCGATCCGGGATTGCGCGCCGAATACGGTGACCGGCTGCCGGTGGTCCTGCTGGACGGGCGGGAACACAGCTATTTCGATGTGGACGAACCGCGATTGCGGGCCGATCTCGCGCGGTGAAACGCGGCGTGGACGCCGGGCTCGATTTGCGGCGCGTCCCGTAGCGGTGTCCGCACGATAGGGGTTGAATGACCCACGGGGCCGGAGCCCGGCACAAAGTGACTGAATTCACCGACTTTGTGAAGGGCTGCACAAGCGGTTACGGTGGTGGCACGCAACCCGCCTCGAGGGTATCTCGGGGGCAGTGGTAGCAGCCCCTAGAACCCGACATGACCTGCACGCGACCGCCTCGCGACGGTCGCCCCGGCGTCGGGTCGACAGCACGAAACCCGGACACCCACCCCCGGCCGGACGAGGAGCGCAAGCGACGTGACAGAGCAGCATGAGACGCCCGGTGGCGTCTCCGGCAGGGCTCTGCAGAAGGACATACCGCAAGCCACGGTAGCGCGGCTCGCCACGTATCTCCGGGTGCTCGCCGTTCTCGCCGACGAAGGTACGGCCATCGTATCGAGTGAGGAACTGGCTGTCGCGGCGGGTGTCGGTTCCGCCAAACTGCGCAAGGATCTTTCGTTCCTCGGACCCAACGGCGTGCGCGGGGTCGGCTACGACGTGATCAAGTTGCGCGACCGCATCGAGGACGTGCTCGGCCTGTCCGAGGGCCACCGCGTGGTGCTGGTGGGCGCGGGCAATCTGGGCCGCGCGCTGATCGGCTACGGCGGCTTCCGGCGGCGCGGCTTCTCCATGGTCGGCATCTTCGACAACGATCCGGCGGTGATCGGCACCACCGTGAGCGGGCTGCCGATCCGCGACGTGGCCGAGCTGCCCCGGGCCATCGGCCTGCTGGAACCGACCATCGCGGTCATCACGGTCCCCGACGCGGCCGCGCAGGGGGTCTGCGACCTGCTGGTCGAGGCCGGTATGCAGAGCATTCTGAGCTTTTCCCCGGTCGCCTTGGACGCGCCCGACGCCGTGGAGGTGCGGCGGGTGGACCTGGCGGTCGAGATGCAGTTGCTGTCCTTCGAACGCGCCCGCAACGCCGAGCTCGAGGCCGCCGAATCCGAGGTGGCCGCCGGGGAGACGGTGGGCGCGGATACCGTGCGCGCGGCGGCCGACGCGGCGCTGGAGCGCACCGTGCACACCGCCGAACGCGGCACGCGGCGGGTGACGCCGATTCAGACTTCTCATGCGGCAATGGAGCCAACCAAGGGATCGGTGGTCACGCCATGAGTGTGCTGCTCGTCGGTATTTCACATCGGAGCGCGCCGGTCGCGGTGCTGGAGAAGGTCGCGATCACCTCCGACGACCGGCCCAAGCTGACCGACAAGATGCTTTCCTCCAGCCACGTCTCGGAGGCCATGATCGTGTCCACCTGCAACCGGGTGGAGATCTACGCGGTGGTCGACGCCTTCCACGGCGGGCTCGGCGAGATCAGCGACATGCTCACCAAGCACTCCGGGCTACCGCTGCCCGAACTCACCAAGCACGCCTACGTGCGCTACGCCGAGGCCGCCGCCGAGCATCTGTTCGCCGTCGCCTCCGGCCTGGACTCCATGGTGGTCGGCGAACAGCAGGTGCTCAGCCAGATCCGCGCCGCCTACGCCGCCTCCGACGCGCAGCAGGCCGCCGGGCGCACCCTGCACGAGCTGGCGCAGCACGCGCTGCGGGTGGGCAAGCGGGTGCACTCCGAAACCGGTATCGACCGGGCGGGCGCGTCGGTGGTGTCGGTGGCGCTGGATCGGGCCCGCATGGTGCTCGGCGCGGCGGAGATGAGCCGCGAGGCCGCCGCCAGCGTCAGCGAAACCGCTGTGACGCCGTACGATTCGGCGCTCATCGGCCGCACCGCGCTGGTGCTCGGCGCGGGCGCCATGGGCGGACTCGCGGTGGCGCAGCTGGCGCGGGCCGGGGTCGGGCGCGTCATCGTGGTGAACCGGACCCTGGAGCGGGCGCAGCGCCTGGCGCGCACCGCCACCGATATGCACGGCGTCACGGCCGATGCCATGGAGATGTCGCGCATGGTCGAGGCCATGGCGGCGGCCGACGTGGTGGTCACCTGTACCGGCGCGGTCGGCGCGGTGGTGACCCTCGCCGACGTGCACCGCGCCCTGGCCGGTCGCCCGCACCAGCACCTGGTGATCTGCGATCTGGGCCTGCCGCGCGATGTGGAGCACGCCGTGGCCGGACTGCCCGGCGTGACCGTCATCGACATGGAGACGCTGCAGCGCGACCCGTCGGCCGGGGCCGCTGCCGCCGACACCGTCGCAGCGCGCGGAATCGTCGCCGACGAGCTCGCCAAATACCTCGCCGGACAGCGCATGGCCGAGGTCACCCCGACCGTGGCCGCGCTGCGCCAGCGTGCGGCCGAGGTGGTCGAAGCCGAACTGCTGCGCCTGGATTCGCGGCTGCCGAGCCTGGCCGCCGACGACCGCGAGGAGGTGGCGCGCACCGTGCGCCGCGTCGTCGACAAACTGCTGCACGCACCGACGGTGCGGGTCAAGCAGCTGGCCTCCACACCGGGAGGCGACAGCTACGCCGAAGCGCTGCGTGAGCTGTTCGAACTGAAACCAGGTGCGGCACAAGCGGTCGCCGCACCCATGGAGATCGCGGCGCTCGGGGAGCTCGCCGACGATTTCACCGCCGCACATCTCGGGGACGAACAGGGGCCCAACTCATGACCGGAGCGATGGTGCACGGAGATCAGGACACGAGGGCGCGCGGCACGGTCGAATCACCGTGGCGCATCGGTACCCGCGGCAGCCTGCTGGCGCTGACCCAGGCGGGCACCGTGCGCGACGCCCTGATCGCGGCGGGCCAGCACGCCGAACTCGTGATCGTGAAGACCGCGGGCGACAAGTCGTCGGACCCGGTCGAGAAGATCGGCGTCGGCGTGTTCACCGCCGCCCTGCGCGAGGAATTGGCCGCGCAGACCGTCGATATCGCGGTGCACTCCTACAAGGACCTGCCGACCGCGCCGGACGAGCGCTTCACCATCGCGGCCGTGCCGCCGCGCGAGGATCCGCGCGACGCCCTGGTGGCGCGCGACGGCCTGGTCCTCGGTGAGCTGCCCGCCGGTTCGGTCATCGGCACCTCCGCGCCGCGCCGCGCCGCCCAGCTGCGCGCGCTCGGCTTGGGTCTCGAGGTGGTGCCGCTGCGCGGCAACCTCGACACCCGCATGCGCAAGGTGGCCGAGGGCGAACTCGATGCCGTGGTGGTGGCGCGGGCCGGACTGGTCCGCATCGGCCGCACCGACGTCATCACCGAAAGCTTGGAACCGGTGCAGATGCTGCCCGCCCCCGCACAGGGTGCGCTGGCGGTCGAGTGTCGCGCCGAGGACACCGAACTCGCGACCATCCTGTCCGCGCTCGACGACCCGGGCACCCGTGCCGCGGTGGCCGCCGAGCGTGCGCTGCTGGCCGAACTCGAGGCCGGTTGCACCGCTCCGGTGGGTGCGCTGGCCGAGGTCGTCGAATCGCTCGACGACGACGGCCGGGTGGTGGAGGAGTTGTCGCTGCGCGGTGGCGCGGCGGCGATCGACGGCTCGGACGTGATCCGGGCGTCTGTGGTCGGCTCGCTCGCGAATGCCGCTGAGCTGGGCCGTTCATTGGCGCGTGAGCTCTTGGAGCTGGGGGCGCGCGACCTGCTCAGCGCCCCCCCGGTAGGCGCTGCCGTTGACAGCAATCCCAGCCCGATGGAGAACAACCCATGACTGAGCGCAGCGAAGGAATCATGAGCACAGGGCCGTCGGCCGTGACCGTATCGAGCGCCGGCGAGGTGCGGGCATGAGCCGGGCCGCCAAGAAGCACCCCGGGCGGATCCTATTCGTGGGATCCGGTCCGGGTGATCCGGCGCTGCTCACCGTCCGGGCCCGCGAGGTGCTCGGGCGGGCGACGCTGGCGTTCACCGATCCCGATGTCGACAAGGGCGTGCTGGCGCTGATCGGCACCGCGGTCGAGGCGGGCCCCGACGGGGAGCGTCCCGTCGATGTGCGCCCGGCGCTCGGCGATCCGAGCGAGGTGGCCAAGACTCTCATCTCCGAGGCGCGGGCCGGGCACGATGTGGTGCGCCTGGTCTCCGGTGACCCGCTGACCACCGATTCGGTGATCCAGGAGGTCAATTCGGTCACCCGCTCGCACATGGTGTTCGAGGTGCTGCCCGGGCTGCCGTCCGGTGCGACGGTGCCCGCGTACGCGGGTATCGCCCTGGGCTCCAGCCACACCGAGGTGGATGTGCGCGGCGAGGTGGACTGGGCGGCCGTCGCGGCCGCGCCGGGTCCGCTGGTGCTGCACGCCACCTCCGGGCATCTGGCCGAGACCGCGAGCGCGCTGGTGGAGCACGGGCTCGCGCCGCAGACCCCGGTGGCGGTGACCGTGCGCGGCACCACCCGGCAGCAGCGCACCATCGAGGCCACGCTGGCGACGCTCAACAACGCCGCGTCCGAACTGGTCGGCCCGCTCGTGGTGACGGTCGGCAAGGAGGTCGAGAAGCGCTCCAAGATGTCGTGGTGGGAGTCGCGGGCGCTGTACGGCTGGACCGTGCTGGTGCCGCGCACCAAGGAACAGGCCGGTGAGATGAGCGAGAAGCTCGTCATGCACGGGGCCATTCCGATGGAGGTTCCCACCATCGCGGTGGAGCCGCCGCGCTCGCCCGCGCAGATGGAGCGCGCGGTGAAGGGCCTGGTGGACGGCCGCTACCAGTGGGTGGTGTTCACCTCCACCAATGCCGTGCGCGCGGTGTGGGAGAAGTTCGGCGAGTTCGGGCTCGATGCCCGCGCGTTCTCCGGTGTGAAGATCGCCTGCGTGGGCGAGGCCACCGCGGAGAAGGTGCGCTCGTTCGGCATCAACCCCGAGCTGGTGCCGTCGGGGGAGCAGTCCTCCGAGGGCCTGCTGGCCGACTTCCCGCCCTACGACGACGTTTTCGATCCGGTCAACCGGGTGCTGCTGCCGCGCGCGGATATCGCCACCGAGACCCTCGCCGAGGGGCTGCGCGACCGTGGCTGGGAGATCGACGATGTGACGGCCTACCGCACCGTGCGCGCCTCGCCGCCGCCCGCGGAGACCCGCGAGATGATCAAGACCGGCGGTTTCGACGCGGTGCTGTTCACCTCGTCCTCCACCGTGCGGAACCTGGTCGGCATCGCGGGTAAGCCGCACGCGCGCACCATCGTCGCCTGCATCGGCCCCAAGACCGCCGAGACGGCCATCGAATTCGGTCTGCGCGTGGATGTGCAGCCGGATGTGGCGCAGGTCGGACCGCTCGTCGAGGCGCTCGCCGAGCATGCCGCGCACCTGCGCGCGGAAGGTCTGCTCCCGCCGCCGCGGAAGAAGAGCCGCCGCAGCAGCCGGTAACCGGCCGCGAACTTCGACGCCAACGGGCCCCGCACTCGAAACGTGCGGGGCCCGTTGCCTTCCCCGGTGACCCCGGAGTCCTCATCTCTCTCCGAGGCCGTGCCCGGGCCGCGTCGGCCGACTCGGTTCGACCGAATCCGACCGCCGCAGTTCATCGCGGCCCTCTCCACTCCTAGGGCAGGTGCCGCTCCGCCGCAACCGCTGGGCCGGGCGGCCAGCCGCGAACCGCTGGGCCGCGGGCGGCCAGCCGCGGACCGCTGGGCCGCGGGCGACCAGCCGTGTGCCGCCTGTCGCCCCACGCCTCGGCGCAGATCGCTCGAACGTGTTGGCGCAGATCGTTCGAACTCGGGCCGGGTCCACGCCGGATCGGATTCGGTGTGGGGTGTGCCGGTATCCCGCACCGGAATGGCGCGGTGCGGGATACCGGCCGGCGTCGGCGGTGGGCGGCGCACCCCCATGGCCAGCGCCGCCCACCGCCGTCGTGGTTCAGCGGCGGGCTTGCATGAGGCGGCGGACCATGCGGCAGGTGGTGGGGGAGGGCGGATGGACGCCGATCACCTCGGCGGTGTGGTGGATCTTCTCGTCGGTGACCTGGTCCGGGGCGAACGCACCCGCGTCGAGCAGGGCGATGGCCAGGCGCATGGCCTTGAGTCGGCGGTTGTGGGCGATGTACCAGGAGCGGGGCCGTCCGGCGGGTAGCGGCTGCTTGACCAGCGGACGCCAAGCCTCGGCGATGGAGTCCCCCTTCTTCGGGACGGTTGCGGTGGGCAGGGTGGCGATGGCAGCGAGCACGGTCGATCCTCTCGTCGCGATCGGGGCCGCCCGATGCGATCCCTCGAACATGTATTCGATTCTACCCGCTGCCTCCGACAAAATCCGCTGCTCACAGTGGGTTGAGCGGGTGCACCCGGGTCGCGAACTCTAGCGTGGCCTGCCAAGCTGTCAACTGCACGCCGCCGACGGCGGCCAACCGCTCACCGGCGGCTTCAGCGGCGCGCCCGTCTGGGACGCGGGCAGTGCGGCCGTGGTGGGGATGGCCGTGGCCGCCGACCGTCGCCGCCTGACCCGCACCGCGTTCATGATCCCGGTGAACGAGGTGCTCGGCCTCGACCCGGATTCGCTGCCGAACCCGTATCGCGGCCTGGAACCGTTCGGGGAGAACGACTCCCACCTCTACTACGGGCGCGGTCCGGATATCGACCGCGTGGTGGCGGCGCTGGGTGAGCTGTCCGTGGTGGCGGTCGTCGGCCGCTCCGGAATCGGGAAGTCGTCCCTGGTGCGCGCGGGCGTGGTGCCGCGCCTGCGCGCCGAGGGCGTGCGGGTCGTGTACCTGAGTGCTGAAACATCCTGGACGGCAACCGAGCCCGAAGCATCGCGGACGGCAGCCGAGCCTGAAGCGTCGCGGGTGGCAGTCGAGCCCGCAGCGTCGCAGGTGGTAGCGGAGCCCGAAGCGTCGCAGGTGCCAGCCGAGTCCGAAACATCGTGGGCAGCAGTTCCCCGAGTAGGTCGGCGAGCTCCGCGTCGACTGTCGCCGATTCCCGATTCGCTTCCATTCCCACCTCGCGCCAGCCACCGACACCGCGCTGTGCACCTTACGGCACCATCGGCACGCACTGTTCGGCGGAGCGCGCATCGGTCGAGAGTATTCGCAGGTCGAACGCATTTCCCGGACGGGGGTGGACCGTCCCGCGCCGCGTTCACGCCGGGGGCATATCATCGCCCTATGACCGGATTGGACCGCCCACGGCGGTTGCGCCGTACACCTGCACTGCGTCGGCTCGTCGCCGAAACCACCGTCGAGCCACGGCATTTGGTTCTGCCCATGTTCGTCGCCGACGGGATCGACGAGCCCCGCGAAATCTCCTCCATGCCGGGCGTGTACCAGCACTCCATGGATTCGCTGCGCAAGGCGGCCGTCGAGGCGGTCACCGCGGGCGTTGGTGGGCTGATGCTCTTCGGCGTGCCGAAGCCGGAGGACAAGGACGCGGCCGGGAGCGGGGCCAGCGACCCCGACGGCATTCTCAACCGCGGCCTGCGGGCGCTGGTGCAGGAGGTCGGCGGCTCCACCGTGGTCATGGCCGACACCTGCCTGGACGAGTTCACCGACCACGGCCACTGCGGTGTGCTGAGCCCCGACGGCGCGGTCGACAACGACGCCACCCTGGACCGCTATATCGACATGGCGCTGGCGCAAGCCGAGACCGGGGCCGACCTGCTCGGCACCAGCGGCATGATGGACGGCCAGGTGGCCGCCGTCCGCGCCGGGCTGGACGCGGCCGGACATATCGACACCGGCATCCTGGCCTACGCCGCCAAGTACGCCTCGGCCTTCTACGGCCCGTTCCGCGAGGCGGTCGGTTCGTCGTTGCAGGGCGACCGCCGCACCTATCAGCAGGATCCGGCCAACCGCCGCGAGGCCGTTCGCGAACTGGATCTGGATCTGGCCGAGGGCGCGGACATCGTCATGGTGAAACCCGCCATGTCGTATCTGGACATCCTGCGCGAGGTCGCCGACCGGTCCACGGTGCCGGTGGCCGCGTACCAGATCTCCGGTGAGTACGCCATGATCACCGCCGCCGCGCAGAACGGCTGGATCGACCGGCGCGGCGCGATTGTGGAGTCGCTCACCGGAATTCGGCGGGCGGGCGCGGATATCGTGCTCACCTACTGGGCGACCGAGGCCGCGCACTGGTTGTCGTGAATCGAATCGCTCCATCGACGGGCCCGCGGCCCGTCCCCGAGGATGTCCGCACCGCCACCCAGCTCTGGTGGGCCGCGCTGGCCGTTGGCGTGGTGCAGGTGATCGCCACCGTGCTCACACAGTTCGGGCAGCGCAGAGAACTGGCCGAGGAGTTCTTCGATCAGGTGCGGGCCGATCAGCCGACGGCCACCCTGGCGCAGGTCGAACTCATGGTGATGGTGGTGCTGGTCATCATGGCCGTGCTGTGGCTGGCGCTGCTGGGCGCGGGCGCGGCGGTGGTGTATCAGCTGGGGCGCGGAAAGTCTTGGGCTCGAACGGTTCTCATGGTGCTCGGCGTCTTCCTGGTGGTGGGCGGACTTGGTGCGCTGTTCGGGCCGGGCACGGGCGGCATCGCGGGTCTGGTGGCCGGCGGCGCGTCCATCGTGCAGGCGGTGCTGGCCGCCGGGGCCGTATTCCTCTGCTACCGCGCGGAATCCGACGCGTACTTCCGTCCCGGGCCGCGGTGAGCGCACCGGAGTTTGTACCAGCCGGTAGGCGCGGTATGGTGAGGACAGTCACAGGGAAATTGGGAACCGGAAGTCGGGCATCATCCGTTGGGCAATGGTGCGCTCGGCTCCGGTGGTTCGGAGGCAATGATGCGAGTGGTGATTCAGCAGCCGCACAGCCTTCGGCGAGATCTGCTGGTGCTGAGTCTGTTGATTCTGTTCGGACTGCTCACCCTCGCCGTGCTGTTGATTCCGGGGCTCGTCGGCTGACCCCCATGACCGAGACGCCGGGCCTATGACCGACGCGCCAGCGGCCCCCGCGCCTCCGGTGCTGTTCGCCGAGCCGGGTGCGCGCTGGCGGACCATCGCCTACGGTCCCGCCCTCTGCGGTCTCATTCTGGTGCTGGAAGTGGTGCGCGGCGGCGCGATCCACTGGTTCGGGCTGGCGTTCTGCGCGGCGCTGCTCGGCGGATTCGTCTGGTTGCAGGTGGTCGCCGGACGACGGCACATCAGTGTCGAGCTCACCGACACCCACCTGCGCCAGGGCACCGAACTGCTGCCGCTGCGGAATATCGCGGCCGTGCTGCCGGAGTTCGACGAGGAGTCCTGGGATGATGAGGACTGGCAGTCGGCCAGGGCACTGGGCGAACTCACCGGGGTGCCGCGGCGACGCGGCGGGATCAGACTGAAGTTGCGCGACGGCGGTCTGGTGCAGGCGTGGGCGCGCGATCACCGCACGCTGCGCGCCGAGCTCACCGCCGCGCTGGAACGGCTGCCGGATATCGAGGAACGGGACGAGGAGAAGGGGGCGCGCTGATGCGGTGGCGTGCCGTGCTCGCCGAATTTCTTCTGGTGCCGCTGTGCGGGGTGGCGGCGGTGTGGAGTTGGCGGCGAGGTGTTCAGACCAGCTGGTACGCGCCCAATGGCGATATACCGGGCTTCGAGGCGATGCGCTACGCGGGCCCGTGGTTGCTGCTGGCCGCGGTGGCCGTGGCGGTCGGCGGGTTGCTGCTCATCGACATCGTGGCGCGCACGCGCCGGGACATCGTGGCGCGCACGCGCCGGGACGCCGTGGCGCGCACGCGCCGGGACGCCGTGGTGCGCACGCGCCGGACAACCGCCGGACACTGACGCGCCATCGCGCCGATTGAACGCCCGTCTGGCGGACAATCTCCGAGTATGACGCTCATACCCGTGTTCTCCTGGCTGGATTTGCTACCGGTGCAGCTGAACTGCCTGCTCAGCACCGGGTGGGCGGCGTTCTGCCTGGGTCTGCCGCTGTCCTGACGACCTATCGCGTCCAATTCTGATACACGTCCAGCACCCGCCCGCCGCGGGTGCCGGGCGCGTTCAGGAACACCACGACCGAGCCGTCGGGATGCTGCGCCGCCTCCATCAGCACCTGCCGCAGTGAGGCGTGCACGCCGCCGTTGTCGTCCCGGTAGATCCGAGTCTCCGGATGCAGCCCCGCCCCCATCCGGTTCAGCGGCACGAACATGCTGACCACGGCCGGCAGCGGTCCGGACGCCGCCATCGCGGTCTCCTCGTGTGAGAGGTGCATTCCGATCCGTCCCTGATCCGGTTGGACGATCGGCACTCCCGCGCTGGCTTGTCCCGCCCCGAGCGTCAGTCCCGCCACGGCGGCGAACAGTCCCGCGCCGAAGAGTGCGATCCGCATGAACTTTTCCTCCTGTGGTCCGAAAATGCCCTGGTGCTCGAGATTACGCACCAGCAACTATGCAGCGAATGATTGACGCGCCGTGTGCGTTGGACCACCCCACTACACCCTGTCGTCGACGGTGGATCGGGCGGCTGCGACACTGGAAGCCGTGAGTTCTTCTCCGCGTCTGAGCCAGGCATCGGTGCCGGTCTCCGCCCAACTCTTCGCACGCGCCGCCGACGTGATCCCGGGTGGCGTGAACTCGCCGGTGCGAGCCTTCAAATCCGTCGGTGGGACACCACGCTTCATCGCCTCCGCACGCGGCTGCACGCTGACCGACGCCGACGGCAACGACTACGTGGATCTGGTGTGCTCGTGGGGGCCGATGATCCTGGGACACGCGCACCCGGCCGTGGTCGAGGCCGTGCAGCGCGCCGCCGCCGGTGGCCTGTCGTTCGGCGCGCCCACCGAGGCCGAAATCGAACTGGCCGAGGCCATCGCGGCGCGGGTCGCCCCGGCGGAACGGGTGCGACTGGTGAACTCCGGCACCGAGGCGACCATGAGCGCGGTGCGGCTGGCCCGCGGTTTCACCGGGCGCTCCAAGATCATCAAGTTCTCCGGCTGCTACCACGGACACGTGGACGCGCTGCTGGCCGACGCCGGTTCGGGCGTCGCCACCCTGGGCCTGCCCACCTCGCCGGGCGTCACCGGGGCGCAGGCCGCCGACACCATCGTGCTGCCCTACAACGACCTGGACGCCGTGGCCGCCGCCTTCGCCGCCCATCCGGGGCAGATCGCGTGCGTCATCACCGAGGCCGCCGCGGGCAATATGGGCGCGGTCGCACCGCTGCCCGGCTTCAACGCCGGACTGCGGCGGCTCACCGCCGAGCACGGCGCGCTGCTCGTCATGGACGAGGTCATGACCGGCTTCCGGGTGAGCCACTCCGGCTGGTACGGCATCGACGGCGTCGCCGGTGACCTCTACACCTTCGGCAAGGTGATGAGCGGGGGGCTGCCCGCCGCGGCCTTCGGCGGGCGCGCCGAGATCATGAACCACCTCGCGCCGCTGGGCCCGGTGTACCAGGCGGGCACGCTGTCCGGGAATCCGGTCGCGGTCGCCGCCGGTCTGGCCACGCTGCGCGCCGCCGACGACTCGGTGTACGCCACGCTGGACAAGAACGCGCAACGCCTCGGCGGACTGCTTACCGAGGCACTCACCGCCGCCGGTGTCGGTCATCGGGTGCAATTCGCGGGCAATATGGTGAGCGTGTTCTTCGCCGACACCCCGGTCACCGACTACGCCGCCGCCAAGGCCAGCGACACCTGGCGCTTCCCGGCGTTCTTCCACGCGCTGCTCGACCACGGCGTGTACGCGCCGCCGAGCGCGTTCGAGGCATGGTTCGTCTCCGCGGCGCTCGACGAGGACGCATTCGACCGTATCGCCGCCGCCCTGCCCGCGGCCGCCTCCGCCGCGGCCGCCGCCACCCCCGAAGGATCCGCGTGAGCTCCGACCACCCCGACACCGGTCTGCCGGCCCCCTCGACCCAGCCCGTCTCCACCGCCGACGCCGCCCGCCTGCTGAACTCCCTGCGCCAGGCCGAGCGGGATGTCGCCGAGCCGAGCCAGGCGGGCGGGGGTGACGAAACCGCCTCCGGCACAAGCGCACCGGCGGCAGGCCCGGATTCCGCAGGCATCGGCGCGGCAGCCTCGGCCGCTGCGGAAACCGCTGTGCGCGCGGATGATTCGCGGCTGGTCGACTCGCCCGCCGCCGATGCGCGCGAGTCCACCGCGGCCGCCGATCCGATCGACGTCGTGGTAGCGCACGCCGCGAGTTCGGCCGTTTCGCCCGACAGCGTTTCGGCGGACGCACCCACCGAATCCCCGGCAGCCGAGGTGGGCGTTGCCGAACCGGACGCCGCGATCACCGCGTCGGTTCCCTCGGATGCCACGGATTCCCGAGGCGAGCCGGTATCGGCGGCGGACGCCGACAGCGCCGCGTCCGCCGGAGCGCCGGACGGCGACCACCTCTCTGCCACAGGCGATATCGTGCTGCCGGGCGAGGTGGCCAGCGACGTCGAGACCATCGTGCACGTGCTGCGGCACGGGGAGGTGCACAACCCCAAGGGCATCCTGTACGGCCGCCTGTCCGGCTTCGGACTCTCGGTGGCGGGCCAGGCGCAGGCGCAGGCCGTGGCGCGTTCGCTGCGCGACCACGACATCGCGCTGGTGGTGGCCTCGCCGCTGCAGCGGGCGCAGGAGACCGCGGACCCCATCGCCACCCAGCACGGGCTGCTCATCCGCACCGACGACAACCTGATCGAGGCCGGGAACACCTTCGAGGGCCTGCGCGTCGCCGCCCGCGACGGCGCGCTGCGCAAGCCCCGGCACTGGCTGAAGCTGCGCGACCCGTTCACCCCGTCCTGGGGCGAGCCGTACCTCCAGATCGCGCACCGCATGCTGGCCGCGGTCAACAAGGCCAGGGTCGAGGCGGCGGGCCGCGAGGCGGTGCTGGTCTCGCATCAGCTCCCGGTGTGGACGCTGCGCCGCTTCCTGCAGGGCCAGCGCCTGTGGCACGACCCGCGCCGCCGCCAGTGCTCGCTCGCGTCGCTCACCTCCCTGGTCTACCAGGGCGACACCCTCATCGACATCGTCTACTCCGAGCCCGCCGGGGCCACCGATCCGACGGTGACCGGGGCATGACCGGTCAGCGCCGAGAGCAGGCCCCGCGTACGAACGCGGGGCCACCGTCCGTGCCGGGGGGACGCCGCGGGAGCCGCGCCGTCGGCTCGGGCGGACCGCTCCGGCGCATCGCGGCCCCCGCCGCGCCCCGGCGCGTGCTGTCGATCCTGCTGGCGAGCGTGTGCCTGGTCGCCGCGCTCGCGGGCTGCTCGACGGCGGGCAAGGACGCGGTGGCTCAGGGCGGCACCTTCGATTTCGTCTCACCGGGCGGCGAGACCGACATCTTCTACGATCCGCCGTCGAGTCGCGGCACCATCGGCCCGCTGTCCGGGCCGGACCTCATGACCGACGGCAAGACCACCTCGGTGAGCGATTTCCCGAATCAGGTCGTGGTCATCAATCTCTGGGGCCAGTGGTGCGGCCCGTGCCGCGCCGAGGCCCCCGCGCTGGAACAGGTCTACGAGGCCACCAGGGATTCCGGCGTCGCCTTCCTCGGCATCAATGTGCGGGACAACCAGCAGGACAAGGCGCGGGATTTCGTCACCGACTACAACGTCGGCTACCCGTCGATCTACGACCCCTCCATGCGCACCCTGCTCGCGCTCGGCGGCAAATTCCCCACCAGCGTCATCCCGACCACGCTCATCCTGGACCGGCAGCATCGCGTGGCCGCGGTCTTCCTGCGATCCCTGCTCGCCGAGGACCTCCAGCCGGCCGTCGAGCGCATCGCCGCCGAGGACCCGTCGTGAACGTGACGGTACTGGCCGGGGTCGGTGAATCCTTCCAGCAGACGGCGTCTTCCGGGCCGCTGCTGCTGGCGCTGGGAGCGTGTGTGCTCGCGGGGCTGGTGTCGTTCGCCTCGCCGTGCGTGGTGCCGCTGGTGCCCGGTTACCTGTCGTATCTCGCGGGCCTGGTCGGCGCGGAAGCGCCGCCGGTGACCGTCGAGTCGGCGAAACGGGAAGCGACGCAGGGCGGTTCGACGGCACTGGCCGAGAAAACCGCGAAAAACCGTGCGCGCCTGCGGGTCGCGGGTGCGGCCGGGCTCTTCGTCGCCGGCTTCACGGCGGTGTTCGTGCTGGCCACGGCCACCGTCTTCGGCGCGATCCAGGCGCTGAACGTCAATCGTGAACTGCTGCAACGGGTCGGCGGTGTGGTCACCATCGTCATGGGCCTGGCCTTCATCGGCCTGATTCCGGCCCTGCAGAAGGACACTCGCATGGAGCCGCGCCGCCTCAGCGGCATTGTCGGCGCGCCCCTGCTCGGCGCGGTGTTCGCGCTGGGCTGGACGCCCTGCCTGGGCCCGACCCTGTCCGGCGTCATGGCCGTCTCCGCGGGCACCGACGGCACCACCGCCGCGCGTGGCGTCGCCCTCATCGTGGCCTACTGCCTGGGGCTGGGCCTGCCCTTCGTGATCCTGGCGTTCGGCTCGGCGACCGCGCTGCGCGGTGTCGGCTGGCTGCGCCGCAATTCGCGCACCATTCAGGTGATCGGCGGGCTGCTGCTGGTGGCCGTCGGCATCGCCCTCGTGACCGGGGCCTGGGATCAGTTCGTCTCCTGGGTCCGCGACGCCTTCGTCTCGAATGTGACCCTCCCGATCTGATGACTGCGACCGAAACCCCCACCGCTCCCGCACCTTCCGGCCCGCCGCGACAGTCGCTGCCGGGGCGGGTGCTGGCCACCCTGCGCAATACCTGGCGCGGGCTCACCAGCATGCGCACCGCGCTCATGCTGCTGTTCCTGCTGGCGCTGGCCGCGATTCCGGGCGCGCTGCTGCCGCAGCGCAGCCTGAATGCGCAGAAGGTGGACCAGTACATCGCGGACCGGCCGACGCTGGGGCCGTGGATGGATCGGCTGGAACTGTTCGACGTGTTCGGCAGCTTCTGGTTCACGGCCGTCTACGTGCTGCTGTTCATCTCGCTGGTGGGCTGCATCCTGCCGCGCTGCTGGGACCACTACCGGGCGCTGCGCACCGAGCCGGTCAAGGTGCCGCGCAATCTGTCCCGGCTGCCCTACCACTACGAGGGCGACGAGACCGCCACGCCGGAGCAGGTCGTGGAGCACGCCCGCCGGGAACTGCGCGGCTGGCGCACGGCGGTTCGATCCGGCAGCCGCGAGGGTGAGATCACGGTCTCGGCGGAGAAGGGCTACACCCGCGAACTCGGCAACCTCGCCTTCCACCTCGCCCTGGTGGCGCTGCTGGCGGCCATCGCCATCGGCAAGCTGTTCGGCTACGAGGGCAATGTCATCGTCATCGCGAACAACGGGCCCGGGTTCTGCACCACCTCCCCGGCGGTGTTCGACTCCTTCCGGGCGGGCAATGTCATCGACGGCACCGGCCTGACGCCGCTGTGCGTGCGGGTGAAGAACTTCAAGGCCGACTATCTGCCCAACGGCCAGGCGGAGATGTTCACCTCCGACATCTCCTACCAGGCGGGCTCGGATCTGAGTGCCGACACCTGGCGTGACACCACGCTGAAGGTGAACCACCCGCTGCGTGTGGCCGGTGACCGGATCTACCTGCAGGGCCACGGTTTCGCGCCGAAGTTCACGGTCACCTTCCCGGACGGGCAGACCCGCACCGAGGCCATCCAGTGGCGGCCGGACGACGCGACGACGTTCCTGTCCAGCGGCGTGCTGCGCATCGATCCGCCCGGGGGCATGTATCCCGACGAGGCGGAGCGGCGCAAGAACCAGATCGCCATCCAGGGCCTGTTCGCGCCCACCGGCCTGCTGCACGGTACGTTGCTCACCTCCAGCTATCCGGCCATGACCAACCCCATGGTGGCGGTGGACATCTATCGCGGCGAGACCGGTCTGGACACCGGCCGCGCCCAGTCCCTGTTCACGCTGGATCCGGAGATGATCAAGCAGGGGCGGCTGAACAAGGAGCAGCGGGTCAATCTGTCGCCCGGTGAGTCGGCGACGCTCGCGGACGGCACCACGGTGACCTTCGACGGCGCGGAAGAGTTCGTGAACCTGCAGGTCTCGCACGATCCGGCGCAGGGGTGGGTGCTGGGCAGCTCCATCGTGATGATGGCGGGTCTGCTGGTGTCGCTGCTGGTGAAGCGCCGCCGGATCTGGCTGCGGGTGTACCCCGACGCGGGTGCCGATGACAAACGACGTACCGTAGTAGAAATGGGCGGACTGGCCCGCACCGACCAGGCGGGTTGGGGCGGCGAATTCGACCGCCTACGCACACGGCTGCTGGACCACAGCACGGGAGAATGACTATGCCGATCGACGAAACCCTCGCCGGATACAGCAATCTCGCCTTCAAATCGGCGTTCGTGGTCTACCTGCTGGTGCTGGCGATGCTGATCGTGCAGTACGCCTCGGCCCGCAAGCAGCTCACGGCCGAACGCGAACTGGTCACGGTCGGCGGTTCCGGTTCCGGTGAGGCGCCCGCGATGGGCGTGCCCGGCAAGCTCGCCGAGAAGCCCGCTCCCACGCTGGCCGAACGCTTCGGCAATATGGCTTTCGCGGTGCTGTTCGTGGCGATCGGCCTGCATCTGGCCTCGATCGTGCTGCGCGGGTTCGCGGTGCACCGCTTCCCGCTCGGCAATATGTACGAGTTCATCACCATGGCCTGCGCCGCCGCCATGGTGACGGGCCTGGTCTTCATGTCCGACCGGCGTTTCCGCGCCATGTGGGTGTTCCTGATCGTGCCGGTCCTGGTCCTCATGTACCTGGCGGGCAATGTGCTCTACGCCGAAGCGGCCCCCGTGGTCCCGGCCCTCAAATCCTTCTGGCTGCCCATCCACGTCACCATCGTGAGCGTCGGCTCCGGCATCTTCCTGCTCTCCGGCGTCGCCAGCCTGCTGTTCCTTTTCCGCATGCGCCAGCCCGACGGCCAGGAATCCGACAACCTGCTCGGCTCCCTGGCCCGCCGCCTCCCCGACGCCCGCACCCTCGACCGCCTCGCCTACAAGACCACCATCGTCGCCTTCCCCCTCTTCGGCACCGGCGTCATCCTCGGCGCCATCTGGGCCGAAGCCGCCTGGGGCCGCTTCTGGGGCTGGGACCCCAAGGAAACCGTCTCCTTCATCACCTGGGTCGTCTACGCCGCCTACCTCCACGCCCGCGCCACCTCCGGCTGGCGCGACACCAAGGCCGCCTGGATCAACATCGCCGGCTTCACCGCCATGCTGTTCAACCTGTTCATCATCAACATCGTGGTGAGCGGCCTGCACAGCTACGCGGGGCTGAACTGAGGCTGTCGACCTACCGGCGTCGATCACGCTGATCCGATCGGTGGTCGGCGACAGCTGGAAAAATCTTTGAAATTCTGTCGCCGTGGATGTCGAGAACTGTCGCGCGGCTCCGTCCCAGGGGTACGAGCAGCCGAAACGGCCTCGACAACCGAGAAGGAGCGACCGTCATGCGACCGAACGAGATCACCGCCGTCCTGAACCGTCCGATCAGCCAGGAACTGTTGCAGCGTGACCTGCTGCGCATGGCCTATGTCGCCAAGGACGGCACACCGCGCAATATCCCCATCTCGTTCACCTGGAACGGTTCGGAGATCATTGTCTGCACCACGAAGAACGCTCCGAAGCTGCCCTCGCTGCGGCACAATCCCGAGGTCGCGCTGACCATCGATACCGAGGTGCACCCGCCGAAGATCCTGCTCATCCGCGGGCGGGCGGAGATGGAGGTGGTGGACGGGATTCCGGAGGAGTACCTGCGGATGAACGGCAGCTACGAAATGACTCCGGAGCAGCGCGTCGAGTGGGAGGCCGAGGTGCGGTCGCTCTACGACGGCATGGTGCGGATCGCGATCACTCCGACCTGGGTGAAGCTCATCGACTTCGACACCACGCTGCCCACCGCTGTCGAGGAACTCATCCGGCAGCGCGCCGAGCGTCAGGCTGTCTGAACCGATCATCGCGGCCAGAATGGGCCGGAGCGAACGAGGGAGAACATCATGGCCAAATACCTGCTGCTCAAGCACTACCGAGGTGCGCCCGCGCCGGTCAACGACGTGCCGATGGACCGATGGGCGCCCGAGGAGGTGACCGCCCACGTGCGGTACATGGAGGACTTCGCCGCGCGACTCGAGGCGTCCGGCGAATACGTCGACAGTCAGGCGCTGTCGCCGGAGGGCACTTTCGTCCGCTCCGACGGCGAGGGCCGTCCGCCGGTCACCGACGGCCCGTTCGCGGAGACCAAGGATCTGATCGCCGGGTGGATGATCATCGACGTGGACACCTACGAGCGCGCGCTCGAGCTGGCCGCCGAACTGTCCGCCGCCCCGGGCGCGGGCGGCAAACCGGTCCAGGAGTGGCTGGAGGTGCGGCCCTTCTTCACCGAAATGCCTACGGTGACCGAGTGAACGAAGCGCTGCTGCGCGACCTCGTGCCCGCGGTGATCGGCGTCCTCGTCCGCCGCGGAGCCGACTTCGCCGCGGCCGAGGACGCGGTGCAGGAGGCGCTGATCCGGGCGCTGGAGACGTGGCCGGATGATCCACCGCGCGACGCCAAGGCGTGGCTCATCACCGCCGCATGGAACAAGTTCCTCGATGTGACCCGCGCCGAAACAGCCCGCCGGGGCAGGGAATTCGCCGTGGAAGTCGAACCTCCGCCGGGTCCGGTGCCCGCCGCGGACGACACGCTGTGGCTGTACTTCCTATGCGCGCACCCCAGCCTGTCACCCGGGTCGGCCGTCGCCTTGACCCTGCGCGCGGTCGGTGGCCTGACCACCAGGCAGATCGCCGCGGCCTATCTGGTCCCGGAATCGACCATGGCGCAACGGATCAGCCGCGCCAAGCGCCGCATCGCGGGCCTGCCGCTGGACCGGCCCGGCGATCTCACGACGGTGCTGCGCGTGCTCTACCTCGTCTTCAACGAGGGCTACAGCGGTGCTGTCGACCTGACGGCCGAGGCCATCCGCCTCACCCGCCAGCTCGCCGCCACCACCGATGAGCCCGAGGTCGCGGGGCTGCTCGCGCTGATGCTGCTGCACCACGCCCGCCGCCCATCCCGCACCGATCCGGACGGACGCCTGGTGCCCCTCGCCCGCCAGGACCGATCCCGTTGGGACACCGGACTTATCGCCGAAGGAGTGGCGATTCTGCAGGCCGCGCTGGCCCGCGACCGACTGGGCGAATACCAGGCCCAAGCCGCGATCGCCGCCCTGCACGCGGATGCCCCCGACGCGTCGGAAACGGACTGGGTGCAGATCGTGGAGTGGTACGACGAACTGCTGCGGCTCACCGACAACCCGGTGGTCCGGCTGAACCGCGCGGTAGCGGTCGGCGAGGCCGACGGCCCCCGAGCCGGACTCGCCGCCCTGTCCGACCTCGACCCGAACCTCCCCCGCCACACCGCCGCCCGCGCCTACCTCCTGGAACGAGCAGGCGACCTCGAACAGGCCGCCACCCTGTACGCCGAAGCCGCCCGCACCGCGACCACCCTCCCCGAACGCGACCACCTCACCCGCGAGTCGGCCCGTGTCCGCCGGTCGCTACCCGACCTGGACCGTTGATCAGGGGGAATAGGTGGCGGCATCGCCCGAGTGGCGTCCGCCACCAGTTCCCCTTTGGTCGCACCGCTTCTCGGGTCGGTCGGTGTCGACCAATCGTCCGGGATGCCGGGTGACGTAGCCGGGGATCGCGCGGGTTCGCCTCACCCGCGCGGCGGAAGGGCTCGCGTGAGCAGGGCGTGGATGTGTTCCGGGTCGGCGTCGTGGTCGTCGAGGAGGATCGAGGTGCACAGGCCGTCGGTCAGGGCGACGAAGGATTCGATGACGGTGGGGTCGGTGGTGCGGGTTCGGGCGAGTTCGGCGACGCCTTCGCGCCAGCGGCGCGCCACGGAGCGGAGGGCGGGGCGGCGGGCCGCCAGGGTGGAGAGTTCGCGTTCGGCGAGGGCGCGTTCGCGGCCGGGGCCCGCGGATTCGGCGATGATGCGGGCGAGGCCGTCGAGGGGATCGGCGGCGGTGGCGACGAGTTGGCGGATGCGGTGGGTGTAGGCGTCGGTCACGCTGGTCAGGGCCGCGACCAGCAGGTCGTCGAGGGTGGCGAAGTAGTAGAGGGTGAGGCTGGTGGTGATGCCTGCCTCCTTGGCGACGGTGCGGTGGGTCACCCCGGCCGCGCCGTCACGGTTGACGACGGTCAGCGTCGCCTCGATGATCTGGGCCCGGCGGCGTTCACCGCGCACCTTGCGGCCGTCGACCGTATCCGGATGAGTCACCGTTCTCCCTCTCGCCGATCACCGCCGCTGCTGCGAGGCTAGCGGTTCCGGTTCGGGGGCGGCCGAGCCGATCGGGCGGATGTGGCGCAGCGTCCGGTAGCAGACGATGGATGCGACGGCTATGGCCGCTCCGGCGGTGATCGCGGTGATATCGAGTCCGCTGGTGAACGCCGCGCGCGCCTGCTCGAGCGCCCCGGCGGGCAGCTGGTCCGCCACGGCGTCGGCACCCGCGAGGCTGTCGCCGTACAACTCGGCGGTATGCCGGGACACGCCCGCAGGAGTCTCGACCGCACTCCGGTAGACGGCCGTGGTGAGACTGCCCAGCAGCGCCACCCCGGCCGCGATGCCGAACTCCTGGACGGTCTCCGAGAGCGCCGCGGCCGAACCGGACCTGGTCGCCGGTGCCGCGCCCACGACGATGTCGGTGCCGAGCGCCGGGATGACGCCGAGTGCGAGGTAGACGAACGCGAATCCGATGACCACGGCCGGTTTTCCGTCGGTCCCGGAGCGGGCGAGAAGTCCGTAGCCGATCAGCGACACCGCCAGGGTGGCGGCCATGACGACGCCCGGCGGCACCCGGCCGGCCAGCAGCGGCGCACCGATGCCGCCGATCAGCATGGCCAGCGCCGGTGGACCCATCCACAGTCCGGCCGCCGTCGGCGAGAGGCCCGCCACGAGTTGCAGGTATTGCGTGACCAGGTACATCACCCCGCCGAAGCCGACGAGACCGATGAACAGCACCGCCAGGGCGGCGGAGAAGGAGCGGCTGCGGAGGAGCCCGATGTCGAGCAGCGGCTCGGGCAGGCGCAGCTGGCGCAGCACGAATGCGAAGGCGGCACCGGCACCGAGCAGGGCGGCGGCCCCCGACTGGAGGTCGATGCCGTGTGCGGCAACGTGTTTGATCGCGTAGATGATCGGCAGCAGGGCGAGCAGCGAGAGCGCGACACTCCACAGATCGAGTCGTCCGGTGCCGGAACGGAATTCGGGCAGCAGCAGCGGTGCGGCGGCCAGCACCACCACGCCGACCGGTACCGCGAGCAAGAACGCCGCACCCCACCAGAAGTGCGCCACCAGCACACCGCCGACCACCGGTCCGGCCGCCATACCGAGCGCGAACATGGTGGCCCACACGCCGATCGCCATCGCCCGCTGCCGCGCATCGGTGAACATATTGCTGATCAGGGACAGGGTGGACGGCATCAGCGTCGCACCGGCCACGCCGAGCAGGCCCCGCGCCACGATCAGCCAGGGGGCGCTCGGCGCGAACGCCGCGAACACCGACGCCGCGGCGAACGCGACCATGCCGATCATCAGCAGGCGACGGCGGCCGATGCGGTCACCCAGCGTGCCCATGGTGATCAGGAAGCCCGCGATGAGGAAGCCGTAGGCGTCCATGATCCACAGCGTCTCGGTCGCGGTCGGCCGCAGATCCGCGGTCAGGCTGGGAACGACGAGGTAGAGCGCCGTCACGTCGAGCCCGAGCAGTGCCGTGGGCAGGGCCAAGACGGCCAGTCCGGCCCACTGCCGCCATCCGGCGGCTGACGGTGATTCCGCACGCATACGCACTCCCTGACTTAGTTGAACCAACGTACTATTTGTACCATCGTTCAAATTTAATCGCGAGTGGCGGCGCTGTCGGAGGGTGCGGTCGACGTCAGAAAGCCCCGCGCAGGCGTTCGAGGCCGTCGAGGATGAGGTCCAGGCCGAATTCGAACTCGGTCTGGTCGTCGCACCAGCCGAGACCGGGCTCGGCGTGGTCGTGGCTGGTGGCGGTGACCATGCCGGCGATATTGGGGAAGCGGTCGGCCATGGCTTGCAGGGTGGCGGTGGCCTCGTCGTCGGTTTGGTCGGTGGGGGGTTCGAAGAGTTCCTGGGTGAAGCCGAGGGCGCGGCTGCCCAGGGCGTGCATGGCGTGGTGGGTGAGGTCGTAGGAGAAGCCGCCGGTGCGCAGGATGCCGACCAGGGCGTCGAAGTAGTCGATGACCGAGAGCGTCATCATCGAGCGGGTGCCGATAACGCCGGGGGCCCACGGATGGCGGAGCAGGACCTGGCGGGCTATCAGGATGCGTTCGCGCAGAACGGGTTTCCAGTCGGCGGCGGATTCGGCGACCAGGTGGGCGACGGCCTTGTTGATGGTGTTCAGCACCACCTCGACCATGCCGTCGAGCAGTTCGGCCTTGTTCGCCACGTGGTAGTAGAGCGACATCGCCTCGACGCCGAGGTCGGTGGCGACATTGCGCATGGTGACCGCCTCCACGCCGTCCCGGTCGGCACGGGCGACGGCGGCGTCGAGTATCTGGTCCCGGCTCAGCCGGGGGCGTTGATCGGTGGCCATAGCGATTCCCAATTTACCGTACGCGGTAAGGCTGCCCACTCTTGACAGCCTTACGTTGTAATGTCAGCCTTACGATATAAGACTTACAACGTAAGAGAATGGATGTGACCATGTGGATCTGGATCGCCGTAGTGGTGGGCACCCCGGTGGGGCTGGGCCTGCTCTGGATGCTGTTCGTGCTGGTGGCGCTGCGCTCGGGCTACCGGCCCGCGGTCGCGGCCGTCCGCCGCTTCAACCGCCGCGTGACCAACCCGCGCGTCCTGCGGACCGCGGGGGAACCGGGTGCGTCCGCCGCGCTGATCCGGCACACCGGCCGGAAGAGCGGCAAGTCCTATCGAACGCCGATCGGCATCCTCGAGGCCGGTGACGACTTCGTCGTCTCCCTGCCCTACGGCACCAGCCCGGACTGGCTCGCGAATCTGCGTGCGGCCGGAAACGCCGAGGTGGTGCACGAGGGCGGCACCTACCGGGTCACCGAACCCGAACTCGTCCCGGCCGCCTCGGTCGCGCGGTTCCAGTCCAGGTCCGAACGGATGCTGCTGCGGGTGTTCGGCGTGGACGAGGTGCTGCGCCTGCGCCGCTCACCTGTCGCGTCCTGATTCCGCCGACCGAAATCGAAGGGAAAACCCATGGGCCAGTACGCCATTCACGCCGTAGGGCTGCGCAAGCAGTTCGGCGACACCGTCGCCGTCGACGGCGTCGACCTGACCGTCCCCGAGGGCGGGGTCTACGGATTCCTCGGCCCGAACGGGGCGGGAAAGACCACCACCATCCGCATGCTCGCGACCCTGGTCCGGCCGACCGCGGGGCAGGCCACCATCTTCGGCTACGACCTGGTGGACAACACCGACGAGGTGCGCGCCCGGATCAGCCTGACCGGCCAGTACGCCTCGGTGGACGAGGATCTCACCGGCATGGAGAACCTGGTCATGATGGGCAGGCTGCTCGGCCACCGCCGCCGCGCCGCCGCCGATCGGGCCCGAGAGCTGTTGTCCGCCTTCGGACTCGAGGCCGCGGCCGACCGGCAGGCCAAGCGCTATTCCGGCGGTATGCGCCGCCGCCTGGACATCGCCGCGAGCATCGTGGTCACCCCGGCCCTGCTGTTCCTGGACGAACCCACCACCGGGCTCGACCCGCGCAGCCGCGGCCGGGTGTGGGACGCGGTGCGGGCCCTGACCGACAACGGCACAACGGTATTGCTGACCACCCAGTACCTGGAGGAGGCGGACCGGCTGGCCGACCGGCTGGCGGTCATCGACCACGGCCGCATCATCGCCGAGGGCACGACCGCGCAGCTGAAGGAGTCCGTCGGCGCGGGGGCGGTGCACGTGCGGCTGCGGGATCCGGATCGTCGCGAGGACGCCGAACGGTTGTTGGCGCGGGTGCTCGCGGTGCCGGTGCACCGCGAGGAGGATCCGGCGGCTTTGTCGGCCCGGCTCACCGATACCGAACGGGCCGGTGCGGCCCTGAGCGAACTCGCACGCGTCGGCATCGAGGTCAGTGCTTTCGACGTCGGCCAGAGCAGCCTCGACGAAGTGTTCTTCGCACTGACCGGTCAGCACACCGAAACCGAAGCCCCCGAGGAGATTCCGGCATGACAACCACCACAACCGCACCGGCCCCCGTCGCCGATCCGCTGCGCTCGGCGCTGTCGGCCGGGCAGCGTCCGCCCCGCCCCGGCCCGTTGGCCACCGCCCTGGCGTTCGCCTGGCGCGCGGTGCTGCGCATCAAGCACGTGCCGGATCAGCTCGCCGATGTGACCGTCTTCCCGCTGATGATGCTGGTCATGTTCACCTACCTGTTCGGCGGGGCGCTGGCCGGATCGGTGCGGGAGTACCTGCAATCGGTGCTGCCCGGCTTGCTGGTCATGACGGTCATCATGAGCACCCAGTCGACGGCGGTCGCGCTCAACGGCGATATCGGCAAGGGCGTGTTCGACCGGTTCCGGTCGTTGCCGATCTGGCAGCCCGCCCCGCTGGTGGGGGCATTGCTGGCGGATCTGTCCCGCTATGCCATGGCGGCCACCGTGGTGGTGGGCGTCGGCATGCTGCTGGGCTTCCGGCCGGACGCGGGGTTGCCCGGCCTGCTGGGTGGGATGGGGCTGGTGCTGCTGTTCGCCTGGTGCCTGTCCTGGGTGTGGACGAGCCTGGCGCTGCTGGCCCGCACCCCGGAGTCGGTGATGTTCCTGGCCATCCTGGTGACGTTCCCGATGAGCTTCGTCAGCAATATCTTCGTGGACCCCGCCACCCTGCCCGGTTGGCTGGAGTCGTTCGTCGCGGTCAATCCGGTATCGCATCTGGTCACCGCCGTGCGCGGGGTGATGCACGGGCACCCGGCGGGCACCGAGATCGGCTGGGTGTTGCTCACCTGCGCCGTGCTGGTCGCGGTATTCGGTCCGGTGACGATGCGGCTTTACCGTCGCGAGCGCTGACCTTCGGCAGGGGCGTCGCGCAGATCACGAAAGAATCCCCGCGGATGAAGATCATCCGCGGGGATTCGCCAATTCATGGTGTCGGCGTCGGAGGGAGGCGGGCCGACTCTTGCTGTTCCGGGAGTGTCAGTGCTCCGCGGAACCGGGTTCGCCGTCCCGATGCTGACGGGACAGACGCCAGAGAAATTCCGGATCGTCGTCGGGACCGATCACACGGTTGCGTGGCCTGGATGTCGGGCCGGTGCCGGTTGATCGCTGAGGGCCGAAAGCCTTCCAGCACAGCACCGCGACGGCCACCACCGCGATGAGTGCCAACAGGTACGTCACGTCGCTCACCTCCTGCCAACGAGGGTAATCCGTGTGCGTACCCGCGGCACCGTGGAACGGGAAACGAACTAGCCGCGAGTCGCCTCGGTGGTGAGCGACCTCAAGAGTTGCATGACTTCTGCTTCGCGGAACCGGCGATGTCCGCCCGGAGTCCGCAGCGAGCCGAGCCGACCGGCGTGGGCCCAGCGGGTAACGGTCTTCGGATCTACGTGGAACAGGGCAGCCACCTGGCCAGGGGTGAGCAGTGTGTCCTGGCCGTTGACGGAACCCAATACGCGGCTCGCCGCGGTGAACGCAGTCATTCGCAAACCTTTCCGTATCGACAGATCCCTCATCAGTAGCGACATCGTTGCACTGTCACCCCCGGGTGTTCGAACGGTCTCAGTTTGGTAAAGGGGAAGTAATAGACAAAACGGATATCCGTACTGTGTTCGCTGTCACGAATTACGGCTTTGTAGCGAATATCCAGCGATCGTTTATTCGAGGGTGCGACGAATGCCGGAATGCCCGTCGCATACCCTGGTGCCCGTGAGTGACGCTTCCCGACCCGACGGTGCGGGCCGCCGCCTGGCACGCAATCTTGCCCTCTACACGCTGGCGCGGCTGGCCATGGTCGTCGCGCTCACCGCGGCCATCATCGGAGCGGCGCAGCTGGTGGGCGTGGACGTCCCGCTCATCGTGGCCGCGCTGTTCGCGTTGCTCATCGCCATGCCCCTGTCCATGACGCTGCTCAAGGGGCTGCGCACCAAGGTGAACCAGGACATCGCCGTCGTCGACGCCAAACGCCGTAGGGACCGGGAGCAGCTGCGCTCGCGCCTGCGGGGTGAGGACGCGTGAAGCGCTGCGAGCGCAGCACCCCGCGCGCCTGGGTCGACAATGCCGTGCGGCTGATCGACGCCGACACCCAGCGCAGCGCCGACACCCACCTGCTGCGCTACCCGCTGCCCGCCGAGTGGGGCGTGCAGCTGTATCTCAAGGACGAATCCACCCACATCACCGGCAGTCTCAAGCATCGGCTGGCGAGATCGCTGTTCCTGTACGCGATCTGCAACGGCTGGGTCACCGAGGGCACCACCGTGGTGGAGGCGTCCAGCGGCTCGACCGCGATCAGCGAGGCGTACTTCGCCCAGTTGCTGGGCCTGGACTTCGTGGCCGTGGTACCCGCCAAGACCTCCCGGGAGAAGGTGGCGCTCATCGAGGCGCAGGGCGGTCGCTGCCATTTCGTGGAGCGCGCGCCGGACATCTATACGGAGGCGGCGCGGCTGGCGGCCGAATGCGGCGGCCACTACATGGACCAGTTCACCCACGCCGAGCGGGCCACCGACTGGCGGGGTAACAACAACATCGCGGAATCCATCTTCCAGCAGCTGGAACTGGAGACGCATCCGATTCCGGAGTGGATCGTGGTAGGGGCGGGCACCGGCGGCACCAGCGCCACCATCGGCCGCTACATCCGGTACCGGCGGCATGCCACCCGGCTGGCGGTGGTCGATCCGGAGAACTCGGCCTTCTACGGTGGCTACGAGTTGGCCGACGTGGGCTATCAGACCGGAATGCCCTCGCGGATCGAGGGGATCGGGCGGCCGCGGGTGGAGCCGTCGTTCATCGGCCAGGTGGTGGACACCATGATCGAGGTGCCCGACGCGGCGTCCATCGCGGCGGCGCGTTTCGCCGGCCGGGCCCTGGGCCGCCGGGTGGGCGGGTCCACCGGCACCAACCTGTGGGGTGCGTTCGCCCTGATCGCGGAGATGATGGCGCAGGGGCGCGCGGGCAGCGTGGTGACCCTGCTGTGTGATGGTGGAGACCGTTACGCCGGAACCTATTTCAATGACGAGTGGGTTGCCGGCCAGGGTCTGAGCCTGGCCGAACCGGAGGCCGTACTCACCAAATTCCTGGCCACCGGTCAGTGGTCTGCCTAGTTTCCGCACGGCACAGCGTTTTCCGTGCTATGCGAGGCGTCGTTCGCTGGTTGTGACCAAGCGCATTTCCGATAGCTGCTTGTTTGCTGAAGTGGCCGCGCTGTGGGCCGCATCGGGCTCCGCGGGCGTCGCGGCCGCGCCTTGCTGTCGCTTTTTTCGTTAACACCCGTTGACGTTTCGAGCCATTCGAGCGCTATCGGGCGCATGTCCGCGATGGGCGCTCGGGGGTCTGTGGCCGGAACGGTGTCAATTTTTGTTGACACCATCCCGAGTGTCAACGTAAATTGACATTCATGAGTGAGGCAACGACTCTGGCGGCCGCCGCCGGGAGCCCCGACCCGCAGGTCGGGCTCCGCGCGGTGCTCGCACTGCGTCGGCTGCTCGAGCGGCTCGAAGCCATCCAGGTGGCCAACGCCCGACGACAGGGCTGGTCCTGGCAGGCGATCGCGGACGCGCTCGAGGTGAGCCGCCAGGCGGTCCACCAGAAGTACAACCGGAGAGGTGGGATCCGCTGATGTTCGAACGATTCGACAAGACAGCCAAATTCGCGGTGATCGGGGCTCAGGAGCAGGCGCGGGAGCTGCGCGCGCCGACCATCGGGCCCGAGCATCTGCTGCTGGGGCTGCTCGACGGCTCCGACCGGGCATTGACGGAGCTGCTCGGCGAGGCCGGAATCACCGCGGCCGGGGTGCGAGAAGCCCTGGCGCGCAAGCGGGGCGGGGAGCCTCTCGGTGCGGAGGACGCCGCCGCGCTGAAGTCCATCGGCATCGATCTGGACGCGGTGCGGGAAAGTCTGGAAGCCACCTTCGGCGAGGACGCCTTGGAGCGCGCCGAGCCGCCGGAACAGCAGCGGCGGGGGTTGTTCGGCCGCGGGAAGGGCAACTCCGGCCACCTCCCCTTCACCCGGGAAGCCAAGCAGACGCTCGAACTCTCGCTGCGGGAGGCGTTGGCGCGCAAGGACAACCGCATCGAGGCAGCGCACGTCCTGCTCGGCATGCTGCGCGATCCGACCCCGACCGTGCGCGACCTCATCGGCGGAGACGCGGCGGTGACGCGGCTGCGCGGGGCGACGCACGCGCTGCTCGATCGCGCGGCGTGACCGGACGGCCCGGCATTTCGGGCCTACGATCGCTGCATGACGCTCCTGCTCCGCTTGATCATCACCGGTGTGGCCATCTGGGTGGCCTCCGAGTGGGTGACCGGCATCGACATCCTCGCCCCCGAGGACACCACCTCCAGCAAGCTGCTGGTGCTCGCGGTGGTCACCGTGGTCTTCACGATCGTGAACGCCTTCGTGAAGCCCATCGTGAAGCTGTTGTCACTGCCTCTCGTGATACTCACCCTCGGCCTGTTCCTGCTGGTGATCAACGCCCTCATGCTGTGGCTGACCTCGTGGATCACCGGATACACCGACTATCAGCTGCACGTCGAGGGATTCTGGGCGGCGGTGCTCGGCGGCATCATCATCACGCTGGTGAACTGGGTGCTCGGCATTCTGGTGCCGGATCGCGACTGAGCCGCCCCGCGCGGAGCCCCGCGCCTCCCGCCGCCCGGTGGTTCCGGGAGTGCGCCGCCCCGGCCGCATGTCGCGGCCGGGGCGGCGTCGCTGGTTCGCATGCCGAGAACGCCCAGAGGTGATGCCCTCCACCGCATCCGGTGTGTGACGCCGTGGCCGCCGCGCGAGACGGGCCCCCGATGCTCAGGCCAGGCCGAGAGCGAGGGACGTGAGCGCCGACCAGAGCAGCAGGGCGAGACCGGTGTCCCGCAGGGCGGGAATCAGCCCGGGACCGCCCCGACCGGAGCGCACCGGCGCATTGGCGCGAACGGCCAGCGGGAGGGCGAGCAGCCCCGCGAGGGCGAAGGGCGTGCGGGCGACCAGCGCCAGGCTGGCCAGGAACGGCACCGCCATGAGTGCGATATGCAGTGTGCGGGTGCGGGTGTCGCCGAGGCGGACGGCCAGGGTGAGCTTGCCGGAGACCGTGTCGGTGGGGATATCGCGCAGATTGTTGGTGACCAGCACCGCGCTGGAGAACGAACCCACCGCGACGGCCCCGACCAGTCCCGCCCAATCGACCCGCTCGGCCTGCACGAACTGGGTACCCAGCACCGCCACCAGGCCGAAGAACACGAAGACCGCGATCTCCCCGAAACCGCTGTATCCGTACGGATTCCGCCCCCCGGTGTAGAACCATGCCCCGGCCAGGCAGGCCGCGCCCACCAGGATCAGCCACCAGGCGGTGGTGGACACCAGCACCAGGCCGATCACCGCACCCAGCGCCAGGCAGGCGATGGCGGCATTGCGCACCGCCGCCGCGCTCGCCAGCTTCGATCCGACCAGCCGCAGCGGGCCCACCCGCTCGTCGTCGGTGCCCCGGATGCCGTCGGAATAGTCGTTGGCGTAGTTCACCCCGATGATGAGCGACAGCGAAAGCAGCAGGCACAGCACCGCTTTCCACCACACCGCCCCGTCGATCGAGGCCGCGGCTCCCGTGCCCACCAGAACCGGTGCGATCGCATTCGGAAGCGTGCGCGGCCGGGCACCCTCGATCCACTGTCCAGCTGTTGCCATGATCGGAAGCCTAATGCGCGGTACCCGCGCGGCGCACCGCGAGTATCGGCACCGCCCGGTCGGTTCATGGCGCTGACGGCGACGAACGTCGTCCCGGTGCGCGGGCGCGGCGTCCCGCGCAACCGGATCCCCCACCGGTGGTCAGGACT
The DNA here is from genome assembly GCF_030767025.1 of Nocardia sp. CC227C. Taxonomy (GTDB): domain Bacteria; phylum Actinomycetota; class Actinomycetes; order Mycobacteriales; family Mycobacteriaceae; genus Nocardia. The sequence goes on along the minus strand of NZ_JASITE010000010.1, from coordinate 93,920 downwards.
CGGCGGCGGCCTTGAGCCGGGCGAGGCCCTTCTCGAAATCCTTGCCGATGAGCTTGTCCATGAGCTTGCCGAGCATGGTCATCATGCGGGTGCGCTGACCGGTCATGCGCCAGGTGACCTCGGTGCCGCCGTCCACCGGCCGCAGTTCGAAGCTGGCCTGGTTGCTGGCCTTCCACGGCTTCTCGAACTCCAGGCGGATGCCGACCGTGTCGGAGGTGACCGATGTGATCTCCATCGAGCCCTGCCCGGCCTTGCGATTGCCCTTCCAGTCGTACTTCGCGCCGAGCCCGCGATCGGCTCCGGAGTAGACGCGCTCCAGGTCGGGGTCCAGATCCTCCCAGGGCGACCACGTTTTCCACTGGTGGAAGTCGTCGATGAGCGCGCGTATCCGTGACGGTTCGGCCGCGATCACGGTCTGCCGCGCGAGTTCGAAATCGGCCATGAAGATCAGCGTAAGCGGTGCGGGGCGCGCAACCGCGCGAATCCGACACGTCCCCGCAGCTCACCTACGACTGCGAGGAAGGCCAGCAGTGGATCTCCCCCCTGCGTCCACGCATTCCGCACGGCCGGACGCTACGGATGAGATGTGGTCAATGTGTGGAGTCGGCGAGCAGATGTTCGCGCAGTTTCACCCGGTCCGGCTTGCCCGGACCGCGCTGCGGCAGATCGTCGAGCACCGCCAGCTCCCGCGGCGCGGCGATGGCGTCCAACTCCTTGATCACGTGCTCGCGCAATGCGTCCAGGGTGGGCGGCGTCGCGCCGACCGCCGGAACCACGGCCACCGCCACCCGCTGGCCGAGCCGTTCGTCGGGCAGGCCGAGCACCACGCATTCGCCGACCGCCGGATGCGTGGCCAGCACCGCCTCCACGACCTGCGGGATCACCAGCAGCCCACCGGTCATGATGGCCTCGTCGAGGCGGCCGGTAATGGTGAGCACGCCGTTCTCGTAGATACCCGCGTCCTCGGTGCGGAACCAGCCGGGTTCGGCGAAGGCCGGGTGGTCGGGCAGCCCGCGATAGCCGTTGGCCAGGGTGTTCCCGCCCAATACGACGCGCCCGTCCTCGATGCGGATCTCGGTCCCGGTCAGCGGTACGCCCTCGTAGACGCAGCCGCCGCAGGTCTCGCTCATGCCGTAGGTGCGCACCACATTGATGCCCGCCGCCCGCGCCCGCTCCAGCACCGGTGCGGGGGTGGCCGCACCGCCCACCAGGACGGCGTCGAACCGCGCCAGCGCCTCGGTGCCGACGGGTTCGTCGAGAGCCTTGATGAGCTGCGTCGGCACCAGCGAGGTGTAGCGTCGCGGCCCCCGCATCCCGGCCACCGCACTCGCCAGACCCTCGGGGAGGAAGCCGTCGGAGACGTCCAGCACGACCGGTTCGGTCCCGGCCAGAATGCTGCGCAGCAGCACCTGGATACCGGCGATGTGATGGGTCGGCAGCGCGAGCAGCCACTGTCCGGGCCCGCCCAGCCGCTCGTGGGTGGCCTCGCCGCTGGCGCGCAGCGCGGCCGCGGACAGCATGGCCCCCTTGGGGACTCCGGTGGTGCCGGAGGTGGTGACGACCAGCGCCACGTCGTCCTCGATGGGTTCGCCGGGACGCAGGGCGCTGCTGAGCCGGTGCGCCTCACGGCGATCGGCGGTGGGTATGGGAAGCCACGCCGGGCCACTGCCCTCCAGGGCCTCCCGCAGATGCGGCAGTACTTCTCCCACCGCGGCGCCGGTGGGCATGGGGAGGGTCCGCAGGGTGCTGCTCACGTTCGCGATCGTGTCATGTCTCGGGGTGGACGCGCGACTGTGGGTCCGCGTCCGTGGTCGATGGTGGTCGTCGGTCAATCGGACGTCGGTGTCGCCAGCGGCCATCCGCCCGCTGCGAGCCGGGAGGCCACCCGAGCGATATCGTCCTCGCCCGGTTGCTCCTTGGCAACTCGGGCGATGGCGGCGGCGATCTCCTCCTGGTCGATCTCGTCGGTAGCCCGGCGTTCGCGCACCAGTTCCTCGACCACGATGCGCACCTCGTAGTCGGTGAGCCGCCGGTGCAGCACGGCGAGCAGTGCCACGTAGTCGTCCTGCGGGATGCCCTGCGGGTAACCGGCTTTGAGCCAGTCGAGCACCTTGCGCAGGATCGACCCGGACTGGCGCAGCGAATTGCGTGCGGCCTCCAGCAGGTCGGTGTGTTCCGGCCGCGCGGTGTGCTCCGCGTGCCGGGATTCCTCCGGCTGTTCGGGTCGTTCGGGGTGTTCGGGGGAGTTCACGGCCTGTTCCTCTCTTCGCGGCGGCGTCACGCGCCGAACAGGTGGATACCGAGTCGCGAGGCCAGGAAGCCCTTGGCGATGAACAGCACACCGACCACCACCGCGATCAGCACGACGGCGAAGCAGAGGCCGGACACGGCCTGCGCGACGGCCCGGGTACCGCCGTCCGCCCCGTCGTCGACCCGCGCGCGGAAGCGGATGCCGAAGGCGAAGACCGCGGGCAGTCCCGCGCCGAAGACGACGGCGGCCAGCGCGACCTGGCCCAGATCGGTGAGATTCGACAGCAAGGTGTGCATTCGTGACTCCTACCCGGTTCCGTTGGCGGCGGTCTCGGACTCCGCCGGGCCGGATGCGACGGCGGCCGCCCGGCGCTCGGCCGACCCGGACTCCGCGGCGGTCCCCGGCTGCCCGGTCGGACCCGGCGGCGCGACGGTGCCCTGCCACTCGTCGTTGACATTGCGCGAGCCGACGGCGGTGCGCCTCGATCGCAGCCAGATGAGGGCGGCCGCGGCGATGAGCAGCCCGAAGACCACCAGCGTGCCCGCGGTGTCGCCGATGCCGTGCAGGATCGCCCAGCACACCGCGCCGACGATGCCCGCCATCGGCAGCGTGAGCACCCAGGCGACGACCATGCGGCCCAGCACCGCCCAGCGCACCTCGGCGTCGGGCCGTCCCAGCCCGGAACCCAGGATGGAGCCGGTCACGGTCTGTGTGGTGGACAGCGGCAGGCCGAAGTGCGCGGAGGTGAGGATGATCGCGCCGCTGGTGGCCTCGGCCGCGAAGCCCTGCGGCGGCGCGATGTCCACCAGGCCCTTGCCGAGGGTGCGGATGATCCGCCAGCCGCCCAGGCAGGTGCCCGCGGCGATGGCGATCGCGCAGGACGTGATCACCCACAGCGGCAGCGGGTCGCCGGCGGTGGCGGAGCCGTGCGCGATGAGGGCCAGGAAGATGATGCCCATGGTCTTCTGCGCGTCGTTGGTGCCGTGCGCCAGCGAGACCAGGGAGGCCGAACCGATCTGGCCCCAGCGGAATCCGCGCTCCACGGTGTTCGCGTTGCTGCCGCGCGTGATCCGGTAGACCAGCCCGGAGGCGAGGCAGGCGACCAGTGCGGCCACCACCGGGGCCAGCAGGGCCGGAATGATGATCTTGAAGAGCACGCCCTTGTCACCGGCCGCCCACACCACGCCGTTCCAGCCCAGGGCGGCGACGGTCGCGCCGATGAGCCCGCCGAACAGCGCGTGCGAGGAACTGGAGGGCAGCCCGAGCAGCCAGGTGAACAGATTCCACAGGATGCCGCCGACCAGTCCGGCGAACACGATGTCGAGCAGTGCTTTCCCGCTCACCTCGTCCAGGCGGACGATGCCGTCGGTGACGGTCGCCGCGACCGCGACCGACAGGAACGCGCCGATGAGGTTGAGGGCACCGGAGAGCAGCACGGCCCGGCGCGGGGGCAGCGCACCGGTGGCGATCGAGGTGGCCATCGCGTTCGCGGTGTCGTGGAATCCGTTGGTGAAATCGAATGCCAGCGCGGTGCACACCACGATCAGCAGAACGAGCAGTTCGGCAGACACGCCCCCAGTTTGCGGCACACCGTTAATGTCCCGTTAACCGCCACTCCGCACGGGATCACAGCGGGCGGCATGCTATGCGCTCGGTCCGCCGTCCGAGCGGTCGCGCCTCAGTGCTCGGCGGGCGGGCGGGAGTCGCGCCGCAGCGGGTGGTCGGCGGGCACCTCCACGAGGACGATCGGCACTCCGTCCGGGTCGCGCACCCACATCTCGATCAGCCCCCACGGCTCCCGCCGCGGCGCGCGGTCGATCGGCACCCCGCGCGCCGCGAGTTCGGCGGCGGCGTCCGCGGCATCGCGCACCTGCAACCAGATGGCGCCCGAGAACCCCCGCGGCGCGTCCGCGTCCCGCCCGTGCCCGGCCACCTCGACGAGCGACTGCCCGGCGAACAGCACCGTCCCGCCCGGGTATTCGCGCGCGACGGCCAGTCCGAGACCCTCGCGGTAGAACGCCAGCGTGGTCGCGTAGTCGGCCGGGCGCAGAATCACCCGGCTACCGAGAATGTCCATGACCGAACCTCCTTGTTCGACGCGGCCGCATCCGGCCCGATCAGAAGTGCCAGGGGTAGGGTTTCCAGTCCGGCTTCCGCTTCTCCAGGAACGCGTCGCGGCCCTCGACGGCCTCGTCGGTCATGTACGCCAGGCGGGTGGCCTCCCCGGCGAACAGTTGCTGGCCGACCAGACCGTCGTCGGTCAGGTTGAAGGCGTACTTGAGCATGCGGATGGCCTGCGGTGACTTGCCGAGGATGTCGGCGGTCCACTCCAGGGCGACGTTCTCGAGCTCCTCGTGGTCCACCACGGCGTTCACCGCGCCCATGTGGTGCATCTCCTCGGCGGTGTAGGGCCGTCCGAGGAAGAAGATCTCGCGGGCGAACTTCTGCCCGACCATCTTGGCGAGGTAGGCGCTGCCGTAGCCGCCGTCGAAGCTGCCCACGTCGGCGTCGGTCTGTTTGAACCGGGCGTGTTCGCGGGAGGCGAGGGTGAGGTCGCAGGTGACGTGCAGGGAGTGCCCGCCGCCCGCGGCCCAGCCGTTGACCAGGGCGATGACGACCTTGGGCATCATGCGGATGAGCCGCTGCACCTCCAGGATGTGCAGGCGTCCGGCGCGGGCGGCGTCGACGGTGTCGGCGGTCTCGCCGCTGGCGTACTGGTAGCCGCTGCGGCCGCGGATGCGCTGGTCGCCGCCGGAGCAGAAGGCCCAGCCGCCGTCGCGGGGACTGGGTCCGTTGCCGGTGAGCAGCACCGCGCCGACATCGGAGGTCATCCGGGCGTGGTCGAGCGTGCGATAGAGCTCGTCGACGGTATGCGGCCGGAAGGCATTGCGGACCTCGGGCCGATCGAACGCGATGCGCACGGTGCCCTGGTCGATATGCCGGTGATAGGTGATGTCGGTGAGGTTCTCGAACCCGGGGACGGGCCGCCACAGCGTCGGATTGAAGGTCACGCGCTCGAACATAGCGGGCGATCGCTGTCCATTCGGCCGCTCCCGGGTGTGAGCTGCGGCGCGGGTTCCGCGCCAGCTTCCGCTTGACGGTGTAAAAACACCCGCTACCGTGCTGGTATGAGCGAACGTCCGAAACCTGTTATCGACGCCAGCGCGGTGGACCACGATCGGTACGAGCGGCACGGCGGATTTCCCAAGATCGCCGAGGCGCGTCCCGCACCGGAATTCGGATCGTTCGTGGAGGCCATGCGCACCCTGCAGGATCTCGCCGTCTCGGTCGACGCCCCGGACGAGGTGTACGGGCGGGCGCTGCGGCAGGCGCGGGAACTCATCGATCTGCTCGAGCCCTATCGCGCACCGGAGTTGGCGAGTCCGGCCGGGCGCGCCACCGCGCTGCCGGGGCGCGGCAGTTTGCTGATGCCGCCCTGGCGGGTGGTCGAGGCGGGCCCGGACGGGGTGCGCAGTCGAGGGGAGTTCCGGCGATATCACGTGGGCGGCAACAGCGCGGTGCACGGCGGCGTGCTGCCGTTGCTGTTCGATGACTTGTTCGGCACGCTCGTGCACTACGCCGGTCGGCCGATCAGCAGGACTGCCTTCCTGCATGTGAATTACCGGAAGATCACTCCCATCGAAACGCCATTGACGGTGGTAGGGACCGTGGATCGGGTCGAGGGACGCAAAACCTTCGTCAGCGCACGGCTATTGGATGAATCTGAAACGCTGCTGGCCGATTGTGAAGGGCTTATGGTGCAGTTGCTGCCTTGGCAGCCGTAGCGCGTCGGCATCGTGTGTGCTCGGGCACCGGTGCGTATAGTTGCGTGCGCTCGTTCATCGCAAACCTATCCGGAGGAACCTGAAAGTGGTTGCAGCACTGTCTGAATCCCTGCTCGACGACACCAAGCGCGCGGCCTTCCTGGCCGATGCCCAGTCGGTTCTCGACGCGGAGGTGTCGGATAAGGGCGGCGCGTCGGGTCTGGCTGTCAAGGGCGGCTACGCCGCGGTGAAGAAGGTCAGCCCCACCATTGTCGGTGACGCGCTGTCGTCTTTCGCGCCCAAGTTCGTCGAGAAGCTCGAGCCCTACTGGGCCGAGTACAAGGCCGGCGGGGCAGGCTCTTTCGCCGATCTGCTGGTCGCCAAGCAGGACGAGGTTGCCGAGGCGCTGCTGGCTGTCACCGATGAGCGCGCCGCGGCGTCGTCGCGTCCGGCCCTGACCAAGGTCTACAACTCGATGCGGTCGTCGGCGAAGAAGCATGTCGCCGAGGCCCTTCCGCGGGTCGGCGATCTGGTGCAGCGGCACGCTGGCTAACTGAAACCGGTCGGTTCGCGGCCCCGAGTGGGCCGCGAAACCGTCGGGGTGGCACCGGCTGAGATCAGCCCTGGGACTTGCCGACTCGCCAGTATCCGGTGAAGGTGATGTCGGTCTTCGGGAGGCCGCGCTCGACCAGGTGGCGGCGCACGCCCGATACCAGTTTCTGTTCACCCGCCGCCCAGGCGTACACGCCGCTGGTCGGGATATCAGCCGCGCGCACCGCCGCTGCGGCCGCCGCGCCCACCTCGTCGTGCGCGTCGGCGCGCACCAGCCAGTGCACGTCCACCCCCGCCGGTTCGTCCAGCCGCTGCGCGTCGTCGGCGTGCGGGATCTCGATGAACGCGACGCCGCGCAGTTCGCGCGACGCCGACCGCAGCACCCCGGCAATGGCGGGCAGCGCACTCTCGTCGCCGAGCAGCAGGACCGATTCGGTGTGCTCGGGCGGCTGGAAGGTGATGCCCTCGTCGAGCAGCCCCACCTTGCCGCCGGGGGTGGCATTGTTCGCCCACGCCGAGGCCGGGCTGTCGTCGCCGTGGGAGACGAAGTCGATATCCATCTCGGCGGTGGAACCGAATTCCCCCGCCCCGGCCGGCCGGAAGTCGCGCACCGTGTAGTTGCGGACCAGCGGACGGGTGTCCTTGCCCATCATGAGGTACTGGGCGTACCAGCCCAGGCTGCCGGTGGCGGTGGGCAGGCGCAGCGATCCGTCCTTGCCCGGCATGAAGAACCGGAACCACTGGTCGAAGCCCATGGGTTCGAAATCACCCAGGCTCGCGCCGCCCAGGGTGACACGGATGAAATTCGGGCTGATCCGTTTGCTCGCGAGCACTTCCGCGCTGATGAAGTCCCGGTGCTCGGGCTTGAGAAACTTGGTGCGCTTCGCCATGAAATTAGGTTAGCAAACCCTAACTACGCCAATGGGTGTGAGCGGGCCGACGCAGCGGGCGGAGCGACTGTCTGGGAGGCTGAGGGCGTGAACCCTTCGACAGCACAGGCGCAGGTCGTCGTCGACGAGCTGGCGCGCGGGGGTGTGCGGGACGTGGTGCTGTGCCCCGGCTCCCGCAACGCACCGCTGGCCTTCGCGCTACAGGCCGCCGACGCCGCGGGCCGGATCCGGCTGCACATGCGCATCGACGAGCGCACCGCCGGCTTCCTGGCCGTCGGCCTCGCGGTGGCCAGCGGCCGCCCGGTGCCGGTGGTCATGACCTCGGGCACCGCTGTCGCGAACCTCGGCCCCGCCGTGCTCGAGGCCAACTACGCGCGGGTGCCGCTCATCGTGCTCAGCGCCAACCGGCCCTACGAGATGCTCGGCACCGGGGCCAACCAGACCGTCGAGCAGTTCGGGCTGTTCGGCAGCCAGGTGCGCGCCGCCATCAGCCTCGGCCTCGCCGAAATCGAGGACGATCCCGGCTACAACCGCCAGAACAGCGTGTGGCGCTCGGCCGTCTGCCGGGTGCTGGCCGCCGCCCGCGGCACCCGTTCCGGCAATGCCGGGCCGGTGCACTTCGACATCCCGCTGCGCGAACCCCTGGTGCCCGACGCCCGCGAGGGCGATCCGTTGCCGGCTGGCCGGGACAGTGGACGGCCCTGGACCGCAACGCAATACGCGACCCTGGACGTGCCCCTCGACATCGACCTCTCGCCCGACACGGTCGTCATCTCCGGGCACGGGGCGGGGCATCGGCCGGAGTTGGCCGCGCTGCCGACCGTGGCCGAACCGACCGCGCCCATGCACGGGCCGCCGCTGCATCCGCTGGCACTGTCGCTGCTGCGGCCCAAGCAGGCCATCATCACCGGCCGCCCCACCCTGCACCGGCAGGTGTCGCGGGTGCTGGCCGACCCCGAGGTGACCGTGTACGCGCTCACCACCGGACCGCGCTGGCCCGATGTGTCCGGCAATGTGGTGGGCACCGGCACCCGTGCGGTCACCTACGGCGCGCCGACCGCCGCCTGGCTGGACAGCTGCCGCGAGCTGGACGAGCGGTCGCGCGCGGTGATCCGCGCGGAACTGGCCGCGCATCCCAAGCCGACCGGGCTGCATGTGGCGGCCGCGGTCATGGACGCCCTGCACGACGGGGATCAACTGCTGCTCGGCGCGTCCAATCCGGTGCGCGACGCGGCACTGGTATCGCATCCGCGCCCCGGTATCCGGGTGCTGTCCAATCGCGGCGTGGCCGGTATCGACGGCACCGTATCGGCGGCCGTCGGCGCGGCGCTCTCACACGAGGGCCGCACCATGGCCCTCATCGGCGATCTGACCTTCCTGCACGACGCCTCCGGACTGCTCATCGGCCCCGGCGAGCCGCGGCCCAAGGACCTCACCATCGTGGTCGCCAACGACGACGGCGGCGGCATCTTCGAACTGCTGGAACAGGGCGACCCGCAGTACGCGGGCGTCTTCGAGCGAGTTTTCGGCACCCCGCACGGCCTGGATCTGGCCGCGCTGTGCGCCGCCTACCGGGTGCCGCATCGGCAGGTGGATCTGTCCGAGCTGGCCGTGGAGCTGACCCGGCGCGCACACGGCATCCGGGTGCTGGAGGTGGCCACCGAACGCTCCAGCCTGCGGGAACTGCACGCCACCGTGCGCGCGGGCATCGCGGACTGACGCGAAGCGGCGGCGAACCCATCGGGGAGGTTCGCCGCCGCGCCCGTCGGGTCAGTATTCGCTGCCCGCGTCCGTGTCGTCGTAATCGTCGTCCAGGGGCACCGGGATGGACTGTTCGATCACGTCCGCCTCGTTCGCCTCCCAGGTGCGCTCGGGCTCCGGCGGCGTTTCGGTGTCGGCGTCGAAATCGTCCGCGGGGTAGCCGCCGTCCTCGTCGTACGCCGGAACGGTCTGCTCGACGAAGTCGGCCTCCGGTACATCCTTCATGGCGTCGGTGATTCGATCTGTCATCAGGTGCTCCTCTCCAGCTGAGTCGACGGCCCTGACCTTGGGCCGGACGTGCGGCGCGCGCTCCGCCCGGCACTGTCGAGGATGCGCCCGATCCGCCGAGCTGGCAACCACCGCGCGAGCGCCGGTCGCGTCCGCCCGTATCCGTGATGCCCGGGCAGCCTCGGAGTATTCGCCTCCGGAGTATTCGCCCTCCGGAGTACTCGCCCGCGGCCTATTCGTCCGGCAGCAATCCGTTCTCGGCCGGATGCTCCACCAGCGCCACCACGCGGTTGGACAGGAAGCGCGCGGTGCGCACCGGCGTGCCGGTGCGCGTGATCTCGCTGACCTCCACCACCCCGCGCGCGATCCGTGTTTCGACGCGCCGCCCGGCCCGGGTCGCGCGCACCTCGTAATTGCGGTAGCCGCCGCCGGTATCGACGACGATCTCCACTCGATCACCCTTCATCTACCAATTCTCCGCGCCGCCACGCGTTTTCGCTGCTAACGAGTCGGTTGCGGAGTGGCGGTGCACGCACATCCGCACGATCGGGCGCGGGGCACCGATGAATCTCGGCGCGCCGGGCCGTCGTCATGGGTGAGCGGACCGCCCGCCGGGGGCGGTCCGACGCGTTCGAGAGGACCGATGGCTATGTCCGACATCGACAGGCAGGCCGCAGACGCGCAGGCCGCATTCGATATGAAATCCGCCGCCGCGACCATGGCGGCTGTCGTCACCGCGATCACCGATGATCAACTCGACGCCGCCACCCCCTGCGAGGGCATGCCGGTGCACCGGCTGCTCGCCCACGTCGCCATGCTCACCGAGGCATTCCGCGAGGCCGCCACCAAGGAATCCGTCGGCCGTTCGGTATCACCCGATGCGGTGGAGCCCCGGTTGCCCGCCGATTGGCGCGATCTGATCCCCGCCCGGCTCGAGGCCCTGGTGTCCGCCTGGCGGGAGCCGGCGGCCTGGGCCGGCGACACCGAAGCGGGCGGGGTGCTGCTGCCCGCCCCCGAAATGGCCACCGTCGCCCTCGACGAGCTGGTCATCCACGCCTGGGACCTGGCCCGGGCCACCGGCCAGCCCTACGACCCCGACAACGACGACATCACCCGCCTGGCGGATTGGCTGCGCGCCACCCCCGAGGACGGCACCCCCGGCCTCTTCGGCCCCGTCGTCCCCGTCCCCGACACCGCACCCGCCCTCGACCGCCTGCTCGGCCTCACCGGCCGCGACCCGTCCTGGTCCCGTCCCTGAATCAGCCGTTCGCGGCTAAGCGGGCGTGACGAACACGCCCGCACGCGCGGCGGCGGCCGCGGCTTCGGCGGCGGTGACGGCGGCGGAGTCGTCGATGGGGTCGCCGCTGGCGAGCAGGCGGTAGTAGAGGGGGGCGGAGACGGCGGAGAGGAGGGCGCGGGGGTCGGTGCCGGCGGGGATCTCACCGCGGGCGATGGCCGCGTTCACACACGGGGCCCATTCGGTGAGGCGGGTGTCGTAGAAGCGGCGCAGGGCCGCGGCGGCGGTGTCGTCGCAGGTGGCAGCGGCGATGACCGCGGTGAAGAGGCGGCTTTGGCGGGGGTCGGTCAGGGTGGTGGCGACCAGGCGGGCATTGGCCAGCAGGTCGCCCGCGAGGGTGCCGGTATTCGCATGGGGGAGCGAGGTTTCGGCCATGTCCACCAGGAGGTCGGCGATGAGGCCGGTGGGGGTGCGCCAGCGGCGGTAGACGGTGGTCTTGCCGACGTCGGCGCGGGCGGCGACCTCGGTGAGGTCCAGGGCGGCGAAACCCTGTTCGGCGAGCAGATCCCCGGCGGCACGCAGGACCGCTTCGCGGACGCGAGCGGTGCGCCCACCCGGTCGGATCGAGCCGGGGGCAGCGGTGTCCGGATTCATAACGGTCCTCCAGTTCCATTTGCGTCCACGGCAGTGTATCGTCGACCGAGTTAATGAAACTGTGGTTCCGTTAGGAGAAGGCAATGGAGTACCGTCGGCTGGGCGCATCGGGTTTGCTGGTACCGGCACTGAGCTTCGGCGCGGGCACCTTCGGTGGGCGCGGAGAACTGTTCTCCGCCTGGGGCGACACCGATGCGGCGCAGGCGCGCCGGCTCGTGGACATCAGTCTGGAGGCGGGCGTCACCATGTTCGACACCGCCGACGTGTACTCGGACGGGGCCTCGGAAGAGGTGCTGGGCGAGGCGATTCGGGGGCGGCGCGACCGGGTGCTGCTGTCCACCAAGGCCGCACTGCCCACCGGACCGGGCCCGTACGACGCGGGTGCGGGCCGCTCCCGGCTCATCGGCGCGGTGGAGGCATCGCTGCGGCGGCTCGGGGTCGACCACATCGACCTGTTCCAGCTGCACGCCTTCGACGCCGGGACACCGGTGACCGAAACTCTGTCCGCGCTCGACGATCTGGTGCGCGCGGGCAAGATCCGCTACGTCGGGGCGTCCAACTTCGCGGGCTGGCAGCTCATGAAATCGCTGGCGGCGGCGGACCGGCACGGCTTCCCGCGGTATGTGGCGCACCAGGTCTATTACTCCCTGGTCGGCCGCGACTACGAGTGGGAGCTCATGCCGCTGGCCCAGGACGAGGGCGTCGGCGCGGTGGTGTGGAGCCCGCTCGGCTGGGGTCGCCTCACCGGCAAGATCCGTCGCGGACAGCCGCTTCCGGAAGGCAGCCGCCTGCACCGCACCGCCGAGGCCGGGCCGCCGGTGCGCGACGACCTGCTCTACGACGTGGTCGACGTGCTCGACGAGATCGCCGCCGAAACCGGGCGCACCGTGCCGCAGATCGCCCTCAACTGGCTGCTGTCGCGGCCGACGGTGTCCACGGTGATCGTCGGCGCGCGCAATGAGGAGCAGCTGCGCCAGAACCTCGGCGCGGTCGGCTGGCGGCTCGACGCCGAACAGATCGCCCGCCTGGACAAGGCCAGCGCCACCACACCGCCGTACCCGTACTACCCCTACTACCGGCTCCCGGATTTCGCCCGCCTCAACCCGCCGCGGGTCTGATACCGGGAGTCGCCGGACGGACCGCCGCGGCGGCGCTCGCTCCGCACCGGAGCGAGCGCCGAATCGCCTGCCCGGCAGTCGATCGCGGAGGCGGGTCGCCCGTCCGCTCCGGTCAGGGCGCCGAGTACAACCCCTGCGCCAGCACGGGCCACGACGTCTTCAGATCGTCCTGCCAGTAGCCCCAGGAGTGGGTGCCGCTGTCGCGGTAGACGAAGGTCGCCGGAATCCCCAACTCGTGCAACCGGTTCTGCAGATTGCGGTTGAACATGTCCACATTCGCCTCGATGAACGCGCCGATCGCGACCGTCTTCGGCGTCTCGATCGGCGGTTCCTCCCGGAACGGGCCGCCGGGGATGTCGTAGATCCCCGGAATGCCGTTGCCGGTCGAGACGAAGATATTGGTGCCGCGCAAGCCCTCGGCGTGAATGGTCGGATCGTTGAGCTCCCAGAGCGGATTATCCGGTGCGCCCCACATATTCTCGACATTGCCGCCGCCCCACACCTCCACGGTCAGCCGCACCGCCTCCCGGGCGATCGGGTCGCTGGTCTGGGTGATGCCGCTGTACACGGCCACACTGCGGAACCTGCCCGGGTTCTCACGTACCAGATTCAGCACGGCCACCCCCGCCATCGACAGGCCCGCGATGGCGTTGACGCCATTGGTGTTCAGGGCCGCATCGATGAGCGGTGGCAGTTCCTCGCTCAGATAGGTGTCCCACTTGTTCAGGCCCAGCACCGGATCCCGCCGCAGCCAGTCGGTGTAAAAGGCGAAGCCGTTTGCCATGATCTGCACGACATTGACGTTCTTGTCGGACAGGAAATCCAGCGCGTCGGTGCGCAATTTCCAGGTGGCGCTGTCGATGCCGCCGCCCGCCCCGCTGAGCAGGTACAGGGTGGGGCGCGGCTCGGAGGTGTCGGCCGGGCGCAGCACATCCACCGGAACGGTCATATCCATTGCGGTGGAACGCACCTGGAGGCGGATATTGCGATCATCCTGCACCTCGATGCTCTCGATGTACGAGCCGTCCGGTGACTTCAGATCGGGCACCGCGACTCCGGGTGCCCCGGGCACCGGTTCGGCGGTGGCCGACTGTGCGCCGATCATGATCGATACCGCGGCAAGCAGAACCGCCAGAGCCCGTCGTCCCATGCCAGACCTATCGCAAGATCAACAGGCGGGGTTACGGCACGTGACTCAGTACACGTCGCGCACGTAGCGCTTCTCGGCGATGAGCTGCTTCTTGAAGGCCAGTGCGCCGTCCTCGTCCAGCTTGCCGTGAATGCGGGCGATCCTCAGCAGGGTCTCGTCCACGTCCTTGGCCATGCGCGCGGCATCACCGCAGACGTAGAAGTGCCCGCCCTCGCGCAGCCACGCCCACAGCTCCGCGCCGTGCTCGATCATCCGGTGCTGCACGTAGATCCGCTCCCGCTGATCGCGGGAGAAGGCCAGATCCAGCCGGGTCAGGAAGCCGGAGCGGAACATGTCCTCGAGTTCGGTCCGGTAGTAGAAGTTGTCCCGGGCGTACTGGTCGCCGAAGAACAGCCAATTGCGGCCGCCGCAGCCGAGGGCGCGACGTTCCTGCAGGAAGCCGCGGAAGGGTGCGATACCGGTGCCGGGGCCGACCATGATCATGGGGGCGTTCGGGTCCAGCGGCGGACGGAAGTGCGGGGCGCGCTGCAGGAAGATCGGCACCGGGGCGTCCGCGCGATCGGACAGGTAGGTGGACGACACGCCGCCGCGCCGGGACGCCGAACCGGTCGCCGCGGGATCGCCGTAGCGCACCACACTCACCGTCAACTGCACCTCGTGCGGGCTGACCAGAGGGCTGGACGAGATCGAATACTGACGCGGCTGCAGCTTTTTCAGCGTGCCGAGCCACTCCACCAGATCGGCACGCACCGGGAAGTCGCGCAGCACGTCCACCGCCTGCCGATCCCACAGGTACCTGTCGAGTTCGTTGCGGTTGTCGCGGCGCAGCAGCTTCGCCAGCCGCGGACTCGGATTGTGATCGGCGATGAAGCCGAGCAGATCCTGCGACACCTTGGTGATGTCGAAATGCGTGCGCAGCGCCTCGGCGAGCGGCACCTCGCGATCATCGACCTCGATCCCGCGCCGCCCGTCCAGCCCGGTGGCGTCGAGCCATTCGGCCACCATCTTGTCGCAGTTGGCGGGCCGCACCCCCAGCGAATCGCCCACCTCGTAGCTCGCCTCGAGGCCGCGCAGATCGAACCCGAACTGCCGCACCTCCTTCTCCGAACCCGCCCGCGACAGCAGTTCATTGCGCACCAGCGGGGCGGACACCGGCGCATTGCGGGTGAAAGGCGCGGTGCGCCGCGTGCGCGCCGCCGTCACGGTCGCGGACCGCCCCGCGGCCGCCCCCGCCGCCGTGCCGATCCGAGCCGAAGCCGATGCCGATGCCGAAACACTGCCGTGACCACCGGCAGCATCGCCGAATGTGACCGCCGTCCCGCCATTGCCGAATCCCCTGGCCGAGCCGACTTCGACCCTGCCGCCGATCCCCGCCGCGCCGGTACCGGCCATACTCGCCGCGAAGTCACTTGCGCCACTGATGAATCCGTCTCCAGTGCCACCGCTGCCGTCGTGGTTGCCGGTGGGGCCGCTGTTACCCTCGGTCGGGCCACCGGCGGCCCCGTCGGCCTCGGCGAGGGCGGTGAGGGCGTCCGTCAGCCACTCCTCGGCCAGGTCCTCGTAGTCCGGTTCGCTGTCGATCCGGGGGAGCAGCCGTGCCGCGCCGCGTTTCGCGAGCAGTTCGTCGAGTTTGCGGCCGTGGCCGCAGAAGTCGTCATAGGACGAGTCGCCCAGGGCGAAGACGGCGTAGCGGACGCCGACGAAGCGGGTGGCGCTGTCGGTCAGCCGTTCCCAGAAGTCCGCGCCGTTGTCGGGTGGTCCGCCGTCGCCGAAGGTACTGCTGATGATCAGCACATCGCCGGTCAGGTCGGTGAGTTCGGCCGAGTCCATATCGAGCAGCCGGGGCGTGAAACCGGCTTCGGCCAGCCGGGTGGCGGTCGCGGCCGCGAACTCCTCGGCGGTGCCGGTCTGGGAGGCCCAGAGCACGGTCACCGTGCGCGGCGGAGCCGCCGCGGCGGCATCGGCGGGGCCCGCGCCCGGCACGATTCCCACTGTGCGGGAATACATTCCGGCCAGCAGCCCGTCGACCCACATGCGCGCGGCGGGCGAGATGGGCGCGGTCTCCGGCAGCACCGGTTGGCCGGTCACCGGAAGCGATTGCAGCGCGGCCAGATACCCGCCGAGATAGACGCGTTCGGTCTCGCTGAGGGTCGGCGCGGTGGCTCTCTCGAGTCCGAGCATGGTCGCCAGCGGGTGCGGTCCGCCCGCCATCGCGGGCGCGGCGGCCGGTGACCCGGTGGGCTGCACCACCGCGCCAGCGCCCATTCCGGCTGTGCCCGCGGCCATTCCGGCTGCGCCCGCGCCCATTCCGGCTGCGCCCACGGCCATTCCGGCTGCGCCTGCGGGTGTTCCCGTCGCGCCCGCGGGCGGCTCCGGAGCGTTCTCCGGCAGCACCGCCACCTTCCGCAGCCGCACGGCGCACGCCTTGAACTCCGGTTGCAGCGAGGCCGGGTCCACCGCGTCATTGGTGACGGCATTGATGGTCAGGTACTCGCCCTGCTCGTCGTTCCAGTGGAACGGCGCGAAACAGGAGCCCGGCCGGGTGCGGTCGCTGATCACGACCGGCAGCACCGCTCGCCCACGGCGGGAGGCGATTTCGAGGTGATCCCCGTCGCGCACGTCCAGCCGCTCGGCGTCGTCGGGGTGCACCTCCACGAACGGCTTCCCGTTCAGCCTGGTGAGTTTCGCGATCTTGCCGGTCTTGGTCATGGTGTGCCACTGGTGCTGGAGACGACCGGTGTTGAGCACGAACGGGAAGTCCTCGTCCGGCATCTCCTCGGGCGGCAGATGCGGGCGCGGCCAGAACACCGCGCGGCGGCTCGGGGTGGCGAAGGCCAGTCGCGGGGTGTGCCCGTCCGCATCGGTGAACAGCGGTTGGCTGACACCGTCGTTCACGTAGCGGATGGGATTGCGCCGCCGCCGCGGATCGGGGCACGGCCACTGCACGGGTCCCTCGCGCAGCGCCTCGTAGCTGATGCCGCGCAGGTCGTACCCCGTTGCCGGATTGCTGAACCGCGTGATCTCCGCGAACACCTCGGCGCTGGACGCGTAGTCGAATCCCTCGAAGCCCATGGCGGTGGCGACCTGGGCGATGAGCAGCCAGTCCGGCCGCGCGTCGCCCACCGGATCGACGGAGCGCCGCAGCAGTGTCATGGTGCGTTCGGAATTCACCATCACCGCATCGGATTCCGCCCACAGGGTGGCGGGCAGCAGGACGTCGGCGTAGGCGTTGGTGGCGGTCTCGGTGTACACGTCCTGCGCGATCACCAGTTCCGCGGCCTCCAGGCCCGCGATGACGTTCTTCCGATTCGCCACGGAGGCAACGGGATTGCTGCAGATGACCCAGCACGCCTTGATGTCCCCGTCGGCCAGGCCGCGGAACATCTCGATGGTGCCGGGACCACCGGTATCCCGAATGGTGCCCGGCTCCACCCCCCACACGGTCTCCACGAAGGCGCGATCGGCCGCCGACAGCACCGCGCGCTGTCCGGGCAACCCCGGCCCCATATAGCCCATCTCCCGGCCGCCCATGGCATTCGGCTGCCCGGTCAGCGAGAACGGCCCGCTGCCGGTGCGCCCGATGGCGCCGGTGGCCAGGTGCAGATTGCAGAGGGCATTGGTGTTCCAGGTGCCGTGCGTGGACTGGTTGAGGCCCATGGTCCACAGCGACATCCACTCGCCCGCCGCGCCGATCCAGCGGGCGGCGGTGCGCAGCTGCGCCTCGTCGACGCCGGTGATCTCGGCGACCCGTCCGGGCGGGTAGTCGGCCAGGAATTCCGGCATGGCCGCCCAGCCCTCGGTGTGCTCGGCGATGAATTCGGCGTCGATGTCACCGTTGGCGACCAGCAGGTGCAGCAGGCCGTTGAGCAGTGCCAGATCGGTGCCGGGCGCGATCTGCAGGAACAGATCCGCCCGCGCCGCCGTGTCGGTGCGGCGCGGATCCACTACGATCAGCTTCGCGCCCGCCTTCAGCCGGTCGGCCATGCGCAGGAACAGGATCGGATGGCAGTCGGCCATATTCGCGCCGATGACGAAGAACAGGTCGGCGTGGTCGATGTCGTCGTAGGAGCCGGGCGGGCCGTCCGCGCCCAACGACTGCTTGTAACCGGTGGCCGCGCTGGCCATGCACAGCCGCGAATTGGCCTCGATGTGCACGGTCCGCAGATACCCCTTGGCCAGCTTGGTGGCCAGGTACTGCGCTTCCATGGACATCTGCCCGGATACGTACAGGGCGATGGCGTCGGGTCCGTGGGTGTCGAGGATCACCCGCAGTCGGTCGGCGGCCTCCTGGACGGCCGCGTCGACCGGCACCGCCACCGGTGCCTGCCCGCGCTCGGGCCGCCGGTACGCGGTCGCCATGCGGCCCGGTGTGGTGTGCAGTTCGAGATGGGTGGCCCCCTTGGTGCACAGGCGTCCGGCGTTGACCGGGTGCAGCTTGTCACCGCTCACCTTGGCGATCACGGTCGCGCCGTGCTCGTCGGTCCCGGTGTCGACGGTGATGCCGCAGCCGACGCCGCAGTAGGAGCACGCCGTGCGGGTGCTCGTGCGGGGAGTGGCTGCATCCGACATGAGACCGATCATCCCGATCCCCGATTGCGCCGGATTTACCCAACGTTATCGCCAGGTGACAAAACTCCTCACCGCGCACATCGGCCGTGGTGAGGTGCCTGACCTGCGGTGATTTATCTCACGCGGAGCTCAGCCCAGTTTGTGGGCGCGGTGCAGCGCCACCACCCCGCCGGTCAGGTTGCGCCATTCGACCCGCGACCACCCGGCGTCGGCGATGCGCAGCGCCAGCTGCGACTGGGTCGGCCAGGCCCGAATCGACTCGGCCAGGTACACGTAGGCGTCCGGATTGCTGGAGACCGCGCGCGCCACCTTCGGCAGCGCCTTCATCAGGTACTCCATATAGACGGTGCGGAACGGGCCGAACACCGGTGTGGAGAACTCCGCCACCACCAGCCGCCCGCCCGGTTTGGTGACCCGCAGCATCTCGCGCAGCGCCAGATCCGGATCGGCCACATTGCGCAGCGCGTAGGCGATGGTCACGGCATCGAAGGAGGCGTCGGCGAAGGGCAGGCGCATGGCGTCGGCCGCCACCATCGGCACCTCGCGATGCCGTCCGGCGGCGAGCATGCCCTGTGAGAAGTCCGCCGCCACCACCCAGGCGCCGGATTTCGCCAGATCCACCGTGGACACACCGGTTCCCGCCCCGAGATCCAGTACCCGCTCACCGGGCCGTAGCGCGAGGGCCTTGCGTGTCGTCCAGCGCCAATAGCGGTCCTGTCCCGCGGAGATGACGGTATTGGTCAGGTCGTACCGCTTCGCGACCCCGTCGAACATCGACGCGACCTCGTGCGGCTGCTTGTCCAGCGAGGCCCGAAACGATTCCCGCCGCTCTGTTTTCGCCACAGTCGAACCCTAGCGCTCCCGGCGCGACAGCAGCCACAGCGTGGGCAGCGCCACGCCCCAGGTCACCACGATCACCGACAGGGTGGGGATGATGGCCACCCGCACGTCCCGGCCCGCCACCCGCACCAGATCCGGATCGCTGCGCCGGTACTCCACGTTGATGCGCTCGCCCACCGTCAGTTTGGTGGGGTAGAGCACCCCCACCCGAGGGTTATGGGTCTTGCCGTCCGGGGTGACGAAGATGACCGCCGAACGCAGGCGGCCCGCCGACAGCACCTCACCGGTTGCCACACCTTTGTCGGCGTTGATCAGATAGTCGTCCCGCCAGGCCGCGAGCAGCAGCAGCACCGATAGCGCGCTGATAGCGGTAGCGGTGATGAGGACCCCGATCCGGGTCCGCTGCAAGCGAAGCGCACGGTGCCGCATCGTGTTGGCAGACTGGCTGGTTTCCGACACTTAACCAGCTTATTCAACGGCTCGACTACCGTGTGCGGCCATGTCCCGAAAAATCAGCTTCACCGTGCAGTACAGCGTTCCGGTCGAAGATCTTCACCGGGCACTCACCTCCGACGATGTGTGGCGGTCGCGCTTCGCCGACGCCGCCACCGCCACCCTGGATCTCTCGCACCCCGGGGGACCCGGCACCATCCGCATCCATATGACCGAAAAGGCGCCCGAGGAGAAGATCCCCAGCATCGTCACCAAGGTGCTCAAGAGCGAGCTCGTGCTCGAGCGCACCGACAACTGGGGCGCCCTGGACGGCGAGATCGCCAAGGGCGACTTCAAGGGCGCGTCCAAGGGCATCACCACCGAGATGGAGGGCACCTACGAACTGCGGCCCACCGCCGCGGGCTCCGAGATCGAGGTGAGCGGCATCGTGGCCGTCAAGGTGGCGCTGGTCGGCGGCGCCATCGAACCGCTGGTGGAGAACCTGCTCCGCAAGGTGATGGACAGCGAACGCAAGCACATCGAGGCTTGGTACGCCACCCAGAACGCCTAGTAGCCAAGGAAATTCCGTGCCCGCCCGTGATCCACGGGCGGGCACGATCGTCCCGGAGACCCTGCTGCGCGCAGGTGGCACACCTCGAGCGGAACAGTTCGGTGTCGGCGGCGAACCGCTACAGGTACCGGGGGCCGCCCGCCAGCTGTTCCAGGCGGGCGATGCGCTCGGCCATGGGCGGGTGGGTGGAGAACAGCCGGGCCGCCTTGTCCCCGACGCGGAACGGGTTGGCGATCATCAGGTGCGATTCGGCCGCCAGCCGGGGTTCCGGCGGCAGGGGAGCGGCCTGCACGCCGCGCTCGATCTTGCGCAGGGCCGACGCCAGCGCCAGCGGGTCGCCGGTGAGTTCGGCGCCGTCCTGATCGGCCTGGAATTCACGGGAGCGGGACACCGCCAGCTTGATCAGCGTGGCCGCGATCGGGCCCAGCAGCGAGACCAGCAGGATGCCGATCATATTCGGGCCCTCACCATTGCGATTGCCGCCGAAGGCGCTGGCGAAGAAGGCCAGATTGGCCAGACCGGAGATGATCGAGGCCAGCGCGCCCGCCACCGACGAGATCAGGATGTCGCGGTTGTAGACGTGCGAGAGCTCATGGCCCAGCACCGCGCGCAGTTCGCGCGCGTCCAGGATCTGCAGAATGCCGGTGGTGCAGCACACCGCCGCGTGCCGGGGGCTGCGGCCGGTCGCGAAGGCATTGGGCGCGTTGGTGGGGCTGATGTAGAGCCGCGGCATGGGCTGGCGCGCCGTGGTCGCCAGCTCCCGCACGATGCGGTACATGACGGGCGCTTCCAACTCGGTCACCGGCTGCGCGTGCATGGCCCGCAGCGCCAGCTTGTCACTGTTGAAGTACGCGTAGGCGTTCATGCCCACGGCCAGCAGGATCGACAGCACCAGGATCGTCGGATTGCGGAACATCGCCCCGGCGAACACGATCAGCGCCGACATGCCGACCAAGAGCCCGAAGGTCTTCAACCCGTTCGAAAAACTGTGCCCGTGCATCGGTCTCCTTCTGCCGCGCCCCTCCCGGTATGCGTTACACACAGGTCAACGATGAGCACGGTGGAACGGGTTCCCGGATGCGACCCGGGCCACTGTCGCCGGTTCAGCCCACGCGTTCGATGGTGTAGCGCACCAGGCGCTCCAGCGCCTCGTTGGCGGGCCCGGACGGCAGTGCGGACAGCTCCGCGTGCGCGATATCGGCGTACCCCTGCAACTTCTCCTTGGCCAGCAGCATGCCGCGCGAACGCGACAGCAGCTCCAGCGCCTCGTCCACCTCGGCATCGGTCTCCAGCGGGCGGGCCAGCAGCTTGCGCAGCCGGTCGCCCTCCGGGCCCTCGTCGCGCAGCGCGTACAACACCGGCAGGGTGTGCACGCCTTCGCGCAGGTCGGTGCCCGGCGTCTTGCCGGACTGCTCCGACACCGAGGAGATGTCGATGATGTCGTCGGAGATCTGGAACGCGGTGCCCACCGCGTCGCCCAGCCGCGCCAGCCGCTCCACGTGCTCGGGGTCCGCGCCGGAGAAGGTGCCGCCGAAACGGCCCGAGGCCGCGATGAGCGAGCCGGTCTTCTCCCACACCACCCGCAGGTAGTGCTCCACCGGATCCTGGGACTCCTTGGCGCCCAGCGTCTCCCGCATCTGCCCGGTCACCAGTTCGGCGAAGGTCTCGGCGATGATGCGCACCGCGTCCGGCCCCAACGTGGACACCAGGCGCGAGGCGTGCGCGAACAGGTAGTCGCCGGAGAGGATCGCGATGGAATTGCTCCAGCGCGAGTTCACGCTCGGCGCGCCGCGGCGCATCGGGGCCTCGTCCATCACGTCGTCGTGGTACAGCGTCGCCAGATGCACCAGCTCGACCACGGTGCCCGCCGTGATCAGATCCGGGCTGTCGGGTTTGGGACCAAGCTGCCCGGTGAGGACGGTGAACAGCGGCCGGAACCGCTTCCCACCGGCCCGCGCCAGGTGCAGCGCCGCCTCCTGCAGGAATTCCTCCCCGTCGGACAACTCCCGGATCAGCAGATCCTCGACCTCCACCAGGCCGTTCCGCACGGTCGCGGCGAGCTCCGGATCGCCGAGATCCACCCCCGCAACCACGGTGCTCTCATCGCTCACAGCCGATGCGCTCATTTCATCTCCCAGTGCCGCGTCCGACCCCACGGGGAAGAACCTAGCGTGTCGCCACCTATATCCCCATGGAACACCACCGTAGTGGGACGGAAAGAACACCGGCCCGACCCCGCGCCTCCACCCCCCGTCCCATAGCGAAACCACCGTGGTCCGCGTCCGCAGCGAGCTCGCCTCCGTAGCGCAGCCGCCCTGGCCCGCCCCCATAGCGCAACCCTCCTGGGTTCGCGGCGCGTCCCGGTTCTGGACCGACCGGAGCGGAGGAGCGAAGCGGGGGGAGCGGAGGGAGGGAAGAACCGGGACCTCCAGCGCCGCGAACCCCGCCCGGAGCGCAGCGGAGGGCAAATCAAACACAGCGTGCCAGTATGGGTCCTATGGGTTCACCGGAGACGACGCCCGGGCAGGGGTCGATGTCGGACGTATTGCCCGCGCACGCGGATGTGCTGGTGGTGGGGGCGGGACCGGCCGGGTCGGCCGCGGCCGCGTGGGCGGCGCGGGCGGGGCGCGATGTGCTCGGCGTCGATTCGGCGGTGTTCCCGCGCGACAAGACCTGCGGTGACGGGCTGACCCCGCGCGCCACGGCCGAGCTCGAGCATCTGGGGCTGGGGGAGTGGTTGCGGGCGCACACCGTGAATCACGGGCTGCGTATGGCCGGGTTCGGGCGCGAGGCGCTGCTGCCCTGGCCGGAGGGGTCCTTCCCGAGCTACGGCAGTGCGGTGCCGCGCACCGAACTCGACGACAAGCTGCGCGAGACCGCGGTGAAGTCGGGGGCGCGCATGGTGGACGGCGCGCGTGTGGTCGAGGTGGCGCGGGACGGCGACCGGGTCACCGGCATCACCGTGAAGACCGACGGCGGTCTGCACGCCATCGGCTGCACGACATTGATCGTGGCCGACGGCGTGCGGTCGCCGGTGGGCAAACTGCTCGGCCGCACCTGGCATCGGCAGTACGCCTACGGCGTGGCCGCGCGCGCCTACATCAAGTCCGGTCGCAGCGACGATCCGTGGATCACCTCGCACCTGGAACTGCGGGATGCCGAGGGCACCCTGGTGCCCGGTTACGGCTGGGTGTTCCCGCTGGGCAACGGCGAGGTGAATATCGGCGTCGGCTCGCTGGCAACCGAACGCCGCCCCTCCCATATCTCGCTGAAACCGCTGTTGCAGCACTATGTCTCGCTGCGCCGCGAGGAGTGGGGCTTCGAGGGCGAGGCCCGCGCGGTCGCCTCGGCGCTGCTGCCCATGGGCGGTGCGGTCTCCCACGTGGCGGGCCGCAACTGGGCGCTGGTCGGTGACGCCGCCGGATGCGTGAATCCGCTCAACGGCGAGGGCATCGACTACGGCCTGGAGGGCGGCCACATGCTCGCCGGCATCCTGGACGAGCCCGATCTGTCCACGCTGTGGCCGGATATGCTGCGCGCCCGCTACGGCCGCACCTTCTCGGTGGCGCGCCGACTGGCCGGATTCGCCACCCATCCCAAGACGGTGCCGCTCGGCGGCCCGCCGGTCATGCGCTCGAAACTCTTGCAGCGCACCGCCGTTCGGGTCATGGGCAATCTGGTCACCGACGAGGACGTGGATCTGACCGCCAAGCTGTGGCGCGGCGCGGGGCGGGCCTCGCTGCGCTTCGACGAACTCCAGCCCTTCTCCTGAACCGCTCATGGCGGCCCGCCCGGTTCCCGAGGACCTGCTCCCGCATCTGCGGCGGGCGCGGGATCTGGCCGACCGGAACTACGCCGAGCCGCTGGACCTGGACCGTCTGGCGGCCGCCGCGGGCGTCTCCAAGTACCACTTCCTGCGTAGTTTCGCGGCCACCTACGGCAAGACGCCGGCGGTCTACCTGGCCGAGCGGCGCATCGAACGCGCGCAGGACCTGTTGCGCGCCACCAATGTGACGGTGACCGAGGCGTGCATGCTGGTGGGCTACAGCTCGCTGGGTTCCTTCAGCCGCAAATTCACCGAACTGGTGGGCCTGTCGCCCTCGGAGTATCAGGCCAAATTCGCGGCCGAGGGCACGCCGCGCATTCCCGGCTGTTTCGTGTTCATTCACGGTCTGTCGGATCGGAAGCTTCCCGATTAACGGCGCTCGCGATCGGGCCGGTGCGATCGGAGCGATTCTCGATCAGAGCAATTTCGGAGAAGCCGAGCGGGCGGCCGCTTCCATAGCCTGACCATATGACCGCAATCACCCACGTCTCGCTCGCCACCGTGTACGTCCTGGACCAGACCGCCGCCAAACAGTGGTACATCGACAAGCTGGGCTTCGTCGAAACCGCCGATGTGACAATGGGAGACAACGGATTCCGCTGGGTGACCGTCGCCCACCCGGACCATCCGGAACTCGAGGTCACCCTCATGCTCCCCGGCCCGCCGCTCGACGACGACCTGGCCGAGGCCACCCGCCGTGCCCTCGCCAAGGGCAGCCACGGGGCACTCGGCCTCGCCACCGACGACTGCCAGAAGACCTTCGAGGAGCTCACCGCCAAGGGGGTGGAATTCGTGCAGCCGCCCGCCGAACGCCCGTACGGCGTGGAGGCGGTGATCCGCGACAACTCCGGCAACTGGCTGGTCATCGTGGAGAAGCGCCCGTTCGACCCGGGCAAGTAGGAGATCCAGGAGAACCAGGAGAACCGGAGAACGCGGGGAAGGCGGAACCGCGCGAAGCAGAAACAGTGGGGCGCGGCATCGGTCGGGTGCCGCGCCCCATCGCGTCACAGAGCGGTCCGGCGCGACGCGGGACTCGCGCCGACGCCGGGCGGATGCCGAGGGCGCTAGCGGTAGTTCACGAATTGCAGCGCCACGTCGAAGTCGCTGTTCTTCAGCAGCGAGATCACGGCCTGGAGATCGTCGCGGCTCTTGGAGCTGACCCGCAGCTCCTCGCCCTGGATCTGCGCCTTCACGCCCTTGGGTCCCTCGTCGCGGATCTTCTTGGAGATCTTCTTCGCGTTGTCCTGGGAGATGCCCTGCACCAGCGTTCCTGTGATCTTGTACACCTTGCCGGAGGCCTGCGGATCGCCCGCGTCGAACGCCTTGAGCGAGATGTCGCGGCGGATCAGCTTCTCCTTGAACACCTCCAGCGCCGCCTTCACGCGATCCTCGGACTCGGCCTGGATGACGATCTTCTCCTCGCCGGACCATTCGATGCCCGCGCCGGTGCCGCGGAAGTCGTAGCGGGTGCTCAGCTCCTTGGCTGCCTGGTTGAGCGCATTGTCCACCTCCTGTCGGTCGACCTTGCTGACGACATCGAACGATGAATCGGCCACGCTTGTGCTCCTGTCCGAGATCGGAAGTTTTGAGGGTTCGAACGCCGACCGTAGTCCGTCGGACACCGCGTTTTCCAGCCGGTTTGCATTCCGGGCGGGGGTTCGATGTATTCTCGTCACCGCGCTGCGAGGCGTACCCAGGCAGGTTGCCCGAGCGGCCAATGGGAGCAGACTGTAAATCTGTCGGCGAGAGCCTACGTAGGTTCGAATCCTACACCTGCCACACGCGAACCCCCTTGGGACCGAGCCGGTTCCGAGGGGGTTCTGTGTTTCTCGATGAGGTGCGCCCGCCCGGTCACCGTGGCCGGGCGCGCGAGGCTGCCCGGCTATCCCCTCTATCGCCGTAAAAACCACTCTTGACCACACGGTTTGGAGTTGGGTCGAGATGTTGTGTAACCTCGTTCAAGTCTTCAGCGCCCCGCCCTTCGGGTCGGAGCCAAGCAGACGTGCCCCCTTAGCTCAGTCGGCAGAGCGTTTCCATGGTAAGGAAAAGGTCAACGGTTCGATTCCGTTAGGGGGCTCGCCGGATTGCCGGTGGTGACCGACTCGGCACTCCCTCGGAATGACCGGGCCGTCGCTGCTGCCAATACCGCGCGTAAGGCGGTGTAGCTCAGGCGGTAGAGCAAACGACTCATAATCGTTGTGTCGCCGGTTCGAGTCCGGCCATCGCTACATACTGATACCCATCAGGCTGACCGGAAAGAAGGCAAATCGTGGCCGCGAAGTCCACTGATATCCGGCCAAAGATCACCTTGGCCTGCGAGCAGTGCAAGCACCGCAACTACATCACCAAGAAGAACCGCCGGAACGACCCGGATCGGCTGGAACTGAAGAAGTTCTGCCCGAACTGCGGCACCCACCGGGCGCACCGCGAATCCCGCTAACTTAACCCGCGCGCTCTACCGCGTGGAAGAAGTGCCGGATCGGTAAGCCGCTACGTCCCTCCTACACAGGGACAGTGGCCCCGGTCCGGCACTTGGTGTATATAGCGGTGGTTCAGCGCTCCGCCGATCCCGGGTTGGGATCAGATAGGGACACCTCTGCCGTGAATCTCAACTCTGCCGTGACCGTCAACTCCGCTGTGACTCTCAATGCCGAGCCCGCACAGGATATCGAGGCCGACATGGTCGATTCGGGTGAAGCTTTCGATCCCGCCGCACACGCCGCCGCCATGGTGGGCCACCGCTACCGGGTGGCCGACTACTACGAGGTCGGCCGCGAGAAGGTGCGCGAGTACGCCCGCGCCGTACAGGACTACCACCCGGTGCACTGGGACGAGGACGCCGCGCGGGAGTACGGCTACGACGGTCTGGTCGCGCCGCTCACCTTCATCTCCCTGGTCGGAATCCTGGCGCAGCGCAAGCTCTTCGAGCAGGTCGTCACCGGTTACGACCTGAGCCAGATCATGCAGACCGATCAGATTCTGGAGTTCCACCGCCCCATCAAGGCCGGTGACAAGCTCTCCTGCATCGTCTACCTGCACTCGTTCCGGCAGGCGTTCGGCGGCGATATCATCGTCACCAAGAACGACGTGGTCGCGCAGAACGACGAACTGGTGCTCACCACCTACACCACGCTGATCGGCCGCAGCGGCGGCGATATCGATCCCAATCTCTCCGACGCGGTGGGCAATGTGCTCATGCACGGCATCGGTCCGGACGAGCGGCCCGACAACCAGGCGGACGCCGACGCCGCGACCCAGGTGCACGCCACCCCGGTCCCGGTCCAGCAGATCCAGGCCGAGGTGCCCGCCAAGCGCGCCATCCGCTTCGACGATGTCACCGTCGGCCAGGAGCTGCCCACCCGCATCGTCCGGCTCACCCGCGGCGACCTGGTGAACTACGCCGGCGTCTCCGGCGACGCCAATCCGATCCACTGGAGCGACGATGTCTGCAAGCTCGTCGGCCTGGAGAACGTGGTGGCGCACGGCATGCTCACCATGGGCCTGGGCGGCGGCTTCGTCACCTCCTGGCTGGGCAACCCGGGCGCGGTCAAGGAGTACAACGTCCGGTTCACCAGCCCCGTCTACGTCCCCGTGGACCGGGCCGCCGAGATCGAGTACACCGGCAAGGTGAAGTCCATGGACCCGGAGACCAGGACCGCCGTCGTCGCCATCATCGCCAAGTCCCAGGGGCGCAAGATCTTCGGCCGCGCCACCGCGACCGTGCAACTGGCCTGACCGAGGCGCTCGACACAGGCCGCATACCCGATTGGCGATTCCCGAGGTGCTTCCCGTACACTCGGAAATCTGGGGTCACCAGCCGCTGCGCGCTGCTCGGAGGAGTGGCGCGCGTGTTGTGTTCCCCGCATGTGCGGGGATGAGCCCAACTGAATATGTAACGGTGGCTGGACGGCCGACAACTCCGCTCAGCCGAAGGGGCGTAGCTCAATTGGCAGAGCAGCGGTCTCCAAAACCGCAGGTTGCAGGTTCAAGTCCTGTCGCCCCTGCCCTGAATGCCAGCGACGAGAGAGGATCGACGTGAGCGAGCGGGATGATCGCCACGGCGCTGCCGAGGATGGCGAAGACACCGCGGTGGCTCGTCCGAGCGGCAAGCGTTCCGCCCGGCGGACGCGCACCGCGGCCTCGGCTCCGTCGCTGACGAAGACCTCGACGGGTCCGGTCGCGACCATCGACCGGCCGACCAAGAAGGCGAAGGCCGACACGGGTCGTTCGGGCAATCCGTTCAAGCGCCTGGTGAAGTTCCTCAAAGAGGTCATCTCGGAACTGCGCAAGGTCATCTGGCCCAACCGCAAGCAGATGGTCACCTATACGAGCGTCGTCCTGGTGTTCGTGGTCTTCATGGTCGCGTTCATCTACGGAATGGATGTGGCGTTCATCAAGGGTGTCGACTGGCTGTTCGGCTAGCTGACCGCCGCCGCCGGGTACCGTCGCGGACAGGTGGGCTCGGCCGAATGTCCGAGAGGGCGGAGCCATCCGCCGGGTAAGGCACCCGGCGCGCACAGGATGTACGTGACGACACAGGAAAGCGAGTGCCCAGTGAGCACCCCGGAGAACGGCACAACCGACGAATTCCCGGTCGACGACACGGTGGATGCCACCGCGAGCGTCGAGGAATCCGCGGGCGCTGAGCCGACCGCGGAAGCTGAGCCCGCCGCGCCCGTCGATGCCGAGCCCGCCGACCCGGTCGCGGAAATGAAGGCCGCGCTGCGCCGCGCCCCCGGCGACTGGTACGTCGTCCACTCCTACGCGGGATACGAGAACAAGGTGAAGACCAATCTCGAGACCCGCGTCCAGAACCTCGGTCTCGAGGACTACATCTTCCAGGTCGAGGTTCCGACCGAAGAGGTCACCGAGATCAAGAACGGCCAGAAGAAGAACGTCAACCGCAAGGTGCTGCCGGGCTACATCCTGGTCCGCATGGATCTGAACGACGAGTCGTGGGGCGCGGTCCGCAATACCCCCGGCGTCACCGGATTCGTGGGCGCGACCTCGCGGCCGTCGCCGCTGTCGATCAACGACGTGGTGAAGTTCCTGGTTCCGGCCGCGCAGCAGAAGAAGGCCGCCCCGGCCGCCGCCGCTGCCTCCTCGGCCCCCGCCGCCGGCGGCGAGTCCACGCCCGCCAAGCCGGTCATCGAGGTCGACTTCGAGGTCGGCGAGTCGGTCACCGTCATGGACGGCCCGTTCGCGACCCTGCCGGCCAGCATCTCCGAGGTCAATGCCGAGCAGCAGAAGCTCAAGGTGCTGGTCTCGATCTTCGGCCGCGAGACCCCGGTCGAACTGGCCTTCACCCAGGTCGCCAAGATTTAGGTGTGAGAGGGCGGTGACCCGGGTTCGCCCCGGCGTCACCGCCTTTTTCGCGTTCGCATAGACTTGTCGGGTTGTGCCTGCGCGCCTACGTGTCGTCGAACAGGTAGGGCGGGCACAAGTCCCGGATAAGGCTTACGGGAATCCGTAAGGAACCTACCCAAGGAAGAAAGATGCCCCCGAAGAAGAAGAAGGTCGCTGGGCTCATCAAGCTCCAGATCCAGGCCGGCCAGGCCAACCCGGCTCCGCCGGTCGGTCCGGCGCTGGGTCAGCACGGCGTCAACATCATGGAGTTCTGCAAGGCGTACAACGCGGCGACCGAGTCGCAGCGCGGCAACGTCATCCCGGTCGAGATCACGGTCTACGAAGACCGCTCGTTCGACTTCAAGCTGAAGACCCCGCCCGCCGCCAAGCTGCTGCTCAAGGCCGCCGGCGTGCAGAAGGGTTCGGCCGAGCCGCACCGCAACAAGGTCGCCCAGGTCACCATGGACCAGATCCGTGAGATCGCCAAGACCAAGCAGGAAGACCTGAACGCCAACGACATCGACGCCGCGGCGAAGATCATCGCTGGCACCGCCCGCTCGATGGGTATCACCATCGCGGAGTGAGAGCCTTCCGGCTCCGTGGGAGGGACGGCCAGTCCCGCACCACTTCTGACTGACGACAAGGACAGACAATCATGGCAAAACGAAGCAAGGCTTACCTCGAGGCGGCCGCCAAGGTCGACCGCTCGCAGCTGTACTCCCCGCTGGCGGCCACCCGCCTGGCGAAGGAGACCGCCACCAAGAAGACCGACGCGACCGTCGAGGTCGCCGTCCGTCTGGGCGTCGATCCCCGCAAGGCCGACCAGATGGTCCGCGGCACCGTCAACCTGCCGCACGGCACCGGTAAGACCGCCCGCGTCATCGTGTTCGCGGTCGGCGACAAGGCCGCCGAGGCCGAGGCCGCCGGTGCGGACGCCGTCGGCGCCGAGGACCTGATCGAGCGCATCCAGGGCGGCTGGCTGGAGTTCGACGCCGCCATCGCCACCCCGGACCAGATGGCCAAGGTCGGCCGGATCGCGCGCGTGCTCGGCCCCCGCGGCCTGATGCCGAACCCGAAGACCGGCACCGTCACCCCCGACGTGACCAAGGCCGTCAACGACATCAAGGGCGGCAAGATCAACTTCCGCGTCGACAAGCAGGCCAACCTGCACTTCGTGATCGGCAAGGCGTCCTTCGACGACAACAAGCTGGTCGAGAACTACGGCGCCGCCCTCGAGGAGATCCTGCGCGTGAAGCCCTCCACCGCGAAGGGCCGCTACGTCAAGAAGGTGACGATTTCGACGAACACCGGACCGGGCATCCCGGTGGATCCGAACCGCACCCGCAACCTGACCGAAGAGGACGCGTAATCCTCCAGGTCGCGTAGCACGCGAAAACGAAAGAGCCGGTGCGGAATTCCGCACCGGCTCTTCGCTTTGTGAACCGTTTCGGTTCGAACTCGGGGGTCCGGAGCCCTGCCCCCTAGACCCCCATTTCGACCCCGCTTTGGCACAACACACGCTTACCGGGTATTGTCATCGACGGTCATCGACGTGTTCGATGTCCACCCAATCGTTCTACCGAAGACCGTTGGTCGCTGCCGTCAGGCAGTCGAAGGTCCGGCGATATTGCCGGCGGCCCACGCAGGGAGAGCCGAGGTTGGGAAACATCGCGAATCACCTCGCCATATGTTTCTTGTACGCCCCGGGACCACTCTGCGTCCGGGGCGTTTGCTTTGTCTCCGGGCCTCCATCGGACGTCGGTAGTTCATCGAGAACCGACCATCCAGAGAGGAGGCGAAGTATGGCCAAGCCCGAGAAGGTCACCGCGGTCGCGGAGATCGCGGAGCAGTTCAAGGGATCCACGGCCGCCGTTGTCACGGAGTACCGTGGCCTGTCGGTCGGCAAGATCACCGAGCTGCGTCGTGCGCTGGGTGCGAACGCTACCTACTCCGTCGCCAAGAACACCCTGGTCAAGCTGGCCGCCGCCGAGGCGGGCGTCACTGGCCTGGATGACTTGTTCGTCGGTCCGACCGCGATCACCTTCATTTCCGGTGAGCCGGTCGATGCCGCGAAGGCCTTGAAGCAGTTCGCCAAGGACAACAAGCAGCTGGTCATCAAGGGCGGCTACATGGACGGCGCCGCGCTGTCCGTGTCCGAGGTCGAGAAGATCGCCGACCTGGAGTCCCGCGAGGTCCTGCTGGCCAAGCTGGCCGGCGCCATGAAGGGCAACCTCTACAAGGCCGCCGGGCTGTTCGCCGCCCCGGCCTCGAAGACCGCCCGCCTGGTCGCTGCGCTGGAAGAGAAGAAGCGCAACGAGGGCGAAGCGGCCTGACGGCTGCACGTCACCACCCCGAAGCATTTCGTCGCCGCCGCGCGGCGATGATCACCACCGAAAGGAAACACAATGGCCAACGTTGAGCAGCTGCTCGAGGAAATCGGCAACATGACCCTGCTGGAGCTCTCGGAGTTCCTGAAGGCGTTCGAGGACAAGTTCGAGGTCACCGCCGCCGCTCCGGTCGCCGTCGCCGCCGTCGGCGGTGCCGCCGGTGCCGCCCCGGCCGAGGCCGCCGAGGAGCAGGACGAGTTCGACGTCATCCTCGAGGGTGCCGGCGACAAGAAGATCCAGGTCATCAAGGTGGTCCGCGAGATCGTCTCCGGCCTGGGCCTGAAGGAAGCCAAGGACCTGGTCGAGGGCGCCCCGAAGCCGATCCTGGAGAAGGTCGCCAAGGACGCCGCCGACGCCGCCAAGGCCAAGCTGGAAGAGGCCGGCGCCAAGGTTTCCGTGAAGTAATCTCACGGCAGACGCCGCGAAGGGCGGTCCCGTCACGGGGCCGCCCTTTCGTATTCTCCGATGTCCGTTCGGATGTCCGTCCGACGATGTCCGTTCGACATTGTGATCGTGCCGTGATCGGCGATCACGAACGCGGGTTTCTACTCGTGAGTCAGGTCCCGGTGTCCGGGACGGGTCACATGCGATACAGTGACCGGACCTACTGTGATGCGCCACACCGCGCGAAGTAACCCGTGGTCTGCCGCAGTAGTGCGCTCGTCGGAGAATTGTGGAGGTTGGCGTGGGCGTCGAGGTCAGGACCGAAGGCATCACCAAGTCGTTCGGTTCGCAGCGTATTTGGCAGGATGTCACCCTGACCCTGCCGCCGGGGGAAGTCAGCGCTCTGCTCGGCCCATCCGGTACCGGTAAATCCGTCTTCCTGAAGTCGTTGATCGGTCTGCTGCGCCCGGAGCGCGGGTCGATCTACATAGACGGCACCGATATCACCACCTGCTCCAACAAGGAGCTCTACGAGATTCGCAAGCTCTTCGGCGTGCTGTTCCAGGACGGCGCGCTGTTCGGCTCGATGAACCTCTTCGACAATGTGGCCTTCCCGCTGCGGGAGCACACGAAGAAGACCGAGTCCGACATCAAGAAGATCGTCATGGAGAAGCTGGAGCTGACCGGTCTGCTCGGCGCGGAGGGCAAGCTCCCGGGTGAGATCTCCGGCGGTATGCGCAAGCGCGCCGGGCTGGCCCGCGCACTGGTGCTGGATCCGCAGATCATCCTCGTCGACGAGCCCGACTCCGGTCTGGACCCGGTGCGCACCACGTATCTGTCGCAGCTGCTGATCGACATCAACTCTCAGATCGACGCCACGATCCTGATCGTGACCCACAACATCAACCTGGCCCGCTCGGTGCCCGACAATATCGGCATGCTTTTCCGCCGGCAGCTGGTCATGTTCGGCCCGCGCGAGGTGCTGCTCACCTCGGAGGAGCCGGTGGTCAAGCAGTTCCTCAACGGCCGCATGCAGGGCCCCATCGGCATGTCCGAGGAGAAGGACGAGGCCCAGATGGCGCGCGAGCAGGCCATGTTCGATTCCGGTCACCATGCCGGCGGCGCCGAAGAAGTCGAGGGCATCATTCCGCAGATGCGGGCAACACCGGGTATGCCGGTGCGGCAGGCGGTGCACCGCCGTCGCGAGCGGGTGCGCCAGATCATGCACACGCTGCCGCATGCCGCCCAGGTCGCCATTCAGGATTCGCTCGACGAAAACGGCGACACGCAGGTCATTCCCGCCTACCAGGGCGCGTACGACACTACGGCTGGACACGACCTGACCAACGGGTAACATACGGCCCGTGAATCGATCCCTGACACGGCTGCGGACACCGGTCGAGTCGGGACTTGCCCAAGCTGGCAACATTTTCGCGCTGCTGCTCGACGTGGCGCGCAAGACCTTTCGCCGGCCGTTCCAGTGGCGGGAGTTCATCGAGCAGTCGTGGTTCATCGCGAGCGTCTCGATTCTCCCGGCCGCCCTGGTAGCAATCCCGTTCGGCGCGGTGGTCGCCCTGCAGACCGGCTCGCTCATCAAGCAGCTCGGCGCGGAGTCGTTCACCGGCGCGACCAGTGTGCTCGCAACCGTCCAGCAAGCGGCTCCGGTGGTGACCGCGCTCATCATCGCCGGCGCCGCCGGGTCGGCGGTGGCCGCGGATCTCGGCTCGCGCACCATCCGCGAGGAGATCGACGCCATGGAGGTGCTCGGCATCGATCCGGTGCAGCGCCTGGTGGTGCCGCGGGTGCTGGGCATGATGCTGGTGGCGCTGCTGCTCAACGGCCTGGTCTCGGTGGTCGGCATCGCCGGCGGCTATTTCTTCAATGTGGGGTTGCAGGGCGGTTCACCGGGTGCGTACCTGGCGTCGTTCTCCGCGCTGGCGCAGCTGCCGGACCTGTGGATCGGCGAGATCAAGGCGGCCATTTTCGGTCTGGTCGCGGCGGTGATCGCTTCGTACAAGGGGTTGCATCCACGAGGGGGTCCGAAAGGAGTCGGTGACGCGGTGAATCAATCCGTGGTGATCACATTCCTGGTCCTCTTCTTCCTGAACCTGATCCTCACCCTGATCTATCTTCAGGTCGTCCCCGCCAAGGGCGCGTGATCCATGGTCGTCGCGCAGCGCACCACACCCCTCGGTCGGTCGGCGCGCCGGGTGGTCGGCGTGCTCAAATCGCCGGTGAACGTCATCGACCGCGCGGGCGATCAGATGTCGTTCTACACCCGCGCCATCGCCTGGATTCCGCGGACCGCGGTGCACTACCGCAAAGAGGTCATGCGACTGCTGGCCGAGGTGACCTTCGGCTCGGGCGCGCTCGCGGTGATCGGCGGCACCATCGGCGTCATCGTGTTCATGTCGGCGTCGGTCGGCGTGGTGGTGGGCCTACAGGGTTTCAAGGCCCTCGACGCCCTCGGTTCCGGCGTGCTCACCGGCTTCCTGACCGGCTACATCAACACCCGTGAACTCGCGCCCCTGGTCGCGGCGCTGGCCCTCTCGGCGACGGTGGGCTGTGGATTCACCGCGCAATTGGGCGCCATGCGCATTTCCGAGGAGATCGACGCGCTCGAGGTGATGGCGGTACCGGGCGTGCCGTTCCTGGTGACCACCCGGGTGATCGCGGGATTCCTGGCCGTGATCCCGCTCTATATCGTCGGCCTGCTGGGCACCTATCTGGCGTCGCGGTCGATCAGCATCTATTTCAACGGGCAGAGCAGCGGCTCCTACGACCACTATTTCAGTTTGTTCCTACCACCCGAGGACGTGCTCTATTCGTTCCTCAAGGTGTTGGTATTCGCCTTCGTCATCATCCTGGTGCACTGCTATTACGGCTTCAACGCCACCGGTGGTCCGGCGGGTGTCGGCGTGGCCGTGGGACGTGCGGTGCGCGCGGCGATCGTGCTGGTGAACATTCTCGATTTCTTCCTGTCCCTGGCGATTTGGGGCACGACCACGACGGTGCGGGTGGCCGGATGAGTGAGACGGCATGAGCAATCCGAGGCGCGTGCAGCTGTGGCGGTCGACGGAGAAATTGCGCACCCGCACGCTCGGGGTGCTGTTCTTCGTGGTGATGGCGCTGTTCCTCAGCACCACGATCGCCGTCTACAACAAGGCGTTCGTGGAGACCGTGCGGGTCGACCTGATCACCGACACGGTCGGAAACGCGTTGACCCGCAACGCGGACGTGAAGGTCCGCGGCATCACGGTGGGCGAGGTGCGTTCCAGCGATTTCAGCGACGGCGAGGTGACCCTGCACCTGGCCATCGACCCGGAGCGCGCCGAGCAGATCCCGGCCAATGTCACCGCCCGGCTGCTGCCGAAGACCCTCTTCGGCGAGAAGTACGTGGACCTGGTGTGGCCGGAGAATCCGACCGGCACGCTGACCGAGGACGTCACCCTGCGGCAGGACACCTCCGGCAATGCCGTCGAGGTGAGTCAGCTGCTGGACAATCTGCTGCCGCTGTTGCAGGCGGTGCCGCCGCAGTATCTGGCCTCCACGCTGGGCGCGCTCTCGCAGGCGTTGCAGGGCCGGGGGGAGGAGCTCGGCAACACCATCGACCGGCTGCACCGCATCTTCGCCGAGGTGAACGTGGAACTGCCCACGTTGCAGGAGGATCTGCGCCAGTTCGCCACCGTCGCCGACACCTATGCCGACGCCGCGCCGCAGCTGGTCTCCGCGCTGGACAATCTGCGCACCACCAATGCCACCATCGTGGAGCGGCGTTCGCAGATCGACACCCTGCTGGCCACGCTCACCCCGAGCGCGGCGACCACCGCCGACTTCCTGATCGCCAACCGCGACAACATCATCGACGTGGCCGCCGACGCCCGGCCCGCACTGGAGGCGCTGGCGAAGTACTCGCCCGGCTACTCCTGCGCACTGGCGAACTTCGCGCAGATGAAGCCGCGCATCGACGACATCTTCGGCAAGGGCACGGATCTGCCGGGCTCGCGCGTGACCGT
The DNA here is from genome assembly GCF_030767025.1 of Nocardia sp. CC227C. Classification (GTDB taxonomy): domain Bacteria; phylum Actinomycetota; class Actinomycetes; order Mycobacteriales; family Mycobacteriaceae; genus Nocardia. The sequence continues at coordinate 57,944 of NZ_JASITE010000010.1, read as the reverse complement.
GGAGATCGTCAATCCGCGCGGCCGTTACCTGCCGAATCAGGACGAGCCGCGCTGGTTCGATCCGCGCGGCGCCATGTGCATCCCGGAATATCCGCTCGGCGTGGACCCGGGCCAATACACCAACGGCTCCGGCAATGACGGCTCCTATCAGCCGCCCTCCCGCAATCCCGGCGACCAGAGCATCGGACTCATGCCCGAACCCCAGTACCGCGTGTACGGACCGGTCGACCCCAGCTCCATCGGCTCGCCCGCCGAACAGCAGACCCTCGGCGCGATCTACGGTGCGGCACACGGCGTCTCGCCGGACGAGGTGCCGGGTTGGGTGACCCGGATCGCGGCCCCGGCCCTGCGCGGCAGCGAGGTGAGCATGCGATGACCGACAAGCTGCGCGGCCTCGGCCCCACCCTGGCCAAGCTCATCGCCTTCGTGGTGGTGACCGTGCTGGCCACCGGCGTGCTCGGCCTCACCATCGCCAACTACACCGGCGGCGGCACCGAGTTCAAGGCTCGCTTCACCGATGTCACCTCGCTCAATCCGGGCGACGAGGTGCGCATCGCAGGGGTGCGGGTCGGCAAGGTGACCGGGGTGTCCATCGTGGAGCGGCGGCTGGCCGAGGTGCGGTTCGAGCTCAACGACCGCGACTGGCTGCCCGCCTCCACCACCGCCACCATCAAGTACCGGAATCTGGTGGGGCAGCGCTATATCGCGCTGGAGCAGGGTGCGGGAGAGCAGGGGCGCAAGATCAACGAGGGCGCCACCATCCCGCTGGAGCGCACCACGCCCGCACTCAACCTCACCGAACTGTTCAACGGCTTCCGGCCGCTGTTCCAGACCCTGACACCGGATGACGTGAACAAGCTGTCCTACGAGATCATCCAGGTCTTCCAGGGCGAATCCGGCACCATCCGGGATCTGGTGGCCAGCACCGCCAGCCTCACCAACAAGATCGCCGACAAGGACGCGGTTATCGGCGCGGTGGTGGAGAACCTGAACGCCGTGCTGGACGCCGTCAACTCGCGGGACGGGCAGCTGGACCAGCTCATCGTCAACACCGAGGCGCTGATCTCCGGACTGAACGCCGAACGCGGCACCATCGGCCGGGCGGTCGGCTCGCTGGGCGATCTGGCCGCGGCCACCGCGGACCTGCTGGTGCCGACCCGGCCCAATCTGCAGGGCGCGATCGCGGGGCTCAACCAGCTCACCGGCACCCTCAACGCCAGGCAGCCCGAGGTCGACGAGGCGCTGACGAACCTGCCCATCAAGATGGAGAAGCTGGGCCGGGCCGCGAGTTACGGCTCCTGGTTCCAGTTCTACCTGTGCGGCATCGACATCGTCGCCGGGCCGGGTGTGCAGGACGCGCCGCAGCTGAACCTGCCCGCCGACATGCCCACCGTCAACCAGCCGATCTACACCAACCCCGCACCGCGCTGCCACGGAAAGGGAGGCCGCTGATGGACGACCGGACCGTACTCGGCTCGCGCAGCCCGGCCTTCATGGGCGGGATCGGCCTGGCCATGGTGCTGCTGGTGACCATGACCGCGTTCAGCCTGGACCGGCTCCCGATCATCGGCGCGGGCACCAAGTACACCGCCGAGTTCTCCGAGGCCGCCGGGCTGAAGCAGGGCAACGAGGTGCGCATCGCGGGCGTCAAGGTCGGCTCGGTGCAGGATGTGCGGCTCGACGGCGACCGGGTGCTGGTGGACTTCCGCACCCAGGACGCCTGGATCGGCAACGAGACCACCGCCTCCATCCAGATCAAGACGCTGCTGGGCCAGAAGTATCTGGCACTGGACCCCAAGGGCTCCGGCGCGGCCGACCCCTCCGAGCGAATCCCGCTGTCGCGCACGGTATCCCCCTACGACGTGGTGGACGCCTTCAGCGACGCCGCCGAGGACATCGAGCAGACCGACACCGCGCAGCTGGCCCAGAGCATGCGGGTGCTGTCGGAGGCGTTCTCGGCGACCCCGCCGGAGATCCGCGGCTCCATCGACGGCGTCGCCCGGCTCTCGGAGTCCATCGCCAAGCGGGACGAGAAGCTGCGCACCCTGTTCGCCGCGACCAAACAGACCAGCCAGGTGCTCGCCGACCGCAATGCCGAATTCGAGCGGCTGCTCGCGAACGGCGGACAGCTGCTGGCCGAACTCAATATCCGGCAGCAGGCGATCCGCCAGCTGCTCGTGGGCGCGAAGACCATCGGCGCGGAACTGAGCGCGCTGGTGCACGACAACGAGGAACAGATCGGGCCCGCCCTCACCAATCTGCGGAAGACCATCGACATCCTCAATGCCCACCAGGCCGACATCTCCAAGACGCTGACGCTGGCCGCGCCGTTCTACGGCCTCTACGCCAATGTGCTCGGCACCGGCCGCTGGTTCGACGCGGTGATCACCAACCTGATTCCGCCCGCGCTGCCGGAAGTGCCCGGCTACCGCGAGCCGATCCGGAAGATGGGAGGTTAGGCATGGCTCGCGACGTGCTGACCGGCCTGCGCGAATCCCCGCGCGGCAAGGCCCTGCTCGCCGCCGCCGTCGCGGGTGCGGTGCTCATCGCCGCCGTGGCGTGGTGGGGTTTCGACAAGTTCACCACCACCCGGATCACCGCGTACTTCGACAAGTCCATCGGCATCTACGAGGGCTCGGATGTGCGCATCCTCGGCGTGCCGGTGGGCCGGGTGGACTCCATCGAGCCCATGGGCGATCAGGTGAAGATCGTCATGAGCGTCGATCGCGAATACGACATCCCGGCCGACGCCAAGGCCGCGCAGATCACGCCCTCGGTGGTGTCGGACCGCTACGTCCAGCTCACGCCGGTGTACCGGGGCGGGCCGAAGATGGGGCGCGAGGCCACCATTCCGAAGGAGCGCACCGCCACCCCGGTCGAGGTGGACCGGCTCTACCGGAGCATCACCGAACTCTCCGACGCGCTCGGGCCCGACGGCGCGAACTCCGACGGGGCGCTCAACGAGTTGGTGCGCACCACCTCCGCCAATCTGGCCGGCAACGGTGAGGCGTTGGCCAACAGCTTCGAGCAGCTGTCCAAAGCCGCCGCGGTACTGGGTGATTCGCGCTCCGACATCTTCGACACGGTGAAGAACCTGCAGGTGTTCGTGACCGCGCTGGCGCGCAACGACGCCCAGGTGCGGCAGTTCAACGCGCAACTGGCCGATCTGGCGGGCTTCCTCGCCGACGAACGCAGCACCCTCGGGGACGCGCTGAACCTGCTGTCCGTCGCACTCGGCGACGTGGCCCGGTTCATCGACGACAATCGGGAACTGGTGCAGTCCAATGCCGACGCGCTGACCCAGCTCACCCAGACCCTCGCCGACCAGCGCGAGGATCTGGCGGCGGCGCTGCCGCTCATCCCGACCGCATTGAGCAATCTCATCAATGTGCACAACGGTGAGACCGGCACCCTCGACATGCGCCCGAACTTCACCGATCTGCAGGACCCCTTCGGAGTCATCTGCAAGATGCTGGACCTGGGCAAGCTGCGGCCGGGCGACCCGAAGTTCGACGCCATCACCCGGCAGATGCGGCCCATCCTCGACCACTGCGAGACCATTGCCGCGCAGATCACCGCGGGTGTGACGACCCCGTCGCTGATCCTGCCGTTCGGCATCCTCAGCGGCGAGAACCAGCAGCGAGCCCCGGTGCCGGGCACCGTGCCCGGCAATCCGTCGGACCAGGCCCCGCCGTCGGAAGGAGGTGGACAGCGATGAGCGCCCCCCGCTGGCCAGGCGTGCTCTCGGCCGGAATCCGCCGCCGCGGCCGCGCATTCGGCCGTCGCCTCGCCGCCGCGGCGACGGTCCTGGGTGCGGTGACGTTGCTGGCCGGATGCGGTGACGGCGCGTACAGCATTCCGCTGCCCGGCGGTCCGAGCGTCGGCGACGACCCGCTGCACCTCGACATCCGCTTCGACGATGTGCTGGACCTGGTGCCGCAGTCCACCGTCAAGGTGGACGGGGTGGCCGTTGGCCGCGTCGACAAGATCGAACTCGCGCCGGACGGCTGGACCGCCAGCGTCAAGGCCGTGGTGCGGAATACGGTGGACCTGCCCGCCAATGCCCGCGCCGAGGTGCGGCAGACGAACCTGCTCGGCGAGAAGTTCATCGAACTGTCCGTGCCCACCCACGATCCCGCCCCGGCCAAGCTGGCCGACAACGCGGTCATCCCGGTGGCGAACACCCGGGCCGCCACCGAGGTGGAACAGGTGCTCGGCGCACTGTCGTTGCTGCTCAACGGCGGCGGCGTGGCGCAGTTGCAGCCCATCGTGGTGGAGCTGAACAAGGCCCTGGAGGGTCGTGAGAGCACGGTGCGCGATCTGCTGGAGCAGGCGAACACCCTGATCGGCGGGTTGAACCAGCAGGTCGACGACATCACCCGCGCGCTGGACGGACTCGACACCCTCAGCAGTCGGCTGAGCGGGCAGACCCAGCAGATCTCGCTCGTACTCGACGAACTGCCCGCGGGCATCCGGATTCTGGAGGAGCAGCGGCCGCAGCTGATCCAGCTGCTCGGCCAGCTGGACCGGGTCGGCCAGGCCGGATTCGACGTCCTGGACAACTCCAAGGACGACCTGATCCGCGACCTGAATTCCCTGCGCCCCACGCTGCAGGCGCTGGGCAACGGCGCCGATGACCTGATCACCGCGTTCCCGCTCATTCCGACCTACCCGTTCCCGGACGAGGCCATCAAGTCGGCCTTCGGCGGGCAGGTCAACACCTGGTTGTCGGTGGATCTGCAGATCGGCACACTGCTGTCGAATCTCGGTGTGGGCAAACAGGATCCGGTGTACATCCCACCGAACGGGCGGCCGGTGCCGGTGGACGGCTCCAACCCGTACTACAACGGCAACGGCCCGCGTCCGGGCTGGCCGACGGTCTCGCTGCTGCCGCTGCCGCCCACCGTGGTGCGCCCGCAGCTGCCCGCCGGGCTGCCGATTCCGACCGATCCGCTCGGTTCACTGCTCGACCAGCTGGGAGTGGGTGGTCCGCGATGAGCAAACTGGTGCGCTACCAGCTGATCGCCTTCGGACTGATCGCCGTGCTCGGCGTGGTGTTCGTGGGCGCGAAATACGTGCGCCTGGACAATATGCTGGGCTTCGGCCAGTACCGGGTGCAGGTGCGGATCGTCGACACCGACGACAAGCGGGCGACCACGGGCAATCTGTCCCCGCGCGCGGAGGTCACCTATCGGGGCGTTCCGGTGGGCCGGGTGGGGGAGCAGGAGATCATCCCCGACGGCGTGCTCATCACGCTCGAGCTGGACTCCGGCGCGCCCAAGGTGCCGCAGAGCGCGAAAGCCGTGGTGGCCAACCGATCCGCCATCGGTGAGCAGTACGTGGACCTGGTGCCCGGCACCGCGGGCGCGCCGTATCTGCGGGACGGCTCCGTCATCGACGGCGCGCGGACCCCGATCCCGGTCGAGGATCTGCTCGCCAGCGTGAACCACTTCGCCAGCACCACCGATCTGGTGGCGCTGTCCACCACCATCACCGAACTCGGCAAGGCGTTCGACGGCAAGGGCGACGAACTCCAGGTGCTGGTGGATTCGCTGGCCCGGTTCACCGAGACCGGCGTGGACGCGCTGCCGCAGACCCTGCAGCTCATCCGGGACGCGCAGACCGTGCTGACCACCCAGGCCGAACAGTCCCCGGCCATCCGGCAGTTCAGTGACGGCCTGGACCGGCTCTCGGCACAGCTGCGCTCCAGCGACCCGGACGTGCGGCGGCTGATCGGCACCGGCACCGACGCGGGCAGCCAGATATCGCAGCTGCTGCGGGAGAGCGGTGACGCGCTCACCCGCGACCTGGCGAACCTGCGCACCCTGCTGCTCACCATCTCGCCGAAGTTCTACGCGCTCGGACCGGTGCTGCAGATGCTGCCGCTGCTGTCCATCGGCGCGTCCGCGACCGCGCCAGGGGACGGCACCACCCACTTCGGCCTGGTGCTGGAGACCAACAATCCGCCCGCCTGCACCGTCGGCTACGAGGGCACCCGGCGGATTCTGGACGAGATGCGGGCGCAGAACCCGGATTTCGATGACAGCCGCGATGACTTCCCGTTCAATACCGAAGCCAAATGTCTTGTGCCACAGGGGAATCCAACGGCCGTACGCGGTGGTGAACGCGCGGAATTCGCCGATCCGAGCGTGCCGCAGCCGTGGGACGACACCCCCAAGGTCGATCCAGACAAGCTGAATCTCAATCCGGTCGCCACCCAACTGGCCACGCTGCTCGGCGTGACGCCGAAACGGTGAGGAATCCGGCGGAAAGTATGGTGGCGGCGTGAGTCAGCAACACGACAGCGATTCCGTCGACGGCTCCGTGCGCACGGGCGTCACGGTGGCCGCCGTCGCCCTGCTCGTGGTGGCCGCGGTGGCGGCGGCGTGGTTCGGCTACGCCTGGATCGCGGGCGGGCTGGTGCGGGACAACGGCCGTGCCGACGCCCGCGACACCGCCTTGAACGACGCCCGGCAGGCCGCGGTCAACCTCATGACCTTCGACCCCGACGACGTCGACGGATCGCTGCGGACCATGCTGTCCTCCACCACCGGTTCGCTCCGGGCGGAGCAGACCGAGGATCTGGATTCGCTGAAAGCCAAGGTCTCCGAGGCGCAAACCCGCATGCGGGCGGAGGTGGAGGGGGCGGCCATCACCTCGCTCGCCGGCGAGAACGACCGTGCCACCGCCTTCGTCGTGCTGCGCATCACCCGCGCCTGGCCCGGCGGCCAACCCGCCACCTTCCGTCAACTGTGGAATCTGGACATGGTGAAGGAGGGCGACACCTGGAAGGCCGAACAGGCGCGGAATCTGGGTGAGCCGGTATCACTCGACGCGGGCGCACCGCCCACCGAACCCGCCCCCGCCGAGCAGCCCGAACCCAACGGTCAACCGCAGTCCGGCGATCAGCCCGAGTCCGCCGGGCAACAGCCAGCCGATCAGCAGCCGCAAGAGCCGGGCCGGTAGGAGGCAGCGACCATGGCCGACAAGCGACCCGTCAACCGCGTCACCCCCAAGCGCCGCACCTCCGGCACACCCCAGGACTCCTCCTCCCGCCGCGCCCTCGGCCGCGAGGGACAGCCCGCATCGACGCGACGGACATCGGCGGATGCCGACCACCCGCGCGCCAGCACCGCGCACGGGAGCGCCCGCACGAATACCGGGGGCGCGGAGACCAGAGCTGCGGAGATCGGGGCCACGAAGGCGGGGGCCGAGGTCGGGTCTGCGAAGGCCGAGTCCGCGAAGGCCAGGACCGCGAAGGCCGAGTCCGCGAAGACTAGGTCCGCGAAGGCCGAGATCGTGAAGACCGGGTCCGCGAACACCGGGACCGCGAAGGCCAGGACCGCGAAGGCCGAGATCGTGAAGACCGGGTCCGCGAACACCGGGACCGCGAAGGCCGGGGTCGCGAAGACCGGGACCACCGAGGCGACAGGGTTCGCGAAGGCTGGGCTCGCGAAGGTCGGGCTGGTGAAGACGCGTGCCGCCGTGAATTCGTCGCGGGGGAGGTCCGCGTCCCGCGGCGCCGATGCCGCGTCCGGTCCCGATCGGCCCGCGCGCGGCGGTTCCTGGCGGCTCGCCATCGGCTGCGGCCTCGCCGCGGTCCTGCTCGGCGTCTTCGCCGTCGTGGCGGCCCTGCGTCCCGGTGTCGACGACGACAATCTCGCCTATGTCGACAATCAGGCCACCGATGAGGTGAAGGCCGCCGCCGATCACGCCCTGTCCACGCTCTACGGCTACCGGGCCGCCGAGATCGACCGGTGGAAGGACGACGTCGGCGCGGTGCTGACCGAGCGGATGCGCGCTGACCTGGAGAAGTACATCGACACCACGGTCAGCACCATCAAGCAGGCCGCGACCGATACCGAGGTGACCACCGATCCGATCGGTGTGACTTTGCTCACTTCCGATCGTGCCGAGCTGCTGGTGAACCTCAATGTCTCCGCGGTCCGGGACGGCACCCCGGAACCGCTCGCGTCCGGTCCGGTGGTGCTGCGCATGCAGAAGGTGGACGGCCGCTGGCTGGCCGCCGAGATCGCCGACAACTGATCCGTCAAGGAAATTCGCGCCCCTGGTGGGGGCCGCTTTTTCGGTGATCCGCCAGCGCGCCAAACGATCTCGCGCCACGCGTCGGACCGGCCGCACTTGACGAGTTTCGTCCGAGCCGTCACGCTATTCACAACAGCGGCAGCTGTCACAGGGGTTCGCCCCGATCGGTGACCCGGCAATCGCAGCCAGCGGACGACGGGACTCCCGGTGCGCAGCGGATGTGCCTGTCCTGGGCGCGAATTGTGCACCCCGGCGGGCCAGGGATGCGCACCCCGCCGAGCGGGAAATGCGCACCCCGGCGAGCCGGGAATGTGCACCCCGGTGGGGCCGGGAATGTGTACTCCCGGCGAGCCGGGAATGTGTACAGCGCCACAGTTGAAGCGATACGGCGCGCCAGCCCGCCGCAACCCGCTACGGGTGGTACTTTGACACCCCCGTAGGTTTGGGTGTAGTTTTGGACGTTGCGCTGGCTGCCTCCTGTCCATACCTTGTTCGCATCGACGAAAGTTCACCCTTCCGGTGTTACTTCCGCTGGTTGCTGTTCGGGTTCGTTCGGGTGGGGACCAGCGGAATTCGTAGCAGACAAGCGACGGTCGCGGACCACCACGCGACTGCGCGTGAGGTGCTGGAAGGACGCATCTTGGCAGTCTCCACCCAGACCAAGGCCACCACGGCGGGCCGTGATTTCTACACAGTCCCCGGAGCCCCGAAGCGGGTGTCTTTCGCGAAGATCCGTGAGCCTCTCGAGGTTCCGGGTCTTCTCGATCTACAGACCGATTCGTTCGACTGGCTGATCGGCGCGTCAGACTGGCGGGAGCGAGCGGCGGCGCGCGGCGACGTCAATCCCACCGGCGGTCTCGAGGAGGTGCTCGAGGAGCTCTCGCCGATCGAGGACTTCTCCGGCTCCATGTCGCTGTCCTTCTCCGACCCGCGCTTCGAAGAGGTCAAGGCCTCCATCGAGGAGTGCAAGGACAAGGACATGACCTACGCGGCGCCGCTCTTCGTGACCGCGGAGTTCATCAACAACAACACCGGTGAGATCAAGTCTCAGACGGTCTTCATGGGCGACTTCCCGATGATGACCGACAAGGGCACGTTCATCATCAACGGCACCGAGCGCGTCGTCGTCTCGCAGCTGGTGCGTTCGCCCGGTGTCTACTTCGACGAGACCATCGACAAGTCCACCGAGAAGATGCTGCACTCGGTGCGCGTCATCCCGTCGCGCGGTGCGTGGCTGGAGTTCGACGTGGACAAGCGCGACACCGTCGGCGTGCGCATCGACCGCAAGCGCCGCCAGCCGGTCACCGTGCTGCTGAAGGCCCTGGGGCTGACCACCGAGGAGATCACCGAGCGTTTCGGCTTCTCCGAGATCATGATGTCCACCCTGGAGAAGGACAGCACTCCGGGCCAGGACGAAGCGCTGCTCGACATCTACCGCAAGCTGCGTCCGGGCGAGCCGCCGACCAAGGAGTCCGCGCAGACCCTGCTGGAGAACCTGTTCTTCAAGGAGAAGCGCTACGACCTCGCGCGCGTCGGCCGCTACAAGGTCAACAAGAAGCTGGGCCTGCACGCCGGTGAGCCGGTCGTGGGTTCGGTGCTGACCCGGGAAGACATCGTCGCGACCATCGAGTACCTGGTCCGTCTGCACCAGGGCGACAAGGTCATGACCGCGCCCGGCGGCGCGGAGGTGCCGGTCGAGGTCGACGATATCGACCACTTCGGCAACCGCCGCCTGCGCACCGTCGGCGAGCTGATCCAGAACCAGATCCGCGTCGGCCTGTCCCGCATGGAGCGCGTCGTGCGTGAGCGCATGACCACCCAGGACGTCGAGGCCATCACGCCGCAGACCCTGATCAACATCCGCCCCGTGGTGGCGGCGATCAAGGAATTCTTCGGCACCTCGCAGCTGTCGCAGTTCATGGACCAGAACAACCCGCTGTCGGGTCTGACCCACAAGCGCCGCCTGTCGGCGCTGGGCCCGGGCGGTCTGTCCCGTGAGCGCGCGGGCCTCGAGGTCCGCGACGTCCACCCGTCGCACTACGGCCGCATGTGCCCCATCGAGACCCCGGAAGGCCCGAACATCGGCCTGATCGGCTCGCTCTCGGTGTACGCGCGGGTCAACCCGTTCGGCTTCATCGAGACCCCGTACCGCAAGGTCGTGAACGGCATCGTCACCGATGAGGTCGTGTATCTCACCGCCGACGAGGAGGACCGCGAGGTCCGCGCCCAGGCGAACTCGCCGATCGACGCCGACGGCAACTTCCTCGAGGGGCGCGTGCTCGCCCGCCGCGGCAACGAGGAGATGGAGTACGTCTCCCCGGCCGAGGTCACCTACATGGACGTCTCGCCGCGCCAGATGGTGTCGGTGGCGACCGCCATGATCCCGTTCCTCGAGCACGACGACGCCAACCGCGCCCTCATGGGCGCGAACATGCAGCGTCAGGCCGTGCCGCTGATCCGTTCCGACGCGCCGCTGGTCGGCACCGGTATGGAGCTGCGTGCCGCCGTCGACGCCGGCGACGTGGTCGTGAACGCCAAGGCCGGTGTGGTGGAGGAGGTTTCGGCCGACTTCATCACGGTCATGCACGATGACGGGACTCGTCGCTCGTACCGGTTGCGGAAGTTCGAGCGCTCCAACCAGGGCACCTGCGCGAATCAGCGTCCGATCGTGGACGAGGGTCAGCGGGTGGAGGCCGGGCATGTGCTCGCCGATGGTCCGTGCACCGAGAACGGTGAGATGGCCCTGGGTAAGAACCTGTTGGTGGCGATCATGCCGTGGGAGGGTCACAACTACGAGGACGCGATCATCCTGTCGCAGCGTCTCGTGGAGGAGGATGTGCTGACCTCGATCCATATCGAGGAGCACGAGATCGACGCTCGCGACACCAAGCTCGGTGCCGAGGAGATCACCCGCGATATCCCCAACGTCTCCGACGAGGTGCTCGCGGATCTGGACGAGCGGGGTATCGTGCGGATCGGTGCCGAGGTGCGTGACGGTGACATCCTGGTGGGCAAGGTGACCCCGAAGGGTGAGACCGAGTTGACGCCGGAGGAGCGGTTGCTGCGTGCGATCTTCGGTGAGAAGGCGCGTGAGGTGCGTGACACGTCGCTCAAGGTGCCCCATGGTGAGTCGGGCAAGGTCATCGGTGTGCGGGTGTTCTCCCGTGATGACGATGATGATCTGCCGCCGGGTGTCAACGAGTTGGTGCGGGTGTATGTGGCGCAGAAGCGCAAGATCCAGGATGGTGACAAGCTCGCGGGTCGGCACGGTAACAAGGGTGTGATCGGCAAGATTCTGCCCGTCGAGGACATGCCGTTCCTGCCGGACGGCACGCCGGTGGACATCATCCTCAATACCCACGGTGTGCCGCGCCGTATGAACATCGGCCAGGTGCTCGAAACCCACCTGGGCTGGATCGCCAAGACCGGCTGGAAGGTCGAGGGCGATCCGGAGTGGGCCAAGAACCTGCCGGAGGAGATGTGGGGCCAGGAGGCCGACACCAATATCGCCACCCCGGTGTTCGACGGCGCCCGCGAGGAGGAGCTGACCGGTCTGCTCGGCTCCACGCTGCCCAACCGCGACGGCGAGAGCATGGTCGACGAGAACGGCAAGGCGGTGCTGCTGGACGGCCGCTCCGGTGAGCCTTTCCCGTACCCGGTGGCGGTGGGCTACATGTACATCCTGAAGCTGCACCACCTGGTGGACGACAAGATCCACGCGCGTTCGACCGGCCCGTACTCGATGATCACCCAGCAGCCCCTCGGTGGTAAGGCGCAGTTCGGTGGTCAGCGCTTCGGTGAGATGGAATGTTGGGCCATGCAGGCCTACGGCGCGGCCTACACGCTGCAGGAACTGCTCACCATCAAGTCCGACGACGTGGTCGGGCGCGTGAAGGTATACGAGGCGATCGTCAAGGGCGAGAACATTCCGGAGCCTGGTATTCCGGAGTCGTTCAAGGTGCTGCTCAAGGAACTCCAGTCGCTGTGCCTCAATGTGGAAGTGCTGTCCTCGGACGGTGCGGCCATCGAGATGCGCGACGGCGACGACGAGGACCTGGAGCGCGCCGCGGCGAACCTGGGTATCAACCTGTCCCGCAACGAGGCTGCGACGGTCGACGACCTGGCGCAGTAAGAGCGATCGGTCCCGGAGCTCTGAAAGGAGCTCCGGGGCAACGGATTTAGCGAACTTTTGCTCATACTCAACCCGAACAGGGGAAAGGAAGTTACGTGCTAGACGTCAACTTCTTCGATGAACTCCGGATCGGCCTGGCCACCGCCGAAGACATTCGCAACTGGTCCTTCGGCGAGGTCAAGAAGCCGGAGACCATCAACTACCGCACGCTGAAGCCGGAGAAGGACGGCCTCTTCTGCGAGAAGATCTTCGGTCCCACCCGGGACTGGGAGTGCTACTGCGGTAAGTACAAGCGCGTCCGCTTCAAGGGCATCATCTGTGAGCGCTGCGGCGTCGAGGTGACCCGCGCCAAGGTGCGCCGTGAGCGGATGGGCCACATCGAGCTGGCCGCCCCGGTCACCCACATCTGGTACTTCAAGGGTGTGCCGTCGCGCCTGGGCTACCTGCTCGACCTGGCGCCGAAGGATCTCGAGAAGATCATCTACTTCGCCGCCTACGTCATCGTCGGTGTCGACGAGGAACTGCGCCACAACGAACTCTCCACCCTCGAGGCGGAGATGGAGGTCGAGAAGAAGGCCGTCGCCGATCAGCGCGACGCCGATCTCGAGGCGCGGGCACAGAAGCTCGAGGCGGATATCGCCGAGTTGGAGGCCGAGGGCGCCAAGTCCGATGTGCGCCGCAAGGTCAAGGACGGCGGCGAGCGCGAAATGCGTCAGCTGCGCGACCGCGCCCAGCGTGAGCTGGATCGTCTCGACGAGATCTGGACCACCTTCACCAAGCTGGCCACCAAGCAGCTCATCGTGGACGAGGTGCTCTACCGCGAGCTGCAGGACCGCTACGGCGAGTACTTCACCGGTGCCATGGGTGCCGAAGCCATCCAGAAGCTGATGGAGAACTTCGACATCGAGGCCGAGGCCGAGAACCTGCGCGAGACCATTCGCACCGGCAAGGGCCAGAAGAAGCTGCGCGCCCTCAAGCGCCTGAAGGTCGTCGCCGCGTTCCAGGCCAACGGCAATTCGCCGATGGGCATGGTGCTCGACGCCGTGCCGGTGATCCCGCCGGAGCTGCGCCCCATGGTGCAGCTGGACGGTGGCCGCTTCGCGACCTCCGACCTGAACGACCTGTACCGCCGCGTCATCAACCGCAACAACCGCCTGAAGCGCCTCATCGACCTCGGTGCGCCCGAGATCATCGTGAACAACGAGAAGCGCATGCTCCAGGAGTCGGTGGACGCGCTGTTCGACAACGGCCGCCGCGGCCGCCCGGTCACCGGTCCGGGCAACCGTCCGCTCAAGTCGCTGTCGGATCTGCTCAAGGGCAAGCAGGGTCGTTTCCGTCAGAACCTGCTCGGCAAGCGCGTCGACTACTCGGGCCGTTCGGTCATCGTGGTCGGTCCGCAGCTGAAGCTGCACCAGTGCGGTCTGCCCAAGCTGATGGCGCTCGAGCTGTTCAAGCCGTTCGTCATGAAGCGGCTGGTGGACCTGAACCACGCGCAGAACATCAAGTCCGCCAAGCGGATGGTGGAGCGGCAGCGGCCCCAGGTGTGGGATGTCCTCGAAGAGGTCATCGCCGAGCACCCGGTCATGCTGAACCGTGCGCCCACCCTGCACCGCCTGGGCATTCAGGCGTTCGAGCCGCTGCTGGTCGAAGGTAAGGCCATTCAGCTGCACCCGCTCGTCTGTGAGGCGTTCAACGCCGACTTCGACGGTGACCAGATGGCCGTGCACCTGCCGCTGTCCGCGGAGGCGCAGGCCGAGGCCCGCATTCTGATGCTGTCCTCGAACAACATCCTGTCGCCCGCCTCGGGTCGTCCGCTCGCCATGCCGCGTCTGGACATGGTGACCGGCCTGTACTACCTGACCCGCCTGCAGGAGGGCGCGCAGGGCGAGTACCGCGCGGCCACCAAGGACGAGCCGGAGTTCGGCGTCTACTCCTCGCCCGCCGAGGCGCAGATGGCCGTCGACCGCGGTGAGCTGACGGTGCGTTCGCTGATCAAGGTCCGCCTGACCGATCAGCGTCCGCCCAAGGACGTCGAGGCCGAGCTGTTCCCGGACGGCTGGCAGCGGGGCGACGCGTGGACCACCAAGACCACGCTGGGCCGCGTCATGTTCAACGATCTGCTCCCGGCGGACTACGCGTTCATCGACGAGCCGATGCCGAAGAAGCGGCAGGCCGCGATCATCAACGATCTGGCCGAGCGCTACCCGATGATCGTGGTGGCGCAGACCGTCGACAAGCTCAAGGACGCGGGCTTCTACTGGGCCACCCGCTCCGGTGTCACCGTCTCCATGTCGGACGTGCTCGTTCCGCCGGAGAAGGCGGAGATCATGGAGCGCTACGAGGCGCAGTCGGATCAGATCGAGAAGAAGTACCAGCGTGGTGCGCTCGATCACCAGGAGCGCAACAACGCCCTGGTCAAGATCTGGCAGGAGGCCACCGAAGAGGTCGGTCAGGCGCTGCGCGCGCACTACCCGGCCGACAACCCGATCATCACGATCGTCGACTCGGGTGCGACCGGTAACTTCACCCAGACCCGGACCCTCGCCGGTATGAAGGGTCTGGTGACCAACCCGAAGGGTGAGTTCATCCCGCGGCCGATCAAGTCCTCCTTCCGTGAGGGCCTGACGGTGCTGGAGTACTTCATCAACACCCACGGTGCGCGTAAGGGTCTGGCCGACACCGCGCTTCGCACCGCCGACTCGGGTTACCTGACCCGTCGTCTGGTGGACGTGTCGCAGGACGTCATCGTGCGCGAGACCGACTGTGGCACCGAGCGTGGCATCGTCGTCCCGATCGCGGAGAAGCTGGCCGACGGCACCGTCATTCGTGACGCGCACGTCGAAACCAGCACCTACGCACGCACTCTGGCCGCCGACGCGATCGACGCCAAGGGCAACGTGGTGGTCGAGAAGGGCCACGACCTGGGCGACCCCGCCCTGGAGGCGCTGCTCGAGGCCGGTATCACCGAGGTGAAGGTCCGCTCCGTGCTGACCTGCACCACCGGCACCGGCGTGTGCGCGACCTGCTACGGCCGCTCCATGGCGACCGGCAAGCTGGTCGACATCGGTGAGGCCGTCGGTATCGTCGCCGCGCAGTCCATCGGTGAGCCCGGTACCCAGCTGACCATGCGTACCTTCCACCAGGGTGGTGTCGCGGGTGACGACATCACCGGTGGTCTGCCCCGCGTGCAGGAGCTCTTCGAGGCTCGGGTGCCCAAGGGCAAGGCCCCCATCGCCGAGGTCTCCGGCCGCGTGCGCCTGGAGGACGACGACCGCTTCTACAAGATCACCATCATTCCGGACGACGGTTCGGACGAGGTGCTCTACGACAAGCTGTCGAAGCGTCAGCGTCTGCGGGTGTTCAAGCACGAGGACGGCACCGAGCGCCTGCTCGCCGACGGCGATCACGTGGAGGTCGGTCAGCAGCTGCTCGAGGGCTCGGCCGATCCGCACGAGGTGCTGCGCGTGATGGGCCCGCGTCAGGTGCAGGTCCACCTGGTCCACGAGGTCCAGGAGGTGTACCGCTCGCAGGGTGTGTCCATCCACGACAAGCACATCGAGGTGATCGTCCGCCAGATGCTGCGCCGCGTCACCATCATCGACTCGGGTGCGACGGAGTTCCTGCCCGGTTCGCTGGTGGAGCGCGCCGAGTTCGAGGCCGCCAACCGCCGCGTGGTCGCGGAGGGTGGCGAGCCCGCCTCGGGTCGCCCGGTGCTGATGGGTATCACCAAGGCGTCGCTGGCCACGGATTCCTGGCTCTCGGCGGCCTCCTTCCAGGAGACCACCCGCGTGCTCACGGACGCCGCGATCAACTGCCGCTCCGACAAGCTGATCGGCTTGAAGGAGAACGTCATCATCGGCAAGCTGATCCCGGCCGGTACCGGCATCAACCGCTACCGCAACATCCAGGTCCAGCCCACCGAGGAGGCCCGCCAGGCCGCGTACGCGGTGCCGTCCTACGACGACACCTACTACACCCCGGACGGCTTCGGCACCACCACCGGTGCCGCGGTCCCGCTGGACGACTACGGCTTCAGCGACTACCGGTAGTCAGCGGAGCTGTCAGCTCGATACCGTTCGGCCCCCGTTCCTCGGAACGGGGGCCGAGCCATGTTCTTCACCGTCGTATCCGATCGGTCGCCAAAAGGAACCGATTGGGTGCCTCGTGCCCCCGATTGGGTGCCACGGTCGGATCGATGGGCGGTAGTGTGCTGGTATGACTGCCGCCCAGCCCTCCGGCGAACCGATTCACGGTCGGATGGTGCTGCTGCCCACGCCACCGCTCGACGGATTCACCGCCGCGGATCTGCCGCGTCTGATAGAAGTTGTCGATGGCCGCTTCGAGCTGCTGGACGGTGAAGTCATGATGATGGCTCCCGCCACGCACTGGCATGACGAGGTAGTCGACATCTTGAAACACCTACTACGTCCGGCTGCGCCGCGACAGTTCGTCATCGCGACGGAAAAGGGCATCGATCTTGGCACGAGCGTGCCGGAACCCGATGTGCTGGTAGTCAATCGCGAGGTGGTGCACTCCCGCAGCTTGGTCTTCCAGCCCGAAGACGTTCACCTCGCAATCGAGGTGATGTCTCCAGGAACGAAAACCAAGGATCGCCGACTCCGGCCAGCGCAGTACTGTGAAGCCGGCATCAAGTGCTTCTGGCGTGTGGAGAACGAGGACGACGCTATCGTCGTCTACACGTTCGAACTGCTTCCCGAGGGCGGCTACGCGCCCACCGGAGTGCATCGTGGGCGGGTGAAAGTCGACCGGCCTTTCCCTATCGATATCGAAGTGCCCGAAGTGACCTGGTAGTTCCTCGGCGAGGAGGGTGGCGTGCACGGTTCTCGCGGCATCGTTCTGGTTGTGTTCGTCGGTGCGGTGGTGGCACAACCGCTGCCCGGTCCGGCCGCGGCCGGACCGGGCAGCGAACTCGGGGGGTGCTATCGGGGCAGCGTGCTTACCGCCGAACTGTTACCGGGGAGCGGCAGCGCCGGACAGAGTGTGCGGCGGGCAGGGGAGGTGTGGGACTGCCGGAGTTCGCTGCTGCCGGGGATCACGGCGGGGCGATTCCGCGCCGAATTGCCCTGGCGTGGTTTCGGATCGCCGACATCGGGCAGTTTCACCTGGTCGGACGGCAGTGTCAGCGCGGTGGCCGGGTTGCCCAACAGTCTGTGGACGATCACGTCCGGGCCGGGGAGCGGGCATGCGGTGCGCTTCGACCTCGCCATGGAGATGACCGGGGACTGGTATTACACCGAGCATCCCATGGCGATCGAGTCCTTGTCCTTCGTGTCGTGACGCGCGCTCGAATTCCGACGTGCGCTCGAATTCCTCAGCGCGGCTGGGGTTCCGGGAGGGCGTCGAAGGCGGGGCGGATGGTCTCCGCGGCACCCGGGACGAGGGATTCGGCGTAGGCGAGGGCGGCTTCCACCGCCGGGTCGCCGCCCCCCTGCTGCAGGCCGACGGCCCCGCCGATCAGGGCTCCCACCACGGTGGTGATGGGGATGGTGATGAAGTCCAGGATGAACAGCCCCGCGGGGAAGCCGATGAGGAAGCCGATCGCACCGCCGATGGCGGCTCCGGTCGCCACGGCGGGCAGGTTGGCCTGCACCACGTCGAAGAAGTGCTGCTGGGCGTTGATGTCGCGCAGCGGGACCGGGGATTGGGCCACCGGGGTGAGGGTGAGGCGGCGGCTGCCGTCGGTGATGCCGGGGGTGAGTTCCAGGGTGTGGCCGACGATGTCGTGCCGCAATGGCACGGTGGCGGCGAGCAGGCCGTCGTCGTCGGTGACTATGACCGCCTCGCCGTCCCAGGTGGGCAGGAAGCGGCCCGAGGCGATGGTGGCGACGACGGCGCGGTTGTCCGGCGACAGTTCCACCGCGTAATCGATGCCGTCCTCGCTGCCCTGCACTCGCAGCGCGGGCTGTGCCGGTCCGGCCGTCGCGGTGGTGGCGACGGCGACCGACATCGTCAGGCAAAGCAGCAGTGGCGCAATCGTTCTGGCTAGGCGCATCGGTGTCCCTCGGGGTTGCGGGCCATACGGCCCCGACGTCTGCGAAGAACCTACCCGGGCGGTGCGCGGATCGGAACCCCGCCGACACATAGTGGACACCTCACCCCGAGCGGTGCTCGCACGCGTAGGCCGGTCGGGCTACCCGGTCTCGGTGGTCTCCTCCTCGCCGCGGCGCACCGCCACGACGCCGATGAGAATCAGTGTGCCGCCCAGCAATTGGATGGGCCGCGGCGCTTCGCCGAGCAGCACCCAGGCGAAGGCCAGCGCCGCCAGCACCTCGAACAGCGCCACGAAGGAGGCCAGGCGCGAGCCGAGCATCCGGGTGGCCGCGATGCCGGTGACATAGGCCAGCGCCGCCGTGACCACGCCGAGGAAGATCAGCGGCAGCCACCAGGTGGTGGTGAAGCCTTGGAAGACAACGGGTTCGGTGGTCGCCCGGAACGGCAGGACGCCCACCGCACCCGCGGCCAGCAGCGCCGCGCCACCGATCAGCAGCCCGCTTGCCGCCAGCACCGTTCCGGGCAGGGAACCGTCGCCGTGCGCGGAGAGCACGAAGTAGGAGGCCGCGCCGACCATCGCCGCCAGCGCCCACGCGATCCCGACCCCGCTGGTTTCCGCCCCGGAGGTCAGGTCCAGCACCAGCACCAGCCCGGTCAGGCCGACCACGGCGCCGCCGACGGTGGTGGCGCCGGGCCGTTGCCGGTGCCGCAGCCACAACCAGCCCACCACGGCCACCGGTGCGGTGTACTCGACGAGCAGGGCCACGCCCACCTCCATGTGGGCGACGGCGTTGAAATAGGCGAGCTGGGTGCCCGCGACCGCCAGCAGGCCGTATCCGACGATGAGAGCGGCGTTGTCGCGCAACAGCTTCCAGTTCCCGCGCAGGTGCACCAGCGCGATGGGCGCCAGCACGGCGGCGGCCAGCAGCACGCGTACCGCCACCACCGCCGCGGAACTCCACCCGGCGTTCATCATGCCGCGCGCCAGCGACCCCGAGAGTCCGAACGACGAAGCCGACAGCAGGGCGAACAGCAGCCCGGTACGCAATCTGTTCCGAACGGCCGTGTCATGAGTCAACTGCGTCATGACAAATGACGCTAAGGTGGGCTTGGTAATATGTCAACATGATTTTCGCTCATGACACCGAAGCGTCCATGGCCGCTGCGGTGGAGCTGGTGAACTCGGCCGAGGAACCGGACACCATGACCGAAACCGCCCAGCTCGCCGATTTCTTCGTGCGGCACGGCTACACCGGCGTGCGCTCCGGCGACGAACGCGAACTCGACCGGGTCCGCGCGCTGCGCCCGGTGCTGCGCGAGCTGCTCACCAGTGACCGGGATACGGCGGTGGAGCTGGTGAACGACATCCTCGCCGAGCATCGCGCCGTCCCCCGTCTGGTCCGCCACGACGACCTCGACTACCACATCCACGCGGTTCCGCCCGAAGCGCCGCTGCCCGTCCGCATCGCCGTCGAAACCGCCATGGCGATGATCGACCTCATTCGCGCCGACGAGCTCTCCCGTCTCGCCGTCTGCGCCGACGACAACTGTGCGGGCATCGTCCTCGACCTCTCCCGCAACCGCTCCCGCCGCTATTGCAGCACCGCCTGCGGCAACCGCAACGCCGTCGCGGCCTACCGGGCGCGGAAGAAGTAATCCGCGACGGTCGCCCAGCCCTTCGCGCCGGGTGGAACGAAACGCCGACCGCGACCGGAATCGGAGCGCCCGACTCGGAAATGCGCGACCAATTCGCCCTCCGACGTCGCAAAAGTGTCAGCTGTTGGGTTTCTCACTGTCGCTTCCGCTTCGGCTATACGCGCGTACAACTCCGGTGTTAGCGTGCCCGTGCTCGCTCGAGGATCGGTTGGGAGTCTTTCGGCAATGACGACGAGACGGCATGGGCCGCTGGGTACTTACGACGTGGTGTTGATCGGCGGTGGAATCATGAGCGCCACGCTGGGAATCCTGCTGCGGCACCTGGAGCCGACCTGGTCCATCGCGGTGTACGAGCGTCTGGCGGAGGTCGCGGCCGAGGCGTCGGCGGCGTGGAACAATGCGGGCACCGGGCACGCGGGACTGTGCGAACTGAACTACACCTCGGAAAAGCCGGGCGGTGGCGTCGATATCGAGAAGGCGCTGCGGGTGAATGAACAGTTCCAGCTGACCCGCCAGCTGTGGGCGCATCTGGTGGAAGAGGGAATCCTGGACAAACCGCGGGAATTCATCAATCCGGTACCGCATATGACTTTCGTGCGGGGCGCCGACGATGTGGATTTCCTGCGCCGCCGCCATGCCGCGCTCACCGAGCATCCGCTCTTCGGTTCCATGCGGTTCAGCGCGGACCCGGAGATCATCGGGGAATGGGCTCCGCTCCTGCTGCGCGGTCGCGCCAAGGGCGAACCGATCGCCGCCACCCGCGATATCACCGGCAGCGATGTCGATTTCGGGGCGCTCACCCGGAAACTGTTCGCGCACTTGGAAACTCTCGGTGTAGACGTGTATCTGCGGCACGAGGTGCGTGGCCTGCGCAAGAACAACGACGGCTCCTGGAAGCTGCGACTGGTCGCGGCCGATGACACCGGCGACCGCATCACCTCCCGGGTGGACGCCCGCTTCGTCTTCGCCGGTGCGGGCGGTTGGGCGTTGAAACTGTTGCAGCGGGCCGGAATTCCCGAGGTGCGCGGTTACGGGCTGCTGCCGGTGAGCGGGCGCTTCCTGCGCTGTGACAATCCGGCCGTGGTCGAGCGGCACGACGCCAAGGTGTACGGCAAGGCCCCGGTCGGAGCGCCGCCGATGTCCATGCCGCATCTGGACACCCGAATCATCGACGGCCGCCAGTCGCTGCTGTTCGGCCCGTACGCCGGTTCCAGCCCGAAGTTCCTGAAGCAGGGCTCGCTGCTCGATGTCGCGGCCTCGCTGCGGCCGCACAATATCGGCCCGCTGGCGGCCATGAGCGCGAACAATCTCGGATTGGTGCGGCTGCTGGCCGGCCAACTGGTGTCCACGCGGCGGCGCAAGGTCGCCGCATTGCGGGAGTTCTTCCCCGCCGCGGTGGGCGACGAGTGGACCATGATCAGCGCCGGGCAGCGCGCCCAGATCGTGAAGGCCGACCCGGTGCGCGGCGGCGTCCTCGAATTCGGCACCGAGGTCGTCGCCGCCCAGGACGGGTCCATCGCCGCCGTGCTCGGTGCCTCACCCGGTGCGTCGACCGCCCCCGCCATCATGCTCGAGGTGCTGCGCCGCTGCTTCCCCCACTATCGCCGCCTGTGGGCGCCGCGCCTGTGTGAACTCATGCCCACCGTCGGCCGCTCGCTGATCGACAACGAGGCTCTGGCGCGGCGCACCGCCGCCCGCACGGCCGAGATACTCGGCCTGGCGGCCCCGGTCACCGACTGACCCGACTCCGGCACGGTTGCCCGGCCGGTCATGATGGCGGAGCCTGTCCCGCACGCCCGTCGGGCCGCCGGGTGCGTCGTGACGACAATGTCCCGCGGCACCGGAATGTGCGGCGGGGCATCGTCTTCGGTGTTCTTCGGCCGGGTCAGGGTTGTCCGGTGGCGTAGGCGACCGCGGCGTCGATGAGGGGCTGCCCGCCGCCGACGGCCAGGCCCGCGAGCCCGCCGATGACGCCGCCGACCACGGCGGCCACCGGCACGGTGATGAAGTCGAGGACGAACAGGCCGAGCGGGAAGCCGAGCACGGCGCCGATGGCCGCGCCGATGACCAGTCCGGCGATACCGGCGGTCTTGGCCTTCTCGAATTCGGCCCAGAAGGTGTCCTGCGCGGAGATGTCACGCAGCGGTGTCGCGGCCGCGCCGCCGGGGGAGAGGGTCAGCTGTCGGCCCGACGCATCCACGGACGGCAGCAGTTCCACGCGCTGTCCGGCGACATCGAAGGCCAGCGGCAGGGTGGTCACCGTGCGCCCGGCGTCGTCGAGCAGGGTGACGGTGTCGGCGGCCGCCACGAAGCGGCCCGAGCGCAGGGTGGTGACCGCCGAGCGCTGGTCATCGGACAGCGCGACGAGATAGCCGACGCCGTGGTCGTTCCCGTGGATCGCCACCGTCCGGGGCGCGGGCTGGACCCGGGTCGGCGAATCGGCGTGGACGATTCCGGCGGAGAGGCCGGTGGCTCCCAGGGCGAGCAGGGCGGTCGCGGTGATCTTGCTGAGGGTCATCGGGGGGAGGGTCATCGTGTTCTTTCGTCGGCGGCTGCGGTGGGCACGTCGCAGAAAACTTACCGCTTTTGCCGTTTCGTCCGCTTGTCGAGCATGGACAACCACCGTGCGCACCCGGTATAGAAAGTGAAACACGTTTCAATTCGATCGGAGATGCGATGGACAGCGCGACCATGGGTGCCCTGGTGATGGACGGTTTCAAGAAATTGGGCTTCATTCAGTTCGCCGGTATCGACGCCGAGGAGTTCGCCAGCGGCCGCAATGTGGTGCGAATGGCGGCGCGGCCGGAGCACCTCAACCACAACGGTGACGTGCACGCCGCCATCCTGTTCGGTTTCGCCGAGACCGCGGCCATGGGCGCGGCCGTCTCCGGCATCGTGGATCTGATGGGGGAGACCTTCATCGTCGCCCGGGACGGGAGGATCGAGTACCTGGCCCGTGCCAAGGGCACGGCGAGTCCCTTCCTCGCCACCTCCGAGTTGCCCGAGGGCGCCGTTGCGAGCATGCGCGCGAATATCGAGTCGCGTACCGAGATCGAACTCGCCGTCCCGGTCACGATCACCGACGGCACCGGAAAAGCCGTCGCCACAGCGAGTTTCACCGCCGTCATCCGGCCGCGGCGGAGCTGACCGGCCGCGCCGGAGTTGACCGGCCCGCCGATGCCGACCGGCCCGCCGGAGTTGACCGGGCCACCGGAGTTGACCGGGCCGCACACCCGGGAGCAGCTGGATCTGTCCAGGGTCACCGGGAAGCAGGTGATGAGCGGGCACCAGCCCGAATCGTGTTGCTAGTAACGCCTTTTGCGTGGCTTCAGGTGCAGTCCGGGCAGCGGTGGTGCCGGGATGCGCTGCTCTCGTGTGTGCCCCGCGATGTCCGGGAAGCGCTCGAGATCGTGTTTCTCCCAGTCGTTTCGGGCCGCCTCGATCTCTTCGTGACTGCGTCCCACGAAGTTCCACCACATGACCAGATCCTCGCCGAACGGTTCGCCGCCGATCAGCAGCAGCCGCGCTCCCGCCGTATCGTGCAGGCGGATTCCGGTGCGATCACTGCCCAGGTAGAACAGGCTGCCGGGCTCGACCGGGGTGCCCGCGACGGACAGTGCGCCGTCCACCACCAGCACGGCGTGCTCGTACGCCGGGGTCAACGGCAGTTCGACATCGGTCCCGGCCCCGACGCGCAGATCCGCGCCCACGATCGGGGTGTAGGCGGTGGCGGGTGAGGTCACGCCGCCGAGCGATCCGATCAGCACGGTCCCGGACAGTCCGGGCAGCTCGAAACTCGGCAGCGTCGCATGCTGTTCGAAATGTGGTGCGATACCGCGACTTTCGTCCGGTAGCGCGATCCACAGCTGGAGCCCCCGTCCGGAGGGGTGCCCCGGCACGCGGTACTCCGAATGTGCGATACCCCGTCCGGAGGTCATCAGGTTCAGCTGACCGGGCCGGATCTCCACATCCGAGCCGACGCTGTCGCGGTGGCGGACGCGGCCCTCCAACGGCCAAGTGACCGTTTGCAATCCGATGTGCGGATGGGGGTCGATGTCGTGGCCCGCCGGATTCGCGGGCGAATTCGATCCGAAGTAGTCCAGGAAGCACCACGCGCCGACCGTCGGCAGGTCACGCTGCGGCAGCGTACGGTGCACGGTCACCCCGCGCACCCCACCGAGGGGCACCTCGCGGGACGGGAAGAACTCCGCCCGCGGCCCCGGTTTTCCGGAGGACTCGCACAGCGACTCCTCCGGACGCGACTCGAGGTCGCTCACCGTTTGATGCCCTTGCCGACGACGTGCTCGTCGTACTCCGGATGCTTGTCCAACCAGCCCTTGATGAAGGGGCAGCGCGGCACGATGACCCGCCCTCGCTCGATCACGTCCTTGACCGCCTCCTCGGCGAGCACCTTGCCCAGCCCCTTGCCGCCGAACTCGCTATCCACCTCGGTATGGATGAAAACGGTGTCGTTGTCGCGTTCCCGAAACTCGCTGAAACCCGCGAGCGAGTTGCCGTACCACACCTCGTACCGGTGTTGCGTGTCGTTGCGCACGACCGCGGCCACGACGGCCTGTTCGCTCATTGTTCAGTTCTCCTTCCGCACCCGCACCGGATGTTTGCTCAGGATCGACACTCGGTTGAACGCGCCGATAGTGGTCGCAGCCCAGATCACAACGGATAACTGGTCATCCGACAAATGTTGCCGCGCAGCAGCATACTCACGCTCCAAGATCGCATCATCCGGAAGATTCGTGACACTCTCGGCCAGGGTCAGCGCCGCTCGCTGCCGGTCGGTGTACAGCTCGGGGTTGCGCCGCCAGGCGGGGAGCACCGCCAATTGCTGCCGGGTGACCCCGGCCGCCCGGGCGGCCCGCTCGTGGACGTCGAGGCAGACGGGGCAGGCGTTGAGCTGGGAGACGCGCACGTTCACCAGTTCCATCACGGCTCGATCGAGATCGACGGCCGCGGCGGCGGTGCGTACGGACAGCGCCACACCCGCGAGGGCTTGGTATATCGCCGGTGACTGTTTGTCGATCCAGACCCGGGCAGGAACCGCTGGAGACTGCATAGTCGGTTCATCGTAAGCGGAAGGGTGGCTCCGCGCTCCCCGATCCGCGCCACCGCGCGTCGCGAACCGGGGATCGAGCGTGGAAGACACACCGCGGGAGCCGAATTCACGTCTCAGACGACGGTGAGCACCATCTTGCCGCGGGTACGCCCGCGCTCGCCCGCGACGTGCGCCCGCGCCGCCTCGGTGAGCGGCAGCACGGTGTCGATCTCGACCCGCAGAAGGCCCGCGGTGATCAAACCGACGATCTGCCGCAGCCCCGCGGCGTCGGGCTCGACCACGGTCCAGCCCGCCCGCACGTCCAGGCCGGTGGTATCGGGCACCGAGTCCGCGTCGGGCAGGGTCACCAAGCGGCCGCCGGGCCGCAGCACGCGCAGTGAGCGTTCCCCGTACGTCCCGCCGATTCCGTCGATCACGATGTCCACATCCCGCAGCGCCTCCGCGAAATCGACGGCGCTGTAATCGATCAGCTCGTCCGCACCCAGGTCGCGCAGGAAGTCGTGGTTGTCCGCGCGGGCGGTGCCGATGACGTACGCGCCGCGCGCCTTGGCGATCTGCACCGCCAGGTGGCCCACCCCGCCCGCGGCGGCATGGATCAGCACGCGTTGCCCCGCGTGCACCCCGGCGGTGTCGACCAGCGCCTGCCATGCGGTGAGGGCGGCCAGCGGCAGGGCGGCGGCCCGGATGTGGTCGATCTCCCGCGGTTTGCGCACGAAGTGCCGGGTCGGACCGACCACGTACTCGGCGTACGCGCCCGCCTGCGCCGGGAAGCTCGGCATGCCGAACACTTCGTCGCCGGGTTGGAAAAGGCTCACCCCCGGGCCGACGGCGGTCACGACGCCCGACACGTCCCAGCCCACGATCGGCGGCGTACCCCAGCCGATCAGCGCGCCGCTCGCCCGGGTCTTCCAGTCCACCGGGTTGACGCCCGCGGCGTGCACGCGCACCAGGATCTCGCCGACGCCCGGCTCCGGACGCGCGATCTCGGCGAGGGTGAGGACCTCCGGGCCGCCCCACTCCCGAACGACCATGGCGCGCATGGTGTCACCGGTGCTCATCAACTGTCTCCTCTCGTCGGTGAATTACCGGTCACCACAGTGCGTCGGATTCGCGGGCCGCAGTAGTGGCCGAAAGGACAACATGTGACAGGATTCGGCCATGCCCGTTCCGCACCGTGTCGTCGTCCTCGCGCTCGATCAGGTGCCGGTGCTGGAGCTCGGCATCCCCTCGCGGGTCTTCGGATTCGCGGACGACGAGGGCGGCGGCGGGCTGTACGAGGTGGTCGTCTGCGGCGTGGACGGTGGGCCGCTGCGGACCGCCGAAGGGCTGTCGCTGGCGCCGGCGCACGGTCCCGAGGCCCTCGCGAGCGCCGACACCGTGATCGTGCCGCCCACCGAGGACCTCGGTGACCTGGAGCCCGGCGGTGCGCTACCGGAACCGCTGGCCGCCGCGCTGGCCCGGATACGGCAGGGAACCCGCATGGTCTCCATCTGCACGGGCAGCTACGTGCTGGCGGCGGCCGGGCTGCTGGACGGCCGGACCGCGACCACGCACTGGATGCACTCCGCGGCATTCCGTCGCGCCTACCCTCGGGTCAAGATCGACGAGGACGTGCTGTTCGTGGACAACGGCGACGTGCTCACCGCCGCCGGGGTCGCCGCGGGCCTGGACCTGTGCCTGCACCTGCTCCGCCGGGACCACGGCGCTACCCTCGCCAATCGGGTCGCCCGCCGCCTCGTGGTGCCGCCGTGGCGGGACGGCGGTCAGGCCCAGTTCATCGAGCGCCCGGTGCCGCAGCCTGACGCCGCGTCCACCGCCCCCACCCGCGCCTGGCTGCTGGACCGGCTGGCGGACCCGGTCACCCTGGACGAGATGGCCGCGCACGCGCGGATGAGCGTGCGCACCTTCACCCGGCGATTTCGCGCCGAAGTCGGTACCACACCCGGCCGCTGGCTCACGGTCCAACGGCTGGACCGCGCCCGGGAGCTGCTCGAGCACACCGACCTGAGCATCGATCTGGTGGCCGAACGGTCCGGCTTCGGCACCGGCAACTCACTGCGGCAACACATGCGTGCCCTGCTGAACACCTCGCCCCACGCCTACCGGCGCACCTTCCGCCGCACCGCCTGAGCCGCGTCCGGCCGCGGTGGGCCTCCGCCCGGAATAACCGGGCGCGCGATCGAGTTCACTGTCGATCGAACGGTCACTGCGATCTCGGAGCC
Organism: Nocardia sp. CC227C; assembly: GCF_030767025.1. Lineage (GTDB taxonomy): Bacteria > Actinomycetota > Actinomycetes > Mycobacteriales > Mycobacteriaceae > Nocardia. The sequence continues at coordinate 30,805 of NZ_JASITE010000010.1, read as the reverse complement.
GCTATGGAGAGCAGTACTCGCGTCGGCGCGGGCGTGCGGACGCGCGTGCGCATTCCGCTGACATTCGGGGACGGGTATTCGACCACTGCCGAGGCGGTCACCTTCGACGGGCTCAGCGACGGCCGGGAACATCTCGCTCTGGTGCTGGGCGAACCCGACCCGCGGCGGGCGCCGCTGGTGCGGCTGCACTCCGAATGCCTGACCGGTGACGTCTTCGGCTCCGCGCGCTGCGACTGCGGTCCGCAGCTGCGCGAAGCGGTGGAGCGCATCGCCGACACCGGCGGCGTGCTGCTGTATCTGCGGCAGGAAGGACGCGATATCGGGTTGTACAACAAACTCGACGCCTACGTGCTCCAGGATTCCGGGCTCGACACCTACCAGGCCAATGCCGCGCTCGGCCTGCCCGAGGACGCGCGCGACTACACCGCCGCCGCCCAGATGCTCACTGCGCTGGGCATTTCCGAACTGGAACTGCTCACCAACAACCCCGACAAGGCGCGCCAGCTCGGCGTGCTCGGGGTGGCCGTGCGCCGCACCGTCCCGACGGGCGTGCACGCCACCCCCGGCAACCTGCGCTACCTGCGGGCCAAGGCCGACCACACCGGCCACACCATTCAGATCGCCTGAGAGTCGGCGGACTGCGCGTAGTCCTGGGCGTACTCCCCGCTCGGCGGGATGGGCGTGATCACGTCGACCAGCGCACCGCTCGGGTCGACGGTCATGAAGTGGCGCTGGCCGAAGTCCTCGCTGCGCAGCTCGAGCGGCATCTTCAGCCCCATTTCCACGGCCCGGGCGTGCACGGCGTCCACATCGTCCACCTCGATGGCGACCAGGAATCCCGACGGCAGCACCCGGTACGCCTCCGGCACGCTTTCGTGCGTGCGCTCCACCACACCGATCTGCGGCTTGGCCCCGTCCGGCGCTTCCAACTGCACGTACCACCCGCTGTCGAACACCACCTGGAAGCCGAACAGCTCCACGTAGAAGTCCCGGACCGCCGCCACATCGTCGGCGCAGAGGGTGGGGAAGATGCTGGTGATCATGGCTGAAACCCTTTCTCGTTGGTATGACCAGCATCGGGTCTCCCGCGGCGGGAGAGTCAACCCCCCGGGTTCGCGGACGTGGCACCATCCGGCCGCCGAGCGTTTCGACATGACCCCCACCCGGGCTTCGGCCGACGGAACACGCGAAGCCGACGGAACAACGGTGGCGGTCTTCGCTATTCGCGACCGGCTGAGGTGAAGTTCATGTCCGCGTACCGGTTTCCGGCGACCCGCTCGGCGATCGGTTCCAGGGCGGCCAGCTCGTCGGCGGTCAGCTCGACCGTCGCGGCGGCGACGTTCTCCGCCACCCGGTTTCGGCGGCGGGTGCCGGGAATCGGCGCCACCGACAGGTTGTGCACCCGCGACTGCGCGTGCACCCAGGCCAGCGCGACCTGCCCCGGGGTGATGCCGCGCGACTCCGCGATGGTCCGCAGCGGAGTCAGCAGCTCCGCGTTGCGCACCGCGTTGTCTCCGGACAGCCGCGGGAACGCCCGGCGCACATCACCTTCCGCCAGTTCGCCGGTCACCGCCACGGTGCCGGTGAGGAAACCCCGCCCCAGCGGCGAGTAGGGCACGAAGGTAACGCCCAGTTCGGCGGCGGCGGGTACCACGGCCCGCTCCACATCCCGGGAGAACACCGACCATTCCGACTGCACGGCCGCGATCGGGTGCACCGCGTGCGCGGCGCGCAACTCCGGCCCGGTCACCTCGGAGAGCCCGAGCTGACGCACCTTGCCCGCCGCCACCAGCTCGGCCATCGTGCCGACGGTCTCCTCGATCGGCACCCGCGGATCCCGCCGATGCATGTAGTACAGGTCGATGACGTCGATACCCAGCCGGGTCAGGCTGGCGTCCACCGCGCGCCGGATGTATTCGGGGGAGTTGTCGATACCCCGGTAGCTCGGTTCGTCCGCCTTGCGCACGATGCCGAATTTCGTCGCCAGCACCACCTTGTCGCGGTGGGCGCGGACGAATTCGCCGACGAACTCCTCATTGTGTCCGGACCCGTACATATCGGCGGTGTCGAACAGGGTGACCCCGAGTTCGAGGGCGTGCTCCAGTGTCGCCCGCGCCTCGTCGGCATCGGTCGGACCGTAGAACTCGCTGATGCCCATGCAGCCGTAGCCCTGTACCCCGATCCGGATCTCGCCGAGGGCCGTGGTGGGCAGTACCCGCGTCGTGGTCATGTGCGCTTCCCTTCGCTTGCGTTCGGTGTGACCACGGTCCGCCAGTCGCGCGTCGGATCGCCCTCGTAGAGCGCGATCTTGCAGTCGAGAACGGCCACGGTCTGCTGTAGTTCGGCGATGCGGGCGAGCACGTCCTCGCGGGTGCGGCGGAACATCTCGAGTCGCTGTGGGAAGGTGGCGTCACCCTCGCGCACCAGTTCCGCGTAGCGGACCATGTCGGCGACCGACATCCCGGTGCGGCGCAGTTTCCCGATGAGCGTCAACCAGTCCAGATCCCGGTCACTGAATCGCCGCTGCCCGGTGTGATCGCGGCCCACGTAGTCCATCAGCCCGATCCGCTCGTACCACCGCAGCGTGTCCCGCGTCAGCCCCGACCGCTCGGACACCTCACCGATCGAGTACCTCGGCAGCTCGTAGTCCGCCTCGTACCGCACCGCCGCCACGCTCACCGCTCGCTCCTCTCGTCGAACTCCACCGACGCTAATCACCTGGAGTGCACTCCAAGCAACCCCTGAACTCGGCTACGTTGCCGAAGACGAGGCGACCGGGATCTACCGCACCGGCTCACCCTGCGAACTCACCATCGACTTGGATCGACTGCGCTGACCTCGCCGCCGGACGCGCCTACGCTGGTGCCATGGCTGGAAAAGACATAGATCGCATCCGGGGCCGGTCGGCGCTGGAGACGGTGCGGGAGAATCCCGTCATCGCCGGGATCGCACTGTTGCCCGTGGCCGCTGTCTTCGGTGTGGTGTGGTGGCTGCTGGGGTTCTTCCCGGCGCTGCTGCTCCTGCTGGTGTTCGGCGGTGTCGTGGTGTGGAAGGGGAAGCTGCTCGGCTGAGCCGGGTCCCTCGATCGGGGGTGCGGTCCCTCAGCGTGGCACGTGGAAGAGCCGGAGATCGCCCGTGCCCGGATCGGCGTCCCGCCATGCCCGATCGAACTCCAGCACCGCCAGGGCGGAGGTGGGGAACTTGCGGCTCATCCGCTCCGCCGGTTCCGAGTCGCGGTTGCTCGCCAGCTCCCATGCCGTCCACGGCATTCCGGGCGCGTGCCCGATCACCAGCAGCGTGTCCACCGTGTCGTCGGTGAGCTGGACGAGTTCGACAAGGGTGCGCGGGGACGCCTCGTAGATCGATTTCTCGAAGGACACCGGTGCGCTGATTCCGGTCGCGGACAGGGTTTCCCGGGTGCGGGTGGCCGTCGAGCACAGCACCGCGTCCACCGCCGGTTGCGTCTCCCGCAACCAGTCCCCGGCCAATGCCGCCTCCCGCCGCCCGCGCGGGGCCAGGGGCCGATCGTGGTCGGCGACCCCGTCCGGATAGCCCGATTTGCCGTGCCGCATGAGGATGAGCGTCCGCGCCATGCGCACCACCGTAGGTCCTGCGGTGCCCGCTCGGTGGCAGGATGCGGACACGGTTTCACCCGATCGGCCACGGGTGGTCATGCGGGCTACCGGGGCCGGGAGACGCAGTTCACATTTCGGTCGGTGGCCCGACGGGAGATCGTCGTCACACTCGAGGCACACTGAAGGGGACGTCACGTCGGTGTGCCGATCCATGCCGCGTGGCACCTATATTAGAACGTGTTCTACCGACCCCTGCTCGAACCCGAGCTGAGTAGCACCGCGACTGTTTCGAGGATCTGCGAGATATGGCCTATGTGATCACGCAGCGTTGTTGCAACGACGCCAGCTGCGTTCCGGAGTGTCCGGTCGACTGCATCCGTCCTACGCCGGAGTCTCCGGAGTTCGCGACGGCGGAGCAGTTGTATATCGACCCTGACACCTGTATCGACTGTGGTGCGTGTGTGGACGCGTGTCCGGTGGAGGCCATTTTCTCCGAGGACGATCTGACCGCGTCGCTGGCCCGGTTCCGCGATGTCAACGCCGCCTACTTCCAGCGGCATCCGCTGGAATCGAATTTCGATCCGCTGGTCGCGCCCACGCGCGTGCCCAAGGAGTTGGGCACGTTGCGGGTGGCGGTGATCGGGGCGGGTCCGGCCGCCTGCTACGCGGCGGAGGAGTTGTTGCGGCGCGCGGACGCGGAGGTGGAGCTGTTCGACAAGCTGCCCACCCCCTACGGGCTGGTGCGTGCGGGTGTGGCTCCCGATCACGCGGGCACGAAGCTGGTGGCGAATATGTTCGAGACCGCGTTTCGCCGCGACGCCTTGCAGTACTACCTGAACGTGGAGGTGGGCAGGCACATCAGCCATGCGGAGTTGATGGCGCACCATCACGCGGTGGTCTACGCGGTGGGCGCGTCGACCGACCGGCGTCTGGGGGTGCCCGGCGAGGACCTTCCGGGGTCGCATTCGGCGACGGAGTTCGTGGCCTGGTACAACGGGCACCCCGACTACGCGGATCGGGAGTTCGATCTGTCGGGACAGCGGGCGGTGATCGTGGGCAACGGCAATGTCGCCCTGGACGTGGCGCGGATTCTGACGATGGACCCCGAGGACCTGGCCAAGACCGATATCGCGGATTACGCGGTGGATGCGTTGCGGCGCAGCAGCATCACCGAGGTGGTGGTGCTGGGGCGGCGTGGCCCGTTGCAGGCGGCCTACAGCAGCCCGGAGTTCATGGCGCTCACCCATCTGAAGGGGGTGGACGTGGTGGTGGACCCGGCCGATCTGGAGTTGGATCCCGAGTCCCGGGCGTTGCTGGATGATCCGGAGGTCGAACCGCACCTGAAGCTGAAGTACACCCTGGCGCGGGAGTACGCGGCCACGACGCCGACGCCGGGCAACAAGCGGATCGTGTTCCGGTATCTGGTCTCGCCGACCGCCATCACCGGTGACGGCAAGGCCGAGTCGGTGGAGTTCGTGCACAACGACCTGGTGACCGAGAACGGTCGCACCGTCGCCCGCGCGTCGGAGCGGACCGGTTCGCTCGACGCGTCGTTGGTGTTGCGGTCGATCGGGTATCGAGGTGAGCCGGTGGCCGATATTCCCTTCGACGAGGTCAACGGGGTGATCCCGAACGAGAAGGGTCGGGTGTTGGCCGCGGATGGGTCCCCGGTGCCGGGGGTGTATGTGTCGGGGTGGATCAAGCGGGGTCCGCGGGGGGTGATCGGGTCGAACCGGGTCGATTCCGCGCAGACGGTGGATCAGGTGATCGAGGATTTCACCGCCGGGAAACTCGCCGCGCCGAGCGCGGACCGTGCCGCGTTGAAGGCGTTGCTGGCGCGGCGGCAACCGGATCTGGTGGATCGGGCGGGGTGGAAGGCCATCGACGCCGCGGAGAAGACCGCGGGCAAAGCCGCCGGCCGCCCCCGCGTGAAATTCACCAGCGTCGAGAACCTGCTCAAAGCCGCCGAGGGCTAGCCGAACGAACCGCGCGGCCCCACCCGAACCCGGTGGGGCCGCGCGCCGTTCGACGGTCGGCTCAGCCCGGCAGCGGACCGATCCGCACGGTCGTCGTGGTGATGCCGCCGACCACGAACCACAGCCGCAGGACCGGATGCCCGGTGCGATCACCCGGCTCGTAACGGGCCCGCACACTGAGGTGCTGTCGCGCCTGCACCGGCGCGATGTACTCGATCACCGCCCGGTGCGGTGCGGCGACCAGCTTCGGATAGTCCACCAGATACTGCTCCACGGCCTGCCAGTACACCGCATTGTTCACATGGTTGTACTGGTCGATATCGGTGGCGCGCAGCGGAAACGGCAGATCCACGTCGGATTCCGGCGGCATCGGATCGGTCAGCCAGGGCCGCCACCGCAGCCGGTGCTCATCGGTGGTGCGGGCCAGCTGGGCCAGCCCCTCGTCACTGATGCGGGTGGGCATATTGGTGGATTCGTTGATATTGATCCAGAAGCCCTCGGTCTCGATGAGACCGCCGTTCTCGCTGGTGATCCGCACCCGCATATTGGTCCAGCGCGTGGACAGGGCCGAACACCAGCGGCGTAGCTCCACCCGATCCGGCCAGTACACCGGCCGGACCACATCGATGACCGTGCGGCGCACGATCCAGCTCGGGTCGGTGCGGTGGAAGATGCCGGAGTGCAAGTCTTCCCAGGCGATGTCCTGCAGGTAGCGGGCCATGCCGTCGAAACGCAGCCGGTTGTACGGATCCACATCGCCAGCCCGGACGGGCCACGCCGAGGCGAAGCCCAAGCCCTCCTGACGCAGCGGGGCGAGTGGCTCATCGAGTGACACTGGTGCTCCTCGCGCGGCACGGTGACCCATGGTGCCGGGTCCGGTGTGCCGCGTTCTCGTGCGGTGCTTGCTGGACACGACTTTACGGTGCGGTCGCCCGCCCCTCGCGTCGAGTCACCTACTCATTTTCCAGGGCATGACAGGGTGGCTGTCCAGGCCGTAGCCTGTTTGGTTGTAATCCAGGCAGGGGAGGCGCGCGTGGTTGCCGGGTCGCGGACCGGATCGCGGTTCGGGCAGTACGAGCTTCGTACGCTGCTCGGGGTCGGCGGCATGGGCGAGGTCTACGAGGCGTTCGACACCGTCCGGGACCGGGTGGTGGCGCTGAAACTGCTGGATCAGGAGCTGGCCAAGACGCCGAGCTATGTGGAGCGGTTCCGGCGCGAATCCCGGACCGCCGCGAGACTGCAGGAGCCGCACGTCATCCCGGTACACGACTGGGGCGAGGTGGACGGGGTCCTCTACATCGACATGCGGCTGGTGCGCGGGCGCGACCTGAAGGCGCGGCTGCGGGCGGAGGGGCCGCTGTCGCCGGACGCGGCGGTCTCGGTGGTCGAGCAGATCGCCGCCGCGCTCGATGCCGCGCACGACAGCGGGCTGGTGCACCGCGACATCAAACCCGCCAATATTCTGCTGACCGGTGAGATGTTCGCCTACCTGGCGGATTTCGGAATCGCGCACGCGGAGTCCGATGCGCAGCTGACCGGTACCGGCAGCGCCATCGGCTCCTTCGCCTACATGGCCCCTGAGCGGTTCGAGCACGGCAGCCCCGGAGCCGCTGTCGACGTCTACGCCCTGGCCTGCGTGCTGTACGAATCCCTCACGGGCGAAGCGCCTTTCGTCGCCGACAGCAATCTGGCGGCCATTCGCGCACATATGATGACGCCCCCGCCCCGCCCGAGCGCCCGCCCCGGCGTCCCCGTCACCTTCGACCAGGTCGTCGCCACCGGCATGGCCAAGGACCCGGCCCGCCGGTACGCCTCGGCCGGGCGGCTGGCCCGCGCCGCCCGCGCCGCCCTGCTGCGGGCGGGCAGTGCCGACCGGACGCGCACGACCGCGCCGCCCGCCCCGCCGACGGTGGCCCTCCCGTCGCGGCACCCGAGCCCCCCGCCCCGGCCGCTCCGACCACCTGGCGACCGGGGCCCCGCCGATCCCCATCCCGCCGATGCGGGACGGGCGGCCGAAGGGAATGCGGCGCGTCCCGCCGGTGCGACGCGTTCTACGGGTGCCGACCGAGTTCCGACGGTCGATGCGGGGTGGCCGGACCACCCGTCCGCGCCGCCGGAGGCGAAGCGTTCGCGGCTGCCGGTGCTGGCCGGTGTGCTCGGGGTCGCCGTGCTGGGACTGGCGGCCGCGCTGGGGTGGGTGGCGCTGCGGGACGACGGAACGCCCGGCCGGCCGGGGGCGATCACCTCGCCCGTCCCGGCGTCGCCGACGCCCGGGGCGCCGCTCGGCCCGACCTCGCTGGCCCGGACCCCTGCGACGCCGACCTCCGCGCCCCCGGACTCCGCGGCCCCCACCGCGGCCGTCACCACGTCCATCGGCGCGGGCACCACGCCCGCGCCGACGGCTCCGCCCCTCGGCCCGGTGTCCGGCACCGATGGCCAGGGTTTCGTGGACGCGGGCGGCCCCCGGTGCAATGCCGACGATCCGGCCCACGCCGTCGGCCACACCGCCGCCTCGCGACTCGTGGTGTGCCGCACCGGCGTCGGCCGCTACTACTACAAGGGTGTGCGGATCCGCGATGGCGCGGTGATCGAACTCGACGATCCGGTGCCCTCGGCCGATGGCTTCACCGCCACCAATCCCGCCGACGGCACGCGGTACGAGATCGGTCCGGGTGCGCTGACCATCGTGCGCAACGGCGAGGTGCTCGCCAATGAGGCGATGATCGAGTACGCCAGCCGCTGAATACGCCCGAACAGGACGGATCGCCCGCGAATCGGTTAGGTTCGGGAGGCATCCAACGCCGGGTAGATCGGAGATTTCGCATGCGTGCAGCCGTGGTGAGCAAGCTGGAAGGGCCGGAGGCGATCGAGGTCGTCGATATTCCGGAGCCCGCGCCCTATCCCGGCGGCGTCGTCATCGACGTGCACGCGGCCGGAGTGGCCTTCCCCGACGTCCTCATGACCCGCGGCCTGTACCAGATGAAACCGGCCATGCCGTACGTCGTGGGCTGCGAGATCGCCGGAGTCGTCCGCGAAGCCCCCGAGGGCGCGCAGGTGGCCCCCGGCGACCGGGTGGTCGCGCTGACCCTGCTCGGCAATGCCATGGCCGAGGTCGCCGTCGCACCCGCCGACATGGTGTTCAAGCTGCCCGACAATATCGCCCTGGAATCGGGTGCCGGTGTGCTGTTCAACGATCTGACCGTGCACTTCTGCCTGCGCAACCGCGGGCGCATCGCCGCTGGCGAGACGGTGCTGGTGCACGGCGCGGCCGGCGGCATCGGCACCTCCACCCTGCGCATGGCGCAGGCGCTGGGCGCGGGCCGGGTGATCGCGGTGGTCAGCACCGAGGAGAAGGCCGAGGTCGCCCGCGCCAACGGCGCGACCGACGTGGTGCTCACCGACGGCTGGCTGGCGGCCGTCAAGGACCTCACCGGCGGCCGGGGCGTGGACATCGTGCTCGACCCGGTCGGCGGCGACCGCTTCACCGACAGCATCCGCTCCCTCGCCTCCGGCGGCCGCCTGCTGGTGGTCGGCTTCACCGCCGGCGAGATCCCCACCGTCAAGGTCAACCGCCTGCTGCTCAAGAATGTCGAGGTCGTCGGCGCGGCCTGGGGCGAATGGGTGATGAGCCACCCCGGATACCTCCAGGAGCAGTGGGCCGAGGTCGAGCCGCTGCTCGCCAACGGCAAGATCCTGCCGCCCGAACCGATCCTCTACACCCTCGACCACGCCGCGGAAGCCGTTGCCGCACTGGACAAGCGCACCGCGACCGGCAAGGTCGTCGTCACCCTGCGCTGAGTCGCTCGCGGAGATCATGATCGTCGTGCCGGTCGTGCGACCGGCGCGGCCGGGGAGGGAAGGCGAACCATGAAGCTGTCGAACAGGGTGCTCAATCGGACGCTGCTCGCCCGCCAGCATCTGCTGGAGCGGTCCACGCTGTCGGTGGCCGAGATGTGCGAGCACCTGATCGGCCTCCAGGCTCAGGATGTCCCGCCGCCGTTCGTCGCATTGTGGAGCCGCATCGCCGATTTCGACCCGAAGCCGGTGTCGGCCGGGCTCGAGGATCGCTCCCTGGTGCGAATCACCCTGATGCGCGGCACCATTCACCTGGTCACCCCGCCGGACGCACTGCGCATCGCCCCGCACATCCAGCCCGAACTGGAGAAGGTCCCCTTCCGCAAGGGCTTCAACTACGGGGCCATGGTCGGCCTCGATCCGGAACGGGTGCGCGCCGACGGTGAGGCGGTGCTCGGCGACGAACCCATGTCCGCCACCGCGCTGCGCGAACGCGCCGCCGAACTCTACCCGGACCGCGATCCGGGGGCGGTCGTCCAGACCTGGCTGTACCAGCTGCCGGTCCTGCAAACCCCGCCGCGCGGGCGCTGGCGCGACAACAGCCGCCCGGTGTGGTCCCGGGTCGAGCCCTGGCTCGGCGCACCCCTGGACCCGGCCTACCCGCTGGAAGAACTGCTGCTGCGCTACCTGCGCGCCTTCGGCCCCGCCACCACCATGGATATGCAGACCTGGTGCAAGCTCCCCGGCATGAAGTCCGCGATGGCCCGTCTCGGCGACCGCGTGCGCACCTACACCGACGAGAGCGGCCGCACCCTCTACGACGCCGCCGACGCCGAACTCGTCGACCCGGACACCCCCGCCCCCGTCCGCCTGCTCGGCTGGTACGACAACGCCGTCCTCTCCCACCGGGACCGGACCCGCATCGTCCCGGAGGGCGGCGCACCCCCGCTGCGCGCCTTCGCCGCCGCCGTGTCCCCGATCCTGGTGGACGGCTATCTCGCCGCCGTCTACAAGATCTTCTCCGAGCGCGGAACCGCCCGCCTGCGCATCAGCCCCCGCACCGAATGGAGCCGCGCCGACCGCGACGCGGTGACGGCCGAGGCGCAAGCACTGCTCGCCTTCCTGGAACCGGAGCTGCGGCCCAGCGTCGAAATCCTCTCCCCCGGAGCGGAGCTGCGCCCCTGACCCGTTCCGGCCCGTTCCCGCGCCCGGTGCGCCTCCGGTTGCCTGCGCAAGCTTAATCCGGTGGAAACACCGCGCCGCTACGCTTTCGGCTACCACGTTCATGGCTGCAACGGACGCGGTGCACCGTCGGATCGAGACGGGCGAACCAGCCGCATTTCGAGAGGAATGCCGCATGGTGCCGCAGTCAACAGCCGTCCCGGACGACGCCGTGATCGACAGCGTCGTGATCGGCGATGTCACCGTCTACACCGCGACCGTCGGGGGGCCTCGGTGGGCGACCGGACAGGACGTGGTCGTCGAGCACGGCCGCGTCACCGCCATCGGGCCGAAAGCCGGTGCGGGCAGGGCGCTTCCCAGGGTCGACGGTAGCGGCGGCCACCTGCTCCCGGGCTTCGTCAACACCCACACCCACCTGCAGCAGTCCGTGCTGCGCGGCGCGGGGGAGGGGTTGCCGCTGCTCGAATGGCTGCACTGCGTCGGCGAATTCACGGTGGCGGCCACGCCCGAGCAGACCTACGCCGCCGCGCTCGCGGGCGGTCTGGAGCTGCTGCGCGGCGGTGTCACCACCGTGGTCGAGCACATGTGGCCGAATCCGTCGGAGGGCGTGCACGACGCGGCCCTGCGCGCCCTGCGCGAGTTGGGTATCCGCGTGGTCTTCGGCCGCGGTATGGCCGACCGGGCCGATGCCTCCCGCCGCTGGGGTATGGATCACCGCCTGCTGCAACCGCTTTCGGAGGTGTTCGAGCATATCGACACGCTCGACGACCGGCTCGCGGGCACGCGCGTCACGACCGCGCTCGCCGTGCCGAATCCGCGCTGTCTCACCCCCGAGGGGATGGCGGCGGTGCGCGACTACGCCGAACGGACCGGCAAGACCATCTCCATCCATCTGCTGGAGACCCGCACCGACGAGGACATGTGCCGCGCGCACGCGTCCTGCTCGGCGGTCGACTACCTGGAACGCGGCGGCCTGCTGGGGCCGCGCACCCTCGCGGTGCACTGCTGTCACCTCGACGAGTACGGCCGCCGGGTCTTCGCCGAACGCGGTGTCGCGGTGTCCTACAACCCGCTGAGCAATATGCGGTTGGGCAGCGGGGTCGCGCCGATTCCCGCCATGCTGGCCGCCGGCATCGGTGTCGGGCTGGGGGTGGACGGCGCGGCCAGCAACGACACCCAGGACATGCTGTCGGCGCTGCGTATGGGCGCGTACCTGCAGCGGGTCACGCACGCGCGCGCCGATCTGCTCGGCTTCGACGACATGATGCGGATGGCCACCCGCGGTGCCGCTGCCGCCCTCGGTGTTTCGGACGGGCCGGTCGGTGTCGCGGTGGGGGACCGCGCGGACCTGACCCTGTTGCGGTTCGACCGGGACTTCGCCTGCCTGCCGGTCCGCGATCCCGGGGCCACCGTGCTGACCACCGCGTCCCCGCGGGTGGTGGACACCGTCTGGGTGGACGGTGAGGCGGTCGTTCGCGACGGGCGCAGCACGCGCATCGACGAGCAGGCCCTGATCTCGCTGCTGCTGGATATGCAATAACAGTTAATGACTTCGAAACACGACATCGACTGCATGTAATTCGGCACGTACACACTGGATTCGACGCTGTGATTGCAGGCAAGATCATCGAGAGAAGGTGAGCGCGGTGGTGCTCTACGACACGGTGCACGACACCGAAATCGCCCGGAACGCCGAGCAGCGCCCGGCCATCGAGACCGATCCGCTCGCGCCGGTACCGGAAATCACCTGCACGGGGGTGGGCAAGCGCTACGGCGGACAGGGCTCCGGCGATATCGTCGCCCTCACCGATATCGATCTGGAGGTGCGCCGCGGCGAATTCGTGGCCGTGGTCGGGCCTTCCGGCTGCGGTAAATCCACACTGCTGCGCCTGGCCGCCGGATTGGAGCAACCGACCTCGGGAAACGTTGCGGTCCACACGGATTCGGTCGGGTTCATCTTCCAGGAGGCCACGCTGCTGCCCTGGCGGCGGGTGCTGCGCAATGTCGAACTCGCCGCCGAACTGCGCGGTGTCGACCGCGGCACCCGCCGGGCCCGCGCCACCCGCGCCCTGGCCGCGGTCGGCCTGGCCGATTTCGCGGGCAAACTCCCCGGCCAACTCTCCGGCGGCATGCGCATGCGCGTATCCCTCGCTCGCGCACTGGCTTTGCAGCCGCGGCTGCTGCTGCTCGACGAACCCTTCGGCGCGCTCGACGAGATCACCCGCCTGAGCATGCAGGAGGAACTGCTGCGGCTCTACCGCGACAACGCCTTCACCGCCCTGTTCATCACCCACTCCGTCTCCGAGGCGGTCTTCCTGGCCGGGCGCGTGGTGGTCATGTCCGCCCGGCCCGGTCGTGTGCACGAGGTGATCGATATCGACCTGCCCTACCCGCGCGACCGGGACCTGCGGTTCGACAGCGCCTTCACCGGCCTGGTCGCCCGGGTCTCCGGCTCGTTGAAGGCGGCCTGCTGATGGCCGGTCTCCCCCTGGATGCGGCACCCGCGCCGACCCGCTCGGCCATCCGGCTGCTGCTCGCCAAGGCCCTGGTGCCCGTGGTGTGCGTCGGTCTGGCCCTCGGCGCGTGGTACGCGGTATCGCTGCTGCTGCTCGCCCCCGACCGCCGCTTCCTGCTGCCGCCGCCGCACGCCGTGCTCACCGAATCGCTGCTGGACCCGGCCACCGTGGAGACCATGCTGCGGGCGCTCGCGGTGACCGCCCGGGTGGCCCTGGTCGGGCTGTTCGTTGCCGCGGTCCTCGGCGTCGCCATCGGGGTGCTGATGAGTCAGGCCAAGGCCATCGAACGCGTGGTGTACCCGTACGCCGTTGTGCTCCAGGCTATTCCGGTGCTGGCCGTGGTGCCGCTCATCGGCCTGTGGTTCGGCTACGGCATGTCCGCGCGGACCATCGTCTGCGTGCTCATCGCCGTGCACCCGATCATCGCCATGACCCTGTTCGGCATCCAGTCCGTGGACGCCAACCTGCGCGAACTGTTCACCCTCGGTCGGGCGAATCGGCTGCGCCGGCTGCTGTCGCTGGAATTGCCCGCCGCGCTGCCCTCCATCCTCACCAGCCTGCGCACCGCCGCCGGACTCGCGGTGACCGGCGCGATCATCGGCGACATGTTCTTCGCCAAGGGGCAGCCGGGCATCGGCACCCTGCTCGACACCTACCGGGCGCGGTTGCAATCGGAAGACCTGCTCGCCGCACTGCTGCTCGCCGCCCTCCTCGGCGTCGTCGTCTTCACCCTCTTCACCGCCGCACAGCGCCTCACCGTCGGCCGCTGGCACGCCTCCGGCCGCTGAATTACATCCTCACCCTGTGGAGAACCCATGCACACCTGTCTTCGCCGTGCCCGCGTGGCCGCGCTTGCCGCTCTCGCTGCGGTCGCCCTCACCGCCTGTTCCGGTACGGACGCCGACCCCGCCGCCGTCGAATTGCCCTCCGCCCCAGCTGAACAGCAGTTGGCCGGAGCCTGCCCCGACACCGTCGTCGTCCAGCTCCAGTGGGAGCCCGAAACCGATTCCGGCCCCATTTTCGGTCTGCTCGGTCCCGGCTACCGTGTCGACTCCGACAACAACAAGGTCACCGGACCGCTGGCGGTGGACGGCAGGGACACCGGCGTGGACCTGGAGATCCGCGCCGGCGGCCCGGCCATCGGATTCCAGACCGTGCCCTCCCAGATGTACGTCGACGACTCCATCACCCTGGGCCTGGCGCATTCCGAACACGCCATCGCCGCGGCCGGACAGCAGCCGCTGATCGGCGTCACCACCCTGCTGCGCTACAGCCCGCAGCTCCTCATGTGGGATCCGGCGACACACCCGGACTGGCGGGGCATCGCCGATATCGGCGAATCCGGTGCGCCCCTCGTGGTTTCGCAGGGACAGCTGTATCCGGACTGGCTGGTGGCGCGCGGACTGGTGCGGGCCGAGCAGATCGACGCCTCCTACGACAGTTCACCGTCGCGCTTCGTCGCCGATCCGTCCTTCGCCCAGCAGGGCTTCGCCAACTCCGAACCGTACGTCTACGAGCACGAGGTGCGGGCGTGGAACAAGCCGGTGGCCTATCAGCTGCTGCGCGACGTCGGCTACGAGGGCTACGCCCGCACCGTGAACGTGCGCGCCGACAAACTCGACGAACTGCGCCCCTGCCTGCGCCGCCTGGTGCCCATGATCCAACGGGCCACGGCCGAATTCCATGCCGACCCAGCGCATGTCAACGAGGTGGTCGTCGATGTGGTCGCCAAGAGCGCCAACTTCGGTCCGTACAGCGCCGAACTCGCCGCCTTCGGCTCCCGGGCCCTCATCGACAACGGCTTGGTCGGCAATGACACCGACGGTGTCATCGGCAGTTTCGACCCCGCGCGGGTGCAGCGTGTCATCGACGAGTTCGCACCGATCCTGCGCCGCGGTGGTGCGGACATCCCCGCCACCCTGACCGCCGCCGACCTGATCACGACCGAGTTCCTGGACCGCGGCATCGCCGCCGCCGACTGAGGCGACCGCCGACCGAGCAACCCGCCATCCGGGCGGACCACCGCCCGGAACCGACCGAAAGGGCAACCATGACAACCGGATACGGCCTGTCCGAAGTCGACCGTGAGAAGCGTATGGGCGGACCGGGCGCGGAGACCGCCCGCGAGATCCGCGTCATCGACCTCACCGACTTCGACCACCGCCGCGCCGAGATCACCGACCAGCTGTGGACCGCCGCCACCGAGATCGGCTTCTTCCAGCTCTCCGGTCACGGCATCCCGCAGTGGCAGCTGGACGATGCCTTCGCCCGCGCCGCGGCGTTCTTCGCGCTGCCGGAATCCGTGAAGGCCAAATACCCGCTGGTCAAGGCGGACAACGTGGGTTGGGAGAGCCTGAGCCAGGTGCGCCCCTCCATCGGCGTGCCCGATCAGAAGGAGTCCTACCAGATCACCCGCCCGCATATGACGGGCCGGTGGCCCACCGAGGCCGAACTGCCCGGATTCGTCTCCGCCGTCCTGGATTTCGAGCATCGCTGCTGGAGCGTGGCCATGCGCGTGCTGTCCTGCTTCGCCGACCGGCTCGGGCTGGCGCGCGAGCACTTCACCGCCGCGCACGATCCGGCGTCGGAGCACTACCAGAGCACCCTGCGACTGCTGCACTACTTCGCCGTCCCCGAGGAGCTGCGCGATGCGCCCGGCCGCTGGCGGGCTGGCGCGCACACCGATTTCGACTGCCTCACCCTGCTTTTCCAGCGCGACGGCCAGGGCGGGCTGCAGGTCTGCCCCGGCCGGGAGATGGACGACCAGCGGTGGACCTCCATCACACCCTCCTCCTCGCTCATCACCTGCAATATCGGCGATATGCTCACCCGCTGGAGCGATGACCTGCTGCCCTCCAACTTCCACCGGGTGCGCAGCCCGGGCCGCGACGAGTACCAGGGCGAGCGCTACAGCATCGCCTACTTCGCCCAGGCCGACCGCGACGCCGTCATCCAGGGCCCGCGCGGCGTCTACCCGCCCGTCACCGCCGCCGAGTTCCTGGCGGAGCGGGTGCGGGCCAACTACCGGCCGCGGATGTAATTTCGAGCCGGAGAGAAAGGACCCCATGGCCGACGACACCACCGCCGACCTGCTCGGCCCCTCGGTACACCGGCAGCTGCGGCAGCTGGTGCTCTCCGGCGAACTGGAACCCGGCGCGCCGCTGAGCGTGCTCGCGCTGTCCGGCCGCCTCGGGGTCAGCCGCAGCCCGGTCCGCGAGGCCGTGCAGCAGCTCATCTACGAGGGGTTGGCCGTCAACGTCCCGCACGCGGGGGCGCGGGTGGCCGTGGTGGACGACGCCCGGATTCGCGAGGTGCTTGCCGTGCGCGCGGTGCTCGACGGTCTCGCCGCCGCCGAGGCCGCCACCCGCCTCACCGAAGCCGATCTCGGCAAGCTCACCGGCCTGCTCGCCGTCCAGGCCGACAACCTGCACGGGGACGCCGACCCGGCTCGCGACACCGCCCTCGACCTGGAATTCCACACCTTCATTCGGGACCGCGCCGGAAACGCCACCCTCGCCGAGGAACTCGGCCGCCTCGAAGCCCAGGCCCACCTCTACCGCGGCGACCTGTGGACCCGTGACCGCAACCGCCGCACCGCCCTGCGCGAACACCGCCGCATCGTGGAGGCCCTCGAATCCGGCGACCCCGTCCAGGCCCGCACCGCCGCCGAAGCCCACGTGCGTGGTCTCATCACCCGCCTGCACCGCCGCTGACCCGACGGTTCCGCGGCGGCGCTCCAGGTCCGAGCCGCTACCCGTCCTGCAGACTCCGGGCGAGGCGGGCGGCCTCGGCGGCCAGGCCGGGCGGGTTGGTGGCGATGAACATCGATGTGGCCGCGAGGTTTCCGAGGATGTGCCAGGTCGGATCGGGGTGGCCGCCGACGAGGAGGCTGCGGGTGGCCGGATCGACGGTGAGGCCACCCGCCGGATGGAGTTCGGCGGCGTGGGCTTCGAGCAGGGCGCTCAGCAGTGGTTCGCTGTCCTGCGGCGTGGTGTAGGCGGAGGGGTTGACGGCGTTGAACACCGCGTCCGCGGTCCACTCGGTGGCGTCGAAGACGGTGAATCCGCCGCCGGATCGGGCCTCGATCTTGCGTACCCCGGGCCGCAGCCGCAACTGTCCCGAATCCAGCAGGCGCAGCACGATTTTCGCATTGTGCGGCACCATCGGCGAGCTGAGGCCGTTGACGGTCCGGAAGTAGCGTTCGCGCAGCAGGGTCCGGTCCGCCTCGGCGAGTCGCGGCCAGGCGACCGGGCCGGTGATGCGAATGAGCATGGTGAGCAGGCGCAGTCCCAGATACGAGGAGTCGACCGCCGCCAGCTGCCGCCGCAGGCGATCGAC
The DNA here is from genome assembly GCF_030767025.1 of Nocardia sp. CC227C. GTDB lineage: Bacteria > Actinomycetota > Actinomycetes > Mycobacteriales > Mycobacteriaceae > Nocardia. Next base: position 13,423 of record NZ_JASITE010000010.1, on the reverse strand, counting down.
CGGATGCTCGGTGTCGGCGGTGAGGATTTCGGTGGCGAGGGTGCTGAAATCCTGGCCGAGCTCGGCGAGTTCGGCGCGCATGAGTGAAATCAGTTCCGTGAAGTCGAGTTCGCCGCGCCGGGCGATGACATCCGGCAGCAGATGCCGTGGTTCCAGGCGCGCGGGGCGCTGCTGCACGAACGGCAGTGCGCCGGTGCGGGACAGGAAACTGATCGGGCCGGTGTGGCCTCGGGCGGTGAGACCGGCCGCGATGTCGACCGCGGTGAGACCGCTGCCGATCACCGCGACGTGCGCGTCGGCGGGGACGGCGGGCAGGGTGTGCGCCAGCGGATACGGCTCGTTCACATAGCCGCGTGCCCCCGTCAGTCCGTAATGGTCACGGGGACGGCCACTTCCGACGCTCAGCACGGCCCGATCGACCGGGACAGCGCTGCCGTCCTCGGTGTGCAACACCGCGTGGTCCGCGCGCGTGAATCCGGTGACTCGTGACTGAACGACGCTCACCCGCCAACCGGCCGCGCGCAATTCGGCGATGGCGGCGCGAGCGGTGTCCTCGAGGTAGCGGCCGTAGACTGCGCGCGGGACGAGCGGCTGACCGAGGGCCTCGTCGAGATACCCGGCCGCATCATCGCGTTCGTCGAGCCAGCGCTGATAGTGCCCCGGATCTCCGGCGCGAATCGACATGATCGGCGGCGGCGCATTGACGCGGACGGCTTCGATATCGGGCTGATACGCCCGGCCGCGCCACAGTGCGGCCGCTCCGTCGAAAACCGTGACCGCGCCCGGCTTGCCGCCCGCCGCGGCGAGGGCGTCCAGCAGTCCGACCGTGGCGGCGCCCGATCCGATGATCCCGATGTGCATGGCGGTGCTCCCTTTTTCGATCCGGTAGTGATGCGCTGACCAGCCTCATCGGACCGCCGCCCGGTTCCCATCCCGCAAATGCGGGGAATTCCCGGCGTACTCGGCGGTTCCCCCTCATATGCGGGATGGCGGACGTGCGGGCGCGCGCAGCAGGATGGCGGACATGACCACTCCGACCCGGAACACGGTGGCGGCGCTGCTCTCCGATATCGCGGCGGCCCCGGACGCCCACACGCTGTTCGCCGAGACCTCCGCTCGCCTGCGTCGGATCGCCCCGTTCGACGCGGCGGTGTGGGTGGCCACCGATCCGGTCAACGGCCTGACCACCGCGCCGGTGCGGGTGGAGAACCTGCACGAGGGCGGCTGCGGCACCTATTGGGAGTCGGAGTTCTTCGCCGAGAACGTCAATCTCTTCCGCGATCTGGCCCGCGCCGCCGTCCCGGTCGCGGGCCTGCGCGCCGTCACCGGTGGCCGCCCCGGGCGGAGCCCGCTGTACCGGAACTTCATGCGCCCGCGCGGTTTCGACGACGAACTGCGCGCGGTCTTCCGGATCGACGGCCGGCCGTGGGGCCAGCTGAGCCTGTTCCGCGAGCGCGGCCGCGCCGAATTCGCCGCCGCCGACCTCGCTCTCGTCGAATCGCTGTCCACGCCGATCGCCCAGCGCCTGCGCTCCTTCGCCCAGCCCGCAGCCGATCAGCAGCCGGTCCCCGAGGACGCCTCCGATGCCCCCGGCATGCTGCTCTTCGACTCCGAAGGCGCACTGGTCTCCATCAACGACGAGGCCCGCGACCTGCTCGCCCGCCTGCCGCCCGGCCCGGCCACGCCCACCCCGCTCGGCATCGACCTACCGCTGCCGGTCTGGATTCTCAGCACCGCGGGCCGCGCCCGCCTGACCGGGACCAGCGCCCGCATCCGCATCCGCTCCGGCTCCGGCCGCTGGCTGGTCTGCCACGCCTCCTGCCTGCGCGACGCCAACGGCCGCCCCGGCATGACCGCCATGGTCATCGAGCCCGCCACCCCCTCCGAGGTCGCCGCCCTCGTTCTGGCCGCCTACGAACTGACACGCCGTGAACTCGACGTCGTCGAACAGATCGCCCGCGGCCTGCCCACCGCCGAGATCGCCGAAAAGCTCCATCTCTCCCCGCACACCGTCCGCGACCACGTGAAGGCCATCTTCGACAAGGTCGGCGTCACCAGCCGCGGCGAACTGGTCGCCAAACTCTTCACCGAATTCCAGCTGCCCGCCGCCGAACGTCGCACCATCCGCGTCGAGGCCGACTAGCACCACCACGGTGCCCGCGAAATCGCCCCGCTCCACCCCGGTGATCGGGGCGTCCGACGCGATGCCGGGCGAGTCGAAATACCGCAGCATGGCCGGATCGGAGCGTCGGCATCGAGGACGAGCCGCTGGCGGCCTCGCTGGCGGGGGCAGTGCGTGTGCTCGAGCCCGGCTGCCGCGGATACAGGGACTCATGGAAGCCGCGGGCCGCACGGTGACCGATCACGCGTCGGCGACAGCGAAGGTCCGCGCCGGTAGCCGCCCGTGTGCGAATGCCCATCGCTGGCTACCGGGGAAGCCGCCATTCCGCGCTACGCGTGCGCCGGTCCGCGCCGCGCGGGCCGCTCAGTGCGCGTTGCGGTAGGCGGGGGCCTTGCTGGTGGCGGTCGGGGTGAGGGTGCGCAGCAGGGGCAGGGTGCGGCGCGCGACGACCGTGGACAGCACGATCACGCTGTGCGAGCGCACCACCGAGGAGGTGCGGTCGATGCTCAGCAGCACCGTTTGCAGACCGGCGTGCGAATCCGCGCCGATGCGGCACAGCACATCGCTGGAACCGGTGGTGGCATACGCCTCCAGCACGCCGGGGATGGCGGCCAGATCGGCGGCCACCGCCTCCAGCGCACCCTGCGCGATCTCCAGGGTGACGAAGGCTTCCACGTCGAAACCGGCTGCGCTGACATCGATCTGGGGGTCGTAGGAGGCGATGACCCCGGCTTCCTCCATCCGGGCGATGCGTGATTGCACGGTCGCGCGGGCCACTCGAGTGCGGCGGGACAGCTCGAGGATGCCCGCCTTCTGATGCTCGTGCATGGCGGTGAGGATGGCCAGGTCCAGCTCGTCCAGCTTGGCGGGAGTGCGTGCCATGGCGGATCTCCGTTCGCAGGGTGTTCTATTCAAATTGTCCAGCACCAACGGCAAGATGGTGACGTAATTCACCAGGGTGTCTACTGAAATTCGGCGATATTGCCCATCAGCGGCCGTGGGCCTTTCCTGGTTTCATGAGCATCGAGGCAACCGCCGCACCTGTTCAACCGCCGGATCGGCCCACGGCCACCGACCTGCCGCCCGAGGACGAGTTGCGTCGCCTCGTCGGCCTGGTGGACCACGACGCGGCCGCCGACCCGTTCCCCGTGCTGGGCTGGGACGCGTTGGTCTGGGTGGTGGGCAACGCCACCCAGGCCGCGCACTATCTGGAATCCGCCTTCGGGCTGCGCTTGGAGGCGTACTCGGGTCCCGAGACCGGCAACCGTGACCACAAATCGTACGTGCTGCGCAGCGGTGGCGTCCGATTCGTCGTCAAGGGTGCGGTGAATCCCGCGAGTTCCCTGGTGGCACACCATGATCGGCACGGGGACGGGGTCGTCGACATCGCCCTGGAGGTCCCGGACGTGGACCGCTGCATCGCCCACGCCCGCGCCCAGGGCGCGACCGTGCTGGTCGAACCGTACGACGAGACAGACGAATTCGGCACCGTGCGCGCCGCCGCCATCGCCACCTACGGCGAGACCAGGCACACGCTGATCGACCGCTCCCGCTATTCGGGCCCCTACCTGCCCGGCTATATCGCGCGCACCTCCGGCTACGAGCCGCGCCCCGGCGCGCCGCGCCGCCTCTTCCAGGCCATCGACCACGTGGTCGGCAACGTGGAGCTGGGGCGCATGGACGAGTGGGTCGAGTTCTACCGCCGCGTCATGGGTTTCGAGAACATGGCCGAATTCGTCGGCGACGACATCGCCACCGACTACTCGGCGCTCATGTCCAAGGTCGTCGCCAACGGCAACCACCGCGTGAAGTTCCCCCTCAACGAACCCGCCGACGGACCCAAGCGCTCCCAGATCGACGAGTACCTGGAGTTCTACCGGGGCCCCGGTGTCCAGCACATCGCCCTGGCCACGGGCGACATCCTCACCGCCGTCGACTGCCTGCGCCGCGAGGGCATCGAGTTCCTCGCCACGCCCGACGCCTACTACGAGGACCCGGAGCTGCGCGCCCGCATCGGCCACGTCCGCGTCCCGGTGGAGGAACTCCAGCGCCGCGGCATCCTGGTCGACCGCGACGAGGACGGCTACCTGCTCCAGATCTTCTGCAAACCGGTCACCGACCGGCCCACCGTCTTTTTCGAGCTCATCGAACGCCACGGCTCCCTCGGTTTCGGCAAGGGCAACTTCAAGGCCCTCTTCCAGGCCATCGAACGCGAACAGGAGGCCCGCGGCAACCTGTGAACGGTCGCGGTGCGCTCGATTCCGGTAACGTCCAGGACATGCACGCAGATGGTTCGCGGCCGTCTCGATTCTGGACTGACGGAGCGGGGGAGCGAAGCGGAGGAGCGCAGCGGAGGCGCAGATCGAGCACCGCGATTGTCGCGGGGATGACCTTCGCTCTGCTGCTGTCGGCGTGCGGGGGTAAGCAGGAATCCGATGAGCCGACCGGGCTGCGCCCACCGCCCAGGGTGGCCGCCCTGGGCCCCTTCGTGGGCGAGTGCGGTCATGTCACCGACGACGAGGTGCGCGATATCGGCGCGCTCGGCGCGGTGACCCGGGTCTTCAAGAACTCCGTCGGCTGCAACTGGCAGGGCGGCGGGGTCGGCGGCGCGAGCGTCACCTTCGCCTCCTATCGCGGCAGTCCCATCGACCGCGAGAAGGCGTGGGTGGCCAGCGTCGGTCGCGACCCGGAGACCATCGAGGTCGGCGGCAAGACCGGTTTCCAGGCGCTGGATCCCAGCAACCGGGTGTGCGACCTGGCGGTGCAGCTGGACGACGACTTCTTCGAATGGTCCATCTCCTACGGTCTTTTCGGCGACGAGGGGCTCGGCAATCCGTGCGACCGCAGCCGCCGACTGGCCGAACTGACCGTGCGGCGACTCGGATGAGGGGCGGACTCGGGATGCGGGGCAACGGCATGACGGACGGCGGCATGACGGACGGCGGCATGACGGACGGCGGCATGACGCGCGGCGGCGCGGTGCGCACGCGTGGGCGGCGCGGTATCCGGCTGACCGGTGCGGCGCTGGCCGCCCTGGCGCTCACCGCCACGCTGGCGGGCTGCGGCCGGACCATCGAGGGCACCGCCCTCCCGGCGGGCGGCACCACCGACGACGGCGGCGGGCGCATCAACACCAACTTCGACAAGCTGCTGCGCGAATGCGAGGTCGTCTCGCTCGAGGACATCGGCAAAACCGTCGGCGAGGGCACCTATGTGAATCCGTCCTTCAACGGCGCGGTCTGCATGTGGGATCTGGACGGCGGGTCCTCGGGCAGCGGCATGGTGACCCTGAGCTGGTACGAGCTCGGGTCGCTCGCCAACGAGAAGAAGAACAACGACCGCCTCGGCTATGTGACCAACGACATCACCGTGCAGGGTCGTCGATCGCTGGAGACGCGGCGTCCGGACGACCCCGACTCCTGCGGTGTGTTCGCCCCGGCCGCCGATGCCGGAATCGTGGGCTGGTGGGTGAACTACCGTGCGGGAGGGTCACATCCGGATCCCTGCGAGGCCGCGCGCAAGCTGGTGGAGCTCACCCTGAACCTGGCCCGCTGACCGCCCGACCTGCCCGCTTCCATACCATCCGGGGGACCCCTTTTTGCCCCTGGAAACGCCGACGGGTATCGTGGATCGCTGTGCCCGGAAGCATGCGGGCAGGTTCGTGCGCAGTACGTAGGCCAGCGAGAGCGGCTGACCGGTTCAGCGTGCCCTGAACAGGGCGTGTAAGCTGCGCACGACACGCCCGACCTCGTGACAACGAAATGTCGCGGGAACTGGGCGGGAAGCTCGAATGACCGCAGCGTGAACGACGGGTCCGGAGGCGGCAACCTCCGTAACCACTTCGGGGCCTCGGGCGCGCCGCAAACGACAACAGACATGAAGTTCCAGACACCTGGTTACTAATAAGGAAAGCCGGTCTATGCCAACCATCAACCAGCTGGTCCGCAAGGGTCGCCGCGACAAGGTCGCCAAGACCAAGACCGCGGCCCTCAAGGGGAGCCCGCAGCGTCGTGGCGTGTGCACCCGCGTGTACACCACGACCCCGAAGAAGCCGAACTCCGCGCTGCGTAAGGTCGCGCGTGTTCGCCTGACCAGCGCGGTCGAGGTCACGGCCTACATCCCCGGTGAGGGCCACAACCTCCAGGAGCACTCGATGGTGCTCGTGCGCGGCGGTCGTGTGAAGGACCTCCCGGGTGTGCGCTACAAGATCATCCGCGGCTCCCTCGACACCCAGGGTGTGAAGAACCGCAAGCAGGCCCGCAGCCGCTACGGCGCCAAGAAGGAGAAGAGCTGATATGCCGCGCAAGGGCCCCGCTCCCAAGCGTCCGCTGATCAACGACCCGGTCTACGGCTCCCCGCTGGTGACCCAGCTGGTCAACAAGATCCTTCTGGACGGCAAGAAGTCGACCGCCGAGCGCATCGTCTACGGTGCCCTCGAGCAGGCTCGCGAGAAGACCGGCACCGATCCGGTCGTGACCCTCAAGCGCGCGCTGGACAATGTCAAGCCGTCGCTCGAGGTCAAGCCCCGCCGCGTCGGTGGCGCCACCTACCAGGTGCCGGTCGAGGTCCGTCCGGGCCGCGCCAACACCCTCGCGCTGCGCTGGCTGGTGAACTTCTCCCGGCAGCGTCGTGAGAAGACCATGGTCGAGCGTCTGGCCAACGAGCTGCTGGACGCCAGCAACGGCCTGGGCGCTTCGGTGAAGCGTCGCGAGGACACCCACAAGATGGCCGAGTCCAACCGGGCCTTCGCGCACTACCGCTGGTGATTCGGTGCCCGGCGATGCCCGGGCGTCGAGTCACGGTCCGGCGCGGCACCTTGCGGCCGCGCCGGACGTTGAGACAGAGATGACCCGGAACAAAGCCAGGGTCGCACCCGAAGATCCCACTAGCTAAGAGCGGGGAAGATTTCCGTGGCACAGGACGTGCTCACCGACCTGAACAAGGTCCGCAACATCGGCATCATGGCCCACATCGATGCCGGTAAGACGACGACCACCGAACGCATCCTCTTCTACACCGGTATCACCTACAAGATCGGTGAGGTGCACGACGGCGCCGCCACCATGGACTGGATGGCGCAGGAGCAGGAGCGCGGCATCACCATCACGTCGGCCGCGACGACCTGTTTCTGGAAAGACAACCAGATCAACATCATCGACACCCCGGGTCACGTCGACTTCACCGTCGAGGTGGAGCGCTCGCTGCGCGTGCTCGACGGTGCCGTCGCCGTCTTCGACGGCAAGGAGGGCGTCGAGCCGCAGTCCGAGCAGGTGTGGCGGCAGGCGGACAAGTACGACGTGCCGCGCATCTGCTTCGTCAACAAGATGGACAAGCTGGGCGCGGACTTCTACTTCACCGTCCAGACCATCAAGGACCGCCTGGGCGCCAAGCCGCTGGTCATCCAGCTGCCGATCGGTGCCGAGAACGATTTCGAGGGCATCATCGACCTGGTCGAGATGAACGCGAAGGTCTGGAAGGGCGAGACCAAGCTCGGCGAACAGTATGTCGTCGAGGAGATCCCGGCCGATCTGAAGGAGAAGGCCGAGCAGTACCGCCAGGAGCTGCTCGAGACCGTCGCGGAGTCCGACGAGGCGCTGCTGGAGAAGTTCTTCGGCGGCGAGGAGCTCTCCATCGAGGAGATCAAGGGCGCGATTCGCAAGATGACCGTCAACTCCGAGCTCTACCCGGTGCTGTGCGGTTCGGCGTTCAAGAACAAGGGCGTGCAGCCCATGCTCGACGCCGTGATCGACTACCTGCCGACTCCGCTGGACGATGGCGGCACCGACGGCCACGTCCCGGGCAAGGAAGAGGAGATCCTGCACCGCAACGCGGATGTTAACGAGCCTTTTGCTGCGTTGGCGTTCAAGATTGCATCACACCCGTTCTTCGGAAAACTGACCTACGTCCGGGTGTACTCGGGCAAGGTCGACTCCGGTGCTCAGGTCATCAACTCGACCAAGGGCAAGAAGGAGCGTCTGGGCCAGCTGTTCCAGATGCACTCCAACAAGGAGAATCGGGTCGGAGAGGCCCAGGCCGGCCACATCTACGCGGTCATCGGCCTGAAGGACACCACGACCGGCGACACCCTGTGCGATCCGCAGAACCAGATCGTGCTGGAGTCCATGACCTTCCCGGACCCGGTCATCGAGGTGGCCATCGAGCCGAAGACCAAGGCCGACCAGGAGAAGCTGGGCACCGCCATCCAGAAGTTCGCGGAGGAGGACCCCACCTTCAACGTGAAGCTGGATCAGGAGACCGGCCAGACCGTCATCGGCGGCATGGGCGAGCTGCAGCTCGACATCTACGTCGACCGCATGAAGCGCGAGTTCAAGGTCGAGGCCAATATCGGCAAGCCGCAGGTGGCCTACCGCGAGACCATCACCAAGAAGGTCGAGAAGCACGAGTACACCCACAAGAAGCAGACCGGTGGTTCGGGCCAGTTCGCCCGTGTCATCATCGGCCTGGAGCCCTTCACGGGTGAGGACGGCGCGACCTACGAGTTCGAGAACAAGGTCACCGGTGGCCGCGTTCCGCGCGAGTACATCCCGTCGGTCGACGCCGGTATCCAGGACGCCATGCAGTACGGTGTGCTCGCCGGATTCCCGCTGGTCAACGTCAAGGCACAGTTGCTGGACGGCGCTTACCACGAGGTCGACTCGTCGGAAATGGCGTTCAAGATCGCGGGTGCGCAGGCCCTCAAGGAAGCGGCCCGCAAGGCCGGTCCGGTGATCCTCGAGCCCATGATGGCTGTCGAGGTCACCACGCCCGAGGACTACATGGGCGAAGTGATCGGCGACCTGAACTCCCGCCGTGGCCAGATCCAGGCCATGGAGGAACGCAGTGGTGCCCGTGTCGTCAAGGCGCTGGTTCCGCTCTCGGAGATGTTCGGCTACATCGGTGACCTGCGGTCGAAGACCCAGGGCCGGGCCAACTTCTCCATGGTGTTCGATTCGTACGCGGAGGTTCCGGCCAACGTGTCGAAGGAGATCATCGCCAAGGCGACCGGCGAGTAGTTCGCTGCCGGGGCGGATTCGCGAGTATCCGCCCCGAGTCGGTCGGCTGAACGACCCCCTGTAAGAAAAACAACGCACTGCTGCAAAGCAACGCACTACTAGTCCAGGAGGACAACAGTGGCGAAGGCGAAGTTCGAGCGGACGAAGCCCCACGTCAACATCGGCACCATCGGTCACGTCGATCACGGCAAGACCACGCTGACGGCGGCCATCACCAAGGTGCTGCACGACAAGTACCCGGACCTGAACCAGAGCTTCGCGTTCGACCAGATCGACAAGGCTCCGGAGGAGAAGGCTCGTGGTATCACGATCAACATCTCCCACGTCGAGTACCAGACCGAGAAGCGGCACTACGCCCACGTCGACGCCCCCGGTCACGCCGACTACATCAAGAACATGATCACCGGTGCCGCCCAGATGGACGGCGCGATCCTGGTCGTGGCGGCCACCGACGGCCCGATGCCGCAGACCCGTGAGCACGTGCTGCTCGCCCGTCAGGTCGGCGTGCCCTACATCCTGGTCGCGCTGAACAAGGCCGACATGGTCGACGACGAGGAAATCCTCGAGCTCGTCGAGATGGAGGTCCGCGAGCTGCTGGCCTCGCAGGAGTTCGACGAGGACGCTCCGGTCGTCCGCGTCTCCGGCCTGAAGGCGCTCGAGGGCGACGAGAAGTGGGCCCAGTCCGTGGTGGACCTGATGAACGCCGTCGACGAGTCGATCCCGGACCCGGTCCGTGAGACCGACAAGCCGTTCCTCATGCCGATCGAGGACGTCTTCACCATCACCGGTCGTGGCACTGTGGTCACCGGTCGTGTCGAGCGCGGCGTCATCAACGTGAACGAAGAGGTCGAGATCGTGGGTATCCGCGAGAAGTCGACCAAGACCACCATCACGGGCATCGAGATGTTCCGCAAGCTGCTCGACCAGGGCCAGGCGGGCGACAACGTCGGTCTGCTGGTCCGTGGTATCAAGCGCGAGGACGTGGAGCGCGGCCAGGTCGTCATCAAGCCGGGCACCACCACCCCGCACACCGAGTTCGAGGGCCAGGCGTACATCCTGTCGAAGGACGAGGGCGGCCGCCACACCCCGTTCTTCAACAACTACCGCCCGCAGTTCTACTTCCGCACCACCGACGTGACCGGCGTCGTGACCCTCCCCGAGGGCACCGAGATGGTCATGCCGGGCGACAACACCGAGATGAGCGTCAAGCTCATCCAGCCGATCGCCATGGAAGAGGGCCTGCGCTTCGCGATCCGTGAGGGTGGCCGCACCGTCGGTGCCGGTCGCGTCACCAAGATCATCAAGTGATTCGCTGAATCGCTGAAAGGGCCGTTCCCTCAAGGGGAACGGCCCTTTTCAATTGCTAGCCGTCCTAGCTAAGGCAAGGGCAGGTTGCTAGCGTCACTGGCATGGTTAGCTCCGGTTACGTTCCACCGCACATGTATTCGATTTCAATCAAGGGCGTTGTCGTTCGTGACGGCCGAGTACTGTTGCTGAAGCACAAGCACGACGAGTGGGAGCTACCGGGCGGCCGTATCGAACCTTACGAGACCCCGGAGGAATGTGTCGCCCGCGAGGTTCTTGAGGAGACACAATTGCGAATCACGACCGGGCCTATTCTCGACTCCTGGATCTACTACGTCAACGACGTCGAAAAGCATGTGTTCATCGTGACTTATGGCTGCTACCTGGACTCCGCTGCGGAGCCGGTTGTGTCGCATGAGCACCAGGAGGTCGGCCTGTTTGGTGCTCATGAGATCGCCGGGTTGAATATGCCTGACGGCTTCAAGCGCTCGATTATGGCTTGGTTCGCTCAGCAGCGGACAGCGGGGAATGCCCAAGCCAAGCGTGTGTGATCCGATTGCTGATTCCCGTTTGCGGGCTAGCGGACTGCGGAAGTCTTTGGCAGCCAACGGATCGAAGCCGTTGCGTCACGACGCGCATAGGTATCCGACGAGGTCATCCACAGCAGTATGCCGGGCCGACGCACCCGGCGTCGGGGCCGTCGCCAGCTCGGTCTTGATCCCCGGTCATGTCCGGACGGCTATGTCCGAGGCCGCTTTCGCCCCACTCGCCGGAACAAGCTTGATCCCCGGCATCATCGGGAAACGCGGTACGCCACAGGCTGAACTGTCGCGGTGATTGTTCCACATATCGGCGAATTTCGAGACCACCGAGATGCGGTCCGGCGCGGTCCGCATCGGTGGGTTTCGAGACCACCCCGAGCACGGCGTCCGCCGCGCTCGACCGCAAGATGGGTCGGACCAGCGGGTTCCCGGCTGGCTGGCTTGGCCGAGTGAGTGGTGCCCAAATTCGCCGATACGGGCGGAGTCGCTGGCGGGTGTCAACGGAACGTGAATCCTGGATCTGGCACAAATTCCGTGATTCGGCCGGTCCGGGTTGCTCAGCCGCTCAACAGGATTCGCTTCCGGAGAAGGTCTGGTTTCGCGCGCCCGAACATCTGGCGTTTGATCGTCTTGATGCGGTTGACGTGCCCTTCGACCGGGCCGCTGCTCCAGGGCAGGGTCAGTCCGGCGGTCACCGCATCGAAGTCGCGGCGCAGGCCACGGACGAATGAGTGCAGGGCCGGCAGGTCGTCGGCGTCGGCGGCTTTCATCCATTGTTCCAGTTCGTGGCCGCGTAGCTGGCGCATCATCGTTGCGAAGGCCCGGATGTGACCGGCCAGGGCGGTGAGTTCGGGGCTCGCGGTGAGGATCGTATCGAGCCGCTGCCGATCGTCGGGATCGAGGTTGGTGGGGTCGCTCATGAGCCAGCTCACGACACGACGGACCGACGGTGGCTTGCGGACAGTGCGAGGAATGTGGCCGCTCGTGCGGAATGGGTGGAGGTAGTTCAGGACGATCTTCGGTCCGCCGCGGTAACCGCGGGCCTTGATCTCGTGGAACAGCTCGGTGGCGTTGGTGCAGCCTTCGTTCCATCGCTGATGCAGGTAGGGCTTGAACTCCTCGAGCAGACTCCGGCGCTGCCCGGTGCCGGTGTTGACCAGCAACTCCTCGACGGTGGCGGCACGCGCGAACCGCCGAACGGTTCCCCGGGCAAGACCGAGTCGAGCGCCGATCGAGCGCATGCTCACGCCGTCGGCAAGAAGCGTATGGACCGCGGCGTAACGTTCGCGGGTCCGCACGGCCCACTTGTCCGTCCGGTCCGCCGGTGGCGCAACCAGTTCGGGGATGATCGGGATCTCCTGCCGGCCCGTGCTTACTGGATCGGTGTCGCCCTCGGTATCGGTGCTGGTGTCGAGGCAGTTTCGGTATCGGGCCACGACGCGCTCGACGGCCTCGCCGAGGTTGCGCCAGATGTGCCAGCGGTCCGCGACCTAGCACCGCGTCGGGCGCTCCGGCAGCGATGCCCTCGACGTAGGCGCCGGCGCGGTCACGGCAGACGATCTCGACACCGGGATGGGCATGCAGCCAGGCGGCCAGGGTTGCGGCGGTCCGGTCGCCGAGCACGTCGACGGGTCGCCGGGTCTCGATGTCGATCAGGATCGTTGCGTAGTGGTGCCCGCGGCGCAGGGCGAAGTCGTCGACGCCGAGCACACGCGGGGTCGCCCGATCCGGATCGGGCAGCGCGCGGATCTGCCGCAGCAGCGTCATGCGGCTGACCGTGGCTGACAGGTGCCGTGTCATCCGGGCGCCCGGACGACCACCCAAGGCCAGCGCGACCGCACACAGCAGGCGTTGCAGGATGGCGGTGCGGCGGGCATGCCGCGCTGCCAGCAGCGGCGCCTGTTCGGCGAAAGTCCTTCTCCCGCAGTCGGAGTTGTCGCAGAACAACCGCCTCACCTGCAACCGGATCACCACCTCCCTACCGGTGATCGCGGTGTCGGACAATCGGCGTCCGTAGCGGCTATGGACTCGGCGGGACAGCATGCCGCACCCGGGACACGCGGCTGATTCGTCCCCCCGTCCTCGCGTCGATTCGCACCCGGACTCCTGTCGAGTCCACACCGTCGATCTGCAACCCGTCCAGATGAGGGAACAGGACCGCGATCGGTCCAAGATCAGAACACCGGCCACATGATCGATCATCAAGCGCCCGTTGGCAATCCAGGCCGGGTCAATCACGCAAACCGTGCCAGATCCAGTATTCACGTGCTGTCGACAGCGGGATGGTGTCAGCTTTCACCGATAGATGGTCTCGGGATTCATCGATAGAGCCAGCCGGCCAGTCGCTGATGCCGCCACACCGCGATCGGGGCTGCTGCAGGGGTGGGTGACGACCGAGCTGGCTTGCCGAGTGGTGAGCCTGAGAAGATTCTTTTTGTCGC
>NZ_JASITE010000009.1 GCF_030767025.1 Nocardia sp. CC227C | reverse complement strand
GGTCTCGCCACCCGCCGATGCGTCCGCCCACGTCACCGCCTCCGGCACGGCGTACCCGAGCCGCGACACCGCGACCGTGGCCCGCACGCTCGGCAATCCCGCTCGTACCGCCGCGATCTCGGCCCGCCGGTCGTGTTCCTTGCCGCCGTAGCGGTATCCGTCGGCGGTCACCAGCACCACCGGTTCCAACTGACCGAGCCGGTCCAGCGCCGCCTGCGGGGAGTAGTCCTGCCCGCAGGCGCTCCAGACCGCGCCGATACTCGCGGTGGCCAGGAAGGCGACGACCGCTTCCGGAATATTGGGCAGGTACCCGACGACCCGGTCCCCGGCCCGCACCCCGTGTGCCCGCAGTGTGCGGGCGAAAGCATCGGTGCGCGTGAGCAGTTCGGTCCAGCTCAGCTCGCGCACGGGTGCGTCCTCGGCGATGTCGAGAATGGCGGGTCGGTCGGTGCGGGCGTGGCGCAGTACCTGATCGACGTAGTTCAGCCGCGCCTCGGGGAACCACCGCGCCCCCGGCATGGTCGGCTCGGCCAGTGCCGGACCCGGCACCTCGCCGAGATCGAAGTACTCCCATACGGTTCGCCAGAATCCGGCGATATCGTCCACCGACCACCGCCAGAGCGACCGGTAGTCGGGCAGCTCCAGGCCGGTTCGGGTGGTGACGAAGCGTGCGAAGTCGGTGATGCGCGCCGTCGCGATATCGGTCGCGCTCGGCGTCCACTGCGCCGCGGTCGTTTCGATCATCGCGCGCTCCACCCGCCGTCCATGGTGTAGGACGCGCCGGTCACCATGCCCGCCGCGCCCGAGGTGAGCCAGCCGACCAGCTCGGCGACCTCGTCGGGTTCGATGAGCCGTTTGATCGCGTTCTCGGTCAACAGGATTCGCTCCACCACATCCTGCTCGGGAATGCCGTGCGCGGCGGCCTGATCTGCGATCTGCTTGTCCACCAGGGGAGTGCGCACATATCCGGGATTGACGCAGTTGCTCGTCACCCCGTGCGGGCCGCCCTCCAGTGCGGTCGCCTTGGACAGCCCCTCGAGGGCGTGCTTGGCGGTGACATACGCGGATTTGTACGCCGACGCGCGAATCCCGTGCACGGACGAGATATTCACGATCCGCCCGAACCCGCGCTCGTACATGGCGGGCAGCGCCGCGCGGACGAGCAGGAACGGGGCCTCCACCATGAGCGCGAGCATGGCGCGGAACCGCTGCGGCGGAAAGTCCACCAGCGGGCTCACCGTCTGGACACCGGCATTGTTCACCAGGATGTCCACGTCGAGTCGCAGGTCCTCGAGCGCCGCGACGTCACCGAGATCGACTTCCCAAGCGCTGCCGCCGATATCGGCGGCCAGATCCTTGGCCGCGACGCCGTCGATGTCGGCGACGGTGACCGTCGCCCCGCGCCCGGCCAGCTGCCGGGCGCAGGCCGCGCCGATCCCACTCGCACCGCCGGTCACCAGTGCGGTGCGGCCGGTCAGATCGCCGGTGGCCGAGCCGCTCACGCGCGCACCGCCTTCGAATCGGTCGAGGTGGCCAGGTCGCGGGCGTCGGCGCGATCGAGCTCGGCCAGGTCCGCGCCCTTGGTCTCGCGGGCGAAGTACACCGCGACGAGGGTGACCGCGCAGGCCAGGGCCAAGTAGATCGCGATCGGGACCGATGAGCCGAAGCTGTCCAGCAGCTTCACCGCGATGATCGGCGCGAGCGATCCGGCGACGATCGAGGTGACCTGATAGCCCAGGGACACACCGGAATACCGCATGCGGGTCGGGAACATCTCCGCCATGATCGCGGGCTGTGCCGAGTACATGAAGGCGTGGAACACCAGGCCGAGCACGATGGCGAACAGGATGACCGCATTGTGCTCGCTGTCCATCATGGGGAAGGCGAAGAAGCCCCAGGTGGCCGCGGTGGCCGCGCCCACGAAATAGACCGGCCGCCTGCCGAATCGGTCACTGAGCCGTCCCACCATGGGGATCACCGCGAAGTGCACCGCGTGCGCGGCCAGCAGCCACCACAGGATCACCTTGGTGTCGGCCCCGACCTGCACCTTCAGATAGGTGATGGAGAAGGTGACCACCAGATAATAGAAGATGTTCTCGCCGAACCGCAGCCCCATGGCGGTGAAAACCCCACGCGGATAACGCTTCATCACCTCGACCGCGCTGAATCCGGTGGCCTTCTCCTGCTCGGCCTGCTGCTGCGCGGCCAGGAAGATCGGCGCGTCGGTGATCTTGGTGCGGATGTAGTAGCCGATCAGCACCACCACCGCCGAAAGCCAGAAGGCGACCCGCCAACCCCAGGACAGGAACGCCGCATCCGAGAGCGTCGAGGTGAGCACCAGCAGTACGACGGTGGCGAGCATATTGCCGATCGGCACCGCCGCCTGCGGCCACGCGGACCAGAAGGCGCGGCTGCGATTCGGGCTGTGCTCGGCCACCAGCAGTACCGCGCCGCCCCATTCGCCGCCCACCGCGAAGCCCTGGATGAAGCGCAGCGCCACCAACAGCGCCGGGGCCCAGTACCCGATCTGCCCGAAGGTGGGCAGGCAGCCCATCAGGAAGGTCGCCGCGCCCACCAGCAGCAGGCTCAGCTGCAACAGCTTCTTGCGCCCGTACTTGTCGCCGAAGTGCCCGAAGACCACGCCGCCCAACGGCCGTGCCGCGAAGCCCACGGCGTAGGTGACGAATGCCGCGAGGATGGCGTCGAGTTCGCTGGTGTTCTCGGAGAAGAACACCTTGTTGAACACCAGCGTGGCCGCGGTGCCGTAGAGGAAGAATTCGTACCACTCCACGACCGTCCCGGCCATGGAGGCCGCCACCACCCTTCGGAGTCCGGTGGGGGCGGGATCGGATCCCGGCCGCGGCCCGGCTACGCCGACGCTCATCGCACTTCTCCTTACCGTTCGGCCGCATCACCCCTCATCTGTGATGCGGCCCACAAGATTCGAACTGTTCAGAGTATTCGTGCACATTTCTCCGCCCGCAATGCCCACTTTCGCACCAGGTATCTGCAAAGATGCAGAAATGGTCGTGACCTCCGCCACTCCGCGCCCCAATGCGGATGACCTGCTCGTGCTGCTGGCCGTCGGTCGCACTGGGCGCTACGTCTCCGCGGCCGAGGAGTTGGGTATCAACCACACCACCATCTCCCGTCGCATCGCCGCGCTGGAACAGGCGTTGGGCGGCCGCGTGCTGACCCGCGGTGCCGGTGGCTGGGAACTGACCGATCTGGGCCGGGAGGCCCTGAACGCCGCCGAATCCATCGAATCCGCGGTGCGTTCGCTCGCGCCGGACGCCCGGGGCGAACGCGCCCTCGAGGGCGTCGTACGCCTCTCGGCCACCGACGGTTTCAGCGCCTACCTGGCCGCCCCCGCGGTCGCCGACGTCCGGCGTCGGCACCCCAAGGTCGCCCTGGAGATCGTCGCCGCCACCCGCCGTGCCTCGCTGCAACGCTCGGGCCTGGATATCGAAGTGGTGGTGGGCAAACCGCAGGTCCGCCGCGCCGAACTCATCCGCCTCGGCGATTACGTCCTCGGCCTCTACGGCTCCCGCTCCTACCTCGCCGAATACGGCGCGCCCGCCACCCTCGACGACCTGACCGGCCAGCCCTTCGTCTACTTCATCGACTCCATGCTCCAGGTCGACGACCTCGACCTGGCCGCCGCCTTCGCCCACGGCATGCGCGAATCCATCTCCTCCACCAACGTTTTCGTCCACGTCGAGGCCACCCGCGCCGCGGCCGGGCTGGGTCTGCTGCCCTGCTTCATGGCCGACCGCCACGCCGACCTGGTTCGTGTCCTCCCCGACCGGGTGGGCGTCCGGCTGTCCTACTGGCTCGTCACCCGCCCCGAAGCCCTGCGCCGCCCCGAGGTCGCAGAGGTGGTCGACGCCCTGCGAGCCCGCGTCCACGCGGAACGCGACATGCTGCTCGGCACCGTACTGCCCACGCGGTGAGGGGAGTTCGCGGCATGTGGTCGGGGACGGTCAGGGTGCGGGCCGGGATGCTCGAGTTGAGCGGGCAGATCGGTACCGCCGCACCGCACGCGCACCGCACCGTGCAGGTCGTCATCGCGCATGCGGGGGAGTTCACGCTGGCCGACGCGCACGGCACCGCACGCCGCGCCCGGGCGGCGCTCATTCCGCCCCATCGCACGCACGCCGTCGTCGCGGGAGTGCCCGACGGCATGCTCGTCCTCGTGGATCCGGACTCCGCCACCGGGCGGCGGCTCATCGGCCGCACCGCCGACGCCGACGACCTCGACTCCTGGATCCGCGCCGCGAGCACGCTGCTCGATGACCCGACGTGGTTGCGGGACGGCCGATTTCACGGTGTGGCGGATCCCGGTCCCGCCCCGCACCGCCATCCGGCCGTGAGCCGGGCGGTCGCGCTGTTGCGCACCCGTCTCGACTCGGGCCCGCTCCGCCTGTCGGACATCGCCCGTGCGGTGGACCTGTCGGAAAGCCGGCTGGCCCACCTGTTCACGGCCGAACTGGGCCTGCCGTTCCGCCCCTACGTCCGCTGGCTGCGCATCCTGCGCGCCATCGATCTGGTCGCGGCGGGCAACACCCTCACCGCCGCCGCCCACGGCGCGGGCTTCGCCGACAGCTCCCACCTGAACCGCGTCTGCCACCGCATGTTCGGCATCGCCCCCTCGGACTTCCGCGACGTCCGCTGGATCATCGAACCGACCTCGTAGCAGGTTCGTCCAAGCGCTGCCGCCACGTTCGGACGAGGCTGGTCGACGACAGAACCACTGCCCCACAGGAGGATTCCGTGGCCCCCATGCCGCCCACCGTCCGCGCCGCCTTCGAATCCGAACTCGACACCGCCCACCGCGCCACCGACCCCGCCACCAGCTGGCACGCTCTGGAACGCGCCCACATCCTCTCCCAACACTGGCCCTGGCCGCACACCCGCGCCCACTGGCACATGCTCCGCCTCGCCCTGCGCACCCACGACCGCCCCGAAGTCCGCGGCCAGATCATCCGCCTGGCGGTAGCGGGCATCGGCTCCGCCCTCGGCCGCGCCCCCCTCGGCAACACCGGCCGCACCTCCGTCGGCATCACCACCCCCATGCCGATCCCCGCCGACCTAGCCCGCATCCTCGCCGACGGCGGCATCACCGTCACCCGCTGACCCCTCGCACCTCCCGAACACACCGGCACCAGCCCGATTAGGTGAATCCACCCCTCTTCGAGGTAATCTCATCCGGCACCGCGACAGCGGTAGCCACGGGCTGTGGCGCAGCTTGGTAGCGCACTTGACTGGGGGTCAAGTGGTCGCAGGTTCAAATCCTGTCAGCCCGACCAGCGGCCTTACCTGAACCAGTGACCGAGAAACGTGTGCGTTTCCTATCTCGCCCTGGCCGAGTTGTGGCGCGTGCCGCTGTTCCCGCTGGCCAATCACGGCGCGGCTGTCACCGATGCGGGCGACAACGGGCGGGTCCAGGTGTCCTCTGCGCCGGGCAGATCCAGCGCGTGTGCGATGACATCGGCGCGCTGCTCCACCCCCATCACACCCTCACGTCGATGAGGGAGGTTGTGCGGGCCGGTCGATTCGGCGGGAACTCACAGCTCGACTTCTACGTCGCTGATCGGATAGGCCACGCAGGAGTGTGTGTAGCCGAACTGCGCGTCCGACAGCCGCAGCGCGGCTTCGGTGGCGGTGTGTACCTCGCCTTTGACGATGCGCACCCGGCACAGGCTGCATTCGCCGGAGCGGCAGGCTGCCTCGGGACGAATGCCGTTGTCCTCCAGCGCGTCCAGCAGTGGGCGGTTGCGCGGGGTGCGGAACGAGGTTCCGCGCACGGTGACCGTCACCTCCTCTGCGGGATCGGCGCCGGTCGGCCAATGATGTTGGGCCGTCGGGTCGCTGGGAGCGCCGTTGGCCTCGAACCGAATCCGCTTGCGGGGGTGTGCGAGTGTGGTGAGCTGGTCGAGGGCGTAGGGGTAGAGCGCCTGCGGGCCGCACACGTACACCATGCGGTTATTGAGTTCACCGGCGAGGGCGGTGATGGTGTCGGCGGTGAGAAACCCGGTGGCACCGGTCCACGCGGCATCGGGTTCGGCGATCACATGGTCGACGGTGATACCGGGGTGCGCGGCTGTCAGGGTGTCGAGTTCGGCGCGGAAGATCACATCGGAGGCCTCGCGGGAACCGTAGATGAGGTGAAATGTGCGATCCAGACCGAGGTCGACGATCTCGCGCAGCATGCTCATCGCCGGTGCGACCCCGGAGCCGCCGGCGAGGAAGACGACGTCGTCGCCGTGGAAGAGCGGATTGTGGTGGAAGGTGCCCATCGGCCCGGTGGTGGTCAGCACCTGTCCGATCTGCACGGTGTCGATGAGCAGGTTGCTGATGCGGCCGTTGGGCACGCGACGCACGGTCAGGTCGTAGTGGCGTCGCTGGGCCGGGGAGGAGGAGATGGCGTAGGGGCGGCTGGTGCCGTCGACGAATACGTTGACGTACTGTCCGGCCAGGAATGGCGGCAGGTCGACTTGGTCGACACCTTGCATCCGGAAGGTTGTGGTGGTTGCGGTCTCGGCGATGATCTCGGCCACGGCCAGTTGTAGTCGTTTGGGGTGGTAGGTGTCGACGGTGGCGCGGGTGTCGGCGAGGTGGTCGCGGGTGTCGGGGATGCGGGCGTCGATTTCGGCGAGGATCGCGGCCGCGCCGTCGAATCGTTGGGCGAGAGGGTGTTTCACGACTGTTCTCCGTTCACGCGGCTTTGGCGCGCAGCAGGCGGCGGGCGACGCGCGCGCCCGCTTCGAGAGTGGGTTGGAAACCGCCGATTCCGGCCCAGGACCCGGCCAGATACAGTCCGGGGACATGGGTTCGGCGTTCGCTGTTGCGGAACAGCCAGCCCTCGGTGGCGTCCTGGTCGTAGCCGTAGATCGCCCCGCCGGGGTGGCCGAGATAGCGCATCATGGTCAAAGGCGTTGCGACGTCGACTTCCTCGATGGCGTCGCGAATGCCGGGGGTGATGGTCTCGCACAGGTCGAGCAGGGTTTCGGCGTAGGCGAATTTGGTGCGCGCGTACTCGGAAGGTTCGACGTTGCGCCAGATGTCGGCGTACTGCAGGGTCATCAGGCTGATGTGGGTGGCTCCGGCGGGGGCGAATCCGATGGGCGCGACATCGTAGGAGCTGACACAGATTCCGCGGGCGGGCTCGAACGAGCGCCACGACGCGTAGGTGCGGTCGTCGTCGCTGTCGCGGTTGACGAACGTGGTGCTGGTGGTGAACCCGAGCTCGGCGGGAGAGGCGTCCAGGCCCATGTGCAGCACGAATCCGGAGACCCCGATTCGCCTGGTGGACAGGTCGTCTCGTACCGGGGCGGGGATGTCGATGCCGTCGAGCATGCCGTAGGTGGTGGGCAGTGAGGCATTGGAGATCACGTCGTCGGCGGTGATCTCGGTGCCGTCCTCGAGCCGCACCCCGAACGCGCGCCCGGCGGTGGTGAGGATGGCCTCGACACCGGTGTTGAACCGCACCTCCCCGCCGGCGTGCAGGAACGTGTCGAGGATGGCCGTGGACATGGCCTGTGAGCCGCCTCGCACATGCCAGGGCTTGAATTCGAAGTAGGCGAACAGGGTCAGCGCCAGGTCCTGGAACGCCAGCTTCGACGGGGGTTGCCCGAGGTAGGTCCAGTAGATGCCGAGTGCGGTCTTGAGCCGGTCATCGTCGAAGTACTCGTCGAGCACGTCCTTCAGCGGCCGCACCCCGTAGGTGAACAGCACCGGGTCGAGCTGTTCGACCGGCATACCGCGCATGGCCGCGATCTGCCAGAAGGTCACCTGCTTGATCAGGTCGAAGAATCGCGCCGCCCGGTCGCGGTTGCCGGGGAACTCGGCCTCGATGGCGTCGATCGCGCCGTCCCAGTCCGCGGGCAGGGTCACATCCAACCGGCCGGGGATCACCGCGCGGTACAGGTCGTGTTCCCGCACGAACTCCAACTTGTCGGCGATGCCGAGCTGCGTGAACAGTCCTTCGCGCAGGGACAGCGCCTGGTCCTCCACACCGACACCGGACAATTGATGCAGGGCGACCTCGAACTCGAAACGTCCGCGCCGGAACGAGGTTCCGCACCCGCCGGGCACATTGTGGCGCTCCAGCAGCAGGGTGCGCGCGCCCGCGCGCTGGAGGGTGGCGGCGGCGGTCAGTCCGGCATTGCCCGCGCCGATGACGATCGCGTCGTAGTCGTTCACGCCTGGGCCCCCTCGCGGGAGAGTTGTGCGGTGGCCTCGGCCTTGATGCGCTCGTACTGCTCGGTCATCCGCGCGGCCAGCGCCTGGGCCGCCGAGAGCGGGCGGACCATGACCATGAACTCGTCGATCTTGCCGGCATCGTCGATATGCAGGAAGTCGCAGCCGGTGATCTGCCTACCGTCGATGGTCGCCTCGAACACGAACGCGTGGTCACGTCCGCCCGAGTCGGCGATCTCCCGCACGTAGCGGAAGTCCTCGAAGACACCGATCACGGCGCGCAGGATGGCAGCGGTGATCGCCTTGCCGCGGTATGGCTGGAACGCCACCGGACTGGTGAACACCACGGTGTCTGCCAGCAGCGCCTCGACCGCGGCCTCGTCACGAGCCTCCACGGCCGCTCGAAAGGGATGCATTCCCCTCACCTCTCGCACTAAATTAGTTGAATAGGTAACTCGAACCGTAGCGGGAGAGAGCGGACGTGTCCAGGCGCGCAAGGACAAAAAGTTGAATAATCTCGATGCGTGCTAGATTGGGTGGATGGCGCTACGTAACGCGGTGTTGGCCGCCCTGCTCGACGGCGAGGCGTCCGGCTATGAGCTGGCCAAGAGCTTCGATGCCTCGGTCGCCAACTTCTGGATGGCGACGCCGCAGCAGCTGTACAAGGAGTTGGAGCGGATGGCCGCCGACGGGCTTATCGAGACCCGCGTGGTACAGCAGGAGCGTCGCCCCAACAAACGCCTGCACACCATCACCCCGGCCGGACGCGCGGCCTTGCGCGAATTCATCGACACGCCTGCCAAACCCACCGCCATCCGCGACGAGATGATGGTGAAGGTCCAGGGCATGGACGCCGACGAAGCTCCGGCGGTGCGGGCGTCGGTCGCCGAGCGGATCGAATGGTCGCGGGCGAAACTGGCCCGCTACGAACGTCTGCGCACCCGGCTATTGGACGGCCGCAGCGAACACGCCTACCTCGCCGAGGTCGAGCGGATCGGCCCCTACCTGACACTGTTGCGCGGAATTTCCTTCGAGCAGGAGAATATTCGCTGGGGTGAGTTCGTCCTGGGGGCGATCGATCGGCGTATCACCGCCTCCGCGTAGCGACCGGGATTTGCTGTGCGGGGTTGCCGCCGACCCGGCCCGCGGGTCGGTGGCAACCGCGGTCGGTGAGCGGTTCCAGGTCGCGCAAGTCCTTCCGCAGGATCTTGCCGGTGACTGATTCGGAATGGTGTCGACGACCGCGATATCGCCCGTACGCGGGAATTCGTCGTCGTCGAAGACCTCGGCGTTGGCGGCATCATTGCCGAGGTAGCCGGGCATCATGTTGGGCCCCTTGCAGCACAGCTCACCGGGAGTGCTGAGTCCTGTTTCGGGGTAATCGATTTCGATTCCCGTCCGCGGATGCCGTGGCTGGCCGGGCTCATCTCGGTGATCCCGTAGCCTTGATGGACCCGGCAGCCCAACCGTGCGGCGAGGGCGTTGCCCATTCGCCGTCCAGAGCGGCCGCGCCGGACATGACCACCCGCACGCTCGACAGGTCGTGGTCGTCCACCCGTGGGTCTTTGGCCAGTGCTACCGCGATCGGCGGCGCGATCATCAGATAGGTGCACCGCTGGGTCGCGCTGATCCGCGGGAACTCCGCCAGTTCGAACCGGGCCATCGTGACCAGCGTCGCCCGCCGACGCAATGCGGTGTCGAGGATCAGGTTGAGCCCGTAGATGTGGGAGAAGGGCAGCACGGCCATGATCCGATCTGTCGCGCCCATCCGGGACAGCGGTTCGACCTGACAGATATTCGCCACCAGATTCCGATGCGTCAGCAGCACCTCCTTGGGATCGCCGGTCGTTCCCGATGAGTACGGCAGTACCGCCGGATGCGTCGCCGGGTCCACCTGCCCGCAGCACACCGTGCAGCACCGCGGCGAAAGCGGGCACGTTCGGCACGTGCACCACAACCACCCCACCGACCTCCAGCCCTCGCGCGACCAGCGCTGCGGCCACGGCCTCGACCTGATCGCGCAACGCCCGATAGGTCGTCTCGGCGCCGGTCGTCCCATCCGCTCACGACACCGACGCCGATCTTCGTCAGCAGCCACGACCACGTGGTCGACCCGTCGTCGGCGCGCAGGCTCGCCGACCGCTGCGACGGACCCGTCACGGTGCGCGAACTTGCCCGCTCCTACCATGTCGCACTCCTCGACTACGACGCCGAACAGATCATCACCGAGTCACTCGCATTCGCTCGCGACCGATTCAACGGCAAGTGGTAGCAGGTTCACATCCTGTCAGCCTGACCGCGGCGTGACGGAGTTTGTCGTCCTCGGCATCGAAGGCGGGCGGCTGCGGGCCGAGCCGTTGTTGTTCACAACGCGGTCTAGGGCCCCTCAGGTCGAGTGGCGGGGGTGTGGGGGAGTAGGTCGGGGGTGTGGGCGCCGGGGCCGAGGGCTGGGCGGATGTCGCGGGCGGTGAGCGGGTCCCCGCATTCGGAGCAGACCGGTTGGACGGTCATGGTGTGGGCGCAGGTTACGTGGACGGCTTCGACGGGCGGGCCGTCGGGGGCGGACCAGGTGTCGCCCCATTGGCGCATGGCGGTGAGGACCAGCCAGAGGGAGCGACCCTTGTCGGTGAGGTCGTAGTCGTAGCGGATCGGGTTGTCCTGGTAGGGCGTCCTGGTCAGGACGCCGTGGGCGACAAGATGCTCCAGGCGTTGGGTGAGGACGTTGCGGGCGATGCCGAGGCGGGTGCGGAAGTCGTCGAAGCGGGTGACGCCGAAGAGGGCGTCGCGGACTATCAGGAGGGTCCACCATTCGCCGACCACTTCCAGGCATTGGGCGATGGAGCAGTTCATGTCCTCGAAGCTGGTTCGGCGCATGAGGAAAGCCTAGTCGGTTGCTTGAAGAGACTCAGTGGCCTATGGTCCGTTTCATGATGCAACTCACTGGGCGGTCGGTGCGGACGGTGTTCGCGCTCACCGAGACCGGGCCGCGAGCCTGGGAGGCGACGGTTGACGGAACCTGGCGCGGGTGGACGGGTCCGCACGGTGGCGTGATCGCCGGGCTGTTGGTGGAGGTGTCGCGGATGGCCGCACCTGATGGGGGCGCGGTGCGGGCGGTCGATACGCGGTTTCTGGGGCGGCCCGGGGAGGGCAGGTTCCGGTTCGACGCGACCGTGCATGCGGTGGGTCGGAGCACCACGGTCGTGGATGTGACGGCGCGCCAGGGCGGGGCAGCCGTGGTGGCGGGAACGATCACGCTGGGGCGGATCGGAACTCGCGGGCGGCAGCCGGATCGGGTGGGGGCGGATGATGCGAAGTCCGGGTCGTCGTCGACAGCTGCTTCCCGTGCGACGCAGGCAGTTCGGGGCAGGGAGTCCGCCGCAGGAGTCGGCCGCGGCGAGCCCGCGGGCGTCGCGCACCGTGATGGGCGCGGAGATCCGTCGGGGCGCAGTGGGACCGGCGCCCTCGAGCGTTCGAATGTGGAAGCGATCGACGTCCCCGCTCCCGAGCGGTGTGCCCGGTTCGCCCTGCCGCCGGAGATCGTGCCCGTGGGCGCGCATCTGGATATTCGCCCGGCGGCTGGGCCGTTGCCGCTGACCGGGTCGAGTGAAGCCTGGATGTGCGCGTGGATCTCCCTGGTTCCGGAGCTGGACACCGATGCGGCGGCGCTGGCAGTGCTGGCGGATGCGCTGCCGCCCGGGATCTTTCCGATGCTTCGGGCGCCGTTGGCGGTTCCGACCGTCGCCATGTCGCTGTATCTGCACACCGATCTCGCCGCGGCTCCGGCGCAGCCGGTGCTCGTGAAGGCTGCCAACGTCTCGACCTCGGGCGGCTGGTCGGTGGATGATGTCGATATCCGGGATCGCGAGGGTCGTCTGCTCGCTCAATCCCGGCAGACACGTCGGGTGCTCGGATGAATCAGGAGCGCTCGGTGAACAGTGTTGTGGTGGAGAAGAATCCGCGCACGGTGTCGCCTCGGGCCGTGCTGGGGATCGTCGCGGTCGGGGTGCTGCTGTCGAGCCTGGATCTGTTCATCGTCAATATCGCGCTCCCCGAGATCGCCGCGGATTTCGCCGGGTCGGAGATCTCCGGGCTGTCATGGGTGCTCAATGCGTACGCGATCGTATTCGCCGCGCTGCTGGTGCCCGCGGGGCGGCTGGGCGACCGAAGCGGTAGCCGCACCACGTTCCTGATCGGGCTTGGGGTGTTCGTACTCGGATCGGCCCTCTGCTCGGTGGCGTGGAATACCGGTGCGCTGGTGGCGTTTCGCGTGTTGCAGGCGGTCGGCGCGGCCGTGCTGACCCCGTCCTCGCTGGGGTTGGTGCTGGCGGCGACGCCGCCGGAACGTCGGGCCATGGCGGTGCGATTGTGGGTGGCCTTCGGCGGGCTCGGGGCGGCGCTGGGGCCGGTTCTCGGCGGGCTGTTGGTCGAAGTGCATTGGCGCTGGGTGTTTCTGGTGAATGTCCCGATCGGGATCGTGGCATTGGTGGTCGGGCTGCGGCTGCTGCCGAATCCGGCCGGGGACGGCGGGAGACTGCCGGACCTGTTCGGTGCGCTCACGCTCATCGGCTCGGTGGCGGCGTTCATTCTGGCGCTGGTCAAGGGTGAGGATTGGGGCTGGGTCTCGGCCGGTGTGCTGGGCGGTTTCGCGGGGGCCGTCGCGCTGGCGGTCGCGTTCGTGATGTCGTCGCGGGCACATCGCAGTCCGGTCGTCGATCCGGCCCTGCTGCGATTGCCCAACTTCGCCCTGATGATCGGCAACGCACTGCTGTTCAATATCGCTTTCGCGGGCATGCTGCTGTCGGCGGTGCTGTGGGCGCAGCAGGTGTGGGGATGGTCCGCGCTGCGGACGGGCCTGGCGATCGCGCCCGGACCGCTGGTGGTACCGATCGTGGCGGTGCTGGCCGGACGGCTCATCGCCAAGCTCGGAGTCGGCTCGGTGATCGCCGCGGGCGGTATCGTGTTCGCGGCCGGAATCCTTTGGTGGGCAGCGGCGATCACGCTGACGCCGGACTATGTGGGAGGACTGCTCGGCGGTATGTTGGTGACCGGCCTCGGCGTCGGCCTGACCATGCCGACCAGCTTCGCCGCGGGCACGGCGGCCCTGCCCCCGCAGCGCTTCGCGACCGGATCAGCGGTGCTGAGCATGGCTCGACAGTTCGGATTGGCGATCGGCGTAGCGGTTTTCGTGGCGGTACTGGGCTCGCCCGCTGGACCGGACGCCACCCTCGAGGCCTACCGGCACGGTTGGTACGTGATCGCGGGCGCGGCGGTGCTGGCTGGTCTGGCCGGATCGGCAGCCCGGATGCCGCGACCGGTCTCCGCGTCGTGACACGCCGAGGTACCGGTGTCGTCGTACCACCGGGCCGCGACGGCACCGGTGCATCCGCGACGGCGGTTCACCCGACGTACTGTCGGGCTGTGTTCGGACCGTCGGGGTTGCAGCCGGTACCCGGGTACAGGCTTAGCCTGGGTGTGCGGGTCGAGTGGCTCTCGGCCAGGCGGGAGGTGCAGGTCATGGCTGATGAATCGCTGACTAGCGGTGACGCGGATACCGATCCGGCAGCGGCTGGTTCGCCGGATGGATCGTGGGTAGCCGTGGACGCGTGCTCGCTGCCCACCGAGCGGCAGCCGTTGCGGGTCGCGGAGTTCGATGCGCTCTTCCGCGATGCCGTGCGGGGTGTCGACCGCGTGTCGCCGACGCGGCTGCGGCTGGAAATGGACGCCGCCGCCGAATCGCGGGCTCGTGAGCTGGCGGCGAGGGAGTCGGGCTGCTGCTCGTTCTTCGCCTTCGAATTCACCACGGCTGGCGAGCGATCGGTGCACATGGTGATAGAAGTGCCGCCCGAGCGAGTCGACGTGCTCGACGGGCTGGCCGCACGGGCGCGCGCGGGCAGGCCGGCATGACGGGGCTGCGGACCGGGGAGGTGGCGCGCGCGGCCGGAGTGAACATCCAAACCTTGCGCTACTACGAGCGGCGCGGGCTGCTGGCCGAACCGGACCGCTCCCTGGGTGGACATCGGCTCTATCCGGAGCGGACGGTGAGCGTGCTGCGCCTGATCAAGGCCGCCCAGCGGCTCGGGTTCACCCTCGACGAGATCGCGGATCTGCTGGGGGCCACCGGGGTCGGGCGGCGGCCGGGTGTGGGGTTGCGCGCGCGAACCGAGGCCAAGCTGGCCGAGGTGGACACCGCGCTGGCCGAGCTCACCGCCAGACGCGATACGCTGCGCGCGGCGGTCGCGGCCGGGTGCGACGATCTGTTGGCGTGCCGCGAATCGCCCTCTTGCCCATTGCCTTTGGCTGACGACGCCTGAGCTGGGAGCGCGTGCGGGTTCGCGGCGGCCGGTTCGGCCGATCGCGTCAGGTGTGGCTCTCGCCGGTGGCCGTGGCCGAACGCGCTGGGCGGTCACCGTTGTGCCGGGCGGTGAGCGCGGCAGCCGGGACGACCGCCAGTGCGAGCACGCCGCCGACCAGTGCCAGGGTCGGATAGCTGGTGGCGGCGACCATGAGCCCGGAGCCCATGCCGCCGGTAGCGCCGGCGATGGCGATGGAAACATCCACCGCGCCTTGGGTTTTGGCGCGGGTGGCCAGGGGGACGGTGTCGGTGATGATGGCGGTTCCCGCGACCAGGCCGAGATTCCAGCCCAGCCCGAGCAGGGCGAGCGCGAGGGCGAGCAGAGCGATGGAGTCGCCCGGGGCGAAGCCCGCGAGCAGGCCCGCGGCCAGCAGTGTCACCCCGGACGCCGCGGCGACGGGCAGGCGGCCGTAGCGGTCGACGAGCCAGCCGGTCAGCGGGGACGGCAGATACATCGCGCCGACGTGGATGGCGATCACCAGTCCGGCCGCGGCGGTGCCGTGTCCGTGGTGCAGCATGTGCACCGGTGTCATGGTCATGATCGCCACCATGACCAGCTGTGTCACCGCCATGACGAATCCGCCGATGGCGATGCCCGAGCCGGAACTCTCCGCCGCCGGGAGTTCGGTCGTGGTCGAGTCGGTGACCGGGTCGTCCGTGCCCAGGGTGCGTGCCAGCAGCAGGGGGTCCGGGCGCAGCCACACCGCCAGCACCGCGGCGGCCAGCGTGTAGGCCGCCGCGGCGAGCAGGAACGGTCCGGCCAGATACGGAATGCCGACGGCCTCGGCGAGGCTGCCGGTCGGCGCGGCGAGATTGGGGCCGACGACACCGCCGAGCGTGGTGGCGACCAGTACGGTCGAGACGGCGCGGCCGCGGTGCGAGACGGTCGCCAGATCGGCACCGGCGTAGCGCGCCTGCAGATTGGTGGCGGTGCCCGCGCCGTAGACGAACAGGGCGACGAACAGCAGGACCGGATTGTCCGCGACGGCGGCGGCGATGACGCCGACACTGCCGACCGCGCCGGTGAGGTATCCGGCGGCCAGTCCGGGACGGCGACCCCGGGCGTGCGACAGCCGCCCCACGGCGACGGCGGCGAGCGCCGAACCCGCGGTGAACAGCGCGCTGGGCAGCCCGGCCAGGCTGGTCGAGCCGAGCATGTCCTGGGCCAGCAGTGCGCCGACGGTGATTCCGGCGGCCAACCCCGCGCCGCTGAGGATCTGCGCCGACACCAGTACGGTCAGCACGCGGCGTTGCGCGCGGGCGATATCGGGGGAGGCGGCGGTAACGGTGGTGCTGTGGGACACGAGAGCGTTCTTTCCTGGCAGTGGTGAAGCGGCGCATCCGCTCGGGTGGTCCGAGTGGCGCATATAATCGCACCATCCGATGTTGTTCCAAAGAACTATGGAATAAGCTATCCGACAGCGTATTGGAGAAGCAAGCGTGAGTGAGCCCACCGGCCGCAAGGCGGCCCTGTTCGACGAGATCGCCCGCGTCGGCAAGGCGCTGGGCAATGGCCGCAGGCTGCAGATCCTCGACCTGCTCGCACAGGGGGAGCGCACCGTCGAGGCCGTCGCCACCGCGACGGGTATGAACCTGACCACCGCGTCGGCCAATCTGCAGACGCTCAAGGCGGGCGGCCTGGTGCAGGCCCGCCGCGACGGCACCCGCCAGTACTACCGCCTGGCCGGAACCGATGTCGCCCGCCTGTTCGCCCTGGTACAGACCGTGGCCGAAGCCCATCTGGCCGATGTCGCCGTCGCCGCGGCCGCCGTGCTCGGCGCACCCGAGGACGCCATCACCCGCGACGAACTGATCCGCCGTCGCGACGCCGGCGAGATCACCCTCATCGACGTGCGCCCCCGCGAGGAGTACCGGGCGGGCCACATCCCCGGCGCGATCAATATCCCGCTGTCCGAACTGGACACCCGCCTCGCCGAACTCCCCACCGACCGCGACATCGTCGCCTACTGCCGCGGGGCCTACTGCGTCATGGCACCGGACGCCGTCCAGATGGCCCAGCGGTCCGGGCGGGACGTCAAACGCCTCGACGAGGGGATGCTCGAATGGGCACTGGCGGGCCTACCGGTGGAGCGCATGTCGCAATAGGCCCCACACCAAGGGCGAACGCGATTCAGGGCAACGTGCGTATCTGCCCGTCACACGCCGCGCCGCCGCTGCGCTGTGGCTGAACGGCGGATCCGCGCCGCCGGACGGTGGCGGTCGGACGGAGCGGGGGCCGTCCGACCGTGAGGATCAGCGACGCCCGGTTCGCCAGGCGAGCATCATGCCGAGGGCTGCGCCGAAGAGCAGGTGTTCGGCGATGAAGGTCGGGTAGCCGACCATGCCGGCCATATCGCGGATCGGTTCGCCGCCGCCGAATATCGCGGCCGCCAGCGGCAGGCCGATCCAGGTGCTGATCGCGAAAACGAGCAGGCCCCAGACGATTCCGGCCATGGTGAGGACGGGCAGGCCATGCAGTGCGGTGACGCGGGCGATGACGGCGAACAGCGCGCCGTACACGGCGCCGACCATTATGTGGATGACCGCGCCGAGGACGGCGGGGCCGAAGGAGAAGTAGAACAGTGAACCGGCGCCCGCGCGTTCCACGGAGGTCATCATGGTGTCGGGGGCGATGACGGTGCTCGCGATGTGGTACAGCGGGGTGAAGAAGCCGGTGTTCTGGTAGGTGGCGGCGGCGATCATCGCGTAGGCGGCCATCACCATGGCCGCGGCGACGCCGAGGAGGGCGCCCCATCCGGCGGCGATGCCGACGGCCTGCCCGGTGCGGGTGCTCGAGGAGAACGAGCTGCTGGAAGCCGAGGTGGCCATGACGAACAATCCTCTCGATCCGGTGTCTGCGGTGTCACCTCGAGCCAACTCCGATCGGCCGGGATACCGCGCCTGGATTGTCAGGCGCGTGACAATGTCGGTGTCGCGGTCGTATCAGCTGTGCGACAGTCGGGGCGGTGTTGCTCGGTGGCGGTCGCGAGGCACGACGACGCGAAGCGAGAGGATCCGATGAGTCGATTGGAACGGCCGTTCACGCAGCTGGTGCGGGCTGTCGGGGGAGAGGCGTACTCCGATGACCAGTTGCGGCAGGCCGCGTGGATCGCTCGGTGTGTGGGCCGCGGCGAGTCGGCTCCGCTGGGGCCCGACGATCTGACCGCGCTCGCGGACCTGTTGGAACTGCGGATAGTGCCGCCCGGAACGGTGCTGTTCACCGCCGGTCGCCCCACCGATGGCGTGTGGGTCGTCCGGCACGGGCGGGTCGAGTTGTCGGTGGGTTCGGGGCGTCGGCGCGCCGTTGTCGATGTGTTGCGGCCGGGAGACGTCGACGGGGACATTGCGATGCTGCTGGATATGCCGTTCATGTACACCGCGCGGGCACTGACGGATACGACGTGCCTGTTCCTGTCACGGGCGGCGTTCGAGAAGCTGCTCGCGTCGCGACCGGCCATTGCCCGGCGCTGGTTGTCGAGTGTCGCCCAGCGCACCGCGGCGGCGCAGAACCGGCTGTTGAGCATTCTCGGTCGGCCGCTGCCGACCCAGGTGGCGCAGTTGCTGCTGGACGAGTCGGTCGACGGGAAGGTGCCGCTGGCCCAGCGCACCCTCGCGGCCATGATCGGGGTGCAGCGGCCGTCGTTGAACAAGGTGCTCAAGGATTTCGAGCGCGACGGATTGATCGGCACCGGCTACGCGGCGATCGAGATCAGGAATCCGGACCGATTGCGTGCGATACAGCGACGATCCTGACGGGGGCGGGGAGTGGCTTGTGGCTGTGATGATGAGCGTCCAGGATACCCATCCACCGACCGGAGGTTACCGATTGTGAAGACCCTTCGACTGCTGCTGCCGATGCTCGCCGCCGTCCTGGTGGCGGCCGGATGCGGTGACGGCACCGAGGACGCCGCGTCGACCACGACGGCGGCGGCCGGCAACGCGACGTCGACGACCGCTGTCGCGGATGCTCCGGTGCCCAAGGAATTGCGGTTCACCGCCCAGACGATCGACGGCGCGGAGTTCTCCGGGGCCAGTCTGGCCGGGAAGAAGGCCGTGCTCTGGTTCTGGGCCCCGTGGTGTCCCACCTGCCAGCGGGAGGCCCCCGGTGTCGCGGCCGCGGCCGCCGCCCACCCGGATGTGGAGTTCGTCGGTGTGGCCGCGCGGGACGAACTGCCGGCCATGCGGGCCTTCGCCGACGAGCACGGCCTGACGTTCACCCAGATCGCGGATCTGGACGGTACGGTGTGGCAGCGGTTCGGGGTGACCGCGCAGCCCGCCTTCGCCTTCGTGAGCAAGTTCTCCGATATCGACATGGTTCCGGGCAGTCTGAGCGAGGACGAGATCGCCACGCAGATCAAAGCTTTGGGCTGAGTGCGGTGGACACCGACGTGCTCGGATTCGCGCTGGCGGCCGGGCTGGTCGCGGCGGTGAACCCGTGTGGATTCGCCCTGTTGCCGGGCTACCTCGCCCTGGTGGTGGCCGGCGCGGGGGATGCCGAACCGGGGCGGCTCGCGGCGCTGGGCCGGGCACTGGCCGCGACGGTAGCCATGGCGGTGGGATTTCTGCTGGTCTTCGGCGGGTTCGGGCTGGTGATCTCGCCGCTGGCGGTGTCGGTGCAGCGCTATCTGCCCGCGGCGACGGTGGTGATCGGGGTGGTGCTGGTGGGCGTCGGCGTCTGGCTGCTCAGCGGTCGCGATATCGCGGTGGCGCTGCCCAAGCCGACGCGCGGCGCGCCGACCGCCCGGCTGGCGTCGATGACCGGGTACGGCGTGGCGTACGCGATCGCCTCGCTGTCCTGCACGATCGGACCGTTCTTGGCCGTCACCAGCAGCACCTTCCGCAGCGGGTCGGTGCTCGGCGGCATCGCCGCCTATCTCGCCTACGGTTTCGGAATGACGCTGCTGGTGGGCGTTCTGGCGGTCGTCGTCGCGCTGGCGGGCGCCGTCGCGACGGCGTGGACACGAAAACTGTTGCCCTACATCGGCAGAGTCAGCGGCATCCTGCTCGTTCTCTCCGGGGTGTACGTCACCTACTACGGAATCTACGAGTTGCGACTGTTCTTCGGCGACGGTGACGCCGACGATCCGGTGATCGTCGCCGCCGGACGTATCCAGGAGGCGATCAGCCGCTGGGTCGGCGACCTCGGATGGCGGCCCCTGCTCGCCGTTGTCGTGGCGGTGTTCGTGATCGCGGGAATCGGCTGGCGGGTGGTCCGAGCCCGTCGCCGAGGTGTTCCGGATACCGATGGCTCGCTGTCTTGACGCGCTGTGCCCGGCTGAACAGTCGACTATGGGGAGTACGGGCGTGCGGTTGACGAGATGGTCGAGCCGGCAGGCGATTCCGGGTTCTCGCGCCGACGTGTCGCCCGGGGTTGCGCTCAGGCGAGGGTTCCGAGCCAGGTGGTGACGGCGTACAGGACGGCGTAGGTGCCGACCGCGATCACGACGACGATGAGCAGCCGCCATTTCAGCTTCCGGACGCCGTCGAGGCTGCACTGGTCGCGGCGGCGCAGCGACCACCAGACCAGGGCGATCAGTACCGCCAGGCCGCCGAGCCGGAACCACCAGGCGTAGTTGTCGTACAGGTCGTCGGCCCAGGCCAGGGCGGTCGCGCCGCTGACGATACCGAGCAGGGCGAGGACGGTGGGGCCGACGCAGCACAGGATGCCGACGAGGCCGGAGGTGATCCCGATGCGCCAGGAGGGCAACCGCTCGCCGGTGCGGTGCGGTCGCCTTCGGGGCGCGGAGTCGACGTGTGCGGGCCTGTCTGTCATCGCCTGCCCGTTCCGGTCAGCCGCGCGAGCAGTCCGCCTGGTTTCTTGACGGTCTTCTCGGGCGTGCCTTCGACACGTACGCCGTTCCAGAAGGCGACGTGGTTTGTGATCCTGCGGGCGAGCGGGCTCGGGTGTGGGTAGTACCAGGCCGCGCTCGGGTTGACCGAGTCGCCGACGGTGATGGTGTAGTAGGACGCCAGTCCCTTCCACGGGCACAGGGTTTTGCCGGTGCTGTCGCTGAAGTGCTCCCGGCGCAGTGATTCCGGCGGGAAGTAGTGGTTGCCCTCCACCCGCACGGTGGTGGGGGATTCGGCGATCACGGTGTCGTTCCATATCGCGCGCATCATCGGATCCGCACCTCCTGTACTTCGAGTGTCCCCCCATCCAAGCGCGTGCGTCCGGACCCGCACCGGTGAAGTGTCAGGGCGCTGACAGGATCGGCGGGCATCTCGTCGGAGCGCGGGTCGGCGGGTGGCGATCGGTGCGACACTGTCAGCAGAGCAACAGTCTCGGTGACGTGCGCCCGGTCGCCGGATTTCGATGGTCGTGACCGCTGGTGGCCGCCGATTGCGGCAGGAGACGACGGGAGACCGCGTGGCTGTGGAGCGTACCGATCGGGACGAGGTGTTCGTCGAGTACACCAAGAGCATCTGCCCGGTGTGCAAGGTAGTGGTGGACGCCCAGGTCAATATCCGCGACAACAAGGTGTACCTGGGCAAACGCTGCCGTGAGCACGGCTGGTTCGACGCCTTGGTCTACGGCGACGCGCGGAAATACCTGGAGTTGAGCCGGTTCAACAAGCCGGGCACGCTGCCGCTGGAGTTTCAGACCGAGATCCGAGACGGCTGCCCGTCGGACTGCGGGCTGTGTCCGGATCACAAGCAGCACGCCTGTCTGGGCTTGATCGAGGTCAATACCGGGTGCAATCTGGACTGCCCGATCTGTTTCGCCGACTCCGGTCACCAGCCCGACGGGTATTCCATCACCGTCGAGCAGTGTCAGCGCATGATCGACGTCTTCGTCGCCGCCGAGGGCGAACCCGAGGTCGTCATGTTCTCCGGCGGCGAACCCACCATTCACAAGCGGCTGCTCGAATTCGTCGATATGGCCCAGGCCAGCCCGATCCGCACGGTGACCATCAACACCAATGGCATCCGGCTCGCCTCCGACCGCGATTTCGTGGCCGCGCTCGCCGAACGCAATGGCCGCGGCGGCAAGGTCGTGAATATCTATCTGCAGTTCGACGGCTTCGACGAGCAGACGCACCGGCGCATCCGGGGCCGGGACCTGCGGGCGATCAAGCAACGCGCCCTGGACAATTGCGCCGCGGCCGGATTGACCGTCACCCTGGCCGCCGCGATCGAACGCGGTCTCAACGAGCACGAGATCGGCGCGATCGTGGAGTTCGGATTGGCGCATCCGGCGGTGCGCGCGGTCGCCTTCCAGCCGGTCACCCACGCCGGGCGGCACATCGAATTCGATCCGCTGCAGCGGATGACGAACCCGGACGTGGTGAACGCGATCGCGGAGCAGTTGCCGCGGTGGTTCACTCCGGCCGATTTCTTCCCGGTGCCGTGCTGTTTTCCCACGTGTCGGTCGATCACCTACCTGATCACCGACGGCACACCGGGGGATTTCGACTACACCGTGGTCCCGCTCCCGCGGTTGCTGGCGGTGGAGGATTACCTCGACTATGTGTCCAATCGTGTCGTGCCCGATTACGAGATCCGGGAAGCGCTCGAGAAGCTGTGGAGTGCTTCGGCTTCGGTGGGAACGCCGAGCACCGACGAGAAGCTCGTCCGCGCCGCCTCCGAACTCGTCTGTGGCCCGGGCGGCTGCGGCATCGACCTGCCGCGGGCCGCTCGGGAGCTGGCCGATCGGGCGTTCATGATCGTGGTGCAGGACTTCCTCGACCCCTACACGCTGAACGTGAAGCAGTTGATGAAGTGCTGCGTGGAGGAGATCACCCCGGATGGCCGGCTGATTCCGTTCTGCGCCTACAACAGCGTCGGTTACCGCGAACAGGTCCGGGCGGCGATGACCGGTGTCGCGACACCGGATCTGGTGCCCAATGCCACCGAACTGGGTCCGCTGCTGACCCGATCACCACACGGGTCGATGACCGCGCGGGAGCCACGAACCCTGCCGCTGATGTCGGACGACACCGGCACCGATGTGGGCACCCGGGCGGTGCCCCGGGAGGGGTATCCGTGACCGGTGATCGCGAACCGGCGGCACTCGGCGGCGCATCGCCCGCCGCCATCGGCTCGTTGTCGGGGACGGAGTTCAAAACCTGCTGTGCCGACGGGTATTCGCGCGATGTGGTGGCGCTGCTACTCGGCGAGTCCTTCCATCCGGGTGGCAGCCGGCTCACTCGTCGGCTCGCCGACCGCCTCGGTCTGCGTCCGGCCCGGCGGGTGCTCGATGTGGCCAGCGGTCCGGGCTCCACCGCCCGGCTGCTGGCCGCCGAGTACCGGGTGAGGGTCGAGGGTATCGATCTCGCCGCGGCCACGGTGGCGCGCGCCACGGCCGCCGCCGAGTGCGCCGGACTGGGGGATACGGTGCGGTTCCGGTGCGCGGACGCGGAGGCGATCCCATTCGAGGACGGCGCCTTCGATGCCGTCGTGTGCGAGTGCGCACTGTGTCTATTTCCCGACAAGTCGCGTGCCGCAGCGGAATTCGCGCGGATGCTGCGCCCGGGCGGTCGCGTGGGAATCACCGATGTGACCGTGAGCGGTTCCGGCCTCCCACCCGAGTTGACCGACCTGGTCTCCCATATCGCGTGCATCGCCGACGCACGCCCGGCAGCCGCCTACGCCGACCTGCTGACCGGAGCCGGACTGCGCGTGACGCTGACGGAGCATCACGACCGCGCCGTCGCCACCATGCTCGACCACATCGAGGCCCGCCTGACCCTGCTCCGCATCACCGCGCCCGCACCCCTCGCCGAACGAGGCATGACCCGGTCGGTGATCAGCCGGTATCTGCACATCGCGCGGGACGCCGTCACCGAAGGCCACCTCGGCTACGCCCTGATCACCGCCGAGAAGCCGCACTGACCGGGTAAGCCGCCGTGCACACGGCGCGACGGCGTGGCAGCGGATTCGGATCAACTCGTATCGACCCGGGTGCCCGTATGGACATCAGCGCCGGTTCGCGGACCCGCTCGGGCCGTCGCGCGTGGCCCGCGCGTACCGGCGGTCGCTCCGAAGGCTGCGGGCTGGCCGGCGACTACACTCGGACTCGAGCACGTGCGTGCTTCCGGCGGTGAAAGGATATGCGCCACCACGACGGGGCCGACCGTACGAGGCGTGAGCCGAGGGGGCGGCCATGACCGCGGACACGCTTGTGAACGTGGCGATGGTGCTGGTGTTCGTGCTGGTCGGCGGTGTGTTCGCCGCCGCGGAGATCGCGCTGGTGTCGCTGCGGGAAAGTCAGGTGCGTTCGCTGGCCCGGCGCAGCCGCCGCGGGGCTCGTACCGCGGCATTGGCACGTAATCCGAACCGGTTCCTGTCCGCGGTGCAGATCGGGGTCACCGTGGCCGGCTTCTTCTCGGCCGCCTACGGAGCCTCGACGATCGCGCCGGACTTCAGTCCCGCTCTGCGGGGGTGGGGACTGTCCGAGGCAGCGGCGAATGCGGTCGCGCTGATCGTCACCACGCTGGTGATCGCGTACCTGTCGCTGATTCTCGGCGAGCTGGTCCCGAAACGGATCGCATTGCAGCGGGCGACGGCGGTGTCGCTGGCGACGGCTTCGCCGCTGGACCGATTCGCGACGGCGATGTCGCCGGTGATCTGGCTGCTGTCGGTGTCCACGAACGCACTGGTGCGTGTCCTCGGCGGCGATCCCGGGAACCGCGGGGAGGAGATGACGCCCGAGGAGTTGCGGGAGTTGCTGACCGGCCACGGTGGCATCCCCGATGCGGAGCGCGAGGTGTTCGCCGAGGTCTTCGATGCGGGGGAGCGCAGTCTCGCGCAAGTGATGCGGCCCCGGACGGAGGTGGACTTCCTCGCTGCGGATACGGCCGTGAGCACGGCCCGCGAGCAGGCGATCGGGGCCGCGCACAGCCGTTTTCCCGTCTGCCGGGAGTCCCTCGACGATGTTCTCGGGTTTGTTCACCTGCGCGATCTCCTGCGTGCCGACGAACGTGAGCACCCCACCGTGGCCGACCTGTGCCGACCGCTGCCGCATCTGCCGGCCTCGAGATCCGCGCTGTCCACACTCGGGCTCATGCGCCGCGAGAACACACAGTTGGTGCTGGTGGTCGACGAGTACGGCGGTACCGCCGGCATCGCCACCCTGGAGGACATCGTCGAGGAGATCGTCGGCGAGATCGGTGACGAATTCGATCCCGTTTCGGTGGCCCTCGACCGTCCGGGCAGGGCGCGGACGCACCACCGCATCGACGGACTGCTGATCGTGGCGGACGCCGAGCGCACTCTGGGCATCACACTGCCCGAAGGGCCCTACGAAACGGTGGCCGGCTGCGTGCTGCACCATATGCAGCGGATCCCCCGCCTCGGTGAGGGTGTCGTCATCGCCGGGCATCGGTTCACGGTCAGCGAAATGGACGGCAGGCGGATCGCCGCGCTGCGGGTGACACCGCAGCGGGGCGAACGATGAGCCGTGGACGCTGTCCGAGCACGGGCGATCACGAGGGCAGGCCGATCCGGGTGCCGACCGCGAGCACGACCGGGCACACCGCTCACGCGGTGTACGGGCGGGCGGCGCGGGCGTCGCGGAGGGCGTGCCCCCACCAGGCCAGCTGGTCGAGAAACGATTTCGCGGCGCCGTCGGTGGCGGTGGTGTCGATCGGGCGGCCGTTCTCGTCCCAGGTGTCCCAGAAGTTGGCGAAGGAGATCGCGTTTCGGATCGATACCGCGTGCACCTCGTTGAACACCTGACGCAGCTGTTCGACGGCGAACAGACCGCCGCCCATGCCGCCGTAGGAGACGTATCCGACCGGTTTGGCGCACCATTCGTCGAAGAACCAGTCGATGGCGTTCTTCAGCGCGGCCGGATAGCCGCGGTTGTACACCGGGGTCACGACCACGAAGGCGTCGGCCGCGGCGAGCCGCGGGGAAAGCGCGGCGACCTCGGCGGGCAGGGTCTTGTCGTCGTCGCCGTTCATGACATAGGGCAGCCGGGTATCGGCCAGATCCACCACGTCCACTTCGAAATCGGTACGGGCGGAGGCATGTTCGGCGATCCACCGGGCCGGGGTGGGTCCGAAGCGGTCGGTGCGGGTGCTGCCGATCACGACGGCCAGGCGCAGGCAGGCGGGGGTGGTCATGGCATTTCTCCTCCGGTGAAGCGGGCCGGTCGGTCCGGCCTCGGTGACGACATCCACGCTGCGCGCCGGGAGTTCCGGGAGGGCTCCGGGAGGGCTCCGGAGATTTCGCGGCTGCTCCGGTCGCGTCCGAGCGCACCCCTACCCTGGTGATCATGCGGTTCGGAATGCTCGGTGCTCTGACGGTCTGGACGACGGACGGCACACCGGTGCCGATTCCGGAGCAGCGGGTTCGGACGCTGCTGGCCGCCCTGCTGGTGCGGGAGGGACGGCCGGTACCCGCCGACACCCTGATCGACGAGGTATGGGGTGAGCGGCTGCCCGCCGATCCGCGGCGGGTGCTGCGCGCCAAGCTCTCGCTGCTGCGCGGCGTCCTGGAACGCGCCGAACCGGATGGGCGCGAGCGGCTCGACCACGGTCCCGGCGGCTACCGGCTCCGCGCCGCCGACGACGATGCCCGGCGGTTCCGGGCGCGCGCCACCGCGACCCGCGCCGTCGCCGATCCGGCGGCCCGCGTCGCCGGATTCGCCGACGCGCTGGCACTGTGGCGCGGTCCCGCCCTGGCCGACTTCCCCGACACACCGTTCGCCCGTCCGTTCGCCGACCGGCTCGACGACGAGCGGATCACCACCGTCGAGGACTGGGCCGAGGCGCGGCTGGCCGCGGGCGACGACGACGGCCTCGCCGACGAACTCGGCGGCTGGGCGGTCGAGCATCCGCTGCGGGAGCGGCTGCACGCCGCCTACCTGCGCGCCCTGTACCGGTTCGGGCGGCAGGCCGAGGCATTGCACCACTACGAGGGACTCCGCCACCGTCTCGCGGAGGAGTTGGGCGTCGATCCGGGCCCGGAGCTCACCACCGCGCACGAGGAGATTCTTCGACGCGAGCTGCCGGTCCGGGCCACCCCCGCGATCGCCGTCCGGACTGCGGACCCGGATCGGCGAGTGCGCGGCAATCGCATTCC
Organism: Nocardia sp. CC227C; assembly: GCF_030767025.1. Classification (GTDB taxonomy): domain Bacteria; phylum Actinomycetota; class Actinomycetes; order Mycobacteriales; family Mycobacteriaceae; genus Nocardia. Next base: position 265,945 of record NZ_JASITE010000009.1, on the reverse strand, counting down.
GGCACATACCGATGCGCTCGTCGGCCGCGAGCATGAACTCGACGAGATCGACGAATTGCTCACCGGCGCGCACCGCCTCGTCACCCTGACCGGTCCCGGCGGTGTTGGCAAGACCCGGCTCGCCATGGAGGTCGCGCGCGGCATGGCGGCCGGAGACCGGTTCCGCGACGGGGTGTGGCTGGTGGAGCTCGCCGCCGTGGCCGCGCCCGGCGGAGCGTCGGTGGCGCGAACGGTGGCGCGGATACTCGATATCCGGCTCGACACTCCGGAGTTCGACACTCCGGAGAACGAGAGTGCCGACCCGCCGGGCGCGCGGCCGGACGCCGCGGAACCGGATCGACCGCCACACCCCGATATCGAGGCGCTGGAGGCCGACCGCCTGGCCCGTGCCCTGCGCGACTGCCGGTGTCTGCTGGTCCTGGACAACTGCGAGCATGTGCGGTCATCCGCTGCCGCCCTGGTGCTCCGCCTCCTGCGTACCGCCCCCGAACTCCAGTGTCTGGTGACCAGTCGGCAGCCGCTGGACCTACCCGGCGAGCGGATGGTGGAGGTGCCGCCGCTCGGCTGCCCGCCGCCCGAGAGCATGGGTCCGGACCGTGCCGGGGCGCTGCCGCCCGAGCCGGGGCCGCTGGAATCCTTTGCCGCCGTTCGGCTGTTCGCCGCGCGGGCGGCGGCATCGGCTCCCCGATTCGTCCTCGACGAGCGGACGGCCCCCACCGTCGCGGCGATCTGCCGTCGCCTGGACGGGTTGCCGTTGGCGCTGGAACTGGCCGCACGCCGGGTGCGCTCCCTCGGCGTGGAGCAGCTCAGCGCCCGGCTCGACGACCGGTTCCGGGTGCTGGGCGGCGCACCGCGCACCGGCGTGCCGGATCGGCAGCAGACCCTGCGGGCCACCATCGACTGGAGCTGGGACCTGCTCGACCACGCCGAACGCGCGGTGCTGCGCAGCCTGGTCGTGCACGTCGACGGCTGCACCCTCGACGCCGCCGAGGCGGTGGCCGCCGAGCTGACCGGCATCGCCGTCGACGAGGTGCTCGACATACTCGCGCGGCTGGTCGACCGCTCGCTGGTCGATATGGTGGACGGTCCCGGTGGACCGCGCTACCGCCTGCTGGAATCGATCGGCGCGTACGCGGCCGAGCAGCTCGACGCGGCCGGGGAACGCGCGCGCGCCGAGGCCGCCCATCTGCGTTACTACACGGCCCTGGTCGCGCCGGTGCACGACGGGGTGCGGAGTGCGGGGCAGCGCACCTGGCTGCGGCGGCTCGACGCCGAACACGCCAATCTCCGAACGGCTTTCGACACCGCCGTGCGTCATCGCGACACCGCGGCGGCACTGCATCTCGCCGTCGACCTGTTCTGGTACCGGTGGATCCGCGGGCTGCACGGCGAGGCACGCCGGTCGCTCACCGCGGCGCTGGCACTGCCGAGCCCGCCCGCGGGCGGGCTCGCCGCATCGCGGGCGCGCGCCGGCGCCTTCCACACCTATCTGCGGCTGGTCGCCCGGGAGGTGGCGGAGCCGGTGCGCGCGGCGACGGACGCGCTCGCCGCATTCGACAACACCGGCGATGCGGACGGGAGGTCGTTCGCCCAGTGGCTTTTCGGTCCGGCGCTGGTCGAAACCGGTGATCTCGCGGTCGCCGAGAATATGACCGGCCGTGCGCTGTCCGCGTTCCGAGCGCGCGGCGACCGCTGGGGCATCGCCGCGGCGCTGGGCAACCGCATCCATCTGGCGTACCTGCGCGGCGGGCGGCCGACCTTCGATACCGATGGCGCGCAGGCATTGCGGCTGTTCACCGAACTCGGTGACGACTGGGGCCGGATGGAGGCGATGGGCCTGCTGTGGTGGCATGCGGAGAATACCGGCGACGCGGCAGCGGCCGAGCGCATCGCCGGCGAGGGGCTGGCCCTCGCCGAGGAACTGCGTATGTGGGAGAAGGTCACCTTCTGGCACTGCTGCCGGGGCCGCAACGCCCTGGTGCGAGGTGAGCCGGAGGCCGCGGTCGACCACTACACCCGGGCCGAACGGCTGTCCGCCGCGCACGGTGAGGCCTACGGGGTCCGGCTGGCCCGGCGTGGACTCGGCATGGCGCTGCGTCGGCTCGGCCGCCTCGCCGAGGCGCGGGTTCGGTTGGGGGAGTGGCTGGGTGACGATCCGGGCGACCAGCAATCGCTCGATGTGCTGCTCGTCCGTTCCGAACTGGGGTTTCTGGCCGATCAGTGCGGTGATACCGCCGAATCCGTGCGGCAGCACGGGCAGGCGGTCGCGGCGGCGTCGGCGCTCGACGATCCGGGATTGCTCGGTGCGGCGCTGACCGGGCTGGCGGGCGCGTACGCGCGGTGCGGCCGGGAACCGGCGGCGACGGTGGCGCGGCTGTTCGGTGCGGCCGAGATCCTGCGCGGTCTCGCGGACGCCACGGTGCCGCCGCTGTATCGCCCCGATGTCGAGCGGACCGCCGCCGAACTCCGCGAGTACCTGGTCGCCCGCGGAGTCGCCGGCGAGATGGCGGCGGTGTCCACGCCGGCCGAGGCCCGGGAACTCGCCGCCGGGTTCCGGAACCCGGCCGGAGCGGTACCGGAATCCGGGCGTCGCACGCTGGTCACGGAGCACACCGATGCTGAGGAGGACCAGTGGAAACCAATGCACAGACCGATTTCGTCGACCCGTACGGATGGGACGGCGACCTGCTCGACCTCGACGCCTATCTGCACCGGATCGGATACACCGGCCCCCTGACCCGTTCCCGCGCGACGCTGGCGGCCTTGAACCACGCGCACGTCACCACCTTCCCCTTCGAGAACCTCGATGTCATGGCGGGCCGTGCGATCCGCTTGGACGTGCCCTCGTTGCAGGACAAGTTCGTGCGCCGCGGCCGCGGCGGCTACTGCTACGAGCAGAACTGCCTGTTCGCCGCCGTACTGGAACGGCTGGGATTCACCGTGACCGGTGTCAACGCCCGCATTCTGGGCGGCTCCCCGGACCATGTGCTGCGCGCCGCGGGGCACACCGCGCTGCTGATCGCCTGGGACGACCACTTCCTGTTCACCGATGTCGGCGTGGGCGCGGTCGGCACCCCCGAACCGGTGGACCTCGCGCCGGGCCGACCGGTCACCCACCCCGACGGCCGCCGCACCCGGCTGGACCGCACCGATCACGGTCTGTGGGTGCTGTACAGCGATACCGGCGCCGGGTGGCAGACCGTCCACAAGTTCAGCACCGATCGCGCCTTCCGCGCCGATTACGTCGATGCCAACTACATCGCCCAGCACCATCCGCGCTCACCGTTCCACAAGACCTATCTCATCGACCTGTTCGATGGCGCGGTGCACCGGGAGTTGCGCGGACTCACGGTGGTGCACACCGGATCCGACGGTGCGCGCACGGAACGGACGCTGACGCCCGCCGCGGTGCCGGGCGCGGTGGAGGAGCTGTTCGGCATCGCGCTGTCGCCCACGGAGCGCGAACTCATGGTCCGTCGTTCCCGGCCCATCTCCGACGGGGAACTCATGGGTGACCGGTCGTGAACGCGTGACCGCGGGCGGAGCGAGGTCCAGGCGGCGTCGGCGGCGTCAGGAGGGGCAGCCGACCGCCGCCGAGGATCCGGTGGTGAGTGCGGCGACCAGTCCGGCGAGCAGCCCGGCCGCGCATTCGGCGGACCAGCTCATCGCATTGGCGGAGACGGGTGTGGCGGCGGGGTCGGCGTGTGCGGCGGCACCGCTGGTCAGGGCCGCGGCGACGAACAGGACGAGAATCGGGCGAGACAGTGTGCGCATGAGAGGCTGGCCTCCGCTGTCATTTGGGGACGGATGCTGATCGCTTGCGCCCGGACGCTATCAGCGGCATCGGATCGAGCACAGCCGTCGGTTTCCGGGGCACCGGTGTTCGGTCACCGCTCCGGGCCGCCGCCGTCAGCCGCCCAGCATCGCGCCGATTCCCAGCACCGCGACCACCGCGACCAGCACCAGCAGGAAGGCGGCGACGGCGACGAGTGCGCCGATGATCAAGGGGCGCAGTGGATTCTGGATCGTCGTCGTCACCGTGGCGGCGGGGAGGTCGCGGGTCAGGCGGTCGAGGTCGCTGCGGCGGCGGGCGTGGGCGGCGGCTTCGGCGCGGGCGGAGAACTCCTCGGGGGTCAGGGTACCGGCCGCGAGTTGGGTGCGGAGCAGGCCGATGACCTGCTCGCGGTCGGCATCGGTGGCACGGGGGGAGGGGCCGAGGGGCATGGACGCCTTCACTGTCTGGTCGGGTGGTTCAACTGTCGCCATTCGGCGGCCCAGGCGGTGTCGCGCCGGTGGTCGATGGCGGCCCGCCCGGCCCAGATCAGCAGTCCGGCGGCGGACCAGACCGAGAACAGCACCACCATGCCGGCGCCGATGCCGTCGAGGACGGCGCCATCGGTGCGCCGGGGCGGGTCGACCGGGGTGCCGTCCGCTCCGATCCACACCGGGACCTCGTCGCCGCGACCGGCGTCGAAGGGGACGGGTGCGGTTCGGATGTGCTCGCGCCCCTCCTCGCGCCACGACACGGTGGCCTGGAATCGTCGCTCCGATTCCTGGTGCGTCGGATCGTCGGTGATCGTGGCGGTGACGAGTGTCTTCCCGGCGTTGTCGGCCAGAATGCGGCTGCTCGTGCGACTGTAGGCTTCGGTGCCGACCGCGCCCGCGATGGGGATGACGAGCAGGCTGAGCGCCAGCAGTGTTGCGAGGGCGACGGTTTCGAAGCGCAGGGACGCGGGCATCAGGGGGTTGGCGTTCCACGGTCGCATCCGCCAGAGCCGGACCGAGAGCGACGGGTAACCAGACATCGCAGTCACCCACTTCCGGCGAACTGGCTGTCGTCATGTACGCGCGATTGGTCGCACCTGCGATTATCCCATGGTGGCGGGCGAAAGTCAGACGATCCGTCGATGGCACTGCGGCCGTGGGCATTCCATCAGTCGGATTTATCGGTGGCGTCCAATGAACCGGTGTTCGGGGACGGGGCCGGTTCCTCCGGCAGTGGTCGGCGGATGCTGACCACCACCGAGATCGTGAGCACCACTACCACCACCGCCAGGCTCACCGGTGATGGGATCTCGGGGACAGCGGGTGTGATCGTCTTGTGCGCGGCCTGCAGGATGAGCTTCACGGCGATGAAACCGAGGATGATCGCCAAGCCCGTGGACAGATGGTGGAAGCGCGCGAGCATTCCGGAGAGCAGGAAGTACAGGGCGCGCAGGCCGAGAATGGCGAACGCGTTGCTGGAGTAGACGATGAGCGGTTCCTGGCTGACGGCCAGCACCGCGGGCACGCTGTCGACGGCGAAGACGATATCGGCCGCCTCGATGGCCACGACCACCACCAGCAGGGGCGTGGCGACCCACCGGCCCGCCGAGCGGACGAAGAAGTGCGCGCCGGCGTACTCGTGCTGAATCGGCATGATCCGGCGCACCAACCGCACCGCCGTACTCTTGCCGGGGTCGAAGGAGCTGTCGTCGTCGGTGAGGAGTTTGTAGGTGCTGTAGAGCAGGATCGCGGCGAAGACGAACAGCACGGCGGTGAACTGCTGCACCACGGCGACGCCGAGGAGCAGGAAGATGCCTCGGAAGACGAGTGCGCCCAGGACGCCGAGGAACAGCACGCGGTGCTGGTACTCGCGAGGCACCTGGAAGTAGCCGAAGATCAGCGCGAACACGAAGAGGTTGTCCACCGACAGGCTCTTCTCGAGCAGCCAGGCGGTGGTGAAGTCCACCGACGCGGTCGGGCTGACCACGACGGCGACGAGTATCGCGAAGGCCAGCGAGAGAACGATCCAGAGAATGCTCCAGCGCAGCGCTTCTTTGAAACCGATGACATGCGGACCGCGGTGCGCGACGAGGTCGACGACGAGACCGACGACCAGGACAGTGACGAAGACTGCCCACAGCCAGATGGGGACGTCCATTTCCGCCGCTCCTCGGATGCTAGGCCCAGTGTGGAGTCGGGTCGCGCCGCACGGTGGGGTGGCGGCTCGACCCGGGGAACCGGCGCGCCGCCGGGATAGCTGCGGCGACGCCTATGTGCTTTCGGTTCTCGGTGTTTCGCGTCCGACCGGTCTCGTATCGACCCGGCCGCCCTATCGACAAATGTACCGGAGCCGTGTGCCGTGCCCGGGTTTCCGGCTGCCACCACCTCCGCGGGCGACGGCGGCTCCCCCCTCGCCGCCGACGTCGGAATGGTCGTTGTTCAGTAGACCCGGGGCGCGCAGGGGCTGGGCAACGCCGACATGGTGGCCATATCGCAGATGGCGCCGGTCATGATGTGCAGGGGTGCGGCGACCAGCAGGGCGAGGATGCCGATGACATTGCCCTGCTGGGCGAACAGGGCGAGGGATTCCGCCGCGGCCGATCCGGAGTCCAGGGCCGAGGAGCCGGTGTCGTCGGCGACGGTGACCGCGGGGGTCGGTGCGGGAGCTGGTTCGGCGGAGGACTGCGCGGCGGTGAGGACGAGGGTGGTCGCCGCGATCGAGGCGAAGCCGATGTGCAGTGGGGTACGCATGGGGAACTCCTGAGAAGGTGGGTCGTCAGCGTGGGGGCTGGCTGAGATCGCGGTTCATGGTGGGGATTTCGATGCTGATCGGCATGCGCAGGTCGGACAGGTAGATCAGGGCGGCCTGGCGCAGGAATTCGTCGAACATCCAGTACGCCTCCTGGGTGGGCGGGACGGCGGTGAGCACGCCCTCGCGGACCGCGATGAACGGTCCCCAGCTCACCCGCAGCAGTGGGTCCCAGAGGATTTCGCGGGGAATGCCCAGGCCGTCGGCGATCTCGTCGCCGAGCAGGAAGCGGGTGAACGCGCCGAGCACCGGCCGGGTGACGATGGACAGGTCCAGCTGGTTGCCCAGGCCGAGCAGCCGGTCGGCGAGCTTCGCGCCCTCCGGGGTCACCGCGATGATCGGGTCGAGCACCTGTGCCGCTTGGGAATCGGCCTCCGCCCACGAGTTGGGGATGTACTCGTCGTGGATGCCGAGCATATGCGCGGCCACCTGCCAGGAGTGCAGGAAGGCATCGGATTCGTGGGCGGGGATCGGCACCCGCCAGGCGGTGAGATGCTTCATGACCGTGGTCGGCAGGCTGTGCCAGGTGACCATCATGTCGTTCTGGCTGATCGGAATGTCTTCGGTGGCCATGGCCTTCCAGTGCGGCGACTGCGGCAGCAGATGCCGCACCCCGGCGTGGGCGAGCCTGGTTTTGACGCAGGTCACCACCATTTCGCCGTCGGGAGCGTAGGCATTGTGGGTGCCGATGTCGTAACCGAGCTTGGCGGTCTTGGAGATGCGGTCGCGCAGGTCGTGCCCGCCCTTGGAGTAGTAGACCGCGCGGGCCTCCTTGGGGATGACGGTGCTCATCATGCCGCTGGCCAGCCCGTACAGCACACCGAGATAGAGACCGCGCTTCTTGTTGAAGTCGACGGCGGTGGTCAGCTTCGCCGGATCGGTCCAGTGCGGCATCTGCCGGGCGTATTCCATGAAGTCGCGCAATTCCGTCGGCAGTCCGGCGGGCAGGGGTTGACCGTTGCGGGTCCAGGTCCGCAGCAGTTCATTGACGCGGGACACCTCGCCGCTGTCGATGACACGGGCGATCACGGGATCGGCTTCGGCGTCCCAGACATACATCGGATCGGTTCCGGCCCCGGTTCCGGCCACCGAGCCCTCCGGTGACCAGGTCCACGGTTGCGCCCGCGCGGGCGTCACGGCAGCCAGCGCACCGAAAGCGCCTAGTGCCCCACCGACTTTCAGCGCATGTCGCCTGCTGAGATTGTCCATGTTCACTGCTCCTCATCGAGACTTCGCAGCAGGTGAGGCACTGAAACGCTCACCGTATCTGCGTACCATTGATGAGAGCACATTGTGGTGGGCATCACAAGGTTGATCGGCGATTCCATGCGGCTGCCGCTGTTCGCAAGCACCGTCTCAGGAGGTGGGATCCATGATCGCCGACGTGCGCCACCGCCGCCGAGCGACCCGCGGTTCCCCGGGCGACCGCCGAGGCCCGGACATGCCGGTGCGCGGGACGGCGGCGCGCTGAGGCGTCGGTCCCGGTCCGGGTGCCGCGGTCAGGACTGCGGCAGCTGCGCCAGCGGCGATTGGAGCTTGTTCACCAGCCACCGATCCCCGGACCGCTCCAACCACATCACCATGGACAGCTGTCCGGGCGCAGGTTGGCCCTGGGTGCCCAGACTCGTGATGGTCTGGCCGATCACGACGATGGCCTCGGCGGAGTCCTCGTCGCCGGTGCGGATGGCGCACTGCACGTCCTTGGATTCGGCCACCACCTCGCCCTGGGTCAGCACCTCGCGCAATTCCTTGCTGGTGGAGTCGAATTGGTCGCGCCATTCACCGGCCGCCCCGTCGAGCACCGCCGTGAAGTAGCTGTCGAGGTCCTCGGCGTCGTAGGTGACCAGAACGGGCGCGTAGGCGCAGGCCGCCGCGCGGGCGTCCGCGTGGGCCGCGAGCAGATTCTCGTTGTGCCTGTTGTCGCGGAACAACACGATGGTCGAGACGGCGAGTGCGATCAGCGCCACGACCGCGGCCACTCGCAGCGCCATCGGTCCCCAGCGGCCGAACGAGGGCAGTGCGACGGTGAACGATCGCGCGGTCCGTTCGCCGGGGTCCGGCTCGGCCGACCGCTCGCCGGACGCCTTCTCGACCGTGACCACCGGCTCGGCGGGCGGGGCGGCCGCCGGTTCGGGACCGGTTTCGGTCGCCTCGATTTCCTTGTCGCCCATACGTGTTCTCCTATCGGCCGGGGACGGGTTGGGACAGTTCGTTTCCGTTCACGCCCGGTGGCGCCGTCGCGCCGTTGTCGGGCACGTCGGGCCGCGGCGCGTTGGCGGAGCCGCGGATCTGCAGGGCCGGATCATCGGTGACGCAGTAGTTGTACAAACGCACGCGGGTGTCGGTGACCGCCGCGCCGGGGGCCACGGGGATGGTGTCGTATTCGCACCACGGGCGCGGCCAAGGGTCGACGAGGGTGTGATACGCGCCGTCGTGGGCGGGAATGCCGATGGCCTCCGATCCGGCCCGCAGGGCCGGGAACAGGGCCGCGATGGCGGGCGCACGCAGTTTCGCGGCCTTGGTGATGGCGACGAAGTTGGTCACCAGATCGGTGATCGGGTCCCGGGTGCGGCTGACGAATCCGCCGATGGTCGACAACCGGCCCGGACCGTGGGTGAGGAAGTCGCGGACCTCGGCGTCGGCGGCGGTGAGCTGTTCGAACAGGACGGTGCCCGCGTTGGTGATCGTGCCCAGATCGGGTTGCGCGTGGGAGGTGGTCTCGCCGATCACCATGAGATTCCGCAGCAGCGCCTGCGTCTGGGGCAGCAGGTCGGTGAGCCCGGCCATGGCACGGCTGATGCCGGAGATCATGTTGCGCAGCTGATCCGGTCCACCCGCGAGCGCCTTGTCCAGCTCGTCGATGATGACGTCGAGCCGGTGCGGATTCATGCCGTCGACGAAGTCGGCGAGGTTGGCGAGCACCGATTGGATCGGCACCGGGGTGGTGGTGCGTTCTCGCTCCACCACCGCGCCGTCCTCGAGGTAGGGACCGGATTCGCGGTCCGGCCGGAAGTCCAGGTACTGCTCGCCCGCCGAGGACAGGCGGCCGACCGCGACGGTGCCGCCGGCGGGAATGCGTACGCCGTCGTCGATGTCGGCGACCGCGGCGATGCCGTCGGCGGTCACCCGTACCTCCGCGACGCGGCCGACGCGTACCCCGCGGAAGTTGACGTCGTTGCCCTCGAGCAGTCCGCCCGAGGACGACAGCAGCACCGTCACCGTGTAGGTGTACGGAATCGGGTTGAAGCGCAGCACATTCGCGCCGAGATAGCCGCAGCCCAGCAGCAACACCACGACCAGGCCGATATTGGCGAGGCCGATGCGGTGCCGGACCACCCGGCGCCAGAGGGAGGAGTTCACCGCCCGCCCTCCTCGTTCAGCGGTGGCTCGGCCGGGGCCTGGGTGGTCGGCACCGGTCGCGGCGGACTGTTGAGCCGTCCGAACACCTTCTCCAGCACCTGGGTGAAGCTGCCGATGAATGCCGGGATGTCGCTCGCCTCGGGCCAGCGGCTGCCGCTCGGATCGGTGAGCGCGCCGATGCTCAGGTAGGAGATCGTGGCCGCCACCGCCAGGGTCGGTCCCTCCATGCTCGCCATGAGCGAGGGGTAGATGGTGTGCAGGCCGTCCAGCGTCGCGGTCAGATCGGTGGACCGGGCGAAGGCGGACATGAGCTGCTGGATGCTGTCGAAGAGGTCGACGAGGTCGCCGCCGGTGGTATCGCTGAAGTCCTGGAGAGCGGCGGTGGTGGTCGACACCTTGGTCAGCAGGTCCACGATGCTCTGGTTGTTCTCGCTCAGCAGGGCGATCAGGGCGGGAAAGGTGTCGGCGGCCTGGCCCAGTTCGGCCTTGCGGGAGGCCAATTCGGCGGTCAGGACGTCGAGCCCGCCGAGGACGTTGTCGAGATCGCCGGTTCGTCGGTTGAGCGCATCGATGACGCCGGTCATCTCGGTGAGCAGGTGGGCCAGCTGCGGTCCGCGTCCGGCGAACATCGAATTCAGCTGTGCGGTGATGCGGGCGGCCTGGTTGATGCCACCGCCGTTGATCAGCAGCGAGATCGACATCATCAGCTGTTCCACCGACGCGCCCGTCGCGGTGTGGTCGGCGTCGATGGTGTCGCCGGACCGCAGCGGTTCCCCGGCATCCGCCGCCGCGGGTAGCGTCACGGCGACGAACATGTCGCCCAGCGGGGTTGCTTGGCGCAGTTCGACGGTGGTGCCGCGGGGCAGCCGGATGTCCTCGCGGATGAGCATTTCCACATCGGCGAGGAAGTTGGTGGTGCTGATATCGGTGACCACGCCGATGTCGGCGCCACCGATCTTCACGTGCGCGCGATCGGGCAGATTGAGGGTGTCGCGGAAGATCGCGTGGATGGTGTAGCCGGGCGCGCCGATGCCGGGCTCGGGCATCGGGATGTTCTCCACGGTGACCGTGCAGCCGGTCGAGCCCGTCAAAACTGCCGCGGTGATCGCCACGGCGGTAACGAATGTGGCCGGTTTTCTCATTTCATCTCCGTGATGCCCAGCAGCGCGGCGGTGAGGCCGAAGTCGGGGCCGAAGTCGGCGATCTTGCCGGTGCGGCAGCCGTCCAGCCGCATCTGGACGCGTTCGCAGAACAGCGCCAGCGCCTCGCTGTCGAGAACGACCTTGTCGAGCAGGCCGTGCAGCCGCAGCGCCTGATGCTCGCGGCTGGTGGCATTGGCCAGGTTCTGGAACATGAGCGGCCCGACGTCCACGATCTCGGTGAGACCGCGCGCGTTGGCGCGCATCTGGGTGGTGATCTCGACGAAGCGGGTCAATGCCCCGGACAGCTGGTCGGAGTTGTCGCCGACGAGCGCGGCGGTGTTGGCGAGGAAGTCGTTGAGCTGGGTGAGCACCGCTTGCAGCCCCGGGGCCTGCTGGCCCATCAGCTCCACCAGCTCGGTCAGGCGACCGCTGAAATCCCGGACCGTCTGGTCGTTCTGGGCGATGATCTGCGTGATCTCATTGAGCTTCACGATGGTGTTGGCGATCTGGTCCTTGTTCGCCAGGGTCACCTCGAAGGCCGAGGACATCGCGTCCAGGGTCTCGCGCAGTCGATCGCCATTCCCGTTCAGCAGCGGGAACAGCACTCGGCTGGCCATCGGCCCGGTCTCGTTGTCGCCCGCGAGCGCCGCGCCGAGCTGGTCGAAATTCTCGAGGATGCGATCGAGCTCGACGGGGGTGCGGGTGCGCTGCAACGGCAGGTGCGCACCGTTGGCGAGGGTCGGCCCGGTCCCGCCGTAGGCCGGGGCCAGTTCGACGTGCCGATTGGTGATCAGCTGCGGATTCACCAGTGCCGCAATGACATCGGCCGGAAGTTCGACGTCCGAGTCGATGCTCATCACGACTTCGACATAGCGGCCGCGCGGGGTGACGGTCTCGACCGTGCCGACCGGCACGCCCAGGACGGCGACCTCGTTGCCGGCATACAGCCCGGCCGTGTTCTCGAAGTCCGCGCTGATCCGCATCCGGTCGCCCAGATACCGTTCGGGGATATCGGTGACCGCGCGCGGCAGCAGGGAGCAGCCGGTGGCCAGCAGCGCGACCGCGCCGAGCGCGGCGACTTTGGCGATGAGACGGTTCATGGTCACTGGAAAACCTGTCATTGGAAAGCCTGTCACTGGCACCCCTGATTCACCTGTGCGAAGCACAGCCAGTTGTCCGGAAACAGCCACGGCGCGTACACATTTCCGTACGGGCCGTCGCCGAGCACATTGTTGAACTGCCGCAGCGCGACCGGCATGATCTCGTAGAGCCGGTCGAGGTTGTCGCGGTTCTTCACCAAACCCTCGGACATGGTGTCGAGATCGTGGATGAGCGGACCGATCCGGTTGTCGTTCTCCAGGCCCATCTCTTGGAGCAGCCGCGACAGTTCGGCGACATTGTCGAGCAGCATGCGCAGCAGTTCCTGCCGCTTCTGTACCGCCGCACCGATCGCCTCGCCCCGGGTCAGCAACAGCAGCACGCTGTTCTGATTGTCGGCGACCAGCCCCGACACCTGGTCCATGCCCTTCAGCAGGGTGTCGACCGCGTCGCGGCGGTCGTCGATCACCTTGGCGAGCGCGCCGATGCTGTCCAGCGCCTGGACGGCCAGCTCGGGTGATTCGCCCATCTGCTGGTCGACCACATCGAGTGCGGCGCGCAGCTTCTCGGGGTCGATGCGCTCGATGCGCTCGAAGGAGTTCCGGTACTGCGGATCCTGCACCACCTTGCTCAGGTTGTACGGCACGGTGGTCCGATCGATCCGAATGCGGTCGTCGGGCAAGCCGTTCCCGTCACCGGGCACGAGGTCGACGTGCAGGCGGCCGAGAATGGTGGACATCTCGACGACGGCGCGGGCGTCCGCGCCCAATCGCAGATCGCGGCGGACCTTCATGGCGACCACGACCTTGTCGCCCTCCAAGCGCACGGCGCTGACCTGGCCGACCTCGATTCCCGAGACGTCCACGGTCGCGCCCGGCCGCAGCCCCGCCGCCTGGGCGAACTCGGCCTCGATGGTCTTGTCGCCGAGGCGCGCCCGCTCGAGCACGATCGACCCGACCAGCAACAGCACGACCGTGGCCGCGGCCAGAAAGCCCAGTCGCAGGGGGCGATTGGCCCACGCGCCGGACAACGACGCCCGCAGATACGCGATCATCTGCACACCTCCGACTGTGCGGGGCCACCGATCTGGGAGAACAGGCCGGGCGGCAGCGCCACGCCCCAGAGCGAGACATCCAGGCGGCACAGGTAGGCATTCCCGTAGGCCCCGTAGCTCGAGAAACGGGCGAGGGCGTTGAGCACCGTGGGCAGTTCCACGGCGGCCTGGTCCAGCGACGCGCCGTTGAGCAGCAGCAGCGCCACACCGGCGCCGGCGTCCTGCTGGGCGCGGGCCAATCCGGGTTTGACCGTGGCGACGATGCGCGACAGCGAATCGGTGGCGGTGGCGATCTGCTCCACCGAACCCTTCAGCGCCTCACCCTGCTGGTAGAAGCCCTCCATCAGGGCGCGGGCCTGAGTGATCAATGTTTCCAGCTCGCCGCTGCGGTTGGCCAGGCCCGCGATGACGCTGCTGAGGTTGGTCAGCACGTCGCCCAGAATCCGGTCGCGCTGACCGAAGGTGTCGGCGAGGTCGGCGGCCTGGGTGATGAGGGCGCTGAGCGACACATTGTTGCCCTGCAACGCCTGGACCAGCGTCTCCGACAGCGAATTGATCTGGTCCGGCTGCAGGACGCTGAACAGTGGCTCGAATCCCGACAGCAGCGCGGAGACGTCGAAGGACGGTTCGGTGCGCTCGATGGGGATCTGGTCTCCGGCGCGCATCGGGGTGCCCGCGTCCCGGCCCGGCATGAGTGCGACATAGCGCTGCCCGATCAGATTCTGGTACCGCACCAGGGCCTTGGTGCTGGTCGTCAGTCGCTGATCGGTGTCGATACGGAAGTCGACGCGAGCGCGGTAGCCGTCGGTGAAGTCGATGTCGTCGACCCGGCCCACGCGCACCCCGGCCATGCGAATGTCATCGCCGACGCGCAACCCGAGTACATCGGTGAACACCGCCGAGTACCGGTCGGTGTCGCCGGCGACCGAACGTTGCAGTGTCGACCAGATGGTGTAGGTCAGCGTGAGCGCGACCACGGTGAACAGGCTGAACCCGATCAGTGCTCGTGTCGATCGCATTGATCCCATTGCTCACGCACCGCCTTCGGGCGCATCGGTGATCTCGAGGTAGCCGCCGCGCAGCACGGAGCCGAGCAGCAGCAACTCGGCGGCGGTGGGGACGCGGCCGAGCAGCGCGGCCACCGCGGCGTCGCCGCGCAGCGTGATTGCGGCGTCGTCGGGCGGCGTGATTGCGGCGTCGTCGCGCGGTGCGACCGCGCCGTCGTCGCGCGAAGTGGGCGCGTCGTCGTGCCGGGCGATCGGTGCGGTCGCGTCGTCCGTCGTGGGTGTGCGCTGGCTCGCGGGCGCGGTGATACCCGGAATGGCCGGAATGCCGGGGATGGCGGGCAGTTGCGGCAGGCCCGGGATCGCGGGCAGCCCCGGCGGGCCGGGCGGTGGCGCATCGGAATTCGCTCCCGGCGCGGGCGCTGCCGGGCTGGGCACCGTCGGCGCGGGACCGGCCGCCGACAGCTGCCCCGGCAGCAGCTGTGGCGGGTAGTGCTGTTCGGGCGCGACCTGCGGCACGCTGGTGCCGCCGCAGCGCGGACCGGCCAGCTCGCCGTAGCGCGGACAGTCCGCGGCCGTGTACTGCTGGAAGGGGGTGAGGCTCACATCCATTTTCCACACCATCTGCTTGCTGGGGCCGAAGCTGAACACTCCTTGGAGTCGCCGCAGCGCCGTATTGAGGTTGGCGATCGAATAGGGAATGGCGTCGGGATCGTCGGCGAGACTGCCGAACAGCTCGTTCAGGCCCGAGACGAGGAACTTGCCGGAATCGGGGTTGGCGGCGAACAGGCCGTTGACGGTGTCGACGGCCGCACCGCCGCCGGTGAGCAGTTCGACGAGCGAAGTCCGTTGCTCGGTCAGGGTTCTCGCCGTGGTGACCGATTCGGAGAGCACCCCGACCAGCTCCGGGGCGGACGCGCTCACCGCGATGGCCGCACGTCCGAGATCGCCGAGCAGCTCGCCCATGCCCGGCAGCGCGCGCACCTCGGTCATCCAGGTGTCGAGGCGTTCGATGGTCGAACCCGGCACCCGGGCGGCCGGATCGAGCGCGGCCGACAGGGTCGCCAGCACCCGGCCCAGCTTCTCGGGCTGGATATTGTCGAGCACGGTGCGCAGTACGTTCAGCGTCGTCTGCAACTGGACGGTGGCGGCGCCGGTGTCCTCGGCGATGGTCGCCCCCGCGCGCAGCCGCTCGGCGGTGGGTGCGTTGTCGACCAGTTCGATCGCGGTGACGCCGAAGATGTTGTTCGGTATGACGCGGGCGGTCACGGTCGCCGGAATCGTGCCCGCCACAGCGGGTTTCAACCAGATCGAGGCCCGTTGGCGCTCGCCGCGGGCGACCACGTCGACGGTGTCGACGCGTCCTACGATCATGCCGCGGAACTTCACATCGGCATTGGCGGGCAGTCCGTCGCCGGTGCTGGTGAGCAGCGCGGTGACGGTCACCTTGTCCTCGAAGCGACCCTCGTAGCGCAGGGCGAGCAGATACATCAGGGCGGCGAACGCGGTGATCATGGTCAGTCCCGCCAGGGAGAGTTGGCGCGCGGTGGGTCCGCGGCCGCTGGGATCGAGCAGCATGGCAGTCCTTATCCCGCGATCCGGAATCCGGGGTCGATACCCCAGATCGCAAGGGTCATAACGAGATCGGCGAAGACCACCACGACGATCACCATCTTGATCGCGCGTCCGGCGGCCACGCCCACCCCTTCGGGTCCGCCGCTGGCCGTGAAGCCGTGGTAGCACTGGATGAACGTCGCGATCATGACGAACAGCACCACTTTGAGCAGCGACCAGAACACGTCGGTGCCGATGAGGAACTGGTAGAAGTAGTGATCGTAGGTGCCCGCCGTGGTGCCGCCGAGAACGAGCACCGAGAGTTTGGTGGCCAGATACGCGACGGCCAAGCCGACGCTGTAGAGCGGGACGATGGTCAGGGCCGAAGCGATCATCCTGGTGCTGACCAGGTACGGCAGCGGCCGGATGGCGATCGATTCGAGCGCGTCGATCTCCTCGGAGATGCGCATGGCTCCCAGTTGCGCGGTGAACCGGCAGCCCGCCTGGATGGCGAAGGCCAGGGTGGCGATGATCGGAGCGAGTTCGCGGGTGATGGCGAAACCGGAGATGGCCCCGGTGAGCGGGCTCATGGTGAGCAGGTTCAGCGCCGCGAACGACTCCATGCCGACCGTGACTCCGGCGAAGCCGCAGAGGATGACGACCACGCCGATGGTGCCGCCGCCGACCACCAGGGAACCGTTGCCCCATCCGACGTCGGCGGTCAGCCGCAGCACCTCTTTGCGATAGTGCTTCAGTACGAAGGGGATCGCGGCCAGCGCCTGGAAGAAGGTGACGGCCTGATGGCCCAGCCGCTGATTCGCCCGCACCGGCACGGCGACCGCTTGGCCGACGACGCGCGCGGGTTTCAGCGCGGGCGGGGTGTATGCGCTGCTCACGTCAGATCACCTTGGTGGGGAACAGGGTGTTGTACAGCTGGGTGAGAATGATGTTGGTGGCGAACAGCATCAGCGCCGAACTCACCACCGCCGAGTTGACCGCCTGTGCGACACCGCCGGGGCCGCCGTGCGCGTGCAGCCCGATATCGCAGGCGATGACGGCGGTGAGCATTCCGAAGATCGCGGCCTTGATCAGGGCTATCACCATGTCGTTGGCGACCGCGAAGGACGCGAAGGAGGAGATGAACGAGCCGGGCGTGCCGGACTGGGCGTAGACATTGAACAGGTAGGCGGTCGCGAAGCCGACGAATACGATGAACCCGCACAGCAGCACGCTCACCAGGACGGCCGCCGCGAGCCGCGGCGCCACCAGCCGACGCACCGGGTCCACGCCCATGACCATCATGGCGTCGATCTCCTCGCGGATGGTGCGCGAACCCAGATCGGCGCAGATGGCCGAGCCGACCGCACCGGCGATCATGAGGCAGGTGACCAAGGGCGCGCCCTGGCGGATGATGCCCAGACCGGCCACCGCTCCGATGAAGGTGGTCGCGCCCACCTGGTTGACGAGCGCGCCGACCTGGATGGACACCACCACGGCGATGGGGATGGCCACCAGGACCGTGGGCAGGGCGGACACGCTGGTCATGAACGCGCACTGCTTGATGAACTCCCGATACGGGAATCGCCGCCGCGCCAGGGAGATGACCAGTTGCCGCGCTGCTTCCCGGCCCAAACCGACCTGGCGGCCCAGGGTTTCGAGCGAGCGCTGCGGATGGCTTCGCCAGAGCGCGCCCGCGACGGTGGCAAGCCGCTGCAGCTCGCCGGGTTCCGAATTCGATCGCGGCCGCCGGAGGTCGGTCGTCATGTCATGCACACGTTCGAGAAGATGAGCACGGGCCAGCACACGATGGATCCGAGGAATGACACGACTACGTCCACGCCGTGCATATCCCGCAGGTGTTCGGTGTGGGTGAGGGACCAGACGACCCCGACCAGGCCGTAGGGGATGCCGAGAATGATGAAGGTGCCCAGGAATTCCGACACCTTCATCTCGTAGTTCAGCACTCGATCCAGTCGCTCGAGCATGTGGTGGTCCTTTCGCATACCTCGCACGGGAGGGCTAGTCAGCCGATGATGTTACTGATAATTCTCGCTGGATGAAGAGGTTTCGCGCCCGGCGTCGAGGATGGCGAATAATGTCTATTCCAGGCACTTCCATCCAGCCCTCGCCGATGCTGGCATAGTTAAGTTATTCTCAATTCATATCTGAAGGATTGCCTTGACCATGTCGGATGAGACCCGTATCCACATCCCGGGCACGCACCGTGTCGACACCCGCCGCCCGCCGCGGTTGGCCGACGCGCTCGACTTCTGGGGGCTGTCCGCCGCCGCGGCCAATGTGGCCATGCAGATGGCCTGGCCCGAGGTGGGGCGCGGTGTGGTGGAGAGCCCGGTCGAGTCCGGGGCGCTGCTGAAGCATCCGTGGAAACGGTTGCGCACCACGGCTTCCTACCTGGCGGTGGCTGTGCTCGGAAGTGCGGAGGAGAAGCGCGCCATGCGTGCCGCGGTCGACGAGGTGCATCGGCAGGTGCGGTCGAAGCCGGGGGCCGCGCTGCGGTACAACGCTTTCGATCCGACGGTGCAGCGGTGGGTGGCCGCGTGTCTGTACGTCGGATTCGAGGACGGCTATCAGATGGTGCACGGCCGGATGAACGCCGAACAGGCCGAGGCGTTCTATTCGACCTCGGCCAGCCTGGGCGCCACCTTGCAGATGCGGCCGGAGATGTGGCCCGCGACCCGTGCGGACTTCGACGTGTACTGGAACGAGGCGTGCCGGCGCGTCCGCATCGACGACGAGGTGCGGGCCTATCTCGACGATCTGCTGCACCTGCGGATGATCCACTGGTATCTGCGGATTCCGTTCGGGGGACTGCTGCGCTTCCTGACCGCCGGATTCCTCCCGCCGTACATGCGCGCGCGGATGGGGGTGGCGTGGAGTGCCGCCGACCAGCGTCGCTTCGAGCGGATGTTCCGGCTCGTGGCGGTGGTGAACCGGTTCCTGCCGAGGTTCTTTCGCGATGTGGGCGGCCCGCAGCTGGGCTACGTGCGCTGGCGTTCGCGGCGCAATCGCGCGCTGGTGTGATCGGTGGCGGATCGGCGGGCCGGACGCCCGTGGTGGTCGTCGCGCCGATCGGGGGTGCCCGTCGACGTCACGGTGCGTCGAGGTCGCCGCTCACCGCGGGGTCCGCGTGTCGCGGCGCGCGTGGCGGCCCGCGCCGCCGATCGAGATGCGGGGGATCGGTGGTCGGTTCGCGTGGGGCGTGGGGGCGGCGTCGGGGTCGATGCGGGGCAGGATCTGGGTGGGGCCGTCGAGTTCGTGGTGGAGTTGGGTGAGGAAGGCGTCGAGGCTGTCGAAGTGGGTGAGGATGGTCGACAGCAGCCGCAGGGCGCTGCCGTCGGTGTTCGCCGTCGTCATACGTCTCCGCCGGAGGTCGGGCCCGAGAGTCGGGCAGTGGGGAGTGCGCGGGCCCGCCGGTGGGGGCCGATAGGGTTGTCGCGGTTGGGTTCCGCGCCCACCGGCGGGGCTGGTGCGTACAGCGTCGGTCCTGAAAAGGGCGGGGACCGTGGGGGCCGCCAAGGGGCGGGCGGCCCACCGCGCATCAGGTTAGTGCGGCCGCGGCGCGCGCCGGAGGCGGTGCGCGGCCATGCTTCTGCGGATTTCGGCCAGATGCGCGGTGTGGACGACCGGTCCGACACGCCCGGGTGAGGTTGAGTTAGCTACATAATTGCTGAAGTGCGTCGCATTCGCTGTCCGATGCGAGATCATCTGCGGCATGCTCGTCGATTCCTGGTGTGTGCGTTCGATACACAGTGCCGCTGTGCTGGTCGACTTCGCCGGTAACCGCTCGATGACCACTGCGCAGGCACTGGCCGGTACCGGGCTCGTGGCGGCGGATCTGGAGAATCCGGAGGCCGAGATCGACATCGCGCAGGAGTTCCGGATCGTCGATAACATTCTCACCGCGACCGGCGACGAACCCGGTCTGGGCCTGCTGGCGGGATTCTCGGTGCACCTGCCGATGCTCGGCAGCCTTGGCATCGCGCTGGGCAGTTGCTCGACCGTGCGGGAGATGGCCGAACTGTGGGCGCGCTACGCCGATCTCTCCTTCGCCTACACCCGCTGCACCCTCACCGACGCCGGGGACCGGGTGCTGGTGCGGCTGGACTCCGAGGCCGTGCCCGCGCGGGTGCGCCGCTTCGCCATCGAGCGCGATCTCGCATTGGTGCGCACGGTGCAGCGCGAGCTGTTGAGCTGGGACGTACCCGTCGAACGGCTCGAGGTGACACTTCCGTACGCGCCGGTATACGAGGCGGTCGGCGTGCTGCTCGGCATCACCGACATCGCCTACGACCGACCCGCCGACGTGCTCGTGCTGCGCGCCGTGGATCTCCAGCGGCCCATGCCGCAGGCGAACGCGGTGCTGCGCCGCCAATACGAGCGGATGTGCGAGCGGCTGGTCGAACGTCGCCGCGCGCGAATCGGGCTCGCCGGACAGGTGCGCGCCCTGCTGGTGCGGCGCGGCGGCGCGGTCGACCAAGCGGCCGTCGCCGCGGACCTGCACATGAGCGTGCGCACCCTGCGCCGCCGCCTCGCCGACGAGGGCACCACCTTCCGCGAACTGGTCTGCGAGACAACGGGAATGCTGGCCGAGGAGTTGCTCGCCGCGGGTTTCACCGTCGACACCGTGGCCAGCCGCCTGGGCTATGCCAGCCCGTCGGCCTTCACGGCCGCGTTCCGGGAGTGGACCGGCCAGACCCCGGGCCGATTCGCCCGCGCGGAACAGGTGCCGCCCCGCCGCGACCCAACCGGGCCGGAACGGACGAAAGATCCGAATCCCCACCGGGATTGACGCCGTCGGGATTGGCCTCGTCGGGATTGGCCTCGTCGGGATTGGCCTCGCCGG
The DNA here is from genome assembly GCF_030767025.1 of Nocardia sp. CC227C. GTDB lineage: Bacteria > Actinomycetota > Actinomycetes > Mycobacteriales > Mycobacteriaceae > Nocardia. The sequence continues at coordinate 245,295 of NZ_JASITE010000009.1, read as the reverse complement.
GATTGACCTCGCCGGGATTGACCTCGCCGGGATTGACCTCGCCGGGATTGACCTCGCCGGGACTGGCCTCGCCGGGACTGGCCCCGCCGGGACCGGCCCCGCCTGGCTCGGCGTTCGCCGGTGCGGATGCCCGGCCTCGCGGCCGAACTCCGGCCTGCGAACGAACCCGGGCCTCCCGACCGCGCGCGTGCGGTGCGTGCGGGTGCGGTGGCCTACCGGAAGCGGCGGTCAGCGCACCGCCTCGTCGCCGTGCGGGTATGCGGCGGCGAGTCGTTCGGCGGCCACGCGGGCGATGGTGTGCACCTGGCGGGTGCGGGCCTCCGGATGCGCGGTGCGCTGTTCGAGGGTGGCGGTGATGCGGGTCAGCGCGGCGGTCGCGTCCTGGACGGTCTGGTCGATGAGGTGGTGGCGGGCGGTGAGGTCGCGGTGGGCGTGGACGAGATCGGTGTGGTGTCGCCGCAGCTCGACGATCCGGTTGAGCAGATCGGCGACCTCCTGGGTGCTGAGGGTGACGGTCGGATGGTCCTCGCCGCGCAGGATCGCCTCGGCGGAGGTTTCGGCACAGCGGGCGTGCAATACGTCGAGAATGTCGGTCAGGGGGTTCACCTCCCACGGTGCGGCGGGGTTGTCGGGTGCCCCGCCGGTCGGTTTCGGCGCGCCGCCGAGGCGGCCCGGACGTCGTGTTCACCGTCGAGTCGGAGACGATACGCGCGGGTAACACGGACTCGCATGTACATATGTGTGGGGTAAGGGTGCAGACTACCCGGGACAGCCAGTCGCACATCTCGCCCGATCGGGCCAACGTAGTGGAGTGGGAAGGAGTCGGCGAGTGTTCAGCCGTGTCGCCATCGTGAACCGGGGTGAGGCCGCCATGCGGCTCATCCATGCTGTTCGGGATCTGGCTGCGGAGACCGGATCGACGATCGAGACTGTCGCGTTGCATACCGACGTCGATCGGAATTCGACCTTCGTACGCGAGGCCGATATCGCGTACGACCTGGGTCCCGCGTCCGCCCGCCCATACCTGGACCTGAAGGCGCTGAAGCAGGCGCTGCTCGCGACGAAGGCCGACTCCGCTTGGGTCGGTTGGGGTTTCGTGGCCGAGGATCCGGCCTTCGCGGAACTGTGCGAGCAGATCGGCGTCACCTTCATCGGCCCGAGCCCCGAGGCCATGCGCAAGCTCGGCGACAAGATCGGCGCCAAGCTGATCGCCGAGGAGGTCGGCGTCCCCGTCGCGCCGTGGAGCCGCGGCGGTGTCGAGACCGTGGAGGACGCGGTCGCCGCCGCCGAGCAGATCGGCTACCCGCTGATGCTGAAGGCCACCGCCGGTGGTGGCGGACGCGGCATCCGGATGATCACCAACGAGGCCGAACTCGTCGATGCCTATGAACGCACCCGGCAGGAAGCCGCGCGCGCGTTCGGCAGCGGCGTCGTGTTCCTGGAGCGCCTCGTCACCGGCGCGCGGCACGTCGAGGTGCAGGTGATCGCGGACGGCCAGGGCACCGCGTGGGCCCTCGGTGTGCGCGACTGCTCGGTGCAGCGGCGCAATCAGAAGGTCATCGAGGAGTCGGCCTCGCCGGTGCTGCGGCCCGATCAGGCGGCCGAGCTGAAGGCGTCGGCGGAACGACTCGCGGTCGCGGTCGGCTACCGCGGCGCGGCGACGGTGGAGTTCCTGTACCACCCGGGTGACGAGCTGTTCGCGTTCCTCGAGGTCAATACCCGTTTGCAGGTCGAGCATCCGATCACCGAGATCACCACCGGATTCGATCTGGTGCGCGCGCAGCTGCACGTGGCCTCGGGCGGCAAGCTGGAGGGCGAGCCCCCGGCCGAACGCGGCCACGCCATCGAGGCGCGGCTCAACGCCGAGGATCCCGACCGCGACTTCGCACCCGCCCCGGGCCGCATCGCGCGGCTGAATCTGCCCGCCGGGCCGGGCATCCGGGTCGATACCGGTGTCAGCGAGGGCGACACCATCCCCGCCGACTTCGACTCCATGATCGCCAAGATCATCGCCTACGGCCGCAACCGGGACGAGGCGCTGGGTCGCCTGCGCCGGGCGCTGACCGAGACCCGGGTCGTCATCGAGGGCGGCGCGACCAACAAGAGCTTCGTCCTCGACCTGCTCGACCAGCCCGAGGTGATCGACGCCAGCGCCGACACCGGCTGGATCGACCGGGTGCGCGGCGAGGGCCGGCTGGTTGCCGACCGCCACTCCGCCATCGCGCTGGCCGCGGCCGCCATCGACGCCTACGAGGAGGACGAGCGGGTCGAGCGGCACCGGCTGCTGTCCACCGCGGCGGGTGGCCGCCCGCAGGTGCAGCACCAGAGCGGCCGCCCTTGTGATCTGAAGCTGCGCGGCGTCGGCTACCGGGTGCGGGTGGCCCGGATCGGCGCGCACCGCTTCCGCGTCGGCATCGAGTCCGGCGGCGATATCCACACCGCCGACGTCGATCTGGAGCGTTTCGACAGCCACGCCGGGCAGATCGTGGTGAACGGCACCCGGTATCGACTGATCACCGGTACGCACGGACCGATCCACCTGATCGAACTCGACGGCGTCACGCACCGCATCAGCCGCGACGAGGGCGGTGTCGTGCGCTCGCCCGCCCCCGCGCTGGTGGTCGCCACCCCGCTGGCCGTCGGTGCCGAGGTCGAGGCGGGCGCACCGGTGCTGGTGCTGGAGAGCATGAAGATGGAGACGGTGCTGCGCGCGCCGTTCCGCGCCCGGCTCAAGGAATGCGCGGTCTCGGTCGGCACCCAGGTGGAGACCGGCGCGCCGCTGCTGCGGCTGGAGCCGCTGGTCGAGGACGGCGAGGAGGCCGAGACCGGTACCGCCGCATCGGTCGAGTTGGAAATGCCCGGTGAGGCCGCGCCGGTGCTGCCGCACGAACGGCTGAAGCGCGGCATGCAGGATCTGCGCAGCCTGCTGCTCGGCTTCGACGTCGATCCGCACGATGAGCGCCGGGTGGTCGAGGACTACCTCACCGCGCGCCGGGCCGCCATCGTGGACAACCGCCGCCCGCTCGCCGAGGAACTGGAGCTGCTGCAGGTCTTCGCCGATCTCGCCGAGCTGAGCCACAACCGCTCCGGTGACGAGGACGGCGGCCACGGCCATGTGCACAGCGCCCGCGAGTACTTCCACACCTACCTGCAGAGCCTGGACGTGGAGCGGGCGGGTCTGCCGGACTCCTACCGGGCCAAGCTGTCCCAGGCGCTGAGCCATTACGGCGTCACCGAATTGGACCGGACGCCCGACCTCGAGGGCGCGGTGTTCCGCGTCTTCCTCGCCCAGCAGCGCCCGTCCGACACCGTCACCGTCATCACCACCCTGCTGCGTGAGTGGCTGCGGGAGCCGGTGCCGGACCAGGCCCTGCACGAACCGGTCGGACTGGTGCTGGAACGGCTGGTGGTCGCCACCCAGGTGCGCTTCCCCGTGATCGCGGATCTGGCGCGCGGCGTCGTGTACGCCTGGTTCGGTCTGCCGCTGCTGCGGCGCAACCGCGCCCGCGTGTACACCAATGTGCGCAAACAGCTCAGCTTCCTCGACGCGCACCCGGACACCCCCGACCGCGCCGACCGCATCGCGGAGATGGTGCGCAGCACCGAGCCGCTGGTGAAACTGCTCGGCCAGCGCCTGGTGCGCGGCAGCGTGGACAACACCGTCATGCTCGAGGTGTTGACCCGTCGTTACTACGGCAACAAGGACCTCATCGGGGTGCGCGCCGAGGAGGTCGGCGGCTGCCGCTTCGTCGTCGCCGAACGCCGCGGCCTGACGCTGGTCTCGGCGGCGGTGCGCTTCGACGCGCTCGACACCGCGCTGCGCGGGCTGGCCGAGCTGTCCGGCGGCGTCGCATCCATCGAGGCCGACATCTACCTCAGCTGGGAGAACCAGCCGGAGGACTTCGAGGCCATGGCCGCGGCGCTGCAGGAAAAACTTGCCGCGCAATCACTTCCGAACCAGGTGCACCGCATTACCACCACCGTCGCGGGCAGCGGCGGCGCGGTCATGCACCATCACTTCACCTTCCGGCCGTCGGCGACCGGCATGGCGGAGGAGCGGCTCATTCGCGGCCTGCATCCGTTCATCGCGCAGCGTATGCAGATGAAGCGGCTGCGCAAGTTCGACCTCACCCGGCTGCCGTCCTCGGACAACGACGAGGTGTACCTGTTCCGCGCGGTCGCCAAGGAGAATCCGTCCGACGAACGGCTCATCGCCTTCGCACAGGTGCGCGACCTGGCCGCGCTGCGCGAGCACGACGGCCGCCTGCTGGCGCTGCCGACGGCCGAGATCGCGGTGGCCACCTGCCTGGACTCGATCCGCCGGGCGCAGGCCCAGCGGCCCTCGGCCAAACGCTTCAACACCAACCGCATCGTCATGTACATCTGGCCCCCGGTGGATGTCACCCGCGAGGAGTTGGAGACCGTGATCGGCGGGCACGTGCTGCCGATGACGGTGGGCGCGAATCTCGAGGAGATCCTGCTCATCGCCCGCCAGCGCGATCCGCGCAGCGGTGAGCTGACCAAGGTCGCGGTCCGCATCTCCTTCGACGCCACCGGCACGCCGCAGGTGAGCGTGGGCGAGCGCACCGAGGAGCCGGTCGAGCCGATCGACGCGTACCGGCAGAAGGTGCTGCGCGCCAGCAGCCGCAATACCGTCTACCCGTACGAGCTGACCGGTCTGCTCGGGGAGTTCACCGAATACGACCTCGACGCCGACCACGTCCTGGTGCCGGTGGACCGGCCCAAGGGGCGCAATACCGCGGCCATGGTCGCTGGTGTGGTCACCACCCCGACCGACCTGCACCCGCAGGGCGTCACCCGGGTGGTGCTGCTCGGTGATCCGACGAAATCGCTGGGCGCGCTGTCGGAACCGGAATGCCGCCGGGTGATCGCGGCGCTGGATCTGGCCGAGCGGATGCGGGTGCCGCTGGAGTGGTACGCGCTGTCCTCCGGTGCGCGCATCTCCATGGAGTCGGGTACCGAGAACATGGACTGGGTGGCGGCCGCGCTCAAGCGCATCGTCGAGTTCACCCAGGACGGCGGTGAGATCAATATCGTGGTCGCGGGCATCAATGTCGGCGCGCAGCCGTACTGGAACGCCGAGGCCACCATGCTCATGCACACCAAGGGCATCCTGGTGATGACCCCGGATTCGGCCATGGTGCTCACCGGCAAGCAGTCCCTGGACTTCTCCGGCGGCGTCTCGGCTGAGGACAACTTCGGCATCGGAGGCTACGACCGCGTGATGGGTCCGAACGGGCAGGCACAGTACTGGGTGCCGAACCTCACCGCGGCCCGCGACGTGCTCATGTCGCACTACGAGCACACCTACGTGGCCCCGGGCGAGCAGGCCCCGCGCCGGGCGCGGACCACCGACCCCGTCGACCGCGACGTCTCGTCCTTCCCGCACGCGCTGGCGGGTAGCGACTTCACCACGGTGGGCGAGATCTTCTCCGCGACCGCCAATCCGGATCGTAAGAAGCCCTTCGACATTCGGACCGTCATGCGGGCGCTGGCCGACCAGGACCACCCGGTGCTGGAGCGCTGGGCCGGTATGGCCGACGCCGAGACCGCGGTGGTGCAGGACGCGCACCTGGGCGGAATCCCGGTGTGCCTGCTCGGCATCGAGTCCCGCGGCGTGCCGCGGCGCGGCTTCCCGGCCACCGACGGACCCGACACCTACACGGCGGGAACGCTTTTCCCGCGCTCGTCGAAGAAGGCCGCGCGGGCGATCAACACCGCCAGCGGGAACCGGCCGCTGGTGGTGCTGGCGAACCTGTCGGGCTTCGACGGCTCCCCGGAGTCCATGCGCAAGCTGCAGCTCGAGTACGGCGCGGAGATCGGCCGGGCGATCGTGAACTTCGACGGCCCGATCGTGTTCTGCGTCATCTCGCGGTATCACGGCGGCGCGTTCGTGGTGTTCTCCAAGGCGCTCAACCCGAATATGACCGTGCTCGCCATCGAGGGCTCCTACGCCTCGGTGCTCGGCGGCGCGCCCGCCGCGGCCGTGGTGTTCTCCGGTGAGGTGAACGCCCGCACGGCCGGTGATCCGCGGGTGCGGGAATTGCAGGAGCGGGCCGCCAATGCCATCGGCGCCGATCGCGCGGCGCTGACGGCGGAGCTCGACGAGCTGCGGGCCTCGGTCCGCGCGGAGAAGCTCGGCGAGGTGGCCGCGGAATTCGATGGCGTGCACGACATCCAGCGCGCCGTCGATGTCGGCTCGGTGGACGCCATCATCCGCGCCGCCGAACTGCGGCCGCGCATCATCGAGGCCATCGAGGCGGGTCTGTCCGCCTGACGACGGAACAACGGGTCCGGCACGCCGCGCGAGCGGTGTGCCGGACCTCGTTCGTTCCGGGGACCGCCATTCCGGTTCCGCGCGGAATCGCGCATTCGTCTGCGGCGTCGGCCGTCAGGCCGGATAGTCGATGGTGTCTCCATCTACGCATTGCCTCCACCTGATGACCCCTCATGGCAGGAGCAGCACGATGACAACAATCGACAACGACCACAGCGGTGAGCTCGGCGCGGTGCGGCCCCCGGTACTCGGTGGGCCCCGTGGACTGGGTACCGAACTCGCAGGGATCTTCTCCGCCGCACGGTCGGGCGTGACACCGCCGCCACCGGAACCGGATGCGGCGAGCCGGTGCTCGGCCGCCGCCGGGCGAGGCTCGGTCGCCACCGCCGTCCCGAACCCGGCGCGGCTCGCGGAGCGGTTGGGGGAGAGCGCCTTTCGGTTGCCCGTCCGACGGCTGACCGATGCCGAACCCTATCGCGAACACGAATGGGGTGACGGCTCCGCGCCGCCGGTCTACTGTCCGCCCGCCGCCCGCGGCGACGACGCCCTGGCCGAGGCGGTCGACGATCGCTTGGCCGTCTGGGCCGAATCCATCGGGTACACCGACGACGAACTCGACAAGCTGCGCGAGACCGGCTACGGGCGACTGGTCATGCTGACCCACACCGACACCGACGATCCCGATCGATTGCTGGTCGCCGCCCAGATGAACACCGCGTGGTGGATGGCCGACGACTACTACGCCGACGATTCGGCGCTCGGCGCGGATCCGAACCGGCTGCCGCAGCGCCTGACCATGGCCATGGCCGCACTGGACCCGCTGCCCGACGCGGGTGAGTTCAGCACACCCCTGGACGAGGCGCTGCGCACCGACAAGGTGCTGCGCGCCTTCGGATCGGCGGTCGCGCACCTGCGCCGCCACGCCACCGCGGAACAGGTCCAGCGCGCCTGCTACGCCACCTTCTCCATGTTCGTGTCCTGGACCGCCTACGCGGCCTGGCGGCATACCGGTGAGAACCCGCCCGCCTGGGAGTATCTCGCCGCCCGCCAACACGATTCGTTCTACACGTCGATGACCCTGATCGACTCGGTGGCCGGCTACGAGGTGCCCGCCGGGCTGTTCTACGACGAGCGGGTGCGCCGGGCCGCGTTCCGGGCGGGCACGGCCTGCGTGCTCGTCAACGATCTGTTCTCGGTGCGCAAGGATGCCGCCGACGAGAACCCGGTCTGCAATATGGTGCTCCAGATCGCGGCCGAGCGCGGCTGCTCGGTGGCCGAGGCCACCGAGATCACCGTCGACCTGCACAACCGCACCGTGCGGGAATTCGAGGCCGAACATCGTGCGCTGCGGGCCGTCCCCTCGCCGGAACTGCAGCTGTTCCTGCACGGAGTGCGCGATTGGATGGGCGGCTCCTTCGAATGGCACAACACCAACCCGCGCTATCGATAGACAGCGAAAGCGCTGCAGCACAACATAATCGCCAGGAGATCAGGATGTCGGAAACGCGGAAGCCCTTCGCGGTCGGTACCCTCGCCGGAATCAATCCGCCGATCGGCGTCGCGCGCTTCACGGTGCGGATGGCACGGCTGGGGCGGCTGGATTCGGTGCTGGCGACCGATCATCTGATCAGCGTGTTCCCACGGGCGGCTTGGGATCCCGAGTTCACGCCGCAGGCGAAGGCGGTGCGCAGTCCGGACGAGCAGTTCGACTTCGCCCCACTGCTGGCGCATCTGGCCGCGAGCGCGGGGCGGGTGCAGCTGGGGGTCGGCGCCACCGACCCGCACCGCCGCCATCCGGTGCTGCTGGCGCAGACCTTCCTCACCCTGGCGCATATGACCAAGCGCGCACCCATTCTCGGTATCGGGTGCGGTGAGCGGGAGAACCTCGAACCCTACGGATTCGAGTGGGACCGGCCGGTGGATCGGTTCGAGGAGGCGCTGCGCGTGCTGCGCGCGGCCCTGACCGCGACCGAACCCATGAACTTCGCCGGGCGCTACTACCGCCTGGACCACGCCCCCATGGATCTCACCGTGCCCGCCGACCGGCTGCCGCGCATCTGGATCGGCGCGCACGGCCCCCGCATGCTGGCGCTCACCGGACGCTACGGCGACGGCTGGTACCCGTGGGAGTCCATGTCGCCGGAGGAGTACCAGCGGCGGCTCGGACTGGTCCACGCCGCCGCCCGCGCGGCCGGGCGCGATCCCGACGCCATCGTGCCCGCCGCCATGATCACCATGCTCACCGCCCGCACGCCCGCGGGCCTGCGCCGCATCCTGCGCGCTCCGGCCGTCCGCTACCTGGGCCTGTTCGCCCCGGCCGCCGTCTGGACCCGCTGCGGCGCGAAACACCCCTTCGGCCCGGACTTCCGCGGCCTGATCGACCTGATGCCGCACCGCCTGACCGCGGCCGACGTACGCGCGGCCATTGCCGAGGTGCCCGACGATGTGCTGCACGAATGGCTCGTGATCGGCACCCCCGGCGAGATCCTGAACCGGCTGCGCGCCCTGGCCGACGCCGGACTGCGCCACGCCATCGTCTTCCCCAGCTCCGCCCTGGTCTCCACCGCCGACTCCGCCTTCGGCTACGGCGTCGTCCTCTGGCTGGCCGCCCAGCTCCGCCGTGGCGACGACTCCCGGCCGACCGGCTAGCCGCCGCATCGCGATATGCGCCCGCCCGGGAACGGTCGGCGGCGACCGCCGCGGACTGCGCGCTGCGCGAATCGGACAGTGCGGTGCGCGAAACGGACCCGCGCGAGGGTGCGCCGCAGCCTGGCGGCCGCCGCGATTCCCTTGGGCGCTCACGGCATTCACCGTGTCGGATATTCGGCCGGACCCGCCGCTCGCCGACGCGTGCCGGCAGTGGCGCGTCACCGTCGCCGTGCGGGATTCGTGGTTCGGCCGCCTGGGAGCGGAGACTCAGGGTTTCGTTGCTGAAAATTTGCCGATAGTGTGGTCCGGGTGAATGTGACACGTGAGGCGCTGCGCGCCGCCAGAGCCAGATACACCGCGGCCGTGCACGAGTACGCGGCCGCGGGTCAGGACCGTCTGGAACTGTTCTCCAATGCCGTTGCCGCAGGTTGGGATTCCTTGGAGGCCGCCACCGAACTCGGCATAGCCGGTCTGTTCACCCCGGACGGCGACGACGCGACCGGGTCCGGGAAGGATGCGCCCGGGGCACCCGCGCGAGATTTGCTGTGAAGTGGGCGGGCGCCCGGACATCCCGAGCGCCCGCGGTGTTCGACGCGGTCAGGCCGCCAGTGCCGGTCGCGGCGTGCGGTCCGCCGTCGGCCAGCGGGGATGGTCGGCGTCGATGACGTAGGGGTGGGTGTGCCGGTAGTACCGATCGCTCACGCGCACCGCGTCGGTGAGGCGCGCCGGGTCGATGCTGCCGACCTCGTGCAGGTGGGCGATCACCTCCGGGTCGTGGCGCGGCCACATCCGCGCGGCCGCCGCGATACCCGCGAGCGCGAGGACGCCGAGGACGGTCCAGGTGATGGTGAAACCGGCGGCGGTGGTGAGCCATCCGGCGATGGGGTACGTGATCAGCCAGGCCAGATGTGAGAGCGAGAACTGGGCGGCGAACAGAGTGGGGCGGTCGGCCGGTCGCGAGGAGCGCCGCAGGACCTGACCGGTGGGCGTGAGAATGGCGGCGGTGCCCGCGCCGGTGACGGCCCAGATCGCGGCGGCCGCCGTCCAGCGCCAGTCGCCCGTGTTCGCCGGCGAGAGCGCGATGGCCGCGGCGAGAGCGGTGGCCAGGGTGGTGGCGCCGGTCAACATGACCGGCCGCGCGCCGAGGCGGTCGAGCGCCCGCGGCAGTGCCAGCGCGACGAGCATGGTGCCGAAACCGTTCGCGGCCAGCAGCAGCGCCACGCCGGACTGGGTGCCGCCCAGGGTGTCTCGCACATAGTTGACGGTATTGACCATGATCATCGATCCGGCGGCGGCGACCACCAGGTTCAGGCCGAGCAGGCCGCGCAGCCGGGGCGTCGCGGCGAAGACGCGCATCCCCGCCGCGATGCGGTCGCCGAAGCCGCCCCGCGCGGTGCCGGTGGCGTTCGGAATGCGGGTGCCGAGCACCAGGGCGGCCGAGGCGGCGAAACCGATGGCGGTCCCGACGAACAGCCAGTGATAGCTGATCACGGCCAGCGCCGCGGCGGCGAGCATGGGGCTCAGCAGCGTCTCCATGGTGGCGGCCAGCTGTGCCGCCGACAGCGCGCGGGTGTACTCGCGCTCGTCGGGCAGGATATCGGGAATGATCGCCTGATAAGTGGGAGTGAAAGCGGCCGAAGCGGTGTGGAGCACCGCGATCAGCACGTAGATCTGCCAGATCTGATCGATGAACGGCAGCGCCAGCACCACCGCGGCGCGAACGCCGTTGAGCGACACCAGGAACGCGCGGCGCGGGAACCGGTCGGCATGGGCGGCGACGATCGGCGCGACCGTCACGTAGACGAGCATCTTGATGGTGAGCGCGGTGCCGAGCACGGCGGCGGCGTCACCGCCGGCGAACTCGTAGGCGAGCAGTCCCAGCGCGACGGTGGTCAGTCCGGTGCCGAAGAGGGCGGACAGCTGCGCGACGAAGAGCCGGACGTAGTCGTGATTGGCGAACAGGGCGGTGGTCATGGGTGCGGTACGCATCGGGGGTACCTCCTTGGCGGTGGGCCGGGTGGTGGTTCGCGGGCGCGGGGACAGCGGCACTCGCACATGGCGATCTCCTCTCGGGTGGTCGTTCGACATCGGAAACTATACCCCCTAGGGGTATAGTTCAAGCGATGGGAGTGGTGACATCGGCTACTCTGCCTGCCGTGCGATCGATCAAAGCCGGCGTAATCGCCGTGGCGCTCGCCGCGGCCACCATGACCGTGACCGGTACGGCGGGGGCCGACGAACCCGCGCCCGGGGGCGGCGACGAGACGATCTCCGTCGACATCACCCTGCTCGGCTGCTCCATCGGCGCCGGTCTCGGTACGGACCTGGCACTGGCGCTCGCCGCCGGGCGGGGTTCCAGCGCGACGGTCGACTCCGGGCTGGTGGCGCGGTTGCGCGCCGCCGGATGCTTGCCCTGGCGGTGATCGACTAGCGCGATCGGCCGTCGAGCGTGGCGGCGATGATCCGCAGGGCCGTGTCGGTGGTCATCCGCCAGTGGGTGGTGGGCACCGGGTGATCGTGGACCGCCCCGGTGACCGCCGACCGCCACGTCGATGCGCCGGTGGACCCGCGCGGATCGTCGAGGGCGGCGGTGAAGTAGACGACGTCACCGGTGAACGGCCGCGGGCGATAGGCCGCGGCCAGCGCCGCCGAGTCGAGCGCGGCGGCGACGACGCGTTCGACGCGGTCGGTCCCGAAGGAGCCGAACGGTTCCGGGAGCCCGCGCAATCGTTCGGACAGCCGGGCCGGATCCAGCTCGTCGTCCGGGTCGGCTGCGTCGGCGTCCGCGCCGAGCAGTCCGCCGAGCAGGTCCGCCACGGTGACGGACGGCGCTGCGGCACACGATGATCCGACCGGCGCGGCGTGCAGGCGGCTGTCCATGACCGCGAGCAGTGCGACCCGCTCACCCTCGTCCTGGAGTTGGACCGCCATGGCGTGGGCGAGCACCCCGCCCAGCGACCAGCCCAGCAGATGGTAGGGGCCGGTGGGCTGCACGGTGCGCAGATGCTTGACGTACAGCCGCGCCCAGTCCTCGATGGAATCGGGCAGGGGCGCGCTCGCGCCGAGGGCGGGCGATTGCAGGCCGTAGATCGGCCGGTCGGTGTGGGCCGCCAAGCCCGCGAACGACCAGGCGACGCCGCCGATGGGATGCACGCAGAACAGCGGCTCGCGGGTGGCGTCACCGCCGTGCAGCGGCAGCAGGATATCGAAGGCGGCCTCGGTGCCGGCGCTGTCGGAGCCCCGGGTGCGCAACTGCGCGACGATGCCGGACGGGGTGGGCGTGGTGAACATCCACAGCACCGGAACCGCCTCGGCCACGGCCGTACTCAGCCGGGCCACCAGTTCGGTGGCGAGCAGGGAGTTGCCGCCGAGTTCGAAGAAGTGGTCGTCCAGGCCGACGCGATCGCGAGCCAGCACATCGGCGAAGACCTCGCAGACCGTGGTTTCGAGCGCCGTCGCGGGGGCGCGGTAGGCCCGGGACGCGAATTCCGGTGCGGGCAGCGCGCTCCGGTCGAGCTTGCCGACCGAGGTCAGCGGCAGCCGGTCGAGTACGACCACGGCGGCGGGCACCATATGCGCGGGCAGCGCCGCGGCGGCCCAGGCGAGCAGCCGCGCCGAATCCGCCGCGCCATCCCGGACGGCCACCACGTAGGACACCAGCACCGTTGCCCCGGCCGGGGTTTCCCGTCCCACCGTGACCACGGCGTCGATGTCGGGATGTGCGGCCAGCACGGCGTCGATCTCGCCGAGTTCGATGCGGAAACCCCTGATCTTGACCTGGAAGTCGCTGCGGCCCCGATAGTCGAGCTCACCGGCCGCGGTCCACGCCACCACATCGCCGGTGCGGTACATGCGTTCGCCCGGCCGGAACGGGTCGGCGACGAATCGCTCGGCCGTCAGCCCCGGGCGATCGGCGTAGCCGCGCGCCAGCTGCGCTCCGGCGAGATACAGCTCGCCGGGGACGCCGACCGGCACCGGGCGCAGGCGTGCGTCCAGCACGTACACCCGGCTGTTCCAGACCGGTGCGCCGATCGGAACGGACGGGGTATCGGCGTCGGTGACCCGATGGCTGGTGATCGACACCGCCGCCTCGGTGGGGCCGTAGAGGTTGACCAGGGTCGCGTGCGGTGCGGCGGCGGCGCAGCGGCGGGCGAGCGCGGCGGGCAACGTCTCGCCGATGGCGAGGATACGGCGCAGGGAACCGGGGAGTCGCTCGGTCAGCAGCGCCTCCAGCAGGGACGGCACCGCGTGCAGCGTGGTGACGCGTTCGCGGGCCATCAGGGCGGTGAGCTGGGCCGGGTCGCGATGCCCGTCCGGTGCGGCGAGGACCAGACGGCCGCCGCAGGCGGCGGCGGACCAGAACTCCCATACCGACAGGTCGAACGTCGCCGCCGTCTTCACCAGCACCGAGTCCGCTGCGGTCATACCGAATTCCGCTGTCTTCCAGCGCAACTGGTTGACGATCGCACCGTGGGTGACCACCACGCCCTTGGGGCGGCCGGTGGAACCCGAGGTGAAGATGACATAGGCCGCATGGCCGGGGCGCACGGGCGCGCGTCGTTCGGCGGCCGTGATCGGTTCCGCGCTGGCCGGGTCGCCGTCGAGCGCGTCCACGGTGACGACCGATGCGGCGGCGGTCGCGAAATCGGTGTCGGTATCGGTCAGCACGCAGACCGGCGCCGCCGTGGTCAGGATGTAGTCGGTGCGCGCGGCGGGCTGATCGGGGTCCACCGGCACGTACGCGCCACCGGCCCGGCTCACCGCGTACATCGCGACCACCAGCCGCGCGGAACGCCGCATGGCCAGCGCGACCCGGGATTCCGGACCGACGCCGAGCGAGATCAGTTGCCGCGCCAGCCGGTTCACCCGGGCGTCGAGCTCGCGGTAGGTCCAGCGGTCGCCGTCGGCGGCGACCACCGCCACCGCGTCGGGGTCGGCCGCGACCGCGGCGTCCAGCAGCGACACCAGCGTCTCGGCCGCATCCGTCGGATGCGCGGTGTCGTCGCACGCCACCAGCATTCGCGACCGCTCCGCGGGCAGCAGCACATCGATGGCGTCGAGCCGCACCCGCGGATCGGCGACCACCGCGTCGAGCACCCGGAGGAAGCGGTCCGCGAAGCCCCGCGCCGTCGACTCGTCGAACAGATCCGCGGCATAGGTGAGCGCGCCGCCGATGCCCGCGGGCGCACCGTGCGCGTCGTAGGCGTCGGCCAGGATCAGGTGCAGATCGAACTGGGACAGCTGCCGATCCGCCGACAGCGCGGACACCCGCAGGCCGGGCAGCTCCATTGCCACCGGGGCCAGGTTCTGGAAGGACAGGCCCACCTGGAACAGCGGATGCCTGGCGGTGGACCGAGCCGGATTCAACACCTCGACCAGCCGCTCGAACGGCACGTCGGCGTGCGCGAAGGCCCGGATGTCGCTATCGCGCTGCCGGTCCAGCAGTTCGGTGAAATCCGAATTCGGGTCCACCCGGGTGCGGAAGACCAGGGTGTTGACGAACATGCCGATGAGATCGTCCAGTTCGGCCGCACCGCGCCCGGCGATGGGGGTGCCGACGGCGATGTCGTCGCTGCCCGACAGCCGCGACAGCAGCAGCGCGAAAGCGGTGTGCACCACCATGAACAGGGTCGCGCCCCGCGCGCGCCCCACCTCCACCAGCGCCGCATGGGTGCGGGCGTCGATGCCGAGTTCGACGCGCCCGCCGGCGTAGGTCCGCACCGCCGGGCGCGGCCGGTCCGCGGGCAGGTCCAGCTGATCCGGCAATCCGGCGAGGGCATCGCGCCAGTAGGCGATCTGCCGGGCCGCCGGCGATTCCGGATCCGCTTCGCTGCCGAGCAGGTCGCGCTGCCAGAGCGCGTAGTCGGCGTACTGCACGGGCAGCGGGCTCCACTCCGGTTCCCGGCCCGCCACACGAGCCGCGTACGCCGCCACCAGATCCCGGGTGAGCGGTCCGGCCGAGTAGCCGTCACCGCTGATGTGGTGGACGACCAGGGCCAGCACGAACTCGTCGGCGTCCACCCGCCACAGCGCCGCCCGCAGCGGCACCCGCGAGGTGACGTCGAATTCGGTGGCCGCGAGCGCGGCCACCGCGGACGCCACCTCGGCGGCGGTCAGCGCGCCGACCTCGAGCCGGGGCACGGCGCGGTCCTCGGGCGGCAGCACGACCTGCACCGGACCGCCGTCGTGCCGAGGGTAGACGGTGCGCAGGATCTCGTGGCGCAGAATCAGATCGGCGAACGCCCGCCGCATGGCTTCGACATCGAGTGCCCCGCTCACGCGCAGCGCGACCGGGATGTTGTAGGCGGTGGATTCGGCGTCGAACCGGTTGAGGAACCACATGCGCTGCTGGGCGGGGGACAGCGGAATCCGTTCCGGCCGTGGGCGGGACGTCAGCGCCGGACGCGCCGGAGCGCCGCCGATCGCCGCCAGTTCGGCCGCCAGACCCGCGACGGTCGGCGCGGTGAACACCAGTCGCACCGGCACCGGTGCACCCGCCGCCGCGCCGAGCCGGGCGCTGACCCGGGTGGCGAGCAGCGAGTTGCCGCCCAGCTCGAAGAAGTCGTCGTCCGCGCCGACCCGGTCGAGCCCGAGCACCGCGGCGAACACCTCGGCGACGGCCCGCTCGGTCGCGGTCGCGGGCTCGCGGTAGGCACGCGCCGGGGAACTCGGCTCGGGCAGTGCCTTTCGGTCGAGTTTGCCGACGGCGGTCAGGGGGAGCGCGTCGAGTGCGACGATGGCCGCGGGCACCATGTACGACGGCAGCCGATCCGCCGCCCAACGGGTCAGCTCCGCCGTATCGACGGCGTGGCCCACCACGTAGGACACCACGGTGGCAGCGCCGGCGGCATTCTCGCGCCCGATGGTCGCCGCGGTACGCACCCCCGGATGCGCGGTGAGCACCGCGTCGATCTCGCCGAGTTCGACGCGGTATCCGCGAATCTTGACCTGGAAGTCCGTGCGGCCCACGTACTCCAGCGTGCCGCCGATCGTTCCGTCGGCCGGGACGCCGACCCAGCGCACCAGATCACCGGTGCGGTACATGCGTTCGCCCGGCACACCCCAGGGGTTGGCGACGAAACGCTCGGCCGTGGTGGCGCGACGGTCGTGATAACCGCGGGCGAGGCCCGGACCGGCCAGATACAGTTCGCCCACCACGCCCGGCGGTACCGGTCGCAGCCGGTCGTCGAGGACCGCGGTCCAGCCGCCGGGGACCGGGCGGCCGATCGAAACCGGCTGTCCGGCAAGCAGTGTGGTGTACGTCGCGCCGATGGTGGTCTCGGTGGGACCGTAGCCGTTGAGGAAGCGCCGCCCCGGCTGCCAGCGGGCCAGCAGGTCCGCCGTGGTGGCCTCGCCGCCCGCGGACACCACCGCGAGGTCGTCGAGTCCGGTCGGGTCGACGGTGTCGAGCAGGGCGGGCGTGATGATCGTGTGCGTCACCCGCTCGGCGCGCAGCAGTTCGCGCAGTTCGCCGCCGCCGACCGTATCCGCCGGGGCGAGCACCAGGGTGGCCCCGCTGTAGCAGGCGGTGGCGATCTCCTCGAGCGATTGGTCGAAGCAGGGCGAACAGACGTGCAGCATGCGGGAATCGGGCTCCAGCCGCAGCAGTTCGGCGGAATGGCCGACGAGTCCGCCGAGTCCCGCGTGGGTGACGGTGACGCCCTTGGGCAGGCCCGTCGATCCGGAGGTGTAGATCAGGTACGCCGCGTTCGAGAGACGCAGCGGCGCGCGGCGGTCCGCGTCGGTCACGGCCGCCGGGGACCGATCCGCGCACAGGTCGGGATCGTCGAGCGTCAGCCAGTCCACCGTGCCGGGCAGTCCGGGCAGCCGTTCGGTGAGCGTGATCCCCAGGGCGGCACCGGAATCGGTGAGTAGGTGCCGGAGGCGCTCGATCGGGTGGGTGGGGTCCAGCGGCAGATACGCGCCACCCGCCTTGGCGACCGCCCAGATGGCCGCGACCATGCGGTAGGAGCGCCGCAGCGCCAGCGCCACCACGGTATCCGGCCTCACCCCGCGCTCGATCAGCACCCGTGCCAGCCGGGAAGAATGGTCGTCCAGTTCGCCGTAGGTGTAGGAGTGACCGTCCGCGCGTACGGCGACGCGGTCGCGGCCGAATTCCATTCCCCGGGTGAGCAGATCGGGCAGCGTGCCGACGACGGTCGGGATGCCGCCGCCCATGCGGGTCAGGCGCTCGTACTCGTCGTCGACGAGCAGCGGGAGATCCGCGACACGGATGTCGGGCCGCTCGGCGACCGCCGCCAGCATCCGCACCACCCGCCGCGCGAACACGGTCGCGCCGTCGGTGTCGAAGACCTCGGCGGCGAACGCCAGCTCACCGTGGCCGTCGGCGGAAATGCTGAGCGCCACCTCGGTATCCGGGTCCGGCGGGCGCTGGAACGACAGTGCCACCCGGAACAGCGGCTGCCTCGCGCCGACCAGTGTGGCGACCTCGTCGAGTCCGATACCGGCGTGCGCGAACGCCGCCAGCGCGGACCGGTGCGTGGTGGGCAGCATGTCTCGGAAGCGGGCGGTGCGCTCCACACGGGTGCGCAGCACCACGTCGGCGCGCTCGCCGCCCGGACGCGGCGTGCCCACCGTGATGTCCTCGACGCCCGCCAGGCGCGCCACCACCGCCGCCACGGCGGTCCGCACCACCGCGGTCCAGGACATGCCCGTGCCGTCCGCGAGTCGGTGCAATCCGTCGCGAACCGGCGCGGGTATCGAGAACGTCACGTGGCCACGGGAGTTCGCCGCCTGTGCGCGGTCAGGGGTATCGGCCGCCGCTGCGCGGTCACGGGGGTCCGCTCCCGCCGCGCGGCTCACCGGCAGCCCCGGGCGCTCGGGCAGCTCGGCCAGTTCGGTGCGCCAGAAGCGGGCGAGCGCGATCGTGTCGCCGGATTCGCGGCCGAGTGCGCGGGCGAATTCCGCGGCCGGCCGGTCCGGTACGGCGAGCAGCCCGGTCAGCACCCGGTGCAGGCGGTCGGCGATGGCCCGCGCCGTCTCGTCGGCGACCAGGTCGCGCCGGTACTTCACCCGCAGCAGCGTGCGCTGCTCGAGGAAGACCAGCACCGTGATCGGGTAGTGCGTGAAGTCCTCGGCCTCGATCTCCTCGATCCGCAGGCCGTCGATGGCCGCACCGGCCTGCCGCAGTCCCGCCACATCCACCGGGTAGGACTCGAAAACCAGCATGGTGTCGAACAATTCACCGTGTCCGACCGCGCGCTGAATCGCGCCGAGCCCCAGATGGTGATGGTCGAGCAGGGCGGCCTGCTCGGCCTGCACACCGTCCACCAGCGACCGCGCGGTGGTCCGCGCGTCGAAGCGGACGCGCACCGGAATGGCGTCCACGAACAGGCCGATCATCTCGCCGATGCCGTCGAGCTGCGCGGGCCTGCCGGAGATGGTGGCCCCGAAGAGCACGTCGTCGCGTCCGGTGCTGCCCGCGATGGTCAGACCCCACGCCGTCTGGAGCACGGTATTGGCGGTCACCTCGGCCGCGGCCGCATAGGTCGTGAGCGCGGCGGTCTGCGCGGCCGACAGCTCGATATCGCAACGCCCGAAGCCGGTTCCGGTGGCGGCGGGCCAGGTCAGCTCGGGTGCGAGCAGGGTGGGCGTGGCACCGGTCAGCGCCTCGGCCCACGCGCGTGCCGCCGCCGGGCGGTCCTGCTGTGAGAGCCAGCGCAGGTAGTCGCGATACGGACGGACCGGGGGCAGCGGTGCGGGGTCGCCGCCGGTCGCGTAGAGCACCAGCAACTCCCGCATGAGCAGCGGCATGGACCAGCCGTCGAGCAGGATGTGATGGCCGGTGAGCACCAGATGCCGCGTCCCGGAAGCGGTGGCGTACACCGTGAACCGCAGCAGCGGTGCGACCGCGGGGTCGAAACCGCGGCGCTGCTCGGCGGCGATCAGCTCCGGCAGCTCGGCCTCGGCGACGCCCTCGACCACCCGCAGCGGCACCTCCAGACCGTCCACCACCACCTGTACCGGGGTGCCGTCCGCGGCGGCGACGAAGGCGGAGCGCAGATTCGCGTGCCGGTCCAGCAGGGCGCGCGCCGCGCGGCGCAGACGCGGCGTGTCCAGCTCTCCGGTGAGGCGTACGGCGAGCTGGATGATGTAGGCGTCCACGGAGCCGTCGAGCAACTCCATGAGCACCCGCAGCGAACCCTGGAGCGGCGCCAGCGGCAATACCTCCGACAGGCCCGGATAGTCGGCGTGCCAACGATCCAACTCGCCCTGGGACACGCGTACCAGCGGCACATCGGCCGGGGTGAGCCCACCGGCCGCCGGATCGCGCACGTGATCGGCCAGCGTGCTGAGCGCGGCGGTGAAATCGGCGGCCAGCTCGGTCACCGCGGCCTCGTCGAGAATGCCGCTCGCGTAGCCGAATGCGAGTTCGAGCCGGGGGCCGTCGGGCGTCTCGGCGGTGATCGCGTTGATGTCGACGACGGTGCCGAGCGGCAGGGTGGGATCGTATTCGACCTCGAGGTCGCCCAGTGCGGCGGTCGGCATCCACTCGTGCGCGACGGCGTCGGCGGGTACACCCGTGCGGCCGAGATAGTTGAACCCGAGCTGGCCGATATCGCCGGTGAGCCGGTCGGCGGCGGCGGGTTCGAGATGGCGCAGCAGGCCGAAGCCCACCCCCCTGTCGGGCACCGCGAGCAGCTGCTCCTTGACGGATTTGAGCACCGCGCCCGGGTCGGTGTCCGGGAGTCCGGTGAGGTCGATCGCCACCGGGTGCACGCTGGTGAACCAGCCCAGGGTGCGGGTCAGGTCCGCGCCCGGCACCACGGTTTCCTCGCGGCCGTGCCCCTCCAGCCGGACGCGGGTGACCGGGGCCTGGATGCCGCGCCGGGACCGCCAGGCGCGCACCGCCATGGCCAGCGCCGCCAGCAGTCCGTCGTTGACGCCGCCGCGGTAGCGGGCGGGCAGGGTGGTCAGGATCGCCTCGGTGACCTCCACCGGTACCGGTACCGTGACCGACCGCAGCGTCGCGTGGGTGTCGAGGGTGCGATCGAGCGCCCGTGCGCCCAGCGGCGGATCCGGGGTGGTCAGCACCTGTCGCCAGTAGTCGATATCGCCGACGCGGTCGCGAGCCGCGTCCACCAGGCCGTGTGCCCAGCGCCGGAACGACGTACCGGTCGGTGGCAGCGCGATCGGCCGTCCGGCCGCCCGCTGCGCCCAGGCCGTGGCCAGATCCGGAATGAGGATGCGCCACGACACTCCGTCGATCACATAGTGGTGCGCGGCGATGACGAGCACGTCGGGGGCGTCGGGGCGGCGCAGCCACACCCAGGCGAGCATCCGGCCGGTGGCGGGGGACAGGGCGGCCAGGGCGGAATCGACGGCGGCAGCGCCGATCCGGGCGAGTTCCGCGCGCTCGACATCCGCGGGCACCACCGTGTCCGTGATCAGCGTGTCGGCGTCGACCGCCGATCGGGGCAGTGTCTCGAAGCGCCAGCGGTCCGCGTCCCGCCACACCCGAGAGCGCAGGATCTCGTGTCGGTCCAGCACCGCGCCCAGCGTGGCGGCCAGTCCGGCGCGGTCGACGCCCTCCGGCAGCGCCAGCACCATGGTCTGCGCGAATCGGTCGGCGGAGCCGGTGGCGAGGAATTCCGCGAGCACCGGCGTCAGCGGAATCTCACCGACGCCGCCGCCGGGCAGCTCCGTCAGCACCGGTCGGCCCGCATCGCATCCCACGCTCGCCACCCGGGCCAGGGCGGCGACGGTGCGCTGTTCGAACACGTCCCGGGCGGTGAAGACGATGCCCGCCGCCTTGGCCCGGGACACCAGCTGGATGGACATGATGCTGTCGCCGCCGACGGCGAAGAACGACTCGTCCACCCCGACCGACGCGACGCCGAGCACCTGGGCGAACAGTTCGGCCAGCCGGGTCTCGACCGGTCCCCGGGGCGCGCGCGTCACCGCGGTCGCGAACACCGGTTCCGGCAGTGCGCGGTGGTCGAGTTTGCCGTTGGTGGTCAGCGGCACCTCGTCGATCACCAGCACCGCGGCGGGCACCATATGCGCGGGCAGGATGTCGGCGGCATACGCGGTGAGGGCGGCGGTGTCGACCGCACGGCCCGGCGCCGCGCGCACATACGACACCAGCGCGGTGGCTCCCGACGGCAGCGTCCGGCCCAGGGTGACCGCGAAGTCGACATCGGCGTGTTCGGTCAGCACCGCGTCGATCTCACCGAGTTCCACCCGGAAGCCGCGCACCTTGACCTGGGTGTCGGTGCGGCCGACGTACTCGAGCTGCCAGCGCATCGCGGCATCCGCCGCGTCCCCGCCGCGTTCGTGCGGTGCGGCGTACCAGCGCACCACGTCACCGGTGCGGTACATGCGCGCGCCCGGTTCGCCCCACGGATCGGCGAGGAAGCGCGCGGCGGTCGCCCCGGGCCGGTTCCGGTAGCCGCGGGCCAGGCCACCGCCCGCCAGATACAGCTCACCCGCGACGCCCGGCGGGACGGGCCGCAGGCGGGCGTCGAGGACCAGCGCGGACATGCCGTGCACCGGCACGCCGACCGTAATGCGCTGTCCCGGTTCCAGTTCCGCGTAGGAGGAGATGATGGTGGTCTCGGTCGGGCCGTAGCCGTTCAGGTAGCGCCGCCCCGGCTGCCAGCGGGCCAGCAGCTCCGGGGTCGTCACATCGCCGCCCACCGACAGCACCGCCAGCGCGTCCAGTCCGGCCGGATCGACGGTGCCGAGGACGGCGGGGGTGATGATGGCGTGGGTGACCGCCTCGGCCCGCAGCAGCTCGGCCAGCTCGGTGCCGCCGATGATCTCCGGCGGCGTGATGACCAGCGTCGCGCCCACCGAGAGCGCGCACAGCCACTCCAGCACCGACGGATCGAAACTCGGTGAGCAGATGTGCAGGAAGCGGTGGTGCGGCCGCAGCGCGTAGCGCCGCACCGCCTCGTCGAGCAGACCGCCCAGGCCGGTGTGGGTGACGGTGACGCCCTTGGGCAGGCCCGTGGAACCCGACGTGTAGATGACGTAGGCGGGGTTGTGCATGCGCAGCGGCGCACGGCGATCGGCGTCCGAGACCTCCGCGCCGGACCGCGCCGCGCAGTCCCGCTCGGTGTCCGGATCGTCGAGGAACAGCCAGGGGATATCGCCGGGCACGCGGTCGGCGTATTCGCGGGTGGCAATGCCCAGTGCCGCACCGGAATCGGTCACCATATGCCGCATGCGCTCGGTCGGATGGGCCGGGTCCACCGGGACGTGCGCGCCACCGGCCTTGGCGACCGCGAGCACGGCCAGCACCATCTCGTAACAGCGCGGCAGCGCCACGGCGACCAGCTGCTCCGGACCGACGCCCCGGTCGATGAGCAGCCGCGCCAGTCGGGAACCGGCGGCGTCGAGTTCGCCGTAACCGACGGAGCGACCCCGGTAGCGCACCGCCACCCGGTCCGCGCCCAGTGCGCGCCCGCGCGTCAACAGGTCCGGCAGCAGCCCGGTGGCCATCACGGCGTCGGGGGTCACCGCGGTCAGCACGGCCAGCTCGTCGGCCGCGAGCAGCGGCAGATCGCCGACCGGTCGCCGCGGCTCGCGCAGCGCGGCGCGGAGCAGGCGCTCGAAACGCCGCGCGAACACCTCGACGGTGCGCCGGTCGAACAGCTCCGGCGCGTAACCGAATTCCACGGTGCGCCCGTCCGCGTGCAGTCGCAGCGCCAGCTCGTAGGAGCGGTGGGGGAGCGTGGGCCCGGCGGACACCACGGTCTGCACGGGGCCGTCGAAGGGCAGGTCGGCGTGCGTGAACCCCTGTCGCGCAATGTCGTCGGCGTGGGCGACGAGCTGGTCGAAACCGTCGTCGCCGAGCACGGCGGTTCGCAGCATCACGATATCGTCCGTGTTCGCGGCGACAGGCGCGCCGATGGCGATATCGGTACCACCCGAGAGCCGGGCGAGCAGCGCCGCGAAGGCCGCGTGCACGACCGCGAACCCGGTCAGACCGCGGGACCGCGCGAAATCCGCCAGCAGCCGCCGCGATTCGGTGTCGAGTTCGATGTCGAGCCGTTCGACGGTGGTGGTCCCCGCGGCGGTACGCGGCCGATCCACCGGCAGATTCAACTCGTCGGGCAGTTCCGCGAGCGCCGAACGCCAGTACCGGGCATGGGCGATCACATCGCCGCGGGCGTCGAGGCGCGCCGCCAGTTGTGCGGGCGTGCGCTCGGGCGCGGCCACGAATTCCCCGATCAGCGACCGCAATCGGTCCGCCAGCGCCTGCGCGCACCCGGCCGTGACCGTATCGCGGCGGTGCTGCACGGCGATGCGCACCCGCGCTCCCACCTCGACCTCGACGGCCACCGGATAGTGCGTGAAGTTCACCGCCCGGAGTCCGTCGATCTCCAGGCCGTCGATGGTGCCGTACGCCTGCCGCAGTCCGTCGGCGTCCACCGGATAGGACTCGAAGGCCAGCAGGGAGTCGAACAGCTCGCCGGTACCCGCGGCGCGCTGAATCTCGGTCAGGCCCAGGTGATGTGCGTCGAGCAGCGCGACCTGTTCGTGCTGGAGCCTGGTCAGCAGCACCCGCACCGGTTCGTCGGCGTCGAAGCGCACCCGCACCGGAATGGTGTTCGCGAACAGGCCGACCATATCGTCGACGCCGTCGAGCTGCGGCGGCCGTCCGGACACCACCGCGCCGAAGACCACGTCGTCGCGTCCCACGCAGCTCGCCAGCACCAGTCCCCAGGCCGCTTGGACCACGGTGTTCACGGTGACCTCGGCGGCGGCGGCGAACTCGAGCAGTCCCGCGGTCTCGGTGTCGGCCAGGTCGGCGACGCGCACCCCGTGTCCGGCGTCCGGGTCCGCGGGGTCGGTGAGGACGGCGCTCACCAGGGTCGGCGACACGCCTTCCAGCGCGGTGCGCCACGCCTGCGCGGCGGCGTCCCGGTCGCGGCGCGCCAGCCACGCGAGATAGTCGCGATACGGGCGGACCGGCGGCAGCACGGCCGAATCGCCGTGCGCCGCATAGGAGATCAGCAGTTCCTTCATGAGCAGCGGCATGGACCAGCCGTCCAGCAGCAGGTGGTGCGCGGTCAGCACCAGGTGGGTACGCCCGGAATCGGTGCGGTACACCGTGAATCGCAGCAGCGGGGGTACGGCGAGATCGAATCCGCGGCGCTGTTCGGCCGACAACAGCGCCGCCGGATCGGTGTCGGGACCGTCGAGCACATCCCACGGCACCGGCACACCCTCGGCCACCAGCTGCACCGGGGTGCCGTCGGCCGTGGTGACGAAGGCGGTGCGCAGCACGGCGTGCCGGTCGAGCATGCCCTGCGCGGCCCGCCGCAGCCGCTCCAGATCGACCGCGCCGGACAGTTCCATGGCCCACTGGAGCAGGTACGGGTCGGCCTCGGCCTCGGACAGCTGGGTGAGGAACAGCAGTCCGAGCTGGAGCGGGGACAGCGGCAGCACATCCACCAGTCCCGGATAGTCCGTCCGCCAGCCCTCGAGCTCGCCCTGGCAGACCCGCACCAGCGGGACGTCGGCCGGGGTCAGGCCACCGGCCGCCGGATCGTGCACATGCTCGGCGAGGACGGTCAGCGCCGCCACCCAGTCCGCCGCCAGCTCGCGCACGGACGCCTCGTCCAGGATCTCCGCGGCGTAGGCGAACGACGCGGACAGGCGCGCACCGGTCTCGCCCTCGGTCACCAGCGCGTTGACATCCACCACCGCGGGTGCGGGCATGGCCGGATCCTGCCGCGCGCGCGGCTCACCCCAGTCGGCGGTGGGCAGCCAGCCGCCGTCGGCCAGGGCATCGGGGATATCGCCCGCGGCGACACGGCCGAGATAGTTGAATCCGATCTGGCCCAGCTCACCGGCGAGTCGTGTTCCGGCGTCCGCGTCGAGATACCGCAGCATGCCGAAACCGATGCCGTGGTCGGGCACCGCGATCAGCTGTTCCTTCACCGCCTTCAGCAGTGCGGCGGTCGCGGCCCCGCCCTGCCAGGCGGATTCGGTGTCGATGCCGGACAGATCCAGCGCCACCGGATACATACTCGTGAACCAGCCGACCGTGCGCGTCAGATCGGCGCCGGGCACCACCTGCTCCTCGCGGCCGTGTCCCTCCAGCCGGATACGGGTGGCCGCGCTGTCGACTCCACGCCGGGCTCGCCAGGTCCGCACCGCCAGCGCCAGCGCCGCCAAGAGGCCGTCGTCGACGCCGCCCCGGTACAGGGTGCGCAGTTCGGTCAGCACCGCGTGGGTGACGGCGGGCGGCAGTTCGACGCTGAACTGCCGGACGGTCGCGGCGGTGTCGACGCTCGGGTCCAGCGGTCGCGCGCCCAGCGGGGGATCGGCGACCGCCAGCGTTCGCCGCCAGTGGTCCAGTTCGTCGGCACGGTCGGCCGCGACCTCGGACAGCCCGTGCGCCCAGCGCCGGAAGGAGGTGCCGACGGCGGGCAGGGTGATCGGCTCGCCCGCGGCGTAGCGCCCCCAGGCGGCGACCAGATCCGAGATCAGGATGCGCCACGAAACACCGTCGATCACATAGTGATTGGCGGCGAGAACGAGCGCGTCCCGGCCGTCCGGGCGAGTCAGCCAGACGCAGGCGATCATCCGACCGGCCGCCGGGTCCAGTTGGTCGAGCGCGGAGTCCAGTGCGGCACCGGCGATCTCGCCCAGCTCCTCGGCCGTGCGAGCCGCGGGCGCCTCGACGCGGGTGATCAGGTCGCCGACATCCACCGCGCCGGGCGGGAGTGCGCGCAGCTCCCAGCGGCCGTCCACGCGCCGCACCCGGGCGCGCAGCATGTCGTGGTGGTCCACCACGGCCGTCAGCACGGCGACCAGACCGGCCCGGTCGACCCGTTCGGGCAGGGCGAGCACCAACTGCTGGGTGAACCGCCGGTACGAGTGCCCGTCGGCCAGATGCGCCGCGAGCACGGGGGTCAGCGGCAGCTCGCCGACCCCGCCGCCGGGCAGCTCCGCGAGCGTCGGCACCGCGTCGGCGCCGTCCACCGCGACCCGTGCCAGGGCGGCGACCGTGCGGTGTTCGAACACATCGCGCGGCGTGAAGACGATCCCGGCCGCGCGTGCCCGTGACACCAGCTGGATCGACAGGATGCTGTCACCGCCGACGGCGAAGAACGAGTCCTCCGCGCCGACCCGCACCCCGAGCACCCGGGTGAACAGTTCGGCGATGCGGGTTTCCATCGGTCCCACCGGATCTCGGGACACCGTCGTCTCGAAGACCGGCTCCGGCAGCGCCCGCCGATCCAGCTTCCCGTTGGAGTTCAATGGGATCGCGTCGAGCGTGACAATGGCCGACGGCACCATGTGGCCCGGCAGCGAGGCGCCCACGAAGGCGGTGAGTTCAGCGGTGTCCACGGCGACGCCGTCGCGCGCCAGCACATACGACACCAGCACCGTCGCACCCGACGGGGCGCGGGTGCCCAGCGTGGTCGCGAAGTCGATATCGGGGTGCGCGGTGAGCGCGGCGTCGATCTCGCCGAGTTCGATCCGGAAGCCGCGGATCTTCACCTGGAAATCCGAGCGGCCCACGTACTCGAGCGCGCCGTCCGCGCGGCGGCGCACCAGATCTCCGGTGCGGTACATCCGTGCGCCGGTCCCGGCGAACGGTCCGGCCACGAACCGCTCGGCCGTCAGTCCCGGCCGTCCGAGATACCCCTGCGCCAGCGCGGGGCCGGACAGGTAGAGCTCACCGACCACGTCGGCGGGCACCGGTCGCAGCCGCGAATCCAGCACCGCCGCACCGATACCCGGCAGGGCGGTGCCGATGGTGACGGTCTCGTCCGCGGTCAGCGCCTCGCTACCGGTCGCGAGCACCGTCGCCTCGGTGGGGCCGTAACCGTTGCAGAACGATCGCCCGGTCGCCCACCGCCGCACCAGGTTCGGCCCGAACGCGTCACCCGCCACCACCACGACCCGCAACTCGTCCAGCCCGGCCGGATCGACCGTCTCCAGCGCCGCCGGAGTGATGAGCATGTGGGTCACCCGCGCGCTCCGCAGCAGCCGGGCGAGGTCATCGCCGCCGACGGCGGTCGGCGGCGCGATCACCAGGGTCGCGCCCGTGCTGAACGCGAGCAGCAATTCCAGCACGGAGACATCGAAATTCGGCGAGCAGACGTGCAGCACCCGGGAGCACGCGTCGACGCGATAGCGTTCGCGCGCGGCCGCCACCAGCGGCGCGAGACCGGTGTGCGTCACCACGACGCCCTTCGGGCGACCGGTGGAGCCCGAGGTGTAGATGACATAGGCCGGATGCCGCTCGGTGAGGGTGCGCACCCGGTCCACGTAGGACACCGGATGCGCGGGCCGCCGTGCGATCCGCTCCCGCTGCGCCGGATCATCGAGTTCGAGCCAGTCGATCGAGCCGTCCGACCCGGCCGGGCGCGTCCCGGTGACGCCGAGCACCGCGCCCGAGTCCGCGACGATGAACGCGGCGCGCTCCGGCGGCAGCGCCGGGTCCACCGGCACGTACGCGGCGCCGGTCTTGGCGACGGCCCAGACCGCGAGCACCGATTCGATCGAGCGGGTGAATCCGATAGCGACGACGTCGCCGGGTCCCACGCCCCGGGCGATCAGCTCCCGCGCCAGTCGCGACGACGACGCGTCCAGCTCCAGATAGCTGATCTCGCGCCGCGCGCCGGTCTCCCCGGTCGGGTCATAGCTGATGGCAATGGAATCCGAGGCGCTCTCGATCGCGCTGGTGAGCAGTTGCACGAACAGCGGACTGCCCGAGCGGCGGCGGCTGCGTTCTCGAACGGTGCGACGAACCCTGTCCATTCGAGTACTGCAATCCTCTCGCGTCGAGCCCGTGGTGTGTAGATACCGACGGACCCGGCCGTGAGTGACCGGGAAGACATCGATTCTGGGGGCATTCGGGGACATATCAGACCACAGGTTGCCCGGCCGTGCTCAGTCGCCCGCTTTCTTCGCAGGCCGGGACGGTCGTGGGTTGCCGATCCGTAGCCACCCGTCGGATGCCGGTTGATCTCCGCGACTCGATAGCGGACCGCTATTCACAGCTAGCGCCCGCGCGTTCAGGCTCCGATGTCGATCCGGTCCTTGTCGGTCGTCTTCTCGCCGCCGCGCCCGGATTCCCAGAGGGGGCCGAAGACGAACCACAGGCCGGCGACCACCCATACGCGGCCGATCCACCACATGAGGGTCTGATCCTGCTCCGGCGAGGCGATGAACAGGACGAGGAGCCCCAGGGTCGCGGAGCTGATGGTCGCGGCGTTCACCACCCGCAGCCACTCCTGCCAGAGGTGGCGACGGCGGCCCGGGCCGGATTTGGGCGCCCGCACCGGCGGCGGGCCGCCCGCGAAGCGGTGGGCGAAGCGGGCGTCGGCCCAGCGCACCAGGGTCGGGCCGAAGGCGACCGAGAAGCCGAGGTAGACGCCGGCCAGCCCGTGGGTGGCGTCGGCGACCGCGCCGCGGTGCAGGTCGACGGCGGTCGCGATCACCAGTACCACGTCCAGCAGTGGAATGCCGAGCAGCACGGCGGTGCTCAGCCGCCGCAGGCGCGCGAGGTAGCGCAGCGCCAGGCCCAGTCCGAGCAGCACCCACAGGCCCACTTCGCAGGCCAGGATGACCCCGGCGATGGGGTGCTCCCCCAGTAGTTCGAACATCGCACGACCCCTCGTATTAGCTCAACTGTGCTAGAACAGACCTTCAATCTAGCACAGTTGAGCTAATATCGAAGCCGTGCCGAAGACCATCGACCAGGACCAGCGCAGAGCCGAGGTCGCCGCCGCCGTCTGGCGACTCATCGTCGACAGCGGCGTCAGCGCCGTCTCCCTGCGCACCGTTGCCGCGGAGGCGGGCATCGTGCTCGGATCACTGCGGCACAGCTTCCCCACCAAGGCCGATCTGCTCGCCTACTCCATGCAACTGGTCCACACCACCGTGGAGCGGCGGGTGCGCGACCACGCGGGAATCGCCGACCCCCTGGACATGGTCACGGCGATGCTGCTCGAACTGCTGCCCGCCGACGACCGGCGCCGCACCGAGATGCGCGTCAATGTCGCGCTCATCGCCGAATCACCGGCCCATCCGCGCCTCGCCGAACTCGCCGAGCGGTCCCAGCGCGCCATCGCCGACCTCTGCGGCCAGCTGTGTGCCGACCTCGCCGCGACCGGACACCTGCACGCCACGCGCGACCCCGAGACCGAGGCCGCGCGCCTGCACGCGTACATCGACGGCATCGCCCTGCACGAACTGGTCACCCCCACCGATGCCGCGCGCATCGAGGCCGCCGTGCGCGCCTACCTGAGAGACCTTGCCGCGCCGAGGAGCTGACGCAGACCGCCTCAGCGGGCCGCGGTGGGCACCTCCGGGACGGCGACGCGACGGCCCAGGGCGAGCGCGGCCGTGGCGACGGTGACGAGCAGCGCGCCGCACCACAGCGCCGCCGCCGGCCGCCCCGTGGCATCCACCAGCATTCCGGCGGCCACCGGACCGAGCACCGCGCCGATATTGAAGGCGGTGGTCGCCACCGCGCCCGCGATCCGGGGCGCGGCCGGTGCGGCCGTCCCCACGATCGTGGCGATGAGCGTCGATCCGACGCCGAAGGCGAGCGCGCCCGCCACCGTCGCCATGACCGCCAGCCCGGCGAGCGTATGCGCGGTCAGGGCGGTGAGCGCCCAGACGGCGATGAGCGCGCCGGTGCCGCCGGTGACGATCCGGTCGCGGTACCGGTCGCCGTACCGCCCCGCGAGCGTCACCCCGGCGAAGGAGCCGATACCGAAGAGCGCCAGCACCACCGGCACCCAGCGCGGGCCCGCACCGAGATCGGCGGCGATGGTGCCGAGATAGGTGAAGGCGGCGAAGGTCGCGGCATTGACCAGGATCGCGATCGCCACGGCGCGGATCACCCGGTGGTCGGCGAGCACCGCCCATTCGCGTCGCAGCGCCGGACCCGGTGCGGCCGACCGGTCGCCGCCGCGCGGGACGAGCGCCCACACCGGCACCAGCAGCAGTGCGCTGACGGCGGCGACGGCCCAGAAGGCGCACCGCCATCCCCACAGCTGTCCGAGCACCGTCCCCGCGGGTACCCCGACAATGCAGGCCACCGTCACCCCCGCCACCACGACCGCGGTGGCGCGACCCACCAGCGCCGGACCGACCCAGCGCGGCAGCGCGGCCAGCACGATCGCCAGGAATCCGGCATTCGCGATCGCGGCGACCACCCGAGTCGCCAACAGTATCCCGAAATCCGTTGTCACCGCGCCGATCACGTGGACCGCGCCGAACAGGCCGAGAAATGCGGTGACCGCGATCCCGACCGGAAGGCGGCTCGCCACCATCGCCATGGCGGGCGCGCCGAGCACCATTCCCGCGGCGAACAACGAGGTGAGCAGCCCGGCGGTGCCGAGCGATACCCCGATGTCCGGCGCGATCCGGGACAACAGCCCCGACAGCATGAATTCCGACGTTCCCTGCGCGAAGACCGCGGCCGCGAGAACGTACACCACGAAGGGCATGAGAGAAGACTCCCCGTATGTGGGGCGCGGTCGTGCGGACGGCGCCCGAGATGGTTGTGGAACAACACATCCGGCGTCGCGACGCAGCCCTGGTCGCCGGTCGCTCACGGACCGGGGGGACCTGCGTTCGCCACGCCGACCGACCCGTGGGCCGGTCGGCTATCGTCTGGACGCCTCCGGGGAATTCACGTCGCACACCCTAACAACGCGGGTGCCGTGCACCAACCGAATTGCCGCGACCGTGCCATCCGGGGCGAAATCGCCGGTCGCGGTGGTGGTTTCGGGTCATGGCCCGGCGGAGTCGGCGACTTCGCCGAACTCCTCCAGGGTGGCCAGCTGGAGATGGATGTAGGCCGCGACGCGGTGGCGCGCGGAGGCGGGCAGACGCCGTGCGTCCGCCGCGGTGAACACCAGATGGGTGAAACGGTCGGCGTCCAGGTCGCCCGGATCGGGGGTGCCGGGGACGACGCCCAGATGGGGGCGGGTGGCGGACGTGGCGTGATCCGGTTCGTCGGGACTCGCCGCGGCCGGAGCGGTACGCACCATGCTCCGACACTAACCCCGGGGCGGGGCGCGGGCCATGGGGGAGAGGACGGTTGGCGCGGGTGCGCCACGGCCGGTGGCGGACGACACATCGGCGCCTGGCAACCGAGAGGCAACATTCGCGGCGGCGGGGGCGATAGAGCTGAGGAGACGGTCGGTACCGCGACCGCCCAGCCGGTCGGGGCGGACGTCGGCGTTCGTCCCGGCGCGTCCCCCTGCCAGAGGAGCATCCATGGATTCGAAGGTCTGGACCAGTCGGATCGCGATCGCCGCGCTGTCGGTCGCCGTACCCTATTCGATCGCGAACGCGGTGGTGGACGGCTGGTTGCGACATTCGGATCCCGGCACACTCCAGCTGTTCACCGCACCGCTGCACGGCATGGGCGCGGTCGCGCTCTGCCCCCCGTGGTGGCTGGGACTGGGCTGTGTGCTCGCCGCGCGGGCCGTCCCCGCCCGACTGGTGTGGAGCGCTGCCGCCCCGGTCGGCGCTGTATTGTCCGCCGGAATTGCGATGTGGTTCAAGCAGATCGGATACTCCGGTGCCATGGCATGGCTGGTCGGGGCATTGATTGCGCTGTGCTGCTTGGCAATTCAGTTCAGCACGCTTCGGGATCCGTATACCATGCCGTCGCGCCGGATTGCGGAGCGACCGCCCAGCAAGCCCGCCGCGGCGAAGTGCTCCGCCAACCCGTCACTGCCGCAGCGGTTCTGCGATGCCACGCCGTTCATCGATCGGCGGACGCATCGACCCACGTATCGTCCCCTGGCCACCCGCGGCAGCTACCGCGCACTGTCGTAACCGGGGGTGGCACCGGGCTCGCGCGTGGCGGATCGTAGAGGTATGGCCCGCTCAGGGCAGGAAAGACGAGGGAGATGAACGACAATGGGGTTGTTCGATATAGCTCCGGACGCGACACCCGACGACGATGCCGTCGAGCGCGCGCACGATCCGCGGCGATGGACGGTACCGCAGCGGGCGAGCCGCCCGGAGGTCGCCGATGCGGCGGTCTTCACCGTCGCGGAACGGGGGATCGCCGCGCGCGGGGCCCCGGAAGACGCCGACGTCGACGCGGCACCCGGCGTGCTCGCCCAGGGGGTGTACGCGGGAACCGGTCCGGAACAACATCTGCTGGAGGGGCCGCGCTGGACCGTCGTCGGCATCGAGCCTCCGATAGCGGGCGGTCGGCGATATCTCGATCTGTATTCCGGAGTCGTGCACCATATCGAAACCGAAGGGGGGCAAGACTTTCGCAGCCTCCGTTTCGCCTGTGCCGACCGGCCCGGCCTGCTCGTGCTGCGCGCCGAGGCGGACGCCGGACGGCTGGATCCCGGCCCACCGCTGCATCCACCGCCGCCCGAATTCGGGGTACGGCACACCGAACTGGCTGCGGTCTCCCCGCATCCGGGTGCCGAAACGCGTTGTTTGCGAGTCGAATCCGATGAGACCGGCGGCGAGATCGCCGCGGCGGCCTCCCAGCGGCTGGCAGCGCACGGCGGCACCGCACGCCTGGATCGCATCACCGCCTGCGCCACCGCCGCCGACGGCGGAGCGAGCCGGGCACTGCGCGAGCTGCGCCACGCCTGGGAGGCGGGGGTGGACGACCTGCTCGCGGCCCACCGCCGCGTATGGGCGCGGCGCTGGTCCGCCGTCGGCATCGACGTGCCCGACGATCCGGAGGTCGAGCTGGGGGTGCGGTTCGCGCTCTTCCAGCTCTGGAACAACGCGGGCGCACACGGCGAATCCGCGGTCGGCGCGCGCGGCATCTCCGGCTCCGGCTATCGCGGCCACGTGTTCTGGGACGCGGACGCGTTCGTGCTGCCCGCCATGGCGAGTATCGATCCCGCCGCCGCGGAGGCCATGATCGCCTACCGGCTGCGGCGGCTGCCGGGCGCGCGTGCCCGCGCCCGCGCCGACGGCCGCGCGGGGGCGCGCTTCCCCTGGGAATCCGCCGCCGACGGCTTCGACGTCACCCCGCGCAGCGGATTCCTCGGCGGCACCGAGGTTCCCATTCTCACCGGCGACCTGGAGGAGCACATCACCGCCGATGTGGCATGGGCGGTGGACCATTTCGCCGAATGGTGCGGGCGTCCCGAGTTCGCGCACACCACCGCGCGCGAGCTGCTCACCGAGACCGCCGCCTACTGGGCCGCGCGGGTACGGATGGACGCGGACGGTCGCGGCCACATCGACCGCGTGATCGGCCCGGACGAGTACCACGAGACGGTGGACGACAATGCCTTCACCAATGTCATGGCCCGCTGGAATCTGCTCCGCGCCGCCCGCCTGCATCCCCGCAACGCCGAGGAGGCGGCGGAATTCGCGCGCTGGCGGGAGCTGGCCGAGCGCATTGTGGACCAGGGGCACCCGGACGGCCGCTACGAGCAGTTCGCCGGATACTTCGAGCTGGAACCGCTCACCATGGCCGATATCGGCGCTCGGCCGCCGACGGCGGTGGACGTATTGCTCGGCCAGCGCCGGGTGACCGGCTCGCAACTGATCAAACAGCCCGATGTGCTGATGCTGCACCATCTGGTGCCCGAGGAGACCACACCCGGTTCACTGCCGGTCAACCTCGATTTCTACGGTCCGCGCACCGCGCACGGCTCCTCCCTGTCACCCGCCACCATGGCCGCGCTGCTGGCGCGCGCCGGGCGCGCCGACGCCGCGCTGGAGATGCTGCGCGCGGCCCTGCGGCTCGATCTCGACGATCGCACCGGCAGCACCGCGGCCGGGCTGCACATGGCCACGGTGGCCGGCGTCTGGCAGGCCATGCTCACCGGCTTCGCCGGAATCCGGGTGCGCGACGGCGTCCTGCGGGTGCGGCCGGTGCTGCCGGATCGCTGGCCGCGACTGCGGCTGGCCTTCCACTGCCTGGGCCGCCGCATTCGGCTCGACATCACCCACACCGGCGTCGGCGTGCACAGTGACGGCCCGGTGACCGTGGCGGTCGGCGACGGCGCCGCACACCCCGTCGTCGGCGCGGCCTGGTGGCCCACCGATGAGGAGAACCCATGACCGACCTCCTGGTCCGGCCCGCACCCGCCACGGAGATGATCGCGGCGGGTCTGGCCCGGCCCCTGCGGCTGGGAACGCGGTGCACGCCGAAGGACGCCACGGATGCCGAATTCCTCGCCGCCCTGGACGATCCCGACGTGCTGATGGGCGTCGTCGGCTTCCACGACGGCGTCTGGTGGCTGCTCGCGCACGCGGGCGATCCGCTGGTCCTGGTGCCCGCGGTGGTGACGGCGCGGCCCGGGGGGACACCCGGCGCCGTCGAACGCGTGCTGCTGCCGCTCGACGGCACCGAGGAGGCGGCGCGGGCGGTGTCGGAGACCGCCCGGCTGTTCCACACCGCCGGAATCGAACTCGTCCTACTGCACGTGTTCGACGCACGCACCGTACCGGCATGCTGGGATCAGCCCGCGCACGCCCGCGAAGCGTGGGAGGCCGAATTCCGGGCGCGGTTCCGCTTCCCCTTCGTACCGCATCCGTGCCCCGAGATCACCCTGTGCAGCGGCGAACCCGGCGAACACGTGGTCGAGGTGGCGGCCCGGGAAGCCGATCTGGTCGTCCTCGGCTGGTCGCGGCGGCCGGCGCCCGATCACGCCCGTACCGTGCGCGCGGCGGTGGGCGCGGCGGCCGTTCCGGTGATGCTGATCCCCGTCCGGTCCCGATTGTGCTCGGTCACAAGCGATCCGGTTGCCGCTGGTGAATAGACCGGGAACCGGTGCGTTCCGCTCTCGGTAGCCCGCGCGGGTCGGTAGAACGGAGCGATCCCGACCGGATTGGTGTGCGCGGGCCCGGTAAGGAGTGGCGCTGCGGTGGTGACCGATGTCTTCGATGCGGCCGCTGAGATAGCGATTCCGAGGCATGCGCTGTGGGCGCTGCTGCTCGAACCCGAGACCTATCCGCGCGTCTACCCCGGGATCGGCGCGTGCGAACAGGTGGGCGTGGTGGAGGGAAGTCCACTGGTGCTCTTCCGCGTCGGCACCCCGGCCACCGGCATCGACATCCTCGAGGTGCGGGTGCGCGCGGGCCGGGCGGGGCAGGGCCTGGAGTTGCAGTGTCCCGGTCGCGGCAGTTTCGTGACGGTGCGGATGGTCGGCGACGACGCGCACACCCGGGTGACGGTGACCTGCTTCGGCGTCGGGCGGCTGCATCCCCGGCTGGCCGAACTGCCGAAATCCGCGGTGGCGCGCTGGATTCGAACCGGGTTGGAGCGCGCCGCCGATATCGTGCGGGGCAAGGCGACCTCGGTCGCGGTCAACGGTGAGGACTCGCGGGTACGGCGTGCGGTCGGGGTGGCCCGGCAGATGCTCGGGACCGGGGTGGTCGGCCCGAGCCGTCCCGATGTGGTGGTCCGGCAACTGCGCGGTCTGGCGCGCTGGGGGTTCAATCTCGCGGGCGCGTATGCCGCCGGAGCCGCCCGCGCGCCGCACCGCGTCGCCGTGGTGGACGCGCGGGGAAGCCGCACCTACGCCGAGATCGACCGGCGCAGTGACGCCTTGGCCCACGCCATGGGCGCGCTCGGGCTGCGCTTCGGCGACGCGCTCGGGCTGCTCGCGCGCAATCACGCGGGAATGGTCGAAACCATGGTCGCCGCCGGGAAACTCGGCGTGGACGCGGTGCTGCTCAATGCCGGACTGTCGGCGCGGCGGATCGAGGAGATCGTGCAGCGCGACCGGCTATCGGCCCTGTTCGTCGACGGTGAGCTGGAATCGCTCGTCGGCTACCTGCACGAGGGCATCCCCCGGGTGACGACGGACGGCGATCGGCCAACGGCCGGGCGGCTCACCATCGACGATCTGATCGACCTGGGGGCGAAGGGGTTTCGCAAGCCGCCGCAGCCCGGCCGATTGGTGGTGCTCACCTCCGGCACGACCGGCGCGCCCAAGGGGGCGCGGCGGCCGAACGCGCGGGGATTCGGCGCGCTCGCGGCCCTGCTCTCGCGCATTCCGCTGCGCATGAACGACACCATGCTCATACCGGCCCCGCTGTTCCACACTTGGGGGCTGTCGGGACTGCAACTGGGCGCGGCGCTGCGGGCCACCGTGGTGCTGCCCGCACGGTTCGACGCGGAGGACACCCTGCGCCTCATCGCCGAGCACCGGGTCACCACCCTGCTGGTGGTGCCGACCATGGCGCAGCGGATGCTGGACCTCCCGGTCGCGGTGCGGGCCCGCTACGACACCTCCAGCCTGCGCGTCGTGGCCAGTTGCGGCGCGCCGCTGACGGGTTCGACGGTGCTGCGCTTCCTGGACACCTTCGGCGACATCCTCTACAACATCTACGGCTCGACGGAGGTGTCGTGGGCGACCATCGCCACGCCGGAGGATCTGCGCATCTCGCCGATGACGGCGGGGCGGCCGCCGCTGGGCACGAAGATCGCCGTGCTGGGCGATGATCGGCGGCCGGTGCCGATGGGCGTCACCGGCCGTATCTTCGTCGGCAACCAGATGCTGTTCGACGGCTACGTCAATGCCGTGCCGCCGGAGGAGAACGACGGGTTGCTGGACACGGGCGATCTCGGCTATCTCGATGTCAGCGGGCGGCTGTTCATCGCGGGCCGCGAGGACGAGATGATCATCTCCGGCGGGGAGAACGTCTTCCCGCGTCCGGTGGAGGAGGCGCTCGCACAACTGCCCCAGGTCAACGAGGTCGCGGTGGTGGGCGTGCCCGATCCGGACTTCGGACAGCGGCTGGCGGCGTTCGTGGTGCGCAATGCCGGGGCCGGACTGGATTCGGAGATGGTGCGCCGCTACCTGCGCCACCGCCTCGGGCGGGTCTCGGTCCCGCGCGATGTCGCGTTTCTCGACGGTCTGCCGCGCGGGGATACGGGCAAGGTGCTCAAACGCCTGCTGCTCGCACCGGCGGACCCGGACGGTGACGATGCCGCGGTGGCGGCCTTCGGCCAGCCGCCGGGGCACCGGGAATGACGCCCGGCGGCCGGGTGGGCCGAGGCGCTAGGACGTCGCGGCCACCAGCCGGGCGACGGCCTCGTCCACCGGGGTCTGTCCCCCGGTGAGCTCGATGAGCGTCCGTTCGAGGCGTGGTTCGTGCAGGACGGCCGCCAGGAAGGCGGCCACGTCGTCACGGCGCACGCTGCCGTACTCGATGGCGAGCCCGGCGGTGACGCGGCCGGTGCCGGGATAGTCGATCAGGGTGCCCGGCCGGACGATGAGCCAGTTCAGTTCGGTGCGGGTCAGATAGGCGTCGGCGATCTTCTTGGTCCGCATGTAGTGCTCGAAACCGGCGGTGGTCTCCCGATCGCGGCCCGCCTCCGGGAACACCGACACCAGCACGAATCGCGACACTCCGGCCCGTGCGGCGGCATCGGCGGCCTTCTCCAGGCCCTTGCCGTCGATGGCGGTGGTCTGGTCCATTCCGGTGCCGTGCGCCCCGGCCGAGAACACCACGGCGTCGTGCCCGGCCATCTTCTCCGCCAGCTCGTCGACGGAATCGTGGATGAGGTCCCCCGGCACCGGCGTCGCACCGGATTCCCGCACGGTCTCGACCTGATCGGGATTGCGATACATCCCGCTGACCTCGTCGCCGCGGTCGGTCAGCAGCCGCGCCAGCCGCCGTCCGACGCCCCCGGCCGCACCGATCTGGAATACCTTCATACCCCGATCATGCCTGTGGCCGTGTGGCGAAGAACAGCCGGGACGCGCTTACGACGCGTCCTGTTCGGGCTCGGTCGCCGGCGGCTCGGTGGCCTCGATGAGGGCGCGCAGCGTGGCGAGCTCGGCGTCCAGGGCGGCCCGGCCCGCGGCGGTGATGGTGAGCCAGGTCTTGGGGCGGCCACGACCGGTGACCCGGTTGCCCGCGATCAGCCCGGCCTGTTCGAGCACCTTCAGGTGCCGGTTCAGATTGCCGTCGGTGAGGCGCAGATTGTCCCGCAGCACACCGAATTCCATGGCGACCCCGGAGCGCAGCAGGGCCAGGATGCCGAGCCGGGTGCGCTGGTGCACGACATCGTCGAGATCGAGCGACGGGTGCGGGTCGCTCATGCGGCGGTACCGGAATCGGCGCGGACCAGCTCCACCATGGCCGCCAGCGCGGCGGTGACACCCACCACCAGCGCGAGCAGCACGTAGCCGTGCTCGGGCCCGGTGAGGCCCACGATGACCGACCCGGCGATCCCGGCCAGGGCGACCGCGGCCGTGGTGAGCGACCGCAGCGCCGCGGCGAAGACCGCGAGTCCGATGCCGACGGCCAACCAGGGGGCCACCAACGCCCACTCGCCGCGATAGAACCAGACCAGCAGCTGGGTGGACACCAGCAACCCCAGTCCGGCCAGCAGGACGATGCCGCCCCGCAGGTCCGGCAGCTGTACGCGGCGGGTGGAGAAGTACCAGCCGCAGGCGAGCGCGCTGGCGAGCGAGACGGCCACCCAGTACCAGCCCATGGCGTTCGAGCCGTCGAGCAGGATCGCGACCGGCACCGAGGCGAGGGTGGAGACGGCGACGCACAGCATGGGAAACCACATGGGTGCGGCCAGCCGCCAGCCGCGTCGGGTGAGGTGTTCCATATCGTCCACCAGTTGCCGGGCGTGCTCGGCATCCGGGTTACTTTGCGATGCAGAGTTCATCTATTCACTCTGCACTGCAAAGTTATGGCGGTCAAGGTCTGCGCCGGATCGCCGCGCCCACCGAGGCGGTGCTGCTCACCGGCTGCGGCCACTATTCGATCGAGGAACCCGGCTTGACCGAACTCGTGTCCGCGCTGCGCGCCGTGCTCGCGGCGTCCACCGGGTCGGGTACCAATCGCACGGCGAAGCCGACCAGCTGATCGGTGTCGATCGTGTGCCGGGTGAGGGTTCGGTGCAGATGCGCGTCGACCGCGTGCACCAGCGTACGCGCCGCCAGTTCGGGGTCCGCGCCGCCGCGCCCGCACCGTTCGAGGTGGTAGGCGACCTCGCCGACCAGATGGTCCTCGAACGCGCGCAGTGCCGTCACCTCCTCCGGCAGCCGCGGGGCGAGCCGGTGCAGCAGGCCGTGCAGCGCCGGGCGATCGCGGTGCAGGTCGGCCACCGTGTCGAGAATGGCGTGCAGGGTCTCGGGGAAGGGCGGCCGCTCGGCGCGCAGCCGCCGGAACACCGCGTCCAGTCGGCTCGCGCTCTCCGCGACATGTGTCTGCGCCAGGGCGCGCAGGATGGCGTGCTTGTTCGGAAAGTACTGGTACACCGTCCCGATCGAGACCCCGGCCCGGTCGGCGATGCGATTGGTGGTCGCCGCCAGTCCCTCCCGGGAGAACACCTGCGCGGCGGCCTCCAGCACCACCGCCACGGTCTCCCGGGACCGGCGCTGGCGCGGCTGTTTTCGCGGTACGTCGATGCTTCGAGCATAGCGGCGATGCGGCGGTTACCTTTTCCGATCTCGGACGGGACGTTCGTCCCTACCGATGCGCCGGCCGTGCTGGTGGTGTGGGCGATTCAGGCCGCGAACCGACGCGGCCCCGAACCGGTTCGAGGAGTGCGGTGTGCGCGCATTGACGCAGCGAGAGATCTTGACCGAGTTGGAACCCGTGGCCGGGGAGTGTGTGAATCGGCACCTGAAACTGGCCAAAGACTGGAATCCGCATGATTACGTGCCCTGGGACGAGGGCCGCAACTTCGCCATGCTGGACGGCGTCGACTGGGAGCCCGGACAATCCCGGCTCAGCGACGTGGCCAAGGCCGCGTTGGTCACCAATCTGCTGACCGAGGACAATCTGCCGTCCTACCACCGTGAGATCGCGGAGAACTTCTCCCAGGACGGCGCCTGGGGGACCTGGGTGGGGCGCTGGACCGCGGAGGAGCAGCGGCACAGCGTCGTCCTGCGGGACTACCTGGTGGTGACCCGCGGCGTCGATCCGGTGGCGCTGGAGCAGGACCGCATGACGCATATGACCAACGGATTCGGCGCACCGGCCGCCGCCCTGGACGACGGACTCGGATTCCTGCACTCGGTGGCCTACGTCAGCTTTCAGGAACTGGCGACCCGGGTGAGCCACCGCAATACCGCGCGGGTGTGCGACGACCCGGTGGCCGACCGCATGCTGCAGCGCATCGCGGCCGACGAGAACCTGCACATGATCTTCTACCGCACCATGTGCGGCGCGGCCCTGGATCTGGTGCCGGACCAGGCCATGCAGGCCATCGACACCATTGTCGAGAACTTCCGCATGCCGGGTGCGGGCATGCCCAACTTCCGCCGCAACGGCGTCCTCATGGCCAAGCACGGCGTCTACGACCTGCGCCAGCATCTGGAGGAGGTGCTCATGCCGGTGGTGCGGCAGTGGAACATCTTCGACCGCGACGACTTCGGCGCACGCGGTGAGCAGGCGCGGGAGCGGCTGGCGGCCTTCCTGGAGGACCTGGAGACCGTCAAGATCCCCCGCTTCGAGGAACAGCGCGATCGGGCGCTGGCGCGGGAGCGGGCGCGGACCTGAGGATCGTCGACAACCGGCGCGGTTGTCGGCGCACGCCCCGCGGCACGCGCTCACCGAACCGATATCAACGGCCTCGCCGACGACACCCACGCCGGGATCGTCCGCGTCGCCGACCTGCGCGAGCAACTGCGCACCAGAGCGGGCGCACCTGGACGCGGTGCTCGCCGA
Source organism: Nocardia sp. CC227C (assembly GCF_030767025.1). GTDB lineage: Bacteria > Actinomycetota > Actinomycetes > Mycobacteriales > Mycobacteriaceae > Nocardia. The sequence goes on along the minus strand of NZ_JASITE010000009.1, from coordinate 204,752 downwards.
TATCGACACCAGCCGCATCGAGAGTCACCAGCATCTGCTCGAGCTGCTGTTCGCCGACGAGCGGCCCAAGGCCGACGCCGACGTCCACCGCATCAGCAGGCCCGCCAGCGCGCTGTCGGCCACCGTGCGGACAGATCTCACCGAGCGCATCACCGCCCACGGGGTGGATATGAGCCATGGCGGGGACCGTGGTGTGAAGTCCGCGGCGAGATGGTCAGCGGCCAGAGCCCGCAGATACTCAGGGGACGAGTTGATTTCATCCCCGTGTGGATCTGCCAGCGTTCGGGTGGGTCGAGTGCTGCATCGGCACCTTCGAGGTGCTCATCGCACCAGGAAGGGCATTGCGGCATCTCACCGGCCCCGGCATCGTTCATGGCAGCGAGCATAAGCACGCAGCGTCTTCTCGGGAGCCGAATTCGATTGGCGCTGTTCGGAAACGATCAGGCATACCCGTGTTCGGTGGACGATCAGCTCTCGACAGGATGTTCCGTCGCTCACCGCGATGACGGCGGCCTACTGTTCCTTCGCTGCCCGTTCGATCTCGGCGAGCATGTCGGCTGCTCGTGTGAGTTCGTCGGGGCTGGCGGTGGTCCGGAAGCGACGGAGCCCGGTCTCGATGACCTTCTTGGCCGCGTTGTCGTCGTTCTTGAAGTCTGTGAGGATCCGGGCGTTGTCGAGGGCCTTCGACAGGCCCTCGAGCTTCTTGGACCCACCGTATTCGGGGTCGGGCTCGTCGTTCTGGATGTAGAGCACGCCGTTGCCGACCGGGTCGACCACGGTGAACCGTGTCTGGCCGGGCTTGAACCGGGTGATGCGCGGCAGCCCCTTCGCGGGCGCCTTCCCGTAGTGGGCCTCGAGAGCGTCTTTGAACTGGGCATGCAATGCGGCGACGTCGTCGACCATCACCAGACAGCCCATGTAGGCGTCCTCGGCGCTGATCCCACCCTCGAGCTTCGGTGTGGGCCCGAAGCTCAATTCGCATCCGTCTCGCTCCACTTCAGCGTAGGTATAGGGCTTGTGCATCTCGTAGGTCACGACATAGCCGAGAGTGATATAGAAATCGAGAGTTTCCCGCAGATTTCCTGCCCACATCGCTGGAATTGCGCGCATTGCCATGAAAGGAGCCGCCTTACGAGGTCGAAAGGTTGGGTCGCCGACCAGCCTAGCCAGCGGCTCGGCTCATACGCCTATGGAAATTCCGATGACCCGCCTCGCGGTCCCTTGCAGGTCAGATCGGCGTCGCGGTAGGTCAGATCGGCCCGGTTGCCATATGGGTAACTAAAACTTTCATAGGCCTATAGCCCTGCGGTTGTCTCGCCCCGATCAGGTGGAACGCTTCGTTCGCGCCTGCCGTCTGCGGGATGACCGGATCGCACGGGTGATGCGAATCCGGCACACGCTCGAGGGCACCCCCGAACCGGACGACGAGGAACCGGACGCAGCCGCTCGAAGAGCTGACATGGTCTACGACAGACACGAAGCAGTGGAAGAACGTGGAAACCGCTCCGATCTGATGCATACTTCAGGGTGGTAGTAACTCGGCTCGGCTTTCCCTGATCGGCATACGGCTCGTTACGTGGCGAAGGGAGTGGTTGGTTCCGATGATGAAGACCGATACACCGCAGGAATTCGCGGTGACCGTCGTCCGCGCGTTCCACTGCGACGGAGACGGCTTCGGCGACAAATGGGTCGCCACCAATCCGAGCGCTCGGATGACGGCGCGTGAGATCGCCGCGGCCCTGGCGGACCCGAGAACGGCCCGGGTCTGGTGTGACGACTGCGGCAACCACGTCCATCGGTGCCCTGATATTCGCGAACAGCTGCCACCGGAACTGCGCACCGCCCTCGAGCGGACTCGCGGCCATTACGCCCCAACGGTTTCGGCGCGCTACAGGGGAGCGGTCCCGCCCGTCACGACGAGCCCGCCGTGGCTCCCGAGACGATCATGGACATGATCCAGGCGAAGCCCTGGCCCAGCGCGGTCATCCAGTCGCCGACATTGAACGAACCCATGGTGGACTTCCTTTCTCGGGGCCGAAGCCTCAGGGGTGGACCTCGTCACCCGCCGCGGTGAGATCACAGGAATGGTCGTTGCTGCGATTGCCGCCCGTGGAGATGATGACGGCGAAGACCTTCTTGCAATTCTGCTCGCCCATTCCCGCGGTGTTGTGGGCGATGGTGGAGCCGCGCAGGATGAGTGTGCCCATACCCGGATTGACCGCGTCGGTGAATTGGTAGGGCAGCGTATCGAGGTAGGCCGGGGCGATATTGATGCCCCCGCCGCCGTCGGAAGCGGTATTGCCGGTGACGACGGTGTCGATGAGCACCACCTCGCCGACCCCGCGAATATCGAGACCGCCACCGCGCCCGGCGAATCCGCCGATGCGGTACCAGCTGCGGTGCGGATTGACGACGTGATTGTCGGTGATGGCCGAGCGGGTGAAGACACAGGTGTTGTCGCAGCGGACGCCGCCCGCCTCGCCCGCGGCATTGCCGGTGACGATGCTGTCGGTCATCCGCAGATCGGCGACCGGGATATTGAAGACACCACCGCCGTAGTCGGCGGCATTGCCGGTGACCAGCACCCGGTCCAGGCGCAGCCGGCCGGAGTTGGCGATTCCGCCGCCGCCGGTTTCGAAGAACGGTATCTCGTGCTGTGCGGCGCTGCCGCCGGTGACGGTCAGATCGCTGATCGTCACGGTGGCGGTGGTGAGCATGACCCGGTCGATGTGCGCGGAATCGATGACCGTGCGCTCGCGGCCCGCGCCCACCAGGGTGGTGTCGGCGGTGATATTCAGATCGCCGGTGGTCGGATCGATGAAGGGCCCGTTGACATTCCACGGATTCGGCGGCACGGTCAGCACATAGCGGCCCTCGGGAATGTGAATGGTGCTGCCCGGCCGCACATTGGCGGCCTGGACGGCGGCCCGCAGCGTACATTCCCCTGTCGCGGTGCGGCACTGCCCGTCGAAGGGGTTCGCCGCCGGTGCGTCCGCCGTGGTGGACACCGTGAACACGGCCGGACCCGCCGAACCGGTATCGGCGGCGGTGTGCGGCGCGGCTGTGCACAGCGCGAGCAGAAATCCGGTGAGGACGATAGGTATTCGGGAGATCGTCATACGTTCGACCACTCTCGCATCGGTTTCCTCCGGTGTAACAGAGCGCACTCCGGCGGCGAGGTAGAACGATCGGATTACTGTCGAGTGCACAAAGGCTGCGGTGCATTCCTGGCATATTGTCGGATGGACGTTTTTCGGACCGGAATGGCAGGGTGTGGAGAATTCCTGTGCCGAATCCGGAGTTGTCATGAGCAGCAGCAATCGCGCCCGCCGCAGCACCGCCCGTGTGGTGGCGCCCCTGATCGCCCTCCTCGCCTGTGTCGTACAGACGACGGGGATTGTTCAGGCACAGCCGGATTCGATGACCTGGTATGTCCGCGCGGGAGCCGCGCCCGGCGGCTCGGGGGAGTCGGGCGCGCCCTTCGACAGTCTGGCCCGCGTCGCAGCGGCCTCGCGCGCGGGCGACACCATCGTGATCCAGCCCGCGGCCGCGGCCCTGGACGGCGGTATCGCGCTCCAGCCCGGGCAGCGGCTGGTCGGCGGGGGAGCGGAGGTCGTCGGTGCGCCCGAAGGGGCCGAGCTGCCACGCATCACCAATACCACCGGCAATATCGAGGGCGACGCGGTGCGGCTGGCCCCGGGGGCCGAGGTCCGCAATCTGGTCATCGACGGCGCGGCGCGCGGCGGCATCTACGGTCACGATGCCGTGGACACCGTGATCAGCGGCAATCGGGTCACCGCCACCAATCGGGGATGCGTCGACGGCTTCATGATCGGGCCGTTCACCCTGCCGCCCGGTATCGCGGTGGGCGTGGCCGCGGACCCGCTGCCGGAGTTCATCATCCTCAACAACGGCTGGGCGGCCATCATGGCCGACTTCTCCGCGGCGACCGGCAGGATCCGGATCGAGGGAAATGTCGTGCACGACACCGCCTGTGGCGACGGCATCGACATCCGTGCGCACGGCACCAGCGTGGTCGACGCCCGGCTGCGCGACAATGTCATCCGGGACATCAATCTCGGACTTGCCAAACTCTCGGTCCTCGCCCTGGGGCTGCAGGCCGGTGACACCGCGCGCCTGAGCGCCGAACTGGTGGGCAACAAGCAGATCGGCATTGCCCCGCTGTCGTCGCCGCTCAATCACCTGGCCGACAGCGAAGGACTGTTCATCAACCCGATGGGCCGAGCCGTCATGGATGTCACGGTGCATCGCAACGAGTTCCGGGACGGCCACGGCAACTTCTCGGCCAACGGCCTGGAATACGTCACCACCAATGGCACCCCGGACAGCCGGGTGACGGTCAGCGACAGCACCTTCGAGCATGTGCGCGGCGACCTCATCGAGAGCTACAACCTCAGCACCGAGGGGGCGCGGCAGTCGCTCACTCTCGACAATGTCAGCGCCTTCCACTCCACCTTCCCGGCGGCGGCACTGAATCCGGTGATCCCGGCCAACCTCGGAAGCTGCCTGGTGACCACGAATTTCGGCCGCACCGGCAGTACCCACCTGGAGGTCGCCAACTCGCGGTTCGGCGATTGCAGCGCCGACGGCATCGGCATCATCGGCTACACACCCACCGGCCCGGAGCCCGCGACCGCGCGGCTCACCTTCGACATCCGGGATACCACCGTCACCGGTGCGGCGGCCAACGGTCTGGCTATCGTCAATGTCGGCGATACCGCCGTGGTGCGCGGGAGCGTCGACCGCACCTCGCTCTCCGAGGTGCGGGGCAGGCTCATCGACTCCCGCAATTCGGGTGTGATCGGCAGTGCCGCCGTGGAATTCGGCAGCGGCACCCTGGACGGTGCGGCGGTGAGCTGCCTTGCCGCCGACCATCCGAGGGTGGAGCTGTCCGCGTTCGCGGCGACCTGCCGGTGAGTCAGGCGACCTTGCTCACGCCCGTGCGCAGCGGTTCGGACCGGTAGCGGCTGGTGGGGCCGTCGATATCGAGGAGCTTCCACACCCGCTTGGCCACCGGGTTCATCAATCCGATGCGTTCGGCCAGCGCCCGCACGTCCACGAAGTAGTCGGCGAAGGTCTGCTTGGCCTCCCTCGATCCGAAGAACAGCTCCTTGCGCACGCTGTCGGGAATGTCGAACTCGTCGAAGAAGGCGCGCGGCGGCGCGACGATCGCCCGCCCGGCGATCCGCATCACGATCGGCATGGCCAGCGAGAGGACGAACTTGTTCACCGGATTGGACTCCGGCACATGGTGTTCCAGGAACTCGTGGGCGAAGGAGATATGGCGTGCCTCCTCGGCCACGTGAATGGCCATGACGCCGCGCATGATGGGGTGCACCTCCTGCCCCGACCGCAGCACCTGCTTCTGGATGTGGTCGATCGGCTCCTCACCGGCCAGCACCGCCATGAAGAACAGATTCGGGAAGAACACCGCAATCGGCACCACGATATGGCGCACCTGCCGCACCAGCGGCCCCATACCGGGCACGTCGATGCCGATGCGGTTCACCATCTCCTGGAACATGAGGGTGTGGTTGTGCTCCTCGATCATCTCGTGGGAGCAGTACCGGAATTCCGGGGAGCCGTTGGGAAGTGAGAAGGTGTGCTGCACCATGCCGCTGATCAGCAGCGATTCGAACTGCAATCCGACCTTGGCGATATTGGCCTGGCGGTACTTGCCGATGGCGATGCGCCGCTCCAGCGGCAGCGCCCGATACCACGGGTGCGCGCCGAGCAGATCGCCGATCACGGGCAGCGTCCACCGCTGCGGTCCCGCCTCGGGGTCGAAATCGGGGTTGTCCCAATCGATATCGTGGAACGGATCGAAGTGCCGATCCACCGACCCCTCCGACAGCAACAAGAGCGTGCGCGCGTACTCGGCGGCCTGATCCGCCACCGGATCCGACTGCGTATCGGTGACTGTGGACACCGTTGTCCTCCTTTCCGACGGGTGCCGGGGGCACCACACACCCACAGTAAGTGTGACGCGCAGTATCAGTCAATGGTCGGATATATCGGCGCTGGTGGGTGGCGCGTGCCTCGGAGTCCGGAGTCAGGCCGTGGTGCGGTAACTCCGGGCGACCAGGGCCGAGCGCAGGTACCACAGTCCCGACGCCTGGGTCGGGTCGAATCCGGTCAGTTGGGCGATGCGTTTGAGCCGGTAGTCCACCGTATTGGTGTGCACGTGCAGTACGCGCGCCGTGCGCTGCCGGTTGAGGTTGTTGGCAATGTGCCGTTGCAGGGTTTCCAGCAGTTCCGGGTGTTCGTCCAGGCGATCGAGTAGTGAGCCGAGGTACTCGCGGCCGGGGCCGGGGCGGGTGAGCTGGTACTCCAGGGCCAGATCGTCGAAGCGGTAGAGCCCGCGTACGCAGTGCAGGCGGTGCACCATATCGAGTAGGTCGTGCGCCTGTTCGGCGGCGGTGGGAATCTCCGACGGCGTCGCGCTGACCGTGGTGGCCGTGATCGGCACGCGCGCGGCGCGCGAGAGGTCGGTGACCAGATCGTCCAGTTCCTCGGGACGTTTGGCCGTCACCGGGATGAGGATGGTGCCGCCGTCGACGCTGAGCAGGGACAGTGCGGCATCCGCGCAGCGCGTCGCCAGCTCGGCCTGCACCCGGCGCAGTTTGCGGCGGGCCACCACCTTGCCGTCGATGGTGGGGTCGGACTCCTCCGGATGCGGTGGGATCGTCAGTGCCAACACCGAATACGACTCGGCGATCTCGATACCGCACTCCCGCGCCATGGTGGAGGTCGGATGGCCGCCCAGCAGCGCCGAGGTCAGGGTGTGCACGGCCGTATGGTGTTCGCTGACGACGGCACGCAATTCGCGCACATACGCGAGTGAGACGGTGGAGGTCATGCGATCCAGCATTTCCACCACCAGCTTGGCCCCGTCGATGAGGCTGGTGTAATCGCCCGGGGACAGCCGCAATTCGTCGTCGCCGCGATAGCGGGAGGTGGCGGCGGAGACCACGAGGTCGAATCCGATCTTGAATCCCTCGTGGATGGCGTGGTGGATGGTGTCGATGGGGACACCCTCGCGCGCCCACTGCGCGGCGGCCTCGTGTAGCCGCTCGGTTTTGGTGGGAATATCTCGACCGTCCAGCATGCTGACTGCGATTTCCAGGCAGGTACGGGTAATGGTGGTGACATCGCCGTAGATGGCGTCCCCGGGCAGGGTTCCGCAGGGTGCGACGTTCTCCACGAAGTGGCCCACCATCTGCCGGGACAGCGCCCAGACGTCCTTGAGTGGCGAGGACATCGGTCTCCCGGAAAAGGTGAGACCCGGCCTTTCGGTGCTGTCGACGGGCATGGCTGACTCCTTCCGCGTCAAACTACCTGTGCGGCTGGATAACACTAACCACGCCCCCGGTGCCGACGGTAGGTTTCGGGCTGATCTGTGGGATTGTCGGTGCCCGACACACCGCCACTGTGACACCTCACAACGGCGTTCGCACGGACTTTCGCGAGACCGCGCGGGCCGGACAGATCACAGCGCGATCACCATCGGTGCGGTCCGAAACTTGTGAGATATCAGGAGATTCCGATCGACTACTGCTTTCGGTCGCCGGAGTGAATAGCCTCTCCCGACATGGCTCGCGGGTGTACGAAGGGTAGTCGGGATATGCATCGGCACGCACGGAAAGGAAGGGTTCGGAACTGGCCGCGCACGGCCGTGATGCTCGTGGCCGGATTGCTCGTGGCGGTGCTCGCGCCGGGGGCGCAGGCCCGGCCGATTTATCCCGCGCCCGACCCCGATCCGTTCTACGCGCAGCCCGCGGATATCGCGGAATACGCACCCGGCGATGTGTTGGACATACGACCTATGCCGCCGTTGCCGATCTTCCCGGACACCGATATCACCCTGGTGAAGTTCCGTTCCACGAATTCCGCCGGTGATCCCATTGCCGCGGTTACCACGCTGCTGACTCCGCACGATCGCGAAACCGACGGTCCGCTGCTGTCGTATCAGCACATCATCAACGGTCTCGGAGCGCAGTGCTCGGTGTCGCGGGTGCTCTACACCGACGATCCGAATCTCATGGTGCGTGAGGCCGCGGCCTACAACTTCGCGCTGCGGAGGGGCTGGAGTATCGCCATGCCCGACCATCTCGGACCGCACTTCGCCTACGGTGCGGCGAAACTGGGCGGACTGATCACGCTGGACGGCATTCGCGCGGTGCGGGGGGTGGAGCAGTTCCGGCTCTCCGGCAGTCCCGTGGTGATGGCCGGATACTCCGGCGGCGGCATGGCCACGGCGTGGGCGGCGGCGATGGCGAAAACCTATGCGCCCGAACTGCGTATCGACGGGGCCGCCGCAGGCGGGGTGCCCATGAATCTGGTGAAGATGCTGGAAAGCCTCGGCCTCGGCGCGCACCCGGTCTTCGGTCTCGCCCTGGCGGCCGGACTCGGGCTGGAGCGCGAATATCCGCAACGCTTCCCGATCAGTTCCCAACTCAACGATCGCGGCATGCTGGTGCGCCAGCAGATCGCCAACAGCTGCACCAACGACCTGCTCGCCGCGGGCGCTGGGCGCGGCGCACTCGATTTCGCCGCCAGCACCTCCATGATCGACGACCGCGAGGCGCGGGCCGTGGTGGAGGAGAACAGCCTCGAACTCTACGACGGCACACCGAATATGCCGATCTTCGAATGGCATTCACCCATCGACGGGCTGGTGCCGGTGGATGCGATCGACAACACGGTGCGACGGTGGTGCGCGGCGGGCGTGACGGTGCAATCGCTGACCGTGCCGGTCCCCGACCATCTGACCGCCGCCGTGCTCGGACTGCCGCACGTGCTGAGCTGGATCGACGCCCGCTTTCGGGGGGAAACGGCCACCGGAAACTGCTGACGAACCGACAAGTCCCCACCGCATGAGGAGTACGCGTTGTTCACTGCCCTGACCGATCGTGAAATCCTGCTGGAATTGGAGCCCGTGGCCGAGCGGCATCTGAACGAGCATCTGCGGCAGGCCAAGGACTGGAATCCACACGACTACGTGCCCTGGGACCAGGGCCGCAATTTCGCGGCCATGGGCGGAATCGACTGGGAGCTGGAACAATCCTCGCTGTCCGAGGTGGCGCGGGCCGCCATGGTGACCAATCTGCTCACCGAGGACAATCTGCCGTCCTATCACCGGGAGATCACGGACACCCTCGGAATGGACGGCGCGTGGGGCACCTGGGTGGGGCGGTGGACCGCGGAGGAGAATCGGCACGCCATCGTCATGCGCGACTATCTGGTCGTCACCCGGGCTGTCGATCCGGTCGCATTGGAGAGTGCGCGCATGGCGCATATGACCACCGGAGTATCCAGCCCCGAACAGATTTCACAGTTCCTCAGCGGTGTCGCTTACGTGACATTGCAGGAATTGGCGACCCGTATCAGTCATCGCAATACCGGAATCGCCTGCGCCGAACCGGTCGCCGAGCGCATGCTCTCCCGTATCGCCACCGACGAGAACCTGCACATGATCTTCTACCGCCGCATCGGCTCCGCCGCGTTGGACCTGACCCCCGACCAGATGCTGCGCGCCATCACCGATGTGGTGACCCGATTCCAGATGCCCGGATTGACCCAGCCCGGCTTCCGGCGCAACGCGGTGCTGCTCGCCAAGAACGGAATCTACGACATGCGCCAACATCTCGACTCGGTACTGCGGCCGGTGCTGCGCACATGGCGGGTCTTCGACCGCACCGACCTGTCCGGGGAAGGGGAGCGCGCCCGCGAGGAACTGCACGCCTACCTCGAGGACCTCGAGGTGAAGACGCGCCGCTTCGAAGAACAGCGGGATCGGGCGCTGGCCCGGGCCGCGGCGGCGGTGGGCTGAGCCGTGCGCGCGAGTATCGGCACGGCACTGGTGGCGGCGGCGCTGGCCGCCGCCCCGGTGCTCGCGGCGCCGATGGTGTGGCCGGACCCGGTGGAGGTCGCCGACCCCACCGTGCTGCGGACCGAGCTGGTGGACATCGAGGTGCGCGGAGATCGCTGGGAGCGACTGCACATCGTCTCCGAATCCATGCGCCGCGTGGTGCCCGTGGACGTCCTGCACGGTGCGGGGACCGCACCCCGGCCCACCCTGTACCTGCTCGACGGGGTGGAGGCCGGGGCAACCTCACACTGGATCACCCAGGGCGGGGCGCGGGAGTTCTTCGCCGACAAGCCGGTCGACGTGGTGCTCACCAGTGGCGGTGTGGGCAGCATGTACACCGACTGGCACCACTACGACGCCAAGCTCGGGCTCAACCGGTGGGAGACCTTCCTGACCGAGGAGCTGCCGCCCGTCGTGGAGGACTACCTGCACGGCAACGGGCACCGCGGCATCGCGGGCGTCTCCATGGGCGCGCAGGGCGCGATGATGATCGCCGGACGTCATCCCGGCCGCTACCGGGCCGTGGCCGGACTGAGCGGCTGCTATTCCACCGCCGACGAGCTGGGCCGCGCCATCACCCGCATCACCGTGGGCTCACGTGGCGGCAATGTCGACAATCTCTGGGGGCCGCCGACCTCCCCGGACTGGCTGGCGCACGACAGTCTGCTCGGCGCGGAGGCGCTGCGAGGTACCACCATCCACCTGTCGGTCGCCAGCGGCGTGCCCGGCCCCGCGAACCTCATCGCCCTCGCCCAGTCCCCGAATATCGCCGACGCCCTGAGCAAGGCCGGTGGCGGTGTGGCCCTGGAGGCCGGCGCGCGCAGCTGCACCGAACGCTTCGCACAGCGCCTGGCGCAGCTGGGAATCCCCGCGACCGTGCACTACGCACCGGCCGGGCTGCACGCCTGGCCCGATTTCGCGGCTCAGCTGGAACCGGCGTGGCGAACCCTCGCGGGCGCGCTGGGCGTTGCGGCGGAGTGATTTTCGCCCATCGTCGCAGGTCCCTCGGGCGTGCCGACGAAGATCCGCCGACCTCGGGTTACGCCACCGCTGGCCGGGTAGTGCGTCGACAGGGCCGCGATGCGGTCCGTCTCGAAACCACGATCGACGCACGGAAAGGAATCGTGATGGCGGATCCGAAGAATCCCGGCCAGTTCGGGAACCGAAAAGATACGGAGGAACAGGCCCGCAAGGGCGGCCAGGCCAGCACCGGCAGCTTCGGCAGCAAGAACGCCGCCGATCCGCACGAGGCCGGCCGCAAGGGCGCGCGGGCCCAGCCCACCGAGGCCAAGCAGCGCGGCGGCCAGCACAGCCACAGCGGCCCGCGCTCCTGACCCACCGATCGGTTGTCGGGAGGAAGCCCGGCTTCTTCCCGACCGCCCGCCCCGCCCCCGGCCCACCGACCTCCCGAACCCGGGCTGTGCTCGCGATTTGGTCCCCGAGGGGGGTGGTGAGGTAATCTCGTCGGGCACCCGCAAGCGGGTGCGACGGGCTGTGGCGCAGCTTGGTAGCGCACTTGACTGGGGGTCAAGTGGTCGCAGGTTCAAATCCTGTCAGCCCGACCAAAGCGGCCTTACTCGAACCAGTGACCGAAAAAACACTGGCGAGGGTAGGGCCGCTTTCGTCGTAGTCGGCCCCTGTTTGACGGCGGCTTTCTGGTCCGGTGGGCGGCTGCTCGCACCCGGCGGCCCGGACCTGCCGCCTGCTGTAGGCACGCTTGGCGGCGTGAAGCCGCGGCCGTGCGCTGCGGGGTTCACTGGACCCAGCTCGGCAAGGTCGAGCGCGGTCAGCGGGCTGCCGGTGCCGGAGACTGCGAGGACTGGCGAGCCCGCTGGCTCGGTGCCGTCAGGACACCGCGAAGAACACGCGACTGGGTCGTAAGGACAGCTGGTGCTCCACCATCGCCGAGCCGCCCTGGATCTGGTCGGCTGGCACTGCCATGCAGACGTTGCCTTCGGTGCTGGCCCCGGGGAATAGTTCACCCTTGTCGGAGAGGCCATCCGGGATGACTCCGCAGTAGTCTTCGAACCCGCCGTAGGTGTTGCCCTGCGACCCAACGAACTTTATGCCCAGGTCGATCCACGGTGTTCCGGATCCCGGACCTACATATGTCATGGCGAACCGCAACAGGACGAACTGCCGCCCTGGTGCCGGAGGGTCGTTGAACGGGTTGGTATCGAGAACCAGGTCGATGGCGTCACGATCGGGACGCTATAGGCCAGCAACTGTGTGTACCTAACAGGAGTTGGGGATTCGCGCTTGTAATCCCTGTTTCAGGTAGTCGATGACCGCGCGGGTTCGGCGAGGTAGGGCGGGCGACGCCGCGTATACGGCACTGATGTCGGCATCGGGGGTGGGGATGTCGGCGAGGACATTGATCAGCGCGCCGTCGCGCAGCAACGGGCCGACGTGCCACAGTGAGCGCATGATCAGGCCGCGCCCTTCCAGGCACCAGCGAGTGATGACATCGCCGTCGTTGCTGACGAGATTGCCTGCCACGCGGACGGCGGCCTCTTTCCCGTCAGGGGCGAATCGCCACAGGGAATAGTCGCTGTCGTTCTCCTTCAATACGATGCAGTTGTGGCGTTCCAGGTCGGCGAGGCTGGTGGGTAGGCCGTGCCGTTGGATGTAATCGGGTGCGGCGCAGACGACTCGGCGATTGCGGCACAGCCGTGTAGCGGTGAGGCGGGAATCATGCAGCGCGCCGACGTGGATATCGATATCGAAACCGGTGGCTGCGATATTGAGCGGCATCGCGGACAGTTCGAGGTCGATATGAATCCTGGGGTGCTTGGCGACGAATTCGGCGACCAGTGCGGCGATGTGCGTGCGGCCCAGGCCGATGGTGGAGCGCAGGTGCACCCGGCCGCGTAATTCGTCGTGCTGTTCGGAGATCGAGTCCTCGAGCTCCTCCAGTTGCGCGGCGATCACCGCCGCTCCAGCGGCATAGCGGCGGCCCTCGGGGGTGAGGATGAGCCGCCTGGTGGTGCGCTGGATCAGGGGCACCCCGAGGCGGGTCTCGATCTGCGTCAGACGTTTGCTCACGGCCGATACCGAGACGCCCAGTTCCCGTGCCGCCTCCGTGAGGCTACGGCAGCGGGCCAGAATATCGAAGAACAGGATGTCGTCACTGAGTCCGCCTCGCATCCCGAACCTCCTTGTTCGTTTCCGGATCGGAAAAAGTCTCTTGCCCGTTCCGGTCTTCCTCGACTGCCGGTAGCAGCCTACCTTTGTGATCCGACACACAGGTGAAAGTCGGTCGGAGCAAGGGAGATTCATGACGATGAACGCAGCCTATAGAATCGCGGTCGTTCCCGGCGATGGAATCGGCAAGGAGGTCGTTCCGGAAGGGCTGCGAGCGCTACGAGTCGTAGCGGACGAATTCGATTTCGCGCTCGAGTTCGAGCAATTCGACTACGCCTGCGCGGATTACTACCTGGATACCGGAAAGATGCTGCCCGACGGCTGGTTCGAGGAACTGCGCCGATTCGACGCCATCTTCTTCGGCGCCGTCGGATGGCCCGAGGTGGTGCCGGACCATATTTCACTGTGGGGCAGCCTCCTGCAATTCCGTCGGCATTTCGACCAGTACGTGAGTCTGCGCCCGGTCCGTCTGCTGCCCGGTGTCACCAGCCCGCTGGCCGGGCGGGTACCGGGCGACATCGACTTCTACGTGGTGCGCGAGAACACCGAGGGGGAGTACTCCAGCATCGGCGGTCGCATGTTCGAGGGCACCGACCGCGAGGTCGTCGTCCAGGAGACGGTGATGACCCGGACGGGCGTGGACCGAATCCTGAAGTACGCCTTCGAACTCGCCGAGCGCAGGCCGAGAAGGCATCTGACCTCGGCGACCAAGAGCAACGGAATCTCCATCTCGATGCCCTACTGGGATGAGCGGGTAGCCGCGCTGGCGGCCGACTTTCCCGATGTCGAAGTCGACAAGTTCCACATCGATGTTCTCACCGCGAACTTCGTCCTGCACCCGGAATGGTTCGACGTGGTGGTGGCGAGCAATCTGTTCGGCGACATTCTGTCCGATCTGGGACCGGCCTGCACCGGCACCATCGGTATCGCGCCGAGCGGGAATATCAACCCGCAGAACCGATTTCCCAGTCTCTTCGAACCGGTGCACGGATCCGCACCCGATATCGCTGGTCAGGGGATCGCCAACCCGATCGGCCAGATCTGGAGCGGCGCCATGATGCTCGACCATTTCGGCGAGCGGACCGCCGCTGCCGCCGTCTTGTCCGCGGTGGAATCCGTGCTGGCGGACGAGCATACCGCGCTGACACCGGACCTGGGCGGTGTCGGCACCACCGAATCGCTGGGCAAGGCCATCGCCGCCCGACTGCGGAACAGTGCGAGTTGACATGAGCTTGAAGGACAAGGCCGGGCAGACGCTGCGCAGCGGTATGCCGCGGCTGGACGGGACACCGCTGGTCGTCCCGGTTGCGCTGACCGCCGCCGTGCTGGTGGCGGGCTTCTTCGACGCGGTGCCGGAGAACATGATCGGCGGGCTGGCGGTGATCGTCGGCCTCGGCATGCTGCTGGGTCCGCTCGGAAATCTGCTGCCGGTTGTCTCGAAAGTCGGTGGCGGGGCGCTGGTCTGCCTGATGGGTCCGTCGATCCTGGTGTATCTGGGGGCTTTCGAGGAGAACACCCTCGACGCCGTCACCGTTCTGATGAAGCAGGCGAACTGGCTGTACTTCGTGATCAGCACCCTGGTGGTCGGCAGCATCCTGGGGATGAGCCGGAAGCTGATGATCGGCGGCCTGGTTCGGATATTTCCGCCGTTGATCGGCGGCACCGCGGTAGCGGTCGCCGCCGGGATCGGCACGGCGATGGCCTTCGGCTACGACTTCCACCGTGCGCTGTTCTATATCGTGGTGCCGATCATCGGCGGCGGTATCGGTGAGGGTGTCATCCCGCTGTCCGCGGCGTATGCCGCCGCGCTCGGCGGTGACCCGGGAGACTATGTGGCCGAGCTTGTTCCGGCCGCGATCATCGGCAATATCGTCGCCATCATCACCGCGGGCGCGCTGCGCAAGCTGGGCGATCGCCGCCCGCACCTGGACGGCGGCGGTCAGCTGGTCAAGACGCCGGACCCGACGCTGTCGACCGTCCCCACCGAAAGCGTTGCGCGCGAACCGAATTACGCGCTCGGTGTACTGACCATCACCGGACTGTTCGTGCTGGCCACCCTGCTCGAGCGGGTCGTCCACCTGCCCGCCCCGATCCTGGTGATCATCCTGTCGGTGCTGTGTAAGCTGTTCGACATCTTCCCGGCCTCCGGGGAGGCCGATGCGCGGGCGGTCTACGCCATCATCTCGCGACATTTCATCTACCCGACCATGGTCGGCCTCGGCATGCTGTATCTGCCGCTGGCCAGCGTTATCGGTGTGCTGTCACCGGGGTACGTATTCGCCTGCGCGGCGGTGGTCCTGGCCATGGCGGCGACCGGATTCCTGGTCGGGCGCGCCATCGCCATGTATCCGATCGACGCCGCGCTGGTCACCGTATGTCACAGCGGGCTCGGCGGCACCGGGGACGTGGCCATCCTGTCCGCCTCCGACCGAATGAACCTCATGCCGTTCGCGCAGATCTCCACCCGCATCGGTGGGGTGTCCACGGTGATCTCAGCGGCCTGGCTGATCCGCGTAATCCCCTGACCGATTCGAAAGGCGTTCACCGAACTACCGCTGGCCGACGGCGGCGACGGCCGTATCGACGCCGCCGTCACCGCGATGCCACTGCCGAACGCCCTCCGGAGCGTCACTCGGCTCGGGCGAGGCGGGCCGGGATGTACGGTTCTGCGAGGACGTGCCGGAGGTAGCGTTCGAGGATTTCTTTCGTGAACACCGGTTCTTCGATTCCTGTTCCCGAAAGGTGGTCCAGGACATTCTCTTTCCCCCACAGGTACGTGTTCTGGTAGAGCTCGATGGTTGATTTCCCGTCGAGTACCCGGTCGTTGAACATGCTCAGTAGCGGGTACAGCGGTGCCTGTGGATCGTCTTTCCAGAGGTGTACCCAGTCGGTGAACGGTATGACATCGAATTCGTACCCGAAGTATTGTTCGAGCAATTCGAAGAACCCGCGCAGGGTCACGATGTGATCCTGGGCCGGGACGACGTTGAAGTTCTTGCCCACGGCGTCGGGCTGGCGTCCGATGGCGGCGATACTGTCGGCGATGTAGTCGACCGTGGTGAGCCCCTCGCGCAGATTCCGGAGATCGGGTACGGCGCCGAGTGCGACGCAGGTTTTCACCAGTCGTGGCCACCATTGATAGGTGGCCGCATGGCCGGTTCGGCTGTTGCAGGTGGCATAGCCCAGGCGGAAGGTCATGACCGGCAGACCTTGTGAGGCGGCCAGTCGGGCGATCTTCTCCATCACCCATTTGCTGCGCATATAGCCGAGGTCGGTGGTGATGGCTTCGAGGTTCTGATCGATGTCGTCGGCCTCGTACATCGTCGTCTTCCCGGTGAACAGATGCCCCCAGCTGTAGACCGATATCGACGACACCAACAGCAGGGGTTTGACGCGGTGGTCGGCGGCGAATCCGATGATCTTCCGCAGGCCCTCGACATTGTCTCGGCGCATATACGCGTAGGACTGAATGAAATTGGCCGCGCTCGCCGAGTGGTAGATCACGTCGACCAGGCGTGTCAGTTCGGCGTACTGCTCCTCGGCGAGGCCGAACCGCGGCTCGGCGAGATCACCGGCGTAGACCCGGATCCGGTCCCAGGCGTCGATCTCGAGTTCATAGCGCACGATGACGCGACGAAGCCGTTCGCGGGCGAGCGCGGTCGAGCCCGCGCGTACCGGGCAGTGCACGACGGCATCAGTACCGCTCAGCAGTCGTTCGAGCAGATGCACCCCGACCACGCCGGTCACGCCGGTGAGGAGAATGTGATCCGGTGCGAGCAGCTGGCGTTCGTCGTATCCGCCGGAGAGGTCGAGCCCGTCGGGCAGGTAGATGTCCTCGGCCAGTTCTCGGACCGGTTCGCCCTCCCATGCCAGGGGTTGCCCGCCGCGCTGGCGCAGCGCGGCGGCCAGGCCGCGGATCGTCGGGTTCCCGTAGAAATCCCAGATGTAGGCGCGCGTACCCAGCCGGTGCGAGATCTCGTCGATCAGGGCCGTCGTGAGCAGTGAGTGTCCGCCCACGTCGAAGAAGTTGTCCGTCGCGGTGAATCGGCTGTGCCCGAGCGCGTGTCGCCATACCTCGGCGATGTCACGTTCGAGCTCGTCGTGCAGGCCGGTGATTTCGATTGCCGTACCGCGTGTTTCGGACAGGATCGCGCGCAGCTTCGCGCGATCGATCTTTCCGTTGGTGGTCAGCGGCAGCTCCGCCAGGCAGTGGTAGATGCCGGGCTGCATGTAGTCGGGAAGTTCGTCGCGGACATGCGAGCGCAGCGCCCGGACCAGGTCATCGGGGGCGGTCGCGCTGTCGCGCGGGACGACGAAAGCTGCCAGCCGTTTCGTTCCTCGCCCGCCGGTATCGCTGTCGACGAGGGTGACTGCCTGCTTGACCAGGCGGTTGCCGAGGAGGGCGGTATCGATTTCCCCCAGCTCGATCCGGTATCCCCGGATCTTCACCTGGTCGTCCTGACGGCCGAGGAATTCTATGGTGCCGTCGGGCAGTCGACGTCCGAGGTCACCGGTGCGATAGAGCCGCCGTTCATGGCGTGGCGACCATATGAACCGTGCGTTCGTCAGGTCCGGATCACCCAGATATTCCAGTGCGAGGCAGGTGCCGGACAGGCACAGCTCTCCCACCTCACCCGGGGGCACATCGGTCAGGTGCTCGTCGAGGATGAACACCTCGGTGTCGGAGATGGGGGACCCGATCGACGGTGTGCGTTTGTCGCTCCCCGGCACCACCACGCGGCAGGTCGCGAAAATCGTAGCCTCGGTGGGGCCGTAGTAGTCGACCAGCGTGTACGGGAGTTCGTCGGTGGCAACCGGATACAGCTTCTCGCCCGCGCAGAACAGATACCGCAACGTCAACCTGTCCGGCACCGGCTGTCCGACGATATCGGGCACCAGCACCGTCGGTACGTAGGCGTGTGTGATCCGGTGATCGGTGTAGAACGCCAGTAGTGCGGCGGGATCGGCGCGGACGGCGGGTTCGACGATGTGCAGGGTAGCGCCCGCACACAACGATGACCAGATCTCCCATTGCAGGACATCGAAGCCGACGCCGCACATGAGCGTCGTTCGCGAGGTGTCGTTCATCCCGAATCGTTCGTTGTGCCAATGCACCAGCCGTGTCAGAGCACGACTGCCGATGACGACGCCTTTGGGGGTACCGGTGGTGCCGGAGGTGAAAACCACATACGCGGCGTCTTCCGCTGCGGAAAGGGGTCCATCACAGCCGTCATCGGCCGAGCGGATGTGTTCGTCGGAAATATGTATCGACACACCACCGATGGAGTTCGCGTCCGGCCGCGTCGTCAGGTAAATCGGAGTAGCGCATTGCGTGAGAATCCGGGCACGGCGTTTCGGCGGATCGCCTTCGTCGATCAGTGTATAAGCGGCGCCCGTCCGCATGACGCCGAGTATTCCCACCACCAATGCGATGGAACGGTGCGCGATGATCGGCACCACATGGCCCGGACCGATGCCCGAGTCGCGTAAGCGCTCGGCGAGCAATTCGCTCGAGTCGCGTAGATCCCGGTACGAGATCGCGTGATCGCCGTCGATCACGGCTGTCGCGGACGGCTGCCGGTCAGCGCGATCGGCGAATAGCGAGAATGAGGAGATGCTCTGAATGGGCATGGGCCCTCCATATCGGCTCGCGAATTCGTCAGCACCACCCTGCCGGAGACGCACTCCATATCGCACCGGTCGTCTGCGCCACGGCCCTGACACCATGCGCCATCTCACAGCGCGTGATCTCTACCGTCGCACGGTCCCACGCAACGCTCGAACCGCTACGGTCGCAAACGTTTCGAGCGAGTGGACGGGCCAGTCACCCGGGGAGCGCGCCGTCGAGTGCGTCGCGCATGCCTCGATTCCTGGGCCGCAACGGTTGTGACTTACCTGGAAGCTGGTGAGCGGTTGCGACAGTTCGCAGCTGCCATCCATCGATTCGTTCTGCCCGGCGACACCGAACACCGGCGGTAGCGCATATCCGCTATTGCCGCGTGGCGCGCTGTTCGGAGTGGCCACGGCGGTGCGGAACTCACGACAGTCCAATACGCGATGCCGTCGGTATGACCATCGCGAAAGCCGGGATCGGCTGCCGTCGACGGTGATGGCACCGGAGCTCGGTGCGGCGTCGAGGTCTTCGCCCGCCAGCAGCACACCGATCCGCCGTCGTCCGGTCGGTGATCGGCCAGCAGTCTCGGGGACCGGACAGGGGTGACGGTGGTGTACGGCACAGTGGATCGCTGGATGATTGCTGATATAGTCCCGTATCGGGAATATTGATGTACGGATATACCCGAACCGGGAATGGATGGTGTGGTCATGCGCGATCGGTCGGATGTCGATGGGCGCATCGAGCGGGCGATACGGCAGCTCATCGCGCGGGCGGTATTCGTCAACGACGTCGTCGCACGGCGACTCGGCTTGCGCATGATCGATATGGAGGTGCTCAACCTCGTGGCCATGCCCGGGGGGCCTGCCTCACACGGTGAGGTTGCCGGAGCCACCGGACTGCCGTCCACCAGCGTTACCCGGGTGCTCGATCGGTTGGAAGCGGCCGGTTTCATCCGGCGCGAGCCCGACGCGAAGGACCGGCGTCGGATCGTGCTCGTTCCCGACCGGGGTCGGCTGGCAGCGTTCGAAAGGCTGTACGCACCGCTGCGGGACGCCAACCGAGCGCGCAATGCGCGGTATCCGGTGGCGGAGCTGGAATCAGTGGCGCGATATCTCGAGGAACATGTAGCCGATCGCAGTGGTGTGGGAGCCATGACGTCCCATGCGAAAGACGCCTGAATCAAACCGAAGCGACCTGCGAAGGAGTTCGCGATGTTCGGATTGCCGTCCTGGTTCGATGTCACCACCCCGAACCCGGCGAAAGCCATCGGGTTCTACATTCAGATGTTCGACTGGACCGCTGAGCCCGCCGCGACGAGCGAGTTCGGCAAGTACATCCTGTTCCGCAAGGATGGTCGACCCGTCGCGGGGCTGGTCGAGCGATCGTCCGCCACGCCGCAGCCGGACGGGTGGCTGACCTATCTGTCGACGGACGACCTCGACGGAACCCTGGCCGGGGTCCAGTCCAACGGCGGGCGGGTGCAGCGTCCTGTCGGGGAGGTTCCCGGCGTCGGATCACTGGCGGTGGTGACCGACCCCGTGAACTCCTCGATCGGGGTCATCGGGTCCCAGCTCGATGCCGAGCGGGCCGTGGGCACGGGAACGCCCGTATGGACCGAGATCGAAACAGTCGACTGGCCCGTCACCGTCGAATTCATGACGAAGACCTTCGGATTGCACACCGAGAGCCAATCCGACACACCCGGTTCGAGGTTCGTCACGATGCACGACCAGGAGCAGCCGCGCGGGGGGATCTTCGAGCTCGGGCCGGACGTATCACGGTCGCGGTGGGAGGTGGCGTTCCTGGTGCCCGACGCGCAACGGGCGGTCGATCACGCCGTCGACTTGGGTGCCGGGATCGTGCGACCGGTCTACGACGTGCCGGTCGGCACCGGCCTCGGCGCCCGGCTCTCCGATCCTTCCGGCGCGCATTTCAACATCATCGCCTTCTGACCCGAGGGACGAGCGGTTGCGACAGATTCGCGACACAGCCGCCACGGTGCTCGGACATCCGACCGCGAGAGTGCTGGTCGTATCGAAGAACACCACCGGAAGGTCGAATGACAATGCGAAGATCTATCGCCGCTGCTCTGATCGCCGCAGCGGCCCTCACCACCGTGGGAACCGCGGTGGCGGCGGGGAGCCCCTTCGGAACCGGTAGCGCGAGCCCGAGTTTCGGAGGTGACTATCCGCAGAATCGTGGATATGTGGAGCGCTACGGCGACTGCCTGCGCGAGTGGGTACCCACCGGTCCACAGCCCGGTCAGGGCTACTTCCGCGAGGAATGCGGTCCCCAGACTCGTAGGCCCTGAAGTCGACGGCGTACCGAGCACCGCGAGTCGCCGGGAAGTGGCGAATTCCCGGCGAACGATGCTCGGTACCGCCCTTCCCGGATGGAATGATGAGGCGGCGTGGCGGACGTACTGTTGATCGAGGATGATCCGGCGATCCGAGAGGGCCTCGGGCTGGCGCTGCGGCGGCACGGGCACAGGGTGCGGCTCGCGGCCACCGGTGAGGAGGGTGTGCGCCTCGCCGATTCCAGCCTCGCCGATTCCAGCATTGACGTGGTGGTCCTCGACCTCATGCTGCCGGGGATCGACGGCTTCGAGGTGTGCCGGCGGTTGCGTGCCCGCTCGGCGGTGGCGATCATCATGCTCACGGCGCGGGACGACGATATCGACGTGGTCGGCGGACTGGAGGCGGGTGCGGACGATTACGTCGTGAAGCCGGTGTTGCCGCGAGTGCTGGATGCGCGTATCCGCGCGGTGCTGCGTCGCGGCACACCGCAGCAGGCGCGGCACGAACTGTTCGGGAATCTCGAACTGGACCGTGCGGCCATGACGGTCCGGAAGAACGGCCGCGCCATAGCGCTGACGCCGACGGAATTGCGCCTGCTGTTGGAGCTCTCGGCTGCGCCGGGGCAGGTGTTCAGCCGTCAGCAGCTGCTCGAAATGGTATGGGAGCACGACTATCTCGGCGATTCCCGGCTGGTCGACAATGGCGTGCAGCGGCTGCGCGCCAAGATCGAGGACGATCCCGCCTCGCCTCGGTATGTGCAGACCGTCCGCGGCTTCGGCTACCGATTCGGTCCGCTGTGACGCGATTGGCCGGGCTGCGCACCCGTTTCCTGGTCGCCTTCGTGCTGGTGGCCACCCTGGGCGCGGTATCGGCGGCCTGGGCCAGCTACGCGGCCGCCCGCGCCGCCCTGGTGTCCGAGGCGCAGGACCGGATGGCCGAGGGGATGCACCGGCGCGTCACCGATATCGCGCCCGGGCTGACCTACCCGCCCGACCAGCAGACCGTCGATCGCATACGCGATGTCGTGGGAGAATCCGCACTGGTGGTCGGGGGCGGCCACGTCGCTCGGACCGGCCCGGACGTGAATGTGGTGACCGCCGCCGTACGCGCGGCGGTACGTGACCGGGACGGTCTCGTGGTGCAGCGTGTCGCCGGACCGAAGCTGGTGATCGGTACGCCGATCATGATCACGGGCGTCGACGGCGGACGCACCCGGTCCGGCATCGAGGTGTACGCGGTACGGGATCTGGCCGAAACCCAGGAGGAGATCGACTCGGCCGCGCGGGCGGCGGCGCTCACCAGCGCGCTGGCACTGCCGCTGGCCGCCGCGCTCGCCCTGCTGGCTGCCCAGACTGTGCTGCGGCCCGTGCGCGAATTACGCAGCGCGGCGCGGCGACTGGCTGCCGGAGACCTGTCCGCGCGGGTCGGCGCGCGCGGGTCCGACGAGCTGGCCGACCTGACCCGCACGGTCGACGATATGGCCGCGCGATTGCAGGATTCGATGCGGCGACTGCGCGAGTCCGAGTCGGAGGCACGGCGATTCGTCGCCGATGTCTCACACGAGCTGCGCACCCCGCTGTCCGCTCTCACCGCCGTGGTCGAGGTGATGGCGGCCGACGCCGAACAGTTGAGCGAGGATCAGCGAACCTCCGCCCGCCTGGCGGTCGACGCGACTGCTCGGCTCACCGCCCTGGTGGCCGATCTCATCGAGGTGTCCCGCTTCGATGCCGATACGGAAACACTGCGGCCGCAAGCGCTTCGGGTCCGGTCGGCCATGCTGGACACCTTGCGCGCCCGGAACTGGGTCGACCGGGTCGAAGTCGACGCGCCGGAGTCCGTCGATGCCGTACTCGATCCGCGACGCTTGGACGTGATCGTCGCCAATCTGGTCGGTAACGCCCTCACCCACGGCGCGCCGCCCGTGCGGATGACCGTCCGGGCCGACGCGGACACCGTGACGATCGTGGTCGTCGATCACGGCCCGGGACTGCCACCCGATGACCCCGGTCGGGTCTTCGACCGCTTCTACAAGGTCGACGCCTCCCGATCCCGCACGCCCGGAAGCGGTCTCGGACTCGCCATCGCCCGGGAGCACGCCCGTCTGCACGGCGGCGACATCGTCGCCGACAACGCGCCGGAGGGTGGGGCCCGCTTCACCGTCCGCCTACCTCGACGATCGGAGCCGATGCACGATGAGCTACCGCCACAGACGTGACATTCGATGGTTGTACGCCGCCGCCGCGGCAGCATTGTGCACGGGATGCGGAATCACCGGCAGCGCCGTGCTCGAGGCCGGTGACGCCCCGACCGGAATCGCACCGGGGGTGACGCTGTACTTCGTCGGGGCGGGCGGAGATCTGGTGCCGCAGGCGCGTCCGACCGGCAGCCTCGGCGGTATCCCCGGTGCTCTGGACCTGCTCTCGCGCATTCCGAATCCGGGGGACGGGCTGTATTCGGAGGTGCCGTGGTCGGACAGCGGCCCGATGTCGTCGGTCACCGAATTCGACGACCGCATCACCATCCGGATGCCGGTACCGCGTGCTGAGTTGACCGACCTGGCGGTATCGCAGATCGCGTGTACGGCGCTGGGGGTGCACCGGCAGGCAGGTCGCCCACCCGCGACCGTGGTCATCATTCCCACGCACGGCGCGGAAATCGGACCGGTGGGCTGTCCTGCGCAATCCTGAGCGTTTGCGACGCGGCTGCGACACAACGCGGACGGTAGGCGGACATGCGCCCGGCACCGTGGTCGGCATGCAATCAATCGCTGGATCGCCGACCATTCCGTCCATTGCGCCACCACCGGAACCGGTGCCCGCGCCCGCCGCGCGTCGGCTGCCGGGCGTCGACGCCGTGCGGGGGATCGCGCTGCTCGGCGTGTTCGTCATGCACTTCCACCTCACCGGGTGGTTGCGGGCCGGTGGGCTCGGCGAGGTGCCCGTGCCGATCGAGTGGTTGCAGACGCAGACGTCCTCGCGGGCCATGAGCCTGTTCGTACTGCTGGCCGGAGTCTCGGTGGCCTTGATGACCGGTGGGTCGCGGCTGTACTCCGGACGTGCCGGGACGCTCGCGCGGCGGCGGATCGCGGCGCGCGCCGCCGCGCTGTTCGTCATCGGCCTGGGTATCGGCTCGTTCGCACCGTCGGTGCTCGAGTACTACGCGGTGCTGCTGGTGTTCCTGCTGGCATTCACCACGCTGCGGGCGCGGACCCTGGGATTGCTTGCCGCACTGGCTGTTCCGGCAGTGACGCTGTATGCCGTATGGGTCCTGGACCGGCATGCGGAGTGGCTGATGACCGAGACTCCGAACGGTCTGGAACTCCTGATCAACCCCGACCGGTGGGGTGACTACCTGTTCTCACTCGTGTTCACCGGCGGCGGGTTCCAGACCGTCTACGGGATACCGCTGGTACTGGCGGGTCTGGCGCTCGGGCGGCTGGACCTGCGCGCCAGGACGGTGCGCGGGGGTCTCGTCGTCGGTGGTACGTCCCTGGCGCTGGCCGCACTGCTGGTGTCGTGGCTGGCGCCGATGCTCTTCCCCGACTGGGCGCTCACCGAGCACACCGCCTCGAACCCGCTCCAACTGCTGCGCATGCCCGGCCTGTACGCGGTCAGTGCGGTCGGTATCGTGTTCATGATCGGGGTTGCGGCGCTGCTGCTGGGCGTTCTGTCGGCGCTGCTCGACCGCCCCGCCGCCCGGTGGCTGCTGCGACCGCTGACGGCATTGGGGTCGATGACGCTGACCTGGTACGCGGGACATCTGGCGTTCCTGTCGCTCGTCGGCCCGCAGACTCGATTCTCGGTGGCCGCGTTCGCCGGATTCATTGCGATCGTGATGGTGGTATCGGTGCTGTGGCTGCGGGCTTTCCGGCGTGGCCCGCTGGAATGGCTGGTCCACCGCATCAGCGCCGCTGCCGCCCAGGATCGCGTGGCCCGCGGGGATCGCGATGGCGCGCCCCCGGCCCGGTCGCCGCGCGATGCCGTTCGCGCCGCGCCGGTGGCCACACCTGTCGCCGACTCGTCACGCGGTCGGCAGCCTCTCGGCAGGACGACATTGACCGCCCTGACCGCGGTCGGCATCGGATTCGCGGGTGTGGCACTGATTCTCGGCGTGGGCGGATGGGTCGAGCGCGGTCAGCTTCCGGCCCGCGAGCCCGCTGAATCGCGTATCACGACAATGTCGGATACCGAATCCGCTGTGCGGGAGGCCGATCCGGCGTTGTCGGGATCGAATGCTGGTGTGCCGGGTGCCGACTCCGGAATGAACACCACCGCCCTCACCCGGCCGGGCGTCGAATCCGTGCTGTCGGCGGACGACCGGGAGTTCTTGGCGGCGCTGGCGCGTGGCGGTGAATTCGCCGCGCGTTCCGAGGGGCAGCTGCTGGACGCGGGCAGAGCGGTGTGCGCCGAGGTGAGTGGCGGCGCGGACATGGCCGAGGCGGCCGAACGGCTGGGTGAGCGGACCGGATTGTCGGCCGCCGGGCTGGTGCGGCTGACCGTCGCCGCGTGGGACGCCCTGTGCGGGCGGCCGTGACGGCAGCCGAACAGGTCCGAGCCGGTTGGCGCGGTGCACAACCGCGTGCCGTACTCCGAGTTCACCGGCACATTGTGACGCGGCCCGCTCCTCGCGACGATGGTGATCCGGTCGCGGCCACTCGCGTGCCGAGCAGGGCAGGTGCCCGTTCGCCGGACGCCGTCCGTCCGGCCATGTCGGAGGAGATGTGGATGGGAACTACAGCGGTCGCGCGGCGCGAGTACGAGGTTCCGGCGTCGTACACCATCGCCGAGGACGCGGCGCTGAGCGACATCGTCGGCGAACTCGCCCGCACCGCACCCGACTTCGTCGCCTTCCAGGTGCCCGAGGGGGACGGGTGGGCGGACGTCACCGCCGCTGAATTCGCCCAGCAGGTGCGGGCGGTCGCCAAGGGGCTCATCGCGAGCGGTATCGGCGTGGGGGATCGGGTCGCGCTCATGTCCGCCACCCGCTACGAATGGGCACTGCTGGACTACGCCATCTGGATGGCGGGCGCGTGCACGGTCGCCATCTACGACTCCTCGTCGACCGAACAGGCGCGGTGGATTCTCGAGGATTCCGGAGCCGCACTGTTGATCGTGGAGCACGAACGCCATGCGCGTACCGTCGCCGACGTCGCTGCGCCCGAGCTGCGGGAGACCCTGCGAATCGACGCCGCCGCCGTGGATACGCTCATCGCCCGCGGTGCGACGGTGGGCGACGACGCGCTGTCCGAGCGCCGCCGTCACGTGCACGCGTCCTCGCCCGCCACGCTCATCTACACCTCGGGCACCACCGGGCGTCCCAAGGGGGTCGTGCTGACGCACGCGAACCTGTTGGCGGAGGCCACATCCGGGCGGATCGCGCTGGCGAGCCTGCTGCACGAGGGACAGCGCACACTGATGTTCCTGCCGCTTGCCCACGTATTCGCCCGCGCCATCTCCGTCGGTGCGCTCGCGGCCAAGGTGACGGTCGCCCACACCGCGGACTGGGGCACGCTGACCGACCGATTCGCCTCGTATCGGCCGACTTTCATCCTCGCGGTGCCCCGGGTGTTCGAGAAGATCTACAACTCCGCCGAACAGCGTGCCTACGACAGCGGAAAGGGGCGGATCTTCGCTCTCGCCGCCGATACCGCCATCGAATGGAGCCGCGCGATGCGGACGGGAGGTCCGGGCCTGACGCTGCGATTGCGGCACGCCCTCTTCGACCGGCTCGTCTACGCGAAACTGCGGGCGGCATTGGGTGGCCGGTGCGTGGGTGCGATCTCCGGCGGTGGGCCGC
The DNA here is from genome assembly GCF_030767025.1 of Nocardia sp. CC227C. Lineage (GTDB taxonomy): Bacteria > Actinomycetota > Actinomycetes > Mycobacteriales > Mycobacteriaceae > Nocardia. The sequence continues at coordinate 178,006 of NZ_JASITE010000009.1, read as the reverse complement.
TCGGCGCGCGCCTCGGTCACTTCTTCCGGGGTATCGGGCTGCCCGTCTACGAGGGCTACGGCCTCACCGAAACCAGTGCCGCCATTACCCTGAACACCGAGAACCACCTGCGTGTCGGTTCCGTGGGCCGCCCGCTGGCGGGCCACGCGGTGCGCATCGCCGAAGACGGCGAGCTGCTGTTGAAGGGTCCTGTCGTATTCGGCGGCTACTGGAACAACCCGATGGCCACGGCCGAATCCTTCGAGGGCGATTGGTTCCGCACCGGCGATCTGGGCGCGGTCGACGACGACGGCTTCGTCACCATCACCGGCCGCAAGAAGGAGATCGTCGTCACCGCCGCGGGCAAGAACGTCTCACCCGCGCCGCTCGAGGACGCACTGCGTGCCCACCCCCTCGTCGGACAGTGCATGATCGTCGGCGAGGGCAAGCCGTTCATCGGGGTGCTGATCACGCTCGATCGTGACGCGCTGTCCGGATGGCGACAGCGTCACGGTATCGATCCCGCCCTCGAGATCGGGGAACTGGTACGGCATCCGGCTCTGCTCGGCGAGATCGACGCCGCGGTCGCGGAAACCAATAGCCTGGTCTCCAAGGCCGAGGCCATCAAGAAAGTGCGTGTCCTCGCCGCGGAGTGGACTCAGGAGGGCGGTGAACTGACCCCGAAGATGTCACTGAAGCGCGCGGTCGTGCTGCGCAAGTACGCCGACGACGTGGCCGCCGTCTACGACTGACGCCCCGGCGTCCGGCTCTCGGCGTCCGGGGTCCGGTGCGATTCGAGGAGTGCGCGATGGCCTGTCGAGTATGCGGCAGGCTTCCAACGCCAGCTGTATCTCGGTGGCCGCCCGCGGCGAGGACAGCCGACGACCGGTGAGATCCGCGATCCGATTCACCCGAAACCGCACCGTATTCCGGTGGCAGTAGAGCGCCGACGCGACGGTCGACACCTCGCCGTCGTGGGCGAACCACATGCGAGCGGTATCGAGGAGGGTGTCGCGGTCGTGCGCGGGCAGCGCGAGGATCGGCGCGAGTACCGAATCCGCCAGTGCCGAGGCCACTTCCGGAGATCCCGCCAGCAGCATCGGGATCAGTGCGTCACGGTAGCGGATCACCTCGTGTGATCCAGGTTCCGTTGCCGCACAGGCTAGTTCGGCTTGACGCAGCGCGGCCGGTGTTTCGGTCAGACCGGTGTAGGGGGAGCTGATGCCGACTCGACCCACCGCGCGCTCGGTGAGTGCCGAGCACAGTCGCTGGTCGGTGAACCGGGGGGTGAGCGCGATGATTCCGGCGTGGCTGTCCACGCGGACCCGCCATGCCGACGCGACTCCGAGCATGGCGAGGGATTTACCGACCCCGGGGGTCACGTTCACCGCGTCGGTGGCGGCCACCACCACGACGAACTGGCCGGAGGCGGGCAGTCCGAGAGTGCGGGCGCACTCCCACATCCGCGCTCCATCCGCGTGCCCGGTCAGCAGGGCGTCCAGCGCCGCGTCGTGGGCGCGGGCATCGCTGCGCAGTCGCTCGGCCACCGCTTCCTGGTAACCGGTCGTCATTGCCTGCGAATACTCGTCCACCAGCTTCCATACCTCCGACGCCGCGTCCAGCAGTTCGCGTTCGGCTGTCGGGTCGTGGTCGGTCATGGTCAGCAGCTGGTTCCACACGACCCCGGTACCGATGCGGTACGCCCGCAGTACGGCGGGCAAGGGGACACCGTCCTGGGCCCGGCGATATCCGGTCTCGCGCGGCATGGCGGTGCCGAGACCGCCCGGATATCCGGCCAGGTAACGGAGGATGGCCCCGAGGTTCTCTCGGTTGTTTCGGCGCAGATCATCGCCGCCGACCAGGCGTTGGGTGCCGTAGACGGGTTCGGCGCGCTCGATCTCCGCGGCGACGACGGCCACCACCTCGTCGATACGGTCCAGCAGCGCGGCGCAGGCGCGGGCCACGAAGCCATCCGGCGGGTACCTCGGGGTATCCATGGTTGTGGATGGTACCCAGTTGAATTGTCGCCTTGCACAGTATTACCGGCGTCTCTCGATCGGCTTCAGGCGATACGCCGTAATGGAGCAGCATTGGACGCGCGCATATTGTGCATATGCACACTTCCGGCCGATCGGTGATGTCCGTGTGACCATTGCCGCGGCCGCGGCGGCGAAAGCGCACCGGCCGGGTTCACCGCGTCCCATCAGCGGCCGGGTCGGCGAGGACGCCCCGTAGCAGCAATGAGGTGAGGCCGGAGGTCAGGGCCGCGGTGTCCTCGACGTCACGCACCGACAAGGCGAAGATCGCGGCGCCGGCGATGACGTCGATGAGGATGTCCGCATCCACGTCGGGGCGGGCCTCGCCGCGTTCGCGCGCGGCCTCGACCCGGCGGGCGAGTTCCTCGCGGATCGAGGCCAGCTGTCCGGTGATCAGGGCGTCGTGCAGGCTCGCGTCCGTGCGCACCTCGTTCATGAGGCCCGGGGCGGCCTCGCGGGTCGCGGGATCGGCGAACACCGTGACCGCGCCCGCGACCAGTCGCGCGATGTCCTCGGCGAAGGTCGCGGCCGGTTCCATCTCCGGGCCGACGGTCGGGTAGATCGTGTCGTTGACGATATGCGCCTTGGACGGCCAGCGGCGATAGATCGTCGGTCGGCCCACCTCGGCGAGTTTGGCGATGGCGTCGATCGACGTCGCGCCGTAGCCCCGTTCGACCAGCAGCCGCCGCGTCGCGTCCAGTACGGCGGTATCGACGGCGGAATCACGCTTGGACCCCAGTCGGTGTCCACCCTCGCGTCGTTTCGTCACCCGATTCCCCTTGCGTTGAACTGTGGTCGTCGTTACATTGTGTCACGACCGGGTCGTTACACACTGTAACGACAAAATCCGGTTTCCTGACATGGCCGGTCCGCCGTGCCGTCACCCGGTTTCACGAACGTCGTGACCGGTGGTCGACAGGATCGAAAGGACTCGAATGACAATCCACCACAAGTTCCTCCGGGCGGCGGCGGCCACCGCGGTCGCCGGCGTGACGCTGTTCTCCGGATATGGCGTCGCACAGGCCGATCCGGCTCCGGTGCTCCCCTTCGACACCGGATCTTCCGGTGGCTCCGGCAGTTCCGGCGATGCGGTCGGTCCGGGGGCTCCGCGCCTGGCATCGGTGGACAACTTCCGTGATGTCGGCGGCACCGGTTCCGGCTACGCCGCGGCCGAGGGACATCGGGTGTCGCGGGGTGTCTTCTATCGTGCCAACGCCTTCACCCCGAGTGACGCGGATCTCGTGGCGCTGCAATCGCTGCGCCTGACCGTCGTCTACGATCTGCGCACGCCCGAGGAGATCGAGGAGAATCCCGATCGGGTGCCCGAGGGCGCGGCCTACCGCAACATCCCCATCCTGACCGGTGATATCGAGGAGGCGGCGCGCCAAGTGCGCACGCCCGAGGAAGCCCGTGAGTTCGCGCGAACCATGTACCGGACCTTCGTGACCGGCGCGGCCGAACGGGCGGCGATCGGGCAACTGCTGACCGAGCTCGCCGATGCCGAAGGGCCCCAGGTCTTTCACTGCAACGCGGGCAAGGACCGCACCGGCTGGGTGGCCGCCACCCTGCTGGGGCTGGCGGGAGTGGATCGCGACACGATCATGTCGGATTTCCTGCTGTCCAACGAGTACTCGGCGGCCTCGATCAAGGAACGTCGTGATCAGATCGTGGCACAGTACGGGGAACAGGTGGCCAGGATCTACGATCCCCTCCTCGGAGTCGAGGCGAGCTATCTGAATGCCGCACTGGCGCAGATGGATCAGTCCTACGGTTCGGTGCGGAGCTATCTCACCGACGGCCTCGGCATGACCGACGGCACCGTGGCGAAACTGCGCGCGAAGCTGCTGCGCTGAGTCATCGAACCCATTCGGGGCGGCCCCCCGAGTCCCTCCTCCATCGCACCGACCGCATTACCTTCGAGAGGCAGCCGATCATGTTGACCCCCCAGGACGAACTGCTCTGCCATCAGCTACCCACCACCTTCGACCATGTCGGGCAGAGCGATCTGCGCTGGACCGAACGGGTCGTGCTCTACGGCTTCGACACCACCGGGTCGGTGAGCGTGATGACCGGAATGGCCCGCTACCCCAACCGCAATGTCACCGACGCCTACGCCATGATCACCATCGGCGGCGAACAGGCCCACGTGGTGCGCATGTCCCGCGAGATCGGCGGGCGCTACGACGGTGTGGGAGCCTGGCAGGTCGGGCCCTACCGGTACGAGGTCATCGATCCGTTGCGCGCCGTGCGCGTCACCCTCGACGACAATGAACACGGCATCCGGCTGCGGCTCGACTTCGAAGGCGAATTCCCTGCCTACGAACAGGAACCCGCGTTCTTCCGTTCCCGTGGCCGGGTACGGGAGGATGCCCGGCGTTACTATCAGAACGGGCGCATCAGCGGGTGGATGGAGATCGACGGCGAGCGCATCGACATCGATCCGGACACCTGGTGGTTCGGGCGTGATCATTCCTGGGGTATCCGGCACGGCGGTGGCGGCGGCAGTCTGCCCGAGGGAGAAGGGTTGCAGCCCAACGAGGTTCCCGACGGCGTCCTCTACTACATGGGCATCTTCCAGTTCGAGGACGAACTGGTGCATTTCGCGCAGCGCGAGACCGCGGACGGGCAGCGCTGGCACTTCGAGGGCACGGTGCTGCCACGCTCGGGCTCGGACGCGAAACCGGTACCGATCCTGAACACCGAGCACGCGCTGACCTTCCGCGACGACTTCCGGATCGTGAGCGGCGGTGACTTCACCGTGCACAGCGCCGACGGCCGCCGACGCCGGTTCGCCATCACCCCCCTCTCCGATTTCTGGCCGGGCATCGCCGGATACGACCACTACCGCGGTTATGCCTCCGGCATGTGGAAGGGCCCGCGGTGGAGCGACCACTTCGTCGCGGACCTCACCGACACCGCGGATCTGAAACAGGCCAGCATGCTCAGCGAGACGTTCTGCCGCGTCGAAACCGAGGGCAGGGTAGGCCACGGACTGGTCGAGATGGTGTTCCTCGGTCGCAATGCGCGGTACGGATTCGAGGGATTCTGACCATGACCACCAGACTGCCCGCGCACGAGCTGGCACCGGCGCTGGAGCGTGCCGCACGACGGCACATCCCGATGCCGGAGGGTGCCCGCATCCGCGATGTCGCCCGCACCGCCCGCGGGTTCGCGACCGAGACCTACCTGTTCGACATCGAGCATGCGGACGGCGTACTGCCGCTGGTCATGCGACGGCCGCCGGAGACCTCGCTGTTCCCGGACTATGATCTGCTGCGCCAGATCCTGGTCATGCGACGGCTGGCCGCGACCGATATCCCGGTGCCGACGGTACTGTGGTCGGAACGAGCGGGCGCGGATATCGGAAGCCCGTACTTCGTGATGAGCCGCCTCGCGGGGGAAGCGCCCGGGGACTTTCCCTCCTACCATGTGGCGGGCAACTACTTCGAAGCCACTCCCGAACAGCGGGCCCGCATGTGGTGGGGTTGCGTCGACACCATCGCCGCGGTGCACCGATTGGACTGGAAGGCACTGCGTCTGGACTTCCTCGCCCTGCCCCGCTACGGCGCCGGGCCGGTCGAGCAGGTGGTCAACTACCTGGACGAGGCATTGTCCTGGGCCTGCGGCGAGACGCCGCGGATCTATCGGCACGCCATCACCTGGCTGCGCGACGCGGCGTACGAACCCGAACACACCGTGCTGTGCTGGGGTGACGCCCGGATGTCGAATATTCTCTACGACAGCGACTTCCGGGTGAGCGGGGTGCTGGACTGGGAGATCGCCTACCTCGGTGATCACGAGGCCGATCTCGCCTGGTTGCTGTTCCTGGACTGGGCCAGCAGTGAATTCGAGGGTCTCACACCGCTGCCCGGCACGCCGTCCCGGGAGGAGACGGTCCGCCATTACGAGGATCGCACCGGCATGGCGGTCCGGAATCTGCGGTACAACGAGATGCTGGCGGCTGTCCTGCTCTCGGTTCCCCTGCTGCGCATGGCCCATCGCGTCCAGTTGCCTGCCGATATGGACATCACCGGCTTCTGCACCACCCGGATCGAGCAGTTGCTGGACTGAGTCCGCCGGTCGCGGGCTACCGGGGTGTGTTGCCGAGGGCGAGTACCGCGGCCGCGACCTGTCCGCCGACGTCGAGGAGTAGCCGAAAGACGTCCACCGGGACGGGTTTCCCGTTGCACCACAGCACATTGCAGGCTGTGGAGGCGTACGGGCCGACCCCGAGCAGGACGGCGGCCGCGTTGAGCGGATCGACCAGCTTGCCGAGATCGTCGAGACCGCTCAGCCGCAGCGGCTGGTGGGGGTACCGGTACGGGTCGTCGTGGGGTTCGCCGGGTACGTCGTTCACGGCGGCGGTCACCCGCCGGAAGAGTTCCGCGTTGTCGGGGTTGCCGCTACCGGTGAGCAGTGCGATCGGGTTGGTGAAGTCGAGGCGGGTCGGTATGCCGAGCCGGACTATCACGAGGTCGCGACTGGGGACGATGGTGACGAACTGGCCGAGTGCGCCCTCGAGCGTGTACAGGTCGCGGGGGGAGCCCGGGAATACCGGGTGGTCGTAGGTATTGGCGACCGGTACCTCGGTGCCTCGGTAGCTGTCTCCGGCATTGAGCCAGAACAGGAATCCGTAGCCGCCGTTGGTGTCGCTCGGGGTGCGAGCTTGGCGTAGGTAGTCGGCGTCGATGATTCGACGGTCCTGCCAGCGGCCCTCCTGGAGCAGTAAGCGGCCCAGCCGTCCCAGATCCGCGGGTCGCATGGCGAGGCCGCCGTTGACGGCGGTGTTGCCGCTCCGATCACGCAGCCAGACCCAGTTCGGGCGGTCGATACCCACGGGGCCGAAGAGCTCTCGTTGCGCGAAGTCCTGGAAGTCGAGTCCGGTGGTGGTCTCGACGATCTGCACCAGCAGCACGATGACGTTCTGGGCGTACTGGAAGGTGGTGCCCGGCTCGTGATCGAACGGCTGCGCCAGCGTTTGCGCGGCGGCGTCGGTGTAGAGACCGGCGACGTCGGTGGGCCAACTGAAGCGCAGGCCGGTGTTCTGGTTCAGGACCTGACGGACGGTGAGCGCGGCGTGCTCGGGATCGGCCTGCGGAAAGAACGTCCCGAGGGTGTCGTCGACGGTGAAGTAGCCCATCGAGATCGCACGTCCGAACACCATGGAGGCGATGCCCTTGGTGGCGCTCGCCAGCGGCAGTGGCAGGTTTCCGGTCGGGGTCCGGTCACCGACGAGGCAGCCGTGGCGATAGATCTGCAGCGCATACCCGCCCGCGCGTGCGCCGAACTCGAGCGCGTCGTCCACCGCGGCCGGATCCATTCCCGTCATGGCGGGATCACGGCGCTCGAACAGCTGTCCGGCGGCCGGTTCCGCGCAGTCGGCCTCGAGGTCGGACTGGGCGGCGACGGGCGGGGCGGACAGGGAGAGGGTGGCGACCAGGGCGGCGGTCCCCAGGGAACTCGCCCAGGTGCGGCGAAACATCATGGACATGGGTCTCTCGGTCGGTGGATTCGAAGAGTTCGGGTCGGCACCGGGATTTGTGGAACCGACTGGTTTCGAAAACACTAGCGACGGCGTGGTGCGCCGCACAATGACCCGCCGGCGGTGATGGCGCTCACCGTCCTGGCAATGGATCCGACCGGCACGCTATGAACTGCGCGTTTGTACTTTCGTACCGAGCTTGCGCCGCGCCGTTGTGCAGCGCGACATCGGCCGTCGGCGACCTGCTGGCGGATACCGTCAGCTCTCGCCGGGCGTTCTTCGACGCCGCCAGATTGCGGCAGGCACAGATGCGGCAGTGCGTGACTGTGCCTGCGCACATTGATGTATGACACACTACGGCCGAGGCTGTGACGCAGCGCATAACGGCCGGGTGCCAGGGCGAGCTCGGCTCGCGGTGGTGGTGATATCGCCGATCCGGGCCGTGGCCGAACACTCGATGCCGACGAGCGACGCCGTATGTGCGAGACGACCGAGTTCGAGTGCGACGGTCGGGAGACCGTCGCGCCAGTGGGTGTGCCCGCACGGCGGGCATGCCGTTCGACCTAGGGGGCGAATGTGTTGTTCCGCTCTGCGCGCGGCCGCAGCTGGATTGTCGCGGCCGTGGCGGTGACGGCGATCGCGGGATCATCGGTCGCCGTTCCTGCGCATGCCACGCCGACGCCCGAACGGAGCGAATCGATCGTTGATTCGGCGGCCGGACCGTCCGATGTCATCACCTCCTACGTCACCTTGGATTCGCCGCTGCCGTCGGCGGCGGGCCCGCGGCCGGAGGCCTGTGACCGCATCGGGTACCTGCGATTCCGGCATGCGGACGGGCCACAGCGCTCGTCCGAGGCAGATGCCATCGTCACCGCGCAGCCGGGCTTCTACGCCGGGGCCGCCAGCCTCGCCATCAATGCCCGGCAGGTGGTGGCGAAGGCTGCCGCGCAGGGGCGCCACATCGAGTACTGGGCGATCAGCCGCCGGTCCAACTGCCTGGTCGACAACACCGGCCTGCTCGCCGCCGAACGGTCCGGTGACGCCGGTGTCGCGCTCGACTACTACTTCCACGGAAAGCCCGTGGACGGCAAGGTGTTCGAGGGATTCCTCGACTGGAGCCGACTCGGATTCCTGCGGTCGATAGATCAGGTGCAGACCATCGGCGATTGGCGGCGTATCGTCACCGAAGCGGTGCCCGATCCCGCGACCGGCCCGACGGTGTTCTGTGGCGGGCACTCCTACGGGGGGTTGGTCACCAGCCTGCTGGCCGGCTGGGACTTCGACGGCGATCCGGCCACCACCGCCGACTCGGGCGCCGCGCTGTGCAGCGGCGGCGTATTCGCCCTCGATACGCTGGTGTCCACCGATCCCGCCGGGCTGGCACGCAATCCCGTACTGGGACCGCTGGCGGGTGCCGCGGGGGCGGTGGCGAACACCGCGGCGAGCACGCTGGTCGCGGCGGGAGTCGCGCCCGACACCGATACCCTCATCGGTGCCACGCCCATGGTGTTCACCCTGGTGACCATTGCCGCGCTCGCGGCGTACTTCGCGCCGGATCGCGAGTCCGACCTGCTGCGCCGTCTACCGCACAACCTCCAGCTGGACGCCAATCTGCAAGTGCTGCTTGGCCGTTCGCCGCTGGATCCGGCGGTGCGCGACTTCCGGTTCACCAATGCCGCCCTGTTCGGGGCGCTCATGGACAAGAACTCCCAGTTCATAGCGGGCTTCCAGGCGGGCGTCGGCAGTTTCGACGGTTGCCCGGTCGGTGACCGTTCCTTCCCGCTACCGCAGTGGATCGCCGACATCCCGCTGGTCGGTCCGGTGATCGATCGGACCGCGGGTCCGGGCGGGGCCAAGGTGGGCCCGCTCGATCCGGCCGTCCTGTGCGGCTGGCGTGGCTACCGGGAGGAGCCGCAGCCGCGCGCGGACGGGTCCCCGTACGAGACGAGGGAATCCAATGTCACCGACCTGCGCGAACTCGCACTGTCCATGTTCGACACCCCGGCGACGATGTTCGAACCCTACTTCCCGACCATGCTGCAACTGGACAACACGGCGTTCACGCAGGCGTACGCCAGGTCCGGGAAGTTCGCGAACCTGCTGTGGCCCGAAGCGTCACGACAGCTGCCCACTCTCACCGTGCTGGGCGGCGAGGGAATCGTGGCGGAACCACTGCGGCTCGTGAGCCCCCTGTTCGCGCTGCTGAATCCCGCTGTGCCACTGCTGCCCGCCGAAGCCGTCCAGGCTCCGCACTATCGCCACGCCGACGTGGTCTCGGCCGCCGCCGAACAGAACGACGGTGAACCGGAGAAGGTGAGCACCGCACTCGCCGATTTCATCGTCGAGCACTCGGATCGGAACGGATAGTGCTCTGGACGGGCCGTCGGGCTGTGCGTCATGCGGTCCGCCGGTCACTCGCTGCCGGGACGGCGCGCTGCCCGCGGGTCGCGAGGTACGCGGTGACGACGACCACGGCGCAGCCCCCGAACTGGAGGGCGGTGAGGTGTTCGCCGATGCCTACGCCGAGGGCGATGGCCAGGACGGGGTGCAGGGCGAGGAGAGCGGAGCCGGTGCCGGGGGACAGGCGGGGGAGCGCGGTGGTGATGAGCAGCCAGGTGAGGACCTGGCCGAGGAGCGCCAGTGCGAGCAGCCAGCCCATGGCGCTGCGGTCGGGGGTGAAATCTATTCCGCCCCAGAGCAGTCCGAATGCGCCCGCGGTGCAGGCGGCGGCGGTGGTGGATGTGCACACGGGGGTGACGGCCGAACCGGCGATGCTGCCGCGGCGCATGAGATAGAGGTAGCCGGAGTAGGCCAGTCCGGCGCAGGTGCCGTAGGCCAGACCCGCGAGCGGGTCGCCGGCACCGGTGGGGCCTGCGGTCGCACCGCTGGCCAGCACGATGCCGACGAGCATGATCGGTGCGGTCAGCCGGAATCGCCGCGGGACCGGTGTGCGGTCCACGGCGGCGGCCAGGATCGGGAACACGATGATCTGGATATTGATCAGAACCGTGGACACCGCCGCGCCCACCTCGTGGATGCTCGCCGACCAGAACACGTAGTCGATGCCCAGTAGCGCTCCCGCGGCCAGGGGTGCGGGATGGATTCGCCACGAGGCAGCGGCGGAGGCAGAGGCAGCGGCGGAGGCGGAGGCGGCGGCAGCGGAGGCGGAGGCGGCAGAGGCGGCGGCAGCGGCGGCGGCAGCACGGCGGCGTTCGGCGAGCGCGAGCGGGATGAGCACGGGCAGGGCGAGGGCGCATCGGAAGAACGCGGCGGTCCCCGCGCTGGTCGCGGCGAGGGCGATGAACGCGGCCGAGGCGGCGGTGCAGGTCACGCCGGTCAGCAGCAGCAACTCCGGCGGGATACCGCGCAGACCGAGGGGCCGTGCGGGCGGTGAGGTGGGCGTGACGGTCATAGTTGTCACCGTGCGGCATGCGAGAGATTAGGAACAGTCCGCATTTCTTGGCGGAAATCAGTAGCGTTGCTTAGGTGTTCGGATTGGATCGGCTGCGCGCGCTCGCGGCCGTCGCGTCGCACGGCTCCATCGCGGGTGCGGCGCGGGAACTGCACATCACCGCCTCCGGGCTCTCGCAGCAGATCGACAAGCTGGAACGGGAGACCGGTCACCAACTGCTGGAGCCCGCCGGCCGGGGCATCCGGCTCACCCGCGCCGGCCTGGTGCTGGCCGCCCACGCGCGGGCGGTCGTGCGGTGCGCCGAGGCCGCGGAGGCCGATCTGCGGGATCTGCGGGGCGAAGCCGTCGGGCCGCTGCGTATCGGCGCGGTGAGCAGCACCGTGCGCGGACTGCTGACCACCGCACTGGGTTCGCTCCTGCGCGAGCATCCACGGGTGCGACCGAGCGTGTGCGACGGCGAGGTGATCGAGTTGTTGCCGCGGCTGTTCACCGGGGATCTCGACGCCGTGCTCGCCGACGACTGGCCGACGCGTCCGCTGCGGCTGCCCGACGGCGTTGTCGGGCATGTGCTGCTCAGCGAGTCGGTCGATATCGCCCTCGCCGCCGATCACCCCCTCGCCGCCGCCGATGAACTCGATCTCGCGGCTCTGGGTGACCTGGCGTGGACGAACTGCCCGGCCGGAACCGACCCGTACGACGCCCTCCTGCACTGGGGCCGCGGGTGCGGTGTGGAACCCGAAATCCGTTATACGGTGGCCGATTACGCCACCCAATTGAGTCTGGTCGCAGCCGGTCTGGCGGCCGCGCTGATTCCGGAACTCGCACAGCGCGCCGCACCGCCGGGGGTGCGGTTCGTTCGCTGTGCCACACCGCTGCGCCGGGATATCCGGATGGTCTGGCGCGCCGCCGCGGAGGGGCCGCTCATCCGCGCCCTGATGTCCGCGCTGCGCGAGGGCGTCTCGACCTGGACCGAGCGTGCGGAGTCGGTGTCGGGGTCCCGCGTTTCGCTGGTTCGCGACGGGTCGGTCCGGCATATTGGGGGCATGAAGTACGTCTTGCTGATCTGCGACGACGAGAAGATCGTGCCGAGCATGGCGGAGATCGCGGCGGATCCGGCGTTCGCGGAGTACTCCGCGGAGGTGGAACGACGCGGCGGCGTGTTGGGCGGTGCGCGGTTGCGGCCGGTGGCCGATGCGACGACGGTGCGGGTGCGGGACGGGGAGACGCTGGTGTCCGATGGGCCGTTCGCGGAGACGAAGGACTTCATCGGCGGTATCGACATCATCGAGTGCGCGGATCTGGACGAGGCGATCGAGATCGCGGCGCGGCACCCGTATGCGAGCCGGGGGTGCGTCGAGGTCCGGCCCGTGTGGGAATGACCGCGCCGCAGCAGGTTCGAGACGCCGTCGCGGCGGCGTACCGGGACGAGTGGGGGCAGGTGGTCGCCACCCTGATCGGGGCGACGGGGGACTGGCAACTGGCCGAGGACTGCGCGCAGGACGCGTTCGCCGCGGCATTGGTGGCGTGGGAGCGCGACGGCGTTCCGAATCGTCCGGGGGCGTGGCTCACCACGACGGCGCGCAACCGCGCCACCGACCGGCTGCGCCGCGACACCGCCGCGAGCAGGAAACTGCGGCAGCTCGCCGTGCTGATCCGGGATCCCGTCGAACCCGCGACGACCGCCATCCCGGACGAGCTGTTGCGGCTGATCTTCACGTGTTGCCATCCCGCGCTGCCGTTTCCGGCCCGGGTCGCGCTCACCCTGCGGACGCTGGCGGGGCTGAGTACGGCCGAGATCGCGCGGGCGTTCCTGACCGCCGAGTCCACCATGGCGCAGCGCCTGGTGCGCGCCAAGCGCAAGATCGTCGAGGCCGGGATCCCGTATCGGGTGCCACCGGCGGAACTGTTGCCGCACCGGCTGCCCGCGGTGCTGGCGGTGCTCTATCTGATCTTCAATCAGGGGTACGGCGACGAGGACGGACAGCGTGCGCTGACGGGCGAGGGCATCCACCTCGCCCGGATGCTGGCCCGACTGCTGCCCGCCGAGCCCGAGGTGCGCGGTCTGCTGGCGCTGATGCTGTTGCACGAGGCGCGCCGGGACCAGCGCACCGCCGACGGCGTGCTGGTCACGCTGGAGGACCAGGACCGGTCCCGCTGGGATCGCGCGCTGATCGCGGAGGGCGTGGCCACGCTGGACGAGGCGCTGACCCTGCGGCGTCCCGGGCCGTATCAGGTGCAGGCCGCGATCGCCGCCTGCCACGCCACCGCGCCCGATGCCGCGGGCACCGACTGGGCGCAGATCGCGCTGCTCTACGGCGAGCTGGCGCGGCTGGCGCCCTCACCCGTGGTCGAGCTCAATCGCGCGGTGGCGGTGGCCATGTCCGCGGGCATCCCGGAGGGTCTGGCCCTGGTCGACGAGCTCGCCGCGTCCGGACGCCTGGACGGCTACTACCTGCTGCCCGCGACCCGGGCGGACCTGCTGCGCCGGGACGGCCGGGCCGACGCGGCGGCCTCGGCCTACGAGGAAGCGTTGACGCTGGCACCGACCGATGCCGAGCGCCGCTATCTCGCCGACCGGCTGCGCGGGCTCTGACCTGCGCCTCGGCCGTTCCACAAGATTCTCGGGAAATTTCTCGCGCCGATGTCGATCCCGCGCATGGCCCTTCGTCGGTGGGGCAAAACCACCCGATGGAGAGGAACGACAATGTCGAACACCCAGCACCTGACCGCCACCATGTCCGTCGACCGCACCCCCGACGAGGTCTACGCGGCCATCACCGATGTCCGCGGCTGGTGGAACGAGAACATCATCGGCGACACCGTCGCGGTGCACGACGAATTCATCTTCACCGACGACAGCAAGTACGCGGGCGAGACCGTCCGGGACAAGACCGGCATCCGCTACTGCCGATTCCGCATCACCGAGGCCGTCCCCGGCGAGCGGATGGTCTGGCACGTCGTGGACTCGGTGCTCACCTTCATCGCCGACCGGGACGAGTGGACCGGCACCGACGTCGTCTTCGATCTCCGCGCCACCCCGGAGGGCGCCACCCTCCATTTCACCCATGTGGGTCTCGACGCCGCGGCATCGGAGTGCTTCGAAGCCTGCTACGGCGGCTGGAACTTCTACATCACCAAGAGCCTGCCGCAGCTGATCACCACCGGCACCGGCGATCCCATTACGAAGTACGACTCCTGAATCGGTGCCGTCCCAGCGCGCAACTGTGGATACAGCGTGGTTCACTTCTGGTGATCATGTGTCACAGGAGGTTTCGTGCCGTCTCTGCCCCCCGGTTTCGATTTCACCGATCCGGACCTGCTCGCCCAGCGGCTGCCCGTCGAGGAATTCGCCGAACTGCGCCGCACCGCACCGGTGTACTGGAATCCGCAGTCCGACGCCAGTAGCGGATTCGATACCGGCGGTTACTGGGTCGTCACCAGACTCGAAGACATCAAGGAGATTTCGCGGAACCCGGAGGTGTTCTCCGCCGAGGAGAACACCGCGGTCATCCGGCAACCCAGCGACGCCACCCGGGCGGAGATCGAGATCCAGCGCGCGATGCTGCTGAATATGGACCCGCCCAAGCACACCCGGTATCGGCGCATCATCGCCAGGGGCTTCACGCCGCGCGCGGTGGCGTCGCTGCGGGATGCGCTGCGGGCGCGCGCCGAGCGAATCGTGCACGAGGCCAGGGCATCCGGTGGCGGTGACTTCGTCGAACAGGTGGCCGCCGAGCTGCCGGTGCAGGCCATCGCTGAGCTGCTGGGGGTGCCGCCGGACGACCGCGGGCAGCTGTTCGAGTGGACCAATCAGATGATGGGCTACGACGATCCGGACTACGAGGGCGACCACCGGATGGCCACCGCCGGGGTCATGGGCTACGCGTGGAACCTCGCCGAGCACAAGCGCGGCTGTCCGGCCGACGACATCGTCACCTCGCTGCTGCGGGCCGATGTCGACGGCGCGGGCCTGACCTCGGAGGAGTTCGCGTGGTTCGTGGTGCTGCTCATCGTCGGCGGCAACGAGACCACCCGCAATGCCATCAGCCTCGGCATGAAGGCGTTCGTCGACCACCCGGAGCAATGGGAGATCTACAAGGCGCGGCGTCCGCGCACCGCGCCCGACGAGATCGTGCGCTGGGCGACCCCGGTGGTGGCGATTCAGCGCACCGCGCTGCGCGACACCGAGATCGGCGGTCGGCCCA
This sequence comes from Nocardia sp. CC227C, assembly GCF_030767025.1. Lineage (GTDB taxonomy): Bacteria > Actinomycetota > Actinomycetes > Mycobacteriales > Mycobacteriaceae > Nocardia. Next base: position 162,892 of record NZ_JASITE010000009.1, on the reverse strand, counting down.
TCGCGAAGGGGGACCGGATCGGATTGTTCTACGCCTCGGCCAATTTCGACGAATCAGCCTTCGACGACCCCTTCCGGTTCGACATCCTGCGCGAGCACAATCCGCACGTCGCGTTCGGCGGCTCCGGCAACCACCACTGCGCCGGCGCCAATCTGGCCCGCCTGGAAATCGACCTGATGTTCGACACCATCGCCGACGTGATGCCCGACCTGCGGGAGATCTCCCCGCCCGTCCGCCTGCGCTCGGGCTGGCTGAACGCGATCAAGAGCTGGAAGGTCGCCTACGACTGACCGATCCGGTGGGCGGGCATCGACGTCGGCGTGGTCAGCGGGTCATGCCGACGCCCGCGTAATCGTGGAAGCGGTTGGTGGCCGGTTCGGCGGGTTCCTCGGAGTCGGGCCGCCAGCGCTCGAGGGTGACCAGTCCGGGCTCGAGGAGGTCGAATCCGTCGAACAGCGCGTGCACCCGGTCGTAGGGGCGCAGCTGGAGCGGGGTGGGGGTCGCGCGGGTCATATCGATGACGCCCTGCACCGCCTCGGGCGGACCGTCGCTGCTGAAGTGCGACAGCGCCAGGTAGCTGCCCTTCGGCAGGGTGTCGCGGATGCGGGCGATCAGACCGGCGGGATCGGCGGAGTCGGGGATGAAATGCAGGATGGCCACCAGGAGCACGGCGACGGGTTGGTCGAAGTCGATCAGACCGCGGACGTCCGGGTCGGCGAGAATATCGTCGATCTTGCGGAAATCACCGTGCACCGCGACGGTATTCGGCACATCGGTCAGCAGAGACCGGCTCATCGACACCGCGACCGGATCGATGTCCACATAGGCCACCCGCGCCGCCGGATCGAGCGCCTGCACGACCTCGTGCACATTGCCGGAGGTGGGAATGCCGGAACCGATGTCGAGGAACTGCCGCACCCCCGCACGGCTCAGTTCCAGCGTCGCGCGGCGTAGGAAGGCGCGGTTGGCGCGCATGATCGAGGGCAGCTCCGGCCACAGCACCGAGCCGCGGCGCACGAACTCGCGGTCGACCTCGAAATTGTGCATGCCGCCGACGCAGTAGTCGTAGATGCGCGCCGCGCAGGGGACGGTGGGGTCGACGGTGGGCGGCGCCCAGTCGGGAAGGGTGGTCATGGGGATACGCGTCTTTCGGTCGTGGTGATCGGATCGGGATCGGTGTCGAGGGTCCAGGTGCCGCGATGGCGGGACTTGGCGCGGTAGAGGCCGCGGTCGGCGGCGGCGATGAAGGTGTCGAGGTCGCCGGCGTCGGCGCGCCGCACCGTCACTCCCACGCTGCCGGAGACGCGGATCGCCTCGTCGTCGAGCGGGATCGGCTCCGCCAGCGCGGTGATCAGCGCGTTCGCGGCGGCAATGACATCCGGGGTGGTCGTCGGCGGGGTGATCAGGACGACGAACTCGTCACCGCCGAGCCGGACCAGCAGCCGGCCCGGGCAGCCCGCCCGCTCGCGCAGCCGCTCGGCGACAGCGATCAGCAGCCGGTCGCCGACGCCGTGCCCGTTGCGGTCGTTGACCTGTTTGAAGCCGTCCAGGTCCAGCAGGCACAGGCCGATCAGCTCGGTCGCCGCGCGCTGCCGGACGGCGGCGAACTCCTCGGCCAGCAGCAGCCGGTTGGGCAGACCGGTGAGCGGATCGTGTCGCGCCTGGTGATGCAGGGCCGACTGCACGCGGCGTCGCTCGGTGACGTCCTCGCCGATGGCGAGCAGATAGTCCTGGCCGTCGCCGATGCCGGTCACGAAGGTCACCGCCAGTGCGCCCCACAGCCATTCGCCGTCGGCGCTACGGAATCTCTTCTCGAAGCGGACGGTTCCGGAGCCGGAGGTGACCAGGTCACGGTAGATCATCTCCTGTACGTCGGGCAGGTCGTCGGGATGCAGATAGTCCAGCACGGCCGTGCCGAGCAGCCGCTCGACCGGCAGTCGCAGCATGGCGCACAGTGCGGCGTTGGCGTCGATGATCCGGCCGAAGACATCGCCGACCGCGATGGCGGCGGGGGCGTTGTCGAAGATGACCCGGAAACGTTTCTCGCTGGCCTGCAAGGCTTCCGCGGTCGCGTGCCGGGCCTCGGCGATGCCGCGCATGATCGCCTCCTGCTCGGCGAGGGTGCGCTCGCGCAGGGCGTCGGCGTACCCGGTGCCCAGCCCGCCGATGAGTTCGGCGAGGCGGGCGCGATAGGTGTACTCCGGCAGTCGATGCAGCAGGGTGGGTAGTCGGTTCAGCACGGCGGCGGAACGGGTGACGACGACGGGCGCGCTGTAGCCCATTTCCACCAGGCCCATCCCGATCTCGGATCCGGTCTCGGGATCGAAGTTCTCCCGGTCGAGCGCCGCCGCGAGCTGCCGGATCCACCGCGCCAGCCCGCCTTCCACCTCGTCGGTCGACTTGGGTACGAAGCTGGTGTCCGACAGCGCTTTTCGCCAGTGACGGGCCAGGCTGCGCACTTCGGCACCGTCGATCGGTCCCACCCGCGTCCTCTCCCTGTCCCGGCCGAGGTCGGCCCGGCCGATCACCTCGTTCTACCAGACGCCGCCCCGCGCCGCCCGAAAAGGACTGGACGTCACGAATATCGCTGCGCCACAGGGGAAGCGGAGTGGCGGTTCAGACGATATTGGCCTCGATCAGCATGGTCCAGATCCGGCCCTGGTCGACGACCTCGACGCCGAGCTTGTCCGCCTTGGTCAGTTTGGCGTCGCCGACACCCGCGCCGGTGATGAGCAGGTCGGTATTCGCCGACACCGAGGACGCGGCCGTGGCGCCGGCCTTCTCGCACAGGCGCTGGAAGGTCGGGCGGGCGACCTTCTCGCCGGAGCGGGGGTCGCTGATCGCGCCGGTGATGACCACCGTCTTGCCCGCCAGGGGTGCGCCCGCGGCCACGACCGGGGGCAGGTCCTCCGCGCGGACGTCGAGGGAGACACCCGCCGCGCGCAGCCGCTCGAGTTCCGGGCGCAGCCGCGTGAGGTGGGTGACGAGAGAGGCGGCGACCTTCGCGCCGATGTCCTCCACCGCCACCAAGCGCTCCTCGCCCGCGTCGGCGACCTCCTCCAGGGAGCCGAATCCGGCACGGGCCAGGCGGGCGGCGGTGCCGTCGGAGGCCATCGGGATCGCCAACCCGATCAGGGCGCGGCGCAGGCCGACCGCGCGGCTGGCGTCGATCGAATCGATCATGCGCTGTGCCGAGACCTCGCCGATGCGGTCGAATTCGAGCAGGCGCTCCTTGGTGAGGGTGTAGAAGTCCGAGGGGGCGGTGAGGATGCCCGCGTCGGCCAGACGCTCGATCCACACCGGTCCGATGGCGTCGATATCGGCGGCCGCCCGCGAGGCCCAGTGAATGAGCCTGCGCACCGTCTGCGCCGAGCAGGACACATTGGTGCAGAACAGTTCTCGGCTGTTGCCCTGTTCGACCACCGGCTGTTCGCAGGAGGGGCAGGCGGTGGGCGGCACGATCTCGCGTTCGGAGCCGGTGCGTTTCGAGGCGTCGAGCACGCCCGCCACGAACGGGATCACATCGCCCGCGCGGCGCACCAGCACCGTGTCACCGATCTTGATGTCGCGGGCGCGGATCACCTCCTGATTGGCCAGGGTGGCCTTGGTGACCGTGGTGCCGCCCACGAACACCGGTTCCAGCCAGGCGACCGGGACGATCTTGCCGGTCTTGCCCACATCCCAGACCACGTCGGCCAGCAGCGTCGTCTTCTCCTCGGCGGCGAACTTGAATGCCAGCGCACCGCGCGGGGAGTTCGACCGCGTTCCGGCCGCGGCGTAGGCGTCGCGGTCGGCCAGGCGCAGCACCGCGCCGTCGAGGTCGTAGTCGAGTTCGTTGCGGCCCTGCTCGACGGCGGTGATGGCGGCCTGCGCCTGCTCGGCGTCGGTGCAGTGGCGCATCCGCGCGCCCGCGATGCCCAGCGTCGTCAGGCCCTCCTCCAGATCGAGCGCGGCTCCACCCTCGGAGGTGTCCAGATCGAAACCGAAGAACCGCAGCCGCCGTTCGGCGACGGTGGCCGGATCCTTGGCACGCAGTGTGCCCGCCGCGGCATTGCGCGGGTTGATCAGCGGTTTGTCCGGATGCGCGGTGTTGTAGGCGGCGAAGGTCGAGCGCAGCATCACCGCCTCGCCGCGCACCTCCACCCGGCCCGGGGCATCGATCCGCTCGGGCACCCCGTCGACCAGGGCGCGGACCAGCACGGTCACGTCATCGCCGGTGGTGCCGTCGCCGCGGGTCACCGCACGGGTCAGCCGCCCGTCCTCGTACACCAGCGACAGGGACAGGCCGTCGAGTTTCGGCATCACCACCACCGGCTGGCCGGGGAAGCGGTTGAAGAACGCCTCGACCTGCTCGGGCGTGGTCGCCTTCTCCAGCGACAACATGGGACGCGCATGCCGGATCGGGGCGTGCAATACGTTGGGCGCGCCCACCTGCTCCAGCGGATTCGGATCGGGCGTCAGCTCCGGATGCGCCTCGACCAGCGCCCGCAGCTCATCCTCGATCGCGTCGTACTCGGCGTCCGCGACCAGCGGCGAGCCCTGATAGTAGGCGTCCCGCAGCACCATGATGCGGTCCGCGAGCTGTTGTATGCGTTCCCCAGTCTCCACAACCGCTGACGCTACCCATACCGACCGACATCGACGGGCAGGACGGCGCTGATTCCGGCATGCCCGCCGATCCGCCGCGCCGTGTGCACGCGCCGCGGCCGGATGCCGCGCGATTGTGCTCCGGGACCGGGACCGGGACCGGCGACGGCATCCGAACGCCGATCCCGGTGCGCGGCGTCAGTAGGTGTAGAACCCGCGACCGGTCTTGCGACCGAGGTAGCCCGCATCGACCATGCGGCGCAGCAGCACCGGGGGCGCGTACTGCGGTTCGCCGAATTCGGCGAACAGGGATTCGGCGACGGCCAGGGTGACGTCGAGACCGACGGTGTCGGTCAGGCGCAGCGGACCCATCGGGTGGGCGCAGCCGCTGACCATGCCCTCGTCGATATCCTCGGCGCTGGCGAAACCGGTCTCGTACATGCGGATCGCACCGCACAGGTACGGGATCAGCAGGGCGTTGACGATGAACCCGGCCTGATCCTTGGATTCGATGGTGCGCTTGCCCAGGATGTCGCGGGCGTAGGCGGTCACCTTGTCGGCGACCTCGCGGTCGGTCTTGAGCGTCACCACGACCTCGACCAGCGGCAGCACCGGGACCGGGTTGAAGAAGTGCACACCGACCACGCGGCCCGGGTTGGCGGTGGCGTTGGCCAGCCGGATCACCGGGATCGAGGAGGTGTTGGTGGCCAGGATGGTCTCCGGGGACACGATGGCGTCGAGTTTGGTGAAGAAGTCCGTCTTCAGCGACTCGATCTCGGGGGCCGCCTCGATGACCAGCTCGCGGTCGGCGAAATCGTCGATTGCCGTGGTGAGGGTGATGCGCGCGCGGGCCTCGTCGGCCGCGCCCTGCTCGAGGCGGCCCGACTTCACCGCCCGCGCCAGGGACTTCTCGATGCGGGCCACAGCGGCGTCGGCCGCCTCGGTGTCGCGTTCCAGAACCAGGACCGATCCGCCGGCGCGGGCCGCCACCTCCGCGATACCGGCACCCATGGTTCCGCCGCCGATCACTCCGATGCGTTGCACTGTCGCTGTCTCCTTGTACTCGGGATTCTCGCCGACCCATCTTGCTCGATCGGGCGCGCTCACCTTCACCTGGGCGCGGGTTGTGCGCGGTCTCAGCCGGTCGCCCAGGTCGGCAGCGGCTCGCGCGCCGACAGCCAGCGCGCCGGTACGCCGCGGACGCCGTTCTCGGTGCCGATTCCGGTGCGGGCCGCCACGATGCCGCCGACGATGGCGGCCGTGGTGTCCGCATCGCCCCCGGCTTCGACGCACGCGGTGACGGCGGCCGGATAGTCGTCGAGGAAGGTGGCGGCCGCCCACAGCGTGAACGGCACCGTGTCCTGCGCACTGACCTGAGCGCCGTTGCCGAGCTCGTGGGCCGCTTCGGCGACCGATCGGCCCAGCAGGCGGCGGGCGCGGCGAACGCCGTCCGAGGTGCGGCCGTCGATCAGGTACGGTTCCACCGCCTCCAGCAATTCGGTCGGCGGGCAGTGCCTGCCGCGGGTGGCCGCCGCGTGGCTCGCCGCGACGGCGACGAGCATGGCCGCCAGGATCGCCTCCGGATGCCGGTGGGTCACCTCGGCCGTCAGCGCGCCCTGCGCCGCCGCCCGGTCCGGATCCCCCGCGAAACGCGCGCCCAGCGGAGCGACTCGCATCGCCGCTCCGTTGCCCCAGGAGCCGTGTCCGTCGAACAGCGCGCCCGCGGCGTCGGACCAGGGGCGGCCGTCACGGATCTGGTGCAGCACGGCGACGGTGCCGCCGCTGTAGCCGCGGTAGGGCTCGCAGCGGTCGGCGAAGGCCGCCGCGAGCGTGTCGCGGTCGATATGGTCTCGGACGCGCAGCTGCGCGTAGACCGAGCAGGCCATCTCGGTATCGTCGGTCCACTGCCATGGACCTGCCGGTGGCCGACCGGCTAGCAGATCGGGGAGCGAACTCCCGGGAACGAAGAACTGCGCACCCAGCGCATCACCTACGGACAAGCCCTCGAGACTGTCCCGAGCGGCATCGGTAATCAATGACATACCGCTGCCATGGTGCCAATCACCCGATGCCATCGCAAGACGCGCGTCGGATGGCGGTCGGCGGTGGGCGCGCGGATCCGCGACAAGGGCACCCGGAAGTGCCTTCTACCGGCGTCGCGGGTGTGGGGATACCGTCGAATCCGGCGAGAACACAGTGGGTTTCGACAACGATCGGGAGAGCCGACATGACAGTCACGACAGTTCCGTTCACCTTCACCCGCGATGGCGACCGGCTCGTGGGCACGCTGCACCTGCCGCCGGGGGAGCCGACGGCGGTGGTGGTCACGACCGGGCCGCTGACTTCGGTGAAGGAACAGGCGGCGGGGGTGTACGCGGCGGCGATGGCGCGACGCGGTTTCGCCGCGCTTGCCTTCGATCACCGCACCTTCGGTGCGAGCGAGGGGACGCCGCGGCAGTTGGAGGATCCGCTGGGCAAGGCCGCCGATATCGCGGCGGCGGTGTCCGCGCTGGAGCACGATGAGCGGTGTGCGGGCAGAACCGTTGTCGCGCTGGGTGTCTGCGCCGGAGGCGGCTATATGGCGCGGGCGGTCGCCGACGATGCGCGGATCCGTGCCTTCGCCGGGGTCGCGGGAGTCTACCCGGATACCGCCGCCGCGCCGCCGGATCCGGCCGTGATCGAACGCGGTCGCCTGGCCCGGGAACGGCGGCTGGCCACCGGTGCGGCCGAGAGCATTCCGGCGGTCGCGGCCGACAGCGGCGACGTCGCGATGCCGCTGCGCGAGGCGTACGAGTACTACGGCACCGAACGCGGTGCCGTCTCCAACTACACCAATGCCTTCGCCGTCGAATCCTTCGATCACACAGCGGTTTTCGACGCACAAGAGGCCGCCGCCCGCCTGACGGTGCCGTTCCTGCTCGTGCATTCCGAGCACGCCCTGGTACCGTCGTGGGCGCGCGCCTTCTACGCGGCGGTGACCTCACCGAAGACCGAACTGTGGCTGGACTCGGTCGGCCAGATCGACTTCTACGACGATCCCCGGCTGATCGACGCGGCCGCGGACGCTGCGGCCGCGCTGTTCAAGGAGGCGGCGGACCGATCCGACGATCAGGTGCGCAGCGACGTCTGATGCCGGCTGTCGACAGCACGCCGCACGGCGTCCGGCGGCGGGTCATCGCACCGCAGGGCCGCAGGCATGGCTCAGCCTGCGCGCCGCCGCGACCACGACATCGGACAGATATCCGGGTGGCAGCGGAACCAACAGCGCCACCGAAACCGCGCCGACGCAGACACCGTTCGGCAATCGGATGGGGGCCGCGACGCAGCCTGGGCGGGGCAAATCGGTTCGGGCTGTGGTTTTCTCGACCCGAGTGGCGGGGATCGCCGTGGACAGCCGGTGCCATTCGGTGCGGGTCCAGGAGTCCGGAAGTGCCACGCAGGGCGGTCGGAACGCATGGGACTCGCGGCCGGAAGGGCTGCGCGCGATACGGAGCCGGTCGAGGCCCTCGAGACCGCCGAGCCATGACAATTCGGTGAGGAAGGCGAAGATCGGATCCACCCGTTGCCCGCCCCCGAGCCGGGCCATCCGGGGGCCGAGGTGATAGCGGCGATCGGCGCGGCGCACCGCACCCACTCGCGTCAACTGTTCCGCGATCCGGTACGTGGACGACTTCGGCAGGCCACTCGCCCGGGACAGGGCGCTCAGACCGAGCCCGTCCGAGGCCGACACCAGGCTGTCCAACAACGCGAAGGCGCCGCCGAGTACGCCGCGCTCGTGGCCGCCCAACTCGCCACCGGTTGCGCCGGGGTCTGGGGAAGCTGGTGTGGGAAGAGGCATTTCGCACCCCCATATGCGTGACGAACGGTGAAACCAGGCCCTTCCAATCACTGTGACCAGCCTACGATCCGCTGTCTCGGACACACACGGGTAGTGGACTACCCGACTCGCGGGCCCCGTGTGCGTACCCGACGAGCGGTCCGGCGTGCGGACCGCTGCCTTGTCGTACCGGGGACGCTGCCGTTCAATCGGAGGCGGCGCGCGCTCCACAGTCGGCCCGAGCAGCGTGGCTCGGCCGAAATCCCTCGTCCCCGTGGAAGGACACCCCTTGAAACGAACCAGAACAATACGAATCGCGGCCGCGACGACAGCGCTGGCGGCCGCCCTCGCCGTGGGGCCCGGCCTGGCCGCCGCCGCGCCCACGCTGGAGCCCGCGCCCGCCGAGCAGACGCTCACGGGCCAGGACGGCACGCCTGTCGTCTTGGAACTCTTCGGCTACAGCCCGCTGCAGGCGTTCCTCGCCTGTCTGACGACCGGATCGTTCGACATGATCTGTCGGGCCTGACCGGGAGGTTCCGGCCGGACCGAGATAGGCCGGGGTCGGTCCCGCCCAGGGTGGGGCCGACCCCGGGACGACGGCTGACGTGAGCGCGGCTGGCATCCCGTTCGCGCACCGTGGTGACGGTGGGGCGGCCGCTCGGTCAGCCGATGGCGACCGCGGTCGCCACCACCACGAAGACGGCCACCAGCAACAGGGCCGCGGCGATCGTGAGTACGCCGGTCGGTGGGAAATGATGGCGGGTAGGGGGTTCCGGAGCGGAGAGGCCGGAGGTCTGGGAGGTCTCCGGCGGGGGTGGAGCCGGGGGCGATGCCGCCACCCGGTTCGAGATCGGGGGTGCGTTCGGGGTCCGGATCCATGGACACGACTGGCTGACACCTCCTCGTGGGTCGACTGCGGTTCCCGGGGGACACGGGGTGGTCGGGATACACGTAGCTGTGCGTCGGATGCCCGGTATCGGGGGAGCCAGTCCGGATCGGTCGCGGAGACGGGCGGGCGCTGGCGCGGCGCGGCGGTCGCCGTGTGGCCGGGTGTATGCGGGGTACCGTGAGCGGAGATGTTCTCTGGCCGGGGCGCTGACTGTGATACGCGGTCGCGGGATCACGCGGCCGCCGATACACGGACGGGAGGTGATCGGCGGTGGCGCTGCATCTGCTCGTCCTCGTCGGGATCGGGCTGGCGTCCACGGCGGTGCTGTACGCGGCGGCCCGCGCCGTGCGGCCCGCGGCGCAGGTGGAGGTGATGCCCTTCCTGTCCGGCGCGGGCGCGCGCGAGCACGCGGTATCGCGGTACCACGTGCGGTGGTATGCGGTCACCATGCTGTTCCTGGCCTTCGATATGGAAATGGCCTACATGTATCCGTGGGCCGTGGTGGTCGCCGACCTCGGCATGAGCGCGGTGATCGAGATGTTCGGCTTCCTGGCCGTGCTCATGGTCGCGGTGCTCTACGCCTGGCGTGAGGGGGCGCTGCGGTGGACCTGACCGGATGGCTGCGCGGGCGGATGGCCATCGTGCCGCTGCTGGCGGTCGCACCCGGTGGGACGGGGGTGCGGGTCGCCGTCGAATGTGCGGTGCGGGAGCAGGGGTGGCAGTGGGCGGACAGCCCCGCCGCCGCGAACCTGCTGATCGTGGCCGGGCGCGGCGACGCGGAGTTCGAGGACCGCGTCGGGCGCGTCCACGAGTCCATGCCCCTGCCCGCAGTTCGCGTCGACATCCATGAACCAAGCAGCGCCGCAAGTGAACTCGCTTTCGCGAGGAAACGGCTGTTGTCCGGCGCGGGTGGTGCGAGCGTGGGTGGACTACCGCCGCACCACGCCGACATTCACCGCCGTACGGCGTTTGCCCGCGCCGCGCATCCCGTGGTGGGCGGCACATTCGCTCAACCCGCTGACCCCGCCGGATGCGACCGGATGGAGCACAGCGAACGCGCGGCGCACGGTGAAGACGGTACGCGCGGCGAGCACGGTGAACGCGACGAGGGCGGCGAGCATAACGGTCGGGGCGGGGTAAGCCCGCGCGGTGGGAGCGTCGACCGGCGGGACGACCACGATGAGCCTGGGCACGGCGACCACGGCGGGAGCGGCGACGGTGCGGAGCGTGGTCGTCATGAAGAGCAGCGGAGTGATGACCGGCGGGACGACTACCGTGAGCACGCGGATGGCGGGCATGCGGGCCACGGCGGGCCTGGTCATGGTGGGCACGAGCACGGTGGCATGGAGATGCCGGGGGGCTTGGCGATGGCCGAGCGGGCGGCGGATCGGGATGGGCTGACGCTGGACGAGGTGACCGTTTCGCTGGGGCCGGTGCTGGCGTCGTGGCCCGCCGGGTTGGTGGTCACCGCTCGATTGCAGGGCGGGATCGTCACCGGTGCAACGGTTTCCACGCTGGCCGTGCCGGAAGGGGTCGAATCGTTCTGGCTGCAGCCGTGGGCGGGGCGCACCGGGGTGGTGGACGGCGGGCGGGTGCGGCGTCGGTACGCGGCGGCGCGACGGGTGGATTCGGTGGCGATGCTCTCGGCCGTCGCGGGGTGGGGGGATGTCGCGTGGGCCGGGTGGAGGCTGCGTGATCTGCTGCTCACCGACAGGGGCATGGGTGCGGCACGAGGGTCGGAGGCGGGTGTGCGGGCTGCCTGCGGTGATTTCGATGCGGATGAGAAGGCGCTGGGGCACCGGTGGATTCGCCGAATACGGCGATCTCGGACATTGCGGTGGTCGTTGCGTGGCGTGGGCACGGTCGCGGACGGACCGGGGGTGCCGCCCGGCTGTGCCGGAGATACCTGGGATCGCCTCGACGCCCGGCTCGCCGAGATCGGGTGCTTGCTGTCGGGCTCGGGGACGATCGCCTCCGGCATCGACAGGTCGGATCGCGCGCCCGGGGGCCGGGACACCATGGCGACCCCGCGCGATCGCGGATCGGCGGGGCCGGATGAGGCGGCGACGTGGAATCGGCAGCGGGCCGGACGCGATCGGGAGGTGCCGCGGGATCGGCTGGTGGCCGAGGGGGATCGGGAGGCGACGCGGGACCGGAAGCTGGCCGAGCCGGATTGGGACACGGCCGAGGGGGATACGGAGGTGGCCGAGCGGGATCGGGGGTTGGCCGAGCGGGATCGGGCGGCCGGTGGGTGGGCGGCGGAACTTCCCGCGCTGGAAGTGGCGCGCGTGGAATGGATTGTCGCGGTGCTGCCCGAACTGCTCACCGGTGTCACGCTCGCGGAGGCACGGTTGATCGTGGCCGGGGTGGATCCCGATCTGGATGTGCTGGCATCGCGGGAGGTCGGGCGTGGTTGAGCTCGCGCCGTGGTGGCTGGCCGTGCTGGTGCCGGTCGTGGTGTCGGTGATGGCGTGGGGTACCGCGACGGTCGAGGCCGTGCTGCGCGCTCGGGCGGCGGGTGCGCCCGTGGGGGCCGCGGTCGGCGCGCCTTGGCGGGATGCGGTGCTGGGGCTGTCTCAGCAGCGTCGCCGGACCGCGGGTGCGGATGCACTCCTGTGGCGCACCGCCGGAGTCGTCGTGCTGGTGGCCGGGATACTGGCCGCCGCGCTGGTGCCGGTCGGCGGGGCCGTCGTGCTGGACGGTGGGGTGAGCCTGGTCTGGTTCAATGCGCTCGAAGTGGTGGCCTGGGTGGCGGTGTGGTCGGCCGGGTGGGGATCGAATTCGGTATTCGCGCTGGTGGGCGGCTATCGGTTCGTGGCGCAGGGGGTGGCCTACGAACTGCCGCACATGTTCGCGCTGACCTGTGCCGCGGTGGGGGCCGGATCGCTGCGCATCGCCGATATCGTGGCGGCGCAACAGGATCGATGGTTCGTGGTGACCATGCCGGCGGCATTCGCGGTCTATCTGCTGTCGGTGCCCGCCATGGCGTTCACCCGCCCGTTCGACGCGCCGGCGGGATCGGAGATCGCCGGGGGAGTGTTCGCGGAGACGTCGGGACCGGATCGGCTGCTGCTGCGGGTGGCGCGGCGGGTGCTGTTCGTGGCCGCGGCGGCCATGGCGGTGCCGCTGTTCCTCGGCGGCGGTGCCGGGCCGTGGCTGCCGGGCTGGCTGTGGACCCTGGTGAAAACCCTTGCGGTGCTGGCGGTCCTGGTCCGGCTCGGGCGCTCGTGGCCCACGATCCGGATGTCGCGCTATATGGAGGTGGCCTGGCTGGTGCTGCTGCCGCTGACCCTGCTACAGGCCCTGGCGGTGTCGCTCATGGTGACGCTCTGAGACGGGAGGCGACCGGAAGATGATGTCCCACATCCTGTTCTGGGTGTGCGCGGTCGGAGCCGTGGCCGCCGCCGTTGCGGTGTTCCGGGTGGACTCGATGGCGCGGGCCACCTTCGCGCTGCTGCTGTCGTTCCTGTTCGCCGCGGGCACGGTATTCCTGGTGGAGTTGGCCTACCTGGGTGTCCTCGTGGTGCTCATGATGATCATGGAAATGGTGATCATGGTGCTGTTCATGGTCATGTACATGATGAATCCGGCCGGGCTCATGCCGATGAGCATGGTGCACAACAGAATCGGCGCGCTCGTCATCTCGGCCGTCGTCTTCGTCGCGTTGAGCGCCGTGGCCCTGCTGGCCGACTGGCCACGCCGCGAGAGCGCACCGCCCCCCGACCCGACCCGCGCCCTGGGCGAGGCGCTGATGGGCTCGAAGATGCTGGTGATGATCATTGTCGGACTGGTGCTGTTCACCACCATGGTGGCCACGGTGGTGCTGGCCACCCACCGCGGCCGCTACGACCGCTACGGTGACCGGCTCGACCGCAGGATTCCCGACGATCCGGTGGACGGCGGGGTGCGGCCGTGAACCTGCCCGAATTCCTGGTGTTGGCCGCCGCGCTGTTCAGCGTCGGCCTCTACGGCGTGCTCTCCCAGCAGTCCATCGTGATGATCATGATGGGGCTGGAACTCATGATCAACGCCGTGCTCGTCGCCGCCGCCGCGTTCTGGTACTTCGCCTGGCCGAGCGCCGACGCGCAGGTGCTGGTGGTGGTCGCGGTGACGGCCATGGCGGTGGAGATGGCGGCCGGATTCGCCGTGGCCACCGCCGTTTTCCGGGCCCGCGATATCGACACGGTCGATGACGCGACGGATCTGAGGGGGTGAGGCCGTGCTGTGGCCGCTGATCGCCGTGCCCGCGCTGGCCGGTGCCGCCCTGCTGCTGTGCGGCCGCCGCGCCGACCGCCTCGCCCCCGCCGCCGCCCTGGTCGCCGCCGCGCTCACCACGGTGCTCGCGGTGCTGAACGCCGTGGAGCGGGGCGAGGTGTCGGCACCGCTGCTGTCCGGTATCCCGCTGGCGCTCGGCGTGGACGGGCTCTCCGCGGTCATGATCGTGACGGTGGCCGCCATCGTCGTCGCCGTCCTGGTCTTCGCCGCCGGAGATCTCGGCCCCGGGGAGCCGCTGGCCCGATTCCACGGCCTCATGCTGATATTCGCCGCCGCCATGCTGGTCACGGTGACCGCGCGGAACCTGGTCACGCTGCTGCTGGCATGGGAGATCATGGGCGCGGCCTCCTACGCCCTCATCGGATTCCGCCGACACGATTCGCACCGGGTCGCCTCCGGCCTGGTCGCCTTCCTCGCCACCCGCGCCGGGGATCTGGGCCTCTATCTCGCCGCGGGCGCGGTGCTGGCCGGGGGCGCGTCCACGCTCGCACTCGACACCCTGGCCGACACCGGCGGCGGCTGGCGGGATGCGGCGGCCGCCGGAATCCTGCTGGCGGCGTTCGGGAAATCGGCGCAGCTGCCGTTCAGCTTCTGGCTGTCGCGGGCCATGGTGGGCCCCGGTCCGGTGTCGGCGCTGCTGCATTCGGCCACCATGGTGGCGGCGGGCGCATATCTGCTGCTGCGCCTGGAACCCCTGCTCACCGCCACGTCGTGGGCGGGCTCGGTGGCGGCCTGGGGCGGACTGGGGACCGCCGTCGCGCTGGGCGCGGTGGCGGTGTGCCAGAGCGATCTCAAACAACTGCTCGCGGCGTCTACCTGCGCCCAGGTGGGGCTGATGGTGGCGGCCGCGGGCATGGGCGGCGTGGTCGCGGGGACCGGTCATCTGGTGGCGCACGCGGTCACCAAGAGCCTGCTGTTCCTCGGTGCGGGCGCGTGGCTGAGCGCCCTGGGCACCCGGAACCTGACCGGACTGCGCGGTGCCGCCCGCACCTATCCCGTTGTCGGCGTGACGTTCACGATCGGGGCGCTGAGCCTGGCCGAGATGCCGCCGCTGGCGCTGTGGCCGACCAAGGAAGGGGTGCTGGCGGCGGCGCACGAGATATCGACACCGCTGTTCATCGCCGGGTACGCCGCCGCCGTACTCGGTGCGCTGTACGCCGGGCGCGCACTGACACTGGTGTGGTCGCGGCCGGTCGCTGATACCGAAAAGCATTGGGACGAGGAGGAATCCGGATCCCGCCGGGTGAACGCCGCGCAGGCGCTGCCGCTGCCGGTGCTGGCCGCCGCCACCGTGGTGGGCGGTGCGGCGGCCCTGCCCGCGGTCCGCACCGGTTTCGCCGACCTGCTGGGGCTACCGGCACCGGCGATCACCGGGCCGGAACTGCTGCTCTCGGGTGCGGTGGCGGCCGCCGGGGTCGCCGGGGCGGCCGCCGTGCTCCGGTGGCGCGGCGATGTGCCCGCCCCCGCCTCGTTCGCCGGATGGCTCGGCCTGGAATCGGCGGTGCGACGCTTCGTGGCCGCACCGGTACTGGCGGCGGCGCACGCACTGGCTCGATTCGACGATCGGGTGCTCGCCGCCGGGACCCACTCGATCGCGCGGGGCAGCACCGAATTCGCCGGGAGACTCGGCGGTTTCGACGATCGGGCACTGGCCGCGGCGGTGCGCGCGGTCGCCACCGCGGGTCTGGCCGTGGCCCGCGCGACCGCTCACGGCCCGGAGCGCGTCATCGATCGCGGTGTCGGGGCAGCCGCCGCCGGCGCACGCGCGTTGGGCCGGTGGGCACGCCGCCCGGAAACCGGTGCGCTGCACCAGTACTACGCCCAGGCGACAGTGCTCATGGTGCTGATGGCAGCGGTGCTGCTGGTGCTGGCGTGAGGTGGAGCGCGCGGCACGGGTGGATGCCGTTCGGCCGCCGCCCGGCCAGCGGGCGGCGGGTGATCGAACGACATGGACTTCGGGACAGGGGGTGCGGACCGCGCGACCGATATACCGGCGGCTTCGGGTGCCGTGCGCAACCGAAGGCGAAGCCGAGCAGCCGTGGGTCGGGGCGTCCGGAGTGTGGGCGGTGCGGTTCGGCGGGCGTGAGTTCGGGCCCGGCCGTGCGGGTTCGGGCCGAAAGGGCAGCGGACCGCAGCGGCGGGAGGCACGAGTGACGGAGATCGAGACCCGTAAGTGGAGACAGCGGAATGCGCCGCACGGGGGCAGGCGTAGCGGACGGCGGATGTCGGGTGTGGCGGTGAGTTCCCCACGCAGGCACGGGGTGACCGAGACGAGAGGAGGTGCGAGATGATCAGTGTGCTGGTGTTCCTACCGCTGGCGGCGGCGCTGGTCCTGGCGGCGGTACCCCGACTGGGCGATCGTGTCGTCCGCTGGGTGTGGGTGGCGGTGAGTGCGGCCGAGGTCATGCTGGTGGCGGCGCTGTGGTGGTCGTATCGGCGCACTCCGCCCGCACCCGGCGACTTCGCCTTCGAGGAGCGGGCCGCCTGGATTCCGAGCCTGCGCGCGAGCTATCACGTCGGGCTGGACGGATTCAGCCTGCCGCTGGTCGCCATGACCACCGTGCTGTTCCTGGCCTGTGCGGTCTACTCGCTGCGGGAGAACCGGCGGGTGCGCTGGTTCGCGGGGCTGTTCCTCTTTCTGGAGACCGTCTGCCTGGGAGTGTTCGTCTCCCTGGATCTGGTGCTGTTCTTCGTCTTCTTCGACCTGTCGATCGTGGGCATGTACTTCGTGATCAACGGGTGGGGGCACGGGCAGGCACGCCGGGCGGCCTTGCAGTTCTTCCTCTACACCTTCATCGGGTCGCTGGCGCTGCTGCTCGGCTTCATCGTCCTGTACCTGTCCGCCGACCCGCACACCTTCGACATCGTCGAGTTGACCGCCGCGAATCCCCTGGCGGACAACGTGGCACGCGGCGCACTCGCGCTGGCGGCGATCGTGCTCGGGCTGGCCGTCAAGACGCCGACGGTGCCCTTCCACACCTGGTTGCCGCCCGCGCACACCGAGGCGCCGGCCGCCGGTTCGGCCGTGCTCGCCGGTGTGCTGCTGAAACTGGGCACCTACGGTTTCGTCCGCATCGCCATGCCGCTGCTGCCGGAGGCGTGGCGGCGCTTCGCGCTGGCCATGGTGATCGTCGGTGTGGTGAGCGTGCTGTACGGCGCGCTGGTCGCCCTGGCACAGCGGAACTTCAAGCGCATGATCGCCTACACCTCGGTCAATCACATGGGCTATATCCTGCTCGCCCTGGGCGCGGCCGGTCTGCTGGCGGGCAATTCCGAACAGGCTCGCACGCTGGCGATTTCCGGTGCGGTCACGCAGATGGTCAGCCACGGGCTGATCACCGGCGCGCTGTTCCTGATCGCGGGCGTGCTGTACGCGCGACGCGAGACCTACGACCTGGACGCCTACGGCGGTCTCGCCGCGAGCGCCCCGGTGCTGGCGGCGGCCACGGCGGTGGCGTCCATGGCCTCGCTCGGGCTGCCGGGCTTCTCCGGGTTCATTGCCGAATTCCAGGTTTTCCTGGGCTCTTTCGCGCCCGCACCGGTCCTCACCGCCATCGCGCTCACCGGCATTCTGATCACCGCCGCGCTGTTGCTGCGCGCCTATCAGAGCCTCTTCCTGGGACCGCGGCGGGCCGGGGAGTTCACCGATGTCAGCGCGCCGGAGGCGGTGTCGATCATTCCGCTGCTGGCCGGATCGCTCGTCATCGGTGTGACCCCGCGCTTCCTGCTCGACGTGATCGAGCCGTCGGCACGGCTGCTCGGCCTGGTGGTGGAGGGCTGAGGCGGTGGAGGTGACCACGTCCGCGGTCGGAGCAACCGTCGTGCTCGCCGCCAGCGGTGAGATGGGCGCGGATCTGGCGGCGCTCGCCCCGGAGGCGGCGCTGGCCGTCGCCGCGGTGGCGGGGCTGCTGCTCGGTTCGTTTCTGCCGCGCGCCCGGCAGTGGCCGGTGCGATTGCTGGCCGCCGTGGCCGCGCTCACGGCAGTGGTGACGACGATCGCGGTGTGGAACGACCCACCCGCGACCATATTCGAGGGCAGCTACGACGTCGACACGGCGACCAACGCGGTACGCCTGACGGTGGCCGTTTCCCTGCTGCTCCTGCTGGCGCTGTCGATTCCGGGCACCCGGGCCGCCGCCCGCGAATCCGAGTTCGTGGTGCTGCTGACCCTGGCCGGACTCGGCGCGGTACTGCTGGCCGGGGCCGCCGATCTGCTGGTGCTCATCGCCGCGTACCTGCTGGCGAGTATTCCGCTCTACGCCCTCACGGCATTCGACAAGGACGCCGAGGGGGTGGAGGCCGCCCTCAAGTACTACCTGCTCGGCGCGCTGTTCGGCACCACCATGCTGCTCGGCGCGGCCCTGGTGCTCGGCGCGGGCGGAGCGACCACCTATGCGGCGCTGGCCGAGGCCGCGCCGACGGCCCCGCGCGCCGCCCTGGCGGTGGGCGCGGTCGCACTGCTGGGCGCGCTGCTGTTCAAGGCCGGGGCGGTACCGGCGCACTTCTGGGTGCCCGACGTCACCCAGGGCACCCATCCCGCCGTGGCCGCCGTGGTCAGCACCGTGCCGAAACTCGGTGCCATCGTGGCGATCTCGCGATTCGGCACGGTGGTGTCGGCGGACGGGGAGCTGCGCTGGGGGGTGCTGATCGCGGTCATCGCCGCCGCCACCATGACCCTGGGCAACCTCGCCGCCTTCTTCCAGACCGATGTGCGCCGCCTGCTCGCCTACTCCACCATCAGCCAGGCCGGATACCTGCTGGCCGGCGTCGCCGCCGTGGGCCGGTCGGAGTTGGCCGTGCCCGCGATCCTGCTGTATCTGGCCGCCTACGCGGTCACCAATCTCGGTGCCTTCGCGGTGGTGTGCGCGCTGCCCGCCCGGCGCGCCCTCGGTGACTACACCGGGCTGCTGCGGCGTCGACCCGCGCTCGCAACGGCGTTGCTGGTGTGTCTGTTCGGCCTGATCGGCACCCCGCCCACCGGTGTGTTCGTCGGCAAGCTGACCGTCTTCACCGCGGCCTTCGACGCCGGGCTGGGCTGGTTGGCCGTGCTGGCGCTGGTCAATACGGTCGCCAGCGTCTTCTACTACCTGCGCTGGGTGGTTCCGGTCGTGCGCGGCGGCGGCGATATCGAACCGTCCCCGCCGGGCGCGGCCGCCGTCACCGCCTATGCGGCGGCCGTGCTGTCCGTGCTGATCGGGTTGCTCGCCGGACCGGTCTGGGACGCACTGGAATTCGGATAGCGGCTGTGCTGATTGGGCCGCCCGCCGTGCTGATTGGGCTGCCGCCGTGCTGATCGGGGCTGCCCGCCGAGCCGCGCTGGATTTCCCGTAGCGCAGCCGGTGCCGCTGACGAGCGGCTAGCCGACCCGATCCGCCTCGGCGGTCTCCACCGCCGCCCCCGAATGCCACCGCCCGTCGGGGTAGGTGATGTACAGCGGCCCCAGATTGCACGGATGCAGACAGCCGGTCGGGGTGATGAGGGCATCCGGGTGGGTGTCGCGCAGGGTGCGGTGGAGTTCCGCCGCGCCGTAGACGGTGCAGCGGGGGCCGCGGCAGACCAGGATATGGGTGCTGTGCTCGGGGATCTCCGACCAAGCGGGGCTGCGGAAGGCGCGCGGGCTCGCCGTGACGGGGGTACCCGCTTCCTGCTTGCGGGAGCGGATCAGGGCGGCGAAATCCGGTGCGCCGTCGATACTCTCGGTCATGCGGACGTCGAGGTCGCGGTCGCGGGTCTCCTTCCAGTTGGCTACCGCGCGGGCGATCCAGGTCTCCAGATAGCGGTCGCGCGGGACGGCCAGGGGGATGAGGGTGACGGCCGCGTCGTCGGCGGCGGCCGCGTCCAGCACCTCGTGGATGGTCGGCTCACCCTGATCCAGCAGCGCGTAGCCCAGACCGCAGGCGCGGGCCAGGGCGGCAACGGCGGGCAGGTCGACACCGGCGGGAGTGGGGCGGGCGACCAGGATATGACGGCGGGTCATGCGGTACGGACCTTTCGCGCGGCGGGAACCACCAGCGGTGTGCCGGTGGCCGGGTCGTCGATCACGGTGCAGTCGAGGTCGAACACCTCGGCCACCAGGTCGGGCCGCACGATCTCGGTCGGCGCGCCCTGTGCCACCACGCGGCCGTCCTTCACGGCGACGAGGTGATCGGCGTAGCGGGCGGCCAGGTTGAGATCGTGCAGCACCACGACGATGGTGCGCGGCAACAGATTTCGGAGCAGATCCAGCACATCGAGCTGATGGGTCAGATCCAGGAAGGTGGTCGGCTCGTCGAGCAGCATCACCTCCGGGTCCTGGGCCACGGCCAGGGCGACCCACACCCGCTGGCGCTGGCCGCCGGAGAGCTCGTCGAGGGTGCGGTCGGCGAGTTCGAGGGTGTCCGTCGCGGCCATGGCCCGGTGCACCGCGGCCTCGTCGGCGTCGGACCACTGGCGGAACCAGCGCTGGTGCGGATGGCGGCCGCGACCCACCAGTTCGGCGACCGTGATGCCGTCGGGGGCGGTCGGCTGCTGCGGCAGCATGCCGAGTCGGCGGGCCAGGGTGCGGGCGGGCAGCCGCGCGATATCGCCGCCGTCCAGCAGGACCGCGCCCGCCGCGGGCGGTATCAGGCGGGCCAGCCCGCGCAGCAGCGTCGATTTGCCGCAGCCGTTGCGGCCGACGATGACGGTCAGCGCCCCGGCGGGGAAGTCCACGGTGGCGTCGGTGACGGCCGGGGTGTCGCCGTAGGCGAGGGTGAGCGCAGACGTGGTGAGGTGAGCGGTGGTGAGGTGGGCGGTCATCCAGCGTGTCCGATCCGGGTTGCGCGGGCCAGGAGATAGACGAGAACGGGAGCGCCGAGCACGGCGGTCACCACCCCGACCGGGAGTTCGGCGGGAAACAGCATCCGGGCGGCCAGGTCGGCGGTGACCACCAGCAGCGCGCCCGCGGCGGCGGCCGGGACCAGCCCGGCATCGCGCTCGGCGAGCAACCGCCGCACGATCTGCGGTGCGACCAGTGCCACGAAGGCGACGGGTCCGGCGGCCGCCGTGGCCAGGGCGGCCGCCACGGCGGCGAGGACGATGAGGGTGGTGCGGTACGGCGCGCGCCGTCCGGACAGGGTGGCCGCCAGGTCGTCGCCGAGTTCGAGCAGCCGCAGGGTGCGGGCCAGCACCAGCAGCGGCGGCGTCACCGCGGCCAGCGCCGCGACCCCGAGCGCGACATGGCTCCAATCGCGATTGGCGAGGCTGCCCGTCAGCCAGCGGGCGGCGGTGTGCGCCTCGTAGATGTTCGCCCGGGTGAGCACGAAGGAGATGGCCGCCGACAGCATGGCCGTCACGCCGATGCCGACCAGGACGAGCCGGTAGCCGTCCAGACCGTTGGTGGTCGCCACCGCCACGATGATCGCCATGGCCAGCAGCGATCCCGCCAGCGCGCCGCCGACCAGCACCGGACCCGAACCGCCCAGCACCACGCTCACCACCAGCGCGCCGAGCGACGCGCCGGTATTGATTCCGATGATCTCCGGGCTGACCAGCGGATTGGTCGCGATGCGCTGGAGAATCGCGCCGGAGACCGCGAAGGCCGCCCCGACGCAGAGCCCGGTGAGCACGCGCGGCAGCCGATCCCGCACCACCACGTCGTATTCGATGAGGGTGCCGCCCCCGCCGAGTACCCGCAGCACATCGCCGACCGTGAGCGGGAAGTGGCCGACGGTGAGCGACCACGCCGCCACGGCCAGTGCGGCCACCGTGCACAGCGCGGTGAGCAGGGCCGAACGACGTTGTGCGCGCAGGGCAATCCGCCCGCCGGGAGAGCGCAGCAGCACGGTGCCCGACGGCAGCACCGCGGACCGGACGGGCGTCACAGCGTCGCCACCTTCCGGTTGCGGACCAGATAGAGGAAGAACGGCGATCCCGCGAGGGCGGTGATGATGCCGACCTGGATCTCCTGCGGCCGTGCGATCACGCGCCCGAGCACATCCGCCGCCAGCAGCAGCGTCGGGCCGAGCACCGCACACCAGGCCAGGATCCAGCGGTAGTCCTGTCCGGCCAGGGTCCGCGCGATATGCGGGATCGCCAGACCGATGAACGCGACGGGTCCGGCGATGGCCACCGCGGCACCCGCCAGCAGCACCACGGCCGCCGCGCCGCCGGCGCGCACCGTGACGAGCCGGGTGCCGAGGGTGCGTGCCATATCCTCGCCCATGGCGAGCGCGTTGAGCGAGCGCGCCACCGCCACCGCCAACACGGTCCCGACCGCGATGAACGGCGCTACGGCCCAGACGGATTCGAGATCCGCGCGGGTCAGCGAACCCACCACCCAGAACCGGAAGTTGTCGAAGGTGGTGCGGTCCAGCAGCGTGACGGCGGTGGTGACCGAACCGCACAGCGCGGCGCAGGCCGCACCGGCCAGGGCCAGCTTCACCGGGGTGGCTCCGCCGAAGCCGAGCGAGCCCAGCGTGTACACGAATACCGCAGCGACGGCCGCACCGACGAAGGCGAACCAGACGACGCCGCCCGGCGCGCTCAGGCCGAGCACGCCCATGGCGATGACGATCGCCAGCGACGCGCCCGAATTGATGCCGAGCAGTCCGGGCCCGGCCAGCGGATTGCGGGTCAGCCCCTGCATGACGGCTCCGGCCAGGGCGAGCGCGATACCCGCCAGCAGGCCGGCCACCGTGCGGGGCAGCCGGATGTAGCGCACCACCCGGTCGGCATCGGTCCCCCGGAAGTCGGTGAACGCCGCCACCACCTGATCGACGGTGAGCGGATGCGTCCCGACCCGCAGCGAGGCCAGGCAGACCAGTGCGAGCGCGGCGAGGGCCACCGGCATGCCGACGCCGCGAAGACCGCGGGTCACCGCCCGAACAGGTCGGGGTGGATCAACTCGGCGACCAGTTCGGTCGCGTGGGCGATCCGCACCCCCGCCGCCCGGTCGGCGAACAGGAAGGGGTGCACCGCCCCCGCGCGCACCGCGCTCAGATTGGCGAAGGCCGGATTGCCGGTGATGGTGTCGACCTGCGACTGCCCGTCGGCGCGGGTGTAGTCGGCCCGGCAGCACAGGCTGGTCAGAATGATGTCCGGATCGCGGGCGATGATCTCCTCCGCGCCGATCGGCACATTGCGGCGGTCGGTCAGGTCGGCGAAGGCGTTCTCCCCGCCCGCGGCCTCGATGATCCGGGTGACGAAGTCGATGCCGCCCGCGACGGTGTAGGAGCCGTCGTCCTTGGGCGTCACCACCGCGACCCGGGGGCGTTCGGCTCCGGCGACGGCCGCGCGCACCGCCTCGATCCGGTCGCGCAGATCGGTCGCCACCCGGTCGGCGCGTTCGGACACGCCCCACAGCGCTCCGAGATCGCGCAGATCCGCGTACACGTTCTCGAACCGCACGGTCGCGGGGTCGATGGCCTCGTCCGCCAGTCCGTCGGCGCTCGGGCACAGCGGGCTCAGCACCCAGGTGCGCACCCCGAGCTCGTGCAGGCTGGCGCGGGTGCCGACACTGGACTGGGCGGATTTCGCGAATACCCCGTTGTAGCCGGAGAGCACGAAATCGGGCTGCTGGGACAGCAATTCGTCGCGGCTCGGCAGCTTCTCGACATAGGGGACCCGCGCCTGCGCGTCCTGGTATTCGGGCAGCACCGCCGCATCCAGGAAGGCCGTGCCCACCAGCCGGTCGGTGACCCCGAGGGCGTGCGCGATCTCGATGGACGGCTGATAGGCGGCGTAGACGCGTTGCGGTGGGGAATCGACGCCGATGTCGATACCGCAGTTGACGCGCGTGACGGCGGAGTCGCCGAGCGCGCCGTCGCCGGTGGGCGCACCGCACCCGGCGAGTGCGATCGCACCGGCGAGCAGCGCGCCGATGCGCAGGCGCGCGGAAACAAACGTGGTCAAGACGACCGCCTTCCAGGTCCTCGTGGAACGGGTACCGCAGCGCCGTGGCCGGTCTCCTGGCTGACGGGTGTCGCGCGGCGAATCCACCTTCCCAGGGCCGGGCCCCAGTGGCTCCGGACGACCGTGTCGCCCGGAACGATTCGTCGCTCCCGATCACAGTGGCGAGGGCCGCACCGGTTCCACACCGGTTTCCCGAACACCACGGCCCGGCGAATGTAGCAGAGTGTGCGAACCGGGCAGTCGCGCTCGTACCCGGTGGTCCGCCCGATGAACCGCCGGTATGCCGCCGGTATGCTCGACCCGGCCGAAGTGAGGAGATGAACCCATGTGCTACCCGGTGCCGTGCCAGACGTGTGGCAAGACGACGTGGGCCGGATGCGGCGAACACGTCGACGAGGTGCGCGCCCAGGTCGCCGAAATCCAGTGGTGCGACGGCCACACGCGGTAGTAGACCGGAAGGCATGCATGATGCCACCGCGATGGCCGACGACGCCGCGATAGCCGACAACCGGGCGAACTGGGACGACCGGGCCGAGGTACACGCGCGCTCGGACATGTACGACGTCGCGGGATTTCTCGGCGATTCGACGCGCATCTCGACGGTGGTGCGCAACGACCTGTCCGTCCTGGCCCCGCACCTCCCGGACACCGGCATCCGAGGCCGGTCGCTGCTGCACCTGCAATGCCATATCGGCACCGACACCGTTTCCTGGGCACGGCTCGGGGCGGTCGACGTCCACGGTCTGGACCTGTCGCCGAACTCACTGCGCCACGCCCGGCACATCGCGGCGGCGGACGGGCGCGAGATCACCTGGGTGGAGGGTGACGCGCGGTTCGCCGCCACACTGCTCGACCGCCGTTTCAGCACCATCGTGACCAGTGCCGGAACCATCGTGTGGCTGCCGGAACTCGACGCGTGGGCGCGGTCCGTCCACGAGCTGCTGGAACCGGACGGGGTGTTCCTGATCCGCGACGACCACCCGCTGCTCGGGGCGCTCGGCTTCGAACCCTGGGAGATCAGCGAGGACTACCTGTCCGGCGGCGGCGTGCGGACCTACACCGATTCGGGCAGCTACACACCGGGTTCGGCGGGGCGGATCGCGCACACGACGAATCACGAGTGGCGCCACGACCTCGAGGAGATCGTCACGGCCCTGCTGCGCGCCGGGCTGGTGCTGGAGTCGCTGCGCGAACTGCCCTACATGGACTGGCGCGCCTTCCCGGAACTCGTCGCCTGCCCCGAAGGGTGGACGCTGCCCGCTGGCGCGCCGCACATCCCCCTGAACTTCGCCGTCGTCGCGCGGCGTCCGCGCTGACCGCCGAGTCAGGAACCGGTGCCGGGTTCGGACCAGATATCGGCCGGCACCACGGATTCGGTGCGGCCGTACCGGTCCAGCAGGTGGCCCAGGAGTTTGTCGTGGCGCAGCGTGATGACGCGCTCGGCGATCGTCATGGCGGGATGCAGTGCGGTGAGCGTGTTCTCGAAACGCAGCACATCGGCCATGGTGTGCAGGCCCGCCTGGACGAGCAGGTTGTGTGCCCCGGTGGTGGCGGCGCAGTTGCGGGTCTGGGGGAGCGCCACCACGGCGTGCCCGACGCGGGGCAGATCCGCGGCGGGAACGGTGGCGCGGAAGGTGACCGCGACCGGCCAGCCGCCGAGCGGACGGGCGAAATCGCAGCGGAAGCGGAACAGGCCGAGTCCGGTCAGGTCGTCGACCCGGCGTTTGACCGTGGACGTGCTGATCCGCAGCGCGTCGGCAAGTTCGGCGTAGGGCGTGCGGCCGTCGCGGGCGAGCAGGCCGAGCAGGGCGCGATCGACCTCGGTGAGCCGGGAGCGGTCGCGATCGGCCGGTGACCGGGCGGGCGGCGCGGCGAGCCGGGTGCGCGCGGGCACTGCCTGGCCAACTACTTCACCGATCCGGTGTTCCGCGCCGGACTCGACCGCACCCCCGAGGAGGATCCGCAGGCGGCCATCCTGCGCTGGATCCAGCTCTTCGGCAATCCGCTCACCTGGGACGATCTCCCGTGGCTGCGGTCGCTCACCGACCTGCCGCTCATCGTCAAGGGCATCTGCCATCCCGACGATGCCCGCCGTGCGGTGGACGGCGGCGTCGACGGCATCTACTGCTCCAATCACGGTGGGCGGCAGGCGAACGGCGGACTGCCCGCGCTCGACGTGCTGCCCGAGGTGGTCGCGGCCGCGGACGGGGCGCCGGTGCTGTTCGACTCCGGCGTCCGCTCCGGGGCCGATATCGTCAAGGCGCTCGCGCTGGGGGCGTCGGCGGTCGGTATCGGCCGCCCGTACGCCTACGGTCTGGCGCTCGGTGGGGCCGACGGCATCGTGCACGTGCTGCGCTCCCTGCTCGCGGAGGCGGATCTGATCATGGCGGTGGACGGGTATCCGCCGCTGCGGGATCTGACGCCGGAGGCCCTGCGTACCGTGCGCTGATCCGCGCCGCGGGCGGTCGGCCCGCGGCCGCGGTCCGGGCGCACCGGCGGGCGAGGTCGTCGGCCCGCGATCGTCGCGGGGTTCAGCCGCACCGGGTGCGCGGATTCCGGATATCGCCGACGCGCGGTGCGGAGATGGCGGGAACGCTCGGGTTTGGGTAGCGGACCAGGGGGTATCGCTGGCGGGTGACGCGAGAGGTGCAGGGGCTGCCGGAATCCATCTCCGCCGGATTGTTCGATCTCGACGGGGTGCTGACCGATACCGCCGCGGTACACCGCCGGGCCTGGCAGCGGACATTCGACGGATTCCTCGAACAGTATGTGGGAGAAGGGTTTCGGCCCTTCACCGAAACGGACTACCTGGACTACGTGGACGGTCGGCCCCGCCTGGACGGGGTGCGCGAGTTCCTGCGGTCCCGGGATATCGCGCTACCGGACGGCGCGCCCGGCGACCCATCGGAGGCGTGGACGGTGACCGCGCTGGGGGAAGCCAAGAACCGCCTGCTGCTGGACCTGCTGGAGCGGGAGGGGGTGCGGGTGTATCCCGGGTCGGTCGACTACCTCGCGGCGGTGCGCGCCGCCGGACTCGCGGTGGCGGTGGTGACCTCGTCGGCCAATGCCGGGGTCGTGCTGGCCGCCGCCGGATTGGGCGAGGCGTTCCAGGCCCGCGTCGACGGCACGGTCATCCGGCAGCGGGAGTTGCGCGGCAAACCCGCGCCCGATTCCTTCCTCGCCGCCGCCGCGGCGCTGGGGGTCGCGCCCGCGCACGCCGCCGTCTTCGAGGACGCCGTCTCGGGCGTGCGCGCCGGGCGCGCCGGGGGATTCGGATACGTGGTCGGCGTGGACCGGGTGCGCGACGGCCGCCACGACCAGGCGCTGCGCGCCGCGGGCGCGGATGTGGTGGTGCCCGATCTGGCCCGGCTCGGGGACGCAGGATGACGGCACCGGGACCCGGGTTCGAGGTCGCGCCCTGGCAGCTGCGCTGGCAGGGACTGGATCTGGACTCGCTGCACCGCACCGAATCCATCTTCGCGCTCTCGAACGGCCATATCGGCATGCGCGGCACGCTGGAGGAGGGCGAACCGGTGGGCACCCCGGGCACCTACCTCAACGGCTTCCACGAAAAACGCACCCTGCCCTACGCCGAGGCCGGATACGGCTATCCGGAAGAGGGGCAGACGGTGGTCAACGTGACCGACGGGAAGATCATCCGGCTGCTGGTCGAGGACGAGCCCATGGATCTGCGCTATGGCAAAACCCTCGCGCACGAACGAATCCTGGATTTCCGCTCGGGGACGCTGCGCCGTTCCACGGTGTGGGAGTCGCCCACCGGGCGGCGCGTGCGCATCGACTCCGAACGGCTGGTCTCCTTCACCGAGCGGGCGCTGGCGGTCGTCCACTTCGAGGTCGAACCGCTGGACGCGGACCTCGAACTGGTGGTGCAGTCGGATCTGCTGGTCAACGAGCCGATCAGCGTGCCGCGCGACGATCCACGCCTGGCGGCGGCCCTGGACCGGCCCCTGGCCGCGGACTTCGCCACCGCCCGGGACTACTCGGCCACGCTGTGCCATCACACCCGCCGCTCCGGGCTGCGCATGGCCGCCGCCATGAACCACGAACTGGCCGTGGAGGCCACACCGCGCTGCGAGATCTTCGCCGAGGACGATCTGGCGCGGCTCACGATCGCGGTGGACCTCGCCCGGGGCGACCGGGTGCGCCTGACCAAATACCTCGCCTACGGGTGGTCCAGCCGCCGCTCCACCCCCGCACTGCGCGCCCAGGCGGAGGCGGCGCTGGCCGCCGGGATGGAGACCGGATGGGAGACGCTGCGCCGGCGTCAGCGCGCCTTCCTCGACAGCTATTGGGCCGACGCCGATATCGAGATCGGCGGCGATCCGGAATTGCAGCAGGCGGTGCGCTTCGCGCTGTTCCATGTGCTCCAGGCGGGCGCGCGCGGCGAGAGCCGGGCCATCCCCGCGAAGGGGCTGACCGGCACCGGCTACGACGGCCACGCGTTCTGGGACACCGAGACCTTCGTGCTGCCGGTGTTCACCTACACCCGGCCGACGGTGGCTCGCGACGCGCTGCGCTGGCGGCACACCACCCTGGACCACGCCCGCGAGCACGCGCGGCGGCTCGGACAGCCGGGGGCCATGTTCCCGTGGCGCACCATCGACGGGGCCGAGGGGTCGGGCTACTGGCCGACGGGGACCGCCGCGGTGCATGTGAACGCCGATATCGCGCACGCGGTGGTGCGCTATGTCGCGGCCACCGGCGACGAGCGGTTCGAACGGGACTGCGGTCTCGCGCTGCTGGTCGAGACCGCGCGACTGTGGGCGGGGCTCGGGCACGAGGACGGCGCGGGCGGATTCCGCATCGCCGGGGTGACCGGCCCCGACGAATACTCCGCGCTGGCCGACGACAATCTCTACACCAATCTGATGGCGCGGCGGAACCTGGACGCGGCCGCGGCGGCCTGTGCGCGCCATCCCGACACCGCCCGCGAACTGGGCGTGGACGCCGACGAGACGGCGCGCTGGCGCGACCGCGCCGCGCGAATGCTGGTGCCGCACAACGACGAACTGGGCGTGCACGAACAGTCGGCGGGTTTCACCCACTACGCCCGATGGGACTTCGACGCCACGCCGCCGGAGCACTATCCGCTGCTGCTGAACTATCCGTACTTCGCGCTGTACCGCAAACAGGTGGTCAAGCAGGCGGATCTGGCGCTCGCCATGTACCTGTGCCCGGACGAGTTCACCGCCGAGCAGAAGCGGCGCAACTTCGACTACTACGAGGCGCTCACCGTCCGGGATTCGTCGCTGTCGGCCGCCGCGCAGGCGGTGCTCGCGGCCGAGGTCGGGCAGCTGTCGCTGGCCTACGACTACTGCGTGGAGGCGGCGCTGACCGATCTGCACGATCTGCACCACAATGTCGGCAGCGGGCTGCACATCGCGTCGCTGGCGGGCACCTGGCTGGGCTGTGTGGGCGGATTCGGGGGACTGCGCGACCACGACGGCGAGATCTCCTTCGCCCCGGCGCTTCCCGACGAACTGGAGCGCATCGCCTTCCGGCTGGTGTGGCGGGGACGGCGGCTGTCGGTGGAGATCCGCGACCACGTCGCCACCTACACCCTGCTGTCCGGGGAGCCGGTGCGGTTGACGCATCACGGCACCCGTTTCGACCTGGCCGAGGAGCCGCGCACCTTTCCGGTTCCGAAGGGTGCGCGCGCGCCGCGGCCCGCGGTGCCGCCCGGACGTGAACCGTACCGCAGGCAACGAGCGACCCGGCGGTGAACCAAGCAGTTGCTTGGTGTGGTTGGGTGGGCTATCAATGACCCATGGACGATTTCGGCCACCGCGGTGGCGCGGCGCTGGTGCTGGGCGCCAGCGGCGGATTGGGGCGGGCCACGGCGCGCATGCTGCTCGAGCGCGGCAGCGCGGTCGCGCTGACCTACCGTCGATCCCCGCAACGGCTCGACCCCGTGCTGGGCGCGGCGGCCGAGCACGGCCGGAGGGCGCGGGCCTGGCAGCTCGATCTCGGTGAAGCCGACCGGGTGGCCGCGGTGGTCGGCGAGGTGACGCGGGAGTTCGGCGGGCTGCACACACTCGTCTACGCGGCCGGGCCGCACGTCCCCATGCGCCACCTCAGCGGTATCGCGCCCGCGGACCTGCAACGCCAGGTGGACGCCGACGTCGCCGGATTCTTCAACGCGGTGCACGCCGCCCTGCCCGCCCTGCGGACCAGCCGCGGCAATATCGTCGCCATCACCACCGCCGCCACGGCCCGCTTCCCCATCCGCGACAGTCTCTCCTCGGTTCCCAAGGCGGCGATCGAGGCGGCGATTCGCGCCATCGCCGCCGAAGAGGGGCGCTACGGCATCCGCGCCAACTGCGTCGGCCCCGGCATGACCACCGACGGCATGGCCGACCGGCTCATCAGCAGCGGCGACCTGGATGACCGAGCCCTGGACGCGGCCCGGAACAACATCCCGCTGCGCACCTTCGGCGACGCCGAGGACATCGCCGAGGCCGTCTGCTTCCTCGCCTCCGACCGCGCCGACTTCATCAGCGGCCAGAAGCTGGACGTGGACGGCGGCTACGGGGTCTGACCGCGCCGGAGTGCCTCGCGCACCTCGTGGGCGGCGCGTTCGCCGGAGGCGACCGCGCCCTCCAGATATCCGGTCCAGCGCGGCGCGGTTTCGGTGCCCGCCCGATGGATCGGACCGACAGGGGTTGCGGCGGAATGGTTGTCGTAGTGGCCCGGCCGCGGCAGGGCCGTGTACCCGCCGCCCGCGTGCGCGTCCAGATGCCATGACCGCTCGTGCCAATCCAGGGGCGAGCGGGTGCGCTCCCGGCCGAGCAGTCCCATCGATTCTGGCTCGCGCTGGTGGTCGGGGCGGGGACCGGGCCCGTGGTGCGTGCGGAACTCGACGCGTTCAACCAATGGTGGTCGGCGCGGCCGCGAACACTGGTGCGGCAGGCCGGGATCGCGGCGCCGCGGGCGGCGGTCGACCTGATCGATGTAATGGTGGACGGGCTGGTGCTCAGCGGATTCGACGAGGGCACGCCGTGGCCCGCCGCGCGTCGCCGCCGGGTGCTGGCCGGGCTGTGGCGTTCGCTCGGGATCGGTGCGGGGTGATCAGCCCCGCGCCGCGCGGCGGGCGGTGCCGCGGTGGGCGGGGACCGTGGTGGGGTCCTCCGGCCAGGCGTGTTTGGGGTAGCGGCCGCGCAGGTCGGCGCGGACCTGGGGCCAGCCGGTGCGCCAGAAGGACGGCAGGTCGGCGGTGACGGCGACCGGGCGCTGGGCGGGGGAGAGCAGATGCAGCAGGATCGGCACCCGGCCATCGGCCAGCCGGGGTGGTTCGGTCCAGCCGAAGATCTCCTGGACCTTCACCGCCAGCACCGGGGGATCGGCGGAGTAGTCGAGGCGAATCGCGCTGCCGGACGGGACCTCCAGCCGTTCGGGGGCCAGGTCGTCGAAGCGGGCGGCCGCGGGCCAGGGCAGCAGGCGGCGCAATGCCTGTCCGGCGTCGACGCGCTCCAGGTCGGCGCGGCGGCGCGCGGTGTCGAGCTCTGGCCCCAGCCATCGGTCCAGATCGTCGAGCAGGCTGTCGTCGTCGACTGCGGGCCACGGTGCGCCGAGGGTGCGGTGCAGGAAGTCCAGCCGCTGCCGCAGGCTGCGCGCGTCCGCATCCCAGTGCAGCAGCGCCACCCCGTGTTCCCGCAACCCGCGCCGCACCGCCGCCGCCAGCAGATTCCGATCGGGATTCCGCAGCGGCCGCGCCGACAGCGTGATCGCGCCGATCCGCTCGACCCGCCGCGCGACCACCTCCCCGTCGACCCAGTCCACCTCGTCGGCCGTGGTGAGCAGTGCGGGCGCGGCCTGCCGTGCGAGGTCCGCATCGGCCATGGCGGCCAATCGAATTCGCCCCTCCGACCGCCCCGGATCGCGGGTCGCCACCGCGACGGCCAGCCACTCGCCGTCGCCAAGCCCCGACCCGGGCGGCAGCACCATGGCGGTGCCGCCCGCGGTCAGATAGGTCGCCGAACCCGCACTCCGCCGCCGCGCCAGCCGCTCCGGATGCGCGAGCGCCACCACCACCGCCGGATCATCCACCGGGTGCGCCCGCCTACCTGCTGGGTGCGCCGGATCGTCCACCGCACGCGCCCGCATATCTGCTGCCTTGGTCCCGGTGGCGTCCGATCGGGCGGTGGTCGCGGTCGCCGGGGCGCCGGAGTGCTCGAGCAGGCGGGTGAGCCGGTCCACCTCGCGCTGCCAGCGGGCGGGGCGTTCGCGGCGCAGGATGCGCAGGGCCGCGGCGAGGTCGGCGCTGGGGGCGGCGGTGTCTTCGTCGAGGATCGCCACCACCTCGGCGGCGCGGCGCGCGCCGACCAGGGCGGCGCCGTCGAGGAGGGCGCGGGCCAGCCGGGGGTGCAGGCCAACGGTGGCCATGCGGCGGCCGCGATCGGTGATCGCGCCGTCGGCGTCCACCGCGCCCAGTGCGCGCAGCACCTCCCGTCCGGCGGCCAGGCCGCCGGACGGCGGGGCGTCCCACCAGGCCAGGCCGTGACCGTCCGGGATTCCCCAGGACGCCAACTCCAGGGCGAGCCGGGTCAGGTCGGCGGTGCGGATCTCCGGGTCCGGATAGGCGGGCAGGGTGGTGTGCTCGTATTCCGGCCAGCAGCGCCAGGCCCATCCGGGCGCTTCCCGCCCGGCGCGGCCCGCGCGCTGGTCGGCCACCGCCGCCGAGACCCGGACGGTGGCCAGGCCGGAGAGTCCGCGCCGGTGGTCGACGCGGGGGACGCGCGCGAGCCCGGAGTCGACGACCGCGCGCACCCCGGGCACGGTGAGGCTGGATTCGGCTACGGCCGTGGACAATACGATGCGCCGCCGGACGCCGGGGCGCAGCGCGGTGTCCTGCGCGGCGGCGGCGAGGCGGCCGTGCAGCGGGACGATATCGGCATCCGCACCGGCCAGCAGATCGGCGGTGCGGCGAATCTCCGCCGCGCCGGGCAGGAAGACCAGCACATCGCCGTCGGCCGCGGCCAGTGCCGCCCGGGTGACCCGGGCGACCTGCGCCTCGGCGCGCTCGCGGGGCAGCGGCGGCACATAGGCGATATCCACCGGATGGGTCCGGCCGCGCACCTCGAGCACGGGGGCCGCGGCCTCGCCCTCGCCGAGCAGTGCGGCCAGACGCTCCGCGGCCACGGTGGCGGAGGTCGCCAGCACCCGCAGCTCCGGGCGCAGTCCGGCGCGGGCGTCGAGCAGCAGGGCCAGCAGCAGATCGGCGTCGAGATGACGCTCGTGGCATTCGTCGAGGACGACCGCGTCCACCCCGGCCAGCTCGGGATCGCCCTGCAACCGGCGCACCAGCAGACCTGAGGTGACCACCTCGATCCGCGTCGACGCCCCCACCCGCCGCTCGCCGCGCACCGAGTAGCCGACGGTCGCGCCGACCGGTTCGCCCAGCAGCGCCGCCATGCGCGCCGCCGCCGCGCGGGCGGCCAGCCGCCGCGGCTCCGCCACCACCACCCGGCCCGCGCTGGCCGCGCCCAGCGCCAGCGGCACCAGCGTGGTCTTCCCGGTACCCGGCGGCGCGACCAGCACCGCGGCCCCGCGATCGCGCAGCGTCTCGACGATCTCGGGCAGGGCCGCGCGGACCGGGAGATCGGGTAGGTCCGGCAGCCTCATCGCGGCGTGATCCGCACGCGGTTGTCGTGGAACACCGCGCCGCCGCCGTAGTCCGCATCCCGTTCGGCGATGGTCGCGTTCACCGTCGCACCGCCCTGGAACTTGGCCCAGCGGCCCTTGGTGGTGGCGGCGACGCCGGGTCGCACCCGATCGGTGACCGCGACGACGGCCTCGAAACCGCCCCGGGCATTGGCCACGAGTACCGGTGCGCCGTCGGTGAGCCCGCGGGCCGCGGCGTCCTCGGGATGGACGGCGACCGTGGATTCGCCCGCCCGTCGCCGCAATTCGGGATTCGCGCCGAACGTGCTGTTCAGAAAGTAATGCGAGGCAGCCGAAATCAGCACCAGGCCGTCGCCCGGATCGCCGGGCGGCGTGTAATCGGGCAGCCGGTCGTGCCCCGCGCACACCGCCCGGTCGGAGACGAAGCTCAGCCTGCCCTCGGGCACGGGCCGTTTGTCGACCTTCAGGAACCCGTCGGCGCGCAAGCGCTCGATATCGTGGTCCTTCAGCAGCTGTCGCGCCAACTCCTCGTCGGAGTCGTAGAGGGCCGGTTCGGTCATGCCCATGCGCCGGGCCAGGCGGCGGAAGGTCTCCGTGGTGGACAGGCATTCGCCGGGTGGGTGCACCGCGGGCTCGTTCCACACCAGATACAGGTGGCCGTATCCGGCGAGCACATCCAGGTGTTCGGGCTGCATGGTGGCGGGCAGCACGATATCGGCGTAGTCCACGGTATCGGTGGCGAAATGCTCCAGGACGACGGTGAACAGGTCCTCCCGCCGCAGCCCCTCGATCACCCGCCGCTGATCCGGATTCGATCCGACCGGATTGGCAGCGATTACGAACAGCGCCTTGACCGGCGGATCGTCGGTGTCGAGCAGCGCCTCGCCCAGCCGTGTCGAGGACAGCGTGCGCACCGGATGCGGCAACAGGTCCATGCGCCGCAGCTCCGCGTCCCGCAGCCGGAAATGCCCGCTGGTCGAATAGTGCAGCCCGCCACCGCGAATCGCCCAGTCACCGGTGACACCGGGCAGGCAGGCCAGCGCCCGCAGCGCCATACCGCCGCCGTCGTGGCGCTGCATGCCCTGCGAGGCGCGGATGGCGGTGGGCCGGGTGCGGGCGATCCGCTCCCCGAGCGCCACGATGCGCGCCACCGGCAGCCCGGTGATCGCGGCGACCCGCTCCGGGGTGTATTCCGCGATGCGGGAACGGAATTCGGGCCAGCCCTCGGTGTGCTCGGCGAGGTAGGCGTCGTCCTGCGCACCCAGCGACACGATGACGTGCATGAGACCCAGCGCCAGCGCCGCATCGGTGCCGGGCAGCGGGGCGAGGTGTTCGTCGCAGCGCTCGGCGGTGCGGGTGCGCACCGGGTCGATGGCGATCGTGTACGCGCCGCTGTCCTGGATGAACTTCCACAGGTGATGACCGGAGGTGAGCGGATTGGAGCCCCACAGCAGGATGAGCCGCGCGTGGACGAAGTCCTCGGGATCCATACCGCCGGAGGTGCCGAGGGTGTACTTCAATCCGGTCCCGCCCGCTACCGAGCAGATGGTCGGATCGTGCAGGCTGGCCCCCAACACATTGAAGAACCGCCGCCCGGCGAAGCCCTCCAGGCCCTGGATGTAGCCGAGACTGCCGGTGCCGTGGAAGGGCCACACCGCTTCGCCGCCGAATTCGCCGGTGATCCGTGTCACTCGCGCGGCGATCTCGTCGAGGGCCTCGTCCCAGCCGATCCGCTCGAACCGGCCCGCACCCTTGGGACCGACCCGTCGCAGCGGATAACGCAGCCGATCGGGGGAATCGACTTGCTCCAGATAGCGATTCACCTTCACGCACAGCGCGCCGCGGGTGACCGGATGGGCCTTGTTCCCGCGCAGACCCACGGCGACACCGTCGGCCACCGTCACCTCCCAGGAGCAGGCATCGGGGCAATCGAGCGGACACGCGCCGAGAACCTTCATGAAACGATCGTATTCTGGCTGAGGATGCCCGGCCGCGGCCATGCGCCCGGCCCAGGTCTCCACACCCAGAGGAGGGGAAGATGACAGACGGTCCCGTCGACGCCCCGACACCTACCTCCGACGCCCCCGCGGGTCTCACCGTGCTGTTCGTGTGCACGCACAACGCGGGGCGCTCCCAGATGGCGCTCGGCTTCTTCAACCGGCTGGTGGGCGATCACGCCACCGGCTGTTCCGGCGGCTCCTCGCCCGGTTCCGCGGTCAATCCGCTCGTGGTGCGGGCCATGGCGGAGCGGGGCATCGACATCTCCGGGGAGTATCCGAAGCGCTGGACCCGCGATCTCGTGCGGGCCGCCGATGTGGTGATCGACATGGGCTGCGGGGATGCCGACCCGATTCTGACCGGTCACCGCTTCGAACAGTGGTGGCTGCCCGATCCGGCCGACCGGGACTTGGACGAGGTGCGGGCCATCCGCGACTCCATCGAGCAGCGGGTGCGGCGACTGGTCACCGACCTCGGACTGCCGGTGGTGGACCGGGCCCGGACCTGAGCCGCGGCGGCTCCCCGGTCGGCGGGGAGTCGCGTTCGGCCGGATCGTGCTGCGGGCCCCCGGCAGCGCGTGGCTCGTCTACGGTGTGATCGGAACCGCCACACTCCTTCCTGCTGCCGCCGCGTCTGCCGGTGGCGGCGCGGGTCGTCGGTGGGTGGCGGCAGAATCGGACTGCGATCGGCACGACGAACGATGGGGAGAGCGCGGGGATGGAGCAGGAGCGGTTCGCCGAGGCGGTGCTGGGAAGTCTGCGGGAACACGGGGTGACGGACGCGGAGTATCTCGCCGCGGAGTTCTCGATTCGGCACAGTGGTGACCGGATCGTGTATCTGGGCAATATCTTCCGGGAGTGCGCCGGATACGAGGAGGCAGAGCGCACCGAGCGGATCGCCCACTTCGTGGTCGCCATGACCAGTTCCGATGAGGCGCCGGAGGATTGGGATCAGGTGCGCCCGCTGCTGCGGGCCGTGCTGCGGCCGGTGACCTACGGTCTGGACGACTTCGACCGGATGAGCGCGCCGCTGAGCCGCCCCGCGTTCCCGTTCGTCAACGAGGCGGTGGTGGTCGACCTGCCGCGCACCCGGGCCTACGTGACGCTGGACATGGTGCGGGACTGGGGTGTCGAACCGGAGGCGGTATTCGCCGCCGCACGCGACAATCTCGCGGAGCTGGCCCGCCCGGGATCACCGGAGGAACTGAATCTGCTCCGGTTCGTCGACGACGGGGACGCCTACTTCGGCTCCTGGCTGCTGCTGCCCGGGTGGCTGGCCACCTACGCCGGGGGTGAGCACCGCCCGGTGGCGTTCATCCCCGACGACCACACCCTGCTCGTGGTGCCCGACGATCCGGAGCTGATCCCCGCCGTCTTCGAGATGGTGGAGCAGCAGTACGGCGAGGCGGTCCGGCCCATCTCCCCGCAGGGATACACCCTCGACGAGTTCGGCATGGTGGTGCCCTACGACCAGGCCGGTCCGGAACCGGCGCCCGAGTACGCGCGGCGGGCGCGCAGCGGCCTGGCGGTGACCGAATACGGCATCCAAACCCGGATCCTCACCGCGAAATTCGAGGAGGACCTCGATCTGGAGCCGCTCAGCGACGTCGAACCGGCCATGGTCGGCGCGGTCATGTTCCAGTCCACCGACAACGGCCCGGTCACCTCCACCATCGTCGGTGAGGACGTGGAATACCTGCTGCCCGAGGCGGATTACCTGCATTTCGCGCGCATGGACGCCGACGGCGAGATCGACCTGGTGTGCACGGTGCCGTTCGATACCGTGGTGCAGCTGCTGGGGCTGGTGCCGATCCCGGGACTGCATCCCCCGCGCTTCGAACTGCGCCGGTGGCCGGACGAGGCGACGCTGGCGCGGCTGCACGCGGCGGCGGTGGCGCTCTGATCCCAGCCCGGCGCCGCCGCGGAGAACACCACCCGCGCGGCCGTGAACCTCACGGCCGCGCCGGTGGCAGGGCTGCGGGCAGGAAATCGGTACTTCGGCCAGCCGGTCGTGGTCGAGAATCGCGCTCGACTACTTGCGCCGCGATGTGTTCGTGCGACCGCGCGCCGACCCCGCGATCCGCTCCCCGCGCTTGCGGGTGACGGCCGCCAACTCGGCACCGCGTCCCTTGGCCGCCTCGGGTCCGCGCTGGCGGGCGAGTTCGGCGAGGTGGGTGCCGCGTTCGCGGGCGGCTTCGGCGTACTCGGGTCCGCGTTCTCGGGCCAGTTCGGCCAGGTGTGCCCCGCGTTCGCGGGCGGCTTCGGCGAGTTCGGGTCCGCGTTCGCGGGCGAGTTCGGCGAGGTGGGTGCCGCGTTCGCGGGCGGCTTCGGCGTACTCGGG
The DNA here is from genome assembly GCF_030767025.1 of Nocardia sp. CC227C. Taxonomy (GTDB): domain Bacteria; phylum Actinomycetota; class Actinomycetes; order Mycobacteriales; family Mycobacteriaceae; genus Nocardia. Next base: position 125,474 of record NZ_JASITE010000009.1, on the reverse strand, counting down.
TCCGCGTTCTCGGGCCAGTTCGGCCAGGTGTGCCCCGCGCTCCCGGGCGGTCTCGGCGAGTTCGGTACCGCGTTCCCGGGCGGTCTCGGCCCACTCCGGTCCGCGTTCACGGGCGACCTCGGCCAATTCCTGGCCGCGCTCCCTGGCGGTCCCGGCCGCCTCGGCCCCCTTGGAGGCCGCGATATCGGCGAAGTGGCGGGCGCGAACGGCGGTGTCGTGCAGGCGTTCTCGCACGGCCGGGCCGCTCGAGTGGTCGCCCGCCAGCGGCAGGGCCGCCGAGACGGCGGCGGCGGTGCGCTGGGCGGCCCGACGGCCACGCCAGCCCAGCGACGGCTTGCCCTCGGTATCGGCACTGGCGATGAGCAGCCCGCCGAGCAGGCTCATATCCTTGAAGAACGCGGTCCGCTTGGCCGTCTTGCGGGCCGGATCGGTCTCCTGCCAGAAGTCCTGATTGGTCACCGCCGACGGCACCACGGTCATCGCGAGCATCAGCGAGGCGAGCCGCGGCACCTTGCCCGTGGCGAGTAGCACCCCGCCAGCTATCTGCGCGCCGGCATTGACTTTCACCAGTGTGGCCGGATCGGCGGGCAGTTTCTCGGCGATGCCGGCGAACCGGGATTCACGCTGCTGCTCCAGGAGGGTATTGGCCGCCTTCACCCGTTCGTCCGGGTGCATGAGGGTGTCGGCCCCATCCGCGAGAAAGGCGGAGGCCAGCAGCGGCCGGGCAAGTCGTCGTAGCAACATCAACGGGCCCCTTGCTTCGGAAATAGGTCACTTTGTCCGTGGGTATCTCCTGCGCCGGAATTCAAACGTACCGGCGGGCAACGCTGTAGCTACTCGAGTATAGGGGCGTGCGGGGCGTAGATCGGACGTCGAGGCCGTCCTGCAGCGTGGCGATGGCCCCGTCCAGGGTGCCGTAGCGGGCGGTCGGAGAGCGGTCGGCGCTCACCGCCCGGTGGTCCAACCAGACGCCGCGGGCGGCGACGCAGGTCGCGGCGGAGAGTTGGGTGCGTAAGGTCGGCCTCGGGAAGTCCGGCGCGGCGGCCGAGGCGGCGCAGGTCGCCCGTTTCCACCGCGACCCGGAAGGCGTCCAGCGCGTGCCGGGTCGCGCCGGGCGAGACCACCCCGCGCGGGCGACGCGCGGCCACGTGCGCCCGTGCCCGGTGCGCGATCTGGCGCACCGCCGCCGGGGTCTTGTCCACGGCAGCGATCTCGTCGTAGCCCAGGTCGAACACGTCGCGCAGCACGAACACCGCCCGCTCGGTCGGCGCGAGCGTCTCCAGCACCCAGCAGTATGGCCATGGAGACGCGCTCCGCCAGTTCGACGCCCTCGGCCACGTCGGGCACGGTGAAGTGCAACCGGGTGTCACGCATCAGACGCCGGAGACCTCGATGTGACAGGCAGGAACCGTGGTCGCCGCCACGGCCCGCTCACTGTCCGCGAACCGATCGTGCGGCGGCTGAGTGGTACGGGGTCGCGCGGCTGAGTGGCGCGGGGTCGCACGGTCGCGCGGCTGAGTGGCACGGGGTCGCACGGTCGCGCGACTAACCGGCACGGGGCCGCACGGTTACGCGACTAACCGGCGCGGGCCACCTTCAGCGCTTCGGTAACCAGCGGTACCTGGAGCGGAAGGCGCAGCAGTGCACCGGCTTTGAGTGGCAGCGCGCGTTCGGGATCGCGGCACCAGTCGGCGGCCATCCGGATGTTCGCCGGGAAGACGGCGATGAAGAGCGCGGCGGCGAGCATGCCGCCGGTGCGGCGGGTGCGGGGCGTCGCGAGCAGGCCCGCGACCCCGAGTTCGGCGACCCCGGAGGCGTAGGTGTAGGCCCGCGCGCTGCCCGGCAGCGACCGCGGCACGATGGCGTCGAAGAACCTGGGGGTGAGTAGGTGCATGGCACCGGCCCCGCCCAGGAGTAACGTCAGACGTAGGGAAGCGGCCGAGGCCGCCCGCGCGCGAGAATGTGACACATGCGACACCTTGCCATACCGGCTGCTCGGTAGGGGTGGCGGCGAGGGGTTGCCACAGGTTCGGCGGTGTCCGAGTTTGACGGAGGTGGAACCGGGTACTCCACTTTGTCGTGACTGTCCGAACGAACTAGAGGTGTGCGTGGTGGACGCGGCAACGCGTCCGGCTGGGATTGGGATATGAGTGCGAACCTGATGATCGTGGAGGATGACGACCGCGTTCGCGTGGCCCTGCGGTTGGCCATGGAGGACGAGGGCTATGACGTCGCTGAGGCGGAGGAGGCAGAGGTCGCGCTCAGGCAGCTGCGTGACAACGGAGCACCCGATTTCATGATCGTGGATCTGATGCTGGGCGGTATGGACGGCTTCACCTGTATCCGCGAGATCCGCCGCGACCACGACGTGCCCATCATCGTGGTCAGCGCCCGCGACGACACCCACGACGTGGTGGCCGCCCTGGAGGCGGGCGCGGACGACTTCGTGACCAAACCGTTCGAGGTCAAGGAGATCACCGCCCGCATGCGCGCCGTGGCCAGGCGCGCGCGTCTCGCCGAACAGGCCGCCGCGGAAGAGGATCCGGATTCCGAACTGGGCACCATGGTGCTCGACGAGCAGTTCGGCAATCCGCTGGTGCTCTCCACGGAGAGCGGGATCGTGCGCCGCGGTGACGAGGAGATCCATCTCACACTCACCGAGTACCGGCTGCTGTGCGAACTCGCCGGTTCGGCCGGGCGGGTGCTCAGCCGCGGCACGCTGCTGGAACGAGTGTGGGACCGCGGCTTCTTCGGCGATGAACGCATCGTCGACGTGCACATTCGGCGTCTGCGCACCAAGATCGAGCGGGATGCCTCGGATCCGCAGCTCATCGTGACCGTTCGAGGGCTGGGGTACCGACTCGACGTCCAGCGGTGATCGGACTCCTGGCCGTCACCGCGGTGGTGGCCCTGGCTCTGGGGCTCGTCCTCGGCATGTGGGTGAGCCGGCGCACCTTCGAACCGGTGGTGCGCTCGCTGCGCAGCAGCGTGGAGCGCGAACGGCGACTGGTCGGTGACGTCAGTCACGAACTGCGCACCCCGCTGACCACGCTCATCACCAGCGTCGGCGTATTGCAGCGCTACCAGGCGGAGCTGCCCGAGCGCTGTCGTCTGGCGCTGGGCCTGGTCACCGACGAGATCGAGCATCTGCGCCGGGTGCTCGACGACATGCTGGCCCTGGCCCGGATGGAGGCGGGGGTGCACGCGGGTGACGCCGACCCGCTGTCGCTGAAAGAATTATTGATTCACACGCTGTCCGGGCGAAAACATGCACCCGAATTGTTGACGGTCATGCAAGACAGTATGATTCGCGGCCGTAAATTGGAACTCGAACGTGCCGTGGGCAATTTACTCGACAATGCCGTGCGCCACGGTGGCGGCATTGTCGGCATCACATTGCGACGAAATGGTGACGAAGCCGTCATCATGGTCGACGATGCCGGTCCCGGAGTGGCCGTGGCCGATCGTAAACGTGTTTTCGATCGCTTTACGACGGTGCGTGCGGGGCGTCGGAGGGTTACCGGTACCGGAATCGGGTTGGCTCTGGTGGCCGAGACCGTGTCGGCGCACGGCGGGCGTGTCGAATGTGGTGAACGTCCCGGTGGCGGAGCACGTTTCATTATCCGACTTCCGGTATGTGACACACGCGGGTAACGGGCTCGTCATACGATCGCAATGAAGCCGACCGGTTCATCTCAAGATTCGGCGGCCACTCTGAAATGGTCATGAAGACACCATTCAACCAATTCCCCGTAACTATCGATCAGCTTCTGGTGGAACCCCCTGACGGCTCCACGTTCACACTCAGATCCCCACGGGTGGAGGACGGTGGCAGTATCTGGCGAATCGCCCGCGATTCCCGCGTGCTGGATACCAATACGAGCTACGCGTACCTGATGTGGTGCCGCGACTTCGCCGGAACATCCGTCGTCGCCGAAATCGACGGTGACATCGCCGGATTCGTGATCGGCTACTGCCGTCCACAAGCCCCCGACGTACTGTTCGTCTGGCAGGTGGCCGTGGACCATGCCTACCGCGGCCGCGGTCTGGGCGTCGAGATGCTCGACACCCTGATGAACAGCTGTGCCGCCCACGGGGTTTCGACCTTGGAGACCACCATCTCCGATGACAATCCGGCCTCCATCGCGATGTTCAACTCGCTGACACGGCGCCGCCGGGCCGTCATCGCCGACTATCCACTCTTCGAGCGGGAACACTTCCCCGACCAGCACGAGGCCGAGCGCCTGTACCGCATCACGCCGCCGACCACACTGGAGGAGATCCGATGACCACCACCGAGACGATGACCATCTTCGAGGATCTCGAATCGAACGTGCGCGGCTACTGCCGCTCGTGGCCCGCTCTCTTCGACACCGCCCGCGGCGCGTGGCTGCACGACGAGAGCGGTCGTGACTACCTGGACTTCTTCGCCGGCGCGGGTTCGCTCAACTACGGGCACAACAACCCGGTGCTGAAGGAAGCGCTGCTCGACTACATCGGGCGCGACGGCATCACCCACGGCCTGGACATGTCCACCGTCGCCAAGCGCGACCTGCTGGACACCCTGCGCCGCACCCTGCTGGCCCCGCGCGGGCTGGACTACAAGGTGCAGTTCCCCGGACCCACCGGTGCCAACGCCGTCGAGGCGGCGCTGAAGCTGGCCCGCAAGGTGACCGGGCGGACCGCGGTCCTCAACTTCACCAATGCCTTCCACGGCATGACGCTGGGTGCCCTGTCGGTGACCGGCAATGCGACCAAGCGCGCGGGTGCCGGTGTTCCGCTGGTGCATTCGACCGCCATGCCCTACGACGGCTACCTCGACGACATGGACGGCCTGGCGTGGATGACGCGCGTGCTGGACGACTCCTCGTCGGGTCAGGACGCCCCGGCGGCCGTCATCGTCGAGACCGTGCAGGGCGAGGGCGGCGTGAACGTGGCCCGTGCCGCGTGGCTGCGCCAGCTGTCGGAGCTGTGCGCCGAGCGCGGCATCCTGCTCATCGTCGACGACGTGCAGATGGGCTGCGGCCGCACCGGCCCGTTCTTCTCCTTCGAGATCGCCGGCATCAAGCCGGATATCGTGACGCTGTCGAAGTCCATCAGCGGCTACGGCCTGCCGATGGCGCTGGTGCTCATGAAGCCCGAACTCGACCAGTGGTCGCCGGGTGAGCACAACGGCACCTTCCGCGGCAACAACCCGGCCTTCGTGACCGCTCGCGTGGCGCTGGAGCACTTCTGGTCCGACGACACCCTGGAGCAGGCCACGCTGGCGAAGGGCGCGCGCGCCGAGGAGGCGCTGACCGGCCTGACCTCCGCCTACGCCGGCCTGTCGACGCGGGGCCGCGGCCTGGTGCAGGGCCTGGTCTTCGACGACGCCTCGCAGGCGGGCAAGGTGTGCCAGGTGGCCTTCGAGCGCGGTCTGCTGGTGGAGACCTCCGGCGCGGAGGACGAAGTGGTGAAACTGCTGCCGCCGCTGACCATCACGCCGGCCGAACTCGACCACGGTCTGGAGATCCTGGCGGGCGCCGTGGATTCGGTCTGCACCGGAAAGGCGGCCTGACGTGATCGTTCGCACCACCGCGGAAATCACCGGGACCGACCGCGATGTGGCGGGGGAGGGGTGGCGCAGCAAGCGCATCGTGCTGGGTGGCGACGGTGTCGGCTTCTCCTTCCACGAGACCACCATCGAGGCCGGAACCGAGCACGAGTTCCACTATCTCAACCACATCGAGGCGGTGTGGCTGGTCGAGGGCGAGGGTACGCTCGTCGACCTCGACAACGGCGTGAAGTACGAGTTGGGTCCGGGTTCGATGTACCTGCTCGACGGTCACGAACGCCACCGCCTCGAGGTGCGTGAGCGGATGCGCATGATGTGCGTGTTCAATCCGCCTGTCACCGGACAGGAGGTCCACGACGAGAACGGCGTCTACCCGCTGGTCGCCGTCGCCGCCGAGTAGGGAGAATTGGGAGTCAGGAACGAATGACGCTGTCGGACAACACCGTAATCGATCGCTACCAGACCCGGACCAGCACACCGCGCGCTCACATCGAGCGCACCGATCCCACCGTGTGGGGTCACGTCGAGTCTCCGGAACTGGCTACCTTCGAGCCGTACGGCTACTCCGTGATCGATGCGCTGCTCGACCCGGCCGAGGTCGCCGAATTCTCGGCGGAGACCCGGCGTCTGGCGGATGATCCGGACCTGTGGCTCGATGAGCGGTTGATCATCGAGAAGACGTCACGGCGGGTGCGCTCCATCTTCGAGGTGCACAAGCTCAGTGATGCCATCGCGGACCTGGTGCGCCAGAGCCGGATTCGAGGACTCGCCGAACAGATTCTGGGTTCCGAGGTCTATATCCACCAGAGTCGGGTGAACTACATGCCCGGATTCCGGGGGGCCGGTTTCTACTGGCATTCGGACTTCGAGACCTGGCACGCGGAGGACGGTATGCCCGCCCCCCGCGCGGTGAGCCTGTCGATCGCACTGACCGACAACTACCCCTACAACGGCAGCCTGATGCTGATGCCCGGGTCGCACCGCACCTTCGTGCCCTGCCAGGGTGAGACCCCGGCCGAGCACTACCGGGATTCGCTGCGCGAGCAGCAGATCGGTGTGCCCACCCAAGACGACATCGCCAAGCTCGCCAGCACCTACGGCATCAACCAGTTCACCGGTGCCGCGGGCTCGGCGTTGCTGTTCGACTCGAACATCATGCACGGCTCGTCGAACAACATCACGCCGTTCCCGCGCTCGAACATCTTCCTGGTGTTCAACAGCGTGGAGAACACACTGGTCGCGCCGTTCGCGGCGGATGCTCCGCGGCCGACCTACATCGGCAGCCGGGATTTCACGCCCATCGGCTGAGTCATGACGGCACCGCACCCCGCTCGAATCCGGGCGGGGTGCGGTGCTGTCCGGGTTCGGGGCGCTGGCTAGGCCCGGGGCCGCAGCGTGGTGAGGAAGTCCGCGAAATCGGTGGGCGGACGCCCGGTCAACCGCCGCACCGCATCGGTGGCGGTATTCAGATCGCCCGCGGCGATGGCCGCGTAGGAGGTCACCCAGCCGTCCAGCTCCCACGGGGGCGCATCGTATTTCGCGCGGGAGGCGTACGCCTGCGCGAGGGTTTCCGGGACGTAGGTGTAGGGGCGGCCCAGGATCTCGGTCATCAGCGCGGCCGCCTCGGTCAGGGTGAAGGCGCGCGGTCCGGTGAGATCGTGGATCGCACCCGCGTGACCCTTGCCGGTGAGCACGGCCGCGGCGGCGGCCGCCACGTCCTCGCGGGCCACCGCCGCCACCGCGCCGTCACCGGCGGGTCCGCGGATGACGCCGTGCTCGTCGGCGAGGGCGGGAATCAGGTCCTGGTACAGGTTGTCCCGCAGGATGGTGAACTCCATCCCCGAGGCGCGGATGGCCTGTTCGGTGTACCAGTGGTCGCGGCCGAAGGTGAAGGTGCAGTCCGGCGCGGCGGCGACGAAGGACAAGTAGACGATGCGTTCCACCCCGGCCCGCCGGGCCGCCTGGACCACGGCGACCTGCTGGGCGGCCCGGTCGGCCGATTCGGTCGCCGAGACCAGGAAGAAGGTGTGCGCACCGGACAGGGCGGTGGCGACGGAGTCGGGGTCGGCGAAGTCGGCGCGGGCCGTGGTCGCGCCCGGTATGGCCGGGATCCGGGTGGGATTGCGGCCCAGCAGCCGGGTTGTCAGGCCCGCGTCGGAGAGCAGGCGTGCCACCCGTCCGCCGATCTGCCCGCTCGCGCCGGAGACGGCGATCACTTCGGTCATGGCCACAGGCTATCGCTCCGCTACCGGCTGGCTCGGGTACTATTCGGGACACATATGATTCTCAAATGAAGGGGTGCGCGTGACCGGGACGTCGGCTCAGCGGAACCGGACCGGGGGCATCCTGGCCAAACACCATGGGAACTGCTTCGGCTGCGGGCCGGACAGCCCGTCCGGCCTGCACATCGACTTCCGGCGCGCGGGCGACGAGGTCACCGGCACGGTCGTCTTCGACGAGCGTCATCAGGGCGCGCCCGGACTGGTGCACGGCGGCGTGGCGTCGGCCGCGCTCGACGAGGCGGCGGGCGCGATCCTTATCGGGCACGCGCTCCCGGCGGTCACGGCGCAGCTGAATATCGCCTTCGCCCGCCCGGTGCCGCTCGGCCGCCCCGTCACCGTGCGGGCCGTGCTGGACCGCCGGGAAGGCCGCAAGCTGCACATCGCCGCGCGGCTGGAGCTCGACGGCGAGACCGCGGCCACGGCCGACGCCCTGTTCATCGTGGTGGAACCCGAACACTTCCTGGCGCACGGTGCGCGGCCGGGTGATATTCCGGCACTGGGAATCTGACAGGGTGGCACACCGCGCCGACCGGAAGGGTCCGCGAACGGATCGGCTCATCCGACGCTGCGTCGATCTGTGATGTAGCTGACAACTTGCTGTATAAGTAACAAGTGTTCGAGAGGTGTTTTACGATTCTGGCCGTAGGTCCAGGTCGGAATTGCGTGCCTTCGGCGCGGTGTAGACCCGAGTAACAGGGGGAGCGGAATCCATTGTTGCGTATACCTTCCGACGACAGGGCCGATGAACCGCGTCCGCCGACGCTGGGTGGGCTGCTGCGCAAACTGCGGGACGATCGCCGGGTGTCACGGGAGCGATTGGGATTCGCCGCCGGAGTCAGCGCCAGCTACATAACGCACCTGGAGAGCGGCGCTCGCGAGCATCCCACCAAACAGGTTATCGAGGCGCTCACCACATTTCTCGACCGCGTGCACCCGCTCTCCGACGCCGAACGCCGTCACCTGTTCGATCTGGCCGGGCTGCACGACGACACGTTTCCCGACGTCGAGGAGCTGCGTGCCGGCATCTCCGACGATATGCGCGCCGGTCTGGCGGTGCACGGGCCCAATCCGGCGGCCTTCGTCGACATCCGGTGGAATGTGCTGGCCTGCAATGGTTCCTATGCGGCGACATTTCCGGGGCTGGTCGAGGACGTCAGCATTCTGCGCTGGTTCTTCGGCAATGCGAACTCGCAGCGGGTGATGGCGGAATGGCAGCGGGAAGCCTCGCTCACGGTGGACTGGCTACGCGGGCTGATCGGGCAGTCCGGCGACACCGCCTGGGCCGGTGATCTCCTGGAGGAGCTCGGCGTGTACCCGGAATTCCGGGCCATGTGGGCGACCGGTGGGACAACCTATGGACGCGACGATCCGCGTATGTTATTGCGCGATATCGACTCCGGTGCCGAGTATTCGCTGGCCGTGCAAATGTTCCGCGTGGATTACGGTCGTCATCCCGGACACATTCAGTTCTTCCTGGGTATCCGGCAGTGAGCGCGAGCATCCGGCAGTGACTGTGCGGCTACTGTGGAGGGGGCTCATCCCGGAGCATTTCGAAGAGGAGAGATTCCGTGGAGATTCTGGTCAATACCGGTAAGGCTGTGGAAGGTGATCAGGGGCTGATCGATGCGGCCCGGGAGCGGATCGCCGATGTGCTGGGGCGGTTCGGCGATCGGATCACCCGCGTCGAGGTCTATCTGAGCGACGAGAACGGGGACAAGGGCGGCGCGGACGACAAGAAGTGCACGCTGGAGGCGCGTCCCGCAGGACAGGGGCCGGTGGTGGTGACCCACAAGGCGGCGACTGTCGAACAAGCCTACGACGGTGCTGCCCGTGAGATGGTGTCGCTGCTGAGCTCACGGTTCGGGCGGCAGCGAGATGTCAAGGGCGGAGAGAGTATTCGGCACATCCCGGCCGAGTAATGTGACTTCACGAGGGTGAAGTCAGGGATTAGGGTCGAGGCCATGGACACCGCTTTCGCTCGTGAGATGTGGCGGGTGCTCGAGCCGCTGCACGCCGTGACCTACTTCGCCCCCGAATGCGTCGCCGACCGCAAAACCCTTGGGCTGCGCGGGTACTGGATGGGTTACTTCGGTTCCCGCGCGGCCCCCTTCGGCGCGGTCCGGCCCGGGGTGGTGGAGGCCACCTTCTACAACTTCCACCCGCGCATGGTGCGCCGGGCGATCCCGGACGCCTGGGACTACGCCGATCCCGGGGCCATTCTGGCCGACCGGTCGCGTTCGGCCGCCGCGGCGCTGATGCGGGTGGCGCCCGATATCGAGGAACTGGCCGAGCGGGTGCTGCCCGGTCTGCGGGCCGCGGTGGCAGGCGCGCCGCCCGGCGGGCGCTCGCTGTTCGCCGCCAATCGCGATGTGCCCGAACCGGGCTCCCCGGTCGCGGCGCTGTGGCAGGCCGCCACCGCGCTGCGCGAACATCGCGGGGACGGCCATATCGCCTGTCTGCTCGCCGAGGGCATCGACGGCTGCGAGGCGCACGTGCTGTTCTCCGCCGACACCGGCACGCCCGAGCAGATCTGGCTCGACAACCGCGGCTGGAGCCGGGACGACTGGGACGCCGCGGCGGCGCGGCTGCGTGACCGCGGACTGCTGGCGGGACAGGAGATCTCCGATGCCGGCCGCGCGCTGCGCGCCCATATCGAGACCCGCACCGACGCCCTGGCCGCAGCCGCCTACCGAGACCTCCCCGACGCCGCGGACGTGCTGAAGCTGATCACGCCCGCGGCCCGGCTGGTCTCCCGCAGTGGCGCGGTGCCGTTCCCGAATCCCATGGGCGCGCACCCACTCTGAGCGGCCGAGGCGGGTGCTGCCCCCGGCCGCGCCGCTCGCTCACGGCCTAGCTGAACAGCCCGCCCAGCGCGCCGCCGCGCTGCCCGGCGTCGTCCCCGCCGCCCGTGCCGCCGAGCAGGCCGCCGGGCGGCAGTTCGGACGGCTGCACGATGACGAAGCCGCGGCCGGAGAACGACAGCGTCATGCCCTCGCCGGTGCTGCGGCCGATGAGCCGGCCCAGGCCGAAGGAATCGTTGCGTTTGACGCCGGTCTGGAGGCTGGAGGACCAGGCAACGGCCGCCTGCGGGTCGGCGTAGGTCGGCTGGTCGACCTGGAGGACGACCGGGGAACCCTCGGTGGTGATGGCGATGCGCCCGCGCCCGGTGAAGACGCAGTTGAAGAATCCGGCATTGCTGGCGTATCCGGCCGCGCCCTGCACCCGCTTGATCTTGTAGGACAGTGTCGGGTCGAAGGCGAGCACATTGGCTCCGTTGATGGTCAGGCCGTCGCTGCCGTCCAGGTCGATGATGTGCACCTCGGTGGCGGCATTGGCCAGGAACAGATCGCCGCGCCCGGACACCTTCATGAGCGGCACCCCCTCGCCGGTGAGTCGCTGCTGGATGGCGCGTCCGATGCCGCCGGAGCCCAGCGCCTGGAATCGCAGCTCGCCCTGGTAGGCGACCATGGACCCGGACCGCGCCAGCACCTCGCCGTCGAGGCCGACCTTGATCATCTTGCTGCCCTGCTTCTGAATTCCGAGGCCGGTGGCCTCGGCGAAACCGGGGCTGAACAGATCGCTCTGCATGGGCTGTGCTCCTCCGTGCGGTGCAGGCGTGGGGGACTGCCGGGCGGCCGCGGGCGCGTACCCGGGTCCGCTGGGTGGCATGGACGGTGGTGGTACCGGATGGTGCTGCGTGACAGCGGGATCGGGCGCGGGCGGCGGCGTGTCCGGCTCGTCGTCGATGTTCACGCCGAAGTCGGTGGCGATTCCGGCGAGCCCGTTGTCGTAGCCCTGCCCGACCGCGCGGACCTTCCACGCGTCGCCGCGCCGGTAGATCTCCACGCACACCACGGCGGTCTCGGTGGACAGCCCGCCGACGGGAAAGGTCAATGTCCCCGTGGGCGATTGGACGGTCGCGGTCAGCGCTCCCGCGCCGCCGAAGTTCGCCGGTCCGCTTCCGTCCAGGCTGGCGGTGACCACGACGGTGTGCACATCGGGCGGCAGCATGCCGGTGTGCACGTCGACCACATCGCCGCGGCCCTGCCCGTGACGGTGGGTGACGCCGGGACCGGCCGGTTGGTTGAAGAAGATGAAGTCGCCGTCGGATCGCACCCGCCCGTCGGTCCCCAGCAGCAGGGCCGAGACGTCGACCGGTGCTCGGCAGGCCACCGTGACGGTCATGCGGTCGCCGGGTGCGGGACGGTTCTCGCCGCGAGCGAGCGCTGTCATCGCGGGCCCCTTCGAAGGTCCTGCATGGCATTCACGGTCTCCAGTCTGTCGTGACCGTGCGTGCCGCGCCAGCAAGGCCGACTCGGCGGGCGTGCCGCTGGACCGGGCTTTCTCGCCGCCAGAGTAGACGTAACCTAAAATAACACCTACCATGCGGGGAGGCTCCGACGACGGTGTACGGGGCGTGACCAGACGAAGCGAGTACCTCAATGACGCGGCATGTCGACGTACTGATCATCGGCGCGGGCCTGTCCGGAATCGGCATGGCCTGCCACCTCGCCAAGGAGGAGACCGGGCGCAGCTATCTGATCCTGGAGCGCCGCACCGCCATCGGCGGCACCTGGGATCTGTTCCGCTACCCGGGCATTCGCTCCGATTCGGATATGTACACCTTCGGCTACGGCTTCCGTCCGTGGGTCGGCACCAAGGTGCTCGCCGACGGCCCGCACATCCGGCAGTACATCGAGGACACCGCCGCCGAATACGGCGTCACCGACCGCATCCGCTTCGGCCGCCGCGTGGTCGAGGCCGGCTGGGACAGCGCGACCGAACTGTGGACGGTGCGGGCGCACGACGAACGCACCGGTGAGACCGAGGTCTACACCAGCAACTTCCTGATCGGCTGCACCGGCTACTACGACTACGACAACGGCTACCGGCCGACGTTCCCCGGCGAGGAGCGGTTCCAGGGGCCGATCGTGCATCCGCAGCACTGGCCCGAGGATCTGGACTACACCGGCAAGCGAGTGGTGGTGATCGGCAGCGGTGCGACCGCCATCACCCTCGTTCCGGCCATGAGCGACACCGCCGGGCATGTGACCATGCTGCAGCGCTCGCCCACCTATATCGCCGCCCTGCCCGCCGACGATCCGGTCGCCGTGGGCATGAAGCTGGCGAAGGTGCCCGCCAAGCTCGCCTACAAGGTGGGCCGCGCCCGCAATATCGCCCTGCAGCGGGCCAGCTACCAGCTCTCGCGCACCAATCCGGTGCTCTCCCGCAAGCTCATGCTGGCGGCCGTGCGCGCCCAGATCGGGCCCGGCATCGACATGCGCCACTTCACGCCCAGCTACGACCCGTGGGATCAGCGGCTGTGCGTGGTGCCCAACGGCGATCTGTTCCGGGTGCTGCGCGGCGGCAAGGCGTCCATCGTCACCGATCGCATCGCCACCTTCACCGAGACCGGCATCCAGCTCGAGTCCGGTGACGAGATTCCCGCCGATATCGTCATCAGCGCCACCGGCCTGACCGTGCAGATGCTCGGCGGCGCGACCCTGATGGTGGACGGCGACACCCTCGCCACCCGCGACCTGGTCGCCTACAAGGGGTCGCTGCTCGGCAATGTCCCCAATGCCATGGTGGTGCTCGGCTACACCAACGCCTCCTGGACCCTCAAGGCCGACCTCGCCGCCGAATACTTCTGCCGACTGCTGAACCATATGCGGGACAAGGGATTCACCAAGGTGGTCGCGGTGCCCGAAGCGGGCGACAAGTCCGAGGCGTCGCTCATGGGCGGCGCGCTCACCTCCGGCTACATCCAGCGTGGCGACGGCGTCATGCCGCGCCAGGGCACCCGCGGCCCGTGGCTGGTCGTGAACAACTACTTCCGGGACCGCGCGCTGCTGCGCAAGGGCGCGCTGGAGGACGGCGTGCTGCGCTTCAGCCGTGGGGCGGCCCGCGCCGCCGCGGTGGCGACGGCAGAATCCCGTTCCGCCTGATCACTCGTCGACGATACGGCCGCCGGATGGGTGCCGGCGGCCGTTCGCGTTCGGTCGGCGGCTCGGCGTGGGAGCAGCGCGTTCCGAAGTATGGAAAAGAACTCTTGTTGATAGCAAGAATTGATTCTGATACTCATGGTGTCGTTCGGAACGCTCGGAAGGAGCCGCGCCGGGCATGTTCGATACGCCGCTGCTGGCCGCGCTGCCGGAGCAGGCCCGGGAATCGCTGGGGCAGCAGGTGCCGCATCCGCGGCGGCTCGGTGATCCCGACGAGTTCGCCGCACTGGTCGCGCATATCGTGAGCAATCCCATGCTGAACGGCGAGGTGATCCGGTTGGATGGCGGCATCCGCTTGGCGGTTCGCTGAGCTGGCCTCTTATGACCGTGCCAGGTCGCGTCCAGCAAATTCTCAGTTCACTGCGGCACGGTGGGTCGCGTGCGCTTACCGAGACATCGAACCATGACAGCCCTGGCCGTGGCGGCGACCGCCGCACTTCTCCCCGTCGCGGCGGCGGGACCCGCCTTCGCGGTCGAGGCACCCGCCGCGGTGGCGCCCGCGGGCACCTCGGCGGACGGATCGAAGATCGTCTCGGTGCACGCCGTCGACGACCGCCATCTGACCCTCCGGGTGTACTCGGCCGCCATGGACAAGAACATCGAGGTCGACGTGCAGCGGCCCGCCGACACCTCGGCCGCCGCGCCGACGCTCTATCTGCTCAACGGCGCGGGCGGCGGTGAGGACAGCGCCACCTGGAACAAGCAGACCGACGTGCTGGGCTTCCTGGCGGACAAGGACGTCAATGTGGTGCAGCCGATCGGCGGCGGGTTCAGCTACTACACCGATTGGCGCGCACCGGATCCCGCACTGGGCGTCAACAAGTGGAAGACCTTCCTCACCGAGGAGCTGCCGCCGCTCGTCGACCGCGCGCTGCACACCACCGGGCGCAATGCCATCGCCGGACTGTCCATGGCGGGCACCTCGGTGCTGCAACTGCCCATCGCCGCCCCGGGGCTGTACGGGTCGGTGGCCTCCTACAGCGGCTGCGCGCAGATCAGCGATCCCGTCGGCTACAACTTCGTCAATACCGTGGTGGCGGCGGGTGGCGGAGATTCCGCGAACATGTACGGGCCGCAGGGCGATCCGATGTGGGCCGCGAACGATCCGTACGTGCACGCCGACCAGCTGCGCGGGGTGAACCTGTTCATCTCCAGCGGCTCCGGCATGCCCGGCCGCTACGACACGCTCGACGGGCAGTACGCCCTGCCCGGTCCGGGTGGGCTCGCCAACCAGGTCGTGGTCGGCGGCAGCCTCGAGGCCGCGACCGACTACTGCACGCGCAACCTCCAGACCAGATTGAACGGTTTGGGCATTCCGGCCACCTACGACTTCACGCCGACCGGCACCCACTCGTGGGGGTACTGGCAGGACGCCATGGAGAAGTCCTGGCCGGTGCTGGCGGCGGGACTGGGCCTGCCCGCCTGATCACGTCCGCAGCAGCGCGAGCAGCGCTCGTCGCACCGCGCGATGCCGCCGCGTCGAGAATGTTGCGATCCAGCGCCTTCGAGCAACTCGGCTGCCGCTGTGAGAACGGCACCCGGCGCAACTTCCACCTGTCCGGTGCGCACGGGTCGCGCAGCGGGTGACGCCCTGGGTGCGGGGCGAAAGTTCAAGCGCCGTACCGTTGTTGGGCGTGCATCACGATCGCGTCCAGCCGGGCGTGGTGCGCGCCTTTCCAGTAGGGCTGACCGCAGTCCTCGCACTGGGCGAAGGAGTCGTAGGAATGGTCGGTGTGGGCGGGCAGCAGGGCGCGCACCGATTCCCGATCCGTTTCGCGCAGTGCGCCGTTGCAGGCGGTGCAGCGGGTCCAGGGCCGCAGCGGGGGAGCGAAGCGGGACAGCACGTCGTCGAGCTGTTCGGCGGGGCGGTGGCTGTATATGTAAGCGCCCGCGAAGATCTCGCGGCGGCGCAGCAGGCCGCGGTCGCGGGAGAGCAGGATGCGCCGCTCGGCGGCCGAACGGGCGGCCAGGGCCGCGTCGCCGATATCGGGCTTCTCGTAGGCGGCGTCAACACCGAGCAGGCGGAGGCGGCGGGCCAGGGTGCCGAGATGGATATCGAGCAGGAAGCGCGAGCCGGGCACCGGCTGCGGGCGGGTCACCGCCCGTACCGCCACGCTCTGACCGGTGGCCGGAATATGGGCGGCGGAGGCCGGTTTCCCGTCGACCAGCAGCTCACCCACCTCGGTCAGCGGCACGCCGAGCGATTCCACCAGGTGACCCAGTGTGGAGACGCCGTCCACGCGTGCCGTGGTGGGCGCGCCGCGGCGGCGGGCGGGCAGGAACGGCCCCAGTTCCGGCGCGAAGTCGATGGTTATCCCGGGGGTGTCCACGCGGTCAGCATGCCAGTGCGGCGGTGTCGCGGCCAGCGTATCGCGGTGGCTCCACACCGATGCCGGCGCGGTCACCGTGAGCACATCGGCGCGCCATCCGGGCGCTGACGCCGGGCGGCGCGCATCCGTGCCGATCGCATCGGTTGCCCCGGGCGCCGACACTGCTGGGGCGGGTCCGCCGCGCCGCGAACCCGCCCCGGTGTGTCTTCGGCCGATCGGTTACGGCACCACCTCGACCAGATCCCCGACATTCAGGTAGTCGTAGAACGCGCGGGCCCCGTCCCAGGTCATGCGGATGCAGCCGTGCGACTCCCGCTCGATCGGCCCCACGTGGAAGGCGATATCGCCGTTGTAGAAGATCGCGTAGTGCATGGGAGCGTGATGCATTGTGCTCCAGTGGAACTCCTTCTTGATGAAGACGCGCGTCGCGCCCGGCGGCGTCCGGTAGCCCGCCATACCGTGGGAGATCGGGGTCGGACCGAAGGTCACCTTGCGATTGTCGATCAGCCATGCCTCGTTCGTGGAGAGCCGAACGCAGGCGCGGGCCTCGGGAATGGTGCACGGGGCGGTGATCTCCGCCTGCGGCACGATCGCGGGGACGCCCGGGACGTCAGGCCCACCGGGCCACAGCGGCTCCGCGTGCGCGGGCGCCGCCAGGGCGAGTCCGGCGGAAGCGATGCCGAGATAGACGGCGCATCGCGTGGCCTGACCGATACTGCGGTTACTGCTCATGAAGTCCGTGACCTCTCTACCCGTGCCCCAGCACCCCGACCGACACCGGGCGGAGTGCTGGGACCATCTCGTCGAGCATTACCACCTGGAGGTGTAGGGGTCATTCTTGCCTGAGCGACCCGGGATATGCGGGGAAAACACGCGGTGACGGTCGAATTCGGCGCGCTGGGCGTCGTGTCGGCGCAGGAAGTCGGTGATGCGAGGCACCACGATGTCGGCATTCGCGAAGAACAGTCCGTGCCCCAGGCCGTCGAACACCTCGACCTCGGCGGCGGGCACCTGCTCGCGCACCCGGCGCGCGGCGGCCTCGGCCGGATGGACGAGCACCGACTCGCTCCCGAAGACCCACAGGGTGGGCACCGTGAACGACCGGAGTTCGGCGTCGGTGAGCACCGTCCCCCAGGGCAGGTGCCGCCGATAGCCGACCGACGCGCGCGCCGCGCGCACATCGAGTTCGGAGACCTCCACCCCCGGCATCAGCCACCGGTTCAGCCGCCGCATGTTCTTCTCGGTCGGCGCGACGGCGAAGCGCATGATCCGCAGCAGCACGCTCCAGCGGATCTTCAGTACGCCACCGCTCTCCACCATGGTGACGCTGGCGAGTCGCCCGGCTTTGCGCAGGCCCGCCACGGCCGCCTGCCAGCCGCCGTCGGAATAGCCGAGCAGGTGCGCCCGGTCCACGCCGAGTCCGGCGAGCGTCTCGTCGAGCCAGGTGCCGAAGTCGGCCGGGGTGGTGATGGGCGCGGTCTGGACGCTCTTGCCCGGGGTGCCGATGGTGTCCGGGGCGTAGACGACCCGCCCGGCGCTCAACCCTTCGATCACCGGGGACCAGCCCGCGCCGTTGCCGCCGAGGGGGTGCAGCAGGACCAGCGGCGTGGCGTCGCCGGATCCGAACCGGCTGACATGGGTGGTCCCGAAGGAGGTCTCTACCCGCTGTTCGGTGAACGGGATCGGTGACTTCGCCGCCATCTCGTCGTACACCTCCAGATACGCCGCGCGCGCCCGGTCGTTCTTGAATCGTCCGATCTTGGCCATCGCCACCCCTTCATCTACTTTGATGATATGAACGTACCATAAAAATGATATGGGCGTATCATGAAGCCTTCCGGCGCGGACGAAGAACGGGTGGTAGCGGACATGCCTCGGTTGGTCGACCATGAGCAGCGGCGGCGGGAGATCACCGACGCCGTGCGGCGGGTGATCGCCGGGCGCGGGCTGGAGGCGGCGACCTTCCAGTCGGTGGCGGCCGAGGCCGGGATCTCGGTGCGCTTGGTGCAGTACTACTTCGGCACCAAGAAGGAGTTTCTGCTCGCCACCCACCGGGCCGTGGTCGAGGACGGGGGCAAGCGGTTCGCGGCGGCGCTGGAACAGCTGGCGGAGGGGGCGTCACCGCGCGCGGCGACCCGGGCGATCCTGCTGTCGCTGCTGCCCATGGACGCGCAGCGGCGCGAGGACACCGTGGTGCTCGGAGCGTTCAACCAGGCCATGATGTCGGGGCGGGACATCGCCCTGGGCGATCTGATGGGCGCGCCGAAGTATCTGGTCAATCTGGTCGCCACCCAACTGGAGCGCGCACTCCGGCTCGACCCCGGCCTGCCCGTCGACCCGGAGACCGACGCGGCGGTGATCGTCATGGCCGTCGGCGGCCTCAGCCAGGGCCTGGCCGGGGGGTACCCGAATCGGGAGGAGGCGGTGGTCCTGCTCGACCGCCTGCTGGACCGGATCTTCGGCCCGGCGGACTGAGGTGCCCTCCGGGCCGCCGCGCGACTCACGGCGGTGACGTGATGGTCCGAGGCGGCGTGCTGGTCCCCGATGGCCTGGTGGTCCGACGCGACATGGTGGTCGGAAGTGGCTCGGCGGTCCCCGGTGACGTGGTGGTCCGAGGTGGCCTGGGTGGTCCCCGGTCGCCTGGCGGTCCGGAATGGTGCGCGGCGTGGCGGGTGCGTGTCCCGGGCAACGGCTTCCACCGGCCGGGGCGGGCCGGGCGTGCTACTTGGGTGGCAGGGTGCGCGCGTACGCCACCGAGCGTCCGAGCCATTCCTGCAGCGCCGCATCGTCCGCCACGGCGGCGGCCTCGACGTGCAGCCAGTTCCGCATCTCCCGCCCGCCCATCACCATGGTCGCGACGGAGTCGCGGCGCAGCAGCTCCGCTGTGTCGGCGGGGTCCACCCGCGCCAGCAGCCCGCCCCGACCGCTGGCGGCGACCGCCATGTTCCCGCCGACCATGAAGCACAGCCCGCCGAACATCTTCCGCTCGGTCACCTCCGGTAGGTCGGGGCCGAGGGCATCCCGTATCCGTTCCGCGAGTACCTCGTCATACGCCATACCGCATTGTGGCCCGAGGCGCCGACAGCTTCGCGGCGCGGGGCGGCGGGCTCGCGGTTTGCCCGGTGATCGAGGGTTCCGGTGCCGACCGGTCGCACCTTGTGGCCGGTGGATCCCACCCGTCATGCTGAATCGGTCCGAGTCCTGCGGCATTGGTGTCATGGGACGTGATCAGGGGGTACTCGGTCACTGTGGAAACCCCGCCGACGGTAGGCGTCGAAGAGGAATTGCTGCTGGTGGATCCGCGCACGGGCGCTCCCGTCGGCAAGAACGCCGACGTCGCCCGGACCGCCGCGGATCTCGGGATCGATCTGCAACTGGAACTCACCCGCTGCCAGGTGGAGATCAGCACCCGCGTGCACTCGTCCACCGCCGAGCTGCTGCGGGAGCTGCGCGAGCTGCGGCGCGGGGTGTCGGCATGCGCGGAGAAGAACGACGCGCTCGTGCTGGCCGCGGCCGTGCCGCCGACCCTGCCGCCGGACGAGCCGGTCACCGCCACGCCGCGGTACCGGCGCATCGAGGCGGAGTTCGGCATGCTCGCCCACGAGCAGGGGCTGTGTGGCTGCCACGTCCATGTGGCGGTCCCCGATCGCGAGGCCGCCCTGCGGGTGAGCGACCACCTGCGGCCGTGGCTGCCGCTGCTGCTGGCGCTCACCGCCAATTCGTCCGTCTACCACGGCCGCGACACCGGGTACGCGAGTTGGCGCAGCGTGCTGTGGCGGCGCTGGCCCAGCGCGGGCGCGCCACCGCGCTTCGCCTCGGCAGCCGACTACGACGCCGCCGTGGAGCGGATGCTGTCGCTCGGGGTGATCCTGGACCGCAAGATGGTCTACTGGGATATCCGGCCCTCGGCCTCCTTCCCCACCGTCGAGATCCGCGTCAGCGACGTGCCCGCCACCGTCGAGGAGACCGCCCTGCTGGCGACCCTGATCCGGGCCGCCGTCATGACGGCCCACCGCGAACTCGAGGCCGGGCGGTGCGCGCCCGCGGTCCCCGACGACGTGCTGCGCGCGGCCTATTGGCGGGCCGCCCACTCCGGCCTGGACGGGGACGGCATCCATCCGGTGGACGGCCGCCCGGTTCCGGTGCGGGAGCTGTTGCGCGGCTTCGTCGATCACCTCCAGCCCGCGCTCGACGCACTCGGCGACCGTGACTTCGTCGACGAATCCATTGCCGCCCTGCTGGATCGGGGCAACGGGGCGCGTCGTCAGCGCGCGGCCCTGCGCGTGCGCGGCGACCTCGGTGATGTCCTGGACGTACTCGCCGAGGCCACCCTGTACACGTGCCGCTGACGAGAAGTCCCGCGCGGCAGCGGATCCCACCCTGCCCGGTCATCCCTCCCCGGGGCCGAGTTCCCAGGTGATGCGGCTGCCGATGGCGGCCGCGTAGCGCTCCAGGGTGGAGATGCGCACATCCACCTGCCCGGCCTCCAAGCGCGCCACCGCGGATTGCGAGGTGCGCATGCGGGCGGCGATCTCGGTCTGCGACAGTCGCGCCGCCCGCCGCGCGGCCACCAGGTCGGTGAGTAGACGGCGGCGGTCGTCGGACATGCGCCGCAGCGCCGTCTGCCCGGATCCGAGTAGCTCGATGCCTTCGGTCATATCTTCCACGGTATCTCTGATATGAGATCGCGCACAGGCGATTTCACTGTCCGCGGCGCAACCAGTCACGCAGGTGCGGCGCCTCGTCCCCGATGGTGGTGGATTCCCCGTGGCCGGTGTGCACCACGGTGTCGTCCGGCAGGATGAGCAGCCGGTCGGCGATGGAGGTGACGATGGTGGAGAAATCCGAGTAGGAGCGGCCCGTGGCACCGGGACCGCCGTGGAAGAGCGTGTCGCCGGTGAAGACCGCGCCGAGATCGGGCGCGTGGAAGCAGCACGCGCCCGGTGCGTGGCCGGGGGTGTGCAGCACCCGCAGCGCGGTGTCCGCCACCTCGATCACCTGTCCGTCGACGAGTTCGCCGTCGGGCATCCGGTCGGGGTGCGTGAGCCGCCACAGCACCAGGTCGTCGGGGTGCAGCAGGATGGGAGCGCCTGTCGCCCGGGCCAACTCGGGCGCGACCCGAACGTGGTCGTCGTGAGCGTGGGTGGCCAGGACGGCCGTCACGCGGCGGTCGCCGACCAACGCCAGGATGGCCGCCACGTCGTGCGGCGCGTCGATGACGACGCATTCGTGGTCGTCGCCGACGACCCAGACATTGTTGTCGACATCGAAGGTCTGCCCGTCGAGGCTGAAGGTGCCCGAGGTGACGGTGTGGTCGATACGGGCCACTACAGCATCACCACCGAGCGCAGCACGTCGCCGCGGTGCATTCTGGTGAACGCCGCCTCCACGTCGTCGAGGGAAATCGTCTCCGAGACAAAGGCGTCCAGATCGAAGCGCCCCTGCTTGTACAGCTCGATCAGATACGGGAAGTCGCGCGAGGGCAGGCAGTCGCCATACCAGGACGACTTCAACGACCCACCGCGGGAGAAGAAGTCGATGAGCGGCATCTCCAGCGTCATGTCGGGGGTGGGCACGCCGACCAGCACCACGGTCCCCGCCAGATCGCGGGCGTAGAATGCCTGCTTCCAGGTCTCGGGGCGGCCCACGGCGTCGATCACCACATCCGCGCCGAACCCGTCGGTCAGCTCCCGGATCCGTTCCACGGCGTCCTCGGCGGTCGCGTCCACCGTGTGGGTCGCGCCGAAACCGGTGGCCCACTTCAGCTTCCGCTCGTCGATATCGACCGCGATGACGGTGGTGGCCCCCGCCAGCCGCGCCCCCGCGATGGCGGCGTTGCCCACCCCGCCGCAGCCGATCACGGCCACGCTGTCGCCGCGTCCCACCGCGCCGGTGTTCACCGCCGCGCCGAGTCCGGCCATCACACCGCAGCCGAGCAGTCCGGCCGCGGCCGGGGACGCCGTCGGGTCCACCTTGGTGCACTGGCCGCTGTGCACGAGCGTCTTCTCCGCGAACGCGCCGATGCCCAGGGCCGGGGTGAGCGGGGTGCCGTCGGTGAGCGTCATGGGTTGGGCGGCGTTGAAGGTGGAGAAGCAGTACCACGGCTTGCCCTTGCGGCAGGCGCGGCAGGTGCCGCACACCGCGCGCCAGTTGAGGATGACGAAATCACCGGGCTCCACCTCGGTGACGTCCGCGCCCACCGATTCCACGATGCCCGCGGCCTCGTGTCCGAGCAGGAAGGGGAATTCGTCGTTGATGCCGCCTTCGCGGTAGTGCAGATCGGTGTGGCACACCCCGCAGGCCTGCACCCGGACCACGGCCTCACCGGGGCCCGGGTCCGGCACCACGATCTCGGCGACTTCCACGGGAGCGTTCTGCGAGCGTGCGATCACGCCGCGCACGGTCTGGGCCACGGAGTATCCCTTCCTGTCACCTGATACGACTCACACCTTCGCATACTCGCATGAGTCCCTGCGCGTGCCTGATCGCCGATCCGGCCGCATGGCACGAATTGTCATGCCTGGTCGGTACTTTCCTCCGGAACCGGTTCCGGGACGGCGGTGGCGGCGTCGATCTGCTCGCTGATGTAGCGCAGCAGCACGGTCAGGACCGCGGCCACCGGAACCGCCAGGAACGCGCCGACGATGCCCCACAGCGAGCCGCCCACCGTGATCGCCAGTAGCACCACCACCGCGTGCATCTGCATACTGCGGCTCTGCAACACCGGTTGCAGCACATTGCCTTCCAACTGCTGCACCACGATGATGATGGCGAGCACGATGAGCGCGGTGGGCACCCCCTTGGCGACCAGGGCCACCAGCACCGCCAGCGCGCCCGCGACGAACGCGCCCACGATCGGGATGAAGCCGCCCAGGAAGGTGAGCACGGTCAGCACCAGCGCCAGCGGAATCCCGAGGATCACCAGGCCCGCGCCGATGAGCACCGCGTCGATCAGGCTGACCAGCGCCTGGGTGCGGATGAAGCCGCCGAGGGTGTCCCAGATCCGGATCAGCACCGCCTCGATGTGGCGGCCGCTGCGGCTGCCGGCGAGCCCGTGCAGCCACGGCATCAGCCGGGGGCCGTCCTTGACGAAGAAGAACGCCAGGACGAGCGTCAGGAACAGCGTGACGATGGCGGAGGTGGCGGTGCTGACGCCGGTGAAGACGCCGGTGGCAATGCGCTCGGCGCTGGACTGCAGCCGGGACACGATCGCGTCCACCGCCGAATTCATCTGCTCCTCTTGGATGTTCAGCGGTGGACCGCGCAGCCAGTCGCGCACCTTGTTGACGCCCTCGGTGGCCTGATCGGCCAGGGCCGGGGCCTGGTCGGCCACCGACGGCACGATGAGCGCGATGATGCCCGCCAGCGCGCCGAGCAGTCCGAACACCGTGAGCGAGGCGGCGGCGGCCGGAGGGAAGCCCCGCCGGGTGAGCCAGCGCGTCGGCGGCCACAGCACGGTGGCGACCACCACGGCCAACGCCATCGGCAGCACGGCCACCCACATCCTGGCGGTGATCCAGCCCAGCACCCACGCGCCCGCGGCGATGGCGACGAGGCACAGCGACCACTTGGCCAGCCACAGCAGGCCCCGGCCGATCACCTCGCCGCGATCCGGCATCCGCACCGGAGGAGTCGGTCGCTCGTCGGCGATGCGGTCTGTGATGTCGTCCGATCGCTCGCCGCGCGCGGTGGCGTCTTCGGTTGGCTCGCCGCGCTCACTCATGCCGCCCTACCTTCTGATGTGCCCCCGGTCGTCCGGAATGATCGGGGTGCGCAAGCGGGGCGGGCGCGGTCGTCGCGGGATGGTCCGGTCGCTCGCTCATGCTGTCGAGTTTGGCACGAGACCGGTCGGAATCGGCGGTGGCGCGAGGCGGACTCCGCGCGGAGCGGTGCACATCACGCCTGGGTGCGCTCACCGCAGGGCCACGGCGGCGGCCTCGGCGATGCTGTCGGCGATGGCGCGCAGGGTGGGGGAGTCGAGCCGCCACTGCTGCCAGTAGAGCGGCACGTCGATCACACCGTGCGGGTCGAAGGCGATCAGGCGGCCCGCCGCCAGATCGTCGGCGGCCTGGATATCGGGCATCATGCCCCAGCCCAGGCCCAGGCGGATGGCCGCGCCGAAACCCGTCGAGGAGGGGATGTAGTGGCAGGGCGGATCCAGTGGTTTGCGGCTGTGCCGGCGGATGAGCTTGTACTGCAGGTCGTCCTTGCGGTCGAACTGCACCACCGGGGCCGCCGCGAACGCCTTCGCGGTGGGGCCGTCGGCGAACCAGGTGGCGACGAAATCCGGGCTGGCCACGGGCCGGTACCGCATGGCTCCGAGGGGGTGCGCGATACAGCCCTGCACCGGGGTGGCGGTGGCGGTGACGGCGGCCATGACGGTGCCGTCGCGCAGCAGCCGGGTGGTGTGCTCCTCGTCCTCGCGGTGGACCTCGAGGTAGACGCCCGCGCGCACCCGGCCCAGGGCGGGCATCACCCAGGTTTGCAGCGAATCGGCGTTGACCGCGATGGGTATCCGGATGGGCGGCGGGGCGGGATGCGCGGTGTCACCGGGTTCCCGCGTCGCGTCGCCGAGTTCGCGCGCGGTGTCACCCGCGAGCAGTTCGATCTGGCGGGCCAGGCGCAGCATGGCGAGTCCGGATTCGGTGGGCTGCACCGGTTTCGTGCGCCGCAGCAGGATGCGCCCGGCCGCGTCCTCCAGCGCCTTGATGCGCTGGCTCACCGCCGACGGGGTGACGTGCAGGCGGCGGGCGGCGGCCTCGAAGGTGCCCTCGGTGACCGCCGCGTCGAGTGCGCGCAGCTGGTCCAGTTGCAGATCCATGATTAGAGATTTTAATGATACGCAAGAATACTTAGCTGGCCTGTTGATTGCTGGCTGTCTACCGTCGTGGAATATGAACGCTTCATCGGCGGCGGTGGCCGCACTCTCGGGTTTCGGCTTCGGGCTGTCGCTCATCGTGGCGATCGGCGCGCAGAACGCGTTCATCCTCCGACAGGGCATTCGCCGGGAGCATGTGCTCGTGGTGGTGTCGGTGGCCGCGCTGTCGGATATCGTGCTGATCGCCGCGGGTGTCGGCGGGGTGGGCGCGCTGGTGCAGTCCGCGCCCGGGGTGCTGACCGTGCTGCGCTACGCGGGGGCGATCTTCCTACTCGGGTACGCGGCTCTCGCCGCGCGGCGCGCTCTGACCGGCGGTGCGCTGGTCGGCGACGCCACCGGCAATTCCATGGCGCTCGGCGCGGCGGTGGCCACCTGTCTCGCCGTCACCTGGCTCAATCCGCACGCCTACCTCGACACCGTGGTGCTGCTCGGTTCCTACGCCAGTCATTTCGCCACTCCCGATCGCTGGTTCCTTGCCGCGGGGGCGATGCTGGGCAGTCTGCTGTGGTTCTTCGCGCTCGGCTTCGGCGCGCGGTACCTGGCCCCGCTGTTCGCCCGCGAAACCGCCTGGCGCGTTCTGGATTCGGTGATCGTGCTGGTGATGACGGGACTGGCGGTGGCGCTGCTGCTGGGTTAGCCGTCCGGCCCGGTCGCTGGCGCGATGCTGGTCGGAACGGGTGATTGCCTCGGTCCGGCGCGGTGCGGGCGTCACCTGTGGCAGACTCGGGCGACAGATGCGCGCCCGGTCGCGGGTCGGCCGGACGCGGAGGTGATGCGGGAGTTGGGATCGCGATGGATCTGAGCGCCATCGAGCGTCGGGTGGCAGCGGATCGGCGGGAGGCCGCGGACCGATCGGCGGAAGCCGAACTGCGACTGGCGGACTCGCTGTACGAACTCGCCACGGCGCTGCTCGCCACGAAGAACGACGACGCGGTGCGGGATCGTTCACCCGGTGCGCTGGAACCGGCGCAGGAGGCGGTGCACATCCGGCTGCGCTGGCTCACCGCCGGACGGGTCGACGCGCGCTTCGCGGGCAAGGTGCAGGACGCGCTGCGGCTGTTCGAACAGGCCGCGCGCACCATCGGGCACCGGCAGCTGGCCACGCACACCATTCGCGATGCCTGCAATGCGTATCGCTATGTGGCGCAGACCTATCCGAACGCGGCGGCGGCGTGCGCGGACTCGCTGTCCAAATGCGGTGTCTGGCTGTGCCGGCTCGATCCGGACGCCGCCGTGGCCGCCGGATCCGACGCGGTGCGGATTCGGGCGGCGCTGTTCGCCCAGGATTCCGAGCAGGCCGGTCGGTATCTCGCCAGTCTGGACATGGTGCTGCGCACCTATATGGTCGGACGGCAGCGCAAACCGGCGCTGGCCATGTACCGCGAGCTCTACACCGCGGTCACCTCTCCGGCCATGACCGCCCGGCTGCGCGAGATGCGGATCGAGGAAATCGGTTTCACCAGCAAGACCGTCACGGCTCTGACCAAACTGGACGCGCTCACCCTGGACCGCGCGGGCTACCTCACCCAGCAGCAGATCCTTTACCAGACCTCCGGTGACCTCGCCACCATCGAGGAGATCAACTGGAAGCTGGCCCTGGTGGGGCTCAAACCCCTTGCCCCCGGCGCCCTTCCGGACCTGCCATCGAAACCGGTGGAGATCGCCGACTCCTTCGGCGCGCTGAGCGTGCGCTGCTCGGACAGCGACGCGCTGGAACAGGTGCGGGCCGCGGTGCTGGCCGCCTACATCGCCGACGGGGCCGGCGTCGTCGACTCCACCGCCTTCCTCGGCGTCAGCCAGCAGCACTGGAGCGTTCCCGAGCCGCGGTCGAACCCGGAGGAGACCCTGGGTGACGATGTGGTGCTACTGGAACGCAGTTCCGAGCACTGGATCTCGGTCAAGAGCCTGAAGTGGGAGATCGCGCCGGTCGGTCGGCATCCGCTGGCGCTGCGCCTGTCGAAGCACTGGCCCGTGGTGAGCGTGACCACGACCGAGAACCTCGCCTACGAACTGTGCTGGTACGAAGACGGCGCGGCCACCCAGTACGCCGCGCTCGGCCGTCCGGCCGGTCCCGCGACCCTCGACACGCCCTTGGCCCCCGTGAACTTCGCCGCCCTGGCGGAATACGGCGCGGACTACGCCTCCGAGACACAGGTGCGCGCGGCCTTCGGCAACACCCCGATGTTCGCCAAGCTCACGCGGCTGCCCGCCAGCGGCATCCGCCAAGCCGCCGAGGCCGGTCCGCTCACCGATTACGGCGAGCACGTCGTGTACTTCCGCCGCAACCGCTGACCACCGACGTGGTCGGGTGTTCAGTGCCCGATCGCCATGGTCCCCGGTTCGCGGGGCAGGTGGACAGGTAAGCCAATTCAGTTGTGGTGCAGGTGAACCCCACGGCAGGATTGTGATTCCGGACCGTGGGCCACCCCCCTATCCGCTCCGCCGACGCGCGGACACATACCGGAGTGAGCGGAAGCCTCATCGGTCGTCGGCGGTTATGTGCTGCCACAGCCGCGCGAACCTGCACACCGACGGGTCGGACGGGCTCCGCCAGGAGATGGCGGGGCATCAGAACAGTCCGACGGTGAATCCTTCGTCCCGGACGCCGAGGTAGCGCGGTCCCGCGCAGTGCCGCAGGGCCGCGTCGAGCGGGGCGACCAGCTCGTCCGCCGAACCGAACGGCAGCCGGTAGCCGTCGCGCACCCGGTGGAACTCCCACAGGTGGTCCATTTCCGGATGCCGGTTCCGGAACTCGGGATCCGCGGGAAACAGGTCGAGCCGGACCATCGCCATCCTTCTCGCGGCCGGACGTCGATTCACCGTGCGCGACACCGCGATCGCGGACAGCTCGGCCCAGCCGACCGCCCACGGCGCGCCCTGCGGGTCGTGCCAGCGCATGCCGTTGCGGTCGAGGATCAGCTGACGCGGCCGGGTGAGCAGCCGCCAGCCCAGCAGGCCGACTACGGCGATCAGCAGCAGCACGGCTCCGATGATGAGGGCGAACACCTCGGCGACGCGCCCACCCGACACCCCTCCGGTACTCGCGCTGATCACGGCCACCAGGCCGAAACCGCCCGCTACCAGCACCCCGGCCAGCGCCCGCCCCTTCGTACCGCGCGCCATATCGATCACGATCGGTTCCACCGTCTGCTCGCACACTCGCGCAGCCTACAAATCCGCAGGCCCGCTCGCACCGGAGATATCAGGTGGCCGCACCGCCGACGCCGCAGGGTTGGAAGCGCGGGTCCGCCCTCGCGGCGGGAGCGACCGCGTCCGTGGCGACTGCCCGGCCTCTCGGGTGTGTGGTGGCTGCTCGGGCGTGGTGGCCGCTCGGGCGTGGTGGCTGCTCGGGCGTGGCGGGCGCTCGATCGCTCCGGCACGGTGGCTACCCGATCGCTCGGGCGTGGTCGTGCGTCAAAGCGTCCAGTGCGGCGGTATCGCGCACCGCGCCCCGGTCCGCGGAGGTGGCCAGCAGCGCATAGGTGCGCAGGGCCGACGATACCGGGCGTCGACGGTCGCGGGGGTGATACCCGGGACCGTCGATCAGGGCGGCGCGGCGGGCGGCGAGTTCGCCGTCGTCGACGTGCAGAGTGAGTGCGCGGGTGGGGATGTCGACGGTCACGGTGTCGCCGTCGCGGACCAGGGCGATGGGGCCGCCCGCCGCCGCCTCGGGGGAGACGTGGCCGACGGACAGGCCCGACGAACCGCCGGAGAAGCGGCCGTCGGTGACCAGGGCACAGCTGTCGGCGAGGCCGCGCCCCTTCAAATAGGCGGTGGGATAGAGCATTTCCTGCATCCCCGGCCCGCCGCGCGGTCCCTCGTAGCGCACCACGAGCACATCGCCGGGGCGCACCCGGTCGGCGAGGATCGCCGCGACGGCCTCCTCCTGTGATTCCACCACCACGGCCGGGCCGGTGAAGGTGTGCAGGGCGGCGGGCACACCCGCCGATTTCACCACCGCGCCGGCGGGGGAGAGGTTGCCGCGCAACACCGCCAGGCCGCCGTCCGCGGTGAAGGCGTGGCCGATATCGCGGATACAGCCCTGTGCCGCATCGAGATCCAGGGACTGCCAGCGCCGCGACTGGGAGAACGCCGTCGCCGAGCGTTCTCCGCCCGGAGCCGCGTGGAACAGCTCCACCGCCTCCGGAGTCGGGTTGTCGCCGCGCACGTCCCAGACGTCCAGCCAGTCCCGCAGGGAATTCGCGTGCACCGCGCGCACATCGCGGTGCAGCAGCCCGGCCCGGTCCAATTCGCCGAGCAGGGCCGGGATGCCGCCCGCGCGGTGCACATCCTCGATGAGGTAGGAGCCGTTCGGGGCCACCTTGCACAGGCAGGGCACCCGCCGGGACATGGCCTCGATATCGGCCAGGGTGTAGTCGAGCTCGGCCTCGTGGGCGGCGGCCAGCAGGTGCAGGATGGTGTTGGTGGATCCGCCCATGGCGATATCCATGGCCATGGCGTTGTCGAAAGCCTTGCGGGAGGCGACGTTGCGGGGCAGCACCCCGGCGTCGCCGTCGTCGTACCAGCGGCGGGTCAGATCCATGACCGTGCGGCCCGCCGCCTCGTACAGCGCCCGCCGCGCGGTGTGGGTGGCGAGGGTGGTGCCGTTGCCGGGCAGGGCCAGCCCCAGCGCCTCGGTCAGGCAGTTCATGGAGTTGGCGGTGAACATGCCCGCGCAGGATCCGCAGGTGGGGCAGGCGTTCTCCTCGATGCGTTCCATATCGGCGTCGGACACCAGCGGGGAGACGGCCTCGGCCATGGTGACGATGAGGTCCAGGCGGCTGCGCACGGTGCCGTCCACCAGCACCGCGGTGCCGCCCTCCATGGGGCCGCCGGAGACGAACACCGTCGGGATGTCGAGGCGCAGTGCGGCCATGAGCATGCCGGGAGTGATCTTGTCGCAGTTGGAGACGCACACCAGGGCGTCGGCGCAGTGCGCGTTCACCATGTACTCGATGGAATCGGCGATGAGGTCGCGCGAGGGCAGCGAGTAGAGCATGCCGCCGTGGCCCATGGCGATGCCGTCGTCCACCGCGATGGTGTTGAACTCGCGGGCGATACCGCCGGCCGCGCGGATGGCGTCGGCGACGATCCGCCCGACCGGCTGGAGGTGAGTGTGGCCCGGTACGAATTCGGTGAAGCTGTTCGCCACCGCGACCACCGGTTTGCGGCCGATGTCCGCCGACGGCACGCCGCTGGCCCGCATGAGCGCCCGCGCGCCGGCCATATTCCGGCCGTGTGTGACCGTGCGTGACCGCAGTTCCGGCATCTCGCGACCTCCCGAGCTATCTACAACCGTTTGGTTGGAGTTTGGCACGGCCTCGGCGTAACTGCAACCGTCTGGTTGGAATTACTAGGATGGGACCATGGCGTGGGATACCGAGGGCACCAAGCGGCGACTACTCGAGGCGGCCGTGCAGGAGTTCGCCGAGCGCGGACCGGCCGGGGCGCGGGTGGCCGCCATCGCCACCCGCGCCGGTATCAACAAGGAGCGGATCTACCAGTACTTCGGCGACAAACAGGGCCTCTTCGACGCGGTACTCACCGATCAGCTCGAGCAGCTGGCCGCGGCCAGCCCCCTGTCGGCAGCCGACGCCGGGCAACTGGCCGACTACGCCGGGCACGTCTTCGACTACCACCGCACCCACCCCCAATTCCTGCGCCTGCTGCACTGGGAGGGGTTGCAATCCGGTCGGCCGACCGCCGAATCCGCGCGCGCGGCCCACTACGCCGAGAAGGTGGCGGCGCTGGCCGCCGCCCAGCGCGCCGGAGCCCTGCCCACCGACGTCGCCCCCGGCTACCTGCTCTACGCGGTGGCGGCCCTGGCGGCCTGGTGGTTCGCGGCCCCGCAGGTGGTGCGCATGATTCTCGGCGCGGACGCCGACGACCCGGCCGCCCAGCGCGCAGCCCTCGTGACCCTGGTGCGTCGCCTCGAGCTCGGCGGCCCCGCGGCCTAACGCCGCAACAGTTCCCGCAGTGCCGCGATGACCGTGGTGGGCGCTTCCTCGGCCATGAAATGCCCGCAGCCCACCGTCTGGTGCCGCACATCCGGTGCCCAGGCGCGCCAGCGCGCCGCGGCGTCGAAACCGAGGGCACTGCCCCGATCCTGTTGCGGCACCGTGGTCGGCATGCGCAGGGCCGATGCCGCCGCCCCACCCGCCGGAACGGGTGCTACGCCGAAATGGGTGCGGTGCCGAGTGCGTTCGCGAGTGCGGTGAGTGTCGGTGCGCATCCGGCGTCGACGCGTAGGGTCGCCAGCTCGTCACCTCGGGTGGGGCCGCGGTTGACGATCACCACCGGGCGGTGGGTTCCGGCGGCGTGGCGGACGAAGCGCAGGCCGGACATGACGGTGAGCGAGGAACCCGCGACGAGGAGGGCGTCGGCGGCGTCGACCATCGAGAACGCCGCTGCCACACGGTCCTTGGGAACCGATTCACCGAAGTAGACGATATCGGGTTTGAGCATGCCGGAGCAGCGGTGGCAGTCGACCATGCGGAAGGCGGAGGTGTCGTCGAGCACGGCGTCGGCGTCGGGCGCCACCTCGAGGCCGTCGAGGGTGATGGTGTCGGCGAACCCCGGATTGGCCGCCTCGAGACGGTCGGCCAGGGTCAGGCGGGAGATGAGGCCCTGGCAGCTCAGGCAGCGCACGCGCAGGTAGGTGCCGTGCAGGTCGATGACGGCGCGACTGCCGGCCTTGGTGTGCAGCAGGTCCACGTTCTGGGTGATCAGCCCGGTGACCACGCCCGCGC
Organism: Nocardia sp. CC227C; assembly: GCF_030767025.1. GTDB lineage: Bacteria > Actinomycetota > Actinomycetes > Mycobacteriales > Mycobacteriaceae > Nocardia. Next base: position 93,676 of record NZ_JASITE010000009.1, on the reverse strand, counting down.
GCTCCAGGCGCGCCAGTGCGCGATGCCCGGCATTGGGGCGCGCGGCGTCCATGCGCCGCCAGCCGACGTGGTTGCGCGCCCAATAGCGCTGCCGGAAGACCGGATCGCCGACGAACTGCTGATAGGTCATGGGATTGCGGGGCGGCGCGTCCGGACTCCGGTAGTCCGGAATGCCGCTGTCGGTGGAGATGCCCGCCCCGGTCAGCACCGCCACCCGCCGTCCCGCCAGCATCTCGACCAGCGCACCGAGCCCGGGAACCGCCACGTCATCCGACATGCGTCCAGGGTACGAGCCGCCTCGGCGGCGTGCGCACCCGCTTGCCGTCGCATCATCGCGCGGATCGACGCCGTTGCGCGGCGGATTGGTGGTCACACCCCGCGCGCCCATCGGGTCTATGCGTTCCCGCGTTCGGCGTCGTGGCCGTGCCGACGGGTGTCGCGTTCGCTCGCTGTATCCGCACCTCGGTTCGAGGTGCCGACCGCGGTGCGGCCGTGCCGGAGGTGGTTACGCCCGCACAGCGCGTTGGTCCGGATCGACCGCCACGCTGGCCGGGTGCGTCCACCTTGTCGCGCTCAGCGTGGGCCGTTGGTGTTGAGGTAGACGACCGGTCCGGCACCGAAGTGGCCGCGCGCGTCGAGTTCCAGCAGGGCCGCCAGGGCCTTGGCGGTGTAGACGGGTTCCAGCTCGAGGTTTTCGAGGCCGGCGGCACGCCACCGGGCTGCCTCGCCTTCGGGGGTGGCGTGGCCGTAGCCCGTGCCGAGCCAGTCGGTGTGAATCTCCAGATTGCAGGTGGGCGTGAGGTTCTCGGGCAGCCGCGCACCGCGACGGCGTAGCAGGCGCGCGGTGCGCTGGGCCAGGCGGGTGACGGCTCGGTGGTCCAGGCGCAGGGTGTCGTTCACGACCACGCCCACCACGCGGGTGGGCAGCCCCGCCAGCCGCAGGCCCAGCGCCAGCCCGGCCACCGTCCCGCCCGACCCCACCGGGGTGACGATATGGGTCGGCTCGGGCAGCTCCCCGGCCCGCACCTGCTCGGCCAGCTCCAGCGCCGCCTCCACATAGCCGAGCGCGCCCACGGGAGAGGAGCCGCCCGCCGGAAGCAGACAGGGCGGGCGCGCGCCCGAGAAATGCCGGGCCAGCAGCAGCGGCGCGGCCAATACGGTCCGCGTCTTGGAGCGGGTGAAGCGCAGTTCCGCCCCGGAGGCGCGCAGCCGCTGCAACTGCCGTCGCACATGGTCGTCCACAGGCTGATCTACCAGTGCCAGTACGGTTTTCAGGCCGTGCTCGCGGCCGTACAGTGCGGTCGCCAGCCCCCAGTTGGTGCCGAGCCCTCCCACGGTCACAATGGTGCGCCGCCCGCGCCGCAGCGCATCCGGCAGCAGCCATTCGAGCTTGCGTACCTTGTTCCCGCCCCACCCGCCGTCCCCGAAGGCGCTGTCGTCCTTCACCCACAGCTGCGCCCCGACGCTCAGCGCGGACAGCCTGCGCACCGGCGTCGGCCGGGAACCTAGCGGCAGCTGCGGGAGGGTGTGCGCGAGTTCCGGAAAGCGCCGGTGGAGCAGAGCGGTCACGCGCGCAGCGTATCCGGCCGCCCGTCGATCCGGCACCCGCGGCGAACCTGTATCGGGCCGACCCGCACCCGGTCGTGCGTGCCCGCACTCGGGAGCTCGAACCGCCCACCAACCGCTCTGGCCCTTCGGCGTGGACGAGAGCCTGGACATCCGGGTCCGCCAGCTCGGCCGCGAGCAGCCGGTGGGCACGGTCGGCCGGATTCCCGCCGGTGGTATGGATATGCCGTGGTCGGCGACGGTCCCGATCGACGCCTCCTGTCCGGGCACGCTCACGGTGGCGGTCGCCACCGGGGGCCATGGCACCGATGTGGAGCGCTTCGCGATCACCGGGGTGCACTGCTGAGTACCGTTCAGGACTCCAGTTTCTCGGCCAGGGCGGGCAGCCGGTCCACCATGTCCACCACGTAGTCGGCGACCACGTCGATCATGACCGGCCGCTCCACCTTCAGCCCGCCGTCCAGCCACACCAGCATCAGTTCGGCCGCACCGCCGGTGATCAGCTGGGCCAGGGCGGTGAGCGCGTTGTCCTCGCCCTCGGGGATGTCGAGCAGCAGCCGGGCCTCCTGCATGATCACCGCCGCGACCCGCCGCATGCCCACGAAGCGCCGTCGCATGAGCGCCTCGCTGCCGTGTGCCTGCGCCAGCGCGATATTGGCGCGGCGTGGATCGTCGGTGAGCGCGACGATGAGCGCCGCCACCCCGGCCCGGATCTTGTCGGCCTGGCCGCCCGCGGTCTCGGCGATGGCCGTGCGCGCGGAATCCAGTGCCGCGACTTGGATCTCGTCGAGCAGGTCGCCCGCCAGCGCGTCCAGGTCCGGGAAGGACTCGTAGAAGAACCGCGGGCCGACCCGGGCCTGCTCGCAGACTCCGCGCACGGTGAGGGCGGACAGCCCCTGGGTGCCGATGATGTCGAGCGCGGCGTCCAGCAGGCGGCGACGGCGCTGCTCGCGCCGTTCGTCGGTGGTCGCTCCGCGATAGGTCCCGCCGAATTCCCGCCTCACACCGACCAGCTTGGCACACTTATCAGGAAACGACTGTTTACGGAAACCATCGTTTCCGGTACCGTGAGATTCATCTCGAAGGGAGACCGACGATGAATCTCCTTGTGCCCCGGGACTTCCGGGATCCGGTCGGCCATGCCCGCCAGGTGCGGGCCCGGCTCAACCAGCGGCTACAGCGCGCCGTCGGCGGGGTGGTGGAGCGCTATCCGTCACCGGCCCGCCCGCTGGCGACACCCCCGCCCGGCAGCGGCCTGAAACCAGTCATGGGTGATTTCGGGCCACCCTGGATCGGCTATATCCTCAGCTCGCTCGCCGATCCGATCGAGTTCTCCCGCAGGCGGTTACGCGACTACGGACCGGTGAGCTGGGCGGGCGGCTTCGGGCGCCCGATCGTCGCCGTCGGCAGCCCGGAGGCGCTGGAGCAGGTCATGCTGGACCGGGATCGGGTGTTCTCGGCGCAACGCGGCTGGGAGTTCCTGATCGGCCCGTTCTTCCGCGGCGGTCTGCTGCTGCGCGATTTCGACGACCACCTCTACCACCGCCGCATCCTGCAGCAGGTCTTCACCAGGCCGCGGCTCGACGGGTATCTCGAACTGACCTCGCCGCTGCTGGCCCGGGGCATCGCGGACTGGCGGCCGGGGCCGGACTTCCGGCTCTACGACGCGGTCAAACAGCTGTTGCTGGAGCAGGCGACCGCCGTGTTCGCGGGCGCGGAGCTCGGTCCGGAGAGCACCCGGCTGTCGCGGGCGTTCGAGGACGCCGTGCACGGCGGCACCGCCATGATCCGCGCCGACGTCCCCGGCGGCGTGTGGCGTCGCGGCCTGCGCGGTCGGCGGGTGCTCGAGGAGTACTTCCGGCGTGAGCTGCCGCGGCGGCGCGCGGGGGAGGCCGCCGACCTGTTCAGCGTGCTCGCCCGGGTGGCCACCCTGCCCGAGCACCGGCTCACCGATGCCGACGTGGTGGCGCACATGATCTTCGTGATGATGGCCGCGCACGACACCAGCGCCATCTCCATCGCCATGCTGGCCTACGAGCTGGCCCGGCACCCCGACTGGCAGGAGCGGCTGCGGGCCGAATCGCGCGCCCTGGGCAAGGCCGATCTGGACTACGGCGACCTGGCCCGGCTGCCCGGCCTGGACCTGGCCTTCAAGGAGGCGCTGCGGATGTACGCGCCGGTGGCCCAGCAGGCCCGCGAGACCATCGCCGACACCGATATCGCGGGGCATTTCGTGCCGGCGGGCACGCTGGTCATGACCGGGCCGTACACCATGATGCGGCAGCGGGAGTTCTGGCGCGATCCGGATGCCTTCGACCCGGCGCGGTTCGACGCCGACCACCGCGAGGACGCCGCGCACCGCTTCGCCTGGGCGCCGTTCGGGGGTGGGGCGCACAAGTGCATCGGACTCTACTTCGGCGGTATGACGGTGAAGGCGGTGCTGCACCGCATGCTGCTGGCGTACCGCTGGAGTGTGCCGCCGGCATATCGGGTGCCGCTCATCGCGGGCACCGGGCCGCTGCCCGCGGACGGTCTGCCGGTGCGGCTGGAACGGCTCGACGCATGAGGATCGAGGCCGATCTCACCCGCTGTGCGGGGCACGGCATGTGCGAGGCCGTCGCGCCCGATCTGTTCCGGGTGGGAGATGACGAGCGGGTGGCCGTGCGGTGTGCCGAGGTGCCGGAATCCGACCGCGAGGTGGCCCTGCTGGCGGTGGACAGCTGCCCCACGCAGGCACTGCGTTCGGCCTGATCACACCGGTCTCGAAATGTAATACCGACCGCGCGGTAGCTACTCAACAGCAACTGGTCGGTCTACTGTGCGGCTATGGATATGGCACTCGAGTGGGACCGGCACCCAGGTACCGGCCTGCGCCTGGCGAATGAACTAGCGGGAGCGGCGGGACTGTTCCAACTGGAGGACGTCGCCCTCGACCAGCCATCCGACCTGCTCGGCACCATTGCCGCCCGCTCGGACGGCCGCCTGCTCGGCTGGGCGGAGCTGCGCGCCGCCGGACCCCGCGACGCCTGGGTCCAGGTCATCGACGCCGACCGGCTGGTGCGCTCCATTCGCCTCGGACACACCGACGACACGCCCGCCACGCCGGACGAGACCGAAGTCTTCGCCACCCTCATCGCCTCCGCCGCCGGCCACGCCCAGGGCGCGGGCTATCGCGTGCTGCGCTGGGAGGGGTCCGACACCGGTCCGGAGGGGCAGGCCGCCGCACTGCTGGAGGCCGATGTCATCGGTGAGGTGGCCCGGCTGTGGACCGCCGAGCTGGGCAGCTGGGAACCGCCGGAGGGGGCCGGGGCCGTCGCCGCCGATCAGTGGATCCTGCACGCCGAGGCCGAGTCCACCGAGCCGCCCGGCAATCTGTTCATCGTGGCGCTGCTGGGCGAGGGGGCCACCGATCCGATCGCCACCATCACCGCCACCATCATCGACGACATCGCCTATATCAATACCGGCGAGCAGATCTCCTACGCCGACGTCGCCGCCGACCGCCTGGCCGGTCTCGTGGTGGCGCTGCTGTCCGAGATCCAGGATCGCTTCCCGACCGTCGCCTTGCTGCGCGTCTTCGAATTCGACGACGCCACCGTGCGCGCGGCCCTCGAGCGCGCCGGTCTGGAGTTGGCCGCGCACTTCCGCGATTACGAGCTGGTGCTGGTCGAGGACTGACCCCGCGCGGCGATCCGGTCCAGCCCGTCGAGGGCGCCCAGCATCAACTCCACATTGTCGCGGACGAATTCGTCTCGGGCGTAAGGGGTTTCGCCGTACGCCAGGGCGGTCGTGGTTTCGCCGAAGGCGGCCACCAGGAAGCGTGAGGCGAGGACCACCGCGCGGTCCTCGGCGCGCACGCCCGCGACGAGTCCGGCCAGGGTGGCCGCGAAGGCGGCCACATAGTCCTCCGAGCGCTCCAGCCTGTGCCGGGCGCTGCCGGGATGGCCGTACGCCTTGGTGGACAGGAATTTGCCCTTGGCGGGCTGCGCGAGGAAGAAGTCGGTGATGGCCTCCACCACCGCCGTGATGCGGGCGTGCCGGTCCGGCGGGGTGTCGCGCACCGCGGCGTGCACCGTCCGCGCCAGCTCGCGCGCGGCGGAGTCGAACGCCGCTCCGGTGAGCTCGTCCAGATCGGCGAAGCTCTCGTAGACGAACCGGGTGGACAGGCCCGCTGCCGCGGCCACGCGTCGCACGGTCAGGGCACCCGCGCCCTCGCGCGCCATCACCTCGATGGCGGCGTCGACCAACTGCTCGCGCCGCCCGCGCATCCGCTCGTCGGCCGCGATCCCGCCGTAGCGCCGGGCGGCCTTCATCGGTGCGGCCCCGGCATGGTGTTCCGCGTCACTGCCGCTGAATGTTGACACATTTGTTTCCTGAAACCTACCTTTCTAGACACAAATGATTCCTCAATGTGGAGGCGTTGCCATGGCCGGCCCCGTGTCGGAAATCTACGTGACCGACCACCCCGAACCCGTGCGCCGGGGAGTCGCGCCGGACTCGCCGACGGCTCGCTACGCCGCCGACTGGCGACTGATCATGCTGGCCCCGAGCGCCCTGCTGCTCCAGGTCGCCCACCCGGTCATCGGTTCCGGAGTGGCGCAGCACTCGGTGTACACGACCGATCCGCTGGGCCGCTTCGACCGCTCCTACTGGCCGACCATCGCCCTGGCTTTCTACGGTGACGACACCGCCGCCTACGGGCGCGACATCCGCGCCATGCACAAGGGCATCACCGGCGTGGACCACGCGGGTCGCCGCTACCACGCCTGGGAGCCGGAGGCGTACTTCTGGGTGCTCGGCACCGCCTACTGGGCCTGCACGGTGGTGGCCGAACGCTTCGGCGCGGGACTGTCCCGCACCGAGCGGGCCGAACTGTACGCGGGCTGGCGGCAGGCCAGCCTGCTCGCGGGCCTGCGCGACCGCGACGCCCCGGCCGACGTGCCGGACTTCGACCGGTTCTTCGACCGCATGCTGACCGAGCGATTGGAACACCACCCGAGCGTGGACGACGTGCTCGCCACCCTGCGCCGCCCACCGGCACCGGCCGGTGTGCCCGCCGCGCTGTGGCGGCCGATCATGTGGGGCATCGTCGGACCGTTCGCGGCCTGGGTGAACACCGGCGTCCTGCCGCCCCGGGCACGCGAGTTGCTCGGCCTGGAATGGACCACGCGCGACGAGGCGCTGCTGCGCGGCTGGGCGGCGCTGGTGCGAACCGTGAACCGCCTGCTGCCGCGTCCGGTCCGCGAGATCGGCCGGACCGTCGCGCTGTGGCGCAAGGACGCCATCATCGCCACGGCCCGGCGCGTCGCGTCGGGGGCGCGCGGCGAATAGATCGGTCCGGTGTCGTGTTGGCAGGCCGCATGGCGGACCGTTCAGGCGGTCGCACCCGAGGTGTCTCGACCGAGCTGTACTCGAGTCCGGCCGATCTGCCGCAGTTCGTGCCGGGGGAAGCATCCGCGCCCGCGGCGGTCTCGGAGCTGCGGGCGCTGAAGAACCTGCGGGAGCGGTTGGCGGCCAACCTCTCTCGCCCGGTCGAGCGGTGCGCTGCGGCCCGGCCGAGGTCGGGCTAGCGGACGTCGCGGGGGACGCCGAGTTCGCGGTCCAGGTAGCGCAGGTCGGGGTCGTCGCGGCTGCCGTTGCGGAAGGCGCGGAAGACCAGGTCCTGGGGGTGGTTGACGGCGAAGACGTCGCGGAAGGTGGCCACGGTGCGGTGCGGGATGCCCGCCAGGCGCGGGTGGTAGCCGGTGTGAGCCTCGGGCCCCTCCCAGATGAGCGCGCCGCTCTGCGGGGCGAAGGTCCAGCCGAGGGCGGTCATCCGGCGGTCGAATTCGGCGCGGCCGAGTCCGGCCACATCCCAGCCGCTGGCCTCGTTGTGCAGGCGACGGCCGTGCAGGAACTGAACGAAGCACGGATCCGGTCCGGGGTGCGGGGTGCTGAGGCCGAGCACGCTGTCCCAGGGCAGTGTGGTCAGCGCCCAGGCCAGCCGGACGGTGAAGTCGGCCCAGTCGTCGCATACCGGGGCGGCGGCGCGGGCGGTGGGACGTTCGGCGGGCAGGCCGTAGGAGTCGGTGCCGGGGGCGTCCAGGCTCCAGGTGGCGCACCGTAGTCGGCGCGGGGCCATGGCCAGGCCCGCGTCCAGGACCGCCACCACCGAGGCCGCCACCGCTCGCCGCGCCTCGACCGCCTCGCCGCGCCGCCATCCGGTGTGCCAGGCGCGGGCCAGCTCCGGCCGCCGCCACACCCGCTCCACCGCGCGCAGTTCCGGGTTGGGTTGTGCCGCATCCGATTCCAACGGCAGTGGGCAGGGCTCCCAGAGCCCGTCCGGCTGTTCCCGCAGCACGGTCAGCAGGTGTTCGGCGGCGGCGGCGTCATCGGGAACGGGTAGCAGGACCTCGATGGCGCTGCCCTGCTGCGCGAAATGAACGCACCGCCCGGTATTTTCGTCACGCAGTTGCAGGAAACGCGGATTCCAGTCGAGGCCGGATTCGAGGTCCTCCTCCTCGAGAAAGTGCGGCATGCTGCGCAACAGTCCGTCCCACCTGTCCTCACCCATCTCCACTCCTCCCGATTCCCGGCGGTTAAGTTACCGGCAGGGGCAATCGCCTTGCCCGGCAAGGGTTACCGGTGCACTGTGGAGCGCAGCATGGTAGAACGTGTTCTAGTTTTACCTCGATGAAGGATCTCGATGAACTGGTACACCGGGAATACGACCTACGACACCGCGCTCGCCATCGGCTTCGCCTTCGCGGCATTCGTGCTGATAGGCGGGCTTTTCGGACAAAGTCCGTACGGTCGATTCGCGACGGCGAAGCTGGGGCTCAACCTGAATCCGAAACTCGGCTGGTGGCTCATGGAGATTCCGGCGACCGTGGTTTTCGCGGTCTGCTTCCTGGCCGGGCCGAACCGATTCGAACCCACCGCGCTGGTGCTGGCCGCCATCTGGGTGCTGCACTACGGCAACCGCGGCTGGTTCTTCCCGCTGTCCATCCGCCAGGCGCCGGGCAAGCGCGGGAGTTTCAACATCTCGGTGCTGGCCATGGGCATGTTCGTCACCGCGCTGCACGGCTACCTCAACGGCACCCTGTTCGGCCACGACTACCTGGACCGGTACGGCACCGACTGGCTCACCGACCCGCGCTTCCTGATCGGCCTGGCGGTCTACCTGTGCGGCTTCGCGCTACTGGTCCACTCGGAGAGTATTGTTCGCAATCTTCGCGACAAGAACGATCCGGGCGCAACGGAATACAAGATCCCGTACGGTGGCGGCTTCCGATTCGTCACCAGCCCCACATATCTCGGCGAGCTGATCGCCTGGACCGGATTCGCCATCCTGACCTGGGCGCTGCCCGGCCTGGTCATCCTGCTGATCACCGTGGGCAATCTGGTGCCGCGCGCCTTCGCCACACACCGCTGGTATCGGGAGAAGTTCGCCGACTACCCGGCCGAGCGAAAAGCTCTCATTCCCTTCGTGATATGAGAAATTGTCCGACACGGAATTCCCCAGGGGCGGGATTGGGCTACGGTAATCGCATGGCGCGTCTGGTGAGTAAAGAACAGTACTTCGACCAGGGCCTCGACGTTTTGGCACAGGCCGGTTTCGCCGGGCTCAACATCGGGGTGCTGTGCCGGGCGCTGGGTGTCACGAGCGGATCCTTCTACCACCACTTCGGCAGTTGGCAGGGCTTCGTGGACGCCCTGCTGTCCTATTGGGAGGGGCAGCAGGCCAGACGGTTGCGGGAGCTGGAGTTCGGCAGCGGCACACCGGAATCCGATGTGGACAAACTGCGCGAACTGACCCTGGGGCTGCATCACCGGGCCGAGGCCGCCATCCGCGCGTGGGGCGCGAACGACGCCTCGGTCGGCACGGTGCTGCGCCGGGTGGACGACGCCCGCCGCCGGATTCTCGGCAAGGCGATCGCCGGGGTGGTGGGGGACCGGGCCGTCGCGGCGCATCTCACCTCGCTCGGCATGGCCATGCTGGTCGGCTATCAGCAGCTGTCGGCGGCCGGGCACCGCGACGACTTCGGGCCGCTGTTGGACGAGTTCGTGCGGCTGGTGTTCTCGCACGCGCACGTGGTCGCCTGACCGCCGCTAGCGGCCGCGCGGTCCGTAGGAGTGCCGCGGCCCGCGTTCGAACTTGTTGCGGTACATGGCCGTATCCACCGTGTGCAGGAGATCGTCCACCGCCGTCGGCGCGCTCTCGGCGACGGCGGTGCCGATGCTCGCGCCCAAGGTCACCGGATGCCCGTCCACCGCGAACGGCGCGCCCAGGGCGGCGAGCATCTCCTCGGCCAGCTTCGCCAGCTCATCGGCGTCGCACCGCTCGACCAGCACGATGAACTCGTCGCCGCCGATGCGCGCGGCCATTCCGCCCACCGCGGAGACGGTGGTGAGCAGCCGGGTCGCCACCTCGCGCAGCACCCGGTCGCCGGTGGCGTGGCCGTACTCGTCGTTGATCTCCTTGAAGCCGTCCAGATCCAGATAGCAGACGCCCACCGGCGGCTCGGCGGCCCCGAGCCGGTCGAAGAACAGCAGCCGGTTGGGCAGCCCGGTGAGCGGATCGTGATGGGCGTCGTGCCACAGCCGGTCGGCGAGCTGTTTGCGTTCGGTGATGTCGATGGTGACACCCACCAGGAAGCGCGGCCGCCCGTCGCCGTCGCGCACCACCGACATGGACAGGTCGATGGTCTTGCGGGAGCCGTCGGGGCGCTCGTGCGTGGTTTCGGTGCGGAAGCGGTCGGTCTCGCCGGTGAGCAGCCGCTGGAAATGGTCGAAGGCGTCACCGATGTTCTGCGGTCCGAGAATGTCGGCCACCGACCGGCCCGGCATGTCGGCGGCGGGCACACCCAGCGTCTCGGCCATGGCGGCGTTCACGTCCAGCACCTGGCCGGTGCTGATGTCGATGGTGCCGATGCCGACCGAGGCGGCGGTGAAGATGGCCTCGAACCGCGCCTCCGACAGCTGCCGCCGCGCCTCCGCCTCCCGAGCCGCGGTGAGCGCCGCGGCGAGGGTGGTCTCCTGTTCGGCCAGCGCGGCCTGGCGTAGTCGGTCGGTGAACGCGGCCGCGAACGCGGCCGCCACGGCGGCGGCCCGCAGCCTGCCCGTGTGGTAGTCGGCGGCCGTGGGGTCGGGGTACTCGGCGTCGAACATCTCCCCGCAGATCAGCAGCACCGAGTGATGGACGGCGCGGGCGTCGCGGTAGTTGGCGGCGACCAGGGCGGCGGCGGCCTCACCCGCGACCGCCGGATCGCCCGTCCCCCGGATCGCGGCCAGCAGACCACCGGTGTACCGCCCGAGCAGCACCTCCACCTGGGCGCGGGTGAGCGTCGGCGCGACCGCGCCGTCGAGAAGTTCGGCCCATCGCACGGCCACATCTCGCGCTCCCACCGCAACCCCCTGTCGAGTCCGTCGAATCAGGGCTTCCGACCCACGCCCGCCAGACCCAGTGAGCGTCCCGGTGCCTCGTGCTGGTCGCGTTCGGATTCCGGCCGCCACAGCGGCAGCTCGACGACGCCGGGTTCGATCAGTTCCCAGCCGTCGAACAAGGTGGTGATCGCCTCGCGGGACCGGAAGTGAATACCGATCTTATTCTCATTCTCGGCATTGGCGCCCAGCTTGGCGGCATCCTCGGGACGCTGCGCCGAGGTGAGGTGCGAAATCGCCACGTAGCTGCCGCCCGGCACCGCCGCCCGCAACTGCGACACCAGCTCGGCGGGCCGGTCCTCATCGCCCACCAGGTGCAGCACCGCCACCAGCAGGACGCCGACGGGCTGGGAGAAGTCGACGAGTCCGGTCTCGCGGGCGCGCTCGAGCAGTTCGGCGGGCTTGCGCAGGTCCGCCTCGATGGCCCCGGCGCGGTCGTTGCCGCTCAGAATGGCCTTGGCGTGCGCCACCGCCACCGGGTCGATATCCGCGTACAGCACCCGTGCGGCGGGATCGATCTCCTGCGCCACCTCGTGCACATTGCCCGCGGTCGGAATGCCGGAGCCGACGTCGAAGAACTGCCGTACCCCCGCGTCCATCAGGAACCGCACCGCCCGCCGCAGGAACGCCCGGTTGCTGAGCGCCAGCCGGGGTAGGTCCGGGACGAGCTGCTTGCCCATTTCGGCGGCCTGCCGGTCGACCTCGAAGTTGTGCGAGCCGCCCAGCAACGCGTCGTACATGCGTGCCGGACTGGCCTGGGTCATATCCACGCCCTCCGGGGCCCACGCCGGTCTGTTCATTCGAAACCCTCCTGCGAACCAACGATCTCGGACCACGCCGCGGGCGGGCGGGTCCGCTGCCGGATGCTCCGTGTCCATGATCACCCGGGCCGTGCTCTGCGAATGGTAGCCCGCGTGCTCGAGAACTATTGCAGCGACATGTTTCTCATCGGCCGAGTCAGGGGCCGGCCGGGGCCGGGCAGGTGCTGTCGGTGACGAGGGGCAGGCAGACGCCGGTGATGTCCTCGAGCAGCAGCCGTCCGCCGAGCACCAGCGCCGCCAGCGCCACGGCCCCGAAGAACAGCACCCATACGATGCCCGGAACCCGGGTGAGCCGCGCCAGCTGGTCGGCGTCCGAATCGGGTTCGTGCGCGCGGTTGCGCTGGAGTTCGACCACCGGTCGCGCGGCCGCCAGCAGCAGGAACCACGCGGCGAAGTAGGCGAACCCGGCCTGCAGGTCGTCGGTGCCGAACCAGGAGACCGCGAATACCGCGCCGCCCGTGACGAAGACCGACAGCAGCCCGAAACCGTTGCGCACCTTGAGAAGCACCGCCGCCAGCAGGGCGATGGTGGCCCACAGCATGAGCGTGATCCGATGCGCGCCGAGCAGCGCCGCGTAGCCGAGGCCGAGCAGCGCCGGGGCGGGATATCCGGCCATGGTGGTGAGCACCATCCCGAAGCCGTAGGGCTTGCCGCTGGATACCGTGAGCCCGGAGGTGTCCGAATGCAGCCGGATGCTGTTGAGCCGCCGTCCGGTGAGCAGCGCGACGAAGGCGTGACCGCCTTCGTGCGCGATGGTGACCACATTGCGGGTCAGCCGCCAGGCGGGCCGGTAGAGCACGATCAGCAGGGCAGCGATTCCGGTGCCCAGCACCAGCCACCACGGCGGAGGCGTCTGCGTACCGGTGAGGCGGTCGACGATCGAGTTCCCGCGTTCGACGAATTCGGCGATCTGCACCGCCGCACCCTACCCGGGCATCAGGGCTTGCGCCCGATGCCGCCGCGTACCGAGGTGCTCTCGCCCGTGGGTGGCTCGTCGACCCGCCAGCGATCGATGGGAACGACGCCGGGCGGCACCGGTTCCAGCCCCTCGAAGGCGCCTTCGATCTCGGCCGGGGTGCGGGGATGGTAGGGGACGCCGCCGGTCTGCGCGTAGTTCTCGCACAGCCTGACGTAGGCCGGATCGTCGGTGGTGCCGTCGTTGAGCACCAGGTAGCTGCCGGAGGGCACGGCGGCCATGAAGTTGTCCACGATGCGTCGCACGTCCCGGTAGGTGGGCGCATGGCCGAGCACGCCGTGGAACATGACGGCGATCGGTTTGCTGAAGTTCAGGACCTGCCGCGCGGCGGTGATGATGTCCTCGGGGTGATTGAAGTCCGCGTCGATGTAGGTGGTGACGCCCTCGTCGGTGGTGCTGGTGAGCAGGGCGCGGGCGTGCGCGAGCACCATGGGGTCGTTGTCCACGTAGACGACCTTCGCCTCGGGCGCGATGCCCTGGGCCACCTCGTGGGTGTTCTGCATGGTGGGCAAACCGGTTCCGACATCGAGGAATTGGCGGATCCCGGCCTCCGCGGTCAGATAGCTCACCGTGCGGATGAGGAAGCGCCGCGACTCGACGGCCATGGTGCGGATGCCGGGGTAGGCATCGATGCCCGCCTCGCCCGCGATCCGGTCGACCTCGTAGTAGTCGCGACCGCCCATCCAGAAGTTCCAGATCCGGGCCGAATGCGGGATATCCGTGCGTATCCGCGGTTGCGGCGGGTGGGACATGCTCGATCTCCTCTGGACGCTCGGCGTGGAATCTACGCCCTACACCGCCGTCTCGCGGGCAATTCACCGACCTGTGATCGGGAGCCGCTGGACCGCGCCGACGATCGGCGCCGGACCGCGCGAATGCGCAGCGGCAGCGTGGATCCGGCGGCCTTCGTCGCCACCGGATCGCCGAACGGAACCGGCCCGGCGGTCCTGCCGCGGCGACGGTGCCGCCGACATCCGGGGATTCGGCGTGCCGACACGGTGAAGGTAGTGGTCACTGGACATAACGGGTTTGCGGGAGTATCACAACGGGTATCGGCACCGATGTAATCGGTGTCAGCGACGCCGTGGAAGAAGGTGGTCCGGGTGTCGGCGAATGCGCCGGTGCGGCTGTGGCGGGTGCAACCGTGGAACCCGAATCCGCTCATGCGCGCATCGGATCGGTGGGAGGCGCTGATCTGGCTCGTCGCGGTGCTCGCGGCCCTGGTGGCGGTGCCCGTCGCGGGGGCGATCGGCACCTCGGCCTATACCGGGGCGGCGGCGCGCATCGCCGCGGAGGACGCCGACAAGACCCGCGTCACCGCCACCGTGGTCGGCATACCCGACGATGTGACCCGCGAGCGCGGCGTGGTGCGGGTGGAACGCTTCCCGGCCACCGTGCGCTGGGACGCCGACGGCCGCACCGGCGAGGCCGACGTCCAGCTGTCCACGCCCGCCGTCACCGGAGCCGAGACCGAGGTCTGGCTCGGCGCCGACGGCACCCCCACCGCGCCGCCGGCCAAACCCGGATCGGCCGCCGCCGAGGGGGTCGGCACCGGCCTGGCTGTTCTGGTCGAAACCTGGTGTGCGGCAGCGGCGCTGGTGTGGGTGACGCACACCGTGCTCACCGCGCGCCGCAATGCGCGCTGGGATCACGAGTGGCGCACCATGAACCATTCGATCGGGCGCGACACCCTGTGAGGTGCTGGCGAATTCGGAGTGCTCCGGGCCGCGCGCACCTCGCAGGCCCGGATCCGGTTCGCCGCTCGCCGACTCAGTACTCGCCGTCGACCAGATTGCGCAGCGGCTCGCCGGCCAGATACCGCCGGATCTCGCCCACCGCCACCGCGTAGGCGCGCTCGACATTGCCGCGGCTGCTGCCGCCCACATGCGGGGTGAGCAGCAGTCCGGGTGCGTCCCAGAGCGGATGGCCGGCGGGCAGCGGCTCCGGGTCGGTGACGTCCAGAACGGCGCGCAGCCGCCGCGCGGTCAGTTCGGCGAGCAGCGCGTCGGTGCGCACCACCGGACCCCGCGCGGCATTGACCAGGATCGCGCCGTCGGGCATGCGGGCCAGGAACTCCGCGTCCACCATGCCGACGGTGCGGCTGGTGACGGGGACGGTGAGGATCACCGCGTCGGCGTGTGGGAGCAGGTCGGGCAATTCGTCCACGGCGTGCACACCGTCGCGGGCGCGGGTGCCCACCACGGTCACCGAGGTGTCGAACGGGGCGAGTTTGCGGCGCATCTCGGCCGAGAGATCGCCCGCTCCGACGATCAGCACGCGCTTGCCGTGCAGGGTGTCGGTGCGATGCTGGGTCCACCGATGCTCGCGCTGCGCCACCGCGAACTCGGTGAACTCGCGGTAGACGCTGAGCAGTCCGGTGAGCGCCCACTCGGCGGTGCTGGCTCCGTGCGCGCCGCGCGCGGTGGACAGCAGCACACCTTCCGGGATCCGCCCGACCCATGCTTCGGCTCCGGCGGTGAGCAGTTGGATCAGACGCAGTTTCGGCAGCTCCCAGGCCATGGCGGCGGCGGCCGATCCGGCGAGGAAGCCGGGCACCAGAATCTCGGCGTCCGCACCGCCCGGGGGTACCGGATCGCCGGGCCGGTAGCGCACCGCCCGCACCCCGTCGAGCGCCGACACCGCGGCCAGCCCGTCATCGTCGGGAATCAACACAGTCGTCGCCATGAGCGCCACGGTAGTACGGCCGCTCGGCGCGCTGCCCGGTGCGGCGGCGCGCGGGCGCTACCGATACGGCGAGGCCGCCGCCCGCGGGTGCGGACGGCGGCCATGCGCACCGCGCGCCTAGCTGTAGTGCCTGCGGCTAGTAGTAGTGCCTGCGGCCGCCGATGGCGCGGCCGGCGGAGCCGAGGAGTGCGAGCACCACGCCGATGACGGCGAGAATGATGCCGAGAATGATCATGATCGGGTCCTATTTCGATACGGGCGAGGTCGGTTTGCCGGTCGTCGGGCGGTGCAGGAACCGATTGAACGACCAGGTGGGGGTGGAATCCGGGGCGGAGCGCGCGGCGGGAGCCGACGCGGTCGCGCCCGGTGGAGCGGTCGATTCCTTACGGTCAGCCGCGATTTCGCGCTTCGACTCGCGGAGTTCGCGCCGTGCGGCGCTGCCGCGCCGCGATGCCGTCCACACCGCCGTCAGGAGCAGGATGAGCCCGCACGCGCCGATGGCGCCGACGAGCATGCCGTAGCCGAACACCGCC
Organism: Nocardia sp. CC227C; assembly: GCF_030767025.1. Classification (GTDB taxonomy): domain Bacteria; phylum Actinomycetota; class Actinomycetes; order Mycobacteriales; family Mycobacteriaceae; genus Nocardia. The sequence continues at coordinate 77,672 of NZ_JASITE010000009.1, read as the reverse complement.
CCGGAGGACAGGTCGTAGTTCTGGCCGAAAACCGTGAAACTGTTGGAGAGCGTGTTGTTTTCGCCGCTGTTCTCCCGGACACCGGCAACGCCCACGGCCACGGCGCCGAGGAGGGCGATGAGCCCGATGATGGTCAACATACCGCGGCTATTCCCGCTACGCCGCCACTCAAACGGGGTATGAGCGGCGGTTTTCGCGACACGCCGCGCGTGTTCCTTGACGCGCGAGGCGGTTTGGTGCGTGTACGGGCGGCTACCCGACCGGCGACACTGTCCTGTATTCGAGAGGGGTGGCCGCCATGGCCTACACCTACCAGCTCCCCGATTACGCGCGCGAAGTGGATATCGCCGAAGACGCGCTGCTCGGGATGAACTCGGTGCATTCGGTGAACCGGGACAACGCTTCCGAGTCCATCGTGGTGACCGCCGACCTCGGCTACGACGAGGTGCTCGAGGTGATCCGGGAGAACGGCATCTCGGCGCGCTGAGTCCGCACGGCGTCGGTGACCTGTCGAATGCCCGGCGGCGGACGTGCGCCTGGCTACGGGCGGCGACGCTCTCGGCGAGCCTCGTCGGCAGGCTGGCAATCTTAGGGCAAACTCCGAGGCATGTCCCCTTCGCCTGGTTTCCTACCCGGGTAGCGGCACTCGGTGGCCGCACCATTCCGGCAGGTGCCCGCGCCCATGCTGGCGGTGGCGGGACCGCCGCCGGATGCGGAGGGGTGGGCGGTGGAGATGAAATGGGACGGCGCTCGCATCATGGCGGTGTGCGCGGCGGGGGAGTGCCGGCTGTACAGCCGCAACGGCAGGGATGTCGGCGGGTCGTACCCGGAACTCGTGGCCGCGCTGCGCGCCCTGGCGGGGGACCGGGCCCTGGTACTCGACGCCGAGGTGATCGCCGCCGACGCCGACGGCGCGCCCTCCTTCGGCCGCCTGCAACGCCGTATGCACGTCGCCCGGCCGGGGGAGCAACTGGTGGCGGAGGTGCCGGTCCAGCTGTTCGCCTTCGACGTCCTCGCCGTCGCCGCCCGCGACGTCACCGCGCTGCCCTATCTGGAGCGCCGCCGACTGTTGGCCGAATTACACCTCACCGCACCACTTTCCGCACCACCGCACTGGCTCGGGGTGGGAGCGGGCAAACTGCTCGCGGTCGCGCGGGACCACCGGCTGGAGGGCATCGTCTCCAAACGCGTCGACTCCCCCTATCTGCCGGGCCGTCGCTCGCCCGCCTGGATCAAGACACCGCTGCGCCGCAGCACCGAGGTGATCGTCTGCGGCTGGACCCCGGGCAGCGGCGGACACCAGCACACCTTCGGCTCACTGGTCCTCGGCGCTCACGACGCCACCGGCACCCTGGTCTACATCGGCAATGTCGGCACCGGCTTCACCCAGGCGGTACGCCGCGTGCTGCGCGCCGCCCTCGACGACATCGAGCTGTCCGCAAGCCCTTTCGCCGCCGTGCCGCCGCTGTCCGGGCGCTGGCACTGGGTACGGCCCGTACTCGTCGGCGACGTCGAGTACCGCGAATTCACCGACCGCCTGCGCATGCCGAGCTGGAAGGGTCTGCGTTCGGACAAGACCGCCGCCGAGGTGCTGCTCCCCGAGACCACACCGGACGGGTGACGCTCAGCCGGGCGGGCGCGGCGGCCGCGCATCGGCATCCGCATCGGCCGAATAGCCGTTCAGGACAGCGCTTTCGCCTTCAACTGTTCGAATTCCCGTTGGGTGATGGTGCCGTCAGCCAGCAGCTGTTTGGCGTCGGCGATCTGGGCGGCCGGATTGGTTCCCGCGGTCTTCTCGATGTAGTCCGCCACGCTATTTCGCGTCCCGGGGACGGGGATCACCTCATTCGGGTGAAGACGCGCGTTGCGGCGCGGTGCTGATCAGAGCGCCCAGCACCCAGGCCCAGAAGCCGGTTCAACAAGCCGGGCACGCTGCCGCTGGAGTTTCAGACCGAGATCCGAGACGGCTGCCCGTCGGACTGCGGGCTGTGTCCGGATCACAAGCAGCACGCCTGTCTGGGCTTGATCGAGGTCAATACCGGGTGCAATCTGGACTGCCCGATCTGTTTCGCCGACTCCGGTCACCAGCCCGACGGGTATTCCATCACCGTCGAGCAGTGTCAGCGCATGATCGACGTCTTCGTCGCCGCCGAGGGCGAACCCGAGGTCGTCATGTTCTCCGGCGGCGAACCCACCATTCACAAGCGGCTGCTCGAATTCGTCGATATGGCCCAGGCCAGCCCGATCCGCACGGTGACCATCAACACCAATGGCATCCGGCTCGCCTCCGACCGCGATTTCGTGGCCGCGCTCGCCGAACGCAATGGCCGCGGCGGCAAGGTCGTGAATATCTATCTGCAGTTCGACGGCTTCGACGAGCAGACGCACCGGCGCATCCGGGGCCGGGACCTGCGGGCGATCAAGCAACGCGCCCTGGACAATTGCGCCGCGGCCGGATTGACCGTCACCCTGGCCGCCGCGATCGAACGCGGTCTCAACGAGCACGAGATCGGCGCGATCGTGGAGTTCGGATTGGCGCATCCGGCGGTGCGCGCGGTCGCCTTCCAGCCGGTCACCCACGCCGGGCGGCACATCGAATTCGATCCGCTGCAGCGGATGACGAACCCGGACGTGGTGAACGCGATCGCGGAGCAGTTGCCGCGGTGGTTCACTCCGGCCGATTTCTTCCCGGTGCCGTGCTGTTTTCCCACGTGTCGGTCGATCACCTACCTGATCACCGACGGCACACCGGGGGATTTCGACTACACCGTGGTCCCGCTCCCGCGGTTGCTGGCGGTGGAGGATTACCTCGACTATGTGTCCAATCGTGTCGTGCCCGATTACGAGATCCGGGAAGCGCTCGAGAAGCTGTGGAGTGCTTCGGCTTCGGTGGGAACGCCGAGCACCGACGAGAAGCTCGTCCGCGCCGCCTCCGAACTCGTCTGTGGCCCGGGCGGCTGCGGCATCGACCTGCCGCGGGCCGCTCGGGAGCTGGCCGATCGGGCGTTCATGATCGTGGTGCAGGACACCGGACGACACGAACGTCGGCACCCGCGCCGTGCCGCGTGACGAGCGGCTATGACCACCCCGCCGTATCCCTGGCTCGGACCGCTCTCGGACGCGGAGTTCAAAACCTGCTGTGTCGATGCCTCTTCGCGCGATGCGGTGGCACTGCTGCTCGGCGACTCCTACCACCCAGGCGGCACGGCACTGACCCGAAAACTCGCGGACCGGCTGGGCTTGCACTCGGCGGATCGGGTGTTGGATGTCGCCAGCGGGCCGGGCGCCACCGCCCGGCTGCTGGCCGCTACCTATGCGGTGACCATCGACGGCATCGATCTCTCCGAAGCCGCCGTGGCCAGAGCCGAGACCGCCGCCGATGCCGCCGACCTCGGGGAACGGGTGCGTTTCCAGCGCGGCGACGCGGAAGCGATCCCCTTCCCGGCCGCGGCATTCGACGCTGTCGTGTGCGAATGCGCGTTGTGCCTGTTCCCTGACAAGGCTCGTGCCGCAACGGAATTCGCCCGAGTCCTGCGGACCGGCGGCCGGGTGGGCGTCACCGATGTCACGGTGTGAGCACCCGGGCTGCCATCGGAGCTGACCGACCTCGTCTCCCATATCGCCTGTGTCGCCGACGTCCGATCGGAAGCCGCCTACGCCGACCTGCTCACCCGAGCCGGACTGCGAATCACGGCGACCGAGGACCACGATCACGCGATCTCCACCATGCTCGACCACATCGAGGCGCGGCTGTTCCTGCTCCGCATCACCGCGCCCGCACTCCTCGCCGAACAGGGGATCAGCCGGTCCGCGATCAGTCGGTATCTGCGCGTCGCGCGCGACGCCGTCACCGACGGCCGCCTCGGCTACGCCCTGGTCACCGCCGAGAAGCCGCACTGGTCGCGACAACGATCGTCGTGAACGCCAGCGGTGCGTGACCGCGTGGAGGCGGATTTCGCGATCACGCCGGTCGCCCGGGTGGGCATCAGTGCGGGTTCGGGGACTCGGTCAGGTCACCGCGCGCATCCGTTCCAACCCGTCGAGTATCAGGTCCAGCCCGAACTCGAAGTCGTCGCCGGTCGGATGGTCGAGGTGATGACGGATGTGCGCGGCGAGGTCCGGGTAGCGGTCGGTCGGGAAGGTGCGCAGGAATCCTTCGCCCATCGCCGTCATCTCGGCGGCCTCCAGCGGGAACCCCTGCGCCTGCAACGCATGTCCGACGATGTGGTTCTCGATGGCGTGGTAGGTGAGATCGAGCAGACCGGCGGGGAATCCCGCCTCGCGCAGGCTGCGCAGTGCCCCGTCCATATAGCGCATTCGGGCCGGCCCCAAGCTGATCCGTGCGGTCCACATGGCCGCCGCCCAGCGGTGGCGCATCAACGTGGTGTGCGCGGAGACCGCTCGCGCTCGCGCGTAGTCCCGCCACGGGAGGTCGACGTCGGGCAGCGTGATCTCCTCGGCGACCCTGTCGAGCATGCCGTCGAACAGGTCTTCCTTGTTGGCGACATGGTTGTACAGTGCCATGGCTTCCACGCCGAGCGTGCCGCCCAGGCGACGCATGGTCAGGGCATCGACGCCCTCGGTGTCGGCCAGGGCGATACCGGCGTCGAGTACGCGAGCACGGTTGAGCGGTGTGCGACGTTCGGTTCGCACGTTGTGCGCCTTCGGCACCGGCGGGCACCTTCCCCTTGTTGACGGCTACTGGTCCACAGCGTAACTTACGGCGTACATATTTACTTTGTAAGTGCAGTGAGGCGGTGCGGTGTGCAGGCACTATTTCAGCGCGAATACGGCAGTCCGAGTGAGGTTCTGGAACTGCGCGAGATCGAACGGCCGACCCCGGGCATCGGCGAGGTACTGGTGCGCGTGCGCGCTTCGTCGGTGAATCCGGCGGACTGGCTGACCTTGCGCGGCCGCCCGTACGTGGCCAGGCCCGGATTTGGCTTCGTGCGGCCGAAACATCGCGTCCCGGGCAAGGATGTCGCGGGAATCGTCGAGGCGGTAGGCCCGAATGTCACCCGGTTCCAGCGCGGTGACGCGGTGTACGGCGAACTGCCGGGCGGGGCCTACGGCGAGTTCGCGGTGGCCGCGGCGGATGCGGTGGCGATCAAACCGGCGAATCTCGATTTCGCGGCGGCGGCGGCCGTTCCCCTGGCGGGTATCACGGCGCTGCAGGGGATTCACGATCGCGGTGCGGTGCGCGCCGGGCAGCGGGTGCTGGTCAACGGCGCGTCGGGTGGGGTCGGCACGTTCGCGATCCAGATCGCCAAATCCCTGGACGCGCATGTCACGGGCGTGTGCTCGGCACGCAATCTCGACCTGGTGCGGTCCATCGGGGCCGATGAGGTGATCGACTACACCCGCGTCGACTTCACCCGCGGTCCGCGGCGTTACCACCTCGTCTTCGATCTGATCGGCAATCACACCATGTCCGGGTACCGGCGGGTCCTGGAGCCCGACGGGGTGTACGTGTGCGCCACGGGGATGCCGGGTGGTCCGGTGTTCGGGCCGCTGCCCTACCTGCTGCGGGTCCTGCTCGCGTCCCTGCGCGGCGGTCCGGCGATGCGTGTGCTGGTGGCGAGGCCCACCGCCGCCGACCTCTCGACCCTGACCAGGCTCATCGAGGACGGCCGGGTCACACCCGTCGTAGACCGCGTTGTCCCACTCGCGGAGGCTGCCGACGCACTGGCCTCTCAGGGGGCCGGGCACGCGCGGGGCAAGACCGTCATCACCGTGTAGCCCGATACCCAGCGGGGGCCGGGCGCTGCCCGGCCCCCGCCCGGCGTTCACACGGCCGCGACCGGCGGTGTCACCTCTCCCGGCGGTAGAGCCGCATGGCGACGGGCGCGCATACCCCGACGAGCACGGCGCAGGTCAGCAGCACCCAACCCACCTCGGTTCCCACTGGGTCCCCGTGCATGAGCCCGCGTACCGCCGTCACCAGATGGGTGATCGGGTTGACGTTCACGAAGCCTTCCAGCCAACCGGGCAGGGTGGCGGGGTCGATGAAGACATTGCTGACGAAGGTCAGCGGGAACGTGACCATCATGCCGAGGAACATCATCGACTCGGGTGCGCTGATCACCAGGCCGATGCCGGTCCGGAACCCCAGCAGCGTGCCGACACCCACGATGACGGTGGCGCTGATCGCGTAACGGCCGAGGTCGGCGAGCAGCGCTCCGGCCAGTGCGGCTGGCTGCCAGATCGGCAGCGACCGGAACCGGTCGAAGATCCCCTTGGTGATATCGGAATTGAGTGCCACCCCGGTCGACTGCGTCGTCATCACGATCGTCATCACGAGCAGGCCGGGCAGTACCGACTGCAGGTACACCCGGGTCGAGCCGGTGAGGGCTCCGCCGAACAGGTAGGTGAACATGACCAGCAGGATCACCGGGAACATGGTGACATCGAATGCCTGGCTGGGAATGTGTTTGAGCCGCAGCAGCGCCCGCCAGCCGAACACCAGGACGGTGGGCAGCGCGCCCGCGCACGACGATCTCGCCGGTCGTGGTGGTGGCGCGGACGGTGTTGATTGCTTCGGCCAGCAGCACGTGCGAACCGCGTGCCGACCCGGCGGAACCGCCACGCAGGCGGGCCGCGATCGCCACGGGTGCCGATACCGGGGTCGACGCGGCCGCGACAAGGCCGTTCGCGCACCATCAGCCAGCGCACGACACGAGATTCGGGTCGTCGAACCTGACCGCCGACCTGGTCTGCGCATGCAACAATCGCACTTGCGAAATGCCTTTCCGGTGGGACTGTACGAGCCTCGACAACTCGCATCTTCCCCGTTCGGAGGGCACTTCCTTCATTTCAAACGGACACCCGGCCACATTCACCGGTGGACCCAGGCTGAGTAATCCGACCAACCGGAGTCACGGAAAGTGTGCCAGATCCACGATTCAACCGGAGTTGACAACGTGCCCGTCGGATTTCGGCAGCAGTAAGGCCAGTAGTTCCCACTGGTTGTAGGTCATAGCCCGGTATCGAGAACCGATCCCGGTTACCGCAGCCGACACTATGCACGATTGAAGCGACCGGCGAGGCTGATCGGTTCCGCAATTTAGAGGCATGACGTTCATATCAATCCTCTCGCCTGCCACCTCGACCTTGCTTCGTCGACCGCTAGTCTATGCAGTACGTGCGCCGGCTCGCTGGCAGCCGACCCTAGTAACTCGACATCGGCAAACGCATCGGCCACAGCCTCTCCCGACCTGAACTCCCCCTCCCTCCAGAAGCTGTACCCGCTCAACTGTGCGCGCCATTCCTGGAAACCCTTCATCGTTTCGGTCGGGGCGTCACCTTTACCATATATATCCTGGTAGTACTCAACCAACGCGGTTTGTGCTTTATCTTCTGCCGCTCGGAAGCCTTCATTGTTCATCGCGTGACCGAATTCATGCCACAGAGCGTGTGAAACCGGGTCACGTTCGGCTCCCGGAGATGTTTGCCCCTCCTGTACATCCCTTCTGTACCTATCGAATAGGGATTCCCGGTCGACAGCGTAGTTCCTGTTGACTCTTATCGCGGTACCGTGTATATCCTTTTTGACCACGAGACCTTTGGGTATAAATAACTCACGTGAACTCGCAAAGCCGCGGCGGCCCTGCGGATTGTCTATGCCAAGGCTATGAATTGTTGCGTATGGATACTTTTCATGAAATGCCTCGAAGGCTTTTGCTATTTCTTTAACTGTGCGCGTGTCAATGCCCCTGCCGTCGAAACCGTATACAGTGGTTGATTTTATAGCCATAAGTTGTTTCTGAATTTTCTTATTCGCCTTACGGTCTGAGTGTGACGAACCCGATAGGTTGGGGGCCGGTCCGTCATCGCCGAGTCGATAGTGAGACTTTCTGGCAGGCGCTGCGGCAAGCTGATTATTCCCCTCTTCCCCGGACGCAGCGATCAACTTTCCGATTTTATCGTCTTTGGATTCGAGTGTATTAGCGGCGGCGCGTGTCGGGGTGCTGCTGGCTGCTCGGGATATGTCTGATGCAGCCTTACCTCCTCTGCTGATCTCTGCCGACAGACGATCGCGAAATTTACGCCATGCATCGCTGAGTGCCCTACCGGTGTTCACGCGAAATCCTGTCCGAGCCACGTCCAGGTGATCGGGCCGTGTAGATGCAGCGAAGGGCACTTGTCCTTGTGCTCGCTTGCCTCCGGGGCATGTAGTTCACTGATGGCACCGAATCCAGTTTCGTCAGCTGGAGGCTGTAGGTCGCGATCGCCGGTACGGCACGGTGGGACTTCTTCGAATACATCATTAAGGACCCTTTCGAGGAGTCGGAAATGTAGCTCCGCAGCAGCGGCTCCACTGATTCGGCATCGCTCAGCCGAATAGTGCGAACCTGGCCGATGCCTTCGTCGACCAGGGTATGGCGACTTGCCCTCACCACGCGCCACAGCTCACGGAGGATCAGACTCGATAGGCCTGGGGAAATCTGAGAATCTGACTTCAACGATGGCCAGTGGCTTCAGGGGTTCGAATGCGCGCAGCTCGGGGTTCCGCTGGTGGTCCTTCCCAGGACCGTCGAACCCCTCGGGGATGGGGAGCGTTATTTCGGTGAAGGCCTTTCTGGGCAAGACATGAACGAAACCGATCAAGGAATCCGTATCGATAGCGCCGCTACGGATACCTTCAACGTAGTAGTGGACTTCGCCGACGTCGTCGGTAAAATACGCGAGCCTCACGTTCTGGTCGCCCAAGCGTTTGAACAGACTCATGAACACGGGAATCTCATATCCCTTGTCCACACAGATTGCAGGAGCGCCGTCGGGAACCGGTGGATCCAGTCCCCAGGTCGCTTGCCGCGGCTCTAACCTGGTCAAACTCAAGTGAGAGCCATGGAATGTAATAGCATCGCCGTAGCGATCCCTCAATTGCTGCAATGCCGCGAATCCGCGCAGCATCACAGGTAGTTCGCTGGGATGACCCGCACCGGCGCTGATTCCGAAGTCGTGGCGAAATCGGGCGGTCAGTTCAGGATCCGAATCGGGTGGGTCGTGGTCAAGGTCACCTCGAGGCGAGTCCGTAACGAACGGTTCGGCATGGTCACCTGACGTATCGGTCGCCTTCTCCGGAAAAGATTGCGACGCATCGCGGTCACCGCGTATCAATGCTCTGGCTGCATGGCCCGTGCTATGAGCGGCATCCGATAGGGTTCTGTTACTGATCTGAGCGATGTGGGTGACTGCATTTGCCGTTCGCTCGAGCAGCTCGAGCAGCATCAACTGTGCTTTCTTCAACGAGCCTCAATTGGAACACTCGCACCGCCGAGAGGTCGGAGGATATTCGATTAGACGGCGAGTGCTGTACTGATCGACCGTGGGAGAAGAACCCCGGTGCTCAGGTAGGGGGCGTGTCGACAGCCCGTGCCGGGATCGTCCATCGGCGTCCGTCGGCGGAGACACCGAGTCCACGGTCGAGCAGTGGGTTGCCGTCGTGCTCCGGCTTTCCGGGACGTAGTTGCCGCATGGCGATGGTCTCGCCGAGCGCCTCGGCTATCACGGGCACATGGTGTAAACCGATGACGTCGCCGTCGTCGTGGGTGCGGCCGATTATGGCGTCGATGTCCTTCGCGTCGGCCGACAGCGGCGAGCCGTCGGGTAGCGCCTTGTCATGGGAGGCGATGCCGCCGACGAGGTCGACGAATGCCTCGAGCGGGTCGCCTGTCCTGCCTGTGACGTGCTGCGCTGCACGGAAATAGGCTTGCTCGTCGTGTGTTTCATAGAACGCGACGAGGAAATCGTAGATTTTGCGGTACTCGCGGCGCATACGCGCCTCGTATTCGGCGAAGCATGCCGCTTCTTCGATGTCGCCGGCCAGCGCCGTATTGACGGCCCGCGCGGCGAGCAGGCCGCCGTAGGTCGCGAGGTGTACGCCGGTTGATATGACCGGGTCGACGAACATTGCGGCGTCGCCGACCAAGGCCATCCCCGGTGACCACAACGTCGTATGGTGATACGAGTAGTCTCTGCGCGTGCGCAGGCGGTCGTAGGGAGGTGTCGTGGCGGGCGGAACTCCCTTCAGGTAGTCGTGCACGATCGGACACTCAGCGATCATTTGGTGGTAGGCGGCTCGTTTGTCACCATGGAGGCGATGGACGTGGTCACTGCGGACGACGACTCCCACACTGGTGAGATCGCGTGCCAGGGGGATGTACCAGATCCAGCCGCTGGGGAAGGACGCGGACAGGATGTTGCCCGAGTTGGGTGCCGGTAGGCGCTTGCCGCCGGCGAAGTATCCGAACAGTGCGACACTGCGGAAATCCGGCGACATCGACCGGTGGCCTCCCACGCTGTCGCGCAGACGGCTGGTGTTGCCGGATGCGTCGATGAGCCACTTGCTGGTGGTTACGCGTTCCACGCCGGTATCGTCGGTGTACAGAACACCGGTGACACGGTCGCCTTCGCGTAGGACCTCCACCGCCTGGCATCGATATCGTACGGTCACGCCACAGCGGGACGCGTTGTCGAGTAGGATCTTGTCGAATTTCATCCGCTCGACTTGAAATGCGTAGTCGGCGGGACCCGCGAGTTGCGGTGACACAGAGAACGCGAATGTCCAGACGTTGGGATTTCGACCCCAGCGGAAGCTTCCGCCCCGCTTGGTGGTGAACCCGGCTTCGGCCAGCTCCTCGGATACGCCGAGGAGGCGACAGATGCCGTGAATCGTCGCGGGGAGCAATGATTCCCCGATCTGGTACCGCGGAAACTGTTCCTTTTCCAGCAGCAGGACGCGGTGCCCGTCCTGGGCGACGAGAGTCGCCGTCGTAGAGCCCGCAGGTCCACCCCCGACGACAACGACGTCATAATCTACCGGTCCGGTTCCGCCCGGAAATGTCTTCTGCATGTTGTCTTCCCTTCTGCGGCGGCATGTCGTCAATTCGTTTGTGTGTGTTCGTCACCTGCAAGTTTGAACAGTGGAATGGTTTGGGCATGGGCGAGATAGGGGGTTCCCTCGGTGTAACCGGTTCCCGTTTTCGTTCCCAGCATTCGCACGGCAAGGCTGTGATGGGTTCTGCGCCAACTCCGTACCTGCCTGGACAGGGCGGCCATGCTGTCGACCAATTCCTGCTCCGAACCGGAAGCGACGGAAAACTGCTCGCGCGCGGTACGCAACGCTTGTTCGAGGCTGAGCTGTCCATCATGGACGAGCCGTTTGACCTCGGGCACCGACTCGTACGCGGTCGATCGCAGACGGTCGGGATCGGGTGCGCGGCACAGTGACTCGACGATTTTGTAGTTCTGGGACTGGATCGCACTGGCCCCCTCGGTGAACTTCCGAAACTCGAGGAATGCCTGTGGCTGCATCGTGCCCAACAATGAAAAGAGAGCGCGTGAGTCGATCAGAACCTGTCCGGCCATAGTGACACAGGTGGCGGCGTCGAGCAGACGATTGGTCGCCGTGGCGAAGATCGCCGCGCGCAGGTACGCGGCGATGACGGCGAACGCGGATTCATATGATTGCAGTACCCGGATGAACAGGTATTCGTCGTGGAGTGTGTAGACCGGGAGCATGGTCGTGGCGAGCATGCGGCGGTCGGCCTCGTCGGTGATCAGCGAGGTCAACCTCGGCAGGTCGGCGGGTTCGACGGCGTGTGTGTCGCCGATGATCCCGCGCCGTCGCAGCGCGGGTAGCGCGGCGCGCAGGGCCAGCCGACATCGCTTGGCAACCAGCGCTGTCGGCGGTCGAAGTCCTGGAAGCAGCATCGTGCGTCCTGCGGCGGCATCCAGTTCGAACGCAATGAGGTCCGCGAGAAGGAGGAGCAGCAGCCGGTTTTGGCCGGCGTGTACTCGAGCCAGGTCGCCTGGGCTCGGATCGACGGCCTCGGGGTCCGGCAAGGGCAGTATGGGCAGTGCCAGATAGGTCGTGTAGTCGTAGCGGGAATCCCATTTGTCCAAGACGACATCCAGGAAACGTCGCAATTCGGCCGTCGACGGTCCGCGTACGGCGCGTAGCAGCATGCGCAGCTGGTGTAGCTCGTGCAGTAGCGATTCGGGGACGAAGTGTTTTCCTACCGTCCGATATTGGGCGACGACGTCGTCGTAGGGGAACGCATTCGGGTCTTGATACGCAGCGCGGAGATCCATTGTTTCAGTCCTGAAGTGCGGCAGCGAGTCGATCGATGTCATCGCTGGTGTTGTAATAGTGGAAGGCGAACCGCACCGTGTCGGCCCGCGGGCTGGTCACGATTCGCTGCTGCTGCAGAGCTTCGGCCAGCGCGTGCGCATTCGGGTGCCGCACCGCGATCATCGGTCCACGCTGATGTGGCGACCGAGGCGAACACACCTGGTACCCAGCGCCATACAGGGATGAGGCGGCGGCCTCGGTCAGTGTTCGGATATGGTCGCGGATCGCTGTCGCTGGTATCCGCTCCAGCAGTCGCAGGCCGGAAATGGCGGCGTAGACAGCGGGTATCGCGGGTGTCCCCGTCTCGTATCGGCGGGCGGTGTCGCTATAGGTCAACAATGCGGCATCGCGCCCGAACGGGTCGGGCGCGCCCATCCAGCCGGTGAGCACCGGGGCGGGCCCTTCAGGTTCCGGATCAGCGGAGTACAGCACCGCCGCCCCCGGCAGGCCGAGCAGGTACTTCGAGAACCCGAAGACCATGTGGTCAGCGACGGCGGTAATCGGTGCCATGGGCTCCGCGCCGACCAATTGGAATGCATCGACGAATACCTGCGAACCGGCGCGATGCGCAGCCTCGGCTATCTCACGCACCGGAAAGCGCTGCCCGTACAGATAGCCGCAGGCCGGGATGGAGACAAGACCCGTGTACTGGTCGATCGACGCCAGGTAGTTGGCGGTCAGCATCTCTATCGACGTGTCGTCGGGGATAACCGAGGTAATGGCCCCGCGTACGGCCTGGGCACGCCAGATCCTGGTGATGGAAGGGAACTCCGCCGCGCAGGTGACGATTTTCGGCCGCTTCCGCCAGTCGATCGATGTCGCGACCTGGTAGGCACCGATCGTGGCATTGGGAACGATCGCCACCCGATCGGCATCCGTGCCAAGAAAGGAGCCGACGGACCGGCGAAGAGCCGAAACACCGCGCTCGAACGCACCCCATGCCAGAGCTGGCTCCCTCATCTCGGCCAGCATCTGGCCGATGGCTTCTTCGAGACCGATGGAGTACGCGCCCAGGCTGCAGGTAGCGAAGTACGCGGACTCGTGGATCGACGGAAAGTGCTCCCGAAACTCGCGACTGGTTTCCACGGCGACTATCAGTCTTGCCGCTGGGTTCCGCTACGCGAACGGTCCGATGCCAACGGGCCCTGTTCGGTCAGCAGGCTTCGTATTCGCCACAGCTCCGGAAAATATTGACGATTCAGCAAAGCGGCCAGCGACTCGACAGGGGTTCCCTTGGTGCCCACCGCGGTATGGCCGATAATTCGAACGGTGAGTTTGAAATGCCGCGCCCGCCAGAGCCCCAGCGCCTCGTCCCAGTCGATCAATGCCTCCATCAGCTCGTAGACATCGGAGCGCGCGTCTTCTTTGTACACGGTGACGAGGTCGATACCGTCGTCACGGATCAGCGCATCGACGCATCGTGCGAGTTCCTGCGATGTTCGCCGCACCGCGGCCCAGCCGGGGGATTCGAAGCCCGACCCATGGCCCAACGCCACCCGAATCTGCTGAAATGTCCAGGGATCGAGGTGCTGTAGCATGCTCAGTTCGGCGGTCACGAAGCCGACCGCCGTGACCGCACGCCGCAACAACGCGTGCGCGTAGCGCAGATCACGGTCATCGATCGCGGTCATCGCACGGCGAAGCTCGATGTCGGCGAGCTTCAGCCACAGCTCGGTGACCTGATGAACCGTCTGAAACATGATCTCGTCGTGGTGCACGACATCGTCGGGGCCACGCTGCAATGCCAGCAGCTCACCAGTCCGCATATATCGCGCATAATCCGTGTCGCCGAAGCCATTCAAAATAGGTTGCGAGTAATCATTCATGGTCGCCTGTCAATGCTGTGAAGAATCGATGCTGGTGCACTGGTATAGCTATTGTTCTACCCGGGTTTCGTGGAGACCCTATTGATCAGCGTTGGGCAGATCAACGAGATGGTCGATCGCTCTCCGTTAGCTGACGAGCAGTAATCATTGGGTAATCAGAAACGGCTCGCATCCGTGCCTGTGCAACCTCTACCTACGCGCCTACCTATACGGGCCACCTACCTAGTTGGCTGCAAAGTCCGGTGTGCCGCAGAGCCCCGTCCTCAGTGAATGGAATCATTCGGCATACTCGAGATCGAAGTCGCTGTATCGCGAGGCTCGGAACTGGTCGGGGTGTGGTGCGGTACGCCAGGAGAGTGCAGTACGCGAGGGCGATCGGGTTGGCAGCGTGACTTCGACGCCGGTGGTCCCACGGCGTTGCGGTCCGTGGGGCCGCCCCGCTTCCGTGGCTGTCCATCGAGCAGTTCGCGGTTGCTCGAAGAGGAGTTGGCCAAGGGTGCGCTCGTGCACGGCTGTCCCGTCCAGCGCTGGACTCAGGCCAGGATCAAGACCGTGTTCGGCCGCCGTTCCCGCATCTTCGACAGGCTCAAAGAGGTATCGCTGCTGCCTACGGCTGGAGCTGGCAGACCCCACTAGCTAGGTCGACCGCTTCGACCTTCGTCATCATTTCCTCGCTCAGGGCGATGTTGCGGAACTCCTTGACGAAGTCGGAGCGAATGCCGGAACGCGAATCGGGTGCTTCCGGAAACGACAGGCCGTGGTCGATGGCCACGATGGCGCCGTCGCGGCCGGTGCGGTAGTTGCCCCAGTGACGATCGGTGTTGCCGATGACGTAGTCCAGGACCGCCATCTGCTCGCGTTGGATCTTCGGGTAGCGGTCGTTCAGACGCCGCAACTCGTCCATGGTCTTCTTCTTCCACCAGTCCTCGCGTGGCAGCCGCAGCTGAGCGGCCTTGGGGTGGCTCGGGGTGGAATACGCCCAGATCTGGGAGGCGAGGTGTCCGGCCCCGCGCGGAATGCCGAAGCGCAGCGGAAGATCGGGGAACACGCCCGGTAGCGTCTCGAGGTGACCCGATTTGTAGACACTGCGGGCTCCACCCGCCGAACGCCCGAGGAAGGTTGCGCTGACTCCTCCCCCGAGTGGTTTCACGTCACCATCGAGCCTTCGTGCCGCGACTTCCGTCGGGCTCGGCTCGAAATGCGGAAGTCCGATCCTGTCGACGTCGGCAAGCCTCCGGGCGGCGTGCTCGGTTGTTCGAGCGAATCCCAAGCTGTGGTAGCCCTTGGACAGCTCCTGGATACTCTCGGCCAGGCCGTGGGCGATCGTGGTGAGCAGCCGAGCGAGTGGGTTGTTCACCTCTGTTCGAACCGGTCCTCGGGATCTTGTCACGTCCACAGGGGACTGCTGAACGATCGCGTGCCATGTCAACCGGTGCCCCACCGGTTGGTTTCCGACCGTGGTCTGCCCTGGATTTTCGTTCGGGGCGCGACCCAGTTTCTGGTTTCCGTGTTGGACATTGGGCGACGCGGGGCTGAGGAGTCCACAATGAGGGCGACCGCTGGCAACTCGGTCGTGCGCCAGCTCCTTCGCTCATACCGCGACCGCAGGCCGGGCGGTGCGATACGCCCGGCAGTTCAGTCGACGAGTGCGCCAGCCGACAGGTTGGCGATTGTTCCGGTCATGGTTCGGGTGCGGTCCGACGCCAGGAACGCGGCCGTCTCGGCGACTTCCGACAGCGTCGGCAGGCGTTTCAGCAGTGTGCCCTGCACCATGCCGCCGTCCTCAAGGAATTTCCGAATCGACTGCCCGGCGGCTTCCGCGCCGGGTCGGAAGAGGTCCTTGGTGTAGGACCCCGCCGCTGGTGCGTCGACGATCGCGTGTGGGCGGATGCCGATGACTCGAATGTTGTTGGGCGCCAACTCTGCCGCCAGGACGCGAGTGAAAGCCTCTTTGCCGGCGGCGCTCACGCTGTGTCCCAGGATGCCGCCGACCGCTAGTTTGGAACCGGGTTCCGACAAGGTCAGGATGACACCGGGGCGGCGGTGGCCCATGTGCGGTGCTACGGCTTTGCTCGTTATGAAAAGCGTCCGCAAGAAGCCGTCGATCGGTCGCATGAAGTCCTCCAGTGACAGGTGCGCCAGCGGGGTTCCTTGGTCGTGCATGACGCTGACCGCGTTGATGGCGACGTCGATACCGCCAGCTGTCGCTGCGACCTCTTCGGCATGCTTCTCAACGGCGTGTTGATCGAGAACGTCGAGCTGCGCGATCTCGACGCTTCCGCCTGCGTCGGTGATCTCGTATGCCACGGCCTCGAGCTTCGCCCGTGTCCGTCCGGCGAGGAAGATCCGCGCGCCTTCCCTGGCGAATGTTCGAGCGATCGCGCCGCCGATCGCGCCGCCGCCGCCATAGATGACCGCGCTCTTACCGTCCAGCAGTGATCCGCTCATATCGGTCCTCCAGGTGATCGTCTTTCCGAGTGATGCGGTTGCCGGGCGGGTGTCCGTGCAGCTTGCATCATGCAAGAAATGTAGCCGTCGCAGCTTGCATGATGCAAGTCATCTGGTAAATTGGCTGACATGCTGGGAAAGGCGTACGAATCGCAGGTGTGCTCGATCGCGCGAGCGCTCGAAGTGATCGGCGAACGCTGGAGCCTGCTGATCGTTCGCGACGCTCTCTTCGTGGGAGCGACGCGGTACAGCGATTTTCAACGCAGGCTCGGTATCGCAACCAACGTGCTCAAGGTCCGGCTCGACAGCTTCGTCGAGACCGGAATCATGCGCCGCCACAAGTACTCCGAGCATCCCGATCTGTACGAGTACCTGCTGACCGACAAGGGGCGCGCCCTCGCTCCTGCGCTGATCGCGCTGACCGAGTGGGGGGATCGGTGGGCGGCCGATGGCGAGCCGCCGATTCTCTATACCCATTCCGTGTGCGGAGCCGGAATCACCGCGCAGACAGTGTGCGTCCACTGTGGCCGAGTAGATGACCCGAGCCAGGTCAAAGCGGTGATCGGCCCCGGTATGCCCCCGGGCCGGATAACGGGACGGCTCTGACCTCGGCGACAGCCCGGTCGCGCTCGGCCACCGAACTCGAGCCTGTTGATCAGAGGAGACCGATGTCCATCCAGCCGAACGTACTGAAGACCCGCGCCGACACGCTCCGCGACCTCCATCACGGTGACATGCTCGTGCTGCCCAATGTGTGGGACGCGGCCAGCGCGATTACTGTGGCCGAGGCGGGATTTCCCGCGATCGCCACCACCAGCGCCGCTATCGCGGCGATGCTGGGCTATCGCGACGGCGAGGGCGCACCCTGGCCGGAGATGTTCGCGGCCGCCGGAAGGATCGCCCGCGCGGTATCGATCCCGGTCTCCATGGACGCCGAAGCCGGATACGGAATGCCGCCACGCGAATTCGTGGACCGCCTACTCGCGATCGGCATCGTCGGCTGCAACCTGGAGGACACCGACCACCGGGCAGGCGGTCTGGCCGAGGCGCCCATTCAGGCTAGGCGGCTCGCCGCCATCCGAGCCGCCGCCGATGACGCGGGTGTGCCGATTGTTATCAATGCCCGCATCGACACTTTCCTGCCCACCTCGGGAATTCCGGAGCCGGACCGCCTGCCCGAAGCCATCCGCCGGGCTCGCCTGTACCTGGAAGCTGGCGCGGACTGTGTCTACCCGATCGGAGCCCGCCACCCGCAGGAGATTGCCGCCGTCGTCGCGGAATCCGCTGCTCCGGTCAACGCCAATACTGGTGAGCTCCTGAGCCTGGACGGCCTTCGCGACCTGGGCGTAGCACGAGTCTCCTATGGCCCCCGCTTCTATCGCGCAGGCTTGGCGGAGCTGCGGACCGCTGTCCGGAAATTATCGCCTGAACTGCCCAGGTGATTCGGGAATACCCTGTTGGTCCCCGAAGAAGATCGATTCGCTGGCACCGGTAGTGATGTGACCCATTGGCATGCGCCCCGCTGTCGGTGCCACATTGGTTGAGTGCGAGGAATGTAACGGCTTCGAATATGGCGGAGCGCCTGACTGTAACCGATGTCGCGCCCTCGTCGATGGCATCATCGTCGTGCAATATCGCTCATGGGTTTCGCTACGCCGCGGTTGAGACTGATCGCCCAGGTGCTCCGCCCGGGAACGAGCATGCCGTTCGAGTCAATGTCTCGGTGGTGCGCCGACCACAGACAACGTCTGCTCAGGAACTGCTTGCCCGGCGCCTGCTCCTTCCTGCGTTGCTGGTCGGATTTCTGCCGACTACCGCCGAAGCTCAGCGTTGGAGCTCGATGATCAAAGCCGATCCGGAGCCAGGCGAGGCTGCGGTCTTGATCTCGGCGTGGCTCCGCAGCCAGGATCTCCTTCATAGAGGTTGAAGCTTCCCGACACTCCGGGGTAGTTCAAGGGCGATAGATCGGACAAAGATTACACAGAAGCGGCGAAAGTCCGCGGGCAGATTTCGCATCGTAGGTGAGTGACGACATTGCCGATGATGACGGGATCTACCCGGTCGCAGACGCTGGTGTGAACGTGGCGTATGGGTGAAGCCCACGAATAGGGGCAAGCACACCGCTGACATCCCCTCAGCGCAGGTCATCGGAACGCTCGAGCGTGCCGGTTATGTCACCCGCATCGACGACCCCGGCGACGGCCGCGCCAAGTTGGCCTGCCTCACCGCCCGAGGCCGCGCGGCGACTCGAGTGCTGGGAAGCAGTACTGAAGCTGTCCTCGCCACCGCAGAGCCAATGACTGGAGCCGATCCACGGGTCGGCACTGCGACGTGTTGACATATGCAGGCAAATACCTGCATAATTTCGGCGTGCGATCCGACCCCGACATGGACACGGTGTTCAAGGCGCTGGCCGACGGCACCCGTCGACTGCTGCTGGACCGGCTGCGGGAGCGCAACGGCCAGACGCTGCGCGAGCTGTGCGAGCGGGTCGATATGGCCCGGCAGTCATTGACCCAGCATCTCGACATTCTCGAGCGGGCCGGGCTGGTGACCGTGCTGCGGCGCGGTCGTGAGCGAGTGCACTACATCAATCCCACACCGATTCACGACATCGAACAGCGCTGGATCTCCGGCTTCGATCGTCCCCGACTGGATGCCCTGCGCGCCATCAAGAACCAGGCAGAGGAATACGCCATGACCACCACCGTGCCAAGCTACGTCTACGTCACCTATATTCACGCCAGCGCCGAGCAGGTGTGGAAGGCGCTGACCGACTCCGACCTGACCGCCCAGTACTGGTTCCACGAGAATGTGTCCGACTGGCAGCCCGGCTCGCCCTGGGAGCACCGCCGCGCCGACGGCTCCGGCACTATCGACGTCGTCGGCAAGGTGCTCGAGGCCGAACCGCCCACCAAGCTGGCCGTCACCTTCGAGGATTCTCCCGAGGAGGACCGCTCGCCGTCCGTGGTCACCTTCCTGATCGAGTCCTACCGGGATATCGTCCGACTCACCGTCACCCACGAGAACCTGCCGAACGAACAAATGCGCCGAGGTATCTCGCGCGGCTGGCCGTCGGTGATCGCCAACCTCAAATCCCTGCTGGAAACCGGCAAGGTCCTCCCGCAGGCCCCGTGGGAGATGGACTCGGCGGTGCACGCCTGATGTTGGACACCACCGCATTGCGCGATGCCTACGACGCGCTCTTGGAAGCCGCTGCCGCCGTGGCCGATTCGGCCCACCTTCGGACGCCCCCGCCGGGTGAGTGGAATGCCGATCGGATCCTGGCCCACGTCTGCCTCGTCACCGCGGGCACCATCGCCGCGGTGGCGGCGGTCGCGGCGGGCGAACACACCACCTACGACAATCGCCATGCCCTCGACGGCTGGACCATCGACCGCGTGGCCGAACAGGCGGGCGGATTCTCCGGTCTGCGCGAGCGCCTGCACCGCCAGGCCGAGATCCTCTGCGGCTTCGGCGGACCCGCCCTGTCCGATCCCGAACTCGACAGCCCCGTCCCGCTCTTCGCGCTCTCCGCAGGTGCTCTGCTCACCGACACGGTCGTGCCGCTGCGCGGGTTGTTCGAGGGGCTGGCCGACATCGAAATCCCCACCCACACCCGGCAATTGCTGGCCCTGCTGCCCGAGGAGGCCACCGTGTGACCTAGGAAAGGTGCCGGAGCAAGGGCATTCGTTCCGGCCCTCGCGGACGTCAGCGGTGTCGTGGTCGGGCCGGTCACATCGAACAGCGTGTAGCGAATGCCCTCGAGAGTCAGCGGCGCTGCTGAGGGATCGCGAAGCTGGTCGATCGGGGAAGGCTTGTGCACGTACCATTCACTCTCGTGGAAGCGCCAGCGCGAGGCCGTATGGGTGGCCCGCCTGTACCCGACCTCGCTTTCATGGGTCGGGACCGAGAGTTACGAGAAATCCGGGCACTGCTGGGTACGGCCCGGCTGATAACTTTGACCGGTCCGGGAGGGATCGGCAAGACGCGATTAGCCGCCGAGACGGTCCGCGAATACCGTCGTGCGCGCGCCGGGCGAGCAGCTGTTTTCTGGGTACGGTTGGCTCGTTTACCCGGGCGATGCGGCGCTACGGCGGTGACGGAGGAGATTGCTCATGCGGTGATCGACAGCGACTTCTCCGGGCGTTCGACCTGGGAAGCTCTCGTCGGCGTCTTGTCCCGCACCGGCACTAGCGGTCACCCTCCACGCGCCGTATTGGTGCTCGACAACTGCGAACACGTGCTCGCCGGCGTGGCCGACGTGCTCGTCGACCTGCTCGAGGCCATCCCGGAGTTGACCGTTCTCGCCACCAGTCGCGAACCCATCGGCTGGGTCGACGAATGCGTCGTGCGGGTTCCGCCGCTACCGCGTCGGCACGCGCTGAGTCTGTTTCGGCAACGGGCCGAGCTCACCGGTTATCCCCTCACGGCCGCGGACGAGACCAGCGCCGCCGCCATCTGTCGTCGCGTACACAATTACCCCCTGTACATCCAGTTGGCTGCCGCACGCCTGACCCATCAGCCACCGGCGGTGATCCTGCGGGGACTCACCGGTCAGGCCGACGACGCTCGTCTGCGTTGGTCACGCAGCCCCAGGTCCGGTGCTGATCCCCGTCATCGGGGGGTCAGCGACGCGATCACCTGGTCGTACGAGTTGTGCACCGACAAAGAACGCCTGTTGTTCGACCGCCTGTCGGTCTTCGCAGCGGGCTATGACACCCACCCCGACGACCGCGACGGCACCGCGGCGGACGTGGGGACCGAACTGGAGGCCATCCAGGCGATCTGCGGCGACGGCGACCTCATCGAGAGCGGTGACGTGGGGGTGGCGCTGGCCCCGGACGAGATCGAGACCGTGCTCGAACGACTCGTCGACCACGCGTTGGTGTCGACCCTGCGAACATCGAACACGGTGCGTTACGCCCTGGTGGAGACCTTGCGGGTATACGCCCAAGACCGGCTCCGCCTACGGAGCCGCAACGGGGTCGAGGAGCCTGACCGCCTCGCCGAGCGGCATCTCCGCTATTACCGGGACACGATCTGTCACGCCGCTACTCACTGGCCCACCTCGGAGGGACAGCATCTCCTGGGATGGTCTCGCACGGCCTGGGCCAACACAGCCATCGCACTCGAGACCAGCCTCACCACTCCCGCCCGCGCCGCACTCGGTGTGGAAATCTGCGTCGGGCTGCTCACCATGCAGAACTACGTCAACGGTTCGATACGAGAGATGCGCGGCTGGACCCAACGCTGCCTGGACGCCGCTCGGGACGGCAATGCCCGAACGACCGAACTTCACATCGCGGGCATGGCTGCCATAGCGGGGCTCGCCCTGCATCAAGGCGACATGGAAGGCACCGAGCGGATACTCGAGGACTGCGTCGCCAGCTGTATCGACGATCCGGAGACAAGGGCCGGCTGGCGTAATAGCGCCGAAACGGACATCGGGCTACCTCCCCACGTCGAACGAGCATGGGCACAGGAACTGCTGATCGCCCACAGCGACCCTCGTGCCATCGACGTATTCCTGCGGGCTCGAGACAAGTTCCTCACCCAGCACGATCATGGTCAGGCATCGATATGTGAAATGAACGCTGCCTTCACGGCGAGTCTGCTGGGGACGGCCGAGCAATCCCGGGCGATTACGAAGCGCTACTACGATCGCGTCAATTCTCCTGGAACACCATGGGAGAGATCCTGGGCCGAGCTCGCCTGGGCGGTCGCTGTGGCTCGGCATGGTGATCCTGGCGAGGCCGTGGAGCTCGAACGGTCATCGCTGGCCTATCAGCTCACCGTCGATGACTGGCTGATCGGGATGTGGGCCGTCCAGGTGCATACCTGGACACTGGCACGCCTTGTCGCCGAACTCCTGGCAAGCAACCACTCCGACCGCGCTCGACTCGTGGCGCTTGCCACCGAAATCGCCCGACTTACCGGCGGGACGGCAATCATGGCCGAGCGGTTCGGCTTGGCCATCAATGAAATCGGCCCTTTGAGCGCGAGATCGGTCGAGGCCGTTGTGGTAGCCCGTCGAGTGCTGGGCTCCCATGCCTACGCTGCGGCGGAGGCGTGTGGCAGGCGCCTGCGTCCCGAATACCACGAGACACAACGACTCGCGCTGGGAACCATGTCCGTCGACTCTCCATTGAACTCTCGCCCGGACAACCACGGACCCATCTCCCGTTGGCATGAGCTGACCCGCACCGAACGGACGGTCGCCATCCTGGCCGCGGCCGGTTGGACCAATCCCGCCATCGCTGCACGCCGTGGCAAGTCCACCAGAACGATCGATGCGCAGATCACAGCCATCCTTCGGAAACTGGTGGTCGCCTCCCGCGAGGACATCATCGAACACATCCCTCGGGAGACCATCGATGACGTCCGCGCCGAAGCTACAAACCAACCCGTTCGAAAGAAGCGGCGCTAGGGATCGTAGTGAACTGACTCATGAACGCAGAGGTTTCATAGGCCCCTTGTCGACGCAGATCGCATGGCAAGCAATCTGGGGGTCATCAGCCGTCCGATCCGATCCGGCCCGGCCGCACGCAGCAGGATCGTCATCGCGACCGGCATAAGCAGCCCGCCGCTGGCGCCCTGCACGACTCGGAAAGCGGGAGCGTCGCGATCGATGAGTGCGAGCAACTCTGCCAACGACAAGAACGCCTCGTTGACTGTCAATCCGCGGAACCAGTCGTGTAGGCGCAGATACGGCTGCGGCGGCGGAATCGGATTCGGTGGAATGGCAGAAGGGCGGGGTGGCAATGACCTGAATTCGATCTCTGGCCAGACCCACTCCGGGGTTTCCGCCTTCGCGTCCACAGCTCGGCAAGCTCTTCCGGATCAGGGTCTCGCTCGTCCGGACGGGCGTCACTGTCGTCGGCCATGCTCTGAGTTTGAGATCGCGCGTATCGCATGGCCGTTCTTCCGAGACCGTTGTGATATACCCCGTACCGGTATAATTCTCGTCCCGTCTTCATCCCGTCGCGTATGTGGAATTGTCGGGCATCAGCGGGAAGCGTTGGGACTTGTCGAGATGAAGTTCATGCAGGTAGAAGCCAAGAAACCGTCTCTGCTCAGGCGGCCCCGAACCCGCCCGAGATCATGAAGGAGATCATCTCCCGCTCCCTGTGAGCACCGCGCGCCAGCGCGGCGGGATTCCCGCTCGGGTGGTCGAATTATCGTGCGGTGCTTGGATTGTCCGGAGTAACGTCCCCGAACGGAAGGCAAGTAGGAACAGGTTCTGGTTCGGGGAGCTCTCATGGACGATCCGCGGCGCTATGTGGTGATCGGGGGCGGGCTCGCCGGGCTCGCCGCCGCGGTCTGGCTGGCGGAGGCGGGCAAGCGGGTCACGCTGCTGGAACGGCGCGGACGGCTGGGCGGTCGCACGCACGCCCTGCGGGTCGCGCCGGTGCGGGACATAGCCGACAACGGGCAGCACGTCATCGCCAGTGGATACGAGCATCTGTTCCGATATCTGAGCAGTGTCGGCACCCGGGAGTACGTCGCGTTCCCGCACCGCGGGGTGCTGCGCTGGCCCGGCGGCCGGGCGACGGTGATGCGGACCAGGGGCCTGGGCGCGATCCGCACCTTCCTGGGCGCGCATCCGGATGCCGGTCCGGCCGACCGGATCCGCGCCGGGATCGCCACCGCGCGGCTGGGCTGGGAATGTCTCAACCAGCCCGCGGACCTCGCCGACCTGTCCACCGCGCAGTGGTTCGAACGTATCGGCATGCCCGCCACCGCCCGGGAGGCGCTGTGGGATTGGCTGGCGCTCGGCATCGCCGCCGAACCGGTCGAGCAGGAGTCGGCGAAGGTGTTCGCCGACGTGCTGGCCACCGGCATCCGGGTCGGCGCGCGGCACCGGCGGGCGGTCACCATCGGCTACCCCACCACCGATCTGGACACCCTCTTCGTCACCGGGGCGCAGCGGGTGTTCGCGAAGTACGGCGTGGACGTGCGGTATCGGGCGGTGGTGCGGCGCGTCGGCATTCGCGACGGCGCGGTCACCGGGGTACTGCTGGCCGACGGCAGCGAACTGCCCGCCGACGCCGTGGTGTGCGCGGTGCCGAACTCGGCCATCGCGGGACTGCTGGACGACCTACCCGAGCACGACGAGATCTATTCCGCCGCCGACAAATTGGGGTACACACCGATTGTCAGCACCAACCTGTACCTGGATCGGCCGCTGGGCACCGAGGGCGAGTTCGAGGCGCTCATCGGCGGCGCGGGCGTCATCGACGAGGTGTTCGACCGCCAGCGCATGCACGGGCGCGACACCGCGCACGGCTGGCTCTACTGCCTGACCACCAGCGGCGCGTACGAGCAGATCCACAAACCGCACGACGAGGTGGTGGCCGAACAGCTGGCGCTGCTGCGGCGCTACTACCCGGCCGCCCGCAACGCCGAAGTGCGCCACGCCCAGGTGGTGCCCATGCCGCGCGCAACCTTCTCCCAGGTGGTCGGCACCGACGGCCTGCGCCCCGATCAGCGCACCTCGGTGCCCTCCCTGGTGCTGGCGGGGGACTGGACCCGCACCGACTGGAGCGCCACCATGGAGAGCGCGGCCCACAGCGCCGCCCGCGCCGTCGACCTGCTGCTCGCCCTGCCCGTCGCAGCGACGGTGGCGTGATAGGAGGGGCTGTCGCCGCGGGTGGGTCGGCGCGTGGCCGGTTCACCGCAGGGGTGGTCGCGGCGCGGTCGGTTCCCCGAACCGGTGGTCGCGGTGTGGCCGGTTCACCGAACCAGTGGCCGTAGCGCGACCGGTCCACCGCACAGGTGTTCGCCGCGCGGTCTGATCACCGCTCGCGTTCTGCTCGCGGCCGGAAGTAGTTCAGCACCAGGCGGGTGATCTCGGCGAGGAAAGTGTCGCGCGGAATCGGCGGCCGGTCGAGCACATAGCGCACGGTGAGATGCTCCACGGCGCGCACCAGCAGCCAGGCGGCGGCATCGAAATCGACATCCGCGGGCACCTGCTCGCGCCGCAGCGTGAGCGCCACCCGCGCCAGTTCGCCGATCTGCTGTTCGAAGGCGACCACGGCGGTGCCGGAGGTCAGCCGCGGCGTCTGCTCGACCACCGCCCGCAGCAGTTCCGGATGGTCGCCCAAGGCGTCCAGCAGGACGGTGATCGCTTCCGGCACACCCACTTCCGGCGGAATCGTCAACTGGCTGACGACGTGGGCGCGCACCCGGTCGGCCACCGCGGCGGTATACCGCTCGATCACCGCCGAGACGATGGCGTCCTTATCGGGAAAGTACTGGTACAGCGAGCCGGGGCTGATCCCCGCCGTCGCCGCGATCCGGTTGGTGGACGCCCCGTCGTAGCCGTGCTGGACGAGCACCGCCTCCCCGGCGTCCACGATCCGGCGCACCATGGCCCGCGACCGCTCCTGGCGGGGTGTCTTGCGCGGTGGTGCGGGGGTGGCGGGTCGCTGTCGTCTCGGTGGCATGACGGTTGTGCCTCATCTACTGGACGCGAATTGAATGCGAGCGTTTATTCGTGTCAGCGTAGGTCATGGTGTTACACAATGTGGTGGAGCACGAGCCGCGTCCCGAGCCCGAACCGCTCGGCCCGGACTCGCTGACCTGGAAGATCTTCGGCTCCCTGTACTTCGCGCCCACCGGACTGTTCCTCGGCATGGTGCAGAACATGCACCCGGGCTTGGGCGCCGGGGTGGAATTCCACTCCGAGATCGCCGACGAGTTCTATCAGCGGGTGCTGCGCTCCGCCTATCCCATCGTCGGGGTGGTCTTCGACGGGCCGCGCGCCCGGCGCACGGCCCGCGAGATCGTCGGCTACCACCGCGATATCAAAGGCGTGGACGGGCAGGGACGGCGCTATCACGCCCTCGATCCCGGCACTTTCTACTGGGCGCACGCCGTGTTCTTCGTGCAGACGCTGCGCGCCGCCGAGCTGTTCATGGGCGGGCTGACTCCCGAGCAGCGCGAACAGCTGTGGCGCGAGCACTATCAGTGGTACGAGATGTACGGCATGAGCATGCGGGTGGTGCCGCGCAGTTGGCCGGAGTTCCAGCGCTACTGGGACGAGATGGTCAGCACCGGGCTGGAGCCCACCCGAGCGGCTCGGGATGTCTACCACCTCGCCGACACCGCGCCCGTACCACCGTTCCCGGTGCTGCGGTGGATACCGAAATCGCTGTGGGAGAACGTGATTCGCCCCACCGGCGCGCGGTTCTACCAGTTCGTCACCATCGGACTGTGCGATCCGCCCATCCGCCGCACCATGGGGTTCACCTGGACCGCACGCGACCAGTACGTCTTCGATCGGCTCTGTGCCGCCCTCTCGGCCATGAATCGGGTGACCCCCGACGAGGTGAAGTACTTCTTCCCGCGTATCCGCGCCGGTCGCCGCCGCGTCGCGGGCAAGCGCCCGGCCTGGCTGGCGCCACCGGAGGCTCCCGAGATCCTCTGGCCCGCACCCGAACACCGCGGCGAGGCCAAGCACTACTGCCCGGTCCACGCCGACCACGGCAGCACCGCCACCACTCGCTTCCGGCAGCTCACGGGGTTCTGAATGATGCGCTCACCGACCGATATCCGCCCGCATCCCTACGACTACTACTACCGGCCCGGCATGCCGCTGCGCCCGCCGCCGCCCCGGGCGGTGCCGTCGGAGCTGTGGTACCGGCCGCGGCGCGCCATGCTCGGACCGTGGATCGACGTCCGGCCGGAACCGGTCGACACCCCGCGCACCCGGCTCATGGCCGATCACCTGTGGCAGGGCGACGAGCCCATGGACGCGGTGGTGCGGGCCTTCGCCCGGATCGGGAACACCCGCTGCCGGGCACTGCTGGACCAGGCGCTCGCGCACGGCATCGACAGCCTGGACGATCCGCCGCCGGAGCTGGTGGATCTCTTCGCACAGCTGGACAATCCGCCGGACTGGTTCGATCCCGAACTGTGGGAGTACGGCCGCCGCCGCTGGATCAATGTCTCCCTGGCCGGGAAGCTGGCCATGGGGGTGCAGGATTTCATGGGCACCTTCGTCGGCGCGGAGGTGGCCTCGGCCACCGGGGCCACCGGACGCTTCGTCAACGACCCGTACCGGCGCAATCTGGAGACCGCGAACTGGTTCCGCAGCGTCACCCTACCCGGTGCGCTCGACCGCTGGTCACCGGTGTTCGCAGATACCGTGCGGGTGCGGCTCATGCACGCGCAGGTCCGCGCCGGACTGCGCCGCCGGTGGGGTGACGAGCATTTCGCGCTGCACGGGAACCCCATTTCCAACGCCACCACCATGGGGGCCGCGGTCACCTTCGGCATCTCGCCCATCTGCTTCGACCATGTGCACGGGCGGCGCTGCGGGACCGAGGAACTCGACGCGGTCATGCACTACTGGGCCTATATCGCCCGTGTGTTCGGGGTCGCCGAGGAGCTGATTCCGCGCTCGGCGCGCGAGGGGATGGAGATGGCGGACTTCATGGTGGCGACCGCGGGCACCGCACCGGAGTGGACCGCGACCATGGCGAGCGCGGCCACGAAACCGTTCGCGGGCACCGGCGTCGGCGATCGGGCGCGGGCGCTGGCCACCGCGCCGCTGGTGGGCCTGCTCGCGTATTACAGCAGTGCGGGCCTGGTGCGGGCGCTGCTCGCCGACACCCCGCTGCGCGCGGTCCCGATCCATCCGTGGCGGGAGCTGACCGGGGTCGCGGCCACCGCCGCGGTGCGCTGGCGCGCCCTCGACGACCGGCTGCCGGGAGCGCGACGGCGGATGCTGCGCCGCTCGCACCGCGTCGACCCGATGTGGGATGTGAACACCCGGGTCGCCCGGGTGCTCGCCGCGCGCGCCGGAATTCGCGGCACCCCGTACGACCAGCACGACGGCACGGCCGACGGCGCGGCGCGCTGTCCGGTGCGCTGATGCTGGCGGCGGGGTGGTGCCACGCGTCGACTGGGCGGTGCCGCGTGTCTCGACTAGGCGGTGCCGCCCGCGATGGCCAGGTAGACGATCATGAGGGTGAACAGGAACCAGCCCGCCCCCTGCCAGATCGGCCACGCCCCGCGCCGCCGCCAGGCCCGGAACGCGAGCACGAAGGCGACGATGCCGCCCACCAGCAGCACCGCCCCCGGTACGAAGACGAGCACCGCCCGCGAGGGGTCGGTCGCCAGCTCGAGCACGGCGACCGCGAGGGCGGTGAGCGCGACCACGCCGCCGACGTACCAGGCCGCATGCCGGAACATCTTCGGGTCCGACCACCGCTTCTCGACGTCGTTCACCATATGAGGGGAGTTCCCGCTCCCGGTCCGGATACACCCCGCATCTGTACCGACCGGTCCGTCTAGGTCGGGTCAGCGTGCGTCGGTGGCGAGGCCGAAGCCGAGTGCCACCGGTACCGCCGCCAGCGCTCGCCACGCTGTCGGACGCGGGTGTCGCGCAACCAGGGGTTCAGGAAGTCCGCACCGGATTCAGGAAGTCCGTGCCGCCCACGTAGACGGTGTGGCCGGGTTCGGCGGCCACCGTGGTGGCGTCGGCGACGGCGGTGGCGAACTCCGCCACCGTCGGCAGTGCGCCGTGGTCGCGGCGGTCGGCGACGGCGTCCGGGTCGCGGCGCTCGAGCAGCCGCACGATCATGGTGCCGTCGATCATATCCCCGGATACCACCACGAAATCGATTCCCCGCCGGGAGAATTCGCCGCCCAAGTCGCGCAGTGCCCGCTCCCCGGCCAGCTTGCTGCGCGCGATGGGCTCGTATCCGCCGGGTACCGGGCGGGTCTCGGAGAAGTGCGCCTGATGGCTGGTGACGAAGACGACGCGGCCGCCGGCCCGCAGCCGCGGCAGTGCCAGCCGTGTCAGCCGCAGCTGCGCGTCGCGATTGACGGCCATGGCGTAGTCGGCCGCCGCGCCGTGCTCCAATCCGCCGGAGGCATTGAGCACCAGCACATCCAGCCGCCCGAACTCCGCGGCCACCCCGTCGATGAGTCCCGCCGCCGCCTCGGCATCGGTGATGTCGGCCGCCGCCGTCGACGCGCTGCCGCCCGCCGCCACGATCGCCGCGGCGACCGCCTCGGCGCGCCGCCGTTTCTCCCGGTAGTTGATCACCACGTGATCGCCGCGTGCCCCGAGCACCCGGGCCGTTTCGGCGCCGATGCCCCGGGAAGCCCCGGTGATCAACACAATTCGGCTCACAAGCCACTCCGTCCCGTCATAATGGGCCCCCGCACCAATGCTTCTGATTCAGAATCACTATCCTGCTTCTGAATGAGAAGCGCAAGCGAACCTCCCGCCGCCAGCCGCGCCGATGCCGCGGATCTGCCCCTGCTCGCGGTGATGGATCTGGTAGGGCAGCGCTGGGTGCTGCGGGTGTTGTGGGAACTCGAGCCCGGACCGCTCGGATTTCTGGAGCTGCGCCGCCGGATGGGCAACTGCTCGTCGAGCATGCTCTCGGTGCGATTGCAGCGGCTGCAGAGCGCGGGCGCGGTGGTCAAGCAAACCGATCGGAGCTACGAGTTGACCGCGGCCGGGCGGGAACTCGCGACCGCGCTGGAGCCGCTGTGGGCGTGGTCGCGCCGGTGGGCGGGGGCACTCACCGACGGGGTGTGAGCGAATTTCCGGCGCGTCGCCGCACCGCCCGTCGAGCCGCGCGATCGCCACACCACGAGGCGATTCTCGGCAAATCCCGCGATTCCGCACGCATGTGCGGTTTGCCCGGTTAACACTTAAGCTGTCTGGGACGTAATACGGGTATGGAAGGTGCCAAGATGGGAGAGCGGACGGTCGTCGCGGACGTCGCGGATGAGCTCGCGCGGCGCGTCGCGTTCGGGCAGTACGCCCCCGGCGAGCTGATGCCGTCCGTCCGGCAGGTCGCGGACGAGTTCAAGATGAATCGTGCGACGGCACAGCTGATTCTGGGACGCCTGGAGTCCTATGGCTTCGTCGATGCCCACCGCGGCAAGGGATTCACGATTCGGGATGTGCGCACCGAGGGCGGGGTGGAGGTGTACCGCCGCCTGTTCCGGCTGTCCATGCCCATGCCGGAGGTCGCCCTGGAGATGTTCGGCAGCATTGTCGACGAGGAGCGCGCCATCGTGCTCGACACCCTGCTCGACTACACCGAGGGGGAGCGTCGCATCGATCCGGCCGTGCTCAAGGCCGAGATCGACGAGCTGGAATCCATTGCGCGCAGCAAGGATCCGGATCCGCGGCGGATGCTCACCATCGAGCTCGCACTGCTGCGCCGGTTGCAGACCGCCCTCGGCCACACCATGCAGCGCGCCGTACTGAACTCCATCGGCGATATGGTCCTGGAGGTGCCGGAGGCGGTGCAGGCGTACTTCGCGGCCTCTCCGGACCTGCATGTGCTGGTCTGGCGGGCGCTGGTGGCGGTGTGGGATTCCGACGGTGGACCCAGCGAGGCGCAGTTGGCGCTGTTCGAGGACCTGTTCGGGATGTACCACCAGAAGGTGGTGGCGAAGTTCGTCGAACTGGTCGGTGTGGACACCGCCGCGGCCGAGGGCTCGGTGCGGCACGCCGCCACCGCATAACGCCCGGTCTCGTTGTCTGGGACGAGAATTCCCGGATGCCGGAAATGCCGGAAATGCGGCGAGCCGCTTGCGATTACTGTCCGATGGCGGCGTTCATGATGGTGCCCGCGCTGGTGGCGACGATGCCGCCCACGAGCGCGGCCGCCACCCGCTTGGGTGATTCGAGCGGCCCGCCCTGCCATTTCTCCCAGGCGAACTTACCGCCCGCGTAGATGATCGCGAGGGTTCCGGCCAGGAGCACGAACCAAGTGAAGTAGCGGACCAGCTTGAGCAGCTTGTCCGCCACCGGCGGTGTCTCCGGCGTGGGATTGAAGACCTGTGCGTACAGGTCGGCGGTGATCAAATCCTGTGCGACAGTCACTATCATCTCGGCGCTCGTTCCACTGGCGTTCGTTCCCTCTTTCGGGGGTACCCGCCGCATGCGCTGGTACGCAAGAAATCCCGCCGACCGCGTGGTGCCGCGGTCAGTCGTCGTCGCAGTCCGCGGAGAGGAAGGCCACCGCGGCGAGATACTGTCGGCAGGCGAAGTGCTGGTCATGGGCGCGCAGCACGGCCCGTGCCTGTCGATAGGTGAGAGCGCGCGGCTCCACCGAGCAGTCACCGCTGATATCGGTGAAGTGAGCTTTTCCGGACCCGATGGAGCGAGGTGTACCGGAATGCTGAAGCATCTGAGTCATGGGGACGCCTCTGGCCGCTGAGATATCGGATGGCGACGCTGGCTCGGCGCTTTCCACTACCACCCGGTGCATTCCGGCCTGTTCGTCATCACGAGTTTAAAATGGCGGATCGTGCAGATGCAAGTACATCTGCACGATCGAGCCTCGGTGTTGCGCGGCTTTCGTCCGGTTCGGTGTTGTTGTGGCGTCAGGGTTTACGAGCCACACCGCCGTACGCGGACACATCCTGGATCGAGCCCACCTGTGCCGGGTCCACCCGCCACCGGGTGATGGGAACGAAGCCGGGTTCGACCAACTCCAGGTCCTCGAAGACGGCGGCCAGCTGCTCCTGGGTGCGGGGCTCGTAGGGGACCCCGCCCGATTTGGTGTATTCCTGGCACAGCGTCACGTAATTCGGGTTGTCGACGGTGCCGTCCCAGAACACCAGATAACTGCCGGACGGGACGGCCTCGAGCACGGTGCGCACGATATGGCGCATGTCCTCGTAACTGCGGGCGTGGCCGAGTACCCCCATAAACATGACACCGACCGGTTGGCTGAAATTCAGCACCTGGCGGGCGGAGGTCAGAATGTTGTCCGGTTCGTGGAAATCGGCGTCGATATAGGTGGTGACCCCCTCCTCGGTGGTGGTGGTCAGCAGGGCCCGCGCGTGCGCGAGCACCAGCGGGTCGTTGTCGACGTAGACCACCTTGGCCTCGGGGGAGATGCCCTGCGCGACCTCGTGGGTGTTCTGCATGGTGGGCAGGCCGGTCCCGATATCGAGGAACTGGCGCAGACCCACCTCCCCGGCGAGGAAGCGCACGGCGCGGATGAGGAACTGCCGGGACTGGACGGCCATGGCGGAGATGTCGGGGTCGATCTCCAGGCTGGCGTCGCCGACGACCCGGTCGATGTCGTAATTGTCCTTGCCGCCCATCCAATAGTTCCAGATCCGTGCGGAGTGGGGGATGTCGGTTCGGATCGCGGGATCGGTTTCGGACATGAGGTTCTCCTCGACGAGAGTGCGCACGCGAACGGATGCTGATCTGCCCAGTGACAGTACAAGATTGGGCAAATCCGGACTTGCCGGACGGAGGATTCACCCCGGGGATTAAACGTACCGACCAGTCGTTAATGACTGTTTCGGTTTGCAACTTCGCAGTGCGTGGGCTTCACCAAGATCAAAGCTGTTGTGTTGCAAAGGGTCAGGAACGCCGAAGGGATCGTTTGCGAGCAATCTGCGTGCTATCGTTCTGGTTGCGGTTGCAACTGTAAGAACATCTGATCGAACGTTTGCAAGTACTGGGCACACCGTCTGCGGGCGGTACTTGGCAAGGAGTCGGAAATGACACGCACATCGGCAACCCGGATCGATCCCTCGGAACTCGCTTGGCGCAAGAGCACTTTCAGCAATCCGAGCGGAAACTGCGTGGAAGTGGCGGAACTGTCCAACGGTCTGGTGGCCATGCGGAACTCGCGTGACCCGCTGGGCTCGGTGCTGGTGTACACCCGCCCCGAGATCGATGCGTTCCTGCGCGGCGCGAAGAGCGGAGAGTTCGACGATTTGGCGCGCTGAAAGGTAGCATTGGCAATCGGCGCGGTGGTTCGCGACGATGGGTTGTGGTCCACTGCCGGCATAACCCGAGCATCGGAGTGAGACCCAATGATCGCAGAATCGGCTGTACACGGTCGGGTGGATTCCACTGTCGCCGAGCGTGGCCCGACTGCCCTGCGCATCGCCGTCGGGGGTCAGCTGCGCAAGTTGCGCGAGGCGAACAACATCACGCGTGAAGCCGCGGGTGATCACATCCGCGGCTCGCACGCGAAGATCAGCCGCCTGGAACTCGGGCGGACCGGATTCAAGGAACGCGACGTTCGGGATCTGTTGACGCTCTACGGCGTCGACGATCCCGACGAGCGCGAGGCGTTCCTGGATCTGGTGCGCAAGGCGAATCAGCCCGGCTGGTGGCATCGCTTCGGAGATCTGCTGCCGCCCTGGTTCGAGACCTATCTCGGACTCGAGCACGCGGCCAAGAGCATTCGTACCTACGAGGGCCAGCTGGTGCCGGGGTTGTTGCAGACCCCGGACTACGCCCGCTCGGTGGTGGCGCTCGGGCACGACGCCGATGCCGAGCGCCGGGTCTCGCTGCGCCGCCGTCGGCAGGAGCTGCTGACCGCGCCGGGCGCACCCAGCTTCTGGGCGGTGCTGGACGAGGCGGTGCTCCATCGTCCCGTGGGCGGCGAGAAGGTGCTGGCCGAGCAGATCGAGCATCTGGTGGAGATGTCGAAGCTGCCCAATATCACCATTCAGGTGTTGCCCTACACCGCTGGCGGCCACGCGGCCGCGGGCAGCTCGTTCACCATGCTCCGCTTCGCCGAGCCCGAACTCCCGGACATCGTCTATCTGGAGCAGTTGACCAGCGCTCTCTATCTGGATCGCCGTCAGGATCTGGAGCTGTACCGGCAGGTCATGGACCAGCTGAGCGTGCAGGCCGAGGCGCCGGAACGGTCGCGGGCGAAGCTGCTGGAAATCATCGAAAGTCTGTGAGACCCGGACCTCACAGAACACGGCTCACGCCGGAAGGGGTCGTCACCTGGGTGGCGGCCCCTCCGGCGTGTTCGGGCCTGACCCGGAGCGGGTCGAACCCTGCGGCATGCGAGCCGGGATCTACTGCCGGATGAAGCTCGAGGCGATGCGCCAGAATGCCTCCGGCTGCATCAGGTGTAGATCCCAATCGTTCACCATCGCGTGTGCCGTGGTGACGATGCGCTCGATATCGAAATCGTACCGAGTGGCCGCTCCGGTGGATTCGACCTTGTCGATCACGAATGCCGTTGCCGTCTCGCGGGAATAGTGCTGTTCCTGCCGACCGTTGTCGGCGAACCCGAGTCGGCTGAGGTTGATTGGCTGATTCATGCGAACGCCCCTGACGCCAGGCCGCCGGCTAATCGTCGGCGAAGAATCGCCGACCATTCACCGCACGGCTGTCTGGTAGTCCCCTGTTTGCCTTACAGGCATGAGTCTAGGACCCTGCTCCGCACAGATGCAAGTACATCTGCAACCTCGAATATGCAGGGGGAGCAGGCATTTCAGTATGCCAAAGGTTTGCGAGAGATCATTCTCGAAGTTACTTCGGGACGAAAATCCCGGTGAGGTCGGCCTCCTTGACGGGGGTTTCGGGATTGGCTCGAGCCTGACACATGAGCTTGATGCCGACTATGGCCGCATCGACGGTGTCAGCGGCGGGTTCGGCGGTGAACTCTGTTCTTGTTCCAGGAATTTGCGGACGGTCACGCGCTGCTTTTCACCGTCCTGTGCGACGAATTCACTGCACGGCGTGTCACCGCCTTTGCTCACGATCTCCTCGGCCTCCCGCAGCCCGCGGTAAGCAGTGCGACGGCGGCGACGGCCGCGCCCGCGATACGGTATGTGTACATCAGAATCCCGCCAATCCTTCGGCCAAGCTCTCGATCTGGAGGACCCGCAGCGCATCCGCTCGGACGTCCGGACAGCGCGCGGCGGTGATCTGGTCGACGACGCCCCGATTGTCGACGACGGCGGCGTTCACGCCGCTGTTTCGCAGTGCCCAGCTGTGCACCGTGCCGTTGAACGCCACCCGGCCCAGATCCAGGCCCTGGTCGCGCCAGCCGGGGATGTCGCCGCGCATCATGTCGCACAACCGGTCGGCGGCGGCGTCGGAGACCACGAGCACGCCCGGTGAGCTGATCACCGGACTGCGCGGGGGCGCGGAATCACCGGGCACGGTGGTCTCGGTGGAATCGGAGCAGGCGGTCAGCAGGAGCGCCGCCCCGGCCAGCAGGGCCGCGCGCCGCCGGGTTCCGGCAGTGCAGGACCGCCGGGTTCCGGCAGTGCGGGACATCTCCGGCATGGCCGCTCCCGTCAGTGCCCCTGCGGGTCGGACAGTCGCAACCCTTCGCGCGACTTGACCCGGCGGTGTTCGGCGGTGACCGCGCCGATGCCGAAGCCCAGGCACAGCACCGCGATCACCCCGGCGGCGACGGCCCAGCCGGGGAAGCCGTACGCGGCGGCGGTCAGCGTCCCCGCGAGGGCGATGAGGCCGAGCGCGATGAGGATCAGACCCGGCCAGTTGCGTGAGTTCTGGATGGATTCACCGGCGTGGTGTCTGGTGGTGTGGGTGATATCGGGGTCGTAGCCGCCCTGTCCGCGCTGCTCCGGAACGCCGGAGCCCGGGACGGGCGGAGTATCAGAGCCCGTGACGGGCGGAGTATCAGAGCCCGTGACGGGCGGAGCATCGGAGTCCGGGAGGGGTCCGGACGGTTGACCGTGGATGTCGGGCGACTCGTTTCCGGCAGGCATGATGGCTGGCCTCCTGTGCTGTCGGTCGGGGTGCTATCGCGTGGATACCCGGGGCGGTCCCGGCCAATCGCCGGGAGTGACGATCACGACGCCCGGTCCCGCAGCAGCCGGTCCCAGCGCCGGAGGAAATCCGACAGCGCGAAATTCGCCTGCGCCCAGTGCCGGGCGGCCTTGCCGGTGAGCTCGGCGAACAGCGGTTCGTGCACGAACTGCCGCACCGCCTCGGCGAGGATGTCGGGGTCGGTGGACACCACCCCGGCCTCGGCGGGTACCCCGGCCGACGCCTCGGTGGTGCCGACGGCGACGATCGGCATGCCCAGGTACATGGCCTCGATGACCGATACTCCGAGCGAGGTCCAGCGCGGGGTGTGCACGAACACCCGCCGCAGCGCCAGCTCGTCGTGCAGCCGGGACTGTTCCAGGTCGCCGTGCCCGGTAACGGTGTCCTCGTCGCGGCCGAGCCGGTGGTGCAGCCGTTCGGTGCCGGTGCCGTACACGTCGATCGGCGCGGCGTCGCCGAGCCCGGCCAGCAGGTCCGCGCCCGCGATCCGCCAGCGCCCCACCGGATCGTTGACGATGGTGGCGGCCCGGGGCAGCGCCCCGAGGTACCGGTAGCCGGGATCGATCACGCCGTGTGGCACCACGTGGGTCGGACAGCGGCCGTTGTCCCACATCAGCCGGTTGAAGTCGGTGATGTGCACCAGCGGGATGTCGGTGCGGTCGGCCAGCGGATGGCGGGACAGCGCCGCGTGCTCGCGCGGGGTCTCGTGCTCCACGTACAGGGCGGGCAGATCGCGTCCCGGTCGACGGTCCAGCAACTCCTCGGCGAGCTCGATTTCCCGGGGGCGTTGCAGCACGACGATATCCGGGTCGACGTCGCCGAGATCGTCGGTGGGGGAGTCGATCACGCGATAGCGGTGCCCGCCCTGGACGAAGGCTCTCGTCCAGGGCCCGTGCACATCCCAGAGCAGCACGGTCAGGGGCCGGGGTTCGGTCGAGGCGTCCCTCATACCGGTCGGATGCCCTGCTCGCCTGCGGCGAAACGGATTCGATCAGTCGCACACCGGACGCAGGTCGTACACCGCGAAGGCCGCGCGGATCACCGGCGCGGCCACATTGCGCACCCGGATGCCCCCCGGTGTGGTGCCGCGCTCGTAGCCGGCATGGGCGTGCCCGTGCACGGCGAGGTCCGCGCCGCAGTCGTCGATGGCCTCACCCAGCAGATAGGAGCCCAGGAACGGGTAGATCTCGCGCGGTTCGCCGTGCAGGGTGTCGCTGACGGGGGAGTAGTGGGTGAGGGCGACGGTCACATCGGTGTCCAGTCCGGCCAGCGCGGCGCGCAGGGACTGCGCGAGCTCCACGGTGTGCGAGGCGAAATCGCGCATCTGTCGCTCGCCGAAGACGCTCGCGCACTTGCCCGCGAATCCGCCGCCGAAGCCCTTGGTTCCGGCGATCCCGATGGTGTGCCCGCCGACGGTGACGGTGGTGGCGCTGCCCTCCAGCACGGTGATGCCGTTGTCGTCGAGCAGCGTGGCGATCTCGTCCTGGGCGTCGCTGTGATGGTCGTGATTGCCCAGCACCGCGACGACCGGCACGCCCACCTCGCCGAACTCGGCCGCCACCACCCGGGCCTCGTCCACGGTGCCGTGCCGGGTGAGGTCGCCGGCCAGCAGCAGCACATCGGCGTGGGCGGGCAGCTCGCGCAGCGCGGGCGTGAGCGAGCCCGCGGCGTCGGCACCCAGGTGCACGTCACCGACGGCCGCGATGCGCAGATACGGGCGCTCCGCGACGGCGGCGTCCGGTGCGGTACTCAGGTCAGCTCCTCGGGTTCGGCGGGCACCACCGGGTCCGATATCCGGACATCGTTGTGCACCCGCAGTTTCGGTGCGTGCTCGCGCACCACGGTCTCCAGTTCGCGGCGGCGCTCGGCGCTGGCCACCTCACCGCTGAGCACCACGACGCTGCCCCGAATGGTCACCTGCACACCGAGTTCCGCGGTGCGCGGATCCTCGGCGAAGGCGCGGCGCAGATTCGCCACCAGATACTGCGGCAGCAGGTCCTCTCCCGCGGAATTGCCGTTCATGGACTCACCCTCTCGATCGTGGCTGATACCCAGGTCGTCGAGCAGGCCCAGGAAGGCCCGCGCGTACGGCGACATGCCCGTCTCCGCGCGCACCCGGCCCCAGTCCACCTGCTCGCGCAGATCGCGGGCGATGACCAGCAGCCGGGTGAAGTCCAAGCGGTGCGGATCGAGCACCATGAGCTTGTCGACCATCAGGTCGGTGCCGCTGACCACGGGTGCGGCGGTGGGTCCCACCCGCATCCAGGCGGCGCGGGCGAGCATCTCGTCGGTGACGGTGCGATAGTTGGGTCGGTAGATGATGTCGACCAGGGTGTCGCCGTCGTAGACCTTGGTGAGCCAGTCCTCCGCCGGATCGACCGGCCGCAGCCCGACATTCGTGAGGGCGGTGCGGGCGCGTTCGGCGTCGGCGGGCTTGACGAAGATGTCGACATCGTGGTCGGTGGCCGGTCCGCCGCGCGCGTACACCGCGCAGCCACCCGCGACGGCGAACGGCACCCCGTCCTCCAACAGGGTGTTCACCACGCGCGTGAGCGTGTCGAGCAGGCGGTTCAGGGCGACGACCATATTCGGGACCTACCCGGGAGACGTGCGGTCAATCATGGTCGCGGGGCTCGTCGGCGGCGCGCAGCGAACGGGTGGCGGGACCTTCGAGCAGCGTGCCGTCGTGCCGGAAGCGCGACCCGTGCAGCGGGCAGTCCCAGGACATCTCGGCGTCGTTCCAGGTGAGGATGCCGCCCAGATGCGGGCATACCGCGGACCCCCGGTGTGTGGCGCCGAAGGCGGTGCACACCCCGACGGGCATCGTGCAACCACATCGACGTCATACGGTCCGGACTGCCGCGCTCCTCCTCGTCAACCGGCGTGACCGCGTGATTGGCCGGGACGGCGCGGGGTATGGCGACGGTACGAAAGGAGGCCGTGACCATGCCCAAGACCGATAGGCGCGGGAACCCAAGAGTTCGGAGCTGCCCGGTACGCTGCGTCGCTCCGACAAACATGCCCGAGAGATCTTCGCCGAGGCACACGATCCGGCGTTGGAGCAGTACGGCAGTGAGCAGCGCGCGCACCGTGTCGCCTATGCCGCGCTGAAGCACTCCTACGAGAAGGTGGGCGATCACTGGGAGGCCAAACAGCGCCGGGGACCCTCGGACGAGCGGGCCGAGCACGGCGGGCCGAACCCGCGCGGGGAGACCGCCGAGGGGGTGGACGCCAATGCCTCCGAACAGCATCTGCGGGAGATCGCCTCGCGATTGGAGATCTCCGGTCGTTCGAAGATGACCAAGGATCAACTCGTGGACGCGATTCGCAAATACAACGAGCGCGCGCGCCGCCGGGCCCGGGGGCCGCGAAGCGCCGGAGGCGTCCGGCAGTAAGTGGTGAACGACGAGCACATGTGGAATTGGGAAGCACGGGGGGAAACCGAGGCGCAACGGCTCGACCGGAATTGGAACAGCCTGGTGCAGGAGGCGCGCATCGTCCAGACCGGGGTCCAGCTGCTCACCGGATTTCTGTTGATACTGCCGTTTCAATCGCGGTTCGACGAATTATCCGATCCGATGCGCTGGCTGTATCTGGTGACCGTGACGGCATCCATTGTCGCGACGGTGTTCCTGGTGGCCCCGGTCTCCACCCATCGGCTGCTGTTTCGCCGCCGCCGACTCGACGAGGTGGTGCGGGCCGCGCATATATTCGATCTGGTCGGATTGGTGCTGCTCGGTGTGGCGCTGTCGGGCGTCGCCGTGCTGATCTTCGCGGTGGTGATCGGCACCATCGCCGGGGTGATCGCCGGCTGCTGTTTCGCCGTGCTGTTCGCGCTGGTCTGGGGCGTCTATCCGTGGTACCGGCGCGGGCGGGAGGCCGACTATCGATCCGAATATCCTGGGCGCCAATGACTTTCGACGTGTCGGTGTTTCGAACCGGTGGTACCGGGTACCGCCGGACTGTCAGTGATCGATACCGACATTCTGGAGGTGAATGTCTTGTCCGAGCACGATAAGGGCGGATTCCGCGAAGGTGTCGAGGGCACCGTCGAAGATGTCAAAGGCAAGGCCAAGGAGGCCGCTGGCACGGTCTTCGGCAACGAGGACCTGCGCGACGAGGGCAGGGCACAGCAGGACCGTGCCGAGTCGCAGCGTGACGCGGCCCGCAAGGAAGCGGAAGCCGAGAAGGAACGCGGCAAGGCCGCGGTGGAAGAGAAGCGTCAGCAGGCATATCAGCGGGGACAGGACGACCGCTGACTGCCGTAGCAGTTCACACTGACGAATAGACGACGATTCGCCCGGCGAGAATTCGCGGGCGAATCGCTTCGTCGGTGCGGGCCGGACCGCTCACCGACCGTCGTTGCCGGGCACTTCCGGATCGGACGGGCGCTGTCCGGTGAGCTTGCGGCGCAGCAGCACCACGCCCACCAACACCGCCAATCCGATGATCACGAGTAGTTCCATACAGCGCCTGTACCCGTAATTCCGCCGACCATTCGTCGGGTGCGGCGCACACTCGCGAGGGACCGAAGGCCGGTGAGGCGGTGACATATCCGCGGTGGCGTGACAGAATGTGACCAGGTTGAGACTACAGCCGACCCGGTTCGAGCACGGGACCGCTCGCGGAGGACCGAGCGTCGGGCGCGTAGTACGCCCGCCTCGCATGTCATCCGGCCTCATTGCCGAGGGGCCTCCGCGCAGAACTGGAATATCCCCCTGACATGGGAGGTCTAGTCACATGTCTGCCATAGCCGTACTCCAGCGCCGCGCCGATGCCGCCTCCCCACTCGAACGATCGCCCCGCGACCGTTCCGACCATCGGCCGCCGTCGGCGCACGATCACCAGCGCGGGTGTGCGATCGTGCGGGTCGAAGGGGAATTGGATGCCGCCATCCTCCCCGAGTTCTCCGAAGCGTTGGATCGTGCCGTGACATCCGGTTCCCGGGCTGTGGTCATCGATTTCCGGCAAACCCGCTTCCTGAGTATCGGCGGTGCCCTGCGACTGGCCGGGGCCACCGAGGACGCCGCCGCGAGCGGCGTCGAGTTGCGCGTGGTGGCCACGCGCCGGGAGGTGGAGCGCGTGCTCGAGGTGACCGGAGTGGGTCCGCGCTGCCACCTCTACCCATCGGTTCGAGCCGCGCTGGAGGCATGATCGACCAGGCGTTCCGGCTGCTCACCCGGCGTTCGCTGCTGCTCACCGCGCACGAGCGGTTCGAGGAGCGCTAGCCGGGGAACCGCCGGGTTTCAGGTGGTGCGGACCGGGTACGTGCTGTAGCGGACACGCCCTCGGAAGGAAGGCCGACCCGTGACAGCGTCGACGGCCCCGATATGCCGCGCATCTTCCCGGTACCTCTTCGCGACCGTCGCGTGCCGATCGCCGTCCGCCGAATCGGCGAGTGTTCGGTGATGATGGAGCGGAACGGATGGGGTAATGGCCGAGTCCAGCGGGCTTTCGCGGGATGGCTCGGCGATGGACAGGCGGAGAGGCGCATGACTGAATGGATTTCTCGGGCGGCGACGGACACCACCGCGATCGGCATCCGGGTACCGGCGGACCTCGGACAGCTCACCATGCTGCGGGCGTTGGCGGAGACGGTTGCCCTGATCGCGGATTTCGCGCTCGACGAGGTGACCGATATCCGGGTGGCCCTGGACGAGGTGGCGACTTCGCTGATCATCGCGGCGGTGCCGGGCAGCGCCATCGACTGTGACTTCGACTACGACCGGGAGCGGATGCGGGTGCGGGTGTGCGCCGTCACCGCCGACGCCGACACCTTCGACGAGGGCGGCTTCGGCTGGCACGTGCTGGAAACCCTCACCGAAACCATTGAGGCACACCGCGGTACGTTCGACGACAAGGCAGGCGGCTACCCGACCACCGTGGAGTTCAGCCGACTGCGGGGGGAAGCGGATGTCGGGTGATGTTCGACGCCGTCGACCTGGCGCGAGATCGCGCAGCCGCGGCGACAGCTACGACAATATCGAGCCGATGTTCGAGGAGTTGGCCGCCGTCGATCCGGCCGACCCGCGGCGGGAGGCGGTGCGCGAGAAGCTGATCGGTCGCTGTATGCCGCTGGCCGACCACATCGCGCGCAGATTCTCCGGGCGCGGTGAGAGTTTCGACGATCTGTTGCAGGTGGCGCGGGTCGGGCTGGTGCAGGCGGTGGACCGCTTCGACGTGACGCGCGGATCCTCCTTCCTGTCCTTCGCGGTGCCGACCATCATGGGTGAGGTGCGCCGCCACTTCCGCGACAACACCTGGGCGGTGCGGGTACCCCGGCGCACCAAGGAGATTCAGCTGAGCATCGGCGGCACCATCGACGAGCTCGCCCAGCGGCTGGGCCGGATGCCCAAGGCCCGCGAGATCGCCGACAAGCTCGGCGTCGACCTGGTGGAGGTCACCCAAGCCCTCATCGCGGGCAATGCGTACCAGCTCTCCTCCCTGGACGCCGTCACCGGCGACGACGGCGAGAACACGCCGCTGTCGCTGATGGAGGTGCTCGGCGACGAGGAGCCGCGCTACGACCGGGTGGACGAGTACCTGGCGGTGCGGCCGCTGATCGCCGAACTGCCCGATCGCGAACAGCGCGTGCTCAT
This sequence comes from Nocardia sp. CC227C, assembly GCF_030767025.1. Taxonomy (GTDB): domain Bacteria; phylum Actinomycetota; class Actinomycetes; order Mycobacteriales; family Mycobacteriaceae; genus Nocardia. The sequence goes on along the minus strand of NZ_JASITE010000009.1, from coordinate 35,105 downwards.
CATGCGCTTCTTCGAAGCCAAGACGCAGGCCCAGATCGCCGAGCGGCTGGGCATCTCGCAGATGCATGTCTCGCGCATTCTCGCCAGGACACTGACCACGCTGCGCGAGCAGGCGTTGCGGGACTGAGCCGCGAAGCCTCGGCCGAACCGAAACCTCAGTCGAACTCGGGCGGGCTCGTCGGACGGGTGGGATCCGACGGGCTCGGATCGGGATTGCCCGGATACGGGGGTTTCGGTTCGGGTTTCCCCGGATACGGGGGTTTCGGTTCCGGCTTGCCCGGATACGGGGGTTTGGGTTCCGGTTTCCCCGGATACGGCCGCTCGGGCTCCGGGAACGGGGGCGTCGGCTCCGGGTGTGGCGGGTAGGGCAGCGGTTCCGGCTCGGGCAGTGGCCGGGGTTCGGGCGTCGGTGGGATCGGATCCGGATTCGGTTGGGGCGGAACGGGTTCCGGTCGCGGGGGAATCGGTTCGGTCATCACGGCCTCTCCCTCTGCTCGTCCTGGTGCTCGTCGAGGGTGTCCTCGGCGCGGTTGCCGCGCAGCGTTGCTGTGCAATTCGTGGCCGGTTGGTCGCCGCGAGCGGGGCCGTGCTCGGTGCGGGCCGACGCGGCCGACCGATTCCCGGAGACTCGTCCCGACCATATCGGGGACATACCCGCGCATCCCCCGGGCAATCGCGAGATCGCACGATGCCCGGCGGGACGCCGGGCGGGTCGCATTGCGGCCCGGCTGCGGCCCGGTCTCGATGTGGCTTCGAGGCGTCCGCACGGCCGTGTCGCGCCCGGTCGCGCCGTTAGCCTTCAGATGCCCGGCCGTCGGGGCCGAGAGGGTCGAGCGTAGACGCGTGGGGGTCTGGTGTGAGCCGTTGTGCGCGAATGGTCGTTGCCGCCCTGGTCGTCGGGTGCGCCACCCTTGCCGGGCAGCTGTACGGCGGGAAGCCGGTGGCGGCGGAGCCGGTGCTCGGACCCCCGACACCTCCGGCACCTGCACCCCCGGTCCCCGGCTTCCGGTTGCCCGGTCCACACGAGTGGATCGACCGGGTCGTACCCGCCCCGGTGCTGCCTCCCGCCCCGTCGACCCCGCTGGTGGACGGCGGCGGACTGTCGCCGGAGCTGGCGGCGCTGCGCGCGGCGGTGCTGCCGGACCCCATCGGCGATCCGTTCATCGACCACTGGCCCGAGCGGCTCGACGAGTTCGCCCCCGGCGCGCTCGTCGCGTGGCGCGACGTCAGCGCGACGGCCGCGCCGCTGCTGCTGCTCCCGGTGCGGCAGGTGCTCCAGCTCAAGTACCGCACCACCGATTCGCGTGGGCTGCCGTCCTATGCCGTGGCGTCCCTGGTGATCCCGCGGGCGGCGTGGACGGGGGACGGCGACCGCCCGATCGTGGTGAACAACGTGCCGATCAACGGGCTCGGCCGTGATTGCAGCCCGAGTTACACCCTGACACACGGGATCAGCTTCAAGACGAACCTCTCGGAGTTCGTCCCGCCCACCACCCAGCTGGCCCTGGCCCGCGGATACGCGGTGCTCATCCCCGATCACGAGGGGCCGCGCATGGCGTACGCGGAGCCGTACGTGGCCGGGCACGCGGTACTCGACGCCATGCGCGCGGTACGGGGGTGGCTGTCGGGCGAGTTCGGTGACAGCCGGTTCGGGATGATCGGATACTCCGGCGGAGCGATCGCCACCAACGCGGCGGCCAAGCTCATGGGCGAGTACGCGCCGGAGCTGGCGGAGGTGGTGGTCGGGGCGGCGCTCGGGGGCGTGCCGGTGGACTACGAGATCCTCGCCCGGAGCATGAACGCCAATCTCGCGTCCGGGGTGTTCCTTGGGGCGACCTTCGCCGTCGGGCGGGAACGGCCCGAGATCCTCGCGCGCATGAACAATCTCGCGCGCTGGGTGGGGATCTCGTTCATGAAGAATCAGTGCGTGGACGTCTTCGCGCTCCCGGGCGTCTTCCTGCTGCCCATGGACATCGCCGCGAACATCCCCGACCCGCTGCACAGCGACCTGGCCCGCGACATCTACCGCATCACCCGCCTGGAGAGCCGGAGATCACCGGTGCCGCTGTTCGTCTACCACGGTGAGCAGGAGTTCTGGGTGCCGGTGCGGGGGGCGCGCGACCTGGTCCGCGAGCAGTGCGCGCTGGGCGCGAACGTGGTGTACCGCAGCGTTTTCGGCGAACACATCGTCGCCGCGCTCACCGGCTATCCCGAGGCCGTGCTGTGGCTCGACGAGCGGCTGCGCGGCCATCCCGCGGTCAGCGAGTGCTGACGCCGTCCGCCCCGACCGGGCTCGGACCGGCCGACCACGGCCCGCCCCGGCCGCATCCGGCCGGGGCGGCGCGACCTCGACTCACATCGGGTACAGATTGTGCTTGCGCGGATTGGGCTTGCGCACCGCGCCCTTGTCGCGCAGCAGCCGCAGCGCCCTGCGGATCTCCAGGCGCGTGCTCGACGGTTCGATCACCGCGTCGATGTAACCCCGCTCCGCCGCCGTCCACGGCGTCGCCACGGTGGCGTTGTAGAAGTCGATCATCTGCTGCTTGATCGCGTCGCGCTGATCCTCCGGGGCGGCGGCCAGCTGGCGGCGGCCCACGATGGACACCATGGACTCCGCACCCATGACCGCCAGCCGCGCGGTCGGCCAGGCCAGGCTGATGTCCGCGCCCAGCTGCTTGCAGCCCATCACCGCGTACCCGCCGCCGTACGCCTTGCGGGTCACCACGGTCACGATCGGCACCGTGGCCTCGATGAGAGCGCGGAACATGCGTCCGCCGCGCTTGATGACGTGGTTGCGCTCCTCGTCCACTCCGGGCAGCACGCCCGGGGTGTCGACCACGTACACCAGCGGCAGACCGAACGCGTCGCACAGCCGGATGAAATGCGCCGCCTTGTCCGAGCAGGCCGCGTCCAGCGCGCCGCCCAGCACCAGCGGCTGGTTGGCGATCACGCCGACCGGTCGGCCGTCGACGCGGGCGAAACCGGTGATGAGATTGGCCGAGGTCTTGGCGCTGATCTCGTGGAACTCACCGTCGTCGAAGATGCGCAGCAGAATGTCGTGCATGTCGTAGCCGACCTTGTCGGAGTCCGGGATGATCCGGTCCAGTTCGCGGTCGGTATCGGTGAGCTCGGGCTCCAGGCCCGGATTCACGATCGGCGGCTGCTCCAGGCAGCTGGTCGGCAGGTAGCCCAGGTAGTCGCGCACCCAGGCGAAGGCGTCGGCCTCGGTCGCGGCGACGTGGTGCACGGTGCCGTTCTGCTCCAGGGCCCGCGCGCCGCCGAGCTCCTCGGCGGTCACCGACGAGCCGGTCACGGCCTTGATGACCTCCGGGCCCGTCACGAACATGTACGAGTCCTCGGTCGCCACCAGCACATCCATATTGATCGGTCCGTAGACCGACCCGGCGGCGCACTTGCCGAGCATGACGGCCACCATGGGCACGTACCCGGACAGATCCTCCTGCAGGCGGCACATGATGGCGTACCAGGCCAGCGAGGCCACGCCGTCCTGGATGCGGGCTCCACCGGAGTCGTTGATGCACACCACGGGGCAGGCGTTGTTGTAGGCGAAGTCCATGGCGGCGCGCACCTTGCGGCCGAACATCTCGCTCACCGATCCGCCGTACACGGTCTGATCGTGGGAGATCACCACCACCGGACGGCCGTCGATATAGCCGCGTCCGGTCACCACGCCGTCGCCGTAGGTGGCGTTCGCGACGCCGGGCTGCCGAACCAGCGCACCCAGTTCCACGAAGGTCCCGGGGTCCAGGAGCATGCCCACCCGTTCTCGGGCGCTGGGAATGCCTTTCTTCCTACGCTTTTCGATCGCGGCCTCACCGGCCGGTTCTTCGGCGATCTCCAGGAGCTTGCGCAGTTCCGCGAGCTTCTCCTGTGTGCCCGTCATACCTCGGTCTTGCCCTTCCACCATCAGGTCAGCGACCAGAACCGGTCACTGTCGGCGTGCCGGATCGCGGCTACCGACCGCCCACGGTACAGTGCCGCACCCGTGCCGAACCAGTGATCGTGTGCGGTTGCGGCCTGCCGACCGGTCGGCAGGGGCCATCCGGTCGTACACTTCGGTGCGAAACACGAGTAGCGGCGGCGAGCGCCGGATCCGAACGAGAGCAAGGGGCGGCTACGACGGTGAGTGCGGTAGTGGTAGGTGATCACGTGGTCGGCGAGGCGGCGGCACATCCGTACGAGGTGATCCGCCCGAACCTGGATACCTTCCGGTTCTCCGAGGTCAAGCGCACCGTCACCATCGGCACCGTGCTCGGCGGCTCGATTCTCAAGCGCGTGGTCCGCGACGGCCTGCGGCCCGCGCGGCGCAAGCGCGCCATGGCCGACGGCATGGTGGACGGTTTCGAGCATCTCGGCCCGCTGTTCGTGAAGCTGGGCCAGCTCATCGCGTCCTCACCCGGCTCCTTCCCGCGCGAGTTCGCCGACGCCTGCCTGCGCTGCCTCGACGATATGAAGCCCTTCCCGGCCGACCGGGCCAAGGCCATCATCGCCGCCGATCTGGGCAAGCCGATCTCGGAACTGTTCCTGGAATTCGACGACGAGCCGCTGTCGGCGGCCTCGATGGCCCAGGTGCACGGTTGTGTGCTGGCCGACGGCCGCCCGGCCGTGGTGAAGGTGCAGCGCCCGGATATCGCCCGCCGCATGATCGTGGATCTGCGCGCCGCGCTGCGCCTGGCCCAGGCCATGGAGAAGCGTTCGGAGAACGCCCGGGTGGCCAATGCGTCGGGCATGGTGCGCGACCTCTACGAGGCCACCGTGGCGGAGCTGAACTTCCTCATCGAGGCCGACAACCAGACCCGCGCCCGCGCCAACCTCGCCGCCTTCGGCGACAACGCCAATGTCGCCGTTCCCGAGGTGTACTGGGACTACTGCGCCCCCCGGGTGCTGTGCATGGAACGCATGAGCGGGCTGCCGCTGGACCGTTTCGACGATATCCGCGCCGCGCACCCCGAACCGGAACTGTTGATCCGCCGCCTGGTGAAGGCGTGGATGGAGAGCGTCGCGGTGCACGGCCTGTTCCACGGCGACGTGCACGCGGGCAATCTGTGGCTGCTCGACGACGGCCGGGTGGCCATGCTGGACTTCGGCATCGTCGGGCGGATGGAGAACGAGTGGCGCGAGTTCGTGCGCGCGCTGTTCTACGCCTCCGCCATCGACAACGACTTCCGCCCGGTGGCCCGCGCGTTGCGCGCGCTCGATCTGGTCTCCGACGACAGCGGCGACGACGCCACCATCGGCCGTCAGCTCGCGGTCGCCCTCGGCCCGGTGCTCTCGGGCAGTCTGGACAAGCTCGACCTGGGCGTGGTGTCGGCCCGGCTGCTCGAATTCGGCAAGCGCCGTGGCGCTTCCGGACCACAGCAGCTCATTCTGATGGGCAAACAGCTCGGCTACTTCGAACGCTATGCGGTCGCCCTGGCTCCCGGCTGGAAGCTCGGCAAGGACCTCTACCTGTTCCGGAACATCTTCCCGGGCGAGGTTGCCGCCAAGCTGGCGGAGGCCGGAACCGCACTGCCGGTCGACTGACTCGCCGCCGAATCGGACCTCCTCGCTGATTCCGAGCAAATCCGGCCCCTGGCCGTGCGATATTGGTCAGCGGGCAAGGGGATGCACGCGGGGCTCTCGGGCGATCAGCGACGGTATCCACGGAGGCGACAACTTCATGACGATTCTCTCTGCGGTCGCGGGCGTACAGCGCGGCGACGCGGGGGCGGCCACCTACGGCCGCCGCCCCTCGATCGAGGAGCGTATACGGGATTGCGAGCGATTCTTCGGCCAACCCGAACTGGCGCGGCTGCCCGGTTCGCGATGCGCGGACGCGGTGGCCGGACTGCGGCGCACCGGGATGTACCGGCACACCCCGGAGGAGCTGGGCATCGGGGCGAAACTGGCCTGGCGCAATCACGATCGGTGTGTGGGCCGCAAGCACTGGCGGGCGCTGGAGGTGCTGGACGCGCGCACCGCCACCACGCCCGCCGAGGTCGCCGAGGCGTGCTTCGCGCACCTGCGCCGGGCCACCAATGGCGGGGCGGTACGCTCGGTGATCACCATCGGCCCGCCCGCGCGGCCGAGCGGGCGTGGCTTCCGCATCATCAATCCGCAACTGGTGCGCTACGCGGGTTACCGGGTCGGCGGCCAGGTGGTGGGTGACCCCGCCACCGTGGAGTTGACCGCGTTCGCCGAGGAACTCGGTTGGCGCGGCACCGGCGGGCGGTGGGATCTGCTGCCCTTGCTGATCCACACCCCCGACGATGCGGTGCACCGCTTCGACATTCCGCGCGAGCTGGTGCTCGAGGTGCCGCTGCACCATCCCGACTACGACTGGTTCGCCGAACTCGGGCTGCGCTGGTACGCGGTTCCGGCCGTGTCGAACATGGATCTGGAGATCGGCGGCGTCGACTATGTGTGCGCGCCGTTCAACGGCTGGTACGTGTCCTCGGAGATCGGCCGCGACCTGGGCGACAGCGATCGCTACGACACGCTGCCGGAGATCGCAGACCGGATGGAGCTGGACCGCGGCAGCGACCGCACGCTCTGGCGGGACCGGGCCCTGGTGGAGTTGAGTCGCGCGATCCTGTACAGCTACAAGCGATCTCGCGTGCACCTGGTGGATCACCATACGGTGGCCCGGCAGTTCGTCGACCACGTCGATCGCGAGAACGCCGCCGGGCGCGCCTGTCCCGCCGACTGGAGCTGGATCAACCCGCCCCTGTCCGCCAGCCTGACGCCGACGTTCCACCGCTACTACGACCCGCCGGATCCGCACCTGCGGCCCGCCTTCGTCCACCGCCGCGGTACCACGAATCCGCCCGTGCCGCCGGAGGTTCCGGCGGATACCGGTGCGCCGTCGAAGTGGCGATCGGTATGGCGCGCGCTGCGCGGATGAGGCCGCTGTCGCCATGACCCGATGCCGGTGCAAGTGCCGAAGGTGAGTCCGATCGGCGCTCGTCCCAGGCGAATTCGCGCCCGGTCCGCACGGTCCGGGAGATCCGGTGCCGCGCGGTGAGCGGGTGCGGCCGATCCGATGCCGATCAGGCCGGGCTGGGCACGTCGTCGCTCCAGTATCCGAGCCGGACGTCATGGGTGACCTCGCCGCTGTCCACCGCGACGCGGCCGGTCATCGGCGGGTAGCCGCGCGCCACCACCGTGTACTCGCCCTCCGGCAGATCCGGGACCGTGTAGCGGCCGCTCGCGTCGGTGCGGGTGGTGGCGGTGACGTCGCCCGCCGCGTCCAGCACGGTGATCTGGGCGTCGGGAACGGGACGGCCCTCGTCGGCCCAGGCGAATCCGGTGAGCACCGCCATGGGGGCCAGTTCCACGTCGTGGCGCAGCAATCCGCTGTCGGGGACGGTGAGCGTGGTGGCGCGCGGGCGCATGTGGTCGGCGACCGCCACCAGCGTGTAGGTGCCCGAGACCACGCCGTGGCAGACATAGCCGCCGTCGGTGGCGGTGACCGCGGTGTCGACCACGTCGCCGCGCGGATCGGTGAGCGTGATGGTGGCCCCGGCGAGGGGGTCGCCGCGCAGCGCCGAGCGCACCACGCCGGTGAGTTCACCCGCGCCCGGCAGCGCCAGGTCCAGGCGCTGCGGGCGATGGCCGACGGTGACGCTCACGGCACTGGGCTGATGGCCGCCCGCGGCCACGATGAGCACGTACGCACCGGGTTCGGGAGCGCCGATGGTGTACTCGCCCCGCGGGTCTCCGGAGGTGCGCGACACCTGATGGCCGTGCTGGTCGATGAGGGTGAGCACGGTCTCGGGCACGGGATTGTCGTCGCGGTCGCGAATGCGGCCGGTGATCGGCAGCGCCCGCGGGTCGAGTACGGCCCCGGCGGCGGGCTGCTCGACCGGAGGTGCGGGCCGATCCTCCAGCAGCGGAATCTCTTTCATGAACAGCAGCAGCAGGCAGGCCAGCAGCGACACCCCCGTCGCCACCCAGAACACGCCCTGCACCGATTCGGTGAAGCCGATGAGGATGGGATCGCGCAGGTGTGCGGGCAGCGCCGCCATGGCGGTGGTGTCGCTCTGGATGCGTTCCAGGCCCGCGCCGTCGAGACCGGGCGGCAGTCGACCGCCGAAGGCGCGCAGAATCCGTTCGGGCAGCAGGTTGAACAGGATGGTGAGGAAGACCGCGACGCCGAGGGTGCCGCCCATCTGGCGGAAGAAGGTCGCCGCCGCCGTGGAGACGCCCATATCCGCCGGGGGAGTGGTGTTCTGGGCCGCGATGATCAGGGTCTGCATACAGCCGCCGAGGCCGAACCCGATCACGGTGGTGTAGACCATGATCTGCCACATCGGGCTGTCGAACTCCACGCGGGCGAACAGTCCCGCTCCGACGGCCATGACGAAGGTGCCCAGCACGGGCAGCGGCTTGTAGCGTCCGGTGTATTTGGTGACCAGTCCGGCCCCCTGCGCGCCGGCCATGATGCCCAGCACCAGCGGCAGCATGAGCAGGCCCGCCGTGGTCGGTGAATAGCCGCGCACCACTTGCAGATACAGCGGCACCATGGTGATGCCGCCGAACATGGCGATGCCCACGATGAACCCGGCCAGGATGGCGATGCTGAAGGTGCCGCTGCGGAACAGGCGCAGCGGGATCAGCGCCGCCTCGCGCATGAGCGCCTCGACGGCCAGGAAGGCCAGCGTGCCCGCCGCCGCGATGCCGTAGCACAGCAGTGCCCGCCGCGAATCCCAGCCCCAGTCCCGGCCCTGCTCGGCCACGATGAGCAGGGGTACCACCGCGGCGGTGAGGGCGAGCCCGCCCAGCCAGTCGATGCGCTGGCGCTGCCGGGTGAAGGGCACGTCCAGCCACTTGGCCACCACCAGCAGCGCCAGCGCCCCGATGGGGACGTTGACCAGGAAGACCCAGCGCCAGCCGTCGAGGCCGATGAGCCGTTCGTAGTCGGAGAAGAACCCGCCCAGCACCGGGCCGATCACGGTGGCGATGCCGAACACCATCATGAAATAGCCCTGGTAGCGCACCCGCTCCCGGGCGGGGACGATATCGCCGATAATGGTGAGCGCCAACGACATCAGGCCGCCCGCGCCGATGCCCTGCACCGCCCGGAATCCCGCGAGCTGGTACATGGAGGTGGCGAAGGCGCAGGCCGCCGAGCCGATGACGAACACCCCGATGGCGATGAGATAGCAGGGTTTACGGCCGTAGATATCGGCCAGCTTGCCGTACAGCGGGGTGGCGATGGTCGCGGTGATCAGGTACGCCGTGGTCGCCCACGCCTGCTCCTCGAAGCCGTGCAGGCTATTGGCGATCTTCACGATCGCGACGCTGACAATGTTCTGGTCGAGGGCGGCCAGGAAGACCGCGAGCAGCAGTCCGGACAGGATCGTGAGGATCCGTCGGTGCGACAGCGGTGCCGCCGCCTCGCCGTCGGCATCCGCCGCCGTCGCGAGTGTCGAATTCGTCATCGTAGGGCCCTGTTTCAAATCGTCGGCAATCCGTGGTGGAACTTCGCGATACGAGAGTCGAGCCGGTGAAACGGGTTCGGGCGGCCGCGGGAGCCTGCCCGAACCGAGCTGGGACCCACACGATTTCCGGCACGAATCCACGGAAATACAGGGTTGGCGCGATCGAATACTAACCCCTGGCGTATCCGGAGTTACAACCGCCGCTTCTAGCCGAAGAGGTGCGCGATGACCGGGCGGATCTGATCGACCGCGCGCTCGACCGGGCCGGTGGGCTGGAAAAGGTGGCTGAGGGCAAGGCGCACAAGGGTTTCGGTGCGGTCGGCCAATTCGGTGTCGGACAGGCCGGGGAGGCCGTACCGGGTGCGCAGGGTGAGGGCCACCGCCGCGACGGCGCGGCCGAGGACCGGTTCGGTCTCGGTCATCAGGGTCGGCAGCAGCGTGGTGTCCGCACCCGATCGTCCGGACAGCACGGCCTTGAGCAGGGTGTTGTCGGCCCCGGCGCGCAGCGTGTAGTCCACGGCGGCGGTGGCTCCCGCCACGGGATCGTCCGGATGTGCGGCCAGGCAGTCCGCGATGCCGACCAGGAAGATGTCGACCTCCTGGCGGATCACCACATCGGCCAGATCCTGCTTGGTGCCGATCTCCTTGTAGAGCACCGGGCGGCTCACGCCGACCTCCTTGGCCACCCGCGACATGTTCACCGCGCCCCAGCCCTCGGTGACGACCAGGCGACGCGCGGTGTCGAGGACCCGCTCGCGCAGGAGTTGGCGCATCTCGGTCTGGAAGTTCGCCGCTTCAGCCACGAGTCCGATCGTACATGAGCAGTTCGAACGTTCGATCATTGACAGACTGGATACATGTGTATGTAATGAATACACTTCGTCATGAAGTGTAAATAGGAGATCGACAATGACGACATCTCGACATCACGAGTCCCTGGACGCGACCCCGCGGTGGCGTGACCGCAAGCGGTACCTCTGGCTGTTCGGCCTGGTCGCGCCGACCGCCATCTTCCTGGCCGCCGGCTTCGTCTGGGCGTTCAACCAACTGGGCTGGCAGGCGGTGTCCCCGCTGTGGTGGTGGATCGGCCCGGCGCTGGTCTACGTGCTGCTCCCGCTGCTGGACCGGTTCTTCGGACCCGACGGGCAGAATCCGCCCGAGGAGGTGATGGCGCGGCTGGAGGCCGACCCGTACTACCGCTACTGCGTCTACGCCTACATTCCGTTCCAGTTGCTGAGCGTGGTGTTCGCGGCTTACCTGTGGACGGCCGACAATCTGTCGTGGCTGGGGATCGACGGTGGGCTGAGCCTGCTCTCCAAGATCGGGCTGGCGCTGAGCATCGGCGTCATGGGTGGTGTCGGCATCAATACCGCGCACGAACTCGGTCACAAGAAGGACGAACTCGAGCGCTGGCTGTCCAAGATCACGCTGGCGCAGACGTTCTACGGCCATTTCTACATCGAGCACAATCGCGGCCACCACGTGCGGGTGGCGACTCCCGAGGACCCCGCCAGCGCCCGCTTCGCCGAATCGTTCTGGAGCTTCCTGCCGCGCAGCGTGTGGGGCAGCCTGAAGTCGTCGTGGGAACTGGAGAAGGCGCGCCTGCGCCGACTCGGCAAGTCGCCGTGGACGATTCGCAACGACGTGCTCAACGCCTGGCTCATGTCGGTGGTGCTGTGGGGCGCGCTGGCCGTCGTCTTCGGCCCGATGGTGCTGCCGTTCCTGGTCATCCAGGCCGTCTACGGCTTCTCACTGCTGGAGACGGTGAACTACCTCGAGCACTACGGCCTGCTGCGGCAGAAGACCGGTTCCGGCCGCTATGAGCGCTGCACGCCCGAGCACAGCTGGAACTCCGACCACATCGTCACCAATATCTTCCTGTACCACCTGCAGCGGCACAGCGACCACCACGCCAATCCCACTCGGCGCTACCAGATTCTGCGCAGCATGGACGGTGCGCCGAATCTGCCCAGCGGTTACGCGAGCATGATCGGCCTGGCCTACTTCCCGCCGCTGTGGCGCAAGGTCATGGATCACCGGGTACTCGCGCACTACGGCGGCGACATCACCCGCGCGAACATCCAGCCCGGCAAGCGCGACCGCGTGCTGGCGCGGTACGGAGCACGCTGATGTCCGCCTACCGCTGCCCCGTGTGCGAATACGTCTACGACGAAGCCGCCGGTGCGCCCCGCGAGGGCTTTCCGGCCGGGACCCCCTGGTCCGCGGTGCCCGACGACTGGTGCTGCCCGGACTGCGGTGTCCGCGAGAAGATCGACTTCGAAACCCTTTCCACCTCAACAGGACCCACCAATGAGTAACGACTACAAGCTCTTCCGCTGCATCCAGTGCGGCTTCGAATACGACGAGGCGCTCGGCTGGCCCGAGGACGGCATCGAACCCGGCACCCGCTGGGACGACATTCCCGAGGACTGGTCCTGCCCGGATTGTGGCGCGGCCAAGGCCGATTTCGAGATGGTCGAGGTCAGCCGCGCATGACCGGCCGCATCGTGATCGTCGGTTCGGGCGTGGCCGGGGCGACGGCAGCCAAAACCCTGCGCCGTGAAGGCTATTCGGGTGAGGTCGTGCTCGTCGGGGCCGAGTCCGGCCCGCCGTACCGGCGGCCGATGGTCTCCAAGGAGATACTCGCCGCGACCGCCGCCGAACCCCGCACACTGCTGGAGTCGGCGGATACCTGGGCCGCCCTCGATATCGACCTGCGCACGGCCACCGGTGTCGAGGCCATCGAACCGGATGTCGGCAAGGTGCGCCTGTCCGACGGTGCCATGCTCGGCTACGACCAGTTGCTGCTGGCCACCGGCGCGCGGCCCCGCCGCCTGCCCGGCGCTGCGCGCAATGTCCACACCCTGCGTGGCGTCGCCGACGTGAAGCCGTTGCGCGCGGCCGCGTTCGACGGCGGCTCGCTGCTGATCGTCGGCGCGGGACTGATCGGCTGCGAGGTAGCCGCCACACTCGCCGGGCTGGGTGTGCGTGTCACGGTGCTGCACGCCGGACCCACCCCGCTGGACCGGTTGGTCCCCGCCGCCGTTGGCGAGTACTACCGGCGGCTGCACGCCGACCACGGCGTCCGGATCCACACCGACGTCCTGCTCGACCGCCTCGACGACACCGACACCGGGGTGCTCGCCACCGCCGTCGACGGCCGCACCTGGTCGGCCCCCGCCGCCCTGATCGCCATCGGCGCGACCCCGAACACCGATCTCGCAGCGGCCGCCGGGCTGGCGGTCGCCGACGGCATCCTCGTCGACGAATGTCACCGCGCGTCCGCCCCGGGCATCTTCGCCGCCGGAGACGCCGCCGCCCGCTTCGACCCGGCGCTCGGCACGCACCGCCGCGAGGAGCACTGGAACAGTGCCCAGTCGCAGGGAGTCGCAGCCGCGAAAGCCATACTGGGCGTGGAACTTCCACCCGCTGAGGTGCCCTGGGGCTGGTCGGCGCAATACGGAGTGAACCTACAGTTCGCCGGCGACCTCGCTCCCGGCGACGACCTCGTCGTGGACGGCGCCGCCGACCGCCCCGACCTGGTGCACGTCCTGCGCGACGGTCGCCCGGTGGGGGTGATAGCGATCGGCCGCCCGGCCGAATTCCGCTCGGCGCGAGCGCGGATCGCGGCCGAGCGGGAATCTCGAGCGGGTGCGTCGTCCTGAGGGCGCTACCCCCTTCCGCCCGTCGCGAGCGGAAGTCGGCAGAACGGGAGCCTCCGGGTGCGTCGTAGTGCCGGGTGCTCGAATTCCCCACGGCGCGCCCGGCGAATACCCGGATCCACCGGCCCCGCTCCGCGACATGCCGGGGGCCGCCGTGTGGGCGCGAAACGCGCTCACGGCTCGGCCTGCCGGATCGGACCCGGCGTCAGTGCGTCTCGCAGCCGATCGACGATCACCGCGCGCGCCGCCCGGCCCTCCGGGGTCGGGATCGGTGGGTAGACGTGCATCGGGCCGGGCTGCCCGTGGTCGTCGATCTCCACACCCGCGGCGCGCACGGCGAGCAACCGGACCTACCGATCCGGTTCCGCGACGTCTCGGGGTACCGGCCGGGTGGGTGAGCAACGCGCGCTCACGGCTCGGTCTGCTGGATCGGCGTCGGGGCCAGTGCATCTCGGAGCCGATCGATGATCATCGCGCGCGCCGCCCGGCCCTCCGGGGTCGGAGTGAGCGGGTAGACGTGCACCAGGCCGGGCTGTTCGTGATAGTCGACCTCGACACCGGCCGCACGGGCCTTGTCCACCAGCAGCCGGGTATCGGGTACCAGGATGTCGCGGGTGCCGCAGCAGACGGTGAGCGGGCCGAGGCCGGACATGTCGGCGGCGAGCGGACTGACGCGGGGGTCGGTGAAGGGGAGGTCGCCGCGCCAGTGCTCGGTGAGCACGCGCGAGCCGTGGCGGCCCAGCCACGGATCGCTCGGCAGTACCGCGTCGATCTCCGGATTGCTCAGCGACAACTCCAGGGCGGGGGAGATCAGCACCGTGTGCGGGAGCGTCACGTCGTGTTCGTCGCGCAGCAGCACGGCGGCGGACAGCGCGATCTGACCGCCCGCGGAATCCCCGGCCAGGCATGCCTCGCCGTACTCGGAGCGCTTGTCCCGCACCAGATTCGCGATGGCCGGCACCACCTGCCCGGCGGTGCCGTAGGGAATGAGCGGGTAGATGGGCAGCACCACGGCGGCGCCGGTCCGCGCCGCGATATCGGCGGCCAGCGCCCAGTGCTGGGGCGCGATCTCGTTCACCCAGCCGCCGCCGTGGACATACACCACGCAACCGCGCGCGGTGCCGGACCGGGGCGTCAGCGTGTAGACCGGCCAGCCGGGATCGCGGTCCACGGTCACCGCCACATCCGCCCGCAGCCGGCGCGGCGGACCGTACGGCCGGGGTCGCAGGGTGCGTTCGCGAATATGGCGGCGAGCGCCCTCGGCGGTGCGGAAGGGTCGGTTGCGGCGGGTCACGCGCAGGAATCCGGGCAGGACCACGCGACTGAGGAAACTCGGCTCCATCGCTCGACCATACGTGCCGATCGTGCCGTACCATCCGGTCGGTAGCCGAGCGGCTACCGTGGCCGCCGTCACCAAAACGGCCAGTGATGTATTCCGCCAATCTTCGTGACGACTGACACGTCAGTCACCAAACTGTTATAGGGTCACGCCATCGGCTGTGCGGCCGAGCGATATCGACCAAGCAGTGGGGCTGTGGGGTGGTAAACATTGGTCGACAGGGCTTTTCGTGCACCGGAACCGTTGGTTCGGGAGGTGCTCGATTTCGTACTCTCGGGGCTGCGGACATTCGGTCGGACACTGCAACTCGCGGTGGCGGCCTTCCGGTGGCTGTTCATCGATATCGTCCGGCTGCGGCATCCGTGGCGGGATACCGTACAGCAGGGCTGGTTCATCGTCAGCGTGACGGCGATTCCCGCTGTGCTGGTTGCGATTCCGTTCGGCGTCATTGTCGCGGTGCAGGTCGGCAGCCTGACCCAGCAGGTGGGCGCGACCTCGGTGTCGGGCGCGGCGGGCGGCCTGGGGGTGATCCGGCAGGGCGCGCCCATGGTGACCGCGCTGCTGCTCGGCGGCGCGGCCGGATCGGCCATCGCCTCGGATCTGGGGGCCCGCACCATTCGCGATGAGGTGGACGCCTTGCGCACCATGGGAATCGACCCGGTGCGCCGACTGGTGGCGCCGCGGCTGGCGGCCATGATCACGCTCACGCCGCTGCTGTGCATGCTCATCATCTTCATGGGCGTCTTCACCGGCTACGTCATCGCGGTCGGCTTCCAGGGCGTCACGCCCGGCAGCTACCTGTCGGCCTTCGCGGCCTTCGCCAAGATGAGCGATCTGGCGGTGGCCATCGTGAAGGCGGTCATCTTCGGCATCATCGTGCTCATCGTGTCCTGCCAGCGCGGACTCGAGGCCACACACGGACCCAAGGGCGTCGCCAATGCCGTGAACGCGGCCGTGGTGATCGGCGTGATCGCCGCCTTCGGCGTGAACCTCGTGATCACCCAGCTGGTTTCGATGTTCCTACCGCAGCAGGTGGGGTGAGATGACCCAGGCACCAGCTCGCTACCAACCGCTCGGCGCGGTCGGCCGCGCGGCCCGCAAATCCGTCGACGGGCCGAACTCGCTGTTCGAATCCCTCGGGCACCAGGCGACTTTCGTCTACCAGGTGCTGGCCGCCATACCGCACACCCTGCGGGTGTACCGGCGGCAGACCATGCTCATCCTCTCCGATATCACCTGGGGCTCAGGGGCGATCATCGTCGGCGGCGGCACCGTGGCGGTGCTGGCCTTCCTCGGCATCGCGGTCGGCGGCTCCATCGGCGTGGAGGGCTTCACGGCGCTGAACATGGTCGGCATGGGCCCGCTCACCGGATTCGTCTCCGCCTACGCCAACACCCGCGAGATGGCACCCATGGTGGCCGCCATCGGATTCGCCGCCCAGGCGGGCTGCCGGATGACGGCCGAGATCGGGGCCATGCGCATCTCCGAGGAGATCGACGCGCTGGAGGCCATCGGCATCCGGCCCATGTCCTTCGTGGTGACCACCCGCGTCATCGCCGGGGCCATCACCATCGTGCCGCTGCACCTGCTCACCCTCATCCTGTCGTATCTGTCCTGCGCGACGGTGGTGAATGTGCTGCACGGGCAGAGTTCGGGCACCTACTACCACTACTTCGACGCCTTCCTGCAACCCGGTGATGTGCTCGCATCCCTGGTCAAGGCAACGGTTTTCGTGGTGGTCATCATTCTCATCCACGGCTATCAGGGCTTCTACGCCAGCGGCGGCCCGGAGGGGGTGGGCCGGGCCTCCGGCCGTGCCATCCGCGCCAGCCTGGTCGGCGTGGTCATCCTGGACATGATCATGACGATCGCGTTCTGGGGCCTGGATGTCGGCATCAGGATTTCGGGGTAGTCATGCCGGTATTCGTCGATCATTCCGGCCGCAGCGCCGGCCGCTGGGCGCTGCGCCTGCGCGGACTGGTGGTGGCCGTCGTCATCGCGGTGGTGGCCACGGTCGTCACCACCTACGCCAAGGGCGGTTTCGCCGACCGGTTCGAACTCACCATCGACGCGGCCACCCTCGGGGAGGGGCTGGCCCCCGGGGCGGAGGTGAAGTTCCGCGGGCTGGCCATCGGCAGCGTGCGCGCGGTGGAGACCGTCGGCTACGGGAAGCAGCGCATCGAGGTGGAGCTCGACCCCACCCAGGCGCGCGCGCTCACCGACGATGTGACCGCCCGCTTCACCTCCTCGAACGTCTTCGGTTCCAGCGCCGTCGAATTGGTGACCACCGGTGCGGGCGGACCGCTGCGCGAGGGCGCGACCCTGTCCATCGGTGAGAACGCCGCCAACGCCACGGTCGCGGGGGTCTTCCGCCGTGCCGCCCGGCTCACCGCGGTACTCGACTCCGACACCGTGCGCAGGCTTTTCGACCTGCTGCTGGACAATGCCGGCGCCATCGGGCCCACGCTGAGCTCGTTCTTCGAGACCGCGCGCATGATGGCCGACGGACAGCGCGCGCCGCTGGCCCACTACCTGGCCATCGGCGCGGATATGACCGAGGCGTTCGCCGATCTCACCCCACCGGTGGGGCGCGCCGTCCTACAGGTCCTGGAACAGAGCGCCTACTTCGGCGAGCAGGCCAACCGAGACCGCACCAACCAGGCCACCGACGGCGCGTACACCCAGGTGCTCGTCGGCATCGCGGAGCTGCTCGACCGCAACAATCCCGATCTGGAACGCATTCTCGGGGCCGTGCTGGACCTGGCCGTGCCCATCAGCGTGTCACTGGGCACCGTCGCCCCCGCCTACCACCGGATTCCCGCGCTGCTCGCCGCGGTCGACGGGGCCTTCCCGGCGGTGGACGGAAGGGTGCGGATGCAGTTGGAGCTGATCGTGGAGACCATGCCGTACCTGGCCGATTCGCTGGCGGGAGGGGCGCGATGAACGGAATCGGCTCGGCCGCCGCGAAACTCACCGTCTTCCTGGTGATCGTGGCCGCCTGCACCGGATTCATCGTGACCGCGCTGCGCACGCCCGTGCCGGGCGACAAGCTCGTCTACGAGGCGGTGTTCACGGATGTCTCGGGTCTATACGAGGGCGATTCGGTGCGCATGTCCGGCGTCGCGGTCGGCAAGGTGGAATCGGTGGAACTCGACCGGGATCGGGCGCGGGTGCGCTTCACCGTCGACCGCGCCCGGCCCGTCTACGACACCACCCAGGCCGCCGTGCGGTATCAGAACCTGATCGGCCAGCGGTACGTGGAACTGCTCACCGAACGGCCCGGTGTCGTGAAACTGCCCGCGGGCGGGGTGATTCCGGTGGAACGCACGATCCCGAGCTTCGATGTGTCGAAGCTGTTCAACGGTTTCAAGCCACTGTTCGAAACACTGGAGCCCGAGCAGCTCAACCGGTTCGGCACCAATCTGCTGCGGGTGATCCAGGGCGACGGCTCCGGTATCGGCCCGGTGCTCGCCGATCTGGACCGGATCACCGCCCACGCCCGCGACAGCGAGGCGGTGATCGTGCTGCTCATCCAGAACCTGGGGGTGGTGTCGCAGGAGATCGGCGGCAAATCCGACGCCGTGGGGGCGCTGGTCGACCAGCTCTCGGAGATCCTGCGCCAGTTCACCGACCAGATGCGGGGCGTCCTCGTCGCCATCGAGAAGGGGGACCGCGTGCTCAGCCCGCTCATCCCGATTCTGGAGGAGGGCCGGGATGCCTACGACGTGGCCTACGGGCCGATCGACGGACTGCTGCGGCGACTGGTGCCGCAGACCGAGACGCTCACGCAGCTGCTCGCGCTGACCCCGGGGCTGGTGTCCGGGCTCAACAACGCGGTGCCCGGCGAGGGATACCGCCCCCGGATCACCTGTTCGAGCGGGGAAGCGGTGGTGCCCGATATCGGCGGTGTGGTGCTCGGCAATCAGAACCTGGTGGTGTGCAAGTGAAACGCTATGTGGACATGGTCGCGGGGGTGCTGCGCGAACTGGCGACCGGGCGCGGCGATCAGTCGAGCCAATTGCGCTGGGGCGTGGTGGGAGTCGCGGTGTGCGCGGTGCTGCTGCTGATCGCGGGCGCACTGTATGTGATACCGATCGGCGAACGGACCTATACCGCCGATTTCCGGGTGTCCGGCGGCGCGCGACCGGGGGACGAGGTGCGCGTCGCCGGAATCCCGGTGGGTGAGGTGCGATCGGTGGAGCTGGCCGGCGACCACGTCGAGGTGCGGTTCGGGGTGGATCGCACGGTGCACGTGGGCGAGTCGGCCAGTGTCGAGGTCAAGATGCTGACCCCCATCGGCGGGCATTACCTCTCCCTCACCCCGACCGGCGAGAAACCGCTGGGGGACAGGCATATTCCGCCGGAACGCACCACCGTTCCGTTCGAACTCAGCGATATCCTCGACCACGCGACACCGGTCATGGGCAAGATCGACGCGCAGACGCTGCGCGCCACCATGGCGGAGCTGAACACCGCGCTGACCGACCAGCCGGACGCCCTGCGCGGCGTGATCGGCAATGCGGCGGAGCTGACCGATGTGCTCGCCGACCGGTCCCGCCAGCTCGACACCGCCCTCCAGGTGTCCGACGAGTACATCGCCGCCATCGCCGCCGACAAGGCGATGCTGGCGGGCTTCGTGCAGCAGCTGGGCACGGTGGCCGATCAGCTCGGCAATCGAAAAGAGCAGATCGTGCGGGTGTTCGGTCTGATCAATCGGCTTTTCCTCATCCTGCACCGGCCGCTCATGGCCTACGGCGACACGCTGGAGCCGCCCATAACCGAGATCGAGCAGATCTTCTCGAAGGTGATGGCCGATCCGAGCCGCATCGACACCGTGGTCGCCGGCATCCGGGACGTCGTCGACAAACTCTCCGCCATGCTGGGCATTCAGGTGGCGGTCGACCGGCCGGAGAACGGTGTGCGGGTGTGCGTTCCCTACGAAGGCAAGGCGTGCTGAATGAACTGGGGTAGAACAGCACTCGTGGCCGGTGCCGCCGCCGTGGCGGTCGCGACCGGCGTGGCGGGGGTGACCTGGGCGAACTCGGTGCGCGCCGAGCAGACCCAGCGGGTCTGCGCCGACTTCACCGATACCGTGGGCCTGTACGAGGGCAACAACGTGACCATGCTCGGCGTCGAGGTCGGCACGGTGTCCACCATCGAGTCGCGCGGTGACCACATGCGGGTCACCATGACGGTGGACGGGGATCTGCGGCTGCCCGCCGACATCCGGGCGGTCACCATGTCCAGCTCCATCGTGACCGACCGGCACGTGGAGCTGACCGAACCGCACACCGGCGGACCGGAGTTCGACACCGCATCCTGTATTCCGCTGGAGCGCACCAAGACTCCGGTGGGCATCAGCGAGGCCCTGGACGCCATGGGCCGCATCGCCGGTGACCTCACCGGCGGCGGATCACCGGAGGACACCCTCATCGATCAGACGCTCACCGCGGCCGACGGCGCGCTGGACGATACCGGCCAGCAGTGGAACCAGCTGTTGCAGAAGCTGTCCGAGGTGGTGGGCGATCCCGGTCAGCGCGATGTGGTGTTCCGGCGGTTGGTGGAGAATCTCGACACCCTCACCACCATGTTCGTGAGCAACTGGCCCGATATGGAACTGCTGCTGGACAACCTGCGCAAGGGCATCCAGCTCATCGGCGAGTTCTCCGCCGAATTCGCCGGGGCGGTGGACCTCGCGGTGGAGTTCCTGCCGGTGATCGCCCGCAATGTCGGCAAGTACGACGAGCAGGTGTACGCCCTGCTGGATCAGTATCTGCCGCAGGTGAAACAGCTGATCGACAGCCAGGGCGATATCGGCGACCTGCTGTCGGCATTGCCGCCGCTGGCCGCGCAACTGCCGCAGGCGGGTGCGCGATGACCCGTCGAACGCCGCGTCGGCGGCTGCTGCCCGCGGTGGCGGCGGCCCTGGTGCTCACCCTGAGCGGCTGTGGCGTGCGCGCCACCGACATACCGATCCCGGGGACCTATCCGAGCGGTGACACCTACTCGGTGCGCATCGAATTCGGGTCGGTGCTCAACCTGCCCGATCGTGCCAAGGTCATCGCCGACGGCGTCGAGATCGGCATGCTCGACCGCATCGACCTGGTCGGCACCACCGCCGTGGCCACCGTGGCACTGAAAACCGATGCGCGGCTGCCCAAGACCACCACCGCGGAACTGCGGCAGAGCACCATCCTCGGCGATATCCACATCGCGCTCGAACCGCCCCGTGACAGCGAGGCCGCCTTCCTCCAGGACGGCGATGTCATCCCGGTGGGGCAGACCGTGCCCGCCACCAATGTGGAGGACATCCTGCGGGCGCTGTCCAATATCGTGACCGGCGGGCGCTGGTCGGATATGCAGCAGCTGGTCGCCGACGTGAACGCCGCCTTCCCGACCGATCCCGCCGAGATCGACCGCATCACCCGGGCGGGGCGGGCCGCGCTGGCCGATCTGTCCTCGCACACCCCGGAACTGGACCGCATTCTGGCCTCGGCGCAGCAGATCACCGGGAAGCTGGAGTCCGGGAAGGCCGCGGTGGACCAGATCCTCACCCACGGTCCCGATCGGGCGGCGGGTCTGGCGGGGGTGCTGTTCAATGTGGTGCGCCTGATCGCGGGTGCGGGCGCGCTGGCGGACGAGGCGGGTGAGCTGCTGCTGCCGCTCGCGGGCGACTTCCGCAGCATCGTGTCGATCCTGGCCCCGACGGCGCTGACCGTGGCCTACGCCGACATCACCCTGCCCGCGAATCTCGAAGCGTTCCACACGCTGTTGCGGGACAAGCTGATTCCGTTTCTGCACGCACCGGATGTCCATCTCCGCGGCGTCGACGCCCAGGCCGACGCCGACGAACTGGTCACGGTGCTGCGTTCGATGGGGATGGTGCCGTGAAATTCTCACTCTCCGGGCCGATGTCGCTGGTGCTGCTACTGGTGCTCACGCTGGTGTGCGGCGGTTATATGGCGGTCGGCGTGCTGAATCTGGATCCGCGTCGCGATTCCTACGCCGTCACGGTGCTGGTGGACACCTCGGGCGGTCTCATGAAGACCTCCGAGGTGACCTTGCGCGGTATGCCCATCGGGCGCGTCCGCTCCATCGAGGCCACCTCCGTGGGGTTGGCGGTGCGGTTGGAATTCGATGCGCGCTACCGCATTCCGGTGGACAGCGAGGTGCGCATCGCGAATCTGTCGGCGGCGGGGGAGCAGTTCCTCGACTTCCGGCCCACCGGCACCGCGGCCCCGTATCTGCGCGACGGCAGCATCGTGCCCGCCCGTCAGGTGCGCATCGCCACCACCGTCGGCGACGCCCTGGCCAAGCTGGATGTGCTGACCGCGCAGATCGATCCGCTGAAGCTGGAGCGCCTGGCCACCACCGTCGCCGCCGGATTCGAGGGCCGCGACGCCGACGTCGAGAATCTGACCCGGGCGCTCACCCTCACCGCGGGCATGCTGCGGGACAAGCGAGACGCCATCGCCCGGCTCTACGCCAATGTGCAGACCCTCGGCGACAACTTCGACGGGCGCGCACCCACGATCAGCGCCACCGGCGGTGATGTGACCGCGGCGCTGCCCGAACTGCTGCACATCATTCGCTCCTTCCAGGACTTCTCCTATGTCGGCGAGCACGTGTTCACCGATCCGATCGGGCCGCTGGTGCAGCGCATCGACGACTACATCGCCCTGCTCGGTCCGGACCTGGCCCATATCGCCACCGTCCTGAAACCGGCGACCAGCAGCATCAAACCCGTACGCGTGGACGCCGGTTCGATCATCGACCTGCTGGCGACCGTCTTCCCGGGCGACGGCGCGGCCCATGTGACCGTCGGCCCCCGCTGACCACTCGACATCGAGAACAGAGGACCAACCGTGAGTGATATCGACAAGAACCCCGAACCGACGGTGCGGCTGGAGAAGACCGGCGCGGCCGCGCGCCGCGCCGAAACCCGGCCGGAGCCGCTGAAAGCCGTGCCCGCCGACGGTATCCAGCGTCTGCACTACCTGATCGGCGTGGCCGCCGCCGTCCTCGGCGTGCTGGCCGTCGCCTTCGGGGTGAGCTGGCAGAACGCCGCCGGGGACCTGACCGCCCTGCGTGACGACCAGGCCGACCGCGCCCGGGCGGCGGAGGTGGCCCGCGACTACACGCTGCGCTCGCTGACCTACGACTACCGCGATCTGCCCGCCTTCTTCGACGCGGTGCGGCGCGACGCCTCGTCGGGCCTGGCCCAGCGCTACGACGACGTCCACGACACCCTCGCCACCATCATGACCGAGGCGCAGGTGGTCGCCACCGGCAAGGTGCTCGGCACCTCGGTGGAGGCCACCGGCAACGACCAGTTCGTGGTCACCGTCTTCGCCACCCAGCGCACCCAGAACGTGCAGCAGCCCGAACCCGCCACCAAGCCGAATCTGCTCACTGTGACCGTCGCCAAGTACGACGACAGCTGGCAGGTCGTCGACTACGGTCCCAACGACGCCGCGGTCGAGGACGGGACCGCGAAATAGTTCCGCGCCGAGGCCGACCGCCGCAGTCGGGGCTTGCGCTGCGGCGGCGTCGGCAGATAGTCGAAGCCGCCTACGAGGTGTTCGCCGCCAGGGGATACGAGGCGACCACCGTGTCCGCGATCGCCGCGCAGGCCGGGGTCGCCCAGGGCACGGTGTACCGCTACTTCCACAGCAAACGCGAAATCCTGGACCACGTCCTCGATCTCGGAGTGGACAAACTCATGGAAGCGTGGCAGCCGCAGACCTTCATCGGGGTGGCGGGCAGCACCGACGAACTCATGGACGGGGTGCGGGCGGGCGCGGACCGGCTGCACGACCTCATCGAGCGGGAGCCGGAACTGCTGCGGCTGCTGCTGGTCGAAGCCAGCGCCATCGACCCCGAACTGGCCCGGCGACTGCTGGGATTGGAGGCGATGGTGGCCGCCTGGGTGGCCGGGGAACTACAGCGCGGCGTGGACGGGGGCTGGCTGCGCCCCGATATCGACGCGGACGTGCTCTCGCACACCATCGTCATGCTCATCCTGCCGGATGTGGTGCGGGAGCTGCTCGGCGCCGGAACGCCGCGCGTGCGCAAGCAGAGCACCGATATGGTGCTGATCGTGCTGGAGAAGGCGCTGCGGGTGCGGGGGGTGCACGGATGAGCGCGGACCGACCCGATCCCGCCCGCCGCCGCGCCGAACTGGTGAACGCGGCCTACACGCTGGTCACCAGCCGGGGCTACCGCGCCATCGGCGTGGACGACATCGCGACGCTGGCGGGTGTCAGCCACGGCACCTTCTACAACTACTTCGCCAACAAGCGCGACATCCTGGACGCGGTCATCGACCACTGCTTCGCCGTCATCCGGGAGCGTCTCATGGGCGACGAGCCGACGCCCGCCACCCTCGACGGGTTCCGCGCCCACTACGGCCGCATCGTCGACCGGTGCTACGACCTGGTGGCGGGCGAACCCGGCCTGGTGAATTTCCTGCTGCTGGAAGCGAGTTCGATCGACGACCGGGTACTCGACCGGATCATGCGCAATGCCCAGGACGACGGCGACGCCGCGGCGGGGGAGGTGGCGGACGGCATCGCCCGCGGTTACCTGGACGACCGGCTGGATACCCGCGTCGGCGGTGAGGTGCTGGTGTCGGTGCTCATGTCGGCGCTGCTGACCGCGGTGCACGGCGAGCGCCACGGCCTGACCCGCGACCGGGTGCGCACGCAGCTCATCGACTTCCTCGCCTCGGGGTTGGGAGCGGAGACCTCGGGGCTGGGAGCGTAGGCCGCGCAGCCGTGTCCCGGCGCGCGGCGGCGCTCAACTCGAATCGGCCGCGCGCAGCGCCTCCAGCAAATCGGTAGGGATAGGGACTCCGCGACCGTGGCGGTCGCGGGTTCGTGTTCGTCGGCTACGGGATACGGGGGAGCTACCCGGTGTGGGCGCGGTGAACCGGTGTGGACGCGGTGAACCGGAGTAGGGCGTCGCCGTCGGCAGGCGCACTAGGCTCGGCATACGGGCGGAGTCGACGTTCGGCGGCGGAAGGCGGTGCGGTATGGGCGGCGCGGAGCACATGGCCGCGTGGCGGGTCGAGCGGCCCGGTCCGATCGACGGTCGGCCGCTGCGGCTGGAACGCGACGTCGTACCCGATCCGGGGCCGGGGGAACTGCTGGTGCGGGTGCTGGCCTGCGGCGTGTGCCGGACCGATCTGCACGTGACCGAGGGTGATCTGCCGGTGCACCGCCCCCGGGTCGTTCCCGGTCACGAGGTGGTGGGCGAGGTGGTCGGCACCGGCGGCGGGACCGGTGCGTACGCGATCGGGGACCGGGTCGGCATCGCCTGGCTGCGCCATACCTGCGGTCGCTGCCGGTACTGCCTGCGCGGTGCGGAGAACCTCTGCCCGAACTCGCGCTACACCGGCTGGGACGCCGACGGCGGCTATGCCGAATACACGACGGTGCCGGCGGATTTCGCCCATCCGCTGCCGAAGGGATACAGCGATGGGGAACTCGCGCCGCTGCTGTGCGCGGGCATCATCGGCTACCGCGCGCTCGAGCGCGCCGCCCTGCCCGCGGGCGGTCGGCTGGGGATCTACGGTTTCGGCGGCAGCGCCCATCTCGCCGCCCAGGTGGCATTGGCGCGGGGCGCGGAAATCCATGTGATGACCCGGGATTCGGCGGCACGGGAGCTGGCCCTGGAGCTCGGTGCCGCCTCGGCGCAGGGCGCGGCCGACCCGCCGCCGGAAAAGCTGGACGCGGCAATCCTTTTCGCACCCGTGGGTGATCTGGTGCTTCCGGCCATGGCCGCGTTGGACCGGGGCGGCGTGCTCTCCATCGCCGGCATCCACCTGTCCGACGTCCCGGCGCTGAACTATCAGCGGCATCTGTTCCAGGAGCGGGAGATCCGTTCGGTTACCGCCAATACCCGTGCCGATGCCCGCGAATTCCTGGCATTCGCGGGCGAACACCGGCTCGAGGTGTCCGCACACCCCTATCCGCTCGATGCGGCCGACCGTGCGCTCGCCGATCTGGCACGCGGCCGCTTCGCCGGAGCGGCGGTCCTGGTCCCCTGACCGATCGGACGGGGGGACACGCCGTCGACACGCCGAGACTTCTCTTCCGAGTTTCCGATTCAAGTCATGTGTCAGCTGCGCTGATGCTTTCCTGAAAGTGTTCAGCATCATCGCAGCAAACATGATTCGCGGCAAACCTGATTCGGAGGTTGGGGAGCGGCCATGCACCGCACGGGACACGAAGAGGTCCGGAGCAGCAGACCCTGGCTGTGGACGGCGCTGGCGGGATTGACGGTGGTCGCGGGGGCCATGTGGATCGCGCGCCCGCAGCCCGCCGCCTGCCAGGCCACCACCACGTCGATCACCACCGTCAAAGTCGTACCGCCCATTGTGCAACCGAGTCCGATTGCACCCGAACAACTTCCGGTATTGGAGGAACGCCTGCCGGAGGAGTCGCGAGAGGCGCGCTTCTACCATTTCAGCCAGGGGGTGGCCTGCTCCTTCCCGGATCTGCCGCTCGACGGCTACTACATCGGGGTGCCAACGGGGGAGTACGACAGCTCCGCCGCGTGCGGCACCTACGTCGACATCGACGGTCCGCTCGGCAGCGTGCGCGCCCAGATCGTGGACCGCTGCCCGGGGTGTGCGCCACATCAGTACGACCTGAGCGCCGCTGCCTTCGAGCAGATCGCCGACCCGGCCGCCGGGGTCGCGCGGATTCGGATCAGCAAGGTGCGCAATCCGACTCCGCCGCCGACGCTGTCGTACCGGGTGCAGCAGGGAGTCTCGGCGGACTGGCTGGGGTTGCTGTTCGCCAATTCCGGCAACCCGCTGCGACAGGTGGCGCTGCGCCCGGAATCCGGTGGCGACTGGCGGCCGCTGCGGCGCGGATACGACAACTACTGGTCCGCCTCCGGCCTCGGCCCCGGCCCGTTCACCGCCATGGTGTCCGATATCTACGGTCACGATGTGCTGGTGCCCGGCATCGTCCTGGAACCGGCGCGGGTGCGCTATACCGATGTCGCGCTCTACGAACTGCCCGCGGCGCCGTTGCCGGACCCGCCGACGCCGATCCCGGTGACCACGCTGGTCACCACCGTGGTCCCGCCGACGCGGTCCTGCGACTAGGGATTCGTTCACCGGAGTATGGCATCATCCATGGTGAAACGTGTTCCAATTCTGCTCGCAGGGGAGCGGTACGCCGGGAGGCTTTCGATGACGAACCCCAAGCCGGAACTGTCCGAGCGCGATCCGATCCGGGATGCGGCGCAGCGCCCGCGATCTCGACGGCTGTCCTCGCGAATATCCAGGCTGACCGAGGTTCCCGCGGGCTCGATGGTGGAGCTGCCCGGGCGTGGACGCACCTATGTGGTGGACCTGCCCGGCCCCACCCCGGACGCGGCGACGGTGTTCCTCCTGCACGGCGCGGCCACCACCGCCATGCTGAACTGGTTCCCGTCGCTGCGGGAACTCAACGAGCGGTACCGGGTGGTGCTGTTCGACCAGCGCTGGCACGGGCACGGCATCCGGTCGGAGACGTTCGATCTCGACGAGGTCGCCGACGACGCCGTCGCCCTGGCCGACGTCCTCGCCGTGGACCGGCCGATCATGGCGGGCTACTCCATGGGCGGCATCACCGCGCAACTCGTCGCGCACCGGCATCCGGACCGGGTGGGCGGGCTGGTCCTGGCCGCCACCACCTACCGGTTCCAGGAGAAGTGGCGCGAGCGCGCCTTCCATCGGGCCATGGCGGCCTTCGCCACCAACTTCTCGGAATTGTCTTGGCGGCGAGCGCATCTCAAGGCAGGCCGCCTGCCGGAGCTGCCCGAGGCGACCTGGCCGGTGGGGCGGATGGACCGCTGGGCCATGGGACAGATGCGCAGTCTCAGCGGCTGGGCGCTGGCCCAGGTCATCGCCACACTGGGGCGTTTCGACTCCTCGCCGTGGCTGCCGTCGCTGAAGGTGCCGACCGCCGTGGTGATCACCACCCGCGACCGGGCGCTGCCGGTCTACCGGCAGTTGGAGATGGCGAAAATGATTCCGGGAGCGGAGATCTACCTCGCCCCCGCCGGGCACGCGGCCTGCGTTCTCGAGGCGGACGCCTTCGTCCCGGTATTCCTCGAGGCGCTGGAGTCGGTCGTCGAGCGGCGCTGAGGGCGCGGCGGCTCAGTGCCGTTCGCGGGCGGCCTTGAGCAGCTCGCGGATCACCTCGGGCACCAGATCGGCGAGATGCCGCACATCGGGGACGAGTTCGCGGCAGGCGATGAAGCCGAAGTCCATGGTGCCGTCGCAGGTGAGCACGGTGCTGGTGAGCCCGGCGCCGTGGAATACCGGCCCGAACGGGTACAGGGCGTCGATGCGCAGGCCCAGGAAGTACAGGGGGAAGCTGGGTCCGGGCACATTGGACACCACCAGGTTGTGCACGACCGGATGGTGCTCGGCGAGCTCGAGTGCGGAGTAGGCGCGGGCCGCGAGCTGAAAGATGTTGGGCGGGGCGTATTTCGCCCAGTCCTGGAGGAAGTCCGCGCCGATGAGGTTGTGCTCCTCCTTGGCGCTGCGGTTGTCCTCCGCGATGAGCAGCAGCCGTTCCACCGGATCGGGGACATCGGTGCGCAGGCGGGCGAAGAGGGTGGAGACCTTGTTGGTGCCCTCCGCGTGCCGCGAGGTCTCGTGCACCGACACCGGGACCGAGGCGATGAGCGTCGAATCCGGTAGCGCGCCGTGCGTTTCGAGGTAGCCGCGCAGTGCGCCGCCGACCACGGCGAGCACCACGTCGTTGACCTTCACCCCGAACGCGGCCTTGATCTCGCGGATGTCGGCGAAATCGGCGGCCACGAAGGACACCGCGCGGTGCGCGGTGATGGCCTTGTTGAAGGGCGTGCGGGGCGCGGTGAACGGCAGCGGCATGCCCGAGGACTTCTGGCGCCGCCGCCGCACCAGATCGCCCACGATGCCGACCGTCTTGGGCACCAGGCCCACCATGCCGAGCTTGCCCGGGAACCGCAGGGCGGCCTCGGCGGCCAGCAGCAGATCGTGGGGTTCGCGCTCCGGCGCGGGGAGTTCGGTCGGGTCCGGCTCGGGGTAGCGCACCCCGGGTTCCAGATCGCACAGGTGCGTCATCATGGTGGTGCCGGTGATGCCGTCGACGATGGCGTGGTGGTACTTGGCGATCGCCGCGATCCTGCCGTCCGGCAGGCCCTCCACCATCCACATCTCCCAGAGCGGTCGGCCGCGGTCCATGGGGCGTCCGGCGATCTCGGCGGTGAGGTCGGCCAGCGCCCGGTCGTCACCGGGTGCGGGTAGCTGGACGCGGTGCACGTGGTGGTCGAGGTCGAAGGTCGAATCCCACACCCACACCGGATGATCCAGATTCAGCGGCACGGTGTGCAGGCGTCGGCGCATGGCCGGGACGAGGTGCAGGCGACGGCCGAGTTCGGCCTTGTGCTCGTCGAAGTCGTAACCCGCGCCGTCCGCGGTCGGGTCGAGAATGAGCAGTGCGCACACGTGCAGCAGTTGGCTGTCGGTTTCGAGGTACAGGAAGCTGGCGTCGAGTCCGGTGAGTCTTTCCATATCGACACACTATGGAAACGCGTTCTACTTCGGGCCGGGTTCGGCGGGCCGGGGGACGGTCCTGCGATGCCGGTTCGTTGCTCGAAAATAGCCGGTGGATAACAGGATTCGGATGGCTACGGTTGGGTTCCGGCTGGGTATCCATACAGTGGAATACGTTGTCGTTCGCGGTCACCGTTTCTACCTTGGAGCTCATAGCCCGTTGAGTGTCACTTGTCACTGACAAGAGTCAACGGGCTTCTCACAACGGCGTGAGAAGGGTGAGGACTATGAGCGGCCGAAAGGTGTTGCTGCCTGGAAATTGGCGTATTGCTTGGCTGTTCGCCGCACTGCTGGTGCTGGTGAGCGTGTGCTACCCGCCGCAGGCCCCACGGGCGCACGCGAACTGGTGTGCCGACATCGATGTGGTGGTGGTGCGGGGCACGGGCGAACCCGGATGGTTGGGCGATGTGGTGGGCAATCCGCTCTACGATCAACTGCGACAACGGCTGCCCGTCGCGCTGAGCGCCTATCCGGTGGCCTATCCGGCCGACCACTCTTCAACCTGGGCGCGGGCACCGCGGATCTGGTGGGGCACTTGGCGTATCAGGCCGGAGTGTGCCCGGCGCAGCGCTTCATCCTGGTGGGCTACTCCCAGGGCGCGGCGGTCATCCATGCGGCGCTCGGCACCGGAAATGTGAGCTGGTATCCGGGGCGGGTGCAGCTGCCCGGCGATCTCGCCTGGCGGATCTCGTCGGTGCTGCTGTTCGGCGACCCGCTGCGGGCCGTCGGCGCGGGGGTGCCGGGCGAATACGCCTGGCGGACCGGAAACTGGTGTACCGGAGGAGATCCCATCTGCGGCGGCGGGACGAACGCGGCCTCGCACGTGTCCTACGGACACAGCTTCGTGGCGGCGGTCGACTTCGCGGCGGGACGGCTGTGAGCCGAGGCCGCACGAGACCGGGGAGGGGCACCCCTCGGGATCGGCCCCCGGTGGAGACCATGTCCACCGGGGGCCGAAGCGCGTGGGACCTCAGTCGGCGAGGATCACCAGTGCAGTCCGGGAATCACATTGGTGATGCGGGCGGCCGAGCCGGGTAGGCCCATGAGCGGCTGCACGACGGGCGCGAGCGCGAGCAGCGGGCTGCGGGCGGGCGCGGACTCGCCGCGCGGCTCGCTCACGCCCTCCTTGGCGGCCTTGGACTCCCCGAACATCCGGAAGCCCTGGTGCAGAATGGCCTTCTTCACCGACGGCATGACGGTGTCGACGAACTGCGCGAAGGTGCCGATCGGGGTGTCGATGCGGGCGGGCCGGTGCTCGAGCGCGCGCACCACGATGGCGGCGGCCTGCTCCGGGCTGTGCACCGGAATCGACTTGTACAGATCGGTGGGCGCGATCATGGCGGTCCGCACCAGCGGCATGCGCACCGAGGTGAAGGTGATCCCGGCGTCGGCGTTCTCCACCGCGGCGATCTCGCTGAAGTTGTCCAGCGCCGACTTCGACGCCACATAGGCGGCGAAGCGCGGCACCTTGGTCTGCACCGCGATGGAGGAGATGTTCACGAAGTGGCCGAAGCGGCGCTCCCGCATGGAGGGCAGCAGCGCCAGGATGAGCCGCACCGCGCCGAAGTAGTTCACCGCCATGGTCCGCTCGAAATCGTGCATGCGGTCGGTGGAGTTCACCACCGCGCGGCGGATGGAGCGGCCCGCGTTGTTCACCACGTAGTCGACGTGGTCGTGGTCGGCGAGCACCTGCTTCACCAGCAGCTCCACCGACTTCTCATCGGTGATGTCGCACGTGTACGCCTGCGCCGCACCGCTTTCCGCGCGTACCTGGGCGGCGGCCGCCTCCAGCTCCTCGGTGGTGCGGGCCACCATGAGCACGGTCGCGCCGCGGCGGGCGACCGCGTGCGCGGTCGCCAGGCCGATACCCGAGGAGGCGCCGGTGATCAGGACGATGCGGCCGTCGAGCGGGGTGCCCTCGGTGCGGCGGGCGCGGTCGGGATCGAGATTGGCGCGCCAGTAGTCCCACAGGGTCCGGGCGTAGGAGTCGAAGGACGGCACCTCCAGACCGCGCAGCTGGGCGCGGGTGGAATCGGCGACGAACTCCGATTCGAACGAGGTGTGCGGGGCGACCTCGGCCGGAATGCCGAGGCGCTCCAACAGGAAATCCCGCACCGCGGTGACGCCGGGGATGTGGCCGAGCGCGTCGAGGGCGCTGTGGCTGCCGGGCAGTGTGCCGATACCGGTGGGCGCTCCGGCGGCCTCGGCCAGTGCGGCATAGATGCCGGAGAAGGGCTGCGGCTCCGGGTTCACCAGGTGGAAGGTGCGTCCGGCCAGACCCGGCTTGCGGATGAGCTGGACCATGGCCTGCGCGACGTAGTCCACCGGGACGATATTGGTCGCGCCCAGATCGGGCAGCGGCAGCGGCAGGTCGGCGGGCAGTCCGGCCAGACTCGCGATGGCGGGGAAGAAGTAGTAGGGGCCGTCGATCTTGTCCATCTCGCCGGTGCGGGAATCGCCGACGATGATGGCCGGACGGTACACCCGCCAGCGCGCCCCGGATTCGCGCACCAACTTCTCGGCCGCGAACTTGGTGCGATGGTAGGGCGAGGTGAGATTCTGGCCGAGGTCGAAATCGTCCTCGAAGAACTTGCCGCGGTGATCGCCCGCCACGGCGACCGAGGACACGTGGTGCAGTACCGCGTCGAGCTCGATGGCCAGGTCGATGACCGCCCGCGTGCCGTTCACATTGGCGGCGTGGGCGGTGGCCTCGTCGGCGGTCATATCGTAGACCGCGCCCAGGTGGATGATGTGGTCGGCGCGGGGAGCCTCGTCGTCGAGGCCCAGTCCCGGCGCGGTCAGATCGCCGATGAGCGGGAAGACGCGGTCCTGCGCGCCCCAGTCCTCGGCCAGCTCGCGCAGCTTGGCGACCGACGCCTCGCGCACCAATGCGTGGATTACGGCCTCCGAGTCGCGGCTCAGCAGCTCGGCGAGCACCCGTCGCCCGAGAAAACCCGTTCCGCCCGTGACGATGTAGGAAACCATCGCCCCCTCCTTATCGATTCGAACCTGTTGGAAACCAACGGTGTTCGTCCGACATGCGGCGGTGGATGCGGACGTGAGTACGTTGAATCGGCCCCCTAGCAAAAGTCGGGCCGAGGTAGGAACACCTTCGTGCCTAACTGGTGAGTAACTTTACGGCGACCCCGGTTGACGCGGCAAGTCGCGCAGCTGTGGGAATGGTCACCTCGGGGCTTAATGAGTTGGTATGTGTAACAACAATTTTCGTGTAACCGTCAGGTGCACTTGGTTATCTGCTGGCAAATCGAAATGCGGGGAGACGCCACGCATATCCACGCCGTGGTCGATGCCGTCTGCCGGGACTCCCCGCATGTACGAACTGTCGGCGGGCGAATACCGCCGCACCGGCAGTCGACCGGTATCGGAGTTGGCGGCTCAGCCGAGCGCGTAGGTCGCCGCCGCGGTGCCGCCGTAGAACAGTTCGGCCTCCTGCTCGGTGGCGTCGGCGGCCACCGCCCGGTCCACGGCCGCCAGCAGTTCCCCGTACGATCCGGCCATCGCGTCGACCGGCATATTCGATCCGAAGATGAGCCGCTGCCAACCCCAGAGCTGAATACTCGTCTCCAACCAGTATTCGAGGGTCGGCCACCGGAAGTCCGGGCAGATCATGCCGAGACCGGACAGCTTGCACTGCCAACCGGTCTCCTTGGCCGCCAGCGACAGCGCGTTCTGCCAGGCGGTGCGGGCGGCCTGATCGGTTCCGGTGGGCAGGCCGAGATGTTCGAGCACCACCCGCAGCCGCGGGTAACCGACGAGGAAGTCGATCCAGTCGAGCATATCGCCGGGATGGGCGACCAGATCGAAGACGGCGTCGCGCTCCTGCAACCAGGAGGCGATGGTGTCGGCGGCCGGGGTATTGGGGGACAGGCCCCGGAATACGCGGATTCCGCGCAGCCGGGGACTGCGGGCCTGCTCATCGAGATGACGCAGCAGGTCCGGACCGTCGAGGGTGGGGTCGACCGCGCCCACGATGGCGATCGGCCGCCCGGCCGTCGCGGCCACCTCGTCGACCCAGCGTGTCTCGTCGAGGTAGGCGTGGCGGGCGGTGGTGGCGGAGACGTGCACCAGTCCGGTCACGGTCGTAGCGCCCGCCGCCCGGTCGTAGTCCGGCAGCAGGAAGTCGTCGGCCAGCGACGGTGTGCCGGTGTGCGCGGCGAAGTCGGCGAGCTGCGGATACCAGTCGTGGCGGCTGGGCTGCCACAGGTGCAGATGCGCATCGACGACGGATTGGGCGGGCATGGAACGCGACTCCTTCATGACATGGTGATGCCGCCGCTGACACTGATCAGCTGGCCGGTGATGTAACTGGCCTCGGGGCTCGCCAACCAGGCGATGAGGGTGGCGACTTCATCCGGTTGCCCCAGGCGCTTCATGGGGATGGCCTTCTCGATGGCGGCGAGATTGCCCCGATGCCGCCGCATGGTCTGCGACACCATCTGGCCTTCGATGGGACCGGGGCAGACCACGTTCACGGTGACCTGGTGCCGCGCCACCTCGCGGGCGAGCGATTTCGCGAAGCCGAAGAGACCGGATTTGGATGCGGCGTAGGCGGCTTCGCCCCCGGCTCCGGCGCGTGCGCCGTCGGAGGAGACGAAGACGACGCGGGCGGAATCGGTTTCGAGCAGGCCGGGGAGGAGGTGTTTGGTCAGCAGCATGGGGCCGCGCAGGTTGACCTGGAACATGGCGTCCCAGTGGTCGACCGAGCTGACCAGGAAAGGTTCCACGATGGCCAGGCCCGCGCAGTGGATGACGGCGGAGACGGTGCCCTGGACGGCCCAGGCGGTGCGGGCGATGCTGTCGGGGCTGGCCAGGTCCAGGTGGACGGCGGTGGCTTTGGGGCCGAGGTCTTCGGCGAGTTGTTTGGCGGCGGTGAGGTCGAGGTCGGCTATGACCACGTCCCAGTCGGCCGCTGTCAGGCGGTGGGCTACTGCGCGGCCGATATCTCCGGCGCCGCCGGTGATCAGGGCTCGGCTTTCGTCGAAGGGGTCGGCCATGGTGGGGGCTCGCTATCGCGGATGTTCCGGGGGGTGGGGCTGTGAGGGTGAGGGCTGGCTGTCGGGGATAGTCGGTGGATCGGGGTTGGGACTATCAATACAGCATTCGAGGCAATTCGACATGGGTTGCGGGGGTTGGGATCTGGTTGCGGCCTTGTCCATGTGTTGAGGTGTGGGGGTCGTGGCGGTTCGAGGGTGTTGCCGCAGAGCTTGAAAAGATGAGTGTGGTGGCGTTGGGTGCCTTACCTGGCTTTCGCTGACGCCGGGTTGGGTGCCGCGCGCGTCTACCCCAGCCCACGGACTGGCTGGGGTTACGTTCTCGAGACAACCGTTTTCGGGGCGGCGGTCTACTGGCGTAAGTGATCGCCTCGGACCGGACCCGGCCGCTGGGCACGATACGGGGGCGTCGTGCGATCGCGATGCGTACTGCCCGCACTATCGTCCACGCGGTCACGGTCGTGCCGGGGGTCGCCACGGTCGCCACAGCCACGATCATCGGCACGGCCGTGACGATCCGGGCCACGATGATCCGCATGCCCGTGATGATCCGCATGCCCGTGATGATCGGGGTGGCCGTGTCGATCCGGGCCGCGATGACCGGTGTATCCGTGGTGATCGGGGTGGGTGAGCCATTGGTCGGGGTGGTGATGCAGATTCACCCGAGCAGCCCGCGCCGGATCGATGCGGGTCGGCGGCAACCACACCACCCGACCGGGATACCGGCCACTACCGATACCGATACGCCTACCACCACCGAGCCCACCACCGATACCACTGGCACCGTCGCCGCCACCGCCATAGCCGCTTCCACCGCCCGTGCCATAGCCGCTTCCACCGCCGGTGCCGTAGCCGCTTCCGGTGGCATTGCCACGGTCGGGGGCATTGCCGCTGCCGGTGGCGTTGCCACTACCGAGTGCATTCGCGCTGCCGAGGGCATTGGCGGTGCTGGTGTCGCGTCCGAGGGTGGCCCACCCGGTCGGATCCTCGACATCCTCGGGGATCTGAGCATGACAGCGATCACAGACCAGGGTGAGGTTGTCGATG
>NZ_JASITE010000008.1 GCF_030767025.1 Nocardia sp. CC227C | reverse complement strand
GGACCCGCCGCCGCGCCGGGGTCGGCGCCCACCGCGTGGTGGCCTCCCGCAGCGCCGGGATCGGCCGCCGCACCGGGGGTGGCCGTCCGGCGGCCCTCCGCGTCGTCCGGATGGGACGAGCCCGGGGCGAAGCGGGTCGGGTTCGATGTGGGCGGGATCGGATGTGGTCCCGCGGCAGGGGATTTCGGTGGGTGGGCGTCGGGGTTGGGGAGCGTGGCGTTGGGGTTGGGGATGGTCGCGGGTGGGCGGAAGGGGGTGGTGAGGGCGGCGCGGGCGGCGGCGGCGAAGGTGGAGCAGTCGGGGTAACGGTCGTCGGGGGATTTGGCGGCGGCGCGGGCGAGGACCTCGTCCAGGGCCGGGGGGACGTCGGGACGCTGCGGGTGCAGGTGGGGGAGGGGCTTGTTGAGGTGTCCGGCCACCACCTGGCCGGGGTTGGTGGCGCGGTAGGGGCCGTGGCCGGTGAGCAGGGCGTAGCAGGTGCAGGCCAGCGAGTACTGGTCGCCGCGGTGGTCGAGGCGTTCACCGGAGAGGTGTTCGGGGGACGCGAAAGCCAGTGTGGCGGAGAACATTCCGGTGGCGGTGAGTTGGGTGTTGGAATCGGCGAGGGCGGCGATGCCGAAATCGGTGAGCACGGCCCGTTCGTCGCGACCGGTCGCGGCGGCCCACAGCAGGATATTGGCGGGCTTCACATCCCGGTGCAGGATGCCGTGGCTGTGCGCGTAGTCGAGCGCGGCGGCGGTCTCGGAGATGATCCGCACCGCCCGCTCGGCCGGGACGGTGCGCGGGTCGAGCCGGGCCGCGTCGGTACCGGGCACGTACTGCACGGCGATCCACAGATGCCCGTCCTGCACCCCGCGGTCGTGGATCCCGACGATGCTCGGATGATCCAGGCGCGCGATCACATTCGCCTCGCGCTCGAACCGCCGCCGCACCTCCTCGTCCGCCGACACCTCCCGATTCAGCAGTTTGAGCGCCACCTTGCGCGGCAGCCGCGGATGCCGGGCGAGGTAGACCGTGCCCATGCCGCCGTGCCCGAGTACGCCCTCGATCTCGTAACCGGCGAACGACTCGTTCACACCGAGTTGCACGACAGGTCACTCCATCTCGTTCGATCGACAGGGCATCCGGGCCGAGCGCGCACGCTCCCCGCACCGAGTATTCCGCACTCCGCGACTAGGAGCCGTCTCGATTCCGCCACTCGTCGAACCGCTTGCCGATCTTTGACACCGTCTCACCCACTTCCTGCCCCACCGTGTTGACCGCCGAGGCGGCATCGCGACCGAGATTGCGCACCACCTTGACCAGCGGATCCTCCGACTGGTCGAAGGAGTCGCGATAGCTGCGGGCGGCCTGGCGGATCTCCTCGCCGAGACGCGTGTCGCGGTCGGTGTGGCGGCGTGGATACTGCCCGTCGAGCACCCGGCCGTATTCCCCGCCGGCGATCCACCGGCGCAGTTCGGCGGCGCGCAGCACCGAGAACGGGTGACTCTGCAATTCCAGGTTGAGCAGCTTCAGCACCCCGTCGCGCAGGTCTCCGGAGCGGTCGTAGTCGTCGGCCTGGGCCAGGAAGGCCGCATGGCTCATCTGGTCCACCCGTGAGCCGCCCGCCAGTTTCATGTGCACCCGCACCGACGCCTCCACGTCCTGGCCCGCCAGCAGTCCCGCGCGGTCGCCGGAGAGCTCGGATTTGCGGCTCCACTCCATGAGCGCCGCGACGATGGCCCGCAGCGCCCACCCGCCGATCGGAATCCAGCCGATGCCGCCGGCCAGCCGCATGAGGTGCATGAGCATGGTGCGGTAGACGGCGTGCCCGGAGAGCGCGTGCCCGAGTTCGTGGCCCACCACGAACCGCAGCTCCTCCTGGTCGAGCAGGTCCAGCAGTCCGGTGGTCAGCACGATGAAGGGCTGGTCCATGCCGATGGTGAGGGCGTTGGCCCGCGGGTCCTGGAGTACGAACATCTCCGGAGTGGTGGGTGCGTCCAGGATGTCGACGCAGTCCTGGCGCAGCTGGTGCAGCGTCTTGAACTGTCGTTCGTCCACGCGCACCGCGGTGGCCAGGTAGAGCAGCCGGTGCTGGCGTTCGGCGAGCAGTCCGCTCAGGGTGCGCAGCACCGTGTCGAAGCCGGCGAGGCTGCGCAGCGCCACCAGGGCGGTCCGGTCGGCGGGGTGCTCCCAGGCGCGGGTGCTGATCTCCGGGAATCGGGTGCGGAGTCGGTCAGGGCTCGTCATGAATTTCCCCCGTGTGGGCGTTTCTCGGTGATTCGCGGCCTCGAATGCCGCTCTGCTACAGTCTGCCCGTGTCGTCGAGTGCTCCACCCCGGGTCCGCCATGAATTGGCGTTGATCGCGGTGGGCTGCCTTGCGGTAGCGGACATTCACTGTCGCTGACCGCCGACCGAACCGCTGCACGGCTCATCAGTAGACTGGCGCGCGTCCTTTCGCAGCTGACGTTCGTTCCCGGCGGCCTTCGGGCCGATCGCGCCATCGCCGTGCCCGGACGCGGGCTCACGGCAGTCCCCAGATTTCCGCCGACGAGTTCGGCGGGCGGTAGGAAAGGTCCTCTCGATGCCCCGCAGTTCCCGGCTCCGACGTCCGTCGCTCGTCACCGCGCTGGTGGCCGTGGCCGCCCTAGCCCTCACCGGATGCGGTGGCGGCTCCAGTGACGAGGTCGGCGGCGGCGATGTCGACAACAGCCGCGGCACCCTGCACCTGTACGCCTACGCCACGCCGAAGCCGGGTTTCGACGAGGTGGTGCCCGCGTTCAACGAGACCGAGGCCGGGGAAGGCGTCGAGGTGGTGCCCTCCTACGGCGCGTCCGGCGACCAGTCCCGCAAGGTGGCCAAGGGGGCGGACGCCGATGTGGTGAACTTCTCGGTGGAGCCCGACATCACCCGCCTGGTCGACGCCGGACTGGTCGATCCGGACTGGAATGCCGACGCCAACAAGGGAATTCCGTTCGGTTCCGTGGTCACGCTGGTGGTGCGCGAGGGCAATCCCAAGGGCATCCGGGACTGGGACGATCTGCTGCGGCCGGGCGTCGAGGTGGTCACCCCCAACCCGTTCAGCTCCGGCTCGGCCAAATGGAATCTGCTCGCCCCGTACGCGGCCGAGAGCGAGGGCGGCAAGAATCCGCAGGCGGGTCTGGACTACCTGTCGGAACTGCTCTCGCCCGAGCATGTGAAGGTGCAGCCGAGTTCCGGCCGGATGGCCACCGATACCTTCCTCCAGGGCGTCGGCGACGTGCTGATCAGCTATGAGAACGAGGCCATCTTCGCCGAGCGGCAGGGCGATCCCATCGAGCACGTGGTGCCGCCGATCACCTTCAAGATCGAGAATCCGGTGGCGGTGCTGAAGAGTTCGCGCCACCCCGAGCGGGCCGCGGCGTTCCGGGACTTCCTCTACACCCCCGCCGCCCAGCGCGCCTGGGCCGAGGCCGGATTCCGCCCGGTGGACCCGCAGGTGATGGCCGACTTCGCCGCCGAGTTCCAGCAGCCGCGCACCCTGTGGACCATTGCCGACCTGGGCGGCTGGCAGACCGTGGACCAGGAACTGTTCACCCAGGGCAGCGGCGGTATCGCCACGATCTACGAGCGGACCACCGGATAGTCGGGTGACGTGAACCACACAGGATACTGGCTACCGTGAAAGACAGCAGCGGAAGCGTCGAGCTCGGGCGGGACTCGCGCGCATCCACCGACACCACCGGCGTCCCGCGCCCGGACCGCCGGTCCTGGTTGCGGGTGACCGGATCGGTCGGCCCCCTCGGCATCGCGATCGCGGTGCTGTGGCTCAGCATCATCGTGCTGCTGCCGCTGGCGGCGCTGACCGTCAACTCG
Organism: Nocardia sp. CC227C; assembly: GCF_030767025.1. GTDB lineage: Bacteria > Actinomycetota > Actinomycetes > Mycobacteriales > Mycobacteriaceae > Nocardia. The sequence goes on along the minus strand of NZ_JASITE010000008.1, from coordinate 358,952 downwards.
TTCAGCGACGGCTGGTCGGGCTTCTGGGACGCGGTCACCGCCCCCGCCGCGCTGGGCGCGCTGCGGGTGACCGTCGTCGTCTCGGTGATCGTCGCCGTGCTCAACGTCGTCATGGGCACCCTCATCGCCTGGGTGCTGGTGCGCGACGACTTCCCCGGCAAGAGCATCGTGAACGCGCTCATCGACCTGCCGTTCGCGCTGCCGACCATCGTGGCCAGCATCGTGCTGCTGTCGCTGTACGGTCCGCAGAGCCCGCTCGACATCCAGCTCAATGCCACCCAGCCCGGTCTGGTGGTGGCGCTGGCCTTCGTGACGCTGCCGTTCGTGGTGCGTTCGGTGCAACCGGTGCTCATCGAGGTCGATATCGAGGTCGAGCAGGCGGCGGCCTCGCTGGGCGCGGACAACTGGACCACCTTCCGGCGCATCGTGCTGCCGACCCTGACCCCGGCCATCATCAGCGGCGGCGGGCTCGCCTTCGCCCGCGCCATCGGCGAATTCGGGTCGGTGGTGCTGATCGGCGGCAATATCCCGGGCGAGACCCAGGTGGCCTCGCAGTACATCCAGCAGCAGATCGAGGTGGACCGCCCGGTCAGCGCGGCGGCGGTCTCGGTGGCGCTGCTGGTGATCGCGTTCCTGACGCTGCTGGTGCTGCGGCTGTTCGCGGAGCGGGCGGCGCGGAAGGAGCAGGACGCGCAGTGAAACTCTCGGCGATGACCCGTATTTCGCTGCGCACGGTGGCGCTCGGGTATCTGTTCGTGCTGCTGGTGCTGCCGCTGGGCATCATCCTGTACCGCAGTTTCGAAAACGGCATCGGGACGTTCATCGACTGGATCTCCACGCCCGCGGCGATTTCCGCGTTCAACCTCTCCATGATCATCGTGGCCATCGTGGTGCCGGTGAATGTGGTCTTCGGCGTGATGACCGCTATCGCGCTGGTGCGCGGGCGTTTTCCGGGCCGCGGTCTGATTCAGGGCCTGGTCGATCTGCCCTTCGCGACATCGCCGGTGGTGGTCGGCGTCTCGCTCATCCTGCTGTGGGGCGCGGGCGGCTGGTTCGGCGGTCTCGAGGACTACGGCCTGAAGATCATCTTCAGCCTGCCCGGCATGGTGCTCGCCACCATCTTCGTGACGCTGCCGTTCGTGGTGCGCGAGGTGGAGCCGGTGCTGCACGAGATCGGCGACGATCAGGAACTGGCCGCGGCGACGCTGGGCGCGAACCGCTGGCAGACGTTCTCGCGCATCACCCTGCCCGCCATCCGGTGGGGCCTCACCTACGGCGTGGTGCTCACGGTCGCGCGGGCACTGGGTGAATTCGGCGCGGTGCTCATGGTCTCCACCGCGCTGCCCGGCCAGTCGCAGACGCTCACGCTGCTCGTGCACGACCGGTACAACGATCACAACGTCTTCGGCGCGTACTGCGCGGCGACCCTGCTCATGGGCATCGCCTTCGTCGTCCTTCTCCTGATGACTCTCCTCGAACGTAAGCGGGACTCTGCCTCATGATCACCGTGACCGGTGCGAACAAGCGCTACGGCTCGTTCGCCGCTCTCGACAATGTCAGCATCGACATCCCCTCGGGGGAGTTGACCGCGCTGCTGGGGCCGTCCGGATCGGGCAAGTCCACGCTGCTGCGGTCCATCGCCGGGCTGGAGTCGCTCGATACCGGGGTGGTCACCATCGCCGGGCGCGATGTCACCCGGGTGCCGCCGCAGAAGCGCGATATCGGGTTCGTCTTCCAGCACTACGCGGCGTTCAAGCACATGACCGTGCGCGACAATGTGGCGTTCGGGCTCCAGATCCGCAAGCGGCCCAAGAGCGAGATCGCCAAGCGGGTCGACGAACTGCTCGAGATCGTCGGACTGGACGGTTTCCAGCACCGCTATCCGGCGCAGCTGTCGGGTGGTCAGCGCCAGCGCATGGCCCTGGCGCGGGCGCTGGCGGTGGAGCCGCAGGTGCTGCTGCTCGACGAGCCGTTCGGCGCGCTCGACGCGAAGGTCCGCACCGATCTGCGCAAATGGCTGCGGCGGCTGCACGACGAGGTGCACGTCACCACGGTCCTGGTCACCCACGACCAGGAAGAAGCCCTCGACGTGGCGGACAAGATCGCGGTCATGAACCGCGGCCGCATCGAACAGATCGGCACCCCCGAGGACGTCTACGACCGTCCCACCAACGAATTCGTCATGTCCTTCCTCGGCGATGTCGCCAAACTGAACGGACATCTGGTGCGCCCGCACGATATCCGCGTCGGCCGCGATCCCAGCATGGCACTGGCCAGCCACGAGGGCACGGCGGTGTCGGCCGGGGTCACCCGCGCCAGTGTCGAACGCGTCGTCCACCTCGGATTCGAGGTGCGGGTGGAACTGAAGAACGCCGCCACCGGCGACCTGTTCACCGCCCAGGTGACCCGCGGCGACGCCGAGGCCCTGCACCTGGCCGCCGGAGAGTCCGTCTACGTCCGCGCCACCCGCATCCCGAACCTGCCCGCCGAGTGAGCCCGGCGGTCGAGCACGAACGCACCGACGACAGCGTCATCGCCGGGCGCTGACGGCCGCTGGTCTGCGGTCCTGGCGGCGTGCATGCTGGTGTCATGGGGCGCGTATGCGATGTGGGTACCGTCTGGGTCGACGCCGTGCGGTGGGCCGGGGACGATCCGCAGCCGGGACTGGTCGAGGTGCGGTTGACCGATGCGCACGGGATCGCGCATCCGATCATCGACAAGGAACCGATTTTCGGCTCCGAGCCGCCGCTGCGGCCGGACACCGTCTACCCGGTCCGGACGCGCTTGGGCTGCACCGTGCTGGACGCACGCGTCGTGCGGGGGCGTGAGCTGGTCACCATCACCACCGCGCTGCCCTACGGCGTCGAATCCGCGAGTGGGCGGACCGAATTCGAGGTGACGCCGGATCAGCTCACGGATTGAGCGGCCGGTTCGACGTAGCGCCAGACGGGTAGGAGTTCCTGTTCGTCGAGGGGGGTGGCGTCGGTGTGCACGGTGGTGCGCAGGCGGTCCAGGGCGGCGGCGGTGTCCAGGCCCGCGCCGATCAGGACCAGGTTGGTGGCGCGGGGTTCGTGGCGGGGCCAGGGGGTGGGCTCCACCACGATGTGGCGGCCGACCATGTGCAGGATGAATTTGCGGCGGTCGTCGGGGACGGCGAAGGCGATGGTGCCCTTGGCGCGGAACAGGCCGGAGGGCGGGTTCTCGAAGAAGTCGACGAGGGCGCGCGGACGCAGGTCCGTGGTGCTGGTGAAGGAGACCGTGTCGTAGCCGTCGTGCAGGTGGCGGTGGTCGTGGCAGGCACGGCCGTCGCAGTCGTGGTGGTCGTCGTCGGCGTCGGCGAACAGTTCGTCGAAGCTGAGCTGCTCGCCGACGCGGGGGCGGCGCGCCTCGTGGTCCGGGGTGTCCACCAACAGGCCCGGATCGATGCGCCCGTGCGCGGTGGAGTAGACCGGGGCCGGGTCGGCCAGGGCGCGGATCTCGGTGAGCAGTCCGTCGAGCGTCGCCAGCGGGACGCGGTCGGCCTTGTTCACCACCACCAGATCCGCCATGCGCAGATGGGTGGCGAGTTCCGGGTGCTGGGCGCGGGCCTGCGGGAAATGCTCGGCGTCCACCAGTTCCACCAGCCCGCCGTAGCCGATGCGCGGATTCTCGCTGTTGACGATCATCCGGATCAGATTGCGCGGCTCGGCCAGCCCGCTGGCCTCCACCACGATCACGTCGATCCGGGCGCGCGGCTGCGCCAGGCGGTCGAAGAGCCCGTCCAGCTCGCTCACGTCCACCGCACAGCACACACAGCCGTCGCCCAGCGACACCATGGCGTCCACCTGGCCCGCCACCAGCATGGCGTCGATGTTCACCGCGCCGAAATCATTGACCACCACCCCGATTCGCAGTCCGCGATTATTGCGCAGCAGGTGATTGAGCAGCGTTGTCTTACCGGCCCCCAGAAATCCGGCCACCACGAGAACAGGAATGCGCCGAGCCACCAGCACACCCTACCGACCACGCCGCCGCCCCCGTCACCGCGCGGTGCGGATCCTCGTGAAGCGGCCGCAGCATGGGCGAAACGTGGCGGCAACACCGGGCTCATACGGTGTGCGGCAGTAGGCACGAAGGACGGAGGTGTGCCGTGCGCTTACGGGATCTGCTCGGTGCGCCGCAGTTGCGGATGGAGCTGCTGCACGGTGACGCGGCGGTGCTGGAGCGTGCGGTGGCACGGGTGTGTGTGACCGATATGCCGGACCCGCAGCCGTTCGTGACGGCCGGAGCACTGGTGTGCACCGGCCTGGTGTGGCGGAGTTCCCCGGCGGACGCGGACCGATATGTCGGTCTGCTGGCGCGGGCGGGAGCCGTCGGCGTGGTCGCCGGACAAGCCCTGCACGGCTACGTGCCCGACGATGTGATCGCGGCGTGCGCTCGCCACGACCTGCCGCTGCTGTCGGCCCCGCAGAGCGCGCCCTTCAGCCGGATCATCGAGTACATGGCCGAGCAAGCCGCCGAAACTCGTTGGCAACGTGAACAATTCGGATTGCGTCGACTGCTGGCCGAGGCGGCCGGGGGTGCGGATATCGGCGACCTCATGGCGGATGTCGCGGCGGAGCACGGATTCTCGACCTGGCTGCTCACCGCGACCGGCGCGGTCGTGGCGGGTACCGCGCCGCTGTGTGCCGATGAGATCGATCGCATCCTCCCCACCGCCCTGACCGCGCCCCGACTGCCCGCCGTCGCCCCCGGAGCGGTCACGGTGCACCCGGTCGGCAATCGCGGTACCGACCGGGCCGCGGCCTGGTACCTCATGGTCCGCGCCGCCGCCGACGCCAACCCGCGTGGAGTGCAGACCGTGGGTGCGGACTTGGCCGCCGTCGCGGAAATCTACCGGGCACGCCGAGCCGAGCACCTGCGCGCCACCTGGGATATCGCCGACAACACCGTCGATCTCACCGCCGCACCGACGACCGTCCCGCTGGTCGCCCTGGTATGCGACCTGTGCGTCACCCCCCGATCCGACAGTGCCGACACCCCCGGCGTCGCCGAACGGCGGTCGCCTGCCGCCGCGCGGGCCACCCGGAGTGCGATCGGGACCGTCAGCGCGGCGGTGTCCGCAGCGGCGGTGGACGAGAATGCCGCCGACGCCGTGATCGCGGCCGACGCATCCGAACATGTCGCCATCACGGCCGAGGAGTCGACCGCGGTGGCGGCTGTGCCACGGTCGAGCGCGCCCACCGGTGCTGCCGCACCAGCGCCCACGCCCTCGGATTCGTGTGGGCCGGTGGCCGTCGCGAGGGCGGTGGCGGCAACCGCGCCCGCGGCTGCGCGCCGGGCGGTCCGGCCCGGCGGCGATCGGGTGGGGCGTGCCGCCGGAACCGGGCGATGGTCGGCCGCCGTCGATCCCGACCGGCGGGTCGGCGGCGAGCCGGTCGTCGCAACCGCGGTGTGGGGCGATGCCCAGGCGCGGTGCGTCACCGATCCGATCACCGTAACAGCCGCTCGCATGCCGTCGGCGAAGGCGCAGCCGACTCGCGAAACCCTGCGGGCCGCACTGCACGATGTGCTGCCCGGCATCGTGACCGGTATCGACCGGGATGGTCGCGTCATCGGATACGTGCCCGGAAGCGAAGCGGAGGTGGCGGAGCTGCTGCGCCGGGCGCTCGGGCGGCTGCGGCCGGTGCTGGGCGGCGGGGGGATCGGGGTCGGGGTGAGCGCGCCGCAGAGTGGGGAGGCGCTGTCCGGGGCGTTCGCCGCGGCGGCCGCCGTCGCACCGGCCGAGGCGGGGGAGGTCACCGTGCATGTCGCCGATATCGACAGTGCGGCGGGGCTTTTCACGGCCATACCGGATCAGTTGCAGCGCCGGTTCGCCGAGCGGGTGCTGGGGCCGGTGGTCGAATACGACCGCAGGACCGGTGCGGGGCTGGTGCGCACCCTGGAGGTGTTTCTCGGATGCGAGGGTTCCTGGCGGCAGGCGGCGGAGCATATGCACCTGCACCTCAATACGGTGCGCTATCGGATCGGCCGGGTCGAGGAGCTGACCGGGCGGGACCTCGGTCGGCTCGACGACCGGCTCGACCTGTACCTGGCGGTGCGGACACTCGGTGGTCACACCGCCCCGGTGTAGGCGTCCCAGGCGATTCCGGCGTCCGGCGCGCCCTCCCGCAGCACACTCGCCTGGATCAGGCCGTAGGGCCGATCGTCGGCGTGGAACACCTCACCGGCGTTCTCCACCCCGAATCGGCCGAGGTCGTAGGCGAAATGGTGTTTGTTGGGCGCGGACATGCGAATCTCCGCCAGGCACGGATACGCCTCCAGCGCCGCCTTGCCCATCTCGAACAGCGTCTGCTGCAACGCCTTCGAATGCAGCGTGGCGAACGTCTCGATCATGACCGCGCGGATGCCGTCGTAGGCCGCGTCCCAATCGTCGGGGGCGGCGGCGAAGCGCCAGCGCGCCACCAGGCTGGTCGCCAGAATCCGATCCGCGGCGGGCTCGAGCACCGTGTACGGATCGGTCAGGAATCCGGCGAACTCCGATCCGGTGGATTTGAGGATCACCAGATCCTTCACCCCGCCGATCACCCACTCCCGACGCTCGGAGCCGGTGCCGCGCACCGTGATCGCGGCGATCCGGACCTCCGGCCCCACCCGCGTCCAGGTGTGATCGTGCTCGCTGCCGCCGACCGGAACACGCTGCCACGCGTACTCCTCGATCTCGATGCGCGCCGAGTCCACCGGTTCGATGTCGTCCACGAAATGCCGGGCCAGCGCCAGTCCGTAGTCCTCGATACCGCCGTCGCCGTGCTCCTTGGCGTAGGAGTAGACGGTCTGCTTCTGGGTGTCGGTGGGCAGCACCGCACCCTGGTCGCCGACCGTGTGCGCCGGATCGAACGCACCGCGCAGGCACGACGACACATTCAGGTCGCGGATCTCGTGCCGGGCGGTGTCCCGGTAGATGCGCACCACCCGGTTCTCCGCTTTGCCGTACTGATGCGGGCCGAGCACGATCTTTCCGGGCGATGCGGTCACGAGCGGCTCCCTCGGTCGATGGACATCCTGATCCCACTCTGGCGCATGTCGCGCCCCGCGAGCGCTGGTTGCCGAGACAAAATTCGGCGTGTCCGCGACCGCCGATTAGGTGTATCGGACAAACCCCCGATCGTGGCCGAGTGTCTAGCGTGATCTCACCCGCCGTATCGCAAGGAGTACCGATGACCTCGCCCCATCCCGTCGACATCCGGCTGCCGTGGACACGGCTGCTGGCCTTCGGCATCCAGCACGTCCTGATCATGTACACCGGATGTGTCACCGTCCCACTGGTATTCGGCGCGGCGGCCGGGCTCGACCAGGCCACCATCGGACTGCTCATCAGCGCCGACCTGCTGGTCGCGGGCTTCATCACCATGGTGCAGAGCCTCGGGGCCGGGCGGTTCCTGGGCGCGCGGCTGCCCATCATCTGCGGCGCGACGTTCGTGGCGATGTCGCCGATGATCCTCATCGCCAAGGAGTACGGGCTGCCCGCCGTCTACGGGTCCATGCTCCTCGGCGGTCTGATCGGACTGGCGCTGGCCTGGCCGTTCGCCATGATCGTGCGGTTCTTCCCGCCGCTGGTGACCGGGACCGTGCTCACCGTGGTCGGCATCTCGCTCATCGGCGTGGCGGGCGGGCTGATCGTCGGCACCGATCCGAGCGACGCCGCCTTCGGTGATCCCGCCCGCATCGGACTGGCTGCCGTGGTGCTGGTGATCGCGCTCGTGTTCACCTGCCTGGGCCGCGGCGTGTGGTCGCAGCTCGGCATTCTCATCGCGCTGGCCGTGGGCGTGCTCATGGCCGTTCCCATGGGCCTGATCACGCTGGATGGGGTCGGGGCGGCGGACTGGCTCGGCATTCCGCGGCCGTTCCACTTCGGCGCGCCGGAGTTCCCGCTCGCCGCGGTGGTGGCCATGACCATCGTGATCGCGGTGGTGTTCGCCGAGTCCACCGCCAGCATGCTCGCCATCGGCGAGATCACCGGGAAGAAGGTCGGGCGCGCGGAATTGGGTCGCGGACTGGCCGGTGACGGTCTGTCGGCGGTGCTGGCCGGTGTGTTCAGCTCCTTCATCGACACCGTCTTCAACCAGAATGTCGGCGCGGTGGCGGCGACCCGGGTGTACAGCCGCTATGTGACGGCGGTCAGCGGCGCGCTGCTCATGATCCTGGGTATCGTGCCCCGCTTCGGCGCTGTGGTGGCGGCGGTGCCGAAACCGGTGGTCGGCGGCGTGGGCCTGGTGCTGTTCGCGACCATCGCCGTAATCGGTGTCAATACGCTGCGCAAGGCCGACCTGACCGACCGTGTCAACTTGACCATCGCCGCCACCGCCATCGGCGTCGGTCTGATCCCGGTCCTGACCGACGGCATGTTCGACCGCTTCCCGTCCTCGGCGCAGATCCTGCTGGACAGCGGCATCTCCCTGGCGGCGGCCACGGTCTTCACCCTGAACATGATCTTCAACCACACCCGCCTTGGCGGATTCGCGCGCGGCACGGCGGAATCCGCGCCGCCGACGTCGGAGCCGCAGGACCCGGTGACGGCCTGAATCGCAGGCCGGACGCGCAGCGCACGCCTGCGGCCGCCGGGAACGGCTCAGCCGCAGGCGTTCACCCATTCGGACATGCCGTCGGCGAAGCGCTGCCGCTTCCAGATGGGGACCTCGTGTTTGATGCGGTCCACCAGCTCGGCGCAGACGGTGAAGGCTTCGGCGCGGTGCGGGGCCGCCACCGCGACCGTGATGGCGAGATCGCCGATGGTGAGGGGGCCGATGCGGTGCACGGCCGCCACGGGCAGGCCGCTGGCTGCGGCCACCTCGGTGCAGACCCGGTGCAGGAAGCGTTCGGCCTCGGGATGCGCGGAGTACTCCAGGGCCGAAACCGAGTGGCCGCCATCGTGATCGCGGACCTTGCCGGTGAACACCACGACCGCGCCGTGTTCGGGGCCGGACACCGCCCGCTCCACCTCGTCGGGGTTCAGCGGCTGTTCGCTGATCCGGGCCAGCAGGTCACTCATGGCTGCCTCCTCCGGCCACCTGGGCCAGCAGATGTTCGAGCAGTGGTTCCAGCACGGCGATGCCGTCCTTCACCCCGCCCGGCGAACCGGGCAGGTTGACGATCACCGTGCGCCCCGCCAGCCCCGCGACGCCGCGGCTCAGCGCGGCCAGCGGGAATTTCGCGGCACCCCGCTGCCGAATCGCCTCCGCCACCCCCGGCAGTTCGCGATCCAGCACCTTCAGCGTCGCCTCCGGGGTGGCGTCGGTGGGCGAGGCCCCCGTCCCGCCGGTGCTGATCACCAGCGCGGGTTCCTCCGACAGCGCGTCCGACAGGCCGTGGGCGATATCCGCGTCGGCGTACACCAGCGGCCCCCGCACCGAGAAACCGAGCCCGGCAAGCCATTCCACCAGCCGCGGCCCGGTGGTGTCGGTCCGCGTCCCCGCCGCCACGCCGGTCGATGCCACCAGCACGGCCGCGCGGCGGCCCGCGCCGAACGCATCGGCCCCGGCGGCGTCTCCGGAAGGCCGTTCCGCCGCGGCGTGCGAGTGCCGGTGGCTTGCCCCGTGCGGGTGCGCCGAAGCGTCCACGGCGGTCCGCTCGGTGCCGGTCTCCGCCGCGGTGGCCTCCGGCCGTTCCCAATGTCCGTGCTTGCCACCGTCTTTGGTGAGCAGTCGGACGCCGGTCAGGGTGGCGGCCGGGTCCACGGCCTTGACCATGTCGTGCAGGGTGAGCCCGGCCACCGCCACGGCGGTGAGGGCTTCCATCTCGACGCCGGTGGGGCCCTTGGTCTTCGCGGACGCCTCGATGGTGATGGTGGCGTCGGTGAAGCCGAAGCGCACGTCCACCGAGGACAGCGCCAGCTGGTGGCAGAGCGGAATGAGTTCCGAGGTCTTCTTGGCCCCGTTGATCCCGGCGATGCGGGCGGTGGACAGCACATCGGCCTTGGGCATGTCGTCGGCGCGCACCAGCCGCACCACCTCGGGCGTGGTCCGCAGCTCACCGGCCGCCACCGCAACCCGCGTGGTGTCGGCCTTGGCGCTCACATCCACCATGCGAGCGCGTCCCTCCCGATCGACATGGGACAACTCACTCATGCCCACCAGCGTTCCACAGTCGCCCCGGTGGGGCGGCACGGGGTAACAGGGTCAGAGGTGTCGGACCCGCACCAGCGTCCCGGCAGGCAGGTCGGTCACCTCGGCCGGAATGTCGATCAGCACGTCCGCGGCGGCCATGGAGGCGATCAGGTGGGAGCCGGGTCCGGCGACCAGGGCCACGCCGTCGTCGGTGCGCCGACCGCGCAGGAACTGGCGGCGACCGGCGGGGGAGCGGACCGGTTCCAGCAATGCCAGCTCGGCGGTGTCGACCGGCGGGAGTCCGGCCAGCTCACGCAGGACCGGGCGGGCGAAGACCTCGAACGAGACGGCGGTCGACACCGGATTGCCGGGGAAACTCACCACCGGCACCCCGTCCACCACCGTCACACCCTGCGGTCCGCCGGGTTGCACCGCGACGGAACCGAATTCGCCGCCCAGCTCGGCGAGCACGTCCTTGACCACCTCGAAGTCGCCCTTGGACACGCCGCCGGAGGTGAACACCACATCGGCGGCGGCCGCGGCGGCGGTCACCAGCGCGCGGAACTCGGCCGGATCGTCGGAACTGTGTCCGACCGACACCACCTCGACGTCGTTGTCCGCCAAGGCCGTCGCCAGTGTGAGCCCGTTGGAGTCGTAGATCTGGCCCGGCCGCAGCACGCTGCCCGCGGGCATGAGCTCGTCACCGGTGGTGAGCACCGCGGCCCGCACCCGCCGCGCGACCGGGACCTCGGCCAGCCCGACCGCGGCCAGCGCCGCCACATGCCGGGGGGCGAGCCGGGTGCCCGCCGCGACCAGCAGGTCCCCGGCGCGCGCGTCCGTGCCCGGCTCGCGCACGAAATCGCCTGCGGCGCGGCCCTTCTCGATGGTCACCAGGGAGCCGTCGGCGCGGGTGTCCTCGACCGGCACCACACAGTCCGCGCCCGGCGGCAGCGGCGCGCCGGTCATGATCTTCACGGCCGTCCCGGCGGGCAGCTCCGCGTCACCGGCCATCCCGGCCGCCACCACACCGGCGAGCGGCAGCGTCACCGGCACGTCGGCCACCGACTCGGCGCGCACCGCGTAGCCGTCCATGGACGAGTTACGGAAGACCGGCAGATCCAGGGGGGAGTGCAGGTCCTCGGCCAGCCGCCGTCCGAGCGCGCGCGCCATCGGAATCCGCTCGGTCTCCCGGCCGGCCAGCGGGCGCAGCAAACTCTCGATGCGTTGCCGGTGGTCGTCGACGGATCGGGCCTGCGTCCGAACTGGCCGAGAAGTCATGCGGGTCAGCCTATACGCGCGCCGGGGCGGGGCCGTCCGGCACGACAGGCGAGCGGGGGACTGGACATACCCGTAATAATGGTCGGGTGACCGTGGTCGTGATGGGAATTCCCGCCGTACGAGCCGGGCGACCCTCCCTCGACGGTCGCCCCGATACCCCGTTCCTGGTGGACCGCTACGGGCGTACCGCCCGTGACCTGCGGGTATCCATTACCGAGAAGTGTTCGCTGCGGTGCACCTACTGCATGCCGGAGGAGGGCCTGCCGCCCATTCCGGCCGATGAGCTGCTCACCGCCGACGAGATCGTCCGCCTGGTCACGCTGGCGGTGCACGAACTCGGCGTGCACGAGGTGCGCTTCACCGGCGGCGAACCGCTCATGCGCCGGGATCTGGAGCGGATCATCGCCGGCTGCCGCGCCGCGCTGCCGGACACGCCGCTGGCCATGACCAGCAATGGCGTCGGTCTCGAACACCGCGCCCGCAAGCTGGCCGAGGCCGGACTGAACCGGGTCAATGTCTCCCTCGACACCGTCGACCGCGACGGTTTCGCCCGCCTCACCCGCCGCGACCGTCTCGAGTCGGTGCTCTCCGGCATCCGCGCCGCCCAGCGCGAAGGGCTGGCCCCGGTCAAGGTGAACGCCGTGCTCATGCGCGAAACCCTTTCCGGCGCGGCGGATCTGCTCCAGTGGTGCATCGACGAGGGCTGCGAACTGCGCTTCATCGAGGAGATGCCGCTCGACGCCGACCACGAGTGGGCACGGGCCAATATGATCACCGCCGCCGAACTCCTCGACGTGCTGGGGAAGCGCTTCACCCTCACCGAGATCGGCCGCCCCGACGACCCGTCCGCCCCCGCCGAGAACTGGCTGGTCGACGGCGGCCCCGGCACCGTCGGCATCATCGCCTCGGTGACCCGCAAGTTCTGTGGCGACTGCGACCGCACCCGGCTCACCGCCGACGGCCGCATCCGCTCCTGCCTGTTCAGCGATCAGGAATACGATGTGCGCGCGGCCCTGCGCTCCGGCGCCTCGGACGCGGAGATCGCCACCCTGTGGCGCGGCGCCATGTGGAACAAGTGGGCGGGTCACGGCATCGACGCCGCCGACTTCCAGCCCCCCGAGCGAACGATGGGAGCCATCGGTGGTTGAGGTCCGCTACTTCGCCGCCATCGCCGACGCGGTGGGCAAGGACTCCGAAACCCTGGACCTCCCCGCGGGAGCCACGGTCGCCGACCTGCGCCAGACCCTGACCACCGCCTACGGCCCCGACCTGGACCCCATGCTCCGCGTCTGCGCCTACCTCGTCGGCGACGAACTCACCAGGGACACAACGACTCCCCTCACCGCCCGGGTGGACGTCCTGCCCCCCTTCGCGGGCGGCTGATCCGCCGCTGCGCCCAGGCGGTTCGGCTGGCACGACGCATGTCGTCGGCTGGCCGGTGATCTCGGCGATGGCGTCGAAATCCGCGTCGCTCACGCCGATCGAGAACGCGCCCGCTCCGAACCGAGTGGGGCGCGGCCCGATGTGCGGCTACTTCCACCAGGTGTCGAGCGGGGTCACCGGGACGGCGCGCTTGTGGCGGGTGTTGCGGAAGATCGTCTCGAGGCGCTGCGCCACCTCCGGGCCGACGTCCTTGCCCTCCAGGTAGTCGTCGATCTGGGCGTATGTCAGGCCCAGGGCCTCCTCGTCGGGGAGGGCGGGGCGGTCGTCCTCCAGATCGGCGGTGGGGACCTTCTGCCAGACGCTGGGCGGGGCGCCGAGTTCCTGGAGCAGGGCCGCGCCCTGGCGCTTGGTGAGGCCGGTGAGCGGGGTGATGTCCACGCCGCCGTCGCCGTACTTGGTGAAGAAGCCGGTGACCGCCTCGGCGGCGTGGTCGGTGCCTACCACCAGGAGGTTCAGCTGACCGGCGATGGCGTACTGGATGACCATGCGCTCGCGGGCCTTGATATTGCCGCGCACGAAATCCCGCAACCGGGTCTCGGCGTCGAGCAAACCCGCCACGCCGAGCGCGACCTCCTCGCCCACGGCGTCGGCGCTCGGCTTGACGTTCACCGCCACCGAGCGGTCCGGCTGGATGAACCGCAGCGCGGTCTGCGCGTCCTCCTCGTCGGCCTGCACCCCGTAGGGCAGCCGCACCGCCACGAAGGCGGCCTCGGCGCCCTCGGCGCGCAGCTCTTCGGCGGCGAGCTGGCACAGCCGCCCGGTCAGGGTGGAGTCCTGGCCGCCGCTGATGCCGAGCACGAATCCCACGGCGGGGGTGGAGCGCAGATAGTCCTTGAGGAAGTCGATGCGCCGCCGCACTTCGAGTTTCGGTTCGATGGTCGGTGCCACGCCCAGTTCGGCGATGATCTCGTCACGCAGGTTCCCCATTGCGCACACTCTACTGCGCGGCCGGGGCGGTGACCCGGCGGACGAGGGTCTCCCAGTAGTCGCCGATCTGCGCCAGCGTGTATCCGAGCGCGCGGGTCTGGTGCAGCACCAGGCCCGCGTCCAGCGCGGCCAGCAGCGTATCGGCGAGCAGCCAGCCGCCGCTGGCCACGTCGGCCTGCCGAAGCAGCAGCGCCACATGGGATCTGGTCACGTTGTAGGGGGCGCTGGCATAGCGGTCGGCGTCGAAGGACGCCTCCCGGCGCACATCGCCCTCCACCTCGATTCCGGCCAGCCGCGCCCGCCCGAAGGCGATGAGCCGCTCCACCGGCGGTGCGCCCGGTCCCAGTGGCGGCGGCCCGAACATGTACGCCGCCTGTAGCTTCTTCTCCGACTGGTCCAGCAGCGCGTGCATGAGCCCGGACCGGTTGCCGAACCGCCGGAAGACCGTGCCCTTGCCGACGCCCGCCCGCTTGGCGACCGCGTCCATGGTGACGGCTTCCGCCCCTTGCTCGCGCACCAGCGCCTCGGCGGCATCGAGCAGCAGCTGGCGGTTGCGGGCCGCGTCGCTGCGCTCGCCGTGCTCGGCGGTCGGCAGCGGGATGCCGCGCGGCAGCGACAGCGGCGTCCTGGGCTCGAGCGACAGCGGTTCGGAAGACAGCGATTCGGGCGGCAGCGGTTCGGGCTGCTGTGCCGGGGGCGTGTTACGCATCACGGTGCCCTTCTCGATACCCGGGAATTAATCCGGACCATGGTCCGGTTAGCCTGAGATGAACGTACCACCCACCGATCACCGCTCGAGGAGTGCCCGCCATGTCCCAGACCCGTCTGCTCGCTCTCGTCGGAAGCCTGCGTGCCGCCTCCATCAACCGCCGCCTCGCCGAGGCCGCCGCCAAGACGGCGCCCGAGGGTGTGGAGATCACCCTCTACGCGGGTCTCGCGGATATCCCTTTCTACAACGAAGATCTGGATGTCGAGGGCGAAGTGCCCGCCGCCGCGCAGGCGCTGCGTGACGCGATCGCCGCCGCCGACGGTCTGCTGCTGGTCACGCCCGAATACAACGGCACCCTCCCGGCCGTGCTGAAGAACGCCATCGACTGGGCCTCGCGCCCCTACGGCGCCGGTGCGATCAAGGGCAAGCCGACCGCCGTGGTCTCCGCGTCCATCAGCCAGAACGCCGCCAAGTGGGCGCACGGCGACGCCGTCAAGGCGCTGGGGATCGCGGGCGCATCCGTCGTGGAAGGCGCGCACCTGCACTTCGGCACCATCGGCAGCCGCTTCGTCGACGTCCACCCCGCCGATGACGCCGAGGCGCTGACCCAGCTGGCCGCGACCGTCGTCTCGTTGGCGGAATCGGCCGACGGCAACCTGGTCACCGCCTGACCGGCGCGTCACCGAACTCCCACGGGGCCACGGCTTTCGGAGCCGTGGCCCCGTCGTCCGCGGTGGGGTGCGAGCGCGCTGACGACACGCCGGGGCGGGTCTCGATTCGATGTCGGCCGCGTGACGGGACGGTGTTGCGACGCCCGTGCATCCGTGGTGTGCGTGTGACCCGCGTGATGGGTGTTATGCCTGATGAAGCAGCGTTTGCTGAGAATGTGCTAGTTGCCGAAATTGTGATCTCTGCCTCAGTCGTGTCGAGTTGCGAATTGAGTGTCCAGGTACTTACGGCACCGGAATTTCACCTTTGTGAGTCGCAACATGTCGTGTTGTGTGAATCTGTCGGCCACTAGGTGTAGTGTCTACAGCGCTGGAAAGCCACCCGAGATGAACAGTGGATCGGATCGGGTGACCAGGGGCTTCGGTTCCGCTTCCAGGGGTTTGCGCAGCTAGTACGTGGATGTTGTTTCAGTCGTGCACTGCATACGGATCGAAGGCGAGGAGAAGGGGACACCAATGACCATCACCGTGTACACGAAGCCTGCTTGTGTTCAGTGCAATGCCACCTACAAGGCGCTCGACAAGATCGGCGTCGACTACGACGTCGTCGACATCTCCGAGAACCCCGAAGCCCGCGACTACGTCATGGCCCTGGGCTACCTGCAGGCCCCCGTCGTCGTCGCCGGTGACGACCACTGGTCCGGCTTCCGCCCGGACCGCATCAAGGCGCTCGCCACCGTCGCGGCCTGAGCGGCCCCCCAGCGGCGTGCGGGGAAGCTCGCCGCTGGTCGCAGGTTCGCCCGATCGAACTGGGAAGGTGGCCGACATGTCCACCCAGACAGCCAATCTGGTCTACTTCTCGAGTGCGTCGGAGAACACGCACCGCTTCGTGGAGAAGCTGGGCCTCCCGGCGCTCCGCATACCACTGCATACCGCCGACTCGCTTCGCGTCGATGAACCCTACGTGCTGATCGTCCCCACTTACGGGGGCGGTCGGCACGTACTGGGTGGGAACCGATCCGAGAAGGAATTCGTGCCCCGGCAGGTGGCCAAATTCCTCAACGATCCCCACAACCGCGCCCTGCTGCGCGGCGTGATCGCGGCCGGCAATACGAACTTCGGCGATACGTACTGCTTTGCGGGAGAGGTGATCTCGCGCAAGGCGGGAGTGCCGTACCTGTATCGCTTCGAACTCATGGGAACTGCCGAGGACGTCGAGCGCGTCCGAGAGGGATTGGGATTGTTTTGGCAACGACAACAGCACCGGTCGGAAAGACTGCCCGCGTAGAGCGTCCGGTCAGCGGGGACTCCTCCACCACCGAGGGCCTGGACTACCACGCCCTCAACGCCATGCTGAACCTGTACGGCCCGGGTGGCGAGATCCAGTTCGACAAGGACCGCGAGGCCGCGCACCAGTACTTCCTGCAGCACGTCAACCAGAACACCGTCTTCTTCCACAATCTCGACGAGAAGCTCGACTACCTCATCGAGGAGAACTACTACGAGACGGAGGTGCTGGAGAAGTACAGCCGCGCCTTCATCAAGCAGCTGTTCCAGCAGGCGTACGCCAAGAAGTTCCGGTTCCCCACCTTCCTCGGCGCGTTCAAGTACTACACCTCGTACACGCTCAAGACCTTCGACGGCAAGCGCTACCTGGAGCGCTTCGAGGATCGCGTGTGCATGGTCGCGCTGACCCTGGCCGACGGAGACGAGATCCTGGCCTCGGAACTGGTCGAGGAGATCATGGAGGGCCGCTTCCAGCCCGCCACCCCGACCTTCCTCAACTCGGGCAAGAAGCAGCGCGGCGAGCCGGTATCCTGCTTCCCTGCCGGAACCCCGGTGGACACCATTGACGGTCCGCGAGCCATCGAGACGCTGCGCCCTGGGGACCGGGTGCTCTCCCACGACGGGACCTACGCCGCGGTGGAGGCGGTCGTCGAGAACCCGAACGATCAAGCGCTGGTGTCGCTTTCCCATTTCGGTCACAAGGAGCCCATTCGATGCACGCCTGAGCATCCGATCCTCGTGTGGACCACGCGAGACGTCGATACACTGATCGACGGTGACGGCGCCGACCCTTTCAACGGATTCGTGTGGCTCGCCGCCCAGGATGTCCATCCTTCGGACTTCATTGTCACTGCCGCGCCCCTGGAAGTGCGTGAGCGGCGAACGCACGACCTGATGAACCACGTCGGGGAAGGGACCTTCGAAGAGGTCGACGGCCTGATTCGCAAGGTGAATGTCGATGCGAAGCATCGGAACAAGCAACGGCACCGGCAGGGATTCGTGGCGGTCAACCGTTATGTCGAGGAGTCCTACGAACTCGGCCTCATCCTGGGATGGTACGTCGCGGAGGGGCACGTCTCGAGGCGAACCGGCAGCACGGTTCCGAACGGCGTCCATTTCACTCTCGGTGCGCATGAGACCGCGTATCAGGAGGAGCTTTCGGCTGCATTCAAGCAGGTGTTCGCCGTCGATCTCAGTGCGCACGCGAACCAGTCCGATCATTCGGTTCGCATGGTGTGCAACAGCAAGATCGTGGCCTCGCTGATGCTGTCCCTGGCCGGAACCGGATACAGCACAAAGCGGCTGACTCATGATGTCCTGACAGCGAACGAGGACTTTCAGCGTGGACTCCTCGCCGGTTTGTATCGTGGAGACGGCTGTTGCACCAACGGTGGGCTCGTGCTGGATCTGGTGAATCCCGAACTGGTGGACCAGGTACAGCTGATTCTTCGGCGTTTGGGGATCGTTTCGACAGTGCGCCGGTATGCGAATCAGGCGGGCAACGACACCGGCCAGGTGTTCGTTCCGGGTGTGCCGGGCGTGAACGAAGACTTCATCCTCGATGTAGGCAAGAATCTGCACAACTACGTGGGTCGCAAGGGCACGAAGCGGACAACGTACCAGGTTGTGCACGGGCGGCATGTGTACGGTATCCGGGAAATCGCGCGAACCGAGGAAACTCCGGAGCAGGTCTACAACCTGCATGTGGAAGGAACCCACACCTACGCTATTCGCGGCACGGTGGTGCACAATTGCTTCCTGCTGCGCATCGAGGACAATATGGAGTCCATCGGGCGCTCCATCAACTCCGCCCTGCAGCTGTCCAAGCGCGGCGGCGGAGTCGCGTTGCTGCTCAGCAATATTCGTGAGGCCGGCGCTCCGATCAAGAAGATCGAGAACCAGTCCTCGGGCGTCATCCCGATCATGAAGCTGCTGGAGGACTCGTTCTCCTACGCCAACCAGCTCGGTGCGCGCCAGGGCGCGGGTGCGGTGTACCTGCACGCCCACCACCCCGACATCTACCGCTTCCTCGACACCAAGCGGGAGAACGCGGACGAGAAGATCCGCATCAAGACGCTGTCGCTGGGCGTGGTGATCCCGGACATCACCTTCGAGCTGGCGAAGAAGAACGAGGACATGTACCTGTTCTCGCCGTACGACGTGGAGCGCATCTACGGCGTGCCGTTCGCCGACATCAATGTCACCGAGAAGTACTACGAGATGGTCGACGACAAGCGCATCCGCAAGTCGAAGATCAAGGCGCGCGAGTTCTTCCAGACCATCGCCGAGCTGCAGTTCGAGTCCGGCTACCCGTACATCATGTACGAGGACACGGTGAACCGGTCGAACCCGATCAAGGGCAAGATCACCCACTCCAACCTGTGCTCGGAGATCCTCCAGGTCTCCACGCCCTCGGAGTTCAACGACGATCTCTCGTATTCCAAGGTGGGCAAGGACATCTCCTGCAACCTGGGATCGCTGAACATCGCCAAGACCATGGACTCGCCGGACTTCGGCAAGACCGTGGAGACCGCCATTCGCGCGCTCACCGCGGTGTCGGATCAGACGCACATCCACTCGGTGCCGTCGATCGAGCAGGGCAACAACGAATCCCACGCCATCGGCCTCGGCCAGATGAACCTGCACGGCTACCTGGCGCGCGAGCGCGTCTACTACGGTTCCGAAGAGGGCGTCGACTTCACGAACATCTACTTCTACACCATCGCCTACCACGCGGTGCGGGCGTCGAATCTCATCGCCAAGGAACGCGGCACGTACTTCGGCGGCTTCCCGGAGTCCAAATACGCCTCGGGCGAGTACTTCGACAAGTACACCGAGCAGGCGTGGGAGCCCAAGACCGAGCGGGTGCGCCAGATCTTCGCCGACGCGGACGTGCACATCCCCACCCAGGACGACTGGCGCGAACTGAAGGCGTCGGTCATGCAGTACGGCATCTACAACCAGAACCTGCAGGCCGTGCCGCCGACCGGCTCCATCTCCTACATCAACCACTCCACCAGCTCGATCCACCCGATCGCCTCCAAGATCGAGATCCGCAAGGAAGGCAAGATCGGCCGCGTCTACTACCCGGCCCCCTACCTCACCAACGACAATCTCGACTACTTCGAGGACGCCTACGACATCGGCTACGAGAAGGTCATCGACACCTACGCCGCCGCCACCCAGCACGTGGACCAGGGCCTGTCGCTGACGCTGTTCTTCAAGGACAGCGCCACCACCCGCGACGTCAACAAGGCCCAGATCTACGCCTGGCGCAAGGGCATCAAGACCCTCTACTACATCCGCATCCGCCAGATGGCCCTGGAGGGCACCGAAGTCGAGGGCTGCGTGAGCTGCATGCTCTGAGCCGAGCGACGAGCCGAGGGCGCTTCCGGTACGCGAACCGGGAGCGCCCTCGGCGTTTCTAACCGGGGAACGGCGTCGGTGCTGACACCATCTCTGCCGTGACCGATGGGACGCGGCGAATTGGGATTCTGCTGTTCAACGGTGTCGAGGAGCTGGATTTCGCGGGGCCCTGGGAGGTCCTCGCCTTCTGGACGAAGCTGTGTCCGGAGGACGGCTGGGAGGTGTTCACCTTCTCGCGGCACGGGGAGAGCGTCGAATCCGCCAAGGGACTGAAGGTGATTCCCGACTGCTCCCTGGCCGACGCGCCGCCCATGGACGTCGTGGTGTTCCCCGGGGGCAAGGGCACCCGGTGGATGCTGCGGGACGACGCCGTGCTCGCCTGTGTGCGCCGGTTCCGGGACAAGATCCCGCTCGTCACCAGCGTGTGCACCGGATCGCTGGTACTGGCCGCCGCCGGGCTGCTGCACGGGCGACCGGCGACCACGCACTGGCTGTCCATGGACGTGCTGGCGCAGCTGGACCCGACCATCGACGTGCGGCGTGACGAACGGTTCGTCGACGACGGCGACATCATCACCGCCGCCGGTGTGTCCGCGGGGATCGACATGGCCCTCCATCTGGTGCAGCGGCTGGCGGGCAAGGAGCGCGCCCAATGGGTGCGCCGCGGCATCCAGTACGACCCCGATCCGCCGACCGGCACCGAGTGGCCGGACGGCGCGGACTGGGAGATCGGCTCGGTCGACCCGACCGCCGAATCCCGCGCCGACACCGGCCAGCTCGCCCGGCTGGTCCGCTGAGAACACCAGCGGGGGCGGCTGTTCCGTGATCCGGCGAGAATGTTGGCAAGACCAACAATGAAGGCACGGTGGTCTAGGCTGAGTTCGTGGATCCCCGCACCGCGCCGCGCCGACTGCGTTCGCTGCCGACCTGGCTGCTCGCTCGGAGCGCCGCTCAGGGGCAGCGGATCGTCGGCGAACGGCTGAGCTCCGCCGATGTCGCGCACCGCTACCACTTCTCGCTGCTGGCGGCGCTCGACGAAGCCGGGCCGACCAGTCAGGCCGAACTCGGGCGTCGTATCGGACTCGACCGCAGTGATGTCACCGCCGCCATCACCGATCTGGAGCGCGGCGGATACGTCGAACGCGCCCCCGATACCCGGGACCGCCGCCGGAATCTGGTGCACCTCACCGATTCCGGCCGCCGCCACCTCGACACGCTCGACACCCTCGTCCGCACCGCCCAGGCCGAACTCCTGGCTCCCCTCACCGGCGAGGAGCAACGCCACCTCATCCGCCTGCTCCGCACCATCGTCGACCACCACGCCTGACCGCGAGCGGAATCGGCGGTGCGAGCATCCGCGCGATGCCGCCGCCTGCGCGGCCCGCGCACTGCCCCGCATCGTCGGCCACGGTCCGGTCCCCGTCGCCGCGGTGGCGTGTCGCTGCCCACATGTGGCCTGTGGGTTAGGCCGGTTTGTCCGTGGGTTGTATTCTGCACGAGGATGATTTTTGCGCTCGCAATATGGCGAGTGGTCTCTGACGGTGCACGGCGACGATGGAGGAGGTGGGTTGCATGCGCAGCGAACCCCCCAGTCGAAGGCCGCGCGGCGCCGTCCCCTCGTTCCGCGGATAGGGCAGTAGGACTGCCGCGGTCGGGTCGGTGCCTCGCGGTGTGAAACCAGGTGTATGCCCTCGTTCACCCCCTTTACTCGCCTGCCCGGCCGAGGTTCCGTCATGACGCAGACAGATCTGCACGTCGCTCCGTCGACGTTGCCCGCATTCACCCCGCTGACCGATCGCGAGGCGGTATCGCCCCCGTGCGCGTCGGCGGCGCCCTACCGCGACCCGGCGCCGACCCACCGCGATACGGCGCGGCCGGGTCGTGAGACCGCGCTGCCCGACCGCGAAGCCGCATCGCTCGGCAGCGACCTCGCGCTGCCCGGTCGCGCGCACATGCGGGCCGCATCCGACGGCATGCTGCCCGACCGCGAGAACGGTCCCCGCACCGGCGAGAACGGATCGGAATACGCTGCCGCGCAAGATGTTCCGGCGCAGCAGTCCGCCTCCGCGCACGAGGACGACCGCGCGCCCTATGTCCCGCTGCGCGATATCGTCGACCCCCATCGCGTCGGCCCCACCCTGGAGTGGCTGGACGATCACGCCCCGCACGTGATCGCCGACGAACTCGCCCGCATGGACGCCGTGACCGCCGGGATGGTGTTCCGGCTGCTCGACAAGGACCGTGCCCTCGACGTCTTCGAGGAGCTGGAACCCGTTGACCAGCAGCAGATTCTGAGCGGGCTGCGAGACGAGCGCTTCCGGGAGCTGGTCGAGGAGATGGATCCCGACGACCGCGCCCGCATGCTGCGCGAGGCCCCCGCCAAGGTCGCCAAGAAGGTGCTGGCCGGCCTCAGCCCGCGCGAACGGCGCATGACCGCGCAGCTGCTCGGCTACCCCGAGGGGTCCGTCGGCTACTACATGACGCCGGAAGTCGTTGCGCTGCCGCGTAATCTGCCGGTCGTGCAGGCGCTGCAGTGGGTGCGCACCAAGGGCGGCAACGCCGAGACCGTCTACACCCTGCCGGTGGTGGACGGCGGCCGCCGCATCATCGGCGTGGTGGAACTGCGCGATCTGGTGCTCTCCTCCCCGGACGCCATGATCGCCGATCTGGTGGCGGCCGAACCGGTGTTCGTGCGCGCCACCGACTCGGCGGAGAAGGCCGCCCGCCTCATGCAGGGGGCCAATCTCATCAACCTGCCGGTGGTGGACAGCGAGGACCGTCTCGTCGGCCTGCTCACCATCGACGACGCCATCGAGGTCATCGAGGCCGCCGACTCCGAGGACGTGGCCCGCCAGGCCGGTGCCGCGCCCTGGGAGGGGCACTACATGGCGGCGGGCGTCTTCCAGCTGGCGCGCTACCGCGCCATGTGGCTGACGCTGCTGCTGGTGGCGGCCACCCTGACGGTCTCGGTCACCGACCTGTTCGAGGGCACCCTCGAACAGGCCGCGCATCTGGCGCTGTTCATCCCGCTGATCATCGGTGCGGGCGGCAATGCCGGCGCGCAGGCCGCCACCTCCTGTGTGCGCGCGGTGGCGGTGGGTGAGGTGCGGGGCTCGGATCTGTTCCGGGTGGTGTGGCGCGAATGCCGGGTGGGGCTGCTGCTCGGCACCATGCTGGCGCTGATCGGCGTGGTGATCGGCGGACTCTTCGTCGGCATGGAAATCGCCGCGGTGGTGGGGATTACGCTGGTGCTCATCTGCGCGTGGGCGGCCACCATCGGCGGCACCATGCCGCTGCTGGCCAAGAAGCTGCGCATCGACCCCGCGGTCATCTCGGCCCCGATGGTCACCACCCTGGTGGACGCGACCGGGCTGATCATCTACTTCAGCACCGCCAAGCTGGTGCTGGGCATCTGAGCGCCCGGCATCCGATCGGCAAACCTTCGGGCGGTCCCGCCGATAGCCGCCCGAAGGTGCTGTGACAGAGTGCACGGGTGGCCGCTCGGCTATCACCCCAGGACACCGAACGACACAACACCTTGTGCTGTAATACTTTGTCCGCCACAAGTAGTAGTGTCCAGGGCAAGAGAATCCGGTGAGCTGGGAAGGGTGAGTGAACGGGCGTGACCTCTGAGACGCATACGACGATGCGTGTGACCAAGGTGATCGATCGGGTGTCGGCGATCAACTGGAACCGCGTGCCCGACGAGAAGGATGCGGAGGTCTGGGACCGACTGACGGGCAACTTCTGGCTGCCCGAGAAGGTACCCGTCTCCAATGACATTCCGTCGTGGAACACGCTGACCCCCCACGAGAAGCAGCTGACCATGCGGGTCTTCACCGGCCTCACGCTGCTCGACACCATCCAGGGCACGGTCGGCGCGGTGAGTCTCATCCCGGACGCGCTCACCCCGCACGAGGAGGCGGTGCTCACCAATATCGCCTTCATGGAGTCGGTGCACGCCAAGAGCTACAGCTCCATCTTCTCCACGCTGTGCTCCACCCGGGAGATCGACGACGCCTTCCGCTGGTCGGAGGAGAATCCCAATCTTCAGCGCAAGGCGCAGATCGTCATGGACTACTACCAGGGCGACGATCCGCTCAAGCGCAAGGTGGCCTCCACCCTGCTGGAGAGCTTCCTGTTCTACTCCGGCTTCTATCTGCCCATGTACTGGTCCTCGCGGGCCAAGCTCACCAACACCGCGGACCTGATCCGCCTCATCATCCGCGACGAGGCCGTGCACGGGTACTACATCGGCTACAAGTACCAGAAGGGCCTGGAGCAGGTCTCCCAGGCCGAACAGGACGAGCTCAAGTCCTACACCTTCGAGCTGCTGTTCGAGCTGTACGAGAACGAGGTCGAGTACACCCAGGATCTCTACGACGAGGTCGGCCTGACCGAGGACGTCAAGAAGTTCCTGCGCTACAACGCCAACAAGGCGCTGATGAACCTCGGCTACGAGGGTCTGTTCCCCAAGGACGAGTGCGATGTGAACCCGGCCATCCTGTCGGCGCTGTCGCCCAATGCCGACGAGAACCACGACTTCTTCTCGGGCTCGGGTTCGAGCTACGTGATCGGCAAGGCCGTCAACACCGAGGACGAGGACTGGGAGTTCTAGAGCTCGCCCGCCTCTCCGGGTATTCAGCGGGCGGCTGAGTGCCGTGATGGGTCGGGCACCCGTGCCGGCGGATGGGAGCCGACCCGATGCTGGGCGTCCCCGGTGAGTTACCCCGATCCTCGCGAAATCAGTTGTTGCGTCACGTAGTCGAGGGTGTGCCTGGTGCCGGATGGTGAATCCATCCGGCACCACGGGCGAGGTCAGTCGGTCACGTAGCCGTTGAGGGTGTTGCGGATGTCCTCCAGCAGGGCCCGCGCCGCGGTCACGCCGCTGCCGTGCCAGATCACGTCGTCGACGGCGAAAGTGCGTTTGTCGGCGACCGCGGCGAGTTCCTTCCAGTCGTCGCCGCGCATGAGCGATTCGCCGAAGTCACGACCCTCGGGCCCGTCGAACATGACGTAGATTAGGTCGCCCTCCACCTTGTCCCGATTCTCCTGGGACGCCACATCCGCCAGTTCGAAGGTCGCGCCGCGCTGTGCGGTCGGCCGCTGCACCCCCGCATCGCCCAGCACCTGTCCGGCGAAGCTGTCCCCGCCGAGCACCTGGAGGTCGTCGGCGCGGAAGCGCACCACCGACGCCTGGGTCAGGCTGGCGGCCACCGCGTTTCCGGTGTCGCGGGCCGCGGTGCGGTAGTCGGCGAGCACCTGGTCGGCGGCCCGCTCCCGGCCCAGCGCCGCGGCGATCTCCGAGAACTGCCGCTGCCAGCCGCCGTCGCCGGAGACCAGGACGGTGGGCGCGATGCCGCGCAGCGCATCGTAGTTCGCGCCGTCGGTCGAGCCGCCGACGATCACGTCCGGATCCAGCGCGGCGATCCGCGCGGGGTCGGGCGTGCCGACCATGCCGACCGCGGGGATCTCGGAGATGCCGGTACCCAGGTAGGCGGGCTGGGGTGTGGGACCGGTGACGGTGGCCGCGCCGACCACCCGCTCCCACAGCCCCAGCGCGCAGATCGCGTCCAGGGCCGGGGTGGAGATCACCACGATGCGTCGCGGATCGGCGGGCACCTCGACGGTTCCGGTGGTGGTGTCCACGGACCTCGACTCGCCCGCGGCCGGGTCGGCGGTGGTGGGCAGCGCGCACGCGGTACGGGTATCGCGCTCCAGGCCGACCACACCCGCGCCCGCGATATTCGTGGTGGTGCGCACGATGGCGCTGGAGGTGTCGTCGGCCGGTTCGGCACAACCTGTCAACAGACCGGTCGGCAGCGCCGCGGCGGCGGCCAGTGCCACCCCCCAGATGCGCAGCCGCCGCGCGGGAGCGGGGGAGGAGGCGAACGGGTTTCGGGTGGAAGCGGACTCGCGCACCGACATGCGGAGGAGCGTACATGCGCGGAACAGCGGGCCCAATCGCGACGCTCTGGCCAGCACGAAGATTCGACGGCGCGCCCACCGCCGCCACGCCGCGATTCGACCGCCCCCAGGGGAAATACGACAGAGAGTAGGACCGGCCGCGACCGCTGCGACAGCACGGTTTACGATTCACAACAGCGCAAGCCACCCGTCGTTCGCGTGTGCGTGAAAACGCCGACGCCGGAAGCAACCGCGACGAACGACCAGAAGGCACCTGTCAGGAGGTTCAGTGACTGCCGTAGAGCCACGCCCAGTCCATGAAGTGGAAGCGGCTCGGCCATACCCGCCCCGTGTGGGTCCCAAGGGTTCGTTCATCTACAAGATGGTCACCACGACAGACCCGAAGACACTCGGCGTCATGTACCTGGTGACGGCGATGTCCTTCTTCCTCATCGGCGGCCTGATGGCCCTGCTGATGCGCGCCGAGCTCGCCCGTCCGGGCCTGCAGTTCCTGTCGCCGGAACAGTTCAACCAGCTGTTCACCATGCACGGCACCATCATGCTGCTGTTCTACGCGACCGCGATCGTGTTCGGCTTCGCCAACATCATCCTGCCGTTGCAGATCGGCGCACCCGACGTCGCCTTCCCGCGCCTGAACTCGTTCAGCTACTGGCTGTACCTGTTCGGCGGCACCATGGCGACCGCGGGCTTCATCACCCCCGGTGGCGCGGCCGACTTCGGCTGGACCGCCTACACCCCGCTGTCGGACATCGTGCACTCGCCCGGCGTCGGCGCGGACCTGTGGATCCTGGGTCTGGCGGTGTCCGGTCTGGGCACCATCCTCGGTGGCGTCAACATGATCA
This sequence comes from Nocardia sp. CC227C, assembly GCF_030767025.1. Classification (GTDB taxonomy): domain Bacteria; phylum Actinomycetota; class Actinomycetes; order Mycobacteriales; family Mycobacteriaceae; genus Nocardia. Next base: position 332,422 of record NZ_JASITE010000008.1, on the reverse strand, counting down.
CCACGGTGGTCTGCCTGCGCTGCCCGGGTATGACCCTGTTCCGCATGCCGATCTTCACCTGGAACATCCTGGTGACCGCGGTGCTGGTGCTGCTGGCCTTCCCGCTGCTGACCGCCGCGCTCATGGCGCTGGCCTACGACCGGCACCTCGGCGGCCACATCTACGACCCGGCCTCCGGTGGCACGCTGCTCTACCAGCACCTGTTCTGGTTCTTCGGGCATCCCGAGGTGTACATCATCGCGCTGCCGTTCTTCGGCATCGTGTCGGAGATCTTCCCGGTGTTCAGCCGCAAGCCGATCTTCGGCTACACCACGCTGGTGTACGCGACGCTGGGCATCGCCGCGCTGTCCATCGCGGTGTGGGCGCACCACATGTACGCCACCGGCGCGGTGCTGCTGCCGTTCTTCTCGTTCATGACCTTCCTCATCGCCGTGCCCACCGGCGTGAAGTTCTTCAACTGGATCGGCACCATGTGGCGAGGGCAGCTGACCTTCGAATCACCCATGCTGTTCTCGGTGGGCTTCCTGGTGACCTTCCTCTTCGGTGGTCTGTCCGGCGTCCTGCTGGCCTCGCCGCCGATGGACTTCCACGTGTCCGACACCTATTTCGTGGTGGCGCACTTCCACTACGTGCTGTTCGGCACCATCGTGTTCGCCACCTACGCGGGCATCTACTTCTGGTTCCCCAAGATGACCGGCCGCATGCTGGACGAACGGCTCGCCAAGTGGCACTTCTGGGCCACTTTCGTCGGCTTCCACACCACCTTCCTGGTGCAGCACTGGCTGGGCAACGAGGGCATGCCGCGTCGCTACGCCGACTACCTGCCCACCGACGGGTTCACCACGCTGAACACCATCTCCACCATCGGCGCCTTCATCCTGGGCGCGTCGATGCTGCCGTTCATCTGGAACGTCTTCAAGTCCTACCGCTACGGCGAGGTGGTGACGGTGGACGATCCGTGGGGCTACGGCAACTCCCTGGAGTGGGCGACCTCGTGCCCGCCGCCGCGGCACAACTTCTACGAGCTGCCGCGCATCCGCTCCGAGCGCCCGGCGTTCGAGCTGCACTACCCGCACATGATCGACCGCATGCGCGCGGAGGCACACGTGGGCTGGGGCGGCAAGGCGCACACCGTCAAGGAGACGGCGAAGGTCTGACCCCGCAGCCAGCGAGACCGTAACGCGGCGGCCGTCCCCGGACGGCCGCCGTGTTCGCGTTGCGGCGGCGGCCCCGCCGAGCGCGGCCTCACTCTCGCTGCGCCGCCGCCCGTCCGACCGCGAGCAGTCCGCGTAGCCGGTGATTCGCCGGCACCAGTTCCGGATGGGTTGCGGTGAGGCGTGTCTCGTCGAAGCCGCCGACGAAGACCGCGCCGAGGTCCAGCGCCGTCGCCTGTAGGCACATGTTCTGCACGGCGTGCCCGACCTCCATATCGGCGTAGCGTTCCCCGCGCCGACCCGTCGGCGGCTGCTCGGCGAAATGCGCTCGCACCCGGTCGATGTCGACCGCGACCGCCACCACCAGCGCGGCGTCGCGCAGCCAGGGCTGCGGGCCGAACGCGGCCTCGGCCAGCGCGGCCCGCACCTCGCGGTCACCGGTGCGGACGAGGCCGTGCGACTGCGGCACATACTCGTAGACGCCGGGATCCAGGCCGTCCACCCGGCTCACGGCCACGCGCAGCGCGACCGGATACAGCGCTCCCGCCGACGGCACCGTGCGGCCCGTCCCCGCTACACCCTGCCCGGACCACAGCAGGTCGGCCAGCGCCGCGCGCGCGACCGGGTCGGGGGTGAACTCGCGCACCGTCCGCCGCCGCGCGAGGATATCCGGCAGCGACCCCGGTGCGCCGGGATCGGGATCGGGCAATCTCCACATCGGGCGATCGTATTGCGGGCGGCGCGTGCGTGATACCCACCACCGGGGCCGTGGTCGGCGCGGGCCGTCGGAGAGGGACCTGGAAGAATGAGCGGGCCCGTCGCGTGCCGACGGTCAGGTCATACGCGAGAACGGAGTTTCGATTGAGCACGTCTGACACGACGGTTCTGGTCACGGTCACCGGACCCGACAAGCCGGGCGTGACGTCGGTGCTGCTCGCGGCACTGGCGAACAACTCCGTGAGCCTGCTCGACGTGGAGCAGGTCGTCATCCGCGGCCGCCTGACCCTGGGGGTGCTGGTGACGTGTCCCAGCGATCCGGAGGCCCTGCAGGATCAGCTCGAGGACGCCATGGCCACCGTCGGCATGCATGTCGACGTGGAGATCGGCGCGAACAACGTCTCGGGCGCGAAGCTGTCCACCCACGCCGTGGTGGTGCTCGGCAGCCCGGTCACCGCGCGCGCCTTCGGGGCCATCTCGCGGGAACTGGCCGGGCAGGGCGTCAATATCGACTCCATTCGCGGTATCGCCGACTATCCGGTGACCGGGCTGGAACTCATGGTGACGGTGCCGTCCGCGGACGCCGTGGCGGTGCCGATCGGCGGCGCGGGCCGACCGGCCGTGGTCGAGTCGGCGTCCGACGCGGTCGACACCGGCATGGCGGAGACGCGGCTGCGCACCGGGCTGGCCGCGGTGGCCGTGAAGGCGGGCGTGGATGTGGCGGTCGAGCGCGCGGGCCTGGCGCGCCGCTCCAAGCGGCTCGTCGTCTTCGACGTGGACTCCACCCTCATCCAGGGCGAGGTCATCGAGATGCTGGCCGCGCACGCGGGCGTCGAGGACGAGGTCCGCCAGGTCACCGAGGCCGCCATGCGCGGCGAGATCGACTTCGCCGAATCGCTGCGCCAGCGGGTGGCGACGCTGGCCGGGCTGGACGCCGCGGTGATCGACGAGGTCGCCGACCGCATCGAACTCACCCCCGGTGCGCGCACCACCATTCGCACGCTGCGCCGCATCGGCTTCCGCTGCGGCGTGGTCTCCGGCGGCTTCCGCCAGGTCATCGAACCGCTCGCGCACGAGCTGGAACTCGATTTCGTGCAGGCCAATACGCTCGAGATCGTCGACGGCAAGCTCACCGGCAAGGTGGTGGGCGATATCGTCGACCGCGCCGCCAAGGCGGTGGCGCTGCGGCGCTTCGCCGCCGAGGCCGGTGTGGCCATGGAGCAGACCGTCGCGGTGGGCGACGGCGCCAACGACATCGACATGCTCAACGCCGCCGGGCTGGGCATCGCCTTCCAGGCCAAGCCCGCACTGCGCGAGGTGGCGGACGCGGCGCTGTCGCATCCGTACCTGGACGCGATCCTGTTCATTCTCGGCGTCACCCGCGACGAGGTGGAGGCGGCCGACGCCCGCGACGGAATGCTGCGCCGGGTACCGCTCAACAGCTGACGCGCCCGCGTCGGTTCAACAGCTGACGCGCCCGCGTCGGTAGCCGGTATGCCAGGGATTCGCCAGTAGGCTCGCGTCATGCGTAGCCTCCTGCCGATAGTGGCGCTCGGCCTGGTACTCGTCGGCTGTTCCACCGAGTCCGGCGACTCCGACCCGGCAGCGACCACGGCGCAGCGCACCACCGCGCCGAGCACCGCCGCGGCGTCCACCACCGCGCCCGATCCCGCGCCGAGTCCGGTCACGGTCGACGAGTCGGCGAACGGCACCGAACTGGACCTGCTGACCGGGCAGCGGCTGCTGGTGCGGCTGCCGTCCAATCCGTCCACCGGAGCGTCCTGGGCGATGGTGCGACTCGATCAGGACATCCTGCTCCAGGACGGCGAGCCGGACTACCGAGCGGATCCGGGCCCCGCCATGCCCGGCAAGGGCGGCACCGAGACGTGGGCGTTCCGCGCGGAGCGGCCGGGGACCGCCACCCTCGAACTGGTCTACGCCCGGTCGTGGGAGGAACCCTCCGACACGGATCAGCGCTTCACGCTCACCGTGCGCGTCCCGTAGTCCCGTCCCGGCACATCGACAATGCACTCGAGGGAAATGCGCTCGACGGACGGCGAGTTGGCGGTGCCGGGCATTCTCGAGCAGAGTGGATCGGTGACCGAAGATGTGTGCGATATCGAATCAGCATCCGGATTCGCGGAATTCGCGGTGCGGCACGCGGAATTGGCGCGCGGTTACGGCGGCGCGGGCGATCCCGACGATCCGGCGCTGGTCCAGGCCATGCAACTGGTATTGCATATCCCGAAGGCCGATCCGCCCCGCCGTGCCGCCGTGTTGGCCGCTGCCGCCGCCGCGACGGTCGCGCTGTGTCTCGACGAACGGGTGGGGCCGGACGGGCCGTGGGCGGACCGGTATCTGGCGTGGCAGCGGGCGCGGATCCGCAAGGTCGCTCGCCGGGCCCGCGGCGCGCACTGGCTGGCCGCCCAGGAGGTGGACGGGGTGACCGTGGATCTCGACGGGGCGCAGGCGCGGGCCCTGGTGCCAGGACCCGTCGGTTCGATCGACGCGCGGATCAAGCGCCTGCAGATCGGCGGCACCGAACTGCCCCTCGACGAACCCGGCGATCTCGACGACAGGTATCCGGTGCTATGGGTGAACGCCGAATTGGGTATGTCCGTGGGTAAGGCCGCCGCGCAGGTGGGACACGCGAGCATGCTGCTCGCCGGGGCTCTGCCCGTGCAGCGGGTGTACGCCTGGTCCGAGTGCGGTTTCCGCTGCGCGGTGGCGGACGCCGATCCCGATCGCTGGGCACGGCTGCGACAGCGCGTGGCCGAGGGCGGTGCGATCGCCGTCCGCGATGCCGGATTCACCGAGGTGGCTCCGGGGTCGATGACGGTGATCGCGGTGCCGGGACGGTGACGGAACATCGCCGCGCGGAGGGACGTTGAATCGTTGCGCGATTGCCGCGCCGATGTCCCAGCGATGAACCGAATGGTCTCCACACTGGCCTATGTGTGCTGCCGGTATCGACTTCGCCGTACCGCTGGGCAAGGATCGGGGCACGAGTTTCCGCGGGAGGAAACACGGAGATGACTACTCTGCTGGTGATTCTTATCGTGTGGGTGCTGCTGTCCATTCCGGCGGCGCTGATTCTGGCACGCATGTTCCGCCGACCGCGCATCGACCGGCGGCCGTCGGAATTCGACGGCCTGGAAATGCGGGAACGTGCGCAACGCTGGGAATTCGACCGTCCCGCCGACGAATTCGACCGCGATCGGCGGCCCAGCGGACTGTGACACGCGCCCGGTGATCGCCCACCACGTTGACGCGCGGCGTGGGGCGTGAGACAAGATGGAGCCCGTGCCGCAACCGGATCCCGATCTGCTCATCGACTTCAACGACGTCACCGTCCGACGTTCCGGTCACACCCTCGTCGGGCCGGTCACCTGGCAGGTGGAACTCGACGAACGCTGGGTGGTGCTCGGCCCCAACGGCGCCGGGAAGACCTCATTGCTCCGCATGGCCGCCGCCGAGATGTATCCCACCTCGGGGACGGCGAACCTGCTGGGGGAGGTGCTCGGCCGGGTCGACATCAGCGAGCTACGCCCCCGCATCGGACTCTCCTCGGCGGCCGTGGCCAGCCGGGTCCCGCTCGACGAGAAGGTGTCGGACCTGGTGGTCTCGGCCGGATACGCGGTCATGGGCCGCTGGCGGGAGCGCTACGACGACATGGACACCGACCGTGCCGTCGACGTGCTGGAAAGCCTGGGCGCCGAACACCTTTCCGACCGCGCCTACGGCACCCTCTCCGAGGGCGAACGCAAGCGGGTGCTCATCGCCCGCGCGCTCATGGCCGATCCGGAACTGCTTCTGCTCGACGAACCCGCCGCCGGTCTGGACCTGGGCGGCCGGGAGGAACTGGTGGAACGCCTGGGCGACCTGGCCGCCGACCCCGACGCGCCCGCCACCGTGCTGGTCACCCACCACGTCGAGGAGATTCCGCCGGGCTTCACGCACGGCATGCTCCTCAACGAGGGCGCGGTGATCGCGCAGGGACTGCTCGAGGATGTGCTCACCGCCGACAACCTCAGCGAGGCCTTCCGCCAGTCCATCACCCTCGATCGCATCGACGGCCGCTACTTCGCGCGCCGCAGTCAGCGCTTCGGGCGGCACCGCACCCGCTGAGTGGTCGGCGGGTGACGCCTCACGTGTGCGTTTCACTTGCTCCGATTCGGTTACGCGGCTGGTGAATCGGTGTCATGCTCACGGCGTTCGGGGCATTCGTCCGATTCGGTGACGAGTGTTCGCTGCGCCGCGAACCTCCCGGCGGGCAAACTGTCCGCAACATGATCGGGGCGCGTCGAACAGGGTGGGCAGCGCGCAATGCCCCGCTTTCCATCCCGGGGCGAACACTCAGCGCGGTGCGGCGGCCGGAGGTCGGGTCGCGGACGGAGGGAGCAGCGTTGCGTCGAACTCTCGTCTCGGTGGTGCTCGCCGTTGTCCTCCTGGGTGCTGCCGCATGCGTGGCGAATCCGCCGCCACCCCAGCGGGCCACGGCCACCGCGACACCCGCGGGCGTCGCCACGGCCACGCTGCCGGTCACGCTCGCCGGCAAGACCGTGCGGGTGCGCTACGACTCCGGCCCCGCGGTGACACTCGCGTTCGCCGCGGACGCCGCATCCGTGATCCGCCGCGGCGCGGATCGGTCAGCCACCACCGTCCCGGCCACCGTGGTCGCCCTCGAGGCCGGGGTCTTCCTGGTGACCTGGACCGAAGCCGACGGCATCGCGAGCCAGGTCCAGGACTTCCGCACCGGCGCGGTGCACGGCACCTGGGCGCACCGCCCCGATCCCGACGCGCCGTACACGATCGAAACGCGCACCGGCACCGTACGGCTGTCCGGCTGAGGCCCGACCGGCGTGGAGCGACCCCGCACCGACCTTGTGCGAGCAGGTACCGACCTTGTGCGAGCAGGCTGACCGAGCAGGTGCAACCGGGTGGTTCGGCAGGTCCGGTGCCAATCGGCGCTGTATGACCGGCCGCGAAACCGATCGGCCGCCATGCGACCGGCCGATTGGCGACCGGCTCGGTGTCGGTCCGGCCGGATGCCCGGTTCGGTGTTGTGTGGCTGGTCGACCGGGTGCCGGATCGGCACCGCCCTGTCGCGCCGACCTAGCAAACGTTAGGGTGCGGAGTGTGAGCGAGACAGTTGCGCGCGGCGAGCAGCCGATCGCGGTGCCGGTCCGGGACGCCTCCACGGTCATGCTGGTGCGAGACGGCGCGAACGGACCCGAGGTCTTCCTGCAGCGCCGGGTGAGCGCCATGGCGTTCGCGCCCGGGATGACCGTCTTCCCGGGCGGCGGGGTGGACGCCACCGACGCCGCCGTGGCGCTGGACTGGGCCGGACCCGAACCCGCCTGGTGGGCGGCGCGTTTCGGGGGCGCCGACGCGGCACGGGCGCAGGCGCTGGTCTGCGCCGCGGTGCGCGAGACGTTCGAGGAGTGCGGGGTGCTGCTGGCCGGGCCGACCGCCGACACCGTGGTGGCCGATACCGCCGTCTACGCCGAGACGCGCGGCCGGCTGGAGCGTCGCGAACTGTCCTTCGCCGAATTCCTCACCCGCGAGCGGCTGGTGCTGCGCGCCGACCTGCTGCGACCGTGGGCGAACTGGATCACCCCCGAGGTGGAGTCGCGCCGCTACGACACCCACTTCTTCGTGGCGGTGCTGCCCGAGGGGCAGCAGGCCGACGACGCCACCTCCGAGGCGGAGGTCGTCACCTGGTCCACCCCCGCCGAGGCCATCGAACGCTGGCGGTCCGGTCTGGACGTGCTGCTCCCGCCCACCTGGTCGCAGCTGGTCGCCCTGGCCGAATTCGGCTCCACCGCCGACATTCTCGCGGCCACCCCCGTGATCGAACCGATCATGCCGGTCTACGACCCGGAGTCGGGCGGCCCCACCCTGGCCTTCCCGAACGCCGCACGCTACTTCTCCGACCTGCCCGCGGGTGCACGCCTGCGCGGATCCCAGCGGCCCTGAGCGCGGCGGTGCTTCGGCGGCGGGCCTCGAGTCCAGCGGATTTCGGCGGTCGTGAGCGCAGCGGATTTCGGCGGTCGCGAGGGCGGTGCGTCTCAGCGGTCCCGGGCGCGACCACGCAAACCCCGGCGGCGTAGGCCGAGGGCGTCGTGATCGGCCGAGCGTCCGGAGGCCGCGGTGCCCGGGGTTACCCTGAGCTTGCTGATTTCGTGCATATCCGGCGAACGCCCGACGAGAGGTGCGTACCGATGGCCATGACCGACCCGCTGCCCGCGATTCCACTCGCATCCTGGCGGCCCACCAAGGAGACGCTGCACCGCTACCTCCAGATCGTCGGCAAGGTGGCGCTGGAGCGCGGGATTCGCCGAAACCATTGGTGGCATATGACATTCCGGCCCACCGCGCGCGGTTGGACCACGGTTCCGCTCGGTTCGGCCCGCACCGGACCGGTCTTCACCTGCGCCTTCGACTTCTTCGATCACGAACTGCGCATCGAGACCGATCACGGTCGGCGCGCTGCGGTGCCGCTGGCGGGGCGGTCGGTGGCGAGCTTCTACACCGAGGTGATGGCGGCCCTGCGCGCCGCCGACATCGACTGCGCACTGCCCAATCCGACCCCCTTCGACCTGCCCGATCACGGCCGCCCCTTCGACGAGGACACCGAGCACGCCGACTACGACCCGGAGCGGGCGCGGCACGCCTTCCTGGTGTACAGCCAGGTCGGCCGGATCCTGGAGGAGTTCAGCGCCGCCTTCTCCGGAAAGATCAGCCCGGTGCAGGTCTTCTGGCACACCTTCGACATCGCGGTGCAGCGCTTCGCGCCCCGGCAGATCGAGATGCCCGCGAGCGTGGATCCGGTGACCCGCGAGGCGTATTCGCGCGAGGTGATCAGCGCCGGATTCTGGTTCGGCGACGACAAGGTCCCCGAACCGACCTTCTACTCCTACGTCGCCCCCGAACCCGACGGGCTGACCGACGCCGAACCGCGCCCGGCCAAGGCCCGCTGGGTGCCCTCGGGTTCGGCCCACGCCGCCTACTACGCCTACGACGAGGCCCGCGCCACCGCCGACCCGGTGGGCGCGGCCCTGGAGTTCTACCAGTTCGTCTACGGCCGCGGCGCGGAATTGGCGGGCTGGGACGCCCCCGCCCTGACCTGCTGGGGCGGCATTACCGACCCGGTGCTGCGCGAGCAGGACCCCCGCTGGGCCGACTGACCACCGCCCGGTGCTCGGCGGCCGGGCGGGCGGCCCGGGGCGGCTCGGCGCGTCTCGGGACGGCTCGGAGTGGCTCAGGCGTCTCGGCGTGGCGTGGCTCGGGCTTGGCGCGTCTCGGAGCGGCGCGTCTCGGGACGGCTCGGGGAGGCTCGGCGCGGCGTGGCTCGCCGCGTCTCCGCGCGGGACGGCTCGGCCCGGGTGGTGTTCGTGGAGTACCCGCACCGCCGCATCCGGCATGGAGCACGGTGTCGCGCGGCAGTACGCTGGCCCGCTGTGGCCGAATTCGTAACCGTGGACCGGGGTGTGGCGGAGGGGATCGCCGTCATCCGAATCGCACGTCCGCCCATGAATCTGATCGATCTCCAGGTCGCGCTGGAGGTGGCGAGCGCCGCGGACGGGCTCGCGACGGACGAGAGTGTGCGGGCCGTGGTGCTCTACGGCGATGAGCGGGTGTTCTCGGCGGGGGACGAGCTGACCGAACTGGCCGGGCTCTCCGCCGCACAGGCGGCCGCCATGGCCGCGGACTTCCAGCGGGCGCTGGGCGCGCTGGCGCGGCTGCCGCAGCCGACGGTGGCCGCCATCAGCGGGTACGCGCTGGGAGCTGGGCTGGAATTGGCGCTGGGCGCGGATCGGCGGATCATCGGCGACAATGTGAAGCTCGGCCTGCCGCAGATCAAGGCGGGGTTGATCCCGCTGGCGGGGATCCGGCGGCTGAGCCTGCTCATCGGCCCGGCGGCGGCCAAGGATCTGGTCTACACCGGCCGTTTCGTCGATCCGGAGGAGGCTGCCTCGCTCGGCCTCGTCGACGAGGTCGTCGCCCCCGACGATGTGTTCGAGGCCGCCGTCGGCTGGGCACGGCGGTTCAGCACGGGTCCGGCCAAGGCCCTCGCGGCCGCCAAGCGGGTCTTCGAGGCGGGCACGCACGGCCACGATCGCGCCCGCGCGGAATGGGCGGAGCTGTTCGACACCGAAGATCGGCGGATAGGAACGAGTTCCTATTTGGCGGCCGGTCCGGACGCGGCCCGATTCGTGGGCGGATGACCGGGCCGATCAGCGGGCTCGCCTGGTGATTCATTAGGCTGCCCTGCATGACTGCTCGTCCTGACGATCCAGCGCCGAACCCGCACGCCACCGAGGCCGAGGTCCAGGCCGCGCTGACCGACAACAAGCTCGCCCAGGTGCTGTATCACGACTGGGAAGCCGAGACGTACGACGACAAGTGGTCCATCTCCTACGACGAGCGCTGCATCGAGTACGCGCGCGGCCGATTCGACGCCGTGGTCCCGGATGCCCCCCTGCCGTACGACCGGGCGCTCGAGCTCGGCTGCGGCACCGGCTTCTTCCTGCTGAACCTGATGCAGTCCGGGATCGCGAAGGCCGGCTCGGTCACCGACCTGTCGCCCGGCATGGTGAAGGTCGCGACGCGCAACGGCCGCAACCTCGGCCTGGATGTGGACGGCCGGGTCGCCGACGCCGAGACCATCCCGTACGAGGACGACACCTTCGACCTGGTGGTCGGCCACGCCGTGCTGCATCACATTCCGGATGTGGAGCTGGCGCTGAAGGAGTGCCTGCGGGTGCTGAAGCCGGGCGGTCGTTTCGTCTTCGCGGGTGAGCCGACCACCATCGGCAACCTCTACGCCCGCAAGCTGGGCCAGGTCACCTGGAAGCTCACCACCGAGGTCACCAAGCTGCCGTTCCTGCGGGACTGGCGGCGTCCGCAGGAGGAACTGGACGAGTCCTCGCGCGCGGCCGCCCTGGAGGCCGTGGTCGATCTGCACACCTTCGATCCCACCGATCTGGAGGGCATCGCCCGCCGCGCGGGCGCGGTGGACGTACAGGCCAAGACCGAGGAGTTCGCCGCCGCGCTGTGGGGCTGGCCGGTGCGCACCTTCGAGGCCGCCGTGCCCGCCGAGAAGCTGACCTGGCGCTACCGCATGGCGCAGTACAAGGCGTGGCTGGGGTTGTCCAAGCTGGACGAGAGGGTGCTGCGCCACGTGGTGCCGCGACAGTTCTTCTACAACGTCATGATCACCGGCGTGAAGCCCGGCGGCTCCAAGTAGCCGGTGGGCTACGCCTTCACCCGCGACGATGTCGCCTATCTCGGCAGCGCGGCCGGTGCGGCCGCGCTCGCCGAGGCCGACCGGCTGCCGCTGACCGCCGCGACCCTGCTGCGCGACCTGGAGCGGCTGCGACGGGAGTTCGGTGACCGCGCCGCGGCGCTCGTGGAAACGGTGCGCCTGCGCCGCCGCGCGGCCGCCAAACTCGACGGTGCCGCGCGCTGGCTGTGCACCGACGACGCCCTCCAGCAGGCGACCCCGACGGCCGTGGCCCGGCACCGGGCGCGACGCCTGGCCGGACGCACCGTCCACGATGTCACCTGCTCCATCGGCGCGGAGCTGGTCGAGCTGTCCCGCGTCTGCCCCGCGGTCGTCGGCAGCGACCTGGATGCTGTGCGACTCGATATGGCGGCACAGAATCTGAATGCTGTTCGTCTGGAGGCGCTTTCGCAAGGTCTGCGCCCGAGCGGCGCGACGCCGACCGCCGTGGCCGGTGCGCCGTCCGAGGACGCGGCGGCGGCATCCGCCGGACCGGGGCGGATGCCGGAGTCGTGCGGGGCTCGGAATGTGTTGTTGGCGAAGGCCGATGCGCTGGCACCGTGCAGCACCGCCGAGGTGGTGATCGCCGACCCGGCGCGCCGGGCCGATGGGCGGCGCACCCATGATCCGGCCAAGCTGCAACCGCCGCTACCGGATCTGCTGGCGGCCTACGCGGGGCGGGATCTGGTCGTGAAATGCGGTCCCGGACTGGATTTCGACCGGCTCGACTGGGCCGGTGAAATCGAGGTGGTGTCGCTCGACGGTGCGGTGCGCGAGGCATGCCTGTGGTCGGCGGGGCTGGCGGAGGCCGGGGTGACCCGGCGGGCCACCGTGCTGTCCGCGAGCGGCGTCGGGTGGAGCATCACCGACGCGGAACCCGACCACATACCCGAGCGGGAGCCGGGGGAGTGGATCATCGATCCCGACGGCGCGGTGGTGCGCGCGGGTCTTGTTCGCCACTACGCCGCGAAACACGGCCTGTGGCAACTCGATCCGCGCATCGCCTATCTGACCGGCGATACCGTTCCCGAGGGCGTGCGCGGTTTCCACGTCCGGCACCGGATGGGCTTCAGGGAGAAGCCGCTGCGCGCCGAACTGCATCGCCGCGACTGCGGTCCGCTCGAAATCCTCACGCGCGGTGTGGATATCGATCCCGATGCGTTGCGAGGACGGTTGCGGCCGCGCGGCTCCCGGCCGCACACCCTGGTCATCACCCGGATCGGCCGCGCACCGACGGTCTTCGTGTGCGACACCCCGGCCCCGATTGCATGAATATGTAGATCGGTCTATTGTTGGCGGCATGGGAAAGAAGGGTGCCGAGACGAAGTCCAGGCTGCTGGCGGCCACCGGCTCGCTCATGGAGTCGCGCGGCTACTTCGGCACCGGTCTCAATCAGATCCTGGAGGTCAGCGGCGCGCCGCGCGGATCGCTCTACTTCCATTTCCCGGGCGGCAAGGACCAGATCGTCGCCGAATCGCTCGAACAAGCGGGCGCGGAGATCGCGGCCATCATCGATACGGCCGAGGCCGCCGATGCGCGCGAGTACCTGACACGGCTCGTCACCGTGCTCGGCGACCGCCTGGAGTCGTCGGATTGGACCAAGGGCTGTCCGGTCGCCGGGGTCGCCCTGGATGCCGCATCCTCCAATGATGCTGTCCGGCAGGCATGTTCGGCCGTCTACCGGCGTTGGGAGGAGGGGTTGCGCCGCCGCCTGGACGAGTACGGGCACCCGGAACCCGAACGGCTGGCCACCGCCGCCCTGGCGCTGCTGGAGGGCGGGCTGATCCTCGCGCGGGCGCACCGCGACCGGCAGCCGCTGCTCGGCATCGCCGCCACCATTCGGTCACTCGTCTGAATCGAGGCCGCCGTCCGGGCGGCCTTTCTTCGGATCACGAAATATGTAAATCGGTCTACTGAAAGTAGGAATCATGTCCGACACCATCGTGTTCGGCGCCGCCGGATTCATCGGCCGCTCCCTGGTGCTCGAACTGCTGCGTGAGGGCCGCGCCGTGGTCGCGGCGGTACGGCCGGGCAGCCGCGACCGCCTCACCGCCTGGCTCGCCACCCAGAACGCCGACACCTCCGGCCTGACGATCGCCCACGCCGATATCACCCGTCCCGGCCTGGGCCTGGAACAGGAGTTCGGGGATATTCGCGATGTCTACAACACCGCCGCGCTCATGAAGTTCGGCCTCGACGCGGACGAGGCGCGCCGGGTGAACGTCACCGCCGCGCTGGCCGTGGCGCGCTGGGCGAGCCGCCGACCGCAGTTGCGCCGCCTGGTGCACATCACCGGGTATCGCGCCGCGGTCGGCAACGGATCGGAGAACGACTATCACCGTGGCGCGTACGAGGCGTCGAAACTGGAGGCGGATGCGGCGCTGCGCGAACTCGCCGACGAGCTCGGCATCGCACTGACCATCGCCAATCCGGCCTCTGTGCTCGGCCCGGGCCAGTACTTCGGCCTCTCGGACATCGCCGACAACCTGTGGCGTGGCCGGTTGCCCGCGCTCCCCGGCCGTCGCGATACCTTCGTCCCGGTCGTCGAGGTCGACTATGTGGCGCGATTCCTGGCACGACTGCCCGAGCTGCCCGAGACCGCCGGTCGGGCCTACACCATTCTCGACTCCGCCACCCCGGATCTACCCGACCTGGTGCGGCTGCTCGCCGACCATGTGCGCGTACCCGCCCCGAAGTTCAGCATCCCGGTGCCGGTGCTGCGGGCACTGCCCAGCGCGGTCACCGGGGTCGATCCGGAATCGCTGGCCTTCATCGCGGGCGACCGCTACGACACCTCCGATGCCGACGCGGTGGCCCGGTCGATCGGCCTCCACCACCGCCCCGTGGGCGACGTGCTGCGGGACTGGGTCGACGGCGTCGTCGCCACCCGGCACGGTGCCGTACCCGCGCGCACGGGCGGCTTCCGGAGCGGCCTGTGGCGCACCGGTGCCGCCGTCGATCCCGAATACGTGCTGCTGCACGGTCTTCCGTTCGACAGTGATTCCTGGGCCGAGGTCTCCGCGGCTCTGGGCGCACCCGTACTGGCTGGCTCACCCCTCACCGCCCCCGCGCTGAAGCGGCTGCCGACACCGAAACTGGCCGAGTTGCTCGGCGTTCCGGACGGCCCGGCGGTGGCCAGCGCCGCCGCCAACCTGCACCGCCCGGGGGTGGCCCGCCGCACCGTCGCCGCCCTCGCCGCCGCCAGCACCTCGCACTGGCGCACCGTGCGAGCCGAACAGCTCGCCCGCGTGCGCGTCCCGATCGACATCATCACCGGTTCGGGCGACCCGTTGACGGTGGCGACCGCGCACCCCGTCACCACGGTCGACGGCGCGGGGCACAACCCCCACGTCTCGCACCCGTCCCGCATCGCAGACCTGCTGGCCGCCCGCCCGTGAGGTGCGGCGGCGGGCGGCGGAGACGGTTACGCCTCCGGCTTGAACACGAACAGTTCGCCGATCCTGGAGGCCACCACGACCTCGCCCTCCGCGCCCACCGAGGTGCTCTCCGTGGTGCCCCGTGCCCCGGGTAGCTCGTCGGAGTCGACGGTCGCGCCGGTCTCGGTGTCGAAGGTGATCAGGGTCAGCGCCCCGCCGAGGGTGGACACCGCGTAGCCGGTGCCGCCCGCGGTCTGCACCGGCCGTCCGCGCAGCGCCAGATCCTTGCGCTCCCAGGCGATCTCGGAGCTGTCGCCGTTGTCGCGCACCGCCATGAGGTGGCCGTCGTCGCCGGAGGGCACCAGCAGGCCGTCGGCGACCGAGACCGAACCGCGGAGCGGGAAGCCCACGTCCCGCGACCATCTGGTGCGGCCGTCGGCGGAGTCGACGGCGATCAGCCGACCGGCGTTGTCGCCCACGTAGACGGTGGAGCCGTCGGCGGACAGCGCCGGGCTGGTGGCGCTGCCGCCGGTCAGCATGGCCGCCCGCCACTCCTCGCGCACCGCCTTGTCGCCGTAGGTCAGGGCCACCAGTTCGGCGGTGCCCTCGCCGGGTCGCCAGACGGTCGCGTAGAAGCGTCCGGTCTCCCGGTCCACGGCCGAGACGTTCGCCACCGGGCACCGGGGGCCGCCCGTGGCGCAGTCCTCGAGCCCCTGCCCGTCCGGTGGGCGGTTCAGGCCCGGATTCTCCAGCGGATCGGGTTCGCCCAGCAGTTGATAGGTGGAGACCACGCGCTCCCCGGTCTGGCGGCTGAGCACGTCGACCTGGCCGGACTGGGTCACCGACAGCACGTGGCTGTCGCCGGTGAACTGCACCGACACCGGCACCCCCGCGACCGGCGTCCGCCAGCGCGGCTGGCCCAGCGCATTGAAGGAGTTCATGCCGCCGTCGTCGCCGACGTAGATGTTGGTGCCGCTGTCCACCGCGCTCGCGGCCTGAATGGCGCTGGGGCCCAGGGGATTGCAGAAGCGTTTGCGCCCGGTGCCCATCTGGAAGGAGAACAGTGTGCAGGGGGAGTCGGTGCGGGTGGTGACGAACAGCTGTCCCTCGGGCCCCACGGTGACGGGTGCGGCGATGGGTCCGCCCACCGGGCGCGTCCAGTCCAGCGCCAGCGCGCGTGATCCGGTGACCGGGGTGGTGCCGCTGTTGCGGGCGTCGTGGAAGGCGACCGGCCAGCCCTTGCCCGGCCCCGCGGTGATGTCGTCGACATCGGTACCGCAGGCGGTGAGGGCGAGCAGCCCGGTGGCCCCGAGCGTCACCGCCGTGCGCCAGGGCACGACGCGATGCCGGGTCCGGTCGGGGCGTATGCGCCGCTCACTGCGTCCGGTCTGCCGCCTGCCGCTTCGCACCTGCTGGTGTCCCTTCTGCCAGTACCGAAACTCCGGGTTCTTCGTCGGGGCTGATGCAGCCGGAGCACAGCCTACTTTCGCGCCCGTCGGCGGGGACCGATACCCTCGTCTAAACGATCCAGCTGTCCGCGCCGGGTCGCGGACAGCCGCCGCCGGAACGGCGGCGCCAGGAAACACAGGAGCAGTTCGTGACGAGCATGTGGGGCGCACCGCTGCGCTCGCGTTGGCGGGGGTCGCGGCGCCGGGATCCGGAGCAGGCGCGTTTTCTGACCATGGCATCGCTCAAGTGGGTGCTCGCCCATCGCGCGTACACGCCCTGGTATCTGGTGCGGTACTACCGCCTGTTCAAGTTCAAACTGGCCAATCCGCACATCGTGTTGCGCGGAATGGTGTTCCTCGGCCGCAATGTGGAAATTCACGCGACGCCGGAGCTGGGTCGCATGGAGATCGGCCGCTGGGTGCACATCGGCGACGGGAACGCGTTGCGCTGCCACGAGGGTTCCCTGCGCATCGGCGACAAGGTGGTGTTCGGCAAGGACAATGTCGTCAACACCTACCTGGATATCGAGATCGGTGAATCCACCCTGGTCGCGGACTGGTGCTACATCTGCGACTTCGACCATCGCATGGACGACATCGGCATGCCCATCAAGGATCAGGGCATCGTGAAGAGCCCGGTTCGCATCGGCCCCGACACCTGGATCGCCGCCAAGGTCACCGTGCTGCGCGAGACCCGGGTGGGGCGCGGCTGTGTGCTGGGCGCGCACGCCGTGGTCAAGGGCGATATCCCGGACTTCAGCATTGCCGTGGGCGCGCCCGCCAAGGTGGTCAGGAATCGCAAGGAGGCGTGGGACGCCGCCGCCGAGGCCCGCGCCGCGCAACTGGCCGCGCTGGCCGATATCGAGCGCAAGAAGAACGGCGTCGCCGCCTCCTGAGTGTCGGTTCGCCCCGGTAGGTTCGGCGGCATGAAACGCTATGCCGCCTTCCTGCGCGGGATCATGCCGAGCAACCCGAATATGCGCAATGAGAAGTTGCGCGCAGTGTTCGAGGGTCTCGGTTTCGAGGGCGTCGCCTCGGTGCTCTCCAGCGGCAATATCGTCTTCCGCGGTGCGGAGACCGACGTTCCGGCCCTGGAATCCCGCATCCAGGAGGCGTTGCGCGGTGAACTCGGCATCGGCGGCGGCACGCTCATCCGCGGTTACGAGGAGCTGCGGGCGCTGGTCGACGCCGATCCCTTCGAGGGATTGACGCATTGCCGGGAGACCTACCTGACCGTCACCTTCCTCCGCGCCGACACCCCGCCGCCGTCCGCCCCCGATGAACTCGACGCGACCGTCCGGGTCGTCGGCTACGACCCGGCGGCGCGGGCGGTGCTGTGGGTGGTGGACAACAGCGCGCCGAACGGCGCGGGCTTCATGACGTGGCTGGAACGGCAGTACGGCAAGGACATCACCACGCGCACATTTCTCACGGTGCAGCGCGTCCTGAAGAAAATGGATTCCTGACCAATTCGAAAAGGGTTGATTTACAACGCAACCCTGCTGCTGTGACGGTGGAACATATGGCATGCTGTCGCGCAGCAGTGCGGCGAGAGTAGGGGCGATTGTCCGACTTAGGGGGTAGATCCTTGTTGGTTCGCAGGGCCGAGGACCTGGCCCGAGCGGTGCGGGAGCGGGAACAGGAGAATCTGGCCCTGCTCTGGATGTCGCGTGCCGAATACGACCGAAGTGTCGAATATGACCGAATTCGATTCGAAAGCTGGGCTCCTGAAGCCGAATACGAGGACCCGGCCATTCGCACCGTGCGGCGCATCGGCGAATACTATCCGCACCGCACCGGCGATCGCCTGGTGATTCTGGGCGAGCCCGGCGCGGGCAAGGCCGTCACCCTGCTCGGCCTGCTGCTCGCCCGGCACGCCGCACGCGACGGCCTGCCCGCCGGGGAACGCGGTCCGATCCCGGTGCGAGTGGATGCCAGCACCTGGAACCCGTTGACGCGCAGCCTGACCGGATGGCTCGCCGAGCGCATCGCCCGCGACTACGGACTGCACACGATGGTGGTGCGGCGACTGGTGGAGACCGGTGCGATCCTGCCGATGCTGGAACGCGCCGACGCCATGGATGTGCCGGGGCGCGAACCGATTCGGCTGCGCCGCGCGATCGAGCAGCTCGACGCCGACGAATGGGCGGACCGGCCGTTGGTGCTGGGCTGCGATGCCGACGTCTATCAGCGGCTGCGTGCCGACCGTGCGGCGCTGACCGCGGCGACGGTGATCGAACTCCAGCCCATCGGCACCCAGACGGTGCTGGAGCGGCTCAACGAGATGCGGGTCGATCCCAGCTACGACAGCGATACCTGGAAGCCGGTGGTGTGGCGGCTGGTGGAGAGCCCGGACGGTCCGCTGGCCCGATCCCTGCGCACCCCACTGCGTTTCACGCTCGCCGTGAGCTATCTGCGGCGCACCGACGCCGACGACATCGTGCGGCTGGCCTGCGCGGGCAGTGAGGCCGAGGTGTCCGCGCTGCTGCACTCGGCGGTGCTGGGCGCGGCGGTCGACGCCACCGCGCGCACCGCGGGCGGCGACGCCTATCCCGAAGCGCACGTGCATCGCTGGCTGCACGGTCTCGCGCGCTATCTGGGCACCCGGCCGCGCTCCGGCCGCATCGACACCGTCTTCGGCCGCGACGACATCTGGGAGCTGGTCGGCAGGCGGTCGCGCCTGCTGCACGCCACGCTCGCCGCGGTGCTCGGCTTCATCCTGCTCGGCTACGCCTACGGCATGCTGACCACGCGCTACGCCTGCCTGCCCACCTCCTCCGGGGAGGGGTTGTTCGGGCTGTTCGGATGGTCCTGCGCGGCACCGGCTTTCGATCTCGACCCGCTGCTGATCCCGCTCGCCCTGCTGTGCGGGGTGGTGAGTTCGGCGCCGACCTGGACCCGCCAGTCCTGGTCGCCCGTGGCGAGCGTGCCCGCCCGGGTGGGCGCGACGGCCTTGTTCGCCGGACTGGTGGTGGCGCTGGCGGTCGATATCGCCTGGTGGGAATACCGGCCCATGGAATCGGCCCGCACCCTCGCCATCGGCCTGGCCGTCTCGGCCATCGCCGCGGCCGCGGTGGCCGCGCGCGGCTGGTCGGGCAGCACCTCCCGCCTCGTCGAGCGCGCCACCCGGTTCGCCGCAACGGGTTTCGTGGTCGGGCTGGCGGTCACGGTGGCCCAGGCCGCCGCCATCGCCGACGCCGCGCCCACGCCGTGGCTGCACGATCGGGTAATCCTGCTGGTCGGCCACGGCATGGCCGGGGTGGCGGGAATCTGGCCGATCGCCGCGCTGCTCGCCGCCCTGCTGGCCTTCCTCGGCCCGGTGCTGGAGAACCGCTTCCTCGAACCCGCCGCCGACTACCGCTGGCTGTTCCGGTGGGGCCGGACCGGATGGGTGCTGCTGCTCGCGGCCGCGGCGCTGCTGGTGATCGGCTACCTCACCGTCATGATCGTGACCCACCGGTCCGGGCCGCGCCTGGCGCTGTTCACGGCCGTGGTGGCGGTGCTGGTGGTGGGCGGCGGCGGCGCCGTCGTCCGCCGGGTGCGCTACTGGTGCGCCTGTCTGGTCCTGCTCGGCAGCGAGCAGTTCAGCGCCCGCCCGGCGGAATTCCTCGACTGGGCGCACCGCGCCGGCCTGCTGCGCGCCGGCGGCGGCCACTACCAGTTCAGCGACGAATCCTTCCGCCGCTGGCTGCTGGCGAACCCGTTGCCCCGCACCGCATCCGACCCCCGGCCCGCGACCGCACCGGCGCTTGCCCGGACGTAGCGGGTTAGGCTGCGCGGGTTCATTGGGATCGACATCTGGAGTGGTTGTGGCTCGAGCACTGATGAAGGGGCAGAACGCGGCGCTGCCGGTCGCGGAGTTGACGGTCGCGGTGCGCACCGACGCCGCGGCCGATATCGCGGCGCTGCTGCTCACCTCGCGACGGCAGGTGCGCTCGGACGCCGATTTCGTGTTCTTCAATCAGCCACAGGGCCCGGGGGTGCGGTTGACGGGAGCCGATGGTGAGCTGTCGTTCTCGCTCGGCGCGGTGCCCGCCGACGTGGACGCCGTGCGGGTGGTGCTCACCCTCGGCGATGCGGGCGACACCTTCGGACGGCACGGCGCGCCCTCGGCCAGCGTGCGCGATGCGGCGGGAAATCCGCTGTACGAGTACACGATCGAGGGTCTGACCAGCGAGTCCGTGGTGATCGCGCTGGAACTCTACCGGCGCGGACCGGACTGGAAGGTGCGAGCGGTGGGGCAGGGGTACGCGGGCGGTTTCGCGGCGCTGGTCACCGATCACGGTGTGACGGTGGACGATGCGCCGGAGGCCGCCGAGCAGCCGGTGGTGCGTTCGGTGCCCGGTGAGGAGCGGCTGTCGGCCGACGAGCGGCGGCGGCTGGACCTGAGCAAGCGCGAAGTCGCCAAGGTGCTGTTGGTGAAGCAGGCCGCGACGGAGCGGGCCCGGGTGGTGCTGGTGATCGACAAGACCGGCAGTATGCATCGGCTCTACCGGGACAAGGTCGTGCACCGCGTGGTGCGGCGGATGATCCCGGTGGCCGTCCAGCTCGACGACGACGGTGTGCTCGAACCGTACCTGTACGCCAAATCCTTTCTGCGACTGCCGAATGTGACGGTGGACCAGGCCGAGTCGTGGTCGCAGACCTATCTGCACGTCTACGGCACGCACGGCGGTATCGACTACAAGCCGATCGGGGCGGTGAACTCCGAGGTCCCGATCATCAGCGAGATCATGTCCACGCTGCGCCCCGGCGACGCGCCGACCCTGGTGCTGTTCTTCACCGACGGCGGCTTCTCCGACAAAACGAAGATCGCACGCCTGATGCGCGAAGCCGCCCGGCTGCCCGTGTTCTGGCAGTTCGTCGGTCTGGGGCGGGCCGACTACGGTCTGCTGCGCAGCCTCGACGAACTCGACGGCCGCGTGGTCGACAATGCGGGGTTCTTCGCGGTCGACGATATCGACCGCATCGACGATGCCGAACTCTACTCCCGGCTGCTCGGCGAATTCCCCACGTGGCTCACCGCCGCCCGCGCGGCCGGTGTGCTGCGCTGAATCGCCGCGGCTGTCGGCGTGGCGCTCGTCTCGGTCGGCGCCGGGACCGGGCGCACCTGTTCGCTACGGTGACCCGGTGCGCGCACGGGAGCGGCGCGCGCATCGTCGGTGTCAGTACGGCTGGTTCGGATCGCGTTCCGGCAGTGGGCGTTCCATGATGACCGGGCGGGACAGCGGGGTGCGGACGCGGCGTTTGGCGGCCTGGTAGACCAGGGCGGTTTCGGCGGCGACCACGTCCCAGGCGAAGTCGGCGGTGAGGCGTTCGCGGGCGGCCCAGGCGCGGTCCTGGGCGGCGGGCTGGTCGTCGAGGACCGAGAGGGCCGCGTCGACCAGGCCGCTGACGTCGGCGGGCGCGAAGGACGCGCCGGTGACGCCGTCGGTCACCAGTTCACCGAGGCCGCCCGCGGTGGAGGTGACCAGCGGGGTGCCGGCGGCGGCCGCCTCCAGCGCCACGATGCCGAACGGCTCGTAGCGGCTGGGCAGCACGATCGCGTCGGCGCTGTGCAGCCAGCCCAGCAGGTCGGTGTGGTCCAGGCGGCCGGCGAAGTTGACGGCGCGGGCCACCCGGTGCGCGCGGGCGCGCTCGCGCAGCCAGTCGAACTGGGTGCCGACCCCGGCGATGGTCAACGTCGTTCCGGGATGCGCTTTCCGGATGCGGGGCAGGGCGGCGATGGCGTCCTGCACGCCCTTCTCGTACTCCAGGCGGCCGACGTACAGCAGGCGCGGCGGACCCGAGCGGGGAGCGCGCTCGCGGAATGTCCACGCGCCCACGTCGATTCCGTTGCGGATGACGGCGAGCGGGGTGCGCTCGGGGTTGTAGAGGCGCTCCACCTCCTCCCGCATGGAGGCCGAACAGGTGATGAGCGCGTCGGATTCGTGCGCCAGCCACCATTCCACCGAATGCACCTGCCGATTGACCCGGCCCGACACCCAGCCGCTGTGCCGCCCGGCCTCGGTGGCGTGAATGGTGGAAACCAGTGGCACGTCGTAGAACTCGGCCAGCGCGATGGCCGGATGCGCGACCAGCCAGTCGTGGGCGTGCACCACATCCGGCGCCCAGCCCTCGCCGATGCCGGGTTTGGTGAGCGCCACCCCGGCCCGCACCATGGCGTGCCCCATGGCCAGCGTCCAGGCCAGCATGTCCTCGCCGAAGTCGAAGCACGGCGGATCCTCGGCCACCGCCACCACCAGGACGCCGTCCTCCACGAAGGAGTGGGTGGGGTGGGTGCTCGCGTCGGTGCCCATGGGCCGCCGGGCCAGCACCACCACCTCGTGTCCGGCGGCGGCCAGTTCGGTGGCCAGGTGGTGGACGTGGCGGCCCAGCCCGCCGACTACGACGGGCGGGTACTCCCACGACACCATCAGAATTTTCATCGGGGTCCTTCTGTAACTGTGCGGCGTCCGCGGACCCCTACGTGGTTACGCAAGCTGCCTCCTCCGGGGCCGTCGCCCCCGCCGGGGCGGCAGGGCCGAGTCGGCGCGCGTCCAGCGCCGGGAAGAGTCCGTCGGCCGCGCTCCATCCTGCCGCCAACCGCCGGGCTTTGGCGAGTTGCCCGGCCGAAATGGCGGCCGCGATCTCGCGGACGGCGTGGGCGTGCTGATGGGCGCGGTCGCGGGCGTAACCGGCGGCCGAATCCTTCGACACCATGAACGCCCAGTCACTGGAGACGGTGAGGATGGCCTCGCGCAGCAGCTGGTCGGCCACCGGATCGCGCAGGCCGTCCTGGTCGGTGCGCATCTTGTCCAGGGTGTCCAGGGCCAGCCGCACGATCTCGGCGTCGAGGTCGACCAGATCGCGCACCTGATCCCCGGCCCACACCCGCCAGTCCTTGCCCGAACCCCACGACGAGTCGGCCAGTTCCACGCGTTCGCCCACGTAGCCGCGGGCGCGGGCGTCGGCGAGGGTGCCGACGGTGACCCCGGCCTCGGGCAGTGCGCGCAGCACCTGTTCCAGCCACCGCGGTCCCTCGTGCCACCAGTGCCCGAACAGTTCGGTGTCGAAGGCGGCCACCACGAGGGCCGGGCGGCCGATCCGCTCGGACTCCGCGAGCAGGCGTTCGCGCACCGTCTCCACGAAGTCCGCGACATCGCGTTCGACGGCCGCGGCGGCGAGTTCCGGATCGTAGGGAGCCTTGTCCGGCCCGGCCACGGTCTTGCCCGTGACCCGCGCGGGCTTGAGCCCGGTGGCGTGATCGTAGTGATGGAAATCACGATAGTAGGGCTGACCCGGATAGCCGGATTTCGGCGACCACACGCGATAGGACACGTGCAGATCGCGGCCGAACACCACCACGTCGGAGTCCCACACCGGCCGCCCGAGGGTGGTGTCACCGCGCAGCGCGGGTCCGTCGCACAGGAAGTGCGAGATCCCGGCCGCCGCGTAGTCCCGCTCCATGCCGGGGGTGAATCCGCATTCGGGAGCCCAGATGCCCGCGGGCGTGTGGCCCCACCGCTGTCGCGCGTCGGCGAGGCCCTCGCTGAGCTGGTAGGCGCGCAGCCGCTGGTCCAGCAGCGGCTGGAAGGGGTGCGCCAGCGGCCCGCCCAGCAGTTCGATGGCGTCGGCGTCGATGAGTTCGCGCCACACCGGCGAGGCCCCGTGTCGCCAGCGCGTCTCGAAGTCCGCGAGCGCCGCCGTGGCGAGCCGGTGTTCGTGCGCGCCGAGTGCGGTATTCCCACTCATGGAGGCTTCGTCCGCGC
This sequence comes from Nocardia sp. CC227C, assembly GCF_030767025.1. Taxonomy (GTDB): domain Bacteria; phylum Actinomycetota; class Actinomycetes; order Mycobacteriales; family Mycobacteriaceae; genus Nocardia. The sequence continues at coordinate 308,686 of NZ_JASITE010000008.1, read as the reverse complement.
GCAGTCGCCAGTTGCCCAGCCAGTGGTGCATGCCGGACAGGCAGTGCGGGTCGTCCAGCTGCGCCGCCAGCACCGGCGTGATGCCCAGGCTCAGCAGATGCGAACGGCCTTCGGCGGCAAGGCTTCTCAGTACCCGGGCCACCGGCAGGTAGGACGCTGCCCAGGACTGGTAGAGCCACTCCTCGCCGACCGGCCACCGCCCGTGGTGGGCCAGCCAGGGCAGGTGCGAGTGCAGGACCAGCGTGAACTGGCCCGGAACCGCGGACTTCGCGCTCACGGTTTCACCGCGACGGCGACCAGATCGAGGCTGGCGTCGATATCGGAGTCGGAGTCGGCGAGCAGGTCGAAGTCGTCGATGGACACCGCCGCCACATCGGCGGCCAGCTCGGCGGGCCACGGCTGTCCGGCGACCGCCCGCTCGATCTGCGCGTCGATGATCGACCCGCCCCACTTCTGGTCCAGTGCGGCCAGGGTCGCGCCGTGGAACACGCCGCTCATGACATCGACCCGGAAACCGGCCTCGACAAGCAGTTCGGTGAGTTCGGCGGCATCGAGTTCCCGGGTGTGGAAAGGATTGAGCGGCGTATCGCGCCCCGGCGAGAAGGTGATGCGATTGGGGGTGCTGATCAGCAGCTCGCCGCCGGGCCGCAGCACCCGCAGGCATTCGCGCACGAATTGCGCCTGGTCCCACAGGTGTTCGATGACCTGGAAGTTCACCACCACGTCGACCGAGGCGTCCTCGAGCGGCAGTTCGGCGAGATTGCCCTGGATCATCTCCACCCGTGGGTACTTGGCCCGCACGTGCGCGACCGCGGAGTCGTCGTAGTCCAGCCCGATGACCCGCGCGGCCACGCCGGCGATCATGTCGGCCCCGTAGCCTTCTCCGCTGCCGGCCTCGAGCACGGTCTTGCCCGCGCAGCGCGGTAGCAGTCGGGCGTAAGCGATTTCGTGGCGGCGGAACCAGTAGTTCTCCTCGGCGATGCCGGGCACCGTCCGCTCGCCGGTCAGCGGCAGCGGATCGGCGTGGTCTTCGGGGGATACAACGGCATCGCTCACCCGTCCGACGTTAGCGGTTGCCTGTATCACACTCGGCGTCGGAGGGGGGTCATGCAAAACATCACAGCCTAAGTTACCCACGAGTAACTTAACGTAGGGTAATGTCCTGGCCGAGCTACACATGTGGGCAGTCGTGCGACCGCCACACCCCAGTGCCACCAGAACAGGAGGTCGACGAAGACCAATGCCGAACATCGTCGTACTGATCAAGCAGGTTCCCGACACCTGGTCCGAGCGCAAGCTGACCGACGGTGACTACACCCTCGACCGCGAGGCCGCCGACGCCATCCTCGACGAGATCAACGAGCGCGCCGTCGAAGAGGCGCTGCTGATCAAGGAGGCGCAGGGCGGCGAGGTCACCGTCCTGGCCGCGGGTCCGGCGCGGGCCACCGAGGCCATCCGCAAGGCGCTGTCCATGGGCGCCGACAAGGCCATCCACATCCAGGATGACGCCATCCACGGCTCCGACGCCGTGCAGACCTCCTACATCCTCGCCGCCGCGCTGGGCCAGATCGAGGGTGTCGAGCTGGTCATCGCCGGCAACGAGTCCACCGATGGCCGCGCCGGCGCCGTCCCGGCCATCGTCGCCGAGTACCTGGGCCTGCCGCAGCTGACCCACCTGCGCAAGCTGACCGTCGACGGCGACAAGGTCACCGGCGAGCGCGAGACCGACGAGGGCGTGTTCAAGCTGGAGGCCAGCCTCCCGGCCATCGTCTCGGTCAACGAGAAGATCAACGAGCCGCGCTTCCCGTCCTTCAAGGGCATCATGGCCGCCAAGAAGAAGGAAGTGCAGACCTTCACCCTGGCCGACCTGGGCGTGGACCCCGAGACCGTGGGCGTTGCGAACGCCGGCACCCAGGTGACCGGTGTGACCCCGAAGCCGCCGCGCACGGCGGGCGAGAAGATCGTCGACGAAGGTGAGGGCGGCAACCAGATCGCCACCTACCTGGTCGGCCAGAAGGTCATCTAAAGCCCCCGAGCACTACGAACTTCAGGAGAAAGACAATGGCAGAAGTACTCGTGCTCGTGGAGCACGCCGAAGGTGCCCCCAAGAAGGTCACCACCGAACTCCTCACCGCCGCCCGCTCGCTGGGCACCCCGGCCGCCGTCGTGGTCGCCGCCCCCGGCACCGCCGACAAGCTGGGTGACGCCCTGGCCGCCGCCGGCGCCGAGAAGATCTACGTCGCCGAGTCCGACGACGCCGAGGGCTTCCTGGTGACCCCGAAGGTCGACGTGCTGGCCGGGCTGTCCGAATCCGCCTCCCCGGCCGCGATCCTGGTCGCCGCCACCGCCGAGGGCAAGGAGGTGTCGGGCCGCCTCGCCGCCCGCATCGGCTCCGGTCTGCTGGTCGACGTCGTCGCCGTGAACGGTGACGGCTCGGCCGTGCACTCCATCTTCGGTGGCGCGTTCACCGTCGACGCCAAGGCCACCGGCGACGTGCCGGTGATCTCGGTGCGCCCGGGCGCCATCGAGGCGGCCCCGCAGAACGGCGCCGGCGAGAAGGTCGTCGTCGAGGTGCCCGCCCAGGAAGAGGGCGTCGTCAAGGTCACCGCCCGCGAGCCGATCGTCGGCGGCGACCGTCCGGAGCTCACCGAGGCCGCCATCGTGGTCTCCGGTGGCCGCGGCGTGGGTTCGGCCGACAACTTCGGCAAGGTCGTCGAGCCGCTCGCGGACGCCCTCGGTGCCGCCGTCGGCGCGTCCCGCGCGGCCGTCGACTCCGGCTACTACCCGGGCCAGTTCCAGGTCGGCCAGACCGGTAAGACGGTCTCCCCGCAGCTGTACGTCGCCCTCGGCATCTCCGGCGCCATCCAGCACCGCGCCGGCATGCAGACCTCGAAGACCATCGTGGCCGTCAACAAGGACGAAGAGGCCCCGATCTTCGAGATCAGCGACTACGGCATCGTCGGCGACCTGTTCAACGTCGCTCCGCAGCTGACCGAGGCGGTCAAGGCCCACAAGGGCTGAGCGCCCCCCGGCGCATCCGCCTCTCCGCGCTTCTCGCGGGCGGGTCGGCGGCGTGATTCGTCACGTCGCCGACCCGCCGCCCGCGCGGGTCGGGGCGGTCGGTGCCCGACGAGTTACCCTCGACTCGCCGAATCAGTTGTCGCGTCAGTGATCTGATTCGGCGATTCGTGCTTTCAGGGGGAATGGTGCGTGGTCGGTTCGATCCTCGGCGCAAGAGGGCCGAGGCGGTGGCCGCCGAAAACCGCGATGCGGCGGTGGAACTCGATCTGTCCGAGGTGGTCGCCGCGCTGCACTGGGATCTGGCGGAGTGGCTCGGCACCGATGCGCCGCCCAAGGTGTTCGACCGGATCTCCGGTGCGCTGGACGAGGGATTCACCTCGGTGGTGACCACCGGACAGGCGGTGGACCGGGAAACCCTGTTGTCCGGGCTGTGGTCGGCGCGCAATGCCCAGCCGGGCTTGCGGATCGAGGTGTCCGAGGTGGGAGAGATCGCGCGGCGGCCGGGGCTGGTGGTGGCGCGGTTCATGGCCGCGAACACCGTGGGGGAGCTGACGACACGGCGGCGGGTGACCGCCGTGCTGGTGACCGACGGCCAGCGGCATCTGTGGCGGTCGGTGCACGAGACGCCTTTCGCCGGAAGCTGATCGGGCACGGTGTCGGCGGTGAGGTTGCCGTGAGCGCCTAGCGGGCGCGGCGACGCTGGTCTCGGGTGGTGATGATGCCGATGGTGGTGGGTATGAACAGGGCCAGGCCCCACGGCACCATCACCCAGAACGGCCAGAAGTAGCCGAGGCCGGTCGCCAGCCAGATCACCACGCACAGCAGGTTCACGAAGACCCAGGGCGTCCACATGATCTTCACCCAGGTGGGGATGTCGGAATCGGCCGGGAGCGGGCGGCGGGCGGGCCGCTGCGCGGGCAGGTCGGAGGTCAGCGGAATCAGTTCGCCGTAGGTCTTGGCGGCGTAGACCTGTTGCAACCGCTCGTCGAATTCGTGGAGGCCGAGGCGGCCTTCGTCCACGGCCAGTCGCAGCCGGCTGACGATCTTCTCGCGGTCCGCGTCGGACGCCCGCAGATTCTCGGAGCTCACGAAGTCAGAGTAGGTCGAATGACCGACCCGCGCCCGTGCAATGCGATGCTGGTGCGGTGACCTTGCCCGACGACGTCGCCGAGAACATCCGTGAGATCTTCGAAGAGCGCGGGGAGCACTGGTTGGCGGCCCTGCCCACGGTGATCGAGGAATGCTGTGCCGCATGGGGACTGGAGGTGATCGGCGACGCCTTCGGGGGCGGCACCCACTCCTGGGTCGCGCCCGTGCGCCGCGCCGACGCCAGTCCGGCGGTGCTCGAGATCCCGGTGGTCGATCCGGAGAACATCGGCGAGGCCGGGGGACTGCATTGCTACGGGGGTGACGGCGCGGTCCGGCTCTACGAGTTCGACCCGAATTCCGGTGCCATGCTGCTGGAATGGGCTCGCCCCGGCACTGCGCTGCTGGACCAGCCGGGCTTCCCGAGCCTCGAGGGCAGGCCGGAGTACGTCGACAGGATCGAGTTGGCCTGCGCGCTGTACCGGCGACTGCGCCGCGAGCCGACCGGCGTTCCCGACCATATTCCGCCCCTGCCCGAGGCCACCGGCATGGTGCAGGAGTGGATGGCGATGTTCACCGACCCCGAACCCGTGGTGGCGCAGGCGATCCCGGCGCGACTGCGGCGGTCGGCACTGGACTGGTGCGAGCGCGTGGCGGTCCCGGACGGTCCGCTGCTGGTGGTCAACCGCGACACCCACCTCGGCAATATCGTGGCGGCCGAACGTGAACCGTGGCTGCTCATCGACCCCAAGCCATACCTGGGCGAGGCCGCCTTCGACGCGGGCTTCCTGATCATGATCCAGGTGCAGTGCGACCCGGCCCCCGCGCACGCCCGTAGCGTCGTCGCGCGCACGGCGGCGGGCCTGGGTGTCGACCCGGAGCGCGCCCGCGGCTGGGCGTTCCTGCGCGCCATGGAGGAGATCGTCTGGGCCGTCGAGGACGAGGAACCGGAGGATCTGCGCCTGCACCTCGCCGTGGCCGGGGCGCTCCACCACTGACGCGGCCGGGACCACTGACGCGGCCGGGCGCGATCAGGCGCTGTGCAGGGCCGCCAGCAGCGTGGTCAGGATGGGGGAACGGCGCACGTCGCTGCGGGTCACCGCCGACACCGGCACCCGCAGCGGCCGCCCCGCCAGCCGCAGCGTGGCGATGCCCTCGGTCTGGCTGTCGGCGTACAGGATGGTCCAGGCGTCGGGGCGATTGATGAGTTCCATGGTGGCCGTGTGGTCCGGCGGGATGGGCGGTCCGAAGGCCGGACCGGTGGGCAGATCGGCGAAGGCGGCGCGCACCACATTGTGCAGCAGCACCTGATCGGATTCCGGCGGCAGCAGCAGCGGGTACGAACCGAGGTCGGCGAAGGTGACGTCCTCGCGCCCGGCCAGGGGGTGGGCGGTGGAGGTGGCGATGACCAGATCCTCCACCCAGAGTTTCTCCACGGTCAGTCCGGGCTGGTCCACGCTGCCGCGGATGAGCGCGAGGTCGCAGTCGCCGTCCGCCACCGCCTGGATGCGCTGCCGGAACGGCTTGATGACGAATTCGATTTCGGCCCCCGGATGCGCGGCGCGTGCTCCCGCGATCGCCGACAGTGATCTTGTTGCGAAGGACATGTTCGCCGCCAAGCGAATTCTCGGTCCGGAAGCCCGTACAGCTGCGCGAATAGCCGATTCCAGGCTCAGCATTTGTTTCGCAAGAGGAAGTAGCCGGGTGGTCGCGTCGGTGGGCACCACCGAGCGGGTCGAGCGTTCGAAGAGGGTCACGCCGAGGTCACGCTCGAGTCGGGCGATCTGGTGGCTGATGGCCGACTGGGAGATGAAGCAGCGCGTCGCCGCGCGGCTGAAACTCAGCTCCTCGCAGACGGCGACGAAGTACGCCAGCTGTCGCAGCTCCACTCGATGATCTCCATTCATGATCAAACTAGATAAGAGTCATCTACATTATGCGCCCTGACCCTTGGAACAATCACGTTCCGAATCACGGTTACTCATGACAGAAGGGAGCTGTCATGCAGTACTTGGATTCGGGGATCGAAGCCACTGATGTCGTCATCGTCGGATCGGGCTTCGGTGGCTTGGCCGCCGCCAAGCAGTTGAACAAGTCGGGGATCGATTACGTTCTCATCTCGGCCACTCCGGAGCATCTGTTCCAGCCGCTGCTCTACCAGGTAGCGACGGGTGTGCTGGCCTCCGATGAGATCGCACCACCCATCCAGAACATCATTCGTCACCACAAGCACGGTGAGGCCCGGCTGGGCACGGTGGTCGGCATCGACGCCGAGGACGCCGTCCTCACCTACGAGACGCCCGAGGGGCTGCGGCGCATCCGCTACAACAAGCTCATCGCGGCGACCGGCGCCAACCAGTCCTACTTCGGCCGTGACGATTTCGCCGACAAGACCTTCTCGCTCAAGACCATCGACGATGCCAAGCGCCTGCGCGCCCAGATCGAGCACGTCTTCGACATGGCGAAAGACGCCGATCCGGCGACCCGCGAGCGCCTGCTGAGCTTCGTGGTGGTGGGCGCGGGTGCGACCGGCGTCGAGGTCGCGGGCCAGCTGAAGGAGCTGTCGAAGCGGCACTACCACCAGGAGGCGTCGGTCACCCTGGTCGAGGGCGCCGGCGCCGTGCTGCCGCCCTTCGGCGGCAATCTGTCGGAGTACGCGAAGCGCTCGCTCACCGACAGCGGCGTCGAGGTACTGCTGGACACCTTCGTGACCGATATCGAACTCGGCAAGGTGACCGTCAAGAGCAAGGACGGCGTGGAGCGCGGTATCGCGGCCGAGACCGTGGTGTGGTCGGCCGGTGTGCAGGCGGGCGGATTCGCGCGCCTGCTGGCCGAGGCCACCGGCTGCGAAACCGACCGTGCCGGGCGGCTGTTGGTGAATCCCGACCTCACCGTGGGCGGGCACGCCGATATCTACGCCATCGGCGATATGACCTCGCTCAACGGCTACCCGGGCCAGTCGCCGGTGGCCATGCAGGAGGGCCGCCACGTCGCCGACATCATCCGCCGCAAGAAGCAGGCCGCCACCCCGTTCGAATACTGGGACAAGGGCAGCATGGCGGTGATCAGCCGGTTCAGCGCGGTCACCAAGGTCAACGACAAGATCAAGTTCACCGGTACCGTCGCCTGGGTGGCCTGGCTGGCGGTGCACCTGTTCTACCTGGTCGGCTTCCGCAACCGGTTCGCCGCGGTGTTCTCCTGGCTGGTGGCCTTCATCGGCACCGGGCGACCGGGCTTCGACGAGGTGGAAAAGCCCGCCGCGCCGGAGATCACCGAGCAACGTCGCGCGGCCTGATCCGCATCGCACCGCTTCGCGGGCATCCGGCACCGTTTCGCGGCATACCGCACCGCCCGGCGTACTCGCCGGGCGGTCGTCGTTAGCCGCCCGGTCCGGGGCCCGGGACCTGGGAACTGGGACCCGGAACCTGGGACCCGGGAGCTGGGACCCGGAACCTGGGATCCGGGCCAGGCATGGGGATCACCATGCCGCTGTCGTGCGGGCACCGCGCGGGGGTGGCCGACCGGCCGCGGTCGCGGTGACGTAGGCTGTCACTTCTCGCGCACTTCGCGTCGAGGCTCCGCATCCTCACCGTCAGCGGAAAGCCGCCTCGGAAACCAGTATTCGTCCTGGTGGGGAACGGTCGGCGACCGTCGGATGAACTCCGTGTGCGGTCCAGATCACGTTCACTCGACCGGCATCGGCTCGCCATCCCGAGGTTGCCCCGGCGCAGTGTGCGCCTGGCTTGATCATCGGTATGACCACCAAGGCAGCGTCGAATCCAGCCCTGCTCTCCGCCGCGCCGTGCTCCACACCGGACCCGATTCGCGCCCAGGGCCGTGCCCGGTACTCCCTGGTCGTCGAATCCGATGCCGCCCACCGCGAGGTGGCCCAGCGGCTGCGCTACCGGGTGTTCGCGGGCGAGCCCGGATTCACCATCGCCGACGACGGCACCGGTCGCGACCACGACCGTTTCGACGAGCACTGCGATCACCTGCTGGTCCGCGACAACCACACCGACGAGTTCGTCGGCTGCTACCGAATGCTGCCGCCGCACAAGGTGTCCGCCGCCGGCGGCTACTACACCGCCACCGAATTCGATCTCACCGGGCTGGATCCGCACGGGCAGCGGATCGTCGAGATGGGCCGCGCGTGTGTGGTGCCCGAACACCGCAACGGTTCGGTGCTGAGTCTCATGTGGGCGGGCATCCTGCACTACATCGAGATCACCGGCTACGACTGGGTGATGGGCTGCGTCTCGGTGCCCATGCGGCTGACACCCGAGGACGAGCCCGGCGTGAACGTGCGCGGGGTGCGGGACATGCTGCTGGCCCGCCACGCGGTGCGGCCGGAGCGATTCGTGCACCCGTACCGCCCGGTGGAAGTGGACGGCCGCACCCTCGACGAGCTGGAACCGCCCGCCCGCGCGAAGGTTCCGCCGCTGCTCAACGGCTATCTGCGCCTGGGCGCGCAGATCTGCGGCGAGCCCGCCCACGACCCCGATTTCGGTGTCGCCGACTTCGTGGCGCTGCTCGGCTTCGCCACCGTGAACACCCGCTACCTGGACCGCTTGCGCAGTGCCGCGGCGACTTTCGAGGCCCGGTGATCCGCCATGATGCCCGCGTTCCTGTCCCCGGATTCGGCGCCGCTGTCGTGCCCGCCCGCCGCGCCCGTGCACGCCTGGATGCCGTCGAGCCCCTGCGGTCCGGACTGCGTCGAGGCCACCGCTGAGTCCGGAACCCCGCGGGTGGCCGGACGGATCCTGTCCTTCGCGGCCGTGCTGTCCACCTTCCCCGCCGCCTATCTGGTCACCCCGCGCCGCTGGCGGCCCGCCCTACAGCGCCGCTACGCGCGAAGGCTGCTGTCGTGCTGCGGCATTCGCGTGCGAGTCGTGGACCGGCGCGGGGACGGTCCGGTGCGCGTCGAGTACGACGCCGACACCGGTGCGCCGCGCGCCGACACCGGGACGCGGATCGAGGACGGTCATCTCGGCCGCGGCCTGCTGGTGGTCGCCGACCACGTGGGCTGGACCGATATCGTGGTGCTGAGCGCCGTGCAGCCCATGAGCTTCGTGGCCCGCGCCGATCTGGTGAACTGGCCGCTGCTCGGCGATGTGGCCCGCCTGGTCCGCGTCATCCCCATCGAGCGGGAGAATCTGCGCACCCTGCCCACCGTGGTGCAGGAGATGGTGCGACGCCTGAAATCCGGTGAGCGCGTGGGCGTTTTCCCCGAGGGCACCACCTGGTGCGGTCGTGGCCGCGGACGCATGCGACCCGCCCTCTTCCAGGCCGCCGTCGACGCCGGTACACCGGTGCAGCCGATCCGCGTGCGCTATCAGGACCGCGCGGGTGAACTCTCCACGATCCCCGGCTTCGTCGGCATCGACACCCTGATGGATTCCATCCGCCGCGTCCTGCGCTCACGCGGCGTCGTCGCCGAGGTGGTCCTGCAGCCGCTCGAACTGCCCGGCACCGACCGCCGCGACCTCGCACTGCGCTGTGAGCGGGCCCTGCACGACGACCATCCCAACCAGGGCATCGCCGCCGGGCTGATTCACGAACTCCAGGCGGAGCTGGCGCAGGCGGAGCCGACCGCCTGGGCCGCGCATCCTGCCGACCAGCGCGTGACACCACCGCGGCAGTCCGAACCGGTGCCGCACGCCGCGGTGAGCGTCGCCTACAGCTGAATCGGGCCGCGATCACCGCACGGCACCCGCTGGCCGAGCGACCTACGCGGCCGTCTCCGCGAAAGCCTTCGAGCATCCGCCCGGCCGGAATCGTGCCGGGGCTGCCGTGCCGGGTCCGCCGTGCTCGCCGCGTGCGCCGGGATGGCCGCCTCGCGCCGACCCCGTCGGCCTGGATGTCCGACCGACTATCGCGGTCGTGGTGGGGTGGACGCGTCAAGGCGTCGGGTAGCGGCTAATCCCCGCCCCCCAGAACGGTGGGTACCCGTACTGCCCGTAGAGCGTCTCGTAGAACGTGGGGGCGTCGACGAGCGGCGGGTCGTAGGGCTGGCTGTCGGTGACGTGCTGCTTGGTGCGATCGATGTGGACCGACTTCCCCTCGATCCCGACAATCACCTCCACCGGCACCAGGCGCTTGGTCTGCCCGATCCCGAGCACCCCGCCCGATCCGATCCGGATGAACCGCACCCGCCGCTCGCTCTCGTCGATGACGAGCCCGTCGACCTCCCCGATCTCCGTTCCCTCGCTGTCGAATACGGTGCGATTCCCGATGTCGTAGGCCGGATCTCGCAAGGTCAGATCCGTATCGTCGAGATCAATGAGCGTGGGCAGCCGTTGCTCGGCCATTACTGCGCTCTCTTTCCCGCCCGACGAACCGCAGTTCTCCTCCTCGGGATTGGGATGTCTCGGCCGACGACGCACAAGCCTCACCGCCGAGATGCCCGGCCGTCACGCCGCCAAACGCCGGGGGCGGGGACCAGGAGTGTGGCGGGTGCGGTCGAACCGGCAACTTGAGCGAAGCTAAACGCTGGTTACGCGACGCGTCATTGTTTCGAATCGCCGGTTGGCGCACGGTAGAGGTCACGCTCGATGAAACCGCTGTGCTACTGGGAGTCTCATGTCCACACCATCGTTCCTGGCCGATACGCGTCCGGAAACCACCGCCTTCGTCCTCCATCACGACGGCGAGGCCACCACCGGTGAGCAGTTGGCGAATCTCGCTTTCGCCGGACATGCGCACTTCACGGCCATGCAGGTGCGGGGCGGTCGCATTCGGGGCCTGGATCTGCATCTGGAGCGGTTGCGGGGCGCCTCGATGGAGCTGTTCGGCACGGCACTGCCCGAGCAGCGAGTGCGTTCCCACCTGCGCACCGCATTGGCGGCCAGCGCCCCCGACGTCTCGCTGATGGCCACCGTCTACTCACCCGAGGGCGAATTCACGCTGGCGCGATCCGGTACCGAGCCCTCGGTCGTCATTCGCACCGCACCGCCCGCTTCCGGTCCGCAGGGTCCGCTGTCGCTCATGACCTTCGAACACGAGCGGTACCTGCCGGCGGTGAAGCACGTGGGTGAGGTGGCCAAAACACATCTGCTGCGCCGCGCGGCCGCCGCCGGTTTCGACGACGCCGCCTTCCTCGACCGCCACGGCGGATTCAGCGAGGCATCGATCTGGAATCTCGCCTTCTGGGACGGTTCCGCGGTGGTGTGGCCCGTCGCCCACAAACTGACCGGCACCACCATGGGCATAGTCCGACGTCAACTCGCCGCCCTCGGAATCCCCCAGCGCGACGAGGTCGTAACTCCCGCCGATCTCCCGGACCTGCGGGGAGCCGTAGTCATGAACTCCTGGACCCCCGGCATCCTCGTTCACAGGATCGACACGGTGGACATCCCCACCACCCAGCCCTTCCTCGACGCCCTCCACACGGCCTACCGCACCGAACCCCTCACCGCCCCGTAACGCCTCCTGGCGACGGTCCGGATGAGTTGCGTGACGACCGGGCATCCCGATCCCGGAGTCACCGCAGCCGGTAGTCGGCCGCCGCCGCGGCGATCCGCATGCCGTGGCCGGGCGCGTCGAGGGGTACCGCGAGCTCACCGCCCGACACCTCGGGTACGCCATCCACCAGCAGCGGTTCCAGGCGAGCGTGATCGATGAACCATTCGATATGGCGCAGGTCGGTCACCGCCCCGGCGACCGGGGCGTGCAGGGACGGCGCGCAGTGCGCCGACACGTCCAACCCGTGCGCGCCCGCGACCGCCGCACCGCGCAGGAAGCCGGTGTAGCCGCCGCAGCGGGTGACGTCCAGTTGCAGGCAGTCCACCACGTCCACCAGCGCGGCGGCGTCGTAGGAGTCGTAGACGTATTCACCGGCGGCCACATCGCAGCGCACCGCGTCCCGCACCGCCGCGAGGCCGGTGCGGTCGTCGCTGGTCACCGGCTCCTCGAACCACACCACGCCGAGCCGATCCAGTTCCTGGCCGACGCGCCGCGCCTGGCCCCGGGTGTAGCCGCCATTGGCGTCGACCAGGATGCGGACGTCGGGGCCGGTGAGCTTGCGTACCTGCTGCACCCGCTCGAGATCGCGCTCGACATGGCCGCCACGCCCTTCGCCGATCTTGATCTTCACGGCCCGGCAGCCCGCCGCCAGCCATCCGCCCACCTGCTCGCTCAGCTGATCCTCGTGCAGATTGACGAACCCGCCCGACCCGTAGACCGGCACCCGTTCCCGTGTCACACCGAGCAACGTGGCCAGCGGCACGTTCAGCAATCGGGCCTTCAGATCCCACAACGCGATATCGACCGCGCTGATCGCCAGCGCCGCGATTCCCTTCGTCCCGATATTGCGACAGGCCCGATGCATGGTCCGCCAGCATTCGGCGATATCGAACGGCGACTTGTTGCCGAGATGCGGGGCCAGATGCACCGAGACGACCTCCGCCGTCGCGGGCGACCCGTACGTCCATCCCAGCCCGAACTCACCGCCCGCACCGACCCGCACCACCACCGCGGTGGTCCAGTCCCATTCCAGCGTCGCATCGGCCTCTACGTGCTCGGTCGGAAACCTGTACACCGCCACGGCGATGTCCTCGTCGATCCGCGCAGTCCTGATACTCATCTCTTCGTCCTTCGGTTGGGCTCGATGCCGCGCCGGGCGCGACGCCGGGCCCTCACCTGACCGATACCCACCCCGCGGTCCGCCTATCCCCCGGGGGAGGTCTCGATCGACCGGGAGCGGTGTGCGCCGGTTCCGGTGCACCGGTGAAACCGCTGGACCGCGGGCACGGTCCGGTGGTGCGGTGGCCCAGGCGGGCGACGCCGGGAATATCGGCGCGCGGTCGACGGCTATCCTTGTACGGTCATGAAGTCGGCTTTCCCGGGTCCGGTCGGTGCCCAGACGGTCTACCTCGATCACGCGGCCACGACACCCATGTTCCCGGTCGCCGTCGAGGCGATGACGGCTGTCCTGGGGACGGCGGGGAACGCCTCGTCGCTGCACGGGTCGGGGCGGGCGGCGCGGCGGCTGCTGGAGGAGGCGCGGGAGTCGATCGCGGCGAATCTGGGGGCGCGGCCGTCGGAGGTGATCTTCACCTCCGGGGGGACCGAGAGCGACAATCTCGCCGTCAAGGGGATCTATCGGGCGCGGCGTGACGCCGAGCCGCGGCGCAACCGGATACTGGTGAGCGCCGTCGAACACCATGCCGTGCTGGACGCCGTCGAATGGCTGGAGCAGCACGAGGGCGCGGAGGTGACGTGGCTGGAGGTCGACTCCGAGGGGGTCGTCTCGGCGCGCACGCTGCGTGCCGCCTTGGAATCGTATGCCGGAGAAGTGGCGCTGGTCAGCGTCATGTGGGCCAACAACGAGGTCGGCACCGTCGAGCCGATCGTCGAACTGTCCTCGGTGGCGCAGGAATTCGACGTGCCCATGCACAGCGACGCGGTACAGGCCGCGGCGCAGCTGCCGGTGGACTTCGCGGCCAGCGGCCTGTCGGCGGCCAGTTTCGCCGGACACAAGGTCGGCGGACCGCACGGCGTCGGCGTGCTGCTGCTGGGACGCACCGTGCCGTGCGTGCCGATCGTGCACGGCGGCGGGCACGAACGCGATCTGCGCTCGGGCACCTCGGATGTGCCCGCAGCCGTCGGCTTGGCCGCCGCGCTGCGGGAGACCGTGCGCGGAATGTCTTCCCGCACCGTCGAATTGACGCGGCTGAGCGATCGTCTCGTGGCCGGTGTGCGGGAGCTGGTTCCCGACGCGGTGCTCAACGGCGCGACGGGGGAGCGGCGGCTGCCCGGCAATGTGCACTTCACCTTCCCCGGCTGCGAGGGTGATTCACTGCTGATGCTGTTGGACGCGGCCGGAATCGAATGTTCGACCGGGTCGGCCTGCAATGCGGGCGTGGCCGGACCGAGCCACGTGCTGCTCGCCATGGGCGTGGAACCGGCGCTGGCGCGCGGTTCGCTGCGCTTCTCGCTGGGCCACGACTCGACCGATACCGATGTGGACGCCGTACTGGCGGCGCTGCCACAGGTGGTGGAGCGGGCCAAGGCCGCCGGACTGGCGAGCGTCGGTTCCACCCCGCATGCGAAGGGAGGCTACTAGCAATGCGTGTACTGGCCGCCATGAGCGGTGGCGTGGACTCGGCGGTGGCCGCCGCCCGCGCCGTCGACGCCGGACACGAGGTCGTGGGCGTGCACCTGGCGCTGTCGACCGCGCCGGGAACACTGCGCACCGGATCGCGCGGCTGCTGCTCCAAGGAGGACGCCGGGGATGCGCGCCGCGCCGCCGACGTCCTCGGAATCCCGTTCTACGTCTGGGATTTCGCCGACCGGTTCAAGGAGGACGTGATCGACGACTTCGTCGCGTCCTATGCCGCCGGGGAAACCCCCAATCCGTGCCTGCGCTGCAATGAGAAGATCAAGTTCTCGGCGCTGGCCGACCGCGCGGTGGCGCTGGGCTTCGACGCCGTGGTCACCGGGCACTACGCGCGCCTCGCCGACGGGGTGCTGCGTCGCGCCGTGGACGCCGACAAGGACCAGTCCTACGTATTGGCGGTACTGACCGCCGAGCAGCTCGCGCGGGCCATGTTCCCGGTGGGCGACACCCCCAAGCCGCTGATTCGCGAGGAGGCCGCTTCGCGCGGCCTCGCCGTGGCGAACAAGCCCGACAGCCACGACATCTGCTTCATCCCCTCCGGTGACACCCGCGCCTTCCTGGGCGCGAAGATCGGCGTCCGGCCCGGCGCCGTCCTCGACGCCGACGGAACCAAGCTCGCCGACCACGAAGGCGTGCACGGCTTCACCATCGGCCAGCGCAAGGGCCTGGGCCTGCCCGGACCGGCCGCCGACGGCAAACCGCGCTACGTCACCGATATCGACCCGGAGACCGGGACCGTGCGCGTCGGCTCCGCCGCCGACCTCGAGGTGTGGACGGTGCTCGCCGACCGCGCCATCTGGACCTCCGGCGAGACCCCCGACGGCCCCATCGAGTGCGTGGCCCAGGTGCGTGCCCACGGCGGCACCGCCCCGGCGGTGGCCGAACCCGCCGACGGCGGCCTGGTGGTCCGCCTGCGCCAGCCGCTCACCGGCGTGGCGCGCGGCCAGGCCGTGGTGCTGTACCGCTCGGACGCCGAGCACGGCGACCAGGTGCTAGGCAGCGGCACCATCAGCGGTACCGAGCGCGAACGGCATTCGTACGCAACCGAACTGGTGTCGGACGCGACGGCGTGAGCGGCGCGCGGGCATCGTGCGCCGAGACGGGTTCCGCGACGACCAGGGCTGCGAGCGTGCGTCTGCTTCCGCGTTCGGACATCGTGGATCCGGACGCACGGGCGGCTTCTCGGTCGGATGATCACGACCGTGTGCGACAGGTGAGCGGCTGCGAAGGGCAGAATGAATCCCATGAGTGACGAGGGGGCGGACGGCCGCGCCGGGTTGCGCGGCGGTGTCGCGACCGGTGTGGGCTCGTGGCCCGGCACCGATATTCGCGAGGCGACGGCGACCGTGGTCGGCGAGCTCGGCGAGCTGCCGCATCTGGTGGAACTGCCCGGCCGTGGTGTCGGCGCGGATATGATCGGCCGCGCCTCGGCGCTGCTGGTGGACATGGCCTACGACAGCACGCCCCGGGGTTACCGGCTGGCCGCGCGGCCGGGCGCGGTGGCCCGCCGGGCGCACGATCTGCTGCGCACCGATCTCGACGCCCTCGAAGAGGCGTGGGAGACAGCCGGTCTCGCGGGCGCCGGGCGCACAGTCAAGGTGCAGGCCACCGGCCCGCTGACCCTCGCCGCCCAGGTCGAACTCCCGGTCGGACATCGCGTGCTCACCGATTCCGGCGCCCTGCGCGACCTGTCGGAATCGCTCGCGGAGGGTCTCGCGAACCATGTCGCGGAGGTGGGCAAACGCCTGGGCGCGAACGTCGTCGTCCAGCTCGACGAACCGTCCCTCACCGCCGTCCTCGATGGTTCGCTGCGGGGCGCCAGCGTCATGAACACCGTGCGCGCCCTGCCCGCTCCGGAAGCCCGGCACATCCTCGACACCGTGATCGCGGCCCAGCCCGCCCCGGTGCTCGTTCACAGCTGCGACGCCCGCCCGCCCCTGCAGTTCCTGCGCCGAACCACTGCTGCCGCAGTCGGTTTCGACCTCGCCACCATCGGCACCCGCGATCTCGACAGTATCGGTGAACTACTCGACTCGGGTCGCCACCTGGCCCTCGGCCTGGTCCCCACCACCGCCCCCGCCACCCCGGTCACCTGGCGCGAGCTCGCCGAACCCGCCGTCCGCCTGCTGGACCGCCTCGGCCTCCCCCGCCGCCTGCTCGCCACCCACATCCTGGTCGCCCCCGCCTGCGGCCTGTCCGGCGCACCCCTGTCCTGGGCACGTCGGGCCCTGGAACTGTCCACCGCCTGCGCCCGCGCCTTCGCCGACGAACCCGAGGCGTTCACCCGCGAATAGGACGGCGGCGTCGCACATTTCGCGCCGCTGAAGATCAGCCCCCGAAGTAGGGCCGCGAGCCGGGATGGGCGATGCTCCACCTGTCCGGCTTGCCCGGCGGGTACACGACCGGAATCTGATCCCCCACCGACGGCCACTGGTTCACATCCCACGCGAACCGCCCGTACGTCTCGTGCGCCACCACCGACGGCCCCGAAATATTGCCGCTGATGGTCACGTACTGATCCCCGGGCACATCCGGCCGCGGACTCACCCCCGTGACATACAGCGTCCCGTTCTCGGCCCCCGCCATCGGCTTCCCCTGCCGACCGCGCCGGTAGAGCATCACCATCGCCACCAGACTTCCGGCGATCATCACAAGGAAGGCGAATTCCAACATGCCTTCCATGCTATTGCGCGGGCGGCTGTATTCACGATCTTGGTTGCATTTATGTCGTTTGTGGCGCATCCTTGCGGTACGAGGGCCCAGTGAGAGGAGCCGCACCATGGCCGTGTGCCACGTGGAAGCTGACGTTTCGCAGGCGGTTCGCGATGAATTGCGGAATGCTGTGGCCGAACTGCGCGGCGGTGCACCCGTTGAGTCGACCATTACCATCGATGAGGTCGCCATCCGAGTGCCCTCAGCCGTGCGTGAGGCGGTGTTGGTCGTCCTCGAGCATCTCAGCGCCGGTCGGGGAGTTGTGATCGGTCCCGTCGACGCTCTTCTGACCACCTCGACGGCAGCCGAATTACTAGGTCTGTCGCGCACCTATGTGTGCCGCCTGGTCGATTCCGGCGAGCTTGCCGCCGAGTATCGCGGTACGCACCGTCGGATCCCCCTACAAGCCGTTCTCGATTACCGAGAGCAGCGGCGACGTGACCGTGCCCGGGCACTCGACGACGTCGCCGGGATCTCTCGTACAGCAGCCCTCTACGACGACGACTTCTGAGAAGAGCGCACGGTGCCGTTTCGAGCCTTCCTGGATGCGAATGTACTGGTGTCGGCTCGGTTGCGTGACGTCCTACTCACGTTGGCGGAAGTGGCGCTGTACGAAGCGCGCTGGAGTCCGGTGGTGCTCGCCGAGGTCGAACGTCACCTGCCGAGCACGATGGCAGGCGATGTTGTCGCCGCCGCGGTATTCTCACGGTCCGAGGCGTTGGTCACCTCGGACTGTCGGCTGCGGCAGGAGCTCGAGTCGTATCCCGAGCTGATCGAGGCCCAGACGCCCTCGGCGTTCGTCGCCTACGCGATCGATTCCGATCTGTCATGTGCGGGAAGTGCGCTGCTGAATATGGCGGCACGCCGGTGGCTCGCAGGGGCCGAGAGCGCCGCGAACCCTGCGATCCGCGATCGGTTGGCGGTGTGGGCGCGACGTGAACTCGGAGACGCCGTATCGGATTTGATACTGCAACCGGAGTTTCGTAGTCGGGTCGGGTAGCGGGTGCCTCAGTGCGCCGTGAGTTCGCTGGTGCCCTCGGGGGTGCGGCGGAGTTGCCAGACCGTGGTGCGTTTGGTTTGGGAGCGGCCGTTGCCGCGGTCGATGAGGGGGCGGTTGGGGGTGGTGAAGATCAATTGGGCGCCGTGGGTGTTGGTTTCCGGGTTCTGGAAGAGCTGGATGAGGCGGTCGGCGGCGTCGGGGGTGAGGTGGGTGTCGATATCGTCGACGGCCAGCACGCCGCCGGAGTCGAGGGTGTCGAGGATCGGGGGGAGCAGGCGGAGCAGGGCCAGGGTGGCGGTGGATTCCTCGGTGATGCCGAAGGGGGTGTCGATGCCGTCGTGCACCAGGCTGAGACCGACGCCGCGTCGGGCCACCATGCGGGCGTAGAGGGCGTCGCGGGCGGCGTAGAGGGCGGTGAGTTCGCGGTGCAGCACCGTGACGGTCAGCCCGTGGTCGCGCAGCAGCGCCTCGGCGCGGGCGGGGGAGGTGGTGGCGGCGTCGACTTCCTTCGCGGTGGTGGCGATATCGCTGTCCAGCTCGCGCAGGTAGTCGGCGTACATGGGGTCGTTCTCGGGGATGAGCAGATCGGTGATACCGAGGTCGGCGGAGCGCAGCAGGGTGAGCAGGCGGGCGGCGTGTTCGGTGGAGCGGGAGATGTGGCTGCCCAAGCGGTGTGCGATGGCCTGTGGATCCTGTTGTCCGCGTTGTACTTCCAGGAGCGACTGGAACCAGCGGTAGGCGGGGACCAGGGCTTCGGCGTACATCTGTCCGGACAGGCTGAGCAGCAAGGCGTTCGGGCGCACCAGCGGCACCAGTGCGCCGATGCCGTAGCGGGCGGCCTCGAACATGGGGCCGACGCGGATATCGGTTCCGTTGCGTTCGAACACGATTCGCTTGCGGTTGTGCGGATGCGTGTACAGCCATTCGGCCGTCACATCGGCATTGTCGAGCCGGAAGCCGTAGGTGTACGGGTAGCCCTCGGCCACGAAGTTGGCCGCGAATTCCGAAGGGCGGTCCGGGAATCCGAGATGCGGGCTGCGAATGGGACCGGCGAACGGGTCCCAGCCGGTGACCGAGTTCAGCACCGCGTCGCGCATATGCCAGAGCGCGTCGACGAGCGAGGTCTTGCCGGTGGCGGCCGCGCCGTGCACCGCGGTGACCGGAACGGCGACCGGTCCGCTGCCGCGGGTGAGCCGCAATTCCTGCGGTTCGGCGAGGGACCTGTGATTCGACACCTGGAAGCTGCGCAACACGCTCGCCATCCTGCCGGTCGCCACCGGAATGCGCGAGCGGGGGGTCGGTGTGTGCGGTGGGACCCTTGACATGCAACCAATAGGTTGCCTATGGTCCAATGTGCAACCAAGGAGTTGCCTATTGAGGAGATGGCGTGGACGAGGTGTTCAAGGCGCTGGCCGACGCGAGTCGCCGCCGCCTGCTCGACAGCCTGAACGAACGCACCGGTCAAACGTTGCGCGAGTTGTGCGCCGGACTGGATATGTCCCGGCAGGCCGTCAGCAAGCATCTGGCCGTGCTGGAGGCCGCCAATCTGGTGATCACCCGCCGCCACGGCCGGGAGAAGCTGCACTACCTGAACGCCGAGCCCGTCAATGCCATCGCCGACCGCTGGATCAACCGCTACGACCGCGGGCGGGTGCACGCACTCGCCGACCTCAAGAACGCATTGGAGAGCACGACCATGGGCAGCAACGAATTCGTCTACGCCACCTACATCAAGACCACCCCGGAGAAGCTGTGGCAGGCACTCACCGAACCGGCCTTCACCAAGCGCTACTGGGGCGCGAGCTTCGACACCGACTGGCAGCCCGGCTCGGAAATGACCTGGCACGAACGTGATTGGACGAGCAAGGCTCCCGAGCAGGTGGTGCTGGAGGCGCAGCCGTACACCCGGCTGTCCTACACCTGGCACTCCTTCGGCCCCGACTACGGTGAGCAGTTCGGGCTCGATCAGGCCACGATCGACAAGTGGGCGAGCGAATCGCGCTCCAAGGTGACCTTCGAACTGGAACCGGTCGGCGCGCTGGTGAAACTCACCGTCGTGCACGACGGCTTCGACGAGGGCAGCGGCCTGCTCGAAGCCGTGAGCCACGGCTGGCCCGGCATCCTCACCAACCTGAAGGCCCTGCTGGAAACCGGCGAGACCCTGCCCGAACTCGATCCGGACGCGTGGACGCCCGAATCGGTGTGAGCCGACGGCGATTCAGCCGAGCATGCCGTACGCCCGCGTCGTCGTGATCCGCACGACGACGCGGCGATCGGCCACCATGGCCCGCCGATAGTCGTCCCAATCCGGATGCTCCCCGTTGAGCGCGCGGTAGTAGGCGATCAACTCCGCCACCGTCGCATCGCCCTCCTCGGCCGCCACCGGCGACAGCTCCGCCTTCCCCTCCAGCACCGCATACGACCAGAAATCCTCGCTGGTCACATGCAATGCCGCCCACGGCTCCCGCCGCAGATTGTGATACTTGGCCCGATCCGCCGTGATCGAGATCCGAACGACCCCGTCCTCACCCACCCAATGCGTGACATTGGACAGCTGGGGACGCGTGTCCTTGCGAATCGTGGCCAGTACCGACCGGCTGTGCTCCCGAGCGAATGTGACGGCGGTCTCGATATCCATACGCTCTGCAACAGCGGCCGCGATGGCGCTGTTCCCGGCGCGCTGTGTCCGAAATCCGCTGGGCAAGAAAGCCACCGACCGGTCGCAAATAGCCGGTGATACCCGCTCGACGTGCGGGAATGTCGCGCTCGGGTGTCGGTTCGGCTCCGATAGGGTGCCTGTGTGAGCGAATCGGGAATCGAGATCACCCCGGCGAGCGGGGACGAGCGCGTGGAGTGGCAGCGACTGGCGGAGGAGGTTCGCGATCATCAGTTCCGCTATTACGTGCGGGACGCGCCGATCATCTCGGATGGGGAGTTCGACAGGCTGTTCCAGCGGCTCGAGGCGCTGGAGGAGGCGCATCCGGACCTGCGGACGCCGGATTCGCCGACGCAGCTGGTGGGCGGGGGATTCACCACCGAGTTCGCGCCGGTGGACCACCTGGAGCGGATGTACTCGCTGGACAATGTGTTCAACGACGAGGAGATGCGGCAGTGGATCGGCCGGGTGGAGGCCGAGACCGGGCCGGATATCCGGTACGTGTGCGAGGTCAAGATCGACGGTGTCGCACTCAATCTGGTGTACGAGGACGGGCGGCTGGTACGCGGCGCGACCCGCGGTGACGGACGCACCGGGGAGGACGTCACGCTCAACGCGCGCACCATCGACGACATCCCGCACGTGCTCACCCCCAGCGACGAATTCCCGGTGCCGAAACTGCTCGAGGTGCGCGGCGAGGCGTATCTGACACTCGAGGATTTCGCCCAGCTCAATGCGGCCATCGTGGCGGAAGGCAAACCGCCGTACGCGAATCCGCGCAATACCGCGGCCGGATCGCTGCGGCAGAAGGATCCGGCGGTGACCGCGCGACGGCGGCTGCGCATGATCTGCCACGGCTTCGGCCGCCTGGACGGGTGGTCGCCCGAATCGCAGCACGAGGCGTATCGAGCGCTGTCCGCGTGGGGCCTGCCGGTCTCCGCGCACACCGTGCTGGTGCGCGGCGCGGACGCGGTGCTCGAGCGCGTCGCGTACTGGGGCGAGCACCGCCACGACATCGAGCACGAGATCGACGGCCAGGTCGTCAAGGTCGACGAATTCGCGCTGCAACGCCGCCTCGGCGCGACCTCGCGGGCCCCGCGCTGGGCCATCGCGTACAAATACCCGCCCGAGGAGGCCACCACCAGACTCCGGGACATCCAGGTCAACGTGGGCCGCACCGGACGCGTCACGCCGTTCGCGGTCATGGAACCGGTGACGGTCGCGGGCTCCACCGTCGCCATGGCCACCCTGCACAATGCCGCGGAGGTGAAACGCAAGGGCGTGCTGATCGGCGACACCGTCACCATTCGCAAGGCCGGTGACGTGATCCCCGAGGTGCTCGGCCCGGTGGTGGACATGCGCGACGGCAGCGAACGCGAATTCGTCATGCCCACACGGTGTCCGGAGTGCGATACCGAACTCGCCCCCGAGAAGGAGGGCGACGCCGACATCCGCTGCCCCAACCAGCAGTACTGCCCGGCGCAGTTGCGGGAGCGGGTCTTCCACGTGGCCGGTCGCGGCGCGTTCGATATCGAGGCGCTCGGCTACGAGGCCGCCATCGACCTGCTCGAATCCGGCGCCATCGGCGATGAGGGCGACCTGTTCGACCTCGACGAGGACAAACTGCTCACCACCGAGCTGTTCACCAACAAGAACGGCACGCTCTCGGCGAACGGCAGAAAGCTGCTCGACAACCTGGAAGCCGCCAAGGACCGCCCGCTGTGGCGGGTGCTGGTGGGCCTGTCCATCCGGCATGTCGGGCCGACCGCCGCGCGGGCGCTGGCCTCGGAATTCTGGAGTATCGATCGCATCGACGCCGCCACCGTCGAGGAGCTCGCCGCCACCGACGGCGTGGGGCCGACCATCGCCGCGGCGGTGGCGGAGTGGTTCACCGTCGACTGGCATCGGGCCATCGTCGACAAGTGGCGGGCCGCCGGCGTGCGCATGGAGGATGAGCGCGACGAGTCCATCGAGCGCAATCTCGAGGGGCTGTCGATCGTGGTGACCGGTTCGCTGCAAGGGTTTACGCGCGACGGCGCCAAGGAGGCGATCATCGTGCGCGGCGGCAAGGCGGCCAGTTCGGTATCGAAGAAAACCGCCTTCGTCGTCATCGGCGACGCGCCCGGCTCGAAGGCGGCGAAGGCCGAGGAGCTGGGGGTGCCGGTTCTCGACGAGGAGGGGTTTCTGCGGCTCCTGGAGCGTGGCCCCGACGGCGTCGAAGGGTGAGCAAGATCAGGGGGAACTGGTGGCGGTGGCCACTCGCGCGATGCCGCCACCGGTTCCCCGTGATCGAATGACCAAGTCGGATGGAGGCGCGGTATGGGTGTGGAGATTCGGGAGGCGCGGGCGGGGGAGTTCGCGGCTGTGGGGGCGTTGACGGTGGAGGTGTATGTGGGGGAGGGGCATGTGAATCCGCGCAGTGATTATGTGTCCGAGCTCGCGGATACCGCGACGCGGGCCGCCGCGGCGGAGGTGCTGGTGGCGGTGCGCGGAGACGAGTTGCTCGGGTCGGTGACGGTGGCCCGGCCGGGCACGGCGTTCGCCGATATCGCCCGACCGGGCGAACTGGAGTTCCGCATGCTGGCCGTGGCGAAACGGGCGCGCGGGCTCGGCGTGGGTTCGGCGCTGATCGACCGGGTCGTCGAGATCGCGCGGGCCGAGGGGCGAGACGGCGTCGTCCTCACCACCATGCCGACCATGGCCGATGCCCGTCGCATCTACGACCGGGTCGGTTTCGTTCATGTGCCGGAACGGGATTGGCGGACCATGGCGGGGACGCCGCTCACCGTCATGCGGAGGGATCTGCTCGGGGAGGCGTAGCGGGCAGCTACCGCGGCGGGTGCGAGCCCTCGGCGCGAGAACTTCTCGGCTAGCCGAGCACCGTGGCGATTATTCCGGTCAGGTAGCCCAGCCGCGCGACCTCGCTGGGCCTGAAGTCCGGTCCGCCCGGACGTCCGAGCAGCAGCACCTTGCCCGTATCGCCCAGCGGCGCGGCGGCCAGTTTGGTGTCCATATCCCGCCAGATCTGCGGCACCCAGTCGGCCTCGCCGTCGAGCACGCACGGCTTCTCCAACGGCATCCAGGGTGCCGACGCCGCCTGCGTGGAGGGTGCGCTCTGGCTGCCCACCACCCGGTACGCGCCCTGCGGACCCAGGTCGATGACCGTGCTCCAGCCGACCCGCAGCACCCGCGGCACACCGTCCACCAGCACCTGGAGCCGGTCGTCGCGGGCGCTGGCCACCTGGTCGATGAGCTCGAGTTCCCGATGCGTGTCCAGCATCCCGGAGTACGGGCGCAGCGAGTCCACGAGCACGTCGGCCAGGGATTCGGCCGCGGTGATCAGGGTGTCGGGGAGCGCGCCGGGCGGCACCTCCACCACGATGTCGTCGATCGCGTAGCCGTCGCCGCGTTCGACGACATCCAGCGAGAGGATGTCGGCGCCGACGGAGCCCAGCGCGAGGGCGAGTGAGCCGAGACTTCCCGGGCGATCCGGAAGTTGCACGCGGAGCAGAAATGACACGTGCGTCCCTTCCTTTCCTGTGCGACCGACAACTCGGAACGAATACCCGAGTCAGGCAATACTTACACCCTCGTGAGACCGTTATCGAGTCGACGGGATTCCGGTGACGTGGACCACTGTTCATTGTGGCGGCTATCGAGTGTGCCCGCCATGGTCCCGACCGGTGACGGACGCCCCCGCACGAGTCGATAGGCTGTCCGATAGCCGAATCACCACGCTAAACCATGCCGAAAGGGGTCCCGCGGTGCCCGCCATCTCCCGCGACGAGGTCGCACACCTCGCCCGGTTGTCCCGGCTCGCCCTGACCGAGGAAGAACTGGACCTGTACGCCGGTCAGCTGGATTCGATCCTGACCCACGTCAAGGCCATCTCCGAAGTCGCGGCCGCCGATGTCCCGGCCACCGCGTCGCCGAACCCGGCGACCAATGTGACCCGCCCGGACGAGGTCCGGCCGTGCCTGACCCCGGAACAGGCGCTGTCCGGCGCACCCGCGGTCGAGGAACAGCGGTTCATGGTCCCGCAGATCCTGGGAGAGGGCGAATGAGTACAGCATCGCGAAGCGGTTCCGTGGGGGGCGGCGGTCGGGAGACGGGTGGGCGCGACCTGACCAAGCTGACCGCGGCCGAGCTGGCGGAGAAGATCCACGGCCGCGAGGTGTCCTCGGTGGAGGTCACCGAGGCGCACATCCAGCGCATCGCCGAGGTCGACGGCGAGATCAACGCCTTCCTGCACATCTCCGGCGAGCAGGCCCTGGTGGCCGCCGCCGAGGTGGACCGGGCCGTGGCCGCCGGCACCGTGGCCTCGCCGCTGGCCGGTGTCCCCTTGGCGCTCAAGGACGTTTTCACCACCACCGATCAGCCGACCACCTGCGGTTCCAAGATCCTGGAGGGCTGGGTCGCGCCCTACGACGCCACCCTGACCACCAAACTGCGCGCGGCCGGGATCCCCATTCTCGGCAAGACCAATATGGACGAGTTCGCGATGGGCTCCTCCACCGAGAACTCGGCGTACGGGCCTACCCGCAACCCGTGGGACAAGGATCGGATTCCCGGTGGTTCCGGCGGTGGTTCGGCGGCGGCGCTGGCCTCGTACCAGGCTCCGCTGGCCATCGGCACCGATACCGGCGGCTCCATCCGGCAGCCCGCGGCCGTGACCGCGACCGTGGGCACCAAGCCCACCTACGGCACGGTGTCGCGCTACGGCCTGGTGGCCTGCGCCTCCTCGCTGGACCAGGGCGGACCGTGCGGTCGCACGGTGCTGGACACCGCGCTGCTGCACGAGGTGATCGCCGGATACGACCCGCGCGACTCCACCTCGCGCGATGTGCCGGTGCCACCCGTGGTCGCCGCCGCCCGGGCGGGTGCGCAGGGTGATCTGAAGGGCGTCAAGGTCGGTGTGGTCAAGGAACTGCACTCCGACAGCTACCAGCCCGGCGTGCTCTCCTCCTTCGACGCCGCCGTCGCCCAGCTGAAGGATCTCGGCGCGGAAGTGATCGAGGTGTCGTGCCCGCACTTCGAGTACGCGCTCGCCTCCTACTACCTGATCCTGCCGTCGGAGGTGTCGTCCAATCTGGCGCGCTTCGACGCCATGCGCTACGGTCTGCGCGTCGGCGACGACGGCACGCATTCGGCCGAACAGGTCATGTCGCTCACCCGCGAGGCCGGATTCGGTCCGGAGGTCAAGCGCCGCATCATGATCGGCACCTACGCGCTGTCCGCCGGTTACTACGACGCGTTCTACGGTCAGGCGCTGAAGGTGCGCACCCTCATCGCGCAGGATTTCGACTCCGCGTACGAGAGCGTCGACGTGCTGGTCTCGCCGACCAGCCCGTTCACCCCGTGGAAGCTGGGTGAGAAGGTCGACGACCCGCTCGCCATGTACCTGTCCGACCTGTGCACGCTGCCGACCAACCTGGCCGGACACTGCGCCATGTCGGTGCCGTCCGGACTGAGCCAGGACGACGGCATGCCGGTCGGCCTCCAGATCATGGCCCCGGCATTGGCCGACGACCGGCTGTACCGGGTCGGCGCGGCCTACGAGGCCGCACGGGGACCGATCGCCTGACCGGCGTCGCCCATGGCTGCGACCGTGCCTCGCGCCCGAAATCGGCCCCGCGGGACCGCCGTCGGCGATGTCACGGCCCGGGTCAGCAGTCGCCGAGGCGGGTGCCCTGGTCGGTGCCGTAACGGTGGCCGTGGCCCGTGGGGGCGTCGAGGGCGGCGAGGAGGTCGGCGGTGGTCTGGACGAAGCTCACCACCGGGAGCCACGGGGGGACGGGGGCGTCGGGGCGGGTGCCCGTGAAGTTCGGAGCGCGCCACAGCAGCGCGGGGGACCAGTGCACCACCGGGTCGGAGGCGTTGGCGAGAACCGTTGCGCCGCCGTGGTTGACGGCTCCGGCCGGAGGTCCGGCCCAGAGTACGGCGCAGGTGCGGCGGTCCTGGTCGGCGTCGTCGGGGAAGACGGCGCTGCCGCCGAGCGCGCCGAGGCTCTGGCCGTAGACGTAGAGCTTCGGTGGGCGGGGGAGAGTGGACAGGCGCTGTTCGATCGCCGTGAACAGCGCCCGCGCGGACTGTTCCGCGGCGGCGCGGCCGAAGACGAAGGTGACCCAACTCGGTGCCGCCGAGTACTGGAGGCCGACCAGGGCCACATCGCCGTCGAAGCGGTCGTCGATCCCGGCGGCCGCCTCGGCATCGATCCACCCCGAACCGGTGGGAACGGTGACCACCAGGTGTGCGCGCTCCAACCCGCCGGAGCGTTCCAACTCCCGGATGGCCAGCGCCACCCGGGAATCCAGATCCGGGGCGGAATCGATGCCCACGTACACCCGCACCGCCCGCGTGGGAGCGCCCGCCACGAAGCGTCGGCCCTGCGCGCCCAGCG
This sequence comes from Nocardia sp. CC227C, assembly GCF_030767025.1. Lineage (GTDB taxonomy): Bacteria > Actinomycetota > Actinomycetes > Mycobacteriales > Mycobacteriaceae > Nocardia. The sequence continues at coordinate 281,694 of NZ_JASITE010000008.1, read as the reverse complement.
ACGGCCAGCTGACGGTGGACACCGGGCTGCCCGACCGCGCGGCGGAGATCGGCTGTCGCACCGCCGGATCCACCGCGGCGTTCGCGGCGGCGTAGGCGCTCTGCCGCCACTGCACCACCGCCGGAACAGCGGCCACCTGTGTCGCCACCACCAGGAAGATGCCGAGCACCGCGCTGCGCAACCGACCCAAACGCTGTACCAGCCATCGGATTCCGTGCGCCAGCCCGACGGCCGCACCCACGATGAGGGCGGTTCCGAGCAGCCACCACAACCAGTACTCCACGCCGACCTGCGCGACGCCCATGGCATCGCGCAACCGGGTCTGCCAGTACTCGGCGTACCCGACGGCCCCGCCCGTGGCGACGGCCGCCACCACCAGCACCGGCTGCCGCCACCGTGCCGTCACGGCATCGACGTCGACGCCGCAGCGCCGCAGCGTGAAACGCACCAGCCCGGCCAGCGCGAGACCGATCACGGCCAGCAGCCCGCTCAGAATCGCCTGCGCCGACGGGGTGCGCGGCAGCAGCCCCGGAGCCAGCGAGGCGAGCACGCCCAGTGTGATCCCCACCGTGGTGCCGAGTCTCGGGGTCGCCGTGGGACCGATGGGCACGAAACGAATCCGCGCCCCCCGACGCTGCCGCCCGGACCCGAAGCGTCCCCGGGCAAACCGGTGCCGAGCCCGAGCGGCCGCCACGGGCCGACGGCTGTTCCGCTGCCGGTGGCCGTCGGCCGGATCGAGTGCTGTCGACCGAACCTGCCGGGACGTCGACCTCATGTGACGCGGGCTCCCGTGGCCGTCGGGATCCGAGTCCGCCGAAGTGCGGTGTCGCCCGGGGTATTCCGGGTTGTCGTGATCCGCCGTGTGGCACCGTTCTCGGTTGTCGTGATCCGATGGTGTTGTGGGGTGCGGCTGTGTGCCGTGGTCGTCGGGGTCCGGGTGGTGTGGTGGGTGGTGCCGCCGGTGGTATTCCGGGTTGTCGTGCCCCGACGTGTGGCACCGTTCTCGATTGCCGCGATCCGAAGGTCTCGCAATGTGCGGCCGTTGGTCGTGATCCGTCGGTATCGCGGCGGGGCGCTGCCTTCCACCGACCGGGTCGGCCGTCGCCGCGGTTCGGGTGTTCCCCGCGGGAGGCCGGTTTCCGTCCTCTGGGCAGATCCGCTGCGCCCCCGCTGGTTCGCGGTGCGGTGTGACGTCGGTCCCGAAGTCGTGTGTTGAACTCATGCCGAAGCCCCCCGTGCGGTCACATCGGTGGTGTGGCGGCGCAGCCCGGCCGTGTCGGGCCGGTTGGTGCGGCGGCGCAGGCCGCGGCCGGTGGCGAATCCGCTCAGCGCCAGGGTAGCGGCGGCGAGGGGGTAGGCGGCCGCCGCCGATGTCGAGGTGGGTGCCGTTGCGTCGGAGAGGGTTTCGTGGACGGGCGGCCCGTAGTCCTGGCGGCGTGAGTTGAGGTCCACGGCCGTTGTCGCGACGCTGGCCATGATGCGGCAGCGGGCGCGGGCGATCGGCTCCTCGCGCGCGGCGCAGGCGGCATGCATGTGCCGCTCCAGGGTGGCGTCGAGCGCCTGCCGCGCCCACGCGGTGAGCGGTTCGCCCCGCGAATCGGCATAGCGCAGCAGGTCGTATCCGAGATCGTGGGCCTTGCAGGCGATCTCGAACTCGGCGGGCAGCGGAACGGGTGAGGAGCAGTCGCCGTCGGGATCGACCAGCAATCCCTGCTCGACCGTCGGCCGATAGCCCATGACGGTGGCGAAGTCGGGCGGGATCGCGGCATCGGATCCGGCCGCGGAGGTGAGTGCGATGACCGCGGACCGCGCCCCGGCGTTCTCCTCGCGCACCCCGCCCGCGGAGGGTGCGCCATCGGTGGTGTCGGCGGCCGCGACGGGGGCCGTTGTCACCGTGGCGGCCAGCAGCACCGCCACCGCGGCCGTCAGCCGCGCGCCACGGCGCGGCGACGCGTTCACCTGCGGTCGGGTGGTGCGGGCGGGGTCGACCGGAGGGCGGGGATCGGCGGGGTGCGGGTCGGTGCGGCGCCGGGGGCGATCCTGGTGGTCCGGGGTCACGATCATGGTTGCCGACGTTATGGAGGGGACGGGCTCCGGGGCGTCACGCTGCGGGACGGTTTCCCGGCTGCGCGGTGAGAGGGAGGCCGGCGGGGAACTGATACTCCGGTAGGGGGTCCAAGATCGCTCGGGGGTATGAGGTACGGCGGCGGCGCGGCTCCTACTGTCATGGCTATGGTTGCGACATTGCCGTCAGGGCGACTGAAGCATGCACGGCTGTGGCTCGACTTGGGCACCGTCGCGGTGGCGCTCATCTTCTACGCCGTCGCGTGGCCGACACTGTTCATCACCCACCAGGTGGCCGCGGCGGCCGCCCCGTTCATCGCCGGGTTCGCCGCCTTCCCGCTGCTGCTCGCCCGGCTGAACCCGGCGCTCGGATGGGCGATCTCCGCGGGTGCGGCGCTGGTGATCGCCTTGGCGATTCCGAACCGGCCCGGCGAGGACATCCCGTTCCAGGTGGTGCACATGCTGTGCCTGTTCGCGCTGCTGTTCGCGGTGGCGGTGCGCTCCGGCATGCAGATCGTGCTGGTGGCATGGGTGGCGTCGGCGCTGCTCATGGGCACGACCATGTCCTCGCAGGGCGACGAGTTCGCCGCCTCCGGCGTCGGCTGGCCCATCGCCATGACCGGGATCGTGCTGCTCGGCCTCATGGTGCGCTGGTTGACCCAGTCGCGGCAGGCGCTGCTGGCGCAGTCGGAGGAGACCGAACTGGAGCGGGCCCGCCGCGCCATTCTGGAGGAGAAGGCCCGCATCGCCCGCGACCTGCACGATGTGGTGGCCCACCACATGTCGATGGTGGTGGTGCAGGCGCAGACCGCGCCCTACCGCATCGACGGACTGTCGGCGGACGCCCGCGCGGAATTCGACGCCATCGGCGTGGGCGCCCGCGCGGCGCTCAACGAGATCCGGGGCCTGCTCGGCGTGCTGCGCAGCGACGGGCAACTGCCCGAACACGCACCGCAACCCACCGCCATGGAGGTGCCCGACCTGCTGGAGGGCGCCCGGCGCGCGGGCATGGCCCTCACCACGGAGATCGACGGCCCGCTGACGGCCATCCCCGACGCCACCGGCCTCGCCCTGTACCGCATCGTCCAGGAATCGCTGGCCAATGCCTCCCGCCACGCGCCCGGCGCGCCGGTGCGGGTGCGGATCGTCGCCGCCGCCGCGGTCACCCTCACCATCACCAACGACGCCGCCACCGAGCCCACAACCCCGCGTCCCCCGCACGACACCCCCGGCAGCGGCGTCACCGGCATGCAATCGCGCGCCCAGGCCGCGGGCGGACACCTCACCGCCGCCCCCCGCCCCGACGGCGGCTTCGAAGTCCGCGCCGAACTCCCCCTCCCCGGGTAGTCACCGAGATCAAGGGGAATCGGTGGCGGCATCGGTCGAGTAGCGCCCGCCACCGGTTCCCCCTCGCGGGCATACATCGCGCCCGCTCGTGCGAGACTCGTGGGGTGCGTGAGGTGGGACTGTGGCGATAACCGTGTTGATCGCCGACGATCAGGCGATGGTGCGGCAGGGGTTCGGCGCGCTGTTGGCGGCGCAGCCGGACATCAGCGTGGTCGGGGATGCGCCCGACGGGAAAGCCGCTGTGGCGGAAGCGAAGCGGCTGCGGCCGGATGTGGTGCTCATGGATGTGCGCATGCCGGAGATGAACGGTCTCGATGCCGCGCGGGTGATTCTGTCCGCGGGGTTCGAGCCGCCGGTGCGGGTGCTCATGCTCACCACCTTCGATATCGACGACTACGTGTACGAGGCGCTCGGGATCGGGGCCAGCGGATTCCTGCTCAAGGACGCGCCCGCCGAGGAACTGGTGCGCGCGGTGCGCGTGGTCGCGGGTGGTGACGCGCTGCTCGCGCCGACGGTGACGCGGCGGCTGATCGCGGATGTGACCCGCCGCCGCGCCCGCCGGGCGCCCACTCCGGCGCTGGGCGACCTCACCCCGCGCGAACGCGAGGTGCTGGAGCTGATCGCGCGGGGTATGTCCAATGCCGAGATCGCCGAAACCCTGTTCGTCGCCGAGCAGACCGTGAAAACCCACGTGTCCAAGGTGTTCGCGAAACTGAACCTGCGCGACCGGGCCCAAGCCGTGGTACTGGCCTATGAATCCGGGCTGGTGACACCGGGCTGAACCAGGTGCGCGACCGCGGAACCGGGCAGCCGGACGCGGATCGTGCGCGGTAGGCTCTCCGCACTCCAATGTCACCGGAAGGGGGTCGTCGCCTTGCTGAAGACGGGTGACGTATTCGCCGGTTTCACCATCGAGAAGCTGCTCGGTCAGGGCGGGATGGGGTCGGTGTACCTCGCGCGGCACCCCCGGCTCGGGAGGCTGACGGCGCTGAAGCTGCTGAACCGGGAACTGTTCGCGGACCGCGAGGTACGGGCGCGGTTCGAGCGCGAGGCCGATCTGGTGGCGCAGCTCGATCACCCGAATATCGTCGCGGTGTACGACCGGGGCTCCGAGGACGCCCAGCTGTGGATCTCCATGCAGTACGTGGACGGTGTGGACGCGGCCGGCGTGCAGACCGCCACGCTGCCTCCGGAGCGGGCCGTGCAGATCATCGAAGGTGTCGCGGACGCACTGGATTACGCGCACAGCAGGGGGGTATTGCACCGAGATGTGAAGCCCGCCAACATCATGCTGGCGCGGGCGGTCGGCGGGCACGGCGAGCGGGTGTTCCTCACCGACTTCGGAATCGCGCGGCTGCGGGAGGATTCCACGCATCTGACCCAGGCGGGCATGTTCACCGCCACCCTCGCCTACGCCTCGCCGGAACAGATGACCGGCGGTCGGCTCGACCACGCCACCGACCAGTACTCGCTGGGCTGCGCCCTCTACTGGCTGCTCACCGGGATCGGCCCCTTCGACTCCCCGGACCCCGGCGAAATCATCAGGGGCCACCTGCATCTCATCCCCTACCCGGCCAGCATGCGCCGCCCCGGACTCTCCCCGGCCGTCGACGCCGTCATCGCCAAGGCCATGGCCAAACGCCCCGCCGACCGCTTCCGCACCTGCGCCGAATTCGCCGCCGCCGCCCGCCGCGCCGTCAAGGATCCCGCTCCGCCACCGGCCGCCCACACCCCGGCCCCACCCGCCGCCTACCCCTACCCGCCCGACCCGCGAGCGCCCCAACCACCGTCCCCGCCCGCCTACGTCCCCCAGCAACCCGCCTACCCCCACCAGCCGAACTACCCCCACCAGCCCGCCTACCCGCCGTACCCACCCCCCGGCTACCACCCTACCGCCGCCCCGCCCCCCTACAACCCCACCCCCGGCTATCAGCCACCCGCACCCGGTTTCGCGTCCCCCCAACCCCAGAACTACGCCCCCACACCACCTTCCCCACCGGCCTACCCGGCACCGAACGCGGAGCCCGCCCCCGCTCCGTACCCGCCGCCGTCGGCACCGGCCTCCACAGGCCAACCGCCCCAAGGTGTTCCAGCATCCCCCGGACAGCCGTCGGAGGGAGATGCCGGATCCGCGGGCCGGCCGCCGCAGGGTGACACGGTGCCGTCGAGTGGGTCGCCGCAGGAAGTTGCCGCGCCGGGTGAGCACCTGCCGTCCGCCGCTGCGGCGGGTCGGCCGCCGCGGCGGCTCCCCGTGTCGCCGGAGGAGTCACGCCGGGCTTCCGCGGGCCCGCCGCCGGAGGGTGACCCCGCGCCCGTGGCGCAGACGTCGCAGGTCGATCCGCAGTACCCGGGTCCGCCGCAGGGAGATCCCGGCTCGCCGAGTCGTCCGCCGCAGGCCGCTCCGCATCCGGTGGGTCAGTCGCCGCAGGGCGTGGCGACGCCCACGGGTCGTCCGCCACACGTCGATTCGGGGCTCCCGGTTCAGTCGCCGCAGGGGGTCCCCGCGCAGGCGGGACAGTCGCCACAGGCGGACCCGGTGCCCTCGGATCTGCCGCCGCACGGGGATCCCGTGCCCGGGAGTGTTCCGCCGCAAGCCGTCTCGGGGGCCGCCGGTCAACCGGCGCGGGCGGCGGCCGGGCGTTCGGACCAGTCGGGGCAGGTGGCTGCCGCGTCGGCGGGTCGGCCGCCGGGGGGCGTGGTCTCGGGTGCCGGAGAGCGGTCGGGTGGGGACTCCCCGCGCCCCGGTGATGCGGGGCCGGACCCGACACGTGGAGGTCGGCCTGCGCGGGGGGAGGGTGCGGCGGGTGGTCGACCACCTGAAGCAGGTGCGGGCTTCGGTGCGGAGCAGCCGTTCGGCGCGGCCGAACCAGCGCATGAACCCGCCTTCTCCGGGGTGATGCGTTCGGTGACGGAGCCGGTCGCCTATGCCGTTGGCGTGCAACGGGACTCGGCCGGTGCATGGGTGCAGGAAAGCGGTGGCGGAGGAAGGGACGCCGTGCGGGCCGATCACGGTCTGCGGCCGAGCGGGCCTGCTCCGGGCCGCGATGCGGGCGGCTCCGCCCCGGATGGTCCGGACGATTCGGTTTCCGGCGTCGACCCGGGCGGTGCACCCGCGCCGGATGCGCCTGCCGCGGGCGACCACTCGGGCGCTCCGACTTCTGCTGTCGGCACGGATGTTTCGGGTACGGATGCTTCCGGTGCGGGTACCGATGAGTCAGGTTCCGACAAAGTACCGTCCCCGGCTATCGAGTCCGGGCAGCGGCAGGCGGCCCGGTCCGATCAGCACGCGGGGAGCGAGGCGTCGGCAGCGATCGTCGCGGCGGGTGGTGCCGAGCGGTCCGGTGGTGCGGCGGCACCGGCTGCCGACGATGTGCGCCCGGCGGATACCGGCCGCCCGGCGGTGGATTCGCATCCCGTCGAACCGGGTGCAGGTGCGGCATCCGGTCCCACCGGCACGGTCTCTGGGGTGCCCGCGAGCTACACCCCGCCGGGGGCAGGGGATGCACCACTCGATGCGGGCAGACACGACGCGGGTGAGCCCGGTGCGCAAGGGCCTGGCGTGAGTGAGCCTGCAGCGGGTGGGCCGGGCGTAGCGGGACCTGCCGATATGGGGCCCGATCCCGGAGCGCCCGCCGCCGGAGCGCCGCCGCCGTTCGCTTCCTATCCCTATCCGCCCCAGCAGGTGCCGCCGGTGCACCCGCCGCGGCAGCGGTCACCGTTCGGGGAGATGCAGCCCGCCGCGGTGGTGGCATTGGCCGTGGCGGCGGGGGTGCTGCTGGTGTTGGTGGTGGTCCTGGTCCTCAGCGCGATCGATCCGTAGCGGAGTGGTCGGCGGCGGCGTGCTCAGGGGGCGGCGCGGTCGTCCAGGACCATTTGCCCGGCGTCCACCAGGACTTGACGGGCTCGGCGGCGTACTCGGCAGTCGTCGACCGTGCAGCACATGTGCAATTGCATGGCTTGGTGGGATTGTTCGGGCGTGAGGTCGCCCGGGTCCGTCGTGCAATCGAGGATGTACATCATCAGGACCGCCGGAGTCAGCGCGAGGGGCACATTAGGCCCAGCGTAGCGAGAATCGCCGGGGCTGTCGGCGGTACGGGCAGGTGCGCGCAATCGGAGTGCGGAGTCGGCGCGGAATCGGCGTGCGGAGTCGGCTCCGCCCGGATGGCGCGGATTCGGAGCCGGTCATGGTTCCTCGTTCGAGTCGGCGGTGATCGAGAGGCGCGCCCGGCTCGGGGACGAGTGTGTCCGGAGTTGTCAGGGCTCCGGCTCGCAACCGGGCGCGCCTACCAGCACAGCAGCAGCGAGGGAAAATGTCAGGCAAAGACGGCAGATAATCGGGAACTTTCCGAAACCTCCAGGTCAGCATTCATAACGCATGGCAGCATCGTTCACAGTGACCGAAAATCAGCTTCGCGGGGGAGGATTCGATGCCAGAGCACGGTTCCACACTGCCGCGCCGCCAGCTGGGCCGATACCTGCGTGAGGGTCGGATGGAGTCCAATCTGACCATTGCCGAGGCGGCTTCGCTCATGGAGTGGAGTGAATCGAAGTTGCAGCGTCTGGAAACCGGCAATGCCGAGAAGATTCGCGTGCTCGACATCCGGGAACTGTGCCGCATCTACGATTTCGACGACGAATTCACCGCCGCGCTGGTGGGACTGGCGCAGCAGGCGAATGTGAAATCGTGGTGGCACGAATACGACAGCCTGGTGCCCGAGGGTTTCGACATGTACGTGGGCCTGGAATCCTCGGCGCGCGCCCTGATTTCCTATCAGCCCGATCTGGTGCCCGGATTGCTCCAAACGCCCGACTATGCCCGCGTTCTCATCGCCGATTACTGGCCGGATGCTCCGCGCGAGCAGATAGACCGCCGCCTCCAGCTGCGCGTGCGCCGTCAACACCTGCTGACCCGCAAACGCAGCCCCGCGGCCTTCGACGTGGTGCTGCACGAAACCGCGTTACGCAGGGTCGTCGGCACTCCGCGCGTCATGTCGGCACAGTTGCGCCGCCTGGCGGATATGAGCACGCTGCCGACGATTACTGTCCGTGTACTACCCTTCTCCGCGGGTGTCCCGTCGGGTCACACCGTCGGGCCGTTCGTGATTCTGGAATTCGGCCGGGACTCGCGGAGCAAGCCGGTCGACCCCACCGTGGTGTACCTGGAGAACTATCTCGGCGACCTCTACCTGGAAAAGCAAGCGGCGGTCGACCGGTACCGCGAGGCGTACCACGCGCTCCAGCGCGCGGCGTTGGACGAAACGAGCAGTAGAGAGCTCTTGCGGAAGGCAGCGAAGGAGTACGTGACGTGAACGTCGAACCGTCCGGCGCTCGGTGGTTCAAGAGCGCGCACAGCACCGGCGCGAAGGAATGCGTGGAGATCTCGTTCCTCGACGGCGCGGTCGGCGTGCGCGACAGCAAGAATCCGGCCGGACCGGCATTGATGTTCACGACCGCCGCCTGGGCGAGGTTCACCGCCGCGGTGACGGCGGGTCGATTCGACCGCTGAGCCGGTCGCGAGCAACGGTCGCGGCCCCCGCACCCGACGGTGCGGGGGCCGCGACGGTTGGGCTCAGCCGAAGAACGCGGCGGCCTCGTTGTAGCGGTCCGGAGGCACCAGTTTGAGCTGCTTGGTGGCCTCCGACAGCGGCACCAGCTCGATCTCGGTACCGTGCAGGGCGACCATCTGGCCGAAGCGGCCGGCGTGCACGGCCTCGGCGGCATGCACACCGAAACGGGTGGCGAGGACGCGGTCGTAGGCGGTGGGCTGACCACCGCGCTGCACGTGGCCCAGCACGGTGGTGCGGACCTCCTTGCCGATGCGGCGCTCGATCTCGGCCCCGAGCTGTTGCGCGACGCCGGTGAACCGGACGTGGCCGAATTCGTCGATACCGCCGTCGCGCAGGGTCATGGATTCGGGCGCGGGATGCGCGCCTTCGGCGACCACGCAGATGAAATGCTTGTCGCCGCGCTGGAATCGACGCTTGATCATATTGCAGACCTCGTCGACATCGAACGGCACTTCGGGAATGAGGGTCAGGTGCGCACCGCCCCCGATTCCGGCATTCAGCGCGATCCACCCCGCATGGCGGCCCATGACCTCTACCAGCATGACGCGCTGGTGTGATTCCGCCGTGGTGTGCAGCCGGTCGATGGCCTCGGTGGCGACCGCCAGCGCGGTGTCGTGGCCGAACGTGACGTCGGTGCAGTCGATATCGTTGTCGATGGTCTTGGGCACGCCCACCACCGGCACGCCCTCGTCGGACAGCCAGCTGGCCGCGGTCAGGGTGCCCTCGCCGCCGATCGGGATGAGCGCCTCGATGCCATTGTCGTCGAGCGTCTGCTTCACCCGGCCCAGCCCGGCGCGCAGCACATCGGGATTGGTGCGCGCGGTGCCGAGCATGGTGCCGCCCTTGGCGAGCAGCCGGTCGGTGCGGTCGTCGTTGAAGATCTGGATCTTGCGATCCTCGAGTAGGCCGCGCCACCCGTCCTGGAAGCCGACAATCGCGTCGCCCCAGCGACCGTTCGCGGTACGAACGACAGCTCGGATGACCGCGTTCAAGCCTGGGCAGTCCCCGCCTCCGGTCAAAACTCCGATACGCATGCCGCCCATCTTGCCCCGTCCGCGCCACCGGTGTGGGCCGTACCCCCGTGAACCCCTCGTTACGGATCGCGGACCGCTCGGCACGGCCCGGTGTGATTCAGCGCTACGGCGGGCAGCCGCCCCCGGCGAGCTCCTCGCGATGCAGTTCGATCAGCCCGGCGAGCTTGGTGAGCAGGGCCGCGCCGTCATCGAAGGAACCCGAATCGGGCGCGGCCGCAAGCGCGACGGCGATCTCCCCGCCGGACACCGGAACCAGTCCGAACTGGCGCACCAGGTAGTTGCCCGAGGTGTCGGGCCCCCAGCCGCCCTTGAACCGCGCGCCCTCCAGGGTGCCCAGCCCCCAGCGCTGGCCGGAGCTGATCTTCCCCATGAGCGCGGTGACCGTATCGGCCTGCGGCAGGCAGGGCAGCCGGGAGGCGAAGCGCAGCTGGTCCGACAGCGACCATTCCGCCTGCCCGAACGCCGAGTACTCCGAGCGGGTCGGCCGGGCGGGCACGATGGTGGTCGAATCCCCGCCCTCGCGCAGTACGGCCTCCACCGCCCGCGCGGCCGTATCCCCTGATCCGAGCGACTGCCACAGCATCTCGGCGGCGGAGTTGTCGGAGGCCGTGATGGCCGAACTCGCCGCACCGCTGTACCCGGGGTTGTTGCGCAACGCGGCCAGGGTGAGCGGCACCTTGATGGTCGACCAGGCCACACCGTTGCTCCAGTCGCCGAGGGTGACCTGCCGGTCACTGCCAACGGCCATGACCGCCAGCCCCACCGCGCCCTGCAACGTGCCCTGCAATTCGTTGAAATCCCAGGCCAGCGAACCGGGAAGGGCGGCAACGAGTCCGGTGGTGGACTTGACGGCCGTCGGTGTGGCACCGGTGGTTTCGGGTACCAGGGTGGGCTGGCTGCCGCAGGCGGACAGCGCCAGTACGGCGGCCACCCCGGCCGCACGCGCGAACCGGCTCCACCACCGGTCGTTACGCGTCGATCGTCGTGGGGACGTGCCGCTTCCGGCCCCGCTCCGATTGCCCGACCGTGGGACGTCCACCCCGTCTACCTCCATATCTCGGGGCGGTGGGCGACTCGTCGATGCTCGACCACCGACTCCCGTCGATCGCAAGGATTCTGGTGCGTCGCCGCACGGTGGTCAAATGCAGCCCGGACGCCCGCATTTCGGGTGGTCAGTGCATGCACCGGCCCCCGCGCAGTTCCTCGAGATGATCGGCGACCAGCAGGGCCATCCGGTCCATCATGTCGGTGGCGTCGGAGAAGCTGCCCGATCCGGGTTCGGCGGCCATGGCCACCGCTATCGGCCCCGACAGCGTCGGGATCAGGCCGAACTGCCGGACGGTGTAGTCGCCGGTGTCGTCGTCGGGTCCCCAGCCGCCCTTGAACTCCGCGCCGATGAGTCGGCCCAGACCCCAGCTCTGGTCGGGCGTGATCTCGCCCATGAGCGAGATCACCGTGTCGGCGTCGTCCAGGCAGGGCAGCCGGGAGGCGAAGCGTACCTGGTCGGTCAGCGTCCAGCTGGTCGCGCCGAAGGCCATGAGTTCGTAGGAGCCGACGGTCGCCAGCCGGGTGTGCCGGTCGGCGATGTCGGTGACGGTGTCCCCGGCCTCGCGCAGCACCGACTCGACCGCGGTCGCGGCCTCCTCCGACGTGCCCAGTGAGTTCCAGAGCTGTTGTGCCGCACCGTTGTCGGAGAACGTGATGGCGGCCTCGGCGGTATCGATCAGTCCGTCCGGATCACGGCGCAGGGCCGCGAGGGCGATCGGCACCTTGATGGTCGACCACGCGATACCCGTGCTCCAGTCGCCGAGCGCCGTCACCTCGCCGCCGCCGACCGGCATGATCGCCATTCCCATGCGGCCGCCCATGCGGGCGCGAAGGTCGGCGAAATCCGCTGCCAGCGAGATGGTTCGGGGCAGGCCGAACAGATCCGGCAGCTCGGGCGCGCCCAGTGAGCGATTCCCCTCTGAGCGATTCCCCTCCGCCGCCGGGAAGCCCATCGCCCGGTCCCGGTCGCCGGGCGCGATCTCCGCGGAATCGGCGGCGGGCACACCGGAAGTGCCGACCTGAACGGCACACGCCGACACCGCGAGCAGCGTGGCCAGCGCCACCGTGTTCTTCAGGGCCGTGCGACAGATCCGAAACGGATCAGTAGACATACACCACCGCGTTCTCTCCGCCGGTGCAGGTCACCAATTTCCCTGCGGCCGTGCAATTCATCGGGTAGGAGCGTCCGGTCACCGGACTCACCGCTACCACGGTAGCCGTCGCGCCCGGGGTGTCGCCCGTCGCGTCGGCGTAGGCCCGGCGAACTTCCTCGGCGAACGGGCAACTGGTGACCGAGGTTCCGGCCGCCGAGGAGGTGTAGCCGCCCAGCGATCCGAAGGTCGAGGGGCACGGCATAGCGTCCGCGGGCAGCTGGACCGTGGTCGGGGTGGTCGTGGTGGTGGGCGCGGTCGTCGTGCGGCCCGGGGTCGGCGGGGCCGTCCGCGGCCGAGTCGGATTATCCTGTGCCGCAGGGGCATTCGGTGATTCGATGCCGCCGCCGTCGATGGCCTGCCAGCCCAGCGTGCCCGCCACCGCGGCCAGCGCGATGGCCAGCACGCCCACCGCGACCGGCACCACGATCGACCGGCGCCGCCGCGGTGGGGCCGCGGGCGGGGGCGCGTCGACGCGCGGATGCTCCGAGGTGGGATAGGCCGACGGATCGGGTGCGGGCGCGTACGGGAAATCGGCGTTGCCGGAGGCGTAGGAGTGCTCACCCCAACGCGGTTCCGTCGGTCGCGCATGCTCGGGCAGCGGCGTGAAATAGAAGTCGCTGGGCCGCACCACGGTCGGGTCGGCGGGCACGATCACCGGCAGGTCCCCGGTGGGCGGCTGCTCGTCATCCGCCCGGGGGAAAGCCCCGGTGGCGTAGGCCGCTCCGGAACCGGCGGACCCCGGCCCCGGACGAGGCTGCCGCACCACGGTCGGATCGGACGCGCCCACCCGCGGCGGCCCCGCGGCCGGGGGGACGGCGGGCGGCACCGTGGGCGGCGGGACGGTCCGGGCGGGCGGCGCGGCCGGCGGCGGTGCCGCGACCGGTCCGCCGACCAGCGCGTTGCGCGCGGCCGCGGCGAATTCGCCCGCGGTGTAGAACCGGTCGGCGGGATTCTTGGCCATGGCGCGGGCGATCACCGCGTCCAGCCCCGGCGGGGTGCCGGAGCGCAACTGCGATGCCGCGGGCGGCGACTGCGACAGATGCGCCCGGATCAGCTCGCTGATGTTCTGCGCCGGGAACGGCCGGGTGCCGGTGAGCGCCTCGTGCAGGACGCAGCCCAGCGAGTAGATGTCGGCGCGGCCGGTGACCGGACCGTCGTCGAAGCGCTCCGGGGCCATATAGGCATACGAGCCGATGGCCGAGGACGCCGTGGTGACGGTGCTGTCACCCTCCGAACGGGCAATGCCGAAATCGGCCAGATAGGCGAAATCCGCCTCGGTGACCAGAATATTGGCGGGCTTGACATCGCGGTGCACCAGACCCGAATAGTGCGCGGCGTCCAAGGCCGCCGCGACCTGCTCGAGAATTCCGACCACCCGGGCGGGCGGCAGAGTGCCGAACTGGTTCAGCAGGGAACGCAGATCCTGTCCGCGCACCAGCCGCATGTCGATGTACAGCACACCGTCGATCTCGCCCCAGTCGTGGATCGGAATGATGTGCGGCTCGGCCAATCTCGCCGCCGCCTGCGATTCCCGGCGGAATCGTTCCTGATAGGAGGGATCCTCGGCGAGTTCGGACGGCAGCAGCTTGAGTGCGACCACCCGGTCCTTCCCGGTGTCGTAGGCCTCGTAGACCTCACCCATCCCTCCCCTGCCCAGCAGCGAGCGCAACTCGTACGGCCCGAACCTGCTCCCGGCCCGCGATGGCGGTGCATCCACCCCGTCCAACCTCCAACTCTCGGACGGGGCACGGCAGCGGCGGCCGTGACCCACCCGTCAGAGACTGGATTCTCCTGGGGCGACCACACCCTGGTCAAACGCGAAGACGATGGCCGCGGCCCGGTCCCGCAGGCCGAGCTTTCCGAAGATGTGCCCCACATGGCTCTTCACGGTCACCTCGGAGATGCCAAGGGCGTGCGCGATCTCGGCATTGAGGCGGCCGCGGCCGATGAGCTCGAGCACCTCGAGCTCGCGTGCGGTGAGATCACCGAGCCGGTTGGCGGCCGGGGACGGGGTGGGCCGGGCCGACCGGTAGGCGGTGAGCACGCGCGGGGTCACGGTGGGGTCGAGCCACGCGCCGCCCGCCGCGACGGTGCGCACGGCGCGGATCAGATCCTCGGCGGGGGAGTCCTTGAGAATGAACCCGGCCGCGCCCGCGCGCAGCGCGCCGGACAGCAGCTGATCGTCGTCGAAGGTGGTGAGCACCAGTACCGGTGGGGCGTCGGCCGATCGGCGCAGGGTGCGGGTGGCCTCGATGCCGTCGATGCGCTTCATGCGCAGATCCATCAGCACCACATGTGGCCGGTGCGCGGCCACCGCGGCGGGCACCTCGTCCCCGTCCGCGCATTCGCTGACCACGAAACCGTCACGGCGGCGTAGGATTCGGCGCAGGCCGCCGCGCACCAGTTCCTGATCGTCGACGACGAGTACCGCGGTCGGCTCGTCCTCCGGCTGCGCGTTCACACACCCTCCTGGCTCTCCCGCGCCGGTTCGGCGCGGCCATCCTGCAATTTGCGGGTCATGTTCTGGAACATGGACTTGAGCGAATCCTCGGCGGTACTCGCGGCATTGATGACGACGCAGCCGTCGACCGGCTTGCCGGACAGCGGAATCCGCGCCCGCACCTGCCAGCCGCCGTCGCCGGGTCCGGCCGACAGCATCCCGCCCAGGAGTTCGGCGCGCTGGCGCATCCCCCGGACGCCCATGCCGTTTCCCGGCCGGGCAGCCAGCCCGGCGGGCAGCGTGTTGTGCACGGAGACCGTGATGCCCCGGTCGTCCACCACGATGCGCAGGCGCGCCCGCGCGCCCGGCGCGTGTTTGGCGATATTGGCCAGCGACTCCTGGCTGATCCGGTACAGCGCCAGCCCCAGTCCCGCGCTCACCGTCGTCGGATCGCCCTCGAGCTCGTAGTCCACCGCCATTCCGGCGCGGACGAAGTCGCCCACCAGCTCGGCGATATCGTCCAGGCCCGGTTCCGGGGTGGTGCGGGAGGGCCGCTGGTCGAGCAGTCCGACCGTGCGGCGGATATCGGCCATGGCCTGGCGGCCGAGGCGCTCGGCGTCGGCGAGGGCGTCAACGGCCTCGTCCACGTCGCGGTCGGTTTGCAGCGCGTGGCGGGCGGCGGTGACGTGCAGCAGCGTGATGGACAGCGAATGCGCGATCACATCGTGCACCTCCCGGGCGATGCGGCCGCGTTCCTCGTCGGCGGCGCGGGCGGTACGCACCTCCTGGGTTTCGCGCTCCTGGCGGGTGAAGCGGCTCTGGTATTGCAGCATCCGCCCGGTCATCCAGCCGCACACCACACCCGCGCCGTACTGGAGCGCGCCGTCCAGGTGACCGATCCGGGCGAAGAACGCGAGCTGCCCGAGCATGGCCAGGGTGAGCGGCACGCTCGCCAATGCCGGGGTGATGGCGGCGACCTCGCCGGCGGCCAGGATCAGGATCAGCGGCGAAATATCGTTCTCCACCGGCTGCGACAGGAACAATCCCGTCGCTATCATGGCGAGGCCGCCGATCACCATCGGTTTCGGCACCATCCCGAAGAACGCGTACAGCGGGCCGGTGACATAGGTGAGCCCCATGGCCACCAGCGGCAGCAGGCTCGGGAAGTACTCGTGCCGCTGGATCATGGCGATGGTGGCCGCCACCAGCAGCACCACATCCAGCAGCATGATCGTGGACGCCGGGTAGTCGTAGGGCAGCTCCTCCACATTGCGCTGGAACTCCCGCACCGGATCGCGAAGGAACCGGCGGAACCGCGCACGGCTGTCGCGCGCACTCTCCCGCAGGTCACGCCAGGCCGACCCGGCGAACCGTGACGTGGCGTCGGTCACGTTCATCCTGTAAGGCTAATTGCCCGGATCGATCGTGTGCATCCTTCGTCGAGTGGGCATGCTCTCCTACCCCGGTAGGAGACCGATTCGGGTCCGCGGCACGAAGACAGCACAGAGCCC
The DNA here is from genome assembly GCF_030767025.1 of Nocardia sp. CC227C. Taxonomy (GTDB): domain Bacteria; phylum Actinomycetota; class Actinomycetes; order Mycobacteriales; family Mycobacteriaceae; genus Nocardia. The sequence continues at coordinate 265,530 of NZ_JASITE010000008.1, read as the reverse complement.
GGTACGTAGCGTGTGAGATCTCGAGAACGAAAGGTTGGGGCCATGACTTGGGCAGACCACCATGCTCGCACGGATATCCTGCATGCCGTACTCGACCGAGCGGCGCGAAATCCGGCTGATCCCAAGCTCTTTCACGGACTGCCGGATATGGAACGCCTCTTCGGCGGACCCGCCGGGGTGCTGCTGGCACTGCGGTACCGCTGGGAGAACCACCTGCGCGCGAAACTCGACAACGCGCTGGCGGAGGGGAAATCGGCGGTCGAGGTATACCTCGAACTGGCTTCCGAACAGCCCGCGCTGCGCGCCGTCCTGGACACCTACGACACCGACCACCTGATCGACCGGCCGCGAGACCGCGCACTCGCGAGCTGACAGCACGAGGGGAAGCAACATGCTGGAACTGACCGACGTCACCAGGGAGTACCGGGTGGGTGAACAGACTGTACGCGCGCTGGACGGCATCAGCCTGCGTATCGAACCGGGGGAGTTCACCGCCATCATCGGCCCGTCGGGCTCCGGCAAGAGCACCCTGCTGCACATGCTGGGCGCCCTCGATTCCCCCGACGCGGGTTCCATTCGCTTCCAGGGCGAGGAGATCGGCGGCCTCGACGACGATCGGCAGTCCGAGTTCCGCAGGCACCGTGTCGGATTCGTCTTCCAGTTCTTCAACCTGCTGCCCACGCTGTCGGCTTGGGAGAATGTCGCCATCCCGAAGTTGCTGGACGGCACCGGACTGCGCAAGGCCAAGCCCCGCGCCCTGGAACTGCTGGAACTGGTGGGACTGGCCGACCGCGCCGAGCACCGGCCCGCGGAACTGTCCGGCGGGCAGATGCAGCGGGTGGCGGTGGCGCGCGCGCTCATCATGGACCCGCCGCTGATCCTGGCCGACGAGCCCACGGGCAACCTGGATTCCAAGACCGGGGCGTCCATCCTGGAACTGCTCGGCGACATCACCCGGCAGGGCAACTCCGTGGTGATGGTCACCCACGACATGGGCGCGGTGCGCTACTGCGACCGGCTGATCACCCTGCGGGACGGGACGATCGGCTCCAACGAACTGGTCGAGCACACCGAGAACGGTGCGGTGCGCACCGTACCGGTGGAGCTCAGCGCCTCGCTGAGCTCGGACGGCTCCGAGCCCGCCGAGGCGGTGCGTCCGTGATACGTGCGGGGTGGGATCGGCTGCGGCTGTTCAATATCGGTGAGCTGCTCGCGCACCGGGGCCGCACCCTCATGTCCATGATCGTGATGGGCGTCTCGGCGGGGCTGCTGGTGTCGGTGTTCAGCATCTCCGGCTCCATCACCGGGTCGGTGGACCGGCTGGCGCGCAGCCTCTCCGGCGGCGCGGTGCTGGAGATCAGCGGCATCACCGACGCCGGTTTCGAACAGTCGCTGCTGCGAGAGGTCCGGGCGGTGGCGGGGGTGGGGACCGCGGTCCCCATGCTGCGCGCCCCCATCGGGGCGGATGCGGACCGCGCCCTGCTCATCGGCGCGGACGCCAGCGCCTCCGCATTGGGCAGCGATCTGGACGGGCCGCTGCGCGAGCAGGCGGCCGCACTGCCGACCGTACGCAACGGCGTGCTGGTCGGCACCGGCATGGGGTATGCGGAGGGGGAGACCTTCGGTATCGACGGCACCACCGTCACCGTCGTCGGGGTGCTCGACGATCCGGCCGCGCGCAAACTCAACGAAGGACACCTGGTCGTCACGCTGCTGCCGGTGGCACAGCAGATCACCGACCGGGCCGGCCGGCTGGACTCCATCCAGATCATCGCCGCCCCCGATACCGATGTGGCACAGCTGCGTTCGAACCTCACCGAGGTGGTGGACGGGCGCGCCGTGGTCGCCGATCCGGGGATGCGGGCGGCGCAGGCGGGTGGCGCCGTGCAGGTGGTCACCCTGGCGACGCTGGCCTCCTCGGCCGCCGCGCTCATCGTGTCGTCGTTCCTGATCTACAACGCCATGAGCATGGCCGTGGCGCAGCGGCGTCCGATGCTGTCGCTGCTGCGCGCCATCGGCGGCCGCCGTACGCCCATGGTGCGCGATCTGATCGCGGAATCGGCGCTGCTGGGACTGATCGGCGGACTCGTCGGCGCGCTGGTCGGCGTGTTCATGGGGCGCATCGCCATTCACCGGCTGCCCGCCGCCATGCTGAACTCCGTCGAGGCGCGCACCGAGTTCATCCTGCCCGGATACGCCGTGCCGGTGGCCGTGGCGGCGTGCGTGGTGGCCAGCGTCGCCGCCGCCGCGCTGGCCGCGCGCCAGGTGTACAAGGTGGCGCCGATCGAGGCCCTGGCCCCGGTGGGAACGTCCAGCGCCGACACCGCGAACCCGGTATTGCGCTGGGGCGCGCTGGTACTGGGCACGGCGCTGGTGGTCGCCGCCATCGTCGTCGCCACGGCCGATCTGGGCCGGATCTCCATGGCCGCGGTCTCCATGGCCATCGCCGGTGCGGTCATGTTCTGCTTCGCCGCCACCGGGCCGATCGTGCGCGCCGCCGCCGCCGTCGCGCGGCTGTTCGGCGCGCCCGGCGCACTGGGGGCCACCACCGTCGAACGGGCGCCGCGCCGGGTGTGGGCGACCGCCATGACCGTCATGATCGGCGTCACCGCCGTGGTGGCCATCGGCAACGCCACCCGCAATATGGCCGATTCGGCGACCGAGAGCTTCGAGGGGCTCGGCGTCACCGACGTGTTCATCAGCCCCACGGCCATGGAGCAGTTCCCCACCGGGCCGATCCTGCCCGCGGACCTGAAGGCGAAGATCTCCGCGATTCCCGGCGTGGCGGGGGCCGGGTCGGGGCAGATGGCCTTCGCCACCCTCGGCGGCGGCCGAGTGATGTTGCAGGCCTTCGAGGAGGGGCAGGGCCGCCAGGCCGCGACGGCGGCCTTGAGCGCGGACACCCTGCGGCGCATGGCCGCCGGGGAAGGCGTCGTCGTATCCCGCGATGTGGCAAAGGCATCGGCGGTGCAGCGCGGGTCCACCCTCGAACTGCCGACGCCGAGCGGGGTGCGGCGGGTCGAGGTGCTGGAGGTGATCCCGTACTTCTCCGCCGTCGCCGGTGTGGTGATCCTGGACCTCGACATCCTGCGCCAGTGGTACCAGCGCCCCGGTGAGACCATCATCGGGGTCGACTTCCTGCCCGACGCCGACCCGGATCAGGTCTACGCGGCCATTCGCGCGGTGGTGCCGCCCGAGATCCACGTCGAGACCGGTCCGGACGCCGTCACGGCCATTGCCGGCAGCGTCCGCCAGGGCACCTCGCTGAGCACCTCCATCCTGTGGATCGTGGTGGCGGTCTCCACCATCGCGCTGCTCAACACCCTCATGCTCTCGGTGCTGGAACGCCGCCGCGAACTCGGGGTGCTGCGCGCCATGGGCACCAGCCGCCGCTTCCTGCTGCGCACCGTCCTCACCGAGGCGGCGGGCATCGGGGTGGTGGGCGCGGCCATCGGTCTGGCGGTGGGCGCGGCCGTGCACTACCTGGCCACCCTCGCCATGACCAACTCGCTGTCCCTGGACGTGGCCTACCAGCCCAGCCCGCTCCTGCTCGTCTACGCCGTGGTCGCGCTGCTGCTGGCCCTGCTCGGCTCCATCCCGCCCGCGGTCCGGGCCGCCCGGCTGCCCATCGTGGAGGCCATCGCGGCCGACTGAATTCCGCCGCCCGGCCTTACATAGACTGATCGTCATGAGCGCACCCACGGTGGACTTGATGGACTACGCCGATGTCATCGACCGGTACGAGCCGGTGCTGGGCATGGAGGTGCACGTCGAGCTGGGCACCGCGACCAAGATGTTCTGCGGTTGCCCGACCGAATTCGGCGCCGAGCCGAATACGCAGGTGTGCCCGGTGTGCCTCGGACTGCCCGGTTCGCTGCCCGTCGTGAACCAGAAGGCGGTGGAATCGGCCATCCGGATCGGGCTGGCCCTGAACTGCTCCATCACGCCGTGGGGCCGGTTCGCGCGCAAGAACTACTTCTACCCGGACCAGCCGAAGAACTACCAGATCAGCCAGTACGACGAACCCATCGCGACCGACGGGTACCTCGACGTGGTGCTCGACGACGGCTCCACCTTCCGGGTGGACATCGAGCGCGCGCACATGGAGGAGGACACCGGCAAATCGGTGCACGTCGGCGGCGCCACCGGACGCATCCACGGGGCCTCGCACTCACTGCTCGACTACAACCGCGCGGGAGTACCGCTCATCGAGATCGTCACCAAGCCCATCACCGGGGCGGGGGAGCGGGCGCCCGAGGTGGCGCGCGCCTACGTCACCGCGCTGCGGGATCTGCTGAAGGCCCTGGACGTGTCCGACGTGAAGATGGAACAGGGCTCGCTGCGCTGCGACGCCAACGTGTCGCTGATGCCCAAGGGCGCCGAGGAGTTCGGCACCCGCACCGAGACCAAGAACGTGAACTCGTTGCGCAGCGTCGAGGTGGCGGTGCGCTACGAGATGCGGCGGCAGGGCGCCGTGCTCGCCGGGGGCGGCACCATCGTCCAGGAGACCCGGCACTTCCACGAGACCGACGGCTCCACCTCGCCGGGCCGGGTGAAGGAGACCGCCGAGGACTACCGCTACTTCCCGGAGCCCGACCTCGAGCCCATCGCACCCGACGCCGCCTGGGTGGAGGAACTGCGCGGGACCATCCCCGAATACCCGTGGCTGCGGCGCGCCCGCATCCAGGCCGACTGGGGACTGTCCGACGAGGTGTTCCGCGATCTGATCAACGCGGGCGCGCTGGACCTCATCATCGCCACCGTCGACGCCGGCTCCTCCGTGGACGCCGCCCGCTCCTGGTGGGTCGCCTACCTCACCGAGAAGGCCAAGGACCGCGGCGTCGCCCTCGAGGATCTGCCCATCACCCCGAAGCAGGTGGCCGAGGTGGCCGGTCTGGTCGAGGCCAAGACCATCAACAACAAGGTCGCCAAGCAGGTCGTCGACTTCGTGCTCGACGGTGCGGGCGAACCGGCCCAGATCGTCGAGGACAAGGGTCTCGGCATGGTCAGCGACGACTCCGCCCTGCAGGCCGAGGTCGACAAGGCCCTCGCCGCCAACCCCGATATCGCCGACAAGATCCGCTCCGGCAAGGTGCAGGCGGCGGGCAAGGTCGTCGGCGACGTCATGAAGGCCACCCGCGGCCAGGCCGACGCCGCCCGCGTCCGCGAACTGGTCCTCGCCGCCTGCGGTGTCGCCGGCTAGCGAGGGCGTCAGCTCAGCCAGCTCAGTCCGGTCCGCTGCCGGGCCCACCGGCCGGGGGCGGCACGCGCACCACACGGTCGTCGAATTCGCCGGGGGTGCCGCCCTCGCCCTTGTTGACGGTGCCGACCCAGACCGCGCCGTCGGGGCCGAGCGCCGCGCCGTTGAGGCGGCCGTAGCGGTCCTGCATGGTCAGGGCGGGGTCCTCGGTGATGGCGTGGGTGTCCGGATCGGCCTTGGCGAAGGCCACCGCCTTGGCGTCGGTCATGGCGATGGCCACGCCGTCCGCGGCGGCGGCGCAGCCCGCGACGCCCGGCCGGTCGGACCACGACCACGCCTTGGTCACCGCGCCCTCGGGGGTGACGTGCTGGAGGCGGTCCTCGACGGCGGTGCGGTCGGTGACCCAGATGCTCTGCGGGCCGACGCACACATCGCCCGCGATGCCGATTCCGGAGACGACCACCTCGGGGACGCTGCTGTTCGGGGACGGATTCGGCACCCGCAGCAGCTTGCCCGCGAGCGAATTCGGATCGTCGGCGGCGGCGGGGTTGCCCGCGTTGCCGGTGAGCACCAGCAGATCCCCGCCCGCGAAGTCGATGGCGCCCCGATTGCCGGTCGGACCCTTGGGGATTCCGGTGAGGATCGGCTTCACCGAACCGTCCTCGGACACCCGGATCACCCGATTGTCACTGGGGCCGGTGACATACAGGTAGTAGAGGCCGTCCTCGTAGTAGGACGGTGAGAGCGCGATATCCATGAGCCCGCCGTCCGCGGTGCCGGTATCGACCTCCTGGTCGATCCGCTGCTCCTTCGCCGGGGGCGGCGGCACCTCGCTGGGGCCCACCGGCGGCAGCAGGGTCAGCACCTCGAGATCCGTGCGGTCCAGCACCATGGAGGTGCCGTCGCCCAGGACGACGATCCCGCCCGTGACCCCGAGGCAGGAGATCACCACATTCGGGTCGGGATCGACGCACGGCCCGGCGGGGCGCTGCGCCGAGGTGGGCGCCTGCTTGTCGGTCGGGCCGAGATCGGCGTCCTGCCAGGACGGTTCGGGGGTGAACGGGCTCGACGCCGACTCGTCGAAGCGGGCGCACCCGGCCAGCAGCGTCACGCCGACCACGAGACCGACCGCGAGCCTCCCCGCGCGGCCCCTGACTCGCCCTCCGGCAACCAAACTCATGCTGCAGACGTTACGGAAATACCGCCGCGCTCGCTCGTACGGGGGTGGTGTGTATGTGAAACATCCGCAGGACACGCCCGCGATCCACCGCGCGTCGAGGGCTCCGGGCGCATACCCTGACCCGCGTGACCGACAAGTCGAACGATCCGTCCACCGCGGCGGGGCAGCCCGAACCCGAACCCGCGCAGCGGCCGGGGACGCCGGTGCGCAGCCCCTTCGACAGTCCGACCGAGCAGATCGATACGGCCGGGCCGAATCTCACCGAGCCGAATCTCACCGAGCCGAATCTCACCGAGCCGAATCTCACCGAGCCGAATCTCACCAAGGAGATTCCCCGCACCGATGAGGACCTGGGTCTCGACCCCGACGTGCCGACGCGCGGGCAGGTGGAGAGCGGCGACACCACGCCGATCACCGCCGACGCCCCCGTCCCCGGAGTCGCCGCCCCCGGGGCCGCCGACGCGGACTCGCCCTCCTACGCGTTCGCGAGCATCCCGCCGGCCCCGACCTCTCCGGAGAACGGTCGGCTGCGTCGCCGCGACGACCGCCGCGGCACCCTCGACCTCGGTCTGCTGCTGTTGCGCCTGGTGGTCGGCGGCACCTTCATCTACCACGGCCTGCAGAAGCTGACCGGCTGGTTCCACGGCCCCGGCCTGGAGGGCACCCGCGACATGCTCGAACAGGGCGGCTGGGATCAGGCCGACATCGGCGCGGCCCTGCTCATCGTCGGCGAACTCGGCGGCGGCATCCTGCTGGTCCTCGGGCTCGGCACCCCGCTCGCCGCGGGCGCGGTACTCGCGGTGATCCTGGACGCCTGGATGTGGAAGCAGGGCATGATCCCCGGCTTCCAGTACAAGGCCGCCGCCAGCGCCGTCGAACTGGAGACCGTGCTCGCGGGCGCGGCCGCCGTCATCATCCTCACCGGCCCCGGGCGGCTGTCCCTGGACCGCAACCGCGGCTGGGCGACGCGCCCGTTCCTCGGCTCGGCCGCGGTCTTGGTCGCCGCCGTCGCCGCCGCCATCGGCACCTGGCTGTGGCTGCACGGCGGCAACCCGCTGACCGGCGTCGGCCCGTTCGACTGAGGGCGGCTACCGATACGGCGCGAATCATGCGGGTGAGCGCGCGACGGCGGTGAGTACGCGACGGCCCCGGAACCTTCCGGTTCCGGGGCCGTGCTGTTGTCGTATCCTGCGGGCGTCGTATCCGCGGGTGTCGTATCCCGCGGGCGTCCTATCGCGCGGGTGTCAGATCCTGCGGATGCCGGTCACCACTCCGCGTGGGTGAACCTCTCCCACTCCTCGAAATTCTCCGAGTGCAGGCGCAGCACCTCCTGCGATTTGGCGTCCACCTGTTCTTCCAGGGCCGCCCGCTGGGCGCGGATGTCCTCGGCGTCGCCGGGTGCGGCGGAGTATTCGGCTCCGAACAGCTCCCGGGTCTCCGCGGCGAGCGCCTCGGCCTCGGCGAGGAGTTCCTTCGCCTGGGCATTGCGCGCATCGCAGCGATCGAGCATGGCGGTGTATTCGGCCAGCATGGCGTCGACCTTGCCGGTGTATTCGATTGTCACACTTCCCCCTTGCTGACTACGGCACCCGCCGGACTGCACCCTTGTCCGCCGACGTCGCCAGAGCGGCGTAGGCGCGCAGGGCGGTGGTGACCGGACGGTCGCGGTCGGCGGGCTGCCACGGCCGTTCGGACGCATCCATTTTCGCGCGCCGCCGCGCCAGTTCGTCCTCGGAAACGAGTAATTCGAGCGCACGGGTGTGCACGTCGATACGAATCCGGTCGCCGTTCTCGATCAGGCCGATCGCTCCGCCGCTGGCCGCCTCGGGCGAGATATGCCCGATGGACAGCCCCGAGGTGCCGCCGGAGAACCGGCCGTCGGTGATGAGCGCGCAGGACTTGCCCAGACCCGCGCCCTTCAGGAATGCGGTGGGGTGCAGCATCTCCTGCATGCCCGGACCGCCCGCGGGTCCCTCGTAGCGCACCACGACCACGTCACCGGCCTTGATCCGCTTGTTCAGGATGACCGACACGGCCTCCTCCTGGGATTCGACCACCACGGCCGGACCCTCGAAGGTGAACAGGTCCTCGTCGATGCCCGCGGTCTTGAGGATCGCGCCGTCCGGTGCGATATTGCCGCGCAGCACGCACAGTCCGCCCTCGACGGTGTACGCGTGCGCGACATCGCGAATGCAGCCCTGCTCCTGATCGGTGTCCAGCGACGACCAGCGGTTGTCGGTGGAGAACGGCTCGGTGGTGCGCACCCCGCCCGGCGCGGCGTGGAACAGCTCGACGGCTTCCTCGGACGCCTTGCCGGAGCGGATGTCCCAGGTGTCGAGCCATTCGTCGAACGAGGCGGTGTGCACGGTCGTCACATCGGTCTCGAGCAGGCCGCCGCGGCGCAGCTCGCCCAGGATGGCCGGAATGCCACCGGCGCGGTGCACGTCCTCCATGTGGTAGTCGGAGTTCGGCGACACCTTGGACAGGCACGGCACCCGCCGCGAGATCTCGTCGATGGTCTCCAGATCGAAGTCGATCTCACCCTCCTGCGCGGCGGCGAGGGTGTGCAGCACGGTGTTGGTGGAACCGCCCATGGCCACGTCCAGGGCCATGGCATTGCGGAACGCCTTCTCGTTGGCCACGTTTCGCGGCAGCACCGAAGCGTCGTCGTCGCGGTACCACCGGTTGGCGATATCGACGATGACGCGTCCGGCCCGCTCGAACAGCGCGCGTCGGGCGGCGTGGGTGGCCAGGGTGGAGCCGTTGCCCGGCAGCGCCAGGCCCAGCGCCTCGGTGAGGCAGTTCATGGAGTTGGCGGTGAACATGCCGGAGCAGGAGCCGCAGGTCGGGCAGGCGCTGCGCTCGACCTCGGACAGGCCCTCGTCGCTGACGGCGCTGGAGGCGCTGGCCGAGATGGCGGTGATGAGGTCGGTGGGGGCCTGCGCCACGCCGCCGACCACGACGGCCTTACCGGCCTCCATGGGGCCGCCGGAGACGAACACGGCGGGGATGTTGAGCCGCATGGCGGCGTTCAGCATGCCCGGGGTGATCTTGTCGCAGTTGGAGATGCACACCAGCGCGTCGGCGGTGTGGGCATTGGCCATGTACTCCACCGAGTCGGCGATGATCTCGCGCGAGGGCAGCGAGTACAGCATGCCGCCGTGGCCCATGGCGATGCCGTCGTCCACGGCGATGGTGTGGAACTCGCGGGGCACGCCGCCCGCCGCCCGGACCGCCGCGGCCACGATCTCGCCGACGTCCTTCAGGTGCACGTGGCCGGGTACGAACTGGGTGTAGGAGTTCGCGATGGCGACGATCGGCTTGCCGAAGTCGGAGTCGGTGAGGCCGGTGGCGCGCCAGAGGGCGCGCGCGCCCGCGGCATTGCGTCCGGCGGTGGTGGTGCGTGAGCGAAGCGGTGGCATTGATGGGTCCTCGGGTCTCGTCGCGGGGGCTGTGGCGACTGCGCCGAATCTGCTTCGGCGGCCAGCCCACGTTACTCCGGCGTCACCACTCCGCCGCGCCCGCCGGTCGTCTCGGTATCCGCGGTCGCTGTGTTCTCTGTGTTCTTTGCGGTCTCTGCGGTCGCTGTGATCTCGTCCTCATCCTCCGGCTCCCCGAACGGGTCCGGGATGCGGCCGCCGGAGGCTTCGACCAGATCGCGCAGCCGGTCGTAGCCGACCGCGGGCAGCTTCACCTCGGAGTCATCGGCGAGATGCAGCCGCAGGTAGCCGCGCTTGGGGATGCTCAGACCCCGGACCCGGTCCCAGTCGATGTGACGTTGCCCGCGCACGGTGCGCAGGTCGAGCCCGTCGGGCGAGATCTTGGTCCGGGTGCGTTCCACCCACACGGCGAGGGCCAGCGGAATCGCGAACAGGATCCACAGCACCTGGGGCCACCCGGCGAACGGGAACAGCGCGCCCAGCGCCACCACGAACACCGCGAGATGAGCCAGCCGCGGTATCGCGATCACCCGCACGCCCGGGTCCGCCAGCTCTCCGCGCGTGGCGCGCACGAAGGTCCGGATGCGCCCGAAGTCCACTCCGGGCAGCGGGATCTCACTCCCGTCGGCGAGCGTGGCGTACACGCGGTTGAACCCCGGAATGCGGACGCCGGAGATTTGCTCCCACGGCACCCGGCGGGTGCGCAGCAGCCCGCGCACCTCCAGCCCGTTGCCGCTGACCACGGTTTGCAGCCGCGTCAACCAGAGTGGGAAGGTGACCACGAGGGGCACGATGGCGACGGCCGGGATCCACAGCCAGTCGGTGCGGAACCGGATGCTCGGGTAGCCACCCGTGTCCGATCCTTCGGCGGGCGTATGGGACGATCGACCTGGTGGCACGGACTGATGCGGTGATGACACACCCCCATCCTCGCATTGTGGTGATTGAACCCGAACAACCGCTCTGTCTCACATAATGGGACTCCATTGGTCAGAAGTTTGACTGAACGGACCACGCGCACTTACCGTCGTGCGCGTGAAACGAATCGAGTTGCTCGTAATCGGCCGGCGCGTCCAGCGCTGAGCCGACGATGTAGCTCCCATACGTCAGCTCGCAGCTGCGACGCGCCACCCTCGAACAGCCATAGGCTGTCGGGGGCTTTTTTGTGTTCAGGCAAGTGTGGTTACGACAAGCAGTAAGGAACCAAGACGGTGAGCGCACCTACCGCCCGGCCCGGGCCCTCGGCCCGCAGGCCCGCGCCCTCGGCTAGTCAGCCGACCGCGGCTGCGGCCGCAACATCGAATCGCCGCCAGGTCCCGCCCGAGCGGGTCACCGGCGCGCAGTCGGTCGTCCGATCGCTCGAGGAGCTCGGCGCGGACACGGTATTCGGTATTCCGGGCGGTGCCATCCTTCCCGTCTACGACCCGCTGTTCGACAGCACCAAGGTCCGCCACGTCCTGGTCCGGCACGAGCAGGGCGCGGGCCACGCCGCCACCGGCTACGCGCAGGCCACCGGCAAGGTCGGCGTGTGCATGGCCACATCCGGTCCGGGCGCGACCAACCTGGTCACCCCGATCGCGGACGCCCAGATGGACTCGGTGCCGCTGGTCGCCATCACCGGCCAGGTCGGCCGCGGCCTGATCGGCACCGACGCCTTCCAGGAAGCCGACATCTCCGGCATCACCATGCCGATCACCAAGCACAACTTCCTGATCACCGACGGCATCGACATCCCGCGCATCCTCGCCGAGGCCTTCCACCTGGCCTCCAGCGGTCGTCCGGGCGCGGTGCTGGTCGACATCCCCAAGGATGTGTTGCAGTCGCAGACCACCTTCAGCTGGCCGCCGGAAATGCGGCTGCCCGGCTACCGTCCGGTCACCAAACCGCACGGCAAGCAGGTGCGCGAGGCCGCCCGCATGATCATGGAGGCCAAGTCCCCCGTGCTGTACGTGGGCGGCGGCGTGATCAAGGCGGAGGCGTCGGCGGAACTGCTGGAGCTGGCCGAGCTGACCGGTATTCCGGTGGTCACCACCCTGATGGCGCGCGGCGCGTTCCCCGACTCGCACCGGCTCAACATGGGCATGCCGGGTATGCACGGCACCGTCGGCGCGGTGGCGGCGCTGCAGCGCTCGGATCTGCTCATCACCCTGGGCGCGCGCTTCGACGACCGCGTCACCGGTCAGCTGGACTCCTTCGCGCCCGGCGCGAAGATCATCCACGCCGATATCGACCCGGCCGAGATCGGCAAGAACCGCCACGCGGACGTGCCGATCGTGGGTGACTGCCGCGAGGTCATCACCGAGCTCATCGACACCCTGAAGGCCGATCCCGCCGCGAGCGCGAACCCGCTGCTGGACCTGTCGGAGTGGTGGACCTACCTGGACGGCGTGCGCAAGCAGTACCCGCTGGGCTGGACCCCGCCGAGCGACGGCTCGCTGTCGCCGGAGTACGTCATCGAGAAGCTGGGCGCGCTCGCCGGGCCGGACGCCATCTACTGCGCGGGCGTCGGCCAGCACCAGATGTGGGCCGCCCAGTTCATCAAGTACGAGAAGCCGCGCACCTGGCTGAACTCCGGCGGCCTTGGCACCATGGGCTACGCCGTGCCCGCCGCCATGGGCGCGAAGATGGGCGCACCCGACCGCGAGGTGTGGGCCATCGACGGTGATGGCTGTTTCCAGATGACCAATCAGGAACTGGCCACCTGCGCCGTGGAGGGCGTGCCGATCAAGGTCGCGCTCATCAACAACGGCAATCTGGGCATGGTCCGGCAGTGGCAGACCCTGTTCTACGAGCAGCGCTACTCCAACACCGATCTGGGCACCCACACGCTGCGCATCCCCGACTTCGTGAAGCTGGCGGAAGCGTTGGGCTGCTACGGGATTCGCGTGGAGCGGGAAGAGGACGTGGAGGCCGCCATCCGCGAGGCCCAGTCCATCAACGACCGCCCCGTGGTGATCGACTTCATCGTCGGCAAGGACGCGCAGGTGTGGCCGATGGTGGCCGCCGGCACCTCCAATGACGAGATCATGGCCGCGCGCGGCATCCGCCCGCTGTTCGACGACGACGAGTCCGCCGCCGAGCCCGCGGTGATCCACGAGGCCATGTCGCACGAGAAGGCCACGCTCGCGGCGCATGAGCGGGCGACGAAGGAGACCGAGCGATGACCACCACCACCCACACCCTCTCCGTGCTGGTGGAGGACAAGCCGGGCGTGCTCGCGCGCGTGGCGAGCCTGTTCTCGCGCCGCGGCTTCAATATCCAGTCGCTCGCGGTCGGCGGCACCGAGATCCCCGAGATCTCGCGCATGACCATTGTCGTGACGGTGGAGGATCTGCCGCTCGAGCAGGTCACCAAGCAGCTCAACAAGCTGGTCAATGTCATCAAGATCGTCGAACAGGATCAGGAGAGTTCCGTCGCCCGTGAACTCATCCTGGTCAAGGTGCGCGCCGACGCCAGCGTGCGCACCCAGGTGATCGAGGCCGTGAACCTGTTCCGCGCCAAGGTGATCGACGTGTCCCCGGACGCGCTGACCATCGAGGCCACCGGCACGCGCTCCAAGCTGGACGCGCTGCTGCGCATGATGGAGCCCTACGGCATCCGCGAGATCGTGCAGTCGGGCGTGGTCGCCGTCGGACGTGGACCCAAGTCCATTACGGCGACGCGATAGATTCGTCGGGAATCCCCGCCACAGCGGGGATGAGCCGTCCATCACGGCGACGCGATGAGGCGGTCGGCGTCGCTCCCCGCGAGTGCGGGGATGAGCCCAAGGCAAATGCGCGGTGAACGCGTACAAACGTTATCCCCGAATGAGCGGGGACGATTCATCAGAAGGGAACCACTGTGGCAGTCGAGATGTTCTACGACGATGACGCCGACCTGTCGATCATCCAGGGCAAGAAGGTCGCGGTCATCGGCTACGGCAGCCAGGGCCACGCTCACTCGCTGAGCCTGCGCGACTCCGGCGTCGACGTCCGCGTCGGCCTCGCCGAGGGGTCGAAGTCGCGGCCGAAGGCCGAGGAGGCCGGTCTGACCGTCGGCACTCCGGCCGAGGTCGCCGCCTGGGCCGACGTCATCATGGTGCTGGCCCCCGACACCGCGCAGGCGTCGATCTTCACCAATGACATCGAGCCGAACCTGAAGGACGGCGACGCGCTGTTCTTCGGCCACGGCCTCAACATCCACTTCGGCCTGATCAAGGCTCCGGCCAACGTGACCGTCGCCATGGTCGCCCCGAAGGGCCCGGGCCACCTGGTGCGCCGCCAGTTCGTCGACGGCAAGGGCGTTCCGGCCCTGATCGCGGTCGACCAGGACCCGACCGGCCAGGGCCAGGCGCTCGCCCTGTCCTACGCCAAGGGCATCGGCGGCACCCGCGCGGGCGTCATCAAGACCACCTTCAAGGAAGAGACCGAGACCGACCTGTTCGGTGAGCAGGCCGTGCTGTGCGGTGGCACCGAGGAACTGGTCAAGACCGGTTTCGAGGTCATGGTCGAGGCCGGCTACGCGCCGGAGATGGCCTACTTCGAGGTGCTGCACGAGCTGAAGCTGATCGTCGACCTCATGTACGAGGGCGGCATCGCGCGCATGAACTACTCGGTCTCCGACACCGCCGAGTTCGGTGGCTACCTGTCGGGTCCGCGCGTCATCGACGCGGGCACCAAGGAGCGCATGAAGGAGATCCTGAAGGACATCCAGGACGGCACCTTCGTCAAGCGTCTGGTCGCCAATGTCGAGGGCGGCAACAAGGAGCTCGAGGGTCTGCGCAAGCAGAACGCCGAGCACCCGATCGAGGTCACCGGCGCCAAGCTGCGCGGCCTGATGAGCTGGGTCGACCGCCCGATCACCGAGACCGCGTAAGGTCTCGGCTCAGCGGTCGCTGGCTGGTCGTCGGCGTCGAACACCGAAAAGGCCCGGCCCCCTTGGGGGGCCGGGCCTTTCCGTACCTTCCTAGCTGCTTCCGAACGCGCCACGAGGGAGTGCGTGCCGGAAGGGGGTGCGGAAGGGGTCGTGGCCGCGGTTCCAGTCGCGGTGATCGCAGTCGCGGTCCCAGCGGTCGTGATCGTGCCAGCGGTCATGATCGTGCCAGCGGTCGTGGTCGTGCGGATTCCGGTTCTCCCACGGATACCGGGGGTCCCAGGGATTGCGGTCCTGCCAGTGCGGGCGCGAGACGTCGGTGACCTCGGGTTCGAGGGTGACCTCCGCGGAGGCCGGAACAGCAAGCGCGGTAAGGGGAATCGCGGCGATCGCACCGGCTACGGCCAGGCGGGCCAGCTTTCGTCGGGCGGAAGTGGATAACGTCGACCTCATGGTCAGACACTGTGCCGCAATCCGGCCCGAAACGGTATGGGGCTACCCCCATTTCGGAGAAGATCAGGGGCGGGCTAGTTCTCAGGTATGACCCGCCCCCCGAGGCCGCCTCAGTAGTGGGTGCCGCCGTCGATGCGGATCTCGGTGCCGGTGATGAACGCGCCGTCGTCGGAGGCCAGCATGGCGACCACGCCCGCGACCGTGTCGGGGGAGGCGAAGCCCCGGCCGATACCGGGGATGAGCTTCATGAACAGGCTCAGGTCGGCGTCCTCGGGCAGGCCCGGGCCGCGGCCGTCGGTCATATCGCTGGAGATGGAGCCCGGCGCGACGGCCACCACGCGCAGCCCCTGCTTGCTGTACTCGGCGGCCAGCGCGTGGGTCATGGACATGATGCCGCCCTTGGACGCCGCGTACGCCGACATGTAGGGGTGCGCGAAGAACGTCGAGGTGGACGCGAAGTTCACGATCACCTTGTTGTCGGATGCCAGCAGCGTCGGCAGCGCCTCGCGGATCATGAGGAAGGTGCCGGTGAGGTTGGTGGTGATGATCCGGTTCCAGTCGGCGAGGGGCATCTCGTGGGTGTGCGCCGAGCGCAGGATGCCCGCGGCATTGACGAGAACGTCCAGCCCACCCAGGGTGTCCACGGCCTTGGCGACGCCCGCGCGCACCGATTCCTCATCGCCGATATCGACGGTGACGGTGCCGAGCCGGTCCGCGTGCCCGTGCTCGGCGGCCTGCTTGGCGGTCTCGGCGAGTCCGGCCGCACTGATGTCGGCGGCCACGACCTGCCCGCCCTCGCGCAGAATGCGGTGCACGGTGGCCCGGCCGATGCCCGAACCCGCGCCGGTTATCAGGACACGGCGGTCGGTGAAACGCTCCATTGCGGCAACTCCTCTATGATTCTTCGACCCCCACCGCTTGACACGGTACGCCTTACTGGCACGACGTGCCACTATGGCATCCGGTGATTAGGATGGACCTATTCGACCTGGAAGGACGCCCCGTGGCAGCACCCGACCGCCTGACCCTGGCCGAGCGCCGCAAACAGGAAACCCGCCTGGAGATCGCCCGCACCGCGGCGCGGCTGTTCGCCGAACGCGGGACCGCGGAGGTCACCGCCGAGGAGATCGCGGCCGCCGCCGGCGTGGCGCTGCGGACCTTCTACCGCTACGCGCGCACCAAAGAGGATGCTGTGGAACCCATGCTGGCCACCGGCGCGCAACGCTGGCTGGCCATCATCGCGTCCGGCCCGCGGCGACTACCCAAACTCAACGAGTTGCAGGCGGCGGCCGTGCGGTCCATGACCCTCGAGGACGACGCGGATCTCGAACTCACCCGCGGACTGCTGCGCGCCATGGACGACGACGTGGCGCTGCGCGGCATCTGGCATCGCATCAATATGGAGAGCGAACGCGACCTGAACCGGGTGCTGACCGAACTGGCCGGTCCCGACGCCGACCCGCTCCGGGTGCGCCTGCTCGCCGCCGCCGCGGCCGGAGCCATTCGCATCGCCCTGGAGGAATGGGCGCTCGACACCTCGCCGCAGGGTCGCGGCGCGAATCCGGCCTCGCTCGCCGTGCGGTGCATGCGGGCGTTGGCGGGCGGCATCTGAACCTCAGCCGATATGGGCGACCCCGCCCAGCATGGAGACGGCCTCGGCGCGCGGATGCGGCCGCCACTCCTCCGGACGCCAATTGGTCACCGAGGTGATACCGGGGGCCACCAGCTCCAGGCCGGTGAAGAAGCGCGAGATCTCGTCGCGCGAGCGCAGGTAGAACGGCACCCGGCTGCGCTTGTTGGCCTCGAGCGTCGCGGGCCGGTCCTCCGGGGCCAGATAGTCGCCGGTGGCATGCGATATCACCAGGTAGCTGCCGGGCGCGAGCGCCTCGCGCAGCTGCCGCACCAGGTCGTAGGGCCGATCCTCATCGCCGATGAAATGCAGGATCGCGACCAGGATGAGCGCCACCGGCTGGCTCAGATCGATGGTGTCGAGCAGATCCGGATGGGTGAGAATCCGCTCCGGCTCCCGGAAGTCGGCCTCCAGGTATGCGGTCCTGCCCTCGGGGGAGCTGTTGAGCAACTCGTTGGCGTGCACGAGCACGATCGGGTCGTTGTCCACGTACACGATGCGCGATTCGGGAACCACGGTCTGCGCGATCTCGTGCACATTGCCCGCGGTGGGCAGGCCGGTGCCGATGTCGAGGAACTGCCGGATGCCCCGTTCGGCGAGATGGCCGACGGCGCGGCGGAGGAATTTCCGGTTTTCCAGCGCCGAGATCTGTACCGTCGGGAATGCCTCCGCCACCATCTCGGCGGACTCCCGATCGGCGGGGTAGTTGGCCGAACCGCCCAGCCAGTAGTCGTAGCGGCGGGCCGGATGCGGCTTCGTCACGTCGATCCGGTCCGCTGCGGAGTCCGAGTTCATTACGCCCCCAATGCATCTCGACTAGTGTTCAGTTTCGTCGGCTCAATACGAACCGCTGGCGATCCTAGCGACGCTACGCCCCGGAAGGTCTACTCGTGCAGTTGCAGTACAGCCCCTACGATTTCGCGGTCCACAGTGATCCTTACCCGTACTATGCCGCCTTGCGCGAGCAAGCCCCCGTCTATCGCAACGAGGTGGACGACTTCTGGGCGCTGTCCCGTCACGCCGACGTGCTCGCCGCCCTGCGCGACTCCGACCGCTTCTCCAGCGTGAACGGCATCCGCATGGAACCGGCCTTCTGGGGTCCGCAGGCCGAACGGTTCTTCTCCTTCGTGGCCATGGACCCACCCAAGCACACCCGGCTGCGCGGGCTGGTCACCAGCGCGTTCACCCAGCGTCGTGTCCAGGCTCTGGAGCCCCGGCTGCGGGAGATCACCCGCTCCCTGCTGACGCCGCTGGTGGAGGGCGGCTCCTTCGACCTCATGGCCGATTTCGCCGGGCCGTACCCCACCGAGGTGATCTCCGAACTCGTCGGCGTACCGCAGTCCGACCGCGATATGGTGCGCAAACTCGGTATGGAGATCATGTACACCGAGGAGGAGTCGACCGATCTGCGCCCCGAGGCCATGCAGGCCATCGGCGCGCTCGTCGCCTACTACACCGACCTCACCATCGAACGCGCCCGCCACCGCACCGGCGACCTGCTCTCCGGCCTGCTGGACGCCGCCGACGGCGACGACCGGCTGACCCCCGAGGAAATCGTCGGCGTGCTGATCCTGCTGGTGGGCGCGGGCATCGAGACCACCATGCTGACCCTCGGCAATATCTGGCACGCCGGCTGGCTGCATCCCGACCAGCGCCGCACCGCCCTGGACGGCGACATCGACGCTTGGATCGCCGAATCCATGCGCTGGGACCCGGCCACCCAGGTCCATCTACGCACCACCGCGACTCCCGTGGACCTACACGGCGTCACCATCCCCGCCGACGCCCGCATCCTGCTCCTCACCGGCTCCGCCAACCGCGACCCCGACATCTTCCCCGACGCCGACCGCTTCGACCTGACCCGAGACACCAGCGCCTCCCTGGTCTTCGGCAGCGGGCGGCACCACTGCCTGGGCTCCAACCTCGCGGTCCTCGAACTGCGCACCGCACTCCAGGAATTCGCGGGCATGATCTCCGATTACGACATCGACCCCGAGAGGACCCGCCGCATCCACTCCTCCAACAACCGCGGCTTCGCATCATTGCCCACAGCCGTCACCCGCCGCTGACCGCCACCCCACGCCCTGCCGTTCGAGAGCGCGGCAGGATCACGACCGCGCGGGGTGCGATTCCACGTCGGCCGACTCGACCATCCACTCCGCACGGGCGAGAAGCTCGTCGAACGTCAGAATCTCCGGTTGCACGAGTTCCCGACGAAACAGTTCGAACGAGCGAATCTTGTCCCGGTGGTATCCGCCGCCTTCGCCACGCAGACTCTCCAGGCTGCCGATGATCAGATACGACCGTGGCCGCAGAAGATAGGTGAACTCTCCGGGAATGTCGCTGCCGTCGGCCGCAGTCGCCTGAATCCGTTCGCCGATATGGGTCACGGCGCGATGTACGGTGCCCTGCGCTTGGACCACGCCGCCCGACAATTCGAATGACGGTGCCCAGCAGCCTGAGCGGTACGACTCCCGCACAGGCTCGAGAAGTTCCTTGCGGTGCGTTTTGATCTCGGCGAAGACCATCGAGGGGATTCGGCTCACGGTGCGAAGCAACGCATCGGTTCGTTTACCGACCGTCGCGACCGAGTGACCGACGACAACCTGCTCCAACTTGGCGCTGTTCCAGGACGTCAGAAGTTGGCCGGACAACGAGACACCGAAAATCCAGGGGTTCCTTTCGAACAGGTCCTGCCAGACCGCTTCACCACCTCGATTCGGAAACCTGGCCTTCTCGGAATCGAAGTACTCGTCATCCTCGAGGAGGCGTCGAAACCGCGCGACCTGCTCCCGACGATGTGCCATGGCGATGACGTCGCTCGCGGCTCTGTCATCACTGATGAACTGCCGGAAGATCGCGGGGTTCCGGTTGTAGACGGCCGCGAGAAGAGCGATGTCGACCGTGACCGCTCCGTCCTGGGGCGCGACATCCATATCGACCTTCGTTCCCAGCACGTCATCCCCGAACGAGTCGTGCAGGATCTTGACGAGCTGGGCCGCGGTTGCGGTATCCAACTGTAGCGACTGGCTGCTCTTGGGATGCGACTCGCGATCCTTGGAACCGAGCGTCGTCAGATGCAGGATCGTCGTGCCATCGGTATCTGCGATCACCTGGTGCTCGCAGATCACCCCTTTATCGACGCTGTGGGTCGTGATCCGCTGCGTATTGGGCTGGAACCCGAGTATTCGCGCCACCGTCCGATTCTCCGGAGGCGACCTGCGATCGTCAATGGAATCCAGGTCGGGCCCGTCCTCCACCAGCGGCAAGGCCGCTCCCGGGCGGTGATCTGCTGCGCCCGCCCAGCGCTCACGCACGGTCGATGTATCGTCCGCCCGGGACGTTCGCGTAGGCACGCGCCAAAGTCGCACGCGCCGCCGGGGAGGCGAGAGTGAGGTTGTCCTCCCGCGCCCGTGTCCACTCCGCCCGCGTCCATCCCGCGCCAGCGTCGACCGTGAACTGGGTTGCCTCCACCGCCGATCCGTCGATGAAGATGCTCACCTCGGTCGGTCCGTCGGGATCTCGGACGACCACGGCCTCGACCTGCGGTTCGTCGGCATTGTCTTGGCCGGACAAGGTGCGTAGCGCCGTAGCGCCTTCTCGAAGGATCGCTGCGAGAGTCTGTGGCTCCACAGCGATTTCGAGCTCACGGGGATGAGTTCCCAGGATGAGGGTCGCGAACTGGTCGTCCTTGTTCGAGGCTACGCGGACCGGACAGCCAGTATTGGTGATGACCCAGGCTCCGTCGGTGAGTTCTTCGAACATGGTGACACTCCTTGATCTCGCGGCGGGTTATGCGGAAAGTGCATCACCAGTCGGGCAAGCTGGGTAAGTTGAACTGGGTAACCCAGTGCGATCTCCGCGAACCGGCTGGACAACAACCAGTTCGGGGAGATGAGTGACCCAGGTCGGGTGGTCTGTGAGGGGGACCAAGTGGACAACGGCTCGACGCTGCCGCGTCGTCAACTTGGTCGGTATCTGCGCGACGCGCGGAGTGTGGTGGGGATGTCGCAGGACAAAGTGGCAAAACTGGCGGACGTCAGTACTTCGGTGCTGCAGCGGCTGGAGTCCGGCATTCCCACGCGCGTGAAAGTCCGCGATATCCAGGCGATCTGCGACGTCCTGGAGATGAGCGGCGAGGCGACCGAGGCGATGGTCGGATTGCTGCGGCAGGCTGCGGAGAAGAGTTGGTGGCACGAATACGGGAATCTCATTCCGGCGAATTTCGATGTGTACGTCGGCCTGGAGACCGCCGCGCGGCGGCTGACGACATATCAGCCGTCGCTGGTGCCCGGGCTCTTGCAGACTGCCGACTACGCGCGGGCGCTCATTCGTGCCGTGAAGCCCGCTGAGAGCGCTTCTGATCATGAGCGACGGGTGGAGCTGCGTATGAGGCGACAGGCGAAGGTGGTTCGGAAGCATGAGCCGCTCGGACTCGACGTCGTCCTGCACGAGGCTGCTCTGCGGTGCAATGTCGGTGGTAGCGAGGTCATGGCCATGCAGTTGCGGCGGCTGGCGGAAATCGGGAAGCTGCCGAACGTGTCGGTTCGCGTATTGCCCTTCGCGGCGGGAGCGCCGGTGGGTGATCCAGTGGGGCAGTTCGCGATTCTGGAGTTCGATCAGGATCGCCGGGGCGAGCACGTGTGGCCCTCCGTCGTCTACCTGGAATCCTTCAGCGGCTGTATGTACCTGGAGAAGACGGATGAAGTGCGTCGGTACTATCGGGTTCTGCACAGCCTCCGCCTCGCTGCACTCGATGAGACCAACAGCCGGAGCCTGTTGCGACAGGTTGCGAAGGAGTTCTCAGCGTGACGTCCGAACTACCCCTGGTCCATTGGTTCAAGAGCACTCACAGTGGCGATAAGGCGGACTGCGTCGAAGTCGCGTTTCTGCCCGGAGGTTTGGTCGGAGTGCGTGATTCGAAGGCGGCAGACGCACCCAGCCTGACCTTCAGTGCGGAGGGCTGGGATCATTTCGTGCAGTGCGTGATGGACGGCGAGTTCGGTTTCGGATAGTCGCGAGTTCGACCGGGTCTCGCGTGCGAGTCAGAACGGCGGACGGCCGGTATCTCCATCGGTGTCACCGATGCCGCACAAGGCACTACCCACCCGGACGGGGCGGAAGTCGCGGCGGCTGCGCACGCTGCGGCGGCCCGGTGGGATGTAGACGTGCACCAGCTCGGTGAGTGCGTTGATCACCGGCCCGGGGTCCAATAGCGGTGGGTCGGGTTGTGGGTGAATCGGTTCCATCGGTGCCGTGGGGACCGGGGTGCGTGGGAACAGGAACTTCGCGCCCTCTGGGTCGGTGGTGATCACCCCACCGGTAGGAGTGCGCCATTCGATGCGCCGGTCCCTGTGCTGGGTGACGGTCCAGCCGTTCATGCCGTGGTTTGCCAGTGTTTTCAGGCGGTGATGTCGGCGACAGCGGCAGCCGAGGTTTTGCTCTGTGGTGCGGCCACCGGACGCGGGGGAGCGGTGGTCGAAGGGCAGTTGGTGGTCGAGATCGGTGGCCGCGGCTGATATGTGGCAGCCGGGAGCGCGGCAGATGCCGTCGAGTGCCCGGACCCGGGCGGCGAGATTCGCGCTCGGCCGGTACCGCAATTCCTGCGGGTCCGTCGGAGACAACGTCTGTGGGTCCGCCGGTGGCAAGTGTGCGCCCGGCGGTGGCAACGGCTGCGGGTCTGCTGGCGACAACGTGTGCGAGTCCGCCGGGGGTGTTGGGAGACCGCCGGTGTCGGTGTTGTCGGGCGCCGTGGTTGAGCATGCCGGGTTGGCGAGTTCGCTTGCAGGGCTGGCGGTTTCGGGGATGATGTGGAAGCGGGCGTGGCGGGCGATCTGGCGGGCGAGATCGGCGTCGACGGCCCCGAATCCGGCCAGCAGTGCTGGGTTGTCCTGCACGGCGAGTAGCGTGGCCGCGCTGATACCGACCTGCACCAACGCGCGCCGCGCAGCCGGAACGGGATCACTCGGGTCGCGGCGGGGGCAGTCGGGGAGGTCGCAGCCACAGGCGAGGCGGCCGCTGCCGTCGGCGAGCGCAACCAACGCGTCGGCGCGGCGCTGGTTCATGGTGCGCGGGTCCGCGGCGCAGCATTGGGTGATCGCCATCTCTCGCAATCGTTCGAACAGGCTCCAGCCGCCGGCGGCGGGTAGGACGCCGTCGAGCAGCGCGGTCCCGTCGTCGGCCGCGCGCACCGCGACGTACCGTTCCCGCTCGGCCTCCTGGCGGCGGCGGGCCTGCCCGGCCGGGTCGATCTCGAGCAACTTCTTGCGGATGGTGCGCCGCAACCGTGCCGGATCACAGCCCTCGGCCCGCGCGACGACCGTCTCCTCCAGTGCTGTTACCGTCTCGTCCGGTGCGTTGACCAGCGCGTCGTGGATAGCGCGCACCCGCGCCAGGTCGATACGGCCCAGGGCGAAGGCCCTCCGCGTGTGCGGCAGCCGCTGCAATCCCAGCCCGAGGGCGATCAATCCATCGGCGGTGCGCTGCGGGATGCGTACCGCCACCCCGATTTCGGTCGCTGTCGACTCTCCGGCGTAGCGTGCCGACACCCCGGCCTCGAGTTGCTGTGCGCGGCGCAGCCGGTACAGCTGGGTGATCAGCCCGACTTCTTCGGCGTGGGCGGCGGCGATCTGGGCGTGGACCGCTCGCAGTCGCTCCACCAACTCGTAGCCGGTGAGCTCGACCTCGGCGGCATCGCTCATATGTTCGAATCTACTCGACCGGCGTGCGACACAAAACCCCAGTTCACGCGACATGCCGAACCGATCGCGCGAAGATCGGCGTGACGTACTCGTGACGTTCCGGCGAATGTGTGTCGGCGTGAATGGGCCGACTATTCGTGTGATTCGATGACTTTCGGCGTCCCAAGCGCTGCGCGCGACGGCGAAGCGCAGCGATTGATCATGTTTTCCACTCGGGAACGTGGGTATGAGCGTAATTGCCGCCGTGGCCGAAACCCTCATCACGCCACTGCTCCGTCGTAACCGATCGGTCCCCGCGGCCGATGAACCGATGACCCTTCGAAAGGATTCCGAATGAGGCAAGCCGCGATCGCCGCCCCCCGATTCATGGTAGGAGCCGTCATGCTCGCGGGCTTCGCCACCGTCTTCGGCTCCGGTACAGCCCAGGCCGCACCGCAGGACTGCACCGTCACGCGGGACCTGGTCGGCGCGACGGCGACATGCCACGATGTCGACGCGCCTGCCGGGCGGGAGTACACGCTGATCGTCGAGTGCTTCGGCCTGCACGGCGTACCGAATGCGTTCCCGCTCATGGCAATCGGACCGTACCGGGGTTCCTGGGGAGGTTCCTTCGCTCCCTCCGGCCAGGGCACGGCCACATGCTTGGGGCCCACCAGTCTCGGGACAGTCACGAACGCTTACGTAGCGATATACCGCGACTGACCGGATCGGGGCGGGGAACGGGGAATCAATCGCGCGGTAGCCCCACCGCGAATCCCAGCCCGATGATGATGACGGCGACGATGGAAATGGCGACGATACTCCACATAGCCGTGGAGGCTACGTGCTCGGCGGTCGGTATGTGATCGAAATCCACTGCGGGGAACGATTAATTGAAGGTCATTCGCGCGCAGGAGACATAGTCGTCGGGATCCGTCAGCATGCGGATTTCCGGGCGGGTGGCCGCGGGCAGTTTCGCCAGCTCCGCGTGCAGCGGCGTCCGGAACGCCGCACCGCGGGCGGTGATGAGCGGAAGCCAGTTGTCGTGGTGATTCGGTACGAAGATGTCGGGGCGCAACGCCTCCACGTAGCTGCGGGGGTCGCGCAAGCCGTTGGTGAACTGGTTGAAGCCCTGGATCGCGCCGATGTGCACGTCCGAGGCGAGCAGTGCGCGCAGCGCCTCGAGCACCTCGGGCGCGCGGTCCAGCAGCGGGCCGGACGAATCGTGCCAGGTGAGCGTGAAGTCGGCGGTGCGGAACTGGTAGAGCAGGGTGCCGCCCTCCGCCGCGGCGAGATGACGGACGAGGTGGGTGGCATCGGCCAGGGTCGGGCGGTGGGTGCGGATGTCACCGAGGCACGGGGCGGGGCAGACGCGGGCCGATGAGGTCGGGCCGCGGCGGGTGGGTGCGGAGTGCAGGTGGCGCACGGCGGTCACCTCCAGTCCGGGCAGCAGCGGGAAGTCGTAGCGGTCGCCGGGTCCGGAGTCGGCGGAACCCAGTTCCACACAGGCGAATTCGGCCTTGAATGCGACCTGCTTGCGGATGGCCGCGCAGTGTTCGGCCGTGCCGTACACCGTCGCGCCGCTGGCCTGGGCGATCGGCCCGGCGTCGGCCGCGTGGTCGAAATGCCCGTGGCCGATGAAGATGGCCTCGGGGCGCAGCGCCGCCAGCTGGGTCGGTGTGGTGGGGACGTAGTTCGAGGTCAGTCCGCGCGGCACCCAGGCGTCGAGCAGAAAGACGGTGCCGCCCATGGCGATCGCGAATCCCGCGCAGCCGAACCAGGCCGCCAGCACCCGATCCGGGCTCACCTCGCCGGTGCCGGGATCGACCGCCTCGCCGAAGAAGTGCCGTCGCGCGGCAATGGTTTCGGCCGGAGCCGGTATGGGCAGACTGGTAGCTGTCAGCCCGGCGAACCGGCCCGCCAGACCGCTCAGCAGTCGGTTCTTGCTCACCAACGGAACTCCTTAGCGGCGATCGCCGAGCCCGTCCCTCGGTTCGCGCCGTTCGACACGCGGGGACGGCGGTCGCCGGCCCTCGGACGGGGTCGCGTCGGCCCCACCATTGTCGCCGCCGGACCAGGTCGTGTCAGCGGGTCTTCTCGAAGTGGCACCCGCCGGTTGTTCGCCGCGAGGTCGCATGCCACGCTTAGTCGGGCGCGGGCGGGGCCGCGGCCCTCCAAGTCCCTGCGATGGTCGAGAAAGAATGGGAATGGCTCGCGGCACGGTGAAGTGGTTCGACAGCTTGAAGGGCTTCGGTTTCATCACCCCCGACGACAGCGGTCCGGACGTCTATGTCGAGTACACCGCCATCGACGGGGAGGGTTTCCGCTGGCTGGAGGAGGGCCAGCGGGTCGAGTTCGAGTGGCGGCGCACCAAACCCGGCCCGGAGGCCACCCACGTCATCGCAGCGCCTGACGCCTGAAGAACTCGGCGGTCAGGGCGTGCGCCCGGCCCAGGTCGCGGTCGCGCTCCCGGCTGAATCCGTTCGCCGCCCGGTCGAATTCGGCCGTGATGAAATCGGCGATGGGGGTCGGCACCGCTCCGGTTCCCATTTCCCGCGTCCGTGACTTCAGCTCGGTCAATTCGTGGACCGCGCCGGTGAAATCGCTCGGCAATTCGCATTGTTCGAGCAAGGTCGGCATATGCATGGGCGCGACCGCCGCATTCGGGTGCTCGTACAGCCAGCGCAATGCCATCGCCGGGCGCAGGGAATAGAACACCTTCTTCAGCGACCGATTCGAATCGAACAGCCGCCATTGTCTCCTGCCCAGGTGCAGATAATGCATGGCGATTCGATTCCGGTCCGCCACGGTGTGTGCCAATGCGCGGAGTTCGTCCCGGAATTCGGCGTCTCCGCGATACACGATCGGCGACATCAGCCATTCGACGAGCACCGCGTTGCCCGCCACCAGCAGGCGCAGCGCCTTGGCCAGCTCCCAGCCGTTCACATCGAGCACGCCGATCAGCGGCGTCTCGATGACATCGCGGCCGCGCCACGGCGTCAGGTAGTCGTCCAGATGCGCGACGTAGACGAACCGGCAGGCATAGTCGGAGTCGGGGGACGGGAAACCCCAAGCCCGGCTGCCGCTTTCGATGGCCAGCCGCACGCCGACCCGGTGGTCGCGCTCGATCCGGTCCAGTTCGCCGTCGATCGTGGCGACCACCGCGGGGTCCATGGAGGCGGGGATCGCGCGCAGGGTCATGGACGGTGAGGCTAGCGCCGGGCGGTGGCGCGGTGCCACCGGTTTTCGGGGCTTGAAGACTTGTGTCGGCTGTGCGTGATAGTTCCGTGATATGAATCCCCAATGAGGACCATATGACCGCGCACACACGATGTTACTTCTTGTTGCCCATATCACATAGTCGTAAACCGCGGTAACGGCTCCAAAAATCCGCCCGATATGCTCAGCGTCAGAAGTTCAATTGGGAATTCGCAAGGAGAGGTATCCCATGATCCCCGTTATTATCGACACCGGTTCCGCTGCTCTCAACGGCCTGCTCACCACCGGCAGCGCCGCGCTGCACGGTATCCTGGACACCCTGTGGACCGGCTCGTTCGGCGGCTGAATCTGACGTCGAATTAGTCGACTTCGAAAGCCGACCTCGGGATCCGCAGCCCTGAGGTCGGCTTTTCGCGTTTCTTGCCTACTTGTCGAACGATCCGCTCGCGGAGCCGCTGGCCGAGCCGCTGCCCAGGATGCACAGCGGGTTGTTCACCAGGGCGGCCTGCGCCGACCCCGAGGACGATCCGGTGATGCCGGAGTCGACCGGCGGCGTATCGGGCGTCGGTGCCGACGGGTCGCCCGAGCCGCCCGACAGCATCGACGCGCCGTCGAGGTTCCCGGGCGCCGGGATGTCGAGCAGATCCAGCACGGTCGGGGTGATGTCGGCCAGCGTGTAGCCGTTGTACTCCACGCCCGCCGCGAAGCCCGCCCCGCGTGCGATCACGAAGCTGGCCGTCTCGTAAGCGCTCTGGCCGCCGTGCCCGCCGTCCGGCTTGTGGCCGTGGTCGGTGGTGACCAGAATCGTCCAGCGCTCGTTCGGATGCGCGGCGGCGCGGGCGTCGACCGCCGCGGTGATCTCGCCGACCAGGGCGTCCGCCCGGCCGATGGCGTCGCGGTACGCCTGCGGCCAGATACCGCGCAGCGTATGGCCCACGATGTCCACCTGATCCAGGTGGGTGAACACCAGATCCGTGCCGTCCTCGACGGCGGAGACCACGCCCGCGGTCGCGTTCGCGTCGGCCGTCGTCTCGCAGATGCCCGCCCCGGTCGGATCCAACTGCGTGACCTCCACCCGGTCGGCCTTCGGATCGCCGGTGCGCGCGATCATGCCGATCTTGTCCCAGGTTCCGACGGATGCCGTCGCCAGTTCCGGCCGGGTCCGCTCCACCTGGGTGAACACGGTCGGGTACGCCGCGAAAGGTGCGGGGTTGCAGGTGGATCCGTTGTCCTGGATGCCGTGCTTGGTATCCCACACGCCGGTCAGCGCGGTCGCCCACGACACGCACGACATGGTGGTGTGCGGGGCGATGGAGGTGCGGGCGAGGGTGCCCTCGGCGGCCAGGCGGCCCAGGTTCGGGGCCTGCGCGGCGCGCACCTCACTCCACAGTGTGCCGTCGATGCCGATGACGACGACCTTGTTCGCGGTCGGTGCGGCCGTGGCCGGAGCCGCGGCGGCGAGGGGAGGGCGGCCAGTGCGGCGGCCGCCAGCAATCTGCGAGACATGCGCGGCACCGTAACCGGGCCGGGCGTCCGGCGCGGTGAATCTGGACAATTGACCTAGAAAGTCCCGCTCAGTGGGAAGTCCCCGCTCGCCGTGGTGAAGGCGCCCGCCTACCAGGCGGTAAGCCCACCCGAAATCGCGCCCATTAAGCTGGGCCGCGAAAATGCCGACCCCATTCCTCCAGGAGTACCCCCAGTGAGCCAAGCAGGCCGTCCTGTAGTTCTGATCGCCGACAAGCTCGCCCAGTCGACCGTCGACGCGCTCGGTGACGGCGTCGAGGTTCGCTGGGTCGACGGACCCAACCGGGCCGAGCTGCTCGCCGCCGTGCCCGAGGCCGACGCGCTGCTGGTGCGCTCCGCCACCACCGTCGACGCCGAGGTGCTCGAGGCCGGCAAGAAGCTGCAGATCGTCGCCCGCGCGGGCGTGGGCCTCGACAATGTCGACGTCCCGGCCGCCACCGAGCGCGGTGTCATGGTCGTCAACGCGCCGACCTCCAATATCCACACCGCCGCCGAGCACGCCGTCACCCTGCTGCTGGCCGCCGCCCGCCAGATCCCGGCCGCCGACGCCACCCTGCGCGAGCACACCTGGCAGCGCAGCAAGTTCAACGGCGTCGAGATCCTCGGCAAGACCGTGGGCGTCATCGGCCTGGGCCGGATCGGGCAGCTGTTCGCGCAGCGCCTCGCCGCCTTCGAAACCAAGATCATCGCGTACGACCCCTACACCTCCCCGGCCCGGGCCGCGCAGCTCGGCATCGAACTGGTGAGCCTGGACGAGGTGCTCGAGCGCGCCGACTTCATCTCCATCCACCTGCCGAAGACGCCCGAGACCAAGGGCATGCTCAATGCCGAGACGATCGCCAAGACCAAGAAGGGCGTCATCATCGTCAACGCCGCCCGCGGCGGCCTGATCGACGAGCAGGCCCTGGCCGACGCCATCGCCTCCGGCCACGTGCGCGCCGCCGGAATCGACGTGTTCGAGACCGAACCCTGCACCGACAGCCCGCTGTTCGGGCTGCCGCAGGTCGTGGTGACCCCGCACCTGGGCGCCTCCACCGCCGAGGCGCAGGACCGCGCCGGCACCGATGTGGCCAAGTCCGTGCAGCTCGCCCTCGCCGGTGAGTTCGTGCCCGGCGCGGTCAATGTCACCGGCGGCTCGGTCACCGACGAGGTCGCCCCCTGGCTGGAGATCGTGCGCAAGCAGGGCGCGCTGCTCGGTGCGCTCGCCGACGAGCTGCCGGTCAGCCTGGAGGTTCAGGTGCGCGGCGAGCTCGCCGCCGATGATGTTGCGGTGCTGGAGCTCTCGGCGCTGCGCGGGGTGTTCTCGGCGCTCATCGAGGACGCGGTCACCTTCGTCAACGCGCCTTCGCTGGCCAAGGACCGCGGCCTGGAAGCCGCGGTCACCACCCATACCGAGAGCCCGACCCACCGCAGCCTGGTCGACCTGCGCGCCGTCTTCGGCGACGGTCGCACCCTGAATGTGGCGGGCACCCTGACCGAGCCGCAGCAGGTCCAGAAGATCGTCAATATCAACGGCCGCAACTACGACATGCGCGCCGAGGGCCTCAACCTGGCCGTCCTCAACTACGAGGACCGCCCGGGTCAGCTCGGCCGCCTGGCCGGCAAGCTGGGCGAGGCCGGGATCGACATCCTCGCCGCGCAGCTCACCCAGGATCTCGACAAGGAAGGCGCGACCGTCGTGCTGCGCGTCAACCAGGAGGTTCCGGCCGAGGTGCAGGCGTCCATCGCCGAGGCCGTCGGCGCGGCCAAGGTCGCGCAGGTCGACCTGAGCTGAGCCGCCGGGCCGTCCGGGACCTGTCGGGTGTACCCGGCTGGCTTCCGGGTCGTCGCGAGTCGGATGTCGCCGATGCTCCCGCGCCCCCGCCGCGCTCGCGGCGGGGGCGCGGTGCGCTGTATGGAGGTGCAAGCTCGCCGGTCGTGATCTCACTTCTTGGGAGTTCCCCATCGCGACCTGCACCTGTCTCATCCCAGCCAATGAGACGTGCTCGCCCTGCCGTCGGACTCCGGGCAGCCACCCGCTATCGTGGCCCGTGGATCACTCCGCCCGCCGGCACGGCGGAGCGCAACTCACGGGCGTCATATCCGAACGGAGCAATGTTCATGAAACTCGCTGTCATCCCGGGCGACGGTATCGGTCCCGAGGTCATCGCCGAGGCACTCAAGGTGCTCGACGTGGTGGTGCCGGGTGTCGAGAAGACCGAATACGACCTGGGTGCCAAGCGATTCCATGCGACCGGGGAGATCCTGCCGGACTCCGTGCTGCCGGAGCTGAAGCAGCACGACGCCATACTGCTCGGCGCGATCGGCGACCCGTCGGTGCCCAGCGGCGTGCTCGAGCGCGGACTGCTGCTGCGCACCCGGTTCGAACTCGACCACCACGTGAACCTGCGCCCGTCCAAGCTGTATCCGGGCGTCACCTCGCCGCTGTCGGCGAATCCGGAGATCGACTTCGTGGTGGTGCGCGAGGGCACCGAGGGCCCCTACACCGGCACCGGCGGCGCGATCCGGGTGAACACCCCGCACGAGGTGGCCACCGAGGTCTCCACCAACACCCGCTTCGGCATCGAGCGCGTGGTGCGCTACGCCTTCGAGAAGGCGAAGCAGCGCCGCCAGCACCTCACCCTGGTGCACAAGAACAATGTGCTCACCTACGCCGGTTCGCTGTGGCAGCGCACCGTGAACGAGGTCGCCGTCGAGTACCCCGATATCGAACTGGCCTACCAGCACATCGATGCCGCGACCATCCACATGGTCACCGACCCGGGCCGCTTCGACGTGATCGTCACCGACAACCTGTTCGGCGACATCATCACCGACCTCGCCGCAGCCGTCTCCGGCGGCATCGGCCTGGCCGCCTCCGGCAATATCGACGCCTCCGGCGCCAACCCGTCCATGTTCGAGCCGGTGCACGGCAGCGCCCCCGATATCGCGGGCCGGTCCAAGGCCGACCCCACCGCCGCCATCCTCTCGGTCTCCCTGCTGCTCGCCCATCTCGGCAACGCCGAGGCCGCCGCCCGCATCGAGGCCGCCGTCGCCAAGGACCTCGCCGCCCGCACCGCCCCCGCCTCCACCGTCGAGGTGGGCGACCGCATCGCCGCCTCCGTCTGAATCGGCGGGTCTGAGCTCTCGCGCTGCGGCGGCCGCTGATCGCGGCCCCCTTCGCATTGTGGCTTCAACCTCGAAATCAACCTCGAAAACGCCCGTGCTGGAAGACCTTTCCGGCGCGGGCGTTTCGGTTGTCCGAGGGTGATGTGCGCGGGCGGATCACCAGCGTGGATGTGTGTCCCATCGGTCGCTTCCGTGTATCGGTGTCACGGGAGTCACGGGAGTCACTGTGTGGCCCCTGATTTCGGGTCGGCGGGGACCAATGGGACGGCCGCCACGGCTATTACGGCGGCCAGGAGGTAGGCGGCGGGGAAGCCCGCGACGGTGATGAGCGCGCCGAAGGTGGGGGCCAGGGCCGCCGAGGCCAGGTTCTGGCCGGTGTTCTGGATGCCCAAACCGCGTCCGCTCCAATACGGTCCGGCGATCTCGGCGACCGCGGTGAAGGCGAGGCCATTGTCCGAGACGGTGATGACCGAGGCCGCGAACATGATGGGGACGGCCAGCCACCACCATTCCAGCCAGGCCGTGACGGCCAGGGCGGCCATGGAGATGACGGCCGCGACGGCCACCGTGCGCAGCGGCCGCAACCGGCTGCCGACCCGGTCGGACCAGATGCCCGCGCCGATGCGACCGCCCGCGCCCAGGAGTTGGGTTGCGGTGACCACCGCCCCGGCCACCGGCAGTGACCAGCCGATATCGCGGTGCAGCCAGAGCAGTGCGAAGGTCCACAGCGCCGCCTGCGGGATGACCAGCAGCACCGAGACGATATGGATGCGCGACAGGGTGGTGTCGCCCCGGTACGGGTTGGCCGGGCGGCCCTGTGCGCCTGTGGGTTCCGGACGCGGCGGGTCGATGATGCCGAACAGGCAACCGATGGCGGCCAGACCCGCCATCACGGCCGGAACCAGGATGGCGGTCGAGAATCCGTGTGCCGCAGCGACGGTGGGGATACTCAGCGCGCCGATGCCCACCCCCAGCGGCTGCGCCGTCTGCCGGATGCCCATGGCCAGGCCGCGGCGCTCGGGCGGGAACCAGCCCACGATCACCCGCCCGCTCGCGCCATTGGTGCTGGCCGCGCCCATGCCGCCCAGGAACAGCAGCGCGCCGAGCGCGGCGTAGTCGGTGACCGTGGCCGCCGCCACACCCGCGACCAGCATCAACGCCGGTCCCGCCACCAGGACGCGGTGTTCGCCGATGCGGTCCACCACGTACCCCCAGGCGATGAGCGTGCACACCAGTCCCACCGTCGGCATGGACACCAGCAGACCGGCCGCGGCCAGCGACAGGCCGCGGTCGGTCAGGGCGGGCAGCAGGAACGGGGTGCCGTGCACGAAGACCGCACTGGATGCCTGTGCGAAGACGCCGAGCGCGAGCATGGACCACCGTTTCGACGTGCCGATCCGGGTCACGGTGGCCACGGCCATCACCTCGCGTCTCATTATTTGGGATCAAAATCTTATTTTCTGGACATCGAGGCTTACGGTACACCCGTGGCGCAAGTCGATTCC
Organism: Nocardia sp. CC227C; assembly: GCF_030767025.1. Taxonomy (GTDB): domain Bacteria; phylum Actinomycetota; class Actinomycetes; order Mycobacteriales; family Mycobacteriaceae; genus Nocardia. Next base: position 232,740 of record NZ_JASITE010000008.1, on the reverse strand, counting down.
AGTGGCGAGCTGTCTGTTTGCTCACACCGGCGCGGCGGCGTTCCGAGCGCCCTTCGCCAGGTCGAGTTATGTTGCGTAACGGGTCTTTTCACATATACTGGGACGGGTCTCTCGGGTGGTGGCTCGGCCGCCCCCGCGCCGGTCGTCCGCCGCCCTCCCGGGCACTCGGTCGGGCGCGTTCGGGCAGGTGGTGGCCGGTCGATAGACTGCGACCCATGCGCCTAGGTCGAGTTGCCAGCCCCGATGGGGTCGCTTTCGTCAGCATCGAAGGAGACGACGGCGACACCGTCGCCCGCGAAATCGCCGAACACCCGTTCGGTACACCGACGTTCACCGGCCGCAGTTGGCCGCTGGCCGACGTGCGGCTGCTCGCGCCCATCCTGCCGAGCAAGGTGATCTGCATCGGCAAGAACTACGCGGCCCACGCCGAGGAGATGGGCGGCCCGGCCCCGGCCGATCCGGTCATCTTCATGAAGCCGAGTACCTCGGTGGTCGGCCCCAACCTGCCGATCATCCTGCCGCCCAGCTCTTCTCAGGTGGATTACGAGGGCGAACTGGCCATCGTCATCGGCGGCGTCTTCAAGAACGTCCCGGCCGCCAAGGCTCACTCGGCGATTCTGGGCTACACCGTCGCCAATGACGTCACCGCCCGTGACCAGCAGCGTCACGACGGCCAGTGGACCCGGGCCAAGGGCTACGACACCTTCTGCCCGCTGGGGCCGTGGATCGAAACCTCGGTGGACCCATCGGATCTGGAGATCGTCACCGAACTCGACGGCGAGGTGAAGCAGCGCAGCCGCACATCGCTGCTGCTGCACGATATCCCGAAGCTGATCGAGTGGGTGTCCACGGTGATGACCCTGCTGCCCGGCGATGTCATCCTCACCGGCACGCCGGAGGGCGTGGGGCCGGTGCGGGAGGGGCAGACCGTGTCCGTGACCGTCGAGGGCATCGGCACCCTCACCAATCCCGTTGCCACCAAACGCTGATCGAGAGAAGAGCTGATGTCACACCCCCACTCCCCGCCCGCCGGGACCGACGTACGGGTCCGATTCTGCCCGTCACCCACCGGTACGCCGCATGTCGGCCTGGTCCGCACCGCCCTGTTCAACTGGGCCTTCGCGCGCCACACCGGCGGCACCTTCGTCTTCCGTATCGAAGACACCGACGCCGCACGCGATTCCGAGGAGAGCTACCAGGCGATTCTCGACGCCCTGCGCTGGCTCGGCCTCACCTGGGACGAGGGCCCCGAGGTCGGCGGGCCCTACGGCCCCTACCGGCAGTCGCAGCGCAAGGACACCCACCTGGACGTGGTGCGCCGGTTGCTGGAGGCGGGGGAGGCGTACGAATCCTTCTCCACCCCTGAGGAAGTGGAGGCCCGGCACAAGGCCGCCGGTCGCGACCCGAAACTGGGCTACGACAACTTCGACCGCGACCTGACCCCCGAGCAGATCGCCGCGTACAAGGCCGAGGGCCGTCCGGCGGTCATCCGGCTGCGCATGCCCGACCAGGACCTCACCTGGACCGATCTGGTGCGCGGGGAGACCACCTTCAAGGCGGGTGTGGTGCCGGACTTCGCGCTCACCCGCGGCAATGGCGATCCGCTCTATACGCTGGTGAACCCGGTCGACGACGCCATGATGCGGATCACGCACGTCTTGCGCGGCGAGGATCTGCTGTCGTCCACGCCGCGGCAGCTGGCGCTGTACGCGGCGCTGCGGCGTATCGGGGTCGCCGAGTTCACTCCGGAGTTCGGCCATCTGCCCTTCGTGATGGGGCAGGGGAACAAGAAGCTGTCGAAGCGTGATCCGGAGTCGAATCTCTTCCATCACCGCGACCGCGGGTTCATTCCGGAGGGTTTGCTGAATTATCTGGCGCTGCTCGGCTGGAGCATCGCCGATGATCATGACGTGTTCTCCATGGCGGAGATGGTGGCGGCGTTCGATATTTCGAAAGTGAATTCGAATCCGGCGCGTTTCGACCAGAAGAAGGCCGATGCGATCAACGCCGAACATATTCGTTTGCTGGAACCGGGTGACTTTGCTCACCGGCTGCGCGCTTACCTCACCGAACACGGGCATATCGGCGCGGAGGTGGACGACAAGCTGTTCGCCATAGCGGCCGATCTCGTGCAGACCCGGATCGTGGTGCTCGGCGACGCCTGGGAGCTATTGAAGTTCCTTTTCGTCCCGGCCGACGAGTTCACCGTCGACGAGGCCGCCGCGCAAAAGAATCTCGGCCCCGACGCCGTTCCGGTGCTGGAAGCGGCCATTTCCGCGCTGGACGGTGTTTCCGAGTGGACCGCCGCCCCGATCGAGGCGGCGCTCAAGGAGGCGCTCATCGACGGGCTCGGTCTCAAACCGCGCAAGGCGTTCGCACCCGTGCGGGTGGCGGTCACCGGATCGCACATCAGCCCGCCGCTGTACGAGTCCCTGGAGCTGCTCGGCCGGGAGACCGCCATGGCCCGGTTGCGTGCCGCACCGGCCGCCAGCGGCCCGAAATGACCGGAAACAGGGGGTCTGACCAGCCGATTTGTGGTTGACCGGGTGGCGTTTGGTAATCTCTTTCTCGGCCGGAAGCGAGGTCGAGAGCCCCACAAGGGAGCGACCGAACGCCCAGGTCATTGGGGTATGGTGTAATTGGCAACACAGCTGATTCTGGTTCAGCCATTCTAGGTTCGAGTCCTGGTACCCCAGCGGAGCTTTCCGGAGCTCTCGGTTGTTCGCAACCATCCTGGTCCCGTCGTCTAGCGGCCTAGGACGCCGCCCTCTCAAGGCGGTAGCGCGGGTTCAAATCCCGTCGGGACTACAAGAAAAGGCCCCCAACCTCGGTTGGGGGCCTTTCACTGTTTTCTCGTGTCGCGCGGGGCGTGCCGAATGAGATTCTCAGTCCAAGGCTTTCGCGGTTGAACCGCCCAAGGGCATCGCGGGCATGCCGAGTTTGCGGTGATCCCAGCTGCGCACCCGGTCGGGCACCAGGCGCACCGCCACGCGCTTGTTCAGCATCTGCTCCACGAACGGCTTCATATCCTCGCTGTAGGGCCCGGTGTAGCGCTCCCACACGCTGACGCCGACCCGGAACAGCGCCTCGGGATCGTCGACGATTTCGGCCCGTCCCTCGATGGACACACCGCGTAGCTGGTCATAGGTGTCGCCGGCCTCGACCAGCACGGTGACCCGCGGATCGCGGCGCAGATTGACGGCCTTCTGCGATTTCGCCTTGGTCTCGAACCAGATCTGGCCGTCGATCAGGCCGTACCACATGGCGGTCAGGTGCGGCATGCCCGTGGGGCCGAGCGTGGCCAGGGTGGCGATGCGACTGCGCGCGAGGAAATCGGTGATCTCCTGGTCTGTCATCACGATCGCGGCGCGTTGGTTAACTCCCATGCGGCGACTGTACTTTACGGCGTATGGGCCAGGTCACACCGCTGGCGCGGTGGTACCGGTCGTGTGACCGGTGATCCCGTAGAGGCGATTGTGGGCGCTGTGGCGGCTGTGAGGCCGCCGCGCACCCCCGCCCCCGTCGGAGCCTCGAACGCCCGTCAGAGGCGCTTGTGGAGGGCCTCGGCGGCGGCCACCAGATCGGCGGCCCAGCGCGCGCCCGGGCGGCGGCCCATGCGGTCGATGGGTCCGGATACCGAGACGGCGGCGACCACCGCGCCCGCGGCGTCGCGCACCGGGGCCGATACGCTCGCCACCCCGGCCGCACGCTCGGCGGCGCTCTGTGCCCAGCCGCGGCGGCGGACCTCGGCCAGGGCGCGTTCGCCGAAGACGGCGTCGGCCAGCACGGTGCGCTGTAGATCGGCGTCGGCCCAGGCGAGCAGCACCTTGGCGGCCGAACCCGCGGTGAGCGGCATGCGCGCCCCGATCGGCACGGTGTCGCGCAGCCCCGCGGCCGGTTCCATGGCCGCCACGCAGACGCGGGCATTGCCGTCCCGGCGGTAGAGCTGGACGCTCTCCCCGGTGATCTCGCGCAGGCGCGGCAGGATGGTGGCGGCCGCGTCGAGCAGGGGGTCGCTGGCGGTGGTGGCCAGCTCCGACAGCGCGGGTCCGGGTCGCCACAGGCCCTGGTTGTCGCGGGCCAGCATCCGGTGCACCTCCAGGCCGACGGCCAGCCGGTGCGCGGTGGCGCGGGGCAGGCCGGTGCGGGTGCACAGCTCGTTGAGGCCGCAGGGTTGCTCGGCGACGGCGGTCAGCACCGCCATGGCTTTGTCGAGCACCCCGATACCGCTATGCTGTCTCATAGAACGATATTAGCGTCTCGTATGTTGGGAATTGCAACTCGACTCCCCGACGGCCCGCGAGTCGCTACGACCGCGCCACCAGCCCGGGCGCGGCGATGTCTATCGAAAGGTGATGGAGATATGGCCCACCGGCCACGCACTCTGGCGGAGAAGGTCTGGGAGCAGCACGTCGTCGTCCGCGGCGCGGGTGAGGGCGAACAGCGCGAACCCGATCTCATCTACATCGACCTGCACCTGGTCCACGAGGTGACCAGTCCGCAGGCGTTCGACGGCCTCCGACAGGCGGGCCGCCCGGTGCGCCGCCCGGATCTCACCATCGCCACCGAGGACCACAACGTCCCGACCATCGATATCGACAAGCCGATCGCCGATCCGGTGTCGCGCACCCAGGTGGAGACGCTGCGCCGCAACTGCGCGGAATTCGGCATCCGGCTGCACCCGATGGGCGATCTGGACCAGGGCATCGTGCACGTGGTCGGACCGCAGCTGGGACTGACCCAGCCGGGAACCACCGTGGTGTGCGGTGATTCGCACACCTCCACGCACGGCGCGTTCGGCGCGCTGGCGATGGGTATCGGCACCTCCGAGGTGGAACACGTGCTGGCGACGCAGACCTTGTCGCTGCGGCCGTTCAAGACCATGGCCATCGATATCGACGGCCAGCTGCCGCCGGGCGTGACTTCCAAGGACGTCATTCTCGCGGTCATCGCGCGGATCGGCACCGGCGGCGGTCAGGGCTACGTGCTGGAGTACCGCGGCGAGGCGGTGCGCTCCATGTCCATGGAGGCCCGGATGACCATGTGCAACATGTCGATCGAGGCGGGTGCCCGGGCGGGCATGGTCGCGCCCGACGAGGTGACCTACGAATTCCTGAAGGGCCGCCCGCACGCCCCGCGGGGCGCGGACTGGGATGCCGCCGTGGCGGCCTGGGAGGACCTGAAGACCGATGAGGGCGCGGTTTTCGACGCCGAGGTGCGTATCGACGCGTCGACGCTGACACCTTTCGTCACGTGGGGCACCAATCCGGGTCAGGGGTCGCCGCTGGGCGATACCGTGCCGGTTCCGGCCGATATCCCCGACGAGTCCGAGCGCGAGGCGGCCGAGAAGGCGCTGCGTTACATGGATCTGACCCCGGGGATGCCGCTGCGCGAGGTCAGCGTCGACACCGTCTTCGTGGGTTCGTGCACCAATGGCCGGATCGAGGACCTGCGCGCGGTCGCGGAAGTCCTGAAGGGTCGCACGGTCGCGCCGGGTGTGCGGATGCTCATCGTCCCGGGTTCCATGCGGGTGCGGGCGCAGGCGGAAAAGGAGGGTCTGGGCGAGATTTTCACCGCCGCCGGCGCGGAGTGGCGGCAGGCCGGGTGCTCGATGTGCCTTGGCATGAATCCCGACCAACTGTCGCCCGGTCAGCGCTGTGCCTCCACCTCGAACCGCAATTTCGAGGGCCGCCAGGGCAAGGGTGGCCGCACGCATCTGGTCTCGCCGCTGGTCGCGGCGGCCACCGCGGTGCGCGGAACCCTGTCCTCACCGGCCGATCTGAACTGATCCGGCACCGATTCGGCCCCTTCTCACCAGACTTCAGGAGTAAACGATGGAAGCCTTCAAGGTCCACAAGGGGATCGGCGTTCCGCTGCGCCGGTCCAACGTCGACACCGACCAGATCATCCCGGCCGTGTATCTGAAGCGCGTCACCCGAACCGGATTCGAGGATGGTCTGTTCGCGGCCTGGCGAACGGATCCGCACTTCATTCTGAACACCGACCCTTACAAGCGGGGTAGTGTCCTGGTCGCCGGTCCGGATTTCGGTACCGGATCCTCACGAGAGCACGCGGTTTGGGCGCTCATGGACTACGGGTTCCGGGTCGTGATCTCCTCCCGCTTCGCCGACATCTTCCGGGGCAACGCCGGCAAGGGCGGTCTGGTGGCCGCTCGAATGTCACAGAACGATGTCGAATTGCTCTGGAAGTTGCTCGAGGAACAGCCCGGCCTGGAATTGGTGACCGACCTCGAGGCGCGCACGGTGACCGCGGGAACCGTTGTGTTGCCGTTCGATATTGATGACTACACCAGGTGGCGCCTGCTCGAAGGGCTGGACGACATCGGTCTCACTCTGCGCCGCTGCGATGAGATCGACGCCTACGAAAAGGCAAGGCCAGCTTGGAAACCGACCACGATTCCGGCCCATATTTCGCAGACGTAATCATTGGGAACCGTTAGCTGAACCCTCCCAAACCAGGTTGCTGGGCGTGTGCCACGCCACATGAATTTTGGCGTGGCACATAGACTCTTGCCCAATGAAGGTTTAACGTGGTACCTAGTCGGTCCGACGACGGGCCATTTAGTCTGCGGAGGATTCAATGAACAAGGCGGAACTGATCGATGTTCTGACCGAGAAGTTGGGTACTGACAGGCGCACGGCTACTGCGGCAGTGGAGCAGATGGTCGACACCATCGTGCGCGCTGTGAACAAAGGCCAGAGCGTCACCATCACCGGATTCGGTGTCTTCGAACAGCGCAAGCGGGCCGCTCGCGTCGCCCGTAACCCGCGCACCGGCGAAACCGTCAAGGTCAAGCCGACTTCGGTTCCCGCGTTCCGTCCGGGCGCGCAGTTCAAGGCGATCATCGCGGGTAAGCAGAAGATCGCCGCGAGCGGCCCGGCCGTGAAACGCGGTGTGGCCGCCCCGGTGTCGGGCAAGGCAGCCGGCGCCAAGAAGACGGCCGCCAAGAAGACGGCCAAGAAGGCCGCGGCGAAGAAGACGACCGCCACCAAGGCTCCGGCCAAGACCACGGCCAAGAAGGCCGCGTCGAAGGCTCCCGCCAAGAAGACGGCCGCCAAGAAGACCACGGCCAAGAAGACCGCCGCCAAGAAGACGACCGCGAAGAAGGCCCCGGTCGCCAAGAAGACGGCGGCAAAGAAGACCACTGCCAAGGCAACTGCGGCGAAGAAGACCACGGCCAAGAAGACGACCGCGAAGAAGGCGCCGGCGAAGAAGACCACCGCCAAGCGCACTGCCCGTCGCTGACGGGGATAGCGTCCAGCGGAGGAACTGCGCTACGCAGTGGGACGACATATGCGAAACGGCCCGGCCATCGGCCCGGGCCGTTTCGCATGTCAGGGGCCGGATTCGCCTGCCGGGGCGGGGAATCGGGCCGGTCGGGGGAAGATCGCCCCGTCAGGGGCCGGATCGGCCTGTCGGAGCGGGGTTCTCGGCCGGGTGGGCCGCCCCCGCGGTGAATTGCGCTAGCCCTGACGCGAAATGGGCCCGTGACGGCGCGAAATGGTGCCGGTGTGCCGGAATGAGGCGGTTGTGACGGCGAAAAAGTCTCCGGATGGAATGGTCGGATGACCGTATAAATGGAGGTCGTATCTCCGCCGGCCGAATACGCCGCTGACGGCGTTAAATCCGCCAGCGGCACACCGAATTCGGTCTAACGTCCGATATCGATCGTGAGGGCCCGGTCGAGGTGGTCGGCGGCCACCAGCCGGCCTCCGCGCAGCGACAGCACCCACACGCTGCCCTTGCGATTGCGTGCCGGCGGCAGCACCACGCCGTCGCGCCCGGCCCAGCGGTCGAGCAGATCCGGAATCACCTTGCCCTGGCTGCAGATGACCGGAACGGTGTCCTCGGAAACCAGCCGCACGGCCCGCCGCAGCGCCGCGTCCGGGTCGCGTGCGTACCCGGATTCGGACAACAACGGCTCCCGGACGATTTCGACGCCCAGCCGCTCGGCGAGCGGGGCCACCGTCTGCACGCAGCGCAGCGGTGGGGCCGAGTGGATTTCGCCGGCGCCGAAGGCGAGCAGATTCGGCACCAGCGCAGCGGCCTGGGCGCGACCGGCCTTCTCGAGCGGCCGCTCGTCGTCCGGGCCGGTGAAGCGCTCCTTGCGCCCGGCCTTGGCGTGCCGCACCACCAGCAGGGTGGAGGTATCGGCCGGCAGCCGAAGGAAACTGCGCACGACGGTGCGGTCCATCGGATAGGACAGCTGATCCATCAGACTGTCGATGTGCTGCCACTGCAGCTCGTCCACCTCGGAATTGGCGGAGAACGCCCCGTCGACCACCTCGGCCGCCCAGTAGTACACCCGCTTGAGCTTGCGATGCCCCGGAATCGGATAGGTCACATGCCCCAGATAGCGGCCCAGGCGGCACTGCAGGCCGGTTTCCTCGGCCACCTCGCGCACGGCGGTGACCATCGGGGTCTCACCGGGATCCAGCTTGCCCTTGGGCAGTGACCAGTCCTGGTACTTGGGCCGGTGCACCACGGCGATCTCCAGCCCGCTCGAGCGGTCGTGCCGCCACAGCACGGCACCGGCGGCGAGGATATTGGGTGTCACGCGGGGATCGTTGATCCCGTTGCCGTTCTCCGCGGTCGCGGTGCCTTCGGTCATATCGGTACGCGCGCCGTTCACCGGCGATCCGGACGTCGCAGTCGCATCAGGTGTTCCTGGTGGTCGCGCACCTGCTCGCCCGCCACCGAGGTATCCGGCCGCGCCAGCCAACTGCTGTCGGATTGCAGCACCCAGCAGCGGGTGTCGTGGTGCAGCGCGGAATCGAAGACCTCGCCCAGCTGTTTCGCCAGGCGCGGGTCCTTCACCTGCGCCATGACCTCCACCCGCCGGTCCAGATTGCGGTGCATCATATCGGCGCTGCCGATCCAGTACTCGTCCTGTGCCTGGAAGTGCAGCACCCGGGAATGCTCCAGGTACCGGCCGAGAATCGAACGCACCTCGATGTTCTCGCTCATCCCCGGCACGCCGGGGCGCAGGCCGCAGATGCCGCGCACCACGATCTGCACCGGCACCCCCGCCTGGGAGGCGCGATAGAGGGCGTCGATCACCTGTTCGTCCACGATGGCGTTGGCCTTCAGCCGGATTCGCGCCTGCCGGCCCTGCTCGGCGAGCTCGATCTCGCGTTCGATGCGCTCGATGATCCCGGCGCGCACCCCGATCGGGGCCACCAGCAGATTCCGGTAGTTGGCCTTGCGCGAGTAACCGGTCAGCGAATTGAACAGATCGGTGAGGTCCGCACCGATCTCCGGTGCGGCCGTGAGCAATCCGACGTCCTCGTAGAGGCGCGCGGTCTTGGGATTGTAGTTGCCGGTGCCGATATGGCAGTAGCGGCGGATGGTCGCGCCCTCGCGGCGCACCACCAGGCAGGTCTTGCAGTGCGTCTTGAGGCCGATGAGGCCGTAGACCACGTGCACGCCCGCCTGCTCCAGGGCGCGCGCCCACTTGATATTGGCCTGCTCGTCGAAGCGGGCCTTGATCTCCACCAGCGCCACCACCTGCTTACCGGCCTCGGCGGCGTCGATGAGGGCGTTGACGATGGGGGAGTCGCCGGAGGTGCGGTACAGCGTCTGCTTGATGGCCAGCACCTGCGGATCGGCGGCGGCCTGCTCGATGAACCGCTGCACGCTGGTGGAGAAGGAGTCGTAGGGGTGGTGCACCAGCACATCGCCCTCGCGCAGGGCGGCGAAAACGTTTCGCGGCGTTTCCCGTTCGCCGAAGGCCGGGGGTGTGGCGGGCACGTAGGGCGCGTCCTTGAGGTGCGGGCGGTCCACCCCGTACACCTGCCACAGGCAGGACAGGTCGAGCAGGCCGGGCACCTGGATGACGTCGCCGGGATCGACATCGAGCTCGCGCAGCAGCAGATCGAGCATGTGCTCGGTCATATCGTCGGAGACCTCCAGCCGCACCGGGGATCCGAAGCGACGGCGGGCGAGTTCGCGTTCCAGGGCCTGCAACAGGTCCTCGTCGCGGTCCTCGTCCACCTCGAAGTCGGCATTGCGGGTGATGCGGAACGAATGGTGTTCCACCACTTCCATTCCCGGGAACAGCAGCGGCAGATGCGCCGCGATAAGCTCCTCCATGGGTAGGAAGGCCGCCATGGCGGATCCGCTGGGGGAGTTGACGTCCCGCGCCGGGTTGGAGCGGCGCACCCGCACGAACCGGTCCACATTGTCGGGCACCTTCACGCGGGCGAAGTGCTCGCCGCCGGTCTCCGAATCCTTCACCGTCACGGCCAGATTGAGGCTGAGACCGGAGATGTAGGGGAAAGGGTGTGCCGGGTCGACGGCGAGCGGGGTGAGGACCGGGAAGACCTGGTCGGTGAAGTAGCCGGAGAGGCGTTCGCGCTCGGCGTCGTCGAGGTCGGCCCAGCCGATGATGGCGATGCCCTCCTCGATGAGGGAGGGCAGCACCGAGTCGAGGAAGACGTGGGCGTGGCGGTCGGCGAGTTCCTGGGCGCGGGCGGCGATGAGGTCGAGCTGCTCGGTGGGGGACAGGCCGTCGGCGGAGCGCACCGAGAGGCCGGTCTCGGCGCGGCGCTTCAAACCGGCCACGCGGACCATGTAGAACTCGTCGAGATTCGAGGCGAAGATGGCGAGGAACTTGGCACGCTCGAGCAGCGGCTGTGACCGGTCCTCGGCCAGGGCCAGCACGCGGGCGTTGAAATCGAGCCAGCTCAGTTCCCGATTGAGGTAGCGATCCTGCGGCAGCTTCGACTGCGTGGGCGGTGGGGTCGCCGCGGGCGGGGCCGCGGGAAGTTGCGGCGGTTGCTTGACGGTTTCCGTATCGCTCACACTCACGATCATTCCCTATCTGCCGAGGGGCTCGCCTGTCCGACACCGCCCATTGCAGCGCAGATCACGCCGGTCGTCGCACCGGCGGACCCATGCGGTCCACTGAATGTTTGCCGTCGCCCGGAAGCGCCATACCGAGTTCACCCAGAAGCGCACGGGTGTTCACGCCCACGCCGAGTGCCATCGCCCGCCCCAGATCGTCGGCGGTGTCCACGTCCTGCCGCAACCCGGGCCAGTCGCCGAGCAACGCCACCGCACCGGCGGCGATGTGACGGCGGGCGGAGTCGGCGCCGAAAAGCGGGGCGAGCGGGGTGGATCCGTCGCGCACGAGCAGAGCGACGGTGCCGGTCCCGGTGTGGTCGGCCACCACCGCGCGCTGATTCCCGGGTGCGGCGGTGAGCATTCCCGACAGTTCGGCGGGCCGCAGCGCGGGCAGGTCCGCCTGCAGGGCGAGCAGTTCCACCGGTCCGTGCCTGCGTCGCACCGCGTCGGCGGCGGCGGACAGGGCCGCGTTCAGTCCCCCGCGCGGGGGGACGGGGTCGAATCCGGCGGTATGGAGCGGGGCCGGGCCGCCGGAGTGGCTGCCTCCCGCCGGCTGACGGTGCGGCTCGGCGCGGAGTCGCTCGCCCCGCGCGCGGGGGCGGGGCGCTTCCGCGCGCCGCGGTACCCCTCCGGTGCGGGAGGCGGCCGGGTCCGGCGTGGCATCGAGTGGTGTCGCGGGGGCGCGGAGTGTCACGGCGGGGGACTGCCCGGCATCCGGGCCTGGCGGCTCGGGGTGGACGTGCGCCCCCAGCCCGCGCACCAGATCGGCGACCCGCGGATCGGGGGTGACGACCGTGACCGAACCGATCTCCGGCGTCGCGGCGGCCGCGTCGACGGTGTCGGCGAGCATGGCCAGCACCAGGCGGGGCCGGTCGTGCGGGTGCAGCCGGTCGGCGAGTCGGCTCTTGGCGAGCTCGAGACTCTTCACCGCGATGACGGCGTGCACGAACGAGCGCATGCCCGAATCCTCCCACTCGATGGTTGTCCGACGCGCGGCGGTGGCGGTAAACGCCTCGTGAACGCCCGGACGCGACCACCGCTCTGGAATGCCAAGCGGTGAGCGCGCGGGAATGTTCCCGGGTGTGGCGGTGTGACCCGGCTGGGCGCGGCGGGTGCATATATTGGTCTGATGACGAGGGCAGCGGTGCTGGGAGCGGGTTCGTGGGGGACCGCGTTCGCGAAGGTGTTGGCGGAGGCGGGAACCGAGGTCACCATGTGGGCCCGGCGACCGGAGGTCGCGAAGGCGATCGCCGGTGAGCACCGCAATCCCCGGTATCTCCCCGATGTGGAACTGCCGCCCGTCGCCGCCACCGACGACCACCGGATCGCCCTGGACGGCGCGGATATCGTGGTGCTGGCGGTGCCGTCGCAGTCGCTGCGGACCAATCTCGCGGCGTGGAAGACCGATATTCCGGCCGACGCGACGCTGCTGAGCCTGGCCAAGGGCATCGAGACCGGCACGCTGCTGCGTATGAGCCAGGTGATCGCCGAGGTGAGCGGCGCGGACCCGAGTCGGGTGGCGGTGCTGTCCGGGCCGAATCTGGCCAAGGAGATCGCCGCCCGCCAACCCGCCGCCACCGTGGTCGCGTGCAGCGACGCCGCGCGCGCCGAGGCGGTGCAGCGGGCCTGCGCCACCGGTTACTTCCGGCCATACACCAATACCGATGTGGTCGGCTGCGAGATCGGCGGCGCGTGCAAGAACGTCATCGCCCTGGCGTGCGGTATCGCCTCCGGCATGGGGTTGGGCGACAACTCGATCGCCAGCCTGATCACCCGCGGGCTGGCCGAGATCATCCGGCTCGGCGTCGCCCTCGGCGCGGAACCGGTGACCCTCGCCGGTCTGGCCGGAGTCGGCGACCTGGTCGCCACCTGCACGTCCCCGCTGTCGCGCAACCGCTCGTTCGGCTACGTCCTCGGCTCCGGCGGCACCATGGAGACCGCCCAGGCGGCCACCCACGGCCAGGTCGCCGAGGGCGTGAAGTCCTGCACCTCGGTGCGTGCGCTGGCGGAGCGGACCGGGGTGGAGATGCCGCTCACCGATGCCGTGCACCGGGTCTGCCACGCGGGGCTGTCGGCCTCGGAGGCGGTGGGGCAGCTGCTCGGGCGGCGACTCAAGTCGGAGTGACACCGCCGCTGATCGGGCGCGCCGCGGTCCACGGCCCGGTGCGGCACCGTTGGCGTCCGGTTCGAGAGCCGGGCGAGTCACCCGTGTAACCGAAGCGTCATCGGTGACCGGGTACGGTTCCGGGCATGACCAACAGGATCCGGGTGGCGGTGGTGTTCGGCGGGCGGAGCAATGAGCACGGCGTGTCGTGCGTATCGGCTCGCACCGTGCTGGGCAGCCTCGATCCCGAACGGTACGAGCCGATTCCGATCGGGATCACGCGCGAGGGCACCTGGGTGCTGGGTGGTAGGGACCCGCGGGAGCTGAGCGGCAAGGCGCGGGAGCTCGCGGTCGAGGCGTCCACGGGGACCGCGCTCACGCTGGCCGTGGACCCCAGCCGGTCCGGGCAGCTGGTGCCGGTCGGCGGTGGCGAGCTGCTCGGCAGCGTGGATGTGGTGTTCCCGGTCCTGCACGGCCCCTGGGGTGAGGACGGCACCCTGCAAGGGCTGCTGGAACTGGCCGGTGTTCCGTATGTGGGTCCGGGCGTGCTGGCCAGCGCGGCCGGTATGGACAAGGAGTTCACCAAGAAACTCCTTGCCGCCGAAGGACTTCCCATCGGCACCCAGGTGGTGCTGCGGCCCGGTGCGCCCACCCTGAGCGAGGCCGACAAGCGTCGGCTCGGACTGCCGGTCTTCGTCAAGCCCGCACGGGGCGGTTCCTCCATCGGCATCACCAAGGTGGTCGCCTGGGACGATCTCGACGCCGCCGTCGCCACCGCCCGCGAACACGATCCGAAGGTGATCGTGGAAGCCGGGATCGTGGGGCGCGAAGTCGAGTGTGGCGTACTGGAATTCCCGGACGGCCGGGTGGAAGCCAGTGCGGTGGCCGAGATCCGGATGCCGGATGCCGATCCCGCCGCCGAGGGGCCCGGATTCTACGACTTCGACACCAAGTACATCGACGACGTCTGCGAATTCGATGTCCCGGCCAAGCTCGACGACGATGTGGCGGCGCGGATCCGCGAGCTGGCGGTCCAGGCGTTCCGGGCGCTGGACTGCCAGGGGCTGGCCCGCGTCGACTTCTTCGTCACCGCGGACGGTCCGGTCATCAACGAGATCAACACCATGCCCGGTTTCACCTCCATCTCCATGTACCCGCGCATGTGGGAGGCCACCGGCATCGACAATCCGACGCTGGTGAGTACGCTCATCGAGACGGCGCTGGCGCGCGGCACCGGGCTGCGCTGACCGTGCGGGCGATAGGGTGCCGCTCCGGTACCGCCCGATTCGCCAAGCCCTGAGCGGGTCGGCTTTCGGCAGCTAGTTCGGCAGCTCGCCCGGATCGAGCGGCTGCGCCGGAACCGTGTCGGTGATCGCGTTCGAAATCTCCTGGAGTGGAGTCGGACCCGCACTGTCGGGCATGGTGACCGCGATATACGTGCCCCGGTCGACCGCGATCCACGTCCCCGACGTCACCCCGCTGGTCTCGTCGCGCACCGCGAACCAGTTCACCCCGTTGACGACCTGCAACGGCGACGCCCGGTGGAACTCCAGCGGCCGATCCAGCCCGCAGCGCAGCACGATCGGCTCCCCGCCCTCGGGCAGCTGCCATGCCTTGGTGGCGGGCGGCGCGGGCTCCACCAGCTCCGAGGTGGTGTAGTCGCCGATGTCCCCGGGCAGCGCGGGCAGCAGGGCTGTGCACGCCGGTCCGTCGGCCCCGGGCGCGGGCACCGACCCGAGCGCCAGGGGTTCCCGCGTCACGTTCTGCCGCGCCACCACCGCCATCACGATCACACCCACCAGCAGCGCGATGGGCAGCGCGACGGCCGTGGCGATGAGTGCGGGCGAGCGGCCCGTGTCACTCGATTCGGCTGCCGGGCCGTCCGATTCTCCGACCACGGCACCCGACTCGTCGGCCGCGACCTCGGACGTGTCGTCGTCGGGCTCGTCGACCGGGTCGTGGGACTTACCGAGCGAGGTTCGTGCCGGTGCCGCGTCGGAGTCGTGCGCGGCCGTGTCGTCGGCGTGCTCGCCCCGCGACCGGCTGTCGGGATCGCCGGGTCGCGCCGACTGCTCGGCGGACGTGGGTTCCGTCTCGTTCCCGTGCGTGTCCTTGCTCATCCGGTCCGACATCCTCGATCTGCTCGGCCGGGCGGTGGCGTCCGGCTGGTGGTCTGCGAGTGCAGGGACGAGGGTACCGTCGGTTGGTCCACCACCCGCAGCGCACTCGGCCGTAAGGAGACCGTCATCACCGGCAGGAGCAATCGAGACGTCGGCGGGCCTGCCGCGCGGGGAAGCGGCGGGCCCGCCGCGGCCGGAATCGGGGGGAGCGCCATGCCCGGTGGCGGCGGTGCCGCGCCGGAGCGTGCGGACCGCGCCGAGCCGGTGACGGTGGCCGAGTTCGGGGAGTTCGCGCTGATCGCGGCGGTGAACGCCGGGCGGGAGCAGGCTCCGGGCGTGCTGCTGGGGCCGGGCGACGACGCCGCCGTGGTGGCCGCACCGACGGGCAGGTTCGTCGTGACCACCGACATGCTGGTGGAGGGCAGGCACTTCCGGCTGGACTGGTCGAGCGCATACGATATCGGGCGCAAGGCGATCGCCCAGAACGCCGCCGACGTGGTGGCCATGGGGGCCACGCCGAGCGCGTTCGTGGTGGCGCTGGGCTGCCCGGCCGAGACCCGGGTGGATTTCGTGCGCGATCTCGCCGACGGCATGTGGGCGGAGATCGCGCGCTGCGGCGGTTCCGTCGCCGGGGGCGATATGGTGCGCAGCGCACAGCTGGTGATTTCGGTGACCGCGTTCGGCGATCCGCACCGCGACCCGATCCTGCGGTCGACCGCCCGCCCCGGCGATGTGGTGGCGGTGGCCGGGCGGCTGGGCTGGTCGGCGGCCGGGTTGGCGGTGCTCAGCGCCGGTATCGACCCGGAACCGTTCGCGAATGTGGTTGCCGCCCATCGTGTTCCGCATCCGACCTACCGTGCGGTACGGGAGCTGCCCGCCGCCGCGCCGGTCTCGGCGCTCACCGACGTCTCCGACGGGCTGCTCGCCGATCTCGGGCATATCGCCCAATCTTCCAGTGTTGCCATCGATCTCGACTCCGCCGCGCTGCGCGACCCGGCCCTCGATCCGGTGTCCACCGCCCTCGACACCGATCCGCTCGACTGGATCCTCACCGGCGGCGAGGACCACGCCTTCGCGGCCACCTTCCGCGACCCCGAGAGCATTCCCGCAGGTTGGCAGCCGATCGGCCGCGTCGGCACGGGGTCGGGCGTGACCGTCGACGGCGCGCCCCGGCCCGGACCCGCCGGGTGGGAGTCGTTCGCTTCGGGTGGGTGAGGTTTCGCCGTGAATCCGCGCGCCGTATGTTATCCGGACATGGGTGCCAAACCACTGTCGGAGGTCATCGATTCGGGCTGGGCCGAGGCCCTCGAGCCGGTCGCCGACCGCATCGCCGCCATGGGCGAATTCCTGCGGGCCGAACTCGCCGCCGGACGCGGCTATCTGCCCAAGGGCGAAAACGTGCTACGAGCCTTCCAGCGTCCGTTCGACAAGGTGCGGGTGCTGATCGTCGGGCAGGATCCCTATCCCACGCCCGGCCACGCCATGGGCCTGAGTTTCTCGGTGGCTCCGGATGTTTCGCCGGTGCCGCGCAGCCTCGCCAACATCTTCTCCGAATACTCCAAGGACCTCGGCCACCCGACGCCGTCCTGCGGTGATCTGTCGCCGTGGTCGGATCAGGGCGTGCTCATGCTGAACCGCGTGCTCACCGTGACGCCGGGGCAGCCAGCCTCGCATCGCGGCAAGGGCTGGGAGGCAGTGACCGAGCAGGCGATTCGCGCGCTGGTGGCCCGGGACCAGCCCCTGGTGGCGATTCTGTGGGGTCGCGACGCCGCCACGCTCAAGCCCATGCTGGGGTCCACGCCGTACCTCGAATCCGCCCATCCCTCACCGCTGTCCGCTTCGCGCGGATTCTTCGGTTCTCGTCCGTTCTCCCGTACGAACGAATTGCTCGGTACCCTAGGGGCCGCCCCGGTGGACTGGCGTCTGCCGTGAGGGGTGTACCACCCGCCAGAGCCTATTCAGGAGCAAATGCATGCAGAGAAAGACCGCCCGCGGTGTCGTCGCCGCCCTCGCCGTGGGTGCCGCGTTCGCAGCCGTCCCCGCCGCCCAGGCCGCGCCGCTGACGCTGGAGCCCTACACCGCCCCGGCCGCCACGCCGTCGGAGGCCACACCCGTCGGCAGCATCTTCGACACCAACAGCGCCTCGTCGCTGTCGTCCGGAACGACCTCGACGCTCGCGTGCTTCGTGCAGTCGATCAGCCAGCAGGTGCAGTGCATCGGCGGTGCGGAGTAGCCGTCGGTGCGGCAGCCATTGATTAGGACAGCCATTGATTAGGAATGGTGCGGTAACGCTGCGGCGTGCCGCACCATTCGCACTTCCAGGGCCGGACTGAAGGCTTCCGCGCGGCGACCGCCGTCGAGAACGAAGCCGTACTTGCCGTAGAACGTCCGTGCGCGTGGATTCTCCTCGAACACCCACAGCGAGGTGTCGACATCGGGGACCAGGACGGCGCGCATCAGATCGTGGGCCAGTCCGGTGCCGTACCAGGCGGCGCGCACGTACAGGGCATTGACTTCGCGCGGGGTGGGCGCGGACTCGTCGAGCGACGGGCCACCGCTGCCGAAGCCGATGACGGCGTCGCCCGCTACCGCCACCACCGTGCGTTCCGGATAGCGCAGGCGCTGCTTCTCCAACTGCTCGGCGCGCCGGTCGACATCGAAGGCGTCGAGCACCTGCGCGGGAACCAGGTTCGCGTACGCCTCACGCCAGCAGGCGATATGGCATTCGGCCAGGCTGTGTACGTGCTCGGCCCCCAGCGGGAGCACCTGCCAGCGCTTCACTTCCTCCCCCTGTCGTGTGCGCGACACCACCCTACCGACGACAACGCCCCGGATCACCCTGTGACGGGCTCCGGGGCGTGGACGCTGTGGGTTGCTGAGAAATCAGCCGCGGACGACCTTGCCCGCCTTCAGGCAGGAGGTGCACACGTTCATGCGGCGGGTGTTGCCGGGGGCAACCTGCGCGCGCACGGTCTGGATGTTCGGGTTCCAGCGACGGTTGGTGCGCCGGTGCGAGTGCGAAACCGACTTACCGAAGCCGGGGCCCTTGGCGCAGACGTCGCAGACGGCAGCCATAGTCGCGAGCTCCTTCATGTCATGTGGGGACGCGCCGCACGAGGCGACGTGTCCGAAAACTTAATGTCGTGGACGTGCCCGCCAGCAGGTGGCTGGCGAACGCGGGCCGATGCCTGAGAGGGCAGGACCGGTGCCCCGCGTGAGGCAACCCTGCAAGAGTAACCACCTCGTGACGGCGATGTCCAATTGCCCCCCGGATCGTCCACTACAGCGGGGTCACCGTGAACGCGACCTCACCGGATTGTCCGATATGGGGTTGGTCGACGGTAACCCAGCCGACGATCTCACCGTAGCCCGGGGAGAAGATGGCCGATTTGCCGTCGTTCGTCCAGAAACCGGGGCCGTGCGGGGTGATGGATTTGGTCCCGGTCTGCCCGGTGGACTCGTTGCGCCAGTGCAGGGTGACGGTGAGCTGGCAGGATCCGACGCCGTACAGATCGGCCGCCACCGTGAAGGCGGCCGAACCGGGGTAGGCGTCGCCCTTCACCGAGGAGTCGACGACGGCGACGCACGGGCCGTTGGTGAGGGAATAGAGGGTGGCGAAGGGGCCGCCGGGCGCGGCGGCCGCCGGTGCCGCCAGGGCGACGGCGGTGGCTGTGGTCGCGGTGGCCACGGCCGAGCAGAGCGGTACTGATCGATTCGAGCGCATGATCGCCTCCGAACAACTGGCCTCGGTGATGTGTGTCACATCGCACGATAGTCCCCGGCCGCTACCCGGACCGGTGATCGACGGGGGTCGCGACATCGGAGGTCGGCGAGTTGTCGGGGTGGGCGACTAGGCTGGCGGCCGGGGGTTTCGCAGGCCATGACGTGGTGGAAGGACGGTGACGGTGCCCGGGGAAGGGGACGTGTTCGACGGTGCCGCGCTCACGCGCTGGGGGCAGCGCTGCCTCGAAGGACTCGAACGGCATCGCGACGAGATCAACGCGCTGAATGTCTTCCCGGTGGCCGACGCCGACACCGGCAACAATCTGCTGACCACCATGCGGGCGGCGGTGCGGGCGGCGGAGGCGGAGACCGGACAGGAACGGTCGACGACCGACAGCGCCGGGCCCAGCGCCCACTCGGTCGCCGTCGCCATGGCGCGGGCCGCGACGGTCGGGGCGCGGGGGAATTCCGGCATCATCCTTTCCCAGGTGCTGCGCGGTATGGGCGAGGCCGTGACCGCCGGTCCGCTCACGGCCGAATCGCTGCGGCATGCGCTGCGCCGCGCCGCCGTGCTGGTGCGCGAGGCGCTGAGCTCGCCCGTCGAGGGCACCATGCTCACCATCCTCGACCGGGCCGCCGAACACGCCGCCGACTGCGCCGAGGACTCGCTGCCCGCCGTGGCGCTGGCCGCCGCGGACGGCGCTGCCAAGGCGCTCGGCGAAACCCCCACCCTGCTGGGCGTCCTCCGCGAGGCGGGCGTAGTGGACGCGGGCGCACGCGGATTGCTGGTGCTGCTGGACGAACTCGTCGCGGCCACCGGCGGGCGCATGCCGGTGCGCCCGGCGTACGTCCGCCGCCCGCCGGACCGCGGCGGATCGGCCGATGCGGGCGCGGCGGGTCGGAGTTCCGGCCCCGCGGTGGCGAATCGCGCCGTCCGGCCCGCTGCCCGCCCGGCGGCCGATGACCCCGGCGCGGCCGTGCCCGTGCCGCAGTACGAGGTCATGTACCTGCTGACGCGGACGGATGAGCGGCGGGCGGGGCGGTTGCGCGAAGCGCTTGCCGGACTGGGCGATTCGGTGGTCGTGGTGGGGGACGGGGGCGGGGCGTGGTCGGCGCACGTGCACTGTGCCGATGCCGGGGCGGCGGTGGAGGCCGGACTGGCGGCGGGGGCGCTGAGCCGGATCCGGATCGAGACGCTGGCGGTGTCGGCGCACGCGTCGGCGGGGCCCGCGGATCGCGGAATCCTGGCCGTGACTTCGGGTTCGGGTGCGGTGCGGCTGTTCGAGGACGCCGGGGCCACGGTATTGGAGGGTGAGGTCACCGCGGAGCAGCTGCTGGCCGCGATTCGTGCCCTCCCGCACCGCGAGGTGCTGGTACTGCCGAACGGCGCGCTGCCCGCGCACGAACTGGTCGCGGTGAGTGTGGCCGCCCGTGACGGCCATCGGGATGTGCTCATGCTGCCGTGCGCTTCCACCGTGCAGGGGCTGGCGGCGCTGGCCATGCACGATGCGGGCCGCTCCGCCGCCGACGATGTGTTCGCCATGTCCGAGGCGGCCGCCGTGACCCGCTGGGGCGCATTGCGAGTGGCCGCCGAACGGGCCCTCACCATCGTCGGCACGTGCGAAGCCGGCGACGGGCTCGGGCTCGTCGGCCACGATGTGGTGGTGATCGATCCGGATGTGCGCTCCGCCGCGCGCACCCTGCTGGACCGGATGCTCGGTCTCGGCGGGGAGTTGGTCACCATGCTGCTCGGCGCGCCCGCGCCCGCCGGGCTGGCGGAGGAATTGACCGAGCACATCACGGCCGGGTTCCCGGGCGTGGAGGTGGTGGTGTACCCCGGCGGTCAGGCCGGGGATCTGGTGCAGATCGGGGTGGAATAGATGGCGACACTGGCCGACCGGCTCGACCACGTGCTCGGCGTGAAAGCCGCCGAGCCGCTGGCGGACGCGTTCGACATGCACACGGTCGAGGATCTGCTGCGCCACTATCCGCTGCGCTACGCCACCCAGGGCCAGCCGCTCACCGAGGAGGCCCCGGAGGAGGGCGCGCACATCACCGTGATGGGCCGCGTCGCCAAAACCGAACTGCGGCCGATGAAGAACCGCCGCGGCAGCCTGCTCAAGGTGGCCCTGGACACGGGCGGCCCGCGCCCGGTGGACATCACCTTCTTCAATGGCGACAAGGTGAAATACCTGGTCAAGGATGGGGTCAAGGCCATGATGTCGGGCACCGTGCACTGGTGGCGGCCCGATCGCTGGAATCTCTCCCATCCCGACTACCTGATCTTGCCGGACTCCGGCGACGGCACCGTGGAAAGTCTCACCACGGTGCGTGGCGGCGGCGCGTTGCGCGGCTTGGCGCAGACCGCCAAAGGCAAAGGGGGCGTGGATGTCTCGTTCTTCGAACGCGAGTTCATCCCGGTCTACCCCGCCACCGCCAAGGTGCAGAGCTGGGATCTGCTGCGCTGTATCCGGCAGGTCCTCGACCAGCTGGACCCCATCGACGATCCGCTGCCGGAGGAGCTGCGCACCGAGCACGCCCTGATCGCGGTCTCGGACGCGCTACGCCTCATCCATCTGCCCGAGCACAAGTCCGATATCGAACAGGCCAGGGGCCGTTTGCGTTTCGACGAGGCGCTGGCATTGCAACTGGTGCTGGCCGAACGCCGCCACGACGTGGAGGGCCGCACTGCCCGCGCCTGTCCGCCCCGCACGGACGGTATCGCCGCCGCCTTCGACAAGCAGCTGCCCTTCGAACTGACCGAGGGGCAGCGCACCGTGATCGGGGAGATCTCCGCCGACCTGTCGCGCACCCACCCCATGCATCGCCTGCTCCAGGGCGAGGTGGGCTCGGGTAAGACCATCGTGGCCTTGGAGGCCATGCTCCAGGTGGTGGACAACGGCCGCCAGTGCGCCATGCTGGCCCCGACCGAAGTGCTTGCCGCCCAGCATTATCGGTCATTGCGGAAAATGCTCGGCGAACTCGGCGCCGCCGGTGAGCTGGGTGCGGCCGACCAGGCCACCAAGATCGTGCTGGTGACCGGCTCCATGTCCACCAAGGAGAAGAAGGCCGCCCTGCTCGACGCCATGACCGGCGAGGCGGGCATCGTGATCGGCACCCACGCGCTGATCCAGGACAATGTGGAGTTCCACGATCTGGGCATGGTGGTGGTCGACGAACAGCACCGCTTCGGGGTGGAGCAGCGGGATGCGCTGCGCGCCAAGGCCAAGGACGGGGTCAGCCCACATCTGCTGGTCATGACCGCCACCCCGATTCCGCGCACCATCGCCATGACCACCCTCGGCGACCTGGAGACCTCCACCCTCACCCAGCTGCCGCGCGGCCGCTCACCCATCACCACCAAAGTCGTTCCCGCCAAGGTGAAACCGACCTGGGTGGACCGCGCGTGGGAGCGCATTCACGAGGAGGTGCGGGCGGGCCGCCAGGCGTATGTGGTGTGTTCGCGCATCGGCGGCGACGAAGAGGAGAACGGCAAGAAGAAGGGTAGGGCCGCGACCGAGAAGGAGGGCTCGACCACGCACGCGGTGGTGGATGTCTACGACATGCTCCGCGGCGGCCCGCTCGCGGATCTGCGGGTCGGCCTGCTGCACGGCCGCCTGCCCGCCGATGAGAAGGACAGCGTCATGCGGGCCTTCAACGACGCGCAGATCGACGTGCTGGTGTGCACCACCGTCGTCGAGGTCGGCGTGGACGTCCCGAACGCCACCATCATGGCCATTGTCGACGCCGACCGCTTCGGGGTGAGCCAGCTGCATCAGCTGCGCGGTCGCGTCGGCCGCGGCGAGCACGCCGGTCTGTGCCTGCTCATCACCGAGACCAATCCGGTCGGCTCGGCCATGGCCCGGCTGGAGGCGGTCGCCGCCACCACCGATGGTTTCGAATTGGCCGTGCTGGATCTGCGGCAGCGGCGGGAAGGCGATGTGCTCGGTTCGGCGCAGTCCGGCACCGCGCGCTCGCTGCGGCTGCTGTCGTTGCTCGACGATCTGGAAGTCATCACCGCCGCACAGCAATTGGCGCGTGAGGTGGTCGAGTCGGATCCGGGATTGACCGCACATCCGGGGCTGGCGGGCATGATGCATGCCGCCGTGGACTCCGAGCGGCTGGAGTATCTGGCCAAATCCTGAGGCCGCGCGCGGGGAGTGGAGAAGCGCGGGGGAGTGGAGGACGGCGGGGGAGCGGAGGACACAGCGTGGTAGCCATCGACGTCGATCGGGCGTGGCAGTCGCCGGAGCGCCGGCCGTTTCGGCAGCGGGTGGCGCAGCAGGGGCTGGGTGGGGTGCCACCCACCGCCCTGGTGCTGGCCGGGATCGTGAGCGTGCAGATCGGCGCTGCCTTCGCCAAACAGCTGTTCGCCGTCACCGGTCCCGCGGGCGCGGTCAGCCTGCGTCTGGGTTTCGCCGGAATCGTGCTGCTGGTGCTGTGGCGTTCGGCGCTGCGCATCGAGCGCCGCGCGATTCCGGTGGTGCTCGCCTACGGGGGTGTGCTCGCCCTGATGAATCTGTGCTTCTACGAGGCCATCGACCGGATTCCGCTCGGCATGGCGGTGACGCTGGAATTCCTCGGCCCGCTGGCCATCGCGCTGGCCGGATCGCGGCGGTGGATCGATCCGGCGTGGGCGCTGCTCGCCGGTGGCGGCGTCTTCCTGCTCACCCGTTCCGACGGTGCGGTGGTGTGGTCGGGTGTGCTGCTGGCGCTGGCGGCGGGCGCTTGCTGGGCGGGCTACATTCTGCTGTCGGCCAAGCTCGGCGAACGTACCAGCGGCGGTGGCGGATTGGCGCTCGCCATGGCCTTCGGCGGCATTGTGATGGCCCCGGTCGGCATTCTGGACGCGGGGGCGGCGCTGTTGCAGCCCGCCGTGCTGGCGGCGGGTTTCGCGGTGGCCATGCTCTCGTCGGTGGTGCCCTATTCGGTGGAGTTGGAGGCGCTGCGCAAGATTCCGGCGCGGGTGTTCGGGGTGCTGATGAGCCTGGAGCCCGCGGTGGCGGCGCTGGCGGGTCTGCTGGTGTTGGGGCAGGTGCTGAACTTCGGGCAGTGGGCGGGTGTGGTGTGTGTGGTGACCGCGTCGGCGGGGGCCACGCGGACGGCGGCCGAACCGGAGATCTAGGGGGCATCTCCCCGATCCGTGCGGGAATTGGCGGGGCAATATTGGTCTGACCACTTGACCTCTTACCAATTATCGACGTAGCGTCGGGGCATGGCGTTGCAGCGCATCGATCGCAGAACCGTTCCCGACGAGGTCTTCGAACAGCTCGTCGACACCGTGCTCGATGGCGAGCTGGCACCGGGGGCGACACTGCCCGCCGAGCGGCAGCTCGCCGAGGCGCTCGGCGTCTCCCGGCCCACCGTGCGCGAGGCATTGCAGCGGCTCGCGCACTCCGGACTCGTCGAGGTTCGCCAGGGCGGCGGCACCACCGTGCGCGACTTCCGCCGCTTCGGTGGCCTGGATATGCTGCCGCGCTTGCTCTTCCGGCGCGGCGAGCTCGACAACGCGGTGCTGCGCAGCATCCTGGAGGCCCGTGCCGCGCTGGGGCGCGAGGTGGCCGGACTGGCGGCCGAGCGGGGCGGCGCGGCCGTGCTGCCCGCACTGCGCGCCGACCTGGACGAACTGGCGGCCCACCGGGATCCGGTCGCCCGGCAGCGGGTGGCGCTGGCCTTCTGGGATCACCTGGTGGATGCCGCCGACTCCATCGTCTACCGGCTGCTCTACAACAATCTGCGCGCCGTCTACGAGCCCGCCATCGAGGCGCTCGCGGTGCTCATGGCCGCCGAGGTCGCCCGCGTCGACCGCTACCGCGCCATCGCCGATGCCGTCGCGGCGGCGGACAGCACCGCGGCCCGCGCCGCCGCCACCGATCTGCTGTCTACGGCGACAACGGAATTCGCCACATTGATCCGCCGTCTCGAGGAGGCGTCCCATGACACCGAACGATCCTGACCGCACCGCCCGAGCCCGCCCGGCCGCCGGGGCGGCGCGGTCCGCCCGGCGCGCCGGTCTCTCCCTGCCAGATGCGTTCCGGCTCTTCGTGCGTCAGCCCTCGCCGTGGATCATCGCGGCCCTGTTCGCGACGGCGCTGGCGGCCCGGATCGCGGTGGGGGACTGGCGGATCACCGACGCGCTGGTCCCGGTGGTGATGCTGGCGCTGTTCCCGCTCGCCGAATGGCTCATCCACGTGTGCGTGCTGCACTGGCGGCCCCGCCGGATCGGCCGTCTCACCGTCGATTCGCTGCTGGCCCGCAAACACCGTGAACACCATCGCGATCCGCGCGACATCCAGCTGATCTTCATCCCCTGGCAGACCTTCCTGTGGCTGATCCCGGCCCTGGTCGCGATTGCCGCGCTGGCCTTCCCCCGCCCCGGCCTGGGGCTGACCTTCCTGGTGGTGCTCGGCCTGCTCGGCCTCAACTACGAGTGGACCCACTACCTCGTGCACACCGACTACCAGCCCACCGGCCGCCTCTATCGCGCCGTCCGCCGCAACCACCGCCTGCACCACTTCAAGAACGAGCACTACTGGTTCACGGTCACCACCTCCGGCACCGCCGACCGGGTGCTGCACACCTACCCGGATCCCGGCTCGACCCCGAACTCGCCGACCGCGAAAGCCTTGCACCAGTAGGCAACCGGACCGTCAGCGCCGACCGTGTCCGAGCAGGGCGAGCCGGACGCGATTGTCGGCGCCGGTCTTGGCCATCAGGTTCGTGACGTGGGTCTTGACGGTGGTGACGCCCACGTGCAGCCGGTTCGCGATCTCGCTGTTGGACAGGCCCTCGGCCACCAGGTCGAGCACCTCCCGCTCGCGGACGGTGAGGTCGGCGACGGATGCGGCGGGGGCGGGCTCGGTCTCGGCCTCCGTCCGGGCTGTCACGGCCGAATCCAGCACGCGCCGCAGCACATCCGGTGTGAAGGGGTGGTCACCCGCGGCGGCTCGGCGGATGCCCGACAGCAGTTCTGCCGGGGAGGCGTCCTTCACCAGGAACCCGCAGGCTCCGGCGGCGAGTGCGGGGTAGAGGTGATCGTCGTCGTCGAAGGTGGTCAGCACGACCACGCGGGCGGTCGGGCGGTCGGCGAGAATGCGAGCGGTGGCGCGGATGCCGTCCATACCGGGCATCCGCAGATCCATCAGCACCACATCGGGGGCCAGCCGCGCGGCCAGCCGGACCGCCTCGGCTCCGGTGGCGGCCTCGGCGACCACCTCGAGGTCGCCGGCGGTCTGGCAGAGCATGCGCAGCCCGGCGCGGACCAGCTGCTGATCGTCGACGACGAGCACCCGGACGGTCACGGCGCGACTCGCGACCGCGTGGGCAGATAAGCGGTGACCTGCCAACCGCCGGACACGGCTGCGGCCGTGAACACGCCGCCGAGCAGCTCCACGCGCTCGCGCAGGCCGATCAGGCCGACGCCGGGTGGGCCGCCGCCGGTGCGTGTCGCCGAACCCTGGTCGCGCAGTGTGAAATCCACCTTCTCGTCATGACGGACGATCGTGAGGGTGGCGTGCGCTCCCGCCCCCGCGTGCCGCACGGTGTTCGCCAAGCCCTCCTGGGTGAGGCGCAGCAGCGTCAGCCCGGTGAGCGCGTCCACATCGGTGATTCCGACGTCCACTTCGGCGTGCGTCCGAATCCCCAGCCGCCGTGCGCGCTCGACGGCCGCGGCGATGGCCTCGGGCAGATCCGCGGGGGCGAGGAAGGATTCGTCGTCGCCGTTCGGATCACGCAGGACGGTCACCAGCTTGCGCAGATCCGCCAGCGTTTCCCTGCCGCTGGCGTGGATATCGTCGAGCACCTCGAGGACGGCGGGCGGAGCGTCGGGCAGGGCGTGGCGGGCGATGCCGACCCGCAGCACGGTGGAGGACACGTGATGCGCGATGAGGTCGTGCAGTTCCCGCGCGATGGCGGTGCGTTCCAGCGCCCGCGCGGCGGCCACCTCGGATTCGCGGCGCTGGGCCAGGTCGTCGGCATGGCGTCGGGCGCGTTCGGCGCTGTCCCGCGCGGTCCGCAGTAGGGCGCCGATGAGCAGCGGCAGTCCGGCCATGACGGCGGCGCGATAGCCGGTGGCGGCCACGCTCTCACCGGGATGCAGCAGGTACGCGCCCGCGAGCACGGCCGCGCCGAGCAGCGGCCGCCGGCCCCGGTGCCGCGCGGCGAGTTCGGTGAGCGCGATGGCGGCGGCGACCTTGGCGACCACCGGGCCGGTGTGCCCGAATTCGAAGCCGAGCATGAGCACGCCGGTGGTGGTCAGCGAGGTGGCCAGCGGCCATCGCACCCCACCTGCGGTGAGCAGCACCGAGGCCAGGGCGATGGTCCAGTCGACGGGATCGGTGGTTCGGGAGAGCAGCAGCAGGCATCCGGCCGCGAGAGCGGTCAGCACCGCCAGTCGGATCGGAATCGACCGGGCATCGAGTACCCACTCGATACCGCGCCGCATTCCGTTCGACTCCACCACCCTTCACATCCTGCCCGCTCGTACCCGGCCCCGTCTCCTACCCGGGGAGGAAACGGCTCCTCCCCGCGGCCGCCGGGACGAGCCGCCGGTCGGATCCGCCGCCAGGTCGGACGGGGCATCGTTGCCGGCATGAGCGATGCGACCGAGACCCAGCCCCCTGCCGACGACTCCTCGAAACCCAACCGCCGCAAACTGTTCGGCCTGACCGCCTCCGGTCTGGCGGTCGGCGCCGCGGCCGGGTTGGCCGGGGGAGTCGCGCTGGGGGCCGACTCCAATCCGCCCCGAACGCCGCCGACCGGGCGACCACGCTTCGAGGACAAGGTGGTGCTGATCACCGGGGCGACCTCGGGCATCGGCGCGGCGGCGGCCCGACAGTTCGCCGCCGAGGGTGCGCGGGTCGCTTTCTGCGGCCGCCGGGTCGACCGCGGTCAGGCGGTGGAGCGCGAGATTCGCGCGGCGGGCGGGGAGGCCACCTATATCCGCGCCGACGTACTGGTCGAGAACGAGGTTCGCGAATTCGTCGACACCGCCGTGCGGAAATACAACGGTCTGGACGTGGCATTCAACAATGCGGGCATCACCATCCAGCGGAAGCTGCACGAATACAGCGCCGAGGATTTCGATCGCGTGATCGGCACCAACCTGCGCGGTGTATTCCTGGCCATGAAATACCAAGTGCCGCATATGCTGCGCGCCGGGGGTGGCACCATTGTGGTGACATCCTCCAGCAATGCGCTGGCCACCGATGCCGATCGCGCCGCCTATACCGCGAGCAAACGCGCCCTGGTCGGCCTGGTGCAGTCGGCCGCCCTGGACTACGCCGCCGACGGCATCCGGGTGAACACGCTGGTACCGGGCACGACGGACACCGAGTTGGTATGGCGGGCAAGTGGTTTGGAGGCCATGCCCGCCGCCGCGCGGCAGGTGTTCCTGAAACAGTGGGCCAGTTCGAATGTTCCGGGCCTCGGCCGGCTCGCCACCCCGGAGGAGATCGCCGCCTTCGCGCTCACGCTCGCCTCACCCGAGCACACCTATCTCACGGGTGCGCAACTGGTGATCGACGGCGGAAAGACGGCACACGCCTGAATGGTGTCCGGTGCGGTCAGGCAAGGCTGACCTTGCTGTTTATCGGGGCGGAACCGATATAGGATCACTGGCGGATCCCCCGTGGGTCAGCCCGCCCACGGGCCCAACGGCACGGAGGAATTCATGACCACATTGGAAATGCCTCACGTCAGCGAATGTACGGTCACCGATTGCTCGTACAACCATGATGGCTGCCACGCCTACGCGATCAATGTCGCCGGGGAGAACGGCCACGCCGACTGCACCACCTTCATCCCGCTCTCCAGCAAAGGCGGGCTGGACCGCGTCACCTCCATGGTCGGCGCCTGCCAGCGCGCCGACTGCACGCACAACAAGGATCTCGAATGCACCGCGCCGGAGATCCGCGTCGGTCTCGGTGCGTCCGACCACACCGCGAACTGCCTGACCTACTCACCGGCCTGAGTGCCGCGACAGCAGCGCGACTCGACCGCCTTGACGCGGTCGGGCCGCGTTCGGCGCGCCTGCGACGGGCGGGACCGTCCAGGTAGCGGCGGACAGTGGCGGGTGTCCGGGCCGCGACGCAGCTCGCGCGAAACTCTGGTCGGAGCAGCCGTCAGAAGTAGACGCCCGGTACGCAGTAACCCGTGACCAGCTGGCGGTCGCCATAGCGGACGACGGCCGGGTCCCACTGCGCGCCCAGGCCCTGGACGAAGGTCCGTGCCACCTCGAGATCGGCACGATCGGCGATGAGGACGAGGGTGCCGTCCTCGGTGACCGAGCCGCCGCCGAGCCGCTCCCGCGCCGTCGGATCCGCCAGCAGCGCGTCGTGTACGCGGGACAGCTCGACACCCGGCACCCGCACGAGGAATCCATCGGCGCGCTCGTCGTTGGGCGGGAGGAACTCGATGCCGACCACGGCCTCCTGGCTGTAGCGCACCCGCAGGTCGTCGGCGATCCAGCACAGATTGTCGCGACCGGTGCAGGCCAGTTCGAAACGCCGGGCGGGCTCGTAGGTGAGCTGGCGCGTCCGCTCCGACCAGTACACGCCGTCGACCGGCTCGGAGTACACCGTGAGCCCGAGTTCCATCGCCGCCGTGAGGTTCACCTCCAGCTCGAACTGGGTGAGCGGATCGTCCAGCCGGGGATCGGCCGGGTCGGTGATGGTAGCGGTGTTCCACGTGCCGATCAGCTCCGCGGTGGGCCGCAATGGATCGTCGGGGGCACATGACCACGGGCCGTACGCCTCGGCGGTACCGCCGCCCGCCGTGAGCAGCGCGCCGGTGAGCGCGAGCACGGCGGCGAATGCGGCGACGATTCTGCTGCTGATCATTCGGCTGCACCCCCTCGACAGGGCCGACCCGACGACCGCTCGGGCAAGTCGGGCAGCCCCCACAGTCTAGAACCGGACCGCACGCCCCGGCAGCGCATTGCCCACGATCGATGGTTCCCGCACCGGCACTGGCCCGTCCACAACGGCCGGTGACCGGTGGGCCGCACTGTGGTTCGCCCGTCGCCAGGGTGCCGATACCGTCGTGCGCACGCGCACCGGCTCATCCGGCGTCACCGGACGACGCCCGAGACCGCCGCCGTCGGGCGTGCGACGTCGTGTGGTTGGACCGCCCCGGCTGGATCTCAGTGCGGCAGGCGCGGGTAGGGCAGATCGGTGCAGGTGGTCTCGCTGACCGCCAGGGGGCGTCCGATCTGGGGGAACGCGCGCTGGGGGCAGTCGGGGCGCTCGCAGACCTTGCAGCCCGCGCCGATGGGGACGGCGGCGGGGTCGTCGAGTTGCAGGCCCTGGGAGTACACCAGGCGGTCGGCGTACTCCAGGTCGCAGCCGAGGCCGATGGCGAATTCCTTGGGGCCGGTGCCGAATCCGTGCGGGGCGGGGTTGGTGGTGCGCGCGATCCACAGGTAGCGGCGGCCGTCGGGCATGGACGCCACCTGGGTGAGGGTGCGGCCCGGGTTGGCGAACGCCTCGTAGACCACCCACAGCGGACAGCTGCCGCCCACCCGGGAGAAGTGGAATGCGGTGGCGGACTGGCGTTTCGAGATGTTTCCGGCGCGATCGGTGCGGATCAGGAAGAACGGCACGCCCCGGTGTCCCTGTCGCTGCAGGGTGCTCAGCCGGTGGCAGACCGTTTCGAAGCCGACCTCGAATCGCAGGGCGAGCAGGTCGATGTCGTAGCGCAGCTCCTCGGCGCTGCGCAGGAACTTCCCGTACGGGAGGACGAGCGCCCCGGCGAAGTAGTTGGCCAGTCCGATCCGGGCCAGCGCGCGGGATTCGCCCACCAGCGAAGGGGTTTCGTCGAGCACCTCGTCGAGGAGCTGTCCGTAGAGCAGGAAGGCGAGGGTGGTGGCGATCTGGAAGGCGCGTTGCCCCGGGCGCAGCCGCCGCGCCAGGGTGAGGGTGCGGGTTTCCTTGTCGTAGTGACGTTTCGGGATATTCGGGTCGGCCCCGTCGCCGCGCACCAGGACGGTCACGCCCGCGCGTTCCTCGGCCACCCGCGCCAGCTGCCGGTCCAAGGATCCGATGGTGAGCCCGCATTCCTCGAACAGCCGCTCGGCCGCCAGATCCAACTGTGCGATGTGATTGTGGTGGTCGTAGAAGAAGTCCCGCACATCCTCGTACGGCATGGGCACGCCGGGCGCTCCGCTGGGGGCGGCCACCTTGGAGGACAGCAGGTCCAGTTGGTCCGTGGCGGCCCGTAGTCGCCGGTGCATGGCGACGATGATCTTGGCGACCTCGGGTAATCGGGTGGCGAGGTCTTCGACCTCGGCCACCGGCGCGGAGTTGCCGCCGCTGGCCTCGACGAGCACCTCGTGCAGATCCGAGACCAGCCGGGCATCGGAGTCCGCGGCGAAGAACTGCACATCGAGGTCGAATGTCGAGTTCAGTTTCAGCAGCACGGGGATCGTGAGGGGTCGCTGATCGCGCTCGAGCTGGTTGAGGTAGCTGGGGGACAGGTCCAGAGACTTCGCCAGCGCGGCCTGGGTCATCCGCCGTTCCTCGCGCAACCGCCGTAGTCGGGCACCCGCATACATCTTGCGCACGCGTGGCACTCTACCCAGACGACTTCGCAATCATCGCAATTTCGCGCGGGTTCGTTCCCCGAAATCTGCTACTGCAAGGTATTTTCGCGCCACGCCGAGAGTGCGTAGCGTGCGAAGAAAGGGTCGTTGCTCCACTTATGGGCAAACCACATGAAGACCCATATAGTACGTGTTCCCGCCGCCGCCGAGGCGTTTCCGCGGCAGGAATCTCGACCGGGAGCGTTTGCCGAGGTCACTGCCGGCGCGTCGCGCCCGCCCGCTCAGCGATCGAGGACGAGCGCCTGCGCGGCGATCACCGCGGCGCCGTTGAAGGTGATCGACGGGGAGCCGTGCAGCCGGTAGCCCTCGTCGAGCAGTGCGCTGACCCGGGCGCAGAAGGTCGCGTCGTCGGGACCGGTGATGAGTCGGTAGCGCAGCGGCGTGTTCGCGGTCATGACACCGATTCTAGGGTGCCGGTCGCCCGTGCTCGTGCGGGTAGGAAACGTCCAGTTATTGCGGAGTGGCTCTGTATTCGCAGACCAGTTGCCGACATTCTGGTCGAATGTTGCTTCGACGGTTGATCGCGCTCTATGTCGGGTTGGTGCTCTACGGGCTGTCGATGGCCGTCATGATTCGAGCCGGACTGGGGCTGGACCCGTGGGATGTCTTCCATGAGGGCGTGGACCTGCGGGTGCCGGTCAGCTTCGGCGCGGTGGTCGCCGTGACCGGGGTGGCGGTGCTGCTGGCCTGGATTCCGCTGCGGCAGCGGCCCGGTCTGGGAACGGTGAGCAATGTGGTGGTCATCGCGGTGGCCGTGGACGCCGGGTTGTGGCTGCTGCCGCAGGTGCACGGGCTGGGCTGGCGGATCGCCGCGATGGGGATCGCGGTCGTGGTCAACGCCGTCGCGACGGTGCTCTACATCGGTGCGGGCATGGGGCCCGGTCCGCGTGACGGTCTGATGACCGGACTGGTGCGCCGCACCGGTCGGCCGGTGTGGGTGATCCGCACCGGCATCGAGGCCACGGTGCTGACCATCGGCTGGCTGCTCGGCGGCAGCGTGGGCATCGGAACTCTGGTCTACGCCTTCGGAATCGGCCCGCTCATCCAGGTGCTGATCCCGCTGGTGGACGACTGGCTGCCGGGCTTCCGGCAGCCGGACAGCGCGGCTCCGGAACAGCCCTCGGCCGGTGTTCCGGCTCCGGTGGGAAGCCTGTAGGCGCTCCGGGATTTCCGGGACAGCGCAGCGGGAGTTCTGGTTGCGAGCAGGAGTATGTCTTGGACGGTCGCATTTCTGCTGCGGCAGGCTGGGATCCGGCGGACAATCGGCTCCGGCTCGGCCTACGGGAGGAACACATGGCGAAACCTGACCTGTCCACGCGACTCGACGTCACCGAGGGGGCGCTGGCGCACAACCTGCCCTATCTCGCGCTGGGTTCCGGTCGGCCGCTGATATTCCTGCGCTGGTTCACCCCCGACCATGCCAATCCGACCGGCTGGATGCGGACGTCGGAGATCAAAACGCTGAGCCCGCTCGCCCGGCACTTCCGCGTCTACGCGGTGAACCGCGCGCCCGGCACCCCGGCGGGGACCACCATGGCCGATATCGCCGACCAGCACGCCGAGGCGCTGCACAAGGAATTCGGCGAACCCGTGGATGTGATCGGTGTCAGCTCGGGCGGATCGGTCGCGCTGCAACTGGCCGCCGACCATCCCGAGGCCGTGCGACGACTGGTGGTCGCCTCCTCCGGCTACCGTTTGGAGCCGCACGTGCGGGAGGCGCAGCTGAACTACGCACGGGCCGTCGAGTCCGGGCGGCGCGGCATGCACCACATCGCGGGGGAAACCATCCGGAACCCGGTGGCGGCGCGCCTGGTGGGCGCGGTGGCGTGGCTGCTCGACCCGCTGGCGCGGCCGCGCGACCCCGCCGCCACCGCGGCGTTCATTCGCGCCGAGGACGCCTTCGATCTCACCGATCGGCTGGGCGAGATCAGCGCGCCCACCCTCGTTCTCGGCGGTGACAAGGACGCGGCGTATCCGGTGGACAACCTCGAGTTCACCGCGGCGGGCATTCCGGGCGCTCGCGCGCGAGTGTACCCCGGCGCCTCGCACATGGGTGCGATCAGGGACCCGCGGCTGGTCGCCGACGTAGTGGACTTCCTCGCGGACCGGTGACCGCCGACGGGGTCCGGCACAGCGGCGCGCCCGGCCGCTCGGACGCGGGAAGGTCCGCGGCCTTGGCCGCGGACCTCCGCTACTCCGGGCGTGGTGATGCCCGGGCCACGCATGCTCAGCGCACGGCATCCGCGGCCGTGCGCATATTGCGCAGCGCGGCCTCCACCTCGACCGGCCCGCGGGTCTTCAGACCGCAGTCCGGATTCACCCAGAGCCGTTCGGCGGGCACGGCTTTCAGCGCGGCCCGCAGCGAACGCTCGATCTCCGCCACGCTGGGTACACGCGGGGAGTGGATGTCGTAGACGCCGGGACCGATGCCCAGCGCGAAACCGGCCGCATTGAGGTCGTCGAGCACCTCCATGTGCGAGCGGGCCGCCTCGA
Source organism: Nocardia sp. CC227C (assembly GCF_030767025.1). Lineage (GTDB taxonomy): Bacteria > Actinomycetota > Actinomycetes > Mycobacteriales > Mycobacteriaceae > Nocardia. Next base: position 198,836 of record NZ_JASITE010000008.1, on the reverse strand, counting down.
TGGAGGTGACGTCGGCATCCAGGGCGGCGATCGCGTCGATCACCTCACCGAACTCCGAATAGCACAGATGCGTGTGGATCTGGGTCGCGTCGGAGACCCCCGAGGTGGCCAGCCGGAACGCGGCCACCGACCAGTCCAGGTACTCCGGTTTGGCCGCGGCCCGCAGCGGCAGCAGTTCCCGCAGCGCCGGTTCGTCCACCTGGATGACGCGGATGCCCGCGGCCTGCAGATCCACCGTCTCCTCGCGAATCGCCAGCGCCACCTGCCGCGCCGAGTCGGCCAGCGGCTGATCGTCACGCACGAACGACCACGCCAGAATGGTCACCGGACCGGTGAGCATGCCCTTCACCGGCTTGTCGGTGAGCGACTGCGCGTATTCGATCCACCTCACCGTCATGGGCGCGGGCCGTGCCACATCGCCGAACAGGATGGGCGGACGCACGCAGCGGGTGCCGTAGGACTGCACCCAGCCGTTGACGGTCGCGGCGAAACCATCGAGCTGCTCGGCGAAGTACTGCACCATGTCGTTGCGCTCGGGCTCACCGTGCACCAGCACGTCGAGGCCCAACTTCTCTTGCAGCGCGATGACATCCGCGACCTCGGCGCGCATGCGCTCGGTGTACTGCTCGGCGGTGAGATCGCCCTTGGTGAAGGCGGCGCGCGCCTTGCGGATCTCCGGCGTCTGCGGGAACGAGCCGATGGTGGTGGTCGGCAGCAGCGGCAGGTTCAACCGATCCCGTTGCAGCGCGGCCCGATCCGCCGCCGGCGCGCGACGGGTCGCGTCGGCTCCCAGCGCCGCCAGCCGGGCCCGCACGGTGTCGTCGCGCAGCCGCGGGTCGGCGGCCCGGTTCGCCAGTGCGGCTCGGGCGGCGGCCAATTCGGCGGCGACCCGGTCGGTGCCCTCGTGCAGGGCGGTGGAAAGCACCCGCACCTCGGCGACCTTCTCGTCACCGAAGGCGAGCCAGGAGCGCAGCGCCGCATCGAGTCCCGGCTCCGCGGCCAGCGTGTACGGCACGTGCAGCAGTGAGCAGGAGGACGACACCGCCAGCGCGCCGGTGCTGCCGAGCAGCGTGGCGAGGGTGGACAGCGCCCGGTCGGGGTCGGTGCGCCAGATATTGCGGCCGTCGACCACCCCGGCCACCACGAGCTTGTCGCGCAGCGACCGGACCGCGGCCACATCCTCGACGGTGGTCCCGGCGGTGAAGTCCAGGGCGATCGCCTCGACGGCGGTGGAAGCCAGCACCGGCAGTGCGGCGTCCGGGTGCCCGAAGTAGGTGGCGACCAGAACGGCCGGCCGGTCGGCCGCAGCCGTCAGCTCGCTGTACACGGTGCCGACCAGTGCGAGTTCCTCGGCGGTCAGGTCGGTCACCAGCACCGGCTCGTCGATCTGCACCCACTCCGCACCCGCGGCGGCCAGGCGGCTCAGCAGGTCGCGGTACAGCGGCAGCAGTTCGGTCAGGCGCGACAGCGGTTCCGCGCCGACGCCCTTGGCCAGTTTCAGGAAGGTCAGCGGACCGATCACCACCGGTCGCGCGGGCACCCCGAGTTCCAGCGCCTCGGCCAGCTCAGCCAGCAGTTTGTCCGGATTCAGCGCGAACCGGGTCTCCGGGCCGATCTCCGGGACCAGGTAGTGGTAGTTGGTGTCGAACCACTTGGTCATCTCCAGCGGCGCGACCGCGTCGGTGCCGCGCGCCGCCGCGAAATAGCGGTCCAGCGGATCGGCGATATCGGCCACCCGCGGCGGCAGCGCGCCGAGCAGCACCGCGGTGTCCAACATCTGGTCGTAGTAGGAGAAGGTTCCGACCGGGATCGAATCCAGTCCCGCGTCTTTCAGCGCGGTCAGCTGCGAGGCCCGCAGCTCCCGCCCGACGGTGTGCAGTGCGTCGGCGTCGATGCGACCGGCCCAGTAGGACTCGGTCACCTTCTTCAACTCCCGATTCGGCCCGATGCGCGGAATGCCGAGCACCGTGGCGGTGAACGAGGTCGGTGTATTGGTCACGGATATTTCTCCAGTGCTCCAGAGCCACTGGCCACCACCGCGGGCGCGAACAGCCGTGCCACGCGCACACCCAACGGCATGCGAATACGCACATGCGGTCCATCGCCCAATCCACGAGGCGGAGGCCGCCGGATACGGCGTATCCGGCACAGTCGGCAGGTCTTCGGACTCACGGGCTCCGGCCGGATGGCCGACCTACTGGCCGTCGCTTCCCAGGTGTGGCACCCAGTGCGTGGTACGGCGGTCGTTCCCGTATACCGCTGCGGGACAGTCCCGGATTCTCACCGGGTTCCCTCTCACCGGAAGAACTCACCTGCGGTGAGCATCCGGTTTCGACGCCGACTGGGGGCTCCCGTCCGGCGAACCGATTGCGGAACCGAGCATATCGCCGCGCGAGCGGCTCCCGCGACGGGGCCGGAGCCGGGCCGGTTTGTATCGGCCCGATGAACACATCTTCGCAAGAGGGCTAACTCCGGTTGTGAAGATTCCTGCGAACCCGACATCGTGACCGAAGGGTGTCCGGGGAGCAGGTACCTTAGGCGGATGTTCTCCAAAGTCCTGGTCGCCAACCGCGGCGAGATCGCCATTCGCGCCTTCCGCGCGGCATACGAACTCGGCATCGGCACGGTTGCCGTCTTTCCCCATGAGGACCGCAATTCGGTCCACCGGCTGAAGGCGGACGAGGCGTATCAGATCGGCACGCCCGGACATCCCGTGCGCGCGTACCTGTCGATCGAGGAAATTCTCGAGGCTGCGAAGACCTCGGGTGCCGACGCGGTCTACCCCGGTTACGGTTTTCTTTCCGAGAATCCCGACCTCGCGGCGGCGTGCGCCCGCGAGGGCATCACCTTCATCGGCCCGTCGGCGCAGGTGCTGGAACTGACCGGAAACAAGGCACGCGCGATCGCCGCCGCCAAGGCCGCCGGGCTGCCGGTGCTGACCTCGAGCGAACCCTCCGCCGACGTGGACGCGCTGCTGACGGCCGCCGAGACCATGGACTTCCCCGTATTCGTCAAGGCCGTCGCCGGTGGCGGCGGCCGCGGGATGCGCAAGGTCGACGACCGCGCCCAGCTGCGCGAGGCGGTCGAGGCGGCCATGCGCGAGGCCGAATCCGCCTTCGGTGATGCGACGGTGTTCCTGGAGCAGGCGGTGATCAACCCCCGCCACATCGAGGTGCAGATCCTCGCCGATCAGCACGGCGACGTGATCCACCTCTACGAACGCGACTGCTCCCTGCAACGGCGGCACCAGAAGGTCATCGAACTCGCCCCCGCCCCGAATCTGGATCCGGCCGTGCGTGACCGGATCTGCGCGGACGCGGTCGCCTTCGCCCGTCAGATCGGCTACAGCTGCGCGGGCACGGTGGAGTTCCTGCTCGACGAGCGCGGCAAGCATGTGTTCATCGAGATGAACCCGCGCATCCAGGTCGAGCATACGGTGACCGAGGAGATCACCGATGTGGACCTGGTGCAGGCGCAGCTGCGCATCGCGGCCGGGCAGTCCCTGGCGGATCTGGGGTTGCGGCAGGAGTCGATCACGATCCGGGGTGCGGCGTTGCAGTGCCGCATCACCACCGAGGATCCGGCCAACGGGTTCCGGCCCGACACCGGCCGCATCACCGGCTACCGGTCACCCGGCGGGGCGGGCGTGCGGCTGGACGGCGGCGCGAACGTGGGTGCCGAGGTCGGCGCGTACTTCGACTCCATGCTGGTCAAACTCACCTGCCGCGGCCGTGACTTCGCCACCGCGGTGTCGCGGGCCCGCCGAGCGGTGGCCGAGTTCCGCATTCGCGGCGTCACGACCAATATCCCGTTCCTGATGGCGGTGCTCGACGATCCGGAGTTCCGGGCCGGGCGGGTCACCACCTCGTTCATCGACCAGCGGCCGGAACTGCTCACCCAGCGCTCCTCGGCCGACCGCGGTACCAAGATCCTGCGGTACCTGGCCGACGTCACCGTGAACAAGCCGCACGGGCAGCGCACCACCACGGTGTATCCGCACGACAAACTGCCCGCCCTGGACCTCACGGTGCCGCCGCCCCCCGGATCCCGGCAGCGGCTGCTGGAACTCGGGCCGGAGGGATTCGCGCGCTGGCTGCGGGAGCGGCCCGGGGTCGCGGTCACCGACACCACCTTCCGCGACGCGCATCAGTCGCTGCTGGCCACCCGGGTGCGCACCAACGGGCTGCTGGACGTGGCCGGGCATGTGGCGCGGACGACCCCCGAGCTGCTGTCCATCGAATGCTGGGGCGGCGCGACCTACGATGTCGCGCTGCGGTTCCTCTACGAGGACCCGTGGGAGCGGCTGGCCGCGCTGCGCGAGGCGATCCCGAATATCAACCTGCAGATGCTGCTGCGCGGCCGCAATACCGTCGGCTACACCCCGTATCCGGAAAAGGTCACGCGCGCTTTCGTTTCCGAGGCCACCGCCACCGGCATCGACATCTTCCGCATCTTCGACGCGCTCAACAACGTGGACCAGATGCGGCCCGCCATCGACGCCGTGCGCGAAACCGGAACGGCCATCGCCGAAGTCGCCATGAGCTACACCGGCGACCTGTCGAATCCGGACGAGAACCTCTACACCCTCGACTACTACCTCAAGCTCGCCGAGGAGATCGTCGACGCCGGAGCGCATGTCATCGCCATCAAGGACATGGCGGGCCTGCTGCGGGCTCCGGCGGCGGCGACGCTGGTGTCGGCACTGCGCCGGGAGTTCGAACTGCCCGTGCACGTGCACACCCACGACACCCCGGGCGGACAGCTGGCCACCTACCTGGCCGCCTGGCAGGCGGGCGCGGACGCCGTCGACGGCGCCTCGGCCCCCATGGCGGGCACCACCTCTCAGCCCGCGCTGTCGGCCATCGTCGCGGCGGCGGCGAACTCGCCGCACGACACCGGGCTGAACCTGCAGCACGTGTGCGATCTGGAGCCGTACTGGGAGGCGCTGCGAAAGGTGTACGCGCCCTTCGAATCCGGGCTGCCGGGGCCGACCGGCCGCGTGTACCACCACGAGATCCCGGGCGGGCAGCTGTCGAACCTGCGGCAGCAGGCCATCGCACTGGGGCTGGGCGACCAGTTCGAGGAGGTGGAGGCCAAATATGCCGCCGCCGACCGCATGCTGGGCCGACTGGTCAAGGTCACGCCGTCGTCCAAGGTGGTCGGCGACCTCGCGCTGGCGCTGGTCGGCTCCGGTGTGGACGTGGACGAATTCGCCGCCGACCCCGGCCGCTACGACATCCCCGATTCCGTGATCGGTTTCCTGCGTGGGGAATTGGGCACGCCCGCCGGTGGCTGGCCGGAGCCGTTCCGCTCGCGCGCACTCGCCGGACGCGGCCCGGCCAAGCCGGAAACCCAGCTCACCGCCGAGGACGAGGCCGGGTTGAACGGGAGCTCGGAGCAGCGGCGCGCCACCCTCAACCGGCTGCTGTTCCCCGGGCCCACCGCCGAATTCCTGGCCCACCGTGAGAAGTACGGCGACACCTCCGGGCTGTCGGCCAACCAGTTCTTCTACGGTCTGCGCCACGACGAGGAACACCGCGTCCAGTTGGAGAAGGGCGTCACCCTGCTCATCGGCCTGGAGGCCATCTCCGAACCCGACGAGCGCGGCATGCGCACCGTGATGTGCATTCTCAACGGCCAGCTGCGGCCGATCATGGTGCGGGATCGCTCCATCGCCAGCGAGGTCCCCGCCGCCGAGAAGGCCGACAAGAACAATGCCGGGCATATCGCGGCCCCGTTCGCGGGCGTGGTCACCCTGTCCGTCGGCGACGGCGACACCGTCACCCCGGGCGACACCATCGGCACCATCGAGGCCATGAAGATGGAGGCCGCCATCACCGCGCCGCGCGGCGGCACGGTCAAGCGCATCGCCATCGGCAAGGTGCAGCAGGTGGAGGGCGGCGACCTGCTGATCGAGCTGAGCCTCAACGAGGCCGCGGCGGAGTGAGCCCGATGACGCGAGCGGCCGGTGCGCGGGCGACGGCAGCGAAGCGCCGCGTATCGTTCGCCGCTCTCGGCCGGGCGGCGATTCGGTGCGGAGATGGTGTCGGGTCGCGCGAGGGCGGTGCGATGTCATCGGTCCGCGGGGTGCCCCGGTGACTCGAATCGTCGCGGGCAGCGCGGGCGGGCGGCGGTTGCGGGTGCCGCCCGCCGGGACCCGCCCCACCTCCGATCGGGTGCGCGAGGCGCTGTTCAGCGTGCTCGCCGCCCGGCTGGATTTCGACGGGATCCGGGTCGTGGACCTGTACGCGGGCTCCGGGGCGCTGGGACTGGAGGCGCTGTCGCGCGGGGCGTCGCGGGCGCTGCTGGTGGAGTCGGATCGCAAGGCGGCCGGCGTGATCCGGGGCAATATCGGTGATCTCGGGCTGCCCGGGGCCGAACTGCGGCAGGGGAGCGTGGCGGCGGTGCTGGCGTCCCCGCCCGCCGACGGGCCCTACGATCTGGTGTTCTCCGATCCGCCGTACGCCCTGGACGTAACCGGGGTGATCGCCGATCTCGGTCTGCTCGCCGCCAACGGGTGGCTGGCCGACGGGGCGCTCGTGGTGGTGGAACGCTCCAGCCGCTCACCGGAACTCGCCTGGCCCGCAGGGTATTATCCGCTGAAGGCCCGCACCTACGGGGAGACCCGGATCGACCTGGCGGAGTACGAGGCACAGTCGTGAGCGGCGCCTGCTAGCGTCGGCCCATGGCTGGAGCAATCTGCCCGGGGTCCTTCGACCCGGTGCACAACGGACATCTCGATGTGATCACCCGCGCGGCCGCGCAGTTCGACGAGGTCGTGGTGACGGTCGTGGTGAATCCGAACAAGCAGGGCATGTTCACCGTCGACGAGCGCATCGAGATGATCCGCGAGGTCACCGCGCACCTGCCGAACGTACGGGTGGAGCGCTGGCAGGGCCTGCTCGTCGAATTCGCCAAGCAGCAGGGCATCACCGCCATCGTGAAGGGCCTGCGCGACGCCACCGACTTCGGCTACGAAATGCAGATGGCGCAGATGAACCGCAAGCTCACCGGCGTCGACACCTACTTCATCGCCGGTGACCCGCTGCGCGGCTTCATCTCCAGCTCGCTCACCAAGGAGGTCGCCACCCTCGGCGGCGACGTCTCCGACCTCCTCCCCGAACCGGTCCACAAGCGCCTGCTGGCCCGTATCGCCGAACGCCGCAAGTGAGCACTTCGCCCGTGCCCCACGGGCGCACGACCGGGTAGTCCACCGGTTCCGGGAGGTCGGCTGGAAATGCGCGGGTCTCGCACCGTGCACACGACTCGCCCCGCCGGTCAGCGTTCCGCGGCGATCGCCGACAGCACCCCGGGCACTCCCACTCCGTCACTGTGTTGCCCGCCCGCGCATTGGGGCAGGCAGCCGTACGCACCCGCGCTGCGGCACTCGGCTTGCAGGTGACGCAGGCGCTGATGCGGGCGGGTGTTCCGGCGCTACAGCGCGCGGATGGTGAGGGGTTGTGGGGTGGGGAGGGGCGCCTGGTGGATGTAGCCCGCGCGGTTGAGGCGGCGGGCGCGGGTGAGGGCGGCGCGGACCCGGGCTCCGATCTCGGGGGAGGGGAGTTCGGCGGCGGTCCAGCGGACCACGTGGAAACCCAAGGCGCGCAGGGATTCCTCGCGGCGCATGGCCGCTCGGCTCGCTGCCGCATCGGTCCTTGCCGCACGGGTCCCTGTCGCCGGGGACCCTGTGGCGTGGGTCCCCGCTGCGTGGGGCCCTGACGCGTGGGTCCCCGCTGCGTGGGGCCCTGACGCGTGGGCCGCCGCCACGTGGGTTCCGGCCGCGTGGGCTGTTGCCGGGTCGGTCGCTGCGGCTCGCGTGGGGCGGTGTTGGTCGAAGAGGCCGATGACGCCGGTGTCGGGGAAGTAGAAGTCGACGTGGTCGACCAGGCGGCCTCCGGTGGTGAAGACCTCGCCGCGGGAGTACGGGACCGGGAGGCCGAGGTGTCGGAACAGGACGCGGCTGCGGGATTCGCCGATGCTGGCGCTGTGCGGGTCCAGGAACTCCGCCACCCGGTGCGCCTGGGTGCAGCCGTGGCGGCGCTTGGCCGTCCCGAGTTCTTCCTCCAGATCGAGGGCGCTGACCCCGAATCGGCGGGCGATGGCGTCACCGGCCACCACCGCGGCCTCGAACGGCAGCGTGCGCGCGAGATCGACGATGGTGCGCGCGGGCGTGGTCACCACCAGCCCGCCCAGCTCGACCACGCGGTCCACCCGCGCGCAGTGCACCCGAACGTCGGTCCGCACCCGCCCGCCGTTGCGCCGATTGCGTGTCACGCACACCCGCTCCAGCTCCGCCACCGGGACCGGGGCCCCGTACAGCACCGCCGCCGACAGGTGACTCACGATCGCCTCCACCGACAGCCCGGGCACGGCCGCCTCGATCAACAGCCGATGTCGTTCGGCCGCACCGAGATCCGCGTACACCGCCTGCTCGGTGTACACCCCGCGCCGCACCCGCCGCCACGTGCCACCCGCGCACCGCCGCCGGATCTCGTCGTCCCCGACCCCCGCCAGCAGCACTTCGGGTCGCCGGTGCACCGGCCCGGCGCTCACGCGCCGCGCCGACGGTCGACGGAGCGGACGATCGCGCGGTGCACCCCGGCCCGCCCCGGAACCCGCTGGCACGCAGGCGCTCCCGACACCCCACCGCCGCGCCGCCCGACCCGGCTTCCCGCATAACGCTTCATGGCTGAACCTCCCGACAATCGCACTGAACCGAATCGCACTGAACCGAATCGCACTGAACCGAGGTGACCCCGCACCACACCGCCGCCGAACCGCCTTGGCGCTGCACCGAACCGGCAACCGGCCGACGCGATACGGAACCGAAGCGGCCCGCACCGGCTCCGAACCGCTATGCCTTCCTTGGACGCGCCACACCGCGCCCGGGTTCCCCTGATTTCCGGAGCACGATTTCCCGCACCGCGAGCAGGCTCCGCTACCGCCGCCGACCGGCTCCCCGACAAGCCATACGACCGACCGGCACGGACGCAGCCGCCGGATACGCCCAACCGGTGCGTGTGCTTCGCCGACTCACGCGGCTCTCGGACTGTGGTGGCTCGTACCCGACGATCACCGTGCGGCTCAGTCGGGTGCGCGGGTGCGTCGGCGGCTGCGCAGCGTCGCGGGCGCATCCGGAAAGCGCGGGGTGGGCGTACTCGGAACCGGCGTGCGGTCACGAGGTGGCCGCTAGAACACCCAGAGTCGCAGGGTCAGGAAGCGCAGGGTGCCGACGCCGGCGGTGATGCCGAGGACCGCGGCGGCTTGGGCGGGGCCGCCCAGTTGCGGCGCCGTCCACTCGAGCAGGGCGATGGCTCCCGCGGTGATGGCCAGTCCGGTCAGGGCCAGCGCGCCGCCCTCGATCTGGGCGGTGTGCCAGCGCACGCGTTCCGAGGCGTGGAAGGTGAGGCGGCGGTGCAGTTCGTTCGCCATGGCCGTGCTCACCACCGACCCGGCCAGATTGGCAAGTTGCGCGCCGCTGCCGTACAGCGCCACGAACAGCATCAGGTAGCCGATATTGCTGAGACCGCCGACCAGGGCGAAGCGGATCAACTGGGCGAAGGCGTGCTCGCCGCGCAGGAAGGAGCCGAGCTGTCCGATCCAGTGCGCCCAGCCGCGCCGCAGCGCGAGGTAACCGTCGGTGTAGACGGCGAGGACGTTTCCGGCGGGAAGGGTGGCCCGCTGCGGTAGATCCAGGACGGTCATGGTCTCTTCCGATCGAACTCGCCGAACCGGAGCCGGTGGGCCAGGTGCGACTGCGCTGTCTCGGATAAATGTAGCATCAACCGGAGGGTTTTCCTCCACTTCATTCTGTGGCCTGCGAGACACTCTGTGCGCTAGGAAACAGTGACCGACACGCCGGAGTCGCACACAGTTGACAGCCGCGCCTCGGGGCACACTGGCCAGAAACGGAGAGTGGCACCGTGAGTCCGGCAGGAAAAGTGGGGTAGCAGTATGTACCGGGTATTCGAAGCACTCGACGAGCTCGTCGCCATAGTCGAAGAGGCACGCGGGATTCCGCCCACCCGCAACTGCATCGTGCCCAGAGGCGAAGTGCTGGAGCTGCTCGACGACGTGCGCGAGGCCCTGCCCGGCGAACTCGATGACGCCCAGGACGTGCTCGACCACCGCGACAAGATCGTCACCGATGCCCGCACGGCCGCCGACACCACCGTCTCCACCGCCAATCAGCAGGCCGATCACACGGTCACCTCCGCGCGCGAGGAAGCCGACCGCATCCTGGCCGACGCCAAGGCGCACGCCGACCGCATGGTGGCCGAGGCCCGCGCGCACGCCGATCACCTCGTCGGCTCGGCGGAGCAGGAGGCCGAGCGCACCGTGGCCGAGGGCAAGGCCGAATTCGAGGCGGTCACCGCCCGCGCCCGCACCGAGGCCGAGCGGATGACCGCGGCCGGACAGGCGTCCTACGACCGGTCGGTCGCCGACGGCAAGGCCGAACAGGAGCGCCTGGTCTCGCAGACCGAGGTGGTGCGCGCCGCGCACGCCGAATCCGCGCGGCTCATCGACACCGCCCAGGCGGAGGCGGACCGGCTGCGCGAGGAATGCGACCAGTACGTCGACGGCAAGCTCGCCGACTTCGAGGACACGCTGAACAACGCGCTGCGCGTGGTCGGCCGGGGTCGCACGCAGGTGCGTACCGCGCCGAGCGTTCCGGATTACGCGGCCGACTTCCGGCGCTGAACGGATTTGGGCACGCACCGGCTCGTCCCGTATTGTTGAGTGGTTGCCCATTCCACACCGAGCGTGAGTGAGTTCGTGATGTCCGCCCAATCCGGTTCCAATCCGCGTCACCGTCGTCAGGCGACCGACGCGGGTTTCGTGCTGGACGTGCGCAGTCTCGGACGTGCTCCCGGATCGATGAAGCAGGTGCGCCGCACCGTCACCACCGACGCGAAGATCGGCCTCGAAATGGTCGGCATCCCCGCCGGTGCGCAGGTCGAGCTGGATCTGACCCTGCAGGCGGTATCCGAAGGCGTCCTCGTCACCGGCACGGTCTCCGCGCCGATCGAGGGCGAATGCTCGCGCTGCCTCGAATCGTTCACCGACGCGATCGAGTTGCGGCTCACCGAGCTGTTCGCCTACCCGGACAGCGTGACCGAGCAGACCACCGAGGAAGACGAGATCCACCGTCTGGTCGACGACCTGATCGACCTGGAACCGGTGGTCATCGACGCCGTCGGGCTGGAACTGCCGTTGCAGCCGCTGTGTGAGCCGGACTGCCCGGGCCTGTGCCCGGAATGCGGGGTTCGGATGGCGATTGCGGGTTCCGATCACGGCCATGAGATACTTGACCCTCGCTGGGCCAAGCTCGCGAGCCTCGCCGTGCAGAACGGTGCCGACGGCACCGGGGCAAACCAGTCAGCCGATTCAGATTCAGAGGAGAAGTAGTCGTGGCCGTTCCGAAGCGCCGGATGTCTCGTGCCAACACCCACTCGCGCCGGAGCCAGTGGAAGGCCACCGCGCCTACCCTGATCACCTGCCCGAACCGGGCCTGCGGCGAGAAGACCCTGCCGCATATCGCGTGCCCCAGCTGCGGCACCTACAAGGGCCGCCAGGTCACCGCTGCCATCTGATTCCCGGACCTCCGGTAGCGCAACCGTGACCGCCAGCAAGGACGCGGCGGACGTACCCGCCGTAGGCGACTCAGCCGACCACACCAGCCTGCTCGAGGCGCTCGGCGTCGATGTGCGACCGGACCTGTTGCGCCTCGCGCTCACCCATCGCTCGTACGCGTACGAGAACGGCGGACTGCCGACCAATGAGCGTCTGGAGTTCCTCGGCGACTCGGTGCTCGGTCTGAGCATCACCGAGCGCCTGTACCTGGAACATCCGGACAAGTCCGAGGGTGAGCTGGCGAAGCTGCGCGCGAGCGTGGTCAACATGCACGCGCTCGCCGAGGTGGCGCGCGGGCTGGGCGAGGGCGGTCTCGGCCGTCACCTGCTGTTGGGCAAGGGCGAGGAGCTCACCGGCGGCCGGGACAAGCCGAGCATTCTCGCCGACGGTATGGAGTCGCTGCTGGGTGCGGTGCACCTGCAGCACGGCATCGATGTCGCGCGCGGCGTGGTGCTGCGTCTGTTCGCGGATCTGCTCGAGCGCGGCCCCCGCATGGGCGCGGGGCTGGACTGGAAGACCAGTCTGCAAGAGCTGACCGCGGAGCGCGGCATCGGCGTACCCAGTTACGAGATCACCTCGACCGGGCCCGACCACGACAAGGAGTTCACCGCCACGGCGGTGATCGGTGGTCGCGCGTACGGTCAGGGCGTGGGCCGCTCCAAGAAGGAAGCGGAGCAGAAGGCGGCCGGGGCCGCCTATCAGTCACTGCACGCCGAGACCGTGGAAAATCCCGGGGCCTGATGCCCGAGCTTCCCGAAGTCGAAGTCGTACGACGCGGCCTCGCCCGACATGTGGCGGGCCGCGTCGTCGAATCCGTCACCGTCAAGCACCCGCGCTCCGTGCGCAGGCATGTGCCCGGCGGTGACGATCTGGCCGCGCGGCTGGCCGGTCTCCGTGTGGAGGCGGCGCAGCGCCGCGGCAAATTCCTGTGGCTCACCTTCGACGAGCCCGATGTCGCGCTGGTCGTGCACCTGGGCATGAGCGGGCAGATGCTGGTGCAGCCCGCCGACGCGCCCCTGGAGAAGCACGCCCACATCGTCGCCACCCTCGATTCCGGCAGTGAGCTGCGATTCGTGGATCAACGCACCTTCGGCGGCTGGATGCTCGCCCCGCTGGTCGAGGTGGGCGGCACGCCGCTGCCGGACGCGGTGGCGCATATCGCGCGCGATCCGGTCGACCCGCTCTTCGATCCCGACGCGGTCGTGACGGTGTTGCGTCGCAAGCAGTCCGAGATCAAGCGGGTCCTGCTCGATCAGACCGTGGTCTCCGGCATCGGCAATATCTACGCCGACGAGGCGCTGTGGCGGGCCGGGATCCACGGTGAGCGCATTGCCGCCAAGCTCTCCAGGCCCGCCCTGCACGGTCTGCTGACCGAGGTGCGGGCCGTGATGGGCGAGGCGCTGCTCGCCGGCGGCACCTCCTTCGACGCGCTCTATGTGAACGTCAACGGCCAGTCCGGCTACTTCGAGCGCTCGCTCAACGCCTACGGCCGCGAGGACGAGCCGTGCCGCCGCTGCGGCGCACCCATGGTCCGGGAGAAGTTCATGAACCGCTCCTCGTTCTCCTGCCCGCGCTGCCAACGCCGCCCCCGTCCCTGAGCCGACCCCGCCCCTGAACTGGGGGCTTGCCCTCCGGCCGCCCGACGGCCTCGCCGCGATCACTTTCAAGCGCTACCGTTTTTCTATCGGCCGCACTGCGCGGCCATGGAGGACGAATGCGCAAACTGACCTACTACGTCGCGTCGACCATCGACGGATTCATCGCCACCGAGGACGGCTCGGTCGATTTCTTCCCCGTGGGCGGTGACCACGGTTCGGCGATCGCCGCGCACTATCCGGAGACATTGCCGACCAAGGTGCGGGAGGCGCTGGGCATCGACAAGTCCGGCACCACCTTCGATACGGTCGTAATGGGCCGCAAGACACATGATTTCGGCGTCCGGACGGGCACCTCGAGTCCCTATGCGCATCTACGCCAGTTCGTGGTGTCGGGTGCGCTGCCGGAGAGCCCGGACCCGGATGTGGAGCTCATCTCCGCGGATCCGCTGGGCCGGGTACGGGAGCTCAAGCGGGAGAGGGGACTCGGCATCTGGCTGTGCGGCGGCGGGGAACTCGCCCAGGCGCTGCTGCCGGAGATCGACCAGATCTTCCTGAAGCTGTACCCGATCGTGCTGGGGCGGGGCCGTCCGCTGTTCGGTTCCAGCCCAAGGCTTCCCGACGCGGCCCGCTTCCGAGTGCTGACCAGCCGGGTGTTCGAAGACGGCGTGGCTTTCCTGAAGTACAGCCGGATTCGCTAGCACGGCAGCGCAGCCGGCCTCGGGCCGCCCACGAACTCCGGTGTCAGAGGATCGCGACGGCGACCACGAGGCCGATCGACAGGTGGGCGGCGGCCACCATCCAGGCGGCGGCCGTGTAATCGGTGTTCTTCAGCATCGCACCGATGTCGATGCCGACCGCCAGCTCCAGCAGCCGCACCGAAACCACCTGCGCCACAATGCCGACCAGGCCGTACACGGCGGCCGTGACGAGGCCGTCGGACAGCTTGCCCGCCGAGGCGTAGATGGCCAGCACCACGATGAGCGCCATGCTGATCATTCCGCTGGCGCTCACCAGCACCGCATTGGGCCGCCCCTCGGCGACCATGGCGCGCAGCGGGCCCGGAGTGGTCAGATCCACGGCGAGGAAGCCGAGCACCATGAGCACCAGGCCGAGTACGGCGTAGCAGAGGATGGCCCCCACGCCACGGCCGAGCGTGCTCGCTTCCAGCGCGAGTGTGGCTGTCATCGATGTCCTCCAGATCGGGGATTGGTCAAAGCGTGCGCGGGGACGGACTCGGGCACCGGACGGGTGCTCACCGCGGAATCCGGTGCGGTACGAAGGCCGCCCCATCATCGGTGATGAGTCCGGCGGTTTCCCGGATGCCGAGTCCGGCCGACGTGTCGCCGACGATCCAGGCGCCCAGCACCGGCCGCATACCGTCGAATTCCGGCAGCGGATCCAGCAACTGGTACACGAAGCCCTCCGCGCCGTAGACACCGCCCGTGGCGGCCTCCAGACCCGCGCCGACGATGGTCATATTCGCGCCCTCGCGGCCGAGTTTCGGTTTGCGGATGTACTCGGTGAGCTCGTGCGGATCATCGAGGTAGGCGGGCAGCAGGTTCGGGTGCCCGGGGTACATCTCCCACAGCACCGCGAGAATGGCCTTGTTGGACAGCAGCGTCTTCCACAGCGGTTCCAGCCACATGGTCCGCGGCAGGGAGCCCACCACACGCTGCCCGAAGTCGTCGTCGAGCACCCATTCCCACGGATAGAGTTTGAAGACCGACTCGATGGGAGCTTCCGCCAGATCGACGAAGCGCTCCAGTTCGGTATCCCAGCCGACCTCTTCGATCGGCAGTGCGACCGTGTCGAATCCGGCCTCGGCGGCGGTCTCCTGCATGTACGCGGTGGTGACATTGTCCTCACCGGTGGCGTCGGCGCTGGACCAGGTGAAGTGCAGTTCGCCGCCGGGCAGGGCGTCGCGCAGTTCGCCCCAGCGTTCGACGAGCTTCTCGTGCAGCGAATTCCACTGGTCGTCGTCGGGATGGGTGTCGGTGAGCCAGTGCCACTGCACGATCGCCGCCTCCAGCAGGGAGGTGGGCGTATCGGCGTTGTACTCCAACAGTTTCGCCGGGCCGCGACCGTCGTAGCGCAGGTCGAAGCGGCCGTAGACGTGTGGGTCGGAACGCTTCCAGGAATCGGCGATGGGTTCCCAGCTCCACCGCGGCAGACCGAAATCGGCGAACCGCTCGGTGAGCACCACCTGTTCGACGGCGTGCAGGCACATGGTGTGCAGCACCTCGGCCTGCGCCTCGAGGGCGAGGATCTCGTCCATGTCGAATTCGTAGTGCACCGACTCGTCCCAGTACGGGCGGGGCTGTCCGCTGGCGTCGCGGCCGGGCGAGCCGTACACCAGCCCCTGCGCCGCGGTGATGTCCTTCCAGCCCGGGCGCGGGGCGCCGTGCAGTCGCCGCATTACGACCCGCCGCCGATCCGGGTGCCCAGGCCGCCGCGCTGGATGGTGGCGCCGCTCTTGGTCTTGATCTCCGCGCCCTTGGGCTTCACGGTGGTGCCGCCGGACGGCGGTTTGCCGATGGCGTTCGTGCCGCCGTAGTAGTAGCGGTACTGGTTGCCCGCCAGAATGAAGACGCCGGTGCTGCTACCGCCGCTGGAGCGGGAGGCGTCCTCGCAGTACTTGTCCGGTACCACGATCTCCTCGTTGTTCCGGGTGGCGGTGTAGGTCTCACCGTTGTTGCCCACCACGACCGTCTCGCCCTTGTCGACGATGACGGTGCAGTAGGCGGTGATGTCGGGCCCGGTGAGCGCGCTGTAGGCGAGATAGCCGCCGCCGACCAGTCCCGCCACGCCCACCACGGCGACACCGCCGATGAGCAGCTTCTTCCGCTTCTTCTGCTTGGCCGCTTCGGCGTCGGCGGCGGCCCGGGCCTGTTCGTCGGCTCGTCGCCGGGCTTTCTCGCGCGCTCGCGCCTCGGCCACCGTCGGCGGGCGCGGCTGCGTGACGCCCGGCTCCTGCCGCTGCACGCTGCCGCGCGGGGGAGTGGGCACGGCGACGGGGCGGTCGTCGTCGGAGGCGTCCGGGGTTCCGCCGGGATGTTCGTCAGTCACCGCTCGACTCCCTGACCACCCCGCACTACCGCTCCTCGAATCCGTCCGTTCCGCCCTGTGCGGCGCCCCAGTCTTCCACAACGAGATCGACCCGACCAGGGGTATCACCGGAGCGCAGCAGCGCCAGAAGTGTCTCACAATTCCGGCGCGGACCCTCGGCTATCACATGGACCCTGCCGTCGCGGTGGTTGCGGGCGTAGCCGGTGAGGCCGAGCTCGAGCGCCCGGGATCGTGTCCACCAGCGGAATCCCACCCCCTGCACGCGTCCGTGCACCCAGGCGCTGAGCCGGACGGGGTCGGCGCTCATTCGTCGACGGTGAACGACAGGTTGACCACGGTGCCCGCCTTCAGGGTCCGGCCCACGGTGCACACCTTGTCGATGGCCCGCTGCGCCGCGACCAGCAGCCGTTGCCGGGACTCCTCGTCGAGTTCGCTCAGATCCAGTTCGAAGGACTCGTCGAGCTCGGGGTAGAGCTCGTTCTCGCGGTCGGCGTCGCCGGAGACGCGCACGGTGGCGTCGAAGTTGTCGCCCAGGCGGCGCGACAGGGTGAAGTCGGCGCTGAGTCCGGTGCAGCTCGCCAGCGCGATCTTGAGCAGTTCGCCGGGTGTGAACGCGCCGGGCACGCCCTGCGAGGCGATGAGCACCTCGCCGCCGCGATTGTTGCGGCCGGTGTAGGCGCGGGTGCCGGTGCGCTCCACCCACAGTTCGACCGGTTCGGCGGCCAGGGCGGGAGCGGCGGTCTGCGGTGCGGCGGTCTGTTCGGACATGACACGATCCTCCCATTTGCTCGGTGGCGGGCCCGGCGGGACCCATCCGGATATCCCGAACGCGGGGCGGGTCGGCCGCATTGCGCCGCACCGGCCGCTCAGTCCCGCCAGCCGCTGGTGTCGAGCACGGTGTCCCAGGTGAACGGCACCAGTTCCGGACGCCGCAGGCGCAGGATCTCACCCGGCAGGCTGCCGGGCGGGGCCTTGCGCGGATTCGCGATCGCCTGCCGCGCGATGGATTCGGTGAGGGCGCGGCTGCCGCCCAGCCGTGGATAGGCCGCGTGCACGGTGTCGGCCACGCCGGGCGGCAGGTCGTCCGGGCCGCCGCCCACGTCGATGCCGATGCCGCTGACCGAGATCCAGATCTCGGCCGGGCGACGGCGACGGTAGACGGGCGAGGAGCTCAGGCCGGTGGTGTGGGCGGCGATGGCGTCCCAGATGATGTCGACGCGCTCGTCGGTGACTCCTCGGCCTTCCAGCCACTCGGCCGCGTAGTCCGCGCCGTCCATCTCGAATCGCTGTCTGCCGTCGGCGCGTTCGGCCAGGCCGATGTCGTGCAGGACGCAGATGAGGAACATGGTCTCCTCGTCGTAGTCCCGGCCGGGGGCGAGTCCCCGTGCGGCGGCGAGGGCGCGCCCGAAGAAGAAGCCGCGCAGGCTGTGGTGGCACACATGAGGTTCCAGCGCCTCGAACATCAGCCGGTTCGCGGCCTCGGCCAGCGGAGTCGCCGGGAGATCGAGTGACATGAGTTGCTCCTATTCCGCGCCCGGGCGCACGATCATGAGGACGACCACGACCGTCCACAGCAGGTTGTAGATTCCGGCGAGCATGCCGAGGGCGCGCAGGCGCTTCCCGTCGTCGGGGGCATCGAGGGCCTGGCGCTGCATGGGGTGGATGACGATGGCGAGCATGCCGCCCGCGGTGAAGGTGAGGGCCATGGCGAGGGTGATCCAGATCTCGCTCATCCGGCCCTGCACGGCGGCCAGGAGGATGCCGACGGCGGGCACGATCAGGGCCAGTAGCGCGTAGGTTCCGGTGATCCGGTGAAATGCCTTGGCCACGGCCGGGTTTCGTTCCGGAGCCGGTGGTCCGGCCGCGGTGGCGGCGACGGGTGCGTAGCGCGGGAACAGGCTCGCGGCGACGGCCGAACCGCCGACGAAGACGATTCCGGCCAGCACGTGGATCGACAGCAGGGCTTTCTGCATGGCATCACTCCAACCTTCAGGGTGGCTGAAGCCTAGCAGTTGCCTTCAGTTAGGCTGAAGGTTGTGGGAAAGCTCACCGCCGACGCGGGAACGAGGGGGTCAGGAACCGTTCCCGGCGCGGAAGGCCGCCATCACCGCCTCGCCGATGCGGCGGCGGTACGGGTCCGCGTCGGCCCCGAACAGGCGCTCGTCCACCTCGTCGACCACCTGCTGGGCGGACCGCAGCAGGCGCGCACCCGCGGCGGTGAGTTCGATGGTCGACGCCGATCCGGCGCGGGCCGTGCGGTCGCGCACCAATCCCGCGGCGACCATGGATTTCACCGCGGTGTGCACGCTTTGGACGCTGATGCCGCCCAGGCGGGCCAGTTCGCTGAAGGATGCGCCGGGTATGGCGGCGATATGGCCGAGCACCGCCAGGCGCGCGACGGTGAGATGCAGTGGGGCCAGTGCCGCGCCGAGTTCGGCCTCGATGCGATGCGCCAAGGTCAGCACGATGATCGAGGTGCTGGCGGGTGGCGGTTCGGGCTGGCCGTTCTGGGTGGTCACCGAGATATTTTCGCGCACGCCGGGCACGAGGGGGTGGTTGCCCGCGCGCGTTGGCGGGTGCGGCACCTTCAGCATTATTGAAGGTTGGCTTCCGTGCGGCTACGCTGCGGTGTCATGAATGGATCTACTACGGATAGTAGTAATTCGGGTGATTCCGGCCGATTCTCCCGGCGCGCCCTCGTCGGCTCCGCGCTCATGGCGGCGGGTGCGGCGAGCGCCGGGGTGGTGGCGGGCCGGGTGAGCGCGCCGGAACGGGTGGCCGAGCCCGCCACCGTGCCGTTCCACGGGCCGTATCAGGCCGGTATCGAGACCGCCGCGCAGTCGCACGCGCTCTTTCTCGCCTGCGATATCGCGCGTCCGGATCGCGGCGTACTGCGCGAGCTGCTCGCCGCCTGGACGGAGACCGCGGTCGCGCTCACCGCTGGCCGACGGGTGCCGGACTCCGCCGGCGCCGATCCGGGTTTCAGCAATCACACCGATTTCGCCAGTGGACTCGATCCCGCCCGGCTCACCCTCACCTTCGGCCTCGGCCCGGCACTCTTCGACGACCGTTTCGGGCTGGCCGACCGTCGACCCGAACACCTGTGGCCGCTACCCGAATTTCCCGGTGACGCACTGAATCCCGCGTGGTGCGACGGCGATGTCCTGGTGCAGATCTGCGCCGACGACGCCCAGGTGGTGAGCCACGCCTTCCGATCCCTGCGGGCGCGGCTACCCGGCCTGGGGCGCATGCGCTGGACCCAGCACGGCTTCCTGAGCCGCCCGAAGGACGGCGGAACACCGCGAAATATGTTCGGCCACAAGGACGGCACCGCCAACGCGCGGCCCGGCACGCCCGAGTTCGCGCGCACGGTCCGGGTGGACGCCGCCTCGGAACCCGCATGGTTCCACGGCGGCAGCTATCTGGTGTTCCGCAAGATCCGCATGCAGACGGCCGACTGGGACATGGTGCCGCTGGCCGAACAGGACCGCATCGTGGGCCGTCGGCGCGGCGACGGCGCACCGCTCGGCGGCGCCGGGGAATTCGACCCGGTGGACCTCGACGCCCGCTCCGCCGACGGTGCACCGGTCATCCCGGCCAACGCCCATATCCGCCTGGTCCACGACATCCCCATGTTCCGCCGCGGCTACAGCTACGACTACGGCACCCTGCTGGCGAACGCGGGCGGTGCGCCGGAACCGGTTGCCCCGCACAGCCATCCGGAGGGCACCGACCCGAACCACACCCACGGCGGGCACAGCTCCCTCGACGCCGGACTGCTCTTCGCCGCCTATGTGAACGACCCGCCCGCCCAGTTCATCCGGGCGCAGCGGGCCTTGGCCGCGTCCGACCGGAGGAACACATTCATCCAGCACACCGGCAGCGCCTTCTTCGCCGTGCCGCCCGGCGCGGCGCCGGGCGAACCCATCGCCGCCGGGCTGGGCCTGGGCTAGCCGCCGGGCTGGGCCTGGGCTAGCCGCCGGGCTGGGCCTGGGCTAGGGCCGCAGCGACGACACCAGTTCCGGGGTCAGCTCCTTCAGTCCGTCGGCGACATAGGCGGCCTGTTCGAGCGCATCCGCGGCCGGTGGGTAGCGCGGGTGGGGGACGGCGATCACGGTGAGACCGGCCGCGTGCGCCGAACGCAGGCCGTTGCTGGAATCCTCGATGGCCGCGGCGGATTCGGGGACGATGCCGAGGCGGGCGGCCGCCGCCAGGTAGCCGTCCGGGGCGGGTTTGCCGCGCGGCACCTCCTCGGTCGAGACCGTGGCCCGGAACAGCCGGGTCACGCCCATGTGGTCGAGGGCGACGTCGATGAGCCGCCGCGGTGACGAGCTGGCCAGGCCCAGGGTGAACCGTTCGCCCATGCGGTGCACCGCCTCCACCGCGTCCGGCATGAGCGGCAGGTGGTCGGCGTAGCGGGCGCTCATGCGGTCGATGACGTCCTCGGCCACCTGTTCGGGCGTGCGCCGCCCGTCCAGCAGGTCGGTGCTCAGGTACGCGGCCCATTCGGCGGTGCTCATACCCATGAGCCGGTCCTGGGTGTCGGACAGCCAACGGCCGCCCAGCTCATCGATATAGCCGTGCCGGACCTCCTCCCAGATGGGTTCGGTGTCGAGCAGTACGCCGTCCATATCGAACACGATCGCCTCGAATGACATGTACCCCATGGTCCGCTACACCGGGCTCACGCCTGGAACCGGTACCCCATGCCCGCCTCGGTGAGCAGATGTTTCGGCTGCGACGGGTCGTCCTCGAGTTTGCGCCGCAGCTGCGCGAGATAGACCCGCAGATAGTGGGTTTCGGTCGCGTACGAGGGTCCCCACACCTCGCGCAGCAGCTCCCGCCGCCCCACCAGTTTGCCGCGGTTGCGCACCAGCATCTCCAGCATCCCCCATTCGGTGGGAGTGAGATGCACATCCTTGCCGTGCCGGGTCACCTTCTTCATGGCCAGATCGACGGTGAAGGAGGCGGTTTCGACCACGGGCTCGGCATTCTCGCCGGAGACGGCGGCCCGGCGCACGGCCGCGCGCAGCCGGGCCAGCAGTTCGTCCATGCCGAACGGTTTGGTCACGTAGTCGTCCGCGCCCGCGTCCAGCGCCTCCACCTTGTCGGAGGAGTCCGTGCGCGCCGACAGCACGATCACGGGCGCGGTGGACCAGCCGCGCAGGCCGCCGAGCACCTCGATGCCGTCCATATCCGGCAAACCCAGATCCAGCACCACCACGTCGGGGTGTTTCTCCGCGGCCGCGCGCAGTGCGGCCGCCCCGTTCGCGGCGGTGATCACCTCGTAGCCGCGCACCGACAGGTTGATGCGCAGCGCCCGCAGAATCTGCGGTTCGTCGTCGACCACGAGGACCTTGGTCGGCGCAGTCGCCGATGTCGTCACCCGATCTCCTGTTCTGTATTCCTACCCGCCGGGGAATCCGTCTCGGTGGAGTCTTCGGAGTCACCACCACCGGCGGGTAGGTCGATCACCATTGTCAATCCGCCGCCCGGCGTCGGTTCCGCGTGCACGGTGCCGCCCATGGCGTCCACGAAACCGCGCACCACCGACAATCCCAGCCCCACGCCGGTGGAATTGTCCCGGTCGCCGAGCCGCTGGAACGGCTCGAACAGCTGGTCCTCCATGCCGGTGGGCACGCCCGGACCGGTGTCGACCACGGTGAGCGACACCCGGTCACCGGTCTGCTCGGCGGTCACCCGCACCGGCGCGTCGGCGGGGGAGTAGCGGACGGCATTGTCGATCAGATTGGCCAGCACCCGTTCCAGCAGTCCGTTGTCGGCACCGACCGACACCCCGCCGACCTCGACCCGCACCCGGTCGCGGGCCTCCCGCCGCAGCCCCCGGGTGCCCATGCCGAGCAGCGCGCGGTGCACCACCTCGTCCAGATACACCCGGCGCATCCGCGGCCGGATCACACCCGCCATGAGCCGCGAGGAATCCAGCAGATTGCCGACCAGCGCGGTGAGCTGGTCCACCGATTCCTCGATGGTCTCCAGCAGTTCGGCGGTGTCCTCGGGGGAGAACTCCACATCGTCGCTGCGCAGACTCGACACCGACGCCTTGGCGGCGGCCAGCGGAGTGCGCAGATCGTGGCTCACCGCCGACAGCAGTGCCCGGCGCAGCTTGTCGGCCGCCAGCAGCGCCTGCGCGGCACCGGCTTCCTCCCGCAGCTCCCGCTGATGCACCAGTCCGGCAGCCTGATTCGCGACCGCACCCAGGACGAGCCGGTCGGCCGAGGCGATGCGGGGGCCGCGCAGCAGCAACCGGTGGCGGTCGTCACCCGCCTCGATGACGGTGTCGGCGTCGGAAACCCGTTGCGGCGCATCCGCGCCCACACTCGCCACCACACCGTCCGCGGTGACGAAGCCGACCGCGTGCTGCCGATAGGTCTCGCGGGCGCGCTCCAGCAGCGCGGGCAGATCCGCGCCGTGCAGCACCGCGCCCGCGAACAGCGTGAGCAGTTCGGCCTGCCGGGATGCCTTGCGCGCCTCGCGGGTTCGCGCCGCCGCCACGTCCACCAGCGCCGCCACCGCGACCGCGACCAGCAGCAGCACCACGATGGTGAGCAGGTTGTCGAGTTCGGAGATGGTCCAGCTGTGGCGCGGCGAGGTGAGGTACCAGTTGAGCAGCAGGCCCGACAGCAGCGCCGACAGCGCCGCCGGGGCCACACCGCCGAACAGCGCGACCGCGATCACGCCGATGAAGAACAGCGCGCTCTCGCCGCCGAGATCCAGGAAGCTGTCCAGCCACAGCACGTTCACCAGGCAGATGAGCGACGGCACCAGCAGCGCCGCCGCCCAGGAGGTGAGTGCGCGGTCGCGCGGACCCAGCGCCGACCACCGGAAGCCGCGCCGGGACTCCTCGTGCGTCACCATGTGCACGTCGATGGTGCCCGACTGCTGCACCACGGCCGCCCCGATGCCCTCGTCGAAGGTGCGCGCCCAGCGCGACCGCCGGGAGGTGCCGACCACCAGCTGGGTCGCGTTCACCTGGCGGGCGAAATCCAGCAGCGCGGTGGGCACATCGTCGCCGGTGACGGTGTGCAGCGAGGCGTCGAGGCCGGTCGCCAGATCCCGCAGCCGCGCCAACCGCTGCGTCGACACACCGGCCAGTCCGTCGCCGCGCACCACGTGCACGACGATCAGTTCGGCGCTGGATTTGGTGGCGATGCGGCTGGCGCGCCGCACGATGGTCTCCGATTCCGGTCCACCGGTCACCGCCACCACCACGCGTTCCCGCGCTTCCCAGGTGTCGGTGATCCGGTGCTCGGCACGGTATTTCGCGAGCGCGGCGTCCACCTGGTCGGCCAGCCACAGCAGCGCCAGCTCCCGCAGGGCGGTCAGGTTTCCGGGGCGGAAATAGTTGCGCAGCGCGGCGTCGACCTGGCTCGCCGCGTACACGTTGCCGTGGGAGAGCCTGCGCCGCAATGCTTCCGGTGTAATGTCCACCAGCTCGACCTGGTCGGCCCCGCGTACCACCCAGTCGGGCACGGTCTCCCGCTGCACCACCCCGGTGATCCGCTCGACCACATCATTGAGGCCCTCCAGATGCTGCACGTTCACCGTGGAGATCACGTCGATCCCGGCATCGAGCAGTTCGTGCACGTCCTGCCAGCGCTTCTCGTTCGCACCGCCCGGCACATTGGTGTGCGCCAGCTCGTCCACCAGCGCCACCGCCGGAGCCCGCCGCAGCACCGCCGCCACGTCGAGCTCCGGCACCGTGGTGCCCCGGTACGCGACCAGCCGCGGCGGAATCCGCTCGATCCCCGCCAGCAGCTCGGCGGTCTTCTCCCGCCCGTGCGTCTCGACCACTGCCGCGACCACGTCACGCCCCCGCGCGAGCCGCCGGTGCGCCTCCGCCAGCATCGAATACGTCTTGCCGACCCCCGGGGCCGCGCCCAGGTAAATCCGCAGTTGCCCGCGTTTCAACGTAAAATACCTTCTCGTGTCCCTCGTTCCGGTCCGCGCAGCGATCTACCTCCGCGTGAGTCTGGACAGCTCTGGCGACGGGCTAGCAGTCGAACGGCAACTAGAGGACTGTACGCGTATCGCAGAGGCCAGAGGGTGGTCTGTTTGCGAGATCTATACGGAAAAACCTATCTCAGCATTCGACAAGAATCGGGCACGCCCAGCGTATGACCGGATGGTTGAGGACTATCGAGCGGGTCGCTTTAACGCTCTCATTACGTGGGACCTCGACCGGCTGACCCGGCAGCCCCGGCAGCTCGAAGATTGGATCGACGCCGCGGAGAGCAACGGGCTTCGGCTCGTGACCGCCAATGGCGAGGCGGACCTCCAGACCGATGGCGGGCGGATGTACGCCCGAATCAAGGCAGCCGTGGCCCGAGCCGAGATGGAGCGCAAGGGCGCGCGCCAGAGTCGGGCCCACAAGCAGCGAGCCGAGAAGGGTATACCACCGCGAGGGATTCGTGCGGTCGGCTACACCGCCCGCGGCGAGCTTGTCCCAGAGGAAGCCGAGGTGGTTCGCGAGGTATTCCACGCCTTCGCGAACGGCACATCGTTGCGCGCCCTGGCAGCGGCTCTATCCGGTGCCAAACCCGCGGTGCGGCAGGTAGGGAGCTACCAGGTGAAGGACTTGCCGACCAACGTTCGCCCGTTGCCGAGCCGGAACGGACGCCCCTGGCACGTGAGCACGGTGCGTCACATCCTCCGGAATCCGCGCTATGCCGGCTGGAGCATGTTGGGCGGGGAAATCCTTCGGGACAAGACCGGCGCACCTGTCCGCGGGCAATGGGAGCCCGTCGTTTCGGATGGCGTGTGGATGGAGGTGCAGCGGCGTTTGGACGATCCGGCGCGTATCACGAACCGAGCCGGAACCGAACGGCGTCACCTTGGGACCGGGCTGTATATCTGCGGGTTATGCGGTGACGCTCGCCTACCGCGAGTGAAGGTCAACCTGAAGGGCTATCTCTGCAAAGGCCACCTGTCGCGGTCCCGAAGACAGGTGGATGCCTTTGTTCTGGAGTACATCAGACTGCGGCTGGCTCAGGCGGACCTGGCGCAGCTGCTGACGGATTCCGATGACGACCGTGCGACGGAACTCGCCCAGGCTGAACAGGCCCAGCGCGACCGAATCGACCGTGCCCGTGCTGACTACAAGGCTGAGCTGATCGACGGCGACCTGTACAAGGAGATCCGCGAAGAGGCCGAAGCCGAGGCTGCTCGGCTGGAAGCCGAACGGCTTGCGATCACAGCAGGCACTACCGCATCAGCGATCCTGAGCGCGCCCTCACCCGTAGACGCCTTCGACATGGCCGACCTCGCAGCCAAGCGGGCAGTGATCGACCTCCTCTGCGAGGTCTGGCTGTGGCCATCACCGCGTGGACGCCAACAGTTCGACCCGACGACCGTGGAGATTCGGCCGAAGTAGGTCAGCTGGTTTCCGGCGGCATGCGCCACGCCAAAGTTGTTGTGTACCTTCTGATCATGATCGACCAGATAGTCCCTATGGTGGGCGTGGTGCTTGGGTCGCTGACGACATATCTGGGAACCGCATGGGCTGAACGAGTCCGGTACCAGCGCCTTCTCGCCACCCGGTGGGACCAGCACAAGCTAGACGTGTATGCCGAGTACGCTTCTGCGGTCAAGGACATGCTGCGCGCGGCCGGTCGACATGCGGACGCCCGAGATGATGGTGTGCAGGAACTCTCGGTGTTGCGTGCGGAACTTGAGTTTTCGGACAACCGCAGGTCGACGGTGTTTGAACGATTGGTGCTTCTCGGCGACCCTGCGGTGACTGAAGCTGCAAAGGAGGCAAATCAGTTTGTCCTGGAGGCTAAACGGATCTCAACGGAGGCCCCATCTTCCCGCGAGCAGCGGATGAGGGGCGGCGATGAGGTTGTTGCGGCTCTGAACACTCTTCATCAGATCGCTCGGGCCGATCTGGGTATACCAGGTCCGGATCGACGCCGAGTCATATCCTGAACAGTAAGTCTGTTCGGTGTCTAAAATTAGGATGCGACGGTAGTTGATGAAGATGATCTCATAAGGCCGCCCCGTTACGCGGCGGCTTGGTGTCTGGCTCTTAGGGAACTGGGGTCGGGGGCCATGATGTCGGTAATACGTTGTCGGGTTTGGTGCTGGGCGCGGTATTCCAATCGAAGGCGGGTGTTGGCGGCCCCCACTGGCGAGGATTGTCGAAAGAAACCGCGCTGGAACCGAAGCCGACTCCTCGGAACGACACTGTTGCCCCGGCCACTTCTGATGCGTCAAACGTCGCCTTATCGAAACTGGCGGTGGCAGAGAACGTAGCTCCGTCGAACCCGGTGGTGCCGGAAAACCTCGCCCCGCTGAACCAGGCGTCGCTGGAGAATATTGCCTCTATGAACCCGGCGTCGCTGGAGAACATAGCCTGGTTAAACCCGACATTGCCGGAGAATCTCGCTTTGTCGAACACGGTGGTGCTGGAGAACGACGCTCCGTAGAACCGGGCGTCGCCGGAGAACGTCGATTCGTCGAACCAGGCGTCGCCGGAGAACGCCGCCGTTCCAAACCCGGCGTCGCTGGAGAAGGTCGCCTCTCTGAACCAGGCGTCGCCGGAGAACGTTGCTTTGTTGAATCTGGCGTCGCCGGAGAACGTTGCTTTGTTGAATCTGGCGTCGTTGGAGAATGTCGTTTCGTTGAATCTGGCGTCGCCGGAGAACGTTGCTTTGTTGAATCTGGCGTCGCCGGAGAACGTTGCTTTGTTGAATCTGGCGTCGCCGGAGAACGTTGCTTTGTTGAATCTGGCGTCGTTGGAGAACGTTGCTTTGTTGAACCAGGCGTCGCCGGAGAACGTCGATTCGTCGAACCAGGCGTCGTTGGAGAATGTCGTTTCGTTGAATCTGGCGTCGTTGGAGAAGGTCGCCCCGCTGAACCTCGCGTCGCTGGAGAACGTCGCCTTGTCGAACACGGCAGTGCCGGAAAACGTCGCCTCTCGGAAGTCTGCATCTTCGAGGTGGGCTGTGGTGAAGTCGAAGTTGTTGTCCGACCAGCTGTTGTCGTGGTCGCGAAGGTGGGCGGCGAGCACGCGAACGATGGTTTGGCGCACGACCTTGTCGTTTTGTCGGTATTCGGTGTGTTCTTCCTGCTCCGCCTCGACATCCCGGGCGACGTTGTCGCGCTGGACCACGGTCTTGGTCACCAGTTTTGTGCGCCCGGATTCGCCATGGGTGGGATCGTAGGGCAGGCGGAGGTAGCCGCACAGGACGTCGATGCACTGCTGGCGGCGGTCACCGGTGGATTCGTCGGCCACGACGGCCATGGCGTACACGCCAGCGACCCGCACTGCGGTGTATGGGGAGCCAAGTTGGGTGGCGGCCGCGCCGAATCGCTCGATGAACCGCGCTGACTCAAGATCCCGTTGACGGCGGTAGGCCACGACCAGGGCGACCGCCCCACCCACACCTCCAGCCACCACGAGCGCGACTTTGGTGATATCCAATGGCGCGGCTGGTTCGTTCTTGGTGCCGAGCACCACCACCGCGACCCACCCCGTGCCCGCAGCGATAGCCAAGCCTCCAAGCACGGCCAGGATCACCGCGACCAGCAGCGGTATTCGACCGACGGCCGATCGAGTCCGGCGTACGACCGACTGAGTTCGGCGGCGCATGATCCCCACAAACGATCATTGTGCGCCTGCTGCGCTGCGGTTGTAGCCGGATCGATCGGCCCGATCGGCCCGATCGGTCACTTTAAGTGCGAGACACTCGCCTGATGCGACCTTGAGGCAATCCGCTGGCAGAAGTTCGGGGTCGCGTTGGTCCGATACGCGGCCCGGCGA
This sequence comes from Nocardia sp. CC227C, assembly GCF_030767025.1. Lineage (GTDB taxonomy): Bacteria > Actinomycetota > Actinomycetes > Mycobacteriales > Mycobacteriaceae > Nocardia. The sequence continues at coordinate 170,753 of NZ_JASITE010000008.1, read as the reverse complement.
TAGCCGACACCAACACAACAGAACCGCAACGATTCCGTGGTTCACGACTCCGGTGGTTGCCGATCAGCTCTTATGTTGTGCGAGCCCAGCGGGCCAGTTGGAAGCCGCTGTCGTCGAAGAGGATATGCTTGCAGTGCATCGCGAACGATGAGTGCTTATCGGTGTTTGTTATGCGATACCCTCTGCCGCACACCATGATTGGTGCCGTAGTGACGCACAGCTCATCGAGAGCGTGGTCTGCGACTAGTTGGCCGGTCAGAGTCGGTCCACCTTCGCACAGGATGCGTGTCATGCCGAGCCCTGCCAGTGCATCCACGAGTGCGGTTGTCTCGACCCGACCTTCTCCCAGTTCGATAACTTGCGCCCCTGCGACCTCCAGATTGCGCTTGGCCGTCGAGGAGGCAGTAGTGGTAGTCAGGATGATCGGTGGAACAATGGTATTCGTCAGGAGACGGGATGCCGGGTCGATGTCTGCCCGTGCGGTGACAACTGCGAGCGGGGGGACCGGAGTGAGACCGCGGTCCATACGACGCTTTCGCCCTGCTTCGGATGTGCGGACTCCGATGTAATCCTCGATTCGGATCGTGGCCGCGCCGACGAGGACGACATCGGCCAGGTCACGTAGTAGTTTCAGAACTCGCTGATCCAGCGGCGAAGTCAGGCCGGTTGATGAGCCGTTCGTGGTTACGGCTCCGTCCACGCTGACGACATAGTTCGCGCGGACCCAAGGGCCCGACATAGACGGGTACTCATACAGCGCGGCGATCTCGTCGTCAGTGATCCCGTCGGCACTGACGATGCGTGGAGGTTCGATCACCGCAGTTCCGCCTGCACCTCGGGGCGTCGGCTGAAATGCGTGACGACATAATGCTGTCCATCAATCTCGACGGTCGCGACGTCTTGATTCGACTCCTCGCAGAACTCCACGACCGTGGGGTCGAACCCGTGCTGTCGAGCGAGGTTGAGCCACGCATCCAGTGCGGTCTGCCTCCAGGTCTGTTGGTGCAGACTCCATGGGCCGTCCAACCGGTAGTGCGCAATGAATGCGGTCACAGGGTCGGGAGTGGTCATGGTTGGCCTTTCTGCTCTCGATCGACGTTGAGGAGCGCCAGAAACAGGCGGGTTGCTACGGCTTCGAACGGCTCATTCATAGGATCGGTGTACGTCGTCGCTCCGGGCATGGATGCGGCATACCGGCGCGCTGCGTTCGCGAGAGAGCCCATGATCCCTGCCGACCGTTGAATGGCGGCCTTGCGAGCCCATGCAAGGTGTTTGGCACCCTCGGGCAACAGATCATCGCAGGCCATACGCAAGCACAGCTTGTCGGCAGGTTCGCCGTTATGCTCACCGAAAAGCGCCGGGGGAGCGAGCGTTTCGGCGACCTCCCACATCCGGACCGTCTGGAAGACGTGTACGAAGTGGTCGGCGTACTTACCCATCACACGCGGATAGAAGTCCGGCACGAGCCGGTCGTACACGAAGTTGTTCGCCGATTCGGCCCGGATGATCCGGTCCAGCTCGGTTCGAGCCTCCGAGGAGTAGATCGAGTGTTGCAGAGTCTTGCCGCCCGCAACGATGGCATCGGCTCCGCTACCGAGGAGGATGGGCCCAACCGGATCTAGCTCATCTATGGCGGGAATCGTAGCGAGCAGCGGAATGGCGTAGGAGACCTCCCACAACTCAGGGATGCCGAGGCGCGTCATCGCCTGAGCGGCGAGGGTGACTACGTCCGCCTCGCTCAGCTCGACAACGCTGTGCGGGAGGCCGAGGGCGGCTGCGGCTGCGGCTGCGTTCGTTCTGTCTGTGCCGCCCTCTGCTACGACCGTGATCGCGTGAGGCCGGACTCCCAGTGAAACAGCCGCCGCGGCTACCAGAATCGAATCGACACCGCCCGAGAGTAATACGACCGGAGACGCGGTGGAGTTCGCAAAGACGGCGTTCAGCCGATCCTGCACCTCGCGTTCAATCAACCGTGCAGCCGCTCTGGGATCTGAAACTCGTCGTAGGTGTGGGTTGGGTGTTGCGATATCCCGCAGGTCCGCGACGAATTCCATGCCGTCACTGGTCTGAGCTGCCAGCGCCGAGTCGGTCATGACTGTGAGGCTCCTTCGAGAAACGGCACATCGTGCCTGGCGACGATAGACATTCGATCTCCGCGGATAGCGATATCAGCGGTCTCGACAGGGGTGTTTCCTGCCCAGTGAGTCCGCGTGACCTTGAGAATGGGGATACCCGAGCCGAGCTGAAGAAGCCTGCTCTCCTCTGCGGACGGCATCATGGCCCGAGTCTCTTCATCGACATGGTCCACATGGAGACCAATGCTGTCGAAACGGCTGATCACGCCAGGGTTGCCCCGGGTGCCGTCGACTGGCTCCTCGATTGGCGTCCCTGCTGTCAGGGCCAGTGGTTCGTACTGGGTGCCGACCTGAATCGGACGGTCTGCGACAAGCCACAAGTAGCGCGCCACCGTCACAGGGTCACCTGGCGCGATGCGAAGACGTTCGGCGACATTCTCGGATGCCGGTTCCCGCCACCGTTCCGCCGTCACGGTGTCATGCCAGCCGCCCGCCTTCGCTTCGGCCATGTTCGGAGCGAGACCACCGGGGGTTCGCGTATACCGCGCCGCGCCCTTGCGCGTAAAAACCTGGCGGGCTCGCACGAAAGTTCCTCTGCCACGCCGTGTTTCGACAAGCCCCTCATCGCGAAGCTCCTCAACGGCCTTGACAACGGTCGGAAGTGAGACATCCAACTGGTCGGCCAGCTCTCGGTTTGACGGGATGCGTTGGCCTATCAGGTATTTGCCACGCACGATTTCTTCGCGAAGTGCCGCCGCTACCTGGCGATATGGCGCGACGCCGGTCGCTTCGTTGATGGTCACTCTGCCGCCTCCTTCCGAATCTCTAGCGTAGACCACCGAGCAAGTGTTAAAGTCATGTTGAACACTTGAACACGCTAGCACGATGGGCGCGGGAGGACCCGCAGAGGTTGCCCAATCGTGAGGAGGGAGGTCAGCGCGCCAGCATCGGCAGCATCCCGAGATACGAAAACTCCCCGGTAGTTCGAGCTACCGGGGAGCGAATTCACCAAAGCGGTTGCACCCGCTTCAGCAGATTTCTCACACCTCAGACACAGGAGTGCCTGAAGCATGTCTAGTTTAGCTAACTCGCGGTCACGATCCGACCTCTACCCCCCACACGCACCGATCCGTGATGGACGTGCGCAGCAGCTTGGGGAGCATTCTTCTCAGCAAACCGAACGAGATTCCATCGCGGCATACGCGGCCAAGCTCGTTGCGGAGGCTCCCCCGGTCTCCGAATCGACTCGCGCGAAATTGACTGCCTTGCTGGGCAGCACGGCGCGGAACGCGGGGGTGGCGTGATGCGGGACTTCATGGGCAATCACGTGTCCAAGGTGAACAGCCACGGCCACGCGGTCGGCGGCGACGGAGTCAATGCGACTGCGTCGGTGTGGGGCTCATTTCGGGTGCACTTCGCCGAGAACGTTGACAGGGTCTGCGTCGCCATCGAGGACGAGTGCCCCGGTCGCGGTCGCATGTCGATGCAGTTGACGCTGGAGCAAGCGGTCTTGCTGCGCGAACTGCTGGATGCCGGGATCGAAGACGCGCGCACCGCGCAGGGTGTTGAGATCGCCACTGGCGCTGACGAGGTGGCGTCATGAGCGACCCTCGCAAGATCGACCGCGCCGACATGGTCGAGGCGCTGTGGCCGACCATCGGCCCGCACACCGCCGAGAGTGTGATTGAGGCAGCCCGGGGAATCGAGGAGCTGTGGCGCTATCTCGCGCACGCCACCCGTAATCGCGAGGCTGCGGCGCTGTCGGCCCCGGCGGATGTCTATGCCGCGGTCGGTGCGCTGAAGCAGGGCGCGCATTCCGCGGTGCAGGTGGTGCGGCAGCTCCAGAACTGGGCGGCGTATGTGTCCTCGGTCGACGGTCTTGCTCGCGACGACGACCGCGCCGATCCCGAGCGTGCGGCAGCGACAGCGGACTATGCCGTGGATTGCCTGTATGACGCCCGCCAGGGCATGGCTCAGCACGCCGCCGCTCTGGAGCAGGTCGCCGCCGCCCTGAGCCATCTCTACATCGCCGATCGGGGCGAGGTCGAGGAGGGGCAGCGATGAGAGCCATATTGCTGGCCGCCTTGTTGTTCGCTCTGGTGCTGGCGGTCCCGGTCGCCGGCTGCACCGCGGCGTGGATCTCTTTCCAGGACTACCAGCCCTCGCCCAACATCTGCCGTGCCGACGAGGTCCACCGCACCGACTGTGTACATCTGGACCGCTACGCCCCGGCCGTGACGGGGGTGGCGCGATGATCGGCCCGAAGGACGTCCGCGCCCGCGAGCTACCCGACCCGGACGGCAGCCGCTTCGGCGTGCCGACCTACTACTGGGGCACCGCCCCGGACGGGCTGGCAACCCGAGATCAGCTGAAAGCCGAAGGACTGCAACCGAATCGGCAGGGCATCGCCGCTCAGGTGCTACGCCCTCGCCGCGGCGGCCGCGAACCGCTGGCCGCCTATCTGTTCCAGGTCGCCAAGGCTGCACCGAAGCGGCCCGCGCATCCGAACCAACTGGAAGCGCTCGCCCGGGCGAACCATGCCCGGGCGATGGGGGCGATGGTGCGCCGCGGGATCGACCCCACCCCGGAGCCGCCGCAGATCAGCGAATCCCCGTGGGAGCCTGCTCCGCCCGAGTGGGAGGGGTTCGACCGATGAACGGTTTCGCCCCGCGCGACGTGCCGGAAGGGCTGTCGGTGACCGGCACCGATCCGGCCACGGGATTCGTTGCCCGCGCGACCTGCGAGCAACACGAGGAGTGCCGCCGATTGGGAATGACGTGGATGGCCGACAGCACCGATGAGTTGGCCTCCCGCGTGTACCCGGCGTTCGAACGGCACCTGCGCAACATGGAGCAGTACGCACAGTGGGAGCCCGAACCGCCCGAATGGGAGGGGTTCGAGCGATGAGCGAGACCGTCTACCTGCTGCACTTCGACCGCCCGTATCGCCACGCCCGCCACTACCTCGGCTACACCCGCGATCTGGACGCGCGCCTGGCCGCGCACGCTGCCGGACAGGGCGCGCGACTGCTTCAGGTGTTGCGCGAGAACAACATCGGCTGGCATCTGGCCCGCACGTGGGACGGCGGCCGGGCGTTGGAGCGGCGACTCAAGGCGCTGCACGCCGCGGCGAAGTTGTGCCCGGACTGCGGCTACAGCCGCTACGCCGACCGGCCCCGCGCCCCCGAAGTCACCGGGATCGGGCAGTTGCCCGAACGCGAGGCCGCCGCGTCGGTGCCCGAGGTCGAGTGGGAGGGGTTCGACCGATGAACCCGACTGCTCGTGTGCTGGTGACCGGCTCGCGGACCTGGACCGATCGCACCGCGATCCGCGAGGCACTGACCCGGGTGTGGCACCCGGACGCCGTGCTGGTGTCCGGCGCGTGCGGCCGCGGTGCCGACGCTTTGGCCGAAGCGTGCTGGACGCATTGGGGCGGCGCGGTGGAGCGTCACCCCGCCGACTGGAAGCGCTACGGCCGATCGGCGGGCATGCGCCGCAATACCGAGATGGTGCGGCTCGGTGCCGATGTCTGCCTGGCGTTCATCCGCGACCGTTCACCCGGTGCCAGCCATGCCGCCGACCTCGCCGAACGTGCCGGTATCCCGACCAGACGCATTGTGCCCGCCCAGGTTCCGGTCCTGCCCACCCCAGCGGCGGCCACCGATGTCCCGCCGATCGAGGCGCGGGGGGAGTGGGCGGAGCTGACTCCGGTCACCGAAGTTGCGCATCTGGCCGAGGCCGCGCGCCGGTTGGGACAGACCGACCGACGCATCTGGGTGGACAAGCCCGCCCCGCCGACCATCCGCACTCCCGGCCGCGTGCCGGGCCAATGGCTCAAGTGCGGCGAGAAGCTACCCGACCCGTGCGAATGCCCTGAATGGGAGGGGTTTCACCGATGACCACCATCGATCCACGTCCCGGCGCTGCGGCGCTGGACCTGACCGCCGATCGGTTCGCCGACCTCACCGCCGAAATCCAGCGGTTGCGCGATGCGCTCGCTGAGCGTGACCGCGCTATCGGTGAGCTGACCGAGGAGCTGCGCACCACCCGACTGGGACTGGACGACCTGCTCGACCGCGAGTCGATGCACGTCTACGACCCGGACATGGAACGGCTGACCACCGCCGCGGAGATCGACCGCCGCGGCGCACCCCGCGCGCAGCACAACAGTGCCGGGCCCGCACGGTCGCTGGCTCGGCTGATGACCCGCGCGTTCCCGCCTCCGCCGCCGCGCACCCTGCCTGCCCCGGCCGCGCCGCAGACCCCGGAGATCGAGGACACCGGGGCATGGTTGCCGGGCATCGAGTGGGAGGGGTTCGACCGATGAGCATCCGACTCGGCCCCCGAGACTGGTGGGGCATGCAATGGCTGTCGCAGATGGGTGGCGCGCCGATCGATGTGCTGGCCGACCTGCTCGCGCAGTGGCCGCTCCGCCCGTCGCGATCGGCGAAGCCCAACAGCGAGGAGAACGCCTACCGAGTTGCGCAGCGCTGGCGGGCTGCCGGGAAGCTGGTCGAGGAACGCCACCGTCCTGTGCCCGGCCCGGAATGGGTGGTGCCCAACGCGGATACCGCCTCGCCGCTGCTGGGTTTCCCTGTCCCGGAATGGGTGCCGAGCCCGATGATGGCCGCCCACACCACCGCGGCAGCACGGCTGCGTCTGCACTTGGCGAAGGGGCAGCGCTCCGACACGTGGGTGTCGGAGCGAGTGTTGCGCCACCGCAACGGTTTCCGTACCCGGCCGGGCGAGCCGATGCCGCATCTGCACGACGGGTTGTGGACCGATGATCTGGGCCATCTGTGCGCCATCGAGGTCGAGCTGACCCGTAAGGGCAGCAGCGAAGCCCGCGCCACGATGCAGGCCGCCTACGACGCCGCTGAGGAGATCGGCGCACAGCAACTCATCTACTACTGCGGCTCCGATGAGGTCCGCAGCCGTGTGCGCGCAGCCGCCGCGGACCTCACCACCACACCGAGTGGCCCGCAGGTTATCTCCCGCCCGGCCGCTCACATTTTCGACCCCTCTGCTTCCGCCGTCGATCCCGGCGCGGACGTAGTCGCTGCAGGAGGTGCAGCATCATGACCCCGACCCGAGCCCAGCGCCCGGCCGACTGTGCCCCGCTGCTGGATTTCCGACCCGCATGCAACGGTGCGCCCGCGCCGGTCCCGGCCGACGCCACCGGCTGCACCCCGGTCTTTACCGAATCCGACTGCACGCCACCGACGTCCGGTATCCCATCGATCAGACCGGAAGCCCCACCGATCCCGGGATCGGACTTCGGACCCCTGGAACACCTGGACGGGTTGAACCTCCCGAACTTGGACGCCATCACCACCGCGTTGCATGTGGGCAGCGTGTTCACCGGCACTGTCGCCGGGGTCGGCGCGGCAGCATTGACCGCGGCGTGGATGTGGACCTGGACCCCGGTGCGTCTGCGGAACTTCGCATTCGGATCGGCATCGATCCCCGGCGCGGCCGTCCTAGCTCACGGCTTGTCCGAGCCCGCCGATTCTGTCGCCCGGGGTGCGGGCGAGGTACTGGCCGGGATGCCCGTGACAGGCATCGCCTCCGCGAGTGTCGCGCTGATTCCGGCCGGGCTGATCGCCGCGGCGACGGTCGCGGCCCGCTATGAGCACCTGCTCGACACCCGCGGCCGCCGTTCACCGGATCGCACCGAGCGAGCGGTGTGGGCGCGGCACACGAAACTCATGCGCGCCGCAACACGGATGTCCCAGCGCGGAATCCCGCTCACCAGCGGCACCATCGTGCCGGAGTTCGTGCTCGGCCGCGCCGCCTACACGGTCTCGCAAGCCCCGATGAAGGGTCTGTCGGGTCGGCTGACCGCGCGGCAACGCAGCCTGTTCACGGTGCCGTGGCTGGCGTTCCGCGAACACGGCGTGTGGCTGGGCAACCCCGGCTCCGGTAAGACCACCGGCCTGGAACGGGCCGTGATGTCGTTCTGGGCGACGGCGTGGCGGCGGCACCAGCAGTGGTGGCGCAGCGATCGACCCGGCCGCCCACTGGCAGTGGTCATCGATGCCAAGGGTGCCCGCGATGCCCGAGCCACCGCCCGGCGTCTGCGTGCCGCGGCCCGCAAGCTCGGCATCCCGCCGGAGCGGATTCTCATCTGGCCCGACGACCCGGACACGTTGTCGCTGTTCTTCGGCACCTGCGATGAACAGCGGCCCCGGTTCGAGGCGCTGCTCGGGGCCGGGATCGACACCGACAACATGGACCCGGCGCAGGCGTACTACATGGGCATGCGCAAGACCATCGCGCATCTGGTGGTCGACATGCCCGACCCCGCGAAAGGACTGGGCCCCGGGGAGAACCCGCCGCGGGACTCACGCGAGTTCGAACGCCGCATGATCAAAGACACCCTGATCAAGGCATGGAAGGGACACCCCGGCGAACTGTCGGACATCGCCGCGGCCACCAACGGCAACAGCCCAGTTCTGCCCGCGGAACGGTCCGCGGTAGCCAACCTGTTCCGCGACATGGGCGCGGCGTTCGACGGCGACCGCGCACTGACCGACTACGACTTGGTGTATTGCTGCCTGGAAGGCACCACCGCCGCCGACGTGGCCGCCGCTCAGTTCCGCGGCCTGATCTCCCTGGTCGCCGGACTGGCCAAAACAGACCACGGCCGCGTGGTGCAGCTGTTCTGCGATGAGTTCGCCCAGGTCTGCGGCGACGACGGCGCGGCGCGGGTGGTCGAGTTGATGCGCTCGGCCGGGTGCGGGTCGCTGTGGTTCTCCCAGTCCTGGATGGGCTTGGGCCCCACCGACGACGCCCGGCACCGGCTGGTGGATTCCTGCTCGGGCGGCATCTTCGTCATGCGCTCCTACAGCGCCGGGCAACTGTCGGAGAAGATCGGCACCCGCACCACCTACGCCAAGTCCCGCAAGCTCATCGACGGCCTACGCCACGGCGACGAGGGCAACGTCCAGCCCGAGGAAACCTTTTTGGTCTCCCCGAAAACGCTGGCCGCCTTCAACAAAGGCGACATCGTGCACGTCTGCGGCGGCTGCGCCGTCTTCGGCCACATCACCCCCCTCGATATCGACGCGCTGCGCCCGCTACCCGGGCTCGCGGAATCCACTGCACCCCAAGCCAATACGGCACTCATCCCAGAAATCGCGTGATCACCATGAGCATCGACCCGAACGACACCACCCGCCCCGACGACGAAGACGAGGTGCTGGTAGCCAGCTTCGCCGCCGAACTGGCCGACCTCACCGACGCTGACCAGGCCATCGCCGCCATGCGTGCGCCGCGCGTACCGTCCGGCGGCCGCGCCGAGGACTGGGTCAAACCTCAGATCGAGCGCGTCACCACCTGGCGCGAGGCGCTGCAGCGCTGGTCACCCGCCGCCGCGGGCACCGCCGTATTCCTGATCCTGCTGCTCACTCCCGTCCCGCTGACAGGCCCGCTAACCGTGTACGCGCTCGGCTGGGCCGCGTTCGGATGGTGGCTCAGTCTCGGCCGCCCCGGACCGCGGCTGACCGGTGAACACCTCCGCTACTGGATCACCCGCCTCGCCCAGCGCCGCGCCGTCATGGAGCACCACCGCACCAACAACCGCCCGACCTCGAAGTAACACCAATTGGAAGGAAAAGCCTTGTCCGACAACAGTGTTGACGACATCACCCGCGAACTGTCCCGCTTCGGCAACACAGCGTTGCAGGCGTTCTGGCGGTGGCGGCGCGCCAATCCGACCGCGACACGCGTACCGCGTGGGGTGTGGCGGGAGATGGAGAAATCCGAGCGCGCCGATCGCAAAGCCGCCGACAAAGCCCACCGCGCCGAGAAGTTCGAGCAGCGCACCGCGCAGCAAGCCGCGAAGCTGCGGGCCCGCCACCTCATCGAGGATCAAGCCGTCGCCCGGCGGGAGGAACGCGCCCGCCTATACACGCACCTGGACCGCTCGGTCGAGAACCACGCCGAGGCGGTGCGCTGGTCCCGCGCCGAGGTCACCGACTCGCCCGAGGAATATTGGCGCGGGCAATGGGAATTGGTGCGCCGCCGCGAGGAGCTGGAATGGCTGGTGCAGTCCTCGCCTGTGCTCACCCCGGAGGAGCGAGGCCAGGCGATCAAAGCGATTGCCGCCGCCCATCGCATCGACCAGCCCGGCGTGAACATGCAGCCGGTCCGGTTGAACACGGCTCTCTCCGGGCTGGCGGCCCTGCGAGCCAGGCTGGCGGATCGGCTGTCGTGGCGACGACTCGGCATCACCGACCGCGGATCCGTCCCCGCCCAGCCGTCTCCGCACGAGATGACCCGCCGCCGCGAGGAGCTTGCCCGACTCGTGCACGCCCATCAGGACATGCGCGCGGTCCGCGAGGTACTGCGAGACCGACTGTCCGAGCGTGGACCGCTGGAACTGGAGCGCGTCGCGATCCTGGACGCCAAATATCAGCGCAACGTCCAGGAACTCGCGGCGCTGACAACCCGGCGGTTGAACGAGTCCGGGATCACCTACACCGAGTGGCGGCAGGTGTATCGAGATCTGACCTATCGGCCCAGCGAGCAGATCGAGAACCTGCGACGCCTGCCCGATCGTGACCTCGAAGCGGCCTGGCAGCGCGGCACCGCCGACAGCTTCCCGGCCCGGGTGGCGCTGTGGGCGCATCCGGAACCGGACTGGCGACCCGAGACACCACAAGCACTGACCGCGCCATCACCGTTGTCGATCCCGCCGGGATCGGTCGTCGGCACCTCGGGACGCGTGTGGACGGCCATCGAGGTGCACTGGTACGGGCCCGCCATGGACCGCGATCAGTTGGAGCGAACCTTCGCGATGATCGACCGAGATGGCTACAAGGAGATCGCCGACCTGACGGGGTGGTCCGAAGACGTCGAGCGGGCCCGCTTCACCATTGACACCACCGGCGTACTCACGACCGCCGAACGCGACCGCGCCATGACCGCGCTGTCGGTGTTCGAAACCGAGGCCAAGCTCGGCCAGAAACCGGACCGGCCGCTGTGGGACGTCGTCACCCGCCCGGAGGTGTACGACCAGTGGAACAACCTCACTCCCTCCCAACCGCCGCAGGCACCCGAACAGCCCACCGCGGCCGAGGTGCCTGATCTGCCGGAGCCGCCCGAGACTCCGGACCCACCGCAGCCGGGCCTGATCGGTCGCACCCGCGCGCTTCAGGACGAGCTGCCGGCCCGGACGAACGGAGCCGCACAGACGCCGACCCCGCCCGACGCTCCGACCCCGCCCGCGGTGCCGGAGGGATCGGTGGTGGTGCAGGCCGAGGTATTCGAGCAGATGCGCCGCGATCTGGACGAGATCGCTGATGACCGGCGCGATCTGCTGCACCGGATGCGGGACCTGGACAACGACCTCAAGCGCGTCCGCAAAGAGCTGGGCGACGTGACCGGCGCGCTGGACCGCGTCACCGAGGAACGAGACGGTTTGCTGCTCGAACGCGACCGCTGGGAGGCGGGCACCCCCGACCCCGCCGCCGAGGTCCCCGACGCACCCGAGCCCCCGGACATGCCCGAGCCGCCGGAGATGGAAACCGTGCCCGCCGCACCGCCGGAGATGGAATGGGAGGGCTTCAACCGATGAACAGCGGCGACCACACCGACGCCGGTCCCCCCGACCACGAAACGAGAAACACCACCGCACCCGCCTCCGCACCCGAGGGCGCGGAGGAAACAGGACAGCGGTTCGAGGAACCAGCAGGCCCGACAGAGGAACCAGGTAGGGAAACAGAGCGGGAAACACGGTCGCGGCGCGACCAAGTGGAGATCGCGGCCATCGTGTCGGTGGTCGCGGTGCTGCTGGCCGCGTGTGGTTGGTCGGCTATCGCCCTGCACGACCTCGCCCAACAGTCGGGCATCACGTCATGGCTGGCGTGGGGCGCTCCGGTGATCGTGGACGGACCACTGTTCCAGTCCGCCATCGCCCTGGTCGTGCTCAAGCGCCGCGCCCAGAACGGCGTCACCGTCGCCGCCCGGCACCGCCGCTACTTCTGGGGCGTGCTGGCCGCCGCCGAACTGGTCTCGCTGGTAGGCAACGGTATTCACGCCGCCCACGTGCAAGTCACCCCCGCCATCGCTGCGGTGATCGCGGGCGCGGCCCCCATCGCGGCGATGGCGGTCATGCACGGCCTGACCATTCTGATCGAAGTCCCCCGCACCCCACCCGTGTCGGGAACCCCCGGCATCACCCCGCAAACCCTCACCACACCGCAGAGCGAGGATGTGAATACCGCAGTGGCGGTGATGGTTCCAGGAAACAGCCCGGCGTTTCCTAACGTTCACCCCACCGCCGAGGAACCAACGCGGGAAACACCGCACGGCTCTGGAGCGAACACGGGAACCGAGACGGGAAACGGTGAGGCGTTTCCCGAGGAACCAGCTGACAGCGCCGAGCGGGACGCGCGCATCCTCGCGCTACGCGATCAGGGCCTGTCCTACCGCGATATCGCCCCGAAAGTCGGTCTGTCGCACAGCCAGGTGTGGAAGATCCTGGACCGCCTGAAAACCGAGCAGGCCGCCCGCGGCCGCGGCAACGCGCGCCCCGAGGACGGAACGGGGGTGGTAGTGCCCTTCGTTCGCTGAACCCGACACAACCAGCCCGGGCGGGCACGAAACCCGGTCCGCCCGACACCCTTTCCCCGAAATGGAGCTATCCCATATGACCGAGATGATGAACGACCTGGACCTGATCAACGCCGAACTCGCGGGCGGACAGGGCCCGCGCAACGCCTTCGGCCGCGACGTCCAACCCGGCGACGACCTGACCGGCACGATCATCGCCGCCGAACGCCGCCACCGCACCGTGGACGGCCAACCCCTGTACTGGGTCGACCGCAAACCATCCACCATCCAGGCCGGGCCCGCCGTCATGGACTCGACCCTGATCATCCAGACCGACACCACCGACGACGAGGACGACGACGGACAGCGCTACCTGCGCCTGGACCGCGACGTAAAGAAGGCCCTCACGACCGCCCTGGCGGCGGCCGGCGTCAAGGGCGTTGCCATCGGCGGCCGCATCGAGGGCTTCACCTACCTCGGCAAGGAATCCACCGGCCCCGGCCGCCGCTACGACGGCGGCACCTACACCCCACCCGCTGCGTAACTCAGCACGTCGCAGAAGCCCCCGACTCGGCTCTCCCGCCGGGTCGGGGGCTTCTGTCGGTACGGCGGGCTACGGTGCGGGTATGGGGTTAGCGGATCTCACTCGCCCGGCGGTTCTCGCGGCGATTCGGGAGTACGACAAGATCGGCCAAGACGCCTTTCTGGAACGGTACGGATTCGACAGGGCTCGCGCGTTCCACCTGCGATATGAGGGTGAACGCTACGATTCCAAGGCCATTGCGGGGGCAGCTCATGGATATCTTGAGGGACGAGATCCCTTGCGAGCCAGCGAGTTCAGCGGCGGTGAAAGCACCGTAGCGAAGAGACTGCGGGAACTGGGCTTCATCGTGCCACCGCGACGTTCGCCGGATTGGGTTCGCGACGAGGTCATCCTGGCCTGCGACTTGGTCATGCAGAACCAATGGCGCCAGCTCGAAGACTCCGACGAACGAGTGATCGACCTGTCCGGCGTCTTGCAGCTGCTGCCGATCCACCCTCACGAACTGCGCAGTGACACCTTCCGGAACCCGAACGGCGTAGCTCGCAAGACCGCGGACATCGCTTCCCAGCACCCGAACTACTCGGGACGTCCAACCAACGGCGGCCGCACTGACCGTTTGGTGCTTCAAGATTTCCTGGACCAGCCCGAGCAGATGCACGCGGTCGCCGAGGGACTCCGCGACGCCGCGCTGTCCGGCGCGTTCAAACAGCTGCCGGTCCCCCAGGTCGATGACACGGCGATCGGCGGTGATGGCTTCGATGACGACGATTCTGATGCCAGTGCTCCGGAAGGGCGCTTGCTGCGCCGCTGGCACTATGCGCGAGAGCGTGACCGCGGGCTACGGAATCGGAAGATCGCGGAATTTCTCCGACACCATCCCCGGGTGATCTGCGAGGTCTGTGGGTTCGACTTCGAGGCCGTGTACGGCGATCGTGGCTCCCAGTTCACCGAGTGCCACCACATCACACCGCTGCATGCGTCCGGCGACACCCTGACCAAGCTGAACGATCTCATTTTGCTGTGTTCGAACTGCCATCGCATGATTCATCGCAAATCGCCCTGGCTGACCCCAGACGAGCTGCGTGCGCTGGTAGAGGCACACACACAATCGCCGTGAATCGCCAGATAGCCCTTTCTTCGCCCGCTCCCTCCGAAAGCGTCATTGCCGGATTCGGGACTGGGTCAAGCGCGAAGGTGGCCGTAGGCCATCGGCGGAGCCGACGCGCAGCGCCTTCGTGCTTGAGGCAGGCACGAAGGCGGCGCACAATCCTCCGCTGAGGGAGCGGGCCGCAGGCCCCGAGGATCGGCTGTCGCACCTTCGGCCGTCGTTCAGCACGCGGAACACATCAACATCCGGCCGACAGTTGTTCAACAGTTGATCAGGCACAACATCGAAGAGAGATCGAAAGAAGTCATGAGCTGCGCTCATGACTTCTTTCGATCTCGATTCTCGCCGGATACCTACCCTGACCTTGGTTTTCGTGGTGGTCTCGTCTCACCCTCACGCAGGGAGAGCACATACCCACTTCGTGCGCATGTGCTCTCCCTGCGTGAGGGTGAGACGAGACAGTTGGGTGGGTAGGTGACGGTCAGGGTAGGTATCCGGCGAGAATCGGAGTTTGGTGTTTGGTTGCGTGTAGGTGGTCATCTTGCGTTGGCATGGTGGTTCCGCGACGGGCTAGCGTGTCGAAGTCGGCCGCGAGCGGCCTTGGTTCGCCACGCTGTTGCCAGCGTCGCTCCGTTGGGTTCCTCCGGCGTGCTGGGCACGTTAGGTACGGGCGCTGCGGTTCCATTCGCCAGGCTTGGGTGCCGTCGCGGTCTTGCTGACGCGAGTGGCGGCCGGGTGCGTAGTGCGCGGACTTCCAGCGCGAGCAGAGAAGTCCGGCGAGATGGGTACGGGTGCCGTTGTTCCGCGAGCGATGCTCGCGCGGTCCGGCGCGCGGGCTGTCTGTCCCTCCGGTGTGGCCAGCCCTGGAGCACGCCACACCAGAACCCGGGCATCCAGGGCGCTCCTGCGTCGCGTCGCTGCGCGATGGCGCACGCGCCACCCTGGACGCCCGGAACCTGGTGCGGCCCGCTCGGAGGCAGGCCACACCGGAGGGACAGACAGCAGAGCAGGCAGCGCGCTAACGAACCGAAGTACGGCACGGCCTGACGGCCGTGGAAGGGAAATGCCCTCGCCGGGCGGGCAGCGCCTCCCAGAGGAACGGGTGCCGAACGGTCAGTTTGCAGCGCTGCCGGACTTCCTGAACGCGGTTGTCCCCGCAGACATTTAGATGGTGGTCGGGGTTGAACCTCGCCCGCGTTTCACTGCCTCATCATCGCGCGTGGGTCGCGGCGCGGGGCACGCGCCACCCGTACGCGTCGCGCCGCGGTGGCTCCGGCCAGGACGCGCAGGCACAGGGCCGCGGTGAGGAAGCCGAAGACCACCAGCAGGGTGCACGCCATTTCGGGCACTGACATCTCCTTGTGTAGGTGCGCGGGTCTCGCGCGTTCGGATCTCACACTGTTTACCGTCGCGAATAGCGATCGGCCGGAGGTTAGCGGTTTCTTTACGTGAAGTGCGGGTGCGTTGACGATTTTCGACGACACGCGGCGAGTTTGCTGTCAACGACTCGTCAAGGCCGCGGGCCGGGGCGCTAAGGAAGCGTCAAGAGCGTCGAAATGGGACCGGGCGGGCGCTTGACTCACTGCGGCGCATCCACGGATGCGTTCGTGAGTAGAGAGGTTCGGATACATGTCCATCGTGGTGTTCACGGTGTCGACCGTCGCGGTCTTCGCCCTGCTCGGTCTGGTCCAGCGGGGGGTGGAGCGGCTGTGATCCAGAACATCGTGGGTCTGGTCCTGGCTGTCGGCATCGCCGCCTATCTGATTGCGGCGCTGCTGTTTCCGGAGAGGTTCTGAGTGAGCACGACAACCGCGGGGATCGCCTTCCCGGCATCCCTGGTCCTGGCGCTGGCCCTCGTCCACGTGCCGCTCGGCGACTACATGTACCGGGTGTACAACGGTACCGGGCACTCCAGCGTCGAACGGGGCATCTACCGGCTCATCGGGGTGCGGCCCGAGGTCGAACACACCTGGGGTGTCTACGCCCGCAGCGTGCTCGCCTTCTCGGCGGTCAGCGTGCTGTTTCTGTTCTTCCTGCAGTTGCTCCAGGGCAGGCTGCCGCTGCACCCGAACGAGCAGGACACCGAGGTGACCGCCGCACTGGCCTGGAACACCGCGGTCAGTTTCGTCACCAATACGAACTGGCAGAACTACAGCGGTGAATCCACCTACGGCCATCTGGTGCAGATGGCCGGGCTGGCGGTGCAGAACTTCGTCTCCGCCGCGGTCGGCATCTCGGTGGCCATGGCGCTGGTGCGCGGCTTCGCCCGCGGGCACACCGGCGACCTGGGCAACTTCTGGGTGGATCTGGTGCGGGGGACCATCCGGATTCTGCTGCCCGTCTCGTTCGCGGCGGCCCTGGTGCTGGTGGCCGGTGGCGCGATCCAGAACTTCCACCTCCACGATCGGATCGCCGAGACGGTCGCCGGCGGCACGCAGACCCTGCCCGGTGGCCCGGTCGCCAGCCAGGAGGCCATCAAGAATCTGGGCACCAATGGCGGCGGGTTCTTCAACGTCAATTCCGCGCACCCGTTCGAGAATCCGACGACCTGGACCAACTGGCTGGAGATCTTCCTGCTGCTGGTGATCAGCTTCTCGCTGCCGCGCACCTTCGGGCGGATGGTCGGCAGCCGGAAGCAGGGCTTCGCCATCGCGGGCGTCATGGGCACCATCGCCATGGTCAGCTGGTCGCTGACGCTGTTCTTCCAGCTTCGGCACCACGGCACGGTGCCGTCGGCCGTCGGTGCGTCCATGGAGGGTGTGGAACAGCGGTTCGGTGTGGCGAATTCGGCCGTGTTCGCGGCCTCGACCACCTTGACCTCGACCGGGTCGGTGGATTCGTTCCACGACTCCTACAGCAGCCTCGGCGGCATGATGCTGCTGTTCGACATGCAGCTCGGTGAGGTCGCGCCCGGCGGCGTCGGGTCCGGGCTGTACGGGATGTTGGTGCTCGCGGTGATCACGGTGTTCGTGGCCGGGCTCATGGTGGGGCGCACCCCGGAGTACCTGGGCAAGAAGATCACCCCCCGGGAGATCAAACTGGCCGCGGCCTACTTCCTCGTCTCGCCACTGCTGGTGCTGGTCGGCACCGCGCTCGCCATGGCCATGCCGGGGCAGCGCGCGAGCATGCTGAATTCCGGGCCGCACGGATTGTCGGAGGTGTTGTACGCCTTCACTTCCGCCGCCAACAACAACGGCTCGGCCTTCGCCGGACTGAACGGCGATACCGAGTGGTTCAACACCGCGCTCGGCCTGGCCATGGCCTTCGGCCGCTTCCTGCCCATGATTCTGGTTCTCGCCCTGGCCGGTTCGCTGGCGCGGCAGGGACACACCCCGGAGTCGATCGGCACGCTGCCGACGCACCGGCCGCAGTTCGTCGGCATGGTCGTCGGTGTGACCGTCATCCTGGTCGCCTTGACCTTCCTGCCCGCGCTGGCGCTCGGGCCGCTCGCCGAAGGAATCCACTGATATGACCGTTCCCACTGTCGAACACGCCTCGACTCACCCGTCGGGGCCGGGGCGGGCACCGAGCGGGCTGTTCGATCCCGGACTACTGCTGAAGTCGTTGCCGGACGCCTTCCGCAAGCTCGACCCGCGCACCCTGTGGCGCAACCCGGTCATGCTCATCGTCGAGATCGGCGCGGTCTGGGCGACCGTGCTCGCGCTTGCCGCTCCGAGCTTCTTCGCCTGGGCGATCGTCGTCTGGCTCTGGGCCACGGTGCTTTTCGCCAATCTCGCCGAGGCGGTGGCCGAGGGGCGCGGCAAGGCGCAGGCCGACACGCTGCGAAAAGCCAAGACCGACACCGTCGCCCGGCGGTTGGTGGACTGGTCGCCGGGGGCGCGGGCGGTGGAGGAGCGGGTCGCCGCACCCGATCTGCGCCGCGGCGACCACGTGGTGGTGGCGGCCGGTGAGGTCGTCCCGGGCGACGGCGATGTGGTGGAAGGCATCGCGTCGGTGGACGAATCGGCCATCACCGGGGAATCCGCGCCGGTGATCCGGGAATCCGGCGGGGACCGCTCGGCGGTGACCGGCGGCACCACGGTGCTGTCGGACCGCATCGTCGTGCGGATCACCCAGGAGCCCGGCGGCTCGTTCATCGACAGGATGATCGCGCTGGTCGAGGGCGCGAGCCGACAGAAGACACCGAACGAGATCGCGCTCGACATCCTGCTCGCCGCGCTCACCGTCATCTTCGTCTTCGCGGTGGTGACCCTGCAGCCGCTGGCCGTCTTCGCCAAGGCGAACAACCCGGGCGTCCCCGACAGCCTCGCGCTGGACGGCGACGGCATCACCGGCATCGTGCTGGTGTCACTGCTGGTGTGCCTGATTCCGACCACCATCGGCGCGCTGCTGTCGGCCATCGGGATCGCCGGCATGGACCGCCTCGTGCAGCGCAATGTGCTCGCCATGTCCGGACGCGCCGTCGAGGCGGCCGGAGATGTGAACACACTGCTGCTGGACAAGACCGGTACCATCACCCTCGGCAATCGGCAGGCCGCGGCGTTCGTCCCCATGCCGGGGGTCACGCCCGACGAGATGGCCGATGCCGCACAGCTTTCCAGCCTCGCGGACGAGACGCCCGAGGGTCGCTCGATCGTGGTGTACGCCAAGCAGGCGTACGGCAAGCGGGAGCGCACGCCGGGTGAGCTGACCGGTGCGCACTGGGTGGAGTTCACCGCTGGGACCCGCATGTCGGGGGTGGATCTGCACGACGGTCATCGGCTGCGCAAGGGAGCGGCCAGCGCCGTCACCGAATGGGTGCGCTCGCACGGCGGCGCGGTTCCGGCCGAGGTCGGCGAGACGGTCGACGGCATCTCGGCCTCCGGCGGAACGCCGCTGGTGGTCGCCGAGATTTCCGACGCCGAGGCCCGGCTGCTCGGCGTCGTCCACCTGAAGGACGTGGTCAAGGACGGCATGCGCGAGCGGTTCGACGAGATGCGCCGCATGGGCATCCGGACCGTCATGATCACCGGCGACAATCCCCTGACCGCCAAGGCGATCGCCGAGGAGGCGGGGGTGGACGACTTCCTGGCCGAGGCCACCCCCGAGGACAAGCTCGCGCTCATCAAGTCCGAGCAGGCCGGTGGCCGCCTGGTCGCCATGACCGGCGACGGCACCAATGACGCGCCCGCGCTGGCCCAGGCCGATGTGGGCGTGGCCATGAACACCGGCACCTCGGCGGCCAAGGAGGCCGGGAACATGGTCGATCTGGATTCGGATCCGACCAAGCTCATCGAGATCGTGGAGATCGGCAAACAGCTGCTCATCACCCGCGGCGCGCTCACCACGTTCTCCATCGCCAATGACATCGCCAAGTACTTCGCCATCATTCCGGCGCTGTTCGTGGCGCTGTACCCCGGTCTGGACGCGCTCAACATCATGCGCCTGGCCAGCCCGCAGTCGGCGATATTGTCGGCGGTGGTGTTCAACGCGATCATCATCGTCGCGCTGATCCCGCTGTCGCTGCGGGGGGTGAGCTACCGACCGGCGGCTGCGTCGAAGCTGTTGAGCCGCAATCTCGCCGTCTACGGCGTCGGCGGCATCATCGCACCGTTCCTCGGTATCAAAGTCATCGACCTCGTCGTCCGATTCCTCCCCGGGATGTCCTGATATGCGTATGTCAACCTGGATTCGGCAACACCTCGCGGCGCTGCGCGCGCTGCTGGTGCTCACCGTCGTCACCGGAATCGTCTATCCCGTCGCAGTTTTCGCGGTGGCGCAGCTACCGGGCCTGCGGGGCAAGGCCGAGGGGTCGCTGCTCGAGCGGGACGGAAAGGTGGTGGGCTCCAGCCTGATCGGGCAGTCCTTCACCGACGCCGACGGTACGGCCCTGCCGCGCTATTTCCAGAGCCGTCCCTCCGCGGCCGGTGACGGCTACGATCCGATGTCCACCTCGGCAAGCAATCTGGGGCCGGAGGATATCGTCGACACGTCGGAGCGAACCAGCCTGCTCACCGATATCTGCACCCGCAGCAGGGAAATCGGCGCACGCGAGGGCGTCGACGGGCGGCGGGCCTTCTGCACCCCCGGCGGTGTGGGCGCGGTGCTGGCGGTCATCGGGCCACGCTCGGCGGACGGCGAGGTCGAGCACCCCGCCGACGTGGTCAGTGTCAACGAACTCTGCCCGGCCACACCGTTTCTCGCCGAGTACCGGGGCGTGCGGGTGCGGTGCGCGGTGCCGGGGGAGGTCTACTCCCGCGGTCGCTTCGTCCCGATCGCGGGTGACGTCCCGGCCGATCCGGCGGTCCCCGCCGATGCGGTCACCGCCGGTGGCAGCGGCCTGGATCCGCATATCTCACCGGAGTACGCGGCCGTTCAGATCGCCCGGGTCGCCGCGGCTCGCCGGGTGTCCGTGGACGAGGTCCGCGCGCTGGTGGGAGCGCACACCAGCGGGCGGGATCTCGGCTTCCTGGGGGAGCCGCGGGTGGACGTGCTCGCGCTGAACCTGGACCTGGACCGCCGTTTCCCATTGCGCGGCTGAACCTTTCGGCGGATCGTGCCGGAGAGTGAGCCGCCCCGACCGTGCAGGGATGCGATCGGGGCGGCTCCGGCGTGCGCGGCATGTGGGGCCGCGCACGGGGTTCCGGTGTCAGCGGAAGATGACGCAGGTGGTGGTGGCGTGCGCGACCAGGCGGCCCCGGTCGTCGGTGACGCGGCCCTCGGCGGTGGCGGTGGTGCGGCCGACGTGGACGGTGGTGCCGGTCGCGGTGAGTGTGCGGCCGTCGGTGGGGACCGCGCGAACGTATTTGATCTCTAGTCCGAGCGTGGTGTACCCCACGCCCGCCGGGAGGGTGGTGTGCACCGCGCAGCCCATGACCGAATCGAGCAGGGTGGCGCAGATGCCGCCGTGGGTGGTGCCGAGCGGGTTGGCGAAGTCCGGGCGGGTGCGCAGGCTGAACACCACCTCGCCCTCCTCCAGCGAATCGACCTCGATGCCGAGCAGATCGCCGATGTAGGGCGGGCGGTCCGACCTGGTCATGGCGGTCCGCAGCAGCTCCAAGCCCGACAGTGCGGCGAAGTCGATCTCGGGTGCGGTCATGAATGGAATCCTTTCGATGAACCGATCGGTTCACATCTGTCATGATTGGATCATGGACCGATCGGTTCACGCAAGACCTGTGCCGCACGACCGTCAGGAGATCGCATGAGCGCCGGACCCCGGGAACGGTTGATCGAGAGCGCCATCGAACTGGTGCGGGAACAGGGGGTGCACGGTGCGGGACTGTCCGCCCTGCTGGACCGCAGCCGCGCATCCCGCAATTCGCTCTACCAGCACTTCCCCGCGGGCAAGGGTGAGCTCGTGGAGGCCGCCACCAAGGTGGCGGGCGATCGCATGTCCGCGCTCATCGACAAGTTCATGTCCACCGGCACCGCCGAGGACTGGCTGGTGGCCCTGCTGGACTGGTGGAAGCGCAATCTGGAACGCAGCGCCTTCGGGGCGGGCTGCCCGGTGGTCAGTGCCGCCCTGGCCGAGGACGAGCCGCGCGTGCAGGCCGTCGCGGCGCTGGCCTTCGGCGACTGGACCGAACGGCTCGCCGCCGCGCTGATCCGCGAGGGCATGCCCGCGCAGCGGGCACGGTCACTGGCCGGATTCATGCTCAGCGCCATCGAGGGGGCCATCATCCAGGCACGGGCGCTGAAAACCACCCGGCCGCTGGACGAGGTGCGCGAGCAGCTGGTACCGCTGCTGCCGCGCTAGCTCACCACCAGCCGAGCAGCGGTTGCAGCTGACGGCCCAGTTCCGGTGCCAGCGACCGCGAATAGCTCGCGGTGAGATGGTGCTCGTCGTGGTAGACGAGGATATTGCCCTCGATCACCGAGCAGACGTCCGGACGGCACACCGCGTCGGAGAGATCCAACGGGAAGACGTTCGGGAAATCCTCGGCGGGCCCGGCCGCCGGATTGACCGGCGACAGCGCGTCCTCGCGCTTCATACCGCAGCTCACCCGGTCGCCGCCGGCGGCCAGGCAGTCGATGGCGCGGTAGCGGACCTTGTCGCGGCGCAACCAGGGGGTGTCCCGCATCGCGAGTACGTGCAGGCCGCGGCTCTCCAGGGCGGCCCACACATCCAGATAGTCCGTCGGCGTCTCGTCCCCGCCCGCGTCGGCGGGGCGGGTACCGGTGGTGAACACCCAATCCGGCTGCTCCTCGCCGAGCCGGTCGATCACCTCGGCGGACCAGTCGCGGCAGTCGGCGATGGGCAGGCCCTTGTACATGGGCTCGGCGGCCACGGTGAGCGGGCAGCCCATCTTCAGGAGGACGACCAGCCGGAAGCCGTGCTCCTCACCCAACAGGTGCAGGGCCGGAATCCAGTGCTCGGCATGGGAATTGCCGACCACGGCAATGGTGCGGGTCGCGGAGGTGTCGCCGTACTCGCAGGTGATGACGGCGCGGGTGTCGAAATCGGAGATGCAGCCGTCCCGGGTGGGGTAGGCGTTGTCGGCGGGCGCCTCCGCGACGGTCGGCCGCATCTCGGCATTGGGCACCGGCGCGTGCGCGATGAGCGCCTCCGCTCCCGGGTAGCGCACCGGATCGAGTTCACCCACCGGCTGCAGCTTCGAACCGTTGATCACCTGCCAGGTGAACGCGCATCCGATCAGCAGAATGCCGACCGTCGCGGTGGCGAAGCCGGCGCGCAGGCGGTAGTCGCGGTCCGCGGCGGGCTCGCCGCGCACGCGCAGCGGCTCCTCGATGAACCGGCTGGTCGCGTAGGCGAGCAGCAGGGACGCGGCGATCACGGCCGCGCCACCGGCCAAGCCGGCGTCGCGCGACTGTGTCTCGCCGAGCATGAAGATGAGAATCGGCCAGTGCCACAGGTACAGCGAGTACGCGAGTGACCCCAGCCGCACCGCGGGGGCGCTGGCCAGCATCCGGTTCACCCAGGGCTGCTGCTCCCCACCGAGATTCGCGCCTGCCGCGATGATGGCCACGGTCGCGCCGACCGGCAGCAGCGCCGCCGGACCGGGGAAGCGCGCCGCTCCGTCGATCAGCCAGCCGCAGGCCACGATGGCGGACAGACCCGCGACCGCCAGCACCGCGCGGGCCAGGCGGGGCAGCGAGATGTGCGGGGCGGCCAAGGCCAGCAGTGCACCCACCAGCGGCTCCCAGGCGCGCGCGAAGGTGTCGTAGTAGTTCCAGCCCTGCTGATTCGAAACCCCTTGCGTGGCATGGAGGAACGAGGCGACGGCCAGCACGCCGAACAGCGCGGCCGTCGCGGAGGTCACCGACCGCACCCGATCGGCGCGGCGGCAGCCGAAGGCCACCAGCGCGACCAGGGCCAGCAGCGCCAGATACATCTGCCCCTGCACGGACATGGACCACAGATGCTGGAGCGGGCTCACGGCGGGATCGGCCGCCAGGTAGTCGGTCCACGCCGCCCCCAGGTACCAGTTCTGGTAGTAGAACAGCGAGGCCAGCGTCTGCGCGGCCATATCGGACCAGCGGGTATAGGGCTGGAAGACGACCGTCGCGACGGCCACCGCGGTCAGCACCACCACCATGGCCGGTAGCAGCCGCCGCCCCGTGCGCCGCAGCGTCTGCCGGATTCCCACCGAGCCCGTCTCGGCCTGCCGCAGCAGCATTCCGGTGAAGAAGAAGCCCGACAGCACCAGGAAGACGTCCACGCCACCGGACACCCGGCCGAACCAGATATGGAAGACCACCACCAGGGCGATGGCTATTCCGCGGAGTCCGTCGAGGTCCAAGCGGTATTCGCGACGACGCGGGGCGGCGTCGCCGGAACCGGTGGTCGGGGTGGTCGACGATGACGTGGAAGAGACAGACATGGCGCGGCAATTCTGGAGTATCCCACTCCCCGACACGAAATCGCCACGCAGATCGTGACCTTAATGTGTGGATTCTCACCGGTGGCGGGCACATTTCGGGTGGGCCGCCCGCGGGGCCGATCGGTCAGGCGAGCACGAAGTAGCGCAGCCAGAGATACGGCGCCGCCACCGCGACGCTCACCGCCGTCACCACCATGCCCTTGCGGGTGAATTCCCAGAACGAGATCGGCGTGTCGGCTCGTCGGGCGATGCCCAGCATGACCACGTTGGCGCTCGCGCCGACGGCGGTGAGGTTGCCGCCGAAGTCCGCGCCCAGGGCCAGCGACCACCACAGCGCCTCGGCGTGCTGGTCCATACTGCCCGCCAGGTCCGCCACCAGCGGACTCATGGTCGCGACATAGGGGATGTTGTCGACGATGCCCGAGAGCACGGCCGAGATCACCAGGATGAGCATGGTGGCCAGCAGGGCATTGCCGCCGGTGACCTCGGTGGCGCGGGCGGCGAGCCGCTCGATCACCCCGGTCTTCACCAGCGCGCCGACCATGATGAACAGGCCGACGAAGAACAGCAGTGTCTCCCATTCCACGGAGGCGAGGTAATCCCGTTGCGGCAGGTCGGAGATCAGGACCAGGACGCCCGCGCCGAGCAGGGCCACCATCGACGGTTCGATCTGGAAGACGGAATGCCCGACAAATCCCGCGAATACCGCGGCGAGCACGACGCCGCACTTCACCAGCAACTTCGGATCGCGAATCGCCTCACGCTCGTTCAGCGCCATCACATCGGCCGCCCGCTCCGGATCCACCTCGAACGAGCCCCGGAACAGCCGCGGCAGCATGACGACGAGCACCAGCAGCACCAGCAGCACGATGGGGGCCATATTCCACAGGAAGTCGTTGAACGACAGATCGGCCCGGCTGCCGATGATGATATTGGGCGGATCGCCGATGAGGGTGGCCGCGCCGCCGATATTCGAGGCCAGCACCTCGGCGATCAGGAAAGGAGCCGGCGGCACCTCCAGCCGTTCGCACACCAGCAGCGTGACCGGGGCGATGAGCAGCACCGTGGTCACATTGTCGAGGAAGGCCGAGGCGACGGCGGTGATGAGGGTCAGCAGGATCATGACCCGCAGCGCGGAGCCCCGCGCGCGTTTGGCCGCCCACACCGCCGTGTACTCGAAGACGCCGGTCTGGCGCAGCACGCCGACGATGATCATCATGCCGAGCAGCAGGAAGATGACATTCCAGTCGATGCCGGTCTCGTGCGAGTAGAAGACGTCGTCGGCGTCGAGGACGCCCAGCGCCAGCACGATGGCCGCGCCGCCCAGCGCCGCGGTGGTCTTGTGCACGCGCTCGGAGGCGATGAGGGCGTAGGCGATGAGGAAGACCGCCACCGCCACGGCGGTCATCGGCCGCCCCCGCGGGTGCGGGCGGCCGTCAGACCTGGAGCGCGGCGGCCAGCAGTCGCGACGAGGTGACCACGCCGAGCAGTCGCCTGTTCTCCAGCACCGCCACGATCGGGGAGCGGTGCCGGGCCATGGTCGCCGCGACCTCGATCAGGGTGTCGTCCGGACGGGCGGCGGGGACGCTGCCGGGCTTCTCGGGCATCACATCCCGAACCGTCTTGCCCCGCAGGCGTTTCGCGGTCTTGTCGCACAGCGGCTCGTCCAGCACCCCGGCCAGCGAGGGATCGTCCTGCACGTACTGCGGGATGATGAAACGCACCACCTGCCACGCGCCCAGCACCGCCGCCGGACAGCCGTCCCGGCCCATCACCAGGATGCCGGGCAGCCGATGCTCCGCCATGAGTCTGGCCGCCTCCAGCGCATCGGTGTCCAAGGACACCACCGGGAACTCCTCGGCCAACTGTGCGGCAAGCATAGGTGCAGGATACGACGCTCTGCCCGGCCATCACGCGAAGAGAATACGTCAAGATCGAATTGCCGGGTGTGACCGAAACTCCCTGGTCCGGCGGCGGCTCCTCGGATCGAGCCGGCCGCCGCGTATCGTCGACACGGCGTGCGGATGGCCGGGAATCCAGCGAGAGGGAGCGGGGACATGGCGGTCGAGACGGTCGATGCGGTGGTGGTCGGACTCGGGCCCGGCGGTGAGGACGCCGCGACCAGACTGGCCCGGGCCGGCCTGTCGGTGATCGGCGTCGAAGGTCGGCTGGTCGGCGGCGAATGCCCCTACTACGCGTGCGTTCCCACCAAGATGATGGTGCGTGCGGCCGCCGCCGTGGCCGAGGGACGGCGGGTGGACAAGCTGGCCGGCTCGGCGACCGTGCGCCACGACTGGACGCCCGTCGCGCGGCGCGTTCGTGACGAGGCCACCGACGACTGGAACGATGCCGCGGCCGTCGAACGGTTCGAGAAGGCCGGGGGCCGGTTCGTGCGCGGCTGGGGGCGGATCAGCGCGCCGGGGGAGGTGACCGTCGATACCGCCGACGGGCCGCGCGTGTTCCGGGCCGAGCGCGCGATCGTGCTCAATCCCGGTACGGCGCCGATGATTCCGCCCATCTCCGGACTCGATCGCACACCGTTCTGGACCAATCGGGACGCGGTGACCGCCACCGAAGCGCCCGAATCGCTGATCGTCGTGGGCGGCGGCCCCGTGGCCTGCGAGTTCGCGCAGATCTTCGCGCGCTTCGGCAGTGCGGTGACCATGCTGGTGCGCAGCCGCCTGGTGCCCAAGGACGAGCCGGAGGCGGCCGAAGTGCTGTCGGAAGTCTTTGCCGCCGAAGGTATCCGGGTGCGCACCGGCACCTCGCCGAAGCAGGTGGACCACGACGGATATCGGTTCGTCGTGCACACCGACGACGGCGACGTGCACTACGCACAGCGGATGCTGGTCGCCACCGGACGCCACACCGATCTGGCCCGGCTCGGCGTCGCCGCCGTCGGACTGGACGAGAGCGCGAAGAAGATCGAGGTCGACGAGCGCATGCGGGCCGCCGACGGGGTGTGGGCCATCGGCGATGTCACCGGCAAGGGCGAGTTCACGCATATGTCCATGTACCAGGCCCGCATCGCGGCACAGGACATCCTCGGCGACGACGGTGAATCCGGCGACTACCGGGCGGTGCCCCGGGTCACCTTCACCGATCCGGAGATCGGTGCGGTCGGCATGACGGAGGCCCAGGCGCGGGAGGCCGGACTGTCGGTGCGCGTCGGCAGCGTCGAGGTCCCGGCCTCCACACGCGGCTGGATTCACAAGGTCGGCAACCAGGGCTTCGTCAAGGTTGTCGAGGATGCCGATCGCGGTGTGCTGGTGGGAGCCACGTCGGTCGGCCCGTGCGGCGGTGAGGTGCTCAGCGCCCTGGCGGTGGCCGTGCACGCGGAGGTGCCCGTCACCACCTTGCGCCGAATGATCCTGGCTTACCCCACCTTTCACCGCGCCATCGAGGCGGCGCTCGCGGATCTGTCCTGACCCGGGCCGACTCCGGGCCGACTCCGGAGCGTCTTCGGCGCGTACGGCTCGTCGGCCTACGGATGCGCGGCCGATACCCGGGACGGCTCGGTCAGTAGCCGCCGGGCTGGATCCGCAGTGGCACGCCCAGCCGGTTCCACAGGTTGATCTGCGCGGTAATGGCGACCAGGCCGCCGCGCTGGCCCTCGTCGAAATGCTTCTCGACGGTGGCCCACACCTCATCGCTCACCCCGTGCGGGCCGAGTTCGGTTGCCGCCTCGGCGTATTCGAGGGCCGCCTTTTCGACCTCGGTGAACAGCGTCGACTCCCGCCACGCGTTCAGGTGGAAGATCCGCTGCTCGCTCTCGCCCTCCTTGCGGGCCTGCGTGGTGTGCATATCGATGCAGTACAGGCAGCCGTTGATCTGCGAGACGCGGATCTTCACCAGCTCCCGCACCACCGGGTCGAGCGGGCCCTGGTGGATCGCCATCTCCGCGGCCGCCCAGGCCTTGTAGACCTCGGGGGCCAGCTTCGGCAGATTCAGACGCGACATGTGCTCATCCTTTCGTCGATGCCGGACGGTTCGGCACAACCCTTGGACGAGACAGGGGCACGGCGCGTGACGGGTTCGGATGTGGTGTCCGTCACGGCCCGTGCGGCCCGCCGGTGAGCGGGCCGCACGGGTGCCGTCAGGGCCGCGTCAAGGCCGCGTAGCGGGCGATGTGGTGATCGGCGCTGCCGTACTCGTGCTGAATCGCGGTGAGGCGTTTGAAGAAGTGGCCGATGGCCAGTTCCTCGGTCATGCCCATGGCGCCGTGCAGCTGCACGCCCTCCTGCCCGATCCTGCGCGCGGCGCGGGCGATGGTGGCCTTGGCGGCGGCGACCGCGCGGGCCCGTTCGGCGGGCTCGGCGGTGAGCTTCATGGTCACCAGATAGGTTGCGGCGACGGCCTGTTCGAACTCCAGGTGCATATCGACCATGCGGTGTTGCAGGGCCTGGAAGCTGGCGATCGGCACCCCGAACTGCTGGCGCTGCTTGGTGTACTCGACGGTGTCGGTGAGCACCTTGCGCATGGCCCCGACGGCCTCCGCGCAGACCGCGGCGATGGCCTCGTCCCGGGTGGCGGTGACCGCGTCGGCGGCGTCGGCCAGCAGCAGCGCGTCGGCGGGCAGGCGCACGCCGGTGAAGGTGAGGTCGGCGGCGCGGCGCTCGTCGATGGTGCGGTAGCTGTCGACGGTGAGTCCGGCGGGCGGATCGGCGGCGTCGAAGTCGAGGACGAACAAGCCGATGCCTTGGTCGACAGCGGCGGTGACCAGCAGGTGGGTGGCCAGGGGAGCGGTGGTGACCACGATCTTGGTGCCGTCCAGCACCCAGTCGTCACCCTCGCGGCGGGCGGTGGTGCGTACCTGTCGGAGGTCGTATCCGGCCCGGGGTTCCAGCGCGGCGAAGGCGGTGACCACCTCGCCCGCGGCGATGCCGGAGAGCAGATCCTCGGCGCGTTTGCCGTCCGAGCGCCGCAGCAGCCCACCGCCGACCACCACGGTGTCGACATACGGCTCCACCACGAGTGCGCCGCCCAGCGCCTCCGCGACGATCATCGTCTCGACGGGTCCACCGCCGATGCCGCCCACCGATTCCGGCAGGCTGGCGCCGAGCACACCGACCTCCTCGGCCAGTCCGCGCCAGATCTCGGGCTGCCAGCCTGCGCCCAGCCGGGCTGCGGCACGGCTGGTTTCGAGGTCGTAGCGGGCCGCGAGGAATCCGGTGACGGCGTCGCGGAGCATGTTCTGCTCGGGGGTGAATTCGAAGTCCATGACTACAGTCCCAGGGTGGCTTTGGCGATGATGTTGCGCTGAATCTCGTTGCTACCGGCGTAGATCGAACCGGCGCGGTCGTTGAAGTACCGCAGCGGCGCGACCGCCTGCCATTCCTCGCCGCTGACGAATCCGTCCGCGGGAGCGGTGAAATCGACGATCGGGCCGCCGGGCATGGTGGCGTGCGGCTGATAGGCGCGGCCGCGCGGACCCGCAGCCTCCAGCGCGAGTTCGGTGAGCGCCTGACTCAGCTCGGTGCCGAGGATCTTGATGGTCGACGCCGCCGAACCCGGGTCCTTGCCGCGCGAAATGGCCGACAGGGTGCGGTATTCCAGCACCTCGAGCACATCGGCGCGAATGCGGGCGTCGGCGAGCCTGCGGGCGAATCCGGGATCGTCGATGAGCGGCGCGCCGTCGGGGCCGGGCTGGGTGGTGGCGGCCCGGGCGAGTTCCTCGGCCATCACCTGTAGCGCGGGGGCGGCCGCGCCGCCGCCGCGCTCGAAGATCAGCAGGTATTTGGCCACGGTCCAGCCGTCGTCGACGCGGCCGAGCACGTTCTTCTTGGGCACCCGCACCTGGTCGAAGAAGACCTGGTTCTGCACCTGCTCGCCGGACGTCATGACCAGCGGCCGGATTTCGATGCCGGGGGTGCGCATATCGATGAGCAGGAAGGTGATGCCCTGCTGCTTCTTCGCCTGCTTGGAGGTGCGTACCAGGGCGAAGATCCAGTTCGCTTCGGTGGCGTGGGTGGTCCAGATCTTCGAGCCGGTGACGATGAAGTCGTCGCCGTCGTCGACCGCGGCCATGGACAGTGAGGCCAGATCCGAACCCGATTCGGGCTCGGAATAGCCCTGGCAGAAGAACACCTCGCCGGTCAGGATGCCGGGCAGGAAGTAGTTCTGCTGCTCCTCGGTGCCGAACGCCATGATGGCGTGCGCGACCATCCGGATGCCCATCGGGGACAGGTTGGGCGCACCGGCGAGCGTGCACTCCCGGCTGAAGATGTAGTGCTGCGTCAGGCTCCAGTCGCAGCCCCCGTGCCGCACCGGCCAGGCGGGGGCCGCCCAGCCGCGTTCGTGCAGGATGTGCTGCCACTGCATGCTGGCTTCGTGGTCCGGGTAGACGCTCGTCGCCAACTGCCCGGCCCGACGAAGATCAGGGGTTAACTTTTCGTCGAGGAAACTTCGCACCTCATCACGAAACGCCAGATCGGCGGGCGACCAGTCCAGATCCACGATGACTCCTTGCCTGAGAACTGCTCATAACCATCTCACCGCGAACGCCCTGCTGGCAAATGTGCTGGCACCTGCCATCACTTGCGGGTGCTTGACATTCCACTATGGAGTATTAATATGGTTCTTACCTTCCACAATGGAAGAAATTCGGGAGGACCTCGACATGGACATCGCCCCCGGCACCCGCGCCTCGGACGCCGAGCGCGCAGCCGTCGTCGAACAGCTCGGTCGCCACCTGGCCGAAGGGCGTCTCACCACCACCGAATACGACGAGCGCGCGGCCCAGGTCTACGCCACCCGCACCCGCGAAGGGCTGCACGTGGTCCTCACCGACCTGCCGGAACTCGCGAAGGACACCGCGCCGCGGCGCACCTCGCGCATCCCGATCTGGCAGCGCATCGAGGGCAGCGCCTGGTTCGGCGTCGGCCTGCTGTGCCTCGCCATCTGGGGCATGATCTCCCTCGCGGCGGGTGAACTCACCTACTTCTGGCCGTTCTGGGTCATCGTGCCGTGGGGCGGCGTCCTGGTGTTCCGCATGCTCACCGGCTGGGAATCGGTCGACTGCGGAGGGCATCCGCGAGCGAGGTAGGTGCAAACCGGTGTACGCGACCGTCCTGACGTTCCACATCCTCGC
Organism: Nocardia sp. CC227C; assembly: GCF_030767025.1. Lineage (GTDB taxonomy): Bacteria > Actinomycetota > Actinomycetes > Mycobacteriales > Mycobacteriaceae > Nocardia. The sequence goes on along the minus strand of NZ_JASITE010000008.1, from coordinate 139,595 downwards.
CGGAGCGGCCGGACTGCTGCTCGCCCCGGTGCTCATGTGGGCCGACGCGCACCGGCGGCGATCCGGAGACATCGGCGTCGCGCGGGCGAGTCCGGTTTGTACGATCTGCTCGGTATCGATCCGGCTCTGCTGCGCTGATCCGCGGCCCGCCGCCGGACTCGGGCAACCGGCATACGCATGGCTACCCGAGATGAGCGGGTAACCTGGCCGACTGTGCACCTGAAGAGTCTGACGCTGAAGGGCTTCAAGTCCTTCGCGTCCGCGACGACGCTCCGGTTCGAACCGGGTATCACCTGCGTGGTGGGGCCGAACGGATCGGGGAAGTCGAATGTCGTCGACGCGCTCACCTGGGTGATGGGTGAGCAGGGGGCGAAGGCGCTGCGCGGCGGGAAGATGCAGGACGTCATCTTCGCCGGTACAGCGGGTCGCGCCCCGCTGGGTCGTGCCGAGGTCACGCTCACCATCGACAACTCCGACGGCGCGCTGCCCATCGAATACTCCGAGGTGTCCATCACCCGCCGTATGTTCCGCGACGGTGCGGGCGAATACGAGATCAACGGGAACTCCTGCCGTCTGATGGATGTGCAGGAACTGCTCAGCGACTCCGGCATCGGCCGGGAAATGCACGTCATCGTCGGGCAGGGGCAGCTCTCGGCGATTCTGGAATCGCGGCCGGAGGACCGGCGAGCCTTCATCGAGGAGGCCGCGGGCGTACTCAAGCATCGCCGCCGCAAGGAGAAGGCGGTGCGCAAGCTCGACGCCATGCAGGCCAATCTGGCCCGCCTCACCGACCTCACCACCGAACTGCGCCGCCAGCTCAAACCGCTCGGCCGCCAGGCCGAGGTGGCGCGGCGGGCGGCGACCGTGCAATCCGAACTGCGGGACGCGCGGCTGCGGCTGGCCGCCGACGATCTGGTGTCGCGCCGCCGCGACCTGGAAGGGCAGCAGAGCAAGGAAGCGTTCGCGCGCGAACAGCAGATCAATGTGCAAGCCGAACTGGACGCCGCCAATGCGGCGCTCGCGCAGCAGGAGTTCGAGCTGTCCAAGCTCACCCCGGGCGCGGAGGCCGCGGCACAGAGCTGGTTCCAGCTCTCGGCATTGACCGAGCGGGTCAACGCCACCATTCGCATCGCCCGCGACCGCGCCCGCAACCTCACCATCGAACAGCCCACCGGCAGTGGGCGCGACCCCGAACAGCTCGAGCGCGAGGCGGATCGGGTGGAGGCCGAAGAGGCCGAACTGGTCGCGGCCGTCGAGATGGCGGCGGAGACCCTCGAGGCCGCCCGCGAACAGCTGCACGAACGCGAGCAGGCCGCCAAGGCCGCCGAGCAGGCGCATTTGGCCGCCGTGCGCGCCATCGCCGACCGGCGTGAGGGTCTGGCCCGCCTCTCCGGGCAGGTGGACTCGCTGCGGATTCGCGCCCAGTCGGTGGACGGGGAGATCCAGCGCCTCTCGGCCGCCATCGCCGAGGCGCGGCAGCGCGGCGAGGCCGCCGACGCCGAATTCGAGTCCGTCCAAGCCGAATTGAGTGAACTCGACGCGGGCGAGGAAGGGCTCGACGCGCAGTACGAGCATGCCGCGCAGGCCCTCGAGCTGGCCGATCAGCGGGTCGACGAACTGCGTGAACGCGACCGCGAGGCGGGCAAGCGGGTCGCCTCGCTGAGCGCGCGCGTCGAGGCGCTGACCATGGGTTTGCAGCGCCGCGACGGTGCCGCCTGGCTGCTCGAACACCGCGCCGAGGGACTGCTCGGGCCGCTGTCGGGTCTGCTGCGGGTGGACAGCGGTTTCGAAGCGGCCGTGGCGGCCGCGCTCGGGCCGCTCGCCGACGCCGTGACCGCGGACGCCGGATCGTCCGCCCACGATGCGGTGCGGGCGCTCAAGGAGGCCGACGGCGGGCGTGCCGCCGTGGTCTACGCCGATGCCGCACAGTCGAATTCGCGATCCGACGGAGACCTGCCCGGTGGCGCGCGCTGGCTGGTGGACGTCGTCGACTGCCCCGGACACCTGCGGGCCGCCGTGGCCGCCCTCACCACGGGGATCGCCGTGGTCGAAAACCTTCCCGCCGCGATCGAACTGGTAGCGGCCCGGCCGGAGCTGCGGGTGGTCACCCGCGACGGTGACCTCACCGGCTCCGGCTGGGTGCTCGGCGGCTCCGACCGTGCTCCCAGCCAGCTCGAAGTGCAGGCCGAGATCGACGCCGCCCACAAGGAACTGGCGTCCTGGCAGCGGCAGTCCGAGGAGTTCGAGGCGGCCCTGGCCGGCGCGCTTGCCGAGCAGACGGACCGCAAGGAAGCCGTCGACCACGCCCTGCTCGCCCTGCACGAATCCGATCAGGCGTTGGTCTCCATCTACGACCGGCTCGGCCGCCTGGGCCAGACCGCCCGCGCCGCCCAGAAGGACTGCGAACGCCTGCTCGCGCAGCGCGACGACACCGAGGCGGGCCGCGAGGAAACCCTCGAGAAGCTGGCCGACCTCGAGGACCGGCTGCGCCACGCCGAACGCGAGCAGTCCGATACGGATCCCGAGGCCGCGGGCACCGAAACCGCCGGATACGCCCGTGAGGAGGCTGCCGCCGCGCTGGCCGAGGCCCGCTCCATGGAGGTGGAGGCCCGGCTCGCCGTGCGCACCGCCGAGGAACGCGCCGAATCCGTACGCGGCAAAGCGGATTCGCTGCGCCGCGCCGCCCGCGCCGAACGCGAGAACCGGGCCCGCGCCGAACGCGCCCAGGCCGCCCGCCGCCAGGCCGCCGCCGTCGCCGCCGTGGTCGCCGACTCCGCCGAACGGGTGGCCGCCGAACTCGAGCAGGTGGTGGCACAGGCCGCCGCCCGCCGCGACGATCTGGTCCGCCGCCGCACCGAATGCGCCGCGCAGGTGGACCAGACCAAGGAGCGCGCTCGCGCCCTCACCACCCAGCTCACCCAGCTCACCGATGCCGTGCACCGCGACGAGGTGGCGCGCGCCCAGGCGGCGCTGCGCATCGAACAGTTGGAGACCACCATCTCCGAGCAGTTCGGCATCGCCCTCGACGACCTCATCGACGAATACGGCCCGGATGTGCCCATGCCGCCGACCGCGCTGGAGATGATGGAGTACGAGCAGGCCAAGGAGCGCGGGGAGGCGGTGAGCCCGCCGCAGCCCATGCCCTACGATCGCGCCACCCAGGAGCGCCGCGCCAAGCGCGCCGAGAAGGACCTCACCACCCTCGGCAAGGTGAATCCCCTGGCGCTGGAGGAATTCGCGGCGCTGGAGGAGCGCTACAACTTCCTCGCCACCCAGCTCGAGGACGTCAAGAAGGCCCGCCAGGATCTGCTCGACGTGGTCGCCGAGGTGGATGCCCGCATCCTCCAGGTGTTCACCGAAGCCTACGAGGACGTGTCCCGCGAATTCGTCGGCGTCTTCAGCCGCCTGTTCCCCGGCGGCGAGGGCCGTCTGCTGCTCACCGACCCCTCCGACATGCTCGCCACCGGCGTCGAGGTGGAGGCCCGCCCGCCGGGCAAGAAGGTCAAGCGCCTGTCCCTGCTCTCCGGCGGCGAGAAGTCCCTCACCGCCGTGGCCCTGCTGGTCGCCATCTTCCGCGCCCGCCCCTCGCCGTTCTACGTCATGGACGAGGTCGAGGCGGCCCTCGACGACACCAACCTGCGCCGCCTCATCGGCCTGTTCGAGCAGTTGCGCGAGAAGTCCCAGCTCATCGTGATCACCCACCAGAAGCCGACCATGGAGATCGCCGACGCACTCTACGGCGTGAGCATGCGCGGCGACGGCATCACCCAGGTGATCTCCCAGCGCATGCGCGGCCAGAACCTGGTCGGCGCGGCGACCTGATACCGGTTGCCGGGGTCGCGCGTCAAGGGTGGTGCGAAAGGCGTCCCGCTGAACGGGAATTCGCCGATGCCACAAAGTGAAACGCCTGCGAGTCTGAGCTGGGCCGGTTAGCGTCCTCGAGTCATGAAGCGCTCTATCGCAGGTATAGCACTCGGCATCTCCGTCGCCCTGGCCGCCCCGCTGCCGGCGGCACTGGCCGACACCGGATCGTCCTCCCTGTCGGGTGAGTCCGGATCGTCCTCGCTCTCCGGAGATTCCGGCTCGTCGTCGCTGTCGGGTGGCGGGGACCTGCCCCCGTACTCCCAGTGGATCTCCGAAGTGCAGACGGTCGCCGCGCAGGCGAGGGACTATCTGACCGGAGCGCTGCCCGGGGCGACCAAACCCGCCGTCGTATTCGACATCGACAACACCGTGCTGGAGACGCAGTACAACCCGAGCGTCATCACCCCGGCCATGGCTCCCATGCTCGCGCTCGCGCAGTGGGCGAAGGAGCAGGGGGCGGCGATCATCTTCGTCACCGGTCGCCCGGCGCTGATGAACATCTACACCCAGATCAACCTGTCCGCCGTCGGCTACCCCGTCGACGGGCTGTACGGCAGCCCCTTCACCACGCTGTCCGCGGGATCGGCCGGATTGCAGGAGTACAAGACCAATGCCCGCATCGATATCGAGGGTGACGGCTACACCATCGTCGCCAATATCGGCAACAGCGCCTCGGACCTCGCGGGCGGACACGCGCAGCAGACCTTCAAACTGCCCGACTACGACGGTGCGCTCTCCTGAGCCGTCCCCGCTCTGACACTCGGCCGTGACACGTCGACGGGCCGCCTCGAACCGGGGCGGCCCGTTTCGCGCGGCGAAGTAGGCTCACAGCGTGTTGTGGGTGTCGGCGGCCGCTTTCGGAATCGCGTGGTGGCTGGGGTTGTATCTGCTCGCGCGGGATGCGGGAAAACCGGTGCTGCGCAGGGCCGGAGCCGGACTGCTCGGTTACGCCGTCGCGGTGGTCGGCGGATATCTGCTCGGCGGTGACGCACGCTTCGACGGGGTGCGCGCCGTTCTGGTGTGCGTGCCCGCGGTGGCCTGGAGCGGTGTGTTCGTGCGGTTGCTGCCGGAGCCGCCGAGGGAGCGGGCCGACCGGTGGTGGCGGTTCGGGCTGGTGCCGGTGTGCACGGTGGTGGCCCTGCCCGCAGCGGCCGGAATCGCCGCCGCGGCCGGTGTACTCGGGGCCTGCGCGGTTCTCGCGCTGCTCGGCTCGCTGGTCGTGCTGCTGCGCCATCGCGCCGCGCTCGTCGCGGGATCGGCGCGCCGGACCGTCGCGGGGCTGTTCACCGTGGGCGCGGTCATGTTCGGGCTCAGCGCCGCGCTGGTGCTGCTCGGCCTCGACCTGGTGCCCGCCACCCTGGTGCTGGCGCTCGTGGTCGTGGATCTGGTGCTGCTGGGCGTGGGCATCGCCGTTCTGGACGCGTTCGAGGAGGGGGAGGCGCTGCGCGCGGATATGCTGCGCTCCCTCCTGGTCGCGGAGGCGACGGCCGTCGTCTTCGGTGGACAGGCCGCGGTCGCCCTCGTGCTGACCGGGCCGCGCCCGGCGCTGGAGGCGCTGTTCTTCGGCACCATCGCCGCCGCCATCGCGCTCCAGGTGCTGTACGTGCCCTTGCAGGCGGCCGTCGACCGGCTCGTCTTCGCGTCCGCGCCGGAGCTGCGCGAGGCCCGCGACGAGTTGCGCACCGCGGCGGAGGCATTGCCGCGGAAACGGACGCCGGAACCATCGGACGGAGCCGACGCGTCCGGTCTGGCGGCGCTCGGCGAGGACGAGTTCGCGCGCCTGACCCGTCGCGCCCTGAGCCATTACGCCGATCTGGGCAAGCTGGTGTCGAGTCCGCTCATCGATCTGCCAGCCATCGACAGCCGCCTCGCCGGTCGCGACAGCGCCCCCGGACCGCTCGACCGCGCCGCGGAACTCAAGTCACTGCTCACCGATGCCATCGCGGCGCTGAAGCCGCGCACCGGCGAGGAATTCGGCACCAGCGAGGAATGGCGGCACTACAACGCCGTGTACTTCTACTACGTGGTGGGCATCCGGCCCTACAGCGTGCGCACCAAACGCACCGATCTGGATCCGGTTTCGCGCAAGGCGCTCGCCTGGTTCGTGGACCAGGTGCCGGAGCGCACCCTGCACAACTGGCAGAACTCGGCAGCGCGCATGATCGCCGCGCAACTGCGATCCGGATTCGGCAGTATGTCGAAATAGTGCTCTGACCTGCGGTTGGCAGTATTCGGCAGCGGATGTGGTGGGGTCGGCAGTGGAATCCGGGTGACGGTATCGGCAGTCACCGACACCCGAACGGAAAGGTTCCGATTCCCATGACCGCCACCACCGCCACCGCTACCCGCACCATCGCCGGCATGAGCCCGCTGCGACTGGCCTACACCTTCGACGGCGTCGCCACCCTGGCCTCCGGCATCCTCGTCGCGGCGCTCGCCGGAGTGCTCGATTCGGCGCTGGGCCTGTCCACTCCGCTGCTGCTCGGTGTCGGCGCGTTCTTCATCCTGTACGCGATCGGCGTCCTGATCGTGGCCACCCGCCGGGTGGTCCCGCGCCGCGCCGCCGCCGTCGTCATCGCGGTGAACGCGCTGTGGACGGTCGACAGCCTGGTGGTGCTGGCCGCCGGATGGCTCGACCCGACCGCCCTCGGCGTGGCCGCCATCCTGGCGATCGCGGCCTTCACCGCGGCCATGGCCGCCGTGCAGGCCTACACGCTGCGCGCGGATCGCTGAACCCGACCGCGACGCGAAGAAGCGATGCCGCCCGGGCCCGGGCGGCATCGCCGCGTGTGCGGGACGAGGGGCACCGGCCTGTCCCGGATCGATCGCCTGTGTGCGCATCATCGCACGGGGCACCGACAGACATCCGTGATCGCCGAAGTTCATGCGCCGAGCGGACTTTCGTCGCATGCTCGTAGGGGGCGGGTCAGGCGGGGCCGCCCCGACGCGGGTGAGGTGGATGTCATGAGCGCCAAAGTGCTGATCTCCGGTGCCGGTATCGCGGGGTCGACGCTGGCCTACTGGCTCGGCAAGTACGGCTTCGCGGTGACCGTGGTCGAGCGGGCGGCGCAGCGGCGGACCAGCGGCAGCCCGGTGGATGTGCGCGGGGCCGCCGTGGAGGTGGTCACCGAGATGGGCATCATGCCCGAGTTGCGGGCGGGGGCGACCCATGTCGAGCGGATCACCTTCGTGGACGGCAGCGGGCGGCGGCGAGCCACGGTGCGCATGTCGGCATTCGGGGAGCGCGATGACGAAATCGAGGTGGCGCGAGCCGATCTGGCGGGCATCCTGCTCGGGGCGGCGGGCGACCGGGCCGAAATCCGCTGGGGCGACACCGTTGCCGGGCTGGTCCAGGATGTCTCGGGGGTGCGCGTGACCTTCGAGCAGGCCCCGCCGGAGCGTTTCGACTATGTCGTCGGCGCGGACGGCCTGCACTCCACGGTGCGGCGGCTGGTCTTCGGCCCGGAACGGAACTTCTTGCGGCACAGGGGGATCTATATCGCCACCCTGCCGGTGCAGCGCCTGGTCGGCGACGATCGCGAAGTGCTCATGTACAACACGCCCGGCCGGTCGGTCTCCGTACATCCGGCGGGTGGACGGCCCTTGGCGGCGTTCATGTTCCGACGCGGGGAGATCCCGGGGCTGGACTATCGCGAGACCGCGGCGCACCGGCGCATCCTCATCGGCGAATTCACCCACCGCACCGGCATCTTCGCCGATCTGCTCGATCAGGTGCGCACCGCCGAGGATCTCTACTTCGATTCGGTCGGCCAGGTGCGGCTGCCGAGTTGGTCGCATGGGCGGGTCTCGCTGCTCGGCGATGCCGCCTCCTGTGTCTCACTGTTCGGCAACGGCTCCAGTGCGGCCATCGTGGGCGCGCGCACCCTCGCCGAGGAGCTGGCCCGCACGCCCGAACTGCCCCGGGCGGCACTGTCGCGCTACGAGCACCGGCATCGCGCCGTCACCGGCGGCGAACAGCGCGGGCTCCGTCTCGCCGCCGCCCTGCTCGTCCCCGCCTCCCGTCCCGGAATCCTGCTTCGTGACACCGCCGTCCGCACCGTGGGGCGGTTCAGAGCAGATCGCTGACGTCGTCGGGGACGTCGACGGCGTATTTGCGCAGGGTGTCCATGGGGACCACCTCCAGGGCGTTCTCGTGGGTGGCGGCCAGGATCACGGGGGCGGCGACGCCGTCCTCGTGGGCGTGCAGCCAGCGGACGGCCACCACGCACCAGCGGTCGCCGGGTTGCAGGCCGGGAAAGTTGTTCTCGGGACGCGGGGTCAGCAGGTCGTTGCCGATCGACTTCTGGTGGTCCAGGAATTCGGCGGTCACGACGGTGCACACCGTATGACTGCCCAGATCCTCGGGGCCGGTGCTACAGCAGCCGTCCCGGTAGAAGCCGGTGAGAGGATCGGTGCCACACTCCTCCAGCGGTCCCCCAAGCACATTTCGATCGGTCACGTGGCCGATCCTATTGTCTTGGTGTCGGATTCGCCGCTGCTTCGCGGGCTCGGCACGTTGTCGTCCAAACCGGTCGGTAGATGGAGCCTCCGTCCACACCCGTCCCGGCGTGTCCTCCGCTGCCCGGCCCGACCCGTGTGTTATTGGACACGCTGCCGCCCGGATCGGGGGTTTCGGCGGGGCTTTCGGGCCGGTCGGCGGACAGGTGGGCGAATCGGACGGCGGCGAACGCTCTGAAAGGATGGGGACGTGACTGCAGACGCCTGGATTCTGATTGCCGCAATCGCCGCGGTGCTGCTGGTGGCCTTCGTCGCCGGTTTCGTGCTGTACAAGCGCCGGCGTATCTCACTGACGCCCGACACCACCGAGACCAAGGAGGTCACGGACAAGTCGGGCGGTTACACGGCATCGGGCGGCTTCAGCTTCAGCCAGGGGGGCGGCACCTCCACCCTGCCGAAACCCACCCCGGAACCGGTCCACCGCGAACCGGTGTCACCACCGACGCCGCCGGTCGAGCGCACCGATGACGAGGGCCAGCCGCACGTCGGCGACGATGCGGCGGTTCCCCGCGACGCCACCCGGCGCGGCATCACCGATGTGCGCCTGCCGGAGCCGGAACAGGGGCCGCAGGCCCCGCCCGCCGAACCGGACGCTTCGGTCGAGACCGAATCCGCGGCGGCGGCGCCGACCGACACGCCCGAGAGCGCCACCGCAACCGAGACTGTCGCACCCGAGCGGGCTGTCACACCTGAGCGGGACGCTGTCGAGTCGGACGCCGCGGCTCCGCCCGTCGAGACCCCGGCCGTCGAGACCCCGACGGCCACCCCGATTCCCGAGGCCCCGGTGCAGACCGCCCCGGTCCCGGTGGACATCCCCGACGCCGCGCCCACCGTGGCCGAGGCCCAGGTAGTCCCCGAGATCGAGCCCACCGCGGGCCGCCTGACCCGGCTGCGCGGCCGCCTGTCCCGCTCGCAGAACGCCATGGGCAAGTCCCTACTCGGGCTGCTCGGCGGCGGCGACCTCGACGAGGACTCCTGGGAGGAGATCGAGGACACCCTGGTGATGGCCGATCTGGGCACCGCCTCCACCGTCGCGGTGGTGGAGCGGCTGCGCGAGGAGATGGCCGCCCGCAGCGTCCGCACCACCGAGCAGGCCCGCGCCGTGCTGCGCGATGTCCTCGTCGAGGCCCTGCGCCCGGAACTGGACCGGTCCATCCGCGCCCTGCCGCACGCCGACCATCCGTCGGTGCTGCTGGTCGTCGGAGTGAACGGCACCGGGAAGACCACCACCACCGGCAAACTGGCGCGGGTGCTGGTCGCCGACGGTCGTCGGGTCCTGCTGGGCGCGGCCGACACCTTCCGCGCCGCCGCCGCCGACCAGCTCCAGACCTGGGGCGAGCGGGTCGGCGCGGAGACCGTGCGCGGCAAGGAGGGCGCGGACCCCGCCGCCGTCGCCTTCGACGCCGTGAGCGCCGGTATCGCGGGCGGTGTGGACGCCGTGCTGGTCGACACCGCGGGCCGCCTGCACACCAAGACCGGTCTGATGGACGAACTGGGCAAGGTCAAGCGCGTCGTCGAGAAGAAGGCACCGGTCGACGAGGTGCTGCTGGTGCTCGACGCCACGGTCGGCCAGAACGGGCTGACCCAGGCGCGGGTCTTCCGCGAGGTCGTCGATATCACCGGGGTGGTGCTCACCAAGCTGGACGGCACCGCCAAGGGCGGCATCGTCTTCCAGGTGCAGCACGAACTGGGCGTGCCGGTGAAACTGGTTGGTTTGGGCGAGGGGGCCGATGATCTCGCTCCGTTCGAGCCCGGGGCCTTCGTCGACGCCCTGCTCGGATAAACCCGCCCCGACCTGGCCGGATTCCGGGAACCAACATCATCCTCACAATGTGTTCGTAACAGCCGTGCGGATCGCGAAACACGCTGGCAACAGTGTCCTCTCATCCGTTCACCTAGGCGAAACGCCGAAGGATCACGGATGAAACACCGACTGAGGACCCTCGATGCAGGCTTCGTCAGCAGTACACCGACGAGGCCCGAGATGAGGAGGACAAGGTGGTGGATCCCGTAATCCTGGCGAGCGGCGAGCTCGACACAGGTGACACGGCCTGGATGCTGACAAGCGCGGCTCTCGTGCTGTTGATGACCCCCGGGCTCGCGTTCTTCTACGGCGGCATGGTCCGTAGCAAGAATGTGCTCAACATGATCATGATGAGTATCAGCGCCATGGGCATCGTCACGGTGCTATGGGTGCTGTACGGCTACTCGACCGCATTCGGAACGGACAAGGGCGGCCTGCTCGGCGATCCCAGCGAATACTTCGGCCTACGGACCCTGATGTCCGGCTTCGGCGACGAATCCGCCGGTGTGCCGTTGGTCGGCACGGTGCCCGCGACCGTATTCGTGGCGTTCCAGCTGATGTTCGCGATCATCACCGTGGCCCTGATCTCGGGTGCGGTCGCCGACCGGCTCAAGTTCGGCGCGTGGCTCCTGTTCGCCGCGATCTGGGCGACCGTCGTCTACTTCCCGGTCGCGCACTGGGTCTGGGGTGGCGGCTGGATCATGGAGCAGGTCAAGGCCATCGACTTCGCCGGCGGTACCGCCGTGCACATCAACTCCGGCGCGGCGGCGCTGGCGCTGGCGATCGTCATCGGCAAGCGCAAGGGCTGGCCGCAGACGCCGTTCCGCCCGCACAACCTGCCCTTCGTCATGCTCGGCGCCGGTCTGCTGTGGTTCGGCTGGTTCGGCTTCAACGCCGGTTCGGCGGTCGGTGCCAACGGCGTCGCCGGTGCCACCTTCGTCACCACGGTCGTCGCCACCGCCGCGGCCATGCTGGCGTGGTTGCTGGTGGAGAAGATCCGCGACGGCAAGCCCACCTCGCTGGGCGCGGCGTCGGGCATCGTCGCGGGCCTGGTGGCCATCACCCCGGCCTGTGCCTCGGTGAACATCGTGGGCGCGCTGGTGGTCGGCGTGGTGGCGGGCGCGATCTGCGCGCTGGCCGTCAGCCTCAAGTTCAAGTTCGGCTACGACGATTCCCTCGATGTGGTGGGCATCCACCTGGTCGGCGGCGTGATCGGCACCGTGCTGGTCGGCTTCGTCGGCACCGCCGATGCGCCCACCGCGGTCGACGGCCTGTTCTACGGTGGTGGTGTCGACCAGCTGTGGCGGCAGATCGTAGGTGCGCTCGCGGTGCTGGCCTACTCCTTCGTGGTCGCCGCCGTCATCGCCTTCGCGATCAAGGCCACCATCGGCCTGCGGGCCGACGCGGAAGCCGAGTCCACGGGCATGGACGAGTCGGAGCACGCGGAAACGGCATACGATTTCGCTGCTGTGGGTGGGACGACACGTACCACCGCCGTCAAGGAGGCATGACGCATGAAACTGATCACCGCAATCGTCAAACCGTTCACCCTCGAGGACGTCAAGTCCGGACTCGAGCAGGCCGGCGTGCTGGGCATGACCGTCAGCGAGGTGCAGGGTTACGGGCGGCAGAAGGGCCACACCGAGGTCTACCGCGGTGCGGAGTACTCCGTGGATTTCGTCCCGAAGGTTCGGGTCGAGGTGGTCGCGGACGACGCCTCCGTGGAGAAGGTCGTCGAGGTCATCGTGGAGGCCGCGCGCACCGGCAAGATCGGTGACGGCAAGGTCTGGGTGACCCCGGTCGAGTCGGTCATCCGGGTTCGCACCGGCGAGCGAGGGACCGACGCGTTGTAAGCGGACAGCGCTCGAGCGGCGGCCCCGCTCCCGCCGGACCGGTGGGAACGGGGCCGCACTCATGTGACGGGTCGGCGCGACGTCATGAGAGGTCGGTGCGCCGCCGCGCGGCGGCAGGACAACTGAGATGGGTGGTGTGGTCGTGGGTTTCGAGCGAGCGCGAAACGAGCAGGTCGCAGGCGGTGTTGTCGGCAACGGTGCGTCGGATCTGGTCCGCGCCCGCGATCAACTGCTCGGTGAGGCGGGCAGGAATGCGGGCGGCGGTGCGCGCACCCCGCGCCTGGATTCCGAGTCGCTGCGCCAGGCACTGGTCGATCTGTTCGAATTGTGGTTGACCACCAAGGGGTCCGAGGTCGGCATCACGCCCGACAGCGGCCTGGCGGTGGTGGCGGTGGGCGGTCTGGGCCGCCGCGAGATGCTGCCGTACTCGGATCTGGATCTGGTGCTGCTCTACGACGACGTCGACCCGCGGCGGGTCGCCGAGGTGGCCGATCAGCTCTGGTACCCGCTGTGGGACGCCCACATCAAGCTCGACCACAGCGTGCGCACCGTCCCGCAGGCGCTGCGCGTGGCCGCCGACGATCTCACCGCCGCGCTCGGCATGCTGGAAGCGCGGCATATCGTCGGCGACGAGACGCTGAGCGATCTGCTCGTCAGCGGAGTGCGCCGGGACTGGCGCACCGGTATCCGCTCCCGCTTCGAAGGGCTGCTCGAGCAGGCCGAAACCCGTTGGCGCCGCAGTGGGGAGATCGCCCACCGGGCCGAACCCGATCTCAAGAACGGACGCGGCGGGCTGCGCGACATCCAGCTGCTCGACGCGCTGTCCATCGCACAGCTGACCGACGCCATGCCGGGGCTCGGCCCGGATGTGCCGGGCGGCGGCCTGGAACTCGCGCATCGGCGGCTACTGGACGTGCGCACCGAACTGCACCGGGTGGCCCGGCGCGGGCGCGACCAACTGCGTGCCCAGGACGCCGACGAGATCGGCGCGGCGCTGCGCATCGGCGACCGTTTCGATCTGGCCCGCACCCTGTCGGACGCGGCCCGGACGGTGAGCTACTCCGTCGACGTCGGATTGCGCACCGCGGCGAACGCCCTGCCGCGGCGCGGACTCGCCCGCCTGCGCCGCATGCCGGTACGGCGACCACTCGATGAGGGGGTGGTCGAACACGCCGGTGAGGTGGTGCTGGCCCGCGATGCCCGCCCGCAGCGCGATCCCGGTCTGATCCTGCGGGTGGCGGCGGCCGCCGCGCAGACCGGACTGCCCATGTCGGCCACCACGCTCAACCGGTTGTCCGAGGACGCGCCGGAACTGCGCGAACCGTGGCCCAAGGAAGCGCTCAACGACCTGCTGGTGCTGCTGGGCTCGGGCCGCAACGCGGTGGACGCCATCGAAGCCCTGGACCGAACGGGCCTGTGGGGCAGGCTGTTTCCGGAATGGGGCGTGGTGCGGGATCTGCCTCCGCGCGACGCCATCCACACCTGGACCGTGGACCGGCACCTGGTCGAGGTGGTGGTGCGGGCCAGCGCGCTGTCGACGCGGGTGTCGCGCCCGGACCTGCTGCTGCTCGGCGCGCTGCTGCATGATCTGGGCAAGGGCCGTCCCGAGGACCACAGCGTGGTCGGCGCGGAACTCGCCACCCAGATCGGCCGGCGGCTGGGGCTGTGGCCCTCGGATGTGCGGACGTTGTCGGCCATCGTGCGCCACCATCTGCTGCTGCCCGATACCGCCACCCGCCGCGATCTCGACGATCCGGACACGGTGCTCATGGTGGTGAAGTCCCTCGACGGTGACGCGCAGCTGCTGGAACTGCTGCACGCGCTCGCCGAGGCGGACGCGCTGGCCACCGGGCCGGGGGTGTGGAGCGATTGGAAGGCGTCGCTCATCGCGGAGCTGGTGCGCCGCTGCCGGCTGTCCGTGGCGGGGGAGGACCTGCCGGAACCGGATCCGATTCCGGCCGAGCTGGTCGCCAGGGCCGAGGCGGGCGGGGTGCACGTGGACCTGCGGGCGGGGGACGGGCGCTACACCCACGTGGTCACGGTCGTGGCCCCCGACACGCCCGGCTTGCTGTCGGACGCGGCGGGCGTGCTGGCCGCGCATTCGCTGCGGGTGCTGTCGGCCTCGCTGGGCCGGGCCGGAGCGTCGGCCATCGACACTTTCGTGGTGGCGCCGCGATTCGGTGATCCGCCGGATCCCGGCCTGCTGCGCCAGGAATTGATCCGGGCCCGCAACGGCGATTTGGATCTTTCGGGCGTGCTGGCGCGGAAGGAACGCGATGCGGGCGGGACGCGGCGCGGCCCCTACGCGCAGGCGGCGCCGCGGATCATCTGGTCCGAAACGGCCGATCCGGGACGGGTGCTGCTGGAATTGCGTGCCGAGGACAGAATCGGATTGCTCAGCCGTTTGGCGGGCGGGCTGGCCCGGGTGGGCGCTAATGTGCTCTGGGCGAAGGCGGTGACCCTCGGCGCGGCCGTGGTGGACGTGTTCTGCCTGGATCTGGGCCCGGGGGATACGCCGCAGCGGCGGGCGGAGATCGAGGCGGCGCTGCTCGCGGTGGTGCCGCCGCAGCAACCGAAGAAATCTCCCGAATCGGACACGGAAATAGGTTCCGGCAGAGTTTTCTGATCAGTCGCCGTGTAGTTGGATTAACTGGCAAACCCCGCGTTTGCCAGTTAATCCGATCGTTGCGTGCAATTTGCTGGAATAGGTATGGGTACCCCGTGCCGCGCTTTAATATCCCCCTCTAGAGAAAGCTATCGCGAGCATGAGGGGAGCAGTCGGTGGCAATTGAAGTGGTGTCGGCGTCGATGATGACGTCGGATTCGACCCAGCACATCGCGCGCTGTGTCGGCGGCGACCGCTGGGTCGTCTCCTGGTTGCCCGGCCGCACCCTCACCGGACAGCAGGCGGTGACCGCCATGACCATCGCCTCCACCGTCACCGCGCACCCGCCCACCGAGGCCGAATGGGCGCTGCTGGACGGGCTCGCGCTCGAACTCGGCCTCACCGCACGCGAGGCGGTGGGCATGGTGGTGCAGGAGAACCACGACCTGTGCCGCCCCGCCACGGCCGCGCGCCGCAACCTGGAATAACTCTTCTCGGCCGGTCCCACTACCCTGGTACCCGAGTGACGTCCCTCGAGATCAGGAGCGCGATCGGTGTTCGAATCCCTGTCCGACCGGTTGGCCGGTGCCCTCAAGGACCTTCGTGGCAAAGGGCGACTGTCACCGGCCGATATCGACGCGACCGCGCGTGAGATCCGGCTGGCGCTGCTCGAGGCCGACGTCGCGCTGCCCGTGGTGCGCGGTTTCATCGCCAAGGTCAAGGAGCGCGCCAAGGGCGCGGAGGTCTCCGCGGCGCTGAACCCGGCCCAGCAGGTCGTCAAGATCGTCAACGAGGAACTGGTCAATATCCTCGGCGGCGAGACCCGGCGGCTGCGGTTCGCCAAGAACCCGCCGACCGTCATCATGCTGGCCGGTCTCCAGGGCGCGGGTAAGACCACCCTCGCGGGCAAGCTCGCCAAATGGCTGAAGGGACAGGGGCATCAGCCGCTGCTGGTGGCCTGCGACCTACAGCGCCCGGGGGCTGTCACCCAGCTCCAGGTGGTCGGCGAGCGGGCCGGCGTGCCGGTCTTCGCGCCGCATCCCGGCACCTCCATCGGTGGTGGTGAGAACCCGCTCGGTGTCACCGCCGCCGATCCGGTTCAGGTGGCGCAGGCCGGTATCGCCGAGGCCGAGCAGAAGCAGTACGACGTGGTCATCGTCGACACCGCGGGCCGCCTCGGCATCGACGCCGAACTCATGGCGCAGGCCGCGGGCATTCGCGACGCCGTGCGGCCCGACGAGATCCTGTTCGTGCTCGACGCCATGATCGGCCAGGACGCGGTCACCACCGCCGAGGCGTTCCGCGACGGCGTCGGCTTCACCGGCGTGGTGCTGACCAAGCTCGACGGCGACGCCCGCGGCGGCGCTGCGCTGTCGGTGCGCGAGATCACCGGCCAGCCCATCCTTTTCGCCTCCACCGGCGAGAAGCTGGAGGACTTCGACGTCTTCCACCCCGACCGCATGTCCAGCCGCATTCTCGGCATGGGCGATCTGCTCACCCTGATCGAGCAGGCCGAGCAGGTCTACGACCAGAAGCAGGCCGAGGAGGCCGCCCGCAAGATCGGCTCCGGTGAGCTCACCCTCGAGGACTTCCTCGACCAGATGCTCGCCATCCGCAAGATGGGCCCGATCGGCAACCTGCTCGGCATGCTGCCCGGCGCGGGCCAGATGAAGGACGTCCTGTCCCAGGTCGACGACAGGCAGCTCGACCGCGTCCAGGCCATCATCCGCGGCATGACGCCCGCCGAACGCGACAATCCCAAGATCATCAACGCCTCCCGCCGCCTGCGCATCGCCAATGGCTCCGGCGTCTCGGTCTCCGAGGTCAACCAGCTCGTCGACCGCTTCTTCGAAGCCAAGAAGATGATGGGCATGATGAGCCGCCAGTTCGGCCTGCCCGGCTCGCGCGGTGGCGGCGGCAAGGGCAAGAAGGGGAAGAAGGGCAAGAAGGGCGGCCGCGGCCCGACCCCGCCGAAGGTCAAGGGCGGGTTCCCCGGCATGCCGGGGCTGCCCGGCGGGATGCCCGCGGGGATGCCCGACACCTCGAACATGCCCGCGGGGCTCAACGAACTGCCGCCGGGGCTCGAAGGTTTCGATCTCTCCAAACTGGACTTCCGTAACCCGCCGAAAGGGCGCTAGCTAGTCGCGTGACTGCCTAGCGTCCTCTCGCGTCGATCGCCTTCCTGATCAGGGTTCGCGCGTTCTCGCCAACGGCTGATTGTCCAGCCAGCAGCTTGAACGCGCGCCCGTAGGTTGCGATCTCACGGGGCTGAGTGATGGTCAGCTCCGCCGCCGTGCTCTCGACCATGACGAGGCGGTTGTCGAACATCGCGAAATTGGTTGATACCACCAGCGCCTCGGCGTCGACCGGAATGATTCCGAGGGTGACCCGGGGCATGCCGATGATGGCGGCTAGCCTGTCGAGTTGGCCGCGCATCACTGCGTCGCCGCCAACGGTGGTGTAGAGCGCCTGCTCGGCAATGACGAAGTGGAACCGGTGGTCGCGCTGGTAGAGGATGCGCTGCCGCTCCATGCGCTTGCTCACCGCTGCATCCAGGTCGTCGGGGACCTGATGGAACTCCATACCGCGCCGTAGTTTCGCCTCGGCATATTCTGCGGTTTGCAGTAGGCCGGGAATGATCTGCGGCTGATAATCGCGGATCGCGGTTGCCTCCGCTTCCAGCTTCAGCGCCTTCTGCTGCCGACGCTGTAGACCGGTGCCGAGGATGCGTCGCCACTCGACGTATGCGGTGTCGATGGTATGCAAGGTGGCAAGAAGGTCTGCGAGTTGATCAACTGCACCTGTTTGTTCGCAGTAGGCTCGGATATCGGCATCGGTGGGCGTGATCCGCCCATATTCGATCTTCGAGACCTTCGACTCATGCCAGCCGGCCAATCGCGCGAGGGCGCGGCCGGTGAGACCTGACCTGCGGCGAAGCTCCCGGAGCCGTGCCCCGAGAGCCTCTCGCGCGTCGTGAACGCTATTCGTCACCGCTGGGTGTACTCGGCGAACGGAGTCGCCAGAGCCCAGAGCCGGTCGCGAACGCCTCGGTTGTAGGCGACTACGCCCGGATCTGTCGTCACCGCCAGCCCGGCCGGTCTGCCCGCATTGTTCACCAGGTTGTAGACAACCCGGTCGTTGTCCAACAACCACCAGTCATCCGGGGGAACGTCCCCAGCGAGATGGCGAGGGACGTACCGAATATCCTCCCCTGCTTCGGCATTCGAGTCCGTAACCGACAGCAGCCAACGGTGATAGTCGGAGTGCGGCACAGTGACCACCCGGACCCTGCTCACTGTGACGCCCCGGCCGGTTGTCTCCCGAATCAGATCATTCCAGCGGTTCTTGTGCTCGTCCGGCAACGCTGGTTCCCCGTCGAGGAACCGGCGGAAGCGCTCGGACTCGTGCGGCACCGCGTAGGCGTCGCGGACCTCCAGGTGGAACGCCTCGCGCTTGCACTCGGCGAACAGGCTCACCCAGTCCGGAGGATCAGTGGGCAGGTAGAGCACCGTAGAACGTCCTTTCGGCTTTCGGAACTTCGATGGCCCTCTCGTTGGCGGCCAGGTCAAGCTGCCGGAGCGTTTCGGCGTCGGTCACCGGCAGCCCGGTCAGCGTGAAAGTGCCCCGTCCGCTATCGGACATCGTGGCACCGATGAACGTACCTTCCTCGGCGAATCCCGTTAGCAGGTGCGGGATTTCGATGGTTTCAGGCTTGGCTGTCTGCCATCCCTGTACCAGGTAGGTGCCTCGATCGGTGAGGTACAACGACGGGCACTGTCCTATGTCTGACCCGCCTCTGCCAAGGAATGTAAGGCGCATTGTGCTGCCCCCTGTCTAGCAGTGTGCGCGAGTTTTCCTGCGTAGGAACCATTATCCCTCGGGCCGACCCTAGATGGGGTCTAGACAAGTAACTTCGGCAAACTTGAGCACACTCATAGTCAGCGATTCCTCCGGTTCATACCGTCAGCTCAGGCGCTCGGAGTCGGTAGCAGTCGTCCCGGCTCTGTGCTGCCGTCCAGCAGCAACGGGCAGGAGTCGAGATGGCCACGGGCAGAAGGATCTACAGCTTTCCTGGTGGCGTCTTGGAGGCCAACGCCTACGGCGACGACGACAGCGGAGGTGTCTACCTCGAGCACTACCGGCACAGCGCCGACAACGACCACTACGACCAAAGGGCGGACATGCGCTACAAGCCGAACTGTCTCGGTTATCTGCGGACCGACGTGTCCGGGGTATCCCAACTCTGGGACGAAAGCTGCATCCGCAAGCTCGCTAGCCGGCTCGGATACGACTTCTCCGGAATGATCGTCTACGACCCCACGAACGAGCGGCCTCCGCTGGCCCGCTTGAAGGCCCAGGTGACACGCTTGGACGCCGAGGCCGTGGTTGTACCGAGTCCAGCGCACTTCGAGGGCGGGGAGATTCCGGGGACGCTGGTACGGCAGGTCGACGTAATCACGGTCAGTCCGGAGGCGACTTACGCCTGGCGGGCCATGCCCCCGCTTCGGGGTGTGACCGACCTGCCGCCCGCGCAGGCAGACGGGGCCTAGACCACGCCGGTAGCTCGGGAAGCCCGGGGAGTCGAGGTCATGACCGCATTCGGGACACCCTGAAGCGTTGCTCCACAACAAGATCCACGATGCCGACGCTGTCACTCGGTTCGTGAGCCCCCAGCCTCGCCTGGTACTGCCGTTCGATGCGTGCTACAGCCCACACGACAATCCGGCCGAACAGGTCTGGGGCGCGCTGGAGACTCCATCGACAACACCGCTGTCACCTGGCCAGGGGTAGGTTCCGGGAGATGCGCGGATTTGCGGGGAGAGGGGGATCCTTCGTGGATCCGCGTCTAGGATTTCGGGATCGTCTGGCAGGCTGGGACGGTGGCCATCAGGGCCAACGCGCTCGCCTCCTGGCTGGCGCGTTCGCTGCTCGAGGAGTCGGTAGCTGCGGCGACACCGATAGCCAGCTCCTTTGCAACCGACTGCTGTGTTGCGCCCGGCGTAGAATTCGCCTTCTGGCAGAACGATGCAAGAAATTGCTCCGGGGTCCAGTAGCCTTTTTGCGGCGAAGTGACCGTATCGGCGAGCGTTTGGACCCCACTGCGAAAGGCCAGAGCCTGAGCGGCCGATGCTGTCGTTGATGTGGTGGTCTTTCCGCCCTGAGCTGCATCATCCGAGCAGCCAGCCAGCGCCATCGCTATGAGCGCAGCAGCCAGTACGCCCTTGGTGTGCTTCACGTCTCCCCTAAAATCGAGCTCTCGCGATGGACTGTACCGCTCAGCCGCGGCGCGGGTCGAAAGATCGACTAGCCAAGGGGCACAACGCAAGCCCGAGCGAACCGCGTGTCGATCTCAGTGGACTGGACGTGCCGTGATCGCCCTGGCGGAGGCGACATGGATGCGCGCTATGGTGTAGGTCGACCAGTTTCGACCTGTCGAAGCTGAAGTTCCCGATGAACTGAGTGATCGTCGACAGGGGGTCGGTATGCGGCTGCGAGGCGTGGTCCTGCCGGACGGGGAGGTTCGCGAGCTGTGGGTGCGCGACGGCCGGATCTCGCCCGAACCGGTGCCCGGAGCCCAAACCCTGTGTGAGAACGGCTGGATCGTGCCCGGGCTGGTGGACGCGCACTGCCATGTGGGCATCCGCTACGGCGGCGGGCACGAGGATCACGACGGGGCGGTGGCCCAGGCCGAGATCGAACGCGATGCGGGGGCGCTGCTGCTGCGCGACGCCGGTTCCCCGATCGACACCCGCTTCCTCGACCAGCGTGCGGACCTGCCGGAGATCATTCGCGCCGGCCGCCATATCGCCCGCCCGAAGCGCTATATCCGCGAACTCGGCATCGAACTCGACGACGAGCGCGAGCTGCCCGAGATCGTGGCCGAACAGGCCCGGCGCGGCGACGGCTGGGTGAAGATCGTCGGTGACTGGATCGACCGCTCCGTCGGCGACCTGCGCCCGCTGTGGAGCGACGCCATCCTGAAGGAGGCCATCGCCGCCGCCCACCGGGAGGGGGCGCGGGTCACCGCCCACGTCTTCGGCGAGGACGCCCTCCACGGCCTGCTCGCCGCCGGAATCGACTGCATCGAACACGGCACCGGGCTCACCGACGACACCATCGCCGCGATGGCCGCGCACGGCACCGCCCTGGTGCCGACCCTCGTCAATATCGACACCTTCCCTGGAATCGCCGACAGCGCGAGCAGATTCCCCGTCTACGCCGCCCACATGCGCGACCTGCACCGCCGTTCCCGCGACACCGTCGCCAAGGCGCACGACGCCGGTGTCCCCGTCTACACCGGCACCGACGCGGGCGGCTCCATCCGGCACGGCCGCATCGCCGACGAGATCACCGCCCTCATGCACGCGGGCCTGTCACCCCATGACGCCCTGGGCGCGTCCTCCTGGGACGCCCGCACCTGGCTCGGCCGTCCCGGCATCGAACCCGGGGCCCCCGCCGACCTCGTCGTCTACGACCGGGACCCGCGCGCCCATCCGGAGGTTCTCGCCCACCCCGCCCGGGTGGTCCTGCGCGGTCGCGTCTACACCCGTGGCACTCCGGTCACCGGCCATCGCTGAATCTCGGGAATCCGCCCCGAACCAGAAGTGAATCATTCATGCTTCAAATGTTTGTTTCGCTCCAACCTGATGAGGTGATCACCGTGGGTTCCGTCGAAAGCCTGCTCGCAGCCGTATTGGTCGGTTTGATCGTGAAGTTCCTGACCGGCAGCGCCGACTAGCGAACGCGCACGTCACGGCCCATTGGCGGCACCGCCTCCGGTGGGCTCTCCGTGGCGGGGCGCTTGCCGAGGCCGATTTCATCGGGTCGAGCGGTGTCTGGCAGAATGAACGACCGTCCTCATCGAGGACAGTGTCAGCCCGTCTCCGGTTACGTACCGCGCGGCGGTCACAACACTCAACGCAAAACCGGGTCCACCCGCGGGGTGGACTGCTGAATTGCGGCCGTGACCACTCAGGCTGTCCTTCGGGGCGGCCGATGAACGAAAGGCGCAGCATATGGCTGTCCGCATCAAGCTGACCCGTCTGGGCAAGATTCGCAACCCGCAGTACCGCGTCGTCATCGCCGACGCGCGTACCCGCCGCGACGGCCGGGCCATCGAGAACGTCGGCAAGTACCACCCGAAGGAAGAGCCCTCGTTCATCGAGATCGACTCCGAGCGCGTGCAGTACTGGCTGAGCGTCGGCGCGCAGCCGACCGAGCCGGTGAAGCGGCTGCTGGAGATCACCGGCGACTGGCAGAAGTTCAAGGGCCTGCCGGGCGCCGAGGGCACCCTGAAGACCAAGGCGGCCAAGCCGTCCAAGCTGGACCTGTTCAACGCCGCCCTGGCCGCGGCCGACAACGAGCCGGTCACCGAGGCCGTCACCCCGAAGAAGAAGGCCGCCAAGAAGGACGAGGCCGCCGAGGCCGAGGCCACCACCGAGGCTGCCGAGTAATGAGCGCCGTTGTCGCCGATGCCGTCGAGCACCTGGTGCGCGGCATCGTCGCCAATCCCGACGACGTCCACGTCGAGCTGATCACCAGCCGACGTGGCCGGACCGTCGAGGTGCACGTGCACCCGGACGATCTGGGCAAGGTGATCGGGCGCGGCGGACGCACCGCGACCGCGCTGCGCACCCTGGTCGCCGGGATCGGCGGTAAGGGCATCCGCGTCGACGTGGTCGACACGGATCAGTAGATGGAACTGGTCGTCGGGCGGGTCGCCAAATCGCACGGGGTGCGAGGCGAACTCGTCGTGGAAGTCCGCACCGACGAACCGGAGCTGCGGTTCGCGCCCGGCAGCGTGCTGAGAGGCCGGCTGCCGCGGGCCGAGGCGACCCAGGAGTACGTGGTGGAGTCGGCCCGGGAGCACTCGGGCCGACTCCTGCTGCGTCTGGCGGGCGTCGAGGACCGCACGGCCTCGGATGCGTTGCGCGGCACGCTGTTCGTGGTGGACAGCGCCGAGCTGCCGCCCTCGGAGGATCCGGACGAGTTCTACGATCACGAACTCGAGGGGCTCACCGCCACCCTCGCGGACGGCACCGTCGTCGGCACCGTGAACGAGGTACTGCACTCCGCCGCCGGGGAACTGCTGTCGATCAAGGCGTCCGAGGCGTTCCCGCCCGCGGGCCGCGAGATTCTGGTGCCGTTCGTCATGGCCATCGTGCCGACGGTGTCGCTGGCCGAGGGCCGGATCGTCCTCGACCCGCCCGAAGGGCTGCTGGACGCGGAGTGAGCGCCATGCGTATCGACGTCGTCACCATCTTCCCCGAATACCTGGAGCCGCTGCGAACGGCCTTGCTGGGCAAGGCCGTCGAGAAGGGCATTCTCGAGGTCGGGGTGCACGATCTGCGCGACTGGACCCACGACGTGCACAAGGCCGTGGACGATTCGCCGTACGGCGGCGGCCCCGGCATGGTCATGAAACCCACGGTGTGGGGAGACGCGCTGGACGCGGTGTGCCCGGACGACGCGCTGCTCGTGGTCCCCACCCCGGCCGGTGTGCCGTTCACCCAGGCGACCGCCCGGAGATGGTCCGCCGAAAAGCATCTCGTCTTCGCCTGCGGCCGCTACGAGGGCATCGACCAGCGCGTCTTCGACGATGCCGCCCGCCGTGTCCGGGTCGAGGAGGTCAGCATCGGCGACTACGTGCTGATCGGCGGGGAGGCCGCGGTCCTGGTGATGACCGAGGCCGTCGTCCGCCTGGTTCCGGGCGTCCTGGGCAATCAGCGGTCCCACGAACAGGATTCGTTCTCCGACGGCCTGCTGGAGGGGCCCAGCTACACCCGCCCGGTCTCCTGGCGCGGTCTGGACGTCCCCGACGTCCTGCTCTCGGGCAATCACGCCAAGATCGACGCCTGGCGGCGCGAGCAGTCCCTGCGGCGCACCCGGGAGCGTCGTCCGGATCTGCTGCCGCCGGACTGACGCACAGCCGCGCCGTCGTTCGTGCCGCCGCGGCGCTTCGGGAGTGGCACCTCGATGCGCTGTCACCCGCCGCGGGTAGTGTCTGCGGGCGTGACGACAGCCTCCGAAACCGTCAACGCAGACAGCACCGGAACTCCGAGCACCGTCGGGCCGGCGAGCGTGAGCCGCCGGATCGCCGATGAGCTGGGAGTGCGGGACGAGCAGGTCCGTGCCGCAGTCGAACTACTCGACGGCGGATCGACCGTGCCGTTCGTCGCGCGCTACCGCAAGGAGGTCACCGGCGGACTCGATGACGCGCAGCTGCGACAGCTCGACGAACGCCTGCACTACCTGCGCGAGCTCGACGAGCGCCGGGCGTCGATCATCGAATCCATTCGCGGCCAGGGCAAATTGGATGCCGAGCTGCACGCGCAGCTCATGCTCGCCGAGACCAAGGCGCGGCTCGAGGACATCTACCTGCCGTACAAACCCAAGCGGCGCACCAAGGCGCAGATCGCCCGGGAGGCCGGGCACGAGCCGGTGGCCGACGCGCTGCTGACCGATCCGACCACCGACCCCGCCCGGTACACCGCGGAACAGCTCGACGGCGCCCGCGCCATTCTGGTGGAACGCTTCGCCGAGGACGCCGACCTGGTCGGTGAACTGCGGGAACTCATGTGGAGCCGGGGGCGGATCACCTCCACCGTGCGCGCGGGCAAGGAGGAGGCGGGCGCGAAGTTCGCCGACTACTTCGATTTCAGCGAACCGTTCGAGAAGCTGCCCTCGCACCGGATTCTGGCGCTGCTGCGCGGGGAGAAGGAAGAGGTGCTCACCCTGCACCTCGAACCGGATACGGAAGAGCCGGAGCCGGGTGAACGCACCGTGTACGAGGGCCGGATCGCGCACAAGTTCGGCATCGCCGATCAGGGCCGCGCCGCCGATTCCTGGCTGCTGGACACCGTGCGCTGGGCGTGGCGCACCAAACTCCAGGTGAGCCTGGGCATCGACACCCGGATGCGGTTGCGGCAGTCCGCCGAACGCGATGCCGTGGACGTGTTCGCCGCCAATCTGCGCGATCTGCTGCTGGCCGCGCCCGCGGGCACCCGCACCACCATGGGCCTGGATCCGGGCTACCGCACCGGCGTCAAGGTGGCCGTGGTGGACGCCACCGGCAAGGTGGTCGCCACCGAGGTCGTCTACCCGCACAAGCCGCAGGGCCAGACCGAGAAGTCCCTCGCCGTGCTGGGCGCACTGGTCGCCCGCTTCGGGGTGGAGCTCATCGCCATCGGCAACGGCACCGCCTCCCGGGAGACCGATGCGCTTGCCGCCGAACTGATCTCGCGCATTCCGGAGAACAAGCCCACCAAGATCGTCGTCTCCGAGGCGGGCGCGTCGGTGTACTCGGCGTCGGCGTACGCCACCCAGGAACTGCCCGAGCTCGATGTGTCGCTGCGCGGCGCGGTCTCCATCGCCCGCCGCCTCCAGGACCCGCTGGCGGAGCTGGTGAAGATCGACCCGAAGTCCATCGGCGTCGGCCAGTACCAGCATGATGTGTCCGAAACCCTGCTGGCCCGCTCGCTGGGCGCGGTGGTCGAGGACGCGGTGAACGCGGTCGGCGTGGATGTCAACACGGCGTCGGTGCCGCTGTTGTCGCGGGTGTCCGGTATCGCCGCCTCGTTGGCGGAAAGCATCGTGGCCCACCGCGACCAGAACGGACCGTTCCGCAGCCGGGCCGCGCTCAAGGACGTGCCGCGCCTGGGCCCCAAGGCTTTCGAGCAGTGCGCGGGCTTCCTGCGCATCCGCGGCGGCGAGGATCCGCTCGACACCTCCGCGGTGCACCCGGAGGCGTACCCGGTGGTGCGGCGCATTCTCGACTCCACCGGTCGCGGTATGGCCGAGTTGATCGGCAACACCACGGTGCTGCGCGCACTGCGGCCCGCCGAGTTCACCGACGAGAAGTTCGGCGTACCCACCGTCACCGACATCATCGCCGAACTCGAGAAGCCCGGCCGCGATCCGCGCCCGGAGTTCAAGACCGCCGAATTCGCCGCCGGCATCGAGAAGGTCGCCGATCTGAAGCCGGGCATGGTGCTCGAAGGCGTGGTCACCAATGTGGCCGCCTTCGGCGCGTTCGTGGACGTCGGCGTGCATCAGGACGGCCTGGTGCACGTCTCGGCCATGTCGCACAACTTCGTCAAGGATCCGCGCGAGGTCGTCAAATCCGGCGACGTGGTGAAGGTCAAGGTGCTCGAGGTGGATGTGCAGCGCCAGCGCATCGGCCTGTCCCTGCGTCTCGACGACGAGCCGGGCCAGACCAAGCAGGCCGACGGCGGACGTCCGCGCGGGCAGGGCCAGCGCGGGTCGAACGGCGGCGGCCGCCCGCAGCAGCGCGGCGGCGGGCAGGGCGGCAACCGCAGCGGCCAGGGGCGCGGCGGTCAGGACCGCCGCAACCAGCCCGCGCCGAGCGGTGCCATGGCGGATGCCCTGCGCCGCGCGGGATTCGGCAAGTAGAGCGCGTCCGACCAGCGGTCGAGGACCGAGAACCGTGCTCGCCGACCCGGCGTCGCCTCGACGCCGGGTCGGCGAGCCAATGTCGCGCCCGCACGGGCTCCGCGACGGCCACACGGTATCGCCGCCGCGATACGGATACCGCACGGGCGGCCGAGCGGATCCGCTCCCGCGTTGCTGGCCGGTGGCTCGTGACCGCTGCACAATGGTCAGGGCGGTCCGGTGCTCGGCGGCCGAACGGATCGTGACGACGCGTACCGTCGGCGGTCGCACACGGTGGGCACGGAGCGGAGAGTCAGCGGGCTGATGGACGGAATGCGGCGGTGGCTCGATGATGTCGTGATCCCGAACGGACGGTTGCCGCTGCTGTGCCTGCTGTTCGGGTTCATGCTCGGGTTCGTGCTGATCCGCGTCAGCGTCCGGCTGATCCGCGCGAAGGTGCGGTGGTGGCCGGGGAACGTGCGGGCCGGGGACACCCACATCCACCACATGGTGTTCGGCGTGATCATGGTGCTCGCCTCCGGGGTCGGCATGATCACCATGTACCAGAGCGGCGTCGGCACCATCAGCGCGCTGGCGGCGGTGTTCGGTGTCGGCGCGGCGCTGGTGTTGGACGAGTTCGCGCTCATCTACTACCTGCGGGACGTGTACTGGGAGGAGCAGGGGCGCACCTCCGTGGACGCGGTCTTCGTCGCCGTGGCGGTGACCGCGCTGCTGTTGCTCGGCTTCCATCCGCTGTGGCTGCTGGACCTCAACGACGTCCGGCACGAGCCCGGTACGCCGGCGCGGGTGCTGGTCGGCGTGTTCGCCATCACGAATCTGCTGCTCGCGGCCATCGTCATCGCCAAGGGCAAGATCTGGACCGGCCTGTTCGGCATGTTCTTCCCGCCGCTGCTGGTCATCGGCTGGCTGCGACTGGCCCGGCCCGGATCGCCGTGGGCGCGCTGGCGCTACGGTTCCCGGCCGAAGACCATGCGGCGCGCCATCATTCGCGAGCGGCGGTACCGGCGGCCGGTCATCCAGGCCAAGATCTTCGTACAGGACCTCATCGCCGGGAAGCCGGATCTCGTCCATGTGCGGCAGGCCACCGAGGAGGAGTTGGAGCACACGGTGCTCCCGGCCCCGTCCGCGCCGCCGCCGACGCACCGGCTCGGTAGCCGGAAGATGGCCGACTGAGGCGGCGGGCCGCGCCGTCCGCGCCGCAGCGGACGGCAGTGACGAAGGCAACCCGATTACCGGGGCGGTCCGGCCGTCTGGCACAATGCTCAGGTTGCCTTGGGCGCATCGCGCCCGACGCACCGCCCAATTATCCGGAGTACGAACCGGTCGAGCGCGACCAGTGCCGCCAGGTTCCTCTGCTCGCGCGAACTTCCAAAGGACGGACATGAACACCCTCGACTTCGTCGACGAAAAGTCGCTGCGCAGCGATATCCCCGAGTTCCGCCCGGGTGACACCGTGAATGTGCACGTGAAGGTCATCGAAGGCAACAAGGAGCGTATCCAGGTCTTCAAGGGCGTCGTCATCCGGCGTCAGAACGGCGGCATCCGCGAGACCTTCACCGTGCGCAAGGTGTCGTTCGGCGTCGGCGTGGAGCGCACCTTCCCGGTGCACAGCCCCAACCTCGACAAGATCGAGGTCGTGACCCGCGGTGACGTGCGTCGCGCCAAGCTGTACTACCTGCGCGACCTGCGCGGCAAGGCCGCCAAGATCAAGGAAAAGCGCTGAGGTAGCGTTCTCGAGCGGCCGCAACGGCTCGCACCGGAACTGCCGAGTAGCCCGGCCCCGCACGGTTCGTCGCGGTGCCGGGCTACTCTGTTCCGCGTGGCAGACGAGAGCGACTCGGTGAACCTTTCCCCCGACGACGGACGGCCCGAGGGCCGGTCGTCGCGGAAGGGGAAGAAGGAGAAGAAGCAGCGGCCGTTCTGGCAGGAACTGCCGCTGCTCATCGGTATCGCGGCCATTATCGCCGCCGTGGTCGTGACCTTCATCGGTCGCCCCTACGTCATCCCCTCGCAGTCCATGGAGCCGACGCTGCACGGCCGCAACGGCACCGGCGACCGGATCTACGTGCAGAAGCTGAGCTACTACTGGAGCGATCCCAAGCCCGGTGACGTGGTGGTCTTCGTCGGTCCGACCGACTCGTGGAACAAGAACTACCGGTCGATCCGCTCCGAGAACACCGTGGTGCGCGGGGTGCAGAACTTCTTCTCCATCTTCGGGCTGGTGCCGCCGGATGAGAACGACCTGGTCAAGCGGGTGATCGCGGTGGGCGGGCAGACCGTGCAGTGCTGTGACGAGCAGGGCCGGGTAATCGTGGACGGCAAGCCGCTGGACGAGCCCTACGCGCAATACCTGTATCCCTATGTGCCCGGCCTGCCCTATCAGGACAGTCGTGCCCAGGGGCGGGAATTCGGACCCGTCACCGTGCCGGAGGGCAATCTGTGGGTGATGGGCGACAACCGCAACGAATCGGCCGATTCCCGCGCCCATATGGACGACGAGCTGGACGGCACCGTGCCGATCGACGACGTGCGCGGCAAGGCGGTGGTCAAGATCTGGCCCCTGAGCCATATCGGACTCATCCGCTCGCAGAACCCCCAGACCAACTGAACACGGAGAGATAATCGACCGGTGGGGACTTCGGGCAATGGCGCGGCCCAGGGTGCCGCGCGAAACGGTGTGCGCAAGTCCGCCGCTGCACGGGCCGGTGGCGGGACGACTTCCAAGAACGCGAAGGCGCAGAGCGGCAAGAAGATTCGCTGGGAGGGCGGTGACTGGCCGCCGCGGGTGGTGATGCGCCGGGCCGGTGGGCTACGCACCCTGGAATCGGCGTTGATCCGCGGCGGCCTGGGTCCGGTCGCCGGGGTGGACGAGGCCGGGCGCGGTCCCTCCGCCGGACCGCTGGTGGTCGCCGCCTGCCTGCTCCCGCCCAAACCGCTGCCCGCCCTGGCCGGACTCGACGACTCCAAGAAACTCACCGAAGGGGTGCGGGAGGAGCTGTTCCCGGTCATCCAGCGGGTGGCGCTGGCGTGGCGGGTGGTGGTGATCCCGGCCTGGGAGATCGACGCCATCGGCATCCACGTGGCGAATATCGAGGGTATGCGCCGCGCGGTGGCCGGATTGGATCCCGCGCCCGGGTACGTGCTCTCCGACGGGTTCCGGGTGCCCGGCCTGCCCGTTCCCTCGCTGCCGGTGATCGGCGGCGACGCCACGTCGGCCTGTATCGCGGCGGCCAGTGTGCTGGCCAAGGTCACGCGCGACCGCATGATGGTGGAATTGGACGAGCAGTTCCCGGGGTACGGTTTCGCCGCCCACAAGGGCTACAACACCACCGAGCACACCGAGGCGCTGAACCGGCTCGGACCCACCTGCGAGCACCGTCGATCGTGGCGAAACGTACGAGAGACCGGCCGGGTGGCTACCGATACCGCGTATGCGGGATGATGTTCTGATAAGCCAGTGTGGCCAGTGTGGCGAGAAGGAGGATTTTCCACCCGATGAGCGCCGAGGATCTCGAGAAGTACGAAACCGAGATGGAACTCTCGCTGTACCGCGAGTACAAGGACATCGTCGGCCAGTTCTCGTACGTGGTGGAGACCGAGCGCCGCTTCTACCTCGCCAACTCGGTCGAGTTGCGGCCGCAGAACGCGGACGGCGAGGTGTACTTCGAGGTGCGGATGTCCGATGCGTGGGTCTGGGATATGTACCGTCCCGCCCGCTTCGTGAAGCATGTTCGAGTCATCACCTTCAAGGACGTGAATATCGAGGAGCTGGAGAAACCCGACCTGCGGCTGCCTGAGTAGGCGGTCCGGAGGCCCGGTTGTCCACAACCCGGCCGACTATCCCCAGACTTTCTGTTTTCCCAGCTCGGCGTGGGCGGGACCATCGCGGTCCCGCCCACGCTGGTCGTATGGCACAGAAACCGGCGGCACGGCATCCGGCGCTCGAGGGCGCGCACACTCCGACACTGCTCCCGGCCGCGGACGCGCGGGACGGTGGGCCGCGCGGTCGAGCTCTACGCGGCGGATCGCACGGTCGGGTTCTCGGTGGTGGGCTGCATGATGAGGGTCCCGGTGGCGGGCCCCGTGATCGGGTTCCCGGTGGCGGGCCGCACGGTCGGATTGTCGGCGGCGATTCGCGTGACCAGGGTTCCGGTGGTGAGTCGCCCGATCGAGTTCTGGACGGTGCGCCACATAATCAGGCGCTGGGCGCGTGGGGTGAGGAGCTGGCGGCGCGGTACCTGCGGGCGGCGGGTATGGAGGTGCTCGACCGGAACTGGCGGTGTCGCTACGGCGAGCTCGACCTGATCGTGCGTGATGCGGACGTCACGGTCTTCGTCGAGGTGAAGGCGCGCAGCGGGACCGGCTTCGGGCTGCCCGCCGAGGCGGTGACCTTCACCAAGCAGCGGCGCATCCGGCAGCTCGCGCTGCTGTGGCTGCGGGAGCAGGCCGGGCCGTGGCTGCGGGTCCGCTTCGACGTGGTCGCCGTGCTGCTGCCGCCCGGTGGGGAGCCGGAGATCACACATCTGCCGGGGGTGTTCTGATGCCGCTGGGGCGGGCGTACTCGGTGGCGGTCTCGGGGGTGGACGGGCAGCTGGTCGAGATCGAGGCCGATATCGGGCAGGGGCTGCCGTCCCTGCACCTGGTCGGGCGGCCCGACACCACCCTGCAGGAGTCGCGGGACCGGGTGCGGGCGGCGGTCACCAACTCGGGGGAGCGGTGGCCCGACGGGCGGGTGGTGCTCGCGCTGTCCCCGGCGACGCTGCCCAAGGTCGGCAGCGTCTACGACCTGGCGCTGGCCACTGCGGTCCTGGACGCGGCGGGCGCGGTGCCGGTCGATCGGCTCGCGAAGGCGGTGCTGCTGGGTGAGCTCGCCCTCGACGGCCGGGTGCGGCGGGTGCGGGGCGTCCTGCCCGCCGTACTGGCCGCGCGGACCGCCGGACGCTCCACGGTGGTGGTGCCCATGGCGGCGCTGCCCGAGGCCGGGCTGGTGGACGGCATCGAGGTCCTGGGCGCGCCGACCCTGCGCGCACTGCTGGACTGGCTGCGCGGCGACGGCGATCTGTTCGCGCCCGACCGGGTGCAGCCCGCGCCGGCCTGGGCCGGTGGTGACCTCACCGAGGTGGTCGGCCAGGACGAGGCGCGGTGGGCGCTGGAGGTGGCCGCCGCGGGCGGACACCATCTGCTGCTCACCGGTCCACCCGGCATCGGCAAAACCATGCTGGCCCAGCGTCTTCCAGGGCTGCTGCCACCGCTGAGCGAACGCGAATCCCTCGAGGTGACGGCCATCCACTCGGTGGCGGGCACGCTGTCGGGCAATCACCCCCTGATCACCGTCGCCCCCTTCGTGGCCCCGCACCATTCGTCCTCGGTGAGCGCGATGGTGGGCGGCGGGTCGCCTTCGGCCCGGCCCGGGGCGGTCAGCCGGGCGCACCGCGGAATCCTGTTCCTCGATGAGTGCGCGGAGGTCTCCAAGGCCGTACTGGAAGCTCTCCGCACGCCCCTGGAGGAAGGTGAGGTGCGCATCGCCCGGCGCGACGGGGTGGCGCGCTTCCCCGCACGGTTCCAGCTGATCCTCGCCGCCAACCCCTGCCCGTGCGCTCCGGCCCGGGATATCGACTGCATCTGCGCACCGCTGGCCCGCCGCCGCTATCTGGGGAAACTGTCCGGTCCGCTGATGGACCGCATCGACCTGTGGGTCCAGATGCACGCGCAGGCGGCGGGCGCGTTCAGCGGTGACAAGGCCGAGAGCAGCGAAACCGTGCGCGCTCGCGTCACCGCCGCCCGCGAGATCGCGGCCTGTCGCTGGAAGGAGGTCGGCTGGTCGGTCAATGCCGAGGTGCCGGGACATATTCTCCGGCAACGCTTCCGCTTGCCCCGCGAGGCGCTGGCCCCGGTGGAGAACGCCCTCAAACACGGCCGCATGTCCGCACGCGGTGCGGACCGTGCCATCCGGGTCGCCTGGACCATCTGCGACCTGCGCGGCGGCGAGGTACCCACCGCACAGGATGTCTTGCAGGCATTGACCTTTCGCCAGCGGGGAAGCTCATGAGCGAGCAGCTGCCCAGGCCCCTGCCCGAGCCCGTGCGCGCACAGCGCTCGAAGTCGCCGGTCGTGGCTCCGCCGCCGGTCGTGACGCCGCCTTTCGTGACGCCGTTGATGGCGGTGTCGCCGCCGGATTCGGACGCAGGTGCGAGTACGAGCGCGGATATGACCGATTCGAGTGCGAGTTCGACCGGTACGAGTATGGGCACGGGTATCCCGCTCGCGGGCACCGGCGTTCCGCGCGCGGGCGCGGAGGGCGCGTGCGCGGAAGATCCGGGCTCGGGCACGGTTGGCCCGTGCACGGGGGCGGGCGGTTCAGCTACGCATGTGGCCGCAGCGGGCACGAATTCGGCCGATTCGAAAACGGGTGTCGCTGAACCGGTTACGAGTGTCGCTGAGGCGGGTGCGTGTGTCGCTGAGGCGGGTGCGTGTGCCGTCGATGCGGGTACGCGCAGCGGCGATTCGAGGGCGAGATCGGACTCTCGTCGGGTCCGTGCGCCGGAGATTCGGGGTGTCGCGCTCGCGTGTCGAGACGTGATGTCCGGTAGGTGCGCGTCCGGCGGGGCGGGCGCGCCGCCGGACGCCGAAACCGCTGTCTCCGACGGCGATCCGGATGCGCGTCGGCTGGCGTGGGTGTACCTGTCGCGCGTTGTCGAAGGGCCGTGCGCGCCGCTGTCGGCGCTGATCGAATCGGTCGGGGTGGTGGAGGCCGCGCGGGCGGTGCGGGAATGCGCGTTGCCGGACACCTTGCGGGGGCCGACCGAGTCGCGTCGGGGAATCGACAGGGCCGAACAGGATCTGGCGTTCATGGAGCGCATCGGCGGGCGGGTGGTGACACCCGACGACGCCGAGTGGCCCGCGTGGCGGGTGCTGGGGTTGAGCCAGCTCGATCCCGGTGCGGACGAGGGCGGCTCGGTGCCGCTGGTGCTGTGGGTGCGCGGCCCGCGGGCACTGGCGGAGTGCACGGAACAGGCGGTGGCGGTGGTGGGCGCGCGGTGCAGCACCGGATACGGCAACCAGGTCACGGGTGAGATCGCCGGGGAACTGGCCGCACGGGGCTGGACCATCGTCTCGGGCGCTGCCTTCGGCATCGACGGCATGGCGCATCGGGCCGCGCTGGCGGCCGGGGGCGTCACGGTCGCGGTGCTGGCCTGCGGCGTCGACCGCCCGTACCCCGTGCAGCACGACCGGCTGCTCGCCGAGATCGCCGACACCGGGCTGGTGGTCAGCGAGTATCCGCCCGGCGTCACCGCGCGCAAGCACTACTTCCTCGCCCGCAACCGGCTCATCGCCGCCCTGGCCGACGGCGTGGTGGTGGTCGAGGCGGGCCTCCGGAGCGGAGCCCGCAATACGGTGAAGTGGGCGCGTCGCCTCGGCCGCCCCGCCCTGGCCGTACCCGGCCCGGTGACCTCGGCGGCCTCGGTCGGCTGCCACCGCATGATCCGCGAGGGCGAGGTATCGCTCACCACCGGCGCGGAGGATGTCATCGACGAGGTGGGCCCGCTCCGGCTCTCCCTGCCGGGCAGTGTCCCGCCGAACCCGGAGGACAACCTGACCGGCGACGAGGCCGCCGTCTACACAGCCCT
Source organism: Nocardia sp. CC227C (assembly GCF_030767025.1). GTDB lineage: Bacteria > Actinomycetota > Actinomycetes > Mycobacteriales > Mycobacteriaceae > Nocardia. The sequence goes on along the minus strand of NZ_JASITE010000008.1, from coordinate 105,911 downwards.
GCCGCCGAGAGGCTCCCGCCTGCCCCGGCTGCTGACCGAACACACCGGCCTACCCATGCCCACCGTCCGTGCCGCCCTGTGCGCTCTGGAACTGGCGGGCTTGGTCTCCTGCGATGAGAACGGCTGGTACCGCATCGCCCCCGCCGCACACCCGTGAATGCGCCACTCGTGTTCCGGGCGCCCGGCAAGACGAGATCGCCGCACCGCCCAGGGAAAGCGCGCCGACACGAGACCCGCGCGGGCCTTCCGACCGTTGGTGCAGCGTTCGCCCAGATCGGTGGTGTGTTCCCTGGTCGGCGGTGCGTTCACCGGTTGGCGGGGTCCCGGGCGTGTGTGCATCCGCCGGGGTGTCGAGGTGTTGGGCGAAGTCTTCATCGAGTTGCCGGGCGGCGGGTCCGCATCATGGCTGGGCCGCGGCGGTGGCGGCGGGTCGCCATGGGCAACCCAGCGGGAACCTCGGGCTGACCGGCTGGCCATCGTCTCTCCGTCTCCCATGCCGACGAGGTGGGCGGAGTTGAGTGTGTGTCCGCGGGTGGGCGGTGTGCCGGGCGAGTGTCTGCGGGTCGGCGGTGCGCCGGGCGTGTGCCCACCGTACGGCGGCGTACCGGGTGTCACCCGGTGGTGGCGTTCCGGGGCGGGTGCTATCGGCTGGTGAGACGTTGCCTGGTCTCGGTAGGGGTTGGTCGTCGCAGCGCCGTGCGGGCGCGGTCCTATGACCGGGGTGCTGCCGGTGGGGCTCGCGGGGCGAGTGTGCGGTGGTGCGGCGCGTCGCGGGTGGGAGTGGTCCGGGGGAGAGGGAATCATGGGGGTATGAGTGGTCTGCCCGAGGATTTGGAAGCGCTGCTGGTGGAGTACGGGCGGCATCTGCGGTTGGGGCGGAACCGGTCGGAGCATACGGCGCGGGCCTATGTGGGGGATGCGCGGTCGCTGCTGGAGCATCTGGTGCGGGGGTCGGCCGACTCCGGGGTGGGTGAGGTGGACGTGGCGCTGTTGCGGTCGTGGTTGAGCGCGCAGGCGGCCACGGGGGCGGCGCGGACCACCTTGGCGCGGCGGGCGTCCTCGGCGCGGACGTTCACCGCGTGGCTGACCCACACGGGACGGCTGGCGGTCGACCCGGGGCCGCGACTGGGGTCGGCCCGCGCGCATCGGGTGCTGCCCGCCGTCCTGGGACGCGAGCAGGCGCGTGCGGCCATGGACGCGGCGGAATCCGGTGCGGCGCAGGAGGACCCGCTCGCGCTGCGGGACCGGCTGATCGTGGAGTTGCTGTACGCCACCGGGATTCGGGTGGGTGAGCTGTGCGGGCTGGACGTCGACGACGTGGATCGGGAACGCCGGCTGGTGCGGGTGCTGGGCAAGGGCAACAAAGAACGGTCGGTGCCCTTCGGCGGCCCGGCCGACACCGCGCTGGAGAACTGGCTGCGGCGGGGCCGCCCCGCCCTGGCCACCGCCGCGTCCGGCCGTGCCCTGCTGCTCGGCCGCCGTGGCCGCCGCATCGACCAGCGCCAGGCCAGAACGGTTGTGCACGAGGTGATCTCGGCCATTCCGGGAGCTCCCGACATGGGCCCGCACGGCCTGCGGCACACCGCCGCCACCCACCTGCTGGAAGGCGGCGCGGATCTGCGCATCGTCCAGGAACTCCTCGGCCACGCCAGCATGGCCACCACACAGCTCTACACCCACGTCTCCATCGACCGTCTGAAGAAGGTGCACGACCAAGCCCATCCGCGTGCCTGAGCGGCGCTGTGATCCATCCCTCACCGCTGTATCGCGACCGTATCGGCGAACTATCGTCAGCCAGGCGTATGGTTTGTTAGGTAATCCTAATACGGAGGTGATTCACTTGGCTCGTCCCGCACGTCCCCGAACGAAACTCGTTGTCCAGAGCACCACCCGGCTCACCGACCACATGATTCGCGTACACCTCGGCGGACCCGGATTCGCGTCGTTCCAGCCCAACGACTTCACCGACGCCTACGTCAAACTCCTGTTCCCGGGCGAGGACGGCGAGACCATGCGCACCTACACCGTGCGCTCGGTCGACCCGCAGGCCCAGCAGATCGCCATCGACTTCGTCTACCACGGCGATGAGGGCGTGGCCGGCCCCTGGGCGGCGGCAGCCCGGCCCGGCGACGTCATCGAGATGTTCGGACCGGGTGGCGCGTACGCCCCGCGCCCCGACGCCGACTGGCATCTGCTGGCCGGTGACGAATCCGCACTGCCCGCCATCGCGGCGGCCTGCGCGGCCATGCCCGCCTCGGCCGTCGGCCGGGTCTTCGTGGAAATCGCCGGTCCCGCCGACGAACTCGACTTCGAACGCCCCGAGGGTGTTCGCCTCACCTGGATCCACCGTGGCACGACCGCGCCGGGGGAGAAGCTGGTGGCGGCCGTGCGCGCGGAGCCGTGGCTCGACGGGCAGGTGCAGGTGTTCATCCACGGCGAGGCGCAGGCCGTCATGCATCAGCTGCGGCCCTATATCCGCAAGGAGCGGGGCGTCTCCGCGCAGTGGGCGTCCTCCATCTCCGGCTACTGGCGGCGCGGCCGCACCGAAGAGGGCTTCCGCCAGTGGAAATCCGATCTGGCCGAGCGCGAACAGGCCGGGGCCGCCGCGGCGGCCCGGTAGCGGCCGTGGCGGTTGCGGTAAATTAGCCGAAGGTAGTGCAGTCGTACCTGACCGGAAGGTGAGAACACCGAGTCGAAGGAGTTTGCGATGGCCGACCAGCTCGATCCTGTGGTGCGACGGTTCGTCGACGCGCTCAATGCGGGCGACCGCGATGCCTTCTACGGCGTACTGACCGCCGACGCCACCATGTCCGACGACGGATCCGATCGCGATCTGCGGCAGTGGACCGCGAGCGAGATCTTCGATACCGCCGGGCGGATGGATGTCCAGTCGGTGAGCGAGGGCGGGCGGGCACTGGTCGCCGACTACTCCAACAGCCGCTGGGGTGCCATGCGGACCGCCTGGCGGTTCGAGGTGGACGGCGACAAGATCAGTCGATTCGAGACCGGTCAGGCCTGATCGGGGCGTACGGCGTCGATGTACCGACCCGCCATGTAGCGCTGGATGATTCGCACCGCCGGGCCGCCCAGCCGCGTGTACCAGGCGCCGGGCCGGGAGAACGCCGCGACCACGCCGTACACCGACCCGTCGGCCGGGTCGTGCTCGACGGCGAACACCTCCTCCCCGCACTCCGGGTGCCCGGGCAGCGTGCCGTAGGCGAAGCCGAGCCGGTCGGACTCCTCCAGCACATAGACGACCTGGCAGGGGGCGGTGATGCCGAACGGACCGGCGCCGAGCCGCACTGTGAGCCGCGTCCCCACCTCGGCGACGGGTGTGCTCGCCGCCCGGAAGATCCCGGTACCCCGCTGCATGCGATACGCCCGAATATCCGCACCCGCCCGCTCGAACACCGCCCGCCCGGATCCGATCCGTCGGCGGATCCGGAAATGGTGGTAGCCGGTCGGGAACTCGCCCTTGCTCGCGCCGACCTCGGCATAGGTGAACGGGGTGGGATCGATCGGCATGACTCCATCCTGCTGCCGACGCTGTCGCCGCGCCAGCGCGGCGGGAGGTGACGTCGCCTCCGTGTCCGGATTCGACACCTGTCCCGCGGCGCACCGATACCCGATACCCGAGACCGACCGCTGCCACCATCGTCCGCGCACCGGCCACCACGGATCCCGCGCCGCGCGAGTCGCCCCCGTGTGGCGTGCGGGTCGGCCTCGTGCGCCGGGCGGGTGCCTGCTCATCGCGGGCACGCACCGGACTCGCCGATACCTGCTCCGACATCGGCTCGGCCGCCGGGGGAGACTGGTGCCATGAGTCACCCCACGCCCGTGGACACAGACGAAGAGGTGGACTATCGGTTCACGCTCGCCAATGAACGCACCTTTCTGTCGTGGATACGAACGGCTTTGGGGTTGCTGGCGGGCGGTGTGGCGGTGCACGAGTTGGTGCGGCCGTTCCGGCACCACGGGCTGCGCACGGCGGTGGGGATGAGTTGCATCGTGCTCGCCATCGCCATCGCGGTGAGCGCGTACTGGCGCTGGCGGCAGGTGGCGGCGGCCATGCGTCGCGGGGAACCGCTGCCGCGCACCGTCATGGTGCCCATCCTGTCCGCGGGCATCGCCGTCATCGCGGTGCTGTCGGGTATCGGAATGCTGTTGTCGTGAGCGGGGTTCCGACTACGGAGCGGGGCCTGCAGGCGGAGCGGACCGCACTGGCGTGGTGGCGGACAGCGGTGGCCGCCATGGCGAATGTGGCGCTGCTGCTGCACGCGGCCGCGGCGAGCGGGTGGCGGCCCGCGGCCGTCGCCCCGGTGGCCGCCGCCGTCGCGCTCGTCATGGTGGTGGCGGTCGGGGTGCGCCGCGCGCATATCTTGCACACCCGGCCCCGGGCGAACTGGAGTGACGGTCGGATCGCGGTGGCCGCGGTAGCCCTCGCGATCATCGCCGTCACCTGCGTGGTGGCGGTGTTCACCCTCGGCCTGTCGAGGGTCGAACCGTGACCGGCGGCCCGGGTGCTGACCCGGCGGCCCGGGTGCTGACCCGCCGGTCCGGGTGCTGACCCGCCGGTCCGGGTGCAGATCCGCCGGTCCGGGTGCCGACCTGGCGGCCGTGGCCACGTGCTGGCCGTCGTGATCGTGCAAGGGTCCGGCGGTAGGGGATCGTGTGCCGGTTCGCCGGTCGTGATCGCGGCGGATGCCCGGCGGTCGGAATCGAGGGGCCGGGCTTCCCGGATGTTCGTGGCCGCGGCTCCGTCGCCGAAGCCGTTGCCCCATGCCAGTGGCTTCAGGCGCAGCGGCGTGGGCGTGACCGGCACCAGTGGATCCAGGTAGGCGCGTCCGCGCCGCAACCCCCAGTGCAGGCACACCCCGGGGCAGCCATGGTCGCCACGCTCCAGCGCGCCGAGCACGCTCCCGCGCGTCACGCGCCGTCCCGCCGCCACGGTGGCCCGCACCGGCTCGTAGGTCGTGCGCAGACCGCCCGCGTGATCGACCGATACCACCGGCTTGCCCGCAACGGTTCCGGCGAACGCCACCACCCCGTCCGCGGCCGCGAGCACCCGCTGTCCGGCGGCACCGGCCAGATCCACCCCGCGGTGTCCTGGCAGCCAGTCGTGCTCCGGATTGTCGAAGCCCCGCACCACCGAAGGACGCGGACGCAGGGGCCAGTCGAAGGCGTGGTCCGGCGCGGCCGATCCGGCAGGCGACACCGTGGCGGTCAGCACGAGCCAGCCGAGGACGACCCGGCTCAGCGTGACCCAGCGGCGAACGGCTCGGCCCGGGTTGAGCCAGTGGAGCGCGACCCAGCGGCGAACGGTTCGGCCCGGGTTGAGCCAGCGGGGCGCGACCCTGTTCGGGATGCGCCGGGGCGTCGTGGTCCGATGCATGTACACCAGCGTCGTATCGGCAGGTCGGCGATGGAATCCCGATCTCGGCGAGTGTGGATGACACGCGGGGGTGTGAACAGCCGCCTCTTCCCTCGCGGGACCCGATTTCGGTCTGACCCGTCACCCCCGTAGACTGGTCCAGCGGTTTGCTTACGCAGACCGACTTCGCGCGCCCGCTTTCCAGGGTCGCCGGCTGGTCCCATCGCGTTCCGCTGAACAAGGATTGTTCAGCGGGTGCGTCATGGGTTCCGGTGGCCGCGGGCGCCAGGGCAGAGATCGCCGATCCCTGCGTCAACCAGCGATAAGAGGAGATACGGGAGCCATGGCTGTCGTAACTATGAAGCAGCTGCTCGACAGCGGCGCGCACTTCGGTCACCAGACCCGTCGGTGGAACCCGAAGATGAAGCGGTTCATCTTCACCGACCGCAACGGCATCTACATCATCGATCTGCAGCAGACGCTGACCTACATCGACAAGGCCTACGAGTTCGTCAAGGAGACCGTGGCGCACGGCGGCACCGTCCTCTTCGTCGGCACCAAGAAGCAGGCCCAGGAGTCGATCGCCTCCGAGGCGACCCGCGTCGGCATGCCCTACGTGAACCAGCGCTGGCTGGGCGGCATGCTCACCAACTTCCAGACCGTGCACAAGCGGCTGCAGCGCCTCAAGGAGCTCGAGGCGATGGAGCAGACCGGCGGTTTCGAGGGTCGCACCAAGAAGGAAATCCTCATGCTGACGCGTGAGAAGAACAAGCTGGAGCGCACCCTCGGCGGTATCCGCGATATGGCCAAGGTGCCCTCGGCCATCTGGGTCGTCGACACCAACAAGGAGCACATCGCCGTCGGCGAGGCTCGCAAGCTGAACATCCCGGTCATCGCGATCCTGGACACCAACTGCGATCCCGACCTGGTCGACTACCCGATCCCGGGCAACGACGACGCTATCCGCTCGGCCGCGCTGCTGACCAAGGTCGTCGCCTCCGCCGTCGCCGAGGGCGTGCAGGCCCGTGCCGCGCGTGCCACCGGCGACGCCAAGCCCGAGGCCGGCGCCGGCGAGCCGCTCGCCGAGTGGGAGCAGGAACTGCTGGCGGGCGCGACCGCCGAGGCGCCCGCGGAAGCCCCGGCCGCCGAGACCGCCGCCGAGGCGGAACTGAAGGAGAACCCGGCCACCAAGACCCCGGCCGACTTCTGATTTCCTCCCCGCGTGGCTTTGTTCACCGTGCCGACCGTTTCCGTTGGGTAGCGGTCGGCATGGTGTGACCACCACAGACTTACTCACAACAGGAGGCTCGCCCCAGATGGCGAACTACACCGCCGCCGATGTGAAGCGGCTCCGCGAGCTCACCGGCTCCGGCATGATGGACTGCAAGAAGGCCCTCGAGGAGAACGGCGGCGACTTCGACAAGGCCGTCGAGTTCCTGCGCATCAAGGGCGCCAAGGATGTCGGCAAGCGCGCCGAGCGCGCCACCGCCGAGGGCCTGGTCGCCGCGCAGGACGGCGTCATGATCGAGATCAATTCCGAGACCGACTTCGTCGCCAAGAACCAGGAGTTCCAGGACCTGGCGAACGCGGTCGTGACCGCGGCCGCCAAGGCCCGCCCGGCCGACCTGGACGCCCTCAAGGCCGTCGACCTGGGTGGCAAGACCGCCGACCAGGCCGTGCAGGAGCTGGCCGCCAAGATCGGCGAGAAGCTCGAGCTGCGCCGGGTGGCCGCCTTCGACGGCACCACCACGGTGTACCTGCACAAGCGTGCCACCGACCTGCCGCCCGCCGTCGGCGTGCTGGTCGAGTACCAGGGCGAGGGTGACGCCGCGGCCGAGGTCGCGCGTGCCGCCGCCATGCAGGTCGCCGCGCTCAAGGCCAAGTACGTGTCCCGCGACGAGGTTCCGGCCGACGTGGTCGAGAAGGAGCGCTCCATCGCCGAGGCCACCGCCCGCGAGGAGGGCAAGCCCGAGGCCGCGCTCCCGAAGATCACCGAGGGTCGCGTCAACGGCTTCTACAAGGACGTCGTCCTGCTGGAGCAGCCGTCGGTCACCGACAGCAAGAAGACCGTGAAGCAGCTGCTGGACGAGGCCGGGGTCACCATCACCCGCTTCGCCCGCTTCGAGGTCGGCCAGGCGTAATCGCCTGAGACACGAACCAGCCCCTCGCGCAACGAGATTGCGCGAGGGGCTGTTTCATGGGATATGCGGACCGGTGGCGGCGTGGACGGGCCGTGCGCCCGCCTCGGTCGCGTGCCCGCCCTCACCGTGCCTCGAGCAGCTCCTTCAGCCGCTCGAGATCCTTCCGGTTGGCCGAACGCATGGCCGCGACCACGACCGGGGCGGCGATCCTCGCGAACCCGGACGGCTCACCCCGATTGCGCAGCGTCATCCGCGTTCCGCCGTCGGCCGTGTCCTCCCACGTGTAGGTCGTCTCCATCGGAAACGGCCCCGCCGCGGTGCCCATGACGAACCGCTCACCGGGCACCAGTTCGCGCACCTCGTAGGTGTAGGCGAGTTCGCGCCCGAGGAACCGTGCCACGAACGCCATTCGCGATCCCACCGCCGCCGGTTTGGCGGTGAGCCACTGGACGGACCGGATATTGGCGTACCAGCGCGTGACATTGTCCGGATCGGCCGTGAAGGCCGCCACCTCCGATCGCGGCCGGGCTATCTCGATGGTGGTCGCGACATCGACGGACATGGGCCGATGCTACGCCGGGAACACGCGCCGCCGTCGTGTCGTCGGCGGCCCGGATCCGCTCGATCGGGGCCGCGCCGTGCGCGGGGGTGGGTCCGGTTGTCCGGCCGCGCTGTCGGCCCGCGCGGAAACCGGATAAACTGCCCCGAAATTCTCACCGGGAACGAGGGTCGGGTCACCCTCGCGCCCGCGCGTGAGGCAGGATAGAAAAAGCTCGTCGCCGTCCCGTGCAATCCGCATATCGGGATGGTCTTTTCATGTGCGTGCGCAGGCTCGCTGCCGAGGGAGAAGGAGACCGATGACGGACCCGGATACGGCGCCCGACCGCAAGGGCTATCGCCGAGTGCTCCTCAAATTGGGTGGTGAGATGTTCGGCGGCGGCAAGGTGGGGCTCGACCCGGATGTCGTGCAGACGGTCGCCGAACAGATCGCCGAGGTGGTCTCGACCGGTGTGCAGGTCGCGGTCGTGATCGGCGGCGGCAACTTCTTCCGCGGCGCCGAACTCGAGGAGCGCGGGATGGAGCGGGCCCGCTCCGACTACATGGGCATGCTCGGCACCGTGATGAATTCCCTTGCGCTGCAGGATTTCCTGCAGAAGCAGGGGATCGACACCCGGGTGCAGACCGCCATCACCATGGGACAGGTCGCCGAACCGTACCTGCCGCTGCGTGCCAAGCGGCACCTGGAGAAGGGCCGGGTAGTCATTTTCGGCGCCGGGATGGGTATGCCGTACTTCAGTACCGATACCACCGCCGCGCAGCGCGCCCTGGAGATCGGTGCGGAGGTGGTGCTCATGGCCAAGGCCGTCGACGGCGTCTTCACCGCGGATCCGCGCGAGGACGACTCCGCGACCATGTTCACCGAGGTCACGCACAAGGAAGTGCTGGAGCGCGGGCTCAAGGTGGCCGACGCCACCGCGTTCAGCCTCTGTATGGACAACCAGATGCCCATGCTGGTGTTCAATCTGTTGACCAAGGGCAATATCGCCCGCGCCGTGGCCGGTGAGAAGATCGGCACGTTGGTGCGGACGTGAACCACACGGACCGCGCCGACCGAAACGAACGATGACGCTGTGGAGGAAACGCCGTGATTGAAGAAGCGCTCTTCGACGCCGAGGAAAAGATGGAGAAAGCCGTCTCGGTGGCGAAGGACGACCTGGGGTCCATTCGGACCGGTCGCGCGAATCCGGGCATGTTCTCCCGGATCGTCATCGACTACTACGGGTCGCCCACCCCCATCACCCAGGTGTCGAGCATCAATGTGCCCGAACCGCGCATGGTCGTGATCAAGCCGTACGAGGCCGCGCAGCTGGGCGCCATCGAAACCGCCATCCGCAACTCGGATCTGGGTGTGAACCCGACCAATGACGGCCACATCATCCGGGTGAGCGTGCCGCAGCTCACCGAGGAGCGCCGCCGCGAAATGGTGAAGCAGGCCAAGTCCAAGGGCGAGGACGCCAAGATCTCCATCCGCAATGTGCGCCGCAAGGCCATGGAGGAGCTGGGCCGCATCCAGAAGGACGGCGAGGCGGGCGAGGACGAGGTCGGCCGCGCCGAGAAGGAACTGGACAAGACCACCCACAAGTACGTCGCCCAGATCGACGAACTGGTCAAGCACAAGGAATCGGAACTGCTCGAGGTCTGAGCCGGTCGGCGGCGCCGGCCGGGGGTAGGGACGAACGGACGACAAGTGAGCGACAGGACAATCGTGGCCGAAGATACTGCCGCCGCAGACAATGCGACGCCGTCGGAGGTGACCGGGGCGGCGCAGCAGCCCGAGACCCCGGGTACGCCCGGCGATCCGGCGCGCACGGGTTCGTCGGCCGCCATCCCGGATCCGGTCCCCGCCTCCGACGGCGGCAAGGGCGGCAAGCCCAAGGCGGGGCGCAACCTGCCCGCCGCGCTGGCGGTCGGTTTCGGGCTTGGGCTGTCGCTCATCGCGATCCTGCTGTTCGTGCCGGAGGTCCTCATCGGCGTGATCGCGGTCGCCATGGCGGTGGCTACCTGGGAGGTCGCCAAGCGGCTGCGCGAGGCCGACGTACTGGTGCCGCGCATACCGCTGCTGCTGGGCGGCCAGGCCGTCATCTGGCTGGCCTGGCCATTCGGTACCGAGGGGGTGGCGGGGGCCTTCGCGGCGACCGTGCTCGCCCTCATGGTGTGGCGGCTGTTCGACCACGGGCTGCGCGCCACGCCGCGAAACTATCTGCGCGACACCGCGATCAGCATCTTCGTCCTCGCCTGGGTGCCGCTGCTGGCCTCCTTCGCCGTCCTCATGCTGCTCGACGACGACGGCAATCTGCGGGTGTTGACCTTCATGATCCTGGTGGTCTGCTCCGATGTGGGCGGCTACGTCGCCGGGGTGCTCTTCGGCCGCCACCCGATGGTCCCCGCCATCAGTCCGAAGAAGTCCTGGGAGGGCTTCGGCGGTTCGCTGCTGTTCTCGGTGATCGGCGGTCTGCTCACGGTGACCCTGCTGTTGCAGGCGAATTCCATGATCGGCGTGCTGTTGGGCGTGGGCCTGGTGCTGGTGGCCACCATCGGCGATCTGATCGAATCCCAGATCAAGCGGGAGCTGGGCATCAAGGATATGGGCACGCTGCTGCCCGGGCACGGCGGCATCATGGACCGGCTGGACTCCATGCTGCCGTCGGCATTCGTGTCCTGGCTGGTGCTGACGGCGCTGCTGTGAGGTCGGGGGCTCCGGTACCGGTGGAGCCCCCGATCGTCAGCTCACCTTCTTGGCGGCGCGGCGCAGTTGGAAGATGCGCCAGCCGCCGACCAGCGCCATCACCAGCGCTCCGATGATCACCGACAGCAGCACCAGCACGCCGATCGGCATCTGGAACCGCCAGGCGAAGAACTCGACGTGGGCCGTCTCCAGGTTCTGCAGGATGAAGACCAGCAGCACGATACCCAGCAGCGCCGCGATGATGAGGGCCAGCCAGGTGTAGCCGGTGCGGGTCTTCAGCGCCCGGTCGATGGTCGTATCGGGTTTTCTCGTGTCGGTCGGTTTGTCGTCGATCTGTTTTTCGGGCTCCGGGTGTTCAGCGTCCCCTGGATTCACGGCGTCGGCAGTCATACCCTCGATCATTGCGGATAGCTATGACCAGTGCACGGATATTGCCCGTTGTCTCAGGCATGTCGGACTTGTCGGGGATTCCCGGGCGGTGTGATCAGCGCCGCCCGCCCCGGCAGCCGCGACAGCGCGTCCGGATGGGACACTGGAAAGGTTATGACTGCCCCCCTGCCGCTCGTCTTCGACGCCCCCCGCCGTGGCATGCCCCCGCGGCATCTCGCCGACCTCGACGCCGAGGAGCGGCGCGCCGCCATGGCGGAGCTGGGGCTGCCGAAGTTCCGCGCCGACCAGATCGCGCGCCAGTACTACGGGCGGCTGCAGGCCGATCCCGAGCAGATGACCGATCTGCCCGCCGATATGCGTGCCAAGGTGGGCGCGGCACTGTTCCCGCCGCTGCTCACCCCGGTCCGGCATATCGCCTGCGATGACGGCAGCACCCGCAAGACGCTCTGGAAGGCGGGCGACGGCACCCTGCTCGAATCGGTGCTCATGCGCTACCCCGACCGGGCCACGCTGTGCATCTCCAGCCAGGCCGGCTGCGGTATGGCCTGCCCGTTCTGCGCCACCGGCCAGGGCGGCCTGAACCGCAACCTGTCCACCGCCGAGATCGTCGACCAGGTGCGCGCCGCCGCCGCGGCGCTGCGCGACGGCGAGGTCGCCGGTGGTCCGGGCCGCCTGTCCAATATCGTCTTCATGGGTATGGGTGAGCCCCTCGCGAACTACAAGCGGGTGGTCAACGCGGTCCGCCGGATCACGTCTCCGGCTCCGGACGGTCTGGGCATCTCGCAGCGCAATGTGGTCGTCTCCACCGTCGGCCTGGCCCCCGCCATCCGCAAACTCGCCGACGAAGACCTCTCTGTGACCCTCGCGGTCTCCCTGCACACCCCCGACGACGAACTGCGCGACACCCTCGTCCCGGTCAACAACCGCTGGTCGGTCGCCGAAGTTTTGGATGCGGCCCGCTATTACGCCGACAAGTCCGGCCGCCGCGTCTCCGTCGAGTACGCGTTGATCCGCGACATCAACGACCAGCCCTGGCGCGCCGACATGCTGGGCTCGAAGCTCCACAAGGCCCTGGGCTCCCGCGTCCATGTCAATGTGATCCCGCTGAACCCGACTCCGGGCAGCAAGTGGGACGCGTCGCCGAAGCCGGTCGAGCGCGAGTTCGTCCGCCGCGTCGAGGCCCAGGGCGTGCCCTGCACGGTCCGCGACACCCGCGGCCAGGAGATCGCCGCCGCCTGCGGCCAGCTCGCCGCCGAGGGTTGATGCGCAGCCGCTTGGCGGCGTGGCTACGCGAACGATGGCGTCGCCAGGATGTCGGGGCGGCGTTCGAGCTGGACAGCACAACCCCCGAGTCTGCTGCCGATCCGCCGGTTCCCGGCCTCGGCGAGCCGCATCCGATCTGGTCCCTGGTAGCCAACGTGGTCACCGAAAGGGCTTATGGCCCAGGCGGAGCCGAGACCCGCAGTGGCACCAGGATCTTCCCCGGGGGTGCGAAGGTCTATGTCGTGAACGGCTATCCGGGCATGGGCATGGAAGTCGTCACCGTGATCGGACGCTGTCGCGGCCCCCGTGCCCGACTGGTCCGCGCCGACGTCAAGGCCGAGCATCTGACGAATTGGCGAGTGCGGCTCGTCTACAGCCCCGCGGTGCTGCGCCGCATCACTCCGGACGACATCCGATTCCTGGGCTCCTTCCGTCGCGACGAGCACGCACAGCCCGCGTCGGCCGACTACCGCGAGAAGCTCGAGCACCTGGCCACCGCGTGGTCCCGCCGGTGACGGGTGGCACAGTCCGCGACGCCGGTTCGTAACTTGTCGGGTACAACCGCCGGATCCATGAAAAACCGGGCCCGCACACAGTCACAGCGTTCGACACCGAGGGGATAGGGGCGAGCGAGCTGGTGAGTGGCGGCGTATGTGTACCCGGAGCAGTTCCGGCACGTCGGAATCGACAGCCAGCGATTCCGCGTGCGTGGCAGCGGGGGCCGATGAGCACGTTCATGGCGGCGCACGTGCCTGCGCGCGCAGCCGCCCCGACAGCGCCACCCCCGACGCGATCGACGAATACGTGCGCTGCTACTCCATGCCCGGTGGCATCCGGGCGATGCTCTCGATCTATCGGGCGATGCTCATCGACGCCGAACAGAACCGGCAGACCGCACAGTGGAAACTGGATGTCCCGGTCCTGGCGCTCGGCGGATCGGCGTTCATCGGCGACCGCAACGAATCCCAGATGCGGCTCATGGCCCACGACGTCACCGGACATGTCTTCGACGCCGGCCACGACCTGGCGGAGGAAGTGCCCGACGAGATGGCCGACGTCGTGCTGCCGTTCCTGGCCGCGCACCGATAGCTGCCGGGCGTGGGGAGTGTTCCGATCGCCGCCGAAGGGTAGTGCGCGGCCGCCTGTGGGGCGGCCGTCGGGGCGTGGCCCGTGGCCGCGTCGGGACGGTGCATGGGGCACTCGGGGTCGCCACACCGCGGTGAGGTGCCGCGCGAATACCTCGACAGGCATATGCTCGTGGTAATTGGCACGTTTCGTATCGAGGTCGTCGTGGCGCATAACGATCCGCACACCACGCAACGCGACCTGACCGCTGGGTTCGTGGCGGAGCTCGAGGCGGCTGGGTTCACCGCGGCTCGGGAGATCGGGCGGGGCGGGTTCGGGGTGGTGTATCGGTGTTTTCAGGCCGCGCTGGATCGGACGGTGGCGATCAAGGTGTTGACGGCCGATCTGGATTCCGAAGGTCTCGAACGGTTCGTGCGGGAACAGCTCGCCATGGGGAAGCTGTCGGGGCATCCGAATATCGTCACCGTCTTCGAGGTGGGGTCCACCGCGACCGGGCGGCCCTACATCGTGATGCCGTATCACGGGCACGGGTCGCTGGATGCGCGGATTCACCAGCACGGGCCGCTCGAATGGCAGGATGTGCTGCACATCGGGGTGCGGATCGCGGGCGCGCTGGAGACCGCGCACCGGCGCGGGCTGCTGCATCGGGATGTGAAGCCCGGCAATATCCTGCTCACCGAGTACGGGGAGCCGCAGTTGGCGGACTTCGGAATCGCCCGGCTGGCAGGTGGGTTCGAGACGACGGCGGGCACCGTGACGGGATCGCCCGCCTACACCGCGCCCGAGGTGCTGCGGGGGCAGGTGCCGGATGCGACGGCCGACGTTTACAGCCTGGCCTCCACCCTGTTCTGCGCGGGCACCGGGCATGCGGTGTTCGAACGGCGCAACGGTGAACAGCTGGTCGCGCAGTTCGTGCGGATCACCCGGCAGCCGCTGCCGGATCTCGGCGACGCCGGCCTGCCGCCCGACCTGACCGGCGTGATCGAAACCGCCATGGCCCGCGACCGCGACGAACGCTACGCCAGCGCGGCGGATTTCGGGGAAGCGCTGCGCGAGGTACAGCTCCGGCTCGGGCTCGCGCCCGACGAGCTGCCGCTGCCCATCCCCGCCGCGGACTCGCTCGCCGCCCGCCCCGCCACCACCCCGACCGGCCGCCGCCGCACCACCGCCCGCACCCCGCCGGTACCCGCCACCCGGCTGCGCCCACCGGACCTCACCCGGCCCCTGGTCGACCGCCCGCGCCTGCTCGAGCCGCTCCGGCACGGATCCGACCGCAGATTCGCGGTCATTCACGGCCCCACCGGATTCGGCAAGACCACCGTGGCCGCGCAGTGGTGCGCGGTCGTGCGGGCCGCGGGCGGCTCGGTGGCATGGCTGACCGTCGACAGCGACGACGACAATGTGGTGTGGTTCCTCTCGCACCTCATCGAGTCGGTGCGCGCGGTCCGGCCCGCGCTGGCGCGGGAACTCGGCGACCTGCTGGAGGAACACGGCGACGAGGCCGGACGTTTCGTGCTGACCGAACTCATCAACGATATCGACCGGCGCGGTGAGCGATTGACCGTGGTGATCGACGACTGGCACCGCGTCGCCGACCCGGACACCGTGGCCGCGCTGCGCTTCCTGATCGAAGGCTCCAGTCCCGTCCTGCATCTCGTGGTGACCAGCCGCAGCCAGACCGGACTGCCGATGAGTACCATGCGGGCCCGCCACGATCTCGTCGAAATCGGTCCCGCCGCACTGCGTTTCGAGCCTCATGAAGCATACGAACTGCTGGTGCGGCTGGGTGGGCTGGAGCTGGACCGCGGCGATGTGGAGGACCTCACCGAATCCACCGGTGGCTGGGTGGCGGCCCTGCAACTGGCCGCGCTGTCGCTGCGTGGCAGCGACGATCCGGGACAGCTCATCGCCCAGCTGACCGGCCGCCACCACGCCATCGGCGCGTTCCTGGCCGAGAACGTGCTCGACACCCTCGAACCCGAGACGCTGGACTTCATGGTGGCGACCTCGATCACCGAACGCGTCTGTGGCGACTTGGCTTCCGCGCTCACCGGGGTCCCCGACGGGCACGCGCTGCTGGAGCGGATCGAACAGCAGGACCTGTTCCTGCGCCGCCTCGACGGCGGC
This sequence comes from Nocardia sp. CC227C, assembly GCF_030767025.1. Classification (GTDB taxonomy): domain Bacteria; phylum Actinomycetota; class Actinomycetes; order Mycobacteriales; family Mycobacteriaceae; genus Nocardia. The sequence goes on along the minus strand of NZ_JASITE010000008.1, from coordinate 90,286 downwards.
CGCTGGTTCCAATACCACCACCTGTTCCAGGATTTCCTGCGGCAGCGACTCGAACACGAACTGCCCGAACACATCGACCGGCTGCATCGGACGGCCGCGCGCTGGTTCGCCGAGCACCGGCACGTCCGTGAGGCGGTCGATCACGCGCTGCTGGCGGGGGACGAGACCGGCGCGGTCGACATCGTGGAACGCGACGGCATGTCGCTGCTCGAGTACGGGCAGATGGCCAGCCTCATCGGCCTGGTCAACAAACTCCCCCCGGCGGTCATCGAATCGCATCCCCGGCTGCAACTGGACCTGGCGTGGGCGAATATCCTGCTGCATCGCGCCGACGCGGCGGAACGCGCACTGCGCCTCGCGGAATCGACCTTCGACCGGAACGGACTCGACGCCGACGCCACCGCACTGCTGCGCGCCGAGGCGGGGGTGGTGCGCGCGGTGGTGACCGTGCGCGGGGACGTGCTGATCGGGGTGGAGGAGCTGCTGGCCCCGTGCTTCGCGCGCGCCGACGAACTCTCGCCCTACGTGGTGGCGATCGGGGCCAATGTGGCCTGCTTCGCGGCGGCCTACCGCTACGACTTCGACGAGGCGGTGCGGATCCAGGAGTGGGCGGCGCCCTACATGCGCCGCAACAAGGGGTTCTACAACAAGGTGCACGGCCTGTGCTTCCTCGGACTGGCGGCCAGTCTGCAGCTCGACATCGAACGGGCGGAACGCTTTTTCCGGGCCGCGCTGAAGGTGGCGAAGCAGTCCGGCGGGAGCCATTCCTACGGCGCCCGGCTGGCCGGATCGCTGCTCGGTGAACTGCTGTACGAGCGCGGGGAGATCGCCGAGGCGGAACGGCTGCTGGACGAGGGCTACAAACTGGGGCCGGACGCGGGGGTCGTCGATTTCAAACTGGCCCGCTATGTGGTCGGGGCCCGGATCAAGGCGCTGCGCGGGGACCGCGCCGCCGCGATTCGTCGCCTGAACGAGGGCGCGCGCGTAGCGCATTCGATGTCGCTGCCCCGGCTGCGGGCCGAGGTGGAGAACGAGCGGTTGCGGCTCGGCCTGCCCGCGCACCCCGACTTCGGTCCGCTGCCGGTGGTCGACTACGAGCGGCGTCGCGAGCCGGTGGACGAGATCGACGAATTCACGGTGCTCTACGAGGAGTTCACCGCCATCCGGCTGCTGCTGGCCGAATCCGCGCCCGCCCGTGCCGAACTCGCGTACGTCTGGGCACGGGAATGGGTGGATCGGCTCGAATCGGTGCACCGGCCGCGGGAACTGCTCAAGGCCCGGCGAATGCTCGTCGCCTGCCTGGCCGCCACCGGACGCACCGAGGCCGCGCAGGCACTGCTGGCGACCGTATGCGCGCAATGCGCGGAGCACGGGTCGGTGCGCTACATCCTCGACGGGGGCCCGCACGTGGTGTCGGTGCTGGCCGCCCTGCACGCGGATCGGCTCGCCGGGCGCTGGCGGCCGGAATGGCCCGAGGTGCCCGACGAATTCCTGCGGGCGCTGGCCGAAGCCGACGCCGCGCAGACGATCTAGCCCGAATCCCTTTTTCCGCAGTACCATCCGGTTGTCAGCGCTCAGGTTTGTCGAGGAGGCCGCTGTGTTCGTGGCTACGGTCATCGTGTCCATCCTGCTGGCTGTGATGCTGTGCGGTTCGGCGTTCGTCAAGCTCACTCGGCGGGAGCCATTCGTCCAGGGCTACGCCGCCATCGGCGTTCCGGACTCGTGGCTGCCCTGGTTGGCGAGCGCGCTGCTGGCCGGGGCCGTCGGGCTGATCGTCGGGCTCTGGTGGGGGCCCATCGGGATCGCCGCCGCCGTCGGGCTCACCCTGTACTTCCTCGGCGCGGTCGGATTCCATATCCGCGCCCGGGATTGGAAGAACCTGGCAGCACCGCTGGTCATGGTGGCGCTGTCGGTGGTCGTCCTGGTGTTGCGGGTGTTCGGCCTGTGAGTGCCGACCGGGTGGCCGCCCGTGGCAATCACCGCGGTTCGCGGCGGACGCGGGTCTGGCCGACTACGAGAAGGCATGGACCGCGCTGCACGCTCAGGCGCGCCACGGCGACGGCGCCCGCGCTCTCATCGCGCAGGCGCTAGAGAATCGCGGACGATCAGGACCGTCCTCGCCACAGCAGGTAGTACCCCTGAAGCGCCAACCCGAAGATTATCAACGGGTAGAAGATCCACTGCGCACTCGTGGCAGCATCCGACTCGCCGAAGGTGCCTACGAGCAGGAGTCCGCCTACCGCGATGCAGGCGGTCGCGAAAGCAGCGCCGATGCTTAGCCGGAGCGTCCCGGTGGGTGCTCGTCGCCAACCCGCCGCGATGCCGGCGATCTGAACCAACAGCACGAGCGAGAGGACGATCGTGTCGCTCGTCCCGGCACCCAAAGAGTCCCGGAAGCCGGTAAACGCAATCAGACCGGTCAGCATCATGAAGGGCAGCGGTGTGGTGGCCTGGCTGGAACGACGCATGCGCTCCGACCTCGCGGTAGGGGGTGCGTCCACGGTGCATCGGCCTGTCGGTTCAGTCGCCGTCTCGGCTCGTTCGGCTGTCATGGCAGTGCTAACCGTGTCGCAGCGCACCGAGCAGCCGCCCCGCCTCGGCGACGACGAGTGGCAGTGTCGCGTTCGGATCCTCGTTGCGCGCCAGCATCATTCCGCCCTCGCAGAGCGCGCCGAAGATGAGGTGGCGGCGGATCTGGAGGTCGCCGGGGGATAGCTCGCCCTCGGCGGTCGCCAGGGCGAGTCCGCTGGTCAGTACGCGGAGGGTGTGGTCGGATTCGATCTCGCGCACGGTGTCCCAGCCGAGTACGGCGGGGCCGTCGAGCACCACGATGCGGCGGAAGCGCGGCTCCAGGCTGCGTTCGAGGAAGGTGCGGCAGCCGGTCAGCAGGGCGGTCCAGGAGTCGGGGGCGGTGGCGGCGACCTGCTCCAGTTCGGCTGCCATCCACTCCTGTTCGGCGACGAAGGCGGCGCGGAAGAGGGCCTGCTTGTCGGCGAAGTGGTGGTAGGCCGCGCCCTTGGTGACGTCGGCCGCGGCGGCGATGGCGGATATGGAGGTGGCCGCGTAGCCATTGTGCCCGAACAGGTTTCGGGCAGCTGCGACGAGTTTGCCAGTGGTGGTGTCCGACCGTTCGGCCTGGGTGCGGCGCGTGCTCACGCCCTCAATGTATCCGGCGGCGGGTCATTGACTTGCGTACTCGGGGTATGTAAGTCTCGAAACGCGTACCCCGAGTATGGAAGTTGATCATTATGACGATCTACGCCATTTACGGGGCCACCGGCCATACCGGCCGACTGGTCACCGCCGAACTCCTCTCCCGCGGCAAGGACGTCGTCCTGTCCGGCCGCGATCCCGACAAACTGGCCGCGCTGGAACCGACCGGCGCACTGGGCCCGGCCGGCACGCGCACCGCCACCGTGGACGACGCCGAATCGCTACGGGCACTGGCCGATACCGCCGACGTGATCATCAACTGCGCGGGACCGTTCGCCGTCACCGGCATGCCGGTCGCGCGGGCGGCGGCCGAGGCGGGCTGCCACTACGTGGACCACTCCGTCGAAGTGCACCCCGTGCGGCAGCTGTACGACACCCTCGCCGACGCCGCGCAGCGCGCCGGGATCACCGTGATCCCGAGTCTCAGCTTCTACGGCGGGCTCGGTGATCTGCTCGCCGGAGCGGTGGCGCGCGGCGTCGCCGATATCGACCGGATCACCGTGGCGTACGCGGTGACCAACTGGAAGATGACCACGGGAGCGGTGAATACGGCGCGGCTGCTGTTCGCCGACACCGAGCGCGTCGGCTTCGAGAACGGGGAACTGCGCATCGGATTCGTGGAACCGCGCAACGCGGTTTTCGCCTTCCCGCCGCCCGTCGGGCCGCGCACGGTCATCGCGCCCGTGCCCTTCCCCGAGGCGTTCACCGTGCCCCGGCACACCCCCGTGCGCTCGGTGGAGGCGCAGCTCACCGCGCGCACCTTCGAGGAGGAGCAGGCGTTCGCGAGCGAACACCTCGACTCCGCCGACCGCGCCGACAGTGAATTCACCATTGCCGCACAGGTTCTCGGCGCATCGGGGTCGGCGTCCGGCGCGCTGCGGGGACGTGACCTCTGGCGGGCGGGTGCGCTCGCCTCCGTTGAGGCCGCGATCCGCATCGCCGGGGGAGCGGTGAAGAGCGGCGTCGTCAGTCCGGGCGAAGCCTTCGACGCTCCGGAATTCCTTGCCGCACTCGCCGATCGGGACGCGTTCACCGTCGAACTGCCGACCGGGGCCTGAGGAGGACAGCATGGAACCGATACTGGTCACCGGCGCGGCCGGCGGCACCCAGGGCTCCACCGGCCGCCGTGTGGTCGAGGCGCTGCGGCACGCCGATCGGCCGGTCCGCGCCTTCGTGCGCGCCGACGACGACCGCGCCGCCGCGCTCCGCGCGCTGGGCGCGGAGGTCGCCGTCGGGGATCTCCGCGAGATCACCACCGTCCTGCCCGCCGCGCACGGGGTGCGCCGCGCGTACTTCACCTATCCGGTCACCGCCGGAATGCTCGACGCCACCGCGGCTTTCGCCGCGGCCGCGCATCGCGAACAGCTCGAACGCGTGGTCGCGGTATCGCAGCTGGGTTCGGATCCGCAGGCGGGCACCCCGCACATGCGCAGGCACTGGGTCGCCGAACAGGTGCTCGACCGCGCCGAGATCGGGGCCGTCCACCTGCGCGCCGCGGTGTTCTTCGAGAATCTGCGGGTGGTCGTCGAGCACAGCGGCGCGCTGGCACTGCCGCTCGGCTCGCCCGATACCGTGCTGCCCCTGATCGCCGCCGAGGACGTCGCCCGGGTGGGCACCGGGCTGCTGTCGAGCCCCGACAAGGCGGACCCGGTGTACTGGCTCACCGGAGACGTGCTGACCGCGGGCGAGGCGGCGGCGGCCTTCGGTGTGCGCTACATCGACGTCGACCCGCGGGAGTGGGAGCGCACCGCCGCCGCGCTGTACCGCGACGAGGTCGTCGTCGAACATCTCTCCCACCTGTGGCGGATGTTCGCCGCCATCGGGTCCGGCCACCAGCTCTACCGCGTCACCGAGGCCATCGCTGATATCGGCGGCCGACCACCGCTCACCCTGCGCGAATACAGGGCCCGCCACCGGCTCGCGGGCGGCCCCGAGGCCTGACCGCGACGCCACCCGGCCCGGGATATGCTGCGGCGGACACCGACAGGAGGGGGAGCCCGTGACCAGCGAGCAACCGCAGAACCAGCACCCGGGCCAACACCCACCACAGCCGGAGCAGCCGTGGCATACGGCGGCCACCCCGGAAGACCAGGACACGCCACAGCCCCAGGCCGCCGCGCAGCAGTCCCAGGACGCGCGCCCGACCGCGGACGCACAGCCGCATCCCGACACGTCGACACGCGTCGAAGCGAACCCACCGGCTGAGGCGAAGCCGCACCCTGCCGAGGCACCGGCACGACCCGGTACCGCGCCGACGCGGGCCGACGCGAGCATGTGGGCGGACGCGAGCACGCGGGCTGCCGATGCGCCGACACAGCATGTGCCGATGACGCCGTCCTACCCTGTCGCGCCACCGTCCTACGGGGGCGGATACCCGGAATTCCCCGGTACGCCGTCGCCGTACGCGGCCGCACCCGCGCACCATCCCGTCGCGCCACCGCCGTATCCGGGCGGGTACCAGCCGTATCCGGACGCCGCGGTCACCCCGTCGGGACCTCCGCGTCCGGTTCAGAACGCCTACTACCTCATGCTGGCCGGGGCGGTGCTGACCGTGCTCAGCACGCTGATCGGCTTTCTGCAACTGCCGTCGCTGCGCGATGAAATGGCCGAAACCTCCGAGGGGGTGTTCACCCAGAGCGAGCTGGACACCCTGGTCGCGGTGTCGTTCGGGGTCGGCGTCGTGCTCTCGCTGATCTCGGTGGGCCTGTGGGTGTGGATGGCCTTCGCCAACCGCGCCGGGAAGAGCTGGGCCCGCGTCACGGCCACGGTCTTCTTCGGCCTCTACACGGCGTCCATGCTGTTCGCCGTGATCGGCATCTTCATGCCGGAGGCGCGTTCCACGATGGTGTCCACCATGTTCAGCGTGGTGCTGTGGTGCGTCGGCCTGGCGGCGGTGATCCTGTTGTGGAACAAGCAGTCCACGGCGTACTTCCGTCCGGCACCCGCCGGCTACGCACCCTACGGGGGACCGCCGGGAGCGCTGGATCCAGCTCAGACGGGAGGGCCGTACCCGGGACAGTCGGGAGCGCCGTATCCGGGACAGCCGTATCCCGGGCAGTCGGGGGCACCGTATCCGGGACAGTCGGGGGCACCCTATCCGGGACAGCCGGGCGCGCCGTATGCAGGTCCGCCCGGTGCGGACGGTCCGTACTCCGGTCCTCGGGGCGGCTGATCGGCCGCGCTCGGATCAGGCGCGCTACCAGCCCGCCCCGCGGTCGCGCTGGGGTCGATTGGCGCTGGCCCGGCGTTCTTCGCGCTGGGTCTTGACCCGCTCTGCCTCCGCGCGCACCGACTCGGCGTTCTCGCGTTCGCGCACCAGCCATTCCGGCGGATCCGCCAGCAGGTCCGCGATCTCGGCGGCGGTCAGCGCGTCGGAGACCGCGGCGCGGCTCAGGCCGCTGTTGGTGATGCCGAGTTTGCGGGCGGTGATATCGCGGGGGAAGGGGCCGTTGGCGCGCAGCTCGGTCAGCCACTGCGGCGGATTCTCGCGCAGTTCGTCGAGCTGGGCCCGGGAGATCGGAGTGCCGCGGAACTCCTCCGGCGTGGCGGGGAGGTAGACGCCGAGTTTGTTGGCCGCCGTCAGCGGCTTCATCAGTTGCGAATTCTGGTCCGGGCTCACCGGTCAAGCCTATCGGGCGGGTCGCCGGTGCCGATCCTGCGGTTCAGTACGCTCTCGGGAATGACCAACGACGACGCGTCCGCCGACGCCCCTGCGCTGCGGGTCGGGTTCGTTCCCGGTGTCACGCCCACCAAGTGGGAGCGCAAGTGGGGTGAGCGGTTTCCAGGGCAGCGCCTGGAACTGGTCGTCGTCGCCCAGGGGGAGCAGGACGAGGCGCTGCGGTCCGGACGCGTCGACATGTGCTTCGTGCGCCTGCCCATCGACCGGGAGGGCATGCACGCCATACCGCTCTACCGCGAGGTGCCGGTCGTGGTGGTGCCCAAGGACCATCCCATCTCGGTCTACGACGAGGTGACCACGGCCGAGCTGGCCGATGAGCGCCTACAGGACACCGCCGATCTGGATGCCGCCGCCGGGGCCATCGAGCTGGTGGCCGCCAATGTCGGGGTCGCCATCGTGCCGCATTCGATCGCCCGCCTGCATCACCGGCGGGACGTGGTCTACCGGACGGTCACCGATGCGCCCGACACCCAGATCGCGCTGGCCTGGCCGATCGAGGGAACCTCGGACACCACCGAGGAGTTCGTCGGCATCGTGCGCGGCCGGACCGAACGCAGCTCCCGATCACCGTCAGGACGTGGGGCAATCGAGGAGCAGCCGAAGCGGTCGGCGCAGAAGCCGCAGAAGCAGGCGGGTGGACGACCGGCTTCCGGGCAGCGCTCGGGGTCCGGCCGGGGGCGGGCCGCGGGTGGACGCAACGGTCACCGCAAGGGGCACTAGCTGCTCTTATAGCCTGTGAGCTATACCGCTTATGTCCGATTCAGGACCCTTTGTGACGCAGATCACGGGCATTCCCTCGGGCATTGAAAGTTGGCCCACTACGGGACTTTTCGTACCTGTGGTCTGGTTCCATTGACACTTTCCTAACATTCAGCACTTTCTAAGTTACTTTTCAGCAACAATCTCCTGGACACTTGACCACGGGTGCTCACCGAGGACCCGCGCTCCAGAAGTTGGATGCGCGAAACGCTGTTTCGAAAGCGACGCACACATATGAAGTTCACGAAGGTCGCCGCAACCTCGGCCCTGGTCATCGCGGCACTCGGCATTGCCACCGGCACCTCACACGCGGAGCCCGCCCCGGCTCCGGCCCCCGCCCCGGGCGTCATCCCCTCGCTGATCGACGGTATCGATCAGGGTGTGGACCAGGTGCTGCCGGGAATCCACTGGCAGACCCGCATCGAGGGCGACGCCGTCGTCGTCGAGACCGACCACGGCTCCCTCGCCAATGACAACGGCCAGTTCCAGGTGCGCGACGACGCCGGAAACGTCGTCGTCGGACTCCCGCTCGCCTTCACGATCGGTGACCTCGAGTACCCGATCGACGCCGCGGTCGACGGTCTGCGCGCCACCCTGACCCCGCGCACCGATGCCGCGCGCCCGGTCGCGGCGGACAGCAACCCGCTGCGCCACGACGTGGTCCGCCAGGATGCGTTCGATGACGCGGTGTCCGCGGCCGCGACCCAGTTCGGCATCATCACGTCGATCGGCACCCTCATCGGCACCATTGTCGGCGGTGGCGCGGGATGTCTGCTGGGTGCGCTGGCAGGTGGCGCCGCACTGGCGATCGGTGGCGTCACGATCATTCCGGGCGCCCTCATGGGCTGCATCACCGGTGCGGGCATCGGCATTCCGCTGGGTGCCGCCGCGGGTCTGGTGCTGACCGGTGTGCCCGCCGCCATCGTGGTCGGCATCGGCTTCGTGCAGCGCATCAACGCCCCCGAGAACCAGTAGTCCTACCGGTTGATACGGCGAAACGGGCCGGGTCGCGCACAGCGACCCGGCCCGACGCGTACGTCCCGGTGCGTTTACCGCGGCTTGCGGGAGATGATCGAGTCGCGAATCAGCACGAACGCGAGCAGCGCGGCGAAGCCGATGGTGAACAGGTAGCCGACATTGCCCGAACCGGAGGAGGCGCCCTGCGGGCCCTCGAACAGCATGCCGAGCAGGATCACGACGACAACCCAGCCCGCGATGCGGAAGGTGCGCTTCGACTCGCCGCTCCAACCCCAGGCGGCGGAAGGAACCTCGGCCGGATCGACCTTGGTGACGACACCGGCGCTGTGGGTGGGTTCCAGTTCCGTGGCGGCCACTTTCGCTCCTTGATGGCTCGATTGATTGCTGGCCAATATGGTGGCATACGACCATGTGTCGTAGCCAGCAGGGTGGCGGTGTCGCGGCCGGGGGTTCGGCCGGATTCGACTCGGGAGACAATGAACGCGTGTCCGACGTTGTGAAAGTCCTGCTGCTGGGCAGCACCGGTTCCATTGGCACACAGGCGCTCGAGGTGATCGCCGCCAATCCGGATCGATTCGAAGTGGTGGGCCTGGCCGCGCGTGGCGGCAATACCGAACTGCTCGCGAGCCAGATCGCCGCGACGGGTACCGGCAACGTGGCCGTCGCCGACCCCGAGGCCGCCGCGAAACTCGGTGTGCCGCTGGCCGGACCGCACGTGGCGGCGCAACTGGTGCGCGACACCGACGCCGATGTGGTGCTCAACGCGCTGGTCGGCTCACTCGGGCTGGAGCCGACCCTCGCCACGCTCGAGACTGGTCGACGGCTGGCCCTGGCCAATAAGGAATCCCTGGTGGCGGGCGGCTCGCTGGTGACCCGCGCGGCCGCCCCCGGTCAGATCGTTCCGGTCGACTCGGAGCATTCCGCCCTGGCCCAGTGCCTGCGCGGCGGCCGGGCCGAGGAGGTGGAGCGGCTGGTGCTCACCGCGTCGGGCGGCCCCTTCCGCGGCTGGACCGCCGACATGCTGGCCTCGGTGAATCCGGACGAGGCCAAGGCGCATCCGACCTGGTCCATGGGGCTGATGAACACCCTCAACTCGGCGAGCCTGGTGAACAAGGGGCTCGAACTCATCGAGACGCACCTGCTGTTCGGCATCGACTACGACCGCATCGACGTGACCGTGCACCCGCAGTCCATCGTGCACTCCATGGTCACCTTCACGGACGGTTCGACGCTGGCCCAGGCCAGCCCGCCGGATATGAGACTGCCCATCGCGCTGGCGTTGGGCTGGCCCGACCGGGTGCCGGGCGCGGCGGCGGCCTGCGACTTCTCCCAGGCGGCGACCTGGACCTTCGAGCCGGTGGACAATACGGTGTTCCCGGCGGTCGAGCTGGCCCGCCGGGCGGGTAAGGCGGGCGGCTGCGTGACGGCGGTCTACAACGCCGCCAACGAGATCGCGGTACAGGCGTTCCTCGACGGCGTGATCCGATTCCCCGACATCGTGGGCACGGTGGCGCGGGTCGTCGACTCCGCCGACCGCTGGTCCGCGGAACCCAGTACCTTGGACGAGGTGCTCGCGGCGGATACGTGGGCGCGTGACTGTGCCCGCGCCTTCGTGCGCGACTAGGTAGGAGGATTCGAGACCGCATGGTGTTCGCGATCGGCTTCGCACTGTTCGCGCTCGGTATCACCTTCTCGGTTGCCTTGCACGAATGCGGCCACATGTGGGCGGCGCAGGCCACCGGTATGAAGGTGCGGCGCTACTTCATCGGCTTCGGCCCCAAGGTGTTCTCCTTCCGTCGCGGTGAGACCGAGTACGGCCTGAAGGCGCTGCCCCTGGGCGGTTTCTGCGATATCGCGGGCATGACCGCCCTCGACGAACTGGAGCCGGAGGAGCTGGACCGGGCCATGTACCGGCAGGCCACCTGGAAGCGCCTGTTCGTCATGTCCGGCGGCATCATGATGAACTTCCTGCTCGGCTACATCCTCATCGTGGTGCTGGCCGTCGGCTGGGGGTTGCCGCATCTGACGCAGCCGCCGGAGACCCAGTTGGGTGCGATGGGCTGCGTGGCGAGCTACGCGCCCGACGGCACCCGCCAGGAGTGCACCGGCGACGGCCCCGCCCAGCGCGCCGGATTGCAGCCCGGCGACCTGGTCACCGCGGTGAACGGGACCTCCGTCGACACCTGGAACGACTTCCGCGCCCTGACCGAGAAGCAGACCGGTGAGTTCACCTACACCGTCGAGCGTGACGGCCGGACCCTGACCCTGCCCGTCACTCCGGAGCGGGTGACCGTCTACGACAAGGACGGCCGCTCGGAGACCGTCTCCAAGGTCGGCGTCGGCCAGGCCACCGCGGGCCCGCCGGTCGAGTACAGCCTGCCCGCCGCGCTGCCCGCCGCCGCGGTGTTCACCGGCGAACTCGGCGTCCGGACCGTCGAATCCCTGGCCAAGCTGCCCGCCAAGGTCGGCGCGCTGGTGGAGGCGGTCTCCGGCGGCGAACGTGATCCGGAGACCCCGGTCAGCGTCTACGGCGCGAGCCGCATCGGCGGCGAGACCGCCGAACGCGGCTACTGGGGGGTGTTCATCCTGGTCCTGGCCAGCCTGAACTTCTTCCTGGGCGTCTTCAATCTGCTTCCGCTGCTCCCGCTCGACGGCGGCCACATGGCCGTGGTCACCTACGAGAAGATCCGCAACGTCCTGCGCAACCGCCGCGGCCTCCCCGACGGCTCCCCCGTCGACTACTTCAAACTCATGCCCGCCACCTACGTGGTGGTGGTTCTCGGCGGCGCCTACATGCTCCTGACCCTGGCCGCCGACATCGTCAACCCCATCACGCTGTTCCCGTAGCGGAATCCGGCCGGGGTGTCCGGCTGGTTACCATCGGGGTGTGCGCAGTGGAGTCGGAGCCGGCGGATTCATCCGCGAGGTAGCCCTGGCTCCGCCGCCGCGACCGGCCGGATACCCCTTCGACCTGCCGGTGGTGCGGCATCTCGACCGCCTCGGCGCGCTGGCCCTGTCGCCGACGGTCACCTTCCTCGTCGGAGAGAACGGCAGCGGTAAGTCGACCCTGGTCGAGGCCATCGCGGTCGCGGCCGGGATGAACGCGGAGGGCGGGAGCCAGAATTACCGCTTCGCCACCCGCCGCACCGAGTCGGAACTCGGTGATCGGCTGGTGCTGCGGTGGGGCACCCGCAAGCCGCGCAGCCGGTTCTTCCTGCGCGCCGAGTCGTATTACAACGTGGCCACCGAGACCGAACGGCTGGGGCCGGAGCAACTGGCCGCGCTCGGCGGGCGGTCACCGCACGAACGCTCGCACGGTGAATCGTTCGTCGATCTCATCACGCACCGTTTCCATCCCGACGGCCTGTATCTGCTGGACGAGCCGGAGGCGGCACTGTCGCCGCGCGGCTGCCTGGCCGTGCTGGCACGGCTGTCGGATCTGGTCGCGCAGCGGTGCCAGATCGTGGTGGCGACGCATTCGCCGATCCTGCTGGCGCTGCCCGGTGCCACCATCTACGCGGTGGACGAGGACGACGGGATCGAGCCCGTCGGCTACGACGATGCGCTGCCGGTGCGGATGACCAGGGACTTTCTCGCCGCTCCGGAGCGCTACCTGGATCATCTGCTGGAGTCGCGGTAATCCACACGATCGGGTGTGCGCACGGGGCCGGTGGCGGCAACCTCGCGCAGCAGTCGGCGACAGAGCCGGTCGGCGCGGCGGGTGGTCTCGGGCTGGCGGTATTCGCGGGTGAGCGCGAGGACCTGCGCGCAGGCGGTGTCCAGGTCGATGCGGTGGCCCACCGAGACGAAGACCGGTTTGACGGCGGTGCGGGTGCGCAGGGCGCGGCCCACCGGGGCGCCGTCGATGGTGATCGAGGTGGCGGAGCCCCGGTCGGGCGCGGGGTCGAGGTAGTCGCCCCAGGCGTTCTTGGCCACGCCGATGGTGGGCAGGTCCACCAGCAGGCCCAGGTGGCAGGCCATGCCGAAGCGGCGGGGGTGGGCTAGGCCCTGGCTATCGCAGACGATCAGATCCGGTGTGGTGGAAAGCTTTTCGAGGACGGCGAGGGTGGTGGGGAGTTCGCGGAAGGCCAACAGTCCTGGCACATAGGGAAAGTCCGTCGTCCCGGTGGCGGTGACGGTCTCGACGGTCTCCAGGGTGACGGCGTCCAGGACCACCGCGGCCGCGACCACGGTGCCGTCGTCGTGGTAGGCGGAGTCGAGTCCGGCGACCGTTCGGAAGTGCGGTGGCGCACGATCTTCCGTGATCACCAGGGGCCGGAGCCGATCTTGGAGAGCGATGGCCTCATCCGGGGTGACCGGCCAGGAATCAGGAATATTCACTTTCACTTCCAGCGGGTTACCTTTCGCCCTCGAGAATCGAATACTTACTGTATGCGGCGGCAAGTGACCGCACGGCAACACCGCTTCCAGGGCAGGCGTCGGCGCAGGCTACGCTTGTCGCCGCTGTCACAGGGCGGCCGGTAGCCCGACGTCGTTAGACTCGGAACCGGAACGGGTGAGGACAAGATCGCAACACGAAAGTAGGCAGCCGATCGTGAGCAGTGCCATCGCATTGGGGATGCCGTCCGCACCGGCGGCGACCCTCGCGCCCCGGCGCACAACCCGCCAGCTGATGGTGGGCAAAGTAGGGGTGGGCAGCGAATTCCCCGTCTCGGTGCAGTCCATGACCACCACACGGACCCATGACGTCAACGCCACCCTGCAGCAGATCGCGGAGCTGACCGCGTCCGGTTGCGATATCGTGCGCGTGGCGTGCCCGCGGCAGGAGGACGCCGACGCCCTCGCCGCCATCGCGAAGAAGTCCCCCATTCCGGTTATCGCGGATATCCACTTCCAGCCCAAGTACATCTTCGCCGCCATCGACGCCGGCTGCGCCGCGGTGCGCGTGAACCCCGGCAACATCAAGGAGTTCGACGGCCGCGTCAAGGAGGTCGCGGCGGCGGCCGGAGCCGCCGGCATCCCCATCCGCATCGGCGTGAACGCGGGCTCGCTGGACAAGCGCATGATGGCCAAGTACGGCAAGGCCACCCCGGAGGCGCTGGTGGAGTCGGCGCTGTGGGAGGCGAGCCTGTTCGAGGAGCACGGCTTCGGCGACATCAAGATCTCGGTCAAGCACAACGACCCGGTGATCATGGTGGAGGCGTACCGCCAGCTGGCCGCGCAGTGCGACTATCCGCTGCACCTGGGCGTGACCGAGGCCGGTCCCGCCTTCCAGGGCACCATCAAGTCCGCCACCGCCTTCGGCGCGCTGCTATCCCAGGGGATCGGCGACACCATTCGTGTCTCCCTGTCGGCCCCGCCGGTGGAGGAGGTGAAGGTCGGCAACCAGATCCTGCAGTCGCTGAACCTGCGCCCCCGCAAGCTCGAGATCGTGTCCTGTCCCTCCTGCGGCCGCGCGCAGGTGGATGTCTACACCCTCGCCAACGAGGTCACCGCCGGGCTCGAGGGCATGGAGGTGCCGCTGCGCGTGGCCGTCATGGGCTGCGTCGTCAACGGCCCGGGTGAGGCCCGCGAGGCCGATCTGGGCGTGGCCTCCGGCAATGGCAAGGGGCAGATCTTCGTCAAGGGCGAGGTCATCAAGACGGTGCCGGAACACCTCATCGTCGAAACGCTCATCGAGGAGGCCATGCGGTTGGCCGAGCAGATGGGTGATGCCGCCGGTGCGGGCGAGCCGGTGGTCAGCGTCGGCTGAGCGGAACAGGACCGACGCTGAGGCTTTCGGCATACCCACGGCACGTTCTCACAACTCGTGGCAGGCTGTGAACGTGCGGAGTGTGCTGGAGCCGACTCGCCGGACCAAGGTCTCCGGTGTCCGTCAACTCGCAAACCGCGATCTGACGCAGGTATTGCGCGTGCTCGACGCCGACCCGGTGGCGAGCTGTATGGTGGCTGCCCGGCTCCAGGAGTACGGCCTGGACGCCCGGGGCAGTTACGGGGAGCTGTGGAGTCGCGGCGGGCCGGGGAATTCGCTGTGCTTCTCCGGGGCGAACCTGGTGCCGCTGCGCGGTGCCCCCGACGATCTGCGGGCCTTCGCCGACCGCGCGGTCCGCGGTCCCCGCATCTGTTCGTCCATCGTGGGCCGGCGGGAGCTGGCGTTGCCGCTGTGGGAGTTGCTGGCGCAGCGCTGGGGTCCGCCGCGTGAGCTGCGCGCCGAACAGCCGCTGCTGGCCCTGGACCGCACCGCGCAGGCCGCGCCGGATTCGCGGGTGCGGCGGGTGCGGCCGGAGGAGCTGGACCGCTACCTGGTGGCCGCCATCGCCATGTTCACCGAGGAGATCGGCGTCGATCCGCGCGCGGGCGACGGCGGTCGCAGCTACCGCCGCCGCGTCGCCAACCTCATCGAGTCCGGGCGTGCCTGGGCGCGTTTCGACGACGGCGAGGTGGTCTACAAGGCCGAGGTGGGTTCGCTGTCCCGGCGCACCGGCCAGATCCAGGGCGTCTGGGTGCATCCGGAGCGCCGGGGCGCGGGCGTGGGGACCGCGGGGACGGCGGCGGTGGCCAATGCGGTGGTGGCCTCGGGCCGGACCGCGAGCCTGTACGTGAACTGCTACAACGAGGTCGCCCGGCGCGCCTACGCCACCGTCGGATTCCGGCAAATCGCTACATTCGCGACAGTGCTGCTGGACTGACCACTCGGCACGGTGTGACGCTCCGGCGAAATCCGTTCGCGTGCAGTGTGTCACCGCAGGTTTGCGGGTAGTTGGCTCTACCCTCGGTGCCGATGTCGACGCGATTGCTGACCCTGCTCGTCGCCGCGGCGGTGACGCTCGCCGCGGTCGGATGCTCCACCGCCCAACAGCGCCCGGTGACCACCGCCGAGGCATTCTTCGGCGCGTTCGCGCGCCAGGATGTGGCCGCCGCCGCCGAACTCACCAATCTGCCCGAAAAGGCCGGTGCGGCATTGGCTTCCGCCTGGGAGAAGCTACAGGCCGAGGGGCTCGAGGTGACCACCGGCGACACCCGCGTCTCCGGTGACACCGCCACCGTCGACTACACCTACGCGTGGCGGCTGCCCCGCGACCGCACCTGGACCTACGACGGCCAGCTGCAGCTGGGGCGCAGCGAGGGCCGTTGGTCGGTGCGCTGGACCTCGTCGAACATCCATCCGCGCCTGGGCGATACCCAGACCCTGGAGCTGCGCTCCATCCCCGCCCCGCAGGCCCGTGTGAACGAACGCTCCGGCAGCGATGTGCTGATCCCCGGTACCGTGCACCGCGTCGTCTTCACCCCGGCCGAGGCCCGCGACCCCGGCTATGTCGCCGATGCCGTCGCCGCCGCGCTGAACCCGATCCTGCCCAAGCTCACCGGCGAGGGGATTCTGAAGGCCGCGCGCAAGGCCGACGGCGGGGTGTATCCGGTCGAGGTGCTCACCGAATGGGAGTACAACCTGGTGGGCGCGAATCTGCTCGGCCTGCCCGGGGTCACGGTGTCCCGGCAGTGGGATATGGTCGCCACCGATCGCGATTTCGCCCCCGACCTGATCTCCCAGGTGCGCAAGTCCATCATCGACGATGTGGACGGCCGCGCGGGCTGGAGCGTGGTCACCCGCAATCGCAATGGCGTGGACACCGGCCTGCTCACCGAGGTGCGCCCGCGGCCCGCCCCGTCCTTCTCGCTGAGCCTGGACCGCTTCGTGCAGCTCGCCGCGCAGCGCGCCGTCGACGCGCGCCGGGAGCAGGCCATGATGGTGGTGTTGCAGCCGTCCACCGGCGCGATTCTCGCGGTGGCGCAGAATCGGGAGGCCGATCGGGACGGTCCGGTGGCCACCTCCGGTTTCTATCCGCCGGGATCGACCTTCAAGACGGTCACCGCCGCCGCGGCCATGAACACCGGACTGGCGACGCCCGAGACCGTGCTGCCCTGTCCGAGCCGAATCATCATCGGCGAGCGCACCATTCCGAACTACAACCTTTTCACCGTCGGCGACGTACCCATGGCCACCGCCTACGAGCGCTCCTGCAACACCTCCTTCGCCGAACTGTCCAGCCGGCTGCCCGCCGACGCCCTGCGGCTGGCGGCGGCGCAGCTGGGCATCGGCCCGGACTACACGGTGGTCGGCCTGCCGACGATCTCCGGCCAGGTGCCCGAGTCCGCGGACAAGGTGCAGCGCGCGGAGGACGGCATCGGTCAGGGCAAGGTGGTGGTGAGCCCGTTCGGTATGGCCCTCGCCGCGGCCAGCATCGCGCACGGTTCGGCCCCGGTGCCGTACCTGATCTCCGGGAACAAGACCACCGTCGACGGGCAGCGCCCGCCCCTCGATCCGGAGGTGGTGGCGGGGTTGCGGCAGATGATGCGGCAGGTGGTGACGGGCGGTACCGCGGAACGCATCGCCGATCAGGGTGAGGTGTACGGCAAGACGGGTGAGGCCGAGGTGGAGGGCGGCTCACATTCGTGGTTCATCGGCTACCGCGGGGATATGGCCTGGGCGACGCTGCTCGTCGAAGCGGGCAGTTCGGACAATGCGGTGGCGGTAACCAGGGAGATGCTGACCGGGCTGCCACCGGGGTACTAGCCCGGGAGCGATCAGCGGGTGGACTGCGTCTGAATGGAATATCGGCCCGAGGCGAGCTTCACGCAGGCGACGGGCCGCGCCACGCCCCCGTCGGCCTCGAGCACCACGGGCTGCTGTTGCTGGGACAGATTCCGCACCGCGGGCGCGGGGCTGGATTCGTCACCGAGTAGCTCGCTGGCTCCGGTCCCGGCGAGGATGATCCCCACCGTGCTGACGAGCAGAAAAGCCGAACGTTGCATGTCCTACTCCCTGGGTGGGGGGCGAGTGAGGAGACCCGAACGGTCTGTTTCGGTAAACCGGTGCTGCTTTAGGATTGGCTGACTGTTTGCCGCCGAAACAAAACGTTAGATCGCTCGCATTGACGGCACAACCCATGAGTGCGTTCCGGCACACCCGCGGAATGCGGTGACGCAGGTCACATACCTGAAAGTAGGTTCGGAAAATTTCGTCCGGACCGCGAGGATTGCTCGACTCGCGTCTCCGGCGGCGCGCCCGTCTCAGTTGTCGCGGTGCAGCGTCGCGGCGAGGTGGTGTTGCAGCGGTTGCCCGACCGCCGCCATGCGCAGCGTGTAGTCCAGGGTGTCGCCGGACAGCGCCAGGGAGCGGCCGAGCGCGGTCACCGATTTGGCGGTGCTGCTGCGTCCGATGCTGGTCGAGTCCAGTTCCATGCGCAGACCGTCGTCCGCGGCGACCAGGCGGCCCTCACAGATCTCGGTGATCCCGGTCGGGTGGGCCAGGATCAACTCGATGCGATCGGGGCCGTTGGGCCGCAGATAGCCGGTCTCGGCGTGCAGGGGTCGGCTGCCGTCGGCGGCGCGGGTGCGCTGCCGGTAGGTGAGGAACGGGCGGCCGACGTGACCGAAGTGCACTTCCTCCAGATAGTCGAACGATTCGATGGTCGGATACTCCCCGTGTCCGCCGCCGCGCCAGATGCCCAGCAGCGGGGCGAGATGGGCGATATCCGGATGGGGCGCGACGGGGGTCTGGGGATCGAGCACGGCGGTCAGCATAGTGCGCCCGACCGGCGGCCGAGTGATCTCGACGCGCGTCGGCGGCGGTTATTCGCGTAAGGGGTCTGGATGGGCGTGGCCGGGGTCAGCGGCGGCTGGCGCGCCGGTAGCCGATGGCGGCGGGCACCGCGAACAGCGCGACGGCGCTCATCGACCAGATCAGGGTGAGGGTCAGCGGCCGGGCGAGCGCCCCGCCCTCGGCCAGCGCTCGCATGGTGTCGACGGCGACCGACATGGGCTGGTTGCGCACCACCGGCTGGATCCAGTCCGGATAGGCGGGCAGCGGGACGAAGCCGGTGCTGAAGAACATGAGCAGCGAGGTGATGATGGTGATGCTCTCCACCAGCGTGGCCTTGGCGGTGAAGACGGCGATGGCGATGACCAGGGTGGCGAAGGCCAGCCCGAACAGTACCGGCAGGGCGAAGAAGGCCAGCGTCGCCAGCGGCCCCCGATGGAACCGGAAGCCCAGCGCCATGCCGAAGGCGATGATCACCACGGTGCCGCCGAAGATGCGGCAGCCCTCGGCGATGATGCGGGCGGCCAGGCCGGAGGCGCGGTGCACGGGCAGCACCCAGAAGCGGGCGAGCAGCCCGGCATTGCGTTCCCGCCCGAGCATGACACCGCTGGCGATGGTGCCCGACAGCGCACCGACCAGCGCGACCATGGGCACCGAGCCGTAGAGGGCACTGCTGCCGGTGAACTTCTCGATCTGGCTGCCCACCACGATGTCCAGCATGAGCAGCAGCAGGCACGGGATGACGAGCGTTTCCAGCAGCGTCACCGGATCGCGCAGCCAGCGCAGCAGCAGCCGCTGCACCTGAATCCAGGTGTGGCGCACCAGCGCCGTGGGCGAGCCCTCGGCCTCGGGAGCGATGCTCGTGGGTTCCGGCATGGAGATGGCCATGTCAGGACCTCCGCGTGTTGAGCCGAATCGTGCAGACCAGCGACACCGCGATGATGGCGAGCGCCCACAGCAGCGGCGGACCCATTACCGACCAGGTCACCGCGCCGGCATTGCCCAGACTGTCGCCGCCGAGGGCGCGCAGCCCGTACGCCCACTGCGAGACCGGCTGGTTGCGCACGAACGGTTCCACCCAGTCCGGGAACTGGCTGGCCGGGGCCAGACCGGTGGAGAGCATGCCGAGAATCAGTGGCGGCAGCACCAGCAACTGGGTGGTGGCCTCGGGACTCTTGGCGGCGGTGCCGATGACATCCGCGCCGAAGCAGAAGGCGATGCCGATGAGCAGCCCCAAGGCCACGAAGCCGACGGTGTGCAGCGGCCCGCCGTGGAAGCGGAAGCCGATCGCGTGGGTCGCCACCAGCGCCGCGGTCAGCGCGACGAGCAGGCGGAACACATTGCCGGACATGCGCGCCGCGGTGGGGACCAGCGGGTGCATGGGCATGGCGTCGAAGCGCCGGTCGAGCCCGGAGACCGCGTCGGTGGCGGCGCGGAAGGCGGCCGAGATGGCGGCGAAGGATCCGGCCTGCAAGATCACGATCGGGGCCATGAACTGCGCGTAGCTGCTGAAGCCGGTGCCCGCGAAGGACATCAGGCGATTGAGCGGAATGTAGAAGCTGATGGTGAACACGATCGGTGCGAACACCATGTTCAGGATGTCGCCGCTCTTGACCGCGGGCACGATGAGCCGCACGCTCAGCACCCACCACTGCTGGAGGGTGGCGGGGGCGGCGCGGACGCCGCTGACGGCGGTCACGACCGGGCCTCCGCGGTCTCGGCGTCGGCGAGATGTCCGGTGAGATGTCCGGTGAGATTGAGGAATACGTCGTCGAGCGAGGGGCGGCGCAGCGCGATGTCCACCAGTTCGATGCCCGCGCCGTCGAGTCGGCGCAGCGCCTCGGCGAGGGTCTTCGCCCCGTCCGGGGCGGGTATGGCCAGCCGGTCCGAATCACCGGTCAGGGCTTGGCGACTCGATGCGGGCACCAGGCTGTCGAGGGCGTTGACGATGGCCGCGAGATCCTCCATGCGCAGCGGCACGATCTCGCAGTAGCTGCCGCCGGTGCGGGATTTGAGTTCGTCGGCGGTGCCGTCGGCGATGACCACCCCGTGGTCGATGACGATGATGCGGTCGCAGAGGGCGTCGGCCTCCTCCAGGTACTGCGTGGTGAGCAGGGTGGTGATGCCGTGCTTGCGGAATCCGCCGACGAGATCCCAGACCCCTTGGCGGCTGCGGGGATCCAGTCCGGTGGTGGGTTCGTCGAGGAACACCACCTCGGGCCGCACCACCAGTCCGCAGGCGATGTCGATGCGGCGGCGCATCCCGCCGGAGTAGGTGCCGACGCGGCGACCGGCGGCCGCGGTCAGGTCGAATTCGCCGATCAGTTCGTCCGCGCGGGCGCGGGCGGCGCGTTTGCGCAATCCCATCAGCCGCCCGAACATGACCAGGTTCTCGTAGCCGGTGAGGGCATCGTCCAGGGCGGCGAACTGGCCGGTGAGCATGATGGCGCGGCGGACGGCGGCGGCCTCGGTCAGCACATCGTGCCCGGCGACCACGGCCCGTCCGGTATCGGGGGCGATGAGGGTGGACAGGATGTTCACCGTGGTGGTCTTGCCCGCGCCATTGGGTCCGAGGATGCCGAGCACCTCGCCGGGCGCGGCCTCGAAGTCGATGCCGCGCAGTGCCCGGACGCTGCCGAACGATTTCTCGACGCCTTCGACGACGACTCCTCCGCTGGTCATGGCCTGCCTCCCAAATGTTCGTCCAGGACGCGGGCGACGGTCGCCAACGCTTCCGGGGTGGTGAGTTCGTCATGGGTGACCTCGATGTCGACACCGGTGATGTCCCCGGTGACGTACGGTCGCCAGCCGTCGGGACCGAAGATCTCCGAGGTGTCCACGGTGGCGTGGAAATACAGTGCGTCGCCGTGGAATACGGGTCGCCGGTAGCCGGTGCGGGTGCGGGCGGAGGCATTGTAGGAGGCCGCCATGCGCTCCAGGGTGGCGGCGTCGACCAGCGACACCCCGCCCATGCGGTCGCGGATCAGCTCCGCCGCCTGTTCCGCGGTGGCCTCGGCCGGGATGTCGGTCATGCCGAAGACATGGCCGAAGGTGGCGATGAAGGCTCCGGCGTCGAGCTTGTCGATGCTGTCGCCGTCGATATCGGCGGTGTCGGCGTCGAGCAGGGCCAGCACGCCCGGCCGCGCGCCTTCCTGCTGGAGGCGGGTGGCGACGGCGTGCGCGATGAGCCCGCCGAAGGACCAACCGAGCAGGTGGTACGGACCCTCGGGTTGCAGGCGGCGGATCTCGCGCACGTAGCGGCGCGCGAAGTCGTCGATGCCGCGGGCGGCGGGCTCCCCGGACAGGTCGGGGGCCTGGAGTCCGTAGATGGGCCGTCCGGGGGCCAGGGCGTCGGCCAGTCCGAGGTAGGTCCAGGCGATGCCCGAGGACGGGTGGATGCAGAACAGCGCCGGTTCGGTGCCGTCGGGCCGGATCGGCAGCACCACGTCGAGGCCCAGTCCGGGTGTCGAATCGGTTTGGGTGGCAGCGGCTTGGGCGGCCAGCTCGGCGAGGTGGCGCGCCTCGTCCGCCGCCGCTTCCCGGGCCGCCGGGGTGTCCGCGAAGGTGGCGGCGGCAGTGAGCGCCTCGCTCCACAGCCCCGCCAGCGTCGCGACTTCGCTTCTGTCCAACAGCGATTCGGGATAGGAGAAGCTGGCCTGCAACCGGTCTCCGACGACCACCGCATTGATCTCGACCTCGGCCGTGACTGCGACTCCCGGGTCCTCGGCGGCGTGCAGGTCCCCGAACTCGTCGGTGGGCAGCCAGCCGAGCCCCTCCAGCCCGGCGGGGATGTCCGCGGCGGCGTAGCGGCCCAGGTAGTTGAAGCCGATGCGGCCGGGCACCCGGTGCGGAAGCCGTTGTGCGGTATCGGCATTCAGATAGCGCAGCAGGCCGTAGCCCATTCCCCTGTCCGGCACGGCGAGCAGCTGGTGCTTGACCGCGCGGATCGCCGCGCCCATGGCCGGACCCCCGGCACAGGCGTCGTCGATGTCCACGCCCGGCAGCTCCAGCCGCAGCGGATAGAGGCTGGTGAACCAGCCGACGGTGCGGGACAGATCCGCCCCCGGCACGATCTCCTGCTGCCGCCCGTGGCCTTCCATGCGGATGAGGACGGAGTGCTCCGGCGTACGGGAGACGGCCCCCGCCGGTCGGCCCGGCGCGGTCGGTTCCGTGTCGGCAGTCGTCGCACGGTCGGCCCCGCGTCCCGCTGGCTCGGCCTGGCTCACTGTGCGGCGGGCGGCGCGGCCCACTCCCCGTGCTCCGGCCGCGCGGCTCGCATCCTCCCGCTCGTCGGACGACGATCGTGCCCGATCCCGTGCGGCGGGGTCGGCGTTGTGCTCGGCGGCGGGCGCACCGGAACGCCACCGCAGCACCGCCAGTGCCAGGGTGGCGAGCAGCGCGTCCTCCACGCCGCCGTCGAACAGTCCGGGCAGGGTGGTGAGCAGGGCGGTGGTGGTCGGTTCCGGCAGTTCGATCTCGACCGTGCGCACGCTGTCCACACGATCGACGGCCGGATCGAGTTCACGGTCGGCCAGCGGCGGGTCGGGCGTGGCCGCGACGGCGCGCCAGTGGCCGAGTTCGGCGACGCGGCCACCGCGGCGGGCCTCCTCGGCGAGTGCGTGCGCCCAGCGGCGCATGGAGGTGCCCGGTTCGGCCAGCACAGGGGTGGCCCCGCCCGACACCTGCGCCCAGGCCGCCATCAGGTCGGGGACCAGAATGCGCCAGGACACGCCGTCGATGACGAGGTGGTGGGCGACGACGATGAGCCGCCCCGCCCGTTCCGGCGCGTCGGGATCCAGCCACACCAGTTGCAGAACGGTGCCCGCCGCCGGATCGAGCCGCTCGAGGGCGGCCGCTACCTCGGTGACCGCGTATTCGCGCAGTTCGACCGAATCGGCGGCGGCCCCGAACTCGATGCGGTGCAGCAGCGCGTCGACATCCACCGCACCCGGCTCACGGGTGGACAGCCGCCAGTCGTCCCCGTCGCGTTCCAGCCGTGCCCGCAGCATGTCGTGGCGGTCCACCGCGGCCGCCAGTGTGGCGACCAGCTCGGCCCGGGTGATGCCGACCGGCAGTTCCAGCACGGCGGTCTGGGCGAAGCGGTGGAAGCTGCCGCCGCGCTCGGTCATCCACCGCACGATGGGGGTGACCGGCATGTCGCCGACCCCGCCGCCGGGCAGCTCCGCCAGCACGACCGCCGTGTCGGCGGCGTCGGCGAGCTCGGCCAGCGCGGCCACGGTGCGGTGCTCGAACACCTGCAACGGGGTGAGTTCCAGGCCGTGCAGCCGGGCGCGTGACACCAGCTGGATGGCGAGGATGCTGTCACCGCCGAGGGCGAAGAACGAGTCGTGCACACCCACCCGTTCCCGGCCCAGCAGTTCGGCCACGATCCCGGCCAGCGTCGTTTCGGTGGGCGTTCCGGGGGCCCGGTACTCCGTCTCGGCTTCGAAAACCGGTGGCGGCAGCGCTTTTCGGTCCAGCTTGCCGACGGCGGTGAGTGGCACGTGATCGAGGAGGACGAAGGCCGAGGGCACCATGTAGCCGGGCAGAGCGTCGGCGGCGTGGGCGCGCAGCGCGGCCAGATCGAGATCCGCGCCGGGGGTGGGCAGCAGGTAGGCGGCCAGGGCGGTGGCCCCGCCGGGTCTCGGAACACCCAGTGTCACCGCGAATTCCACGTCGGCGGCGCGCCCGAGCACCGTGTCGATCTCGCCGAGCTCGATGCGCTGGCCGCGCACCTTCACCTGGAAGTCGGTGCGGCCCAGATACTCCAGTCGCGGCGCTGCGGCCGAGCCGGTCCAGCGCACCAGATCGCCGGTGCGGTACAGGCGGTCACCCGGTGCGCCGTAGGGGTCGGCCACGAACCGCTGCGCGGTCGGTCCGGGCCGGGCGTGATAGCCGCGCGCCAGGGCCGGTCCGGCGAGATACAGCTCACCGGCCACGCCGAGCGGCACCGGCCGCAGCCGGTCGTCGAGCACCAGCGTGCCCGCGCCGCGGATCGGTCGGCCGATGGTGACCGGCGCGTCCATCCGCAGTGGTTCGGAAGCCGTTGCCCAGATGGTGAATTCGGTCGGGCCGTACAGGTTCACCAGGGTGCGGCCGGGTGCCCAGCGCTCCACCAGTTCGGCGCTGATCGCCTCCCCGGCCACGGCCAGCACCCGCACCGTCGTCACCGCGTCCGGGTCCATGGTGGCCAGGGCGGACGGCGTGATCACCAGGTGCGTCACCCGTTCGGCGGCGATGAGGTCGGTGAGCGCCGGCCCGCCGAAGGTGTCCGGGGGCGCGACCACGGCCGCGCCGCCGAATCCGAAGGCCATCAGCGCCTCGAAGGCGGAGGCGTCGAAACTCGGTGAGGCCACCTGGAGTACGCGGGCGTGCTCGTCCAGGCCGAGCAGCTCGCGCTGGGCGGCCACCAGGTCCGCGATGCCGCGGTGCGAGACCGAAACGCCTTTCGGCGTGCCGGTCGAGCCCGAGGTGTAGATGAGCCAGGCGGGGTTGTCGGGATGCGCCGTCGCGAGGTGGCCGGGGGTGGGTGCGTCGGTCGGGGCGTCCAGCAGCAGCCAGGTGGTGGTCTCGGGCAGCAGCGGCAGATGCGCGGTGGTGGTGAGGCCGAGGGCGCAGCCGGAGTCGGCGAGCATGTGCTCGATGCGGTCCAGGGGGTGGTGCGGATCGACCGGCAGGAAGGCCGCGCCGGTCTCGGCGGTGGCCCAGAGCGCGGTGAGCAGCGCCGCGCCGCGCGGCAGCGCCAGCGCGACCACCTTTTCCGGTGCGGCCCCGCCCGCGGCGAGCCGGGCGGCCAGTGCGTCGGCGGCGGTGTGCAGCTCCGCGTAGGTGAGCGTGCGCCCGTCGGCGACGACGGCCGGTCGGTCCGGGTGGGCCGCGGCGGTCTCCACCAGAATCCGGGCGAGGGAGCTGGTTCCGGTGGTGCGCGGGCCGCGCACCGGCACCAGGGCCGCGCGTTCGGTGTCGTCGAGCAGATCGATGTCGGACAGGCGGATGTCCGGGTCGGCGACAATGGCGGCCAGCACCCGTCGCCAGCGCGACACCAGCAGTGCGGCGGTGGCCGCGTCGAACAGGTCGGTGGCGTAGGTCAGCGTGGCGTCGATCCCGGCCGGTGCGCCCTGCGTCGTCCGTTCGCGCAGGTCGACGGTGAGGTCGAACTGCGAGCTGTCGCGGTCCACGGGTTCGACGGTGACGGTGAGGCCGGGGAACTCCAGTTCCGGCGCGGTGAAGTTCTGCACCGACAGCGATACCTGGAACACCGGCGCGTGCGCCGTGGACCGGGCGGGGTCCAGCACCTGAACGAGGCGTTCGAACGGCACGTCGGCGTGGGTGAAGGCATCGAGGTCGGTGTCGCGCACCCCGGTGAGGAATTCCCGGAAGCCGCGGTCCGCGTCCACCCGGGTCCGCAGCGCCACCGTGTTCACGAACATGCCGACGAGGTCGTCCAGGGCTTCCTCGCCGCGTCCGGCGACGGCGGTGCCGATCACCACGTCGGAGGTTCCGGCCAGGCGGGCGAGCAGCACCGCCAGCGCGGCGTGCGCGACCATGAACAGGCTGGTCTCGGTGGTGGCCGCCAACGCCGCGAGCGCGGTGTGGGTGTCGGTGTCCAGGGTGAACGGCAGGTCCCGGCTGCGCATGCTCTGCACCGCCGGGCGCGGGCGGTCGGCGGGCAGCTCCAGCACATCCGGGATCCCCGCCAGCCGCTCGCTCCAGTAGCCGAGCTGGCGGCTGGCCAGCGAGTGCGGGTCGCTCTCCGCGCCGAGCAGATCCCGCTGCCACAGCGCGTAATCGGCGTACTGCACGCGCGGCGGCGGCAGTGCGGCGTCCGCGCCGGACCTCCGGGACAGGTAGGCGGTCACCAGGTCGGTGGCCAGCGGGGCCATGGACGCGCCGTCCGCGCTGATGTGGTGGACGACCAGGACGACGACGTGGGCCGTCGGCACCCGGAACAGGCCCGCCCGCACGGGGGCCTCGCGGGTCAGGTCGAATCCGGTTCCGGCGAGCTCGGCGATCCGATCCCGCAGCGGCGCACCGTCTTCGGTCTCGACCACGGTCAGCTCGGGTGTGGCGCTGTCCACGCTCAGCACCACCTGGCGCGGTCCGTCGGCGTCGGCGGGATAGGTGGTGCGCAGCGTCTCGTGCCGTCCGATCACATCCCGCACGGCCGCGCGCAGCGCCGAGACGTCCAGCTCCCCGGTGAGCCGCAGCGGCGCGACGATGTTGTAGGCCGCCGACGCCGGGTCGAGGCGGTTGAGCACCCACATGCGCTGCTGGGCGGGGGAGAGCGGCACCCGGTCCGGCCGCAGCCGCGGGGCAAGGGCCGGGCGGTCGGGTGCGGTGCCCGCGGCCGGGACGACGCGTGCCGACAGCTGCGCCACCGTGGGGGCGTCGAACAGATCTCGCAGTGCCACCGTGGATCCCAGCGCCGCGTTGACCCGCGCCACCACCCGGGTGGCGCTGAGCGAATTGCCGCCCAGTTCGAAGAAGGATCGGTCGATGCTCACCCGTTCGGCGCCGAGCACCTCGGCGAAGACGGCGGCCACCGCGGTCTCCACCGGTGTGCGCGGGGGCAGGTAGCGCTGTGCGAGCGTCGCGAAATCCGGTGTGGGCAGGGCGTTTCGGTCCAGCTTGCCCACCGGTGTGAGCGGGACGTCGTCGAGCTCGACGAGATAGCTCGGCACCATGTAGCCCGGCAGGGCCGCCGCGACGCGGGTGCGCAGCCGCTCGGTGTCCAGTTCCCGCTCCGCCCCGGGCGCGGACACCACGTAGGACACCAGCACGGTGTCGCCCGCCGGACCCGTAAGCCCCACCGTGGCCGCGTATTCCACCTGCTCGTCGGCGGCCAGCACCGCGTCGATCTCGCCGAGTTCGATGCGCAGCCCGCGGATCTTCACCTGGAAATCGCTGCGTCCCAGGTACTCCAGCTCCAGTGCCGGACCCTGCGGGCCCTTGACCTCGATCCAGCGCACCATATCTCCGGTGCGGTACATGCGCACCCCGGGCGCGCCGTACGGGTTGGCCACGAACCGTGCGGCGGTGAGCGCGAAGCGGTTGAAGTAGCCGCGCGCCAGCTGCGGACCCGACAGATACAGCTCACCGGTGATGCCGAGGGGCACCGGACGCAGCCAGGTGTCGAGCACCATGGCCCCCGCCCCGAGCACGGGCGCGCCGATGGTGATCTGTTCCCCGGCCCGCAGTTCGCCCGGACCGGTGGCCCACACGCTGAATTCGGTGGGGCCGTAGAGGTTCACCATGCGCCGATCGGCCGACCAGGCCGTCACCAGTTCCGGACCGACCGCCTCGCCCGCCACCGACAAGCAGCGCAACTCGGGCAGCTCGCGCGGATTCATGGTGGCCAGCACCGACGGTGTGATGACGGCGTGGGTGACGCTCTCGGTGCGCAGCAGCCGCTCCAATTCGCCGCCGCCGTACACCTCCGGCGGTGACAGCACCAGCCGCCCACCCGTGCCGTGCGCCATGAGCAGTTCGTGCACGGAGGCGTCGAAGCTGGGCGAGGCCACCTGCAGGGTGCTCGCCGTCTCGTCGAGGTCCAGGCAGTGCCGCTGGGTGGCAGCGAGATTCGCCAGACCCCGGTGGCTCAGCAGCACCGCCTTGGGCTTGCCGGTGGAACCGGAGGTGTAGATGAGGTACGCGGTCTGGTCCAGGGTGATGGGACCGCCGCGCTCCGCGTCGGTGATGGGCGCGTCGGAGACCGTCATGGCCCGGCGGATGGTGTTGAGGTCGTCGAGCAGCAGCCAGTCGATGGAACCGGGCAGGGTTTCGCCGACCGCGCACACCGTCACGCCGATGGGGGCGCGGGAGTCGGTGAGGATGTGCTCGATGCGCTCCACCGGATAGTCGGGGTCCAGCGGCAGGAACGCCGCGCCGGTCTTGGCCAGCGCCCACACCGCCACCACGGATTCCACCGAGCGGGACAGCGCCAGCACCACGAACACCTCGCGGCCGACGCCCCGGCGCAGCAGCACCCGGGCGAATCGGTTGGACCACGCGTCCAGATCGCGATAGGTCATGGTGAGGCTGCCCGCGCTCACGGCGATGCCGTCCGGATCGACGCGGGCGCCCGCGGCGAGCAGGTCCGGCAGGGTGCGCATGGGCACCGGATCGCCGCCGCGCACCGGGAGCAGCGCGCGGCGTTCGGCGGCATCGCAGTGCTGCAGTTGCGCGATGCGGCGGTGCGGGTGGGTGGCGATCTGGTCGAGCAGTGCGACGAAGCGGTCGAGCAGTCGCCGCGCCCCGGTCTCCGGCAGCTGATCGGTCATGAATTTCACGCAGACGCGCAGGGATTCGGAGCCGTCGCGGTCGCGCTGCGGAATCACCATGAGGTTCAGCGGATACGGCGTGGCGTCGGTGCCGGACACGTCCAGAATGCGCATGCCCGCGATATCCAGTGCCCGCGAGAGGGTTTCGCGGTCGATGGGGTAGGACTCGAAGACGGTGAGGGTGTCGAACAGTTCGGGCAGCCCGACCGCCCGGTGCAGGGCGGCCAGCCCGATGTGCTGGTGGTCCAGCAATCGCGCCTGTTCGTCCTGCGCGCGGGCCAGCAGCTCGGCCACCCGTTCGGCCGGGTCGAGCCGTATCCGCACCGGCAGCGTGTTGATGAACAGTCCGATCATGTCCTCGACGCCGCCGAGCTGCGGGGGACGCCCGGAGACGGTGCCGCCGAACACCACGTCGGTGCGGCCGGTGAGCATGGCGAGCAGCAGCGCCCAGGCGGCCTGGACGGCGGTGTTCACCGTGGCCCCGGCGGTGCGGGCGGTGTCCTCGAGCCGGGCCAGCGCCCGCGCGTCGATATCCACCGTCACGGTGCCGGATTCGGTGGAGGTGATATCCGCGAGGGTGGGCACCGCGCGGGTCGGTCCGTTCACCCCCGCGAGCGCCTCCCGCCAGGCGGCGAGTGAGGCGTCCTCGTCCTGTTCGGCCAGCCAGCCCAGGAAGTCGCGATAGGAGTGCGGCGCGGGCAGCTGGGCCTGCTGCCCGGTGACGGTGGCGAGGTACGCGGCGAGCAGCTCCCGCACCAGCAGCGGTGTCGACCAGCCGTCCAGGATCAGGTGGTGGTTGGTCATGAGCAGCGTGTACGCCTCGGCGCCGGTGCGGATGAGGCTGAAGCGCAGCAGCGGCGGGCGGGTCAGGTCGAACCGGGTGCCCGCGTCGACGTCGATGATGCGCTCGAGTTCGCGCTCGCGATCCGGCGACTCCGGGGTTCGGGTGAGATCCAGTTCCTGCCAGGCGATCTCGGCGGAGCCGAGCACCAGCTGCCGGGGTCCGTCCGGGGTTTCGACGAAGGCCACGCGCAGCACGTCGTGCCGGTCCAGCAGGGCTTGCGCGGCGGCGCGCAGGGCGGCCGCGTCCACCCGGCCCGCCAGCGACAGCCGGGTCTGCACCGTGTAGCCGTCGGCGGTGTCGTTGTCGTAGCGGGCGTGGAACAGCAGCCCGTACTGCAGGGGCGACAGCGGCCAGATATCGGTGAGCGTCGGGTAGTCGCGCTCCCACTCGTCGATCCGGTCCTGGGTCACCTCGACCAGCGGGAAGTCCGAGGGGCTGTGCCCGCCCGCCCCGGTGCCGCGGGCGTGCGCGGTGAGCGCGGACAGCGCCTGCGACCACAGCTCCGCGAGTTCGCGCACCTGGGTGTCGGTGAGGATGCGCGCGGCGTAGGCCCAGGTGACCTCCAGCCCGGCCGCGGTGTGCAGGGCATTGATATCGACCACGGCGGCCAGGGGCGCGTGATCGTCCTGTGTGGCGGTGAAACGCCGTGGCAGCCAAGGCCCTTCGCCGCCGGACCCGGTGCGGCCCAGGTAGTTGAAGCTCAGGTGCGGGGTGGGTGCGTCCGCGAGCGCGGCCGCCGTCTCCGGGTGCAGGTAGCGCAGCATGCCGAAGCCGACACCCTTGTCCGGAATGGTGCGCAGGCGCTCCTTCACGGCCTTGAGCGCCGCGCCCGCCGCGGGTCCGCCGTCGAACGCTTCGGCGAGGTCGATCTCGCCGAGCTCCAGGGCCACCGGGTAGACGCTGGTGAACCAGCCCACCGTGCGCGAGATGTCCGCACCGGGCAGCACGCTCTCCTCGCGGCCGTGTCCCTCGAGGGTGAGCAGCGTGTCGGTGCGGTCGCGCCAGCGCGCCCACGCCAGCGCGAGCGCGGCGAGCAGGGCGTCGTCCACGCCGCAGTGGAAGCGCTCCGGTATGAGTTCCAGTGCGGTGGAGGCGGTTTCGGGATCGACCACGGTAACCACCTGCTCCATGGTCGCGACCGTGTCGAATTCGGGATCGAGTGCCCGCAGGCCCACCTCACCCTGCGGCGTCCGCGCCGTCCGCTGCCACAGCGGCAGTTCCGCGGCCCGCTCGGCGGCCCGCTCCAGCTGCCCGTGCGCCCACCGCCGGAACGAGGTGCCGACCGGCTGCAACGGCACCCCCGCGTATGCCATCGCCAGATCCGGCAGCAGTATCCGCCAGGACACCCCGTCGACCACCAGATGATGCAGCACCATCCACAGCCGCGGCGCGCCGTCGGCCCGCTCCATGACCACGAACCGCGCCACCACCCCGGCCGCCGGATCGAGCAGATCGGCCGCCCGCTCCAGCGCGGCCGCCTCGTCGTCGGCGGCATCGACGGCGACGTATTCGATGAGGGCGGCTGCCTCCACCTCTCCGGTTGGCTCCACCAGCCACTCCCACGCGACTGCCCGGTCCGGACCGTCGTCCGCGCCGCCCGTGCCCGTGTGCTCGTCTGTGCCGGCAGTGCCGGCAGTGCCGGTCTGCGATGCGTCCCGCGTCGCCGCGCTGTCGTTCTCGCGGGCCGCTGTGTCGGCAGCCCTCTCCCTGCCATGGGTCTCCCCGCCATGGGTCTCGGTTCCGACGGAGAGCTGGGGCGTGGTGTCGGTGCCGGTGTCGGAGTGCCTGTCGTGCACATCGACGGCGGCGTGCGGTGCGTCTCCCGGCTCTCCTCCGCCGGTGGCAGTGGGTATGGGGGGCGTGTCCGCTCCGGTGGTGTCGGCGGATGGGGTGCCGAGCCGGTTCGGTGTCTCGGTGTCGTCGCTCGCGCGGCGAATCAGGGTGCTGCGCAACAGGTCGTGGTGGTCGATCAGGGTCTGGACCGCCGCCGCCAGGCGCGGGCGGTCGAGGTCGGCGGGCAGGTCGAGCAGGACGGCCTGGGCGAAGCGGGGCCAGGTGTCGCCCTGGTCGAGCATGGCGTGCACGATCGGGGTGAGGGGGATGGGGCCGGTGCCGCCGCCCGGGAATTCGCGCACCTGGAGTGCGGCGACCTCGGTCACGGCGGCGGCCAGGGCGGCGACGGTCTTGTGCTCGAACACGTCTCGGGCGCGCAGTCCCAATCCGGCGGTCTTGGCTCGGGCCACCAGCTGGATGGCGACGATGCTGTCACCACCCAGGGCGAAGAAGTTGTCGTCCGCGCCGACCTCGTCCAGTCCGAGCACATCGGCGAAGACGGCCGCGAGGGCCGACTCGCGCGGGGTGGCCGGGGCGCGGCCGCCGCGGGCGCGGCTGCCGAAATCCGGTGCGGGCAGGGCCTTGCGGTCCACTTTGCCCGCCGGGGTGAGCGGCAGGGCGTCCAGGACCATGACCGCCGACGGCACCATGTAGGCCGGGAGATGCTGGGCGACGGTGGCTTTCACCGCCTCCGGATCGACCGCCGCGTCGGGGTCGGCACGGACGTAGGACACCAGCGCCGTCGCTCCGGCCGGGGTGCTCGCGCCGACCGTCACCGCCATCTCGACGCCCGGATGCCGCGCCACCGCCGCGTCCACCTCGCCGAGTTCGATGCGGAAACCGCGCACCTTCACCTGGGTGTCGCCGCGCCCGGCGTAGTCCAGGACCCACATGCCGTCGACCGTGCGCCAGCGCACCAGATCGCCGGTGCGGTACATGCGCTCACCCGGTGCGAAGGGATTCGCCACGAAGTGTTCCGCGGTCAGCCCGATGCGCTGGTGGTAGCCGCGTGCCAGGCCCGCGCCGCCGAGGTACAGCTCACCGGTCGATCCGGGCGGTACCGGCCGCAGCCAGGGATCGAGCACCACCGCGGTGACACCGCGTGCGGGTCCGCCGATGGTGATCGGCTCGCCCGGGGCCAGGGGTGCGCTCAGTGTGGCGGTCACCGTCGTCTCGGTCGGCCCGTACCCGTTGAGCACCCGGCGTCCGGCCCAGCGGGCGACCAGCTCCGGCGGGCACGCCTCGCCGCCGACCACCACCGTGCGCACCCGGGGCAGCGTCTCCGGGTCCAGCGAACCGGCCACCACCGGAGTCACATTCAGATGGGTGACCTCGTGCGCGCGCAGCACCCGCGCCAACTCCTCGCCCGCGTAGGCGGCGGGCGGCACCACGGCCACGGCCGCGCCCGCCGCGAAGGCGACGAGCAGTTCTTCCACGGAGATGTCGAAGCTCGGCGACACCGCGTGCGCCATCACCGCGCCGGCGTCCACGCCGAAGGCCGCGCCGGAGCCGGTGGCCAGGTCGGCCAGGCCGCGATGCGTCACGCCGACGCCCTTGGGCAGGCCGGTGGACCCGGAGGTGTAGATCAGGTAGGCCAGCTGCTCGAGGCGCAGCGGCGCGCGCCGGTCGGCATCGGTCACCGGCGTCGAATCCGCCGCGGCGACCGTGGATTCGGTGTCCGCGCCGTCCATCACCAGCCAGCGCACCCGGTCGGGCAGCGCCGCACGGGCGGCGGCGACGGTCACGCCCGCCACCACGCCACTGTCGGCGATCATGTGCTCGATCCGGTCGACGGGGTAGTCCGGATCCACGGGGACGAACGCGGCTCCGGTCAGCGCCACCGCCCACATGGCCAGCACCGACTCCCCCGACCGCGGAATCGACACCGCCACGGCGCGTTCGGGTCCCGCGCCGGCGGCGATGAGCACCCGGGCCAGCCGACGGGTGTACTCGCTCACCTCGCGGTAGGTCAGCTCGGTGTCGTGGGCGCGCACCGCCACGGCCGCGGGGTCGAGCGCCGCCCCGGCCTCGAGCAGCTCCGGCAGGGTGCGGGCCGCGGTCCCGGCCGGTCCGCGCACGGGAGCGAGTGCGCGCTCGTCGTCGGCCAGCACCGTGAGCGCCGCCAGCCGCGTATCCGGTGCCGCGTCCAGGAACGAGCGCAGGTAGGCCAGGAACCGCCCGTGCAGCGACACCAGTTCGGCCTCGTCGTAGCGGTTGGGATTGGCCTGGAAGTCGATATGGGTGCTCTCGCCGCCCACCCCGGGGTAGACGTTGACGAACAGGTCCTCGATGAGTCCGGAGGTGAGCACGTGCAGCCGTCCGGTGACGCCGCCGAGCCGAATCCGGCTGTCCACCAGCATGAGATTGACCGTCGGCCCGAACGAGCCCACCTCGTCCATGGACCAGCCGAGGTCGCGGACGATGTCCTCCTGCCGGTACCGCTGCCTGCGCAGCGCCGCCGTCAGCTCGCTCTGGGTGGCGCGGATCAGCTCGGCCACGGTGCGGGTGGGCGATTGCCGCAGCCGCAGCGGCACCACGTTCGCCATCATGCCGCCGGAGCGGCGCAGCGCGGCGGTGGTGCGTCCGGAGACCGGCAGACTGAGCACGATCTCCGGCGCACCGGTCAGCGCGCCGAGGAAAGCGGAGAAGGCGGCCACGATGACGGGTGCGGCGCTGGTGGACAGCCGGGTCACCCGATCGTCGAGCAGCGCCGCGGTATCGGCGGGCAGGGCGCGGCTGAGCAGCCGCGGATGGGCGTCCACCGCATCGCTGTGGCGGCCGAGCCGCACCGGTTCGGCCAACCCCGCCAGATGCTCCCGCCAGTACTCGCGGTCTGCGGCGATGCGATCCGAATTCCGGTAGGCCGCATCGGCTTCCACGATGCCGCGCAGATCCTCGGCCCGGCCGGGCGGTATCTCGCGCCCGGCCGCGGCGGCGTTGTAGATCTCGCCGGTGCGCTGCAGCATGGTGAGCGCGCCGACGCCGTCGAGGGCGATGTGATGGAAGCGTGAGTACCAGAACCAGCGGTCCTCGCCCACCCGCAGCATGGCGACCTGGCAGAGGCGGTCGCGCAGCGGGTCCAGCGGTGCGGTGTACTCCGCGCGCATCCAGGCGTGCGCGGCCGCCTCCGGGTCGGGGGCCGAGCGCAGGTCGACCGTCTCGATGGCGTCGTCGAGCGAGGTGTCGACGACCTGGTAGGGCAGGTCGTCGAGTTCGAGCAGCCGCAGATAGCCGGTGCCGAACTCCCGGCCGGCCCGCCGGGCCGCCGCCGCCAGCAGCGCCACGTCCACCGCGCCGACGAACTCGACGTACTGGGCGATGGAGACGGGCGTGTCACCGGCGAGGTGCTGGGCGAACCAGATGCCGCGCTGTGCGGCGGACAGCGGGAAGGGTGCGGCCGGACCGGTGGTGGGCGGAGCGGGGGACAGAGCGGAACTCGAAACCATGAACAGTCCTGCGTGCTGGTGAGATGAGACGGCTCAGGACGCCTTCCTCGCCGTCTGTCGTTCCGCGTCGGTGATCGGCGCGTCGGAACCGGTCAGGTACTGCACCAGCGTGGAGCGCTCGTCCAGCACCAGCCAGCCGGTGGTTTCGGCCGTGCGCGGCTTGCCCTCCTTGGTCGTCACACCGAAATCGGCGCGGGCGGAGGAGGTTTCGGTGCCGAGCGGGACCGGGGTGGCGCCCGTTTTGGCAATGGCCAGACGTGCGACCACCGATTCGAGTCGCGGGGTTCCCGCGATGGCGACCCGGGTGCCGGGGCGGACTCCGAGCCGCAGCAGCATCCGCGCCAGGCGGTTGGACCAGCGCTCCAGCTCGCCGTAGGAGAGCGCGCAGTCGGCCGCCGTCACCGCGATGGCGGCCGGATCGAGCGTGGCGGCAACCGGCTCGGTCGCGCTCGGGCGGAGAGCGACCAGTGTTGCGGACGAATCGACCGGCTTGCACATGAGTATCATCCCCTCGGATGTGGTGATCTGTGGCGCTGTTGGGATGTATTCAGACTCGCCGCTCGCGAGTTCATCCGACAGCAACCTCAGTGCGGGGGATCACTCTCCGAGGGTGCGGGAATCCTCACCCCAGGTGTATTGATCATCCGGGGGGTCGATGCGGCTACGTGGGCTGGCGCAGCTCCTCGATGACTTGGTTGATCACTTCCTCGGAGTTGCGCGGACTCAGCGCCATGGCGCGCAGCTGATCGAACATCACCCCGTAGCGGCGCACCTCGGTGTGCCCCTCGATGATCTCGTCGCTGGCGATGCCCTCCACGTACACCAGTTCCGGGTCGGCGGGGTTCTGGAAGTCGAGCACCACGAAGGATCCGGACATGCCCGGATGCGCGCCCGCGTCGAAGGGCAGCAGCTGCAGGATGACATTGCGCTGGGCGGCGTCGTTCAGCAAGCGCTCCAACTGTTCGATCATGACCTCGGGTCCGCCGACCATGCGGCGAATCACGGCCTCGTCCAGCACCACCCAGAGTTCGAGGGGTTCCTCCTTGGTGAGCACCTTGGCGCGCTCGACGCGGGCTTGGACCCGCTGGCTGCGCACCTCGTCGGAGATCTTGGGCCAGGAGGTCTGCATGACCGCGTCGGCGTACTCCTCGGTCTGTAATAGGCCGGGGATATAGCTGGCCTGGAAGAAGCGGGCGGACAGGGCCTCCGCCTCGAAGTTGATGTACGCGCCGTACACCTCGCCGACCGCCGTCTCGAAGGGCCGTGCCATCCCGGGTTTCAGCGCGTCGGTCAGCAACTGCAAGGCATCTGAACGCTGCGGTTCGCCGATGCCGTACAGATCGAGCATGGCCGTGAGGGTGCGGCGCTGCGGGCGCGCCTGGGCGGTCTCGATCCGGTACAGGGTGGTGACATTGATGCCGGTTCGGCTGCTGACCTCTTCCTTGCTGAGTCCGGACTTCTCGCGCAGCTCGTGCAGCATCGCCGCGAGTCTGCGCAAACGAACGGTCAACACGGTGCGCTTGCCTGCCATGTCCAACCCTTTCGCCTAGCGCACGAGTTAGAACGCAGTATTGCGTTCTTGCATTTGTAAGAGCATGATCCAGCTAGCCTAGTTCTTGTACGACCGATCCGATGAGCGGTACAGCTGAATCCGGAGACCAATCATGTTGGTGCGAATAGTGATGTTGTCGGGAACGTTCTGGGAGTCGCGATGACCATGTCCATAGCCGGCGGACTGCCGACCGCCCCGCAATTGCTCTGCGCCTTCCAGGGCCGGCGTTTCCAGGACCGGGTTCTGCTCCGGTCGGCGCACGCGCTCGCGGAACTGCACGAACGCCGCGCGCAGGTGGCCGACCCGCTGCTCGTGGCCGAGATCGATTGCCGGCGCGGCGAACTCGTTGACGATATCAACGATTGGGTGGGACAGGAACTGCCGCAGCACCGCAACGGTGCCGCGCTGCACACCGAGAGCCTGGGCGCGGTGGTGGACCGGATGGCCCGGAGCTGGGTGGAGGCCAACCAGGTCATCGACCACGAGGGCGCGGCCAGTGACAATACCCATAAACACTGGTATCACCTCGCCGAACTCGTTGACGGCTACACTGATCTCGTAATCGACGTGGCCGGAGGCCGTCGCCGTTTACCTGAGCAGTGACTCCCGAAATGCATTGATACAATTGATTGCATTGCTACAGAGCCATTGTCGTCAGCGGAGACGTCAATAGAGCGGTCTATCCGGCCAATAGTTCGCTCGAAACATTGGACGTCGCCCGCCACAAGACGGCGGGCGCAACGGGGCGCCCCGCCCGGCGTGCCGCGTGGTCGACTGGCGCGGCACGCCCGTACCCGATATCGCGTTGCTCTTCGATACGACGGTTTTCGTAATTACACACCATTCGGTTTCCTACGGATGGGTTTTCGGTGATCGCGAATGGAGTTCGATGGTGAACGGAGCGGATTCGGCCGCCGAGGCACTCCGCGGACGGGCTGCGGCGGGGGCGTTTCGCATGGATACGGACGCGGCGCGGGGATGCGCCGCGAACTTCCTGCGATTCGCGGATGCGGTGGAACCGCAGCTGTCCCGGGCGGCGCGGACACACCGCCTCACCGGTTTCGGCGGCTTCGATTCGGCTCGGCAGCTACGGTGCGGATTCGAGCACAAGGGCGTCGAACTGAGTCGTTCGCTGTCGGATCTGCGCGATGCCGCGGTACGGATGGCGGAGGTGTACCTCCTCGCGGGCGGCCTCATCGAGGAAGCCGATCATTTGCCCGTCGATGCCCTGCGCGCGCTCGCGCAGGGCATCGACGGGTGAGCGCGGCCCGGCCGCGCGGCCGGGCCGCTCGGTTTCCTTCGGCCGCGCTGTCGCTCAGCTGCGGTGTGGTTCAGCCGCGGTGTTGTTCAGCGCAGCGCCGCCCGGCCGCGCAGGCGGCCCAGCACGACCAGTGCGATCAATGTGGCCAGCACCAGCAGCGTGGTGCTGGCGGCGGCGTCGAACACCTCGCCGCGGTCGGTGGCCGCGAAGATGGTGACCGGCAGGGTTTTCCAGGTGGCCGGGTAGACCATGATCGTCGCGCCCAGCTCGCCCATGGACAGCGCGATGGACAGCCCCGCCGCCGCGCCCAATGCGGGCAGCAGCAATGGCAGTGTGATCCGGAACAGCACCCGGATCGGTCCCGCCCCCAGCGATTCGGCGGCCTGCCGGTAGCCCGGATCCAGCCGGTCCAGCGCGGCCGAGACGCCGCTGAAGGCGTAGGCCAGCACCAGCACCGCATGCGCCAGTATCACGATCCACTTGGTGCCGCCCAGCAGCA
This sequence comes from Nocardia sp. CC227C, assembly GCF_030767025.1. GTDB lineage: Bacteria > Actinomycetota > Actinomycetes > Mycobacteriales > Mycobacteriaceae > Nocardia. The sequence goes on along the minus strand of NZ_JASITE010000008.1, from coordinate 52,383 downwards.
GCGGGCGCTCGTTGAAGGCGATCAGGACGCCGAGCCCGATCGCCACCGACGGCACCGCCACCGGGACGTGGAAAACCGCATCGGTCGTGCGCCGCAACCATTCCGGCGCTTCCCGGGCGGCCAGCGCCGCCCAGGTGCCCAGCACCAGCGCGGCGCCGCCGGCCAGCAGCGCGGTCTGCAGGCTCACCGACAGACTGGCCGCCTGCTCGCCGGACAAGGCTCGACCGAAATTGGCGAAGCCGAGATCCGAGGGCAGCGGTCCGGTCCAGCGTCCCGCCAGCCCCGCCGCCACCACGGTGGCGATGGGGGCGATGAACACCACGGCCACCACGACCGCGAAAACGGCCAGTACGGCGGCGCGCCCGCCCCGGGTCCACACCAGCATGTCAGCTCCTTACCTTTCTTACAGGGTGGTCGACCCCGTTGGCCGTGGGTTCCGAATCGCCCGGGACGACGGGTACGGCGTTCATGGTGGTGCCCTTACCGAGCTCCGGTGAGCCGGGCGAAGATCAGGCGATAGCCGAGGTAGAGGCTCAGCGACAGCAGCACCTGCACGGTGGCGAGCACCGCCGCTCCGGGCAGGTCGAAGGTGACGATGCCCCGGGTGTAGATCAGCGCGGGCAGCGTGATCACCCCCTTGGCACCGGTGAAGAGCACGATGCCGAATTCGTTGAGCGTCAGCAGCAGTACGAGGCTGCCGCCCGCGGCCAGGGCGGGCCACGCTTCCGGGAGCACCACCCGCCACAGCACCCGCCACGGTGACGCCCCCAGACTCGACGCCACATCCAGCTGTTCGCGCGGCAGCTGGGCGAAGGCCGCCAGCAGCGGGCGCACGACGAACGGGGTGAAGAAGGTGATCTCGGCGGCGATCACACCGAGCGGTGTGGTGAGGAAGTTCAGCGCCGGTTCGGTACGGCCGGTGAGTTCGCCGATGAGCGCGTTCACCGCGCCCGCGGTGCCGTAGAGAAAGGTGAAGGCCAGCGTCACCAGGAAGGAAGGCAGCGTCAGCACGGTGTCGATGAGGCGGCCGACCAGCCCCGATCCCGGAAACGGCACGAAAGCCAGCACGATGGCGAGGAAGGTGCCCAGCACCAGACAGCCCAGGGTGGAGCACACCGCGATGGACACCGTGCGCCACAATGCGTTCCGGAACGATTCCGAACCCAGTACCGAGATCCACGTCGCGGTGCCGCGGCCGTCGTCGGTACGGGTGGACTCCAGCAGCACCCGGCCGATCGGATAGACGGCGATGCACAGCACCACCAGCACCGGCGGCAGCGCCCACAGCACCGGGGCGAGCGAGCGCCGCGGACCGGGTGGGGTGGCGGCGGGGGCGGCGGGCGTTTTCAGTATCGCGGTCACGCCCGCACCTCGGATTCGGCTGCCGCGGCTGCGGTTCCGATCCCGGGCGGAATCAGCACCCCGGCCGGATCCGGGAACCGCACGCCGACGAAATCGCCGATCGCCAGTTCCGCGTGGCCGGGCACATCGGCGGTGAGCTCACCGGGCAGACCGGCGACGTCCAGGTGCAGCCGGGTCGACGCGCCCCGCCAGACGGCGCCGGTCACGCTGGCGCGCAGGGCATCCCGCTCGGTGGATGGTCGAGCGCCCCGCGCGGTGAGGGGTCGAGCGTCCCGCGCGGTGAGGGGTCGAGCGTCCCGCTCGGTGAGCGGTCGGATCGAGACGGTGTGCGGCCGGACGCACAGGTGCGCGACCGCATTCGGCACCCAGTCGGGCCGCCCCACGCCCGGTGCGGGAGCTTCCGCGCGCAGCGTGTGCTCGCCGACGGTGACCAGTGCGGTGGTGCCGGCGACGTGATCGACGGTGCAGGGCAGCAGATTCGCGCCGCCCAGGAAGGCGGCGGTGAAGTCGGTTGGCGGCCGCTGCCACAGGTTGCGCGCACTGTCGATATCGATCAGGCGGGCGTCGCGCATGACGGCTATCCGGTCCGCCAGCGCCAGCGCCTCGGCCTGATCGTGGGTGACGTACAGCATGGCGGTGTCCGGCAGGGCCTTTCGCAGCTGCTGGAGCTCGCCGAGCATGGACTGCCGCAGCTGGGCGTCCAGGGCGGCCAGCGGTTCGTCGAGCAGCAGCACCCCGGGCCGGATGGCGAGCGCGCGGGCGATGGCAACCCGCTGCTGCTGTCCGCCGGACAGCTCCCGCGGCAGCCGCTCGGCGTATCCGCCCATGCCCACCATGGCCAGCGCCTCGGCGACGCGCTCGCCGATCTCCTTGCGCGGCACCCGATGTGCGCGCAGTCCGAAGGCCACGTTCTCGCGCACCCGCATATGCGGGAACAGCGCGTAGGACTGCACCACCACACCGATGCCGCGCCGGGCGGGGGAGAGGTGGGTGACGTCGCGGCCCGACAGGCGCACCGCACCCGAGGTGGGCCGGACGAATCCGGCCAGCGCCTTGAGTGCGGTGGACTTGCCGGAGCCGCTGGGCCCGAGCAGCGCGACCGTTTCCCCCGCGGCGACGCGGAGCGTGAAATCGGCCAGTGCGACTGTGCTTCTCCGGCCGCGCCCGTAGGTGACGCCGACCCGGTCGAACACGATGGCCGGTTCGGCGGTCGCGACGTCGGTCGCCCTGGATGTCGTCGACGCGGTGGTCATGAGTGGCGCTCCTCGGGGGTGGGGCGGATTCCTACTGGCCGGTGGCCTGCTGGTAGGCGGCGAGGTCGGCGTCGAGATCGGCGAGCACCTGCGCCCAGTCCGGGTAGATGATCTCGACGTTCTGCAGCAGTACCGCCGGGTTGGTCACGCCGCCGGAGGACATCACGCCGCGCAGTTCCTGACGGGCCGGGACGGCGAAGGAGCCGAGCAGCGCCTCCTGCGCCTCACCGGAGAGCAGGAATTCCATGAGCTGCACGGCCTCGGCCCGGTGCGGCGCGCCCTTGGTCAGACCCATCAGGTACGGCACCGGCACGGTGCTGGCCCTGCCGTCGGCGTCCGCGGGGAAGAACACCGTGAACTTGGAGCCCTTCTCCTTGATATTGGCCATATTCATCTGGATGTCGCCGTTGGCGATGAGGATCTCGCCCTTGTCGACCTTGGCCTGGAGCTTGCCGGTGGAGGAGGAGGGACCGACATTGTTCGCCTGCAGCTCGGCCAGGTAGTCCAGCGCGCCCTGCTTACCGTAGAGCTGCTGCAACAGGATCAGCACCGCGGTGCCGTCACCGGCCTGGCCCGGGGTGGAGTACTGGATCTTGCCCTTGTACTCCGGCTTCAACAGGTCGTCCCAGGTCATCCCGGCGACATTGACCGAAGGGTTGGCGATGAAGCAGAGGTAGTTGCCCGCCAGCATGACGTACTTGCCGTCTCGATCCTTGTCCGAGTCGGCGACGGCGCTGGTGTCGATGCCGCTGGGCTCGAGCAGGCCGGACTTGTCGGCCTTCTGCATGAACGGCGGCAGCGTGACCAGCACATCGGCCTGCGGGTTGGACTGCTCCTTCTCCACCCGGTTGACGACCTCGCCGGAACCGGCCTCCACCAGATTCACCGCGATGCCGGTCTTCTCCTGGAACTTGTCGAACTGGGTCTTGTACCACTCGCCGACGCCGTCGGCGGAGTAAACGGTCACCGTCTTGCCGTCGGCGGATTCGGTACCGGTGCCGCCGCAGGCGGTCATACCTAGGACGACGGCGGTGGCGGAGGTGAGGACCAACGCCGTCCTGGCGAGGGTGCGGGTCAGGCGGGTGTTCGGATTACGCACGGGGAAAGCAACTTTCGACTGGTCGGAACTACTGGATCGAAGGGATGGGGAGGGCCGCCGCCCGGCCCCTCGTGGACAGCGGGGCGGCGGGGCTTTCAGGAGCGTTCGGCCAGCAGCAGCCGGGCGAACTCGGTGACGGACCCGACCACGTGGGTGGCGCCCGCGGCGCGCAGCTGGTCCTCGTTGTGCGCGCCGGTCAGCGTGCCCGCCACGATGCGGGCGCCCGCGGCCCGGCCGGTGGCGATATCGCTGGCCGTATCGCCCAGTACCGCAACACGATCCACGGCGTCGATGCCCAAGCGGAGCAGGGCGGTGAGCACCAGGTCCGGGTAGGGGCGGCCGCGTCCGGCGTCGGCGGGCGACAGCGTCAGATCGGCGATGTCCTGCCAGCCCAGCGCCGTCAGCAGCGTGTCCTGGGTGGCGCGGCTGAATCCGGTGGTGAGCGCCACCTTGATACCGGCCGCGCGCAGTGCCGAGATCGCTTCGGCCGCACCGGGAACAGGTGCCGCCGCGGTGGCGGCCAACGCGTCGTAGGCCGCCTCGAACGCCCGGTTGGCGTGCCGTGCGCGGTCCTCGTCGCCGAGCAGGGCGCGGAAGACCGTGATCTTGGACTGCCCCATGGTGTCGAGGACGTACCGGCGCGCGGCCTCGCGCTCCAGGCCCTCGGTGGGGATTCCGGCGGCGGTGGCGGCCTCCTCGAAGGCGCGCAACACCAGGCCGCCGTCGGCGACGGTGGTTCCGGCCATATCGAGGACGGCGAGATCGATCTGCTTGTCGGACATGGGCTCCCCTACAGGTTCAGAAGGTCGGCGGTCTCTTCGCCGAGGGCCGGGCCGAGGGTCATGCCGCGTCCGCCCGGACCGGTGACGACCCAGATGGCGTCATCGGCGCGCACCCGGGTGACGATGGCCGCCGGATCGATGGACTGGCTGTACACGCCCGCCCAGCGGCGCACCACCGGCGGGAGCTTGCGGCCGAGCAGTTCCTCCACGACGCCGGTGAGGTATTCGTAGGGGGCCTCGTCCACGTCGAAGGCGAACGGTTCCTCGTATTCGTGGGTGTCGCCGATGGTGAGGCCGCCGTGCAGGCGCTGCACGCACAGCATCTGCATCCTGTGCCGGGCGGCGACGAAGGACTGCGACTCCTCGGCCTCGAGCCGGTCGAGCGCGTCACCCGCGTAGCCGGGGTAGTAGCGGAAGCTGTCGCCGTCGGCGATGGCGGTGGTGAGCTCCTCGCCCAGCGGGGCGGTCTGCATCATCTGCAACCGCACCCGGCGAACGGGCATGTCGCCCACCAGTTCCCGGGTGAGCCCGTGGTGCGCGGCACCCGGGCAGACCACCACCAGATCGCCCGCGTGGCGGCGGCCGCGGTCGTCGACCACGGTGCCGCCGGTGACGGCGCGCGCTTCGGTTCCGGCGAAGAAGCGATACCGCCCGGTGGCGTCCATATACCGGCGCAGCGCGGGCAGCGCCTGCCGGGACTCCACCGCCGCATCGGTCGAACAGTGCAGTCCGGCAAGGAATGCGCCGCGCAGCGTGGGATTGAGCGCACGTACCCGCTCGGGGTCGAGCAGTTCGAACCCGCGCTCGCTCGCCGATGGGGCGTTCGCCGCGGCCTCGGCCACCGCGAGTTCGGCTTCGGTGCGTACCAGGGTCATCGAACCCGCGGGGCGGAAGCCGACGCCCGGCACCCGGCCGCCGATCTCCTCCCACAGCTGCCGGGAGCGCAGCGTGATCTCCAGTTCGCCGGCGCTGCGTCCGGACACCCACACCAGGCCGAAGTTGCGCACGGTGGCCCCGCGGGCCTCGGCCTCGCGCTCGAGCTGGATCACTTCGTGGCCGCGCCGGACGGCGGCCAAGGCGTGGGCGGTGCCGAGGATGCCGCCGCCGATGATGACCAATCGCATGCGCCCTATGGTGGCTACTGGTCTAGACCAAAGGGTGTTTCGTGCGCAAACGCCAGGTTAAGAATTGGTATAGACCATTACGCGGTACGCTGTGGGGCATGGAGAGATCCGACGCGGTGGGGGCGGGCGCGCGTATCCCGAAGGCGTATCTGATCCGCACCGAACTCGACGCCATGCTGGCCGGACTCGCCGTGGGCGATGCCGTGCCCTCCGAACGCGAACTGGCCCTGCGCTTCGGCGTAGCCCGCGAAACGGTGCGGCAGGCGCTGCGAGATCTGCTGGTGGAAGGGCGAATTCGGCGAAAGGGCCGGGGTACGGTGGTCTCCCGGCCGAAGATGGTGCAGCCGCTGTCGCTGCGTTCCTACACCGAGGGGGCCATCAGCTTCGGGCGGGTGCCCGGTCGCCTGCTCGTCGCATGGACCGACGTCCCCGCCGATGACGGCATCGCCCGCGATCTGGCGCTGCCCGCCGGAACGCCCGTCATGCATCTCGAGCGTGTCCTGCTCGCCGACGGCGAACGCATCGGCCTGGAGAGCACCTTTATGCCGCTGCCGCGCTTCGCCTGCCTGCGCGGCAACTACGACCCCGAAACCTCCCTCTACGCCGCCGTCCGCGCCCTCGGCGTCACCTACGCCGCCGCCACCGAACGCATCGAAACCGTGCTCGCCTCCCCCCGCGAGGCCGCCCTGCTGGAATGCACCACCGCCCTGCCCATGATCCTGCTGCACCGCCGCAGCGTCGACGCCGACGGCGCCCCCATCGAACGCGTCCGCGCCCTCTACCGCGGCGACCGCATCGCCTTCGAGGCGCACCTGCGCGAGTAGCGGTGGCGAGCACCGCCCCCGCCGCGGCATTGCCGAAGGCCGCGGCCGCGTGGGGGCGCGAGCTGCAGCCGACACCCGAGAGCAACCAGCCGCGCGCTGGCGGTGCGTGACTGCGATCAGCTACTATAAGTTGAAACTTATAGAAGGAGGTTGTCATGCCCTTGCCGACCGACCCGGCCGCCGTGGCCGGACTGGTGCATCGGGAGCTGCGCAGCGGTGAGCGCGCCGGAGCGCCGACCAAGATCGCCATCGCGCGTCGCACCTACCCGACCGAACAGGCCGACCTGTGGAGTGCGCTGACCGATATGGAGCGCATTCCGCGGTGGTTCGCGCCGGTCTCGGGTGAACTGAAGCTCGGCGGGACGTATCAGATCGAAGGCAATGCCGGCGGTGTCGTCGAGGAATGCGACGAACCGCGGCGGTTCGCCATCACGTGGGTCTTCGACGAGCAGACCTCGTGGGTGGCGGTGAGTCTCAGCCCGGACGGGGACGGCACGCGGCTGGAGCTGGTGCACGAAGCGCACGTGGACCCGGAGTTCTGGGAGCGGTTCGGCCCGGGGGCCGTTGGCGTCGGCTGGGATCTCGCCCTCATGGGGCTGGGTGAGCACCTGGCGACCGGGCAGTCGATGGACCCGGCCCTGGCACTGACCTTTCACGAGACCCCGGAGGGCCGCGCCTTCATCGAACTCGCGGCGCGCGGCTGGGCCGAGGCCGCCATCGGCGACGGCGCGGACCCGGCCGCCGCCCGCGCGGCCGCCGACCGCACCATCGCGTTCTACACCGGTGCCTCCGAGGACGGCGCGCACTCCTGATGGACCGCTCCCCGGCGAAGATCTTCGAGGCGCTGGGCGACCCCATCCGCCGCCGCATCCTCGAATTGTTGGCCGCCACCGGCGAACAGCCCGCGGGCGCGATCGTGACCGCGGTGCGACGCCATGCGGCCATCTCCCAGCCCGGCGTCTCCCAGCACCTCAAGGCGCTGCGCGACGCCGGGCTGGTGCGCACCCGCGCCGAGGGCACCCGCCGCTGCTACACGCTCGACCCCGACGGGATCGAGGCGGCACAGCATTGGCTTGCGGCCCTGCACGATTCGCTCGCACCGTTCGCCCAGCCGCTCGACGCCCTCGCGACCGAGATCGCCCGCGGCACGCGCGCCCGCCGCACCGGAGGCGAGATCAGCCCGGCTGCCCCTGCCGGTCGCGCTGCTGATCCGGATGCGCCCGCAGCGAGCCCGCGTGCGCCTTCGCGGTCGGATCCTGCCGCGTCTTGATCAGGCTGGCCACCGTGACCACCACGAGTATCGTGATGATCACGCCCAGGCTGACCGAGGTCGGAATCTCCGGCACGCGATCGTCGATGTCCACGTGCGCCCAATGCAGGATGAGCTTGGCGCCGATGAACGCCAGAATCAGCGACAGACCGGTCGACAGGTACACCAGCCGATCCAGCAGACCCTTGACGAGGAAGAACAGCGCCCGCAACCCCAGCAGCGCGAAAGCGTTGGCGGCGAAGACGATATAGGGCTCGCGGGTGACGCCGAACACCGCGGGGATCGAGTCCAGCGCGAACAGCAGGTCGATGCTGCCGATGGCCAGCAGCACGATGAACAGCGGCGTCACCATCCGCCGTCCGTCCACCCGCGTGGTCAGCTTCCCGCCGACGTAGTCGTCGGTAATGGGCAGGAACCGGCGCGCCGCCCGCACCATCACATTGTCGTCGACTTCGGGATCCTGGTCGCGGTGCCGGAACAGCTGCACCGCGGTGTAGATCAGCAGCAGGCCGAACAGCAGGAACATGAAGGAGAACAGCGCCAGCAGCGTCGCGCCCAGGGCGATGAAGATGGCGCGCATGATCAGCGCCAGCACGATGCCGAAGGTGAGCACCTTGTGCTGATGCTCCTCCGGTACCGCGAAAGTGGTCATGATGATCACGAAGACGAAGAGGTTGTCGACCGACAGGCTCTTCTCCACCACGTATCCGGCGAAGAACTCCGCCCCGAGCCCGCTGCCGTACTGCCAGGCCAACCACACGCCGAACGCGACGGCCACGAGAATGTAGAAGACCGACCAGATGGTGGCCTCGCGGAAGCCCACCCGGTGCGGCTTCACCGCCGCCACGATCAGATCCACGGCGAGCAGCGCCAGAATCAGACCTATGGTGACAATCCAGGTCAGGGTACTGATTTCGGCCACGCGCGCATCCTCTGCTGTTGCTGTCCCGTGTGGCATGGACGCCACCCGAGAGTGTCCCCCGAGATCGTAGCGGGAGGCGGCGACGGTGCGGGGCCGGCCGCGCCGGGGCGGCGTCGTTCGGTCGTAGTGAACCGGTGTCGGGCACGGCACTCCGGTGCGATCGTCGCCACGCTCACCGCACCTGCGGTGCCACCTTGGTGCCGAGCAGTTCGATAGTGCGCAGCACGTTCTCGTGCGGCAGCGTGCCCACGCTGGTGTGCAGCATGAACCGCTCCAAGCCGAGATCGTCTCGTACCGCGGCGATCTTCTCCGCCACGTAGTCGGGGGTGCCGACGAACAGCGAACCGCTCTGCGAGCGCAGCGCGTCGAAGTGGTCGCGGGTCATGGGGGCCCAGCCGCGTTCGCGTCCGATGGCGCTCATGGCGGCGGCGTAGGGCGGGTAGAAGTCGTGCACCGCCTGCGCATCCGTTTCCGCCACATAGCCGTGCGCGTGCACCGCCACCGGTCGCGGCTCGTGGCCGCCCTCCGCCAGCGCCCGGTGATACAGGTCCACCAGTGGTGTGAAGCGCGCGGGCTGCCCGCCGATGATGGCGATGGCCAGTGGCAGGCCGAGCAGCCCGGCGCGGGCGACGGATTCGGGGGTGCCGCCCACCGCGATCCACACTGGCAGCGGACGCTCGGTGCGCGGGTACACCACGGTGTCGCGCAGCGGGGCGCGGAACTTCCCGGACCAGGTGACCGGCTCGTTCTCACGAATCTTCAGCAGCAGTGCCAGTTTCTCGTCGAAGAGTTCGTCGTAGTCGCCCAGGTCGTAGCCGAACAGCGGGAAGGATTCGATGAACGAGCCACGGCCCGCCATCAATTCGGCGCGCCCGCCGGAGAGCAGGTCCAGGGTGGCGAACTCCTGGTACACGCGCACCGGGTCGGCCGAGCTGAGCACGGTGACCGCGCTGGTGAGCCGGATGCGCTCGGTGCGGGCGGCGATGGCCGACAGCACCACGGTGGGAGCGGAGGCGGCGAAGTCGGCGCGGTGGTGCTCGCCCACGCCGTAGACGTCCAGTCCCGCGCGTTCGGTGGCGACGGCCTCGTCCACCACCTCGCGCAAGCGCTGTCCGGCGCTGGGCGCGGGGCGGTCGCCGACGGCGGTCATCTCGGCGAATGTGGTCAGTCCCATTTCCACGGCTGGTGCCTCCTGCAAGTAGTTACCACGTCAACCAAGTGGGTAAACGGACCACGGTCCGGAAGTATTCCGGTGAAGGAGCACTCTGCGCGGGCGGATAGTCTTGTTCCATGTCAGTGCGCACCCGCAAACCTCTCGTTCCCGGCACCCAGTCGCCCATTCGAGAGGTGCCGAAGTCCATCGAGCGGCCGGAGTACGTCTGGAAGAAGACCGCCAACGAGGGACACGAGCCCTGGGTGCAGACGCCGGAGACCATCGAGAAGATGCGCATCGCGGGCAAGATCGCGGCACAGGCCCTCGCGGAGGCGGGCAAGGCCGTCGCGCCCGGCGTCACCACCGATCAGCTCGACGCCATCGCGCACGAGTACCTGTGCGACCACGGCGCGTACCCGTCGACGCTGGGCTACAAGGGATTTCCCAAATCCTGCTGCACCTCGCTCAACGAGGTCATCTGCCACGGCATCCCCGACTCCACCGTGATCGAGGACGGCGACATCGTGAATATCGACGTCACCGCCTATATCCACGGCGTGCACGGCGACACCAACGCCACCTTCCTCGCCGGTGACGTGGACGACGAGGTGCGCCTGCTGGTGGAACGCACCGAGGAGGCCACCATGCGCGCCATCAAGGCGGTGCGGCCCGGCCGCGCCCTCAATGTCATCGGCCGCGTCATCGAGTCCTACGCCAACCGCTTCGGCTACGGCGTGGTGCGCGATTTCACCGGCCACGGCGTCGGGCCCACCTTCCACAGCGGCCTGGTGATCCTGCACTACGACCAGCCCGCGGTGGACGCCGAGATCGAACCGGGCATGACCTTCACCATCGAACCCATGATCAATCTCGGCGGCATCGACTACGAGATCTGGGACGACGGCTGGACGGTCGTCACCAAGGACCGCCGGTGGACGGCACAGTTCGAGCACACCCTGGTCGTCACCGAGGACGGCGCGGAAATCCTCACCCTGCCGTGACGCCGCTCCCCGCCGCGGAGGCCACCCGGTGAAGGGCGCGCTGCTGGTCGCTGGCACCACCTCCGATGCCGGGAAAAGCGTTGTGGTGGCGGGACTCTGCCGGATGCTGGCGCGGCGCGGGGTGCGCGTCGCACCGTTCAAGGCGCAGAACATGTCCAACAACTCCGTCGTCACCCTGGACGGCGGGGAGATCGGCCGCGCGCAGGCCCTGCAGGCGCGGGCGTGCGGGCTCGAGCCCAGCGTGCGCTTCAACCCGATCCTGCTCAAACCCGGCAGCGACCGGCGCTCCCAACTGGTGGTGCGCGGGCGGGCCGTGGACACCGTCGGCGCGCGCGACTACTTCCGGCACCGCCAGCGGCTGCGGCAGGTGGTGGTGGACGAATTGGCCGCGCTGCGCGCCGAATTCGATGTGGTGATCTGCGAGGGCGCGGGGTCACCGGCCGAAATCAACCTGCGCGCCACCGATCTGGCGAATATGGGCCTGGCGCGCGCGGCCGGGCTGCCGGTGCTGCTGGTCGGCGATATCGATCGCGGCGGGGTGCTCGCCCACCTGTTCGGCACCGTCGCCATTCTGGAACCCGAAGACCAGCAACTGATCTCGGGATTCGTCATCAACAAGTTCCGCGGTGACGTGGAGCTGCTGCGGCCCGGGATCGACCAGCTCACCGCGCTCACCGGCCGCCCGACCCTCGGCGTCGTCCCCTTCGCCGAGGAGCTGTGGCTCGACGCCGAGGACTCCCTCGGCACGGTCGCCGACGCCCCGGTGGGCCGCTCCCTGCCGCCGCGCGGGCGGGAATGGCTGACCGTCGCCGCCATCCGGCTGCCGCGCATCTCCAACTCCACCGATGTGGAGGCGCTGGCCTGCGAGCCGGGTGTTGCGGTGCGCTGGGTCGCCGACCCGTCCCGGCTGACCGGCGCGGACCTGGTGGTCCTGCCCGGCAGCAAGGCCACCGTGAGCGATCTGGAATGGCTGCGCCGCACCGGGATCGCCGATGCCCTGCGTGCCCGTGTCGCGGCGGGCGGGGCCGTTCTGGGCATCTGCGGCGGTTATCAGATGCTCGCGCGCGGCATCGACGACCGCGTGGAATCGGACGCGGGCGCGGTCGCGGGCCTCGGCCTGCTGGATCTGGAGATCGAATTCGCCGATCCGAAGGTGCTGCGCCGCTCCACCGGCCACGCCCGCGGCCTGCCCGTGCACGGTTATGAGATTCATCATGGTCGGGTCCGCCACAGCGGCGACCGGCCCTGGCTGGAGCTGAACGGCGCTGCCGAAGGCAGTGTGCGCGGCTCCGTCTGGGGCACCCACCTGCACGGCATCCTGGAGAACGACGCGTTCCGCCGGGCCTGGCTGCGTGAACTCGCCGACCGCGCCGGGCGTACCGGCTTCGTTGTGGCCGACGATGTTTCGGTGGCCCAGGAGCGCACCGCCCAGGTGGACCTGCTCGCCGACCTGATGGAAAAACACCTGGACGAGGCGGCCCTGGAACGGCTGATCACCGGGGGCGCACCGACCGATCTCGCCATTCTGCGCACCACCCGCTGAGCCCCGATCGAAATCACACCGACACGCGCTGCGGACTCCCGGGTGGCGTGTACCGTGAATTCACATGGAATCTCGGCAGCTCACGGTCGGTGACAAGACGTGGACCGTGCGAGCCGGGGGCCCCGAATCCCGGCACAGTGTCCTGCTGCTGCCCGATGCGGGCGCTCCCGCGGATGTCTACGACCAGGTCTGTGCCCGCTTGCACAACTCCGACCTGCGCACCTTCGTCGTCGAACACGCCGACGGCCTCGACACCGCCACCGTGCTGGCCCTGCTCGATCAGCTGAACGTGCCGTGGGCCAATCTGGTCGGCTGCGGTGCCGGGGCCGAGTTGGCGTGGCAGCTGTCCGCCCGGGGTTTCGGCCGCTTCATGAGTCTGGTGGCGGCCGGTCGCGCCCATCCCGCGGTGCCCGGCCCCGGCGGCGCCGCCCCGGATCCCGGCTGCCCGGCGGTGGAGATCCCCACCACCCTGCTGGCCACCAAGGAGCTGCCCCGGGAGGCGGCCGAGGCGTCCGGCCGCCACGTCTACGGGGAATACCGCCTGGTCACCATGGATGTCACCGATGTGGCCGCCGAGGGCGGCCACGAGCTGGCCACCGAGATCGTGCTACGCACCAGCTTCTGGTGAGGTGGCGACGGGCTCGGCCGACGCGGTGTCGAGCCAGTCCAGCCACGAATCCAGTTCCGCGAACGCCTGTTTGCGCGGCGTCTCCGCGGACAGGAACACGTCGTGGCGCGCCCCCTCGATGGGCACGATATTGGTGCGCGTGCCCAGGCAGCCCGACCAGCGCTGGATCTGGCGCACGTCCAGCACCACGTCCGAGACATCCGCGGCCGGACCGTACTCGCGCATGAACTTGGTCACCTTCGACCGCATGATGAGCGCGGGCACCCCGATATCCAGGCCCTGTTGCAGGCGGGCATGCCCGCGGCGGATGGCGCGCAGCCAGCCCGCGTGCACCGGGAAGCCGGTCAGCGGCTTCCAGTCCAGGTCGTAATCCCATTCTCCGGCGACGGTGTGGTGCAGGCTGTCGCCGTAGGCGCGGCCCTCGGGCAGCGGCAGCCGGGTCATGGCGCTGAGCCGGGCCAGGCCGTGCAGCACCGCCGTACCGACCGACCGGTAATAAGCTGGTCCCTGCAAATCGAACCACGGGCTGTTGAGCGCCAACCCCGTGACGCCCCGCGCCCGCACACCGCCCTCGGAACGATTGAGCCGGTTCAGCCACAGCGAGGCGATGAGCCCACCCGTCGAATGCGCCAGGATCAGGGTGGGCAGCCCGGTCTCGGCGCGGATGGTGCGCAGCGAGCGGTTCAACTCGGCGTCGTAGAGGGTCAGATCGCTGACGTAGTGCGCGGTCTGCCCCGACCTCCGGGCCCGGCCGCACTTGCGCAGGTCGAGCGCGTAGAAGCGATAGCCGCGCCCGGCGAAATGCTCGGCCAGATGCTTCTGGAAGAAGTAGTCGGTGAACCCGTGCACATAGAGCACGGCCTTGGTGGCGACCGGCGCGTCGGCGGGCGTGTGGCGGACCAGGACTGCCTCCACCTCGCCCTCGCCGTCCGGGTCGGCACCCAGCGGGATGGTCAGCTGTTGGTAGCCCGCACCCAGCACATCCGGCTGCCAGGCGGGGGCCGTCGGATCGGTGACGGCGGAGGTCGCGGCGGGCGTATCGGAGCTCACAGTCCCAATCTATCCCCCGACGTCACGGCATCCCACCCGGGAGGTATCTCTCACAATCGGCCCTGTCGCTGCGGGAATTCCGCGTGTTGAGGGGCACAATCGACACTAGGTGAACGACGGGTAACCTAAGCGCCGCTGGGTTGCCGCATCTAGGACAAGGAAGTCGATCTACCCGTGCCGAACGCTGCCAAGATTGAGAAGACCGATGTAGTACTCATCGGTGCCGGCATCATGAGTGCCACCCTGGGTGCACTGCTTCGCCAGGTGCAGCCGGACTGGTCGATCACCGTGTTCGAGCGGCTCGACGCCGCCGCCGCGGAGAGCAGCGACCCGTGGAACAACGCGGGCACCGGCCACTCCGCCCTGTGCGAGCTCAATTACACGCCGCAGAACGCCGACGGCTCCGTCGAGATCACCAAGGCCGTCGACATCAACGAGCGCTTCCAGGTGTCGCGCCAGTTCTGGTCGTACGCCGTGGAGACCGGCATCCTGGCCGAGCCCTCGAACTTCATCAACCCCATCCCGCACGTGAGCTTCACCCACGGCGAGGCGGATGTGCGGTACCTGCGCAAGCGCTACGAGGCGCTGTCGCGGCATCCGCTGTTCGAGGGCATGGAATTCGTCGACAGCCCCGACGAATTCGCGCGTCGGCTGCCGCTCATGGCCCGCGGCCGCGACTTCTCCGACCCGGTCGCGCTGAACTGGACCGAGGCGGGCACCGATATCGACTTCGGCGAGCTGACCACCGAACTGCTGGCCTACCTGGGCGCGTCCGGTGCGAATATCGCCTTCGGGCACGAGGTGCGCAACCTCACCAAGCAGTCCGACGGCTCCTGGCTGGTGAAGGTGCGCAACACCCGCACCGGCAAGGCGCGCGTCGTCAATGCCAAGTTCGTCTTCGTCGGCGCGGGCGGCGGTGCGCTGCCGCTGCTGCAGAAGTCCGGCATCAAGGAGATCTCCGGTTTCGGCGGGTTCCCGGTGTCGGGCCTGTTCCTGCGCTGCACCAATCCGGAACTCATCGCCAAGCACGAGGCCAAGGTGTACGGCAAGGCCGCGGTGGGCGCACCGCCGATGTCGGTGCCGCACTTGGACACCCGCGTCATCGACGGCGACCGCGGCCTGCTGTTCGGCCCCTACGCGGGCTGGACGCCGAAGTTCCTCAAGGACGGCGGCTACGCCGACCTGCTCAAGTCGGTGAAGCCCAACAACCTGTTCTCCATGCTCGGCGTCGGCGTCACCGAGTTGGGCCTGGTCAAGTACCTGGTCTCGGAGCTGCTGAAGTCGCAGGCCGGTCGGGTCGACGCGATGGAGGAGTTCATTCCGCGCGCCGACGGTCGCGACTGGGAGCTGATCATCGCGGGCCAGCGCGTGCAGATGATCCGGCGCAAGGGTGCGGGCGGCGTGCTCGAACTGGGCACCGCGGTGGTGGCGGCCGAGGACGGCACCATCGCCGGCCTGCTCGGCGCCTCCCCGGGTGCGTCCACCTGCGTGAGCGCCATGCTCGACGTCATGCAGAAGTGCTTCCCGAACGAATACGCCTCGTGGCGGCCGAAACTTGCGGAAATGGTGCCGTCGCTGGGCGTGAAGCTCTCGGAGAACCAGGCGTTGTTCCGCGAGGTGTGGGACTGGTCCAACAAGGCGCTGCGTCTCGAATCGAACACGCCCGCCACCGAAGGGGTCGCGCCGCGCGCCGCGGTGTGATAGCAAGACGCGATGATGTCAACGGTTGCTCTCAAACGGTCGTGGGCCCAGGACCTGGATACCGAGACCCTGTACAAGCTGTTGAAACTGCGCGTCGAAGTGTTCGTCGTCGAGCAGAAATGCGCCTACCCGGAACTCGACGGGCTCGACCTGCTGCCGGAGACCCGGCACTTCTGGCTCGACGACGAGGGTGAGGTCATCTGCACCCTGCGGCTGCTCGAGGAACACCACGACGGCGTGAAGTCCTTCCGCATCGGTCGTCTCTGCACCAGTGTTCCCGCCCGCGGACACGGCTACACCACCCGCGTGCTGCAGGCCGCCCTCGCCGAGGCGGGTTCGGCCACGGTCCGCCTCAACGCCCAGACCTACCTGGTCGACATGTACACCAAGCACGGCTTCAAGCCCGACGGCGACGAGTACATCGAAGACGGCATCCCGCATATCCCCATGCGCCGCGGCTGAGCTGCTGCACTATTCTCGGCCCCCACCGAAACCCGGTGCGGGGCCGGACCTTTGTCCGGGCACGGCGGTCACGATGTCGCCGCACCCGTGGTCGCACGGTGGGTCGATGCGTTGGAACCGGCCTGCGGCGCTCGAGCCCGCGAAGGCCGGGCCGGGTCTGACCGCTGGTCGGTGCGGCTGTCGCTCGGGTGCGCCGCTGTCTATCGCCCGCCCTGCGTTACGGGGCTGTTTACCTGCGGGCGCCGTTCGTGATCGTGGTGTGCCGTCTTGCGGGGCGGGTATCGGCGCAGTGTTCCGGCATGTCGAGGCGCTGTTCGACGCCGGTGCTGCGGTGCGAATGTCGATGCGTGGTGCTGCGGGCGTTGTTAGCGCGTCGGTGTGTCGGCGCGTTCCCTCCGGCGTGAGTGCGGGGGTCCGCCTGGCGACCGGCGGTCGATGCGGTGCGGTCGCCGGTGTGCCGGGGTCGTGGCGGAGCCGGTGTGCGGCGCGCATACAGTGGGGGCGTGTCGGCTTCCCGTGTTGCGCATCCCGAATCCGTACGAGTGGGCGGTTCCTCCGGTAACGAGGCCGGATTCCCGTTCTCGGCCGTGGTCGGCCAGGAGCGGTTGCAGCTCGCGCTGATCCTGTGCGCGGTGCACCCCGGCATCGGCGGTGTGCTGGTGCGGGGGGAGAAGGGGACCGCCAAATCGACCGTGGTGCGCGCGCTGGCGCAGCTGCTGCCGCCCATCGTGGACGAGAGCGGGGCGCGGCCCGCGCGGCTGGTGGAGCTGCCGGTGGGCGCGACCGAGGACCGTGTGGTCGGATCGCTGGATCTGGAGCGGGTGCTGCGCGACGGCGAGCAGGCGTTCAAGCCCGGTCTGCTGGCGGCCGCCCATCACGGCGTGCTCTACGTCGACGAGGTGAATCTGCTGCACGACCATCTGGTGGACGTGCTGCTCGACGCCGCCGCCATGGGACGGGTGCATATCGAACGCGATGGCGTCTCGGCCTCGCATCCGGCCCGCTTCGTCCTGGTGGGCACCATGAATCCGGAGGAGGGCGAGCTGCGGCCACAGCTGCTCGACCGGTTCGGCCTCACCGTCGATGTGGTCGCCTCGCGTGCGGTGGACGTGCGGATGGCGGTGGTGCGCCGCCGCCTCGACTACGAGGCCGACCCGGTCGGCTTCGCGGCCCGCTACGCCACCGCCGACCGTGAGGTGGCCGAGCGCATTCTGTCCGCGCGGGACCGGCTCGATGAGGTCGCGCTCGACACCGTGGAACTGCGCCGCATCGCCGCCCTGTGCGCGAGCTTCGACGTGGACGGAATGCGCGCCGACCTGGTGGTGGCGCGCACCGCCACCGCACACGCGGCCTGGCGCGGCGGCAACGCTGTCACCGAGGACGACGTGCGGGTGGCGGCGGAACTCGCACTGCCGCACCGGCGGCGGCGCGATCCCTTCGACGAGCCCGGTATCAGCGAGGAGCAGCTGGACGAGGCCATGCGACAGGCGGCGGAGGAAGCCGCGCGGGCGCAGGAGGACGATCCGGGAAAAGCGATGGGGTCTCGCCCGACGACGGTGCGGGGCCGCTGACCGACGACGCGGAATCCGAAGGGGACGGCGCGGATTCGCCCGAACCCGAGGACGCGCAGGGCCGTTCGGACGCTGCCGGGGGGCGTTCGGAGAGCCGTGCGGGCCGTCCGGACCCCTCCGACGGCCGTTCGGACGATATGAGCAGCCCTCCGGATCCGCCCGAGCTGGAATCGGATCCGACCGAGCCGAATTCCCCCGATGCCGAAGCGGATTCACCCGCCCGAGCACCGGGCGGCTCGGAGGCTGCGGGCGGCGAGCCGAATTCCGGCCGTCCCGCCCGGGAGGGCGATGCGGGCCTGCCCGCGCTCTCCCCGGCCAAGCCTCCGCGCTGGGAGGTCCCCGGTATCGGCGAGGGTGCGCCCGGCCGCCGCTCCCGCGCCCGCACCCGGCAGGGCCGGGTGGTGCGCGCCACCCCGGACACCACCGGCGGCCTGCACCTGCTCGGCACCATCTTCGCCGCCGCACCGCACCAGCTCGCCCGGGGCCGCCGCTCCGGTCCGCTCGCGCTGGCCGCCGACGATCTGCGCGGCGCGTATCGCGAAGGCCGCGAAGGGAATCTGGTCGTGTTCGTGGTCGACGCCTCCGGTTCCATGGCGGCGCGTGACCGCCTCTCCGCCGTCACCGGGGCGGTGGTGGCGCTGCTGCGCGACGCCTATCAGCGCCGCGACAAGGTCGCCGTCATCACCGTGCGCGGTCAGGACGCCGAACTGGTGCTGCCGCCGACCTCCTCGGTGGACATCGCCGTCCGCCGCCTGGCGGGCATCCGGACCGGTGGCAAAACCCCACTGGCGCAAGGGCTGCTGAAGGCCCGCGAGGTGCTGGCCCGCGAACGCGTCCGCGACCCCCAGCGCCGCCCGCTCATCGTCCTGCTCACCGACGGCCGCGCCACCGGCGGCGCCGATCCGGTTCCGCGCGCCCGCACCGCCGCCCGCCTGCTGGCCGGTGACGGCGTCACCGCCATGGTGGTGGACTGCGAACGGGGCATGGTCCGCCTGGGTCTGGCCCGCGATATCGCCCGCGATCTGCGCGCCGGATACCTGCGACTGGGCGAGCTCACCGGCGAGTCGGTCGCGGGCGTGGTCCGCGCCGGGGTCGGCGTCGCCTGATCGGCTCACCGGCGTACTCGTCCCGTGGGCCGCGGTGCCGGGCGTCGGTGTGACCGATCGGCCGCCGCACGACCGCGGGGAACCAATCGCCCCGCTCGCACGTCTAAGGGAAATGGGGATATTTCGTCGTCGTCGTAACCGACGGGCCGACCGGCGCGGCCAGGTGGCCGACAATGGGGCCGATTTCATGGGGGAGGCCGCACCGGCCCTGATCGAGGCCGCCGCGCCCGACGTGTTCGCGCTCCGTGACCGGGGCGAAGGCGCGCAGCGGGTCCGCCGGTCACGCGGGTGAGGAGCGCCCGTAGACCACCGGGCGGCGGGCGGCTCGGGTCGCCGCCAGGAACTCGCTGCGGTCGGCGCGCCGCCCGGCGGTGGGTGCGGTGCGGCCGTGTGGCACCGTTGGGGGCGTCGACCGGGGGTCGCCGTCGCGAAAGGAGCCATGTTCCATGCCCAAGGGTGTTCCGCTGCTGGAGAGTATTCCCGATGACGGACTGACGACGCGGCAGCGGCGCAATCAGCCGGTGCTCGCGGTGCACACCGGCACCGGCAAGGGGAAGTCGACGGCGGCGTTCGGGATGGCGTTGCGGGCGTGGAATCAGGGCTTCGACATCGCCGTCTTCCAGTTCGTGAAGAGCGCCAAATGGAAGGTGGGGGAGGAGGCTGCCTTCCGCACGCTCGGTGGCCTGCACGGGCAGACCGGTGCGGGCGGGGCCGTGGAATGGCACAAGATGGGCGAGGGCTGGTCCTGGACCCGCAAGCACGGCACCGAGGAGGATCACGCCGCCGCCGCGCTGGCGGGCTGGCAGGAGATCGCGCGCCGCCTGGCCGCCGAGCAGCACCGCTTCTACGTTCTCGACGAATTCACCTACCCGCTGAAGTGGGGCTGGGTCGACGTGGACGAGGTGGTCGACACCCTCCGCGCGCGTCCCGGCAATCAGCACGTGGTCGTTACCGGCCGCGACGCCCCGCAGGCACTCCTGGACGCCGCCGACCTGGTCACCGATATGACCAAGGTGAAACACCCCATGGACGCGGGCCGCAAGGGCCAGCGGGGGATCGAATGGTGAGTACCCCGGCGGTGGTGATCGCCGCACCCGCATCCGGCAGTGGGAAGACGACGGTCGCAACGGGTTTGATCGGCGCGCTGCGGCGGGCGGGGCATCGGGTGGCCCCCTTCAAGGTCGGCCCCGACTACATCGACCCCGGCTATCACGGGCTGGCGGCCGGCCGCCCAGGCCGCAATCTCGATCCCGTGCTGGTGGGCGCGGAACGGATCGCGCCGCTGTACCGCCACGGCAGCCGCGGCTGCGACATCGCCGTGGTGGAGGGCGTCATGGGTCTGTTCGACGGCCGCATCGACGAGCACAACACCGCCCCGGTGGCCGAGGGCTCCACCGCCCAGATCGCCGCCATGCTCGGTGCGCCGGTCGTCCTCGTGGTCGACGCCCGCGGTCACAGCCAGAGCCTGGCCGCCCTGTTGCACGGTTTCGCCACTTTCGACAGCGGTATCCGCCTCGGCGGCGTCATCCTCAACCGCGTCGGCAGCGAACGCCACGAACAGGTGCTGCGCGCCGCCTGCGACCGAGTCGGCCTCCCCGTCCTCGGTGCGCTGCCCCGCATGACCGAATTGGCCGTCCCCTCCCGCCATCTCGGCCTGATTCCCGCCGTCGAACACGGCACCGCCGCCGAATCCGCGGTGGCGGCCATGACCGACCTCATCGCCGCACACATCGACCTGCCCGCGGTGGTGTCCCTGGCAGTCTCCCGGGTCACCGGCCCCGCCTGGGACCCCGCCGCGGAACTGCGGACCGCGATGGCGGCGCACGGTATCCGCTCGGCAGATGCCGCTGTCGCCGATCAGACCCACGAGCCGGGCATTCCCACCTCGACCGGTCCCGCCGAGGCGGTCGTGGGCGTCGGTGCCGCTGTCGGCGAGGGCCGCGAGCCCGTCGGCGAATCCGTCATGCGGGACGTCGGCGTCGGTGCTCGGCGGCGTGACGGTGCGACCGGTGGCGGAGTGGGCGGTGCCGGATTCGGTGGTGTGCGAGCCGGTGTGGTCGTCGCGGTCGCCGGGGGCGCCGCGTTCACCTTCGGTTACGCCGAGCATCGGGAACTGCTCGAGGCGGCCGGGGCGCGGGTGGTGGTTTTCGATCCGCTGTGTAACGAATTGCCGCCCGGCACAGCGGGTCTGGTGTTGCCCGGCGGGTTCCCCGAGGAGCATGCGGCGGAGCTGTCTGCGAATGCCGCGCTGCGCGACGCGGTGGCCGAGAGCGCGCGGCGGGGTATGCCGATCCATGCCGAATGCGCCGGTCTGCTCTACCTGACCCGCACGCTCGACGGCCATCCCATGGCCGGAGTCGTCGACGCCGCGGCCGAATTCGGACCTCGCCTCACCCTCGGCTATCGGGATGCGGTAGCGCTGTCCGATTCTCCGCTGTGGTCGGCGGGCGAACGGGTGCGCGGCCACGAGTTCCATCGCACCCGGCTTACCGTCGCGGGCGCAGACCTTCCCGCCTGGGGCTGGCGCTCACCCACCGGCGAAACGGTCAGGGAAGGCGCTCTCCCGCACCGCGTCCACGCCTCCTACCTGCACACCCACCCCGCCGGAAATCCGGCCGCCATCGCCCGCTTCGTCACCGCCGCAGCGGATTTCGCCCGGAGCCGGACAGGTGCCTGACGCGCCCGGCGGCGCTGTCGACATCGACCGGCACCGCACTCCGGATCGGCTTCAGCCGACCGATCACCGGGTGGGTGGCCATCGCCGCAGCGGCCTGGTGCGTTTGGACATACCACCGTCCGCTGGTGCCGTAGCGCCCGGGGGGAGTGGGTTCTCGTGACGGGTGCTCTCGTGGTCGGCGTGGGCATGCGGGCAGGGGCCGATGCCGGCGACATTCTCGATGCGGTGCGTGCGGTGGCCGCCGAGGTCGAGATCGCCTGTCTGGCCACCGTGGACCGCAGGGCCGAGGAGCCCGGATTGGTCGCGGCGGCAGCCGAGCTCGGCGTTCCGGTCGTCGCGTTCACACCTGACGAACTGGCGGCCGTGGCGGTGCCCAACCCCTCGGTGCGCACCGCCGCCGCGCTCGGCACGCCGAGCGTGGCGGAGGCCGCCGCACTGCGCGCGGCGACGGGCGGGCGGCTGGTGGTGCGGAAGCGCGTGGTCGGCGAAATCACGGTGGCGACGGCCGTGTTCGGCGGACGCTAGCGGGCCCGCCCCGTCGATCGCATCGCGAGGCGGCCGTTTCGTCAGGGAGGCCCCGCGTGGTTAGGGAGGCCCCGCGTGGTTAGGGACGCCCCGCGTGACTAGGGACGCCCCGCGTGACTAGGGACGCCCCGCGCCGGGTGTCGGCGCGGGGTCCCGTCGAACCGTGGCATGGAGTACTTCGTTACCGCCGCCCCGTCGGATTGCTCAGGGTGCCACCGACGTCCAGTCGGCGAATCCGGTCGGGTCGTGGCGGCCCAGGCTGCCGTGTTCGAACAGCCCCCATCCTTCGGCATCTCCGCAGCGGGCCTTGCCCACGTGGTCGATGACGCCGAACGGGATGCGGCCCGCGATGGCGGGATCGGTGAGGTCGTAGCGGCGGCTGTCGACCCAGGCGCGGCCCTTCCACTGGCCGTGCAGCCAGTCGGGGTCGCCACCGTAGCCGCAGCCCACATTGAGGGCGATGAAGGTTCCGGCTTCGACCTCGACCTCGAGCGGCTTGCCGTCGGGGGTGGTCAGTTCGAGACGCAGCGCCACCGGGATCCGGGTGCCGGACTTGTAGGTGAGGTGTACCCGCGGCCAGCCGAGCTGTTCGATGCGCCCGTCGTGCCAGATGCGGGTGGCGTCGTTGAGCGTGCGGAACCCGTTGGGTTCCTCCTGCACGATGACGATGATGGAGAAGTCGTCGAAGCGCAGCGGCACGTACAACCACCAGAAGCCCTGTGACGGTTCGTCGGCCGCGCGTCCCGGCGGATCGGATTCGCCGACGGGCCGGATGCCCCAGGACCGGTCCCGGGTCCCGGTCCACACCGCCGGATCGACGGTGTAATCGGTGCCGTCCACGGTGAGCGTCCCCGACCACGACCCGACCTGCGCGAATCGCTGCGCGTCGATGATGGGCCGGTTCAGCCCGGTGATGATGGTGTGCGGCTCCTCGCGCACCACGGGAAACGCGCCCTCCCAGGTCATGTCGAAGGACAGGTCGTCGTGCTCGCACACGGCTCGGATCCTGTGCAGCGGCTCGATCACCTCCAGCCGGTACCCGCCGACGGCGAGATCCAGGCTGCGCTCGGTCAATGCGTCCGAGAAGCGCACCGCCCGTTGCTCGTTCCCGCGTCGCACGGTCGCGAAGGCGTCCACCACACCGAGATTCGGGTACACACCGAACCCGGTGACGAGGAAGGTGCCACCGTCCCGGTCGGAGGCGTTGAAATAGCTGCGATCGTAGAAGTTCCGATCGCTGGTTCCCACTCGCGCCATGGGCAGCGGCGTCTGGTGGAGGGGGTATTCGTCCAATGGGCCGATCATGTCGTTTCCTCGGTTCGCGGGGTCAATCCCAGGCGTAGGTGCCGTCGAGCAGTGCCTGCAGCAGTGGCCGGTGCATGACGTAGTCGTCGCGGTCGGTGGTGTCGGTGTCCTCGCCGAAATGGATCATCCGGCGTTTGATGCGCGCCATGACGATGCCGTGTCGCAGCGCCGCGTACATGAGGTACCAGTCCAGGTCGCGCACCCGGTGCCCGGTGAACTCCTCGTACAGCCGCTCGACGTCGCTGCGCCGCATGAAGTCCGGCAGGCCGGGCTGGTCGAATCGGGTGGCGATGTCCTGGAAGAACCGGTGGATGAGCACTGTCCACGCCACATCGAGTTCGCGCGGGCCGATGGCCGCCATCTCCCAGTCCAGCACCGCGACCGGATCGAATTCGCCGAACATGATGTTCCCGGGCCGGGCGTCGCCCCAGCTGAGCACATCCGGTCCGGGATCGGCTGGCCAGTGTTCCTCCAGCCAGTCGAAGGCGCGTTCCAGGATCGGGATGCGATAGCCGTCGCGTGCGAGAGCCCAGTCGTACCAAGCCTTCTGGGCGTCCACGTGCCGCCGCAGCGATGGTCCCGCCCCCGCCAGCGTCGGGAACCGCTCGGCGGGATTCTCGATGGCGTGGATCTTGGCGATGATCTGGATGGTGTTGCGGGTCACCGTGTACCGCTGCTCCGGCGTGGCGTCGAACAGCCAGCCGAGGAAGACGTAGGGCGGGTTGTCCTCGGGGACCCGACCGTGCACCCGCCGCATGACGAAGAACGGCGCGCCCAGCACGCTGGGATCCGGCTCCATCCAGGCCAGCGGCGGCACCGGCACGTCGGTGGCCTCGGCCACCTCGGCCATGACGGCGAATTGTGTTGCCAGATCGTATGTTTCGAAGACCGGGAAGGAACTTTCCTCCGGTGGCAGCCGCGCCACGAACGCGCCACCGGCCGCCGCGCCGTTCTCGGTCCAGGCGGCGTCGAAGAGCAGGGTGGTGCTCGACATGCCGCCCGCCGTCGGGCGGGTGATGGACGTGACCTCGGGCGGCCGGTCCGCCTCGACCTTGGTGGCGAGCCACTGCGCCAGCGCGACCGCGACCGCGTCGAGGTCGCGTTCGGTGGTGGTCAGTTGCCGCCGCTGGTTGGGATCGGCGTCGGCCGATGTCATGGATCCTCCTGACACAGTGGAACGGTGAGTGGAATGTAACGCGTTCTAATTACCCCGCGGCGTGAAATCGACGGATGGATTTCGTTAGTTCCGGTCACCGGGATATCCGCTTGTCCTTCCCCGGCTGTACTGGGGAAATACGCCGCGGTGCGGATGGCACGTACGCCGGGAGGGGTACGTCGGCTCCGGCGGAACCGGGGTGTAAATCAGGGTCTGCCTGGAGGCCGCGCGCGCCCGGAATTCATAGCGTCGAACTCTCGAGAAAAGAGAGGGGACACCATGAGCGTGGGCACGGTCGCCGTCGACACCGGCCTCGATCAGCCTCCGGTGGCCGCGACGCGGTGGAATCCGTTCACCCGCATTGCCTTCCGCTTCAGCTTCGTCTACTTCGGGCTGTTCTGCGTGCTCTTCCCGCAGATACTGCTGTCGTTTCTGGGGCCGCTCACGCGGTGGCTGCCGGACGACCTGGTCATGCAGTACGCACGGCTGCCCGAACCGGTCATCGAGTCGGTGGGCCGCACGGTTTTCGGGGCCGAAGCGGTACTGCGCGATTCGGGCAGCGGTGACCAGGTCTACTTCTTCGTCCTGGTGTTCTGCATCCTCGTCGCCGCGCTGGCCGCGACGGTCGTCTGGACCCTGCTGGACCGGTGGCGCACCGAATACCGCCGCCTGGCGGGCTGGTTCCTGCTCTTCATCCGCCTGTGCCTGGCCACCCAGATGCTGCTGTACGGCTTCGCCAAGGCCATTCCCACCCAGATGTCGGAACCGTCGCTGGTGACGCTGCTCCAGCCGTACGGCGACTTCACGCTCATGTCGGTGCTGTGGAGCCAGGTCGGCGCGTCCCCGACCTACCAGATCCTGCTCGGGGTGGCCGAGATCCTCGGCGGCCTGCTGCTGCTCCTGCCGCGCACCGCGCTGGCGGGTGCGCTGCTGAGCCTGGTGAGCATGGCGCAGGTTTGGGTGCTGAACATGACCTACGACGTGCCGGTGAAACTGCTGTCGTTCCACCTGCTGCTGTTGACCCTGGTGCTGCTGGCCCCGGAGGCCCGCCGGGTGACCGCGGTGCTGCTCGGCGGCGCGGCGGGACCGTCCACCATGCCACGGCCCTTCCACGGCCGCGCCGCCCGGATCGCCGCCGTGGCCCAGATCGTGCTGGCGGCGTGGCTGTGTGTCGGCTTCGCGCAGGTCACTCTGGAGGGATATCGAGAATGGGGCGGCGGTCGGCCGACCTCCGAGCTGTACGGCATCTGGAACGTCGACGAGTTCACCCGCGACGGCATTCCGCAGCCGCCGGTGCTCACCGATGAGAACCGATGGCGGCGCGTGGTGTTCGAGGATCTCGAGGTGATCCACTTCCAGCGGATGGACGACGAACTGGTGCCCGTGCTCGGCACGGTGGACAGCGGGACGCACACCATCGTCATGAAGCAGGACCCGTCCGCGCCCACCTGGGCGGACTTCACCTACGAGCGTCCGGCTCCCGATCGGCTGCTGCTGACCGGCACGATCGACGGCCGACCGGTCACCATGACATTGACCCGGCAGGATGAGAACGAATTCCCGTTGCGCGGGCCGGGATTCCACCTGGTGCAGGACTATCCCCAGTTGAGCGGAGGCGTGCGGTGAGCTGGAGCCGGGCCGGGGAGTGAGCGGATCCCGGCGGACCCGGTCGCGGCATCGCCACGACGATTCCCGATCCCGAACGGGAACTGCGGATGTCGCTCCGGTTCGCGGGTAAGACCTATCGGGAGTTCAACCCGGCCTCCGTCGACGACGCCGACCGGGTGGTCGTTCGGATCTCCCCGACCAAGGTCCTCGGCCGCCTCTGAGTCCGTCCGATGCGTGGCTGCGATCGGGCGTCACCGGTGATCACGGTGAGGTTCCTATCGTTTGCCGCACGGAAGCCGGTCGGATGTCGGGTCCGCGCGGCCAGGCCGTAGGCTCGAACCTTGTGCAGAACACGTCAGCCGCATCTCATGACCGCGCCGGCGGCGACCCGAACTTCGCTCCCCGCGCGTGCGGGGATGAGCCGTACCTGGCCGGATTGGATCTGAACGGTCGTCGCGTCGTCGTCGTGGGTGGCGGGACCGTCGCCCAGCGGCGGCTCGGACTGCTCATCGCCTCCGGCGCGGACGTGCACGTGATCACTCGGGCCACCACCCCGGCGGTGGAGGGCATGGCCACCTCCGGGCAGCTCACCCTCACCCTGCGCGACTATGTCGACGGCGACCTGGACGGGGCCTGGTACGCCCTGGCATGCACCGACGAGCCCGACACCAACGCGGCCGTGGTCGCCGAGGCCGAGCGCCGACGCGTCTTCTGCGTGCGCGCCGACGCCGCTCGCTTCGGCACCGCCGTCACCCCGGCCACCGCCCGCTACGACGGTCTGACCCTCGGCGTGCTGGCCGGCGGCGAGCACCGCCGTTCCGCCGCCGTGCGCACCGCGCTGCTCGAGGCGCTGCAATCCGGGGTGGTCACCGACGAATCCGAACCGACCGCCCCGGGCGTCGCGCTCATCGGCGGCGGACCCGGCGATCCCGATCTCATCACCGTGCGCGGCCGCCGCCTGCTGGCGCGAGCCGATCTGGTGGTGGCCGACCGGCTCGCCCCGCCGGAACTGCTCGCCGAACTCGGCCCGCATGTCGAGGTGGTCGACGCCGCCAAGATCCCGTACGGCCGCGCCATGGCGCAGGAGGCCATCAACAACGCGCTCGTCGAAGGAGCGAAGGCGGGCAAATTCGTGGTGCGGCTCAAGGGCGGCGACCCGTATGTGTTCGGGCGCGGCTTCGAGGAGTTGGAGGCGTGCGCGGCGGCGGGCGTCCCGGTGACGGTGGTCCCCGGGGTCACCAGCGCCATCTCGGTGCCCGCCCTGGCCGGGATACCGGTCACCCATCGCGGCGTCACCCACGAATTCGTGGTGGTCAGCGGCCATGTCGCCCCCGACCATCCGGATTCGCTGGTGGACTGGCCCGCGCTGGCCCGGTTGCGCGGCACCATTGTGCTGCTCATGGCGGTGGAACGGATCGAACAGTTCGCCGCGGCCCTGCTCGCGGGCGGGCGCGCCGCCGACACCCCGGTCACCGTCGTCCAGGAGGGCAGCCTGCGCACGCAGCGAACCCTGCGCGCGGAACTCGCCACCGTGGCCGAGCGCGTGCGGGCGGCGGGCATCCGCCCGCCCGCGATCATCGTCATCGGCCCCACCGCCGGATTCACCGCGGGCACGCCGGACGCTGAGGCTGTGTCTGTCGACCAGGGCGCGGGCTGAGCTGGCAGCCGGTGCGAGCTGAGTTGGCAGGCGGCGTGGGCTGAGTTGGCAGCCGGCGTGGGCTGAGTTGGCAGGCGGCGTGGGCTGAGTTGGCAGGCGGCGTGAGGTTGACGGTCGGCGTGGGCTGGTCGTGCGAGTTCTTCGGCGTCCTGTCGGGTTCGATCGGAGACACGCATCCCGCGGGCGAGAACCGACTGGTCGGTCATTCGCGCGTACGGACCGGTTGTGCTTGGTCGGTGTGCGAGCCTCCGGGGGTGGGCGATGGTTGAGGTCCCCGACGCGACGCCCAGTCGGACCGATCGTCGGCGTGCGTCGGTCGCGCCGGTTGCGCGCCTCAGGTCGGGGGCGTGTGGAGGCTACCGGGCGGCCGCTGCGTGGCTCCGCCCGCGCGGTGAGATCGGTTGGCCGTGTCCGGCATCCATTACAGTGGCTTGCTGTGCTCGATAAACCCGCTGCGACGATGCAGTATCCGGTGACCACGCGGGCGTTCGGGCTCGCAATCCTCGTCCTGAGCGGGCTGCAGCTGATGGTGGTGCTCGACGGCACCGTCATGATTCTCGCGCTGCCGCGGCTCCAGGAGGAGATGGGCCTGTCCAGTTCGGGCAGCGCCTGGACCGTCACCGCCTACGGCTTGCCGTTCGCCGGACTCATGCTGCTCGGCGGGCGGCTCGGCGACTCCTTCGGCCGCAAACGCATGCTCATCATCGGTGTGGCGGTGTTCACGGTGGCGTCCGCGCTCTGCGGCACCGCCACCAACGAGGCCTGGCTCATCGCCGCCCGCGCGCTCCAGGGCACCGGTGCCGCCATTGCCGCGCCCACCGCATTCGCGCTCGTGGCAAGCACTTTCGCGCCGGGGCCCGCGCGCAATCAGGCCATCGCCATCTTCGGATCCATGGTGGGCATCGGCTCGGTCGGCGGTCTGGTGATCGGCGGCGCGCTCACCCAGGTCGACTGGCGCTGGATCTTCTGGATCAATGTCCCCATCGGCATCCTCATCGTGATCGGCGCGATCTACCAGCTGCGCGATACCGAGCACCACCGCAGCAGCATGGATGTGCGCGGCGCGATCCTGGGCACGGTCGCGGTGGCGGCCATCGTGTTCGCCGCCACCGAGGGGCCGGTGTACGGGTGGGAAAGCGCGATCATCCTCGGTTCGCTCATCGGCGGTTTCGTGCTGCTGCTCGTCTTCATCTTCGCCGAGCGCGCGGTCGCCAATCCGCTGCTGCCGTGGTCGCTGTTCGACAGCCGCGACCGGGTGATCTCTTTCGTCGCCATCTTCCTGGCCTCGGGTGTGCTGGGTGCGACCACCTACTTCGTGGCGCAGTTCCTGCAGAACGTGCTCGGCTACAGCCCGCTGATGGCGGGTCTGGCGAGCATTCCGTTCACGGTGGGCGCGGGCGTCGGCACGGCCGTCGCGTCCAAACTGGCCATGCTGGTTCCGCCGCGCTGGCTGCTGTTCGCCGCCGCCCTGCTGCTGGCCGCCGGACTCTTCTTCGGCTCCACCCTGGATCAGACCGCCCAGTATTTCCCGACCCTGCTGATCCTGCTGTCCGTGGTCGGCTTCGCGGTGGGCACCACCATCGTGATCCTGCCGCTGTGTGTGCTGGTGGGCGTGGACATGGCGAATATCGGCCCGCTGTCGGCGGTCGGCCAGATGTTCATGAATATGGGCACCCCGGTCGCGGTCGGCCTGCTCAGCCCGGTCGCGGCCTCCCGCACCCTCTCGCTGGGCGGGCACACCGGCAAGGCAGCCGATATGAGCACCACCGAAATCGCCGCGCTCGGCAGCGGTTACACCCTGGTGCTGCTGGTCTGCGCCATCGGCACCGCCATCATGGGCCTGCTCGCCCTCACCCTCCGCTACACACCCGCCCAGCTGGCGCAGGCCCAGCACAACCAGGAAGAGGCCGAACGCTCCTGAGCGCAGTGGCGAAAACCACTGTGCGTCAGAGGTGTTGCGAGGACGGCCGTTTCGGCACACTGCGTCAGTGAGCACCGACGCGATACTGATGGAACGGTGGACGGCGCTGGCCGGTCCGGAGGCGCGTGCGGCGGGGGAGGATCTCGTCCGGCGGTATCGCGAGCCGCATCGGCACTACCGAGTCCGCCGCGCGAGCGAACCTCACGCGTGAACTCGCCGCGCTGGCGGATCAGCGGGCGCCCCACGTGTAGGTCTGTCGGCGCGGCCTCGGATTCACACGGCCAACGGGGGCGGGGCAGCGGCGGCCCGCTGCACACAGTCTCCGGTGGCTCCCACACCGAACCCGGTGTAACCAGCCGACTGCACCGTCCGCCCTCGGTATGCCAGCTGGCGTCGGCGCGGTCGTCGCAGCGGCAGCGCGCCATCAGCGACAGGCCGGTCAGCCGAGATGGCCGTCCGCGACCGTCAGTGCCTGATCCAGCAGCCCCAGACCCTCCTTGGCCTCGGCTTCGGTGATGGTGCACGGCGGCACCACGTGCAGGCGGTTGAAGTTCACGAACAGCAGCAGCCCGGCGGCCTTGGCGGCGGCCACGGTGTCGATCATGGCCTGGCTGGTGCCGCCGTAGGGGGCGAGTGGTTCGCGGGTGGCGCGGTCGCGCACCAGTTCCACGGCCCAGAAGACCCCGAGTCCGCGCACCTCGCCGATGCTCGGATGGCGTTCGGCCAGCTCCCGCAGACCCGGTCCGATGACGCGCGCTCCGATATCGGCGGCGTTCTCGACGATCCGCTCCTCGGTCATGGCGTTGATGGTCGCCACGGCGGCGGCCGTGGCCAGCGGATGCCCGGAATAGGTGAGCCCGCCCGGATACGCCCGCTCGTCGAAGGTGGCGGCGATCTCGGGGCTGATGGCCACCCCGCCCAGCGGCACGTATCCGGAGTTCACGCCCTTGGCGAAGGTGATGAGGTCGGGCACCACACCCTCGAAATTCTGGACGGCGAACCATTTTCCGGTGCGCCCGAAGCCCGCCATCACCTCGTCGGCGATGAGGACGATTCCGTGCCGGTCGCACAGTTCGCGCACCCCGGCCACGTATCCCGGTGGGGGAACCATGATTCCGGCCGTGCCGGGGACCGGTTCCAGGATGATGGCCGCGATGGTGGCCGGTCCCTCGAACAGGATCGTCTGCTCCAGATGCTCCAGCGCCCGCCGCGACTCCTCGGCCTCGGTGGCGGCATGGAATTGGCTGCGGTACAGGAACGGTCCGAAGAAGTGGACGACACCGCTGCTGCCGTGGTCGTTGGGCCAGCGGCGGGGGTCGCCGGTGAGATTGACCGCGGTATCGGTGCCGCCGTGGTAGGAGCGGTAGCGGGCGAGCACCTTGGGGCGGCCGGTGTGCAGCCGCGCCATCCGCACCGCGTGCTCCACCGCGTCCGCGCCGCCATTGGTGAAGAAGATGCGGTCGAGTTCACCGGGGGTGCGCTCGGCGATGAGCCGCGCCGCCTCGGAGCGGGCGTCGTTGGCGTGCGGCGGGGCGACCGTGCACAGCTTGGCCGCCTGTTCCTGGATGGCGGCGACCACCTTCGGATGCTGGTGGCCGATATTGGTGTTCACCATCTGCGAGGAGAAGTCCAGCAGCCGGTTGCCGTCGCCGTCCCACACATAAGAGCCCTGCGCGGCCGTGACCACCATCGGTTTCAGCGCCGCCTGCGCCGACCAGGAGTGGAAGATGTGCTTGCGGTCCAATTCGTAAGCGCGGGCGGCCTGTTCGCGTGCCGCCTCGGGCGTGAGTCCGTTCGGAAGGGTCATGATGGTCCTTACACGGCGTCAGTGGTTCTGCGGGAAACCGAGATTCAGGCCGCCGTGGCTGGGATCGAGCCAGCGGGTGGTGACGGCCTTGGTGCGGGTGAAGAAGTGCACGCCGTCGATGCCGTGCGCGTGGGAGTCGCCGAACAGCGAGTTCTTCCAGCCGCCGAAGCTGTAGTAGGCCATGGGGACCGGAATGGGCACGTTGATGCCGACCATGCCGACCTCGACCTCGTTGTGGAAGCGCCGCGCCGCGCCGCCGTCATTGGTGAACAGGGCGGTGCCGTTGCCGTACGGGTTGGCGTTGAGCAGTGCCATGGCCTCGTCGTAGGACTCCACCCGAAGCACCGACAGCACCGGCCCGAAGATCTCGTCGGTGTAGACGCTCATCTCGGGTGTGACGTGGTCGAGAACGGTGGGGCCGAGCCAGAACCCGTCGGCGGCGCCGTCCGCCTCGACCGTGCGGCCGTCGAGAACCACTGTCGCACCGGCGGATTCCCCGGCGTCGATATAGGAGGCGACCTTGTCGCGGTGCGCCTGCGTCACCAGCGGGCCCATATCCGTGCCGCGGGTGCCGTCGCCGGTGCGAATGGTCTCGGCGCGTTCGGTGATCCGCGCCACCAGATCGTCGGCCACCGGTCCGACCGCCACCAGCGCGCTGATGGCCATGCACCGCTCCCCGGCGGAGCCGAAGCCCGCGTTCACGGCGGCGTCGGCGGCCAGATCCAGATCCGCGTCCGGCAGCACCACCATGTGGTTCTTGGCCCCGCCCAGCGCCTGCACCCGCTTGCCCGCGGCGGTGCCGCGCTCGTACACGTACCGGGCGATGGGCGTGGACCCCACGAACGACACCGCCTTGACGGCCGGATTGTCCAGCAGTTCGTCCACCGCGACCTTGTCGCCCTGCACCACGTTGAACACCCCGTCGGGCAGTCCGGCCTCCTGCCACAGCGCGGCCAGCCACAGCGAGGCCGACGGGTCCTTCTCACTCGGCTTGAGCACCACGGTGTTTCCGGTCGCGATGGCGATGGGGAAGAACCACATCGGCACCATGGCGGGGAAGTTGAACGGCGATATGACCGCGACCGGTCCCAGCGGTTGGCGCACGGAGAAGATGTCGACCTTGGTGGAGGCGTTCTCGGTGTAGCCGCCCTTGAGCAGATGCGGTATGCCGCAGGCGAATTCGATCACCTCCAGGCCGCGTGTCACCTCGCCGAGCGCATCGGCGAGCACCTTGCCGTGTTCGGCGGTGATGATGGCGGCCAGTTCCTCCTTGCGCTCGTTGAGCAGTTCACGGAACCGGAACAGCACCTGGGTGCGCTTGGCGAGGGAGGCGTCGCGCCAGGCGGGGAAGGCCGCGACCGCCGCGTCCACCACCGCCCGCACATCGGCCGGATCGGCCAGCGCGACCTGTCCGGTCACGGCGCCCGTGGCGGGATTGGTCACCGGCGCGGTCGACTCGCTGGATCCGGCGAACGGTTTGCCGTCGAGCCAGTGCGCGATGGTCTGCATGATTCCTCGATTCGGTGAGCCGCGGTCGTGACATGAGGTCCGCTCCCGGGCACGACGGGGACGGTCCCTCCGCGTTCTACTCTGCGCCGTCCAGCATCATGCGCACCCCGACGATCTGTACGTGTTTTCGGATTTTGTATTACGATTCGTCGGTGCTGCTCTCCGTCGCGGATGTCCTGGCGATGCCGGTGGTGCGCGCCGGGGAGCCCGAGGTGGTCGGCGGCGGATCGCTCGACCGGCCGGTGCGCTGGGTCCATGTGAGCGAGCTGCCCGAGGTGGCCGAACTGCTGGTGGGCCGCGAGCTCATCCTCACCACCGGCCAGGCGCTCACCCACGGTGACGCCGCCACCGTCGACTATCTGAAAGCCCTGGCCGCGGCGGGTGTTTCGGGGCTGGTGGTGGAACTGGGCACCTCCGTGCGGGAAGTGTCCCCGCTCGTCGCGGCCACCGCCGACGAACTGGGGCTGCCGGTGATCGCGCTGCGCCGGGTGGTGCGATTCGTGGAGATCACCGAGGCGGTGCACCGGGTGATCGTGGCCGACCAGTACGCCGAACTGGAGTTCGCGCGCACCGTGCACGAGACCTTCACCGCCCTGAGCGTGCGTCGCGCGGCGCTGGCCGAGATCGTGCGGACCGCCGCCACCATGCTCGACGCCTCGGTGGTGCTGGAGGACCTCACCCACCGCGTGCTGGCGCTGACCGCCCGCCATGCCGCCACCTCGGCCATTCTCGAACACTGGGAGACCACCTCGCGGCTGCTGCCCGACTCCGACGCCACCGTGGTGCCGGTCGGCCCGCACACCCAGCGTTGGGGGCGGCTCATCCTGCGCTCGCATCGGGTGCCGACCGCCCGCGCGCGCATGGTGTTGGAACGCGCGGCGCAGACCCTGACCCTGCACCGGATGATCGAACGGGACCGGTTCGGCCTGCACCGGCAGGCCCAGACCGGACTCATCGACGACATGGTGACCGGGCGCGTCAGCGACGAACGCGACGCACTCGCCCTGGCCGCCACGCTGGGACTGGCCCGCCGCGCGCGCTATGTGCCGGTGGCCGTCGACGTCGACGCCGTCGCAGAATCCGACCCGGTGGCGCACCAGCGCCGCACGGCGGCCATCCTCGACGCCGCCATGCACGGGGTGGCACTGGGTCGTGCCACCGCGCTGGCCACCCCGGATCACGGCAATCGCGTGAATCTCGTCCTCGCCGTGGGCCGCACCGCCGACCCGGAGACGAGCCTCACCACCGTGTGCACGGCCATGGCCGCCGAGGTGCGCCGGGTGGCGGGGGTGGACCGGGTGGTCATCGGCGTTGGCGCGGATTCGGAATCCCTGCTCGACACCGCCCGGGAGCTGGCTCAGGCCGCGCATATCGCGGAGGTGGCGCTGTCACTGGAGACATCGCGGCCCCGGGCGTTCTATCGCAGCGGCGATGTGCGGCTGCGCGGGCTGCTCTCGCTCATCCGCGCGGAACCCGGAGTGCAGCGCTTCGCCGAAACCGAGCTGAGCGCCCTGCTGCGCCACGACATTCGGCACGACACCGATCTGGTCCGCACCCTGCGCCAGTTCCTGGAGCTGGCGGGCAACAAGACCGAACTGGCCCGGCGGTTGAATATCAGCAGGCCGACGCTCTACGACCGGCTGGCGCGGATCGAGCGGATTCTCGACGTCGACCTCGACAACGGCGAGACCCGCACCTCACTGCACACCGCCCTGCTCATTCGCGATCTGGCTCCCGGCGACGGCCCTTGACTCGCGCAGCGCGGCGACCTCGGTGCGCAGCGCCCGCAGCTCCTCGACCAGTTTGCCGATCTCGCGGTCGGTGCGGTCGGCGGACTCCTCGACGGTCTTCAGCTTGTCGATGACCCAGCTGGTGGTGGTGCCGATGGCGAAACTGATCAACCCGATGCCGAAGGTCATCAGCACCAGCGCCACCATGCGGCCCTCGCCGGTGACCGGGTAGAAGTCGCCGTAGCCGACCGTGGTCACCGACACCATCGACCACCACAGCGCGTCGCCGAAGTTCTGGATGTTCGAATCCGCCACCCCGTGCTCGGCGTCGTAGATGGCCAGGCTGCACAGATAGAGCATGAGAATCGAACTGGCGCCGATGAATACCGACAGCCGGGCCCGGGTCAGCGTGTGCCGATGCAGGGTGTCCACCAGAATCATGGCCGCGCGCAGCAGCCGTAGCGGACGGAACGGCGGCAGCAGCACGAACAGCAGATCCAGCGGATGCTGCTTCACGAACTGCCAGCGCCGCGCGGACAGCCGCAGTCGAACCCCGAAGTCCACCGCGAACACCGCCCACACCAGGACGTCGACGGTGGTGAGCCAGAAGTCCAGCCGCGGTGACGACCCGGTGTCGAGTACCTGCCAGGAGTAGACGCCCAGGAACACCGCCGCCAGCACCGTCAGGGGGATGTCGGTGATGCGCTCCCAGCGCTGGAGGCGGTCGGCGGGCGGGGTGGACGTGGCCATCGGAACAACCTGCGGATTCGGTTACACGGTCCCGCCGAGGTTACGAGATGGCCGCCGTCCCGCACGCGCGGACCCCGGATCCTATCGGTAGTAGGGCGCGGGGGAGACCCAGTGGAAACCGCGCGAGACCACCGGGAATCGGTCCAGGTCGACCAGCTCCAGCAGCATCCGCACCGGTCGGCCGCCGAGCTGGCCGGTGAGGATGAGGCGGTCCGGTTCCGGCCGCTGGTAGCCGAACATGCCGAGGGGCCAGGTGTGCGAGGTGTCCTGGGACAGCGTGATGGTCTGCCGCTCGGTGTCGATGCGGGCCGGAAAGGACAGCAGCGAGTCGTCCATGCGCTGTGCGGTCACACCCTGCGGGATGTCGAAGATGACGCGCCGGAAGCGCTCGGCCGGGTCGAGCGCCGAGCCGGTGGCGGGCGCGGCGTCGAAGTCGGTCAGCGCGGGCACGGTCTCGCCCGCCACGGTGTATTCGGTGACATCCCAGATGCCGTAGAGGGGTGAGCGGTCGCGGCCGTTGCCGGTGCTGCGCCAGGCGTCGTGGGCCTCGACGGTGGCGGTGAACAACAGCCAGATGCCGAGCACCGCCTGCGCGCCCACCAGGATGCGCCGGGCACGCGCCGTCGAGACCAGCGGTTCGGCCGCGCGGACGCCGACGGCGCGGCCGAGCAGCGCTCGGACGATGCGCACCAGTTCGGGCGCGGCGACGATCAGCGCCCAGACCAGCAGCTGGCCCGCGAAGAGCTTCACCGGCACATCGAAGGTGAGATTCAGCAACAGCACCTGCATGGCAACGATGACCGCCAGCACCGACCCCAGCCCGGCCGTGAGCGGCAGCACCAGCAGCAGCGCCGCCGCCACTTCCGCCGCGCCCAAGGCGATTTCGTACGGCTCCGACAGCGAGGTCTGCGCCCACAGCACCGCCATCGGGCTCATCTGCCCGAACGGCTCCACCAACCGCTCCAGATAGAACGTCATCTGCGAGGGCAGCAGTTTGACCATGCCGTACAGCAGCAGCGCGCTCATCAGCGCGAGGCGCAGCAGCAGCCGGAACCACGCGTACAGCCGCACGTAGTTCGGCCGGTGCCGGTCCAGCGCCGACCACACCGCCGTGGCCGCCAGGCCGACCAGCAGCAGCGTGAACAGCGAAACCCAGTGCGCCGCGGTGTCACCGCTGCCGGTCGGCGTGTAATCGACTGTCACGCCGAAGATTCCCTCACCCACCCGATCGGTCAGCGGAGACAGCGCCAGCCATTTCGAGAGCCCGAGCACCACATCCTGCGGCACCCCCACCGACCGCACCAGCGTGTGCACCAGCCACGCGCCCGCCATGCCGATGCCGATGAAGACGAACCCGAACCGAAAAACCACCCGTGTCAGCGGATGCCACCGCACGACGGTCTCCGGCTCGTCCGCGCGAGTCTCCTCGACCGCCAATTGCGCAACCACGTCGATCCCTCCACCGCTAGCGCGCCCACATCCTTTGCGGCCGAAACGCTATGGCACCCCGTGATCTCGTCGTATCCACCAAAATCTGTGCCCCGACGTTCTGTGCCCCCAGAACGCGGGGTGGCCTCGCCGCGTCCGGCGCGCCCCCGGATCGCAGTGACCGATCGCGCGCGCACGTCCGGCCCGACCGCGGTGGCGGTCGGGCCGGACGCGATACCCGAGCGGTCTGGTGCTACCCGTCGACCCGGAGCACCGAGCCCGCGGCCACGGTCCGGCCGCCCTCACGGACGGCGAAGCCGAGGCCCGGCTCCAGCGGTACCGGCTGCCCCAGCGTCACCGTCACCTCGACGGTGTCGCCGGGCATCGCCATCGTCGCGGTGGCGAGGGTGACGTCGCCGACCACATCGCCGGTGCGCAGGTAGAACTGCGGCCGGTAGCCGGTGGTGATCGGCGTCCGCCGTCCGCCCTCCGCCCCCGACAGCAGGTGCAGGCGCGCGGTGAACCGGGTGCGCACCTCGACACTGCCGGTGGCGGCGACGACCTGCCCGCGCCGGACCTGATCGCGCTGCACTCCGCGCAGCAGCAGCGCGACATTGTCGCCCGCCTCCGCGAATTCCATGGTGCGGCCGAAGGTCTCCACACCCGTGACCACGGTCTCCAGCTCGCGCCCGTAGCCGACGACGGTGACGCGGTCGCCCATGCGGACCCGCCCGCGCTCCACCGCCCCGGTGACGACGGTGCCGCGCCCGGTGATGGTGAGCACGTTCTCGATCGGCAGCAGGAACGGCGCGTCGGCGTAGCGCACGGGCGTGGGGATGTGGTCGTCCACCGCGTCCAGCAGCCGCAGCACCGCCGCCGACCAGTGCGGGTCACCCCGCAGCGCGAGCAGACCCGAGACCGGCACCACCGGCGTGGCCGCGCCGTCGTAGCCGTGCTCGCTCAGCAGCTCGCGCACCTCCAGTTCGACCAGCTCCAGCAGTTCGGCATCCGCGCCGTCGGCCTTGTTCAGGGCGACGACCAGGTGCTCGACCCCGACCTGCCGGGCCAGCAGCACATGCTCGACGGTTTGCGGCATCACCCCGTCCTGCGCGGACAGCACCAGGATCGCGCCGTCGATCTGCGCCGCCCCGGTGATCATGTTCTTCACGAAGTCGGCGTGCCCGGGCATGTCGACGTGCGCGTAATGCCGGGTGTCGGTCTCGTATTCGACGTGCGCGATATTGATGGTGATACCGCGCTCGATCTCCTCCGGCGCGCGGTCGATGCGCTCGAACGGTATGTAGGAACCGCCGCC
Source organism: Nocardia sp. CC227C (assembly GCF_030767025.1). Classification (GTDB taxonomy): domain Bacteria; phylum Actinomycetota; class Actinomycetes; order Mycobacteriales; family Mycobacteriaceae; genus Nocardia. The sequence goes on along the minus strand of NZ_JASITE010000008.1, from coordinate 14,144 downwards.
GCGCTCGGCGAGCACCTTGGTGATGGCGGCGGTCAGCGTCGTCTTGCCGTGGTCGACGTGACCCATGGTGCCGATGTTGAGGTGCGGCTTGGTGCGGACGAAGGCCTGCTTGGCCATGATGAATTCTCTCTGGGAGTCGTGGATCGGGACCTCGGCGACGAACCACCTTCCCCATCCGAGGTCCCGGGGACATCCCGGGGAAGGTCAGCGTCGGGCGCCGTCGAACGCGGATGCGACCACCAGGGCAGCCGTCATCGCGCCCGCTGCCGCGGGCGAGACGATGATCAGCTGCCGGAACATGCCGACCATGGTGCCGTCCGCCGGGCCGTGTCCGCCACCGAATTTCCGACGTGCCACCGACTTTCCGACGCGCTGCGCTCTCGCGTCCCGGCTCCCGCGCACCCGGTACTCCCGGCAGCGGCATCAGCCGTCGCGCGGCACCGCCAGACCGGATTCGTAGGCGAGAACCACCAATTGGGCGCGGTCCCGCGCCCGCAGTTTGGTCATGGCCCGATTGACATGGGTTTTCGCGGTGAGCGGGCTGATGACCATATGATCGGCGATCTCGTCTCTGGACAGCCCCCGGGCGACCAGCGCCACCGCTTCGCGCTCGCGATTGGTGAGCTCGTCCAGGCCGCCGGCTGATTCCGGAAGCGTGCTCGTCTCAGGCGGATTCGGCGGGAGCCCAGCGATTGGCGGTGAGGGTGAACCCCGGCAGGGCGTCGAGTGACATGGTGGCCTCGAAGATGCGCTCGTATCCGGTGTGCGCGATGCGCCAGCGCCCGTCGTCCCGGCGGTACCGGTCGCGGTAGTACGCCGCGCCTCGGATCATGACGCGGTATTCGGGCACGATCACGGTGTCTTCCAGACACCAACTGCCCGTGGCGGTCTCGCCGTCCACCTCGATCTCCGGGTGGGTGGCGACGTGCACCGTGATGATATTGGCGCTCAGCGCCGAGCGCATGTAGTCGACGATGGCGTCGCGGCCGGTGAACCGCAAAGGCCTACCGCCGGAGGGGGATCCGTAGTCACCGGTCGCGTCGGGGGTGAAGGTGCCGGCGAATTCGTCCCACTGCTTGAGGTCCAGGCACCGCAGGTAGCGGTGTTTGAGGGAGCGGATGCTCTCCACGGCTTCCAGGTCCATACCGGACACCTTCCTGGGAACATGTTCTAGTTCGCAGCAGGGTAGAGCACCTGTTAAGCGATCGACAAGGGTTGCCGGTCAGGCTGTGGCCCATGTTCAAGAAGTTGCTGGCCGCCGTCGGAGTGGGTGGGGCCGAGGTACGGACCGAATTGCACACGCCCGGAGTGCAACCCGGCGAAACGGTGCACGGTGTCGTCCGCCTGCGCGGGGGGAGCGTCGAACAGGAGATCGACCGCATCGCGGTGGAACTGGTGACCCGGGTCGAAATCGAGCACGCCGACGAGGAGTACGACGCCTACCGCGCTTTCTGGTCCGCCGACGTGCACGGGTCGTTCACCCTGGCCGGGAGCGCGCCCTACGAATTCCCGTTCTCGCTGCACACCCCGATGGAAACCCCGATCACCTTCTACAACGGTCGGCATCTGCCCGGTATGGAGGTCTTCGTCCGCACCGTGGTCGAGGTCGGCGGTGCGGTGGACCCGGGTGACCGCGACCCGCTCGGGATCGGCGCGCTGCCCGCCCAGCACGTCGTGCTCGCGACCCTGGAGCAGTTCGGCTTTCCGCTGCATCGCGCCGACGTCGAGGCCGGTCGCCTGCGCGGCATCCAGCAGCAGCTGCCGTTCTATCAGGAGATCGAATTCGGCCGCTCGCGCAACTATCCGCGGCTGAACCAGCTCGAGGTCACCTTCGTGGCCCGGCGCGACGGAATGGACGTGGTGCTCGAGGCGGACAAGAAGGGCGGCTGGATCCGCGAGGGGCGCGATGTGTTCGACGTGATCCACGTCGACTACGGCGCTCTCGACCACACCGACTGGGCGTCGGTGCTGCACGAGCGCCTGGCAAAACTGTAACGTGTTCTCGAAATAGCCTCGGGCGGCACCAAACGGTTGCTACCCTCCCGGCATGATCGCCACCCTGGTCTGGGGAACCGGCAATGTCGGCCGCGCCGCAATCCGTGCCGTCGCCGCGCATCCAGCGCTCGAGCTCACCGGCGTCCTCGTGCACGACCCGAAGAAGGTCGGCCGGGACGCCGGTGCGCTGGCCGGACTCGACACCGCACTGGGCGTCGCGGCCACCGACGACATCGACGCCGCGCTGGCGGGCGAACCCCGTGCCGTCGTCTACGCCGCGTCGGGAGATATCCGCCCCTTCGAGGCGTTCACCGACATCGTGCGCGCGCTGCGCGCCGGAGCCGTGGTCGTCACGCCCGCGCTCTATGCCTTCTACGACCATCGCAGCGCCCCCGCCGATCTGCGCGAACAGGTGCTGGAAGCGATTGCGGCGGGCGGTGGTTCGCTGTTCGTCTCCGGTATCGACCCGGGCTGGGGCAACGACGTGCTGCCGCTGCTCATGACCGGGCTCGCCAGCACCGTGGACGTCGTCCGCTGCCAAGAGATCTTCGACTACAGCACCTACGACCAGCCCGATTCGGTGCGCTACCTGGTCGGCATGGGCCAGCCCATGGACTACGAGCCGCCCATGCTCGCGGCGGGCGTCCCGACCATGGTGTGGGGCGGGCAGATTCGGCTCATGGCGCGCGGCCTCGGCGCGGAACTCGGCGAGATCCGCGAAACCGTCGACCGCCGCGCCCTGGAGGAGACCGTCGGCACCGAACTCATGGGTGAATTCGCCGCGGGCACACAGGGAGCCGTGCGTTTCGAGGTGCAGGGCATCATCGGCGGCGAACCCCGCATCGTCATCGAACACGTCACCCGCATCCACGTCGGCTGCGCCGCCGACTGGCCCACCCCGCCCAGCGGCGACGGCGCGCATCGCGTCATCCTCGAGGGCCGCCCCCGCATCGAGGTGAGCATCGAGGCCACCGATGAGGGCGGCAATCGCTCCGCGGGCGGAAATGCCACGGCCGTAGGCAGACTGGTCGGTGCCATCGACTGGCTGGCCGCCGCCGAACCCGGACTCTACGACGCCCTCGACGTCCCGCTGCGCGCGGGCGTCGGCATTCTCGGAAAGGCACGCACATGATCATCGACATCCCCGCGGGCAAGGATCCGATCGGCTACGTGTGGGGTGAGATGGTGCCCGGCATCGGCACGGCCGCCTCCCGGTTCTCCCTCGCCGTCTACGAGCACACCACCCTGGGACTGCGCGAATTCGAGGCCGCCCGACTGCGGATCGCCCAGCTCAACGGCTGCCTGTTCTGCCAGGACTGGCGCACCGAACGTGACGGGCGGAAGGTCGAGGAGGGCTTCGACGCCGCCGTCGCCGAGTGGCGCACCACCGCGGCCTTCGACGAGCGCACCCGCATGGCGGCCGAGTACGCCGAACGCTACGCCCTCGACCACCACAACCTCGACGACGCGTTCTGGACCCGGATGACCGGGCACTACACCCAGGCCGAGATCGTGGAACTGAGCATGTGCATCGGATCGTGGCTGGCGTTCGGCCGGCTCAATCACGTACTGGGACTCGACTCCGTGTGTGTCCTGCCCGGCCACTCGACCCCGCGGTAGGGCCGCGGTTCATCACCGTGTTCCACCACGCGTCGAGTGGACTGGGGTGCGGCCAGACCGCCACCACGTCCTCGCCCTCGAAGTCGTCGTCGTTGGTATCGATATCGCTCACCGTCCGCGCCCTTCCCGGGACAGGAGGTACCTGTCTCATATCCGTTGTATCCCAAGACAAGTCGGACATCGGGGGTTTCGGAACCGGACCGCGCGGCCGTGGCGGCGAACCGGGGGTCCGCGCGAGCCGATAGCTCGAGCTGTGCGGTGGCGTTGCTCACCCGCGCGATTCGGGCCGGATTCATCGCGGTGATGCGCGGTGGCTCGGTTCGTGAGGTCGCCCCGGTGTCGCCGGGGAGTCGCTGCCCGGCCGTCCGGTTGCCCCGGGACACCGGAAACCGCCCGTGCCGACGGGGGTACGAGAAAGTGGTCTAGCGGGGTATACGTCGGTGTTCGACACCGGCCCGCGGATCCGGCAGCGTCAGGTGATGACGAGCAGTTCGGTGGGCGAGGCGATCTCGACGCGCAGCCCGGCCTTCTCGGCCACCCGCGCCAGCCCCCGCACATCGGTCGGCTCGGCGCGGGTCAGCACCAGGGCGCGGGCCAGCAGTCCCTTGTGGTGCTTGTTGAAGTGGCTGACCACGGTTCGCGACCCGTCCGGCCGCTCGGTGAGCACGGTGGCGGTCACCGCTCCCGGCACCCGGCCCAGCTGCTGATAGGTGCCCGAGCGCAGATCCACCACGAGCTCACCGTCGGTCTCCTCCCGCAATGCCCGCGGCAGCACCTCTTTCCACACCGACTGCAAGGTCGGCAGACCCGGCAGCTTGGAACCGCCCGAGAGCCGGTACGCCGGAATCGGATCGCCCGCGCGCACCACCCCGAACAACGCCGAGCCGATGCCGACCCTCGCCTGCGCCTTGGCCCGCTGCGCCTTGGTGAAGGAGGCGGCGTCGAGGGCGTCGTAGAGCACCCCGGTGTAGCGGTCCAACGCGGGCCGGGTGGGGGAGGAGCGCAGCGCCGCATTGCGGGCGATCTCGGCGTCGGCCCCCTTGCCGAGGCCCAGCGCGGCACGGGCGGCGTCCGGGTCGGCGGCGAGGGCCGTCAACTCGGTGCAGAGCCGGTCGCGCACCTTGGTGAGCTGCGGCAACGACAGGGCGTCCAGATCCAGCGGACCGCCCGATCCGCCATCGGACTTGGTTTCGGAGGGAGGCAGCAGCACCAGCACGAGCGAACACGGTAATCCCTTACGGAGTTCCCCTGTGCAGCGGCTACGCTGTGGAGCCGTGATCACCCGCCTCTCCCACCTGTTCCTGCGTACGCTGCGCGACGACCCCGCCGACGCCGAGGTGCCCAGCCACAAACTGCTGGTGCGTGCCGGATACGTGCGGCGCATCGCGCCCGGTGTCTACTCGTGGCTGCCGCTCGGCCTGCGCGTGCTGCGCAAGGTCGAGAACGTGGTTCGGGAGGAAATGGACGCCATCGGCGCCCAGGAGATCTCACTGCCGGCACTGCTGCCGCGCGAACCGTACGAGGCCACCAACCGCTGGACCGAATACGGCGACGCCCTGTTCCGGCTCAAGGACCGCAAGGGCCAGGACTACCTGCTCGGTCCCACCCACGAGGAACTGTTCGCGCTCACGGTGAAGGGCGAGTACAACTCCTACAAGGATCTGCCCGTCACCCTGTACCAGATCCAGACCAAATACCGCGACGAGGGCCGTCCGCGCGCGGGCATTCTGCGCGGGCGCGAATTCATCATGAAGGACTCGTACTCCTTCGACCTCGACGAGGACGGGCTGAAGAACAGCTACAACGCCCACCGAGAGGCATACCAGCGCATCTTCGACCGGCTCGGCGTCAAGTACGTGATCGTGGCCGCCACCTCCGGCGCCATGGGCGGTTCGGCGTCCGAGGAATTCCTGGCCGACAGCCCCGTCGGCGAGGACACCTATGTCATCTGCCGCGCCTCCGGGTACGCGGCGAACGTGGAGGCCGTGGTCACCCCCGCGCCGCCGGAGATCCCCATCGAGGGCCAGGCCGAGGCCGTCGTGCACGACACCCCGGACACCCCCACCATCGCGACGCTGGTCGACTGGGCCGATGCCGCCGGGATCGCCGAGCGGCTGGGCCACCCGGTGACCGCCGCCGACACCCTCAAGAACGTCATGGTCAAGCTGCGCTACCCGGACGGCAAGACCGAGATCCTCGGCATCGGCATCCCCGGCGACCGCGAGGTCGACGACAAGCGTCTGGAAGCCGCGGTCGAACCGGCCGAGGTGGAAATGCTCGACGAGGCCGACTTCAAGGCCAACCCCTTCCTGGTGAAGGGCTACATCGGCCCGAAGGCGCTGCTGGCCAACGGCATTCGCTACCTGGTCGATCCGCGCGTGGTGAGCGGGACCGCCTGGATCACCGGCGCGGACGAGCCCGGCAAGCACTATGTCGGCCTGGTCGCCGGACGCGACTTCACCCCCGACGGCACCATCGAGGCCGCCGAGGTGCGCGACGGCGACCCCTCGCCCGACGGCCGCGGCGTGCTCGAGGCCGCGCGCGGTATCGAGATCGGCCACATCTTCCAGCTCGGCCAGAAGTACACCGACGCCTTCGACGTCGACGTGCTCGGCGAGAACGGCAAGCCGGTGCGCCTCACCATGGGCTCCTACGGCGTCGGCGTCTCCCGCATGGTGGCGGTGGTCGCCGAGCAGATGCACGACGACAAGGGCCTGCGCTGGCCGCGCGAGATCGCGCCCTTCGACGTGCACGTCGTCATCGCCAACAAGGACTCCGGCGCCCGCGCCGGAGCCGAACAGGTCGCGGCGGAACTGAACTCGGCCGGACTCGAGGTGCTGCTCGACGACCGCACCGCCTCCCCGGGCGTGAAGTTCAAGGACGCCGAACTGCTCGGCATGCCGCTGGTCCTGGTCGTCGGTCGAGGCTGGGCCGACGGCAAGGTGGAACTGCGCGACCGGTTCGCGGGCACCGGCGACGAGATCCCCGCCGAGGACGCGGTGCGGGCCGTGCTCGCCAAGGCGCGCGCCTGAGTTCGGGCGGCCGACCGGGCTCGTGCGGCCCGCATCCGCTCCGCGGAACCGCTCGGCATGGTCGCGACGAGACCACGGCCGCCGAGTCTCAGCCGCGCGGTACGAACCGCACGAAGGGGATGCGTTCGCCGACGGCGCGGAAGTCGGCCGGCGAGCCGTCGACCTGGTAACCCATCAGCCGGGGGAGCAGTTTCTCCGCGGCGCGGCGGTGTTCGACGGCGTAGCGGGCGAACACGTCCGCGCCTTCCCGCTGCGGCACGAATTCGGCCGTGACCGGGATGGTGCGCCGTCCCACCTGGATGGTGACGTCCGGGGTCTGCCGCAGATTGCGGTACCACGCGGCGGTGGGGCCCCAGCCGGAGGCCACGATGTAGCTGTCGTCCGCCGGGTCGTGGTGCACGACCTCCAGCACCACCTCGCGGGGTTTGCCGCTCTTGCGGCCGGTGTGGTGCAGCAGCATCATGCGGCCGCCGAGGAGCCAGCCGAGATGCCAGTGGTAGAAGTGGATCGGCAGCCGGAAGAACCAGCGCTTCAGGCCGGTCGGCGGGCCGATGTTCTTCACGATATCCACGGGATACTCCTTCCGTCGCCGACGGCTCCACGGCCGTCGGCATTGCGATTGTCGATGGGCGGTTTTGCGCCGCGATGCCCGGCGGAACACCGGAATGGCTACTGCGCCTGCGGATTCGGCGTGTGGGGAGAGCAGGGCGGTGCGGGGGGCGATGGCGATGCGACAAGCCCGTGCAGCACGGCCGCGATCGAATCGCCGGTGTGACGCAGCCGCAGTGCGCGGTGGATGACCAAGCCGTCGACGGCCGCCATGACCGCCGCCGCGGCGCGGTGCGGGTCGGCGACGCCGTGCTCGGCGAACCAGTCGCCGAGCCGGGTCACGAATTCGTCCAGTACCGCCGCCACGGCCGCGCGCAGGCTCGCGTCCCGGGTGGCGGCCAGGGCGGTCTCGGTGAAGAGCAGGGTGGCCGGATTGTCGTCGGTGTAGGTGGCGGTGATCGCCAGCAGGGCGTCCACGGCGTCGGTGGGGGTGGCGGCGCCGTCGAGCAGAGCCGTCATGCGAGCGGTGGCCGCCCGCAGCTCCCCGGTCACCGCTTCGGTCAGCAGCGCTTGCAGCGACGAGTAGTGATAGTGCACGACGCTGGGGTTCACTCCGGCGCGTTCGGCCAGCACCCGGGTGCTCACCGCGGTCCACCCACGTTCGGGGATGAGCGTGACCGCCGTCCGCCGCAATCGCTCCCGCACTTCGTGCCCGCGCATCGCCGCTGGTGAAACCATGTGCCGCACCTCTCGGTAACCGCTGTGGCCAGCCATGTCGGCATTTGCCTGTACGACTGCCCTGTACGAATGACCTAAATGTACTCCGGTAGGGGTGATCGGTCCAGGCGCGCATGGATCGTCGAGCCCGCACGCGCATGTCGCGCGGGGCACGATCGGTGCCCGACGCGATAGCGCTCGTGCCCGGCGACCGCGCGAATTCCGCTGTGCGGCAGATTGTCTGCGCCCTCGATCGCGGCAGCTCGGCAGAGAGCTGCCGCGTTGTCGAACTCAGTCGCATCGGCCCGGTCGGGTCGTCGAGCCGGGTCGGGTCGTCGAGCCCGATCGCGTTGTCGAGCCCGGTCGGATGCGGACCCGGGTCGTCGAATCCGGAGGTGCAGCGGAGCCTGTTTCGGAATCGTGGCCGGGCGTGCCCAGGACTCGGTGGCCGGGCGTGCCTCGCAACTTGGTGGCCGGGCGTGCGTCGCAACTCAGTGGCCGAGCGTGTGTCGGGGCTCAGCGGCTGGGCGTGCCTCGGGACTCAGTTGTACGACTCGGCGACTCCGTCGAGCAGTCGCTCCAGCGTCTCGTAGCTGGGCGGATCAGCCACGTCGATGAGGTTCGCGGTGACCGGCACCCGGCCGCGCTCGGCGACCTCCGTGAACAGTGCCGCGTCGCCGGTGCGGAAACCGTACTCGGCGGCGAGCCGCTGCAGTTCCGGATCGGTGGACAGCAGGGCGCCGAGGCGATCGCCGTGGTCGGTGAGCGGCACCACCGTGTGGTGCGACACCACTGTCGGCGAGGGGTACAGCATGACCATGTCCGGCTTCAGCTCCCCCCGCACCGCCGCCTCGACGTACTGGGCCTCGTAGGCCCACACCAGTGGCGTGGTGCCCATCCCGGTCGACAGGTACTCCCGGAAGGGGCCGTCACTGCTGTTCTCGGTGTAGCCCTGCCGGGTGAACAGCCGGGCCACCCGAGAGAGCGCGTGCTGCTCGGCCACGGCCCCGCGCACCACCGAATGTTCGTTCGCCACATGGGATGCCACCGCCAGGTACATGGCGGCGGAGTTGGAGGTGCGCGGATCGGTGGTGGAGATCAGCATGTGCTTGCGCACCGGATAGGCGGTATTGCCCGGCAACTGGTCCCACTGCGTGCCCCGCTCGACCAGGTCCAGGTACTTCGCCATATCCAGCACCGGCGTCGGCCCGGGCCGCACCGCACCCGCAGCCGTGAGCAGTTCCACGATCGGCCGGAAGGTCGCGACGATCATGGGGGAGGAGAACGGCGTGTACTTCGCGCTCACCCCCACCTGTCGTTGAATGCGCTCCGCCGCTACGGAACTCGACGGGAACGCGAAGTCGTAGTCCGCCAGGTCGACCGAGGTGGCGATCTGCCGCGACCCCGCCGGGTCCACCTCCACCGTCAGGCCGTGGCCCGCCAGCGTCTCGATCACACGGGGATCACCGAAGAACGCCGCCTTCTCGGACCCGATCACACCCCGCACGGTGGTGAGGTTCGCCGGAGCGGGCGTCACCGGCCCGGACTCCGACCCGTCGCCCCCGGCCGTCACCGCGACGGCGGCGACGGCCACCACCGCGACGGCCGTGGCCGCCAGTACCCGCCTGTCGCGCACGTTCACGGCCCGCACTCGCTGCGCGACCTGCCGCTGCGCCCCCACGGCTCCGGCGGCTCCGGTCTCGCCCGCCCCGGTCCGCGCGTGGCGCGGCGTACCCGCCCCCGTGCCTGTTTCGCTTGTCGTCGCACCTGTTTCGTTCGCCCCCGCGCCCGTTTCGTTCGCGACCGCGCGTGGTTCGTTCCCCGCCGCGCGTGCCTCGTTCGCCGCGCCGGTGTGGGCGACCATCTGCCCCGGGGCGTCCACCCCGTGGCCGGTTTCCAGCTCCCGTCGCACGATCCGCTCCACCAGAATCGGTACGAACTCCCGAATCTTGCGCCCCTCGAACCGCTTCCTCGCCTCCCCCACCGCGGATTCGACGCGCTCCACCGAATGCGCCTGCCCGTAGGCATCCACCAGCCGCTCCCGCATCTGCGCCAGCGCCTTCTCCTCGCGGGCAGTAACTCGGGGGGTTTCGACCGTCACCGGCTATCTCCTCAGCCTCGCACCAGATCATCCGCGCGCCAGCCGGATACACCCACCGACACGTTCCGAAGCTGTCTACCCGAACCCGTGAAACATCCAGCGACACACAGGTGTTCAATACCTGAACACGTAGCGGGCTGCGTTCAGGACTCGAGTTCGGACCACGGAATGTCGATGGGGAACGGGAAGTCGAAGGAGATGGCGTCGGAGTAGGTCATAAACTTCGGAAGATCCGGTCGCTCGACCGGCGGGCTGGATGGAGGCGGCCGTCTACTGGCCCGGGAAGGCGACGGTGGCCGGATCGGTGCCCAGTATCGCCTGCCAGGTCGCCAGCCGCACCGCCGTCTCGGTGAGCGCCTCGATACCGGTGCGGCGCAGATCCTCGGTGGCGGCGCGTTCCACCACCGAGCGCCACGCCGCGGCGGCGTCGGATTCGACGGCCACGGCGAAGTTCGCGGCCGGGATCGGATCGTCGACCGGGAAGGGGGCGGTGTAGGCGGCGGCCGGTGCGGGGACGGGTGCGCCCAGGGACTTCAGGAGTTCCACCGTGGCGTCGCGGCGGGCGCGATGCGCGGCGGTGAACTCCGAAACCACCTGGAGTCGTTCGGGATTGGCGTAGGCGGCGATGACGCCGTAGGCGTAGACGGCGGCGTACTCGGCGCTCAACGCGGTGGTGAGCGCCTGCTGGTCGGCGGTGGTCATGCGAGCAGGACCCCCGCGTGGGTGGCGCAGGCGGCGCTGATGGAGGCGAGCAGGGCGGCGCGATACCCGGACAGCGTGGCCGCCAACTCGGCGGCGGAGCGCTGTGAGTCGGTGAGCGCGGTGCGCAGCTCGGTGAGCGCGGGCGGGGTCGCCGGGGCGGTGGGGGTGACCGGCGGCGTGCGGTGCGCGGGCGTGGTGCCGTCGCCGTAAACGCCTACGACACGGTCGATCTCGGTACGCAGCGCATCGGCGTGCGCGGTGCGCTGCTCCGCGACGGCGTGCAGTGCCGCGGCCCGCTCGGGCAGCGCCGCGATGGCAGCGGTGGCGGCCACCGCGTCGGCGCGGGCCGAGGTCTCCTGGGCCACAAGCGGATCGGGTGCGACCGGGGCATCCTGCGCGCATCCCGCGACCACGCCCACCGCGGCGGCCGCGAGCGCGCCGCCACCGGCCAGCCGTAGCAGGCCGCGGCGGTCCAGGGTGAACGACGGTGAGCTGGGACACGGTGTCGAGCGGTCGGCGTGGACCGTGAGATCGGCCGCATGTCGGCGGAGGCTGCTGGGCACGGATCCATGGTGCCAGTCCGCCGAGCGGACCCGCGCCGCCAGTCCCCTCGGATAGGCTGTGATCTCGATCGATATCGGCCCCCACCGGGCGCGTCGCAATGGACACGCCGACGGTGCGGCCGGTGCGACGAGGCGAAAGCCGGGGCCGTTGGCTGGTCCTTTACACTCTTTCAGCGCGTTACGCTAGACCTTTGGCAGGGTATTTCGCCGTGGCTGCCCGCCGACACCGCTCTACCCGTTCGATACCGGCCCCACCTGTATCGATACCGACAACTCAACCCGCCACAACTGAACCAGGAGCCGCCCCACATGCCGATGCCGACCGAGGAAAGGGTGAGCCAGCTAGTTGCTGAGCCCGTCGAACGCCGAGGATTCGACCTCGAAGGCGTCGAGATCGCGGCTGCGGGCACAGAGCAGGCGAAGATCAAGGTGATCGTCGACAGCGACGGCCCCACCGATCTGGACGCCGTGGCGGAGCTGAGTTCGGAACTCTCGGCGCTGCTCGACGAGGCCGGTGACTTCGGAGAAACCCCCTATCTCCTGGAGGTCACCACACCCGGCGTCGACCGCCCCCTCACCGCGCCCCGCCACTGGCGGCGGGCCCGGGGACGAAAAGTCGCCGTCACAATGCGCCCCGGCACCGAATCACCGGAGGGCAAGCCGAAGTTCGAGGCCCGCGTCGGGGCCGTGACCGAGACCGAGACCGACGTGGCCCTGGTGCTCGGCGGCAGGCGGAACCCGCACCGGGTGACGGTGCCGTTGGCCGATATCGAGACGGCCGTCGTGCAGGTGGAGTTCAATCCACCCGGCGCGGCCGAGCTGGAATTGGCGGGGGGAGTCGCACCGGGTCGTCCCCAGCCCGGTGCCCAGGAGGTACCCGAAGTATCCGAAGAGACAGCAGTGGCAGCGTCCGCTTCACCGACCGAAGGGATCGTGGAATGAACATCGAAATCGAAGCCCTGCGCGCGATTGTCGCCGACAAGGGAATCTCGATGGAGACGGTGATCTCCGCGATCGAGTCCGCGTTGCTCACCGCCTACCGGCACACCGAGGGCCACCAGCCCAACGCCCGCATCGACATCAACCCCAAGACCGGTGTGGTGCGGGTGATGGCGCGCGAACTGGACGCCGACGGCAATGTCGTCTCCGAATGGGACGACACCCCCGAGGGCTTCGGCCGCATCGCCGCCACCACCGCCCGCCAGGTCGTGTTGCAGCGGTTGCGCGACGCCGAGAACGAGAAGTCCTTCGGTGAGTTCTCCACGCACGAGGGCGATATCGTCGGCGGTGTCGTGCAGCGCGACGCCCGGATGAACGCCCGCGGCACCGTGGTGGTGCGCATCGGCAGCGAGGCGCACGGCGCGGAGGGGCTCATCCCGCCCGCCGAGCAGGTGCCCGGTGAGACCTATGAGCACGGCGATCGCATCAAGTGCTACGTGGTCGGCGTCTCCCGCGGCCCGCGCGGCCCGCAGATCACCCTCTCGCGCACCCACCCGAACCTCGTTCGCCGGTTGTTCGCCCTCGAGGTGCCCGAGATCGCCGACGGCTCGGTCGAGATCGTGGCGGTGGCCCGCGAGGCCGGACACCGCTCCAAGATCGCGGTGCGCTCCACCGTGTCCGGCGTCAACGCCAAGGGCGCGTGCATCGGCCCGATGGGTCAGCGTGTGCGCAATGTGATGAGCGAGCTGGCGGGCGAGAAGATCGACATCATCGACTACGCCGACGATCCGGCGGCCTTCGTCGGGAATGCGCTGTCGCCGTCGAAGGTTGTCTCCGTCACGATCGTCGACCCCGACGCCCGTGCCGCCCGCGTGGTGGTGCCGGACTTCCAGCTGTCACTGGCGATCGGCAAGGAGGGGCAGAACGCCCGCCTGGCCGCCCGCCTGACCGGCTGGCGCATCGACATCCGCAGTGACGCCGCCCCGGATGCGGCGGGCGCACCCCGTACGGAGGCGCATCACCGAGGGTGATCACAATGTCCCGCGAATAGGCTCTCACCAGCGCAGAGATTCGCGGAACAGACCTTCCGGATGACATGTTGGTAACTTCCGAGAAGGACGGATGCGGAGATCGGGACACGGTGGAGGTAGAGTTGACGCAGGCTCAGCGCGAGTCTTCGGCTACTTCGCACTCCGCGCGGGTCCGGGATCAACGACCGGCACCCGTGCGGACATGTGTGGGATGCCGGAAACGCGAGCTGGCCGCCGATCTGTTGCGGGTCGTGGCGCAGGATGTGGATGGAGAGCATTCGGCTGCGGTCGTTCCCGATCCGCGGCGCAGACTTCCCGGACGGGGTGCCTGGTTGCACCCCCTTTCGGCCTGTCTGAGCACGGCAGTTCGGCGCCGAGCATTCGGCAGAGCACTACGAGTGTCCGGAAATCTGGATATCTCAGCCCTGGAGCAGTACGTAGAGAACAGGCACGAGCACTCATGAGCACACCGTGAAGTCCCAGCGATGATCGGCCATCGGAAATAACCGGAGGTCGTGCGGGTTCCCCATCACCTAACGACGGATGGGTGCCACGCTCGACCTCTCAGTGAGGAGAGCAGTGGCAGGCAAGGCCCGCGTGCACGAGTTGGCGAAAGAACTCGGTGTCACGAGCAAGGAACTACTCGCAACGCTCAAGGAGCAGGGCGAGTTCGTGAAGTCGGCGTCATCGACGGTGGAGGCACCCGTCGCACGCCGCCTGCGCGAGTCGTTCGCGTCGAAGAACGCCCCCGCGAACGGCAACGCCGGTAAGGGCGCCACCAAGCCCGGTCCCTCCCAGGCCCCGCGTCCGGCTGCCAAGCCGTCCGCCCCGGCCGCCGGAGGACCGCGCCCCGGCCCCCGTCCCAGCCCGGCGCAGACCCCCGCGCCCAAGCCCG